>NZ_FOBB01000019.1 GCF_900109685.1 Chitinophaga rupis | reverse complement strand
TCAGGCAGCCCCTACGATAATGCTATGGCAGAACGCGTAAATGGCATTTTAAAACATGAGTTTGGGCTGAAAAGGACGTTTAGCAACTATGGCGACGCCGTCAATGCTGTTGGTAAGGCCATCGACTATTATAACCGTGTCAGGCCTCATATGAGTTGTAACTATCTGACACCCAATGAGGCACATACCAGAACAGGCCCTTTGGCCAAAAAATGGAAGCCAAGAAAAAAAACAATGAGTAAATTACCCTTGTAAAGCGCTCGCTGAAACAATCTACAACCTGTAAAGCCAATTCTGCATTCAATACGTCAACTGTAAGGTTTTTCTGTACTAAGACATCCCTAGTGAATCTCATGTGCAACCCGTATTAAAAGCGCATGCACTTCTCATTAAAAGCGCATCACATCCCAGGTAAAAGCGTATAGCAGTAGTAAAAGTGTATGTAATTAGTGTGAGATAGGTGAGAGGATTATAGCATTCAGCATTCCCAGGGGTACTTAAACATGCAGTTTTGACAGCGTTCAGCGTTTCGTATTCAGCATTAAGCATTTATTTAAACACGCAATTTTTCGCAGTCCACCAGGGTTTTATTTCAAAGGCCAGGCGACCGGTGATCACCGCAGTATCAGTACGTACAATGTCTACCGCTTCGGCGCTGTCTGCACAATCCAGTATGAAAATGCCCCGGAGATCGCCATCATCCCCAAAAGGGCCGGCTACCATCAGCTTACCGGAAGCTGCCAGGCGGTTAATATTGGCCAGATGTTTATCCTGTATACGGGCTGCATCTGCAGCACGCTGGTTACGCTGTGGCCCTCTTTTCAGGAAAACCATCCAATACTTTTTCATTTCTACTTTAGGCGTATCGGAAACGGCTTTATTGGTAATGGAACGGGTAACAGCAGTGGGTTTAAATGATACGATCAGTACAACAAGAAACCCTACCAGCAACATCGCAGGGAATAATTTGCTCGACATGACTCCCTTATTTTGGCCCCAAGTTACATCTAAAATCCTAAATCAGTATATTGCTGATAAAAGTGATTCACATGGGGAAAGATCTTTTCCAGTCACCAGATTACTTTGCAGTAGATGCGTTGTTAACCGAAGAGCACCTGCTGATCCGCGATGCGGTACGCCAGTGGGTGAAGAAAGAAATATCACCGGTTATTGAAGACTATTGTCAGCAGGCTACCTTCCCATCCAAGATCATTCACGGGCTTGGGCAGCTGGGTTGTTTTGGCCCTACCATTCCCACCGAGTACGGCGGGGGCGGGCTGGATCATATTGCCTATGGGCTTATGATGCAGGAGCTGGAACGGGGCGATAGCGGCGTACGTTCCACCGCCTCTGTACAGGGATCCCTGGTGATGTATCCTATTTTTACTTTTGGGAGCGAAGAGCAGAAACGTAAATACCTGCCCAAGCTGGCCACCGGGGAAATGATGGGCTGTTTTGGGCTCACAGAGCCGGACCATGGCTCCAATCCCGCCGGCATGATCACACATTTTAAAGCAGACGGGGATTATGTGATCCTGAACGGCGCCAAAATGTGGATCTCCAACGCCCCCTTTGCAGATATTGCCGTAGTATGGGCCAAGGACGACCAGGGCGATATCCGCGGTATTATCGTGGAAAGAGGCATGATCGGGTTCTCCACCCCGGAAACCAAAGGCAAATGGAGCCTGCGGGCCAGCGCCACCGGCGAGCTGGTATTTGATAATGTACGCGTACCTAAAGCCAATATATTACCTAATGTTAAAGGGCTGAAGGGTCCTTTGAGCTGCTTGTCCTCCGCCCGTTACGGCATTGCCTGGGGCGTAATAGGCGCTGCCATGGACTGTTATGATACGGCCCTGCGCTACGCCAAAGAAAGGATCCAGTTTGACCGTCCCATTGCCGGTTTTCAGCTTACGCAAAAAAAGCTGGCGGAAATGATCACAGAGATCACTAAAGCACAGCTGCTCAATTGGCGCTTAGGTGTACTGAAGAATGAAGGAAAAGCAACGCCCGCTCAGATCTCCATGGCTAAAAGGAACTCCTGCGAAATAGCTACCAGCATAGCCCGCGATGCCCGCCAGATCTTAGGCGGTATGGGCATTACCGGCGAATACCCAATTATGCGCCACATGATGAACCTGGAAAGTGTGATCACTTACGAAGGGACACATGAAATTCATCTGCTGATCACCGGTATGGATATTACGGGTATTGATGCATTCCATTGAGACGAAGTATGAAGGTATTCTGCATCTTATTACTCATATCATATATCCTTTTTCCTGGTTCCACATTTGCGCAGCATTTACAGGTAAATGAGGGCAAAGCCCAGGGCACTTATTACATTGTTAAATACATCAGCCGGGATACGGTATCCCTGCAAACCCGCATTGATTCTATCTTTTCGGCCATCGATCAATCTTTGTCATTATACCGGCCCGGATCATTGATCTGCCGGTTTAATGCCGGCTGGCAGGTGCAGATGGATGCACATATGCAGGCCGTTATTACCCGTGCCCTACAGGTAAGCCGCGCTACCAGTGGTGCATTTGACATTACTGTAAAACCTTTGGTAGATGCCTGGGGTTTTGGCCCCGTGAAACCATCCTGGCAGGGTGTACCGCCGGCAGATACCCTGCAGCAGCGCTTACAGCTGGTAGGCTATCGCTATTTGCAGGTGAACGGACCAGTGCTCAGTAAACAAAAAAGCGGCGTGCAAATAGACTGTAACGGTATTGCACAGGGATACACGGTAGATGTGCTGGCCCGCTTCCTGGAGCAGCAGGGTATTGAAAATTACCTGGTAGATGTGGGCGGGGAATTACGGGCCCGGGGGCAAAACGCACAGCACAAAACCTGGAGCATTGGCATTGAAGGCCCATCGCCCGACAGCAGCGATTATCCTGTACAAACCTTATTATACCTTTCCAATAAAGCCATTGCTACCAGCGGCAATTACCGGCGTTTTTTTGACCAGGGCGGCACCCGCTTTGCCCATACGATCGATCCCGTTTCGGGACAGGCCTTACATAACAATATTATCAGTGTAACGGTAATTGCCCAAGACTGTATTACGGCAGATGGTTTTGATAATGCCCTTATACTAATGGGGGTGGACAAAGCCCTGGCTTTCCTGCGCCGGTACCCGCAATACGGGCTGGAAGCGTATTTCATTTACAAAGATGCAGCGGGCAAAGTGCAGGAAAAATATTCTCCCGGTTTTAAAAAGTTCATGAGCAAATAGTGAGCTGACTGCCCACTGCCCACTGAAAACTGCCAACTGAACCGGTGAGCCTTCACCGCATAAAAAAAGCCCCGCCAGCCTTCTGCTAGCGGGGCAACCGATATTTACACGGCTTCCCTTGATAGAATATGGACAAACTTTAGTTGATATGCCAGCGCAAACCAATATTTCCTTGTAACGTACTAAAGTTGGTGATCTCGGCTAATTTGTAGGAAGCGTAGTTGTATTCGATACTTGCATTAAATAATAACGGCGAAGCTTTGCCAAATGGTATATTAATTCCTAATTCCGGGCTGACCATAAATGCCCAGCTGTTATCCTTATCTACAAATTCACCCCAGTATTTCTCATAATTCATATTGGCCGCTCCTATACCTAACGATGCATAGGGTATAACTATTGCATCCGGCTTGGTAAATTGATATTGTACGGTGGCCAGGGCCGGTATTACCTGCAAGGTACGTGTTTGTACTGCAGAAATATCGCCACCCTTTGTAGGATATACTGCGCGGGGCGCTCTTTCATAAAAATCCTGGAAACCGCTTTTTATACCTACCCCGATCTGGTCGGAGATCATGTATTGCAGGCCGGCCTGCCATCCGCGGAAGCTGGTTTTATCACTATAATCCTTTACAGAACCGAAAGGCTGTGCAATGGAATAATTAATATTAAAGGACAAAGGAGGGCGTACCTGTGCGGATGCAGCCTGCATACCCAGGCACCCTGCTATGATCAAGATCCAATTCTTTAAGCGTAACATCGTCTTCAGTTTTAAAGTAACTACTATTATTTCTTCAGGTAAGCTGATTGCGCAAATGCGGCTGTCACCATGTTGTTGATGTTATTACTGTCCCACACACCGGAACCCCTGAACATCGCATTCCATATAGCATTCAGCTGCTTATCCGCCTGTGCGTTCTTCAGGTCCACCAGGTCAATGGATACGGCCCGCTCTTTATAGTATACGGTGTAATAAGCGGGGAAGTAGTAACCATAACCGGGATAGCCCCAATAGAACGGATCGTAATAACCGCCCCAGCCAGACCAGTAGCCGGGATCGTAATAGCTGCTGCTGTAGGTATCATCAATACGGGTCAGGTTCACGGCCAGCTGCGGTTTTGCCGCTTTATCCACCAGGGTATAACCTCTTGCCTGCATGGCCGATTTTACAGCCGCTATCAGCTGTTTATCGTAGTCTGTGAGCGCACGTTTTGCCTCTGAGCCATTGCTGGCCACCGCCACAGAATCTACAATGCTGAAAGTAGCATAGGAGCTAAAATTTGCTGTACTATCCCGGTTGGTAATATAGATCCGGGACTCTTCATCCGTCATATCATTCAGCGGATCTTTACGGCAGCTATTGAGGGAAACAAGGGTGGTAAAAGCTACCGCAGCACTCATCATAAACCAAAGTCTTCTCTTTTTCATCTCTCTTGAAATTTAATTTTGTTGATCTGATAGCTGATCCTTGCATGCAATATTTTCCCAATGCCGCTTCCACAGCTGCAGGTAACCAAACGTGGTTTCCGGAAGTGCATAGAAATATTGTTCTGCACGGTTTCGCGTTTAATACTCCTTCGTGGTTCTAGTGCCTCACCAGATATTGACCATACACTAAGTATGCCAAATCCAGTATACGTACGGGTTTGACAGAATGTTAGGAAAGCTTACCAGCGTTTTATATTCAACGCATTAGAATCCCGTATGGTTACAGAAGTTTATTGTAGAAATGTTAATGTCTTCCTAATATTTTGTTAAGTAGATAACTGATCAGGGTCTTATGTATAACGTCCGGTATTAACTTAAAATTGCTTTAGCTGTGAGTACTTGTTTAAGCTGATCAGGAGAGGTGAAGTGAATGCTTTCTATACCGCAGGCTTCAGCGGCAGTAACATTGCGCAGGTTATCGTCAATAAATAAGGCATCGGCTGCATTAACGTGGTAGCGGTTCAACAATAGCTCATAAAAACAGGCGTGGGGTTTCCTCATTTTCTCACGGCCGGACACCACAATGCCATCAAACCATTGCAGAAAGGGGTATTGGGTGAGCGCAATAGGGAAGGTTTCGTTAGACCAGTTAGTGAGCGCATATAATTTATACTGGCCGGTGCTTTTAAGCTGCTCCAGGATGGCTACGGTATCATCAATAGTGCCGCCCAGCATTTCTTTCCAGCGGCCATAATAGGCGCGGATCTGCGCTTCATAACCGGGGTATTGCTGTACCAGCAGCTCTGTAGCGTCGGAGAGGGCCCTGCCGGCATCCTGCTCCTCGTTCCAGTCGGAAGTGCATATATTCCGCAGGAAATGTTCCGTTTCCGCCGGGGTGGAAAAGATCTTGTTGAACAGGTACCGCGGATTCCAGTCAATAAGCACGGCGCCCAGGTCAAATATGATGGTAGCGTATTGTTTCTGATGGGTTTGCATATATTAAAGATAATAATAAATTAATAATATGGTAGCCCTTCTTTTTTTTATTTATCGTTGTCGGTGCCCAGCAGCAGCTCGTCTGCTGCATCTTCCAGCAGCTTCAGATCTACGGAATCGGTGCCGGCAATACCTTCTACGGAACCTTTGATATGAGCGGCATTCAGCAATACTTTTTCCAGCTGTTTTTCGCGGGCTTTCCAGAGCTTTTCCATGGCTTCCCTTTCTTTTTGTATGGAGAGCTTCATGGCCTGGAAGCCTTCACGGATGGCTTTCCACTGTTCTGCAAACTCACTGCTGGTAAGGTAGTTGTACAGCATGTGCATTTTATCGCCTTTATTCTCCTGGCTTTTCAGCGCACCGGCTACTTTTACCACGCCATCCCGCAGTACCATGGCCAGGGCTTTTACTTCTGTAAAGGTGCAGATCCATATGCCATCACGGTCGCCAAAGCGGTCCATATCCTTAGGCATGGTTTGGGTGACCAGTATGGCTACATCCGCACCCTGGCTGCGCATATCGGCTTTCAGCTTTTCTACCCAGTCTTTGGAAAAATCTTTGGTGCGTTTGCTTTCATAAATGATCTTACCGCAGTCTTGCCCAAACTGGTTGCGGATGGTTTGTATACAGTCGGCGCCTCTAACGCCTTTGCCTACTTCCATCACTTCATCAAAAGGGAAGGCGGCCCTTAACATTTCTTCCAGCACCAGCTCCTGTACTTCGCCCTGCAGCTGCATAGATCCTTGTTCTGCGCGGCGTTTCATTTCTTCGGCCAGCTTGCGCTGGTCTTCCAGCTGTTTTTCCATTTCGCGCATGCGCAGCTGAAACTCTGATTCCCTTAGCTGGCTGCGTTCTGTTTCCTCTTTGCGGATCACTTCTGTAAGCTGGTTACGTGCTTCCAGGATCTTTCTTTGCATGGCTATTTCCAATGCTTCTTCCTTATTGCGCAGCTCCTGTTCCTTGCGGAGGAACTCTAGCTCCTGGCGGCGGGCCTCCCGCAGCTTCTCTTCCTGCTCCTGGTTGGTTTGCTGCAGCATTCGCAGCTGGTTCTCAAAATCGGCGCTGAGGTTCTTACGTATGTTGTCTGACAGGCTTTCCTGCATTTTTTCTTTTTCAGCAAGCAGGCGTCTATTCAGCTCTTCTTCCTGTGCCTGTTTCTGTAGTTCTATCTGCTGGCGTTGTTGTACCAGCTGTTGTTTTTCGGCTTGTAATCCTTCCATTCGTTTGCGCCACTCGGTCTCCATTTTACCCCGCATTTCCTTTTCAATGTCGGCGGCAAAAGCATCTTCCATCACAAACTGGTGTTTGCAATTAGGGCATGTGATTGATGTTCCCATAATTCAAAAGCAAGAATAGTGTTGATTTTTATGAATGTAATACAGCGCTACGCATTGTATCAGCGTGTAAAGGTAGGTAAAAACAAAAAAGGAAGGAGAACCTTCCCTTCCTGGTTAACATAGCAAAAAACAAACAATAAGGGGCGGGGATTGTAGCAAAGGCATAGGCTTCTTCTTCCAGTTGGAAACGCGCTGTCCGTTGCGTCATCCTGCGTATTTTGTAAAAATGCGGTTGTTAGAAAGAATATAATTGATGGTTAAAACTTTGTACTTCGAATTTCGGAAAGAGATGTTAGGGGTAGGTTAAGCGGGGATTAAGGTATTGTTAAGAGGGGGATTATTCAATGTTAGAATTATTAATATGAAATAATTTGAAAATCAACTTGATAATTTTGTTGTATTAATGATTTTATCGTTTTAGGTAAAAAATGTATTTTAAAACCTCAAATAACCAAAACAAAAGAGAAAAATTAACCCCCTCGAGATGGCAATACCTAAAAACATCAACAAAGAACACTTACTGGCAGCTATAGATAAGATTGATAAGGACGGGATACCATTAAATGCAAGCTCCAAATCTTATGACGTATTTTATAAGGGTAATAGATATCCGCCCAAGCTAGTTGTTTCTTATGCAAATTTATTTGCGAATGGGAGTATATTAGATAGAGACACTTTTGAGGGAGGCATAGATACGGAATGCTTTAACCTTCTTGAACAAAATGGATTTCTTATATTAAAAAAAAATGCGTTTGATTTTTCTCCCATACTACTGAAATTTCTAAACCAAGCCCAAGAGACAACTCCCAATCTCAAAACAGGAGATTATGCTGGGACATACGGTGGCTGTAGAATCGAGGCCGGTTTTGGAAAGGGAAATGCGGCACGCATACCATGGTTGGCTTTATTAAGGGAAAATCAAAAGGTGTCAAAAGGAATTTACCCTGTTTATTTATATTATAAGCGATATAACATTCTAATATTAGCATTTGGTGTAAGTGAAACACATAAACCAGACATTCCTTGGAATCGGAACGATCAAACCATAAAAGAATATTTTCAAGAGAAATTTTCGGCTAAGCCTGATCGCTATGGAAGTTCAGGAATTTATAGGGTTTATGATATTGATCCTAATCAAGAAGACTTTGGTTTAAACTTAACACTTGTAAATAATGATATAGCATCATTCACTGATTATTATAATAGACTAGATCTTAGTATTGAACAGCAGCCTACAAATGTAAACCCAATGGCAAAGGAAAAGACCTCTCCAAAGCCCCAAAGAATAGCCTTCAATTACGAACAATTCATAAAGGCTTTAAAAGCAGCTCATTTAAATTTTTCAAATATCCATGTACAAAGACTTATTGGCTCACTTTGTACAAAACCATTTGTTATTTTAACCGGCCTTTCAGGTTCGGGAAAAACAAAGCTAGCCCAGGCATTTGCTCATTGGCTGTGTAAGGATAAGACAGAACAAGTATGTATTGTTCCCGTTGGTGCCGACTGGACAAACAGAGAGCCCTTACTAGGATTTCCCAATGCTTTAGAAAAGCAAAATTATATTTTCCCAGATAATGGTGCTTTAAGCTTAATCCTCCGAGCAATTAAGGATCCTAATCAGCCCTATTTTCTTATTCTAGATGAAATGAATTTAAGCCATGTAGAGAGATATTTTGCAGATTTCTTAAGCGCTATGGAATCTGGTGCAGATATATGTTTACACCCAGGCGAGACAGATTGGGAGAGTAATCACGGATTAAAAGCACCTCCTAGTATATCGCTTCCACCTAATCTTTTTATCATAGGTACAGTAAATATTGATGAAACTACTTACATGTTTAGCCCTAAAGTTCTTGACAGGGCAAATGTTATTGAATTTCGTGTATCTCGAAAGGAAATGGAGGATTATTTCAAATCCGCTAATAGCGGAGTGAATTTGGGAAATTTAGATGCTGCTGGTGAAGCAATGGGAAGTGATTTTGTTGAGATCGCAAAAAGAAGCATGCCTACAGGGGTAGACCAAGCTGTCTATAAAGTACTACTTGCCTTTTTTGATGTACTTAAAAAAGTAGGAGCTGAGTTTGGGTATAGAAGTGCAGCAGAAATTATTCGATTTATAGCTATTGTGAAGGTAATGATGCAGGATTGGACGAATAATAAAATTATAGATATAGTGGTTATGCAAAAATTGTTGACTAAGCTACATGGATCAAGGCGTAAGCTAGAAGAGCCATTAGAAGAGCTAGGGAAGCTTTGTGTTCAAGGTAAAAAGGACGATAAAGAGGAAGATGAAATGGAGAAGAAAATCTTAGTAAAAGACTTATTGCTTCCTACAACTCAAATAGCGGATAATGATGAAAGAATTAAATATCCTATATCCTTTAATAAGATTAAAAGAATGCATCAACGATTAATGGAGAATAGCTTTACCAGTTATGCTGAAGCCTAATTTTATGTCTTTAGATAAGCCTATATCCATAGCTTTAAGTAATAACGAAATAATTGAGATAACTATTTCTCCGTTAACTCATGGAACTTTGCATGAAATAACTCCATTAGAAGCCAAAGAGCATGGTGAAGCTACGGTGCAACTTGAAGAAGGCCGAATCTATGAGTATTTAATAACGCAGGGTTATCAGCTAAGTGAGCCTAAAGTAGTATATCCTTCTAAATTAGAGAAGTCATTAGGTCAGATAAAGCCTAATAACTATGTTGGCACCCTTACTATTCCAATAATTAATTTAAGAGATAATAAACAATGTGGTGAATTACAACTGGAAGTTCGGTCTGAAAAAATTGACTATCGTCAAGACTATCAACAGATGCTTGAGGAGATCGCTGAAAAGTGTACAGAACTTTTAATGCAACCCAATGCACCTATTTCTCAATATTTTACAATTAACTTTAATGAAGATGCAAGAACGTTGTATCAAAGATTTGCCTTTATTAAAGGCATTTTAGATACCGATGAGTTTAATGACGCAATTTATAAGGTACTGTTATCTCCAGTTACGAGCTGGGAAGAGGTAGAAGTTGAAAAAGATATTAGAGGGGTGAAAAGGATTGATGGTAAATTGCTGCGACAGATTATAAATGGGCCTAATCGCATTCCCTTACCTTCAACACATCCTTTAAGTAGCAAACTAGGATCGGTCCCGCAGAAAGTAAAAATTAACCATAAAAGAGAAACAGTAGATACACCCGAAAATCGCTTTATAAAATACGCACTTTCGTATTTTCTTTACTTCTGTGGGAATTTTGCAAATAAACTTACAGTTAAAAGTAAACATAGAGATGAAGTATTAGCATTAGAAGAAAAGCTGAATCATTGGTTGAGTAATACACTCTTCAAAGAGGTTTCTTCCCTGCATACATTACCTTTAAATAGTCCTATTCTGCAGCGGAAGGAGGGATATAGAGAAATATTTAGGACATGGTTAATGTTTGATTTGGCTGCAAAGCTAATTTGGCATGGAGGAGATGATGTATATGAAGGAGGTAAAAAGGACGTAGCGATGTTATATGAATATTGGGTATTTTTTAAATTAACAGATGCTATTGGGGATGCTTTTAAAATTAAAACGGCCAACATTAATAGCTTAATTGAACCAACCCCAGATGGCTTGGGCTTAAAACTAAAACGAGGAAAAGAGTGTATTCCTTTATTAGGCACCTTTGAACATGCCGCAAGGAAATTTAATATACGATTTAGCTATAACAGAACATTTAGTGGAAAACAAGACTATCCTAGTGCTGGTAGCTGGACAAGTCCTTTTAGGCCGGATTATACACTTAGCGTTTGGCCGCAAGGTATAACAGAAGAAAGAGCAGAGCAGGAAGCATCAATGGTGCACATACAGTTTGATGCCAAATACAAACGAGAATTGCATAAAATATTTGAGCCAGATGGAGACTTAGAAGAGGAGAAACGGCAGCAAAGTCAAGGTACCTATAAAAAGGCAGATTTATTAAAGATGCATGCTTATAGGGATGCTATCAGAAGAACGGCAGGTGCTTATGTGCTTTATCCCGGAGATGTTATTGAGGAGAAGAGAAGGTTTCATGAAATATTGCCAGGCCTAGGAGCATTTGCAATTAAGCCGTCTAACAGTAAGGGCGATAGCAATGCTTTAACACTTTTTTTGAATAATATTGTCGAGCATTTCCTAAATAGAGCTTCGCAAAGGGAAAGGATGGCTCTTAAAGAGTATAACATTCATCAATTTCCTAATAAGAATAATTTGAATGAATTGCTTCCCGAAGCCTATGGTTCTAACAGATCCTTAATTCCAGATGAAGTTTTTATACTAATTGGATATTATAAAAATAAGGACCATCTTGATTGGATTATAAAAGAAGGATTATATAATACAAGAAAAGGATCATCGCCTGTTAATAGTAATGAGGCTGGTGCAAAGTACTTGCTGTTATATAATGGAAGAACAAAACAAGCAAATCTGTTTTTTAAGTTGAAAGATAAAGGGCCACGAATTTATTCGGCAGAAGAGTTAGTAAAACTTAATTATCCCTCAAAACCCACTCAGAAATTTTACTTAGTCTTTGAAATTGACCCTATGCTTGAACAGGAGTTCGAAAAGAGGATATGGGATATAAAAAAATTGAGTAGTCACTTTCCAAGACAACGCGGACTGCCATTTAGTGTCAGTTTAACCGACCTTATGGAGGTTTTGATAAGGTCTTAGAAACATGAGGTTTGTGGAACCGCAAAAGGGAATTTTCATCACCACATTGGGTATTCAGATAATGTATGTTTTTTATATGTGTGTGCCTCTCGGTATAATTCCTCAAAAAAACTAAACATTATACCTTCCTCTGCTGTTAATAACCTTAAGATCACCGGGAAGTTGTAGGATTTATTGCCGAAGTGCTTATAAATTATTAATAGTATGAATAAGTGAGATATGATTGTGAAATGATAAAAAGCATTAATGTATAAAGGAAGCTAACGTCTATGGATCGATGAAAATTGATGAATTAGGTATCTTTTTTGCTATAGATTTTATATGGAAAAGCAACAATTAACTGTGCCCTATAAGGGAAACGAATATGATGTTTATCTGGCAATAGAGAAAAAACCAACGCTTCGCCGTATATCCGCGCAGGTAGGTGGTCAGGATATATTGTTTGTAGCCAATGACCAGGTTTGTTCACATGCCATCTATCGTGAAAGCATTATCGATGAAGGTTTGTTAACAGAGATAGGCAAACGCATTTGCAGCGAGTATTTGTAACCTCTGACATTATTTCAAGAAGCTGCCTTCATCTATTGTTGAAGTAGAAAAAGAGCTTAATTAATGGCCTTTATATCCTCAAAATAGCAAACCCGCCAGAATGGCGGGTTCTTTTTTGTATGGCAGTGAACATATTTTAAACAGGGCCTTATTCCTTCTCCACACGTTTCTTAAACAAAAAAACAACCATCGTAACCACCGGCACACTTAACGCTATCCAGGAAAGCCAATGCCAAACACCCGTTCCCGTTAGCGCCGCCAGTAGCCCGAAAATGGTTAGTATGGCCATTACCAGCGGCCATCCCCAAAGCTGAAAAAAATTACTTTTCATAATCAATGCTAATTTAAAAGTGCAGCCTGTGTTACTGCTTCACTTTGTAGTATCCTGTTAATCCTGGCTTCAGATGCTTTGCGCCGTGCAAACCACAGATATAACCCGCTTATCAGCACAACAATGGTAGCTATGTCAAACAGCGCCCATATTATTTTCAGCGGCAGGCCACCGTAATCCCCGAAATGAAGCGGTTCGGCAATGAACAAGGTATTTACAAACCAGGGCATAGCCCGGATGTCCGTTAGCAGCCCGGTTTGCGCATCTATCAGCGCAGGTTTTATTAACCGGGAGGTTACAGGCGTATTACCCTTTATAAACACCGCATAATGGTGTTTGCTTGTAAAGATAGTACCGGGAAATGCCACTAGCCGGGGTTTCATGCCTGGTGCAGCTTCACAGGATCTTTTTACGGCAGCTTCCAGTGAGCTGAGCTCCCCCGTAATGGCCGGTTTATCCTTATAGGGCGCTACCATCTCGGCCAGCTGCCCTGACTGCCACATGGCCAGCACCACGTCAGACAGGGTATTGATAACACCGGTGATGCCAACAACAAAGGTCCATGCCAGTATTACGATGCCCAGCATATTATGCATATCCAGCCATTTCAGGCGGGTAGACCGGTCGCGGCGTATCATGCCGAAGTCGTACCGGCGCATGATAGGGCCGTATAACATTACCCCGGAAATAATGGCTATCACGAATAATATTCCCATCAACCCCAGGAACAATTTCCCCAGGATCCCTGCAAACATATCCGTATGCAGTTCCAGCATGATATGCAGGAAACCCTTATCAGGCTCCGGCGCCTGTAATACTTTTGCCGTGCGGGCATCAAATACCAGCAGCTTGTATACATCTGCCGGGGCATTGATAGAGTCGGCCATGTTCAGCATTACAAGATCGGGCTGCTCATCATCCCAGTAAACATACCGTACTACATCGTTGGGCCGCTGTTGCCGGCTTACTTTGATAATGTCGTCCAGGCTGGCCATAGGCGTGCCTTCCGGCATAGGCGGCGCTGCCTGGGCTTTGCCCTGCAGATCTTCTATTTCCTCATAGAACACCAACGGCAGACCGGTGAGGCATAACATCAGAAGAAAGAGGGTACAAATAAGGCTGGTCCACTTGTGGACAAGGAACCAGCGCTTTACACTTTTTACATTCGCCATATCGGTGATATTACAGTTTAACAAACCCCCACAGGAATCCACCATCTTTCACATTGAACATCTGTGTGGCAGTGTTGCCATCCAGTATTTGAATACGTGTGAAAAGGCCATTCATCGCTTAAAAACGTTGTTGGCCTTTCCCGCAGAAATGGCACTAAGCTAAAATATAGCCGTTGAGGCTGTTTGCGAAATGCGGAAAACGATTTACGCAATGGGGAAAAATGATGCTTTGCACACTCGTATTGATTGCTGAGGTAAAATTTTCGCTAATTGTATAATCAGTTCGCTAATTGTACAGTTAGCAATTATAATATACTTCCCCAAGTTGTTTCATCTTATAATACGTGAACATCATGCTGTACTTGGTACGGTACTTGTTTTTTATCAGTTAAAAAAGTTATGAAGAACCTAATGCGAATTCTGGGCGCCTTGCTTATTGCCACGTTGATCTTTTCTATCGGATGTAGCAAGGATGATGACCCGGCAGACAACGATTTTTTTGTAGGAACCTACAATGGGAACATTACATTCAATAATGGAAGTGAAACCATTACTGATAGCGATGGGCGTGTAACGGTAGTTAAGGTTGGAGACTCTTATTCCTTTGATTTTGGAAGTAACATTCCCAATATTACAGGAGTGAAGTTCCAGAAGAAAGATGATAACACTTACGTTAGTATAGGCGATGGTATTACGGGTATTACTGTTACAGCGAGCACGTTAAAGATGCTGGTATCAAATAATACGGGTACGTGGACGGCAGATTGTACGAGATAGGTAGTTAAATTATTTTATGGCGTGAGAGTCATGAAAACGGGGCCGGTTTAAAAGTACTTTTTATTTTTGGACCGGCCCTTCAGTTACCATGAACCGGCTACTGGTGCTTAAGTTGTATCTTTGCAAAATGAAAATGAGTAACAAGGATATTCTGCGGATGTCCGAGATTAAATTGTATTTCCTTGATCCGCCTTATACGTTCAAGATCCATAGTTATGCAGCGCCGCAGGTAGATGAGATCTTCACTATTCTCGAAAAGTATGCGCCAATACCTGTAACCATTATGGATAGCTTGTTGGCGCTAAGATCATCGTTCATAGAAGCAGGTGATAATGTAGAAGCTACCCGTAAGGTAATGAAACAGATGGCAGAGGTGCTGAGCCTCCTAAACCGTACTAAATAGGGAATTGATACACGACGGATTTCCATCGCATACTTCCCTGTAAAAGATAAGCTCCCGGCCATTGGCCGGGAGCTTTTATTATTCAAAGCCTGTTAGGATCCTAAGACAAGACCGGGATCTATGTACTGGGTTAATAAATCATTTTGTATTTGAAATTTTTTGAGGATCGCCCATTTCTATGAGGTAACTGATGCACGATACCGCAAAGGTGTAATACCTTTTTGTGCTCTGAAAATCGCAATAAAGTGGCTTGGATTGGGATAACCAAGGCGGTAGCTAATCTCGTTTACACTTAGATCTGTAAAATGTAACAAACGCTCTGCTTCCATTACGCAATGTTCCTGAATAACCGACATTGTCGATCTGCCGGTGAGCTGCTTCATGGTATCATTGAGATGAGCGGTAGAAATGGCAAGCTTTTCTGCATATTCGGAGGGTTTCTTCCACTCGCTGTAATGCTGGTAAAGCAAGGTCAGGAATTGCTGTTTGATCTGTTGTGGCCTGTCCTTTTTGGGGCTCCCTGTTCCCGCAATATTTAAAGCCAGGCCATTTATAATGTGTAAAACGCCGGTTAATATGGCTGCAATTGCTTTATGTTTCGTGTCCAAAGGCTGCTGATACAGAACCTGTGTTGCAGTTAATAATTTTTGAATCTGCTGGAAGGCAGCATCAGAAGGAGATTGGTACATCGGCAAAAGATCTTTACACCTGGTGTCCAGCTCGTTTCGTAATTGTGGATCAACTATGGCCGGATCAAAATCAATGATCCAGCCGGATAATGGCGTTTGCGGTGCAAGCAGATGCACCTGTCCGGGAAACACAATCATTAGAAAAGGTCCCTCTGACTCGATTTCCTCAAAATCAATATTTCCGCCTAGTTTTCCCTGCTCTACGACAATCAGCATGTAGTGGTCATCACGATGAGGAGAGGCAATACTGTGCTCACCGGAAACCTCAGTACCGGGATCGAGTCTGTTAAGCTTGATACCCCTGGATCCCGGATCGGCCATGCGAAATTCAGGGATACGCACAATTTTCCTTTTTGCCATTTTTTACAAGCAGTATTGTTTTATCCCCAGCCTCAATGCTGAAACCGGGTAGTAGCTGCCAGCGTATAAATATATTGAAAATCCGCGATTCCTGATATAAATGCCCGTTATTCTGGCATTTTGAGATAAATCCTCCCTCTATCTTTGCATCCGAAGATTGTAACATTAATGAATATAAAGCAATGGCAAATAGTTTAATTAATCCGGGAAGCACAAAGCTTCGGGTAGTTATCGCAGGAGGCGGCTTAGTGGGTATGACAGCTGGAATCGCATTCAGGCATCTGGGTGCAGATATATGTGTGCTTGAACAGGCTTCAGAGATCAGAGCAGCTGGTGCGTCTATTAACTTATGGAAAAATGCACTGGATGTATTTGACGATCTTGGAGTCGGTGAGCAGATCCGCTCTATTGGCACCTCTTTGGAAACATGGTTTTACGACGCTTCCGGGCAGCGCTTCCGGGCCGCTGGTTTTGATCCTGAAGATTATGCCTTCACCCTCTTTTCAAGACCAATATTGAACACAATACTTGCTGATGCGGTAGGGCAGGAAAATATACTACTAAACAGCAGACTGGCAGGTTTTGAGGAAGGAGACAATAAGGTAACGGTTACATTGACAGACGGCAAAACGCTTGATGCCGACCTTTTAATTGGAGCAGACGGGGTATACTCTACAGTGCGCCAACAGATGCTGCCGGGGCATCCCGCGCTGGAGCATAAAGGCCATCATGTATGGAGGGCTGTTGTCCCCTTGAATGGTCAGGAAATTAATAATACGATACTAACCGTCGGAGCTGACCGTACCAGGGGTGGGCTAGCCAAAACGTCGGGCGACCAGGTGTTCTGGATGATTAATCAGTTTGATAGTGCTGAACCTACAGGGACGAAGAAAGAAGAAGCCTTGCGCCGTGCACAGAACCTGAATGATGGGAATTGGGGGGAATCGCTTATCAGATTGATCGGGTCAACCCCTGAAGATAAGATCCTGTTTAATCAGATCATGTATGTTCCTGAGCTGCCCTTTTGGGTATCAAAGCGTGTAGCGCTTATTGGTGACGCAGCACATGGCCTTTCTCCCCACATCGCGGCCGGCGGTGCATTAGGTATCGAAGACGTAATGGTGCTTACCAATGCGATAAAGGCAGAACCCAATCTGCCTGCTGCGCTTAACCGGTATCAGACCCAGCGTATGCCTTATTTTGAGACTGTACGCAATTTTTCCAAAGACGTGGAACAGTCGAAGGATTCGAAAGATTTTGCCCGGCGATATGCCGCCTTTACGCACTGGATGCTCAATGACGGCTACAGTGCTGCACGATTGTCACAATTGTAAAAAATAAGTGATTTGCTTTTACAGATGCAAATGTTAAAACATCATACTTTTCGCGCTTTCCAAAACCGGAACTTTGCCCTGTTCTTCGCTGGTCAATCGGTATCACAAATAGGTACATGGATGCAGCAGACAGCGGTTATATGGATTGTCTATACACTTACTCATTCCGCTTCCATGATAGGCGTGGCCGTGTTTGCGCAACTATTTCCCTCATTCCTGCTTTCTATTTTGGGTGGCGTAATCACCGACCGGTATAGCCGGTATAAGATCTTGCTTTTTACCCAAATCGCAGCAATGATGCAAGCAGTATTTCTTGCAGCTTTAGTTTTAACCAATCATTATGTAATATGGGAAATACTTTCGCTTAGCGTTGTTCTTGGAGTGATTAATGCGCTTGACGTTCCGGCCCGGCAAACGATCGTACACGAAATGATCAATGATAAAGCAGATCTGACCAACGCTATTTCGCTTAATTCCGCTATGGCAAATTTAGCCAAGCTTACAGGGCCGGCATTATCGGGACTGATCTTACAGCGTTTTGGTGCAAGTACCTGCTTTATTATAAATGCCATAAGTTTCATTGCCGTGATCAGTTCCCTGCTGCTGATGAAGTTTCCGAAGCACCAGCCGCCTCCCGTAAAGAAAAAAGTAATTTTCGAATTGGCAGAGGGGTTCCGCTATCTCCGGCAAACGCCTGCGCTCACCGTTATTATTCTGCTTATCGCCTGTTTGAGTCTGCTGATCTTACCTTATGATACGCTGGAACCGGTCTTTGCTAAAGTAGTGTTTAAAGGAAATGCCGCTACTTACGGCTATATCAGCAGCAGCATCGGTCTTGGTGCATTGACCGGTACATTACTGATAGCATCAGCGCCCAACGGCATCGATCTAAGAAAAGTTGTGCTGGCAAGCATCGCTATATTGGCTGTCGGATTGATCCTATTTTCCCAAATGAAAATACTACGTCTGGCGCTGCCATTTGCCTTGATCCTGGGTTTAGGATCCATAACACCCATATCCACAAGTATTACGATCATTCAAATGGAGGCGCATCCTCAGATGAGAGGCCGTGTAATGGGCTATGTTGTATTGGTGTTCTTCGGAATGTTACCCTTGGGAAGCTTACTGGTCAGCACACTTTCACAACAAATAGGAGCTCCCGTAACTATGCTGTGCCAGGGAATTGCAGCCCTTTTGATCACTGCCCTGTTCTATAGACTGTTTAGTAAAAAGCAACTGGGCAGTGCTGATGTGAACTTTAATGTATACTGAATATGCGATTTGAAAATAATCCCTGTTGCAATATTTTTCTTTACTAATAAATTGATTCTAAATAAAACAGACGAATGAAAATAGCCATCATAGGTGCTTCTGCTGGAATAGGTGCAGAAACTGTAAAGGCCGCATTGAAGCGGGGGCATTTAATCAAAGGACTTTCAAGAAATATTACATCTCTGCCAGAACATAAGTCTTTAACCAAGATCACCGGTACTGCGTTATCGGCGGACGATCTTAAAAAAGCTATTGCCGGGACGGACGCAGTGATCGTGACCGTTGGGACTAAAAAGAAAAAAGGCACGACCTTGTTTTCCAACCTGGCCAAAACCCTATCAATGGTCACATCCGAGTTGGATTACAAGGGACCAGTGATTATAGTCACCGGCTTCGGTACCGGCGAAAGCGCCCGTTATTTAACTTTTTTTCTGCGCCTTGTCATCAATCTTTTTTTAAAAGATCAGTATAAGGACAAGACCCGCTTGGAAGAAATAATCGCTGAAAGCCCTATGAACTGGGAGTTTGTGAAACCTGGAATGTTAACAAATGGGCCACTAACATCAAACTACAAGGCGATAAGTAACTTATTTAAAGGCGTAAAAATAAACAAGATCTCCAGAGCAGATGTAGCAGATTACCTTATCAAAGAAGCAGAACAGCCCAGGTATTTACATCATCATGTTGCGTTAACGGTTGCTTAATCTACGATAATACAAGTAATACGCACTGCCGCCATCTCTTGAATGCACGTTGGTAATCCCTTACCATTCTATGATAGTACAATTAATACTGGCATAGTAAAGCAGGCATGCGAGTTCCTTGCGCAGTTACCATTCTATGATAGTACAATTAATACCTTTTACGTCTTTAACTTCCATGTGTGAAAAGTCCTGTTACCATTCTACCATAGTACAATTAATACTTTCGATACTCCTGCCGGCATCTTTGAATGCTTGTTACCATTCTACCATAGTACAATTAATACAGTCCAGCAAATGTTACCGTCTTTCCGCCACCAGGTTACCATTCTACCATAGTACAATTAATACTATCCCTGCCCGCTGTCGTCATCACACAGCATCCATGTTACCATTCTACCATAGTTCAATTAATACCTATCAGTGCTCAGGAAGTAATTGCTGCCTGTGAGTTACCATTCTACCATAGTACAATTAATACTGGTCATAATGTTAATTCTTAGCTTCATGAGATAAGTTACCATTCTACCATAGTACAATTAATACGCAAAAAGAAAGTGCCGCCCGTATCCTGATTACTACGTTACCATTCTACCATAGTACAATTAATACAATATTATTCCTACTGATAGTGCCGCTGTTTATATCGTTACCATTCTACCATAGTACAATTAATACAGCGCAATACGCCTCTTATATTGGGAGATGAGAACCGTTACCATTCTACCATAGTACAATTAATACAAGGGCGGTTACCTTCTTTCTCCGTAGCTCCAATCTGTTACCATTCTACCATAGTACAATTAATACTTGATATCTTCATTAAAGAGCAGAAGCAAAAGCAGTTACCATTCTACCATAGTACGATTAATACAGTTACGAAATAAGATACGGATACGTTCTACCAGGTTACCATTCTACCATAGTACGATTAATACAATATCCAGTACGTCCTTATACGTTATCCGTTCAATGTTACCATTCTACCATAGTACAATTAATACTGTTTGCGCCTGCTTTAATGCAACGTTTCCACATGTTACCATTCTACCATAGTACAATTAATACCGGTACCCTGCGTTACACCATCACCAACAGCTAATCAGTTACCATTCTACCATAGTACAATTAATACAACAATACGGGGGAATACAATCATCAGCGCCGTATAGTTACCATTCTACCATAGTACAATTAATACTAGATAAATACTATCCTACCATTGTATTTTTCCAGTTACCATTCTATCATAGTACAATTAATACGGTATTAACGCGTTGAACGGCATACAGTCTACTAAGTTACCATTCTACCATAGTACAATTAATACTGCCTGTTTTGCTTAGCCAGCTTATCTGTATTAATGTTACCATTCTACCATAGTACAATTAATACGTGATTGAAATCGATGACGTGTACTGGCATTCTCGCGTTACCATTCTACCATAGTACAATTAATACGTAAGTACCCAACGCGGAATACGCACTATCGCCAGGTTACCATTCTACCATAGTACAATTAATACTTTAAAAGAG
>NZ_FOBB01000016.1 GCF_900109685.1 Chitinophaga rupis | reverse complement strand
GGTGTAACCGGTGAGCTATACATCGGCGGCGCTGGTGTAGGCGCGGGTTATCATGGCAGTGCGGCAGTAAAACAAAACAGCCGTTTTGTGGCAGACCTGCTGGGTGCTAACCAGCATATGTACCGCACGGGCGACCTGGGTTACCTGGACATGGATAACCGGCTGGTATATGCCGGCCGCAATGATGAGCAGGTAAAGATCCGTGGTTACCGTATAGAACCTGCAGAGCTGGAACAAACCGCCCTGCAATACCCAGGCGTAAAAGGCTGCACGGTACAGGTGCACCGGGATGCGAATGGTGAAGCTTCGCTGGTATTATACGTTGTGTATAATGATACAGCAGATGAAGCAGGCTTACGCAGCTACCTGCGGCAGCAGCTACCGGTGTGGATGGAGCCGGCTTATATTATTCCGCTATCAGACATTCCGTTAACGGCACATGGCAAGGTAAACCGCCAGGCGCTGCCCGACCCGGTAGTGGCTTTACAGCAGCAGGTATATGAAGCCCCGGCCACAGCGCTGGAAGCGCAGCTGCAGCAGATCTGGCAGGAGGTGCTGGGTATTTCCCGTGTAGGCGTAACAGATAACTTTTTTGAGCTGGGCGGGCATTCCCTGAAAGCGCTGCGGGTGATCACCGCGATCTACAAGAATCTGCATATAAAAACCGACCTGGGTATCATTTTTTCAAAGCCTGATATCCGGCAGCTGGCTGCATCGCTGGCAGGCAGCACGCAAACGGTATTTGAGCCTATTCCCCCGGCGCCACAACAAAACAGCTATCCGCTGTCGCATGCGCAGCAACGGCTTTGGATCCTGCATCAGTATGAAGAAGGGCAGGCCGCTTATAACATGAATGGAGCCTGGCTACTGAAAGGCAGACTGGATGTGAAGAAGTTTAAACAGGCCTTTTTACAATTGGTGGCCCGTCATGAAAGTTTGCGCACCACCTTTATAGTCAGGGAAGGTATTCCGCAGCAGGTGATCAATCCTATGCAGGATATTTATGGCATAGCATTTATCAGTAATGCTGATGCAGCAGCCTTGATACGGCAGGAAGAAAACACGCCATTTGATTTAGAGAAAGGCCCTTTATTCCGTGCTACGCTCGTTCAATTGGATAATCAGCAGCATGTTTTTATTCTCTCGCTGCATCATATTATTTCTGACGGATGGTCGGACGGCATTTTAATGAACGAACTGCAAATGCTGTATGCAGGCGGCCTGCAGCAAACATTGCCGGCCTTGGCTATACAGTATAAGGACTATGCAGTATGGCATAACCGCCGGATTGCAGAAGGTTATTACAGCAGCAGCGCACAGTACTGGAAGCAACAGTTTGCTGTACCGGTACCGGCACTTGACTTGCCGCTTGACCATGCACGTAAGGCAGTAAGAACCTATGAAGCAGCAACAGCTGAGGTAAAGCTTGATGCAGCACTAACGGAAACGCTGCAACGCTATAGCCGTCAATCCGGCGGCAGCCTGTACATCACCTTGCTGGCGGCATTAAATGCCCTGTTGTACCGGTATACCCGGCAAACCGACCTGGTGATCGGCTCCCCGGTATCCGGCCGCGAGCATCCTGACCTGGAGCAGCAGGTTGGCTTTTATGCCAATACATTGCCTGTGCGTTCGCAAATTGCAGCAGGCAGTAGCTTCAGAGAGCTGGTAAATACCGTAAAAACAAATGTGATGCAGGTTTTTCAGCATCAGCACTACCCGTTTGATGAAATAATAAAACATGCAGTTACAGATAAGCAGGAAAACAGGTCCGCTTTGTTTGATGTGATGCTGGTGCTGCAGGATGCCGTGAGCCGGCCGCAGGGGGATGTGGGTTTTGAAATAAGCGAATACCATACAGAAATACGCCATACACAGTTTGATCTGGTTTTTAATATCACCGCACACGCGGATCAGCTGCATATATTGCTGATGTATAACCGGGACCTTTTTGAAAAAGATATCATAGATAGCCTCCTTTGTTCTTATACTTTCCTGTTGGAACAGTTACCGGAAATGGATGCCGTTCCGCTGACAGCATTGGTATTACCGGTAAATGCTAAGAATACGCAGCCCGCAGCTCCGTTTATAATTATGGATGATAACCTGCACCCGCTACCCCTGGGCGCTGTAGGAACAATATATGTTCAGGAGAATATGACGGGGGCGTTGCTGTTAAAGCAGAAAAATACAGCGGTTGTTGACCATGGACAGGCCCAATACCTGGATACAGGTGCCGCAGGGCGTTTAACTTCCTGCGGTCAGTTAGTAAGCCTGCCGCCGGATGATGTTGTGATCAGCATTAATGGCAGCTGGATGCTGCGGCCCTGGCTGGAAAATGAGCTGCTTCGGGTGCCGGTAATAAAAGCGGCTGCTATTACCTATGTAGAAAATAGCATAGTAGCGCATATGGTAGCTGCTGCCGGTGAAACAGCTGTTACACTATATAAAACACTGCTTAACTTTTTACCTGTTGCAGTGCTGGATGAGATTAAGCTGAATATAGTACCGGTATTGCCGCTTACAGCTAACGGAAACGTTAACCGTATGCTGCTGTCATCTATACCCGCATTCAGCAGGCAGCAGCTTGCAGTATTGGAAAATGCAGTGCTGGAAACCGGCCTGGTAGATCAGGCGGCAGCAATTTGCAGCCCTGAGCCGGAAGAAAATGGCTGGTTACACATACACGATATTCAACCGGCTGCTAACAGGACAGCGCCATTAGCAACGGCTAAGAAAATGCCGGATGTTATGGCGGACGAACACACTTCACAGGCGCCTGCCATATTACATGGCGGTGTGCTGCAGATAGCGCCGGACGAACCTGTTACTTTGCCCGCTGCGTTGTTGCAGGCAGCCGCAAAATATGCCGGCAATGGCATTACCTACCTGGATGCAAATAATGGCGCAGTATTCCAGTCCTATGCAGCTTTGCTGCAGGAGGCTAAGCAGGTGCTGGCAGGCTTGCAGCATAAGGGGCTGCAACCCGCTGACCAGGTGGTCTTACAGTTGGAAGATGCAAGAAAATATTTCGCGGCATTCTGGGCCTGCATACTGGGCGGGATGATACCTGTTACCGTTGCTGTGCCGCCGGTGTACGATACTGAAAATGCAGTGGTGAAGAAGCTGGCAGGCGTGTGCACCCTGTTGCAGCTGCCGGTGATCATTACAGAACAGGCGTTGCAGCAGTCCCTGCAAACGGTTACTGCCGGCTGGAATGTAAAGGAGGTGATCTGCGTGGAAGCTATCGCAGCAAACGAAAATGATGCACGGCTGCATACACCCGCCGGAAATGCTGCCGCATTTTACCAGCTGAGCTCCGGCAGCACCGGTACGGCTAAATGCATTACCATAACACATCGCGGTGTGGCAGACCATGTATACGGTATGCGCGCCTTTAATGGCTTTTCATCGTCAGATGTTAGCCTGAACTGGATCCCTTTTGATCACGTAGCCGCTTTGCTGGCTTATCATATAAGAGATGTTTTTTTAGGCATCCGGCAGGTGCAGCTGCCCGCTGCGGTGTTCCTGGGCAGGCCGCTCGCATGGTTGGACTGTATAGAAAAATATGGTGTTACGCACGCATGGTCGCCTAATTTTGGATTTAAGCTGGTAACAGATGCCTTGCGTACAGCGGGCAGGCAGCAAAGCCGGAACCTGCGCAGCATCCGCTACCTGCTGAATGCAGGTGAGCAGGTAACCCTGCCGGTGATCAAGGCTTTCCTTGAGCAAACGGCCGCTTTTGGATTACAGGCTGCGTGTATACAACCGGGTTATGGTATGGCTGAAACCTGTACCGGCATTACACACCAACATGCCTTTGATACGGAAGAAAGCGTATGTTATATTAAAAGAGGTTTCAGTGGCCGCCAGGTTTTCACTACAGCAGATGACCAGGATGCGCACCAGTTTATAAGTGTTGGAAAACCCCGTCCGGGCAGCATTGTACGCATAACAGATGAGGAGGACAGGGTAGTGGCCTGCGGGGTAACCGGCCGTATCCAGATTCATGCAAACAGCGTTACACCCGGTTACCTGCATAATGATGAGGAAAACCGCGCGTTGCTTACAGCAGATGGCTGGTACAAAACCGGCGACCTGGGATTTGTATGGCAGGATGAGCTGGTGGTATGCGGCCGTGAAAAAGAAATGATCATTATCCGCGGGGTGAACCATTATTGTTATGCCATTGAAGATGTGGTGAACAGGGTACCCGGTGTAGTGCCTACTTATTCAGGCGCCTGTGCGGTAACCGATACTGCCGGGGGCACGGAAGCGCTGCTGATCGGTTTTTGCCCTGCATCTTCCGATGAAAGCACCTGGCCGGATACCATACAGGCTATACAGGCGGCTGTTTCGGCGGATCTTGGCATAGCGCCGCAATATGTGATACCCGTTAGCAGGAATATATTCCCACGCACCACCAGCGGTAAGATCCAACGGAATGCACTGAGGAAAATGTTTGAGGAAGGTACATTCAACCAGGTGATCAGGGACCTCGATATCCGTATGGGTAAACAGGATAAGCTGATCCCCGGCTGGTTTTATGAAAAAGTATGGATGCGGAGTAATATTGAACCTGCAGTGTTTTTTATACCCCGTTGTATACTGGTGCTCAGCCAGGATAATAGCTGGGAGCAATCTTTCAGCAAACAGTACCCGGATGCCATTATCATTTATGTAACCAGTGGAGCAGCGTTTGCCCGTACGGGTTATACACAGCTTTCACTGAACTTCGCAGATATTGCCGGATATGCGCAGCTGGCCGCTGCTTTGCAGCAGGATGCGCTTTTCCCTGATGTAATTATAGATGCCTGGCATGCAGGAGCAGCAGATCAGGCAGCAGAGGCAGGTAATGCCCACCAGGCTTGCTGGCAGATGGCTGCCTTATGGAAGGCATTCTCCGCACAAAATGTTTTGCCTGCTGTTTATATGCTGCTGACCGTCCAGGCGCAGCAGGTGCTGGCGCACGACGAGCCGGTGATCGAAAGAGCTGCTTTACACGGGTTAATGATGTCGCTGCAGCAGGAACACCCGGATATTATTTTTAAACACACAGATATTGATGCCGGTGCGACTGAGCTGCCCCATATCGTTCACCGCGAACTGAGCTGCAGCAAACAGGCAGGCAGCATTGCTTACCGCAATGGACACAGATGGGAGCTGCGGATAACCATGCATAAAAATGCAGCTGCTACGTCGCCTTTGCAGCTAAAAACAAACGGTTGTTACCTGGTAACCGGCGGATTGGGCGTTTTAGGCACGCAGCTCTGCAGCCTGTTATTGCAGCAATACCAGGCCAGGTTAATTATCACCGGCAGCACAGCTGCGGCTATGGTATTACACGGTGCGGATCATGAACGTGCTGCAAATTACAGGACGCTGCAGCAGCTGGCCCTGGATAGCGGTGGTACAGTTACCTATTGCCGGCTGCCAATAACAGATGCAGCTGCCATACAGGATGTGATAGCCGGTGTTACCGCTAACTGGAATTGCAGCCTGGATGGTATTTTCCACCTGGCAGGAATAGCTGGTAACAGCTGGCAGCCCGTGGCGGAGCTGGACGATCCGGGAAAAAGCTTTGCAGCGGTATTCCATGCAAAAGTAGCCGGTGCGCAGGCGCTAATGACATTATTACAGCAACATACCGCCGCTTTTATGGTGGCCTATTCTTCCGTAAATGCAGTTTTCGGGGCCACCGGCGCCGCGCCTTATGCAGCCGCCTGTTGCGCGATGGATCATGTTTTGTTAAAGGGCGCCGCAAAAGGATTAAGTACGCAAAGCATTAACTGGAGCATGTGGAAAGGTGCGGGCATGGGTGAAGAAGCACATATGCAGCATGCCGCCCGCGCCAAGGGATATTGTATTATAACACCTGCACAGGCTATGCATTCCCTGCTGGCCTGCCTGCAATCCGGTAGCCGGCAGCTGCTGGTGGGACTGGATGGGGCTAATCCGCTCATTGGCAGCCGGCGTGCAGACCTGTCTTATAAAAGGAGCCTTAAAGTAATTTGTGCCGCCGCAACAGCAGCGCCCTCACTGCAGCAGGTAATAACGGACACAATTACACGTCATTTAAAAGCAATGCCCTTTTCCGTTATTATATTGCCGGAGCTGCCGCTTTTAACGGATGGCACGCCTGACTACAATGCTTTGCTGCAGGTAAGCGCAAACGGCCGCCTGCAAAACAGGCGCCGCCGGCCGGAGTCTGGTATGGAGCAGCAGGTAGCCGCTATCTGGGAAGAAGTACT
The DNA here is from genome assembly GCF_900109685.1 of Chitinophaga rupis. Taxonomy (GTDB): domain Bacteria; phylum Bacteroidota; class Bacteroidia; order Chitinophagales; family Chitinophagaceae; genus Chitinophaga; species Chitinophaga rupis. Next base: position 25,747 of record NZ_FOBB01000016.1, on the reverse strand, counting down.
GCAATGCAGCATTACACATGCCGGTGATAACTTTTTTGAGCTAAGGGGCGATAGCCTTAAAGCTGTACAGGTAATAGCCCTGATCTATAAAAAACTACAGCTGAACGTAGCGATGAGCGAATTGTTCAATCACCCTACGGTGGAAAAGCTGGCGGCGCTGTTAAGCGGGGCGGCGGGAGAGTCCTACAGCCGCATTGAACCTGCGCCATTGGCTGCAGACTATCCCCTATCGCATGCGCAGCAGCGGTTATGGATACAGGAACAGTATGATGGCAGCAGTGCTATAAATAATATTGCGGGCGTATACCGCATAAGCGGGGAGCTGGCAGTACCGGCGCTGGAAAAGGCTTTACAGGCATTGGTAGCCCGGCATGAAGTGCTGCGTACCCGTTTGGTGCTGGTAAATAATGAGCCGCGGCAGCAGGTAATTGCCTTAGGCGATTTTGAGCTTCCATATGTTTACACGGACATCAGTGCGCACGCTGAACCGGATCTTGCAGCAGCCGGATTGGCCTCCCTGGATGCCGCACTGTCCTTTGACCTCCTGCGCGGCCCGCTGCTGCGGGTAAGGCTGCTGAAATTGGCCGCACAGCAATATGTTTTTCTCTTCAACCTGCACCACATTATTGCAGATGGTATGTCTATTCCCATACTAATGCAGGACCTGCAGCAGCTATACAGGGTACAGGTGAATGTGCCTGCGGACAGCCTGCCGGTGCTGGATATACAGTATAAAGATTACGCTTTATGGCACCATGCTTTATTGCAAAGCGCTGACATGCAGCAGCATCGCAGCTACTGGATGTCGGTGTTCAGCAACCTGCCGGAGCGTATGGATTTTCCATTGGATCACGCACGGCCCGCGGCCCAATCGTATAAAGGCCATACCATTTATTTCAGGTGGGCGCCGGAAACCTGCGATGCATTAACAACCCTGGGACAGCAACATAACGCCACACTGTATATGGTGCTGTTGTCCATTTTTAAATTGCTGTTATTCCGGTATACCGGGCAGTATGATATTACTGTTGGAACTACCGTGAGTGGCCGCGAGCATCCTGAGCTGAAGCACCAGGCCGGCATGTATATCAATACCCTGGCACTGCTTAGCAGGCTGCATCCGGAAGATACGTTTGCAACACTCTTGCAGCAGGTAAGAACCCATGTGCTGGAAGCGCTGGAACATCAGTTCTATCCTTTTGACCAGCTGATAACAGACCTGCAGCTGGAACGCCTGCCTGACAGATCTGCATTATTTGATATTGGCTTTAGCTTAAATACCTGGATGGATACGGATAACCTGTTATTACAGGAAAATGTAGAGATAAGTGTGCTGAAGGAGAACGATCCGCTGGCGGCTGCCATGGGCCGTTTAAAAACAGCGCGCCATGATATATGGCTGTATGCCACACGAATGAACGATGAGCTGTTGTTTGCCCTGGAATATAATGCAGATATTTTTCGTGAGGAAAGTATGCAGCTGCTGGTAAAAGAGCTGGAAATACTGGCTGCCAGGGTATTACAGGACTCCAATAAGCAGCTGGCTGCATACCCCTTAAGTGAGAACGCAGCAGTTGCCGCAGATGATTTTGAATTTAATTTCTAACGTCTAATCAGCCCCGCCATGATTGCCCAAAATGATACCGGCATCCTGTCTGAAAAATACTGGATGAAACAGCTGTCTGGCAGCTTGCCTGCTATGGACCTGGTAGCTGGTTTATCCGCTGAAAAAGAAAATGTGCTGCATACTTATAGTGTGCCGGTACCGGCTGCGCTGGCAAAAGCCGTGGCAGACCTTACCGGTAATAAGCCGCTGGGGAGGTATACTTTTTTCCTGGCTGCGCTGAACCTGTTAGCCTATAAGTATACCCGTACTGCTGATATCCTGGTATGCACCGGTATGTTCAGATCTGAAGGGAATGCAGATGAGAATATCTTATTCCTGCGCCGGCAGTTTGCAAAACATACTCCTGTAAAACAGCTGCTGGAACAATGCCGGAATAATGTACGGGAAGCCATACAACACCAGGACTATCCTTACAGGGCACTGCTGCAGCAGCTTACACTAAATAACCGCCTGTATACGCATAGCCTGTTCCGCATAGCATTAACTGACCGTTCAATACAGCATACAGCGGTGGTTATGGAGGAGTGTGAATTGTGTGTGTGCATTGAGCACGCTGAAGATAACAAAGCATACCAGCTAACTTTTTCCGGCAGGAACACCGGTTTGGCTGCTTATATGCCTGGCATGGCTGCGGGCTTGCTGCAAATTGCAGCAGCTATGCTGGAAAACCCTGGCCGGCAGGCAAGCGAAATAACAGCTTTAACTGCTGATGAAAACCGGCAGATTATCTACGGTTTCAATGATACTGCTACGAAAGGTGCCCCGGCAGCTATTACTACCTTATTCGATGAAACAGCGGCAGGTTTTCCTGACCGTACCGCTGTTATAGCCGCAGGCGGCAGATATACTTATGGTGATTTGCATGCCAGGGCCAATGCGCTGGCCGGGCTGTTGCTGAACAGGTATGCATTACAGCCGGGTAACGTAGCAGGCGTAAAGCTGCAGTCATCGCCGGAGCTGATAGTGGTTATACTGGCAATATTAAAATGCCGCGCAGCCGTGCTGCTGATAGATAGTGCTGTTCCTGCGGGAAGAGTGGAGTATATGCTGCAGAACAGTGGGGCAAAGCTGCTGCTTACAGCAAGCGGCAGCAGCATGCAAACCGGCGTTGATATACAGCAAATGGAAGTACCCTTGTGGGCGGAATTGCAATATGCAGATACGCCGCTTCCTGAAGCCGTTGATTCAGACATTGCTTTCATACAATATACCTCCGGAAGCACCGGTTTGCCGAAGGCCGCTGCCGTAACGCATGCCAACCTATGGCATCATTTCCGCTGGTTTGGCGCTTATATGGATTTCCGCCCGGAAGATGTGCTTGCACAAAAAACAGCCCTTAGCTTTACGGATTGCCACCTGGAGCTGTTATTTCCGCTCACCTTTGGTAAAAGTGCGGTTTGCCTGCGCCCCTATGACGCGATCAATAAAGACAATGCTGCTATGCACGCCTGGCTGCGGGAAACCGGCGTTACCATACTGCAGTTTGTACCTTCTGTATTTGAGCAGTTCATCCGGCAAACAGACATTACGGCATTGAAAGCCTTACGGTCCGTTATACTTTCCGGGGAAGCGCTGAAACATACCTATGACCTGCCTTTACGCATGTATAACCTGTACGGGTGTACGGAGTGTACTGCTACTACCAGTATTTATACGCTGGGGAGCGGCAACGGCGGCAAAGTGCCCATTGGCCGACCGGTTGATAATGTAACAGTATACATACTGGATGAGGATATGCTTCCTGTACCTGTTGGTGCAAGAGGTTATATCTATGTTGGCGGAAAGCTGGTAACAAAAGGGTACATATTTGATGAAGCGCAGCAGGCGCAGAAGTTTTTGCCCAATCCCTTTGCTGCGGGCGAACGTATGTACCACACCGGTGATACAGGCAGCTATATGCCCGATGGTACTATCCTTTACTGGGGCCGTAAAGACCAGCAGGTGAAAATACGGGGTATACGTATTGAACCGGAAGAGATCGTAGCTGCATTAAAAGATATAACCGGTATTGAGCAGGTGGAGATACTGACGGGCGATGCAGTAAAAGAGCAGCTGATAGCCATTTATACAGGACAGGAATACAGTGAGCGTACTTTGAAACAAAAGCTGCAGGAAACATTACCGGAATATATGGTACCGGTACGGCTGGTATATTTCCCGGAAATGTTACTGAATGCAAATGGTAAGGCAGACAGGAATGCTATGCTGGCAAGGCTGCGGGAAGCAGACCGGCAGCGCCAGATGGCGCCACCCGCCAATGCAGCGGAGGAAATACTGCTGCAGCTATGGTATACCATCCTGGAAACAAAAGAGGTGGGGGTGAACAGTAATTTCTTCGCCGCAGGCGGCCATAGCCTGAATGCCACCAGGTTGCTGTTAATGATACAGGATAGTATGCAGGTGAAGCTGAACCTGCAGGATATCTTTAATTATCCTACCGTACGGGAGCTGGCTGCCCTTATTTCCGGCAAACATCCGCAGCAGGAGGATAGTATCCCCGTTGCACCCGCCGCAGCCAGTTACCCGCTGTCAGGCGCCCAGCAACGTTTGTGGCTGCTGCAGCAAAACGAGCGGTCCAATGCCGCTTACCAGGTAGGCTGGGGCTTCCGTATAAAAGGCAGCCTGCAAATTCCCGCGCTGGAAAAAGCATTCAACAGTTTAATAGCAAGACACGAAATATTACGCACCCGCTTTCTGATGCGGAGTGGCATGGCTGTGCAGGAGATCATGCCTGCGGCGGAAGTTAACTTTCATATAACCGTAAATGATATATCCGCTGCAGCCGGTAAGGAAGTTATGGCGGCCGGCCTGGCTGCCGCTGCTGCAGACCAGCCTTTTGAATTGTCTGAAGGTTGTTTGCTGCGGGTTACATTACTGCGCTTTTTAGCGGCAGAGCACCTGCTGTTATTAACCCTTAACCACCTGGTATGTGACGGCTGGTCCATGAACATACTGTTAAAGGAGGTAATGGAAGATTATACAGCGTATGTGAACAGCTCAATACCTGTGCGCCCGGCTTTACGGATCCAATACCGTGACTATGCCGTATGGCAGCTGCAAACGGCTACGGTGCAGGCGCAGCGTGAGTTCTGGCTGAATGAATTTTCAGGGGAGGTACCTGTGCTGGAATTACCGGCAGATAAGGTGCGCCCTGCAGTTAAAAGCTATGCAGGTGATGTAGTACGCTTTTCACTGGATGGTGATACAAAAGAAGCATTGTTGCAGCTGGGCCATACCTGCGGTGCCAGCTTGTTTATGACATTAATGGCGGTTGTAAAAACATTGTTGTACCGCTATACCGGGCAGCCGGATATAATAATAGGCGCTCCTGAATCAGGCCGCAGCCATAAGGACCTGGAAAACCAGGTGGGTTATTATGCCAACACGCTGGCCCTGCGCACAAACATCAATGCAGCAGGCAGCTTCCTGGATCTGCTGGAACAGGTGAAAACACATACACTGGAAGCATACCGGCACGCAGACTACCCGTTTGAAAAACTGGTGGAAGAGCTGTCGCTGCAAAGGGATGCAAGCCGTTCGCCGTTATTTGATGTAATGCTGGTGTTACAGCACGTGAACACCTTACCTGCAGATGGGCTGCCGGGGTTAACAATAGACAGCTATGACCCTGACTGGAAAATAAGCCGTTACGACCTGCTGTTCCGCTTCACAGAAACAGCAGAGGGCATGGATGGGGAAATAGAATACAATACGGATATTTTTACAACGGAGCGCATAAGCCGCATGCAGCGCCATTATGTGCAGCTGCTGCAGTCGGTAATAGCAGCACCGGAGCAAACGCTTTCCTCCATTGTGTTTATGGATGATGCAGAGCGTAAGCTGGTGCAGCAGCTTGACCGTACGCACAGTTATTATCCCTTGCAGGATATTGCAGGTTGTTTTGAGCAGCAGGCCGTGGCTACCCCCCACGCACGTGCAGTTATATATGGCAACCAGCAGCTTACTTACCAGGATTTAAATGAAAGGGCAAATAAGCTGGCTCATTACCTTAAAAAGAAAGGTGTTGATAAGGAAACACTGGTGCCGGTATGCCTGGAACGCTCACCGGAGCTGATCATTGCCATACTGGCTATACTAAAAGCAGGCGGCGCTTATGTGCCCATAGATGCAGGTTACACACATGACAGGGCTGCATTTATTATCCGTGATACAGCCGCCGCCCTGCTGATCACTACAGCCGCGCAGGAGCTTCCCCTTGAAGATAATGTTGAATACGTGCTGTTGGACGGGCATGCAGCGGCGATTGCAGAAATGCCGGCAATGAACCTGGCCATACCTGTTGCCCCGCAACAGCTGGCCTATGTAATGTATACCTCCGGCTCAACCGGGTATCCCAAGGGTGTGATGGTAGAGCACCGTTCAGTAATAAGCCTGGTTAAACATATAAGTTATGTGCAGCTGAATGCGGATTGTGTGCTGCTGGCGTCTGGTTCCCCTGCTTTTGATGCGGCTACCTTTGAATATTGGGGTATGCTGCTGAATGGCGGGCAGCTGGTATTATGCAGTGATGATACATTACTGAATGTAAAACAGCTGGCGCAGGAAATAAGAACGCATTACGTAAACATCATGTGGTTTACTGTGGGTTGGTTTAATCAGCTGGTGGATATTGACCCGGGTATTTTTGAAGGTTTGCAGCAGGTGCTGGTTGGGGGTGACAAATTATCACCGCGGCATATAACGCTGTTAAAACAAAGGTATCCCGGCATGGAGGTTATTAACGGGTACGGCCCCACGGAGAATACCACTTTTTCATTGACCTACCACATTGATACCATAAACGCAGCAGGTGTGCCCATCGGCATCCCGCTGGAGCACCGCAGTGCATTTGTGTTGGATAGCAACGGTCAGGTATGTCCGGCCGGCATTACCGGTGAGATCTATGTAGGCGGCAGCGGCTTGGCACGGGGTTACTTCCGTCGGGATGAGCTGACAGCAGAACGGTTCGTGGAAATGCAGGGCTCTTTGCTGCCGGCCGGCAGGTATTACCGCACCGGCGATCTGGGTTATCAGCTACCCGATGGCAATATTGCCTTTGCAGGCAGAAATGACGGGCAGGTAAAAATAAGAGGGTTCCGCGTAGAGCCGGGAGAAGTGGAAAATGCGTTGCTCCGCCAGCCGGAAATAGCGCAGTGCGTAGTAGTAACAACCGGTTCGGAAAGTAATAAGCAGCTGGCAGCTTACCTGGTGCCGGCCGCAGGCGGGCAGCTATCCCCAAACGAATTACAGCGCCGGCTGAAACAGGTGCTGCCTGCTTATATGGTGCCTGCCGCTTTTGTATGGATGGAGGCTTTGCCGGTGAACAGCAATGGTAAGGTAGACCGCCATCAGCTGCCAGAGCCGGAAATAGCCGGAATGGGAATGGAGGCGCCCGACGGCGTACTGGAAACGCAGCTGCTGCATATCTGGAAAGAAGTGTTGAATATAGCCGCCATCGGTGTAACAGATAATTTCTTTGAAGCAGGCGGCCATTCCCTGAAGGCCATGCGCGTGGTATCGCGTATTGCAGAAGTGTTTGGCGTGAGTGTGGAACAGTCTGTACTTTTCCGTTATCCCACGGTACGGGAGCTGGCAGCTGTGATTGCGGCTGCAGCGCCGCAGGCTTATGAAGGAATTGCAGTGGTTGCACCGGCAGATGATTATCCGCTATCCCATGCACAAAAGAGATTATGGCTGCTGGAGCAAAGCGGGCAGGCAGGCAGCGCCTACTGTACCGGCGCCGGTTATCGCTTTCGCGGGATGTTGAATGCCGCCGCGCTGGAACAGGCCTTTGTAATGTTGATAAAACGGCACGAAATATTACGTACCCGTTTTGATATTATTGCAGGTGAGCCCCGGCAGCAGGTGAGAGATATTACCGCCATCAATTTTCATATAACCTTTACTGATATATCCGGGCAAACCGGCAAAGAGCAGCTGGCGGAAGAAATAGGTGCCGCCACCATCAATACGCCCTTTGACCTGAAGCAATGTCCTTTATTACGTGCCCGGCTGGTGAAGCTGGATGCAGATACGCACCTGTTCTTTTTCGGCATGCACCATATTATCTGCGATGAATGGTCAATGCAGGTGATGGTAAAGGAGCTGTTACATAACTACGCTTCGCTGGTTGCCGGTACCTCCTATGCATACACGCCGTTACGCATACAGTATAAGGACTATACCTTGTGGCAGCAACAACAGCTGCAGCGCGAATGGGAGCAGGACCACCGCCGCTACTGGTTAAAGCGTTTTGCCGGTGAATTACCGGTGCTGGACCTGGCAACTGATTTTACACGTCCGGCAGTGAACCGTTACCAGGGCCGCACCCTGCAGTTTAACCTGGGATTGCACAACAGCAGTGAGCTGGAGCAGCTGGGCCGCCGCCATGGCGCCAGCCTTTTTATGACCCTGCTCGCAGCATTACATACTTTATTATACCGTTATACCGGGCAGGAAGATATTGTGATTGGCAGCCCTGAAGCAGGCCGCAATCACAAAGACCTGGAAGACCAGATAGGTTATTATGTGAATACCCTGGCCCTGCGTAACCAGGTAAATGGTAAGGATGGTTTTTCCGCTTTCCTGGAAAATATCCGGAAAAGTACGCTGGAAGCCTACCAGCATGCCATGTACCCGTTTGATCTGCTGGTGGATCAGCTGCCGCTGCAGCGGGATCAGAGCCGTGCGCCTTTGTTTGATGTGATGATGGTGCTGGCGCATGCGCAGCATGAAAATGAGATCCCGGTAATGGAAGGCATTACAGCTTCACTGCATGAAATAGCTATGCAGGGCAGTAAATACGATCTGCTGTTCCGTTTTACGGAAACGGCCGAAGGTATTCACGCAGAGATAGAATACAATACAGACCTGTTCCGTGAAGAACGTATACAGCGTATGGCCCGGCATTTTGAGGCGCTGATAGCAGCCCTGCTGCAGCAGCCGGAGCAGCCGCTGGCAATGATCAATTACCTGGATGTAAATGAAAAAGACCGGCTGATCAATGTTTTCAATCCTGCGCCGGTGCCTTACCCGGTATCAGAAACGCTGGCTACTGCTTTTGAGAAACAGGCCGCTTCAACACCTGGTAATATTGCTGCAACATTTGATGGTGTTTCATTCACCTACCGGCAGTTGAATGAGCAAAGTAACCGTTTAGCCCATTACCTGGTAAACAGCTGTGGTATTGGCCGGCATGCAAAAGTGGGCATTCTGCAGCAGCGCTCCGTGAATATGCTTGTAAGCATACTGGGCGTACTAAAGGCCGGCGCCTGTTACGTGCCGCTAAATGAAGAGCATCCGGCCGGCAGGATCCACTATTGCCTGGATAATATTGCAGCATCGCTGGTGATCCTGGATAACCGGGAGGCGGTTGCAACCTATAACCTGGAAGGCTATAACAGCATTAGCTGGGAGCAGCTGCAGGAAAATGATCTGGCAGCACAGCCGGTAACAGACCTGCCGCAGGCCAGCCAGCCGGAAGATACCGCTTACGTGATCTTTACATCCGGCACTACCGGCCAGCCCAAAAGTGTGCTGGTGGCACATAACAGCGTAATAAACCTGATACTGGCAGGCCGGAATTACTTTGAGTTTAATACAAACGACAGCTGGACGCTGTTCCACAATATCAACTTTGACGTAACAGTATGGGAAATATTTGGCGCGCTGTTATGTGGCGCGCGTCTGGTAATTGTACCCAAAGCAACTACCCGTGACCAGGAAGCAGTTATACAGCTGCTGGTGAAAGAGAATATCACTGTTCTGGCGCAGGTGCCATCGGCATTCAGCACATTGCTGGAAGTATTAAAGCACAGAGAGCCATTGCCGTTTGCGCTGCGTTACGTGATCTTTTGTGGTGAAGCGCTGAACCCCAAAATGCTGGAACCCTGGTGCCGCCAGTATCCCGCAGCAATACCCATTAACATGTACGGTATCACAGAAACCACAGTACATGTTACATTTAAGCAGATAACAGCAGCAGAGGTAAGCTCCGGTGAAAGTAATATCGGTATTCCATTGCCCAACATGGAAGTGTATATTATGGACGAATACCACCAGCTAAAGCCGGTGGGCACTATTGGCGAAATAGTGGTAGGCGGTACCGGTGTGGCGCAGGGCTATCATAACAGTGAAGCATTAAATGCGCTGAAATTTATACCGCATCCTTTTAAAGAGGGCAAACGGTTATACTGTTCCGGTGATCTGGGTATGATGCTGCCTAACGGTGAAGTGATCTATAAAGGCAGAAAGGATCTGCAGATCAAGATCCGTGGTTTCCGCATAGAACCCGGGGAAATAGAGGCGGCGCTGTTACAGCACTCCGCCATTGATGCTGCACTGGTAATAAGCCGGAAAGATAAGGAAGGCGCAGCACAGCTGGTAGCCTATATTGTAAGCAAGGCAGCGCCGCCGCTGGATGAGCTGAGAGCTCACCTGGCAGGGCGGTTGCCGGAATATATGATACCGGCGTCCTTTGTTGCGCTGCCGGAATTTCCGGTAACGGCCAATGGGAAAATAGACCGGGCTGCATTACCTGCACCGGGGGATCAAAACCTGTTGAATGAACAATATGCGGCGCCGCGGAATGAAACAGAAACGGCGCTGGTACAAATATGGCAGCAGGTGTTGGACTTGCCCAGGGTAGGCATTACAGATAATTTCTTTGCCATTGGCGGCCACTCCCTGCGCGGCACACAGCTGGTATTTGAGATCTATAAGCATTTGAACGTGAAGATAGAGCTGAAGACTATTTTCACATATCCTACAATTGAACAGCTGGCGCCGGTAATTGCGAGGGAAGCACCCCGTAAATATGAGCCCATACCGCTGGCTCCTACAGCTGCACATTACCCGCTTTCCCATGCGCAGCGCAGGTTATGGCTGCTGGAAAGAATGGGGCAGGGCAGCTATGCCTACAACATGCCGGCGGTGTTCCGTTTTACCGGCACGCCGGATACCGCTGCCCTGGAAAAAGCATTGCAGGAATTGGTGAGCCGGCATGAAGTGTTGAGAACCATCTTCACTGAAAGCAGCGGCGAGCCGCGGCAGGTGATCGCAGCAACCGGCAGTTATCATATGGGGCTAACGGTTATTGATGTACGTAATGATCCCAACCCCGAAACAGCTGCTATCCACGCAGCAGAACAGGATGCAGCCACTCCTTTTGACCTGAAGGCCGCGCCACTGATCCGGGGTGCTTTGATCCGCGTGAGCGATACAAGCTGCCTGTTCCTGCTAACCATGCATCACATTGTATCGGATGCCTGGTCTGTAGACATCCTGATGAAAGAGCTTACTATTTTGTATGAAGCCTTCAGGCAGGGCACTACACCGGCTTTGCCGCCATTACGCATGCAGTATAAGGATTATGCGGTATGGCAGCACCAGGCGTTGGGTAAAGAGAAGATGACAGCCCACCGTAATTTTTGGCTACATACTTTTTCAGGAGAAATACCTGTACTGGAAATGCCTTTGCAGCATGCCCGCCCCCTGATCAAAACCTATAATGGCAAAACGGTGCATGAAAAGCTGGATCAGCAGCTGGCGCTGGCTTTAAGCAGCCTGGGACAGAAAGAAGGCGCCAGTCTTTTTATGACGCTGCTATCAGTAGTATATGTGCTGCTGCACCGCTACAGCGGCCAGGAAGATATGATCCTGGGTACGCCGGTAGCAGGCAGGGACCACCCGGACCTGGATAACCAGTCAGGGTTTTATGTAAATATGCTGGCGCTGCGCAACAGGATGAGCGGCGGGCAATCCTTCAAAACCATCTTGCAGCAGGTAAGGGACCTTACCCTGCAGGCATACGAGCACCAGGTTTATCCGTTTGATTTGCTGGTAGAAGAGCTGGCAGTAAAACGGGATATGAGCCGCCACCCGCTTTTTGATGCCGTAGTGGTGTTGCAGAACAGCACCCCGCGCTGGAATACGGATACGGTACAGGATATGCAGATCAATACCTATCATGTGGATACGGCTATCAGCAAATATGATCTGACCTTTAGCTTTGTAGAAACCACAGATGGCATAGAGCTGACCATAGAATATAACACGGACCTGTTCAGCGAACGTTTTCTGCAGGGATTATGCAGGCATGTGGTGCAGCTGGCAGGCATTTTAACTGCCAGTCCCGAAAAGCCTGTGCTGGAGCAGGATTTCCTGGATACTGCGGAACATGAGCAGCTATTACAAACCTTTAATAATACACACCGGCCTTACCCGCATGATAAAACAGCGGCCACTTTATTTGCAGCGCAGGCAGCTATTTATCCTGACCATACTGCGGTAAGCATGGGAGAGCTCAGCTACACCTATAAAGAGCTGAACCAGGCTGCCAATAAGCTGGCCGTTTACCTCCGGAATACTTACGGTATTGTTGAAGGTAAATATGTAGGCATACTGATGAAGCCATCGCCCTTATTGCTGGCAGCTATGCTGGGTATTATGAAAACAGGAGCGGCTTACGTGCCAATAGAGCCGGATATGCCGGCCAGCCGCATACATTTTATATTGAACGATACGGAGGCAAGCCTGGTATTGATCGAAAATGCGCAGCTGACGGATCAGCTTCAGCCGGAGCAAACGCAATCCCTCCTATTATCAGCGGCATGGCTGAATGAGTTGCCGGCCGGCAGCCCGCTGCCTGTGCCTGAGAACAGCAAGCTGGCTTACGTGATCTACACATCCGGTTCCACCGGCCAGCCCAAGGGTGTGGCAGTACCTCATGCAGGACTGGTAAATCTTTGCTGCTGGCATATACGCCAGTTTAATGTAGGTAATAGCTCACGCGCCACTATTTACTCCAGCATCGGATTCGATGCAGCGGGTTGGGAAATATGGCCTTACCTGCTGGCCGGCGCCTGCCTTTACCCGCTGGAACAGGCTATAAAGCTGGATATGCCGGCATTGTCTGCTTTTTTCAGCCGGCAGCATATTACGCATGCTTTTTTGCCAACCGCAGTGTATGAGCAGTTTTGCACCACCGCAGACCCTGCGCTGTTTAAAACACTGCTGGTACTTACCGGCGGTGATGCGCTGAGGAAATACAAAGGGCGTGTGGCAAACAACTATGGTCCTTCGGAATCCACTGTAGTTACCACTTCCATCATGCTGAACGGCGCACCCGCAAATGCGGTGATCCCGATTGGCAGGCCTATAGACAATACGCAGGTTTATATACTTAATAAAGCAATGTTATTACAGCCGGTAGGTGTTAGCGGCGACATTTATATTTCCGGAAGCGGATTGGCAACCGGATACCTGAACCAGCCGGAGCTTACAGCGCAGCAGTTTATTCCACATCCCTTTGAGCCCGGAAAAGTATTATACCGTTCAGGCGACACCGGCCGCTGGCTGCCGGATGGCGCCATTGAATTCACCGGCCGGTCAGATGCGCAGTTCAAGATCCGCGGCATCCGCATAGAGGCAGGCGAAATAGAGAACCGTTTACTGGCGCTGCCCGGTGTGCAGGATGCCAGGGTATGTGTATTAAAAACTGATGATAATATTTTGCTGGCAGCCTACCTGGTATGCGATGAAGAACCCGTGCATGAGCACCTGCGCGGCCAGCTAAGCGCGTTTCTGCCGCCTTATATGATCCCCGACTGTTTTGTACGCGTACCATCTTTTAAGCTAACGGCTAACGGTAAGCTGGATACCAGCGCGCTGCCGGCCGTATCAGCTGCCATGATCAGGAAAAACACCTATCAGCCGCCTGCCGGTGATACCGAACAGTTGCTGGCAGCTATCTGGAAAGAAGTGCTGGGTGATCATGATATCAGCGTGTACGATAACTTCTTCGAGATCGGCGGCAATTCAGTGAAGCTGATCGCCATGCACAATAAGTTGATCCGTCATTTTGGCGATCGCGTGAATATTGCAGACCTGTTCATTTATAATAACATCCGCACCCTGGGCGGCTTGCTCCGGAACATGCAGGAAACTGCTGTAAATACGGGGATCGACGTATAACCCTATTGCTCCACTCTTCATACATTACATATGAAAATCGCATTAGTAAACATGCCTTTTGCTGATTTCAAACGGCCGTCTATTGCCATTGCACAGCTGAAAACAGTGATCGGCGAAAAGTCTCCGGATATAGAGGTGCAGGAGATCTACCTGAACTCGGATGTTGCTGCCTACCTTTCACCGGATATCTACGAATTTATTTCACTCAGCGGGCCATCCAATACCATTGGTTTTGGCGACTGGTTCTTCCGGCAGCAGGCGTTCCCTGAGCTGGAAGATAATACCGCCGCTTATTTTGACCGTTATGGCATACAGCTGGGACAGGAGTCAATAGATATTTACTACGCTGTTATAAAGGAAAAACGGGAGCAGCTGGGCACTTTCCTGCAACAAATGATCGATCAGTACCAGCTAACCACCTATGACATTGTAGGGTTTACCTCTATGTTCATGCAAAATGTGCCCAGCTTTGCGCTGGCGCGTTTACTTAAAGCACAGCGCCCCGGGGTAACGGTGATCATGGGTGGCGCCAACTGCGAAGCGCCAATGGGTGAAGAGATCGTACGGCAATTGCCCTTTATAGATTATACTTTTTCCGGTCCGGCACTCATAAGCCTGCCCGCATTTTTAGATGCCTGCCTGCAGAACGATGAACAGCAAAAACACCGCATCAATGGCGTATTCTCGAAACGTAACTGCAGCCTGAATATGGAGGATGTGGCGCCCGGGCAATGGAAGCCGGTAGCGCCGGTGGGGCAGGAGCGGCCTATTAACGATGTGGTAGCGGTGGATTATGACTTTTTCATGGAACAGTACAATAACGGGTTTGCCTATACGGGGAAAAAGCCTTACCTGTTATTTGAAACATCCAGGGGTTGCTGGTGGGGTGCCAAAGCACATTGTACCTTTTGCGGCCTTAACGGCGGCAATATGGGATACCGCGCCATAGGCCCTGCCAAAGCCATTGAATATATAAACGGCCTTTTCCAGAAATATAAGCACCAGGTTGATCTTTTTTCCTGCGTGGATAACATTATTCCTAAAGAATACTTTACAGATGTTTTTCCGCTGATGAAAGTACCGGATAACATTTCCATTTTTTACGAAGTGAAGGCCGATCTGCTGGAAGACCAGATGCAGGTGCTGGTAGATGCGCGCATCCTGCAGATACAGCCGGGTATTGAATCCCTGGATACCTCTACATTAAAGCTGATGCGTAAAGGAACAACGGCCTTCAACAATATCAGGCTGTTAAAATACTGCATCCAGTATGGGGTAGAACCTTACTGGAACCTGTTGATAGGGTTCCCGGGCGAGCAGGAGGAGACGTACGAAAGATATGCAGGTATGCTGGAGAACCTTTATCATCTGCCACCCCCTGCCGGCGTATTCCCCGTACGGTTTGACCGTTACAGCCCTTATTTCACAAAAGCAGACAGCTATGGGCTGGATCTGCATCCGTTGGATTACTACAGTTTCATTTATCCCTTTGAGGCTACGGTAATGTCAAATATGGCATATTATTTTGCTGATCATAATTATAATTCAGAGTATATACGCCATGCCGCCAAATGGGTGCAGCGCCTGCAGCAGATCGTAACGGCCTGGGGGGAACGCTGGAAACGTACCGGCGACCTGCCCGTGCTGAAGCTGCTGAATGAGCACGGCCGGCAGGTGATCTTTGATACCCGCCATACTTATGAGCGGTATGTGTTAAGTCCCGTGCACCTGGCAATACTGGAAGTATTATCAACCCATAAGAATAAAGCCGCTGCATTCAACGCATTGCCTGGCTTCCCGCAGAATGAGCTGGAAGAAGGCCTTGCCTTCCTGTTTGAGAAAGGCCTCATTTTCGAAGAAAAAGGCAGCATGTTAAGCCTTATACCCGCCACCGGCATACATGATGTGGTAAAGACCGGTGAAGTATTACTGGAAGCCTGATTTTTTCTTTCCCCAATTTTATTACCCAAGGCATTTATGCAACAGCATACAAAAATTGCAATCATAGGGATGAGCGGGATCTTTCCCGAAGCGGATAACCTGGATATGTTCTATCATAATCTGCGCGTCGGCAGGGACAGCGTGCGCCCGGTTGGCGCCAACCGCCTGCAGGACGTGGGACTATCCACCTCCGGCAGGTATCATGTGATAGGCGCATTAGACAGTGTAGATACCTTTGATCATGCATTCTTTAATATATCAAAAGCAGAGGCGGACCTGATGGATCCTGTGCAGCGGCAATTGCTGCAGCTGGCCTGCAGGGCTATTGAGGATGCCGGCTTAGGGCTGCAATCGTTAAGTGGCAGCAATACGGCCGTATACCTTGGTGGTAATCCTTATTCGGCTTATCATGGGCTGATGGATGATGCCGCAAAGGAGCACCCGGTATTTATTACCGGTAACCTGCATGCGCTGGCAGCAGGCCGTATTGCGTACCACCTGAACTTATGCGGACCGGCCATGATGATAGATACAGCCTGTTCATCGGCCATGGTGGCACTGCATGAGGCCTGCCAAAAGGTATTGACCGGTGAGGTGGAATATGCGCTGGCAGGCGGCATGGATATCTTACATGTTTTTAAGGAAGCGCCGGAGGAGCAGCTGGGTATTATGTCGCCGGACGGGCGTTGCAGGGCATTTGATGCAGGTGCAAAAGGCATAGGTTCCGGCGAGGGCGGTGGATTGCTGTTGTTAAAAAGGCTGGATAAAGCCCTGGCAGACGGCGACCGTGTACAGGCGGTGATCATTGGCAGCGCTGTTAACCATGATGGTAACCGTTCCAACGGGCTAACAGCCCCCAGCCCTGCCGCGCAAACAATGGTATTGCAAAAAGCCTGGGAGCGTGCAGGCGTTCCCGTGGAGTCTATTACCTATATTGAAGCGCATGGTACCGGCACGGTACTGGGCGACCCTGTTGAGTTCAAAGGGATTACAGACGCCTTTAAAGCACATACGGACAAGCAGCATTTCTGCGCGGTAAGCGCACTTAAAACCAACCTGGGGCATCTGAACAATGCAGCCGGCATAGCAGGTGTTATTAAAGCTATCCTCTCGCTGCAGCATAAGGAGATTTTTCCATCCCTGCACTTTAATACACCTAATCCCTACATAGATTTTGAGCATACGGCAGCTTATATCAATACACAGCTGAAAACCTGGGAGAATGGCACTTATCCACGCCGTTGCGGAGTAAGCTCATTTGGATTAAGCGGCACCAACGGTCATATGGTGCTGGAAGAAGCACCTTATGTATTTCCTGCCGCAGCAACATGGGCCGGTGGATGGATGTTAAAGCTGTCTGCCGCTACTGCTGAAGGTTTAGCTGCCTATAAAAAAGAGGTTTATAGCTATATTCATAATAACCGGGAGGAGGCTTACAACATAATCTATACCCTGAACACCGGGCGCGATGACTATACATTCCGGGAATGCACGGGCGCTGCCGACCTGGATACACTGTTACAACAATTAGGTAATCCTGCAGCGCAGGTAGCGGAAGTGTTACCGGCAGCGGGTATTACAGCACTTTTTTCTGATGAGGTGATCCCGGTACAAACTATTACGCAGTGGTGCACAGTGTATCCCGTATTTAATGAACACTATAACAGGCTTACTGCAGGTGTGCCGGGTAATGCAGCGTGGCAAACCATTGCTGCACATTACGGAATGCAGCAGCAGCTAACCGCCTTCGGCATGCCGGTGACCAACTACATCGGTACCGGCATAGGGCAGATCAGCCGGCGGCTGGTAACCGGTTTGATCACAGAAGACGAAGCTCTGTCCATGCTGCAGGAAGGGCGCTACCAGCAAACCCCGCCTGATGCGGACAAGCTGCGTGCCGCTGTAAATAATATGCAGGAACAACAGGCAACGGTTTTCCTGGAAATGGCGCCGGCCGGCAGCTTATCCGGTACCTTGCTGTCATGGGGCCTTTCATCCCCGGTATTTGTTATCCCTGATTTACCCGCTCTGCTGCTCACCGCATTATATAATGCAGGTATTACCATTAACTGGGCAGCCTGTTACGGCGCATTCCCGGGCCGCCGGGTAAAAGCCCCGGTATACCCATTCAGCCGCACACGTTGCTGGATAAACGAAGATGAGATGCAGGCGCGCCTGCCCGTACATGAATGGTGCTACCAGCTTGGATGGACCGCTAAGCCCATGCAGGAAGCAGATACGCCTTATGTAAAGGGTAAAACATTTGCCGTTGTAATGGATAGCGCCGGGCTGGGGAAACACCTGGTAAAACGTCTGCAGCGTATTGGCAATACCTGTATCCCGGTTTGGTACAGCCATGCTTACCGGCAGCTGGACAATGGTGGTTTTGAAATAGATGCAGCAGCGGATAGCTATGAACAATTATTCCGGGATATTAAAACCCTGCATCCATCACTGGATGGTATTATTTACCTGGCTCCGTTTGCGGCGCCTGCAGGCGGCTCTACCGCATTAATGGCCGCATGGTCCCGGCAGCTTTTATTCTTTAAAGCTTTTCATACCTGGCTGGCAGATACGCCCGGCCAGCTGGTTTGCGTAACTGCTAACGGGCAATGGCTGCAGAATGAAACAGCTGATGCAGCAGCGCATCTTGCTGCAGCCGCCTGCAAATCCTTATTAAGCACTTATCCTTTACTGAAGGTAAATGGTATAGACCTCCCTTACCAGGAAGATGATTTTTCAGATGCTACGGAACATATCCTGGGAGAGCTGTCGGCAGATGAGCTGCATGCTTTTACAGCGTACCGCGATGGTACCCGTTATGTGCCGCAGCTGCAGCAAATGTTTCCCGCTGCGCCATCTGGCAGCGCTTATACTTACCGGAACAATGGCCGTTATATTATTACCGGCGGTGCAGAGGGTATTGGTTTTGCCATAGCGCAGCACATCAGCGCCCGGGTGCAGTGCAGCATTGTTATTATCGGCCGCACACCCCTGCCCGCGCAGAGCGAGTGGGCAGCTGCGGTTAACACCACGGCGGATGAAGCCGTAAAACAGCGTTTACAGCGCCTGTTATTACTGCAGCAAGCCGGTGCAACGGTTGAATATTATGCAGCAGATGTGTCGGATGAAACAGCTATGGCGGAAGTGCTGCAGCACATTAATACTACTGCGGGCCCTACAGACATTATTTTTCATGCCGCAGGTATTATGGGCAACTGGCTGCCGCTGGAGCAGCTGCCGGTAGCAGATGTAGCAGCTGTAATGGCGCCAAAAGTGGCCGGCAGTATGGTGTTGATGAATTTTTACCGCCTGCTGCAGCCGGAGCGGATCGTGTTCTTCTCCTCATTAAATGCAGTAGTGCCGCAGAAGAACTCATATGCCTACACGCTGGCAAATGCTTTTGAAGACGTATATGCCCGCACGTTACAGGCGCAGGGCATACCGGTGCAATCCATTAACTGGGGTGCCTGGGGTGAAACCGGTATGACAGCCAGGATGCAGCAGCTGCAGGGAACTACAGCAGATGCGCCGGTGAGAAGCTGGCGTACCAAAGATGGTATCAGGGCCATGGAATATGCCCTGGCAGCCGGTGACAGCAATATACTGATCGGGGATGTAGACCTGGAAGGTTTTTATAGTAATCCGTTTTTTCATATTGCTGCTGCCAGTGAAACTATTACTGCTGTTGAAAACGAAGCTGCCAACGCTACCATGCACGACGTGTGGACAGCAGTATTGCAGGCCCGTCAAATTAAACCAACCGATAACTTTTTCCAGCTGGGCGGACATTCCCTGCTGGGCACCCGGCTCATGAACCGGGTAAGGAAGATATTCGGGGTAAACGTTAAGTACAGCGACCTGCTCCAATACCCCACGCTGCAACAGTTTGCGGATTTTGTAGCACAAAGGCAAACAGGCAGCAACAAAGCATATACACAAATAACACCTATAGCCGCCGCGCCCAATTATCCCGTGGCGCATGCGCAAAAGAGATTGTGGATCCAGCACCAGCTGGATGTGCAGCAGTCTGCCTACAATGTAGCAGGTGCATACAAGCTGCAGGGCAGCCTGGATATAGCTGCGCTGGAACAGGCGCTTACCCTGCAGCTGAACCGGCATGAGATCTTAAGAACAACATTCAGCCTGCAGGACGGTGAGCCGGTACAGGTAATAGCCCCGTTGTTCACTGCGCCGCTAAGCCTGCCGCTTCATGATCTGCGGGAGGCGCCCCGCAAGCATGCGCAGGCTGAAGAACAGGCAGATCGTTTTATCCATGCACCTTTTGACCTGGAAAGAGATCAGCTGATACGTATTGCATTACTGCAGCTGGAAGCAAATGAGTATGTGCTGTTGCTGAACATGCACCATATTATTGCAGATGCCTGGTCTGTAAACCTGCTGATGACCGCCGTAATGACCGATTATGCCGCGCTGAAAGCAGGCCGCCCCGTGCAGCACGATGCATTACATATACAGTATAAGGATTACGCCGCCTGGCAGAATAATGCATTGGCAGGCGGGGAGCTGAATGTACACCGGCAATACTGGCTGCAGCAATTTGAGCAGCTGCCGCCTGTATTGGAAATTAATACAGACAGGCCGCGCCCTGCATTTAAAACCTATAACGGCCGCCGCATATTCAGGCATATCAGCCCTGCGCTGCGCGCCAGGCTGGAGGCTATGGGACAGGAGCAGGGAGCCAGTTTGTTCATGGTGCTGCTGGCAGCCACCCAGGCTTTGTTGTATAAATATTCCGGTAAAGAAGATATTGTGATTGGAACACCGGTAGCCGGCAGGGACCATGCCGATCTGGAAGACCAGATAGGCTGTTATGTGAATACACTGCCTTTAAGAACGCAGTTTAGCCGGCAGGATAGTTTCCGCGAGCTGTTAAGCAAGGTAAAGGCTGTAACAACACTGGCATACGAGCACCAGGTATATCCTTTTGACCTGCTGGTGGAAGACCTGCAGCTTACGCGCGATAACAGCCGCTCACCGCTGTTTGATGTGGTGGTGGTAATGCAGCAGATAGGCGTAATGGATGCAACGGCATCAGCGGCGCATGGACTTTCTTTTGAACCCTACCCTGTACCGGTGCAAAGCAGTAAGTTTGATCTGACCTTTGATTTTAATAATACCGGTGAAGGCATTCTTTTTTCACTGGAATATAATACCGACATTTTTGAGCAGTACCGCATGGAAGCAATGATGGAACATTGCTGTGAGCTGCTGTTGTCTGTAACAGAGAACAGCGCTGTGCCGCTTTTGTCGCTTTCTTATCTTACCGCTGCTGAAAGATCATTGTTAGCGTCCACCGGCAGCCAGGTTGCTTACCCCGCTGAAGAAAATATTATAAGCCTTTTTGAAGAGCAGGTGGCCTTAAACCCCCAGGCAACAGCAGTGACCTATGGCAATGTTTCGCTTACCTATGAGCAGCTGAATACAGGTGCAGACGAGCTGGCGGCACGGCTGTTAAAAGTGCTGGACAGTGAAGAAGCATTGGTGCCATTGCTGGTAGTGCCGTCACCGGAGCTTATCATCGGCATCCTGGGCATCTTAAAGGCGGGTGCAGCATATGTGCCGGTAGATCCCGCTTACCCTGCAGAAAGGATTGATTACATACTTTCTGATACCGGCGCAAAAGTAATGGTGGCCGACGCTGCAGGCAGGGAAAAGCTGCAGGATAAAAGTGCATTACACGTCCTTGAACCGGCAACCGCAGCGGGAAGAACAGCTCCTGTAAAAACTGCTATCCACTCAAAGCAGCTGGCATATATGATCTATACCTCCGGGTCTACGGGCCAGCCAAAAGGAGTATTGATCACACATGAAAATGTAGTGCGCCTGCTGAAAACAGAACAGCCTTTATTTGACTTTCATAACGGTGACGTATGGACGCTGTTCCATTCCTCCAGCTTTGATTTTTCCGTTTGGGAAATATTCGGGGCGCTGCTGTCAGGCGCACGCCTGGTAATTGTGCCTGCAGCGATGGCAAGGGATACCTTGGCATTCAGCGAGCTGCTGGTGCAGGAAGGTGTTACCATCCTTAATCAAACCCCCGGCGCATTTTACCTGTTACAGGACCAGGTAATAACAGATGGCAGCCCTTTGCAGGTACGTTATGTAATCTTTGGCGGCGAAGCGCTGAGCCCTGCCAGGTTACAGCCCTGGAAAGCGCAGTACCCCGCCTGCCGCCTGGTAAACATGTACGGCATTACGGAAACAACCGTGCATGTAACCTACCGGGAAATACTGGACGCAGATATTGCAGCAGGTATCAGCAATATCGGAAAGCCTATCCCTACACTGTATTGTTATATACTGGACCAGGACCAGCAGCTATTGCCTGCAGGTACTGCCGGTGAGCTGTATGTTGGCGGCAGTGGCGTGGCACGCGGGTATTACCGCCGCCCGGAATTAAGCGCCGCGCGTTTTATAAACGATCCTTTTAACGCGGGCAACCGGCTGTACCGCAGCGGGGACCTGGCACGCCGCCTGCCGGATGGTAACATGGAATACCTGGGACGTATAGACGAGCAGGTGAAAATAAGAGGTTACCGTATTGAGCTGGGCGAAATTAATTTTGCATTATCCAAACATCCACGGGTAGCACAATCCGCGGTAATAACCGCCCGGGATCAGCTGCTGGCTTATGTAGTGCCGGAAGGAGATTTTGATGCGGAGGATGCACGAAGGTTCCTGCAGGCAAAATTACCCGCCTATATGGTGCCTGCCTTTTTTATAACATTACCCTCATTGCCCCTGACCGCAAACGGCAAGCTGAATAAAAAAGCATTGCCTGCACCGGATAACACAGCTGCAGCAGGCGTAACTTATGTGCCGCCGGCAGGGCCTGTGCAAACCGTGATGGCAGAAGTATGGGAAACCATTCTCCATACATCAGGCATTGGCATACAACATGACTTTTTTACACTGGGTGGTGACTCACTGAAAGCCATCCGCCTGCTGGCAGCGATCAATAAACAGCTGGGTACCGGCTTCACCGTTGGCCAGCTGTATGCGCATCCAACCATTGAAGCGCTCAGCGCTTGCAATAGTGAGGCCGATGCGCCGGCAACAGCCATGGAACGCGGCAGGCAGCATATCGCTAACCTGGTGGCGCGTGTGCTGGAAGATGACCGTGAACGCACATTGTTACCCACAGACTACGAAGACATTTACCCGCTTACGCCCATAGAGAGCGGCATGATCTATACCTCGCTGCTAAGGAATGATACACCGGTTTATTATGACCAGTTCTCTTTCCATATCCGGATCAGCAGCATGGAGCAGTTCATGCAGGCCATTGCACAAATGATGGAACGTCATTCCATCTTGCGCACACGGTATTATACTGCCGGTTTCCGGGAGTCGCTGAAAGTGGTAATGAAGAATATACCTGCTCCTGTAAAACATATTTCGCTGGAAGGCAGCAATGCAGCAGAGCAGCAGCGCCAGGTGCAGCAGTATATGGAGGCCGACCTGGCAGCCCGCCTGGATTTCAACGGCGACCTGTTATGGCACATGCAGCTGTTCGGGCTGGAAGAGGATAGCTACTTCCTGGTATGGAGCTTTCACCATGCAATGCTGGACGGATGGAGCGTGAATATTTTTAAAACGGAGCTTTCGGCATTACTGGCAGGTAGTAACAGAACAACCCTGCAGCCCTTACGCTGCAGCTACAAGGATTATGCGGCGCTTGTAACCGGCCGTAACAGGGATGCGGCCACCACCGCTTACTGGCAGCAAACAATGGAAGGTTATGTGCGTAATAAGCTGCCCTTTAATGCTTCGCCGAAAACAGGTGGCCCGCAGACTATGAGCAGTGTGCAGCGTGTGCTGTTGCCCGGCTTATTAACCGCGCTGGAAGCGCTGGCAGCCCGTCAGCAGGTAGCATTGAAAGCTGTTTTCCTGGCAGCGCATGCATGGCTGCTGAAAATAATTTGCGCAGAACAGGATATTGTTACCGGCATTGTTTCCCACGACCGGCCGGCTATAGAAGACAGTGAAAAAGTGCTGGGCTGCTTTCTGAGCACTGTGCCGGTGCGTTTACAGCTGGATGGGGTGTCAGATATAGCAGGTTTGCTTTCGCTGGCCAATAATGTGTTAATGGATGTAAAGCCGCATGAGATCCACCTGCTGGATATTGCCCGCATTATCGGGGAAGCATCCCACGCAGGTAACCTGATCTTTGACACACTGCTGAACTATACGGACTTTCATGTGATGGAAGACTGGGTGGAGAATGATGTGCTGCAGGCGGAAGATGCGGTGAAGAAAACCGGTATTCCCCTGCGTTCTGCTGAAATGACCAATACTTTGCTGGACCTGGAAGTAGATAAAACCGGCGGCCGTTTATCCTGCCGTATTAAATATGTACCGGCTTATTTCCGTGAAGAAGATATGAGCTACGCGCTGGAAATATACGTGCGCATATTACGCGCCATGGCTACCGATGTGCAGCAGCCCCTGCATGCAGCTGCGTTAATGGGCAGCACGGTACAGCGCTGGCTCACTTACGATTTTAACAACACACTGCATCCCTATGATGATAGTATCCGGCTGGAGAGCCTGTTAAGCAGGCAGGCTGCTGTTAGCCCGGATGCTACCGCGCTGCGCTTTGGTGCTGCTTCCATGAGCTATGGTGAGCTGGATGCAGCTGCTGATAAGGTGGGCCGCCATCTGGCAGCAGCAGGCGTATTACCGGGTGAGCCGGTTGGATTGCTGACCGGCCGTGGTTTTGATATGATCATTGGTATGTATGGCATCCTTAAAGCAGGCGGTTTTTATGTGCCGGTAGAGCCGGAATATCCTGAAGAGCGCCGCCGCAACCTGCTGGAAAACTCCGGGGTAAAGATGGTGCTGACAGACCAGGAGCAAAATGATACCTCATTTACGTATATACTTTTACGTGAAGCTGTGCTTTACAACGGCAATGCCTCCTTACCGGCTAACCTGGACAGCCGCAGCCTGGCATATACTATTTATACTTCCGGTTCTACCGGCCAGCCCAAAGGGGTAATGGTAGCGCACCATTCAGTGGTGAACCTGCTGCAATGGGTGAACAGCACTTACAGTGTAAATGCTGCCGACCGCCTGCTGTTCATTACCTCCATGTGTTTTGACCTTTCTGTGTATGATATTTTCGGGATCTTATCAGCCGGAGGTACCGTGGTAATAGCCACTCGTGAAGATGTGCAGGATATTGTGCAGCTGCGGCACTTGCTGCTTACGGAAAAGATCACTTTCTGGGATTCTGTGCCCACCACTATGCAATATTTGACAGGTGAGCTGGAACATGCAGCAGATGGCTTTAGCTGTCCCAGCCTGCGGGTAGTGTTTATGAGTGGTGATTGGATCCCGGTAAGCTTACCACAACGTTTACGCGCTTACTTTCCCAATGCACGGGTCATCAGCCTGGGAGGCGCCACAGAAGCCACGGTATGGTCCAACTATTATGAGGTGCTGCCGGGTGTAACACATGAGGTAAGCATACCTTATGGTAAGCCGGTATGGAATACGTTCTTTTATATTTTAGACAGCCATGGCGGGCAGGTGCCTCGTGGTGTGGTAGGAGAGCTTTACATTGGCGGGGTAGGAGTAGCAGAAGGTTACGCCAATGCTGCAGATAAAACGGCTGCACAGTTTGTAGCCGATCCTTACCGGCAGGATGGCGGTGGTCGAATGTACCGCACGGGCGATCTTGGCCGCATGCTGCCGGATGGCAACATAGAGTTCCTGGGTCGTAAAGACCAGCAGGTGAAGGTACGCGGTTACCGGGTAGAGCCGGGAGAGATCAGCTATCACCTGCAGCAGTACCCGGGAGTGGAGGAAGCAGTGGTAAGTGTATGGAAGGATGAGCGGGGCAGCAATTACCTGTGCGGTTACGTGGTAAGCGCCACGGAGCTGTCATGGGCTGCAGTAAAAGCACATTTATCAGGATCGTTACCGGCCTACATGGTACCGGACACGTATATACGCTTGAGCGCTATTCCGTTAACGGCCAATGGGAAGATCAATTACCGTGGTTTGCCGGTACCAGCCAGGGCAGGCGGGGAGGTAGCTTACCAGGCAGCAACCACAGTGCTGGAACGTACGATGGCCGGCATCTGGCAGGATATACTTGGCTTACAGCAGATAGGCATCCATGATAATTTTCTTGAGCTGGGGGCGCACTCTTTGAACATCGGCGCATTTGTGAAC
>NZ_FOBB01000003.1 GCF_900109685.1 Chitinophaga rupis | reverse complement strand
CTACGATAATGCTATGGCAGAACGCGTAAATGGCATTTTAAAACATGAGTTTGGGCTGAAAAGGACGTTTAGCAACTATGGCGACGCCGTCAATGCTGTTGGTAAGGCCATCGACTATTATAACCGTGTCAGGCCTCATATGAGTTGTAACTATCTGACGCCCAATGAGGCACATACCAGAACAGGCCCTTTGGCCAAAAAATGGAAGCCAAGAAAAAAAACAATGAGTAAATTACCCTTGTAAAGCGCTCGCTGAAACAATCTACAACCTGTAAAGCCAATTCTGCATTCAATACGTCAACTGTAAGGTTTTTCTGTACTAAGACAAGTTGTCTTATCCTGGAAAAGGTTTACAGATCGCTTAAATAATCCTGTTTGAAGTTTACAACAGCCGGCCGTAATCCTGATGGCGGTTTACAGGGGGCCGCTGCCTATTTCTACGTACCTTTAACCCTATCTAAACAATCAGCACGTCATGAAACGGATCCTTACCAGCGGTATAATGGCCCTCCTTGCCATTGTACTTGCAGCCCCAGCCCAGGCCCAGCAAACATCAGCAGCAAAAAAGCAATTCATTACCCAGCTAATGCAACGCATGACACTGGACGAAAAAATAGGTCAGCTTAACCTGCTCACCAGTGATATGGATGTTACCGGCCCCTTCGTTAGGCCGGGTTATAAAAAAGATATTGAAGCCGGTTTGTGCGGATCTATCTTTAACGCCTACACGCCGCAGTATACCCGCAAGCTGCAGGAAATGGCTATGGGCACCCGCCTGAAGATCCCCCTGCTATTCGGTTATGATGTGATCCATGGCCATAAGACCATTTTCCCCATTCCCTTAGGCGAAGCCTGCACCTGGGACCTGGGCCTGATGGAAAAAAGCGCGCGTATTGCTGCGCAGGAAGCCAGCGCCGATGGCCTGCACTGGACCTTTAGCCCCATGGTGGATATCGCCCGCGATCCCCGCTGGGGCCGCGTAGCAGAAGGGGTGGGGGAAGATACCTGGTACGGCGTACAGGTGGCCAAAGCCAAGGTAAAAGGCTACCAGGGTACAGACCTTGCCGCCAATAATACCATACTGGCCTGTGTAAAGCACTTTGCTTTATATGGCGCCGTAGAAGCGGGCCGCGATTATAATGTAGTGGATATGAGCCGCCGCCGCATGATGCAGGATTATTTACCACCCTATAGATCGGCAGTAGATGCCGGCGTGGCTACCGTAATGACCTCCTTTAACGAAGTGGATGGCATACCCGCTACCGGCAACAAATGGCTGATGACAGAGCTGCTGCGCAAGCAATGGGGCTTTAAAGGTTTTGTGGTGACGGATTATACCGCTATCAATGAAATGATCAACCACGGCGTACCTAAAGATGAGTATGAGGCCGCTGCCCTGGCCCTGAATGCCGGGGTAGACATGGATATGCAGGGTAGCGTATTTGCCACCCAGTTAAAGAAGCTGTTGCAGGATAAAAAGATCACGCTGCAGCTGATCAATGATGCAGTGTACCGCATTCTTGCCGCCAAATATGATCTGGGCCTGTTCAAAGATCCCTTTAAGTATTGCGATACCGTACGTGCAGCTAAAGAGATCATGAGCCCGGAAAATTTGCAGGCTGCTCGTGAAATAGCACAACGCTCCATTGTACTGCTTAAAAATGAAACGCAGCTGCTGCCGCTGAAAAAGCAGGGCAGCATTGCCGTAATAGGGGCCCTGGCCAACAGCCAGCGGGATGTGATCGGTAACTGGTCGGCCGCAGGGGATGCCGGCAAAGCAGTGAGCTTGTTACAGGGTATTCAGAATAAGCTGGGTACAGCCGTAAAAGTCAACTATGCACAGGGCGCCCATATAACCAGCGATACCGGCTTATTAAAAAAGGCTATGCAAAAACAGCGGCTGGAAGCAGCTGATACGGCCAACAGCGCACAGCTGTTATCAGAAGCAGTAGCGCTGGCAAAGCAATCAGATATTGTGATCATGGCCCTGGGCGAATCGCAGGGCATGACAGGAGAAGCAGCCAGCCGTTCTAACATCAGCATACCGGAAAGCCAGCAGGAATTATTAAAGGCAGTATATGCCACCGGCAAACCGGTGGTGCTGGTATTAATGAATGGCCGCCCGCTTACGCTGGAGTGGGAAGATGCGCATATTCCATCTATTGTGGAAACCTGGTTCCTGGGCACAGAAGCCGGTAATGCCATTGCCGATGTACTGTTTGGCGATTATAACCCCGCCGGTAAGATCACCATGAGTTTTCCGCGGAATGTGGGGCAGATCCCCATTTACTATAATCACCGCACCACCGGCCGGCCCATTGATCCTAACAATAAATACTCCTCCAAATACCTGGATGTGGCTAACGAGCCGCTGTATCCCTTTGGCTACGGGTTAAGCTATACGAAATTCACTTATGGCAGCCTGCAGCTGAGCAAGCCGCAGATCACAGCTGCCGCGCCCTTACAGGTAAGTGTGAACGTTAGCAATACCGGCAACTACGATGGGGAAGAGGTAGTGCAGCTTTACATCCGCGATAAGGTGGGCAGCGTAACCCGCCCGGTAAAAGAGCTGAAAGGATTTAAAAAGATCTTTTTGAAGAAAGGAGAAAGTCAGACCGTAACGTTCACCATTAGCGTGGAAGACCTGAAATTTTATGACAAGGATATGCGGTGGAACTACGAGCCGGGCGCCTTTACCGTATTTGTCGGTACTAACAGCCGCGATGCGCAGGGCGTGGACTTTACTTTGAATTAATGGGCAATTAATTTTGATTTTCCACATTTCTTACTATTTTTGCCCCGTCATTATGATCACTAACGTACATACCCATCATCACCACCACACTTACCACACCGGTAGGCAGGGATGATATTATGTATAAAAATATATCTAAATATCAGCGGCTTACCGGAAAAGGTAAGCCGCTGTTGTTTTTACTGAACATTCATCTTTTATGAAGCTTAAACTCGCCATCCAGAAATCAGGCCGCCTGCACGACGATTCTATTAAACTGCTCAAAGAATGCGGTATAGACATCAACAACGGGGTTAACCGGCTAAAGACAGAAGCCAGCAACTTTCCCCTGGAAGTATTTTTCCTGCGCGATGATGATATTCCGCAATACGTAGAAGATGGAGTGGCCGATTTAGGCATAGTGGGTGAGAATGTGGTGATGGAAAAGAACAAGCAGGTACAGGTAGTAGAAAAGCTGGGTTTTGGTAAATGCCGTTTATCCGTAGCCGTGCCCAAAGCCATGGACTACAGCGGCGTGCAGGACCTGCACAAGCTGCGCATTGCTACTACTTATCCTGTTATTGTAGATGATTTCCTGAAAAAGAACAGCATTACCGCAGAGATCCATGAGATCAGCGGATCTGTGGAAATAGCGCCTGGTATTGGTTTGGCAGATGCTATCTGTGACCTGGTGAGCAGCGGTTCCACCCTGTTCATGAACGGCCTTAAAGAAGCGGAAGTGATCCTGAAATCAGAGGCCGTGCTGATTGCCAACAACGGGTTGAATGCCGCACAGCAGCAAATACTGGACAAGCTGCTGTTCCGCATAAAAGCAGTAAAAAAGGCAAAGAACAACAAGTACATTCTGTTGAATGCACCTAACAATAACCTGCAGCAGATCATTAGCCTGCTGCCTGGTATGAAAAGCCCCACCGTGCTGCCGCTGGCAGAAGAAGGCTGGAGCTCCGTACATTCCGTACTGAATGAAAATGATTTCTGGGACATTATTGAAAGCCTGAAAGCCGCCGGTGCACAAGGCATACTGGTAGTGCCTATTGAGAAAATGATCATCTGATAATTTTAGATCTTAGATTTACGATTTTAAATTGGATGCCGCTTTATTGAAGGCCTTCCCTAAATCTAAAATCGTAAATCTAAAATCGTAAATCTGGATTATGCAAGTATTCGAATATCCTGATAGTTCATCCTGGCCGGCACTTTTACAACGTCCGGTAATGGATACCACTGCGCTGGAAAGCAATGTGGCCGCTATTTTGAAGGAAGTGCAGCAACAGGGCGATGCCGCTGTTCGCAAATACGCTTTACAGTTTGATAAGGTACAGCTGAATGAGCTGCAGGTAACCGAAACGGAATTTGCACAGGCTACCGCAGCTTTAGACCCTGCCCTGAAACAGGCCATTCTGCAGGCTAAACAGAATATTGAGACCTTTCACCGCGCGCAGCAGGAAGCCGGTAAAATTATAGAAACCATGCCCGGCGTACATTGCTGGCGCAAATCCCTGCCCATAGAAAAAGTAGGGCTATACATTCCCGGTGGTTCTGCACCTTTGTTCTCCACCATCCTGATGCTGGGCATACCCGCCGTAATAGCCGGCTGTAAAGAGATTGTGCTGTGTACGCCCTCCAATGCTGCCGGCGAAGTGCATCCTGCCATCTTATTTGCAGCACGCCAGGTAGGCATTGACCGGGTATTTAAAATAGGCGGTGTACAGGCCATTGGCGCTATGGCATATGGTACCGCTACCGTGCCTAAAGTGCATAAGATCTTTGGACCGGGCAACCAGTATGTTACCTGCGCTAAACAATTGATCAATAAAGACGGTATTGCTATTGACATGCCGGCCGGTCCTTCGGAAGTAGCTGTGCTGGCAGATGAGAGTTGTGTACCTGCTTTTGTGGCTGCGGATCTTTTATCGCAGGCAGAACATGGTCCGGATAGCCAGGTGCTGCTGGTAACCACCAGCGCCGACGTTATTAAGCAGGTGCAGCAGGAGGTAGAGGAACAGCTGGCAGCGCTGCCCCGCCGCAGCATAGCCACGCAGGCGCTGGAACACAGCCGTTTGGTGCTGGTAAAAGATATGGACATTGCCATGGAGCTGTTGAATGCCTATGCACCGGAACATCTGATCATTGCCTGTAAAGATGATATTACGCTGGCAGATGGTGTGGTGAATGCAGGTTCCGTTTTCCTGGGTAATTACTCTCCGGAAAGCGCCGGTGATTATGCCTCCGGCACTAATCATACCCTGCCCACCAATGGTTATGCCCGTGCATACAGCGGTGTATCGCTGGATAGTTTTGTGAAAAAGGTAACCTTTCAGCGTCTTACACAGGAAGGTTTGCAGAATATAGGCAACACCATTGCCGTGATGGCCGCCGCGGAAGGGCTGGATGCTCATAAGCGCGCTGTTACCATCCGTTTAATTAATAATTAAGAATGAATAATTAATAATCGTAGTGCCGGCACTTCATTGTACAATTATCCTTCATGATTATTAATGCTTAATTATTCATTATTAATTCTGTTTTATGTTCGATCTGAATAAATTGCTGCGCAATAATATTAAACAGCTGGTGCCCTACTCCTCTGCCCGCGACGAGTTCAAAGGAGAGGCCCGCATTTTCCTGGATGCTAATGAGAATAGCTTTGGCTCCCCGCTGCCAACAGATTACAACCGCTACCCGGATCCGATGCAGTGGAAGCTGAAATACAAGCTCGCAGATATTAAAGGCGTACCGCCCCAGCATATTTTTATAGGCAATGGCAGTGATGAGGTGATAGATGTGCTGTACCGTGCCTTATGTAACCCGGGTGTGGACAATGTGATCCTTTGCCCACCTACCTATGGCATGTACGAAGTAAGCGCGCACATTAATGATGTGGTGATACGGCAGGTAAGCCTTACCGAAGATTTTCAGCTGGATATGCCTGCGCTGCAGCAGGCCATAGATGAAAACACAAAGCTGATCTTTGTTTGCTCACCCAACAACCCTACCGCCAACTCTATTAACCGGGAGGATATTGAATTGCTGCTGAATAATTTTGAAGGCATCCTGGTGGTGGATGAAGCCTATATTAACTTTGCCCGTCAGAAAACATTTATCCAGGAGCTTACAGAATATCCTAACCTGGTAGTAATGCAAACCCTTTCCAAAGCATGGGGCCTGGCCGCGTTACGGGTGGGAATGGCTTTTGCCAGCGAAGACATCATACAGGTGATGAATAAGATAAAACCACCGTATAACATTAGCCAGGCAGCACAGGAGCTGGCATTGCAGGCCCTGGAAAACATAGCGCAGGTAAATGAGTGGATCCGGGAAACCGTGATTGAAAGGGATAAGCTGGCCACCTCGCTGGAAAAGCTGCCGCTGGTAGTAAAAGTATATCCCAGCGATGCGAATTTTATACTTGCTAAAACCATCGATGCCAAAGCCATTTATCAATACCTGGTAACGCTGGGCATTGTAGTGCGCGACCGCTCCCGGGTGGAGCTATGCGCCGGCTGCCTCCGCATTACTGTAGGCACACCGGAGGAAAATGAAAAGTTAATAGCAGCCTTAGCGGATTATAAAATTGAAGTAGGAAGTATTAAGTAAGTCAAAACATCATTTGCATGAAGCGTGTACTTTTTATAGATCGTGATGGTACCCTTATCAAAGAAGTACCGCCCACTTACCAGATAGATACCCTGGAGAAAATAGAATACTATCCCAAAGTATTCACCTACATGGTGAAAATAGCCACTGAGCTGGATTATGAGCTGGTAATGGTAACCAACCAGGATGGCATGGGAACGGAGTCCTTCCCGGAAGCGCATTTCTGGTTAGTGCAGAACAAGATCATACAGGCCTTTGAGAACGAAGGGGTAGTATTTAAAGCTATACACGTGGACCGTACTTTTCCGCATGAGAATGCACCTACCCGCAAACCCGGCATTGGTATGCTTACGCAATACTTCTCTGCCGACTATGACCTGGCCAACTCTTTTGTGATAGGCGACCGTATCACCGACGTACAATTAGCCAAGAACCTGGGCGCCAAAGCCATCTGGATGAATGAAGGCACGGGCCTGGGAAGCGCGGAAATAAAAGATGCCGCTGCTGCTTTGCAACCGGTAATAGCCCTGGAATCAACCGACTGGGCAAAGATCTATGAGTTCCTGAAGCTGGGTTTAAGGACCGTTACACATACCCGTACTACAAAAGAAACCGATATCAGCATTGCCCTGAACCTGGATGGCAAAGGGCAGGCGCATATTGAAACCGGCCTGGGTTTCTTTGATCATATGCTGGAGCAGATTGCCCGCCATGGCAACATTGACCTTACTATTAAGGCCAAAGGCGACCTGCATATTGATGAGCATCATACCATAGAAGATACCGGCCTGGCGCTGGGAGAAGCCATGGCTAAAGCCCTGGCCGACAAACGGGGCATGGAGCGTTATGGTTTTTGCCTGCCCATGGACGATTGCCTGGCCCAGGTAGCCATTGACTTCGGCGGCCGTAACTGGCTGGTTTGGGATGCTAAATTTAACCGGGAGAAGATAGGGGAGATGCCTACGGAAATGTTCTTCCACTTCTTTAAATCCTTTTCAGATGCCGCTAAGTGCAATCTGAACATTAAGGCAGAGGGGGAGAATGAGCATCATAAGATAGAAGCCATCTTTAAGGCCTTTGCTAAAGCCGTTAAAATGGCCGTGCGCCGCGATCCTTCTAATTTGCAGCTGCCCAGTACCAAGGGAGTGTTATAAGCAGAAAGCATAAAGCAGAAAGCATAAAGCTTGATGTCCGGCGCCTGGGCTGGTTGCTTAAGGTTTAGGCTAATTGCCGGCAGTATCCGGTACAGCACAATGGCTTTGTGCTTTATGCCTTGTGCTTTCCGCTCAAAAGAAGGTAAGCGGCTTTATGCTTTCAGCTTTGAGCTTTTCGCTAAAAAAAATTTGCATTTTCTAAAAAAACAACCCATATTTGCTCCCGTAATGAAACAGAACGTAACATACAAGCATTGGTGGTGGCACGGAATCATATCCTGATCTGTGTTACAGTGCCATAAATTTGTATGAACAAATATATTCAGAAGGCTCGCTGTTACACAGCGGGCCTTCTTCCTTTTAGGCAACTTCCGACTTCAAAATCTCAATAATACATGCGTACCATTCAAGTAAGAACGAGATCCAAACAAATGCTGGCAGATGTGTACACCCCGGTGGGCATCTATCTGCGCCTGCGCGATAAATTCCCCGGCACAGTGCTGCTGGAAAGTACGGACTACCGCGCCAGTGAGAACAGCTTTTCCTTTATCTGTGTAAAGCCTATAGCCGGTATTGAAGTTACCTCTACCTCCAATTTTGAGTTCAAGTATCCCAACCTGCCGGTAGAGCGCAAACAGCTGAAGAATAAAGAAAGCGTGCTGGATGAGCTGCAGCAGTTCTTAAACCAGTTTAGCTTCTCCGGCCAGGTCCCTTTACCTGTGGTACGCAGCCTGTTCGGATACACCACTTTTGATGCGGTACAGTTCTTTGAAACCATTGAATTTAATAAGCAGAAACCCAATGGCAACACCATTCCGTTGATGCGTTACCGTTTTTACCAGTACGTAATAGCCATTAACCATTTCAAAGATGAGCTGTACCTCTGTGAGCACCAGGTAGATGGCCTGGACAGTGAGTTTGAGCTGATAGAATCCCTCATTAAGCATAAGGATGTGCCCACCTATGGCTTTACTGCGGTAGGCAATGAAGAAAGCAACATGACGGATGCGGAGTACATGCAGATGGTAGAGCAGGGCAAACAGCACTGTTTCCGGGGCGATGTGTTCCAGGTAGTGCTGTCGCGGGCCTTCCAGCAACGTTATAATGGCGATGAATTCAATGTATACCGCGCCCTCCGCTCCATCAATCCTTCTCCTTATCTCTTTTACTTCGATTACGGTGATTATAAGCTGATGGGTTCCTCACCCGAAGCGCAGCTGGTCATCAAAGACAATAAAGCCACCATTCACCCCATAGCAGGCACTTTCCGCAGAACCGGCGATGATGAGCAGGACCAGCAGCTGGCCGATAAATTATTGCTGGACCCTAAGGAAAATGCAGAACATGTAATGCTGGTAGACCTGGCCCGTAATGACCTGAGCCGCCATGCCAGCAATGTTGAGGTGGAATCGTACCGTAAGATCCAGTTCTACTCGCACGTGATACACCTGGTAAGTGAAGTGGTAGGCAAGATCCAGCCGCATGTAAATCCTTTTTCCCTGCTGGCGGCCACCTTCCCGGCCGGTACCTTAAGCGGGGCGCCCAAATACAGGGCTATGGAGATCATTGACCAGTATGAGCCTACTGCCCGCGGCTTTTACGGCGGTTGCATTGGCGCGGTAAGCTTTAACGGCGATTTTAACCACGCCATCATGATCCGCTCCATGCTTAGCAAGTCCAATACGCTGTATTACCAGGCCGGCGCCGGTGTGGTAGCCAAATCTGTAGCTTCTTCAGAGCTGGAAGAAGTGAGCAATAAACTGAATGCATTAAAACAGGCCATATTGCTGGCCCAAAAAATATAAGTGTGATGAACATACTGGTATTCGATAACTACGATTCTTTTACCTATAACCTGGTACACCTGGTTGAGAAGATCATTAATGGCAAGGTGAAGGTATTTCGCAATGATGAAATACCCCTGGAGCAGATCAACGAATTTGATAAGATCATCCTGTCGCCCGGACCTGGCATACCGGAAGAAGCAGGATTGTTATTACCGCTTATTAAAGAGTACGCCCCTACGAAATCTATTTTTGGTGTATGCCTGGGCCAGCAGGCCATAGGACAGGCTTTTGGCGCAAACCTTATTAACCTGAAAGAAGTATACCATGGCGTAGCCACCCCGGTGAACATTGTATCCCGCGAGGGACGTTTGTTTAACGAACTGCCCAATGAGCTGGAAGTAGGCCGTTATCACTCCTGGGTAGTAGATGAAAGCACCTTACCTGCTGAACTAACTGTTACCGCACGTGATGAGCATGGGTATATTATGGGGCTGCAGCATAATCAGTATGATGTAAGCGGGGTGCAGTTCCACCCGGAAAGTGTGCTAACGCCGCATGGCGAAAAGATCTTACGGAACTGGCTGCAAATGTGATCCGTGTACCGCACATAGAATATCAAATGCTAACTGCTTTTACCTGATACATCATGAAAAAAATACTCAACTACCTTTTTGAACATAAAACATTTACCCGGGAGGCTGCAAAGGATATCCTGATCAGCATTTCCAAAGGCATGTATAACGAAAGTGAGCTGGCGGCCTTTATGACGGTGTTCCTGATGCGCAGCATTACCATCAATGAGCTGCTGGGTTTCCGCGATGCCTTGCTGGAGCTGTGCATACCCGTGAAGCTGGATGATTACGATGTGCTGGATATTGTAGGTACCGGCGGCGATGCCAAGAACACATTCAATATCTCAACACTGTCGTGTTTTATTGTGGCCGGCGCAGGCGCTAAAGTAGCCAAGCATGGTAACTATGGCGTATCCTCTATCAGCGGGGCCTCTAACCTCATGGAAACAGCGGGTTATAAATTTAAGAATGATGAAGCTAAATTGCGGGCAGAAATAGAGGAAGCAGGCGTTTGTTTCCTGCATGCGCCGCTGTTTCACCCGGCACTGAAAAATGTAGCCGGTATCCGCCGCCAGCTGGGTATCCGTACATTCTTTAACATGCTGGGGCCACTGGTGAACCCGGCTTTTGCCAAACACCAGCTCATAGGCGTGTACAGCCTGGAAATGGCACGGGTATATAACTACCTGTTCCAGCAAACAGATAAGCAATACGCCATTGTACACAGCATGGATGGTTATGATGAGATATCGCTTACCAGCGATGCCCGCATTATTACCAATAAAGGTGAGCAGGACTGGACGCCGGAACAGCTGGGCCGCCGCAGGGTACATCCGGAAGATATTTACGGTGGCAACTCCGTAGAAGAAGCTGCCAAGATCTTTATGAAGATCTTAAAAGGAGAAGGCAGCTGGGCGCAAAATTCCGTAGTATTGGCCAATTCCGCTATGGGACTGTATTGTATGGGTAAGTATGCAAATTATACGGATTGTTTCCAGGCAGCAGTTACTTCCCTGGAATCCGGCGCAGCGCATAATGCGTTTAAGAAATTGATCGACATGCAATGATCTGATTTTAGATATACGGATTTACGATTTTAGATTTAGGAAGGGTCTTCAACAAAGCGTTCAAATCTGAAATCGTAAATCTAAAATCGTAAATAGAAACCCGATGAGTGATATTTTAGCTGAAATAGTAGCGCATAAAAAGATAGAGGTAGCTGCCCGAAAACAGCAGCGCAGTGCAGCAGAGCTGGAGCAGGCGCCGGCATTTAAACGTACGCCGTTATCCCTGCGCCGGTTCTTACAGGACCCTGCCAAAACCGGTATCATTGCGGAGTTCAAACGCCGCTCACCTTCCAAGGGATTGATCAACGGGAATGTAACAGTACAGGATATTACCACGGCATATACCCGCTACGGCGCCTCCGGCCTTTCCGTATTAACAGATGAGAAATTCTTTGGCGGCACAGCCGATGATCTGCAGCAGGCACGGGCAGCCAATAACATACCCATTCTGCGTAAGGATTTTATGATCGATGAATACCAGATCATAGAAGCAAAGGCAATAGGCGCAGATGTGATATTACTGATCGCAGAATGCTTAACGGCCGCAGAAGTAGCGCAGCTGGCCACCTTTGCAAACAACCTGGGACTGGAAGTATTGCTGGAAGTGCATAGCGAATTGCAGCTGGAAAAAGTAAGTGAGCATGTGCACCTGGTAGGCGTGAATAACCGCGATCTTACCACTTTTAAAGTAGACTTTAACCGCTCCTGCGAGCTGGCGCCTAAGATACCAGCCGGTAAGCTAAAGGTAGCAGAAAGCGGTATCAATGATCCCGCAGCTATTATAACGCTGAAGCAGGCCGGTTTTGAAGGTTTCCTGATCGGCGAGCATTTTATGCGGCAGGAAGACCCGGCCAGGGCCTTTGAGCAATTTGCCGCAGCTATAAAGAGCGGGGAAAATGTAAAACAATAAATAATGGAACTCAACATAAAAGTATGCGGCATTACCCGGGAGCAGGACCTACAAGCCCTGGTGCAGTATGGTGTGAACTATGCCGGTTTTATCTTTTATGAAAGATCGCCCCGTTTGGTAAGGGGTAAGCTGGATGCAGCTATAGTACGCAGCACTGCTGGTATAAAAAAGGTAGGTGTGTTTGTAGATGAAGATCTGCAAACCGTACAACAACTGGTAGCAGACAACGGGCTGGATCTGGTGCAGCTGCACGGTAATGAAACACCGGAATATTGCGCTGCCATCAGGAAAATAGTACCGGTAGTAAAAGCCTTTCGTATAGGGGAGCAGGTGAGCTGGCAGGAGCTGGCGCCTTTTATACCGGTAAGCGACTACTTTTTGTTTGATACCGCGGTAGGAAAGTCCTACGGTGGTACCGGCCAGCAGTTCAACTGGGACCTGCTGAAAAGCTATCCTTTCAGCCATCCTTTTTTCCTGAGCGGTGGCATTGGCCCGGAACACGCAGCTGCATTAGCTGAGCTGGAATTGCCGGCTTTATTTGCAGTGGATGTGAACAGCCGTTTTGAAACAGCACCCGGTGTAAAAGATATGGAGAAAGTGCAGGGATTTGTGAGTGCGCTGCTGCGCAGACCACAGTCCACGGACCACGGCCCACAGCCTTCTGCGTGATGTTGTTTTGAGATGTATAGTAATATATCCGCGGACGGTGGACTGTGGTCCGTGGACAAAGAACGATCAACTTTTTAAATTGTAAAACTAATTAGAATGGAGATTGCGGTAAATACAAAGGGCTCCAAATATCATGTGAACGAAAAGGGGTATTACGGCAGCTTTGGCGGGGCATACATTCCCGAAATGCTGTATCCCAATGTAGAGGAGCTACGGCAAAACTACATGCAGATACTGGGGGATCCGGGTTTTCAGCAGGAGTTCGCCCAGCTGCTGAAAGATTACGTGGGCCGTCCGTCGCCGCTGTACCTGGCCAAACGTTTGTCTGAAAAATATAAGGCTAACATTTACCTGAAGCGGGAAGACCTGAACCATACCGGCGCGCACAAGGTGAACAACACCATTGGGCAGATCCTGCTGGCGCAGCGCCTGGGCAAAAAACGCATTATTGCGGAAACCGGCGCAGGGCAGCATGGAGTTGCTACGGCTACGGTATGTGCTTTAATGGGCCTGGAATGTATTGTGTATATGGGCAGTGTGGATATTGAACGGCAGGCCCCCAACGTGGCCCGTATGCAAATGCTGGGCGCTACCGTGATCCCTGCCACCAGCGGCAGCCGTACCTTGAAAGACGCTACCAATGAAGCTATCCGCGACTGGATCAATAACCCGGTGGATACGCATTACATTATAGGCTCCGTAGTAGGGCCGCATCCGTACCCGGATATGGTAGCGCGTTTTCAATCCGTGATCAGCGAAGAAATAAAACAGCAGCTGCAGGAAAAAACCGGCAGCCCTTATCCCGATTATGTACTGGCCTGTGTAGGTGGTGGCAGTAACGCAGCCGGCGCTTTCTTCCATTTCCTGGATGATGAGCAGGTGCAGCTGGTACCCGTAGAAGCAGCCGGCAAAGGGGTGAACAGCGGTTTTTCCGCCGCTACTTCCCAGCTGGGTAAACCTGGTGTGATACATGCCAGCAAAACCCTGCTGATGCAAACAGAAGATGGGCAGATCGTAGAACCACACTCTATTTCCGCTGGTTTGGATTACCCGGGCGTAGGACCTTTACATGCCCACCTGTATGAAACCGGCCGTGCACGTTTCCTGAACGCTACAGATGATGAAGCCCTGGAAGCCGCTTTTGAGCTTACCCGTTTGGAAGGCATTATCCCAGCGCTGGAATCATCTCACGCACTGGCCCGTTTAAAAGATCTGAACCTGAAACCCAGCGATGTAGTAGTGGTATGCCTTTCCGGCCGTGGCGATAAGGATATGGGTACTTACATTAAACATATGCAGAAATAACTATTTACGATTTTAGATTTAGGGGAAGCGCTTCGATGTTTAAAGTAGAACGCAATCAAATCTAAGATCGTAAATCGTAAATCTAAAATCGAAATGAATCGCATAGATCAACTTTTTGCAAGCAAACAAACAGGCATCCTCAATATATACTGTACAGCGGGTTTTCCTGCCCTGGAAGATACCCTGCCGGTAATGACGGCCCTGCAGGCGCATGGCGCAGATATGATAGAGCTGGGCATGCCTTTCTCCGATCCGTTGGCAGATGGCCCCGTGATACAGGACAGCAGCACCCGTGCCCTGCAGAATGGCATGAGCCTGAAAAAGCTGTTTACCCAGCTGAAAGACTTCAGAAAAAATATACACGTTCCCGTTATACTCATGGGCTACCTGAACCCGGTAATGCAATTTGGTATAGAGCAGTTCTTACAGCAGTGTGCAGCCACCGGGGTAGATGGTCTTATTTTGCCGGACCTTCCCATGCAGGAGTATGAGCAGGAATACCGCCCGCTGTTTGAAAAATATGGATTACACCTTATCTTTCTGGTAACACCGGAAACCAGCGAAGCCCGTATACGGCAGATAGACGCCCTGAGCAAAGGATTTGTGTACGCCGTATCCTCCTCTTCCACCACGGGGAAAGATAAGGATATGAAAGGCCAGCAGGCTTACTTTGAACGCTTAAAGTCTCTGCAGCTGAAAAACCCGGTACTGATCGGTTTTGGCATAAAAGATAAACCCACCTTTGATGCCGCTTGTGCATACAGCAACGGCGCAATTATTGGAACGGCGTTTATTAAAGCAGTAGAAAATGCAAAAGACCTGGATGGAACCATTAAACAGTTCATTCAGTCAGTGAAATAAACACAACATGAAAACAGCTATCATAAAATACAATGCCGGCAACATCCGCTCTGTGCTTTTTGCGCTGGACCGCTTAGGAGTACAAGGCACGGTGACCGACGATCCTGAAGAGATCCGGGCAGCTGACAAAGTGATCTTTCCCGGTGTGGGAGAGGCCAGCACTGCCATGCAGTACCTGCAGCAGCGCGGACTGGATAAAGTGATCACCAGCCTGCAGCAGCCGGTGCTGGGCATTTGCCTGGGCTTACAGCTCATGTGCAAACACTCAGAAGAAAATAATACGCCCTGCCTGGGCATCTTTGATGTGGAGGTAAAACGTTTTCAATCGCCGGTAGCTAACCTGTTGAAGATCCCGCAGATAGGCTGGAACAACATAGCAGGCTTGCACAGCACCATTTTTGAAAAGGTGCCGGAAAACAGCTACATGTATTTTGTGCACAGCTACTATGCTGCGCTGGCGCCGGAAACTGTGGCCATCGCCAATTACGTGGTGAACTACAGCGCTGCTTTACAAAAGGATAACTTTTACGCAGTACAGTTCCACCCGGAGAAATCAGCAGAGGCAGGACAAAAATTGCTGGAAAGCTTTCTGAAGTTATAAGCAATGGCAGGCATCGAGATAAAGAAGATACAAACCAACGATACTTTACCGCTGCGCAGGGATGTATTATATCCCGGCCAGTCATTAGATAGTGTACGTGTGGACCATGATGAGGAAGCCGTACACTTTGGCCTGTTTAAAGACGGGCAGCTGGTAAGCGTAGGCTCCCTGTTTATGAACGGTAAGCAGGCCCAGTTCCGCAAGCTGGCTACCGCACCGGCTTTACAGGGTAAAGGATACGGCACCTTACTCATTAAACAAATGCAGCAGCAGTGCCGGGAAGCAGGCATACCCTTATTATGGTGCCATGCCCGCCGTACTGCCGAAGGCTTTTATACCCGCCTGGGTTTTACAAAAGCAGGCAATTATTTTGAAAAGAATAACATTATTTATTGCAGGATGGAATTACTCGTGCAAACAGCCAAACAATTTACCGTAATACCCGCCATAGACATTATTGACGGCAAATGTGTGCGCCTTACACAGGGCGATTACGCGCAGCAAAAAGTGTACAACGAACATCCGCTGGAAGTAGCAAAGGCATTTGAAGATATTGGCGTGCAACGCCTGCACCTGGTAGACCTTGACGGTGCTAAAAAAGGAGCGGTAGTGAACTGGAAAGTGCTGGAAGCTATTGCCGGCAAAACCGGTTTGGTAGTGGATTTTGGCGGAGGTATTAAAACGGTAAAGGACCTGGATATTGTATTTGAAAGCGGGGCTGCGCTGGCTACTATTGGCAGCATAGCAGTAAAGGACCCGGAGCTGTTCTTTGGCTGGGTAAAAAAATATGGCCCTGAAAAAATATTCCTGGGCGCTGATGTGAAGGAAGAAAAAATAGCGGTTGGCGGCTGGCTGGAAACTACCCAGCTCTCCATCTATGATTTCCTGGAAGAGAATGTACGCCATGGCGTGCATAATATTTTTTGTACAGATATTGCAAAGGATGGCCTGTTACAGGGCCCGTCCACCGCACTATACCAGCAAATACTGGAACGTTTTCCGGATATTAACTTTATAGCCAGCGGCGGCGTAAGCAACCTGCAGGATGTTGAAACCCTGCGCGAAATAGGCTGCAGCGGCGCCATTGTAGGTAAGGCCATTTACGAAGGACGCATTACCATGCAAGAGCTGAAGGAATTAATAATGAATAATTAAGAATTAATAATAATGGAAGAAGCATGACGGGAAATACAATTCCCACGATTAGTGAATAATTAAGAATTAACAAGAATGAAGAAGAGGAAGCATAACACGGAGTACAATCCCTGCGATTATTAATTATTCATTCTTCATTATTAATTAAAAAAGCGTACTAACTATGCTCACAAAAAGAATTATTCCCTGCCTGGACATCAAAGACGGGCGTACCGTAAAAGGGGTGAATT
Source organism: Chitinophaga rupis (assembly GCF_900109685.1). Lineage (GTDB taxonomy): Bacteria > Bacteroidota > Bacteroidia > Chitinophagales > Chitinophagaceae > Chitinophaga > Chitinophaga rupis. Next base: position 912,545 of record NZ_FOBB01000003.1, on the reverse strand, counting down.
TTGAAAATATACGCGATGCCGGCGATCCCATAGAGCTGGGCGCTTTATACGCACAGCAGGGCGCGGACGAGCTGGTATTCCTTGATATAACGGCTACGAATGAACGTAGAAAAACACTGGCGGAGCTGGTAACCGGTATTGCCCGCCATGTGAATATTCCGTTTACAGTAGGCGGCGGCATATCGTCTGTAGAGGATGTATATGTGCTGTTGCAATCCGGTGCAGATAAAATATCCGTAAACACTTCCGCCTTCAAACGTCCGGAGCTGGTGGATGAGCTGTCACGCGAATTTGGCAGCCAGTGTATTGTGCTGGCCATTGATACCCGCTTTGAAGATGGCGACTGGTATGTGTACCTGAATGGCGGCCGTGTAAAAACCACTACCAAAGCCTATGACTGGGCCAAAGAAGCGGTAGACCGTGGCGCCGGTGAAATACTGCTTACTTCCATGAACAACGATGGCACCAAGCAGGGTTTTGCGCTGGACATTACAGGGCAGTTGTCTCAAAATCTGAACGTACCGGTGATCGCCTCCGGTGGTGCAGGTACCATGGATCATTTTACGGAAGTATTTGAAAATGCCCAGGCAGATGCTGCGCTGGCCGCCAGCATTTTCCATTACAAGGAAATAGAAATACCTGACCTGAAGAAGTACTTATACAGTAAAGGAATAAATATCAGGTTTTAAATTGGGGTGAAAGGAATACTTCGGTATTCAATAAAAAGCAGAAAATACTCCGCTGCATTAGCTTTATGCTTTGCGCTTTCGGCTCAAACAAATACGATTAGTATGAAAATTGATTTTGAAAAGTCTCCCGACGGCCTGGTACCGGCCATTATACAGGATGCAGCTACTTTAAAAGTGCTGATGCTGGGCTATATGAACCAGGAAGCAGTGAACAAAACCCTGCAGGAAAAAAAGGTGACCTTTTATAGCCGCTCTAAACAGCGCCTGTGGACCAAGGGAGAGGAAAGTGGCAATTTTTTGCTGCTGCAGGACGTTAAAGTGGATTGTGACAACGATACATTGCTGATAAAGGCCAACCCGGTAGGACCGGTATGCCATACAGGTGCAGATACCTGCTGGGATGAGGTGAATGTGAGCAACGATTTCCTGTCAAAGCTGGAAAGTGTGATCACGGACCGTAAGAATAATCCTACGGAAAAATCTTACACAGCCAGCCTGTTTGCCAAAGGCATTAACAAAATAGCCCAGAAAGTAGGGGAGGAAGCGGTGGAAGTAGTAATAGAAGCCAAGGATAATAATGAAACGCTGTTCCTGAACGAAGCCGCCGACCTGCTGTTCCACTACCTGATCTTATTGAATGTCAAAGGCCACCAGCTGTCCGATGTGCTGAACGTGCTGAAGGAAAGACACAAGTAGAATATTTTTTATATATTTATAACATGAAGCATTTATTCCTGGTGATGTGCTGTGCTGCCAGTGCCTTAGTTGCCAACGCACAAAATGTAATATCCGGCACGGTAAGCGGGGCCGATGGGAGAAAGATCTATTTGTTCGATGATGCCGACAACAACCCGGACGACTCCACTGTGCTGCAAAAAGGCCAGTTCAGCTTTACCATTAAGCAACCCTCTGAACCCTCTGTATTTGCGCTGATATTAGAAGGTACGGACCAGCCGCTGCTGTTTGTGCCGGGCCCAACCCCGCAGCAGTTAACGTTGAGCGCAGATAAATTTCCGATAGCAACCGCTGTAAAAGGCAATGATAATACAAAAGCCCTGCAGGAATACCAGGTGCAGTTTCAGCCGCTGATACAAAGAGCGCACGCATTGAACCAGGAAGCATCCGGCATTTCAGGAGATGATGAAGCAGCCAAGGAAGCTTTCCGCAAAAAAGCCACTGCTTTCAGCGATGATGTGATAAAGATCGGCAAAGCCTTTGTACAGCAGCATCCCAAGGCATTAGCCAGTATGTGGATGCTGATCAACGAGTTACGCCCGCGCTTGCAGCCCGATGAATTTGCAGGGCTGTTTGCCGGCCTGGATAAATCACTGCAAACCGGTAAGTACGGACAAAGCGTAAGCCAGTATATTAAAAGCCAGAAGCTAAGTGGTATTGGCGTAATGGCAGATGATTTTTCGCAGGGTGATGTAGACGGTAAGACTATCAAGCTGTCCTCTTTCCGTGGTAAATATGTGCTGGTAGATTTCTGGGCCAGCTGGTGCGGTCCCTGCCGTGCGGAGAACCCGAATGTGGTAAAAGCATTTAACAAATACAAAGGCAAGAACTTTACAATCCTCAGCATTTCCCTGGATGATGATAAGAACCGCTGGCTGCACGCTATTAAGCAGGATGGTCTTAACTGGACACATGTTTCCGACCTGCATGGCTGGAGCAATGAAGTAGCTGTACAGTACGGTATCCGTTCCATACCCTCTAATTTCCTGGTGGATCCCCAGGGGCGCATTATAGCCCGCAACCTGCGCGGCTCCGCCCTGGAAGACAAGCTGGGAGAGATACTGAAATAATTAATTTTACAATTTATAAGCTGCAGCGGCGTTCCCTAAAGAGCGCCGCTGCGCTGTTATTGCAGGGTGGCAGCACATCCGCATAATCGCACATCAACGCCCGTTTCTTCTCCGTTTATCACAATCAGTTTGATTATGCCCCGCTGTTTCCTCATATTTGTTGCTACGTATAAATGTTAAAAGGAGCATTAATAATTATGAAGAGAGCTATACTGACTGCCGTGCTGTTAGCGCCGGTAGTTTTGTTTGCGCAGGATGAAAAGCCGTTTACGATCAGTGGAACGGTAGCGCAGTTACAAAAACAGGCCAAGGTATATCTGAACGTGCGGAAAGGGGATGATAATACACTGGATAGTGCAGAGGTAAAAGACGGTAAGTTTGCTTTCAAAGGAACTGTTAAGGAGCCTTCTATGGCCAGCCTGATGATGGTGATCAGCGATCCGCCTGCTGATATGCCCAAAGGCAGCAGGCGCGATGTATTGCCGCTGTTCCTGGATAATGGGAATATTACCATTACCGCCCAGGACTCCATTAGCACCGCCTCCGTAAAAGGATCCAAAGCCAATGATGCGTACCTGGAGCTGAATGGTATGCTGAAAGATATAGATACCCAGATGCGGACCCTGCAAAAAGAATACCGCCAGTTATATATGGCTAAGGATGAAGAGGGCATGAAAAAGCTGGAGCCGCGGTTTGACTCACTGGAGGCACAGGAAAAAACCATTATGCGCGCTTACCTGGATAAAAATCCCGGTTCGCCCATAGCTATGTTTGCGCTGAACCAGTATGCCGGTTATGAAATTAACCCTGCAGATGTAGAGCCGGTGTTTAAAAAGCTGGATAAAAAAATAAAGAATTCAGAGTCCGGTAAGGCCTTTGTGCAACGCCTGGAAGCAGCTAAGAAAACCGCCATTGGCCAGCCTGCGCTGGATTTTGCCCAGGCGGATGCCAGCGGTAAAACTGTTAGCCTGGCCTCTTTCCGCGGTAAATATGTGCTGGTGGATTTCTGGGCCAGCTGGTGCGGCCCCTGCCGGGCAGAGAACCCGAACGTAGTTAGAGCTTACAGTAAGTTCAAGGAAAAAGGTTTTGAGATACTGGCCGTTTCCCTGGATGATAGAAAAGATAAATGGCTGGCTGCTATACAGGCCGATAACCTGTCCTGGACACACGTTTCAGACCTGAAAGGCTGGAAGAATGCCGCCGCAGAGCTGTACAGCATCCGCGCCATTCCCCAGAACCTGCTGATAGATCCGCAGGGCAGGATCATCGCGAAGAACCTGCGCGGCGAAGCGTTGGAAACCAAGCTGGGTGAAATAATGCAGTAGTTTAGTTTAAATAGGAAATATCAAATAACAACAGGCGCCGGATGCAGTAAAATGTGTTCGGCGTTTTGTTTTTTTGTAGATGATTGTACAGATCTATGATCCTTCGTTTTCTCCTGCCTCAGATCTTTTCCTTCAATTGCTCTATACCCTTCAAATTTTTTCCCTTCCAAATCCTTGCCTTGAAATCTTTTCCTTCAAGCCTTCCTTCAAATCTTTTCCCTCAATTTCTCATACCCTCTAAGTTTACCTTCCCCTCCCGGCCTTTCCCCAAATCCCCTCCCCGAAAATTATTTAAAAAAGAATTACGAAAAAATCGTAGTGTTACGAAAATATCGTAATTTAGTCCTGTAAACAGAAATATATGGAAAAGCTCACGCAGCAGGAGGAAGCTGCCATGCAGGCTGTATGGCAAAAAGGCAAGGGTATTGTAAAAGATTTCCTGGAAGCGCATAGTGCGCCGGCGCCGCCTTACACCACCCTGGCATCCACCATCAAGAACCTGGAAAAAAAGGGTTACCTGCAAAGCCGTAAAACAGGTAACGTATATGAGTACACGCCCTTGATAGCAGAAGAAGAATACAAGAAGAAGTTCATGAATGGTTTTGTACAGAACTATTTTGAGAACTCCTATAAAGAGCTGGTGACCTTTTTTGCAAAGGAAAAGCAGATCAGCCCCGACGAGCTGAAAGAGATCATCAAAATGATTGAAAATAACGATCCAAAATAATAAGATATGCCGGCCTTATTAATATACCTGTTAAAAGCCAACATAGCGCTTACCTTATTTTACCTGGCTTACCGCTTTGGACTGCGCAGGCTTACCTTTTATGTGCTGAACCGGTTCTTTTTACTTACCGGCATTGTTTGTTCATCCGTATTCCCGTTAATAGATGTGAATGCGCTCCTGCAGCGGCATCAGCAGATCAGTGAGGTGGTAGCCTATGTGCCGGACCTGGGCGCGTTACAGCTGCAGCCGGTAAGCGAATTTACCGTATGGCATTTACTGGTATATATTTTCTGGGTAGGGGTAGCAGTAATGGCTATACGCTTTTTTATGCAGCTGTTATCCCTGTGGCGTTTACACCGGCAGTCGCAGGCAGCCGTTATACAGCAGCTGCCGGTAAAAGCTTTACAGCAGCCGGTGAATCCTTTTTCCTTCTTTAAGAATATTTACATTAATCCCTCGCAGCATGCTCCTATGGAGCTGGATGCCATTTTGCAGCACGAGCAGGTGCACGTAGAACAGTGGCATACCATTGATGTGATGATGGCAGAGCTGAATAATATTTTCTACTGGTTTAACCCCGGGGCCTGGCTGATGCGTACTGCCGTGCGGGAGAACCTGGAGTTTATTACAGACCGGCGGATGCTGCAGCAGGGAATAGACCGGAAGATCTATCAATACAACCTGATAAAAGTTAGTGGAATTCCATATGCGACGGCCATCGCAAACAACTTCAATCTCTCACATCTGAAAAACAGAATTAAAATGATGAACAGCAAACGTTCCGCTAAATATAATATGCTGCGTTACCTGGTGCTGGGATGCGTGGTAGCAGTAGCCCTGCTATCATTAAACTACAGCCGGGCCGCCTTTAAGCATGCGCAAACAGGAGATGTAACAGACACAATACCTGCAGCCCCGGTAGCCCCGGTAGCTCCCGATGCTCCCAAACTGGCACCGGTAGCTCCCGACGCACGGGTGCCGGCCACACCGGGCGCAGGACCCCTGGCCGCAATAGTGCCTGAACCACGGGGAACACTCGCGCCAACAGGCCCGGATACCTTCCCGCCGCCGCCTCCGCCTCCTGCGCCGGTACCTGGACGGGTACCTCCTCCGCCTCCTCCGCAAGCGCCGCCACCACCACCACCGCCACGTGATCCTGATACCGTAAGGCCTAAGATAACGATGTGCCCCCCGGATTTTAAAGGACTTTGGATAGTAGATGGAGTAGAAGTGGATAAGCCAGACATAACTCCTAAAGATATTATTGCCATAAATGTATGGAAACCAGAGGAGGCACGTCCACGTTATGGCGACAAAGGAAAAAATGGAGTGATTGAGATCACTACCAACAAGGGCAAGGGAAGATCCGGTGCAGGGGTTATTAATTTTAAAAGGGATTCCACATCCACCGTAAGGGTTGTTAGGTTTAAACGGGATTCTGTAAAGGTACGTTCGGTAACATTAACGATGGATACTGCTCAAACCATTAACAAAAGCTACAACTATAACTATAACACTAACACTAATGCAAAGACGACCATTAGCATCCGTGGGCTGGATAGCTTAAAAGCCCAGCCGCTGGTGATCGTAAACGGGAAGGTAAAAACCCTGACAGCATTGAACACAATGCCTAAGGACAAGATCACGTCTGTTAACGTTCTTAAAGGCGAAAGTGCGGTATCCATTTACGGAAGCGCCGGTGTAAATGGTGTGATCATGGTAAATACAAAAGATACAGTTACTATAAAATAACTCAGCATGGAAGGTGAAGCGGAAGTTTCACCTTTCACTTTTCCCTACTTCAGATCCTTCACACAACGGAAGCCTAAGTTGGATAGCCCGGAAGTGGGCGTGGTTTTCATTCTCGCTGTAACCCGGTACCCGCTGCAATATTCATCTGTACACATAAAGGAGCCGCCTCGTATCACCCGCTTGGGCGCAGCCGGATCAGCCGGGTCAAAGCCTTTATCAGGCCCCTGCGGGTTATGCGCCCCTGCCGGTGTATGCTGGTAATAATTAGCATCATACCAGTCTGCACACCACTCCCATACATTCCCCGACATATCATACAGCCCATAACGGTTAGGGGCATATGTTTTTACCGGTGCGGTACCATAAAAACCATCTGTTTTGGTATTCTGGTAAGGGAAATGCCCGTTCCAGGTATTGGCTTTAGGCTGGCCTGTGGTCAGCGCTTCATTGCCCCACGGATAGTTTTGGCGGGCCAGTCCGCCGCGGGCTGCATATTCCCATTCTGCTTCTGTAGGCAGTCGCTTACCGGCCCATTGGGCATAGGCCTGCGCATCTTCCCAGGATATATGCACGGCGGGGTAATGCTCTTTTCCGGTGATGCTACTTTCCGCCCCTTCCGGATGCTGCCAGCTGGCGCCGGGTTTAAAAGCCCACCATTGGGATACATCATCCAGTGGTACTTCATGGTCCGGGGGAGAGAATACCAGTGAGCCGGCCTGCAGCAGGCTGCTGTCAGGGTCTGGTGATCCGGGCGGTAATTCTTTCAGGATCTCTTCTTTGCTGATGGGTTTTTCTGCAATGGTAACATAGCCCGTAGCTGCAACAAATGCTGCAAACTCCCCGTTGGTCACCTCATGCTCATCCATCATAAAACTATCCACCTGCACGGTGTGTACCGGCTGTTCATCGGGCTGGGCGGGCATTTCATCTGTTCCCATTTCAAAGGCGCCGCCGGGTATCAGCACCATGCGGTTCATAGTATCTATCAGCTTTGCAGCCTGTACTGTGCTGTCTGCAGCAGTTGCAGGCCGGGCGCCATTACCGCAGGCAGCCAGGCAGCCGGCGCCTGATAGCAGGTATATGAGTGTACGTGCATTCATACTTTAAAAATAAAGCGCTTAATGTTAACAATTAAATAATGATTTTTTTAAATAAACTATTGTAAACTGCGGTTGTATGGAATCACTTAATGCACCATTCAGCCGTCGTGATTTTGGTGATGATTTTTTATGGGGTGTTACTATTGCCGCTTTTCAGAATGAAGGCGCGCATGATAAAGACGGCAGGGGCAAATCCATCTGGGATGTTTTTACCCAGCGTAAAGGCAAGATTAAAGATGGCAGCCATGCCCGCGTGGCCACTGATTTTTATAACCGTTATTTCCAGGACCTGCTGCTGGCTAAAATAATGGGCTTTTCTGTTTTCCGCTTTTCTATTTCCTGGCCCCGCATACTGCCAAAAGGCAGCGGCCAGGTAAATTCTGCCGGCCTTGCTTTTTATCACCGCCTCATAGATGCCTGCCTTGAAATAGGACTAACTCCCTACATTACTTTATACCACTGGGATCTGCCGCATGCTATGGAAACAAGGGGCGGCTGGTGCCACCGCGGCGTAGTGTATGCATTTGAGGAATATGTGCGTATATGCGTACGCGAGTATGGCGATAAGGTAAAACACTGGATAGTGCTGAATGAACCTTTTGGTTTTACCTCGCTGGGATATATGCTGGGTGTGCATGCGCCGGGCAAATTCGGGTTATCGTATTTCTTACCGGCCGTGCACCACGTAGTGCTGGCACAGGCAGCCGGGGCCCGGGTAATACGGGAAGAGGTTAAGGATGCGGTAATAGGCACTACTTTCTCCTGCTCGCACATTATACCCTATACACAAAACGAGCGCGACCTGCTGGCGGCGCGCAAGGCCGATGCCCTTTTTAACCGCATGTTCCTGGAACCTGCGCTGGGCATGGGATACCCGGTGCATGACATGCCTATGCTGAAACGTATAGAACGGCGCTACGCCCTTTGGCGCGACTGGGACCGGATGGCTTTTGATTTTGACTTCATTGGTATACAACATTACTTTCCGCTGGTAGTACGTTACAATGCCTTTATGCCGGTGGTAGGCGTATCGGAAGTAAAACCCCGCTACCGCAAGGTGCCGGTAACAGCGCTGGGCTGGGAAATAAGCGCCGGTGGCATGTATGCTGTATTAAAACAGTTTGCCGCTTACCGGGGTGTAAAAAGGATCATTGTAACAGAAGGAGGCGCCGCGTTTACAGACCAGCCGGAAGACGGGCGTATAAAGGATACGGCACGTATACAATACTTTCAGGATTACCTCGGCGCTGTATTGCAGGCAAAAAGGGAAGGGGTGCCGGTAGATGGTTACTTTGCCTGGACGCTGACCGATAATTTTGAATGGGCAGAAGGTTACCGCGCCCGCTTTGGATTAGTGTACGTGGATTTTGAAACGCAGCGCCGCACCATTAAAGATTCCGGTTACTGGTTTAAAACCTTCTTAAATGAGGAAGGATGAAGCCAGGTAGCCTCATCCTCCTCTTTCATTGTTAACTGCTGCTTTTACTTACGCGAAGGGTTTGTTGTATGATCCATTGGTCACTGTTTCATAGGAGATATTACCATGAGGGGTTTTGTCCTACATTCGGGCTGATGGAGGTTTCACTCTGCGGAATAGCCCACAGGTAATCCCTTTCGGTGAATTTCCGTTGTTCCACCAGTATATTTTTACCATAATCACTGCGGGTATTATCAAAGTAGTTGAGAATACCATACACAGGACCATTCATTACAGTTGCTGCAATTTTCCAGCGGCGGATGTCAAACAGGCGGTTATCCTCCAGCGGAAACTCCACCCTTCTTTCCCTTTTCACCACCGCCAGCAGGGCCGCCTGTGTAGGGGTATTGGCAGTAGTTACTGCAGGCATGTTCACACCGGCGCGCTGCCGTACGCGGTTAATAGCATCATATACAGAAGCGTCTATCTGGTTAAGCTGGATCTTTGCTTCGGCATAGGTGAGCAATACTTCCGGGAAGCGCAGTAATACAATATCATTGTAAGAGTTGCGGTCCCAGCTGCCGTCAATATCAGCCGGTACATATTTTTTGTAATAGAAACCGGTAAAGGAGCCGTTGTTCTTGCCCAAACCATCAATGGAATTGGGCTTGCTTACATCAATAACAATCCCGTTCACGGTATCGCCGGGCAGTATAACGTTCAGCCTTAAACGCGGATCACGGTTAGCAAAGGGGTGCGCCGGATCATACAGTGCTGACTGGTCGATGGTTTTACCATCCGTACACTCAAATGCATCTACCAAAGATTGCAAAGGTGTGATCTCTGACCAGCCGCCCAGGGAAGGGCCGCCCACCCAGGTAGCCGTGGCATTGGGCAGCGTATTTTTTACGTACTGTGCAGATAGTATGATCTCCTTGCTGGTTTTATTGGTACCGTTAAAAAGGCTCAGGTAGTTGTTATCAATAATGTAAGTGTTCTGGTCTATTACTGCTTTTGCAGCGGTAGCAGCATCCTGCCACCTGCCTTCATATAACAGGGTACGTGCTTTTAGCGCCAGCGCAGCGCCTTTGGTGGCCCTGCCGGTGTTGGAGGCATCGTAGGTAGCCGGCAGCACATTGCTGATGGTATCCAGCTCCTTTACAATAAAGTCTGCCACCTGTGCCCGGGGAGTACGGCTTTCATTCAGCTCATCTGTGGTGGGTATGTGCGTTAACAGCACCACATCACCGTACAGGCCAATGAGCTGCTGGTAAGCGAAAGCGCGCAGGAAGCGGGCTTCGCCTTTCATGCGGTTGCGCAGGCTTGCATCCATGCTGCTTACGCGGTCTATATTTTCCAGCACATCATTACAGGAGGTGATCATCCGGTAAAAGTTGCTCCAGAAATTGGAGAAGGCATTGTTGCCGGGAGTGGCGCTGCCATTACCTACATAGATCATTTCACTGGGCCAGTTGCTCCATGCATAGCTATCGTCTGTAGCAGCGGAAAGAAACATGCGGTTGTCTACATCACCCAGCCCGCGGTAACAGTTGTTCACTGCGGCAATGGCGTCGGCTTCTGTTTTCCAGTAGCTTTCGCGGGATACGGCATCCTGCGGCTGCTCATCCAGGAAACCTTTTTTACAGGCTGTAAAAGACATACAGGCTGCTATGGCTATTAAAAATATGCTTAGTTTTTTCATGATTGCGAGCGTTTAGAAATCCACATTTAATCCGAAAGTATAAGTGCGTACCTGGGGATAATACCGGCTGTCGTTAGGCGCTTCCGGATCTATATCATGAGGCAGGCCGCTGAAGGTGAGCAGGTTTTGCCCGCTTACGTATAACCGGCAGCGTGACAGGCCTGCTGCCTGTAACCATGCTTTAGGCAGGGTATAGCCCAGCTGCAGGCTTTTTAAACGCAGGTAAGCGCCGCTTCTTACCCAGTAGGAAGAGGAGGCATAGTTCTGTGAAGTGCTTACCAGCCGCGGGAAAGTGGCGCTGGTGTTTTCTGGTGTCCAGCTGTTCAGGTGCTCCGGCTTAAAGTTAGCATCGCTGTTAATAGGCGCTCTTTCCATTACCACGGTGTTAATAGACACTTTGCCTACACCCTGGAAAAATGCAGCAAGGTCAAAACCTTTGTAGCCGCCGCCCAGGTTCACACCATAGGTGTAACGGGGAATAGCGCTGCCCAGGTACACCATATCACCGCCTACAGAGGCATCGCCTTCTTTCACTACCTTATCATTATTCTGATCTTTATACATCAGGTCACCGGGGGCAATGTTAGCACCGGGCTGCGGTGCGTGGCTGTTCACCTGGTCCTGTGTCTGGAAAATACCTTCTACCTGGTACCCGTAAAAACCATCAATGGGTATGCCTTTTATTCTGCCGGTGTAAATGTTGTTATTGTCTTTGCTTACTACATCGGCCCCTTTCAGGTCAACGATCTTATTACGCACATCAGACAGGTTAGCGCCTACGTTGTAGCTGAAATCGCCTAGTTTATTATGATAGCTCACTGCTACTTCCCAGCCGGTATTACGCACTTTACCGGCGTTTTGCACGGCTGCATTCAGCCCTACATACATGGGCAGGCGCAGGTCCATCAGAATGTCGGACGTATTTTTCTGGTAGTAGTCAAATGTAACATCCAGGTTCTTCAGCACGGTCAGGTCCAGTCCTACATCCGTCATCTGCGTGGTTTCCCAGGTAAGGCCGGAGTTGGGATATACCGTAATGCCTGCAGTGGGGTTCAGGGAGCCGCCAAAGGGATAGCTGTTGTACTGGTAAGTGGTTTGATAAGGATAATTGAGCCTGGCAGGATCTGTGTTGTTCACAAAAACATCGTTCCCCAGCTTACCCCAGCTGCCGCGCAGCTTCAGGTTGTTGATGAAGGTAATATCCTGCATAAACTCTTCGCCGGAAACACGCCAGCCTGCGGAGAAGGAGGGGAACCAGCCCCATTTCTGATTGTCCGCAAAACGGGAGGAACCATCTCTTCTGATATTGGCTTCAAAAAGGTATTTGTCTTTATAAGCATAATTCAACCGGCCAAAGAAAGAGAGCAGGCTGTAAGCATTGGCAGTACCTTTTGCCTGCTGCCCATCGGCAGCGCCGGCATTGATCTGTTCAATCTCGCCGTTCGGCAGGTTGGTACGGTAACCGCTCAGGTCATCATTGGTTTCTGTTAAGCGCGATGCGCCGCCCATCAGCTTAAAATAATGGCTGCCCAGGTTCTTCTCATACTCTATTAAACCCTGGAAGTTCCGGAACCAGTAACCCTGGTATTCCTTGGTAATGTTGTTCTGGCCAACGGTTAAAGTGTTGGTGTTTTCCGGGAAATTGGTAAAGTAGTCCAGTGAGCGGTTGTGTAAGCTGTTGTAAACGGAGCGGTAGTTCACTGCTGCCAGGCCGGTTACCTTTAACCCGTCGATCAGCTGGTAGCTGCCTTTGAAGTTGCCGGTGAACAGGTTGTTCTTGTACACATACAAACCGCCTTCATCCTGCAGGCGGATGGGATTTTGACCGCCTCTTACCAAACCCCAGGTACCATCAGAATATTTATTTACGTTCAGCGGGTTGGTAATAAATGCCTGGCCAAACTGGTACCATGCAGAGCCTTCCTGGCCCTGTGGCTCCTGCTGATCGCCCAGGCGGGTAGAGATGTCTGCGCTGAAGCTTAGTTTTTTAGTGACCTGTATATCTGTATTTAAACGAACGGTAATGCGGTTGTAATCCATGTTCTTTATCAAACCTTTCTGATCAAAATAGTTGGTGGAGAACTGGTACTTGATATTTTCTGTACCACCGCCTACGTTCAGGCTATGTGATTGCTGAAAGCCGCTGCCGGTAAGGATATCCTTTAACCAATAGTTATCCGGGTACAGGTCTTTATTACGGTTGGGATCATCATAGGCAGCGATCTGCGTATCCGTATACTGTGCGCTGGAACCGGAGTTGATGCGCAGCTGGTTCACCAGCTTCATGAACTGTTGCGCACCTACGAATTTAGCCAGGCGGGCCGGGTTTTGCCAGCCAAAGTAGTTGGAGTAAGTAACCTTTGCTTTGCCGGTGCTACCTCTTTTAGTGGTGATGAGTATAACGCCATTGGCTGCACGAACACCGTAAATAGAGGCGGCTGCCGCATCTTTCAGGATAGACATAGAGGCAATATCGTTTGCATCTACATCATTCATATTGTACTGCACCCCATCTACCAATACCAGCGGATCATTATTGTTCAGCGTACCCATACCGCGGATGCGGATAGTACCCTGGTCGCTGCCGGGCTGCCCGTTGTTTTGCGTAACCGTTACACCGGGGGCCACGCCCTGCAGGGCTGCAGATACCTGGCCTACCGGTTTCCAGTTCACATCTGCACCGGAAAGGGCAGATACTGCACCGGTAACATTCACCTTCTTTTGCGTGCCATAACCTACCACCACTACTTCAGACATGGCTTTAATATCCTGCGCCAGCTGCACATTAATGCTGCTGCGGTTAGCAATGGCTATTTCCTGTTTCAGGTAACCCATGTAAGAAAATTCCAGTGTGCCGTTACCATCCGGTACCGGCAAGGTATAAGTGCCGGTAGCATCTGTAGTAGTGCCGGTGGTAGTGCCTTTCAGCAGCACCGTAACGCCGGGTACCGGCTGCCCCTTTTCATCTGTTACCTGGCCTTTTACTATGATCTGCTGAACTGCACCGGGGCTATAAATGCTGCTGCCCGGGTTCAGCGCCTGGCTGGTAGCATTATCGTTTGCCGGTGCGGGCTGCTCCGGGGGCGTTTCATCTTTGCTGTAAATAATATAAAAGTTATCCCTTACTTTTTTATACTTCAGGTCATTCGTATTGGTGAGCGCTTCCAGGGCTGCTTCCAGGGAAGGTTGATTATCCAGCGTGGAAGTGCTGAGCGGCTTTTTTTCAAGCTGGCTTTTGTACAGGAACGATACGCCGTACTTTAATTCCAGCTGGCTTAATACATTTTTGAGGAGCTTCTTTTTTGTATTGGATGCGGGTTGGGACTGGCGTGGAATGGCGGCCATATCCTGGGCGTGAGCAGCGAGCCCACAGTAACAGCTCACGCTAATGGCTGTTATAAAGGATATAAAGTATCTGTTCATAATACTTTGGTTGAGTGTTATCTAATTGGTTATTGACGGTTCTTTTCAATGTTCACTGTAGCGTTTTGCCGGGTAATTTTCAGGTCAAACAGCTGTGAAAGGCCTTCCAGCAGCATGTTGGCATTCTGGCTGGGGACCGTACCTGAAAACTGCTGGTGCAGCAGTGTGGAATCTTTAATGATCACGGTGATGCCGTATGTTTCCTGCAATACCTGCGCTACCTGCGCCAGGTCTGCGTTGCTGAACTGCAGCTTATGGTTTTTCCAGGAAGCATAAGCTGCGGCATTAATATGCTTTTTTACCAGGGAGCGGGCATTGGTATTTACCTCTACCAGCTCACCGGGCTGCATTTCTATAGGTGCCGGCAGGGCCTTGCTGCTGCCGCTTAAACGTACCTTACCCGTATTCAGCACTACCTGTGTGCGGCCTTCACGGTCCAGCACATTAAAGGTGGTGCCTAATACCTCTACATTGATCTGGTGTGCGGTATGCACCAGGAAACGTTTTTGTGCAGCCGGCTTTACATCAAAAAATGCTTCACCCTTTATCCATATTTCACGGGCTTTTGCCCTGTTCCAGTGCCGGCGGTATTGTAAGCTGCTATTGCCATTCAGCGTAACTACAGATTGATCGGGCAGGGTAAAGGTGCGCACTTCGCCATAAGCGGTTTGGTATTTTATCAGGCTGTTTTGCAGGTACATTTTCCACGCGGCAAAAGAAAGCACTGCCACGCCGGTAATAACAGCGGCGGCTTTTAAGGACGCCCAGCCCCGCCACCTTTGCCGGGGTGGGATTGCATCCAATTGCTGTGTGGTGTGCTGTATGCGCTGGAACAGCTCCTCCGACCGGTGGGTGCGTGCCAGCTCCGGCTGCAGGGAGCCGTTTTCAAGATCCTCCTGGATGGCAGCAGACAGGTATTGGCGGCCTTCATCTGTATCCAGCCATTCCAGTACTTGCTGATATTCTTCCGGGGTGCATTGGTTGTTAAAGAATTTTGCTAATAGTGCAGGGTCCATTTCGTGCATGTATAAATTGCCTCCTTATTAAGTACTACACCTAGCACAAGGCAAAGTATTATACGCGCAGAAAAAAAATTTCAGAGAAAAAGACGAACGAGCAAAATGAGGAGCGTGCTGCTGAATAATTTGAGGTAATGCCTTAACAGCTGGCTAGCCTGGGAGAACTGGAGCTTAACGGTGTTGATGGAGATGCCAAGCTTCCGGGCTACTTCTTCGTTGGTAAGCCCTTCTACTGTTCTTAATTTAAAGATGTGTTTTTTGCGGGGGGAGAGCTGTTCTATGGCCTGGTCCATGACCTTTTTATAATCATTGAACAGTACCACGGCTTCCGGCTCCTCATGGGAGGCAGGGGCCTGGTAAGAAAGATTGTATTGTTTGATGAGGGCACGTTTATGATCGCGGATCACATTCAGCACATGGAACTTTAAACATTTGAACAAGAAGTTGCGCACACCCTGCGCAGGGTCCAGCTGCTGGCGGTTAACCCAGAGCTTTACAAATACCTCATGCACTGCATCCTCCGCCATTACCGCGTTCTTCAAGTATTTACAGGCTACTCCATATAATAACTGGTGGTATAAGCTGTATAATTCCTTGAAAGCAACGTGGTCGCCGGATTGCAAACGCATTGTCAATAGCAATTCTCTATCTGCATAGTGTACAGGCACTATTTCCCCCTTCTGTTTACGAGTTAGCGATGCTGGGCCAACGTTGGCACAGTTACTAAAATTAGGAAACGGGGAAATACTGTGTTAATGAAAACTTAACAATTCCTATTGCTTTTTTACCCAAAAGAAGGGGACTATTCGTATATTCTGCGGATAAACCAGATGTCGCGTAAAGAGAAATGTAACACTGCATTCACATAATTCTCCTTGATCAGGTTATTAGTGGTAACACCGCGCTGCCCTACCTCTATACCCAGGTAGTACCGTAAAGCGCCGTTGCGGCTGGGCAGTGATACGCCTACTGAACCGGCAACATCCTTGATCTGCTGGCCACCTATCACCAGGTAGGATTTATTATGGGAAAAGCCCGCTTGCAGTACCATGCCTTCAACTATGCCATTAAAGTAATGTCTTTTAAAAGCGTATTCTATACCGCCGGCATACCGCTCTGCATCCGTGAGCCTGTAATTGGTTTGGCTGGGGTTAATACCGCTCCACAGCTGTTTGCGGTAATCCGCTACTATGGTAACATTGCCTTTACCTAAAGACAGGCCTGCGCCGTATTGTTCCGGCAGCGCAAATTTCTGTGTCCCCTGGTCGTCTTTATACAGCACGGTTTCATTAGAGTTCACCACATTCACCGTATGCTGGAAACGCATATTGGTTTTAAAGCGGTAAGTGGCGCCCAGGCCTATTTCCCAGTCTTTTATCTTACCGGCATATTGTATGCCGGTATTGAAGTTCACATTATAGGCATAGCGTTTATCTATGGTAGATACCGTATCGTTACCCAGTGTTTCAGTAGTATTAATAGGGCCGAACAGGAACGCAGAGGAAACCCCTACGGAAAAGTTCTTGGTAAGTTTTACAGCATTGGATATATATACCCGGTTAATACCGCCGGTGCCTTCTGTAACCGCATCTACCGACTGGCCGGTACCTTCAATAAAGCGCTGGTTCAGCAGCTTATAATCGACGGTGCTGTAAGGGGTAAGGCCGGCGCTGATGCCCCAGCGTTTATTGGCTTTAAAACCAATGGCCAGCCGTTTGATGTTCACATCACCGGCGCTTTGGCTCAGGCTTTCGCCTTTATAGCTTACACTGGTGCCGCGCAGGGCTACATCAAACATAAAGTTTTGCGCCGGAATGGCGGTATAGGAAGCAGGATTAAGCTCATTCAGATAATAAAGGGAAGGGCGTGCCATACCGGCGCTGCCCAGGCCGAAGTTACGGCTGTAATCACGGTCTTCAAGATCGCCTACACCAAAAGCAGAGTACAGGGAGTTAATGCCTTTGCCGGTTTGCGCATTTGCCTGTACACAGCCTAACAACAACAAACCACAGATACCGGTATATTTTTTTATATTGAACATTTACACTTATTTAAAATTTGCCTTCACGTTTTTAGCGGCGCATTAATTGTACAGCAGGTAATACACCTGGATACGGATCTTGTTCTGTTTATTCTTACTATCTCCCAGTACCAGCCGGTTAAAGTTGGTGGTAGCAGCCCCCCTGGACGGCATTACCAGCAACCCGTAGTTGTTATAGCCGTTGCTGTTAATATTATTAATGGCGTAGTGCGTAATATCGTAGGTGTAGGTGGTATTTAACTGATACAGGTTATCAATTACCAGGTTACCATGCTGTACACCACCGGTGCTGGCGACAAGGGTATCTATCACATTATTTTTATCATCCGTCTCGCACAGGGTTACAGCCGGAGGCAGGGTGTAATAGTTCTGGTAGGTGCCTGCAACCGGTAATAAGGTGAGCGTAGCCCGCATAACCTTAAAGAACTTACCCACAGAGGCCAGGGTTTTCAGCGAAGGCAGGTCTATACGGGTAAGGATGCCGCTGAGCGGTTGTACAAAGCTCATATTATTGGTAGCGGTGCTGGGCAGTCTTTTGGTAGTGCCGGTAAGGCCGGCCAGCAGGGTGCCGGTACGGTCGGCGGAGATCTGGTTAAACTGTACATCCGGGTTGTACAGGTTCAGGTCCAGGTGACGGTCTGTTATGATCACTTCATTTACATGGTAGTGCATGCGCAGGATCACAGAGGTATCGCTGGTCAGGAAGCCCATAATATTGGCGCTGCTGGCGCCGGGCTTAATGGCCAGGCCCCGGTAATATTGCAGAAAGATATCCTGGGTGGATACCTCGTTATTCTTATTCTTGAACAGGTTAAATAACGTATTCCCGTAGCTGTTAGGCAGCTTAATGTGAATGCTGCTATCGCTGCTGGGCCTTACTACCTGCTGTACGCTGGCTAAAGGCTGCGCGGCTGTCTGGAAATTGCTGTTATTATATAAATAGGCACTGTTCTCTGCTCTCTGAATGGTCTGTAATACTTCGTATACGCCAATCTCCTGCATGGCCAGCGTATCCCCGTATATCTGCCGGTTAGGTTTCAGGATCAGCTCTACAGAATCATACCGCGAGCTAAGGTCTGCCTGCATGGCGCTGGTAACGGTAGAGGAAGGCAGCTGCAGCTGGAAGAAAGCAGAAGCGGTTATTTTGCCAAAGTAAGGATCCTGGTGGCGGCCGCATAACATAACACCGGTGCCGTTGGTTGGAACCGAATCCAGGGCCACGGTGTTCATGTCAATGGTTAAGGTATCGGCAACTATATAGCTGGACGGCTGATTACTGCCCGTCAGGTCATAGGTAAATCCGTTCTTTTCACAAGCGCTGCTGGTGGCCAGCAATAGCATGGCCACCCCAATTTTTAAGTAGGCATGGGCGCACCTGACACGGCAAATAATATTGTTCATGGAGCGCAATTTTAGACAGGAAGCCTACTTTCCGTTGATTTAATATGCCAACAGCGGTTTTTCATCGATGAATCCGCGGGAATCTTCTTTATATAGCCGCCTGCCCCCCAAAAGGGGGTAATAGGTTAAACCAAGCAATTGGCAGATGAAATACACCCTTTTGTCCGGTGAAAGGGGTGGTATATCTATTTTATATTTATGCTAATATAACGGCGGATAATTTTGGCAGCTATAAAAATTATAAAATGCTAATGCGTTATTCAACAGGTTTTTGTTTGCTGATGTCCTTGACGTGGATGGCCTGCTCTAAAAGTAGTGATAGTACTACAACGGTGGGGAACTGGGTTCATAAGGTAGATTTTAAAGGTGCTGCCCGCAGCGAAGCAGTTAGCTTTACCATTAATGATACTGCTTTTGTAGGTACGGGTTACGATGGAACCAACCGCCTGAAGGATTTTTACTCCTATGATGCAGAAAGAAATACCTGGACGCAAAGAGCTTCCTTACCGGATGCTGCCCCCGGCCGTAACAGCGCCGTAGCTTTTGCCGTAGGCGGTAAAGGTTATATGGGTACCGGTACAGATGGTGTAAACAAATTCAATGACTTTTACGAATATGACCCGGCTTCAAACGCCTGGACCGCAAAAGCACCTTTCCCTGGTACGCCCCGTTATGGCGCCGTAGGTTTTGCCGTTGACGGCAATGGCTATATAGCCACCGGCTACGATGGTACCTGGTTAAACGACAATTATCAGTATAACCCGGCAAGCAACAGCTGGTCTGGAAAAGCAGATGTACCCAACTCTAAAAGACAGGATGCTTCCGCTTTCGTGATCGGTGACTCTGCCTATATAGTAACCGGTACTTCTAACCTTACTACCATTAATGAGCTGAGCCGCTACGATCCCAAACACGATTCCTGGATCCTGAAAAGGGCTATCACCAATGTAAGTGACGACGATTATGATAATGACTATACTTCCATAGCCGGCAGCAATTGCTCTGTTTTTGTAATGAACAACAAAGCATACCTGGCTACCGGTGCTAAACCCAGCATTTCCAATGTAGTTTGGGAATATGACCCGGTAACAGATCTGTGGGACCTGAAACAACCTTTTGAAGGTACTGCGCGTACCGGCGCCGTAGGTTTTGCTATTAAGAACCGTGGTTTTGTAACCACCGGCTCCAGTGGCAGCGTACAGCTGAGCGATACCTGGGAATTTAATCCCACACAGGATTATAACAAAAATGACTAAAGGCAGGCAACATATCATCCTCCTTACAGGAGGGTGGCTGTTGCTGGTGATCATAGCATTTGGGTGCACCAGTCAGCCATCCCCAAAGGAAACTACTAATACAACCGCAATGCAGGATAGCATTGCGGTTGTACCTTTTGAGACCGGTGGTGGCTGGGGCTATTCCGTGAACATTGGCGCCCGCCCCTATATTTACCAGGATATTATACCAGCCCTGCCCGGCAGGAATGTGTTTAAGACCAAGGCCGATGCCCTGCGCGTAGGCAACCTGGTAGCCAAAAAACTACGCGATAAACAGCTGCCTACTATCAGTAAAGAGGAGCTGGTGGAGATGGGGATTGTGAAGTAGTTAAGTGGTCCATGGTCCATAGTCGATGGTCCATGACATACTACATTCTTCAGTATACCGTTACATACATTTTGTTGAAAAGCAATATTTTATGAAGTAGGCAATGGACCATGGACTATGGACCGTGGACTATTTTAACATATGCTTATAATTGGTTAACAAATTTTAACAGATGGTTAACCCGATAGTGATGTATGTTTACCCCGCTTTTCAGGCGGTGTATGATCAATTTTAAAAATATTTACAGGAACCGGCTCTTCATTATTGGATTGCACATTATTGCGTGGACCTGTTTCCTGTTACTTCCCTTTTTTATTTATCGCCTGCGGATCCTGCATCCCTGGTTCTTTACCAGGGAAATTATTGATAACCTGTTCCTCATAGGTGTATTTTACCTGAATATTTACGTACTCATACCGCGCTTCTTTACCCTTAAAAAGATTGTTTATTACTTTGGCTGCGTACTGTTGGTATTGGTTTTCATTACGTTACAGCAGGCAGTGATGGATCATTACTTCATGCGCTACCTGGCCACCCATAAGGTAGACCTGAGTCTGCCGGGCGCCTCTATAGATAGCACCGGGAAAGTAACTTTAGTACCGGCTCGTGCGTTTATGCGTTATCGCGCTTTTGCAGCAGGGGAAAATGGGGTATATGCCGCACCCCGGGCACGGTTTTTTGGGAACGGCCGGTTTGTAACCGGATCGCGCCCGTCGGAATTTGCAAGGGATTCCGTAATGGCTCCCGGCCCTAATGGTACTATGACCCTGATGCCCGTAGGACCGCCTACCTTCTGGCAGCACATGTTTTTCCCGGAAGTGCTGCGAAAGTCAGTGCTGGCGGCATTATTGATGCTGCTGATGAGTGGTTTTATCAAGATTGCGCAGGAATGGTTTAAGAGTGAGCAACAGCGGGAAGCCCTGAAGGTGGAGAAATTACATGCGGAATTAAAATTTTTGAAGTCGCAGATTAATCCTCACTTCCTTTTTAACTGTCTAAACACTATCTATTCGCTGGCGCATAAACATTCCGCACAAACGGAGAACGCTATCATCAAGCTGTCTACCATTATGCGGTATATGATCTATGAGTCCAATGAAGATATGGTGCAGCTGCAGCATGAGCTGCAGTATTTGCAGGATTATATTGACATACAGAAGCTGAGATTGCCCTCCGGTATACAGGTGGATTACCAGGAATGCGGATCGCCGGACGGGTTGTGGATAGAGCCTATGCTGCTGATACCTTTTGTGGAGAATGCTTTTAAACACGGTATCAGCTATACAGATCATTCTTTTATCAGTATTGTGGTTACGGTAGAGCAGCAGGTAGTGCGGATGCTGGTAAAGAACAGCTTATTCCCGCAGCGGGTAGGGGAGCAGGGCGGCATTGGGCTGCAGAATGTATTAAAACGACTGGAATTGTTATATATCAACAAACACGAGGTAACCATTACGGAAACTGAGCACCAATTTATTGCTGATCTTAAAATAGTGTTGAAAAATGATTAAGTGTATTGCAGTGGACGATGAACCATTGGCACTGGAGATCATCACCGACTTTGCCCGCAAAGTGCCTTTTCTCTCACTTGTGCAAACTTTTGAAAATGCCGCTGAGGCTATGCGGTTCCTGCAGGATGAAAAGGTAGACCTGGTATTCCTGGATATTAAAATGCCGGACATTAATGGTATTCAATTCCTGAAATCCCTCAAATATCCGCCCCTGGTTATTTTTACAACGGCTTACGGTGAGTATGCGCTGGATGGCTTTGACCTGGATGTAGTGGATTATCTGCTGAAACCAATTCCGTTTGACCGTTTCCTGCGGGCCGCTACCAAAGCGCAGGAATACATGACAGTGAGCCAGCAAAAGAATGGCGACAACGGCCATGTAAATGATTATATTTTCATAAAAACGGAATACAAGATCATCAAGATCAACCTGGAAGATATTTTGTTCATTGAAGCTTTGAAAGATTATACGAAGATCTATACACCTTACCAGCCTGTGCTAACACTGCGCAGCCTGAAATCTTTTGAGAGCCGCCTGCCGGCAGATAAATTTATACGCGTGCACCGCTCTTACCTGGTATCCCTTAATAAGATCAACTCTGTAGAAAAAAATACGGTAATGATCGCCAATCAATCCATTCCGATCAGTGATGGGTACAGGGAAAGGTTTTATGAGGTGATAACGAGGAACTCGTAATTCACTTCATTTGCTTTATCCATTCCTTCACCAGCTCCACCCCCTCTTTGTGCGTAAGCTTGCGGCTGAGCTCCGGCATCATAATACCGGGATCTGTGGATTCCATCCTGTAAACTAAAATGGATCTTTCCGGATGGCCGGGTACAATATCAAATTGCAGATCAGCTGCGCCACGGCCCGCTGCCACCGGTGTTTTGTTGATACCTATTTTTACAGGGTCCTGCTCGCTGACGGTCAGGAATAAACCCGATGTTTTGGCCGGGCCTTCCGGTTTGTGGCAATGGGCGCAGTTAATTTCCAGCCAGGTGCGGGCGCGGGCGGCCAGGGTACCGCTTTTCGGATCATTCCACACCGGCACTTTAGGCGCTTGTTTTACATCTTCCAATCCTTTTAAGATGCCTGCTTTTTGCCAGTGCTGCAGTTGGTTTTCGCGGCCGGTGGTATAGTTGAAATCGCCGTTCAGCTGCCGGGCGGTAGGGCCAATGGGTGTCATTACTTCATTGGTATTATGGCAGCCCTTGCACTGGTTCAGGTTGGGCACAATATATTCAAAGGAAACAGTATGCCCGTTGTGATCAATGAACTGCGTAGGTTTCCGGTCGCCCGCTACTTCCAGGAACGCATCGGTTTGTTCATCGTTCCAGATGTACACCAGCGCTTTCCAGCCGGTAGGTTTGTGTTGCAGCAAACGCGTTTCCATCAGCCGCCGCCCCTTTTCGGGATGGCGAAAGTCTTTGGGATAATAAAAGGTTTTGATGATGGTAGCGCCAACAGGTAAGTGCATTACATTGGCGCTGTCATACGTGATCACACTGTCTTCGGGGAGCTGAATGAAGCGCAGCTTCTCCGCATAGTCAGAGAATAGCGGCGTATTTAACTGGTACGGCATAATACCTGCTACCGGTACCTGGTCTGCTATATTACCACTGAAAAATCCGTAGGCAGATAATGTTTCCTTAGGCGCTTCCCTTTGTATGCCCGACGCCAGCAATGCTGCTAATAAACCCAGTGTAAGGGTTATACCGATAACACGTTTCATCAATCTCCACTTTTAGCCGGTACCGTTATATTAGTGGTAACGGGGTTACTACAGTTATACTGTGCCGCATTGCGCGATACATTTTTGAAATTATTTCCTGCATCCAGGTTGGCAAAGCTGGCGTTCTTATTGTCGCCAATACAAATGCGGTACTCCGGTTTGTACTGGCCGCTGCTGTCCGTCCATTCTTTGTTAAGGATGCCGTCATAAAAAATATGCGGCACATTCTTCCCAAAACGCAGCTTGAACTTAAACATGAGGCCTATGCGTCCTTTACCCTGGAACTTCACAGGATCGCGCACATAATCATTATCATGTATGTACACGGTGGCCGGGTATGGATTGTACAATGAATCCTTGATGGGATTTTCCGTCATAAAGTAGCTGATAATAGCCGTGCCTGCGCTGTTGTTGTAATGGATCTTGTTATTATACAATTCTACATGGCTGGTGGCCAGTATCATTACTCCGGTGCCTGCAGGCACTTTGGCCACGGTATTGCCTTTGGGCGCAAAGTTGGGAAAGTTGTTATGGTGAATGTTGTTGTTGTACACTTTTACATAACCGCCTTTTTTCTGCACCAGGTCCGGCAGGTCAAATACCAGGATGCCGCCGGTATTTTCAAGCGCTTCGTTCTGGTACACTTCTGCATGCAGGGAGTTTTCTATTTCTATACCGGCTACATTGTTTTTGGCTACGCAATTGCGCACTATAATGTCTTTGGATTGCCCTACGTACAAACCGGCGTCAGATGCACCGATGGCAGTACAGCTGTCTATCAGCACCTGCTGGCATTGCACGGGATATAAGCCATACGAGCCGTTCTCTTTGGCTGGTGGGCCGGTCCATTCCACTTTCACCTGTTTAAAGGCAATATTGGTAACGTTCATGGTTTTAATACCATCGCCTTTGGTATTCTGTACGGTGAGGTCGCGGATGGTAATGTTCTGCGCATTGGATATCCGCAGGCCTTCAGCGCCTTCACTTTGTCCTTTGAAGTTAAGGATGGTCTTATCCATACCGGCGCCTTTGATCAGGATATTCTTTTTACCTTCCAGTGAGAGGGTGGAGGAGAGTTGGAAACTTCCGGCCGGCAGCTCAATTACGCTGCCGTCTTCGGCCATGATCAGCTGGCGTTGTAATTGTTTTTGTATGTCCTGCTGGGCATAAATGGGCTGATGGCAAATGGCCAGCATGCCTAGGGTTAAAATGGGGATGATGCGCATAATACGTGGGTTTACAGGCTATCTAAATTTACGGAAAAAAAGGGTAGGAAACGGTTTGCGTGGAAATATCCTTTATATTGTACTAATTACTGATTGTCATTTGTTTACCCACCAAAACCAACCGAATACATATGACGCTTGTTACCTCCGTTGTTACGCAACTGCATAAGCAGCACTATTTCCTTGACGAAGCAGGTGACCCCTGTTTTTATGGTAAAGGGAAAACTATTATTATAGGGCAGCAGGGCGTTTCCCTGTACTACATTTTGGGAATGGTACAATTTGAAGGCGACCTGCAGCCTGTTCGCAATGAAGTAGTAAAGCTACAGCAGGAGATCATTACCAATCCTTACTTTACCGGTATTGGCAGCATAGAAAAGAAGAAACAAAAGCAGGGATTTTACTTTCATGCTACAGATGATATGCCGGAAGTACGAAAGCTGTTCTTTGATTTTATTAAATCGCTGAACTGCTCTTTTGAGGCAGTGGTAGCTGCCAAAATTCCCAGCCTGTATGTGCATAAGCATAATGCAAACCAGAAGGAGTTTTATGCGGATCTGTTGTCGCATTTATTGCATGAGAAGTTAACGATTGATAAAAGGCTGGTGTTGAATATTGCAGAGCGGAATACCAGTACCCGGCAGGATAATCTTGAATTGGGACTGCAGAAGGCCATTGCCAGGTTTACAAAGCAAAACCCCGATTCCGTGATTAATCCCAATGTAGTTTTTAATGTACAGAATCAATTAACAGAGCCGTTGTTAAACGTTGCAGATTACCTGTGCTGGAGCATTCAACGAGTATTTGAAAAAGGCGAAACGAGGTTTTATAATTATATGAAGGATAAGATTAAACTGGTTGTAGATATGTATGAAGATGAGGAGATAGAAGAAGGGGAAAATATGTATTACAGTAAAACCAGTGCTATAATTATCACAAATAAAAAAGGCCCATCAGCAACCTAAGCAGGATACCCTGCCACGCTCGGAGAGCGACTTTCAATTGTAACAGACCAATACAAAGATATATAATTCCGGTAAACAAAAAAAATCCCGGCCGCTGAGCCGGGATTTTTGCATATATAAAGTTACTTATACCAGCTCTTTCAGCTTATCTACCACCTGGTCTATCTCCTCTTTTGTATTGTCTTTAGAGAAGGAAAAACGTACGCTGATCTGGTTCGGATTGCTGTTCAGCGCGCGGATCACGTGGGAGCCCGCATCTGCACCGGATGTACAGGCGCTGCCGCCGGAAGCGCAAATGCCGTTTATATCCAGGTTAAAGAGGATCATTTCACTCTTTTCTGATTTAGGGAAAGATACATTTAACACGGTGTACAGGCTACGTCCATACAGATCGCCATTAAAGCCGATGCCGGGTATGTGCTGCTGCAGTTGTTCAGCCATGTACATACGCAGGTCATTAATGTACTTGCTATGCTCTTCATAATGGGCAGTAGCCAGCTCCAGGGCTTTGGCAAACCCGATAATGCCATACAGGTTCTCTGTGCCGGCCCGCATATTACGCTCCTGTGCGCCGCCCTGTATAAAAGGCGTGATCTTTACATTCTCATTAATGTACAGGATGCCTACCCCTTTGGGGCCGTGGAACTTGTGCCCGGCGCCGTTAATGAAGTGTACCGGCGTATTGCGCAGGTCAAACGGGTAGTGCCCTACGGTTTGCACGGTATCAGAATGAAAAATGGCATCAAACTCCTGACAAAGTTTACCTACCGCGTGTATATCCAGCAGGTTGCCAATTTCGTTGTTGGCATGCATCAGGGTAACCAGGCTTCTTTTGGAGGAACCGGCCAGCAGTGCGCGCAGGTGCTCCATGTCTATATGCCCGTTGGGCAGCACATTTACATAAGAGAGCGCAATATTTTGCCCGCTGTGCAGCTGTTCTACGCTGTGCAGGGTGGCATGGTGCTCTATCTCAGAAGTAATAATGTGGCGGCAGCCCAGGTCGCGGATGGCGGCATTAATAGCGGTATTGCTGCTTTCTGTGCCGCCGGAGGTAAAGAAGATCTCTCCCGGGTGCGCGTTCAGGATCTTAGCTACGGTTTTACGGGCATTTTCTATACCCAGCCGGGATTCCCGCCCGTAGGAATAAATAGAGGACGGATTGCCGAAATGATCTGTCATATACGGCAACATTGCATCCAGCACGGCCTTATCCAGCGGTGTGGTAGCTGCATTGTCAAAGTAAATTCTTTTCAAGGTGTGGATGGTGGTTTTTGATATAATAAAAATGGGCGCCCTAAAGCGCCCACAAATGTCCGAAAAAATTTTATAAAACGGTCCACGGTCAACTTACCACCATCCACAGCCTTTATCGTATCACAGTTCCCTGCGTTACAGGCCATGGACTATGGACCATGGCCTGTGGACTATTAATGCATAAACTCCTTAATATCCTGCATAATACGGCGGGCAATATTGTCGGCCGTGGTTTCAAACTGGCTTTCGGCATAAATGCGGATGATAGGCTCGGTATTGGAAGTGCGCAGGTGCACCCAATCCTTTTCAAATTCTATCTTCAGGCCATCTTCAGTATTGGTAGGCTGGTTCTTGTACTTGCCCTGTATTTTTTCAAAGATGTCTTTTACGTTCACACCTTTATCCAGCTCGATCTTATTCTTGGAAATAAAGTAATCAGGATAGCTGTTGCGCAGGTTCTTGATATTCTTTTTGCTATGTGCCATATGGCTCAGGAACAGGCCTATACCAATCAGCGCATCGCGGCCATAGTGCAGGTCCGGTACAATAATACCGCCGTTGCCTTCACCGCCTATTACTGCATTCACTTCCTTCATTTTCTTTACTACATTCACCTCACCTACGGCAGAAGGGTAATACTCCCCGCCATTCTTCAGCGTAATATCTTTTAATGCCTGGGTAGAGGAAAGGTTGGAAACAGTGTTCCCTTTTCTTTTACCCAGTATATAATCTGCTACTGCCACCAGGGTATATTCTTCGCCAAACATGCTGCCATCTTCACATACAAAGCAAAGGCGGTCTACATCCGGATCTACGGCAATGCCCAGGTCAGCGTTGGAGCGGTTTACTTCATTGGAAAGGGCAGACAGGTTTTCGGGAAGCGGTTCCGGGTTGTGGCTGAAACGGCCGTTCACTTCACCAAAAAGTACTTCTACCTGGTTTACGCCCAGTGCTTTCAGCAGGGCGGGTATAAATATGGCGCCGGTTGAGTTTACGGCATCCACCACTACTTTAAAATCACGTTCGCGGATGGCAGCTACATCCACCAGGGGATAGTTCACCACCAGGTCAATATGTTTTTGCAGGTAGCTGTCATCCTGGTGATAGGTACCCAGCTTGTTCACATCTGCAAAGGTGAAATCTTCCCGTTCAGCAATATCCAGCAGCGCATTACCATCTGCGCCGGAAATAAATTCGCCGTCGCTGTTCAGCAGCTTCAGTGCATTCCATTCCTTTGGATTATGGCTGGCAGTAATAATGATACCGCCGGCGGCCTTTTCCATCTTAACAGCAATTTCAACAGTGGGTGTAGTGGATAAACCCAGGTCTATCACATCCAGGCCTAAACCATTCAGGGTGGATACTACCAGATTCTTCACCATTTCACCGGAGATACGGCCATCACGGCCAATCACTACTTTTTTGTTATCAGGGTATTGATTGGTTAGCCAGGTGCCGTATGCTGCGGTAAATTTTACTACATCCAGGGGAGAAAGTCCTTCGCCGGGGCGGCCGCCAATGGTGCCACGAATGCCGGATATCGATTTGATCAGTGCCACAAATTCAATTTTAGGGAAGGCAAAGATAAAAAAATCCACCAGCAAGAAAATTAATTTAGTTAGTAGTCCATGGTCGATGGTCCATAGTCCATAGCCTATGCACGTAGCATAAAGTATTTCGCGGGAGACGGTATACAACTTTTCGTGAAGGACTACCATGGACCATCGACCATCGACAATGGACCAAATAAACTATATTTGCAGCTACGCTTTGAAATTTTTAATAATAAATAGACTTAATAATACATAAACGCTTACGTTTTACATGCAGTACTTTTGGAAGAATGTACCCCGGTATATTCGATATGTGCTTGTTCAAACACTCTGTCTTTTCATATTCACGGCCCTTTTTCGCCTGATATTTTACTGTTTCTTTTTTAAATCCTCCATCACAGATAGCGGTATTATTGCCAAAGCATGGTACCTGGGCCTGAAGTTTGACCTGCGCCTTACGCTCATCGTAATGATCCCGCTGGCATTGCTGGCCGTTATTACCCGCAATAAATTCTTTACTTCAGCTGCCGTACGGCGCACGAACTTCATATACCTGTTCCTGGTGTACCTGGTATTAACGCTGTTGTATGTGCTGGACCTGGGCCACTATGCCTACCTGGGCCTGCGTTTGGATCCGTCCATTACCCGCTTTTTTGCTTCCGGTGAGCGGGCGGATAATGCCAGGATGGTTTGGCAAAGCTACCCGGTAGTACGCGGCCTCATTGGTATAGCGCTATTCCTGTTCCTGATAAGCCGCCTGCTGGTATATACCTACCGCCGGTATGCCCGGCAGCAGGCAGTTACCATCCGCAAAGGCCGTTATGCCGCCTGGATCAGCGCCCTGGTGCTGCTGTTTGCCGCCGGTATCTATGGCAACTTTGCCTATTTTCCCCTGCGCTGGAGCCAGGCCATGTTCACCCGCGACAATGGCATTACCAGCCTGGCCCTGAACCCGGTAATATACTTTGTAGCCAACTTTACCGTAAAAGGCGATACCTACGATCTTCAAAAGACCCGCGAATATTACCCTTACATAGCTCAATACCTGCGGGTAGACAGCCTGGACGCGCAAAAGCTAAACTATGTGCGTACAGTGCCCGGCGTTAACAAACCGCGGCCCAACATTGTGCTGGTAATGCTTGAATCTACAGGGGCAGCGGTTACCAGCATGTTCAACAATCCCATGCAGGCCACGCCCAACATGCAAAAGCTGTCAGACAGCGGCATCCTGTTCCGGAACTTTTATGTGCCGGCTATCAGCACCGCCAAAACCGTGTACGGCGTAACCACCGGCCTGCCGGATATTACCCGGGTTAAAACCGCCAGCCGCCACCCGCAGATGGTAGACCAGCGCATTATTATGGACCAGTTTGCAGGATATGAAAAATATTACCTGCTGGGCGGCAATACCAACTGGGCCAACATACGCGCAGTGTTCAGCAATAATGTGGACGGCATCAAGATATACGAAGAGGGATACTTTAAAGCTGCCAAGGCCGATGTATGGGGCGTTTCCGACTACGATCTTATTACAGAAGCCAGCGCCATTTTTAAGGATGCGCACCAGCGTAAGCAGCCTTTTGTTGCTTTCCTGCAAACGGCAGACAACCATCCGCCTTACACCACCACCAAAGGCGCCGGTGACTTTAAGAAGGTAACGGAAAAGGATATTGATATGAACAAGTTTAAACAGGCCGGTTTCATATCCATTGACCAGTTTAATGCCTTACGCTACCTGGACTATAACCTGGGCCACCTGATACAGCTGGCCAAAGAAGGGGGGTACCTGGATAATACCATTTTTGTGTTCTTTGGTGATCATAACTGCACGCTCAACCCTTACCATTTTATGCCTTTCCCGGAGTATGAGCTGGGCAGCGGCGGAGAGCATGTGCCCTGTATCATGTACGGTCCCGGCCATCTTACACCACAGCAGAACACCCGCGCCGGCAGCCTGCTGGATGTGTACCCTACAGTGGCTAAGCTGGCAGGCATTCCGTTTAAGAATTATACGCTGGGCGTAGACCTGCTGGATACAACTTACAACAGCCGTTACGCTTTTATTTCCTATATTAAGAACCTGCAGTTCTGCACCGCGGTAATAGGGGAGCAATACCTTTTTGAGGTGAACAACGGCACCGGTAAAACCGCGCTGTATGACCTGAAGGGGGATGCCCTGAAAGATGTGGGCGCACAGCATGCAGACACCGCCCGCGCGCTCAATAATTTAACGCACGGGTTTTATGAAAGCACCCGATATTTGATGTTTAACAATAAAAAATAGCAGTTAGCCTTAGCTCTTAGCCATTAGCAACGGGCAATCGCTAAAAGCTAAGAGCCAACAGCTAATAGCTCAAAGATATGGAAGCAGCAAAGCAGTGGTTCAAAGATTGGTTTAACTCTCCCTACTATCACGTGTTGTACAGCAACCGGGATGAAAAGGAGGCCGCTATGTTCATTGATAAGCTGCTGGCCTACCTGCAGCCTCCGGCAGATGCACTGATGCTGGATGTGGCCTGTGGGCGCGGGCGGCACGCCAAGTACCTGGCAGATAAAGGCTTTACCGTTACGGGCATCGATCTTTCTATTGACAGTATTAATGCCGCCAAAAAGCTGGAAAACGATCATCTCAGCTTTTTTCAGCACGATATGCGCCTGCCTTTCCGCATTAATTATTTTGATGTGGTGTTCAACTTCTTTACCAGTTTCGGCTATTTTGATACGCAGCGGGATAATGACAATGCGCTGCGCACCTTCAAAAATGCGCTGAAACATGGCGGCCGCCTGGTGCTGGACTACCTGAACAGCCCTTATGTGGCGGCGCACCTGGTACCCAGTGAGGTAAAAGAGCTGGAAGGGGTGGTGTTTGACATTAAAAGGGCCCTCCACCATAACTGTTTTCTGAAGCAGATCAACATACTGGATAAGGAGAAAATGGTGCGTACCTCTTTTACGGAAAGCGTGCACGCCTTTACCCGGGCTGATTTTGAGCGGATGTTTGCCAAACAGGGCCTGCGGATCATGGATGTTTTCGGCGATTATCATTTTAATGCGTACGATGAACAGCGCTCACCAAGGATGATATTGATTGCGGAGAAGAGATAATTAAAGCAAAAAGCGTAAAGCACAAAGCAAAACACAATAAGCTTTTAGCTTTCCGCTTTATGCTTTCGGCTTAAACGAAGTTTTTATGTTAGAATGGTTGTTACGTCAGGACCTAAGATTATTTTTTCATATCAATAACCAATGGCAGCAGCCCTGGCTGGATGCGGTAATGCCCTGGATCCGGGAGCCCTACCTTTGGGCGCCGTTATACCTGTTCCTGGGGTTGTTTGTGACCATCAATTATGGGTGGCGGGGTTTTTTCTGGATCGTGCTGTTCATTGTTTCCTTTGGGATCGCTGATCAGAGCAGCAGTTTTCTGAAAGATACCTTTAACCGGGTGCGGCCCTGCCGCGATCCGCTGCTGCAGCAGTTTGTACGTGTGCTGGTTAATTACTGTCCCATGAGCGGCAGCTTTACCTCTAACCACGCCGCTAATCACTTTGCGCTGGGAACATTTTGTTTCTTAACTTTAAAAACGGCTTTTCAACAGTATGCCTGGCTGTTCTACGTATGGGCATTTGCGATAGCTTACGCACAGGTATACGTAGGCGTGCACTACCCGCTGGATGTAGCCGGTGGGGCCGTGCTGGGTACTTTGATCGGATTATTGAGTGGCAGCTTTTTTCAACGCCGCATTAGACTGGAGGCAGAACTAACAACATGAATTGGAGCTATTTGATATTAATATTTGCAGCTACCATTGGCGGCGGGGTCATTCCCATAACCGTTAAGCGGCTGCATCCCAACTTACCCATTTACCTGCTGGCTTTTACCGGCGCTTTCCTGTTCGGCATCACCATTATGCACCTGCTGCCGGAAGTGTACCAGGAGCTGGGGCATGCCGCCGGGGTATATGTGCTGCTGGGGTTTTTTCTGCAGGTGTTCCTGCAGCAGCTTTCCCACGGTATGGAGCACGGGCATACCCATTTGCCGCCGGCAGAAGGGCAGCATCACCATATTTCCATCACACCTTTACTGCTGGGTTTATCCATCCATGCGTTTATGGAAGGTATTCCGCTGGGGCTGCGGTTCCAGGATCAGTCGGCCCTACCCTCCCTGGCGCTGGGCATTGCCGCGCATAAAGTGCCGGAGGCCCTGACCCTGATGACGGTTATGATGCACACGCACCAGCCTAAGGGCCGTTTGTGGCGCATTTTGGTGCTGTTTTCCCTGGTAACCCCGCTGGCAGCCGTACTGGCTGGGCAGCTGGGCTTGCATTCCCAAACGGTGAATGCATCACTGGTATATCTGACTGCGCTGGTTATTGGCGCATTTGTACATATATCCACCACTATTTTCTACGAAAGCGGTACCCGGCATCATGAATTAAGCAAACGGAAGATTCTTGCGTTTGCCACTGGTATTGTTTTGGCATTTCTTACCTTAATATTTGAATAATTTTTTATTTTTAGCCTTTATATCATGGAAGTCGTCATTATCCTCATCCTGATCTTACTTAATGGTCTGTTCTCAATGTCAGAGATCGCCCTGGTTTCTGCACGTAAAGTCCGGCTGGAACACCAGGCCGGTAAAGGCGATGAGCAGGCGAAGGCTGCCCTGAAACTGGCTAATAATCCGGATAAATTCCTCTCCACCGTACAAATAGGCATTACCCTTATAGGCATTTTAACCGGTATTTACTCCGGGGAAAAGCTGAAATCGGACCTGGTAGCGTTCGTTGGGCAAATGGAGCTGCTGCGCCCCTATGCCAGCGGTATTGCCACCGGTATTATCGTAATAGTGATCACCTACTTTTCACTGGTACTGGGTGAGCTGGTGCCCAAACGCCTGGGTATGGCCCGGCCGGAAGCTATTGCCAAAGCAGTAGCCAGGCCCATGAGCTGGGTATCCAAGATCACTTTTCCGTTTATTGCCCTGTTAACGGTATCCACTAACGTAATCGTAAAGATCTTTAAGCTCAAAGGCTCAGATCAGCACGTAACGGAAGAGGAAATTAAAGCCATTATCAATGAAGGCACCAACTCCGGCGCTATTGAAGAAACGGAGCAGGAGATCATTGAACGGGTATTTCACCTGGGCGACCGGAATATTACCTCCCTGATGACCCACCGTACGGATATTGTATGGCTGGATATCAACGAGCCGGTAGAGGTTATTAAACGTAAGATCAATCACAGCCTGCACTCCGTATACCCCGTATGCGAAGGGCAGATAGACAGCATAAAAGGTATCATCTCTATTAAAGACCTGTATGCAGCCGCGTCCAGCAACAGCTACGCGCTGAAACCCATTATCCGCAAACCCCTGTTTGTTCCGGAAAATAACAGCGCCTATCAGGTGCTGGAAAAGTTCAAGGAAACACAGATCCATGCGGCTTTTATAGTGGATGAATACGGTACTTTCCTGGGGATGATCACCCTGAACGATATCCTGGAAGCCATTGTAGGCGATATGCCGGAAACCGGGCAGCATGATGACTATGAAATGACCAAGCGGGACGATGGCTCTTACCTGGTAGATGCCCAGATCCCTTTCTACGACTTTTTGAGCGAGTTCGATAAAGAGGACTGGATGGCAGAATTTGAGCAGGAGTTTGATACCCTGGCTGGTTTTATACTGCACCACCTGGAACACATCCCCCAAACAGGTGAGAAATTTGACTGGAGAGGCTTTACCTTTGAGATTGTGGATATGGATGTTCATCGTATAGATAAAGTTTTGGTATATACACCCGTACCAAGGGAAAGGGAGGAGGAGTAATTTTTAGTCACGGGCCACAATCCACGGTCCACGGCGTTTTACGGAGTTACATGTACAAATAAGGGAATAGCTATGGAAGCATGACTATGGACTACAGTTCACGGTCTACAAACCACGACCTTTTGCGTAATTACATGTATTATAAGGGCACGGCAATGGACCACGGACAATGCACCATGGACTTTTTTTAGGTTTTTTCCAGCTTTGTATTATTTTTGTGCGTTTTTACATATAATAAATAATTTAATTTAAAATAAATGATCCCAGTAGGAAGTAAGGCGCTTTCCTTAGATGAAGTGTACCGGATTTTATTCGGGCAAGAAACATTGGAGCTGGAAGAAGCTGCTTTACAGCAGGTACAGGAAAACTTTTCGTTCCTGCAAAAATTCTCAGCCAAAAAGCTGATCTATGGCATTAACACGGGTTTTGGCCCCATGGCGCAATACCGCATACCGGAGGCAGATACCCTGCAGCTGCAGTATAACCTTATACGCAGCCATAGTTCCGGCGCCGGTAAGTGCATGCCCCCGCTGTTAACCAAAGGATTGATGATAGCGCGCCTGAGCAGCTTTATGCAGGCGCATTCCGGCGTACACCCGGATGTGGTGAAATTATTAAGGGATCTGATCAATAAGAACGTATATCCGTGTGTGTTTGAGCATGGCGGGGTAGGCGCCAGCGGCGACCTGGTACAGCTGGCGCACCTGGCGCTGGTGCTGATAGGTGAAGGAGAGGTGTGGTATGAAGATAAGATGCAGCCAACGGCCGAAGTATTTGCCCGCCTGGGCTTACGGCCTATGAAAGTACACATCCGCGAAGGGCTGGCCGTTATTAACGGTACCTCTGCCATGACAGGTGTGGGCCTGGTAAACCTGATAGAAGCCAAGAAGTTGCTGGGCTGGAGCTGCATTCTCTCTGCCATGATCAATGAAATTGTGGAAGCGTTTGATGATCATTTGTCGTACGAGCTGAATGTGGTGAAAAAACATGAAGGCCAGAACCGGGTAGCCGCGGTAATGCGCGATGTGCTGAAGGATAGCAAAATGGTGCGCCATCGCCCGGATCATTTGTACAAAGAGCTGGAAGAAGAGATCTTTAAAGATAAGGTACAGGAATACTACTCCCTGCGCTGTGTGCCCCAGATCCTGGGCCCGGTGTATGATACGCTGGTGCATGCGGAAAAGGTAGTGGTGCATGAGCTGAACTCCGTGAGTGATAACCCGGTGGTGGACCACCATCACCAGAATGTATTCCATGGCGGTAACTTCCACGGGGATTATATATCCCTGGAAATGGATAAGCTGAAGATTGCTATTACCAAGCTGAGTATGTTATCTGAACGGCAGCTGAACTACCTGCTGAATGAAAAGCTGAACCACAAGTTTCCGCCTTTTATGAACCTGGGTAAGCTGGGCTTTAACTTTGGTATGCAGGGTGTACAGTTCACGGCTACCTCCACGGTGGCGGAGAACCAAACACTTTCCTTCCCCATGTACGTGCACAGCATTCCCAATAATAATGATAACCAGGATATTGTGAGCATGGGCTGCAATGCTGCGCTGATGGCCAATAAGGTAATAGAAAACACGTTTGAGGTGCTAGCCATACAGGTTATGACCATGCTGCAGGCGGTAGATTACCTGAACTGCCAGGATAGATTGTCCTCCTTCTCCCAACGTATTTACCGGGAAGTAAGGGCTATTTTTCCTAAATTTATTGAGGACAGCCCCCGGTATAAAGATCTGCAAAAGATCAAGGAATACCTGGTGCAGCAGGTACCGGTAAGTGTGTAAATGTGCGGATAGGCAAATGTGCAGATGGAATGTGCTAACGTGCTGGTTTATTGGGAAGAAATGATGTGCCCACATTCGTAATCGTAATTGAATAATTCGTAATTAACCATGAACTGTGCTTTAGTAACCGGCGGGTCAAGAGGAATAGGCAGGGCAATATGTATAAAGATGGCCGAACTGGGTTATCATGTGATCATTAATTTCAAAGGCAATACCGCTGCTGCACAGGAAACCCTGGATGCAGTGCGGGCTAAAGGCAGCAATGGTGAGCTGCTGCAGTTTGATGTAGGAAATGAGGAGGAAGTACAGGCCGCATTAGGCGCCTGGCTGGAAAACAATAAAGATAAACAGGTGCAGGTATTGGTGAACAATGCCGGCATCCGGGAAGATAACCTGCTGTTCTGGATGAACAGCACCCAATGGCATAATGTGCTGAACAGCAGCCTGAATGGGTTCTTTTATGTAACCAAGCAGGTGCTGAATAACATGTTGCTGAAGCGCTACGGGCGTATCATTAACATTGTTTCCCTGTCAGGCATTAAAGGGCTGCCGGGACAAACCAATTACTCCGCTGCCAAGGCAGGTGTAATTGGCGCTACCAAGGCCCTGGCGCAGGAAGTGGCTAAACGGGGAGTAACGGTGAATGCCGTTGCGCCCGGCTTTATTAGAACAGATATGACAGCGGAGCTGAATGAAAAGGAGCTGGCTGCGCAAATACCCATGAACCGTTTTGGTACGGCAGAAGAAGTGGCGGATGCCGTGGGCTTCTTTGCCTCCAAAGCATCCGGGTATATTACCGGCGAGGTGCTGTCTGTTAACGGAGGACTATATACGTAAATAAGCCGTTAGCCATTGGCTGTTAGCTGTAGCTAACGGCTAATAGCTGGCAGCTAACAGCTATTTATATGAACAGAGTAGTGATTACGGGCATGGGAATTTATTCCTGTATAGGGAAGGACCAGGCGGAAGTCCGGGACTCGCTGTATAAGGGTAAGTCAGGCATTGTTATGGACCCGGAAAGAAAAGCCTTTGGTTACCGTTCTGCACTCACCGGTGCTATTGAACGGCCCAATTTAAAAGGATTGCTGGACCGGCGTGCGCGGCTTACCATGCCGGAGCAGGCCGAGTTTGCATATGTGAGCACCGTAGAGGCTTTGGCCCAGGCGCGCATTGATCCCGATTATATAGAACGTACCGATATCGGATTGCTGTTCGGCAACGACAGTACTGCCCGTGCTGTGATAGAAAGCATGGACGTGATCCGTGAAAAGAAAGATACCATGCTGGTAGGTTCCGGTTCTGTGTTCCAGACCATGAACTCTACCGTGAATATGAACCTGGCCACCATTTTCAAGCTGCGGGGCGTTAACTTCAGCGTAAGCGCGGCTTGCGCCAGCGGCTCACATGCTATTGGATTGGGTTATATGTTCATTAAGAATGGTATGCAGGATTGTGTGATCTGTGGCGGCGCACAGGAAGTGAATAAGTATGCCATGGGTAATTTTGACGGTATTGCCACCTTTTCCATGCGGGAAAATGAGCCGGAAAAAGCCTCCCGCCCCTTTGACCGGGACCGGGATGGGCTGGTACCCAGCGGCGGTGCAGCCACCGTTATACTGGAAAGCCTGGGATCTGCACAGCGCAGGGGCGCCACTATCCTGGGTGAGGTGCTGGGATATGGTTTTTCCTCCAACGGGGCGCATATCTCCAACCCAACGGTAGAAGGGCCGGTAAGGTCGTTACAAATAGCTTTGAAAGATGCCGGCATGCAGCCCGGCGATATTCCGTACATCAACGCCCACGCCACTTCCACGCCGGCAGGTGATGCCAGCGAGGCCAAAGCGCTGTACGAGGTGTTCGGGGCATCCAATCCCTACATCAGCTCCACCAAGTCAATGACGGGGCATGAGTGCTGGATGGCAGGCGCCAGTGAGATCGTATACTCCATGCTGATGATGCAGCATGGGTTCATAGCACCTAATATTAACCTGGAAAACCCCGATGAGGATGCCGCCAGATTAAATATTGCGGATCGCACTATTAATAAAGATTTTAATATATTTTTGTCTAATTCCTTTGGTTTTGGGGGGACGAATTCCTCCCTCATCGTTCGGAAATGGGAGGGGAAATAGCTGTATTTCAATCGTTTGGTCCTAAAGTCGTGTAGCCCAACAATAGTATAACCCCCGGCCCGGCGAACGGCCTTTGTGATAACTTATAATATATTATTAACTTTGAGTACAATTTACCATTGTAATTGGGTTTAAGCATAACCGTTCACACTTTTTATTTTTTAATCAACCTATACTGATAGAGTTACACTATTATGGACATTAAAGAGATCATACAAACCACAAATGCGTTCCTTATTGAGGAGTTTGAAGCGGACCCCGCGAAAATTGCGCCTGAAGCTAACCTCAAATCAACCCTGGAGCTGGACAGCCTGGACTACATAGACCTGGTTGTGGTAATTGAAAATAATTTCGGCTTTAAAGTGAATCCGGAAGATTTTCAGAGCATTATTACCTTCCAGGATTTTTATGATTATGTAGCCCGTTGTTTAAAACAAAAAGAGCTGGTATAATGCCGTCGTGGCAGGGGAAGTCTAAAGGCAATAAGCTAGGGTACCGGATATTCATTGACA
Source organism: Chitinophaga rupis (assembly GCF_900109685.1). Classification (GTDB taxonomy): domain Bacteria; phylum Bacteroidota; class Bacteroidia; order Chitinophagales; family Chitinophagaceae; genus Chitinophaga; species Chitinophaga rupis. The sequence goes on along the minus strand of NZ_FOBB01000003.1, from coordinate 874,031 downwards.
TCTTGCGTTATGGGGGGATCTGGCCGGCTTATGCGCTCTTAAGGTGTGTGGCTGGATATTATTTTTTGTTTTCCCACAGTTCTTCAAGACCCATCTTCAGATATTTTCGTACCAGGATAGGGTATGGCTGGTGGCGTTCTTTGCGCAGTGTATACCGTAATTATTACGTGTTCGGGCAAACGCTGATTGATAAGGTGGTGGTAATGGCCGGCATCCCCAATAGATTTACATTCCAGTTTGAGGGGGAGCATCATTTACGGCAGCTGATAGCAGCCGGGAAGGGTGGTATATTATTAAGCGCACACCTGGGTAACTGGGAAGTGGCCGGCCACCTGTTTAAACGGCTGGAAACCCGCATTAATATTGTGATGTTCGACGGGGAGCATGAACGTATCAAGCAATACCTTTCCTCGGTTACCGGTGAGCGGAATGTAAATGTTATTGTAATTAAGGATGATTTATCGCACATTTACGCTATTAATGATGCGTTGAGTAATAACGAGCTGGTGTGTATGCATGCAGACCGGTTCCTGGAAGGCAACAAAACGGAAACCGCATTGTTTTTAGGTAGTAACGCGCGGTTCCCGGCCGGGCCTTTTTTATTGGCGGCCACTTTCCGGGTACCCGTATCATTGGTATTTGCATTTAAGGAATCTGCTACCCACTATCACCTGTTTGCCACCCCGCCCCGGGAGTACCATGGCCGCAGGAAACAGGGTGTGCAGGAAGCCGTACAGGATTTTGTTCATGTGATGGAAGAAAAGGTACGGCAGTATCCGGAGCAATGGTTTAACTATTACGATTTCTGGGAGTAACCATAACAATAACTACAAAGTTGATGTTCATTCATTCAGATCATATCATACATTATATTCCACAACGTGCGCCTATTGTAATGATCAGTGGCATACTGGAAGCAGCAGGCCCCTATACCCGCAGCGGCCTGCATATAAGTGCAGATAATATTTTTGTACAGGATGGGGTGCTTACCCCGCCGGGGCTGATGGAAAATATAGCGCAAACTGCAGCAGCCAGTGCCGGTTACCAGGCCATACAGGATAATGAGCCGGTGCCCATGGGCTATATTGGCGCCGTAAAAGATCTGGAAATATTTGAGCTGCCCCCGGCCGGCGCGTTTATAGAAACCACCACACAGGTAGGCCACGCCGTATTTAACGCCACCATGGTTACCGGCAAAGTAACCTGGAACGGGAAGCTGATGGCCCAATGCGAAATGAAGATTTTCATAACCCCCTAAATACAGTAAAAGTTATGCACAAACACTTTTCCTTATTGTTGGCCGCCACGCTGTCCGTTGTAAGCTTACAGGCGCAAACCTTGAAAGATTTTTTCTCCTCCAGCGAGCCCCTGACCTACCTGGGTATTGACTTTACCCAGGCCAGGGTGATCGGAGAACCGGTTATGGATGCCAATGACATGCGCGACCGTAATTTTCCCGCTATTAATGCCGTAGTGGTGAATGAGCCCAAGAAATATGATATTGCAGGCGCTTTCCACAAAACGGTGAACACAGACCTGGCCCTGGTGAACAAACACAATGAAACCACCAACACCGCCACGCTGAAGTCTGATAACGCTTCCGATTACAACCGCCTGAAACAGGAAGATGTAGAGAAGCTGGTAAAGAGCTACAACTTCAACGGTAAAAAAGGAGTGGGCCTGCTGTTTGTAATGGACGGTATGAGCAAGGCCGAAAAAGCGGCGAATGTATATGTAACGCTGATAGATATGGACACTAAAAAAGTGCTGCTGGCGGAAAAAATAGAAGGGAAGGCACAGGGTTTTGGGTTCCGTAACTACTGGGCCTATACCATACATAAAGTGCTGGAAGAGGTGGAGAAGCATAAGTATAAAGACTGGAAAGCAAAGAATTGATCCTGGTTTAGCGGCTCCGGTTTACAAACCGGGGCCGTTAACTGTAAAGCATAAAGCATGGAGTTAACAGAGCGGGCCAACATACTGGTAAAGTTTAATGAAGCAGATCCATTGGGTATTGTATGGCACGGGCATTATATACGGTATTTTGAAGATGGACGGGAAGCATTTGGCGAAAAATACGGCCTGCGCTACCTGGATATTTTTAATTACGGCTACACAGTGCCGGTAGTGAAGGTGGAATGCAATTATAAACGCTCGCTCCGTTATGGCGACCGGGTAATAGTGGAAGTGAAGTATGTGGATACGCCCGCCGCTAAAATTAAATTTACGTACCGCCTGTACAATCCCGCTACCAGTGAGCTGGTAGCAGATGGGTCCTCTGTACAGGTTTTTTTGGATACAGCCACTTCCTCGCTGCAACTAACAATACCTCCGTTTTTTGAAGCGTGGAAGAAACAGTGTGGATTATTATGAGTAAGGTATATGTAATAGCAGATAATATTGTGGCACCCCTGGGCCGTACAACAGCAGAGAATTTTGCTGCCGTATGCCAGGGCAAAAGCGGTATTCAGCTGCAGCATAACCGCTTATTATCCCCCGCTGATTTTTATGCAGCAGTCATGGCTCCCGGGCAGCTGGAAGCCTATAGTAACGGTAGTAACCTGGAGGGGTATACGAAGTTTGAGCAGCTGCTGATACTATCTGTTCAGGAAGCATTGAGCCAAACTAATTTAGATATTACCAGGGGGCGTACCGCCTTCATTGTATCTACCACCAAAGGGAATATTGAGCTGCTGGAACAACAGCCTGCACAACCGCCTTTAGGGGAAATGGAATTGTTTGCTACGGCTAAAAAGGTAGCCGCATATTTCAATTTCACCGCAGCGCCGCTGGTGGTGAGCAATGCCTGCATATCCGGGCTGCTGGCTATTTTAACAGCCAGGCGTTTAATAGCAGCAGGTTTATATGATCATGCGGTGGTTACCGGCGCCGATGTGGTTACGCAATTTGTGCTGTCGGGTTTTCAATCATTCCAGGCAGTAAGTAATGAGCCCTGCCGCCCTTTTGATGCAGCGCGTAAAGGCGTTACGTTAGGGGAGGGCGCAGCTACCGTAATACTCACGAACCAGCCGTCGTTAGCGCCTGCAAATGCAGTGGTGGTAAATGCGGGCTCCGTGAGCAATGACGCCAACCATATTTCCGGCCCCTCACGTACCGGTGCGGAACTGGGAATGGCTATGCGCCATGCTATGTTAAACAGCGGGCTTACCCCGGCTGATATAGGATTTGTATCGGCCCACGGCACTGCCACGCTCTATAATGATGAAATGGAGGCCAAGGCCATACACCTGGCCGGCTTGCAGGACAGGCCGGTAAATAGCTTTAAAGGTTATTACGGGCATACGCTGGGCGCCGCCGGTTTAATAGAAGCCATTATAGGTGTACATGCATTGCAGCAGCAAACGGTTATACCTACCCTGGGCTTTGAGCAGCTGGGCGTAAGTATGCCGGTGAATGTAAGCAGTGCTTTAACCCGGCAGCCTATGCAGCATTACCTGAAAACAGTATCCGGTTTTGGAGGGTGTAATGCCGCAATGGTTTTTTCTATGGAACAATAACAATTCAGATAATAAACGAACGGTTTTAGATTTCCGCAAATCGTAAATCTAAGATCTAAAATCGTAAATCATAATAATGGAATTTTTCACCAAAGAAACGAAAACAGCATTGCAGGCTAAAGAAGCCGCCCTGCAGCTTGCCTTTGCTCCTGTGGCTTTCCAGGCTTCCCGCGCCCTGCGGGATTTTGGCATCTTAAAGGTGGTGAGCAAAAGCGGCGCCAACGGATTAACCATTGAAGAGATCATGCAGGAAGTAAAGCTGTCACGCTACGCCATTCGCGTATTGCTGGAAGCTGGCCTGGGCATGGAGCTGCTGATCGTTAACAATAAAAGATACTCCCTTACCAAAACAGGATATTTCATTGAGCATGATCAGCTCACCCGCATTAACATGGACTTTGTGCAGGACATCTGCTACAAAGGCATGTACCACCTGAAGGACAGCCTGGAAGAAGGCCGCCCTGCCGGGTTAAAGGAGCTGGGACCCTGGGATACTATTTACCCCGGTTTGCCTTTGCTGCCACCGGAAATAGGTAAAAGCTGGTTCGATTTTGATCACTATTACTCTGACCTTGCTTTTCCGCAGGCACTCCCCATTGTGTTTAAAGATAAGCCCCGCAGGCTGCTGGACATTGGCGGCAATACCGGTAAATGGACGCTGGCCAGCACTGCTTATGATAAAGAAGTGCAGGTAACCATGTTTGACCTGCCGGGTGAAATAGCCATTGCGCAGCAAAGGGTGAAGGATGCCGGCGTGGCTGATCGTGTGTTTTTCTACGAAGCCAATATACTGGATGAAAGCCTGCCTTTTCCGCAGGGCTTTGACGTGATCTGGATGAGCCAGTTCCTGGACTGTTTTTCCGAACCGGAGATCGAATCTATTTTAAAACGCTGCCGGGAAGCGCTTACACCTAACGGCGCTATTTATATCCTGGAACCATTCTGGAACCGGCAGGTATTTAAATCTGCGGCTTTCTGCTTACAGCAAACCTCCCTGTACTTTACCGCTATGGCCAATGGCAACAGCCAGATGTACCATACCGATGAATTTTTCCAGTGTATTCAAAACGCAGGCCTGCAGGTAGTGGATGAGAATAACCAGATGGGATTAAGCTATACTTTATTAAAATGTGTGAAAGCATAAGCTTTTAATTAACTCCTACCTATAAATTGTTACAGATGAAAACAGAGCAAGTAGATGTGTTGGTAATTGGCGCGGGGCCTGCAGGCACCGTGGCAGCATCTATTATTCACCAGGCGGGTTACAAGGTAAAGATCGTGGAGAAGCAAAAGTTTCCGCGGTTCGTGATCGGTGAAAGCCTGTTACCCCGTAGCATGGAAGCCTTGCAGGAAGCCGGTTTCATTGATGCCATCAAAGAAAAAGGTTTTCAGCAGAAATATGGCGCCAAGTTCGTAAAAGGCGATGGCGTGTGTGATTTTACTTTTAAGGAACAATATACGCCCGGCTGGGACTGGACCTGGCAGGTAACCCGGGCCGATTTTGATAAAACCCTGGCCGATACCTGTGAAAGCATGGGTATACCCGTAGCCTATGAAACTACGGTAACAGGTATACGTTTTAATGGATCAGACAGTGTAACCACGGTAGAAGATGTGCAGGGCAACAAGCAGGAGATACAGGCCCGCTTTATTGTAGATGGCAGTGGTTATGGCCGGGTAATACCCCGCCTGTTTAACCTGGAAAAAAATTCTGTGATGCAGCCGCGTAAAGCGTTGTTTGCACATACCAATGATATTCGCCGCTCCATGGCCGACGAGCCGAACCGTATTACCGCGGTGGTGCACAAGCCAGGTGTGTGGATCTGGATCATCCCCTTTTCCACCGGCGTTACCTCCCTGGGCTTTGTGGGCGATCCGGAATTTTTTGCTCAGTATCCCGGTACGCCGGAGCAGCAATACCGCGCTCTGCTGGAAGCAGAACCCTATACCAGGGAGCGTTTCAGAGATGTGCCGCTGGTATTTGAGCCGCGGATCCTGGAATCCTGGTCGGCCACTACCGATAAGTTTTATGGAGAGGGTTTTGTGCTTACAGGCAATGTAACAGAATTCCTGGACCCGATCTTTTCATCTGGCGTAACTTTGGCCTGTGTGTCCAGCCAAACGGCTTCCAAGCTGGTGATCCGTAAGCTGAAAGGAGAAGCGGTAGATTGGGAAGCTGAATACATGGCCCCCACTATGCAGGGCGTAAACACATTCCGCTCTTATGTAATGGCCTGGTATGAAGGTACGCTGGATACTATTTTCTTTAAAAAGAATCCGGACCCGCTGGTAAAACAGCAGATTTGTTCTGTGCTGGCCGGTTATGTATGGGATATGAGCAACCCTTTTGTGAGCAATCATGATACGGTGCTGAAACGCCTGGCCCGCACTATTGAAGTAATGGGGAAGCTGGATAAACTGAAAAATGAACATTGAGTAACGGAAACGCATATATTACAGCAAGCTGTGTGATCAGAGATCAGCAGGTGTTCAGCAACGGCAGTCTGCTGTGGCAGGATGCGCCGGGTGCGGAGCTTACTGATTTTCTGCGTAAGGGATACGACCGTTTTTCGGGGCAGTACCCCAAGTTCCATAAAATGGATGCGCTCAGCAAGCTGGGATGGCTGGCTGCGGAAATATTATTGCGCACTGCACCGGTAGAGGATCATTTGCCGGAGCAGGTGGCTATTGTGCTTAGCAACCGCAGCGCCAGCCTGGATACAGATCTGCGTTACTACAATACGGTAAAAGATATTCCCAGCCCTGCGCTGTTTGTATATACCCTGGCTAATATTGTAATAGGGGAAATATGCATCCGGCATGGCTTTAAGGGAGAACATATTTTTTTTACTACCGGTGGTTTTGATGCGCAGCAGGTGAAGGCCTATACGCAGATACTGCTGGATACCGGCGTTGCCACTGCCTGCCTTTGCGGCTGGGTAGAGGTGATGGAACAGCAGTACGAGGCAGTGTTGTACCTGGTAGAAAGGCAGCAACGGGAGGGCGGGAAGCCGTTCGCTGCAGAGGAAATGAGAAATATTTACGATCTGCGATTTTAGATTTTAGATTTGAAAGTACTCCGCGGAGTGGTTTCTTCAGATCTAAAATTGTATTGGATTTTGGTAGATAATTTTAAAGTGCTTTAATAAGATCGCTTCTATCAAATCTGAAATCGTAGATCTAAAATCTAAAATTACTTGTGTTTTTTATATGGAAAAATTGATGGCGGATCTGAAAGCGCAGATCATTGAGCAGCTGAACCTGCAGGAAGTAAAACCGGAGGATATCGGGAACGATCAGCCTTTGTTTAAAGAAGGCCTGGGCCTGGATTCTATTGATGCGCTGGAGCTGATCGTATTATTACAGCAGCACTATGGTATCCGCATTGCTAACCCTGAACAGGGTCCTGAAATATTCCAGTCTGTGCGCACCATGGCAACCTACATTACTGCGCAGCAAAAACAGCCGGGATGAGTGAGCCGGTATGGATAGCCGGTGGCGGCGTTATTTGCGGTATAGGCGCTACTTTGCCCGCCTGTGTGGAGGCTTTCAGCCGTATGCAGCCGGGTATGGAGGAGGTGCAGTACCTGCATACCGTACATCGTGGCGTATTCCCGGTAGCCGAAGTAAAGGCAGATAATGCTACGCTGGCCGCGCAGGCAGGTATGCCTGCACACATCAGCAGAACAGCCCTGCTAAGCAAAATAGCTGCACAGGAAGCCTGGGACAGCACCGGCCTGGGCGATCTGTTACAATACCGCGTAGGTTTTATATCCGCCAATACCGTTGGCGGCATGGATAAAACAGAAGATTTTTTTGCTGATTACCTGCAGCATCCAAACAAAGGGCATCTGCAGCAGGTAGTGCATCATGAATGCGGCAGCGTTACGGAGCTGGTAGCAGATGCCATGGGCATCCGCCACCAGGTAGCAACCATCAGCACCGCCTGTTCATCCGGCGCCAATGCATTAATGTATGGCGCACGCCTTATCCGCAACAATATTGTAGATATTGTAATAGCCGGTGGTACGGATGCGCTTACCCGTTTTACCCTGAATGGTTTTAACACCCTCATGATATTGGACCAGCAGCCCTGCCGGCCGTTCGATGATACCCGTACCGGCCTGAATCTGGGTGAAGGCGCGGGTTATGTGGTGCTGGTAAGTGATGTTATACGTAAGCACCTGCCTAATGCACCCTGGTGCCGCTTAAGTGGTTATGCCAATACCAGTGATGCGTATCACCAGACTGCTTCCTCGCCGGATGGTATAGGCAATTACCTGGCTATGAAAGGTGCGCTGGATATGAGCGGGCTGCAGCCAAAGGATATTGCCTACATTAACCTGCATGGTACCGGTACGCAGAATAACGATTCTTCTGAAGGCAAAGCCATTGAACGTTTATTTGCACCAGACTATCCGGCTGTTAGCTCTACCAAATCATTTACCGGGCATACGCTGGGCGCCAGCGGCGGTATAGAGGCGGTGTTTTCCGCACTGGCAGTGCAGCAGGGCATTATTTACCCGAATGCACGTTTTGCCACACCCATGAAGGAGTGGCCGGTGGCGCCGGCTACAGTTTTTTCCAGCGGTAATAAATTGTCGCATGTAATGTCTAATTCCTTTGGCTTTGCCGGTAACTGTTCCAGCCTGGTATTTTCAAAGGAATAGCAGCATGAAGAAAAACGTGATGGTAGTTGAAATGCTTCACTACGATTATTAATTCTTCATTCTTAATTATTAATTACAAGGAAGCAAGCATGAATATTTACATCCAGGGTATGGGTTGTGTATCACCGCAGCAAACTGCGGCGGAAGGCCCGTTCCTGGCAGAGATCCGGGAATATGAAGGCAACCGCCTGAAGGTGCTGGACCCGGATTATAAACAGTGGATACCGGATGCAAACACCATGCGCCGTATGGGCCGCGTGGTTAAAATGGGAATAGGAGCGGCCAAATTAAGTTTGCAGCATGCAGGTATTGAAATGCCGGATGCTATTATTACCGGCACCGCCTATGGCTGCCTGGCTGATACCGGCGTTTTCCTGACCAGGATGATCCAGGGACAGGAGAGCGCATTATCGCCCACCCCATTCATACAATCCACCCACAATACCGTAAGCGGGCAAATAGCGCTGCTGCTGGGCTGCCACGCCTATAACAGCACTTTTGTACATAAAGGTTTTTCTTTTGAAAGCGCGCTGCTGGATAGCATCATGATGCTGCGGGAAAAACCCGCTCAGCAGATCTTAATAGGCGGGGTAGATGAGATCACGGATCACAGCCACACCATTTTATCACGTTTCGGATTATACAAGCAGGAGCCGGTACGCAATACCACGCTGCTGCAAAGCGGTACAAAAGGTACTATTGCCGGTGAAGGCGCTGCCTTTTTTGTACTGGGTACAGCAAAAGGAGCGGTAAAATTAACCGGGCTGGATACCTTGTATAAACCGGCTTCCCAACAGGAGGTAAGCAGTGCCATACAGGGCTTTTTAGCGACGCACCGGTTAAGTACAGCTGATATTGACCTGCTGATCACCGGCCGCAATGGAAATGCAGGGGAAGATGATGCTTACACACAGCTTACGCAAACCCTGTTCCCACAAACGGCCACCGCAGCGTTTAAGCATTTGTGTGGCGAGTATCCTACTGCCAGCGCATTTGCCATGTGGATGGGCGCGCAGATCATACAACAGCAGCAGGCGCCGGCTGGTGTACTGTATAGTGGTACGGCGCCGCAACAGCTAAACAGGATCTTAATTTATAACCAGTACCAGGGCACTCATCATGCACTGATATTGCTAGAAAAAGCATAAACAAACTTGTTATACCGCATTACAAATATCACCACCTTTCTGCTGCTCGCAGGGCTTTTGTGCCTGCACAACCTGTGGCAGCCGGTAGCCTGGTGGGTTTTTGTAACGCTGTTATTCGTATATGTGTCGCTGTTGGTATGGGGATCTATGGATATAAGAGCTGGCTTTTACATGCCGGTTACCTGCCAGGTACCTACAAAGCAGAAGGTAGTGGCCTTAACTTTTGATGATGGCCCGCTGCTGCAGTTTACCCCGCAGGTGCTGGATATATTACAGGCGCATAAAGTACCCGCTGCTTTTTTTTGCATTGGTAAAAATATACCCGGTAATGAAGGCTTGCTGAAACGGGCGCATGAAGAAGGGCACCTGCTGGGCAACCACAGCTACTCTCATCATTTCTGGTTCGACCTGTTCGGGGCGGGCCGTATGCTGGAAGAGCTGCAACAAACGGATACCAATGTGCAGCAGGTAACCGGTCAGCGGCCGCTTTTTTTTCGTCCGCCGTACGGGGTTACCAATCCTAATTTGAGCAAAGCAGTGCGCAAAGGCGGTTACTTTCCATTAGGCTGGAACATCCGCTCTTTAGACACGGTGATAAAAGAAGAAGGGCCCTTGCTGGAACGTATTACCGGCAAATTGCAGCCTGGCAGCATTATTTTGCTGCATGACAGTGCTGCAGTAACGGTGCAGGTGTTACCGGCGCTGATCGCCTATTTGCACAGCAATGGTTATACTATAGAAAGGATTGATAAACTATTAAATAAACCTGCTTATGCGTAGATGGATGTTATTGGTTTGTTGTATGAGCGTGCTGCATATATATGCACAAACAGGCGGTTTTAAACCCGTAGCAGATGCGGCTGCCTTTAAACAACAGTTTGCAAAGGCATCGCAGAACACGCAATCCATACAGGCCGATTTTGTGCAGGAAAAAAACCTGAGCATGCTGTCTGATAAGATTGTTTCCAAAGGAAAGTTCTGGTTCCGGAAAGAGAATAAGGTGCGTATGGAATACCAGCAGCCATCCTATTACCTGATGGTAATGAACGGTAAGGATATTTTTACCAGGGATGGTCAAAAGCAGAACAAGGTAAGCACCAAAGGGAATAAGCTGTTTGAGCAGATCAACCGCATTACGGTGGATTGTGTGCAGGGTAATGTGTTCAACAACCCGGACTTTACTACTAAAGTGCTGGAAAATGCGCAGTACTACCGGTTGGAGATGACGCCGGTATCCAAAGCGCTGCAGCAGTATTTCAAAACTATTGAGCTGCTGGTGGATAAAAAGGATTATTCTGTGTCGTCCATTGAAATGCAGGAAGCCGGCGGAGATAATACCATCATTAGCTTTTTGCATAAACAAATGAATGTAAATATCCCGGATGCAGTATTTACAGTTAAATAGGGAAAGCGGCTCCGGGAGAAGGATCAGTGCTGCGAAAGGCAGGCGCGTGTTGGGTTTTAGCCTGCTTTTACCGCAGAAAGGCATGCTGAAAGAAGGGCTGTCTTTTAGCTGGAGTATAGGTTTTTTGCTGGTTTGCGTATTGTTATTCAGCTCCTGCACCTCCGTTTACCGCGGCCTGCAGCGCAGCAATGGTGGTGATGTGAATTGCATACGGCAGTTTCAGCCGCAGTTCACCAATACGCTGTACAGCACGCAGGTAGATGTGCTGAAGCACCACCTGAGTGGTTTGCTGTTCTTCAAAAAAATGCCGGATAGCAGCCTGCGCGTGGTGTTTGCCAATGAAATGGGTTTTAAATTCTTTGACTTTGAGTTCACGAAAGACAGTGGTTTTGTAAAACATTACATGCTGCCGAAAATGGATAAAAAGGTGATCGTAAAAACCCTGCAGAACGATTTTGAGCTGGTGCTGCTGCGGACAGGTTTAGAAAAGGCCACGGTGCTGCAGGATAGCGGGTATCATTACATCGCTGTTCCCACAGCTAAGGGCAACAACTATTACATAACGGATACGGCCTGCACCCGGCTGGAGCGGATAGAGAAATCATCCAAACGGAAACCGGTGGTTAAAGTATGGATGCGGCATTATGAGCAGGGCGTACCGGACACTATTTTAATACAACACCAGAATTTTAAGTTCAATATTTCATTACAACGCGTACAAAAATAATGCTGGAAGGAAGTTTTTATAACATTGTACAATCGGAGCAAACAGCGTCGTCATTTATGGCTTTACTGGCGCTGAATGCCGCGCATCCTGTATTTGAAGGACACTTTCCCGGTCAGCCGGTAGTGCCGGGCGTGTGCATGATGCAAACTATCCAGGAGCTGCTGGAAAAGGGTCTGCAAAACAAAGTGCTGCTGCAAAAGGCCAGCAGTATGAAGTTCCTGGTGATGATTAACCCGGTAGTGCAACCACAGGTAACAGTTACCCTGCAATACACTTTGCAGGAAAATAATATAGTAAAAGTGAATGCTGTTATTAAAAGTGACAGCAGCATTTTTATGAAATTTCAGGGAACGTTTAGTTTAATTACGCATTGACAAGTATTGCACCTCATATCGCTGTCCTTATTCCCACCTACAATAACGCCTCCTCTCTGGGGCAGGTATTGAAGGATGTGCTATCCTATACACAACATGTAATTGTGGTGAATGATGGCAGTACAGATACTACTACTGAAATACTGGACCAGTTCCCCACTGTACAGCGTGTATCGTATACGCCTAACCGTGGTAAAGGTATTGCCCTGCGCCGGGGATTTAAATACGCCTTGCAGCAGGGATATGAATATGTGATCACAATCGATGCGGATGGGCAGCACTTTGCCTCCGACCTGCAGGTATTCCTGGATAAGCTGCAAACAGAAAAGAACGCCATCCTCATTGGTGCACGAAACCTGCACCAGGAGAATATGCCCGGCAAAAACTCCTTTGCCAATAAATTTTCCAACTTCTGGTTTTATGTGGAAACAGGCATGAAGGCTGCGGATACACAGTCTGGCTACCGCCTGTATCCTTTAAACTTAATAGCGCCTATCCCGTTCTGGTGCACCCGTTATGAGTTTGAAGTAGAGGTGCTGGTGCGTAGCGCATGGAGGGGTGTAAAAATTGACTGGGTGCCGGTGCAGGTATATTATCCACCGGCAGAGGAGCGGGTATCACATTTCCGCCCTTTCCAGGATTTTTCCCGCATCAGCGTGTTAAACACCGTGCTGGTGCTCATTACGTTCCTGTACATTAAACCGCGCGACTTTATACGCTTCCTCTTCAAAAAAGAAAGCTGGCGCTGGTTGTGGAAAGAGGTGTTGTTGAATCCAGGTGAATCAAACGGTAAAAAAGCATGGTCTATTGGGTTGGGCATCTTCATGGGTATTGTGCCCATCTGGGGTTTCCAGATGTTAGTAGCATTATTGCTGGCTACTTTTTTTAAGCTCAATAAAGCATTGGTGCTCATTGCAGCCAACATCAGCATACCACCCCTGATACCGGTCATTGTGTTTCTGAGCCTGATGGTGGGCCGTATATGGGTAGGGCACGATGCTACGTTCGTAATATTCAGTAAGCACCTGAGCCAGGAGGCAGTAAAGCAGAACATACTACAGTATATCTATGGCAGCGTAACGCTGGCCGTGGCAGCCGGGGTAACATTCGGGTTGGTAACCTACGTGTTGCTGGCTATATTCAGAAAGCAGAAGCATGGGTAGTTTTTTTGTACATATCTATAATTTTTATGCAACCCGCAAAATGTGGCTGTGGATCAGCGTGGTGGCGGCTTTTGCGCTCACCGGTTATTTTGCATCCCGCATTCAGCTGGAAGAGGATATTACCAAAATATTGCCCCAGGATAAAACGCTGAACAAGCTGCAGCAGGTATTTAATGATTCCCGGTTTGCAGATAAGCTGGTAGTAATGGTATCGCAGAAGGATACCGCAGGGGCTGCGGAGCCGGATAGCCTTACAACATTTGCCGCTGATCTTGAGGTAGCCATAAAGGAAGATACTGCACTAAGCTCATACGTTAAACAGGTACAGGCTAAGATAGAAGATACTGCCATACTGGGTTTGATGGCTACCATCCAGCAGCACCTGCCGGTGTTCCTGGATGAAAAAGATTACCGTACTATTGACTCGCTCATACAACCGGAACGGCTACATCAAACACTGGAACATAATTACCAGACCTTAATATCACCTGCGGGATTAGTGCTGAAGAAAATGATCCAGGCCGATCCGGTAGGCATGTCATGGCAGGGGGTTAAAAAACTGCAGCAGCTGCAAATAGATGATCAGTATGAGCTGTATGATGGTTTTATTGTAACAAGAGATCACCGGCACCTGCTGTTGTTCCTTACGCCCGCGTACCCGCCCAGCGCCACCGGTAAGAATGCCGTTTTCTTAAAATTATTGCAGGCTAAGCTGGCTGAAATGCAGACAGGGCATACTTTTACAGCCGCCTCTTATTTTGGTGCCACCGCCGTATCTGAAGGCAATGCCCACCAGCTGCGCATGGATACCATGCTTACGCAAGGCATTGGCGTGGTGCTGCTCATAGTGCTCATTGCCTTGTTCTTCCGCAAAAAAAGAGCGCCGGTATTAGTGATGCTGCCGGTAGTTTTTGGCGCATTGTTCTCGCTGGCTTGCATTTACCTGATCAAAGGAAAGCTATCTGTTATAGCCCTGGGCGCAGGCGCTGTAGTATTGGGCATTGCAGTGAATTACTCGCTGCACGTATTTAACCATTACCGCCACCTGGGCAATATCCGCGAAACTATCCGCGACCTGGCCACACCCATGACCATTGGCAGCTTTACCACCATTGGCGGGTTCCTGTGTTTGCAGTTTGTAGAATCGCCTATGTTGAAGGATGTAGGTTTGTTTGCGGCATTGAGCTTAGTAGGTGCCGCCTTGTTCTCCCTTATCTTTTTACCGCATTGGATCTTAACCAAACAGCCGGTAGCGGCGCATTCACACACCTGGTTAGATAAGCTGGCCAGCTACCGCCCCGAAAAAAATAAATACCTGGTGTTCGGCATCCTGCTGCTCACCGTTATATTCTGCTTCACGGCCGGCAAAGTAGGTTTTGAGAGTGATATGATGCGCATGAACTTCATGACGCCGGAGCTGAAAGCTGCTGAAGCAAAGCTGAACAGCCTGAGTGCCTATGCAGCACAATCTGTATACGTGGTTACAGAAGGCCGTACGCTGGAAGAAGCTCTGCAGGCCAACGAACGTATGCTGCCGGTGGTGCAGCAGCTGCAGCAGCAGGGCATTGTGAAAAGATACGCCGGTGTAGGCAGCTTATTGCTATCGCAACAGGAACAGCAGGCGCGTTTACAACGCTGGCAACAATACTGGACGCCGCAGAAAAAACAGCAGCTGATCACTTACCTGCAGCAGCAGGGGCCTGCGGCAGGTTTTAAAGCCACTGCGTTTGATCCCTTTGCGCAATGGCTGCAGCAGAACTTTACAACGATGACAGCCGCAGACCAGGAAGCGCTTCGCAACAGCTCCCTGGGCGATTATATTACAGTAAAGCCGGATCGTGTATCGCTGGTTACCCTGCTTAAAGTAAACCCGGGTCAAAAGAAGGCTGTGTATAAAGCATTAGCCGCACAGCAAAATACTACGGTGCTGGATAAGCAATATGCCGCAAACCGCCTGGTAGAGGTGATCCGCAATGAGTTTAACAGCATTGCCTGGATGACCTCCCTGCTGGTATTTTTTGCCCTGCTCATCTCTTACGGCCGCATAGAGCTGGCGCTCATCACCTTTATCCCCATGCTCATTAGCTGGATCTGGATACTGGGCATCATGGGCATGTTCGGCATCCGTTTCAATATTGTGAACATTATTCTCAGCACCTTTATTTTTGGTTTGGGGGATGATTACAGCATATTTACAATGGATGGATTGTTGCAGCAATACCGTACCGGTAAGGAGCAGCTATCTTCTTTCCGTTCTTCCATCTTTTTATCTGCCATTACCACCATCTTAGGGCTGGGGGTGCTGATCTTTGCAAAACATCCATCCCTGCGTTCCATTGCATTGATCTCTATGATCGGTATTGGCTGCGTAGTGCTGATATCGCAGGTAATGATACCGTTGTTATTCAACTGGCTTATTGCCAAGCGCACCCGCCGTGGCTGGGCGCCGTGGACCCTGAGCGGCTGGTGCATTTCAGTATTTGCATTCACCTATTTTACGCTGGGCAGCTTGTTGCTGACCACTGTAGGTTATATCCTAATCCGCCTGAACCCTTTTAACAAGCAAAAGGGTAAGTACCTGTATCATGTATTCCTCTCATGGTTTACCTGGTCGCAGCTGCACATTATGGGCAATGTGAAAAAACGTGTTATCAATCCCCTGAATGAGCAGCTGGAAAAGCCGGCTGTTATTATCAGCAATCATCAGTCATTCCTGGATATATTAATTTCCATTGCGCTTAATCCCAAGGTGATCCTGCTTACCAATGAATGGGTATGGCGCTCGCCGGTATTTGGCGCCGTAGTGCGGCTGGCAGAATATTATCCTGTGGCAGAAGGTGCGGAAGCCAGTGTAGACAAGCTGCGCGGGATGGTAGAACAGGGTTATTCCATTGTGGTGTACCCGGAAGGTACCCGCTCACCTGACCCGGTGATCAGGCGTTTTCATAAAGGAGCATTTTATTTGGCAGAACAATTAGGATTAGATGTATTGCCGGTGCTGATACACGGTACAGCCTATACGATGAGTAAGAGTGATTTCCTGTTAAAGAACGGGGTGCTTACCGCACAGTACCTGCCCCGCATTACACCGGAGGATAAGAGCTGGGGCGAAGGCTATGCCGCACGTACCAAAAGCATTAGCCGCTACTTTAAGCAACAGTATGAAGCGCTGCGCCGCAGTGTGGAAACGCCTGCCTATTTCCGTGAGCAGCTTATTTACAACTATATTTATAAAGGCCCGGTGCTGGAATGGTACATGCGCATTAAAACCCGCATGGAAAATAACTATACCCTGTTTCATAGCCTGGTGCCTGAAAAAGGCCGCATACTGGATATTGGCTGTGGATATGGGTTTATGAGCTACATGCTGCACTTTCTGTCGGCAGAACGTACGGTTACCGGCGTGGATTATGATGAGGACAAGATAACCACTGCTAATCACTGCTACCTGAAAAATGATAAGGTGAATTTTGAATATGCAGATGTGGTGAACTATACTTTTGAGCAGCATGATGCTTTTATTATCAGCGATGTATTGCATTACCTGCAGCCACAGGAGCAGGAGCAGCTGCTGCAGCGCTGCTTACAGCAGCTGGCACCCGGTGGGGTGATCATTGTGCGGGATGGCGATGCCGATATGAGCAAAAGACATGAGGGTACCCGCCTTACAGAATTTTTTAGTACGCGTTTGTTGGGATTTAATAAAACAAAACAACAGCTGTCCTTTTTTTCGGGGCAGCATTTGAAACAATTGATAGAGAAAATGGGAGCCAGGCTGGAGCAGATAGACAATACGAAGTACACGTCAAATGTGATTTTTGTTATTAGGCAGAAAGCTTAAAGCAGAAAGCAAAAAGCAAAAAGCTCAATGCAGCGTTTAGCATCCTTTATACTATGAGTTATGATGTAGCCATAATCGGTAGCGGCCTGGGAGGCCTGGTTTGCGGCGCTTTATTAAGCCGCAACGGGTATCGCGTGGCGGTATTTGAAAAGAATAAACAAATAGGTGGTTGCCTGCAAACCTATGTTCGTAATAAGGTGATCTTTGATTCCGGGGTACATTATATTGGCGCTTTGGGAGAAGGGCGTAACCTGGAAAAGATCTTCCGCTACCTGGGCATTATGGACAAGCTGAAGCTGCAACGCCTGGATATGGATGGCTTTGACCGTATTGCTTTTAATGGCGATCCAACCGAGTATCGCATGGCCCAGGGGTATGATAATTTTATAGCGCAGCTGTTAAAGGAGTTTCCCGGTGAAAGAAAGGCCTTGCAGGATTACTGCCATGCTATGCAGGATGTATGCCGCCGTTTTCCCCTCTACAACCTGCGTATGGGCAGCTTTGCCGAAAAGCAGGAGGTAATGAATATTGATTGCAGCACTTTTTTGAAACAGCTAACCAGCAATGAACGCCTGCAGAATGTGCTGGCCGGAAATAATATGTTATACGCCGGTGTGCGCGATAAAACGCCTTTTTACGTACACGCGCTGGTAGTGAACAGCTATATTGAAGATTCCTGGAAATGTGTGGATGGCGGCTCCCAAATAGGTAAGTGGCTGGCCCGAGCCATCCTGGAAAATGGTGGGAAAATTTACCGGGATACCATGGTACAGCAGATCGTAGGGGAGGGGAATAAAGTAGATCATATTGCGTTGGCGAACGGGCAGCAGGTAAAAGCGAATTATTTCATCTCCAACCTGCATCCTTCACAAACTATGGCTATGACGGAAAGCGACCTGATACGGGGCGCATACCGTTCCCGTATCAATACGCTGGAAAATGCCATTGCACCTTTTGTATTGAACATTGTGCTAAAGCCTAACACATTTCCCTACCTGAATTACAATTATTACTATCACCAGACCGATGATGCCTGGGAAGGCATTGAATATACAGCAGATACCTGGCCGTTGACCTATAGCCTGTTTGCTGCCGCCAGCTCCCGCCATATGCCTTATACAGACAGCCTTTCCGTATTAACGTATATGCGTTATGATGAGGTGGCGCGCTGGCAGCATACTTTTAATACTACCTCGCAGGAACAGGGACGGGGGGATGATTATGAAGCATTTAAACGGGAGAAGTCGGAGCGGTTGCTGGATGTGGTGGAACAGAAATTCCCCGGGCTGCGCAACAGCATTGCTACCTGTTATGCAGCTACGCCATTATCGTTCCGGGACTACCTGGGCACGGCGGATGGCAGCCTGTACGGGGTGCAGAAAGATTATAAAGATGCGTTAAAAACCATGATCACCCAGCGTACCAAGCTAACCAATTTGTATCTTACCGGCCAGAATTTAAACCTGCATGGCATCCTGGGAGTTACCATCAGCGCGGTAATGACCTGCGGGGAGATACTGGGGCTGGACTGGCTGCTGGAACAAATAAATAAAAAGTAAAAAGGCAAAAAGTAAGATCCTTTGTATTGCTTTTTTTAAATTTTTAACTTTTAATTTTTTCTTTTGAAAAAGGGTTGGAGAAAACTGGGACGAATATTATTGTACATAACAGGCGCCTTCCTGTTATTGATACTTATTCTGGTGATCTATGTGGTAAGTGTATCACATATTGATCCGCCGCAAATAGCTGATAAGAGCGCATTACAGTTGCAACGCAAACAAATTGATACCTCCTGTTACACCATCGGCAATAACTGGTTCCGCAAAAGCAACAGCGGTTTGTACGAAATGTATATTGAGGGCAAACCCTTTGAACGCGGTGTTATCTACGGTAAATTATCAGCAGAATTAGTGAAAAGGCAGGAGGATAATTTCGTGGACCAGATCAAGAAAATGATCCCCTCACAATCTTACCTGCATTTCCTGAAATACTTTGTAGGCTGGTTTAACCGCAACCTGGCAAAGAATATTGCAGAAGAAAATAAGGAAGAGATCTACGGCATTTCTTTTTCCGCATCAGATAAATATGATTTCATTGGCAGCAACTATGAGCGGATCCTGAACTACCATGCCGCGCATGATATTGGACATGCCCTGCAGAACATGATGCTGGTAGGCTGTACCTCTTTTGCTACCTGGGATGGCCGCTCTGCCGACAGTAGCCTGATCATAGGCCGCAACTTTGATTTTTTTGTAGGCGATAAATTTGCAGAAGATAAAATAGTGGCCTTTTACCATCCGGATAAAGGATTCCCCTTTATGATAGTAACCTGGGGCGGTTTTACCGGTGCGGCTTCCGGCATGAATGCGCAGGGATTAACGGTAACCATTAATGCGGATAAAAGTGAGATCCCTACCGGCTCCGCCACCCCGGTGTCGCTGGTAGCAAGAGAAATATTACAATATGCCAGCAACATACAGGAAGCATGGGCCATTGCAAAAAAGCATAAAATGTTTGTATCGGAATCTTTCCTGATAGGCTCTGCGGCCGATAACCGCGCTGCCATCATCGAAAAAACACCGGACGGTATGGACATGTATGACCCGCATAGCAATTTTATTACCTGCACCAACCACTTTCAGGGCGATACCATGCGCAAGCTCACCTCTAACGTGCAGTGGATGAAGGAAAGCGCCAGCGAATACCGGTATGAACGTTTATCGGAGCTGCTGCAGGAAAGCGGGCCTAATACCGTACAGAAAACTGTGAACATCCTGCGCGACCGTTACGGCCTGCATAACCAGAACATAGGCATGGGTAATGAAAAAGCAGTGAACCAGTTCATAGCCCACCATGCCATTGTATTTGAACCGCAAAAACGGCTGGTATGGGTATCCACAGCACCCTGGCAATTAGGTAAGTTTGTTGCTTATGACCTGAACAAGATCTTTGGCATGCATGGGTTACAGGCTAATCATGAAGTGTATGACAGCGCGTTAACCATTCCTGCCGATCCTTTTCTGCAAACCAGGGATTACCAGAATTTTCTTACTTTCCGTCACCTGAAGTCGGAGATCATGGATGGTAAAGAAGTGGATCTGCAGCAGCTGGTAGCCTCCAACCCGGAGTTTTACCATACCTACGTGCTGGCGGGTGATTATGCATTCAAACACAAGCAATACGCCGCCGCCAAACAATATTACCAGACAGCCTTAACAAAAGTGATCGCCACTAAAGGAGAGGAAACGCATATACGAAAACAGCTGGAAAAATGTGATCATCCATGATCTATGGCATTGGTACAGATATCGTTGAAGTAGATCGTATAGCGGCTAAAGTGGCCAAGGGAAAGGGTTTTCTGGACCTGGTATTTACGCCGCATGAAATAGCCTATTGTGAGCAACAGCCTGGTTCTGCTGCGGCTGAAAGCTATGCCGCCCGTTTTGCCGCTAAAGAAGCATTACTCAAAGCTATGGGCACCGGCTGGGGCCATGGCGTCATTAATTTTAACCAGATAGAAGTGCGCAATACTGTATTGGGTAAACCGGAATTGTTCCTGGTAGGGGAGGCCGCAGCGCATTACACGCAATTAAATATTCAAAAGATCCACCTGTCGCTGTCGCACATTAAAACTGCTGCAGTGGCCATGGTTATTATAGAAGTATAGTTATGTACATACCAGACATAGAATTGCAATCCACTGCTGCTATCCGGCAGTTCCAGGAAAAAGAGGTGCTGCACCTGATCGGTTATTTGCGGCAGTTCTCGCCCTTTTATAAGGAATGGTTTGCAACACATGGCATTACATCCGCTGCTGTAAATAGTCTTAGCGATCTCTCCAAAATACCGCCGGTAACCAAAGAGGAGCTGCAGCAGCGCAACTGGGATTTTTTATGTGTGGACCGCAGCAAGATCGCTGAATACACTACTACTTCCGGCACCCTGGGTAAACCGGTGATCATTCCACTTACTGCGAATGATCTGAACCGTTTAAGCTATAACGAATACATTTCCTTTTGCTGCGCCGATGGTGCAGACGATGATATTTACCAGCTTATGCTCACGCTGGACCGGCAGTTTATGGCCGGTATGGCTTATTACACGGGCATCCGCAAGCTGGGCGCTGGTGTGCTGCGCGTAGGGCCGGGCGTACCTTCCCTGCAATGGGAAAATATACAACGTATACAGCCTACTACCATTGTGGCAGTACCTTCGTTCATATTAAAGCTGATCGCTTTTGCCAAAGAGCACAACATTGATATCAATGCATCATCTGTAAAAAAAGCAGTGTGTATAGGCGAGAACATCCGCCAGGTGGACTTTTCCCTGAATGTGCTGGGCAAAAAGATCACAGAGCAGTGGAACATTCAGCTGTATTCCACCTATGCCTCCACGGAAATGCAAACTGCTTTCACGGAGTGTAAAGCCGGCCAGGGCGGGCATCACCACCCCGAGCTGTTGTATGTAGAGCTGCTGGATGATAAGAACCAACCCGTAGGCCCCGGCGCAGAAGGAGAAGTAACTATTACCACCTTAGGCGTGGAAGGCATGCCCCTGCTGCGTTACAAAACCGGCGACATTTGCCGTTATGAAACCTCGCGCTGCAGCTGCGGGCGTAATACCATCCGCCTTTCCCCGGTAATTGGCCGTAAAAAGCAAATGATCAAATACAAGGGCACCACCTTATACCCACCTGCTTTATTTGACCTGCTGAATGAAATGGAAGAAGTAAAAGAGTTTGTAGTAGAAGTATTTTCCAATGAAATTGGCACAGATGAGATCCTGCTGCACCTGTGGCCGGTTTCAGAATCTGAAGATACGGACCGTAAGATCCGCTCTTACCTGCAGGCCAAGCTGCGCGTAATACCGCAGGTCCGGTATATTTCGCAGGCAGAGATCATGAAAATGCAGTTCCCGGAAGGCATGCGTAAGCCTATGAAGTTTGTGGATAACAGGCAGGGTTAAAACACAAAATCCGCTACCCGTTCGGGGTTATCCAGCTTGGTGCTCTTTCGCACATCCTTCACCACCACATGCATCATATTGATCTGCTCAGGGTGCTCCGTATAAAGAATATCATTGATGATGTGCACCTTTTTCACCCCTGCAATGCCCTTTACCTCCAGAAAACACCAGGCGGCATCTTCCTCTATCTGGTAGCCTAAATAGTGCAGCGCCAGGGGTTTACCATCAATTGTAATCCGTAAATGTTTGCCCAGGTAATCGGCTATCAGGCCATCTACAGTCTTACGGTTGGCAGGGTGCAGAATGTCTACCGGGGTTTTATATTCCGTTTTCAGGGTACGTTCCAGGTCATCATAAAAAATGCGGCTGCTTACCTGCAGCTCCTGCTGGGCGGCATTATGTCTTATTTCTGTCACGCTCACATAAAAAGGGTGCAGCAGCATAGCCCATGCACCAATCAACCATTTACATAATATTAAGCCCACTTGACTAAAAAATTTTAATTTTAAACGGAGAGTTTATATAATTACCAAAATTAGACAAAATATAGGCAATGAGTGAATTCGGCTTGTATTTCCAGTTAGGTTGGCAGCATATAGTAGCGTGGGACGGGGTTGATCATATTTTGTTTATAACTGCATTGTGCGCAGTATACCTGTTGAAGGACTGGAAAAAGGTGCTGATACTGGTGACCGCATTTACCATCGGGCACTCTGTCACCCTGGCGTTGAGCGTGCTGGATATCGTGCATATATCCACGCCCCTGATCGAGTTCCTTATACCAGTAACGATCTTCATCACCGCTTTATTCAACATCATTCGCCCACCGGCAGAAGAGCAGCAGCGGGCCATACAGCTTAACTACCTGTTTGCATTGTTTTTCGGGCTTATACACGGCATGGGTTTTTCCAACCGCCTGAAAAGCTTGCTGGGCACGGGAGAGAATGTAGTAGTACCCTTACTGGGATTTAATGTAGGACTAGAATTCGGGCAAATACTGATCGTAATATGCGTACTGCTGCTGGCAGGGATCATAGTAAATATCACGGGGGTAAAACGCAGGGACTGGATCATGTTCCTTTCTTCTGCTATCTTTGGGGTTGCTTTTGTAATGGCAATTGAACGTTTTAAAGCATTATTTACATAGCAAAGGAAGCAAGCACCTACACCATGGACCATCGACCATGGACTTTAAATCAAAATCTAAACCGCTAATGTTACCGGGCTAAAAGCCAGGTTCACCGGCCATTAATACACGAGCATGCGGAACATACCGCGCAAAAATGAAATATTACGGATGAAAATGAAGTACTTATGGCTGCCACTCTTATGTTGCAGCAGCGCTTATCCTTTGATGGCGCAAGATGCTAATCCTAATGGATCTAACCACGGTACCCGCTTTGAGCAGCTGGGCACTATGATCCAGGATCCTAATATGTACCGTTCTGCCTCCGGCGTACCCGGTCCTAAATACTGGCAGCAGCGCGCAGACTACGATATTTCCGCTACCCTGGATGATGCGGCACAAAAGCTCACCGGTGCAGAAACTATCACCTATTACAATAACTCTCCCGACCCGCTCACCTACCTGTGGCTGCAGCTGGATGAGAATGAGCATAATGCCAAAAGCGATAATCAGCATTTTGATGGCAGCCATATGTCCGATAAAATGTCTATGCGCGATGTGAATGGCTTACTGGGCACTACCAAGGACCTGGGCGTAAAGATCGTGAAGCTCACGGATGGTAGCGGCAATGCCCTGCATTATACGGTTAACCAGACCATGATGCGCATAGACCTGCCTAAAACCCTGATGCCGGGCGAGCAGGTAAAGCTGAAGATCGACTGGTGGTACAACATCTCCGACCGTATGACAGAAGGCGGCCGCGGTGGTTATGAATATTTTAAGGAAGATGGTAACTACCTGTACACCATGTCGCAGTGGTATCCCCGCATGGCAGTATATTCCGACTTCCAGGGCTGGCAGAACAAACAGTTCACCGGCCGTGGCGAGTTTGCCCTTACCTTCGGCAACTTTCATGTAAAGATGACCGTACCTGCGGATCATGTGGTAGGCGCTACCGGCGAATGCCAGAACTATAAGGAAATGCTGAGCGGCGTACAATTTCAGCGCTGGCAGCAGGCACAAAGCTCCAAAGAGCCGCTGGAAGTAGTAACGCTGGATGAAGCTAAGAAAGGCCTGCAAAGCAAAGCCACCACTACTAAAACCTGGGTGTACGAAGCGCAGAACGTACGCGACTTTGCCTGGGTGAGCTCCCGCCGTTTAGTGTGGGATGCCATGGCTACCAATGTAGAGGGCAAAAAGGTAATGGCCATGTCTTATTACGGACCGGAAGCCTATCCTTTATACCGCCGTTATTCCACTAAGGTAGTAGCGCATACATTAAAAAGCTATTCGGCACATACCATCCCTTATCCTTACCCCGTGGCTATTTCCGTGGAAGCGGCTAACGGTATGGAATATCCCATGATCTGTTTTAATTACGGCCGTGCGGAAAAAGATGGCACCTATTCAGAAGCTACCAAGAATGGTATGATAGGCGTGATCACGCATGAGGTAGGGCACAACTTCTTCCCCATGATCGTGAATTCTGATGAGCGCCAATGGAGCTGGATGGATGAAGGTCTGAACACTTTTTGCCAGTTTATGGCAGAGCAGGAATGGGATAACAACTTCCCTTCCGGCCGTGGTCCTGCGCATAAGATCGTGGATTACATGAAAATGCCGAAAGACAAGCTGGAACCTATTATGACCAACTCTGAGAATATTATCCAGTTTGGTCCTAATGCATACGCTAAACCCGCTACTGCCCTGAATATTTTACGGGAAACCATTATGGGCCGTGAGCTGTTTGATTTTGCTTTCCGTGAATATGCACGCCGCTGGGCATTTAAACATCCTACGCCTGCTGATCTTTTCCGCACCATGGAAGATGCCAGCGCAGTAGACCTGGATTGGTTCTGGAGAGGATGGTTCTTTGGCATTGAACCGGTTGATGTGGCTATTGACAGCGTTAAATGGTACCGCCTCAATACACAGGATCCCGCTGTTGTAAGCAGCGATGATAAAGCCGCTTATGACCTGAAGGCAGATCATATTGCCCGCACCCGTAACCGTGCAGAAGGCGTGAAATTTGCCGTGGAGCAGGATACCAGCCTGCAGGACTTTTACAGCAAATGGGACCGTTTTGCAGTAACAGATAGTGATAAAACGAAGTACAGCCAGTTCGTAAGCAGCTTAACACCTGAAGAAAAACGTTTGTACGACAGCAAAAAGAATTTCTACGAAGTATCCTTCTCTAACATAGGCGGCCTGGTATCGCCCCTGATCATTGAATGGACCTTCGCAGATGGCACCAAGGAAACAGACCGCATCTCTGCTTACATCTGGCGTAAGGATGAATACCATGTAACCAAGGTATTTGCAAAAGATAAAGAGGTAGTAGCCATAAAGCTGGACCCACAGCGGGAAACAGCGGATATTGACGAAACCAATAACAACTGGCCGCGTGTAGCGCTGCCTTCCAAATTTGAGCTGTTCCGCCAGCAGGAACGTCCCAGAGGCTCCACTGCAGGGCCTAACCCCATGCAGCAAGCCAGGGGCGGACAACAGTAATTCACTGAATTTCTTATACTTTAAGCAAGCCATCCCACCTTCCGGGATGGCTTGCTTGTTAGGGGGAAAATGGTTCACATTAAATTATGAAAAACGGATGAAGCAAATTTTCCAATACTGCGCAGGCCTGTTACTGTTAGCCGTTTAAAGGATAGCACTAAAGACATAAATGAAAAAGTCCCGCAAAATGGCGGGACTTTTTTTGTAACTGCTTTTGTAGCGATCTATGATTGATGGATAAATGGTTCAAGATTTTTAGAAAATGCCGCCGGTGGGAACACCAGCGGCTTTTTTCAAACGTGTGAAATGTAGATAGAGAGTAAAAGATCTTTATAGCTTATCCCACCACAGTCTTGTGCCGCCATTGTCAGGTCCGCCCAGCAGCTGTATAGCTTTCTGTACTTCTGCCTGGTTGGCCACATATTCCGCCTGTGGGAAATTGATACGTCTGATTTGTATAGTGGTGCTGATGGTACCGTTGCTCAGGTTATTCACTACCGGGAACAGTTTAGGATAACCGGTGCGGCGGAACTCAGACCATGCTTCCTGCCCTTCAGGGAATATGGCTATCCATTTCTGGGTAATGATGCGTTCCAGCTTGGTGTCAAAAGTGGCGCCATCATCCCATTTAATAGTAATGGAAGAAGGAGAAGGCGCGTTGTTGGCCGCATTCTTCGGATCCACGTAAGCAGCGGGTTTGCTGACAGCATCATTCATATACTCGCTGGCCTGGTCTGCTACACCCCATTGTGAAAGGGAAGTAGTGATACCTCTTTCATACAGCTCCTGTGCCGTACCACCGGGATTAGCCCAGCTGCGCAGCGCAGCTTCTGCCCGCAGGAAATATACTTCTGCGGCGGTCATTAACTGTAAGGGTGAGTTATCCTTAATGCTTTTTGTTTCCTTATAAGCCAGGGTGGAAAAACCGCTGTAACCCGGTTTGGCAGTGATGCTGCCGCCTAAACGGATGCCTTTGTACTGGCCGGGATAATCAGATGCCGGATCAAAATATTTGCCGATGCGCGGATCATGAAAACCACCCAGGTAAGACTCCATAGAAGCGTTCATGCTAATATCGCTCCAGCCGTCTTTATTGGTGATGGTATATAAAGGATGGCGTATGCCAAAACCACTTACCATTACGTTATCGTTATTGGTTTCCAGCAGGCCGCCGTTATCAGCCAGGGCTTTTTCAGCCTGCGCTTTAGCAGTGGCAGGATCAGCTTTCACAATACGCAGCGCAAGGCGCAGGCGCAGCGAGTTGGCAAATTTTATCCATTGCTTATAATCGCCACCATAGATCATATCAAATTTTGCAAACGGGGTAGCGCCTGGTTTGCTGGCTATGTAAGCTTTCAGGTTAGTTACAGCCGTATCCAGCTCCAGGAAAAAACGTTTGTAAATGCTTTCCTGGCTGTCGTATGCAGAGGTGGTGCCACCCTGGCCATACTGGCTGTAGGGGATAGGCCCGTAAATATCAGTAACACGGTGCATAGCCTCCACTTTCAGGATCAGCGCTACACCCCAGAAATCCGGCGCTACAGATTGTGCGCCCCTTCTCTTTACCTCTAAAATAGGCGCCATTACACGGTTGTAAGCCAGGCTGAATGGGAAGCCGTTCCAGTCATTTACCAGGGAATAGGTAAGGTTGCTGATGTTGCCGCGGAACGGGTTGGCAGACATCATATAACCGGAGTATACATCTGCTATCAGGTTTTGCTGCAGCTGGTATTCCCAGGTGGTATTATTATAGTTATAGTAAATGGATGATTGTATCTGGGGATAAAAACCGCCAATGAAGTTGAAGTCCGGCTTCAGCTGGTCTTCGGTAAGCCCCGTTGGATCTGTGTTGTAGTCCTCAAAATTCTTGGTACAAGCCCCGGCGCCCAGCAATGCCGTTAATGCAACAAGGGCCAGTGCTCTATATTTATTGCTGATCTTTTTCATCTTCCTTGATTTTTTGGTGAGTTACTTAAAAGGTCACATTCAGGTTCAAACCAAAGCTGCGTACAGCCGGTAAGCTAAACACATCCACACCAGAGAGGCCGTTACCGGTTGACATAGTAACTTCCGGATCATAAGGCGCTTTCTTGTGGAAATAAGCCAGGTTGCGGCCTATCAGCGATAGCTTCAAGTTCTTGACAAAGCTGCTCTTCAGCATGGATGCAGGTAAGGAATAACCGATAGACGCTTCACGCAGTCTTACCACAGTAGCGCTGTACACATACTGCTCACTTACGCCTGCACGGCCGCCAACAGTGGTATACCAGGTTTTAGCATCTATAGTGCTTACCGGTTTTTTATCAGCATCCACACCATTAATAACTACACCACCGGCATCACGGGCATCGCCGCTTGCTTTGGATACGCCGTACTGATCCAGCATGGCCTGTGTCATAGACAATACCTGGCCGCCAAATTTGCCATCCACCAAAAAGCTTACGCTAAAGTCTTTAATGTTAAAGCTGTTGTTCCAGCCGGCCTGCCATTTAGGATTGGGGTTGCCAATGAACTTTTGATCCGCAGCTACCATGGGTAAACCGTCAGCGCCTATCATAATGCGGCCCTGCTCATCGCGTTGTAATACGCGGCCGTAAATATCACCATAAGAACCGCCTACTTTGATCAGGGAAGTGTAAGCATTGGAACCCGGATCTGTTAAGATGAACTGATCAATGCTGGGCGCCAGCTCTTTCACGGTGTTCTTGTTCTTGGAGTAGTTGATGGTGGTATTCCATTTAAAGAACTTGCTGTTCACCAGGTTGTAACCTAATAATACCTCCACACCTGTGTTCTGTACATTACCGGCATTCACATAGCGGAAGCTGTAACCGGTGCCCGGTGGTACGGCTATCTGGAAGTACTGGTTAGTGGTATTGGTTTTATAGTAAGTGAAATCAAAGCTCAGTGCATCTTTCAGGAAACGCCATTCAGTACCTACTTCCAGCGATTTTGTTTTTTCAGGTTTCAGGTCTGTAAAAGGCTGAATAGTATTGAAATCAAATGTACCGCCTGAAACGCCCAGCTTATTTACCGGGTGTGTTACGTAAATAGGTACAGAGTTACCTACTACAGAATAAGAACCTCTCAGCTTGGCGTAAGTAACAGCCTGCGGCATAGGTATCATATCATGCAGTATGAAAGATAAACCTGCGGAAGGATAGAAATAAGAGCCATTTGGTGTAAAGCTGAGGTTAGAAGACCAGTCGTTACGGCCGGTAAGATCCAGGAATACCAGGTCTTTAAAGGAGATGCTGGCATTACCAAAAACTGCCTGCAGCTGCTGATGGCGGCTGGGTTCTGTACTGATCTGGCTACCGGGTGTCATGTTCTGCAGCGTAAAGAAGTTGGCTACATACAGACTGCCGTTATAGGAGTCGGCCCTTAAACCTTTTGTTTTGGTATCTGTAATGCTGGAACCTAACAATGCATTCAGCTTAATATCGCCGAAAGATCTGTTCAGGTTCAGGATCACATCGCCATAGAACTGGGTGGTGGTAAGGTTGCTGGTAATGTAACGGCCATTGGGACCGGAAAGCACGCCGTTGGTACCTGCATAAATGCTGGCATCATAGGTATCATTGGTGCGGTCCATATTACCGCGTGCCTGCAGACTTAACCAGTCGGTAAAATCATATTTGGCAGATGCGCTGAACAGGGTGCGGTTACGTTCTGTAACACTGCCGTTCCTGTTTACGATCCAGTAAGGGTTCTGCTGCACATCTTCATTAAAGGGCCAGTTCTGTAAGTAGATCTGTCTTACATCATCCAGCTTTGTATAATTATCCTTGTAAGGCTGCATGTTTAAACCGCGGGGAAACAGGTACAGGCCTGTGAGCGGGTTAAAGTATAAACCTGTTACAGGGGCATTGTTTATTTTTTGAATGATCACATTAGCGCTTCCATCCAGGGTTAGCTTGTTATCCAGGAACTTGCCGGTTTCGCGGAAAGTGATGTTGTGCCTGGAAAGATCATTTTCAGGTATTACACCGTTCGCACGGGTATTGGCATACGAAAAATAGGTTTGCATTTTTTCATTGCCGCCGGAAAGGCCAACGGAGTTGATCCAGGTATAACCGGTGCGGTAAAAGTCCTTTACATTATCCTGTGCACCATTAATGGCAGGGCCCCAGCTTTGTGTGGCTGCATTGGGATCCTGGCCATACTTGTTCTGGAACTCAGGCTTAATAGCTACGCGGTCCAGCTGAAAACCACTGGAGAGATCAATTTTTGTAGCGCCGTTCTTTCCTTTTTTAGTGGTGATCAGGATTACGCCGTTAGCGGCCTGGCTGCCATACAATGCAGATGCTGATGCGCCTTTCAGTACAGAAATGCTTTCAATATCATCCGGGTTCAGGTTAGAGATACCATCACCACCATCGCGGCCGGGTGCGTAGCTGATAGTACCATCGCCACCCCAGGTGCTGTTAGGCTGCTGTACGGTATAGTTGGTCATGGGTATACCATCAATTACATACAACGGCTGGTTGCTACCCTGCGCTGATTTGTTACCACGCAGCACTACTTTAACAGAGCCGCCTGCACCGGAGCTGCTGCGGTTAATGTTTACGCCGGCCACCTTACCGTTCAAAGAGTTCATCAGGTTGGGATCTTTTGCAGTGGTGAGCTCTTCACTGCCGATGCGTTGTGTAGAATACGTAAGTGATTTGGGCGTTTTCTTTACACCCAGCGCAGTTACTACCAATTCATTTAAACCTTTTACATTGCCTTGCAGGGTAATGTTTACCGTGGTGCTGTTACCCACAGGTACTTCGGTGCCAACAAAACCAATGGAGCTAAATACCAGCACATCACCGGGGTTGGCGGTGATCTTAAATACGCCGTTAGCATCTGTTTGTGTACCCTTGTTACTTCCTTTTACCTGTACGGTTACACCGGGTAACGGTGTGCCCTGGGCATCGCGTACGGTGCCTGTTACGTCCTGCTCAACCGGGGTATGAGCAAATGTGGGAGTAGCTGCAATGGCCTGCATGCGCGCATCTCCGGCCAGTACCAGGCAAAGTATCACGCTTGCCGGTCTGCATGTCCATGAAAGACGGAATTTTCTGTTCATATGCTAGTTTGGTTGAAATGTCATGGTTTACGTTAGGCAATAGAATCCCCCTCAGCTAAGCGCTGTAGTTTTTTCATAATCATAAATGCTGTTTACACGTTAAATTTTACACGTTAAAGTTGGTGCACGATTTTGTTGACCTTTAAAGGATGCAGATAAGAGGTCGTGCGAAAAGTACCGAGGTACCATCGCACTTGATAAATTTTCAAAATAAAATTAACGTGGCTGCTTAAGGGCTTTGGAATACACATCCAGGCAGCGTTTGCGGGCAGCTTCGTGCGCTATGATAGGAGTTGGGTAGTCTAATGTGTTCAGCTCAGGCACCCATTTTTTTATGTAGTGCAGCTGCGGATCAAATCTTTTTGTTTGCAGGGTAGGATTAAAGATCCTGAAGTAAGGGGCCGCATCACACCCGCAGCCGGCAGCCCATTGCCAGTTGCCATTATTAGCCGCCAGGTCAAAGTCCAGCAGCTTTTCCGCAAAGTAAGCCTCGCCCCAGCGCCAGTCTATTAATAAGTGTTTGGATAAAAAAGAAGCGGTTACCATTCTAACACGGTTATGCATAAAGCCGGTTTCATTCAGCTGGCGCATACCGGCGTCTACCAGCGGATAACCCGTAGTGCCCTTACACCAGCGTTCAAATTCCTGTTCAGGATACCGCCACTTGATAAAATCATAGTCGGCTTTAAATGCTTTGCCTTCGCCCACTTTAGGGAAATGCCAGAGAATGCTTTGAAAAAAATCGCGCCATATCAATTCCGACATAAACACCGCATTCAGCTCCTGCGCGGTTTGCAGTACCTGCCGGATGCTAACGGTACCAAAGCGCAGATGTACACCCATGTGTGTAGTACCGTTTATAGCGGGTATATCCCGCTGCTTATCATACTTACGTACAATATCTTCATCCAGTGTGGCGGAGGGGAATGGAATGCCTGCTGCTTTAAATCCCATGGACTTTAAAGAAGGGATGCGGTGCGCTGGTTGCTTGTAAAAATTATGGAAGTATTTTTCAGTGGGATAACTCTTTGCGTAAAAATCATTCAGTGTGGCTTTCCATCTTTTGCTGTAAGGCGTATATACCGTATATGGGTCCCCGTTATCTTTCATTACTTCGTTCTTTTCAAAGATCACCTGGTCTTTATAGGTGTGTAAGCTTACTCCATGCTCTTTTAGCAATTGCTGGATCTCCTTATCTCTTTTAATGGCATAGGGCTCATAGTCATGGTTGGTAAAAACCTTTTCAATGTTATGTTTGGTGAGCAGCTTTTTAAACACTTCCGTTGGGGTGCCGTAATACACTTCCAGGGAAGCGCCTTTTTGTACCAATGCTTCCTGCAGATCTTCCAGCGCCAAACGGATAAATTCTACCCGGCGGTCTGTTTTTTCTTCCAGGCCGTCCAGTATAAGCTTATCAAAAATGAAAACGGGTATTACGGGTTTGTCCTGTTTTAAAGCATGGTATAATCCTGCGTTGTCATCCAGGCGAAGGTCACGCCGGAACCAAAAGATGTTAACCTTCATAATATCAATGTATGATGATGCTTAAAGGTCGTATTTATTCTTTACTTATGGTTTGTCCCACCATAACCTTGTACCGCCATTGTCCGGCCCGCCCAGCGCCTGCAAAGCCCTGGCTACGCCCTGCGGATTGGTGGCATATTCTAATTGCGGGAATGCAATGCGGCGTATAAACGTTTCCGTGGGTATTTTACCGTTGCTGTAATTCAATACTACCGGGAACAGTTTGGGGTAACCGGTACGGCGGAACTCGGCCCAGGCCTCTTCACCTTCGGGGAACATAGCAATCCATTTCTGGGTAATAATGCGTTCCAGCTTTTGAGCGGCAGTAGCGTTATTATCCCACTGAATGGTAATGTTGCTGAGGCAGGGGCTGCCGGCCGGTACATTATTAGCAGCGTTTTTGGGATCTGTATAAGGCTTAGCCGTGTAGGTATGATTGGTGATGTATTCCGGAAATTCACTGTCCAGCTGGTATTGTGTAAACGAGGTATGAATGCCCTGCTCATAATTACTGCCGGCATTACCCGCGCCTTTCCAGCCATACAGGGCTGCTTCTGCTTTCAGGAACCAGGCTTCTGCAGCGGTCATTAGTTGTATGCGGGAGGGCAGGGGCGCCAGTTTGGAAAAGCTGTTGTAGGTATCCCGGCTGCTGATGTTAATGCCATTACGGATACCATTATACGAAGAATCGCGCGCGTCGGAATACACGAAGTAAGATGGCAGGCGGGGATCATGGTAGCCGGTCATAATAGATTCCATGGGCGCGCCCATGCGGATATCGTTCCACTTATAACAGATCACATACAGCGGGTGTGTAACCGGGCTGATGTTGATGCTGAAATTATCTGCCGGGGTGGTTAGCAGCCCCAGGGGATGTTGCAGCGCAGCCTCCCCTTCCAGGCGTGCTTTATCCGGATCAGCTTTGGAAATGCGTATTGCCAGCCGCAGCCGCAGGCTGTTGGCAAATTTTACCCATTTGGTATAGTCGCCACCGTAAGCCAGGTCAAAAGGCGTAAAGTTCTTTTGATTGCGGGTGGTGTATAGCGTTAGCGTATCAATGGCGGCTGAAAGTTCCTGGAAAAAGGCGTTGTAAGCATCCTGCTGCGTATCATAGTCCACGCTGCGGTCCGTATTAATAATGCCATACCGGGTATAGATGATGGGCCCGTACACATCGCTTACCCGGTGCATGGCAGCTACCCGCAGCAGCTGCGCCCAGGCATAAAAATCGGAGTACCGGCCTTTTGATTTTTCCTGTACAAACTTGCAGTTAGGCATTACGTTGCCATAGGCAATGGTCCATACATGGTTGTTCCAGTTATCTAAAAGATCGTAGGTAGTGTTGTTGCGGTTGGATTCAAAAGGAGTGGGCGTCATCATGTAACCGGAGTACACATCGCCTATCAGGTTTTGCTGTACCTGCGCGGTGGCAGGGTCGTTGCTTACCACAATATTCAGCATAGTCTGGATCAGCGGCTCACCTAGCAGCTTCAGGTCCGGCGTTAGCTCATCCTCATTAAAATCATAGGGGTTTTCGTTGATGCTTTCAAAATTCTTGGTGCATGCGCTTAGCAACAACCCGCCCAGGCAGGAAGCAGCTATCACACGTTTTATCTTATTGTAAACACACCCCATTTCTATGTGAAATTACGCAGGTTTGATCTGGCGCTTTTTACATCAGATCACCTGTTCCAGTTTTTCAGTTCCTCAAAATCCTACTCTCAAATTCAGGCCCATGCTGCGTACAGCCGGCTGCCCGTATACATCTATGCCCTGTAAGCCATTACCGGAGCTCATAGATACTTCCGGGTCAAATGGCGCATCCAGCTTAAAAAAACAAAGGTTCCTGCCTACCAGGCCGGCCTGCAGCTGCCGTATCCATTTGGAGCGGATGGGTAGCTGCCAGGTAAGCGATACCTCGCGCAGGCGTACGTTGGTGGCGCTATACATATACAGGTCGCCAATGCCGGCACGCCCGCCAATAGTGGTATAATATTTCTGCGCATCGTACTTACCGGAAAAGGGCGTACCGTCCTCATTCACGGCATTTAACGCTACCCCGCCATTATCCCGTGCCTTTGCGCTGGCTTCACTTACGCCATATTCATCCTGTATGGCCTGGGTAATGCTCATTACCCTGCCGCCAAACTTACCATCTACCAGGAAGCTAAAGGTAAGCCCTTTATAATCCAGGGTATTGTTCCAGCCCAGCGTAAAGCGCGGATTGGGATTGCCAATGTTCTTCAGCACATCCTTATTGGTTTTCAGGTGCCCGTCGCCGTCAATTACATACTGGCCCTTTTCATTTTTATACAACTCTTTATTGCTGTAAATATCGCCCCAGGCGCCGCCTTCCTTAATAAAAGAGCCGTACATATTGGTAAGGAAGTCCGTTAGTATAAAGTAGTTGTCTGGCCCGGCGCCGGGTATACTGTTGTTGCTTAGCTTTATTACGCGGTTCCGGTTAAAGCTGTAGTTTAAGCCGGATTGCCAGCGGAATTCTTTACTGCGTACAGGCACCAGCGTTAGGGTAGCTTCCAGCCCGGTGTTCTGTATATTGCCCAGGTTCAGGTAATAGAACAGGTAACCGCTGCCGCTGGGCGCAGGCACTTCCATGTATTGCTGGTAGTTATTGTTCTTGTACCAGGTTACATCCAGGTTTACGCGGTTATCCAGCAGGCGAACTTCTGCACCGGTTTCCAGGGAACGGTTGTCCTCCGGTTTCAGGTACACGCCAGGGTAGGGGGAGCGGGTGTTGAATGCAATGCGCGTTACACCGGCTACTGTTTGTAAGGTAAACCGCGCCGGGCGCGATACATAGGGCGCAATATCATTACCCACTTTTGCATAGGAAATACGCAGCTTCGCAAAGCTGATAGCCGCAGGCAGCTTTACCATATCGCTCAGCAGCGCGGTAATGCCGCTGGAATAATAAAAGTACCCTTTACTGCTAATGGGTGTATAGGCAAAGGTGCTGGACCAATCGTTACGCCCTGTAAGGTCCAGGAACAGATAATCCTTAAAACCTAACTGGGCGCTGGCAAACACGGCCTGCAGCTGCCGTTTTTCTATGTATTGCTGTGCATCCAGCGCATTGCTGGAAATATCTGCTACGGAAAAATGGTTGGCAACGCTTAAGCCCGGATTGGCATTGGGATTGGTGCTGATGAGCGTACGGTCGTGCGCGCGTACATCCATAATGCTGGAACCCATGGTGGCTGCAAGCTGCAGCCGGTTGTTCCATTTTTTTACAGCGCTCACTAAAAGATCGCCATACAGCTGGGTGTTGTTCTCTTTTTCCAGCGTATAACGCCCGTTGGGTGGTGAAAGCACGGTTTGTGTGCCTGCATAGGCTTTCAGCTCGTATTGGTCTGAGGAGCGGTCAAAGCTGCCACGGGCCTGTATGGAAAGCCAGCTATTCACTACATATTTCATGGATAAAAAGCCCAGGCTGCGCATGCGGTTCTCTTCCCGCAGGCTCCTGTACAGCAGCCAGTAAGGGTTCTGCTGATCATCCTGGCCGGTCCAGTCCTTATCATTACGGATATTCCACCAGTTCTGTAAGGGCAGGCCGCGGGCTGCATCAAAATACTCGTAATTCTTATAGGAGCTGAAATCAAGCCCGCGTGGAAAGTTGTATAAACCTGTGAGAGGATTAAAGTATAAGCCGCTGGCAGCGCGGTTCAGCGCTTTTTGCAGCATAAAGGTTACGTTACCATCTATCAGCAGCTTGTTATCCAGCAGGCGCAGGGAGCCGCGGTAGTTAAAGGTATGCCGGTCCAGTTTGGAGTTGGGCAGTATGCCTTTGTTACTGGTGTTGGAATAAGAAAAATACGAAGGCGCTTTATCCAGGCCACCGCTGAAAGAAATGGAGTTGGTAAAAGTTACGCCGTTATTAAAGAATGGTTTAACAGGGTCGGGTGCTGTAACCGGCGCGCCCCAGCTATCTGCAGATCCGGGCTGCGGCTGGCCTTTATCATCAATATAAGGCGGTGTAGTTTGCCCGTAGCGGTATTGCAGCTTGGGCAGCAGCATGGGTGTTTCAATGGTAAGGTCGGATGATACATTGATATGCCCTTTACCCGGCCGGCCTTTTTTTGTGGTGATCACAATTACGCCATTGGCGGCCTGGCTGCCATACAAAGCGGCTGCAGAGGGGCCTTTGAGTATGCTGATGCTTTCAATATCATCCGGGTTCAGGTTAGAAATGCCATCACCGCCATCACGGCCGGTATTGCCTACAATGCTGCTGGATTCTCCCCAGATGTTGGCGGGCTGCGAAGGGGTGTAGTTGGCCATGGGCACGCCGTCAATAATATACAGGGGCTGGTTTTCCCGGGTAGATTTATTACCTCTTAAGATCACTCTTGCAGAGCCGCCAATGCCGGAGGCGCTACGGAAAATATTTACCCCGGCTATTTTGCCGGACAGGCTGTTGATCACATTCGCATCTTTTACACGGGTAAGATCTTCATTACTGAGCTGCTGCGTGGCATAGGTAAGCTCTTTGGTTCTTTTGGGAATGCCCAAAGCCGCTACTACAAACTCATTCAGCCCTTTAATGGATTCCTGCAGGGTTACATTTATCTCATCATCACTGTTATCCAGGATCACCTCTTTTTGTAAATGACCAATAGAGCGGAACACCAGCACCTCTGAAGGAGCGGCGCTGAGCGTAAATGTGCCGTCTGCCCCCGCCTGTGTGCCTTTAGTGCTGTTCTTTACCAGGATGGTAGCGCCGGAAAGAGGAGCACCATGTGCGTCGTATACCCGTCCGCGTATTTCCTTTTCCGGCAGGTGGCCGTTCACTAAGGTTACGCTGTTCAGGGCCTCTGGCCCGGGATCCGGGCCTACGATGATCTTATCTTCTTTCAATACGAATTTTAACCCGGTTTGGCCGGCCAGTAGCTGCAGCACTTCCTCTACCGGCATTTTATTACAGCGCAGGGTGATCTTTTTTTTGAGACTTTGGCTCAGGTCTGTTTTATCGTAGTGGAAATTAAGCCCTGTTTGTGCGGAGATCTCTGCCATCACGGCTTCCAGCGGTTTATTACGGGCCTGAATGCTGACTAATATAGGTATATCCATGCACGCTGCCGGCAACCATGTTAACAACAGGCCGGCAGTCATACTTACCATATAGCAGTATGATCTAAACGTTGTCATGGGATAAAAGCAAATGGTTAATGGAGGGCCTTAGTTCTTCAGTACTATCGTATCATTGCTGATCGTATAGGAAAGGGACTTGGCCAGGCATATGGTCTCTACTACATCCTGCAGGCTTTCTTCCTTAAAGAAGCCGGTATACTTCCACTCTTTCTTATCGCTTTGATTGATGACGGTAACTCCATAGCGGTTCTCTATCTCTGTGATCACTTCGGTATATGAGGCGTCTTTAAACACCAGGTAGCCCTGTTTCCAGCCGGTGATCTCTTCCGGTTTTTCAAAGGACGATTTTACAAGTTGCAGGGACTGCACATTGTAGTGCACCTGCTCATTGGGCAACAATATAACACTATTTCCCTCTTTATTCTTATCAAGCACGCGATCTATTTTCACTTTACCGGTGAGCAGCGCCACCGTAATGCGGTTCTCATGCGCATAGTCGCGGATGTTGAAAGAGGTGCCCAGCGCAGTGGTTTGCAGGTTGCCGGTATGTACGGTAAAAGCGCTTTTTTCATTGGATGCTACAGTAAAAAAGGCTTCTCCTTCTTCCAGGTACACATCGCGGCGGTTACCTGTGAACTGTATAGGGTAGCGGATATAGCTGGATGCATTTACCACGATGGTGCTGCCATCTGCCAGCACTACACGTTCTGTGGCGCCTTTGGCGGTGCGCAGTTCCATAAACCCGTCTTTTTCAGTACGGCTGCTCTTGGGAGGGGTGGTTTGTGCTATGGAAGACCCGGCCGGTACAGCGGTGCGGGATTGTTTCAGGTAGGTGAACAGCCAGGCGCCGGCCAGCAGCAATACGCTGGCAGCGGCAGCCACATAATACATCGGACGCAGTTGCCGGCGGGGCGCCTGGATCCTTTCCTGGATGCTTTGCTTCACGGCCTCCAGCTGCAGGGGCAGGTCATCATCAGCCACGGGGGTAGTATGATGCCGGTTTACGCCCTCAAACCATTTTTCAATGATCGCTGATTCTTCGGCCGTGCATTGTCCCTGTGTATAGCGCTCCAGTATCTGTTTTATGTGTTCTGTATCCACCGTTTCGGATTTATGATTTACCAGTAGTCGTATAAGTGAGACTTAGGTACTACTATTTTAGATTTACGATTGCAGATTTTAGATTTAGCTAAAATTAATGACTTCCGTATTTACAATCGTTAGTTTTGTCCCTGTTTTGTTTGATGTCAGGGCTGTTTCGCCCTGTAACCGGCCCTGCTTGTTTCCAGGTACCGGTATCAGCATTCAAGTCCCTGTATCCTTTGCTTTCATTCAATTTTAAGTTTCCGTCTGGTTCTCAGCCCCCTATCCATCGCTCCCCTCCAATCTAAGATCGTAAATCTAAAATCTAAAATCGTTTCACGATCGCAGATCCTGGTGTGATCGCAGGATCTTCAATGCTTTAGTGATCTGGTTCTTCACGGTTTGCTGTGATAGTCCCAGCCGCTGCGCAATTTGTTCTATGGATTGATGTTCCAGCCTGCTGAGCATGAATATTTCCTTCATGCGGTCGGGCAGGTGGTTGATGGCTTCCAGTATTTCCTGGTTTTTGGCTTTATAATCAACGGCTTCCGTAATATTTTCCGGCTGTGCATCAAAATGTTCTATGAGCTGCTGCAGGTATTTCCGGTAAGAGGTATTCTTGCGGTAAATGTCAATTACTTTATGCCGGGCGCTCTGGTACAGGTAAGATTTCAGTGATTCGCTGATCTGCAGCTGTTTACGTTTTTCCCACAGGGATACAAAAAGGTCCTGCAGCACATCCTTGCTGATTTCCCCGGTTTCCAGCTTGCTAAGGATGTACAGGTACAATGGCTTGCTGTAACGCTCGTAGATGGCGTTAAAGGCCGCGACGTTATCGGCCCGAAGCAAGTTAAGTAGCTGTTGATCTGAATAGTTGCTGTACATCAGGATTACAGGTACAAAGATATTTGGTTGAAAAAGTGAACAGCGTGTCTTCTACCTACCGTTGGGCTTGAAAATAGAACAATGTTTTGAATTGTAGAAATAAATCTGCCGTGAGGGGAAAGCATAAAGCATAAAGCAAAAAGCTAAATGATTAATGCTGAATGAGTAGCAGTTATGTACAGTATTTAGCCGGGGTATGCGATGCTTTATTAGTCTGTTTTAGCTTTTTTATGCCTTCGGTAGTTGTTTTCGGTGTTTAGCATATTGCTTCAGGGGCAGCCTTTTAGCAGTAAGCTTCCCGCTTTCACCTGCCCGTGCATGCTTCGGTTCTACACACACTGCTTTTCACAACCTGCGCTTCGGCTCTATGCATACTGCTTTTAGCAATGGCATCCAGCATACGTCTTCCCCTTTTACCTGCCCGCGCATGCTTCGGTTCTACGCACACAGCCTTCATCAATGGCATCCAGCATAAACCTCATCAGCTGCAGGCAACGTTCAGCATCCGCTTTGCCTCCAGATCCTTCCACATTCCGCATATGCTCTCCGCATTAAGCCTTCGCTGCATTAAGCTTTAAGCTTTACGCTTTCCACTTTAAGCTTCCTTCAGCCTCAGCTCATGCTTATACTCCTTTGGCGTTTTCCCAACGATCTCCTTAAAAAAGCGGTTAAAGTTAGAGAGGTTCTTAAATCCGCAGGAGTACGCAATTTCTGCAATAGACCAGTCTTCCTCTGTTAGCCGCTTGCAGGCATGACCGATACGCACCTCATTCAGGAACTGTACAAATGACTTTTTGGTACGGTTCTTAAAAAAGCGGCAGAACGACTGCGGGGAAAGGTTGGTGATACCCGCTACATCCTGCAGGGATATTTCCTTGGAGAAATTGTTCATTACGTACTTGAACACTTCGTCGATCTTGTGGTTGTCCTTTACATTAAAGGCATGGGAGTAGCCGGTGCTGGCCAGGAAGTAATAGTCCCGCGTTTCAGACAGCGTTTTCAGGATGTGCAGCAGGGAAATAATGCGGTCCAGCCCTTCCTTTTTGGGCAGGGCCAGTATTTCCTCTTTCAGCGTTTCCTGGGTATTGCCAGTGATCTTCATGCCGCGTTGCGCGCGGTGGAACAGTTCTGAGAGCGCTTTGGTTTCCGGCAGGCCATAGAACTTATCGCCAAAAATATCTTTTGGAAAATAGATCACTACAGAGCGGGCTCTGAGCGATTCAAGGCCCTGGTAATAATCCTCCTCATTATACCATACGTGCGGAATGTTAGGCCCCAGGAAAACCATGTCGCCTACATCAAAACTTTCAATACTGTCGCCAACAATTCTTTTTCCATGGCTCTCCGTCACATATACCAGCTCGCACTCCGGGTGGAAATGGAAAGGTGTGTTAAAATGCGGATCACTACGCTCTATAATGGTGATCTGGTTGTCTGCAAAAGCCCCAACTTTAATAAGGATGGGTTTCATCCGGTTCTGTGTTTAAATGTGTTTGGTCGTAGTGTGTTGTCTTTTTAATGGCAATGGTCAGCGTTGCCCGCCCCCCGCGGGCGTTTTCCTGTGAATGATGCCAATTTATTAATTTTTGGTTAAAAAACTATCATTTCCCGTAAATTAGCTGTTGGAGAGAGTATTGTTTTTTTGACAAGTATTTTTGTATTTTACACAGGGCTAAATCGATTGAGCGTTTTATACCTGCGCTCAATAGGAAGTTCCGGCACACCTGAATTACAAGCATAAGCACAAACTATTATCACGAATGAAAGGAATTTCTATAAAGGACATCGCCAAACAGGCGGGGGTGTCTCCTACCACAGTTTCTTTTGTACTGAACGGAAAAGCCAAGGAAAAACGGATCAGCGACCAGGTTAG
Organism: Chitinophaga rupis; assembly: GCF_900109685.1. Lineage (GTDB taxonomy): Bacteria > Bacteroidota > Bacteroidia > Chitinophagales > Chitinophagaceae > Chitinophaga > Chitinophaga rupis. The sequence goes on along the minus strand of NZ_FOBB01000003.1, from coordinate 833,035 downwards.
CAAGAAAATCCTGAAGATTGCCAATAAGCTCAAATACAAGCCTAACCAGCTAGCCAGAGGGTTACGCACGGGTAAGACCAAAACCCTGGGGCTGATTGTGGAAGACATTGCCAACAACTTCTTTGCCAATGTGGCCAAAGTAGTGGAGGATGAGGCAGACAAGCATGGTTATAAGGTATTATTCGGCAGTACAGAAGATAACACTGAAAAGGCCCACGGTCTGCTGGAGGTATTAAAATACCGCCAGGTGGATGGTTACATTATTACGCCCACCAAGAACATGGAAAAGGAGATAGAGCTGTTGAAAATGGTGCGCAAGCCAGTAGTGCTGATGGACCGTTACTTACCAAATGTAGACTCTCATTACGTGGTGGTGGATAACTACCAGGGTGCGTATGCCGCCACTACCCACCTCATAGAGCAGGGGTACCAGAAAATAGCCATCATCACCACCACCTCTGACCAGGTGCAGATGAAACAGCGTATGGATGGTTTTATGGCAGCCTTCAAAAAGCACGGGTTACCCTATAACAAGAATGTAGTAAAACGCCTGCCTTTTGAAATGGACCGGGTAGGGCATACCCAGGAAATTACCAAGTACCTGAAAGCTAGCAAGGTAGATGCAGTATTTTTTGCCACCAACTACCTGGGCATTTATGGTATAGAAAGCATCCGTTCATTAGGGCTTCGTATAGGCGCAGACGTAGGTATGGTATGTTTTGATGATCATGATCTATTCCGCCTGCACAGCCCTTCTATAACCTGTGTATCACAACCTATAGAAGAAATAGGGAGGCAGATAGTAAATGTATTGATGAAGGAGCTAAATCATGCCTCCAGCACATCTCAGCAGCTGGTATTGCAACCTACGCTGGAAGTAAGACAATCCACTATGAAAGAAGTGGAACCGGTTGCGTAAAAAGCGTACATGCATGTGAGTTATTCTACCCGTAAACCATAATTTTTGTTAAAGAAAGCTTAAGGCAGGATTGTAATGATCCTGCCTTTTTTTTGCTAAACCCCTGGTTTTATTTTAGCAGAAACTGCGATTGTTTTAACTATTTTATTGAAAATGATCAGATAAGCTTGCAGATTATAAAAAAATTATCTATGTTTGATGTTGATAAGTGATTGGAACATAACCAGTGATTAATGATTAAAATATTTATGTTATAAGTATAAAACTATATACTTATAACATATCGGGTGTTTTCATTTTTTTAAGAGAGTAATACAAACTTTTTCGGAACAGATAACGTATTTATGCTTTGGGTGGGGACAAAACAAAAAGCCCTGAGATGTACAGCGTGAAAAATATTATAATAATTTTTACTGTTTTGAAATAAATATCTATATTACATTATATTACAATACATTTTACTAGAACAACTATACCAACAATTGCCGCTTTGGGTTGTAAAAACAGCATAACAGCGGAGTTACTATTTGAAACCTAATGAAAATCTTATTGAACCTATGAAACAATTCGACACAACACCATGAAAACCAGCGCTAATAATGGTGCGCAATACTTATTCCTTATACCTAAACTACCGATTGTAAATAGCAGGCCACTCTGCAAATGATACAATAATGAATAACTATTGCCAGTCTCGTTATCCCCTGCGGTGGGATGGTTATAACTATGCCAATTCACACATTAACGCTTTAACACTATAGTAATTAATCTAAAAAAGAGTAAAATGAAAAGATCGCTCCTCGTATGCGCGGTACTTTTCCTGCTATGTGCCAACTTTGTTTATGCACAGGAAAAGAAAACTGTAGCCGGTATCGTGCAGGATGAAAAAGGTGGCCCGCTCGTGGGTGTGAGTGTACAGGAAAAAGCCGGTTCGGCTGGTACGCTTACGGACGCTAACGGTGCCTTTAAATTGAGCATTAGCACAGAAGCTACGCTCGTTTTTACGTACATCGGTTACGTAAAACAGGAAATACCTTTAAATGGCCGTGTTTCCTTAGCCATTAGACTGGCGCCGGATAGCAAGGGTCTGAATGAGGTGGTTGTAACAGCTATGGGTATCAAAAAAGAGCGCCGTAAGCTGGGCTATGCCGTTTCTAACATTTCCGGTGAAGAACTGGTAAAATCTTCCCCTACCAACTTTGCATCCGCAATGTATGGTAAGGCTGCCGGCGTAAGCATTCAAACCGCCCCCGGTGGTAGCACCAGTGCTGCTATTATTAAGATCCGCGGTGTAAACTCTATTAATGGCGACGGTCAGCCACTGATCGTTGTGGATGGTGTACCTATCCGTAACGATATCGTGAATACCGGCGACGCCAATAAATACTGGGGAGATACCCGTATCCGTGGTAACAGCTTGCTGGACATTAACCCGGATAACATTAAGGAAGTGAACATTCTGAAAGGTTCTGCCGCCACCGCGCTGTATGGTTCCAGTGGTAGTAATGGTGTGGTAATGATCACTACCAAGCAGGGTAACAGACGCGCCGGCATGGGCGTTGACTTCAACTACTCTTATGGTATGGAGCAAGCTGCTGTGCTGCCAGATATACAATCTACTTATGGTCCCGGCTACGACAGGAAAAATCAGGTTGGCTCCGGTTATCCGGCTGATGGCTGGATTCCCCTGGGTGATATAAATGGCGATGGTAAAGAGGATGTAAGAGTGCCCTATGATGTGGATGCCCAGTTTGGTCCTAAGTTCGACGGAAGGGATGTAGTGTATGTGGATGGCTCTACCCGCAAATATGTTGGTACCAGCGATAACTGGAAAAAGCTGTTCAAAAATGGTTACAGCTCCCAGGCTAACATCGCATTATCCAATGCAAATGACAGGGGCAGCTACCGGTTCTCTTATAACCGTATTGACTACAAAGGCATACAGATCGGCGGTAAACAGCAAAAGAATAACTTTAACCTGAATACCTCTTATAAAATAACTCCCCGCTTAAGCACCGACGTTACAGTAACTTATGTGAATGAATACGTGCATAACCGTCCGGAGCAGATGAACCGTGTATTAGCAAGCTATGCAGGTTTCTTCAGCGCCTTTGATGATATGGATTTCTTCCTTAAGAAATATCAGACCACCAAAGGTTATAAGTACGTAACGCTCGATAACTCAAGCCGTGACCCTGAGGAAGCATTCAAATATCCTTTCTATGCTACCGACTTCCTGGACTTCCTGTGGAAACAGAAGCGTAATAGCTATGACGAAAAATCCAATCGTTTTATTTCCAGCTTTACACTGAACTATGACATCGCCACCGGGTTGAAATTCCGCGGCCGTATGGGTACAGATATCACCGGTTATACTTCAGAAACTAAAAACTATGCAGAATATCCGCTGTATGTTTCCGAATCCGGCGCATATTCAGTTGCCAATAACCAGTATAACATCGCTTATGGCGACTTATTGCTGACCTATAATAAAGACTTCTCACCGAAATTTGGCTTAAATGCCAGCTTAGGTTACCAGGCCCGCCGCGAAGAACGCCGTTATAGCGGAATGAGCACAGCTGGTGGCCTGCTGCAGGAGAACTGGTTCACTATCCAGGCTTCCAAAAACCCCGTTACCGGACAGAATGATACTAAGAGGACTTCTTATTTACAGGATGGTATCTTCGGTATCGTTGGCTTAAGCTACCGCAACTTCCTGTTCCTGGAAGGTACCGGCCGCTATGAAAGGGTTTCTGTGCTTGCACCGGGTAATAACTCTTACTTCTATCCCAGCGTAAGCCTTTCCTTTGAAATGTCTAAGGCATTGCATATGCCCAACTTTGTGGATTACAGCAAGCTGCGCCTGTCTTACGGGGTGGCTGCCAACCCTCCGGGCATTTACCAGGCCAATATCGTTTATACCGGAAGCTCTGCTAACGGCGCTGCAACATTGTACCCGGGTAGCAACTATGGTAACAATGGTCTGAAACCGGAGTTCAAACATGAATATGAAATTGGATGGGAAAGTAAAATGTTTGAAAACCGCTTAGGTTTTGACATCTCTTACTATAATAACATTGTTAAGGGCCAGATCATTAACCTGAACGTGGCTTCTTCGACCGGCGCAAAAAATATCTGGCAGAACGTAGGTGACCTGAACAACTACGGTTTGGAAGCAGCAATATATGCTACACCCATATCCAGCAAAAACCTGACATGGGATGTACGCGCTAACGTCGGCTTTAACAGGAATAAGCTGAAAAGCTTACAGCCCGGCCTTACCCAGCTTCAGTTAATGAACGTGGATAACGGTTCTGCATACATCGTTGCAAAAGTAGGCGAAGCTGCAGGTGATATCATGGTGAACATGAACAAGAAAAGTGCAGATGGACAGAACATCATAGATGCAAATGGTTACTATGTAACAGATAACTCTGCCCCTAAGAAAGCCGGTAACATACAGGCTAAGCTGAACGGCGGTATTGGTAACACGATCCGTTACAAGAACTGGACCCTGGACTTCCTGGTGGATTCACGCTGGGGTGGACAGATCCTTTCTGTAACCAATTATTATGCTACAGGCGATGGATTGTATAAAAGCACCTTAAAGTATCGTGATGAAGCCAGTGGCGGTTTAACTTATTACGAAGATGCTGCTGGTAACAGAACACTGCTGAACGGCGGTTCTGCTCCTGCAGGTACTACAGTATATCACGATGGTGTGATATTAGACGGTGTGGACGAAACCGGAAAGAAAAATGACAAGATCCTGCAGGCAGCACAGTACTATGAGTACACTTATGGCTGGGGTAACTATGGCGCCAGAACCAAAAACTCTTACCAGAGTGCTGTGTTCGACAACAACTTTGTTAAGCTGCGTGAAGCGTCTCTGAACTATTCATTCCCGGTAGCACTGGCTAACAAAGCAAAAATGCAGACGTTAACGGTAGGGCTGTTTGGCCGCAACCTGTTCTACTTCTATAAAACACTGCCTAACGTAGATCCTGAAGTAGGTATCGGTAGCAACTTTATAAGCCAGGGTCTGGACGCCGGCTCTTCAGTAGCTTCCCGCACAATTGGTGGAACCGTGAGACTGAGCTTTTAATTGATCTAAGCAAAAAATTAAAAACATGAAGAAGAATATTCTTGCAATAATAATGCTGGCGCCAGTGCTGGGCTTCATCGGGGCCTGTAAAAAGTCTACGATAGACAGCAAATACCTGGACCCTGAAAAAACCACCAACGGCAGCATCGATGCCTTTTATACAGGCATGTTCAAAAACCGCAGGGTTATACCGGATTACTGGGGCCTGTGGACATTTAACGGCGTTCAGATGGGCGTGTATACCCAAACCCTGGGTGTGGTAACTGCCAATAAAATGTATGAGCAGCCGGAATCCTATGCGCAGGACCGCTGGGATGATTTTTATAGCGCACCAGGTAGTGATAATAACTGGACTGCTCCCATCTCCAGCTACCGCGAAATAGAAAAAGCCTATGACGCGCTTTCTACAGATGCAGATAAGGCAGGTTATTTACTGTTCACTAAAACAGCCCAGATCTTCCTGTATGACCAGGCTTGCCAGCAGGTTGACCTTTGGGGAGATATCCCGTTCACTGAAGCAGGTGGTCTGAATGCAACCGGTACTTTAAAGCTGGCTGCGTTTGATGATGGCAGGGCAGTATATGACAGCGCAATCACGAATTTAAAAGCTATCAGCAACTGGCTGGCAAATGCTCAGCCGGAGCAGTTCTACCTGAACAAGCTGGCCAAGCAGGACATCCTGTTTAAAGGCGATCTGCTGAAATGGCGCCGTTACTGTAATTCTCTTTTACTGCGCCTGGCTATGCGTAAATCTGCTGTAGATGAAGCTGCCTCCAAAGCGCTGGTACAGGAAATTATGGGTAACCCCACGCTGTATCCGATGATCGATGCATATACAGATAATGCTGAAATTGTAACAGGTGGTACTAACCTTACGGTAGACCTGACCTCTTCCTTTAACAGTGGTCATCAGTATGCTCCCGGTTATATGGTGGATTCCCTGCTGAAACCTACCGGCGACCCGCGTTTACGTATATTGTACACCAAAAATTCTGCCGGCCAGTATCATGGTATGATCCCTACAATGACTGCTGATCAGCAACAGACTGAAATTGGTAATAGACTGCTTTCGCTGATAGATAGTACAACCTTTGTGAAAAATACCAAGTTCCCCGGCATCATCTTCACTTCTGCTGAAACCTGGTTGCTGAAAGCTGAAGCCTATGAAAGATGGGGTAGCGGCATGGGCGGCGGAAGCGCAAAATCTGCCTACGAGCAAGGTATTATGCAGTCTATTGCAAACTATTACAAGATCCATAACCTGAGCGACTACGGCACCAAACAAACCGCAGCCACACCGGCTGAGATCACACTGCTGCTGGCTAATCCTAAAGTAGCTTATGGTTCTGTACAGGAAGATAACCTGAACAAGATCGGCCTGCAGAAATGGGTGAACTTCGGTATCATGCAGAATGCACAGGCATGGGCTGAAATGAGAAGAAGCGGTTATCCCAAGATCACCTTCCCAACGGATCCAGGTGTTTCTACTGTGCCTACGCCTGCTTACAGGTTAACATATCCTGGCAGCGAGCGTTCACTGAACGGTGAGAACTACGCTAAAGTAGCAGATAAGGATCTTCCTTATGCTAAGATCTTCTGGATGAAATAGGCTTACTACTTACTAATCCTATACCTACATTAGAAACAGAGATGTTGCGTCCCGGGCTTAAAACCCCGGGACGCTTTTTTTTACCTGCCTGATTATGTATTTTGTGTTTTTGCCCATAATTATAATATTCCACTATGCAGAAACTCATCATCTCTTTTTTCCTCCTGCTTTCTTTACATGTATCCGCCACCGTTAAGTTACCCGCTATCATTGGCAGCAATATGGTGTTGCAGCAACGGTCACAGGCTGCCTTATGGGGTACTGCCGCCGCCAATGCCAGGGTTACTGTTACCACCTCCTGGAACAAGAAATTGTATACGGTTAAGGCTGGCGCAGATGGCGCCTGGAAGGTAAAAGTGCAAACACCGGCTGCCGGCGGACCTTATGACATTACTATCTCAGACGGTAAGCCGCTTACCCTGCACAATATCCTGATTGGCGAAGTGTGGTTTTGCTCCGGCCAGTCCAATATGGAAATGCCTGTAAAAGGATTTAAGAACCAGACTATTTTACATGCTGCCGACATCCTCATGGAAGCTGATAACCCGCAGATACGCCTGTTCAATGTGCCTAAAAAAATATCACGGGTACCGCTGTCAGATTGTAATACCACCTGGCAGGTATCAGATGCCGCCAGCGCTGCTGATTTCAGCGCAGTGGGATACCAGTTTGCCCAAATGCTGCAGCAAAAGCTGAAAGTGCCGGTAGGTATTATTGAAGCCACCTGGGGTGGCACTGTGATAGAAGCGTGGATGCATGCCCAGGCCCTGCAGCCCTTTACCAATGAAATTAAAATTCCAGCAGTAACGGATACACTGAAATTAAGTCCGAATGATCCTACCAATTTATACAACGGTATGGTGTCGCCCGTAATGGGGTATACCATTAACGGGGCTTTGTGGTACCAGGGTGAAAGTAACCGCGGCCGCGCGGCCCAGTACCGGCAGCTGATGGGCGCCATGGTAAAATCCTGGAGAACGGCCTGGGATTGCGGGGAATGGGGCTTTTATTATGTGCAGATAGCGCCTTTTGTATATAAAGGGGATAAAGGAGAAACCTTCCTGCTCCGTGAAGCACAGTTAAAAGCGCTGGATGATATTCCCAACTCCGGTATGGCTGTGAGTATGGATGTAGGAGATCAAACCAACATACACCCGGCAGATAAGACTATTATTGCCAAACGCCTGCTATATAATGCGCTGGCCAAAACCTATGGCTATAAGAACATTCCTTATGCCACACCGGTGTATAAGAACATGAAGGTAGCTACAGATACGGTGCAGCTGTTCTTTAACAATGCGCCGAATGGTTTAACTACTTTCTCCTTTAACAAACCACTGTCTGATTTTGAAGTAGCCGGCGCTGATAAGGTATTTCACCCGGCCACTGCCTGGATAACCGGTTATGGCATTGCTGTAAAAAGTGAAGAAGTGAAAACACCGGTAGCTGTACGTTACGCGTATAAGGACTGGCTGGTAGGCACTCTGTTCAGCAATGAAGGGCTGCCGGTATCATCATTCAGAACAGATGAATGGTAATTTGTTTTTTTAAATGAAGGCCGCTTTTCAATAATGTAAACAATTGAAAAGCGGCCTTTTACTATATACGCCGTATTGCGGGTGTTAACCAGCAAATATCAGCCTGTTAATTCAGCCCGATTATATCAATATTATATCCCGTTGAGGTGCTGCTGGTCACTGTAAATATTATAGTTTTTATAGTGTTGTTGGTTGCTGTACCCATGCCGGTAGCAAAATACTGGGGGTTGCTCCCTGTAAAAGGATAGGTGCCCACTGTAGCCGAAACAGGAGATATAACAGTGATGGTAACAGAGGTTGGAGTGGTGCCGCTACCGTTTATAGTATATTGGTAAGTACCGGGGCTTCCCATGTAAGCGCCATCAACGGTACCGGTGATCGGGAAAGAGAAAAAACGCTTTTCCTTTTTTAATACCGTAGCGGGTTTAGTGGCGGGTATAAAACTGAACATAGAAAATACAGTGCACAGTAATAGTGCAATAGCAACTAACTTTTTCATAGTTAATAATTGAGGATTTGTGATTATAAAATAGGATTACAAAAAAACTCCAAATGGGAATATGTGCAGGGCTCAATAGCTACATTGCATGGGCCTGATAGCATGCATAAAAATCAAAATGATTTTAGTGGAAAAGATTTTTCATGTCTAATGGTTATTGTGAGTTGGGTTAAAAATTATCTCATACCGAATTTAAGTATTTTTTTAATATGAGCATCCTTTTCTTTTTCCGCTAAGCTTAATCATTATAGCACTGCTGTACCTGAATAAGTATTGCATGCAATATGTTATACTGTTAGGGTTGGGGGTACATGCCAGTTTAATACAGGCGATCTCCATCCAGGTGCTCATCCAGCTCATGATCTATTTTGCGCCCAGCCCCGGTGGCAGCGGTTTTGCAGGAGTAAGTATTTCTGTATTGTTTGGGAAGATCGTACAGCAGGCTTGCCGGTGTTTACCTTATTACAGCGTTCATTCCGGTTGTTTTTCCCGGTGTTGATAGGGGCAGTAGTGTGTTGAGGAAGCAAACAGTGAACGCTAAAGGGTAAGGGAGCGGTCATCGATAATCAGCACATCGCCTGCCTGTAACTGCATCATATTAATTGGATATTTATTCCATGCAACGATAAGCCTTCGTGGTAGTACCGTGGTTAGCCTTAAGCAAGGCTTTGTATTGCATCAATAAAAAAATCCGCCCCGAAGGGCGGACTTTTGGAGAGCGGCGCAAACCGCTCTCCTCATCTCTCAAAGTGAAACAAAAATAAGGTGCTAAATATAAATAAAGCGCTAATCAGATGTTAATGAGAATCAATTTAATTATTACATTATCAATTGTTCCTTTTTAATTTAAGAAGTAATTTATAAGTAAATAAAATGTATAAGTATTACTCTTCTGCTATGAGTTAAACCGCTTCTCGGATATCCATCTTTTAAGTACTACTTATCTGCTATGCGTCAAACTTGAATTACTTACCTCATACCGCTGAGATCTCTTGCCGGTTGATTTAACAGCGTGCGAAAAAATGACGGTATCAAGTAGCAGCGGGATGCCGTAAAAATACCAGGCTTCAAAAGCAGTAGAGAAAATGCTGCGGCTATAATAAATAGCCGAACAGCTCATTACCTGGGTTATACTATGCATAAAAAAATCTGTCCCCGGTTCGGACAGATATTCATCCATTTTCATTTAAGCATACACTGTATATAAAAAAAAATCTGCCCTGATCCAGGACAGCCATATATCATTTTCATTTAAGCATACACTATACAAAAAAAAATCCGTCCCTGATCCAGGACAGCTATATATCATTTTCATTCAAGCAGATATTATACATAAAAAAATCCGCCCCGAAGGGCGGACTTTTGGAGAGCGGCGCAAACCGCTCTCCTCATCTCTCAATAGTAAAACAAAAATAAGGTGCTAAATATAAATAAAGCGCTAATCAGTTGTTAACGAAAATCAATTTAATTATCACATTATCAAATATTTTCAACTTAAATGAATAATTGATTTATTTGTAAAAGTATGTATAAGTCGATTAGCTTACATTTACAGAAACAGCAGTACAGTAATTACCCTCCCTGCTACCATACCACCGCTCAATAACCTGGAACATTTACCCGCATAAAGCAGCATAAGCTGCTGTATAGTGTTGCCTCTTTCGGCTGGACCGGTTCCACTAAACACTGCAGCGTCATGGATCCTTCTCACTGATGCTGGCCGGTCCAGCTACAGGAAATGCCTAATAAGACTTTTAATAATATTGAAACTAATCGTATTGCAAAACGAACGATCTTTGCCAGAGAAGTGATCCTGTTTATAATATAATCCTGTGATAATTGTCCTGTGAGAAATACTGCACGGGTTTTCAATAAAATCTTTCTTCCATCGTTTTTAACATAGTACTGAGTTCGCTTAAAAATATACCGACACCTGACTGAAAATAAGGGAGGCGGCTGGTTTCATATACCTGTCCGGTGCCGATCCCAAAAAAATAAGGTAGCCCCTTAGGACTACCTTGATGTGCATACATGATGCAATGTTCCCTCATGATCAAAGTTAAGGTTCTGAATATGTTTTTTTGCTAATCTGATGTTAATGATAATGAATAAGTTACTACATTATCATCTCTTTTTCTATGAAAAAAAAGTATTATATATTTATATTTCTATTAACTTAGTGCCAATACCCATGTCCTATACATGAGAAGCCTCATTCACTGCCGTATCCTATGCCTGCTGATACTCCTGGTAGCCGTTTGTATCAGTATGGCCACGCCACAATATTCGTATGCCGCCCCTGCCAGGAGCGCATGGCTAACGCCTTTTACCTACTCTAGTACCTGTGTGAACACAGATATCAAGTTCGCCATTACTACTGAGGATGAGACCATTGATTCCGTATTGTGGGACTTTGGCGATCCGCCATCCGGTGTACAGAACACTTCCGGTAAAATGATCGGCAGCCACCAGTACGCCACTATTGGTACCTATACCGTTACCCTCATTGCTTACCGGGCCGGCGTAGCAGATACCACTACACTTTCCATCACGGTAGTACAGCCTGTACCCTACAATTTTCCTGAACCGGTTGATACCACGCTTTGCGAAGGACAAACCATTGTTCTCAGCGCACCTGTGGTAGCCGGCGCAACTTATGAGTGGACGCGGAAAGATTCCGTAGGCGCCACCATTGTGGCAGATACTACCGGCACCTATAGGGTAAAGATCAATGGCTGCGAGGTACCAGATTCAGTGAACGTGTTCTTTACGCCTATCCCGGAAATTGAGCTGGGCGATGACCACCTGCTGTGCATTAACGAGGCCATTCGCCTGGATGCTACCTCGCAGGATGGTAACTACCAATGGTACCGGGATTTTACACCCATAGCAGGAGAAAACGCCTCCACTTATGTGGTAACCACCAGCGGCACCTACATGGTGCAGGTAAATGCAGGCGGCTGCGGCATTTTCCGCGATACGGTGACCATTAACTTTGGCGGGCATGAACATCCCTTTACCATGGGTCCCGATACCTTGTTATGCCCCGGCGAAAGTATTGTGCTGGCGCCCCAGGTAGCCGGCGCCTCCGGGTACAGCTGGTTTAACGGTTCAAAGAATCCTACGGTACGGGTAAGCAGCCCGGTAGATGCCTGGGTGTTTGTGGAAGTAGATAATGAATGCGAGGTGCTGGATACGGTGCGGGTAGACTATAACCGCCTGCGCGGCGTGAACCTTGGCGGGGATACCACCATTTGTAAAGGTGAGTTCCTGGTGCTTACCGCCGATTTCGGACAGGGCCAGTACCTGTGGCAGGACGGCTCTGACCAGGCCACCTATTATGTACGCGAACCAGGCTACTTTTATGTACGGGCGCAAATAGGCCGCTGTATTTCTTCTGACACCATCCACGTAACTTATGATGATACTTTGCACATCAACCTGGGACCTGATAGCACCATATGTAAGGGAGAGCGGATACGGCTTTACCCCAACGGCGCAGGCACTAATTATAAATGGCAGGATAGTACCAACATTCCTGTTTTTATGGTAACCGAGCCTGGTTACTACGCCGTAGTAGCTAACAACACCTGCGGCCGCGCTACCGATTCTGTACTGGTGCTGGCAAAGGATTGCGAGTGCCAGGTATGGCTGCCGAATGCGTTTACCCCTAACGGTGATGGGAAGAATGATTATTTCCGGCCCATTTACCGCTGCCTGTTATCGGACTTTAAGCTCAGTGTGTACGACCGCTGGGGACAGCGGATCTTTTTCAGTACAGATCCGCAGGTTAGCTGGACCGGGCGGCAGAACGGGGTGCAAATGAACGTAGGCACCTATGTGTGGGTAATGGAATATACGAGCGCCAGCACACAGCAATCATTCAGGAAAACGGGCGCCGTTACAATAGTGTATTAACGTATTAAGATCTAACATAAAAAGGTGCAAATGAACAGCTTCATTTGCACCTTTTTTTATTTAAAACACATTATTAGTTTACATGAAACCTGGCTATAAACGCAGCCGTCTCCCGCTTTTTGAAAGGTACATCCCAGGTACCATCGTACGTAACTAAAGCGGGTATTAAAAGATCATTTTTCTTAGTCATCTCCACATTCATGCGCACGTTAAAATCAAATAACAACGTTTTATAAGAAAGCGAATATTTACGGCCTACAATCTCAAAGTTATCTTTATTAAAATAAGTTACCAGCTCATTGATCACCACATCGCCCCGGTCTATGCGGCCCAGGTCTTTTTTAACCTGGGCGGCAAATACATAACAGGATACGCCCAGGTAATTTTCCGCGGTAATGGAAAAATCATAAAAGCGCATTACTTCCGGGTTAAAGATAGCTACTTTAGGACCCACAATAGGTACGCCGCGTACGGGTTTGCCGGGATTGAAGATCAGCTGTTTTAACTGGGCCTTATGCCGTTGCATACTGCCGCCACCCTGCTCCGGGCCATTGCCATTAGCATCTACACAGGCAGTACCTTTTGTAAAAAACAGGCCGGCATACAGCTCCGCGGTGTAGTAGTTATAATCGCCTTTGGAGGTGTAAAAATCACCGGTAACTTTTTCATTTATTACCTGCATGGTGCGGCAAAGGCCATTCATGGTCTGGTGCGTTTCGCTTTTCAGGGAAGCTTTCACCTGTTTATCCTTATCGTATATACGAATATCGTTGTCGGCGGTAAAGCCCAGCAGGCGCAGGTTCTTAAAGGCCCGGTAAAAGGTGGTATCTTCTTCCACCCGTTTAATAAAGCTATTAACGTCAAAGCCTATACGTTTGGCATTCACGACCACTTCATCCAGGTTCACAGTCATTCCTTTATAACGGGCAGTATCCTGGGCATAGGTATTATGAAAGTGTAACAGCCCGGTTATCAGAAAACCGGTAACAACCACGAAAAACTTCTGCATTTCTGCAAAATAGGAAAAATGTAATTAATGGCGGAATGCTGGGTATTGCGCTAACTAATATATTGATATGATACCTGTGTAGAAGGGGTTTTGTTAATAAAGGGTTAAGCAAATTTAGAGATTGGAACTACTACGGCCGCATGTGTATGCGGGCGCATGCACATGAAATTATTTTGTTAATGAAGAGTTAAAGATCTACCGCTTCTCGCATTTGGCCGTTTCATCTGCTACCATGCGCAGCAAATGATCCTTAATTGCAGGTGGTGGTGTAATGGCCTGCAGGCTCACATACTGCTCCAGGTCCCGGCGGCAGGATTCTATCTCCTTTTCCAGCTCGGGATATGCTACCATAGCGGCTTCTAACTCTTTAGCTTCGGCTTCCGAGGCCATACCGGTTACATACAATTCAATGATGCCGGAGGATATAAAACGCTCTAAGCTCACTGTTTTATAAAGTTTTTAAAAGATTCCTTAATTTGATCATCGCCAGGCGTGTTCTGGTCTTAACCGTACCCAAAGGTATGTTCAATATGGTAGATATTTCTTCTTGCGTGCAACCTTTATAATACGACAGGTCAATGATAATACGCTGTTCTTTATTCAGTTTTTCCAAAACTTTTGAAAGTCCCAGATGATCAGTAGATTGGTAAACGGCTAGGTGACCTGTATATAAATGTACGTCGTCCCCGACATCTTGGATTTTTTGCTCAAACCGGTGGGCTTTAGACCGGAGCATATCAATGGCTGTATTGCGCGTAATATTCAGCATCCAGGTGAACAATCTTCCTTTTTCCTCGTTATAGCGGTCTATGTTGCGCCATATTTTCAGGAACACTTCCTGCAGCGTATCGCCGGCTGCATTTTCATCATTCAGTATTTTCAATGCAACCCCGTACAGGGCAGGCGAATAATGATCATATAAATAGCCGAATACGCGCTGGTTCCTGGCTTTCAGTCCCTGAATTAATTCTGCTTCCGTATATGTATAATCGGATTCCACTATTAGTCGTCTGGTTATTTTAAAAGGTTTCCTAAGGCAACAGTGCCTGCTAAGCAATCGCTTTCAGCATGGACTGGTCTGCAATAAAATTCACTGATTCTAAAGGAGGCAAGATTATGAATGGGGTAAAATGAGATTGAAAGATAAGGAATTAATTAATAATTAAAAGTGAATACGGGATAATTAACAAGTGAGTATACAGGCAAAATTTTAATATAATAAAATCAATTAATTATTAATGGCTCATTATTAATAAGGCATTGCTCAGCCATTTACTTTACCGCTTACAAACAGCTGGTCAGGGGTAGGGGAGGCATTACCGCCTTTTTTTTCCAGTGTAATAAAAAATACCTGGGCGGCCGCCAGGTCCTTCATTTTTTGCAGGGCGGTACGCTGCGGTCCCATTTCAAACACGCCGGCATCCACCGGTTTACCATTCACCATGGCCCATAGCTGGTATTGCTGATCTGCAGCAGGTTCCGGCAGGGACTGCGCCAGCAGGTACACTTCTTTGGATTGCGGGTTCCAGCATATAGTTGCAAACTGACCGGCATGTTTACTGTTACCGGAAAGCCGGATCCATTTAAAGGCCGGATCTTTCAGCAACAATAGCTCCTGCTCCGTATGCTGCAGTTTTGATTGTAAGGATTGATGATCAGCAGTGGCTTTATTGTGGGTGGAGATCAGCTCTTCGTGTTGCTGTTTTAATGCTTTATGGCGATTGGCGTACCGGACATTCATGACTAAGCTGATGATCAGCAGCACAACTGCCAGCACCAGCGCATATTGCCAGATACGCTCCCGCGGAATGGATAGTTTGAATCCGGCTGAGGGCGCGTCTTCTTCTAACACCGGGTCCCGCAGTTCTTCCGGCAGCAGGGTTTCCCCTTCTGGGGAGTCTTCGTTCTCTATTACTTCCATCAGGCGTTTGCGGATGCCTTTTGGCGGAGTAATGGCATGCAGCTGCACATATCTTTCCATATCCTGGCGGCAGGCTTCTACCGCTGCCTTTACTTCGGGGTACAGACCTATGGCCTGCTCCACTTCCCGCGCTTCCTGCGTGGGCAGCAGGCCTACCACATAGCTTTCAATGATACCGGACGATATGTAGCGTTGTACATCCACCTTGATTACACCTGTTTTAAGAGATTCCTTAATTGAATAATGGCATTGCGCATTCTTGTCTTAACAGTGCCCAGCGGTATGTCCAGTAGTTTGGCAATTTCATCTTGTGTGCAGCCGCGGTAATAGGCCAGGTCAATGATCACCCGCTGCTCCTTGTTCAGCTGGTCCAGCACTTTGGACAGGCCCAGGTGGTCCACCGACTGCTGTACGCTCAGTTTTTCCCATTGCAAACTAGCATTACCCAGCTCCTGCATTTTCTGATCCAGCTTATGCGCACGTGAGCGCAGCGTATCAATAGCCGTGTTGCGGGCAATGTTCAGCATCCAGGTGAACAGGCGTCCCTTGTCTGGATCGTAACGCTCTGCGCTACGCCAGATCTTGAGGAAGATCTCCTGTAATGCATCTACCGCGATGTTCTCATCGTTCACTACTTTAAGGGCCACACCGTACAAAGCCGGAGAGTAATGGTCATATAAGTAACTGAAAACCTTCTCGTCCCGGGCTTTTAGTCCCTGAACAAGTTCAGCTTCTGTATATGTAAGAGAGGGTCTCAAATTGGACACAGGGATAGTTAAGTAAAGCAGTGTCCAAAATAACAGGATTATTTTACATTACAAAATTTTTATCTATTTTATTTATGGAAAATCATTTTGTAATCGGTGCTTATTTTTCCTTTGGAGATATCTTCCAGTTTCCCTTTTAGCATTCTGCGCTTCAGGGGCTTCAGGTAGTCGATGAACAGCTTACCATCCAGATGGTCATATTCATGGAAGATCACACGTGCAGTAATACCGTGAAAGGTTCGTTCGTGCGGTTGAAAATTTTCATCTACATAACGCAGGCGGATGGTTTCGGGGCGGTACACATCCTCCCGGATCTTGGGTATGCTCAGGCAGCCTTCATTATAGGGCCATTCCTTGCCTTCCGCATCTACTATATGGGCATTAATGAATACCTGTTTAACGCCCTGGTCGCCCGGATACTCAGCTTTTTCGTCTTCTTCCAGGTTATTGATGATCTGCTCACTATCTACCACAAATAAGCGGATAGCTTTATTCACCTGTGGTGCGGCCAGTCCTACCCCGCTGGAACCATACATGGTTTCCCACATATTGGCAATAAACTGCTGCAAATGCGGATAGTCGGGGGTAATATCTTCACTAACTTTTCTAAGCACCGGGTGGCCGTACGCTACAATGGGTAATATCATTGCTAATAATATTTTTAAAGAGGGCAAAGGTAATAAATAGTTGGCAGTCTTTAGTTGGCAGTTGGCAGTCAGGAATAGACGTAGGGAGGTGGTTTAGTTGGCAGTGGGCAGTTGGCAGTTAGCAGTCGGGGAGTAGAACGCAGGGAAGTAGCAGCGGATGGTATATGTTAGGAACATACACCTAATGGGCAATTGTTTGGCATATATATGGAGCAGCAGGCGTAAGCAATAGCGCGCAGTAATAATATAACCGTGGGGAAGCGGCCATCGACTGCCCACTGCCGACTGCCAACTGCCAACTACTTGTACTGCAGGTATTCCTGCAGCAGCACAGTGGCGCTGATCTCGTCCACCAGGGCCTTGTTCTGCCGGTCTTTCTTTTTGAGGCCACTGTCTATCATGGAACGGAAGGCTATTTTGGATGTAAAACGCTCGTCTATTTTTTTCACCGGCATATCCGGGAAATTTTTGTGCAGGATGCGGATACATTCGGTGACCAGGGCAGTGGCGTCTGTAGCATTACCATCCAGGCCCTTGGGCTCGCCAATAATAATTTCAGACACCGTTTCCTGTGCAAAGTATTTTTTGAGGTAAGGGATCAGGTCGTGCGTAAGCACGGTAGTTAACCCGCTGGCAATCAGCTGCAGTGGATCAGTAACGGCCAGGCCGGTCCTTTTTTTTCCGTAATCAATGGCCAGGATGCGCCCCATAATTATTTGTAAGATGCGTTAAAAAAGAAAGCGGTATTACCCGATGATCAGCATATCGCTGATCACAAATACGGCATATACCACGCTGGCAATACCATTGGTGGTCATAAAGGCCAGGTTTACCCGGCTCAGATCATGCGGTTTTACCAGCAAATGCTGGGATATGAGCATAATAATGAACACGCCGGCGCCTATCCAGTACAGCCAGTGAAAATGTCCTATTACACCAATGCCCAGCACAATAATGCCGGCTATGATGTGCAGCACTTCAGAAAAGCGCAGCGCGCCTGGTTTGCCCAGCCAGGCCGGTATAGAGTTAAGGGATTGGGAACGGTCAAACTCCTCATCCTGCAGAGCATAAATAATATCAAAGCCCGATACCCAGCAAAGCACCAGCACCGATACCAGTACCGGCAGCAGGTCAAAATAACCGGTTACGGACAGGAAAGCTCCAATGGGCGCCAGGGACAGGCCCAGGCCCAACACCAGGTGGCACAGCGCCGTAAAACGTTTGGTATAGCTATACCCCAGCACTACCAGCAGCGCTACGGGCGACAGGAAAAAGCAAAGACGGTTAATGAACCAACTGCACAACATGAACAGTGCGGCATTGGCAATTACGAAGAACAGGGCGTTACCCGGCGCTATGATACCGGCAGGAATTTCCCTTTGCGCGGTGCGCGGGTTCCGTTTGTCAATATCCGCATCCAGCCAGCGGTTAAAGGCCATGGCAGCGCTACGGGCAAATACCATGCACAGCACCACCAGCACAAACTGCTGCCAGTGAAAAGGTTGCTGCGCCTTTATGGTAGCCATAAAAAAGCCGGTCATGGCAAAGGGCATGGCAAAAATAGTGTGACTGAACTTTACCAGCGAAAGGTATTTATTAACGGTGCTGATCATGTTTTTTGAGCTTTTGGCTATTGGCGGTTAGCTATTAGCTGATAAAGGCTAACAGCTATGGCTATTTTTTCAATTTTACAAAGATATCCCAAACCACAATACCGGCGCTTACGGAAATGTTGAGGGAATGTTTCATACCGCTCTGCGGTATCTCGATACAACCATTCACCAGCTGCATCACCGCAGCATCCACGCCCGACACCTCGTTGCCGAAAACAAGCGCCAGCGGCTGGTTGGCAGGTGGTGTAAATGCATCCAGCATTACGCTTTGCGCGGCCTGCTCAACAGCCATTACCGCATAGCCGGCAGCCTGTAATTGCTGTACGGCATCCAGTGTGGTGGGAAGGTATTGCCAATCCACTGTTTCAGTGGCGCCCAGGGCGGTTTTGTGAATATCCCGGTGTGGCGGGGTAGGCGTGTAGCCGCAAAGCACCATGCCCTGTAAAAGAAAGGCATCGGCGGTACGGAAAACCGATCCTACGTTATGCATGCTCCGCACATTATCAAGCACCAGCACCAGCGGCGTTTTATCGGCTGCTTTGAACTGGTGGATGGTTTTACGCCCCAACTCATCCATGGTTAGTTTACGCATAGAGCGCAAAGATAGGAAAATAGTCGGCGGTCCATAGTCGATGGTCCATGGTCCATAGCATGTAGCAAGGAATTGGTTACCATAAGGTAAGGCGGCAGCCCGGTTTGAAGCCCGCCCAAAGTTATCATTTGCAAACCGTGAAATATGTGGTGGCGTATAGCCGGGCGCCGAAATACTATTATCAATTAGAAATGCTATGGACCATGGACCATCGACTATGGACTGCATTTAATATATTTGCCCCCTATGGCTAAAAGCAAATCAGAAGAAACCCCATTGATGCAGCAGCACAATGCCATTAAGGCAAAATATCCGGATGCCGTGCTGCTTTTCCGGGTGGGCGATTTTTATGAAACGTTTAATGAGGATGCCGTGATCGCTGCACGGGTACTGGGTATTGTATTAACAAAAAGAGCTAATGGCGCCGCTTCTTATGTGGACCTGGCCGGCTTTCCGCATCATGCGCTGGATACTTACCTGCATAAGCTGGTAAAGGCCGGGTACCGGGTAGCGGTATGCGATCAGCTGGAAGATCCCAAATCTGTAAAAGGTATTGTAAAACGGGGCGTTACGGAAATGGTAACACCCGGCGTGGCTGTAAATGATAAGCTGCTGGAAAATGCCAGCAACAACTTTCTGGCAGCCGTGCACTTTGGGAATAATAATACGGGCGTGGCTTTCCTGGATATCTCTACCGGCGAGTTCTTTATAGCACAGGGCAACCTGGAATATATTGATAAGCTGCTGCAAAGTTTTAAACCTGCAGAAGTAGTGTTTGCCAAACCCCAGCAAAAACATTTCCGCCAGCATTTTGGCAGCCGCTTTTATACCTATACGCTGGATGAGTGGATCTTTACCACGCAGTACAGCCAGGAAATATTACTCAAACACTTTGGAACGCACTCCCTGAAAGGTTTTGGTGTAGCCGACCTGGAAGAGGCGCATATTGCTGCCGGCGCTACCCTGCATTACCTGCGCGATACGGAGCACCCGCACCTGCAGCATATTACCGGCCTACAGCGTATAGACCAGGATGACTTTTTGTGGATGGACCGCTTTACCGTGCGTAACCTGGAGCTCATGAACAGCAGCGTGGAGAACGGGCATACGCTGCTGAATGTACTGGATAACACCGTATGCCCCATGGGCGCCCGCCTGCTGAAACGCTGGCTGGTATTTCCACTCCGCGATCCACAACAGATCAACGAACGGCTGGATGTGGTGGAGTACTTTATTAAAGAAACCGATCTGGCCAAAAACCTGCAGCAACACCTGAAACAAGCCGGCGACCTGGAAAGGCTGGTATCTAAGATACCGCTGAAAAAGATCAACCCCCGGGAGGTAATGCAGCTGGCCAAATCCCTGCAGCAGGTACAGGCCATACAGGAGCTGCTGGCTGCTACCAGCAATACCTACCTGCAACGCCTGCACGCACAAATGGATCCCTGCCCGGCTATACTTGACCGTATACTACAACAGGTAACAGATACGCCGCCGGTACTGGTAAATAAAGGCGGCACCATCCGGGAAGGTGTGCATCCAGAGCTGGACAAGCTGCGGATGATAGCCAGCTCCGGCAAGGAATACCTGCTGCAGATCCAGCAAAAAGAATCAGAAGCTACCGGTATTCCCTCCCTGAAAGTGGCCTTCAACAATGTATTCGGTTATTACCTGGAAGTAACCAATGCCCATAAAAATAAGGTACCTAACAACTGGATCCGGAAGCAAACGCTGGCAAATGCGGAGCGGTACATTACGCCTGAGCTGAAGGAATACGAGGAGCAGATCACCGGTGCAGAAGAAAAGATACTGGCCCTGGAAATACAGCTGTTTGATGACTTGCTGCTGGCTTTACAGGAATACATAGTGCCCGTGCAGCAAAATGCACAAGCCATGGCACGCATAGATTGCCTGTTGTGTTTTGCAGGCAACGCGCTGCAATATAAATACCGGCGCCCCGTGCTTACAGATAGTTTTGAGCTGGATATTAAAGAAGGCCGCCACCCGGTAATTGAACGCGGCCTGCCGGCCGGCGAAAGCTATGTGGCCAACGATATTTTACTGGACCAGCAGCAACAGCAGATCATTATCCTTACCGGTCCTAACATGAGCGGTAAATCGGCCCTGCTGCGGCAAACGGCACTTATTACACTGATGGCGCATATGGGTAGCTTTGTGCCCGCAACCAGCGCCACCATTGGTTTAACGGATAAGATCTTTACACGTGTAGGCGCTTCCGATAACCTGAGCGGCGGAGAATCAACCTTTATGGTGGAGATGAATGAAACTGCCAGCATCATCAACAATATTACGCCCCGCAGCCTGGTGATACTGGATGAAATAGGCCGCGGCACCAGCACCTATGACGGCATTTCCATTGCCTGGAGCATTGTGGAATACCTGCATGACATGACGCCGCATAAACCCAAAACATTATTTGCTACGCACTATCATGAGCTGAATGAGCTGGAAAATAAACATAGCCGGGTAAAGAACTACCATATCACTAATATGGAATCCGGCAACAAAGTGATCTTCCTCCGTAAGCTGGCGCCGGGCGGCAGCCGGCATAGCTTTGGTATTCATGTAGCCCGTATGGCCGGTATGCCGCCTGCGCTGGTTAACCGTGCTAATGAAGTGCTGGCGCAGCTGGAAGAAAAACATATTGAAGCGCCCCTGCAGCATAACATTAAACAAATAGCCAACTCCACCAAAGTGCAGCTTAGCATTTTTGATGCGCATAGCGATACCTTTAAACAGATCCGGGATATGCTGGAGCATGTGGACATTAACCGCTTAACGCCGGTAGAAGCGCTGCTGAAGCTGAGCGAGATCAAGGGACTGTTATAATTAATAATGAAGAATGAATAAAGAGAGGGCGAGCTGTTGGCACTCCTGCTGTCCCCTTAAAGGTGCAGTGGATTTTACCTCTTGTATAGAATTTGTGTGATTCCTTGCAGGTGCAAGACCGGGCAATTTATACGTTTAATTTATAATTAAATTATTATTTTATTTGAAATTTTAATGATTGATGGCGTGATGATTAAATTCATTTTCGTTAACATCTGATTAGCGCTATAATTATACTAACTGCATTATTTTTGTTACAGAGAGAATGCAATGGTATGCGTTGCATGCCAATAAACAGCCCGAAAGGGCTGTTTATTTCTAACATTCGCGGACACGAAAGAGAGAAGCAATAGCGTGCTTGCACGCAAAACGGCAGCCCGTCAGGGCTGTCGTTTTTTTTATTAAAATAATTTGTGGAAAGCTTTGTTTGATAGGTTTACTACTATTCCTCCAGCGGCCGCGCAGCTACATACCGCCGCCATTTTTCCAGCACATTTTTAAAATCATCGGGTAATGGGCTTTCAAATTGTATAGGTTGCCGGGTGCGGGGATGAATAAAACCGAGGGTTTGCGCATGCAGGGCATGGCGGGGAATGATCTCAAAGCAGTTTTCTATAAACTGTTTGTACTTGGCAAAAATGGTTCCTTTAACGATCCGGTTCCCTCCGTAGGTATCATCGTTAAATAAAGGATGTCCAATGTGCTGCATATGCACCCGTATCTGGTGCGTACGGCCGGTTTCCAGCCGGCAGGCAATAAGGGTTACATAGTTAAACCGTTCCAGCACTTTATAATGGGTAATAGCTTCCTTGCCATACTCGCCATCCGGGTAGGCATCCATGATCTTGCGGAAGCGCTGGTGCCGGCCCACATGGGCTACTATAGTACCTTCGTCCTCCTCAAAATCGCCCCATACCAGGGCCAGGTAACGGCGCTGTACGGTATGGTCAAAGAACTGTTTGGCCAGGTCGGTCATAGCCTTATCTGATTTGGCTATTACCAGCAGGCCGCTGGTATTTTTATCAATGCGGTGCACCAGCCCAAAGCGGGGTATCTCAGGTATTACGGCTGTGCGGGAATTTTCATCCCCCAGGTACCAGGCCAGCCCGTTCACCAGGGTGCCGGTATAGTTGCCGCAACCGGGGTGTACCACCAGGCCTGCGTGTTTGTTGATGATCATCAGGTCATCATCCTCATAAACAATATCCAGCGGCATATCTTCCGGCAATACTTCCAGGCTTTCCGGGTTTTTGCTGGAATACACGATAATGCGGTCGCCGGGTTTTACCTTATAATTGGATTTTATAGGTTTTTCATTCACCAGCACCATGCTGTTTTCACAGGCTTGTTGGATCTTATTACGCGTAGCGCCTTCCACCCGGTTCATCAGGAATTTATCAATGCGCAGGGGCTCCTGGCCTTTATCAACCTGTATATTCACCCGTTCGTACAGTTCCTCACTGCCTTCCCCGTTATCCAGCTCATCTTCCAGTTCCGGTAATACTTCCGCCATGTGTGCTTTAAAATTTTTGCAAAAGTACGGCTATTTTCGCGCACCTGGCTGTGTTGGATGTTTATCCGCCATCCTGCTGCTGCTTTGCAATCCTTTCTGATCCACCGCCTTGTCCCTTTCTCCAAATCCGGTAAATCCAGCGTAAATTTGCAGCATGAAACAACAGATCAATGTAGATGATTTAGGCCTGATCGATTACCAGCAAGCCTGGGACTACCAGGAGAACCTGTTACAACAGAATGTACGTATTAAACTAGATGCCAGCCGCGCTGCGGTTGCCACCCCGCCCGCTACCATACATCACCTGCTTTTTTGCGAACACCCGCCCGTGTATACCCTGGGTAAAAGCGGCCATATGGAAAACCTGCTCATTAACGAGCAGCAGATGAAGGAGAAGGCTATTGCCTTTGTACCCACCAACCGGGGCGGAGATATTACCTTTCATGGCCCGGGCCAGATAGTAGGTTACCCCATCCTGGACCTGGAATACTTTT
Source organism: Chitinophaga rupis (assembly GCF_900109685.1). Taxonomy (GTDB): domain Bacteria; phylum Bacteroidota; class Bacteroidia; order Chitinophagales; family Chitinophagaceae; genus Chitinophaga; species Chitinophaga rupis. Next base: position 809,041 of record NZ_FOBB01000003.1, on the reverse strand, counting down.
TTACTGACCTGGGCCGCTACCTGCGCTCCCTGGAAGAAGTGATCATTTTAACTCTGGCCGATTATGGGATCAATGCCGGCCGTTCCAAAGGCGAGACCGGGGTATGGCTATCGCCGGAAGACCCGGCCAATGCCCGTAAGATATGCGCTATGGGAGTACGTTGCAGCCGGTGGGTAACCATGCACGGTTTTGCGCTGAATGTAAATACAGACCTTAGTTATTTTAACCATATTATACCCTGTGGTATTACTGATAAAAAGGTAGCCTCCATGCATGAGGAGCTGGGCCGCCCGGTGCCGGTAGAGGAGGTAAAGGCTAAGCTGCAAAAGCACTTTGGAGAAGTGTTTGGGGCAGAGCTGATGGTTAAAGTGTAATGCCCGGGGCCTAACTTATTGTATAATAGCCCGGTGTGCCAATTCCAATGGTCCAGAAGTTCCTGGCTTTTTCAAGGTCTTCATCAAGTAATTCCCGGTTGTCTTCATATTCGCCGCTCTCTTTCATTGCAGCAATGCTTTCCTGCACGTCTTTTTCCGTGAACTCCCGCCAAACACCCACTGAGATATTGACAAATCCGTAGCAGTACTCAGCTTCAGAGTCATCCACCGGACCCTGATTTTTTTCCGAAAGCAGGGCCAAAAGATTGTCAGCGCCAACCCGGAAAGGATCGATCCCATAGAGCGATAACTGTGTTTTTTCGGGAACGGGGCCGTAAATAAACTCTATAAATTCAACCATGCCCAACTTATCAAAATCAATCCTGCACTCATAGTCATCATAAAACGACCGGCTGCCGTCCGAATGATCGCCAGGTTTTCCCAGTATTTTTTCAATAGCAGATCTGGATTGGCCTAAATTGATGGCGCCAACGCCGGGAATGTCAATCCCTTGTAAGGGGAGGATAGTAATAGTTGTCATAGTATATTATTAGGGAAAACGAAGTAGCATTTCTCATGTGTTTCCCATGTGTTTCTCATGTCTTTCCCTGCTAGATCCCATGTTTTTCCCTAGTGAATCCCTGGTGAAGTTCATGTCAGGCTCTTATTTGCGCTCCTACGATCTGTAATTCAACGGTATAAAAAAGCTCCACTTCTCTTTCAGCTTACCATCCTCATACAGCTCAAAATTAAACCAGCCGGAGTGCAGAAATATGGCCTTTTCCAATATCAGGAAAGGTTCTTTCACCTGGTCTATCTGGAACAGGAAGCCGCCATCCGTTTCAAAGAATTTAACAGAGTATTTCTTTTTCTCCGCATCCGGCAGGTTAATGTTCACATTACCGTCTACTGTGGTATATACCGTATTGGAGGGGTGCCATGCTACTTTTTCGGGTGTCTTTTCTCCGTTGGCAGCGTTTTTCTGTAATTCCTTTACATCTTCCATATCCAGCTTCTGGGTGGCCTTGATGGTGCTGTCCGGCACGGCCAGTACGGTATTGCTGTACATATACCGTCCGGTATTCAGCAGTATGAACAGGCGGTAATAGTTGCTGCCGGGTAAAGGTTTGGTATCCAGGTATACATTCCGGGTTTGGGCCGGGTAAGAGGCATATGCAATAGTGTTGAAGTTCAGCACACTGTCCAGCGAACGCTGTATACCGATCTGTTTTACATTGGTAAAACCAGACAGCCATTCCAGCTGTATCTTACCGGTTTTGATCAGGGCCATAAAATCCGGCAGCACCGGTGGCGTGTACTGCTGGGAAGGCTCTTGCTGGGCAAAGGCACACAGCGTAAATATGTTGAGTAATAATGCTATAAATGATAAACGCGCGATCTGCTTCATACAACAAAAAACAAGTTCAGTTCCACTTTACTGTTGCTAATGCTTTTACAGGCGCCGGGCATAGCCAATTCCGGATGGGTAGGTAACTCACCGGGTATATGCTAAGACCTGTAAAAGGGATTGGCTGTTAAGTTGGCAAAAATACAATTAGCTCCAAATATAGCGAAGGGCTTTTTATTAAAAGCATAGAACGCCGGAGGGCAGGGAAAGATTGCCCTGTAAACCACCGGTATGTATCAGCAGCAGGCGGCTGCCCGGGGGAAAATAGCCCTGCTGTACCAGCTGTTGCAGGCCCCACGCCATTTTGCCGGTATAGATCATATCCAGCGGTACCCCGGTTTGTGTATAAAAGTCATTTATAAAATCTATCAGTTCCAGGCTTACTTTCGCATACCCGCCCCCATGAAATCCTTGTAGTAGCTCCCAGTTGGCAGTGGCGGAGCTTTCCAGCAGGGTTTCCACTTCCTGCTGCAAATAGGTGCCGCCTTTTAATACGGCAATACCCAATACCTGTTGCTGCGGTTGTGCGCTGTTAATCAATCCCGCCAGCGTAGTACCTGTGCCTGCCGGGCATAGGATATGTGTAAAGTGTTGCGTGGGGGCTAAGGATAATATTTCCTTACACCCCGCCGCACCAGCTGCATTATGGCCGCCTTCGGGGATTATAAACCCATCCGGGTATTGTACCTCCCAATCCGTATTATCTTTTTGTTTATAAGCCTCCCGGCTTATAAAGTGTAGCTGCATACCATAGCGTTGCGCCTGTTGTAAGGTAAGGCTCAGCACAGGCGCTGCTTCCCCGCGTATAATGCCTGTACTTTGCAGGCCCGCTAACCGGCAGGCCGCCGCTGTAGCAGCTATGTGGTTAGACCATGCCCCGCCAAATGTTACAATGCGTGTTTGACCGGCCGCTTTTGCTTGCTCCAGGTTCTGTTTCAGCTTAAACCATTTGTTACCGGATACCTCGGGGTGCAGCAGGTCTAAACGCAGCATGGCTGCCTCCAGTTGCGGAGGCAGCCATGCCGGTTGTATGGGCTGAAGGGTGATATTTGAGTAGTTGAGTTGGTCCATGGTCCATGGTCGATGGTCCATAGCATAGTTCGTGTTTGTAATATACGCGTGACATGCTATAAACTGCAATTATACGTTAAATATCAACCACGTACCAGGCCATGGACCATGGACTATGGACCATGGACTGCAACGCATCAATTAAACAACGCATTCCTCAAATTCACATTCCCTGCTTTGGTACGCACGGTTACGCCTAATTCAGCGCCGCCGCCTGCGTTAAAGTACAATACCTTTATTTTGTGGAAACCGGCCTTCAGCGGCACAATACCGGTTTTATCCTGTGGCGCATGTTCGCCGTCGTTGTCTATGGTCAGGTCATCATCTATGTACAATACACCGCCATCATCGCACTTCAGGTTAAACTCATACACGCCATCCGCATCCACTTTTATATAACCTTCGTAGGCTAAGCTGAAAGCATCCTTTTTCAGGAAGGGACGTAGGTCAAATGATGGCTGCACACCGCTGCTGTCGGCCTGTCCGCTTACCTGCCTGGCACTTTTAAAAGTACGGTTGTAGGCATTAAAGCGAATGCCTTTGCCGGCAGGGTTCACATTGGCTGCTGCTACATAATCTTTACGCAGGTAGGTAGCGCTGTACACGCTGCTCTTACGGCCGGAAGGCGTTACCACTATGCATTTCAGCACAGTAGGCGTTTTGTGCACAGGGAGGTTGATGGTTGCTGTATAAAGCGTGCTGCTTTCTGTAGGCTCGCTGCCGTCAGTAGTATAATAGATCTTAGCGCCTGCTACTAAAGGCTGCAGGGTAATGCTGGTTTTGGAAGATGCTGTTACGTTATTTTCCAAACCTGCAGGTTCCGGTATGCGGAAGGAAACGCCGGCTTTGTCCATATGGGCTAGCTGTGCAGGCAGGCGTTCTAAGAATTTATCATAGTTCTTTTCAGCTGCCGGTGACCAGGTGATCTCTGCAACTGCCAAGGCGCGAGGCCATAACATATAATCCACCAGTTCCCCGGTAGGCAGGTACTCTGTCCATAAGTTGGCCTGCACACCTTTAATATATCCCTGCTCGTTATCCGTAAGGGTAGGAGGCAGGGGCTCATAGTTATACACGGTTTGCAGGGGCAAAAAGCCGCCAATATTCAGCGGTTCAGTAGCCGGGTTACCCTGGTAATAATCCAGGTACAGGTAAGTATTGGGCGTCATGATCACATCATGTTTTTCTTTGGCCGCAGCAATACCGCCTGCTTCGCCCCGCCAGCTCATTACAGTGGCGTTGGGCGCCAGGCCGCCTTCCAGGATCTCGTCCCAGCCAATAATACGGCGTCCTTTGCTGTTAATGAACTTTTCCATGCGCTGTATAAAATAGCTTTGCAGGGCATGTTCGTCCTTTAAGCCTAATTCCTTCATGCGTTTCTGACACTTGGGGCATTCTTTCCAGCGGTCCTTGGGGCACTCATCGCCGCCAATATGAATGTACTGGCCGGGGAACAGGTCCATTACCTCAGTTAACACATTTTCCAGGAACGTATATACGGAGTCGTTACCCGCGCAATACACCTCTTTATTCACACCCCATTTACCCGATACTTTATATGGCCCACCGGTGCAGCCCAGGTTAGGGTAGGCTGCCAGCGCAGCTTCCGAATGGCCGGGCATTTCTATTTCAGGGATGATGGTAATATGCCGCTCAGCTGCATATTTTACAATATCCCTTACTTCGTCCTGCGTGTAATAACCGCCGTGGGGCTTACCATCATAGGTATTGCTGCGGGCAGCATGGCCTACAATGGTTTCTGCACGTTTGGAGGATATTTCCTGCAGGCGCGGGTAGCGTTTTATTTCTATATGCCAGCCCTGGTCTTCCGTGAGGTGCCAGTGAAAGCGGTTAAACTTGTACTGCGCCATTACATCAATAAAGTGTTTTACGTAGTCTGCCGGGAAAAACCAGCGGCCTGCATCCAGCATCAGCCCGCGGTAGGCAAAGCGTGGTGCATCCGTGATCTTTACGTTCGGTATGGTCATTGCTTCGCCCTCGCCCTGCATCAGCTGCTGTAAGGTTTGCAGGCCATAGAACAGGCCGGCGCCATTGCCGCGCAGCTGCACCATTTTAGGGGTTACCCACAGTACATAACCTTCGTCCGGAAGGGTATTATCCGGCACAATGGAGATCATGCCGGTAGCCGTTTTGGCCATGGCCTTATTCATAGGCAGGGTAATGCCGTTGTTGGCCTTTAAAAAAACGTTCAGCAGGTCGGCTACTTTTTTAGCTTCATTATCCCCGTAAAGGATGCGGGTTACTTTGGAAAGGCTAAAAGTACCCGCCGTAGTTTGAACGGATTTCGGTTGTGGCACCAGGTGCACGGCCGGCGTTTGCTGTGCGCTGGCTATTACGCACCACAGCAAAGCCCAGGAAAACACTAAAAGTTTCTTCATGTTTGTTTGTTTATAAAGGCATAAAGCATAAGCTCAAAGCTGAAGGCATAAAGCTAAAAGCCTAATGCAGCGAACTTTTCGCTTCCGTTAAAATTTACTATTTGAAGCATAAAGCAGAAAGGATAAAGCATAAAGCCCAGTCCTCCACGCAGTAAGCTTTTCACTAAGATCAATTATCTGTTTTATAGAAGCAAAAAGCAGAAAGGATAAAGCCAAAAGCCCAGTCCTCCACGCAGTAAGCTTTCCTCTAAGATCAATTATCTGTTTTATAGAAGCAAAAAGCAGAAAGGATAAAGCCAAAAGCCCCGATCCTTCAATCAGTAAGCTTTCCGCTAAGATCCACTATCTGTTTATATATACACCTCCCAGGCCCCTGCCGAACGCAGTCAGCTTTCTGCTTTATGCTTTGCGCTTTCAGCTAAAATTCACTATTTATTCATATAAGCATAAAGTATAAAGCCCAATCCCCAAAGCAGGAAGCTTTTTGCTTTATGCTTTCAGCTATCCGCCTCACGCTTTGTGCTTTCTGCTTTCCCCTTTCTGCTAAAAAAGAACGCGTAAAATACTTTTAATGACTAAATTTAACGCTGATATTTATGGTTCAAGATTTGAAAATTAAAAACTAATCAGTAGAAAATGAAACCTACTTTATTGATCCTGGCAGCAGGCATGGCAAGCCGGTACGGTAGCTTAAAACAGATCCAGCAGTTTGGTCCCAGCGGTGAAACCATCGTTGACTATTCTATTTTTGACGCCATCCGCGCTGGTTTTGGTAAGATCGTATTTATCATTCGTAAAGACTTTGAAAAAGATTTCAAAGACATTTTTGAGCCCAAGCTGAAAGGCAAGGTAGCTACTGATTACGTGTTCCAGGAAATGAATGCCTTTACACAAGGCCACGAAGTGCCGGCAGACCGTGCTAAACCCTGGGGTACCGCACATGCCGTATTATGCGCTAAGAACGCCATTAACGAGCCTTTTGCCGTAATTAATGCAGATGACTTCTACGGCCGCGATGCTTTTCAGAAAGCAGCCGACTTTTTAAATAACAAATGCGCAGCAGATACCTATGCAGTAATAGGGTATGAGCTGGGTAAAACCGTGAGTGAGCATGGATCTGTATCCCGTGGCGTATGCGCGGCAGATGAAAAGGGCAACCTGTCTGCCATCAACGAACGCACCAAGATCTATCCCGAAGGCGGCCAGATCGTGTATGAAGAAGCAGATGGCTCCAAACACCCGCTGTCACCTGATACCCCGGTATCCATGAACTTCTGGGGTTTCCATCCCTCCGTATTTGACCTGAGCGAAAAACAGTTCAAAGCCTTCCTGGATAAAAATATCAGCAATCCTAAGTCAGAGTTTTTCATTCCCATTGTAGTGGATCACTTTATCCAGAACAAGCTGGGCGTGGTAAATGTTATTCCTACCAGCTCTAAATGGTTTGGCGTAACTTATAAAGAAGATGCTCCCGGCGTACAGGAAAGCCTGAATGCACTGGTGGCTAAAGGAGAATATCCCAACAATTTATGGAAATAAGACCGCATGACAGTATCCTGCGGGCCTTTAATATAGATGGCGCCGGAACAGAGATCAAAAAATTCGGCAGCGGTCATATTAACAATACGTTCCTGGTAGAAACCCGGAATGAGAGCCAGCTGATACTGCAACGTATTAATACAGCCGTATTTAAGGAACCGGCGGCCATAGCGCTTAACCAGCGCATGGCCGCCAATTACCTGTCCCTGTACCACCCGGAGTACCTGTTTATAACGCCGGTGCCCACGGTAGACGGGCAGGACCTGTTTGTGTTCAATGACGAATACTGGCGGGTAATACCCTTTATTGCCGGCTCCCTGACAGTAGACCAGGCCGATGATCCGTCACAGGCCTTCCAGGCCGCACAGCAATTTGGCCGCCTGGCCCGCTATCTGGATGGTATTGATCTGCAGGAGTTTAAGCCTACTATCCCCAACTTCCATAACTTAACCTTACGCTACAACGCTTTTGAAGAAGCCGTGCAAAATGCAGGCGCAGAGCGTAAAGCAACAGCTGAGGAGCTGATCAGGGCTTTTCTGCAGCATAAAGATATTGCCGCTACCTACGAGCGTTTAACCAACAACCCGCAGTTCCCGGACCGCCTCATGCATCACGATACCAAGATCAATAATGTATTGCTGCAAAAGGGTACCTACAAAGGGTTGTGCGTATGCGACCTGGATACCCTGATGCCGGGCAAGATCATTTCTGATCTGGGCGATATGGTGCGCACTTACGTATGTCCCGTATCTGAAGAGGAGCCGGATATTAGCCGTATCCGCATCCGCCAGGAGTATTATCACGCCTTAATGGATGGTTATTTATCAGAAATAGGTGACGTGCTCACAGAAGTAGAGAAGGAACACCTGTTCTATGCAGGCCCCTTTATGATCTATATGCAGGGCCTCCGCTTTTTAACGGATTATCTGAACGGGGATGTGTATTATCCCGTTAAATACCCGCAGCATAACTATAACCGGGCCATTAACCAGCTTACCTTACTGGAACGGTTACTGGAAAAAGAGGCCGTTTTACAGGAAATTATCAGCACCTGCCTTGGAAAAGCAAGAAAGGATATATAATATTTCTACTATTTTGATAGAAATCATCTAAAGTGAGACGTAAAAATTTCAATATCTTCAAAAACAGGCCCCTTAGTTGCGAAACATCAAAATTTTTAATTGATATTGTTTTTTCGTGCGTACTCTAATACATTTGTAGTCACAGTAAAATAAATGTGTCCCTCCATGTGGGTAAATAAAGACAATAATAAACTCAATCACATAGTACCGCAGCTCAACTGGGCTATTACGCTGGTCGTGATTGTCGTTGTCATTATAAGCCACCAGTATGGAGGATAGGTTGACGTGTATAATCACTGCTAAGATATAGATCGCCTTCCTCCGCAAAGAGGAAGGCTTTTTTTTTGCCTAAACAAATAGAACAGTCAAACAACAATCAATCAGGAAGTATAATTCAAAATCATATGTACAGCTACTACAACGAGAACACCATTCTTTACTTTGACGGTGAGTACGCAAAAGCCGCTGAGGCTAAAATAGACCTGTATGGTCAGTCCCTGCACTACGGTTATGCAGTTTTTGAAGGCATCCGTGCCTACAAAACAGAAAAGGGGGAAGTGAAAATATTCAAAGCCGAAGAACACTTTGACCGGTTCAAGCGTTCCTGTGAGCTGATACACATTCCTTACAAGTACAATAACGAAGAGCTGATCAAGGCCTGTTACAAAGTGCTGGAATTAAACAACATGGAGGAAGCCTATATCCGCCCGCTGGTGTTTTGTCCGCCGAACATGACCCTGAAAGCTGCCAGCGAATCACATATTCTCATATGTGCATGGGAGTGGGGAGCGTACCTGGGCGAAAAGCTGCTGCGCGTAATGACCTCTTCTTATCAACGTCCCAATCCCAAGGCATTTCAGATCGAATCCAAATCAGCCGGTTTATATATCAACTCCATCCTGGCCTCCCAGGAAGCCAAGGAAAAAGGCTATGACGAAGCATTACTGCTGGATATGAACGGTAATGTAGCAGAAGGCCCCGGCGCTAACATCTTCTTTGAAAAGAACGGAAAGCTCTATACACCTCCCAGAGGTCACATTCTGCCAGGTATTACCCGCGCCACAGTAATTGAGCTGTGCCATGAGCTGGGCATTCCCCTGGAAGAAAAATTATTCACCCTGGATGAGCTGAAACAGGCAGAAAGCGTGTTCTATTGCGGTACCGCAGCAGAAATTATCGGCTGGGATTCCCTGGACGGACAAACCTTCTCCAAACCCTTCTCCGAATCACTGGGTAAAGTGTTACAGCAGGCTTACAAAGCCCGTGTGCTGGAAAAAGAATTCAAACGCGAAGCTAAAGTAGCGTAATAATACACCGGATCCGGGATGTGGATTCGCGTAATACACATCCCGGTATTTCTTTGGAATCCGGAATTTCGCCTATACGATTTTCACTACAGTAAAGGGTTTGAGCCATAAAACCACAGATTTGAAGACCGGCTAACCTGTAATTGTTGGTTTGGCGCCTCCCACGAATACTAACTATTTTGTAGCCTCTTAAGTTCCGCTCTGGGGCGGGATACGGGCTTATTTTTTCTTGTAAAACTGGAAACTAGGTAATTCAACGGCAATGGAACTGAATAAATATAGTAAAACGATCACGCAAGACCCTACGCAACCGGCCGCACAAGCCCAGTTGTATGCAATAGGCTTAACAGAAGAGGACCTGAAAAAAGCGCAGGTGGGTATTGTAAGCATGGGTTATGATGGTAACAACTGTAACATGCACCTGAACGACCTGGCCAAGGAAGTAAAAAAGGGTGTATGGGCGCAGGACCTGGTAGGGCTTATCTTTAATACTATAGGCGTAAGCGATGGTATCAGCAATGGCACACCCGGTATGCGCTATTCGCTGGTAAGCCGCGATCTGATCGCAGATTCCATTGAAACCGTTTGCGGGGCACAGTATTATGACGGCCTTATAGCCGTTCCCGGATGCGATAAGAACATGCCCGGCTCACTGATGGCCATGGGCCGTATGAACCGCCCGGCCATTATGGTATACGGCGGTACTATTGCTCCCGGTAAATACAAAGGCCAGGACCTGAACATTATTTCTGCATTTGAAGCCCTGGGCCAGAAAATGGCGGGCCAGCTGGATGAAGCCGATTTTAAAGGCATTGTACAGAACTCCTGCCCCGGCGCCGGCGCCTGCGGCGGTATGTACACTGCTAATACCATATCCAGTGCAGCAGAAGCCCTGGGTATGAGCTTGCCTTACAGCTCCTCAAACCCTGCGCTCAGCAAGGAAAAACAGGAAGAATGCCTGGCTGCGGGCAAGTATATACGCCTGCTGCTGGAAAAAGATATTAAGCCCCGCGATATTATGACGCGCGAAGCTTTTGAAAACGCTATTACCGTGGTAATGGTACTGGGCGGCAGCACCAATGCTGTACTGCACCTCATTGCCATAGCACGCTCCGTAGGTATTAACCTTACCCTGCAGGATTTCCAGGCCATCAGCGATAAAACGCCACTGATAGCCGATCTGAAGCCCAGCGGTAAGTACCTGATGGAAGACCTGCACAACATTGGCGGTGTACCATTGGTAATGAAATACCTGTTAAAACAGGGACGCCTGCACGGACATTGCCTTACTGTAACCGGTAAAACAATAGCAGAGAACCTGGAAAGCGTACCAGATATTGACTTTGAAAAACAGCAGATCATTTTCCCGCTGGACAAGCCACTGAAAGCCACCGGCCACATACAGATCCTGTATGGTAACCTGGCTGAGCTGGGCTCCGTAGCAAAGATCACCGGTAAGGAAGGCGAACGTTTCCGTGGCCCGGCCCGTGTGTTTGATGGAGAGTTTGAGCTGATAGCCGGCATTCAGAGCGGGCGTGTAAAGTCAGGCGATGTGGTAGTGATACGCCAGGTAGGGCCCAAAGGCGCACCCGGTATGCCTGAAATGCTGAAACCCACCTCCGCCATCATGGGCACCGGTTTGGGTAAAAGCGTGGCGCTGATCACCGATGGCCGCTTCTCCGGCGGCACCCACGGCTTTGTGGTAGGGCACATTACGCCCGAAGCCTTTGAAGGCGGCACCATAGCCCTGGTAAAAGACGATGATATAATAGAAATAGACGCCGTTAGCAACAAGATACATGTTGAGGTAAGCGATGAAGAACTGGCAGCCCGCAGGGCCCAGTGGAAACAACCCGCTTTAAAAGCCACTAACGGGATATTATTTAAATACGCAAAACTTGTAAAAAATGCAACAGAAGGATGTGTTACCGATGAAGACTGAACCGTCTGATAAACGGGTTACAGCCTCACCAGCGCCTGCACTGAACATTACCGGTGCAGAAGCGGTGATCCGCTCCCTTATTGCAGAAGGAGTGGAAACCATTTTCGGTTATCCTGGAGGTGCTATCATGCCTATCTATGATGCGCTGTACGATTTCCAGGACCAGGTACATCATATACTGGTCCGGCACGAACAGGGCGCTACCCATGCTGCGCAGGGGTTTGCGCGTACATCAGGTAAAGTAGGTGTGGTGTTTGCCACTTCAGGACCAGGCGCAACCAATCTGGTCACCGGCCTTGCAGATGCACATATGGATTCTACCCCCATGGTATGTATTACCGGCCAGGTAGGAGCCTCCTTACTGGGCACCGACGCTTTCCAGGAAACCGATGTAATAGGTATTACCATGCCTATCACAAAATGGAACATCCAGGTAACACGCGCGGAAGATATTCCCGGCGCTATTGCAAAAGCATTTTATATAGCCGCTAACGGCCGTCCCGGCCCGGTGCTGGTAGATATTACCAAGAATGCACAATTTGCCAAATTCGATTTCCAGTATAAGAAATGCGATTACATCCGCAGCTACCGCCCCGTGCCTGAATTACAGCCGGAGCAGGTAGAGGAAGCAGCCGCACTTATTAACAGCGCTAAACGTCCTTACATTCTGTGCGGGCATGGCGTGTTAATTGCCAATGCGGAAAAAGAGCTGATAGCCCTGGCAGAAAAAGCGCAGATCCCCATTGCATCTACTTTACTGGGCCTCTCTGCCGTACCGGTAGATCATCCGCTGTATGTAGGTTACCTGGGTATGCACGGTAACTATGGCCCTAACATCAACACCAATGAGTGTGATGTATTGATAGCCGTAGGTATGCGCTTTGATGACCGTATAACCGGCGACGTTAGTAGCTATGCCACGCAGGCCAAGGTGCTGCACATAGAAATTGATGCTGCAGAGATCAACAAGATCATTAAAGCAGATGTTGCCGTGCATGCCGATGCAAAGGCCGCATTAACCGCCCTGCTGCCGAAAGTAAAAGCACAAAAGCACGATGAGTGGTTGCAAAGCTTCCGCGAAGCAGATAAAAAGGAAGAAGAAAAAGTAACCAGGAAAGAATTATATCCCACAGAAGGGCAGCTGAAAATGGCAGAAGTAATTCGCCTCATCTCTGAAAAAACCGGCGGCCATGCCGTACTGGTAACAGATGTAGGCCAGCACCAGATGGTGGCTTCCCGTTACTATGGCTTTAAAGATCCTAATACCAACATCACCTCCGGTGGTATGGGTACCATGGGTTTTGCCCTGCCAGCCTCTATGGGCGCCAAAATGGGCGCACCGGAAAAAGAGGTGGTAGCTATTATTGGTGATGGTTGTTTCCAGATGACCTTACAGGAGCTGGGCACCATTTACCAGTCGGAAATAGGGGTGAAGATCGTGATCCTGAACAACAACTTCCTGGGCATGGTGCGCCAGTGGCAGCAGCTGTTCTTTGATAAGCGCTACTCTTCCACGGAGATGATCAACCCTGATTTTGTGCAGATAGCCAAAGGGTTTTACATTCCCGGCAGAAAGGTAACAGACCGTGCTGATATTAGTGCAGCCATTGATGAAATGCTGAACCATAAAGGCGCTTACCTGCTGGAAGTAGTGGTGGAACAGGAAGACAACGTATTTCCGATGGTACCTTCTGGCGCATCTATTGCAGATATCCGCCTGGAGTAGTACCGGTTCATCCATCACTTTTTCACCAACACATTAAGACAATCATGCAAAAAGAATATACAGTAACGGTATATACGGAGGATCGTATCGGTATCACTAACCGTATCACCGTTATCTTCACCCGCCGCGGCATCAACATCACCAGCCTTACCACGGCTGAAACGGAAATACCCGGTGTATATAAGTTCATCATCACCGTACTGTCTGAACGCGAAAAGCTGGACAAGGTAGTGGGCCAGATAGAAAAGCTCATAGAGATACATCGTGCCTTTGTACATGAAGAGGATGAAGTGGTGTACCAGGAGCTGGCCTTGTATAAAATATCTACCAAATCACTGCAAAATGGTAATATTGAGCAGCTGATCCGCGATAACCACGCCCGTATCCTCACTATCACCGAAGAATATTTTGTGATAGAAAAAACCGGGCATCAACAGGAGCTGATAGATATGCTTAAGAAGCTGGAACCTTATGGGCTGATCGAGTATTCCAAAAGCGGCCGGGTAGCCATTGTAAAATGGAGCCGCCGTTTCCACGATCACCTGAAAGAGCTGGCCGGTAAGGAAGCCGATAACTTTAAAACCACAAACAGCTAAGCTGTTCACAACGCATCGTTAATAAATCTAAAATCTAAAATCGGAAATAACAATGGCAACCATCAATTTTGGCGGGGTACTGGAAGACGTAGTAACCAGAGAAGAATTCCCCATGGAAAAAGCGAGAGAAGTTCTGAAAAATGAAACGATCGCTATTATCGGTTACGGCGTGCAGGGCCCCGGCCAGGCATTGAACCTTAAAGACAATGGTTTTAATGTGATCATTGGTCAGCGTAAAGATTCTAAAACCTGGGATAAAGCCATTGCAGATGGCTGGGTACCCGGTAAAACGCTGTTCGAGATCGAAGAAGCTGCACAGAAAGGCACCATTATTCAGTTCCTGCTGTCTGATGCCGGCCAGATCACCCTGTGGCCTACATTAAAGCAATACCTCACCCCCGGTAAGGCATTGTATTTTTCCCATGGTTTTGGCATCACCTACAAAGAGCAAACAAACATCATTCCCCCGGCAGATGTAGATGTAATACTGGTAGCGCCTAAAGGTTCAGGTACCTCCCTGCGCAGGCTGTTCCTGGCAGGCCAGGGGCTGAACTCCAGCTTCGCCATTTTCCAGGATGCCACCGGCAAAGCTCGCGATCGTGTGATTGCACTGGGTATTGGCGTAGGCTCCGGCTACCTGTTCCAGACAGATTTTAAGAAAGAAGTATATAGCGATCTTACCGGCGAACGCGGTACGCTGATGGGTTGTATACAGGGTATTTTTGCCGCTCAGTATGAAGTGTTGCGCAAAAACGGCCACTCTCCTTCAGAAGCTTTCAACGAAACTGTAGAAGAGCTCACCCAATCCCTGATGCCGCTGGTAGCAGAGAATGGTATGGACTGGATGTATGCTAACTGTTCTACTACTGCCCAACGCGGTGCGCTGGATTGGTGGAAGAAGTTTAAGGCAGCCACCCAGCCGGTGTTTGAAGAGCTGTATGCCAGCGTAGCAGCCGGTAAAGAAGCCGCCCGTTCTATCGCCTCCAACAGCACTCCGGACTACCGCGAAAAGCTGAACGAAGAGCTGAAAGAACTGCGTGAAAGTGAAATGTGGCAGGCCGGTGCAGCCGTACGTAAGCTGCGTCCGAACAACGCCTAATATTCAATTACGAATTATTTAATTACGAATTACGAATTGATTAAGGCGGATGATTGAGCTGGTTTTTTGAATCGCTTTGTTCAATCGCTGCATTTTAATTATGCATATTCATAATGTCTTTTCAAAGGCATTTATGCCCCGCTTCGGCGGGATCGTAATTCGTAATTGATAATTCGTAATGCTAAAAGTGAGTTACAACATGTCTGAAGTATCTGCCCAACCATTAAACATCCTCCGTGCTGCTGAGCGGCTAAAGTCGGTGGTGAACCGTACGCCGCTTACCTATAGCGCCACTTTATCCCGGCGTTATGGCTGTGAGGTATACCTGAAGCGGGAGGATATGCAGATCGTACGCTCCTATAAGCTGCGGGGCGCCTATAACCTCATCAGCAGTTTAAAACCTGAGCAGCTGGCTAATGGTGTAACCTGCGCCAGTGCCGGTAACCACGCACAGGGCTTTGCTTACTCCTGTAAATTATTAGGTATCCAGGGCGTTGTGTTTATGCCCATCATCACACCCAAACAAAAGGTGAACCAGGTGAAAATGTTTGGCGGTGATCACATCCGCATTCAGCTGGTAGGCGATACGTTTGATGATTGCGCATTTGAAGCGCAGGCCTTTACCAAACAACAAGGCATGACGTTCATACCTCCTTTTGATGATCCCCTGATCATTGAAGGGCAGGGCACCGTAGCCGTAGAGATCCTGGAAGATCAGCCGCAGGTAGATTACCTGTTTATACCCATTGGCGGCGGCGGGCTGGCAGCGGGGGTAGGCACTTATTTTAAAACATACAGTCCTAAAACAACCATTGTAGGGGTAGAGCCCAAAGGCGCGCCATCAATGTTACGCGCGCTGGAAAACGGCGCCCCTGTTACCCTAACCGAAATTGACCGCTTTGTAGACGGCGCTGCCGTAAAAAGGGTAGGCAACCTTCCTTTTGAGATCTGCAAAGAGGTATTGGACAAAATGCACCTGGTGGCAGAAGGTAAAGTATGCTCCGCCATCCTGCAGCTGTATAATGAGGACGCTATTGTGGTAGAACCGGCCGGCGCCTTATCTATAGCCGCGCTGGACGATTTTGCCAATGAAATAAAAGGCAAACGCGTAGTCTGTATTGTAAGCGGCGGCAATAATGATATAGACCGCATGCAGGAAATAAAAGAACGTTCCCTCTTATACGAAGGGCTGAAACATTACTTTATTGTACGTTTTGCCCAAAGGCCCGGCGCGCTCAGGGATTTTCTGAACAATATACTGGGCCCCAACGACGATATTACCCGCTTTGAATTTATACAGAAACATAATAAGGAAACCGGCCCCGCGCTGGTAGGCATAGAGCTGAAGAACCGTGAGGATTATGATACGCTGATAGCCAACTTCCGCAAGTATAACCTGCATTATACCGCACTGAACGAAGACGATAACCTGTTCGGTTACCTGGTGTAACAAGCTGAAAGCATAAGGCAGAAAGCACAAAGCGCTGGGATCATACACTGCTTTGTGCTTTCTGCTTTTAGCTTTATGCTCAACGGTATACGTAACCGGCGCTAATGTGCGTTATTAGCAAAATGGCAGAATAATTGAGCGATAATTAAAGCGCACGCTTAACACATACCGCCCGCAGCGTTCTGCGTTAAGCGTTCCGCATTCAGCATAAAAAAAACGGAATCATGCAAGCAGCTACATTACCACAGTTTGGCGACGCCAACACTTTCGAGATAACAGAGATCCCCATACCACGGCCGGCTGCAGGCCAGCTGCTGGTAAAAGTAAAAGCCGCCGGTATTAACCCGGTAGATTATAAAACACGCGCCGGCAAAGGACAGGCACAATACTTTACACTACCCGCCATACTGGGCTGGGACATAGCCGGCCAGATCGTAGATACCGGCCAGGGTGCCCACAAGTTCAGCCCCGGCGACCGGGTATTTGGCCTCAGCCACTTCCCCAATCCTGCAAATGCCTATGCACAATTTGCCATAGTAGAAGAGGAGGAGTTTGCCCGTGTGCCCGATAATATTACAGATGATGTAGCCGGTGCTGCACCCCTGGTAACCCTCACCGCCTGGGAAGCCCTGTATGATCATGCGCAGCTGCAGCCTGGCCAGCGGATCCTTATACATGCAGCAGCAGGCGGGGTAGGGCATATCGCCGTGCAGCTGGCGCGTAATACGGAAACATATATCATTGGCACCGCCTCTGCACAAAATCATGCTTATCTGAAAGAGCTGGGTGTAAATGAGAGCATTGATTACCACGATCAGCACTTTGAAAAGAACATAGCGCCTGTAGATGTGGTGCTGGATGCTATGGGCGGGGAAACCGCCCTGCGCTCCCTGGATGTGCTTAAGCCCGGCGGTATAATGGTATCATTACCTTCTATGTTTAAAAATGATCCGGCAGTGCTGGCCAAAGCCAAAGAAAAGGGTGTGCGGGTAGTGTGGATGAGCGTACGGCCCAGCGGCGGGCGTATGGAGCAGGTAGCATCCCTCATGGCCAGCGGTAAGCTACAGATAAAGGTGGATGCCAGCTTTCCCCTGCGCGAAGTAGCCAAAGCCCACCAGGCACTGGAAACCCATCATATTAATGGTAAGGTGGTGCTGATACCTTAAATTTGTCCATAGTCCATGGTCCATAGCATTTTGCGTAAGTAACAGCATTACGCAGCAGGCAATGGACCATCGACTATGGACCATGGACCTTTTTTTATGCTAAGCTACTGGGAAAAACAAAGCCTTCTCCACTATCACTACATTGTATTAGGCAGCGGTATAGTGGGCCTGTCTGCTGCTATCAGCATTAAGGAACAGCAGCCGCAGGCCCGTGTGCTGGTGCTGGAACGGGCATTGTTGCCCACCGGTGCCAGTACTAAAAATGCCGGTTTTGCCTGTATTGGCAGCCTCACGGAAATATTAGCTGATCTGCAAACCCTTTCCCCTGCGGAGGTTACTGCTTTGGTAGCCATGCGCCGCAAAGGCCTGCACATGCTGCGCCAGCGCCTGGGCGATGAGCATATTCATTACCGGGAGCAAGGCAGCTATGAATTGATCAGCACCCGGGAATTACCGGCGCTGGAACAGCTGGATGCAGTGAATGCCCTGCTGCAGCCCGTACTAGGCGGTAATGCTTTTACCCTGGTGAATGAAAAAATAGCATCTTTCGGATTTGATGACAGCTTTACACAAGCATTGGTACAAAACAATTATGAAGGGGAGCTGCATACCGGCCATATGATGCGCGCCCTTATAGACCTGGCTATTGCCAAAGGGGTGGAGATAAAAACCGGCTGCACCGCGGTGCGTATGGAAGAAACACCCACAGGCGTTCACGTTATAACGCAGCAAACCAACCCACAGGAAGAAATTGTGTTCCATACCGGCAAGCTCGCCATTTGCACCAATGCCTTTACCCAGGCTCTGCTGCCCCAGCTGGACCTGCAGCCGGGCCGTGGGCAGGTACTTATTACAGACCCGGTTCCCGGCCTGCCCTTTAAAGGTATTTTTCATATGGATGAGGGCTATTTTTATTTCCGCGAGCTGGAAGGCCGGGTATTATTTGGCGGTGGCCGCAACCTGGACTTTACCGGGGAAACTACCACGGCTTTTGAGCTGAATGATCGTATACAACAGGTGCTGGAAGAAAAGCTGCGTACCATTATCCTCCCGGGCCGCTCCTTTACTATTGCCGGCCGCTGGGCGGGTATTATGGCCTTTGGCGCCAGCAAGCAACCCCTGCTTAAACCCTTTAGCAGCCGCGTTTTCCTGGGTGTGCGCATGGGCGGTATGGGAGTAGCTATCGGCAGCGAGGTAGCGCAGCAGCTGGCGCAAATGATGCTGGGGGAAGCATAAAGCGCAAAGCTTAATGCATGAACACAAAGGGTACTCAAATCATCTCAGCATTCAGGCAATACGTATCAATTTCGGAGCTTTGCGCTTTCAACTTTGCGCTTTCAGCTTTCTTTACTATATTCATCCGCTTTTTTATCGATCACCAACCCGGTATATGGATAAGAATTATTCAATTACCACGTTAAACCATTTATGCAAAAGAGTCTACAGTTCCTCGATTACGCCGTGTTCCTGGTGTATTTTTTTATCGTAGCCGGTTATGGATTTTACATCTATAGAAAGAAAAAGAAGAGCACCGCTGATACAAAAGATTTCTTCCTGGCAGAGGGATCACTGACCTGGTGGGCCATTGGTGCATCATTGATCGCCTCTAATATTTCCGCAGAACAATTTATTGGTATGTCCGGCTCCGGTTTTGCCATGGGCCTGGCAATATCTACCTATGAATGGATGGCTGCCGCCACGCTGGTGATCGTTGCCATCTTTTTTATACCGGTATATCTAAAAAATAAGATCTACACCATGCCGCAATTCCTTTCCCAGCGGTATGATAACCGGGTGGCTACTGTAATGGCGGTGTTCTGGCTCTTGCTGTACATCTTCGTGAACCTTACATCCATCCTGTACCTGGGCGCGCTGGCAGTGCAAACCATTTCAGGTTTCAGCTTCACCACCTGCGTTTGGGGGCTCGCCATTTTTGCAGTGTTCATTACACTGGGTGGTATGAAGGTGATCGGGTATACGGATGTGATCCAGGTATTTTTCCTGATCCTGGGAGGCCTGGCCACTACTTACCTGGCGCTGAACCTGGTAGCCAACCATTTTGGCGGTGATGGGGTGATGGCTGGTGTAGGCATGCTGCGTAAGCTGGCGCCTGAACATTTTCACATGATCTTCGACAAATCTAACCCGCACTATAATGAATTGCCTGGTATTGCCGTATTGATCGGTGGTATGTGGATCGTGAACCTGAACTACTGGGGCTGTAACCAGTACATTACACAGCGTGCATTAGGTGCGGATCTGAAAACCGCCCGCGGAGGCATCCTGTTTGCCGCTTTCCTGAAACTGTTAATGCCTGTGATCGTAGTGCTGCCCGGTATTGCAGCTTACGTATTATATAAGAACGGTGTGTTCCAGTCAGAAATGACCGATGCTGCCGGCGTTATTAAACCGGATCATGCCTATCCCGTATTATTGAATTTGCTGCCTGTAGGTTTAAAAGGGTTGTCATTTGCAGCCTTAACCGCGGCTATCGTGGCTTCCCTAGCTGGTAAGGCCAATAGTATCAGCACTATTTTTACGCTGGATATTTACCGTCATTATTTCAAGAAAGATGCAACAGAGCAGCAGCTGGTGAATGTAGGGCGTATAGCCATCATCGTAGCCTGCATTATCGGCGTGGTGGTAGCGCCGCAGCTCAGCAACCTGGATCAGGGCTTCCAGTACATCCAGGAATATACCGGGTTCATTTCACCGGGTGTATTTGCCATCTTCATACTGGGCTTCTTCTGGAAGCGGACTACTTCAGCCGCAGCATTAACCGGTGCGCTGTTGTCCATTCCCTTATCCATCGTTATTAAATTCACTATGCCGTCAATGCCTTTCCTGGATCGTATGGGCTGGATCTTTGTAGTGATCGTGGCCATTATGGTGGTAATGACCTTACTGGATCCTAAGAGCAAGAACAACCCGAAAGGCCTGGAAGTAGATGGTTCCATGTTCAAAACATCCGGTACATTTGCCGTAGGCGCTATTTTGGTATGTGGTATCCTGGCCGCCTTATACACAGTATTCTGGTAATAGTTATTATAAACTGATAATAGCAAGTAGGATGTAAGATCTGGCGCCGCGCTGTTTCATACATCCTACTTCTTTCTTCCTACTTCTTAATTCTCACGCATGTATTTACTTGGTTACGATATAGGTTCCTCTTCTGTAAAAGCCGCTTTGCTGGATGCTGACAGCGGTATTTGTGTAGCTACAGCCACCAGCCCGGCACAGGAAATGCCCATGCAGGCGCCGCAGGCCGGTTGGGCAGAGCAGGATCCCGAACGCTGGTGGCAGGAGGTGCAGCACGCTACCCATTTGCTGCAAAAGCAGCAGCCGTTTGACGGCCATACCGTAGCCGGTATTGGTATTGCTTACCAGATGCATGGTTTGGTATGTGTGGATAAAGACCAGCAGGTACTGCGCCCTTCTATTATCTGGTGCGACAGCCGTGCGGTGAATATCGGTAACAAAGCATTTGCACAGCTGGGGCACGAGTATTGCCTGGAACATTTGCTGAACTCACCCGGTAACTTCACGGCTTCCAAGCTGCACTGGGTGCAGGAAAACGAGCCTAAGCTGTATGAGCGCATTCACAAGATCATGCTGCCCGGCGATTTCATAGCCATGCGTCTCACCGGCGAAGCCTGCACCACCGTATCCGGCCTTTCAGAAGGTATTTTCTGGGATTTTGCGGGGAATGGTATAGCACAGTCACTGCTGGACTATTATAAAATAGACCGCTCCCTGTTGTCCAACATTGTACCCACATTTGGTTTGCAGGGCAAGCTTACGGAAGCTGCTGCCAAACTACTGGGCCTGGCGCCTGGTATACCGGTTACTTACCGCGCCGGCGATCAGCCCAACAATGCATTTTCCCTGAATGTGTTACAACCCGGGGAAGCCGCCACCACAGCCGGTACATCCGGTGTAGTGTACGCCGTGCATGACCAGATCGCGTATGATGAGCAAAGCCGCGTGAATACTTTTGTACATGTGAATAATACGGAAACAGATATACGTAATGGTGTGCTCATGTGCCTGAACGGTACCGGCATTTTAAACAGCTGGCTCAGAAGCATGACCGGCAACCTGCCGTATAACGAAATGAATATCCTGGCCGGCAAAGCCCCTGTAGGTGCAGACGGACTGCGCATTTATCCTTTTGGTAATGGTGCAGAACGTATCCTGGCTAATGTTGATAGCGGTGCATCTGTTAAGAACCTGCAGTTTAATATTCACCATAAAGAGCACCTGCTGCGTGCCGCACAGGAAGGTATTGTGTTTGCGCTGCGTTACGGAGTGGATATTATGACGCAGATGCAAATGAACATTCAGCGCGTAAGGGCAGGCCATGCCAATATGTTCCTGAGCCCCTTGTTCCGCCAGGTATTTGCCAACACATTAAACGTAGTAATAGAGTTGTATAATACTGATGGTGCGCAGGGTGCTGCCCGTGCAGCCGGTGTAGGCGCCGGTTGTTATTCCCTGGAAGATGCGTTTAAGGGAATGGAATGTATTGCAACCGTAGAGCCGGACGCAGGGCAGGCACAGTACCAGGAAATTTATGCGGAATGGCTGCAGGGAATGCAGTAATTTTAATAACATGCCTTACCTGAGTAACCCGCTTTTAAATACAATACCGCCCTCGCCGGACTGGCAGGGCACGCCGGTAGATGATCGCGGCAGGTTCCGGAACATAGAGCACCCTTACATAACAACGCTGTGGGAAGTGCTTAAATGGCAGCTGCAAAAAAATCCTTTTAAGCAGGAGAAACGTACCCGCTATCAGCCCAACATCAGTACGGATCTTTCCTGGCTCAATAATGAGCAGGATTGCATTGTATGGCTGGGGCACTGCACGTTTTACATCCGTTTACATAAAACTGTTTTTCTTACAGATCCTGTTTTTGGCAACATTTTGTTCAACAAACGGGTGTCTCCTTTCCCGCTTGATCCGCAGCTGTTAAAAGGTATTCATTATCTGCTCTTGTCCCACGATCACAGGGACCATTGTGATAAACAAAGTTTGGGAACAGTATTCGCCAATAACCCGCAGATACAGGTGCTTACCGGTTTACATATGGATGCCTTGCTAAAAGGATGGGGCCAAAATGTACGTATGCAAACCGCCGGCTGGTACCAGCAATACCAAACCAATGAAAGCGGCCTGGCTGTATATTTTGTACCTGCCCGGCATTGGGCTAAGCGGGGCGCATTTGATACCAACAAACATTTATGGGGTGGCTTTGTGATTAAGAGTGGGCAAACCAGTATTTACTTTGGCGGGGATAGTGGTTATAACGGGCACTACAAGCTGGCTTCGCAGGTTTTTGGCCCATTCAGTTATGCGTTATTAGGCATTGGCGCTTATGAGCCGGAATGGTTCATGCATGTAAATCATCAATCTCCCACAGATGCCTTACTGGCTTTTAAAGACCTGCAGGCTGCACGGCTTATTCCCATGCACTATGGCACCTTTGACCTGTCTGATGAACCGTTGTACTACCCGGTGCAGCAGCTGCAGCAGGCCGCCGGGGCCAATGGGCTTGCAGCAGCCATGTTAATACCCGCGCTGGGCGAACCCGTTTATTTATGATAGTATAACCCTTACCGTTACCAGCAGCTGGCCGGTATGCCGCATGGTATGCTCTGCCGCATGGAACATTAAGCCCAGCAGGGTAGAGGGCAGCTGGCTGCGCCCAACCGTTCTTGCTTCTGTTAAAGTTTTTTCGTCTGTATTTTTTAAGATGGTGAGCACATGGGTTACCTGCATATCAAATGCATGCAGTAAATGTGCGGCTGTTATATTTTCATTGGCAGCGCCTTCTGCTATTAAGTATTGCAGCTGTTGTTTGGAAAGCGTTTGCCCGTTGGCGTAGGTAAACAGGCGGTCCAGCATACCGGTAAGGTGCTGCAGGTGAAAACCTACAGAAGCTACACCTGCAGGCCGCTCCCACAGCTTATCAGCAGGGAAGTCCTGCAGCAGTACATGTATCTCTTCCTGTGCCTGTAACAAGGCATGCGCTACCGGTTGTAATAATGCCGGTACCCCATCTATCGGGCCGCGTAACCAAACTTCAGGTTTTGTTTCGGACATAGATTCAGCAAATTTTTAACAATATATAAAGATATGTACCAGTTTGGGTAAATTCGGCTACATTTTGAATTACATGGCATTTCATATTCACACTTTTCAGCAAAATGGTTTTGACATTGTTGCCCTGCAGGATACCGCAAATAATACACAGGTAGAAATAATCCCTTCCCTGGGCGCCGCCCTGCATGCCTTTACCATTCCGCATAACGGGCAACCCCTGAACATAATAGATAATTATAAAAACCTGGAAGAGCAGCAGCAACAGCTTACCAAAAGTTTCAAAGGCGTAAAGCTCAGCCCTTATGCCTGCCGCATTCCATACGGGCAATATAAATGGCAGGATGAGGCTTACCAGCTTAGCCGCTTAGCGCCTTCCGGCCATGCCATTCATGGTTTGTTATATGATGCAGCATTTACCGTATTGGAAACCATTACCAATGAGCGGGAAGCCGCCCTGGTACTGCAGTATAGCTATAAAGGCACAGATCCCGGTTATCCCTTTGCATATGACTGCCGGGTGCGGTACAGCCTGCAGTCTAACTATACCTTATCTATTAGTACTACGCTCATTAATCATGCGGGCACGGCCATACCTGTAATGGACGGCTGGCATCCCTATTTTACTACCGGCACCCCGGTGGATGCATTGGAGCTACAGTTTGCATCGCAACAAATAGTGGAATTTAATGAGCAGCTGGTACCCACTGGTCAATTATTACCCTGTAAAGATTATTTGCGGCCTCAACTGCTGAAAGGTGTGCAGCTGGATAATTCCTTTCTGCTGCATTTCACACAACCCGGCCCATTATGTACCTTATTTGATCCGCAGCAGCGCATAGCCATTGACTTTTACCCGGATCACAATTATCCCGTTCTGCAGGTGTACATACCGCCGCACCGCCACAGTATTGCCATAGAAAACCTCAGTGCTCCACCCAATACCTTTAATAACGGCATGCATTTGCAGCAGCTGCCGCCGGGCGGGGAGCAAACCTTTACTACCCGCATACAGGTACGGCTGGCATAGTCTTTGGATTTTCATTCCTGTATAACCTAATTGTTCACATAAATCAGAATGTTATGGATACGTTACAGATCAAAGGAACATGGAATGATATTAAAGGCCGTTTAAAACAGCAATATGCAGATCTTACAGATGATGACCTGTTATATGAAGAAGGCCAGGAAGACCGGTTAATAGGTAACCTGCAGAAGAAGCTGGGTAAAACCCGTGAAGAAGTAATAGACCTGTTAAGATAATACCGGCCTTATTTAAGGGATTATTTTCCCGGTAATAAAAAATCCTCCTGTACCCGGGAGGATTTTTTATTTTTTTTAACAACTTGTTACTTACTTTGTTTAGCATATACTTGCCTCTTAATATGACCTTTCTGAAACCAATTAATATGTATACAATCAAATACCTCAGCGCATTATTACTTTGTAGTGTTATGCTGCTGGCGGTGCAGCAGGTGAGGGCCCAGTCCCAGATCACCCTTACCGGTCAGTTAACGGACAAGGATAACAACCTGGTATTACCCTATGCCTCCATTATCAACAAAACTACGGGCAAAAGAGCTACTACAGACCAGGGCGGCTTTTACCGCATAAACGTTAAACCCCATGACCTGATCCTTTTTACTTTTATTGGTTACAGAACAGATAGTTTGGTGGTAGAAGCATCTACTAACGCTACGGTTACACAGAATATACAGCTGGAGGTAGAGAACAAGATGTTGCACAGCGTAGAAGTAACCGCCAAGTACACGCCTTACCAGGCGGATTCCATAGCCCGCCGCGAGCAATACGGGTTCATACTGGATAAAGCAAATAAACCTCTGGCCGGCGGTAATACCCCGCAAGGTTTTGGACTCACCTTTAGTCCTTTTACCCGCTATTCCCGTAAGGAAAAACAAAAAAGAAAGTTCAAGGAAATATATGCAAAGGCAGAGGAAGAAAAGTATATAGATTCCCGTTATACACCGCTGCTGGTAAGCCAGGTTACCGGCCTTAAAGGCGATTCCCTGCAGCACTTTATGCACGATAATTACCCCAGCTATGACGCCATGCGTATGATGCGCCAGGAAGACCTGATCTACTGGATCACGGATAAGTACCGGGGATGGAAGAAATAAAAGTGTGCCACATGTGGCACACATAAACAATAAAAAAAGGCTACACTATTTTAAGAGTGTAGCCTTTGTATTTAATCTAAGGCCAATTGTCATTTTAAGCTCAGCGGCACATTAATTATACACCTTCACCATATACACAAAATCTTCCAGCTTCTTGATCTGGTCTATACGGCTCATGCTTTCCAGGTGAGCGCTTTTGCGGGTCCATTCCCGGCGGGGTAGCTTTTCCTTTGGCATTTCATCCAGCAGGCGTTTCAGATGGGCTGATTTCACTGCAAAGGCAATTCCGTCTGAGGTAGTTTGTTTGCCGGTAATAATACCTACTATGTTGCCTTCGCTATCCATCAGCGGAGCGCCGCTGTTACCGGGGTTCACCGGAATGGATACCTGGTAGGCTACCGTATCCCCGTTAAAGCCTGTTTGTGCGCTGATGTAACCTTTACCATACACAATTTCATCCCGCGGGTAGCCCATGGTAAATACTTCTTCACCCAGGTTCACCGGCTGCGGTTTCAGCTGGTAGGGCAGGGGCTGGCTCTTAAAAGTGCTGTCAGCTATTTTAAGAATGGCCAGGTCGCTGGATATATCTTCAAAAATGCTGGTGGCTTTGTAAGCCTCGCCTTTGTTATTCTGTACGTATAATGAATCGGCGCCCTGTACTACGTGATAGTTGGTAATAATATAACCGTTGGTTGAGATGGCAAAACCGGTACCGCCGTAAGTGCCGGGGTTAGCCGGTGCTTTTTTGCTGGTGCTGTTCATATTATTGATCAGCGCATTCTGGGAGCGTTGAATATTATTCAGCACCCTTCTTACATCCTCATATTGTGCGGTAGTTTTTTGTTTGGCAGCCCTTTGCATAATGGCAATGGTGCTCAGGGAGGTTACCAGCGCTATACAGGCTGCTGCAGCCAGATTGGTGATGGTACGCCTGCGGGGGTACGAGGTGCTTTTACGTATAGGCACTACGTTAGCAGGCTTTGGGGTGGCTATATGTTCGTGGATACGGTCCATTTGCTGCTGCAGCTCTGTGCGGCGGCCGTATTGTTGTAAAGTTTGCAGGAATAGCTGCTGCTCCTCTACCTGTGCGTTCAGCACAGGGTCGGCCTGGCGGCGCGCCTCAAAAGATGCCCTTTCAGCATCGCTGAGCTGCCCTTCCAGGTAGCTTTCTATTTCCTGTAATAATTGTATCTGATCTTTCATCACCGCTCCTTTATAGTTTTAATGATGTGGATGTATTAATTGGTTACTTGGTATCGTTATATTGGTCAAAGAACAGCTTTTTAAGCCGCATGAGGCATTTATACTTCTGGTTCTTGGCGTTTTCCGCGTTGGTGTAGCCAAACTTTTCTGCAATGTCCTGCATGGATCGTTTATGCAGGTAGTAATCAGCTAACAGGGTTTTACAGGGCTCTCCAAGGCTGCCCATGGATTTTTGCATGATGCGGAACTGCTCGTCCCTTTTTTCATGTTCCTCCATGGTATCTTCCAGCGGCAGGGTTTCCTCGATGTGGTCGGAAAGCCCGATCCAGGTATTACCCTGTAATTTTTTCAGCCACAGGCGCCGGCATACGGCATATAAAAAGGTTTTTAGCTTGCTGTACAGGTCAAAATCGCCCTGCTGCACCTTTTCATATAATATGATCATTGCCTCCTGGAAAAGATCTTTGGCGTCATCATCTGACCCGTTATTCTGCTGCACCATTCTCAGGATCACCGGAAAATTCTCCAAATAAATGATTTCCAGCGATTTGTCGTCATTACGGGCCAATCCTTGCAGTAATTCTCTGTCCCTTGCTATGTTTAGATGGTCACTCACTTATTTAATACTATTATGTGCTTTTGGTAACCCAAAGTAGCAAAAAAAATTTTTTTTAAAAGATGGGTTACCTTTTTCCGAACCGGGTATAAAGAAGAAATATTTCCAAAACCTTAAAATCATTGTACGATGAAAAACATTCTGAAAATTAGCTTCTTAGCACTGGCTTTCGGTTTATTTGTAACAGCTTGCGGTTCCGGTACCGGTTCTGAAACTACTGATTCTACTGCAAACGCTGCAACTGAATCTATCGATTCTACTGCTGCTTCTGCTGATTCTGCTGTTAACGCTGTTGCTGATTCAGCTAAACAAGCTGTTGATTCAGTTGCTGCTGACACTAGCAAAATGAAATAATTAAGTAAGCAAAAAAGGTTTCTATAAAAAGGCCGTTCCGCTAACCGCGGGACGGTTTTTTTTGTGGATTGTTGGTTGATAGTCCATAGTCGATGGTCCATAGTCCGTGGCCTTTAGCGCATTTATAGGTATTACGGGATAAGGCAGGTGGATGGGAAGCCTGCTTTTCTATTTAGTACCGCGCCCTGGTCCAGGGCCCATACCCATAGCATTGGCGCATTATAAGTGCTGCGTAATTGGGCCGGCCGCTGGAAAGCATGCCTTCCCTTTATTAACAGCCTCCATGTAGTAGGCAATGGTCGATGGTTCATAGTCCATTTCTTTAACACATTAAAGTATTACGGGATAAGGCAGCTGAGAAGCCTGCCTTTCCATTTAAGACCCACCTCCACGCAGTAGTCCGTGGTCGATGGTTCATAGTCCATAGCCTTTAAGTATTTACAGGGCAAGACAGCTGGAAACTTACCTTCCATTTACGACCCATCTTCTTGCAGCAGGCAATGGACCATCGACTATGGACCATGGACCAACAACCCCCATTCAAAAATAATTGCTAATACAACTATCTGTTTTCTACGCACTTATAAAAGCCATTTCCTCCTAAACCATGCCCTTTTCTGCTTGTTTTTTTGAATGAAAACTGCCTTTTGCTCTCTTTTATTGAATAAAATGTAATTTTTAGTGCCGGTGCTTGGATAATAAAAAGCACGGTGTATTTTTGTCGGGCAAACAATCATACAATATGATACGCACTGCGACCTTTGGATACTTTTATGGTTTTTATTATTTCTGGTTCCGGAAATAGGAGGTCGTTTGTAAGTATCAAAATATAAAAGAAACTAGCAAAAGGGCCTCCTGAAAATGGAGGCCTTTCTTATTTAAAATAATAGCAATGTTACAGCGTCGTTCCGGTTTTTACTTTTACTACTTTTTCTTTTTCTTCTTTTACGTGGAGAAGGCCGGGACTCTTTTGTAATAACTAAAAAAATATAAACCAGTTACAAAAAAAGGGTCCCGGCTCCTCCGGGGCCCTTTTTTTATGGCCATATACAAAACAACATAACAACAGCAATTATACAACGATGAATATAGCAATACAGGGTTTTGAAGGATCTTTTCACCAGATAGCGGCACAGAGTTATTACGGTAAGCAAACAACGGTGGAGTGCTGCGCTTCCTTTGCGGAGCTGGTAAGAAAAGTAAAACAACAACCCGGTGTAGATGCAGGTGTAATGGCCATCGAGAACTCTATTGCAGGCAGCATTTTACCGAATTACAGCCTGCTGAAGAACTCAGGCCTGCACATTAACGGGGAAGTATACCTGCAGATCAAACAACAGCTGATGGTATTGCCCGGCCAAACGCTGGAGGATATACGCGAAGTACATTCCCATCCTATGGCATTGCTGCAATGCATGGATTTCCTGGAAAAGTACCCGCATATTAAGCTGGTGGAAACAGAAGATACAGCCCTCAGCGCCAAACACGTAGCACAGAAAAAGCTGAAAAGCACCGCTGCCATTGCAGGTAAGCTGGCTGCCGACCTGTTTGGGCTGGATATTATTGCTCCCAACATTCATACTGCTAAAAATAATTATACCCGTTTCCTGGCTATTTCCCGCAATGGTACTGCCCCGGAGCCGGATGCCAACAAAGCATCAGTATACTTCCAAACCTCCCATGACAGGGGAAGCCTGGCAAAGGTGCTTACTAAAATTGCAGATGCCGGCATTAACCTGTCCAAGCTGCAGTCTTTTCCCATACCAGCCAAAGAGTGGACCTACTACTTTCACGCGGATATGGAATTTGAAAGCCTGGACCTGTTTAACAAAGGCCTGGAACACATTACGCCATTAACCGAACACCTGAAGGTGTTAGGTGTTTATAAAAAAGGAATAACGCATTAATTTATGAACATACAGGTAGCCAAAAGATTACAGCATACAGAAGAGTATTACTTTTCAAAAAAGCTGCGCGAAATAGACGAGATGAACAAGGCCGGCGCCAGCGTTATTAACCTGGGCATTGGCAGCCCGGACCTGCCGCCGCATGCTTCTGTAATTGCCGCTTTAAATGAGTATGCGCAAAAGCCTAATACCCATGCCTACCAGGGTTACAAAGGCATACCGGCCCTGCGCACAGCCATGGCTAACTGGTATAACCGTTTTTACGGCGTAAGCCTGGATGCAGATACGGAAGTGCTGCCGCTGATAGGTTCCAAAGAAGGTATCATGCATATTTGCATGACCTATCTGCAGGAAGGGGATGAAGCCCTGGTGCCTAATCCCGGTTATCCCACCTACCGCTCTGCCGTGCAGCTGAGTGGCGCTACCGTAGTGGATTACGACCTGGAAGAAAAAAATAGCTGGCTGCCTGACCTGGATGCTTTATCCAAAAAAGACCTGAGCAAGGTAAAGCTGATGTGGGTGAACTACCCGCATATGCCTACCGGCGCAGTTACTAATACTAACTTTGCAAAAGCATTAATAGCGTTTGCAAAAAAGCATAACATCCTCATTTGCCATGATAACCCGTACAGCTTTATCCTGAACGATAAACCCGAAAGCCTGTTGCAGGTAGAAGGGGCCAGAGATGTGGTGCTGGAGCTGAATTCACTCAGCAAATCATCCAATATGGCCGGCTGGCGTGTAGGCATGCTGGTTGGTAAGGCTGCCTGGATCAATGAAGTGCTGCGTTTTAAAAGCAATATGGATTCCGGTATGTTCCAGCCTGTGCAAATGGCTGCTGTAAAAGCGCTGGAGCTGGGGCAGGACTGGTATAATGAGCTGAACACCATTTACCGCGGCCGCCGCAAAAAAGTATTTGAGCTGCTGGAGCTGCTGGGCTGCACTTTCGATACCAAACAGGTAGGCCTGTTTGTATGGGCTAAGATACCAGCTGGTGCAAAAGACGGTTATACCATTACAGATGAAATACTGCAAAAGGCACATGTATTCATCACTCCCGGCGGCATCTTTGGCAGTAACGGTAACAACTACATCCGCGTAAGCCTGTGCAAAGACGAAGCCGTGTTCCAGGAAGCCATTGACCGGATCAAGGAAAAAGTAAAAAAGTAAAAAGCAAAAGGTAAAACATGGTCGTAGCTATAATAGGTGTAGGATTAATCGGAGGATCACTGGCAATTAGCCTGAAAGAGAAGGGTATGGCCAGCCGGGTGATCGGCGTGGACCAGCAGGAGCAGAACATAAAAAAAGCGCTGGACTTAAAGCTTATTGATGCAGCGGCCACCCTGGATGAAGCTATGCAGCAGGCGCAGTTAATTATACTGGCCATACCGGTAGATGCATTAATGCAGCTGCTGCCCGCCATGCTGGATAAAGTACAGCCACAACATGTGATCATGGATGTGGGATCTACCAAGAAAAAAATCTTAGAACTCGTTGCCGGTCATCCCAACAGAGGTCGTTTTGTAGCGGCCCATCCCATGGCCGGCACGGAGTATTCCGGGCCGGAAGCAGCTATACCCAATTTGTTTACTAACCGCACTATGGTGTTGTGTGATGTAAAGAACAGTGATGAAGATGCGCTGGAAATAATAGAAACGCTGGTAGATGCTTTACAAATGCGCCTGGTGTATATGAATGCTGAGGAGCACGACCTGCACACGGCCTATGTATCCCATATCTCCCACATCACCTCCTTTGCTTTGGCGCTTACAGTGTTAAAGAAGGAAAAAGAGCAGGGGCGGATCTTTGAGCTGGCCAGCGGTGGTTTTGAATCAACCGTACGTTTGGCAAAAAGCTCACCGGATATGTGGGTGCCTATCTTCAAACATAACCGTAATAATGTGCTGGATGTGCTGGATGAACATATTCATCAGCTGCAGCAAATGAAACAGCTGCTGGAAGAAGAAGATTACGATGCCTTTTATAAGCTGATCCAGAAATCAAATAAGATCAGAAAGATTTTAAAATAAGCAAAACGCTGCATGCTGAACGCTTCACGCAAAAGCAAGTGGCACTAACATAAACAAAAATTAAAAAATCCGTAAGCGCAAAGGCTTGGCAAATAACACAAACAGCGTTCAGCATTAAGCCTTCAGCGTTTAGCCAAAAACACACACATGGAACAGATCTTAGCAAAAACGAAATTCGCTGACCCGTCATCTGACAAAAAGCCGCTGATCATTTCAGGGCCCTGCAGCGCAGAAACAGAAGAACAAACGCTGGCCACTGCGCTGGCGCTGGCTAAAACCGGTAAGGTAGATGTATTACGCGCCGGTATCTGGAAACCGCGTACACGTCCCGGTTCTTTTGAAGGTATTGGCACCAAGGGGTTGCCCTGGTTACAAAAAGCCAAGGAGCTAACCGGCATGCCGGTTGCTATAGAAGTAGCTACCGGTAAACAGGTGGAAGATGCGCTGCATTTCGGGGTAGACATTCTGTGGGTAGGCGCCCGTACCACTGTAAATCCTTTCTCTGTGCAGGAAGTAGCTGATGCGTTGAAAGGTGTGGATACTACAGTGCTGATCAAAAATCCCATTAACCCTGACCTGGAGCTGTGGATTGGTGCAGTAGAACGTATCCAGAAAGCAGGTATTACCAAAGTAGGTTTAATACACCGTGGTTTCTCCAGCTATGGCAATACTGAATACCGTAACGCACCCATGTGGCATCTGCCTATTGAGCTGAAACGCCGTATGCCCGGTTTGCCCATGATCTGTGATCCCAGCCACATTGGCGGCCGCCGCGATATTCTGCAGGAAATTGCGCAGGAAGCAGTGGACCTGGATTACGATGGTCTGATGCTGGAAACACACGTGGATCCTGATAATGCATGGAGCGATGCCAAACAGCAGGTAACACCGGAAAGACTGGCTGAAATACTGGATGGTATTGTATGGCGTCATGAGCGTACCGACCAGAAGGATTTCAATACTGCCCTGGAAAAACTGCGTGCGCAGATCAACCAGATAGATGATGAGATCATGCTGCTGTTAGGCAACCGTATGAAGGTAGCAGAGAAAATAGGGATGTACAAGAAAGAGAACAACATCACCATTCTGCAAACCAACCGCTGGAACGAGATCCTGGACCGCAGCATCAAAAAGGGTGATAAGCTGGGCCTTACCAAAGATTTCATCCTGAAATACTTTGATGCCGTGCACCTGGAATCCATTAACCGCCAGAACCGTGTAATGAATGACGATCACAAGGCGTAAAGCTAAAAGCGCAAAGCATAAAGCATAAAGCGATCGGCTTTCTGCTTTTGGCTTTCTGCTTTCCGCTCAATCAAACATATGAAAACACTCAAATACCAATTCCAGCAAAGCACTACCACCTATTACCTGGGTGAGCAACTTACACAACTGGGTAATTATGTGGATATGTCCAGGACCATTTTGGTGATGGACGAAAACGTAGATCAATTTCATGGACAACGGTTACCCGGCTGGAAAAAGCTGGTGATACCCGATGGGGAAGAGAACAAGAGCATGGAGGTAGTGCAGCAGATCGTGAACGGGCTCATAGAGCTGGAAGCCGATCGCAAAACTATGCTGGTAGGTATTGGCGGGGGGATGCTCACAGACCTTACGGGGTTTGCTGCCAGCATTTACATGCGGGGCATTCCGTTTGGTTTTGTGCCTTCTACGCTGTTAGCGCAGGTAGATGCTTCTTTGGGTGGTAAGAACGGCATTAGCCATGGCCACCACAAGAACCTGCTGGGCACCATTAACCAGCCGCAATTCATTTTGTTTGATTACACCTTGCCGGCCACCATGCCGGATGAGGAGTGGCATAATGGTTTTGCAGAGATCATTAAGTATGCCTGCATACTGGATGCAGACCTGTTCAACTTCCTGGAAGAGAACCGTGATAAAGCCTTGGAGCGCAACGTAGATATTCTTGAACACCTGGTAGAACGTTCTGTCGAGCTGAAAACCAAAGTGGTGCAGGAAGATGAGTTTGAAACAGGGATACGCCGCTTCCTTAACTTTGGCCATACGCTGGGACATGCCGTGGAAAAGATTGAGAACATAGCGCATGGCAAAGCAGTAGCCATTGGAATGATAGCTGCTGCCAAAATATCGGAAAAGCTAAGCGGCCTGCCGGCAGAGGAAACCAACCGCCTGATGCGCTTAGTGAACGACTACCAGCTGCCGGTAACGCTTACCTCCAACAAGGATAAAGTATTTGACATTTTTAAGCTGGATAAAAAACGCGAGAAAGATGTGATCCACTTTGTGCTGCTGGAATCCCTTGGCAAAGCCGTAACAAAACCGGTACCTATTGAGCAGCTGAAACAATTGTTGCAAGAACTGTAAACAGGAAGCAGCCGCTGTTGCTTCCGCCATCAAAAAGGAAAAATATGCAAGTCATCGTATCACCAGGTGAAATAAAAGGCACCGTTACTGCCAACCCATCAAAAAGCGCTATGCAGCGTGCTGTGGCAGCGGCTTTGCTAAGCAAGGGGAAAACGGTTATCCATAACCCCGGCTTAAGCAATGATTGCCTGGCAGCACTGGAAGTAGCCGAAAACCTGGGCGCCAAAATAAAGCGCGAAGCAGAAGATATAGAGATCACCAGCAATGGCGTAAAACCTTTTTATGACAGCATTAACTGCGGGGAATCCGGTTTAGGCATCCGCATGTTTACACCCATTGCAGCGCTGGCAGATATTGCCATTACCATTGAAGGGCATGGCAGCCTCACCACGCGGCCTATGGATTTCTTTGAAGCCGTGCTGCCGCAGCTGGGCGTGGAATGCAGCACCCGCCAGGGTAAGCTGCCTTTACACATCAAAGGCCCTTTACAGCCAAAGAATATTACGATTGATGGCTCACTCAGCTCACAGTTCCTCACCGGCCTGTTAATGGCCTTTGGTGCAGTAGCAGAAGATGCCACGATTACCGTAACAGACCTGAAAAGCAAACCTTACATTGCGCTTACGCTGCAGCTGATGGAGCAGTTTGGCGTAAAGGTGGAGCAGCACAACTTTGAAACTTTTCATTTTGGAAAGAAACAAACTTACCGCGCCGGTGAATATACCGTAGAGGGGGATTGGAGCGGCGCCGCCTTTTTACTGGTAGCAGCAGCAGTAGCCGGTAAGGCAGAAGTACACCACCTGAACACACAGTCTGCACAATCCGATAAAGCCATCCTGGAAGCGCTGGAAAAAGCAGGCGCACACATGCTGCCGGGCGTTTTTACCATCATAGTAGAAAAAGGTAAGCTGGAAGCATTTGAATTTGATGCCACAGATTGCCCGGATCTGTTTCCGCCGCTGGTAGCTTTGGCTGCTAACTGTAAAGGCACTACGAAAATAAAAGGCGTAAGCCGCTTGGCGCATAAAGAAAGCGACCGTGGTATTACTCTGCAGCAGGAGTTTGGCAAAATGGGCATCCGTATTGACCTGCAGGGCGATGATATGCTGGTCTATGGCGGTACCGGCATTAAAGGTGCACACGTACATTCCCATAACGATCACCGTATTGCTATGGCCTGTGCAGTAGCTGCTTTAACAGCCGATAAGCCGGTAAGCATTGAAAATGCAGAAGCGATTAACAAATCCTATCCTGAATTTTTCGAACATTTGCAGAAGATCGGCGCAGCAGTTCGTAGCGAAGAATTAAAAATTAAGAATTAATAATTAAGGGGCGGTTGAACAGGGAAGGCATGTTTTCCTTACGCTTATAAATCAGATTGTAATGAATGGTTTTGGACGAATATTCCGGGTAAATGTTTTTGGCGAATCACATGGCGCCAGTGTGGGCGTAAATATTGATGGAGTGCCGGCAGGTATTCCCTTACAGCAGGAAGATTTTTTGCCGGACCTGGAGCGGCGTAAAGGCGGCGCCCGGGGCACTACTCCACGGAAAGAGGAAGACCTGCCATTCATTAAATCCGGTGTGTTCAACGACCGTACTACCGGCGCACCCATTACCATTTTATTTGAGAACAATAATACCCGCAGCGCAGATTATGAAAAGCTGCGCGAGTTTCCCCGCCCGGGCCATGCCGATTTTGTGGCTACGCAGAAATTCGGTGGCTTTGAAGATTACCGCGGTGGTGGGCATTTCAGCGGCCGTTTAACCCTGAATCTGGTAGCGGCCGGTGTTATTGCTAAAAAGATCTTAGGCAGCAACATTACGGTAACAGCTGCTTTAAAAGAAGTAGGCGGGTATGCTGATCCGGAAGAAGGTCTGGAAGCTGCCATTGCCGCCAAAGATTCTGTAGGCGGCATTGTGGAGTGTGTGGTGGATGGCCTGCCTATTGGCCTGGGCGAACCCTTTTTTGACTCTGTAGAATCCTGCATTGCACATGCAGCTTTTTCTATACCGGCTATTAAAGGTATTGAGTTTGGCGCCGGCTTTGCCGCTGCCCGCATGAAAGGCCTGGAACATAACGATCCCATTTTAGATGCTACCGGCAAAACAGCCACCAACCATGCTGGGGGCGTAGTAGGCGGTATTACCAATGGTAATCCCCTGGTATTCCGCGTAGCGGTAAAACCTACCAGCAGCACACCTAAAGAGCAGCACACCTTAAATATTAAAAGCGGGGAAGTAGAGAGCTTTAGCGTAAAAGGCCGTCATGACCTGTGTATTGCCTTGCGCGTACCCGTAGTGCTGGAATCCGTAACCGCTATGGTACTGGCAGATCTGATGCTGCTGGAACAGCGGGTGAAGCGGATCTTTTAATATGCAATTGTATTGCCCTTAAATAAAATGTGCAGATAAGTTATTCAACTCATCTGCACATTTGCATTTTAGCATATCTGCACATTAATTCTGTTCTATCTCCAGCAGCTCCACATCAAATATCAACGTGCTGCCGGGGCCAATTTTAGGGCCTGCCTGGCGGTCGCCATAGGCCAGATCGGCGGGGATGAATAAGCGCCATTTAGAGCCTACAGGCATCAGCTGCAGTGCCTCTGTCCAGCCTTTAATTACCCCACCTACGGGGAAGCTCACCGGCTGTCCTCTTTCCACAGAGCTGTCAAATACAGTACCGTCTATCAGGGTGCCGTGGTAATGCGTTTTTACCTTATCTGCAGCCGTAGGCTTAGGGCCGGTACCTTCTTTTAAGATCTGGTATTGCAAACCATCGGGCAGGGTTACCACGCCGGGTTTGGTTTTATTAGCAGCCAGGAATTGCTCGCCGGCTTCTTTATTCTTGGCAGATTTCTCGCCTTTCAGTTTCTGTAAATAATCACTGATACTCATATCACATTGTTCTTTTGTTAATAATGGCTTTTGATTCTTGGTGGCATCCTGTATAGCCTTCATCAGCAAAGTGGTGTTCAGGTTATCCAGGCCCTGTGCTTTCAGGCTGTTGCCAATATCCTGTCCAATGGCATAACTCACAGAATCCAGTTTGGTTTTTAAGGCAGCAGGTGCGGCTGTTGCCATTTTAGGTTTAGGTTTCGCCTTTGCGGTTGTTTGTGCAAAGCCCTGGAAGCTTACCAGGCCCAGCGCCCCCAGGAATAGGAATTTTCTGATCATAATTTTAAAATATAGGCAGTAAGATAAGGAATAATGAATTAATAATGAATAAGCTGCGGTAGCGGCCGTATAGCTACTTACGGTACCGCTCAGTACCTATAACGTGTGGTTGTTAAAAAAAGTGCTCCTACCCCCTTTTTTCGTAATTTACCGGTCTCGAAATAGCCAAATTGATCATTAATTATTTTATCCCTCTTAATCTAACTATCGTATGCAATTGTCCTATACCCTGCTGGGCGTTCCACCGCTTTTATTGCTGGTACTCATGATCGTTTTCTTTGCCGCTACCGGGGCCGGCAGCACTTATCTTTTCCGCAAATATGTACGTATGCGCATATTGCAATCGCACAATGAAGTTACCGGTAATGTATTTTCCTGTGCCGGCGGTTTATACAGCCTTTTACTGGCCTTTGTGGTTTTTTTGGTGTGGGATGGCTTTAATGATGCCGGCCAGCATGCCAACATGGAGTTTAGTGTAGCTAAAGGCCTGTACCGTGATATTCAATATTATCCTGATACGCTGGACGCCCGCAAAGTAAAAAAGGTATACCGGCACTTTATTGAAACTGTAATACAGGATGAATATCCTGCTATGGCCCGCCTGGAGCCGATGCCGGCCAGCAGTAGAAAAGCCTTTGACGACCTGTTCCAGGTAATTGAGCAAATGAACCCGCAAACACCGGCTTTAAATACCCGTTCTGCAGAGATCTTCCGTCATTTAAATGAGCTGGCTACCAACCGCAGCTTACGCCAGCTGGATGCCGGTTCCGGCATACCAATTGAAATGTGGATCCCTTTATTGTTAGGCGGTTTAATTGTAATGATATTCACTATGATGCTGGACATAGAGAACATCAGGCTGCATGTGCTGCTGGGCGCCCTGCTGGGGTCTTTTATTGGTATTGTGATGTACCTGATCGTTATCCTGGACTATCCTTTTTCAGGCTACATGAGCGTGCAGCCTACCGGGTATGTAGAAATGCTGCACTGGGAAAAATAAGGCAGATAATTAGAAAAGCGCTGGTGCTATTGGCTACACCAGCGCTTTTCTATTAATTATTCATTCTTAATTATTCATTTTACTACGGGCAGCTGCACACTGGAAGCATGTTCCGCGTCATGGTAAATACGAATGGTAGCCTTCTGAAAATCTTTATCGTCACAGGTGTAAATATTTGTAAACTTTTGCGGGTTACGGTCTACCAGCGGGAACCAGCTGCTTTGCACCTGCACCATGATCTTGTGGCCTTTCTTAAAAGTATGCGCTACATCCGGCATGCTGAATTTTACCGGAGTAGGTTTACCGGGTTCAAAAGGTTCCGGTTTTTCAAAGCTGTTGCGGAACTTGCCCCGCATAATTTCTCCACGTACCAGCATCTGGTAACCACCCATGGGATAGGTGGAAGAGGGCACCCGGCGATGTTCGCTGGCTGCTGATTCTTCGTATTTAAAATCATCCGGGAATACATCGATCAGCTTTACTACAAAATCCGCATCTGTACCGGTGGTGCTTACTACCAGGTCTGCCTGCAGCGGGCCGGCAAGGGTAACATCTTCCGTTAAAGAATCCGTTTCAAACACCAGCACATCCGGGCGGCGTGCGGCAAAACGCTGATCGTCCGTCATGTAATTAATGGTGCGGGAAAAATGTACATCCTCTGTATAAGGTACCGGTTTAGCAGGATCGCTCACGTATTCACTGAAGCTATTAGCGCTGGCGGGTTTGGTGAAAGCCAGCCTGCCATTGGCCTGCAGGAAAATGGGTTGGGCCTGCATACCGGCCGGCGGCCATTGCGGTAATTGCTTCCATTGATTTTCGCCGGTGAAAAAAATGGTGGCTTCTGCAATCTTTGGCTCAGCGCCTTTGTTTTTCAGGTAATAATTAAAAAAGGGTATCTCCACGTTCTGCTGGTACCATTCGGCGGTATTGCTGTCAAACTGCACATTGCCTAAATGTGTACCGTCTTTAGACGCCCATTGCCCGTGGTACCAGGGTCCCATTACAATACGGTTGTTAGTGCCGGTGCTTTGTTTTTCAATGGCTTTATAAGTGTTCCATGCGCCGAAACAATCTTCTGCATCAAATACACCGCCTACTTCTAACATGGCCGGCTGTACGTTTTTGAGGTGCGTGCGTATATTACGGGCTTTCCACCATTCATCCAGGTTTGGATGTGCGTACAGGTCTTTCCAGAAAGCAATGCTATCGCCCATCAAGCGGGCCAGGTTCTTAAGGGAGCCTGTCTCTAAATAGAATTTATAGTTGTCATGCGTGTAATAATCAAAATCGGTTGGCTCCACGGTAGTAGGCTGGGGGCGTGGTTTGCCAAAGGAAGTGTAAAAAGAGAATCCATCCATTACAAAAAAAGCGCCGTTATGATGAAAGTCATCGCCCTGGAACCAGTCTGTTACCGGGGCTTGGGGGCTTACCGCCTTTAAGGCAGGGTGGCCGCTCAAAGCTGCCATGGTACTATAAAACCCGGGGTAAGAGATGCCGAACACGCCCACCTTGCCGTTATTATTGGCCAGGTTCTTTACAAGCCAGTCTATGGTGTCATAGGTATCGCTGGCTTCATCAATATCATTTTTACCTTTTTTGTTTGGGTTAAAGGGGCGTACATCCATAAAAGTGCCTTCACTCATCCACCGGCCTCTCACGTCCTCTATCACAAAAATATAACCCTCTTTCATGTATTGCAGCACATAGCTTTTCCAGAAGGGCCGGAACTTATCCTCACCATAAGGT
Source organism: Chitinophaga rupis (assembly GCF_900109685.1). Taxonomy (GTDB): domain Bacteria; phylum Bacteroidota; class Bacteroidia; order Chitinophagales; family Chitinophagaceae; genus Chitinophaga; species Chitinophaga rupis. The sequence continues at coordinate 769,256 of NZ_FOBB01000003.1, read as the reverse complement.
GCGCAGCTGTAAGGCGTGCGGGTCATAAGCACCGGGTGTTTTTCACTGTTATCTTTCGGAAGATAAACGGAAGCGAACAGTCGCTTACCGTCCCGCATGGGGATGTACACCTCTTTTTTGGTATAATGTTCATACACCCACAGGGAGTCTTCATTGATAGCTTTTGCAAAAGCCGGAAATAAAAGGAGGATGGCAAGGGCCAGCCACAGCTGTCTGCTCATAAGTGTAAAAGGTTTAGATTTTGATTAAAGCGCTGAATTTACAATTTTTGACCTTTGGTTTTCCTGTTAATTGATGGGTGGATCTATTTTTCCATCAGCTCTAAAATCGTAAATTAGTAATATGCATATTGAACAGTTCCGCGAATATTGTCTTAGCCTGAAAGGTGTAACAGAAGAATTTCCATTTGGCCCGGATACCCTGGTGTATAAGGTAATGGGAAAGCTGTTTGCCTTAACGGATATTAATGCATTTGAAAGTGTGAACCTGAAGTGCGATCCTGAAAATGCCGTAGAGCTGCGGGAGCGCTATGATGGCGTAACACCCGGCTACCATATGAATAAAAAGCACTGGAACACGGTGGTTACCCATGGCGGTGGTATTTCAGACAAGCTGCTGTATGAGTGGATTAAAGATTCTTATAACCTGGTAGTGGCCAGCCTGCCTAAGAAGGTAAGGGAAAGCCTATAGAAAAATGTAGCATCCAGTCATAATTTGCATAATATGCTTAAATTTGGTTATTACGTTATGAACAATTAGCCAATGAAAGAAGATCTTTCGCAGGTAGAGAGTTATTGGCTGCAACAACTGCAATGCAACAATGAACAGGTGCTTGCCTTGCTCATGAAGCAGTATTATACGGACCTTTATAATTATGCAGCCCGTTTGTCGCCCGATGAATCCATGATCAAGGATTGTATCCAGGAAGTGTTTATCAGCCTGTGGCAAAGGCGTGATAGCGCTACAGCTATCCTGTCAATCAGGTATTACCTGTTGCGGGCGGTAAAGAACAAGGTGCTGAAGGCGCTTTATTATAATAACCGAAAAGCCAGCCCGGTACATCTGCAGGCCGCTTATAATTTCTCTTACGAGTTTTCTATTGAAAAGCTGATCATAGATCAGCAGGTATCTGAAGAAAAAGCTGCTAAGCTGAAACGTACCCTTTCCCAGCTATCCAAACGCCAGCAGGAGGTGATCTACCTGAAGTTTTATCAGCACCTGGACCATGAGCAGATTGCAGAGCTAATGGGCATCAGCCGCCAGTCAGTATATAACCTGCTGCACGAAACCATTCAGAAGCTGCGTAACCTGTGGCATACTGAGTTTGTAGCCCGTTAATCCCTCTTCAAAAAAATATTTTCCTTTTTTACAGTAGAACGGCCAGGTTCCGGGAACTTTATAGATATGAAAGACTTCCGGTTGTATGATATTACTGATTTTGTGCTGGACGAAGATTTCATACGCTGGGTATACGAAAAGCGTGAGGAGGACGAGGCTTTCTGGGACCAGTGGCTGCAGCAGCACCCCGGCAAGCACCTGGTAATAGCAGAAGCCCGGCGTATACTGGAATCTTTAAAAACCACACAAACAGCGGTACCGGCGCCTGTGGTAACCCATGAGGTTGAACGGCTGATGCAAACCATACGGGAGCAACATGAACAACCCGCATCGATCACCCGTACCTATAAGATAGGGTGGTATGCAGCGGCGGTTATATTAGTATTACTGGCTGTAGCAGGCTTTTCTTATAAGATGTTCTTACCCGGGGCATCTATCTCACCTTATTCCTATGCCGCCCTTACGGCCGACAGGAAGCTGGTAGAGAAAAAGAATAATTCTGACATGCCTATGCACCTTACACTGCCGGATGGCAGCAGCATTGAACTGGCGCCGGACAGCCGTATTGGCTATGCCCGGAACTTTGACAGCGCAGGTACGCGCGATATTTACCTAAGCGGAGAAGCATTTTTTAGTGTAACACGTATGCCCAACCGGCCCTTCCGTGTATTCTCCAATGATATTGTGACCAAGGTACTGGGTACCAGCTTTAACATCCGCTCTTTTGAAAGCGATACGACGATACAGGTAATAGTGAGGACCGGTAAGGTAAGCGTGTACACCATGGCCGATGGATCGCCCGCTACCAGGACGGCGGCAAACCAGCCCGGTGAGGTGATACTGGCCTCTAACCAGCGGCTGGTATATGCAAAAGCAGCACAGAAATTCCAAAAGGTGCTGCTGGATAATCCTGTAATGATAGTGCCTGCTGCTGCGGATAGAAATATGGTGTATGAAGATGCGCCGCTGGAAAAGGTTTTCAGCACCATTGCCAAAGCGTATGACATTAGCATTGTGTACGACAATGAGCTGCTGAAACACTGCACCGTAACGGCCGACCTGCGGAATGAAACATTCTACCGCAAACTGGAGCTTGTATGCCGGGCCATAGGCGCTACATATGAGGTAATTGATGGGCAGGTAGTGGTACAGGCCAGTGGGTGTAATTAAAATAAAGTCAACTAAACCATAAGATATTACAGGCTTGTTATCCAACAACGTTCTTCAGTACGTTTTAAACCGCTCATGCCATTCCGGTCTGAAATAAACATTGTCCGGGATCCAACAAGCCCTATAAGATCTGACCTGTTTTAAAATAAGGAACCGGTATTGCTGTAAACAATGCCGGCTCCCCGAATTGCCCTGCTGCGCTAACATCCAGGGCAGGTGTTCATTAAAACTGATTGCTTTAATTAAACATTCCAAAGTTATGAAAAAAAGGGCTCCCGTTTCCTTGACAACCCGCTATTTGATGAAGATAGGGCTACTTCCATTACTACTTGTAAACTGTCTTACAGGAGTGTTATATGCAAAAACTACCAGTGGCCAGGAGGTGCTGGACAGGAAGATTAACCTGGTTGCAGAACAGCAGCCGGTTAAAACCATATTAAGCCAGATCAGCAAGCTGGCGGAAATAAAATTTGTGTACAGCGCACAAAAGGTACCCGCAAATAAAAGAGTATCGCTCACGGCCCACAACCAGCGGCTGGGAGAGGTGCTGGACCAGTTACTGGATCCCCTTAACATTAGTTACCATGTATCCGGTGAGCAGATAGTGCTTTCGCAGAAAGGAGAGGGGGCCGGGCAAATGCTGGCTCTGAACCTGGATGCCAATAAAGTATTGCCTGATTTGTACATGGCTAAAGTGATAACGGGTAAGGTAACGGATGAAACGGGCGTACCATTGGGAGGCGTTTCCATACAGGTAAAAGGCACTTCCCGCGGCACTACCACCGGGCCTAATGGCAGCTTTTCTATTAGCGTGGATGTCGGTGAAACTTTAGAGTTCACCATGATAGGCTATAAAGTGCACGCTATAAAAATAGGTGTTGAACGTACACTTAATATACAGCTACAGCCCGATGTTGCTCTGTTAGAACAAGTAGTGGTAGTTGGCTACGGCACACAAAAAAGAAGCACGCTCACAGGCGCTATTGCTTCTGTAAATTCCAAAACTATTGCAGAGCTGCCGGTAGCCAGTGTGGAACAGGCCTTGCAGGGAAGGGTATCAGGCCTGGCGGTAACCAATAACGGCACACCGGGTACTTCGCCTATTGTGCGCATACGTGGTATCAGCTCTATCAGCTTTAACTCTGATCCTTTATATGTAATAGATGGTTTTCCTACCGGTAACCTTTCCAATTTTGACAGCCGTGATATTGAGTCTATAGAAGTGTTGAAAGATGCCAGTGCCGCCGCTATTTATGGCTCCCGCGCTACCAATGGTGTGATTATGATCTCTACCAAAAAAGGGAAACGCGACAACCGCCTGCGGGTAGCGCTGGATTCTTACGTAGGCACACAAAGCCCCTGGAAAAAAATAGACCTGCTGAACACGCAGCAATACCTGCAATATGAAAGAGCGCTGAACGGTGCTGCGGGCATTGCCAAACCACCCCGTCTGGAGGATGCCAACTTTAGTCAGCCTATTTACGACGGCGCCAGTCAAACCTTTGCGCAAACCAATACAGATTGGCAGGATGCCTATTTTAAGAGCGGTATTATTACCCAGCACAATATATCCGTAGGCGGTGGTAATGAAAGATCGCGCTTTTATTCTTCTGCCGGTTACTTTAAGCAGGATGGTATTGCACAGGGTGTGAATTATGAGCGCGGTAACTTCCGCATTAATTCTGATCACAACATCAGCAAGCTATTCACATTTGGTGAGAACCTGTATTTTTCGTACTCCGATCAACGTTATGACAATACCTCCGGTAACCGTACCCGCCTGGTAAATGTGGTACGCAGCCCGCCTTACCTGCCTGTATATGACCCCACCACGCTGGGCGGTTTCCGCGGGGCAGAGAACAGTGTGGACGGCGCAGACCCTACCAATCCGGTAGAAGATGCGCTGCTGCTGGGTAATGCGCATAACAAAACCTTTAAGCTATTAGGTACTGCCTACCTGGAAATTAACCTGGCCAAGTGGTTAAAATTCCGTTCCACTTTTGGAGTGGATTATGCCAACCTGGCGCAGCATCAGTTTGCACCGCTCTTTAATGATAAGGGAAGAAGTACTGCAGTAGCTACTATCACGGACCTGCGCAGCAGTACCGCCACTACATTGTACACACAGCAGCTAACCTTTGATAAAACATTCAATAAACATCACCTGAATGCCGTAGGCGTGTTTGAAACACAGGGCACTAAATACTACCAGGAGAACAGCTCCGGCAACCAGTCCTCTAACGATGTAGAAACCTTTGACGGGGCCAGTAACGTTAGCTTTAAATCCATACGGGCAGAGAACCTGCTGGTATCTTACATTGGCCGTGTGAGCTACGAGTATGCGGAAAAATACCTGTTAAGCGCGGCCATCCGCCGGGACGGATTGTCCATTTGGGCGCCTGGTAAAAAGTATGCCACCTTCCCTGCAGTATCCGTAGGCTGGCGTATAGATCAGGAGTCTTTTATGAAAGGTATACCCGCTATTTCTGAATTAAAATTAAGGGCCGGTTATGGGGAAACCGGGCTGGATGCCAGCAATGCATTCTATTCTGCCAGCAAATATTATCCCTGGCAGGTAGTGGTGTTTGCCAATGGCGCTACTTACCCTTTCAATAATAACAACACTACAGGTAATGCCACTTATTACAACACGTTAAGCAATATAAACCTGAACTGGGAAAAAACTAAACAAACCAACATAGGACTGGACCTGGGTTTGCTGGATAACCGTATTACATTATCTGCAGAATATTTCAGGCGTAAAACTGATAACCTGATATTAAATATTCCCACGCCGGCCTCCTTTGGTTTTAATGGTACGGGCGTATACCTTAATGCCGCCTCCATGGAAAATAAAGGAGTGGAGCTGCAGGCCAGCTACAACAAAACCAAAGGCGACTTTAACTGGAACGCTACCGGTAATATTACTTTTATTACCAATAAAGTGTTAAAGCTAAATACTCCCAATGCTACCATTGATAATGGCGGTGATGGCGATTTTGGCGGTGGTGCGGCCATTACCCGCACCGCGGCGGGGCAGCCTATTCAATCCTATTATGGTTATGTGGTGGAAGGTATTTTCCAGAGTGCCGATGAGGTTCGGCGCAGCCCCGTACAAAACCCGGGTACAGCTGCCGGCGACCTGAAATTCAAAGACCTGAACGGCGATGGTAAGATCACAGATGCAGACCGCACCTTCCTGGGCAGCTACATTCCTGATTTTACCTATGCGCTGAACCTGGGCGCTAACTATAAGAATTTTGACCTGTCATTCTTTTTCCAGGGAGTGCAGGGTAACAAAATATTCAATGCCGCCAGAGTGATCACAGAAGGGATGGCGCGCCTGTTTAACTCCAGCACTACCGTACTGGATGCGTGGACGCCTGCACATACCAATACGGATGTGCCGCGTGCCATTAGTGGTGATCCTAACCAGAATGTACGCCCATCTACCCGCTGGGTGGAAAATGGCTCTTATTTACGGTTAAAGAATGTAATACTGGGCTACACTCTTCCCGGCACCCGCCTGCAATCCTTAACCAGGGGCGCTATCAGCAGCTTCAGAGTGTATGTGTCATCACAAAACCTGTTAACGTTTACGGGTTATAAGGGTTGGGATCCTGAAATAGGTTCCAAGAATAATACGCTTACCAATGGTATTGACTACGGGCAATATCCTGCAGCAAGATCATTCCAGGTGGGTGTGCAAGTAGGTTTTTAATGTTACCTGAATTTTAAAAGTATCAGTATGCAATATTCAAATCTTCATAAATTATTAGTGGGTGTGATGCTGGTGGGAGGTATGACGATCCTGGCCTGTAACAAACAGCTGGAAAAAACAGACCCCAGCCACCCTACGCTGGATACCTATTTTAAGAACAGTGCAGAACTGTTAAGCGGTACCAATGCCATTTATGCTATTTTTCACTCCGGTTCACTGGTTGGCCGGGAATGGTTTTTCCTGAATGACCTGCGTAGCGATGATGTAAGCTCCGGTGGTGGGCAGCTGGAAGTACCAAGGGCACAGATCCTGAATGGAGCCACCACGGCAGATAATGCGGTGATGAACAGCGTATGGAATGGTTTATACACCGTGATACACCGCTCCAATACGGTCATTGACAATGGCCCCAATATTACCGACAATACAGCGCTGCGCGACCGTTGTGTAGGAGAAGCAAAGTTCCTCCGCGGCTGGGCTTATTTTGAGCTGGTGACTATGTGGGGCCCGGTGCCGGTGTATACCACACAGGTAACGGCGGCGGACCAGTTCCAGGCCAGGAAACCGGTAGATAGTGTATATATACAGATCATTAAAGACCTTACAGAAGCAGCTGCTGCCTTACCCGCTACCATAGCGGATCAGGGCCGGGCTACCAAAGGTGCGGCCAATGCACTGTTAGGCAGGGTATATATGCAAAAGGGCGATTATGCCAGCGCTAAAACGGCCTTGCAGGCAGTAGTGAACGCAGGCATTTATAGCCTGGTAGAAAACTATAGCTACAACTTTGATGAAGAACATGAGTTCAACAAAGAATCTATTTTTGAAGCCGTATTCTTTGACCGGGGCGATAATAACTTTAACTGGGCCGGCACGGGAGATGACCAGCCCAATGCGCAACCGCAAAGCACTGTGCGTAACCAGGAATATTCACCTATCGCCTGGCGTAACCTGATCCCCTCCAATCGTTTTTTAAACGAATTTGAAAATACCGCTACCGGCGCTGCTAAAACAGATCCGCGCTTTGGAATGACAGTGTATCAAACCGGCGATAAATACTTTAACAACACCCTCACTTTAACAGACGCTGCGCAGAACGGGAATTCCTCTGTCGTGAACGGTGTTACTAAAAAGATCAGCTGGCGCAAGTTTACGCTGATCTATAAAGACAACAGCAGCTACAGGCCCGGAGGTATTAACCAGCGCATTATCCGCTATGCAGATGTATTGCTGATGATGGCTGAATGTGAAACAGAGCTGGGCAGCGCACCGGCAGTAGCCCTGGGCTACCTGAACCAGGTACGGGACCGGGCAGGCGTACAAATGCCGCATTACCCAACCACGCAGTACCCCTGCAGCAATAAAAGCGAAGTAATAAAAGCTATTATGCATGAAAGAACAGTGGAGCTGGGTGATGAAGAAGTGCGCAACCGCGATATTTTACGCTGGCGTAAAAAGGGATATTATACTACAGATCCGTTACCATATTTCCGTGCTAACCGCGATGAGCTGCTGCCTATACCGCAGGCAGAAATAGATAACAACCCGGAACTCGGCGCAGGTGGTATTCCCAAGCAGAACCAGGGCTACTAATAAACAGGATGGATTAAAGGATATTTTTTTGCCGGCAACCAGATGTGTTGCCGGCATTATTTTAATAAGGGACAATAGCAGTTAAAAGATGTAACCGGAAAAGGAGAGTGGCTTTATAATTAAAGACCTGACAGCTTTTGAAAACTGTCAGGTCTCATCCCTTGTAAATACGTTCCTTTCTAAACTTTATTGATCGCCAGTATCACCCTTGAATACCGGGCGTAGCTGATCTCCACCTCATTGCCTGCGCGGTAATCGCTCAAAGCGCCGCGGGTCCAGTAGAACAGCCTTTTTCTTTTTGAATTGGGCAGCATTACCATGAAGTTGGTTTGCGTGTCGTCGTTCTCATGGTACACGGCTTCCAGCGGCGCCTGCATGGTACCTTTCTGTAAAGCCATCAGATCGCGTTTAATAGTGAAATAACGCACCTCTGTTACCTTGATCAATGCAAATACTAATACTACAATAAAAGATAACATCCAAAGCCAGAACCAGCCATTGGTGTAGGAAAACAGGGATTGATCCGCATCTTCTGCTGTGCTGTGCGTGTAAAGATAAACTTGCGGTACTACAGCGGCTACAATCATTAATCCAAGGCCAATCAGTACGAATTTAGTTACCTGTTTTTTGTTCTTTTTGAGGGCATCCTGTAGTAGAAAATGCTCTTCTGTGGTCATAAAAGAGAAATCCTGCATAGATAAAATAAGGTTTTTCTGTTACTAATATAATCAATAACGATTAATTGTTAGAATTTAATATATGTAATCTATAACTACCGGATATTGATCTGGTGAGGATTAGGGCTAATCGTGTCTCTTTTGATTAGTTATGAGCTACTTATATGCCTAAAAAAAGATTGCCGCGATCCAGGACCGCGGCAATCATTCGTAATTCCGTAATTCGTTATTAAGCTATGCTTCTGCTTCTGCATAAGCGCTCACCGGCTCGCAGGTGCAAATGAGGTTACGGTCGCCATAGGTGTTATTTACGCGGCTAATGGAAGGCCAGAATTTGTTAGCCTTCACATATTCCAGCGGATAAGCTGCCTGCTGGCGGCTATAGGCAAATGACCATTCATCGGCAGTAATTACAAACTGCGTATGCGGTGCATTTTTCAGTATGTTATGTTGTTTGTCGGCCTTGCCTTCTTCCACTGCGCGGATCTCTTCGCGGATGGCCAGCATGGCATCACAGAAGCGGTCCAGCTCAGCTTTATCTTCACTTTCCGTAGGCTCGATCATAATAGTACCAGCCACAGGGAAGCTCAGGGTAGGGGCGTGGAAACCATAGTCCATCAGGCGTTTGGCCACATCTTCCGCTTCAATACCGGCGCTGGTTTTAAAGGGACGCAGGTCCACAATAAACTCATGCGCGCAGGTGCCGTTCTTACCGTTATACAGGATGTCATATGCTTTTTCCAGCCTTGCCTTCATGTAGTTGGCATTGAGGATGGCGTATTCAGATGCCTGTTTTACGCCTGCTGTGCCCAGCAAACGGATGTAGGCATAAGAGATAAGCAAAATACTTGCAGAGCCATAAGGAGCTGCAGATACTGCCTGTGCGGTGCCTTTATTCAGCGATACGTGGCCGGGCAGGAAAGCTGCCAGGTGCTCACCCACGCAAATGGGGCCCATACCGGGACCACCACCGCCATGCGGAATGGCGAAGGTTTTGTGCAGGTTCAGGTGGCATACATCTGCGCCAATTAAGCCCGGTGCTGTTAAGCCTACCTGTGCGTTCATGTTGGCGCCGTCCATATATACCTGTCCGCCGTATTCGTGAATGGTGCTGCAAATGTCTTTTACACTTTCTTCATACACGCCGTAGGTTGAAGGATAGGTGATCATGATACCTGCGAGGTCATTGGCATGCGCCTGTGCTTTGGCTTTCAGATCATCTACATCTATATATCCGTTTTCCAGCGCTTTTACTACTACTACCTTAAAGCCCGCCATTACTGCAGATGCGGGGTTGGTACCGTGCGCAGAAATGGGAATGAGCATAATGTTGCGATGGCCTTCATTACGGCTTTCGTGGTAAGCGCGTATCACCAGCAAGCCGGCATACTCGCCCTGGGCGCCACTGTTGGGCTGCAGGCTGCAGGCGTCAAAACCAGTGATCTGGCAAAGGTATTCGCTCAGCTCCTCTGTGATCTGTTTATAACCGCCGGTTTGATCCTTCGGTGCAAAAGGATGGATCTTACTCCAGTGTGCCCAGCTAAGGGGCATCATTTCCGTAGCAGCATTCAGCTTCATGGTGCAGGACCCCAGGGAGATCATGGAGGTGTTCAAAGAAAGATCTTTGTTCTCCAGCATTTTGATGTAACGCATCATCTCTGTTTCGCTGTGGTGCGTGTTAAACACCGGGTGCAGCAGGTAAGGAGAGGTACGTGCCAGGGAAGCCGGTATAGCCGCTGCTTTTGCTGTAATGCTCTTAGCAGTTACCTGGCCGGCATCAAATAGCTGCAGAATGTCGTTCACATCCTGGATGGTAGTTGTTTCATCCAGCGCAATACCAACGGTATCAGCGCCAAAGTAGCGGAAGTTAATGCCTGCCTGTTCTGCTTTTGGTTTAATGCTTTCAGCAGGTGCTTTTACTACCAGGGTATCAAAGAAGTGTTTGTGCTGTACGATTATGCCTTTGGCCTGCAGCTTTTCTGCTATGGTATTGGCCAGCAGCGCTGTGCGGGTAGCAATGCGCTCTAAGCCCTGCGGGCCATGGAACACTGCATACATGGCGGCCATATTGGCCAGCAATGCCTGGGCGGTACAGATATTGGAAGTAGCTTTTTCGCGTTTAATGTGCTGCTCGCGGGTTTGCAGGGCCATGCGCAGCGCGCGGTTGCCCTGGGCGTCAATACTTACGCCAATGATACGGCCGGGAATAGCGCGTTTAAAATCATCCTTCACGGCAAAAAAAGCAGCGTGCGGGCCGCCAAAGCCTAAGGGTACGCCAAAACGCTGGGCCGATCCCAGGGCTGCATCCGCACCCAGCTCACCGGGAGGGGTAAGCAGGGTAAGCGCCAGCAGGTCGGTAGCCATGGCTACATAAGCGCCGGCAGCATGTACCTTTTCAATAAAGGAGCGGTAATCCTCTACTGCACCCAGGTCATTGGGATATTGCAGCAGGGCGCCAAAATAGGAATCATCCGGCTGGGCGGTTTTATAATCGCCGTACACCACTTCAATATCCAATGGGGTGGCGCGGGTAAGCACTACATCTTTGGTTTGCGGGAATACGTTGTTATCTACAAAAAATTTAGGCCGGGTCAGGTGATCATGATCGCGGTTCAGCGCGTTGAAGAACATGGTCATGGCTTCTGCTGCAGCGGTTGCCTCATCCAGCAGGGAAGCATTAGCAATAGGCAGGCCGGTAAGGTCGCTTACCATGGTCTGGAAGTTCAGCAGGCTTTCCAAACGGCCCTGTGAAATTTCTGCCTGGTAAGGGGTATACTGGGTATACCATCCCGGGTTTTCAAAAATGTTACGCAATATCACGCTGGGGGTAATGGTATCGTAATAACCCTGGCCAATATAGTTACGGAACACTTTGTTCTTAAGTGAAACCTCTTTCAGGTGGCGCAGGTAGTCGCTTTCACTCATGGAAGCCGGAATAGCCAGCGGCTGCTGCATGCGGATGTTGCCGGGTACGGTTTTATCCACTAAAGCTTCCAGGGAGGGAACGCCGATGGTGTCCAGCATCTGGTTGGTTTCAGATTCATTTGGTCCGATGTGACGGGACACGAACTCATTTTGTTGAATATCAAAAAGATTCATGATATAAAAGCAGGTAGTTTGAATAGAATGTGCAAAGCTATAACGATTTTAAGCAACTGCCAAACGGGCGGCAGGGTTGTGGAAACTGTGGTGATAAATGAGTGATTGGAAGCTGTGCTATTGTCATGGATTTGTTGCTTTGCTGTCGCTACGCAAGTCCATGGTCGATGGTCCATAGTCCATAGCCTACTTCAATGTGAAGGTACAGCGAGTGAATGCGGTAATCAGGGCAGGTGTGCAGGGATTAATACCTCCATTCCCGAAGGGCCCGTTCCCACGTTCTATGCAATGGACCATGGACTATGGACCATCGACTTTTTAAACTTACCTTTGCGCTCAAATGAACCACTTACTAGAGAACTGGGAGCTGAAGGCAAAAGAAAAGCAGAAGGCTAATAAGCAATTCCTGCAAAAGCTGCAAACCAAAAGAGGCAAGGGCGTAGAAAAGCTGTTGCCGGAGCTGCATGAGGAAGCTTTTAGCCATATTGACTGCCTGCAGTGTGCCGGTTGCTGTAAAACTATTAGCCCCCGGTTTAAAACGCCGGATATTAAACGCATTTCCAAACACCTGGGCCTGAAAGAATCCGTATTCATTGAAACTTACCTGCGCCTGGATGAAGATGGCGATTATGTAGTGAAAAGAACGCCCTGCCCTTTCCTGGGAGCAGATAATTACTGCGGCATTTACGATGTGCGTCCCGGTGATTGTGAGAATTACCCTTATACTGATAGCTACGATTTCTTTAAACGGCCTAATACCACTTTTCTGAACAGTACTATTTGCCCGGCAGTATATTATGTGCTGGAGCGGTTAAAGACCATCATGAAATGACCGGAGAAGCAGGAGCTAAGGGGTAAACTGGAGGTCCTGACATGGACTTCACCAGGGAAGGACCAGGGAAAAACATGGGATTTAGCAGGGAAGCACATGAGAAGAACATGAGAAACACATGGGAAAAACATGATGCTGGCCTAAAACAAATATCCTGTTTGAATTTTACGCCTTCAGATCCAGCTTGCGCATAGCCGGTGAAATAATGTAAGTAGTGATCACCACTCCCAGGGTTACACATCCGCCAAACACTACAGAGGGCACCAATCCCAGCGCCCGCGCCATAAACCCGCTTTCAAAAGCGCCCAGCTCATTGGAAGATCCTACAAACATAGAGCTTACAGAAGCCACGCGGCCCCGCATATCATCTGGTGTTTTCAGCTGCAGAATAGTTTGACGGATGATCACACTAATACCATCCAGCATACCACTTAGCAGCAGCGCAAAAAACGACAGGTAAAAGCTTGTGGACAAACCGAAAATAATAATACACAACCCAAAGCCGAAAACTGCCGCCAGCAGCTTAATGCCGGGCTTATTCACCAGGGGACGGTAAGCCAGTATAAACATGGTAACCAGTGACCCTACAGCTACTGCAGCCCGTAAAAAGCCAAATTCCAGTGAGCCCACATGCAGCACATCGGTAGCAAAAGCCGGCAGCATAGCGGTGGCGCCGCCAAATAATACGGCAAACATATCCAGCGCCATGGCGTTCAGCACTACCTTGGTATTCCAGACAAAGCGCATGCCTTTGGTAAGCCCCTCTATAAAACTTTCGCCCTGTGATTTATAGTAAATGGGTTTGGGCTTTATCTGCAACAGGCAAAACATAGACAGTACAAAAAAAGCCACTACTACCAGCATAGACCAGTGTACGCCAAACAGGTGTATGAAAAGCCCGCCCAGTGCAGGGCCCGTCATGCCGCCTATTTGCCAGGCGCTGCTGCTCCACGTAGAGGCATTGGCGTATAATGAACGCGGTACCAGTAACGCCAGCATAGAAAAGTTGGAAGGGCTGGTAAACGCCCGTACAATACCACCCAGGAACACCAGCGCGTAAATAAGGTTCAGCACCAATTGGGTAGAGAAGCCCTGCACAGCACGGTCCCAGGTAAGCAGGAACAAACCGGTGCCTATAACAATGTAAGAAATAATACAAGCCAGCAGCATACCTCTTTTTTCCCGCTTATCCACCATATGGCCGGCAAAAGGCGCCAGCAGCACGGCGGGTATCACCTCTGCCAAACCTATTAAGCCTAATGTGAACGGATCATGTGAAAGGGCATACACCTTCCATTCAATAATGGTGAACTGCATGCTAAGGGCAAATACAATTGCAAAACGGATAACGAGGTAAAAGTTAAATTCCTGTATGCGTAGGGAGGCATATGGATCATTCTTTACAGGAGTCGCCGTGTCCAAGCTGATGCGTTTTATTGAGTGATAAGGTGATACAAATTTAAAATAATTGCTGAAAAGTTTAGAGCGAATTATGGAGATGCCCTACAGCAGCGGGCTGCAGCGTAGCCGTATTATATCCGGATGGGAATAACCTGAACGGAATATATTAAATGTTGAACGGTAGCAGCTATCACTTTAAGATGATTATTTTTATAGTAAAGAAGCTCTGTTTATGAATGCATTTCGTTTATTGATGGCCGTGCCTGTGCTGGCATTTTCCATTGCCAGCCAGGCTGCCCCTTTATTGAAAGAACCTCCCGCCCGTAAAGCCCGTTTACAACTGATAACCAATAAATTCATTTCTCCAGTAGCATTAGGCGTACCGGGTGATGGCAGCGGACGTTTATTCATTTGCCAGAAAGAAGGGAAAGTATGGCTCATACAGAACGGGCAGCTTGCCGCACAACCTTTCCTGGATGTAAGCAGTGAAATGGTGAAGATCAACCCGGGTTATGATGAACGTGGGTTGCTGGGCATAGCTTTTCATCCGCGCTTTAAACAAAACAAGAAGTTTTATGTGTATTACAGCGTGCCATCCAATACGGCCGGCAGCAACCATAAAAGCCGTATTTCAGAATTTACCGTATCAGCCAGTAATCCCAATGTAGCTGACCCGGCCAGTAAGCGGGTGGTAATGGAAATAGAGCAGCCGGAATCCAACCACAATGGCGGCGACCTGGTATTTGGGCCCGATGGCTATTTATACATAGGCCTGGGCGATGGCGGCGGCGGTGGCGATAAACACGGTAGCATTGGCAATGGCCAGAACCTGAATACTTTGCTGGGTAAAATTTTACGTATAGACGTTAACGGTAATCCGTACAATGTACCAAAAGATAATCCCTTTGTAGGCGAATCAAAGGCACGGCCTGAAATATGGGCCTTTGGCCTGCGCAACCCCTGGCGTATATCCTTTGACCGGGCTACCAAACGGCTGTTTGCCGGTGATGTAGGACAGAATAAGTACGAGGAGGTGGATATTATCACCAAAGGCGGTAATTACGGTTGGCGTATCAGGGAAGGTTTGCATGGCTTCAATACACCGGATGATTTCCCTGAAGAAGCTTATGGTGCTGCCCTTAAGCACAAGCCCATAGACCCCATTGATGAATATAGCCACGACCTGGGGATTAGTGTTACAGGCGGGTATGTGTACCGGGGAAAGGCCCTGCCGGCCCTGAAAGGCAACTATGTATTTGGCGATTATAATGGTAAATCCTGGGTGCTGGTACAAAATGGCAGTAAATGGGAACGGGCCGACCTGGAGCTGGAAGGGCGCCCCGCCGAAGGCTTACAAATATTAAGTTGGGGCGAAGATGAAGCAGGTGAGCTATATATGCTTTGCAGTTCTTCTACAAGTGAGGGTTTTAAAGGATCCGTATATAAATTGGTAGGATTTTAGCGGTAATGTTTTGTTAAACCAACGCTAACCCGCTCTGACGGGAGCCAATTTTAGTTTAAATTTGATAAAGTTCAATTGTTCCATATGAGAAGAATGAAAGTGATTATTCCGGTGTTGCTAATAGTTATCTCCGGCGGCGTACTGGCTTTCAATAAGTTAGGCAAAACAGACGATCCTCCCGGGCGCTATGAGATTATCATGAACCTGGTAGGGCAAATATTAAAAGAGGGTCATTACCAGCCCAAAGCACTGGACGATGCATTTTCTAAAGAGGTATTTACCAAGTATTTGAAAGATCTGGACAGTGAAAAGAAATTCCTCCTGAAAAGCGATATACAGAAGCTGAGCACTTTATCAACCCACATTGATGACGAGCTGCAGGGCGCCCCGCTGGATTGCTTTAACAGTGTAAATGCCATCATTAAACAACGGGTAAGCGAAGCCGCTTTGTTATACCCTGCCATTCTGGCCCAGCCTTTTGATTTTACCAAAGATGAAAAGGTAGTGCTGGACCCCGACAAAATAGATTACCCGGCCGACGAAGCAGCCCGCAAAGAAGCATGGCGCAAAGTGCTGAAATACCGCACCCTGGAAAAATTAACCGATCTGCAGGAAATGCAGGCAAAAGATAAAACCAATGCTAAACCCAAAACCGACGCTGAACTGGAAGTAGAGGCCCGGGCCAAGGTAAAGCAGCTGTACGACCGTTATTTTGACCGCCTGAAGAACAAGCAGGATGATAACGACCGTTTTAGCCTGTATGTAAATGCCATTACTACTACCATGGATCCGCACACGGACTTTATGCCGCCTGCAGAGAAAAGGTATTTTGAAGAGCAGATGGCCGGCAAGTTCTTTGGCATAGGCGCGCAGCTGCGGGAAGAAGATGATAAGATCAAGATCGCAAGCGTAGTAACCGGTAGCCCCAGCTGGAAACAAGGTCAACTGAAAGCAAATGATGTGATCCTGAAAGTAGCGCAGGGCGATAAGGAACCGGTAGACATTACCGGTTATACCGTAGAAGATGCTGTAAAGATCATCCGCGGAGCTAAAGGATCTACCGTTAAGCTAACCGTAAAAAGCACCGATGGCACAGTAAAAGAAATAGCCATTGTGCGGGATGAGATCGTGCTGGATGACACCTTTGCAAAATCTGCCATTATCAATGGTCAGCATAAAATAGGATACATTTACTTACCGGAATTTTACGCTGACTTCCAGGACAGGAACGGCGCACGCTCCGCAGTAGATGTAGCTAAGGAAGTACAGAAGCTGAAAGCGGAAAATGTAGAAGGCATTATCCTGGATCTGCGCTACAATGGTGGCGGTTCCCTGCAGGATGTGGTACAGATGGCCGGCCTGTTTATTCCGGATGGCCCGATAGTACAGGTACGCTCCCGCGGTGGTGATAAGGTGGTGCTGCCCGATCGTGATAAGAATGTACAGTATGATGGCCCGCTGGCTATTATGGTGAACGAATACAGCGCCTCTGCCTCCGAAATTATGGCAGCTGCCATGCAGGATTATAAACGTGCAGTGATCATAGGCAGTGGATCTACCTTTGGTAAAGGTACCGTGCAGCGTATGTATAACCTGGACGACTTTTTCCCCAGCAAACCTGAAATTGGTGCGCTGGGCGCTTTGAAGCTTACCGTGCAGAAGTTTTACCGTGCAAACGGCGGATCAACCCAGTTAAGAGGCGTAAGCTCTGACATTGTATTACCCGATCCGTATGCTGAAGTAGGAGAGAAGAAAGATGAAGATGCGCTGGCCTGGGACGAAATACCCAAAGCTAACTTCAACACCTGGATTGATCCCGTGAATGTAGAAGCGCTGAAAAAGAAAAGCGCCTTAAGGGTAGGCAGCAGCGAAGCATTTAAGACCATGACGGAGAATATCAACGCTATTAAGAACATAGACAAACAGGAATCTTACCCGCTGAATATACAAACGTATAAGACCGAGCAAAAGAACAATACCGCAGCGTTGAAGAAATACGATTCTGTAAACGACAAGGTGAAGGAGCTGAATATTGCCAGCCTGAAAACAGACCTCGACAAGCTGGGTAACGATACCGGCAAAGTGGCCCGTAACAAGGATTGGTTAAAGTTCCGCGCAAAAGATCCTTACCTGGATGAGGCTGTGAATGTGATGAATGACCTGATCGTAATGTCTTATCCCAAAATGAAAGGAAAACAGGAAAGCAATTAACGCTTAACGCAAAACGCATAATGCAGAACGCTGATCACCACGTAGGGATCGGCGTTTTGCTTTTTATATTATCAACCACCAGCGTATATGAATACCAAATTCACTA
Organism: Chitinophaga rupis; assembly: GCF_900109685.1. Taxonomy (GTDB): domain Bacteria; phylum Bacteroidota; class Bacteroidia; order Chitinophagales; family Chitinophagaceae; genus Chitinophaga; species Chitinophaga rupis. The sequence goes on along the minus strand of NZ_FOBB01000003.1, from coordinate 751,646 downwards.
TTGCCACCCTTAGCAGCCAGCCGGAAACCATTGCCGCCCTGGCAAACCTGATCATTGACACGGTTGCCAATGGCGGCTCCGTTAGCTTTATGCACCCCTTAGCGCCTGAAAAAGCTACCGCTTTCTGGGAGGCCTCACTGGCAGCTGCCGGCCGTGGAGAACGGGTAATACTGGGTGCCTATGATGGCAACTTGTTAATCAGTACTGTAACCTTGTTGCTGGATTGCCCGCCCAACCAGCCACACCGCGCGGAAATAGCCAAAATGATGACCCGAGTGGAATACCGTGGCCAGGGTGCGGCCCGTATGTTGCTGCAGGCAGCAGAGCATATTGCTGTTGAACGGGGTAAAACCCTGCTTACACTGGATACTGCGGAAGATGAAGGTGCGGCAGGGCTGTATGATAAAATGGGATACCAGCGTACCGGGGTTATCCCGGATTTCGCATTAAAGCCGCACGGCGGGCTTACCGGCACTATTATTTACTGGAAACGTTTATAAACACAAACGCTGATTGCGGCATTGTTATATGCACCAATCAGCGTTTGGCGTTAAGCTTTTAGCATTCAGCGTTAATCCGCCAGCATATTGATCAGGTTCACCAGCTCATCATACCTGTACCGTTCTTTATCTTCCTGGAAACATTTGGCCAGCTCCTCCAGCAAAAAGCGGATGATCTGTTTATTGGACTGCGGGCGGTAGTAGGCCGGTACTGGCGGTACAGATACCCTTTTCAGGTAGGTTTCTACATCCTGGTGGGAGTAGATCTGCCCCTGCATGGGATCTATAAAGAACAGGATGCGGTAATCATCCGGCTTGGGTGGTTCCGCAAAATCGTAAAATGAATCAAAGTAAGCCAGTATAAACTGCCGGGGAATGTTTACGGCATATACCGGCAGGTCCAGCATGGCGCACAGGCTTTGGTAAATAATGCCGTTGGTGATGGGATTACCCCTTTTGGCCTCCATTACCTGGTTAATGAAGAACTGGTTCTTACGCATGTAAGCCACTTCCTCACCCTTTAACCCAAAGTAGTTATAGATCATGCTGTTGAGCACATTGATCTGCTCCAGCGGGGTAAGATAGTTGTTCAGCTCTAACCAGATGTTGCGCTTAATACGCTCAATCTCCGTCATTACCGGGTTGGGCTGCATATCCGGGAACTGGTAGCGGGCTACCAGCATGGCGCCCTGCAGCAGGTCCGGGGTTTCTGCGCGGGTCCAGTGTTGTATAGCTATCTGCAGGTCCTGGTAGTGTACGCGGTGTATAAGCTGTTCTATCCGTTCCTGGATAGATTCATCAATTGTATTCTCCCACAAATTCTCCAGGTTGGGTATAATTTCTTTCCCAAACAGCAATATTTTACTGGCTACGGTATCAAATACTTCCTGATCCGGGTCGTCCAGCAAATGGAACAGAGCATTAATTTCTTTAGTTTCATTCATACGCGTCACAATGTGCTAATGTGCTGATATGCTAATGTGCTGATGTGGCGGAAAGTACTGCAACAGCATATATTTGCACACCTGCAAATTATTCAGTCTTCTTCTTTCTAGGCGGTGCCTTTTTCTTGGGCGGGTTGGCCTTTACATCTTCAATAATGGCTTTGGCTTCTTCTACAGTAATATCCGCAGCGTGATCAATCCTTTCCTTCGGTATCTTATAGTTCTTCAACCCTTGTTTTATATATGGGCCGTAAGGGCCTTTTAAGATCTGGATCTTTTCTTTTTCAAATACCTTAATGGTACGTTCATCTTTGGCCGTGCGTTTTTCCACGATCAGGGGCCCTATTTCTTCCAGCTCTACGGTGTAAGGGTCCATTTCCTTTTTAAGGGAGTAGAACTTCTTATCGTGTTGTGCATAGGGGCCAAAGCGGCCTATGTTCACCGTTACTTCCTGGCCTTCGAACATGCCCAGGTTACGGGGCAGGCGGAACAGCTCCATAGCATCTGCCATGCTAATGGTTTCAATGCTCTGGGTGGCTTTCAGCTTGGCAAAACGGGGCTTTTCCTCATCTTCAGCCTTGCCTATCTGTATCATGGGGCCGTAGCGTCCCATGCGGGCTACTACTGGCTTGCCGGTTTCAGGATCCTCACCCAGTAAACGCTCACCTTTCACCCGTTCTGCCTTTTCCAGGGTGTTGGCTACATCCTGGTGAAAGGGTTCATAGAACTCGTTGAGCATTTTATTCCAAACCTTTTTGCCATTGGCTATTTCGTCAAACTCCTCTTCAATTTTGGCGGTAAAGCCGTAGTCCATTACAGAATCAAAGTACTGGTTCAGAAAGTCGGTAACGATCATACCCAGGTCTGTAGGGAACAGCTTAGCTTTTTCGGCGCCGGTATTTTCCGTATCGGCGGTTTTAGTGATCTTATCCGCTTTCAGCGTCATGATACGGAACTCACGCTTTATGCCTTCTTTATCGCGCTTTTCCACATAGCTCCGTTTCTGGATGGTGGTAATCGTAGGCGCGTAGGTAGAGGGACGGCCTATGCCCAGCTCCTCCAGCTTTTTAACCAGGCTGGCCTCCGTATAACGGGGGGCCGGGCGGGTAAAGCGTTCGGTAGCCTTCATTTCTTTCAGGTCCACCACCTGTTTTACGGCCAGGGGAGGCAGCACGCCTTCCTGGTCTTCTTCATCCGCATCTTCATCATCGCGGCCTTCCATATATATTTTCAGGAAGCCGTCAAATTTCAGCACTTCACCGCTGGCGGTCAGCTCCTCGTGATTGGTGGAGATATCAATTTTAGCGATGGTTTTTTCCAGTTCTGCATCGGCCATCTGGCTGGCAATGGTACGCTTCCAGATCAGCTCATATAAACGGCGGGTATCGCTATCATCAATAGTAGCATTGTCCATGTAGGTAGGACGGATGGCTTCGTGCGCTTCCTGGGCCGATTCGTTCTTGTTCTTGAACTTACGGTGCTGGTGATAACGCTGGCCATAGCTCTTTTCAATGGCTTGTTTAATATCAGTAAGTGCGGTATCGGACAGGTTTACGGAATCCGTACGCATATACGTGATCTTACCGCTTTCGTACAATTTTTGGGCCAGCAGCATGGTTTTGGAAACGCTGTAGCCCAGCTTACGGCTGGCCTCCTGCTGCAGGGTGGAAGTGGTAAAAGGCGCTGCCGGCGATTTTTTGGCCGGTTTTACCTGTATATCCTTTACAGTATAGGTAGCGCCTATGCACTGTTGCAGGAACTTTTCAGCATCTTCCGCCGTTTTGAACCGGGAAGGGCCATCGGCCTTAAAGCTCAGGGTTTTACCCTGGCTATCCTTAGCGGTAAAAAAGGCTTCTACCTTAAAGCTGCTTACTGAGTTAAAGGTATTGATCTCCCGCTCCCGCTCTACGATGAGCCTTACGGCTACTGATTGCACGCGGCCGGCAGAGAGGGAGTTGCGCATGCTCATTTTGCGCCACAGCACCGGAGACAGCTCAAAACCAACAATACGGTCCAGTATACGGCGGGCCTGCTGGGCATTCACCAGGTTCATATCCAGCAAACGGGGCTGTTGTACGGCTCTTTCTATGGCAGGTTTGGTAATTTCATGGAAAACTATGCGTTTGGTGGTTTGGGGATCCAGCCCCAATACTTCACATAAATGCCAGGATATGGCCTCCCCCTCACGGTCCTCATCCGTTGCCAGCCATACCTCGTCGGTATCCTTGGCTAACTTCTTTAACTCCTTCACTATCTTTTCCTTATCTTCGGGAACAGCATATTTAGGTTTGAAGTTATTATTAATGTCGATACCCATATCGTCCTTTTCCAGGTCGCGTATGTGCCCAAAACAAGATTTTACCTCAAAGTCATTTCCTAATATCTTTTCTATGGTCTTAGCCTTGGCCGGGGACTCAACTATAACTAGATTTTTTGCCATGAATGCCTTCTTTATTGCGAGCTAAATATGCAAAATTTAATATAAAAAATAACAATACGATTTTTGCAAGTATAGAAATTAAGGGTGAAAATAAAAAATAAGGCTTTGTTTTATTGCGTTATAGGTTGTTTTAATGTGAATAATGGCAGGGGGAAGGTTACATATGGCCGTATATTCATATATTCGGCGTCGCAGAAGATCAAAAACGGATAAAAAGGACCAATTCTATGGAGATTGTAATTATAGGTGCCGGTAATGTAGCACATGCTTTCGGACAATTATTAAAGATCAACGGGCACCAGATCAAGCAAGTCATCAGTCGCAGCGCAGAGAGCGCTACAGAGCTGGGCGAGGTATTAAATGCGCCTGCTACCAACGACCTGCTGGATATTTATATGGAGGCGGATGTGTATATACTGGCGGTAAATGATGCGGCCATACCGGCGTTGAATGATGAGCTGCGCCTGGGCCGGCGCATAGTAGCGCACACGGCAGGGGCTGTACCCCTGAGCGCCATCAGCCGTATATCCACCCACACAGGGGTATTATATCCCCTGCAATCCTTGCGGAAGGAAATTAAGACCCCGCCACCCATTCCTATTATGCTGGAGGCCGGTAATGATGAGAGCCTGCGCCGCTTACAGTCCCTTGCGCAAAGCATTGCTTCCCGCATTGAGATTATAGACTCGCACCAGCGCCTGCAATTACACCTGGCCGCGGTGCTGTGTAATAACTTTACCAACCACCTGATTGCCAGGGCAAAGGTATATTGTGAGCAGGAGGGGCTTGACTTTAGCCTGCTGCAGCCTATTATAAAGGAAACTTTTGAGCGCCTGGATAAATATCCGCCGGAGGCGGTACAAACAGGGCCGGCTATGCGGGGCGATACGGCTACCATGCAGCTGCACCAGCAGCTATTGGGTAGTGATGCCCTGTTCCAGCAGCTATACAAAGTACTGTCTGACAGTATTTACCAATTCCAGGCAAATAAACTTTAGCCAATAAAACATATTTTTGCGATCTGCTGAGTAACCTGTATTACGCGAATGCCACACCATATATATAATATGGTCACGCGCGTACCACAGGTTACTCAGGTATCATTAAAAAGACACACTGATTTCCCGCTTCCAATCATTAAATCAAAGAATGAACGTTTTATCACTTTTCAAGCCTATCACCACGTTTGTATTGGATGTGGACGGTGTGCTTACAGACGGTACGGTGCAATTGCTGCCCGGCGGGGAAATGTCCCGGAAAATGAGTGTGAAGGATGGTTATGCGCTGCAGCTGGCTGTGAAAAAAGGCTACCGGATCGTGATCATTTCCGGTGGCAGGTCCGAAAGTACGGTGAGCCGCCTGCAGGGGCTGGGTATAAAAGATATATACCTCAACGTTACCCATAAAGAAGAACGCCTGCAGGATTATGTAATAGAGCATGACCTGCGCTGGGAAGAAATGTTATATATGGGCGATGATATACCGGACTACCGCTGTATGCAAATGGTAGGGCTGGCAGTGTGCCCGGCTGATGCGGTGCCGGAGATCAAAGGCATTTGCCGCTATATATCACCTCTTAACGGCGGCAATGGCTGTGTGCGGGATATACTGGAAAAGGTATTGAAGCTGAACGGGCATTGGGAAATTGATGAAACCATTGCGTCGAAATAGTTGGCAGTCTTTAGTTGGCAGTGGGCAGTCTTGTAGTACTTCATACTGCCAACTGGCAACTGCTAACTTGTTTTAAATTGTGAAGAACTTTTATGAAACTACTGGCTGCATTTTTAAAGCTGATACGCTACCCCAACCTGATCTATATCGGGTTAACGCAGTTTTTACTGCAATTCTGCGTAGTAGCGCCGGTACTGGCAAACAGCGGGGAACGGCCTTCCCTTTCTGTGCTGTGTTTTGTGCTATTATGTATTTCCACGGTGCTGGTAGCTGCCGGCGGTTACATCATTAACGATTATTTTGATATTAATATAGATATCGTTAATAAGCCGGACAAAATGGTGCTGGACAAGATCATCAGCCGCCGCTGGGCCATGGCCTGGCATACCCTGTTTAATATGGCCGGTGTATCCATCGGGTTTATAGTGGCCTGGAAAATAGGGCAGATCTACCTGGGTTTTACCCAGGTGCTGTGCTCCCTTTTATTATGGTTTTACTCCACCTCTTTTAAACGGCAGGTGCTGATAGGCAATGTGGTGATCTCTTTATTAACGGCCCTGTCTGTAGTGGTGGTGGGCTTTTATGAAAAACAGATCTACGAAAGCCTGGAAGCCATTATGTCCACGGCCGGGCGTAAGCTGATACAGATCATTGGGGTATATGCAACCTTTGCCTTTGTAATATCAATGGTGCGGGAAGTGGTGAAAGACCTGGAGGATATGATCGGCGACAGTAAAGACGGCTGCCGTACTATTCCTATTGTATGGGGTGTGCTGCCGGCCAAGCGCTTATGTTATGGCCTGCTGCTTGTATTGCAGGTATTGCTGCTGCTGGTAGAGGTCAGGGTAGCTATACCCGGCTGGTACCTGGCCATTGCCTATTTGCTGCTGCTGGTGCAGGCGCCGGCTATTTATATATGGTTCTTATTAAAGAAGGCGCATTTGCCGGAACATTATCATAAAGTAAGCTCGCTCATTAAATGGGTAATGCTTAGCGGCATTTTATCCATGATATTCTTTAAAATCTATCATTAATGTATAAGGGACAACGTGTGGTGTTGGCATCGCAATCGCCCCGGCGTAAGCAATTGCTGGAGCAGGCAGGCATTCCTTTTGAAGTGAAGGTGGTGGAAACAGCGGAAACCTTTCCGCCGGATATGCATATACCGGATGTGCCCGTACATATAGCCCGCCAAAAGGCAGCTGCCGTAACGGTGCTGTGCGATAGTAACGATATTATAATTGCGGCAGACACCGTAGTAGTGCTGGATGATGTTATCATCGGCAAACCCAGGGACCGGGAAGATGCTGTTAACATTCTCAGCACCCTGAGCGGCCGCATTCACCAGGTAATGACCGGTGTAGTTATTAAACAGGGTCCTGCCCATGAAGTTAGTTTTGTAGATATTACAGAGGTGCATTTTAAAGCCCTTACACAGGAACAGATCAATTATTATATAGATCATTACAAACCCTATGATAAAGCAGGCGCCTATGGCGTGCAGGACTGGATCGGCGCTGTTGGTATTGACCGTATTAACGGCTGCTTTTACAATGTAATGGGGCTGCCGGTAAGCAAGGTTGTAGAGCAGCTAACACGGTTGGCTGCAGAAGCAGCAGTGCAATAATAAAAAAAAACGGTCCACCACCTAAAAGGCCGTGGACCGCGGACTGTGAGCTGTGGACACTTATTCCAGCACCAGTAAGTTCACATCTTTATTCTTCAGCCAATTATTTTCTTTCAACTTTTGCAGGTTAATAATACCCACTACATAGCGGTAGGTAGGAGATTCGTATTTCTCTGAAATGTTGTAGAACGCGGTCAGGTCTACCTGGTCAGGTGTTTTATAACGCAGGTATACTTTCAGCTGCACATCGTTTGTGAAGGTGGGCTGGTTGTTCTGCTTGATCTTTTTATACTCGTAGCGGTAGTTATACAGCAGCGCTGAAATATCAGACAGTACTGCGCTGCCGGTAGCCGTACCACCTGCGCCCTTGCCTACAAAGAACTGCTTATCGGTAAATGCGCTTTCCAGCAAAATGCCGTTATACTCGTTATATACATCATACAGCAGGTTATGCTCTTTAATAAGGTGTGGCAGCACATAGGCATTTACATGCCCGTTCTGCCGCCGGCAGTTACCAATGAGCTTAATGGTAGAGTCGCGCTGGCGGGCAAACTGTATATCAAAATCATTGAGGTGATGAATGCCGAAGTTGAACACTTCTTCCGGTTTTACAAAAGTGCCAAAAGCATGCAGCAGCAGGATCACTATTTTAAACTTGGGGTCATAACCTTCAATGTCCAGCGTAGGATCCGTTTCTGCAAAACCCAGCTCCTGCGCCTGTTGCAGGGCGGTTTGAAAGCTCAGGCCTTCTTCAAATATTTTGGTGAGTATATAGTTGGTGGATCCGTTGCAGATGCCTTCTACCGCATTCAGCAGGTCGTTGTCATAATACTCCTCCAGGTTGCGGATAATGGGAATACTGGCGCAGCTGGAAGCTTCGTACAGGAAGGGTACCCTGTTCTCAACCTGCAGCTGGTATAGCGCTGGCAGGTTTTCCGCAATCATACGCTTGCTGGCGCTTACTACGGCTTTGCCATTACGCAGGGCGGTGCTTACGATCTCAAAAGCTGCTTCAGTTTCGTTGATCAGCTCTACCACTACATCAATGGTAGGGTCTTCCAGTATCTCGTTCTTGTCGGTGGTAAAATAGCTCATGTCTATCGGACGAGCTTTGTTAGGGTCTTTAATGCATATTTTTTTGATGCGGGCATTAATGCCTTTTGTTCTGTTCAATACTTCGTAAAGTCCCTGTCCTACGCATCCAAATCCGAAAATGCCAAGGTTAATGATCTTACTTTCCATAATTTAATTTAATGCTTAGTGCTTAACACTTAATGCTGAACGCTTCCTGCCATGCTTAAAGGCGTTTTGCGTTAAGCGTTTGGCGTTTAGCTTGCTATTGTAAAACGGTGGTTTGTTTGCCAGATGGTTGGTTTAATTTATCTAAAGCCTGTTTCAGGTCGCTGATCAGGTCATCTGCATCTTCAATACCTACAGACAGGCGTATACAGCTATCCTGCAGGCCGGCACGCTTACGGAAGTCTTCCGGTATGTTACGGTGCGTCATGGTAGCCGGGTGATCCAGCATACTTTTTACGCCGCCAAAACTTTCTGCCAGCTTAAACAGGCGCGTTGCATTTACAATGCGTATTGCGTTTTTGATATTGTCGCTTTTAAGGGAAAAGCTCACCAGGCCGCCATACAGCTTTTGCTGCTTGCGGGCTATGTGATGGTTTTTATGCGTGGCCAGGCCAGGGTAAAATACTTTATCTATTGCGGGATGGGTAGCCAGCCAGCTGGCTATGGCCTGTGCATTGCTGCACTGCTTTTCCAGGCGCAGGTACAGGGTTTCAATACCCCGTATGGTAAGCCAGGCTTCAAACGGGCTCAGGATGCTGCCCGAAATGTTCTGGTTAAAACGCAGCTGGTCGGCCAGTGATTTGTTGTTCACCACTACCAGGCCTGCAATTACGTCTGTATGGCCGGCCAGGTATTTGGTGGCGCTGTGTATTACAATGTCGGCCCCCATTGGTATGGGTTGCTGCAGCAAGGGCGTACACAGGGTATTATCTACTACCAGCAGGGTATTATGCTGCTTGGCTATTTTACTGATGGATTTAATGTCGGAGATCTTGAGCGTAGGGTTGGTGGGAGATTCCAGCCATATGAACTTTGTTTTAGGCGTAATGGCCGCCGATACGTTATCAATATTGCTGGTATCTGTAAAGTTCACTTTAATGCCAAAGCGCTCAATCATGTGGTTGAACATCTGGAAAATGCCGCCGTAGGTATCTTCTACCGCCAGTATTTCGTCGCCGGTTTTTAGCAGCTTTAATACCGCATCTATAGCGGCCATGCCGCTGGCAAAGGCAAAACCAGCATACCCTTCTTCCAGGGTGCAGATGAGGTTTTCCAATACTTTGCGGGTAGGGTTGTTGGCACGGGAAAACTCAAAACCTTTATTAATGCCGGGCGATTCCTGCACAAAGGTGGAGGTTTGATAGATGGGCACTGAGATAGCGCCTGTAAGCTCATCTACCGGGATGCTATGAATGAGTTGGGTGGCTGTTTTCATGCAAATAAAAAAGTTCTTTTTAATGGTGTATCCTGAAAGGGGTGGAAATAAAAAAGGGCCCTTCCTGTAGTTGGAAGAGCCCCTTTTAAATATTATGCGGGAAGAATTACCTCTGCCAACTTATCTTTCCCCGGTATGTACCGGGGCAGGAATTAGCACCTTTTTTCTGCTGTTATCAGCAGAAATGGTTGCTAAGGCATCGCAGGGCCAAGTCCCTCCGCCTTTCTGGATAAGTGATGTTTAAGAACTGGGTGCAAAGGTAATAGTACTTTTATGAATTTTCCAAATTTGGAAAACCGGAGGGAGGGATGTAAATTGCTAATAATTTTAGCAAAGAGAGTACTTTTATTGTTGACCTTTAAACACCAAAACCAATGATCGCAAGCGTTAGCCCTTTATTGACCGAAGATCTTTTTCAGCATATCTGGAAATGCCGTTTATTTAATACTACCGGTTTAACAACGATCGATGGGGTTCCGGTAGAGGTGCAGTATACCGGCGTACATAACCATGATGCGGGGCCTGATTTTACGGCAGCCAAAATAAAGATCGGCAATACCCTGTGGGCTGGCAATGTAGAGCTGCATGTGCGCACATCTGACTGGTACCGCCACGGGCACCAGCATAACCAGCAGTACAGCAATGTGATCCTGCATGTGGTATTTGAGCATGATGTAGCTTTTTATGATACTGATCATATGCCTCCCTGTATAGCCCTGGAACAGCAAATACCAAAAATGTTGCTGAGCCGCTATGAGGATTTCCGGCAAGCATCCGCGTTTGTACCCTGTGAATACAGTGCCAGTCAGGTGCCGGACCTGATCTGGAATAACTGGAAAGAGCGCTTACTGATAGAACGCTGGGAGCGTAAAACCACTACCTTACATACCTGGCTGCTGCAAACTAAATATAACTGGGAAGAGGTTTGTTACCGGGCCATTGCCCAAAGTTTTGGCGTGCCGGTAAATGCACCGGCGTTCTTACAGCTGGCGCAAAGCTTACCCCATAATTTGCTGACCAGGCACCGGCCCAGCCTTTTACAGCTGGAGGCTTTGTTATTTGGCCAGGCCGGTATGCTGCAGGAAGCCTTTGAAGATGAATACCCGCTGGAACTGCAACAGGAATATAATTACCTGCGGCATAAATATAAGCTGCAGCCTATACCCACACATTTGTGGAAGTGGCTGCGCATGCGCCCGGCCTCATTCCCTACCTTACGTATAGCTTCCCTGGCGGCTTTGCTGCATAAAACGCCTCACCTGTTCTCTAAAATACTGGAAACGGAAACTATTACCGGGTTTGAGCAGCTGTTTTCCGTACAGCTCTCCGCCTATTGGCATGAGCATTATCATTTGGATGGGCCGCTTACGCAAACTTATTGCCCCGGCAAGCTGGCCGTGCATAACATATTGATCAATACTATACTGCCCCTGTTCTTCCTGTATGGGCGTGAGAAAGGATTGAGCTATTACCAGGATCGTGCGTTAGACCTGATAGAGCAGCTGCCTGCAGAAGAAAACCGCATTACCCAGGGCTGGGATGATATTGGCGTTTGCCAAAAAAGTGCGCTGGATTCCCAGGCGCTGTTACAGCTAAAACAAAACTACTGTGATAAAAAGCGCTGCCTCGAATGCGCAATAGGAGCTAAGCTGCTGCGGCAGGGAATAATCTGATGTGCAGATGGGAGATGTGCGGGGAGGCTGATGTTTGTTGGTGCGGTGTATTTGTGAGGTGGTAGATTGATGATTGAAACGGTTGGTATGCCTGGGTATTGGTATTTGTTGATGCGTGGATAGTGATCTGTGGCTGGCAATTGTGTGAACGTAGTTATGTGCTTGTGTACCTACATGCTTATCTGCTAATGTGCGGATATTTATTTACTGATGAAAGATCAGGCAACAAAAACCAGCACATTAGCATGCCAGCACACTAGTAATTACCAGTTAAAAGTTACATCCTGTAATATATCCGGGTGTACGCTTTTAGCTACCGGGCAGGTAAGGGCCGCTCTTTCCAGAATAGTCTTTTCCTTATCGCCTAATGTATGGTTAGGCGGAAAGTCAAACACCACCTTTACGCCGGTAATACGGCGGGGCTCTGTGCCCATGATCTTTTGAATACCTACCTGGGTACCCTCTATAGACCAGCCATTTTCGCGGGCTTTAATACCCATAATAGTAAGCATGCAGGATCCCAGGGCAGTAGCTACCAGGTCAGTTGGGGAAAAACGTTCCCCCTTGCCGTTATTGTCTACAGGAGCATCTGTTTCTATGGTAGTGCTGCTTTGCAGGTGTGTGGCGGAAGTCCGTAATTCGCCGTTATATACGATCTTGGAGGTTTGCATATGATAAGAGTTTTATTAGCTGCGGTTTAATTAAAATGTAAATTAAAAGCATTTTTTATAATGGCCCAGGCCAATTTATATATGCACAGAAAATCGGGTAAGTTTGTAACAATAAATGAAAACCGGCGTTTATTATAGGAGGCGTTTGAAGAGGAGAGTTTGGGATTTTCATTACATTTGATACAAATAGCCCAATTACTGTGAAAAAATTACACTTATTCTTGTTCTTATTATTAGTGGCCGGCAGCTTGCAGGCCCAGTCTGATAAAGAAACCAAAAAACAGGAGCGGGAACAAAGAAAGCTGAAACGTATTTCCCTGTTCAGGGAACTGGAAGAAGGGGAGAATAATTATGACCGGGAGTTTTCTATAGGGGGCCGGTTAAACACAGACGGTTGGAGCGGCTTTTTTGAGCTGGGCTACCGCAAGAACCGGAAAATAGTGAACTACTTCCAGTTTGAATTTGCAGAAAAGAAAGACCCCAAGGAAGATAAAAAACCGGGCGCTTTTGTACCGGTAGGCGACTTCGCTTATTCAGAAAAGCCTTACATCTACGGCAAACAAAATAATTTTTACCAGGCCAAACTGGGTATAGGCCAGCGCTACCTGATAGGCGGCAAAGGCAATAAGAACGGGGTAGAGGTAAATGCCATTTATTATGGCGGTATTTCTATCGGTCTGCAGAAACCCTATTACCTGAAAGTAGAAACCCCCAGCGGAGAAGTAAAGGATATTAAATATGGTACGGACCCTGACCTGGACACCGCCTTTATTACCCCTTCCAAGATCATTGCCGGCGGCGGCTTTGGCAAAGGCTGGGGCGAGCTGACCGTGGTACCCGGGCTGCATGCCAAAGCCGGCCTGCGGTTTGACTGGGCCAAGTTCAATGAAGTGGTAAGCGCCCTGGAAATAGGTATAAATGCGGAATACTATACTAAAAGTGTACCCATACTGGTATACCAGGATGATAAGAAGTTCTTTTTCAATGCTTACCTGAGCCTGCAGTTCGGCAAGCGCTGGGATAAGAAGTAAATTATTGGATGGTTATATTGTTAAATGGTTGATTATCTGATGGATAATAGCCCTGCAACGGTATAACCATTTTTAGTGAATAATAGGTAACTTTGTTGCTCTTAAAGAAAGGAGTTAGCGATGCAAGAACAAACCGTATGTGGAACACCGGCAGCAGCCCCCAGGACCAAAAAACCAGATTGGCTGCGTGTGAAATTACCGATAGGAGAAAGCTACAAACAGGTGCGTAACCTGGTTGATACCCATAAATTACATACTATTTGCGAAAGCGGTAACTGTCCTAACATGGGAGAATGTTGGGGCGCAGGCACTGCTACCTTTATGATACTGGGCAACATTTGCACCCGTAGCTGCGGTTTTTGTGCTGTAGCCACCGGCCGCCCTGAAGCAGTTGACTGGGATGAACCCCAACGTGTGGCAGAAGCTATTTATTTAATGAAGGTGAAACATGCTGTGTTAACCTCTGTGGACAGGGATGAGCTGAAAGATGGCGGCTCCATCATCTGGGCCAATACCATCAAAGCCATTCGTGCCCTGAACCCTGATACCACCCTGGAAACCCTGATCCCCGATTTCAGAGGCCAGTGGGAAAACCTGCAGCGCATTATAGAAGTAGCGCCTGAAGTAGTATCCCACAACCTGGAAACAGTGGAAAGGCTTACTAAGCAGGTGCGTATCCAGGCCAAATACCACCGCAGCCTGGAAGTCATCCGCCGGTTAAAAGAAGGCGGCATGCGTACCAAAAGCGGTATTATGCTGGGCCTGGGTGAAACCAAGGAAGAAGTGATACAGGCTATGCAGGACCTGTATGATAATGGAGTAGATGTAATAACCCTGGGTCAGTACCTGCAGCCCACCCCCAAACATTTACCGGTAGTACGCTTTGTACATCCCGATGAGTTTGCAGAATATCGTGAAATTGGCTATGCCATGGGCATTGATTATGTAGAATCAGGCCCGCTGGTACGCTCCTCTTACCATGCGGAAAAACATATTCATAGCGGACGTAATAAATAATGCATGGTTAAATAGGTATTTAACCACTTAACCAGATATCCATACAAATTTGGATTGCATTGCTATCTTTGCGTAGCATTTAACACCTAAAACCTACCTGATACGCGGTTGGGACATCGCCCAACGGCTTAGCAACCTTAATAGCGGGCTATTAGCGGATTTGATATTCCGTTAATAACAAACTCTTTGTAATAATTGTATAGATTATTACAAGCGTCGTACTTATAACTATTTGCGGGTGCCCGTTGTTATATTCTGATTGGTATAAGATGAATTGATCGTTAAATATGAAAAAAACACTTTTCCTGGCGGTGATAATAGGTATGGCTTTCCATACCAGTTATACATACGCACAGCAATTACCTGATTCATTATTGCCCGATGCCAATTTACGCGATTGTATCAAGTATGCATTAACTCACCAACCGGTAGTAAGGCAGTCAATGATAGATGAAGCGATTACGGAAGCTACGATCAAAAGTAAGCTGGCAGACTGGTATCCGCAGATCAACCTGGATTATAATATCCAGCATTACCTGCAGGTGCCTACCAGCTACTTTAACGGCAGCCCTATTAGGGCAGGGGTGGAGAATACCTCCACAGTAGGCTTTTCCCTGAATCAAAACCTCTTTAACCGCGATGTATTACTGGCCAGCCGCACGGCAAGGGATGTACGTAACCAGGCTAAGCAAAACACTGCCAGCAGCCAGATCGATGTGATCACTAATGTAAGCAAGGCTTATTATAATGTGCTGCTTACCAAACGGCAGATCTCCGTGCTGGAAGAGGATATTATTCGCCTGGAGCGCAGCCAGAAAGATGCGTATAACCAATACCAGGGTGGCATTGTAGATAAAACAGATTACAAGCGCGCCAACATTTCCCTGAACAATGCCAAAGGCCAGCGCAAAACCGCGGAGGAACAGCTGAACAGCGCCTATGCACAGCTGCGCCAGCTAATGGGTTACCCCACTACCGGCGACCTGAAGCTGATAGATGATACGCTGCAAATGGAAAGCGAAGTATTGCTGGATACATCCGTTACCGTTACTTACGAGAACCGTATAGAATACCAGCTGCTGCAAACACAGCAACGTTTGCTGCAGGCAGAGCTGACCTATAATAAATGGAGCTTTTTGCCCACTGTATCGGCCTTTGCCAACTATAACGCCGCATACCTGAATAATGAGTTCTCCAAACTGTACAACAATAATTTCCCTAACTCGTTCTTTGGGTTAAAATTGTCTGTACCTATTTTCCAGGGCACCAAACGTACGCAGAACATACGTGCGGCAGAGCTGCAGCTGAAACGTACCGACTGGGATTTTGCATCGCTGAGAAGCCAGATCAATACAGAGTATACACAGGCCATGGCCGCTTATAAAAGTAACTTCTACAACTATACGTTGCAGCGGCAGAATATGCAGGAAGCCAAAGAGGTGTATGACCTGATTGCCCTGCAATACAAGGAAGGTGTAAAAACCTACCTGGAAGTGATCACCTCTGAAACAGACCTGCGCAGCGCCCAGCTGAATTATTTCAATTCACTGTACGATGTACTGTCCAGCAAAATAGATCTGCAGAGATCATTAGGAACGTTAACAGCTAATAATTAAAAAAGATAACCTGTCCGGATGGGCCTTCACACAGCTTTTCCGGCCAATGCAAGACAAACGATTATCAGATGAAAAATGAATTCGTAGTTATTATTTGCGCTTTCGGCATGCTTTCCTGGACCGCCTGTAAAGGTCCGGCTCAAAAAGGAGCCCCTGTTATGCCGCCTACCCCTGTGAGTACAGTGGAGGCACAGGAAGCCCCCGCCATTTATTATGATAAATATCCTGCCACGGTGGTAGCTGTGAACAGTGTAGAGTTGCGTGCGCAGGTATCCGGTTTTATTACCGGCATCTTCTTCAAAGAAGGGGATGTAGTACAAAAAGGTAAAGCCTTATATGAAATTGACCGCCGCAAATATGAAGCTGCTGTTCGCCAGGCAGAGGCCAATATCCTGAGCGCCAAAGCTAATTTTATCAGGGCCCAGAAAGATATGGACCGTTACCAGCGCCTTGCAGAACAGGACGCCATTGCCCGCCAAACGCTGGACAATGCTACGGCCACGCTGGAAGCTAACCGTAGCCAGGTAGCCGCCGGCGAAGCCAGCCTGCTCGCCGCCCGTACAGACCTGGATTATTCCATTATCAAAGCCCCGTTCACCGGCCGCATTGGTATATCACAGGTAAAGCTGGGCGCACAGGTAAGCCCCGGCACTACGTTGCTGAACACTATTTCCAGCGAAAACCCCATTATGGTGGATTTTGTGGTGAATGAAACAGAAATAGGCCGTTTTGCAAATATGCGTGGTAAAACCATTAACCCGGCAGACAGCACTTTCCGCCTGCAGCTGCCCGGCGGTGGTATTTATAAACATACCGGCCGTATCACTACTATTGATCGCGGGGTAGATAACCAAACCGGTACCATTAAAGTAAGGATAGAGTTTGAAAACCCGGACGATGAGCTGAAAGACGGTATGAGCTGTGTACTGAACGTACTCAATGATCTTTCAGGTCAAAGGCTGATCATCCCTTACAAAGCCGTAACAGAGCAAATGGGCGAATTCTTTGTGTATGTAGCTAAAGATTCTATTGCCCTGCAACGTAAAGTGCACCTGGGCCCCAAGCTAAAAGACCAGATCGTGATCCTGGATGGGGTACAGGCCGGTGACAAGGTGATCACAGAAGGGTTCCAGCGTTTACGCGATAGCGGTAAAATACAGTTAGGCGCACCCCCGCAACAGGGCGGCAAGCCATAATGTGAAAGGTGAAAGTGAAGTAAAACAGATTGAATCAATAGAAGACAACGATCATGATTGCAGATACTTTTATACGCAGACCAGTTACCGCTATAGTAATTGCTATTGTATTGGTGCTGGTGGGCTTACTGGCGATGACCACCCTGCCGGTAGGGCAGTATCCGGATATTACACCACCCACGGTGCAGATCACCGGTACCTATACCGGCGCTGATGCACAAACGGTGGAACAAACCGTGGCCACACCGGTAGAAGTACAGGTGAATGGTACACCGGGCATGACCTACCTGCAAAGTAACAGTACTAGTAACGGTGCGGTAAGCTTAACAGCCAACTTTGAAGTAGGAACAGACATTAATATTGCGGCGCTGGACGTGCAGAACCGTGTAGGTATTGCACAACCTACGCTGCCACAGGAAGTACAACGTTTAGGCCTGATAGTGAGAAAGCGTAATCCCAGCATTCTGATGCTGGTGGCCTTGTACTCACCAAAAGGCACACATGACATTACTTTCCTGGATAACTATACCAACGTATTTGCAAAAGATGCGTTGCTGCGTGCAAAAGGGGTGGGTGATATCTTTACCCGTGCAGATGATTTTAGTATGCGCGTGTGGTTAAAGCCTGATAAGCTGGCCGAAATGGGGGTTACAGCCAATGAGGTAAGAGCTGCCATCACAGAACAAAATGCGCAGATCACTGCAGGTACCGTAGGTGCACCGCCTGCACAAACCGGCCAAACATTTGAATATACTATACAGGTAAAAGGCCGTTTGGTTACCGCGGAGGAATTTGGCAATATCATTGTTAAAACCAAACCGGATAATGGTAACCTGGTGTACCTGAAAGATGTAGCCCGCGTAGAGCTGGGTAAGTTCAACTACGCCAGTAACTCTTATGTGGATGGCAAACGCGCATCCTACCTGCTGGTATACCAGGCGCCGGGTAGTAACGCTATCTCAACTGCCGAGAATGTATATGCCACTATGGAGCAGCTGAAGAAAAGTTTTCCGGCTGATGTGGATTATGTAGTACCGTTTGAATCTGTTACCGTAATCCAGGTATCCATACACGAAGTGGTAGAAACGCTGCTGGAAGCCCTGGCCCTGGTGGTAGTGGTGGTATTCCTGTTCTTACAGAGCTGGCGTGCTACGCTGATCCCCGTACTGGCTATCCCTGTATCTATTATTGCAACATTCATCTTCTTTATACCATTAGGTTTTACCATTAACACCCTTACCCTGTTCGGGTTTGTGCTGGCCATTGGTATTGTGGTGGATGATGCCATTGTGGTGGTGGAAGCGGTGCAGCATAATATTGACCACGGGCATATGACGCCTAAAGAAGCTACAACGCAGGCGATGAAGGAAATATCCGGGCCGGTAATTGCCATTGCATTAATATTGGCAGCGGTGTTTGTGCCGGTAGGTTTTATACCCGGTATTGTAGGCCGTTTGTACCAGCAGTTTGCCATCACCATCGCTATCTCCGTGCTGATCTCCGCTTTTGTGGCCTTATCACTTACACCGGCGCTGTGTATTTTGATATTACGCCCCATGCACCTGGATAAGGATTCCAAAGGTTTGAACCAGTTCTTCTTCCGGTTTAACCGCTGGTTCGGACATACTACCTCCCGCTACTCTGTAGGGGTGAAGAAAAGTATCCGCTGGTCGCGGTATGTAATGATATTGCTGCTGTGCATATGCATAGGTGCGGTATTACTGTTCAAGAACAAGCCTTCCGGCTTTATTCCTACGGAAGATGACGGCCGTATGTATATTACCTTCGATCTGCCGGAATCTTCTTCTACAGAACGTACCGTATCGGTAATGAGCCAGATGATGAAGATACTGGATAGCGTACCTGCCATTGGCCACTATGCTGCATTAGGTGGTTTGAACGTGGTGAACTTTGCTACCAAATCAAACAGTGCTACCATCTTCTGCCAGCTGAAACCCTGGGATCAGCGTAAGAAAAAATCTGAACAGATCTTTGGCCTGGTAGCGCAAATACAACAAAAGCTTTCCCGTTTCAAGGAAGCCAACGTGGTGGTAATTCCGCCGCCGGCTATTCCGGGTCTGGGTCAAACAGCCGGTTTCTCCTTCATTTTACAGCAAAGGAGTGGTACAGATATTAAACAGTTTGAAGGGGTGCTGCAGAAATTCACTGCCGCTATTAACCAGCGGCCGGAAATACTCCGCGCCTTCTCTTTCTTCACAGCGCGCACACCCGGCTACCTGCTGGAGATAGACCGTGAAAAAGCCAAGAAGCTGGGCGTACAGGTATCAGACATAGCTACTGCGCTGCAAACCTATATGGGGAGCGCTTATATCAATGACTTTACGATATACGGACGTAACTTCCGCGTGGTAACGCAGGCAGATTCCATATACCGCGGCGATATTAAGAACCTGGGACAATACTATGTACGTAACCAGGCCGGTGGTATGGTGCCATTAAGCACCTTAACCAGCTATAAGGTAATAGAAAGCGCACCGGTAATTTCCCACTACAACCTGTTCCGCTCTGCGGAAATAAACGGTAGCCCCGCGCCGGGTTACAGTAGCGGCGATGCAATCAGAGCGCTGCAGGAAGTAGCAGCGCAGGTACTGCCGGATGGGTATGGGTACGAGTTCTCCGGCCTAAGCCGTGAGGAATTATTATCCGGTTCCAAAACCGTATATATATTCGCGTTATCTATTGTTTTCGTGTTCCTGTTCCTGGCAGCTTTGTATGAAAGCTGGGCCGTACCATTCTCCGTACTGCTGGCGGTACCAATAGGTATGTTTGGCGCCATTCTGGTGCTTACTTTCCTGCCTAATTTAAGTAACAACGTATATGCACAGATAGGTATGATCACGCTGATAGGTTTGGCGGCCAAGAACGCCATCCTGATCGTGGAATATGCCAAAGAGCGTGTGGATAGGGGCATGGAGCTGGTAACAGCCAGCGTAGAGGCAGCCAAGCTGCGCTTACGTCCCATTATCATGACCTCCATGGCATTCCTGCTGGGTATATTGCCGCTGGTACTTTCCTCCGGCGCTGGTGCGGAAGCACGTAAAACCATGGGATGGACGGTATTAGGTGGTATGTTCACTGCTACCTTCCTGGCCATCTTTATTGTGCCCGTGCTGTTTGTGTTAATTACACGGCTGGCATATGGTAAAGCCAAGCTGGAAAAAATGAGAGAGAATTATACAGCTATCCCTGATCACGATGTGCAGGGTGGTTAAAACTCGATAGATTTAAGTACAGTGTTTTAAGTAAGGGCGCTCCTTTTTGGGGCGCCTTTTTTTGTGGGTTATTCCGGTTCTGTATCTGCTTCCGTATCTGCAGGATCACGCTTGTTGCCTTCTTCGTCAAACTCCTGTCCAAGCATCCATTCCGTATAGCCTACCATGTATAAGGCGCCAATTACCACCGGGCCAATAGTTACATAAAAGAAAAGTTCCGTTTGCTTTTCAAAGAACAGTGCGCTGGCAATACCAAATACAAACAGCAATATGCCTATACGGCGGGAGATATGCGAGGCATAGGTATTGGCGGCACGCCAGGTTTCAATATTTTGGGTGGAGTAAAAGCTGCGGTAGCCATACCAGGTTTTTAAACTTTTAGGAGGGTACCGGCCAATGAAATAACCCATGGAGAGGAACAGCAAACCTGCCAGCAGACTGGCATTGCAATAGGTGCTATGCAGCAATGTTGTCATGAACGTGGCATTTAAGGTTAGTATAAGATACGAAAAAAAACCGTCCCGGTGGTTGGCCGGGACGGGTGATTATATCGTTGATGATTTTAGATTTACGATTTTAGATTTCATGGTGCGGTTTTTTGAAACCGCTTGATCCAAATCTAAAATCGTAAATCTTATTGTTCTTTCTTCTTTTTAAACAGGCCATTCAACGTATTCTTTAAAGTTTGTTCTGCCTGTTTGCCAGCATTCTGCGCCGGTTGCTTGTTGGCGGTATCTTTTTGCCCGCTCAGCTGTTTTGCCAGCTGGTCTTTGATGGCATTGGTGGCATTGTTCTTTATCTGGTTCAGTGAATCTTTTACCGTGTTCTTTATGGTGTCTACTTTATTCTTCACCAAAGTAGCGGCCTGGTCTTTCAGGCCGGCAGCCATGCTGGAAGCTGTTTCCTGCAGATCGGTTTTATAAGTGGGTTTGGTAATGTTACCACCCAGCAATACCTGCAGGTGCACACTATCGCTCACGTTAACGGGTACACCCTTATTGGCGGCCTGTGTAACCAGGTTATTAATAAGTGAGTTAGCCTGTGCGCCCATAACACTGCGGGGCAGGGCCAGCTGCAGCGTATAGTCCAGCGACTGATCAAAGCCGTGGGAGCCGGCTACGGCCATATTAATGTTGCTCACTTTTATTTTGAACGGATTTACTTTTACGCGGCCGTTCTCAAATGCAAAATAGGTTTTAACATCACGCAGGGAAATATCTTTCAGCTGGCTTACATTTAACTGATTGGCCAGCTGATCTACCGGTGCAAATTTTTTCAGGAAACCTTCTATCAGCAGCAGGTTACCATCGCCGTTCAGGGAGCTTAATTGCGGCATCATATCCTTACCCAGCTTGCCTGCCAGCTTTAGCTGGCTGGTGATCTTACCGGAAAGGAACTGCCCGATAGGCATTAGTTTTTGTACGGTATTAAATGCATTAAAGGTTTGCTGTACATCCAGGTCCTGCACATTATAAGCCAGGTTAATGTCCGGGTTTTGCTTACTGTTCTTAGTGCTGTAGCTGCCATTCACTTCCATGCTGCCCTGTAAGGCATTACCTTTTATTTGTTGCAGGGTAACTGTTTCATCTTTTATCTGCAGGCTGCCGGTTAAGTTGGTCATGTCCAGCTTATCATAATGCACTTTGCCTACCTGTGCCTGTAAGTTCAGATCCAGGTTGCCTGGTACGGCAAAAGGCGCTGTAGCGGCGGTATCTGCGGTGGTGGTAGTAGTGGCAGTGGTAGTGCCCATCCATTTGTCAAGATCTACCTGGTCTGCTTTCATATTCAGCTTACCATCCAGCGGGGCATTTTTAAACATATATGCCAGCAGGTTATTAACCTCGCCATTTGCCTGAAAGTTGGTGCCCATATACTGCCCGTCAAACTTCTCCACGGTTACATTACGCGGGTTAAATTTCAGGGAAAGGTTATTCACCTTTACGCCATCCGGGTAATCTTTACTGCGGTACAGCAGGTTATTTACCAGCAGGCTGCCGGCTGCATAAAAACGATCGTACTGCTGTTTTTCAATAGCGCTCATGTTGCCTTTGGCGCTGATGTCTGCATCCAGCAAACCGGTAAGCTGTGTGCCGGATTCCAGTTTTACAAACTGGGTTACTTTGGAAAGGTCTAAGCGGCCTTTTGCAGCACCATCCACATACATGTCAGATACCGGTGTTTTTACCAGCAGGCGCAGGTCCAGCGGGGTATTGTCCATTTCAAGATGCGCGGAAGGCATGTCTACCACAGTATGATCGGGCACTCCATCCGGATTGCTTACGTTAACGGCTAATTGAATATTTTTTACCGGTTTAGGCAGGTCGGGGTATTGGAAGAAACCATTCTTCACGGCCAGGTGCAAGCCAAAGGCCGGCATTTGTGTGCTGCTGTAGGTACCTTTTACAAAACCGTCAAATGCAGCTGTACCCTCTGTTTTGATCTTATTAAAATCCTGCTGGTACATAATAGGCACCAGGGATAATAAGTCTTTGAAGTTGGTAGAGGGTGCTTTAAAGCTCAGGTCCATGCCATAGGTACTATCATTCACCAGCCTGAAAAAGCCTTGTACGGCTACTTTCAGGTTATTGAGCAATACATTGCCATCCTTGAAAGTATAGGTGCTGGTTTTATTATCTACGCTAATATCTGCATCTATTTTAGCGGCTGTGTTGGAGAGGTAAGGCACCAGACCGTAGCGGTAAGTTACTGCCTGCGCGGTGGTGCTGGTTTCCAGGGTAAACAGGTCCTGGGTAAAATCACCTTTACCTTCGTGGTCCAGGTGTTCTATAATGGCCTGCATATTGCCCTGCTGATCATCATAATTTACATAGGCATCTGCGATCTTATAGCTTTGCAGGCTCATGGAAAACTTGCTGGCAGTGGTATCTGCGCTGGCCTGAGTGGTATCCGGTTTTGTAATGTTCCAGTTCACTTCCCCGTTACTGTGTACAATCGCATGTATGCGGGGCTGGTCCAGCGTTACATTATAGATCTCCATTTTATCGCCCTTTATTACGCTCATGAGGTTCAGGGCGGCATCAATCTGTTTTACGGATACCAGCGTATCGCCCTCAAAGGGAGCTACGTTAATCACCTGCAGCTCCTCTAACCCCACGGCCAGGCGCGGAAAATGGCGGAACAGGCTAATATCCACATCCTTAAAATCTACTTTGGCTACCAGGTTTTTGTTAAGCTCTGTTTTTACCAGGGCCATGATCTTATCTTTAAAGAAATAAGGGATGGCAAAGGCGGCTACGATCAGCACCAGTAATAATACGAGTACGACTTTTAGTACTTTTTTTAACATAGGAATGTTGTGTTTGTATAGTGTATAGAACGGTGAAGATAAGGAGGTAATTGTAATTACCAAACCGGTTACTTTATCATTGCTAACCAATCGTTTATCGCGGAGGTCACCGTTAAATGCTCACAAACCTCATGGAAGTACCGACGCCTTTTGGCCTAAAATGTACTTAATCCTGGTGTTATCCTGCAGGCTATCTGTTGGGGGAACCGGCGTAAGGTCAGCCCCTTTATATTGATGGTAGGTGGCTGTTGTGTCGCTGCCGTTTGCTGCTATTGTGCTTACCAGCTCCAGTGTTTGCAGCTGGCCGGGTATGCTGGCGCCGTACCAGCGTTTATCTTCCTGCTGTTTCCAGGTTACCAGCGCTAAAGCAGCACCGGGTGGGTAGCTGCCGGAGGTACTGGTGGTGGCGTATTTGAAAGCTGCCTCATTTCCGTAAAGGGTAGACATCGTAGCCTGCTGCCGGTTAATAAAAGAGGTGATCACCTTCCAGCCCCGCTTATTAAAGTCAAAGGCAGCCGGTAACGATGCGGTTTTATTAAGCGTTCCGGCATCTTCCATTTTGTTGGTGCAGCTAACTATGAAGAGTGCAGCCAGTAAGATATATGTATACTTCATTGTTGACAGGGTTTTAAAATTTAACAGGCATAGTAAAAACAAAGTCATTGTCTTTTACGGGGCGGTGGCAATTGATACATTCCATGGTGAACATTTTATCTTTCCCGTAAGGTTTCAGCTCCGGTGTTTTCCAGCGCGCCCAGCCCCAGCCTTTGGTATCAGCATATTTTTTATCGTCTTTGATCATGTATTCCACCTGCTTAAACGCGCCGGTGCGCACATTGCCATCCGCATCCTGCAGCTGATCCCAGGCTACTTTTGCAAAGATGGTACCGTTGGGCCAGGGGTTAATATGGTTTTCCTGTATAGCTTTAATGGCCACATCGTTACCATAGATCACGCGCATGGTGCTGTTATCAAAACGGTGTGTAGTGCTTACTACCTGCCAGTTCTTATAGTCGGGCAAATAATCAATGCCATTGGGCGTGGGCTGTACTTTGCTGTTTGCAGCTGCGGCTGTTTTCCATTTATTATACTGCTTGTCCGCCGTGTTTATCAGGGCAGTATCCGCCGGTTTAATGGACACCATGCCGGCTACATAGTTCTTTAAAACAGCTATATCGTTTTCAGAGAGCATGGCATCCCGGTGTACAAATGCATAATCTTTTAGCGGCATGGCGCCTGCCTGCACCTGGTTAAAGGATTCAAACAGCTTGCCCTTCTGATCAGCCGGGGACAGGCTTTGCCATTCGGAAAAGTTTAATCCCTTTCTGCCATCTTTTATATGTTGGGCCACCCGCCAGTAGGCCGGCGCCACCCGGTCGTACCAGCGCAGCTGCGTTTGATTGGAGTGGCAGTCGTAACAAGCTCTTTGCAGTATGCTTTTTACTTCCGGCGGGGCCTGCAGGTCGCCGGTAACAGGTGGGTGCGGTACTTCCGGCCTTATGAACTGCAGCAGTATAAACACAGCGGCCAGCAATACGATCACCTGTAATATTCTTTTCCGGGTAGTTGTTTGCATGGAATTAACTTTTATTGTACAAAGAAAAGCTATACTGCCTTACCTGTAAAGATGCCGGCCGTGAATAAGGCAGAATAGGGGATGAACCGGGCATAAGTACAGGTGAAAGCGCCGTAGCATTGTAAATGAGGTAGCTTCTGTTTATTTTTATGGAGTAAAGGTACTTTATGTTCAACCAGTTAGATGCATCTGTAGCCCGTTTTATTCAATTAACAGCCGAAGAGCTGGAACTGTTCCATTCTCTGCTGCAATTTAAAAAAGTAAAGAAAAAGCAGTTCCTGTTACAGGAAGGAGAGGTGTGCGATTTTGAGGCTTACCTGTTAAAAGGCTGCTGCCGCTCCTATTACCTGGATAAAGAAGGTACGGAAACTATTTTGCTGTTTGCGGTGGAGGACTGGTGGGTGAGTGACCTGTCCAGCTTTTCAGAGCAAACGCCTTCCAATATGTTTATAGAAACGGTAGAAGATTGCGAGATGCTGCTGATCAACTACGCCAATAAAATGCAGCTGTTTGAGCAGGTGCCTAAGTTTGAAAAATTCTACCGCCTGCTGGTGCAACGCTCTTTGGGTGTGCTGCAGAAACGTTTTTATGCATCTGTTTCACAAACGGCAGAGGAACGCTACCTGGCCTTTATGGAAAAGTACCCGCATATTGTACAGCGGGTGCCGCAGCACCAGATAGCACGGTATATAGGCGTATCGCCGGAGTTTTTGAGTAAAGTAAGGAGTAATATGTATAAGAAGTAATACACACGTAAACCCCGCGGTATTTATTACTTTTGCTGCCAGCAAAACCGGATTATGACACCTGAACGCAGGGAACGACTAACAGGCGTGTTAAACAAGCGCCAGCCCGACCTTACTGTTGTACTGGAAAATGTACAGGACCCGCATAACATTTCTGCCGTAATGCGTACCTGTGATGCTGTGGGCATACAGGAAATATATGTGCTTACCAATAAAATACCGCGGCATAAGAAATGGGGCGCCAAAAGCTCGTCCAGCGCGGCTAAGTGGCTTACTATCCACCAGTTTGAAGATGCTGCGGAGTGTATGGCTGCCCTGCGTAAAAAATATGATAAGATCTACACCACCCACCTGGCAGCTGATTCCATTAGCTTATATGAAATAGATTTTACCGGTTCTGTAGCCCTTGTGTTTGGTAATGAGCATATGGGTGTAAGTGAGGAGATCCGTGCACAGGCAGATGGGAATTTCATTATTCCGCAAATGGGCATTATCCGTTCCCTGAATATTTCTGTGGCTTGCGCTGTGAGCATTTATGAAGGGCTGCGGCAAAAAACAGCGGCCGGACATTATGAAAAGCGCCGCTTGCCGGATGAGCAGTATAATGAGCTATGGAAACAATGGAGCAGCCCGCATGCGGATGCTGAGCCACTGGAAGGCGGGGAGTGAGGAGCTGCATTAGTAAACCTTATGGCTGCGTGTAGTATTTTTATTTGACGCATTTACTCCATTTGCATGAATTAAATTTTGTTACCCATTGCCTGGTACTTTTTATTTAGTGTAAACCTTATCACTGCTTGCAGCCCTCTTTATTCTAAACTTTGTTTTTCCATTGCGCTTATTCAGCGCATTTTTAAATTGGCCAAACGCGCCATGTGGGCCCCGGCCATTGTAGAAAAACAAGGCAAATATATTGTCTTAATATCCCCGGTAAAGCTGTGTACCGGCCGGTGCATATGGCTTCCTCATGCAATTATTACCTTTCCGTTACCAGCCAATTTACCCTTTGGCCAAAACGAGATAATTCACTAGATTTGTAAAGTTACTTTATTAATTTACTTTATTATTATGAATCATGCCCAGGATATAACACTGGCCTCGGATATGCGGGCTGCCTTGTCACGTTTGCTGCGCCAGCTTCGCAAGCAGCCGGTACCTTACCAGGTTTCTGTAACAGAACATACTACCCTGGCTTTACTTGACCTGCATAAGCAGCTATTGCCTTCTGAGCTGGCTGCTATGGAAAAAGTAACGGCCCAGGCTATGTCGCAGATGCTAAATAACCTGGAGGCGCAGGGTTATATTAAAAGAACACCCCTGGAAGATGATAAGCGTAAGGTACAGGTATCGCTCAGTAAAGAAGGCGCCAGGGTGCTGACTGAAATGAGGAATATCCGGGCCGAATGGCTGGCCAAGGCTATGAGTGCGCTTTTAAATGCAGATGAAAAGAAAGTGTTGAAGCAAGCTGCTGGGATTATACAGCGGCTGGCGGATTATGAGGAGCATAAAGCGTAAAGCAGAAGGCATAAAGCATAAAGCTTAATGCTTTACGTAGAAAGTAGAATGTGAGGCTGGAAGCCTGGTGTAAAGTATTTAATGCTTAAACCAATTAAGAGGTACAGATGCCTTTCAGCATTGCTCAAAGCTTGTAATGCAAATGTGTTCTGTGTCCGGCAATTTGCAACATAACAAAGGGCGTGTTTAGCATAAACCTGCCTTCCACTTTTCGCGTTCAACAGCATAACATAAGCGGCTTTCCGCTTTTCGCCTTCAGCAGCATAACACAAGCAGCTTTATGCTTTCCGCTTTCAACAGCTTTCTGCTTTCAGCTAAAAAAAACTAATTTGAAACCATCTCAACTATTCCGTTCACTAAGATCTCGTAACTACCGGTTATACTTCACCGGGCAATCCATTTCCCTTATTGGTACCTGGATGCAGCGCATGGCAGTAAGCTGGCTGGTATACCGGCTTACACATTCCTCGCTGATGCTGGGTATTGTAGGGTTTGCAGGACTTATCCCTTCCATGCTGTTCTCGCCTTATGCCGGTACACTCTCTGACCGGCATAGCCGTTATAAGATACTGCTCATCTCGCAAATTGCTTCCATGATACAGTCCGGCGTGCTGGCGGGGCTGGTATTGTTTAAGTTCTATAATATCACAGCCATTATATTATTAGCCATTGCGCAGGGTATTATTAATGCATTTGATACTACTTCCCGTCAATCCCTGATGATAGACCTGATCGATAACAAGGAAGACCTGCCCAATGCTATTGCGCTCAACTCCTCAATGGTGAACCTGGCGCGGCTTTTAGGTCCTGCTATTGCGGGGGTGATATTGAGCGTGTTTGGGGAAGGTATTTGTTTTCTGATAGACTTCCTCACATTCATCGCCGTAATTATTTCGCTGCTGATGATGCGCTTACAGCTACTGGCGCCCCCTAAAACAGATGCCAATATCTGGGAAGGGCTAAGGGAGGGATATGTTTATTTAAAACAATCACCCAATATAGGAGCTGCTATTATGATGCTGGGGGCTTCGGGCCTTTTCCTGATGTCGTTCAGTACGTTAACGCCTGTTTTTGCAAAAGAGGTATTTGGCGGCGATGCGGAAACGTATAGCTGGTTTGCTAGTGTTACCGGCCTGGGCGCGCTCATAAGCGCCATTTATATGGCAGGGCTTAAACCGGGTAAAGACCTGTTAAAGTTCATTGGCATTGCAGCGGTAGTATTTGGAATAAGCGTGGTCCTTTTTTCGCGCGTTACATCGCTGCCGCTGGCGTTGTTCTTTATTATGCTTTCTGGAGCCGGCATGATGGGGCAGATCGCAGCTACCAACACCTATGTACAAACCAATGTACCCGGGTATATGCGTGGCCGTATGATCAGCTATTACGCAATGGCTTTCCAGGGTACGCTGCCAATAGGCAGTTTGCTGACCGGTTTGGTAGCACACCACCTGGGTGCGCCGCTTACGGTATGTTTGCAGGGTACTGCTGGTATTATTTGTGCGGGATTATTTATCTGGGGTATACGCCGGCGCCGGCAGGCACAGGCGCAAAAGCCCACTCTTGAGTATAGTGATATTGCGTAACACATATTTTTCAGAGCACTAAAAAACATGCTATGGCTATTACCACATTAGACCAACGGACCGCACTGGTATTAATTGACCTGCAGAAAGGTGTTGCCGGCCAAACTACCGTACCACCGGCAGCAAGTGTAATTACAAATGCCATCAGTTTAATAACGGCTTTCCGGGCTGCCAGATTACCCATTGTAGCGGTGAATGTGAGCTTTGCAAAAGATTTCGGAGACGGGCTGAAAACCCGCACAGAGGAAAAAGGCAGCCGCGCGTTTAGCGGTGACTGGGATCAGCTGTTGCCGGAGCTGCCGCTGCAGCCGGACGATATTTACATCACTAAGCACAACTGGAATGCCTTTTACGGTACTGACCTGGATCTGCAGCTGCGGCGCCGCGGTATTACCAATATTGTGCTGGCGGGCATTGCTACCAGCATTGGCGTGGAAGGTACTGCACGCAGTGCGCATGAAAGAGCTTATAACATCACGTTTGCCAAAGACGCCATGAGCGACCGTTCCCTGCCTGCGCATGAGCACAGCTTACAGGTTATTTTTCCAAGAATAGGGGAAACCGGAACTACCATGGAGATCATTGAGCAGCTGAAGGCGCTGAAGTAATGTAAAATTTTGAATGATAAATGTAAAAGGAGGAGCCGTTTAAGTTTTATATTTATCATACATGCAGCAAAAACTCAGGGAACATATAGAAAAAATAGTACCGCTCACGGATGATGAGTTTGCGTTTGTGCGCTCTCATTTCACTATTAAAAGTTATAAAAAGCGCGAGTTCCTTATACAGGAAGGTAAAAGTGTAAAGTATGCTTATTTCGTAGTCTCAGGGCTTTTAATGCTGGTATATAACAACGAATCGGGAAAGCAGCATATTGTTTCCTTTGCAATGGAAGACTGGTGGGAAAGTGATTTCCTGGCTTATCATACGCAAACGAAGGCCACTATGTCATTACAATGCCTTGAGGATACGGATGTGTTCTGCCTTTCGCTGGAAGATTACCAAAAGCTATGTGCAGGCCTTCAAAAGATGGAACATTTTTTTCTTAGAAAAGCAAATGCCGGCCACATTGGATCGCAGCAGCGTATATTGTCTTTCCTTACTTCCAATGCAAAGGAGCGTTATGAGCAGCTGCTTAAACGATATCCTTCCCTGTTTCAAAGAGTACCTAAATCCCTGCTGGCTTCTTATTTAGGTGTTTCGCGAGAAACCCTGAGCCGGCTTGCCCGCTGATTTTATTTCCATCCGTTTTAAATTGTGATGTTTGTCACGCAGGGGAATGGCCCGTTGTGCCCATCTTTGCAGGGTACAATTTTTTATTAATTGTTTGTGCCTGCTGCAGGGGTGCAAACTAAAAAGGTAAACTCATGGAAAAACGGATCATTAATCCCTGGCAATGGCAGGATGAGCGCAGCTATGTGCAAGCCGTTGAAGTAAAGCAGGCAGCAGGCACACTTTATTGTTCAGGGCAGGCTGCGGTGCATGCAGATGGACAATCAAGCACGGCCGATATGAAAACACAATTAATCCTGGCCATACAAAACCTGGAAAAGGTTATCAGTGAGGCTGGGTATGAATGCAAGGGTATTGTACGGTTAAATATACTTACCACTTCATCAGAAGAGTTTTTCACCTGTTTTGATGTTTTGCAGGATTGGATAGCTAAGCATGGCATTAAGCAGGCCACGACTCTGTTTGAAGTGAAAACCCTTTTTGAAACATTAAAAGTTGAGCTGGAAGCTACTGTGGTGAAATAATCTTTGAGATCTTACATTCACAAAAAAAGGGCCGACAATCGTCGGCCCCTTTCGCTTCTATATAGTTACACTTTTACGCACTACAGGTTACGCAACCTTCTTCCATGGTGCAAACCGCGCCTTCCGGAATATCTTCCAGCATGGTTTGTCCTGCTTGCGCTGCGGCTACCACAGGCTCCATTTGCTGGCCGCCCTGTTTTTCTACCGTAAACTGTACGGCTTGTGTGGCTGCCTGTGTACGCAGGTAGTACATTCCGGTCTTTAAACCTTTCTTCCAGGCATAGAAGTGCATGGAGGTGAGCTTGGCGGCAGACGGTGTATCTACAAACAGGTTCAGGGATTGTGACTGGCAGATGAACGCGCCGCGTTCTGCCGCCATATCAATGATGGTGCGTTGTTTGATCTCCCAAACGGTTTTATACAATTCCTTCACGTTAGAAGGGATCTCATTTATCTGTTGTATAGAGCCATTGGCAGCAATGATCTTGTTCTTCATGTCGTTATCCCACAGGCCCAGCTCTACCAGGTCTTTCAGCAGGTGTTTGTTCACTACCACAAACTCACCGCTCAGTACACGGCGGGTGTAAATGTTGGAAGTGTAAGGCTCAAAACACTCATTGTTGCCCAGTATCTGGGAGGTAGATGCTGTAGGCATG
Organism: Chitinophaga rupis; assembly: GCF_900109685.1. GTDB lineage: Bacteria > Bacteroidota > Bacteroidia > Chitinophagales > Chitinophagaceae > Chitinophaga > Chitinophaga rupis. Next base: position 720,372 of record NZ_FOBB01000003.1, on the reverse strand, counting down.
GGCGCCAGCAGCAGGGAGTTACGGATACCGTGCTCCACCACGCTTGCTTTCAGTGAAGCCCAGTCCCAGCGGTCAGAGGGTTTTACATCCCACATATCAAACTGCAGGATGCCTTTGGATGCAGGTGAGCCGGGGAACGTTTCATATGCGCCATGTATTTTGGCCATATCGTTAGAGGCGGTTAACGCTGCAAAATAAATAGTTTCAAAGATCTCTGCGTTCAGCTTGCGCGCGGCTTCGCTTTCAAAGGGATAACGGAGCAGTATAAACGCATCTGCCAGGCCCTGTACGCCTAAGCCAATGGGGCGGTGGCGCAGGTTGCTGCGGCGGGCTTCTTCTACCGGGTAATAGTTATTGTCAATGATCTTGTTCAGGTTCAGGGTAGCCTGGTAGGTTACCTCGTACAGCTTCTCATGATCAAACTTACCATCTATTACAAAGCGGGGCAGGGCCAGGGAAGCCAGGTTACACACGGCTACTTCATTGGCATCTGTATATTCAATGATCTCTGTGCAAAGGTTAGAGCTTTTAATAGTACCCAGGTTCTGCTGGTTGGATTTGCGGTTGGCAGAATCTTTATACAGCAGGTAAGGTGTACCGGTTTCTATCTGTGCATCCAGGATGGCAAACCAAAGGTCCTGCGCTTTCACGGTTTTACGTGCGCGGCCTTCCTGCTCGTATTTTGCATACAGCGCTTCAAACTCAGTACCCCAGCTGTCAGCCAGTCCTGGTGCTTCGTGCGGGCAAAACAGGCTCCAGTCACCATTGGATTCTACACGTTTCATGAACAGGTCCGGTACCCACAGGGCATAGAATAGGTCGCGGGCGCGCATTTCTTCCTTACCATGGTTCTTACGCAGGTCCAGGAATTCAAATACATCGGCATGCCAGGGCTCCAGGTATACGGCAAAGGCGCCTTTACGCTTGCCACCGCCCTGGTCCACATAACGGGCAGTATCGTTAAACACGCGCAGCATGGGTATGATACCATTGGAAGTACCGTTGGTACCGCTGATGTAAGAACCTGTAGCGCGGATATTGTGAATGCTTAAACCAATACCACCGGCGCTCTGGGAGATCTTGGCGGTTTGTTTCAGCGTATCGTAAATACCATCAATGCTATCGCCTTTCATAGTGAGCAGGAAGCAGGATGACATTTGCGGTTTGGGCGTACCTGCGTTGAACAGGGTAGGAGTGGCGTGTGTGAACCAGCGCTCACTCATAAGGTTATACGTTTTAATGGCCGCATCAATATCCTCTTTGTGGATGCCTACTGCTACACGCATGAACATATGTTGCGGGCGCTCTGCAATCTTACCGTCTACCTTCAGCAGGTAAGAACGTTCCAGTGTTTTAAAACCGAAATAGTCAAAAGCAAAGTCGCGGTCATATATAATATTGGAATCCAGGATCTCCGCATTCTTCTTAATGATCTCCCACACGTCGTCAGATAACAGCGGAGCAGGTTTACCTATTTTCGGGTCCACATATTCGTACAGCTTCTTCATCGTTGTGGAAAACGATTTCACGGTATTTTTATGCAGATTGCTAACCGCTATGCGGGATGCCAGCAGCGCGTAGTCCGGGTGTTTGGTGGTCAAAGAGGCAGCGGTTTCTGCTGCCAGGTTATCCAGCTCTGTAGTGGTTACGCCATCATACAAACCCTGGATCACTTTTTTAGCTACGTCAATAGAATCCACATACTCTGATGCAAGTCCATAACACAGCTTTTCAATACGTGCGGTGATCTTATCAAACTTTACCGCTTCTTTGCGGCCATCTCTTTTTATTACAAACATGTGTATTGAAATTTAAGAGGTTAGTAAAGTAGCTATTAGCTGTTAGCCGTTAGCTCTTAGCTAGCTAACAGCTTTTTATTAAAAGTCTTCGTCTAAGCTGAATGTTTGTGTGTCTTTGCCGGACATTACGCCTGATTTCTGGTAATCGCCCACACGTTTTTCAAAGAAGTTGGTCTTACCCTGCAGGGAGATCATTTCCATAAAATCAAACGGGTTAGCGGCATTGAACATTTTGGCGTATCCCAGCTCAGATAACCAGCGGTCTGCTACAAACTCAATGTACTGGGCCATCAGGCGGCTGTTCATGCCTATCAGGTCTACCGGCAGCGCATTGGTAATAAATTCTTTTTCGATGGTTACTGCGTCGCCAATGATCTGGTGTACTTCTTCCTGCGTAAGCTTTTGCTGCAGCATGCTATATAACAGGCAGGCAAATTCGCAGTGTAGTCCTTCATCACGGCTGATCAGCTCATTGGAGAAAGTAAGGCCGGGCATTAAGCCTCTTTTCTTTAACCAGAAAATAGAGCAGAAACTCCCGCTGAAGAAAATGCCTTCCACGGCCGCAAAGGCTACCAGGCGTTGTGCAAAGTTGCCATTCTCAATCCAGCGCAGTGCCCATTCTGCTTTTTTCTTCACAGCAGGCACCGTATCAATGGCATGGAATAAGCGATCTTTTTCAGCAGGATCTTTTACGTAGGTATCGATCAATAAAGCATAGGTTTCTGAATGTATATTCTCCATCATGATCTGGAAGCCATAGAAACAGCGGGCTTCCGGGATCTGTACTTCACTCATGAAGTTTACGGCCAGGTTCTCATTCACAATACCATCGCTGGCTGCAAAAAAGGCTAACACATGGGTAATAAAATGGCGCTCACCATCGTTCAGGGTGCCCCAGTCTTTCAGGTCTCCGCTAAGGTCAATTTCTTCTGCTGTCCAGAAGCTGGCCTCATGCCGTTTATACACTTCCCACACTTTCGGATAATTAATGGGCAGCAATACGAAGCGATCTTTGTTCTCTTTTAACAAGATCTCATTTTCATGGTTCATACGCCAAATATTTTTTATTAACTGTACTCTAAAATGGATAAGGGGGGTTGACGGGAGATACCTATCCATAGAGTGAGGAAGGTGTCACTTGCGTCAATACCTTATACGCGAAGGTTGCTGACAAATTGTTGCGCCTGGCAGGTATCTGGCTTCCCTGATCAAGAACATCACATGTTGGGGGGATCAGGAATCACAGTAGCGCGTCTGCTCGTGATTCTAACACGATTCCCTATTAATTCCGGGTTTATTCCGGAAACCATTGCAACTAAGTCAAGAACTGACACAAATGTAGTACGAAACACATGCCGCCAATTTTAAAGTTTTTAACACGTGTGGAAAAAGAAGCTGCTATTTTTGGAAACGCAGCGCCCTATTGAGAGAGGGTGTGAAAAAGTAATCATTAAGCATTAGATGCGTTTTTAATACAAGATTTATTTTCTAATATTAACATATGCTCACACTACAACATATACAAAAAAGGTACTATGATAGGCTGATAATCAACATCCCGCAGCTGGAGCTGCCGGCCGGTATTTACTGGATGCAGGGCGGCAATGGCGCGGGCAAAACTACCTGCCTGAAAATTATGTCGGGCTTAATTCCTTTTGATGGAGAGGTGAGGATCAATACTGATATAAGTAGTAAGCAGCATCCCGTGCGGTACCGGCAGCTGGTGAACTATGCGGAGGCAGAACCTTTATATCCTGCTTTCCTTACTGGGCGCGACCTGGTGCAGCTGCACATTACTACCAAGGGTGCAGGGCATGAAGATATCCACGCGCTATCCACATCGTTGGGCATACCTGATTTTATTAATAACCCGGTAAGCAGCTATTCCAGTGGTATGTTAAAGAAATTATCCCTGCTGCTGGCCTTTACCGGCAAGCCCTCTTTTATATTGCTGGATGAGCCGCTGATAACGCTGGATACTGCAGCTATACAGGAGCTGTACACCTGGATCCACCGCTTTCATACGCAGCATAACGTTTCTTTCCTGATCACTTCCCATCAGCCACTGTTAGATGGCGCACTGCCGGTGCGCGCCACACTGGCGCTGAGCGATGGGCAATTAATAATAAGCATGAATAATTAATAATAACGGGAATAGCACAACGCTGAAAAATAACTGCATCATTGAAGTATTAATACCGGAATAGCATAACAATAAAAAAACAAATTTGCCATATGAAGTATTATCCAGTACTACGCTAAAACTGCACAATGATTATCAATTATTAATTCTTCATTATTAATTATGATTGCAATCCTCAGTAAAATATTCATTCAACGTTTTTACGCGCGTAATACGGGCTTTTTCTTTTTACTTTTTTATTTATTGTTCGGGATTGTACCGGGCGGGCAGCTGGTATCCTATCATTACGGGTTAATAACGGGCATTGTGAGCACTACCGGTTTCCTGTTGCTGGCGCTGGGTTTGTGGCTGCTGTACAATTTAAAATGTATAGGCCATGTGCTGAGTACGATGAGCGCAAAGGAATATAGTTTTTTATATCAGACAATAGGTACTGTAGCAGCCCCGCGGCAACGGCGTAACTGGTGTATGGTGCACCTGGGTATTTATGCGCCGGTATTGGTGTACAGCTCAATAGCCGCAGTAGTGGCTGGCTTTAAAGGATATTACGGAGTGGTGGCGGTGTTGTTAGGGTTTAATGTGCTGATGTGTTTATTGCCCGTGTTTGTATATCACCGTTTGATACAACAACCCGGCGCTGTATTTTTTTATCACCGCTGGATTCAATGGTTCAACCGTAGGGTGCATAAGCCTTTGTCACTGTACTACATTTATGAGCTGGCTACCAGCCGTACCCGCACGCTGCTGATCGTAAAAGTATTGTCGTGTGTAATACTGATCGCAACTTTTAGTTTTATGGAAGATGGGTATGATATACGGGTAGTATTAACCGGTTTATTGGTTTCCCTGCTGCTGCATAGCATACTGGTATTTGAGCACCGGCATTTTGATGATCAGTATTTAGCATTTACCCGTCATTTGCCTATACCGCTCTGGAAACGGTATGGCATGTTGTGTATTACCTACAGCTGTTTATTGCTGCCGGAGTTTGGCCTGCTCATCGTACATACGTTACCGTATAATAGCTGGCACTGGCTGCTGCTGGTAGCTTTTGGCGCATCTTTACTGCCGCTGTTCCGCTGTTTGCTTTACTTTCCCCGGCTGGACCAGGATAGATACCTGCGCTGGGTGTTCCTGGTATTTTGCGTGCTGTTGTTTATGACCCTGGGGTATTTATATAGCTGGGCTATTGTTGGTATGCAGGTAGCAGCCTTTGTGTTATTTGCAGGAAGGTATTATAAGTATGAGCCGGTGTATGAACAGGTGCAGTAGCGCTGCCGCAGTCCATGGTCGATGGTCCATGGTCCATTGCCTGCTGCGTTTAGCTAGTGGTGCGTGAAAGTAAATAGCGTAAGTGGAAGTGAAATTCATTCGTTAGCAATATCGCGTATACCTTCAACCGTGGAGTAGGCTATGGACCATGGACCATCGACCATGGACTAAAAAATTCACACTGTGCTCAACTTCTTACTTAGTTCTGTGAGCGCTGTAAGCAACTGAGGTATCAACTTCTTCGCTGTTTCATCCGTTAGGTTACCGTCTTCATCAAACTTGGTTTGCGCAGCAGCGATCATTACTTCCGGCCGGTTTACGGCATAAGCATTTAAATACACCATTACCTGCCTTAAATGATATTGCATGCGCGCCGTACCCAGGGGCCCCATGCTGGCGCCCATAATGGCCACTGCCTTGTTATCAAACGGCTTGTTGGGATGGCGGGAGAGTATGTCTATGGCATTTTTCAATGCACCGGGAATAGAATAATTGTACTCCGGGGATACGAACAGCACACCGTCGGCCGCTTTGATCTTTGCTACCAGGCGTTCCACACTATCCGGAAATCCATCTGAATGCAGGTCGGCATTGTAAAAGGGAATATCGCTGATGCTTTCCTGTTCAATGGTAATATTTTCAGGGGCTAATTTTTGTGCGGCTTTCAGGGCCATTGTGTTGTAGGATCCGTGACGTAAACTGCCGGAAATGGCAATAATGTGAAATTGTTTTTCAGACATGATCAGGTTTGGTTTTTCAATGCGCTAAAGATAATGAAAGCCGGTAATCTTCTCTAGATCCTGGGCTCCTTTTTCAGGAATTTCCGCTTAATTATCTCCTGCACCGGTACGCCTTCTATCTTACTCTCCAGCCAGCTGATAATATCCAGGTACAGGAAAGAGCGGCGTTCATATGGGTTCCTGGATATCTGCACCAGCCTTTCCTTCAGGTCGGCAAACGCGCTGCGTAAGGCCTTGGGATGGGCATAAATATTCTTGCGCAGGAACTTCAGGATCTCTTCCATCGTTTGCCCCAGATCTTTATTCTTGGCAATAAAGTGGTACACGGATTTTATCAGGTATTCCACCAGCCCATAGTTCTCCAGCTCATAATGCGCTATCAGATGCAGAATGCGGGCAAAGCACTGTATATCCGCCCGCAGGGCGCCTATGCGTAAATGAATGATCTTATTCAGGTACACAATGGCCTTGTTATTATCCCCGCTGCCAAAGTACAGGCAGGCTATTTTGTAGTAAAATACCAGTACGCGGTGCTGGTCTACCTTCAGCTGGTGCTCGGCAATACGTTCTTCCAGCTCCGGCACCAGGCAAAGCCCTTCGCTGAAAGTGCCTTCCAGGAAATGCCGGTTTATTTTGGCGGTGTACAGGTACACAAAGGCATTGGTACGGGTGTTCTCGCTAAAATTCTCCTGGTTCTCGTCAATAAAATTTTCCATTTCCTGCAGCACAGCGGTGAACTTCTCATCGTTCATGGTGTAAAAGTGCGCGGTGAGCAGGTTGTGCATGGCTTTAATGTACATGTCCACATCCGTTTTTAGCAGGGAGGGGTATTCCTTGAACAGGTTCACCCACTTCTGCGTATAACGGTAGTACATTACAAAGTCCTGCAGAATATAGTAATACCAGCAGTAAGCCTGGTACAGGTAGATCTTCTCATAAAAGCTCATGTGCGTTTTAGCGAGCTGGGGCGCATTTTCTTCAAAAAAGCGCTTTACCATTTCCGCGTCTTTCTCATTACGGGCATGGCCCAGCTTCAGGTACAGGCCATACAGGCGGAGCGACAGGGTACTGAGGCGGTTAATGCTGGACAGCTGCTGCTCTATTACCCGGGATTCCTCACTCAGCTCCTCTGCCCGGTTTTCCAGGCTGCGGGTAATATGGCGGGACTCTATCAGCTTCTCAAACTCCACAATTTCGTAGGTAAGCATTACCTCTTCCTGCTCCAGCGCCATGCTTTTGGCGCGGGAAAGCAGCTTTAGGCTCTGGGTATACAGCCCTTTGTTATACAGTACCCGGGCATAATCCAGCTGCTCGCGCAGGTCTATCAGCGGATCTTTTTGTTTATACAGCAGGCGCAGGCTGGTAAGCAATTGTTTGTACAGGTGGGCTTTTACATTACTGAGCTGTTGTTTCTTGATGGCCGGTATCTTCTTCAGGATCTGCTCTTCATCGTAGTCCTTCATTTTGTCCAGGGTGTTAAATAGCTGGATGAAGAGTACATCCTCTTTAGTGTTGTTTTTATTAAAAGCCAGTTGGAAATTCCTTTTTTCTGCTTTTGTAAGCGTTTTTATGAGTATGAATAGCGCGTCATGCTGACTGTTGGGCATCGTTATTAAAGTCTTGTAAGTAATTGTTTTTCAATCAAATAATGGTTTTCATTTCACCTTAAAGATCGTAATTATACCAAATTTAACGATATGGCAATTAGCTATTGACCATTAGATTTGGAGATATAAACTATCAGGAAGCATAAAAATACTCAACAAAGACCAATTTACGCGTTAAGAGAACCGGCTTTCCGGCAGGAAAATAACGGGCAGCTATACACGGGAATGGGTTGTAAAGTAATTACGGATGGGAAAAACATTGGTTGATAAGATATGGGATGCCCATGTGGTGGTGAGTAAGCCGGGATTTCCGGATGCCGTGTATATAAACACGCACTTTATTCACGAGGTAACCAGCCCCCAGGCTTTTGACGGGCTGCGTAAGAGAGGTATCCCGGTGTTCCGCCCGCAAAAGACGAGGGCTACAGCAGATCATAATGTACCTACCATTGACCAGCATTTGCCTATTAAGGAAGCGCTGAGCCGCCACCAGGTGGAGATGCTGACCAAAAATACTACTGAATTTGGCGTAGAGCTGTACGGCCTGGGCCACCCTTACCAGGGTATTGTGCATGTAATAGGACCTGAGCTGGGTATTACCCTGCCGGGTATGACCATTGTATGCGGGGATAGCCATACCAGCACCCACGGCGCTTTTGGCGCTATTGCCTTTGGCATTGGCACTTCGGAGGTAGAGCAGGTGCTGGCCACCCAGTGCATTTTGCAGTACCGCCCCAAACGCATGAAGATCGAGATCAACGGCCAGCTGAAAAAAGGCGTGGTATCCAAAGATATTATCCTGTATATCATCTCTAAGATCTCCGCATCCGGCGCTACCGGGTATTTTGTGGAGTATTGCGGGGAGGCCATCCGCAGCCTGAGCATGGAAGCGCGTATGACCATCTGCAACATGAGCATTGAAATGGGCGCCCGTGGCGGCCTTATAGCCCCGGACGATACTACATTCAGCTACCTGAAAGGCCGTGAGTTTGCACCCAAAGGGGCTGACTGGGATAAAGCCCTGGCGTACTGGAAAACCCTGCAATCCGATGCGGATGCGGTGTTTGATACCACCCTCACCTTTGATGCAGCGGATATTGAGCCTATGATCACCTACGGCACCAATCCCGGTATGGGTATGGGCGTTACCCAGCATATTCCCGCACTGGAACAGCTGGAAGCACAGGAAAGACCCTCCTTCAAAAAATCACTGGATTATATGGCCCTGGAGCCGGGCAGCGCGCTGCTGGGTAAAAAGGTGGATTATGTATTTATTGGCAGCTGTACCAACTCCCGCATTGAGGACCTGCGTATGGTGGCCGATTTTGTGAAAGGCAAGCACAAGGCCAGCGGGGTAGTGGTATGGATAGTGCCGGGCTCCAAGCAGGTAGAGGCGCAGGCTAAGAAAGAAGGGATTGATAAGATCTTTGAAGAAGCGGGGTTCCACTTACGGGAGCCGGGTTGCAGCGCCTGTTTGGGCATGAATGAGGATAAGGTGCCGGCAGGCATGTACTGCATCTCCACCTCTAACCGCAACTTTGAAGGCCGGCAGGGCCCTAATGCCCGCACCTTTTTAGCCAGCCCCTTAACGGCAGCAGCAGCAGCTATTACCGGGAAGGTGATGGATGTAAGGGAGATGGTGTAAATCTAAAATCTAAAATGAAATGTCCTGGAACGCAAACTTATATAAAAGCAACTACGCCTTTGTTTTTCAATACGGCAACAGCCTCATTGAATGGCTGCAACCGCAGGCCGGCGAACAGATCCTGGACCTGGGCTGCGGCACCGGCGAGCTTACCGCTAAGCTGGCGGAAAGCGGCGCACAGGTAACCGGGCTGGATGCTTCCGCTTCCATGATAGAAAGCGCACAACGCAACTTTCCGCAGCTGGATTTTGTAGTGGCCAATGCCGCTTCCTTTTCCCTGCCCAAACAATACGACGCTATTTTTTCAAATGCAGCCCTGCACTGGATGCTGGACAAAGAAGCCGTAGCTGCCCGCATGTACCAGCACCTAAAACCCGGTGGCCGCCTGATACTGGAAATGGGCGCGCAGGGCAATGTAGCCAGCCTGCTACAGGCGCTGGAACAGGCCATGCAGCAGCATGGGTATAGTTACACACCGTTCTGGTATTTCCCTTCTGTAGGCGAGTATACCTCCATATTAGAGAAATACGGTTTCAGCGTACGGCAGGCGCTTTATTTTGACCGTGCCACGGAATTGGCCGACCCGGAGAATGGTATTATTGATTGGTTTGATATGTTTGGCGATCACTTTTTTGAAAATATACCGGCTGCAACGCGTACGGCCATTTTACAGCAGGCGCAGGAAAGCCTGCGGCCCACCCACTTCCGGGGAGGCAAATGGGTGGCGGATTATGTGCGGTTAAGAATAGCAGCGGTAAAACATTAATAGCATGAAGAAGAATTTTCAACATCTTATTTCCACAGCGGTACCCTTACCGATCGAAAATATTGATACAGACCAGATCATTCCGGCACGCTTCCTGAAAGCCACCACCCGGGAAGGTTTTGGAGAGAATTTGTTCCGGGACTGGCGCTTTGATGCCAATAACCAGCCCAAGCCGGATTTTGTGCTGAACAATCCTTTATATAAAGGTGAGATCCTGGTGGCCGGTAAGAATTTTGGCTGCGGCTCCTCCCGCGAGCATGCTGCCTGGTCGCTGGGCGATTATGGTTTTAAAGTAGTTGTGAGCAGCTTCTTTGCGGATATTTTTAAGAACAATGCGCTGAACAATTTCATTTTACCCATCCAGGTGAGTGATGCGTTCCTGCAAAAAATATTCAAAGCCATTGAGGCCGATGCGCAGGCCCGGCTGGAAGTGGACCTGGAAGCGCAGTTCATTAAGATCCTTGCCACGGGCGAGCAGGAGGGGTTTGACATTAACCCCTACAAAAAGGCCTGCCTGATCAACGGGTACGATGATATTGACTATCTCCTGAGCCTGCGCAGCAATATAGAGGCGTATGAGGTCAGCAGGGAATTTAACTTTTGATACTAATCAAATGTCCTGCACCGTTATGGAGCAGGACATTTGCATATAATTACAAACCAAATTCAATAACCTAACAAAACCACATGGGTGTCGCTAAAAAGATACTGGTAATTCCGGGAGATGGCATAGGACAGGAAGTAACCGCCTGGGGACAGAAAGTACTGTCGGCTATTGCAGAAAACTTCAAACACGAATTCACTTTTGAAGAAGGCATTATGGGCCATGTGGCTATAGAAGCCACCGGCAACCCGCTGCCCGACGAAACACTGGAAAAAGCCAGGAAAAGCGATGCCATCCTGTTTGGCGCTATCGGTCATGCTAAATACGATAACGACCCCACGCTGAAGGTGCGTCCGGAACAGGGCCTGCTAAAGATCCGCAAGGAGCTGGGCCTGTATGCCAACCTGCGCCCCATAAAGCTGTTTGACGAGCTGCTGGAAGCATCCAGCATTAAGCCGGAAATACTGCGCGGCTCCGATATCCTGTTCTTTCGTGAGCTTACGGGCGACGTATACTTTGGAGAAAAGAACCGTACGGCAGACCGCAATACCGCTTCTGACCTGATGATCTATCACCGTTATGAAGTAGAGCGTATAGCCCGCAAAGCATATGAAGCTGCCCGCACCCGCCGCAGCAAGGTATGTTCTGTAGATAAGGCAAACGTACTGGAAGCCAGCCGCCTGTGGCGCGAGGTAGTACAGGAAGTAGCCAAAGAATACCCGGATGTGGAAACAGAACATATGTTCATTGACAATGCCGCCATGCAGCTGATCAAAGACCCGAAACGGTTTGATGTGGTAGTAACCGGCAACCTGTTTGGTGATATACTGACTGATGAAGCCTCACAGATAGCCGGCTCCATGGGTATGCTGGCCTCTGCCTCTATAGGCGACAGCACCGGGTTCTATGAGCCTATACATGGTTCTGCACATGACATTGCCGGCAAAGGGCTTGCTAACCCGCTGGCCTCCATATTATCTGCAGCGCTGATGCTGGACATTTCTTTTGGATTAAAAACGGAATCCCAGCGTGTGATCAAAGCTGTAGAAGCTACGCTGCGCCAGGGTTACCGCACTATGGATATTGCCAATAAGCATACGGAAAATGCCCTGATCATGGGTACGGATGCGATGGGAGGAAAGGTGCTGGAGAACCTGAATTAATTACGAATTACGAATTGTTCAATTACGAATTAAGGAGTTCGTAAGACAGGTATATCGCCTTCAATGATGAACACTAAAAATTTGATGTACACAATTCGTAACTCGTTATCAAATCAGTAAACATTTAATACGTTGATGAGCACTAAAAATTGATGTATCTAATTCGTAATTCGTAATTGAATAATTCGTAATTAAATTAAACCTACATATAAAATGGATAAAAATCGTGTATACGTTTTCGATACTACCCTTCGGGATGGGGAACAGGTGCCAGGCTGCCAGTTAACCACCGTAGAAAAGATAGAAGTGGCAAAAGAGCTGGAGGCATTGGGCGTAGATGTTATTGAAGCAGGTTTTCCCATTTCAAGCCCCGGCGATTTCCAGAGCGTGGTAGAGATCTCCAAAGCCGTATCAGAGCCTGTGATCTGCGCGCTTACCCGTGCCAATACCATGGACATTGATGCTGCAGCAGAGGCCCTGCGTTTTGCCAAACGCAAACGCATCCATACGGGTATCGGTTCATCTGACATGCACATTAAATATAAATTCAACAGCACCCGCGAAGATATATTGAAACGTGCAGTAGATGCGGTGAAGTACGCCCGCAAATTTGTGGACGATATTGAATTTTATGCAGAAGATGCCGGCCGTGCAGATAATGAATACCTGGCCCGCATGATAGAAGCAGTGATAGCTGCAGGCGCTACGGTTGTGAACATACCGGACACTAACGGCTATTGCCTGCCCGACCAGTATGGCGCTAAGATCAAGTACCTGATGGATCATGTATCCAACATAGATAAAGCCATTATTTCCGTACACTGCCACAACGATCTTGGCCTGGCAACTGCCAATACCATTGCTGGTGTAATGAACGGCGCCCGCCAGGTAGAGTGTACTATTAACGGTATTGGCGAACGTGCTGGTAATACTTCGCTGGAAGAAGTGGCCATGATCCTGAAAACGCATCATGCCCTGGGATACCATACCGGTATTAATTCCAAACAGATCTACGGCATCAGCAACCTGGTATCTACTATGATGCGTATGCCGGTACAGCCGAACAAAGCCGTCGTAGGCCGCAATGCTTTTGCGCATAGCTCCGGCATTCACCAGGATGGTGTGCTGAAACACCGCGAGAACTACGAGATCCTGAACCCGGAAGATGTGGGGCTGGCTACCAACTCCATCATCCTTACCGCGCGCAGTGGCCGCCATGCATTAAAACATCACCTGCAACGCCTGGATTATAAGCTGGATAAGATCAACCTGGATGAAGTATACCAGCGCTTCCTCATTATGGCCGATCAGAAAAAAGAGATCAGCGATGCCGATCTGCAGCAGCTGATGGGAGATGGGGACGCGAAGAATTATGATGATGACCAGGCTATTAAAGTAACCCTGCTGCAGGTAGTATGCGGCGATCCGCTGCGCCCCATGGCTACCGTGAAGCTGAAGATCAATGGTACGGAAAAAGAGGCCAGCGCTGCGGGCAACGGTCCGGTAAATGCTACCATTAATGCCATTCATGAGATCATTAAAGATGATATTGACCTGGATGAATTTAGCATACAGGCTATGCACGGCGGTAGTGAAGATGTGAGCAAGGTGAATATGCGCGTTAAGCACAACGGGCAGTCGTACTACGGTTTCGGCTACTCTACAGATATTGTGAGCGCCTCCGTGAATGCATATGTGGATGCGCTGAATAAGATCTATTAAGCTGAAAGCATAAAGCAGAAAGCAAAAGAGCAGAGCCGGTGCATATTAGGTGCGCCGGCTCCGCTTTTTTATAAACAGGCTTTATGCTTTCAGCTTTACGCTTTGTGCTTTACAGCAGTTCCGTTAAATGTTTGTAATTGGATTTTACGGTGTCCAGCACTTCGTCCATACGCCCGCCCAATATCAGTTTGCTCATGGATAGGGCATAACCCTTCACCTGCTCCCATTCCACTTTAGGGGGCATGGCCAGCGCCGCGGGATTGGTCATAATATTCACCAGCACTGGCCCCTCATCACCAATAGCGGCTTGCAGCGCACCTTTCACGCCTTCCGGGGAGTGTACGGTAATACCTTTGAAACCCATGGCCCTGGCTATTACGCCAAAATCCGGGTTCACCATATCCGTTTCATTATCCGGTAGGCCCTGTACTTCCATTTCCAGCTTTACCATACCCAATGCGCGGTTGTTGAACACGATCAGCTTAATGGGCAGGTCATACTGGCGTATGGTGGCCAGGTCGCCCAGCAGCATGGATAAACCACCGTCGCCGCACATGGCAAATACCTGCCGGCCGGGATACGTAAGCGCTGCGCCAATGGCCATAGGCATGGCATTGGCCATAGAGCCGTGGTTAAAAGATCCCAGCATTTTGCGTTTACCCGTAGCTGTTATATAACGGGCACCCCATACGCAGCACATACCGGTATCCATGGTAAAAATGGCATCGCCGGCAGCCAGCTCGTTCAGCGTAGCTGCTACAAACTCAGGTTGTATATTATTATTGGTGCCGGTTTCCTGTACAAATTTCTGCAGGTGCTCCTTTACCTTATCATACAGCTCCAGCTGCACCTTTAAAAAGTGATCATCCGTTTTAGGCGTAAGAAGGGGCATCAGCGCACGCAGGGTATCTTTAATATTGCCGCACAGGCCCATTGCCAGCTTTGCGCGCCGGCCCAGCCTTTCCGGCTTTTCATCGATCTGTACGATCTTGTTCTTCACTGGCATAAACGGCGTGTAGGGGAAATCGGTCCCCAGCAGCAATACCACATCTGCTTCGTGCATGCTGTGGTAGGCCGAGGGAAGCCCCAGCAAACCGGTCATACCTACCTCATAGGGGTTGTTATATTGTATGCCCATTTTACCGCGGAAAGAGTAGCCTACCGGCGCCTGTAACCTGCCGGCCAGCTCCACCACCTCTTTATGTGCAGCAGCTGCGCCTACCCCGCAAAAGATAGTCACTTTGCTGCTTTCATTTAAAAGGCCGGCCAGGTTTTCCAGCTCATGGTCTGCTGGCCGCAGCACGGTATCGCTTTTATAATTCTGCATAGCTGTAATGCTTTCTTCCGCTGCCATGGCAGATACATCGCCCGGCAACCCGAATACCGCTACCCCTTTATGGTGAATGGCATGCTGTATGGCGCTTTGCAGCATACGCGCGGCTTGTGCAGGGGTGCTGGCCACCTGGTTATAGCAGCTGCAATCGTCAAATAATTTAATAGTATTGGTGCCCTGGAAATAATCTGTACCAAATTCCGGGGTGTTAATGGTGGAGGCAATGGCTATAACAGGTACGCCTGTACGGTGCGCATCATATAAACCATTTATCAGGTGCACATGACCCGGCCCGCAGCTGCCTGCGCAACACGCCAGCCCTTCCAGCTCGGCTTCCGCGGCCGCTGCGTAAGCGCCCGCTTCCTCGTGCCGTACATGGATCCATTTGATCTGGCCATTCCTTCTTACAGCATCATTCAGCTCATTTAAACTGTCTCCGGCCACAGCGTAGATCCTTTTTACGCCGTTTGCTATCAGCATGTCCACTACCTGGTCTGCTACTTTTCTCATGATTCCTTGGTTTTAAAATGAAAAGAATATGGTTTCCTGAATGGGCGTATTCGAATGGTAAAGTTAGTGTTTTACAGCCCGGTCCGCTACCCGTAACTCTTATAAGCTCAGTTACAAATCTTGTTCCTGCTTTGTCCGGTCCTTAGAAAAAAATCCTAAAAACAGATGTTTTTCGTATAGCTGAAGGCTATAAAAATGCCGTTCATGTACCGTGTCCGGTAGGTCTTGCATCCGGTTGCATAGAATGGATAAGCTATATATAAGCCATATGTAAGCTATATCTAAGCTATCTATAAGCCATCCCTTATAAGATATTGTCTTGTCCTTGTCTTGTCCTGGAATAGTTTACACCTGAACCAGATAATCCGGTTTAAGGTTTACAGCAGGCGGTAGTGATCCTGCTTACGGTTTACAGAACAGTTCATATCTCCAGCTGCCAGCCGGTTATAACGGACATGAGACTGCCGGGGCGCAATGTTAAGCACGCCAGCAGGCAGGAACAATAAGCTTGGAAAGTTTATGGGTTAACGGAAGGTATCAAAGCCCAGATCCAGTAAAGGGTATTTTTGATAGTCAGAGAGGTAAAAGTGCCACCATTCCGTTTCCAGGGCAGTAAAGCCATGCTGCTCCATTATGCGGCGTAGCAGGGCACGGTTGGCCAGCACAGCGATATCAGTGGGATGATAGCTATAATGTGCTTTTTCTGTAAAATCATCGTAGCCGGTAGGCATGGGAATGGTATCCCCGCTGGATATCTGTATAAGGGTAAGATCCACTGCCACACCCCGGTTATGCCCGCTGCCTTTGCGTGGGTCGGCAGCATAGCGGTCATCGGGTACAATGGTCCACATTTTTTCAGTGATGGCATAGGGCCGGTAAGCATCGAATATTTTTAAGGCGAGTCCCTGGGCGCTTAGCTGCTGCTGTACGGCCTTTAAGGCTTTGGCCGCCGGCAGGCGCAATAAAACCCTGGGATGCGGGTACAATACCTGTTGTGTAAAGTTATGCGTGGTGGCATAACGTACATCTGTACGGATGCCGGGAATATAACGGGGCACATCTACCAGCTGCTGGTTACTGTCTGCCGCCACCTGCTGCTGGTACAGGGCAGCGCTGGTCACTACCGGCAAACCATAATGGTTCAAGGGTATCTGCTGTGCAAATGAGCTGTGCCAGCCTGGTATCATTAACAGTAATAAGCTAATCCAGTTGTAGAAAAATACCCTCATCGTTATATGGTTTTCTTAAAATTAGTCAAGAAAGTATACATTACAGGTAAAAAACAATTGTAAACCCCGGCTGAAATTAGGTATTTTAGAACCCTTAAAAAACTAAGGGAAGATGAGTTTATTTCGGTTAGATAACAAGGTGGCGGTAGTAACCGGCGCCGGTAGCGGTATAGGCCAGGCTATTGCCAAATGTTTTGCGGAGCAGGGTGCTTTTGTGCACATTATAGAGCTGAATGAAGACGGCGGTAAAGGCACAGTAGCCGATATTATAGCTGCCGGCGGCAAAGCAAAGGCACATGGCTGTAACGTAGCGCAGCAGGCCGATGTGATCAAAACCATTGACAACATACAGGCCGATGCAGGCCGTATAGATATACTGGTGAACTGTGCGGGCATTGCTCACATAGGTAAGCTGGAAACCACTGCTGAAGCAGATTTTGACCGCGTGTTCAGCGTAAATGTTAAAGGCACCTATAACTGTATGTATGCTGCTATTAAACACATGAAGCAGCAGGGCGGGGGCGTTATCCTTAACATTGCTTCCATCGCCTCTACCGTAGGTATCCCCGACCGTTTTGCCTACTCCATGAGCAAAGGCGCCGTATTAACCATGACCCTTTCCGTAGCTAAAGATTATATACATGATAATATCCGCTGCAACTGCGTATCACCTGCCAGGGTGCATACTCCGTTTGTAGATGGGTTCCTGCA
The DNA here is from genome assembly GCF_900109685.1 of Chitinophaga rupis. Taxonomy (GTDB): domain Bacteria; phylum Bacteroidota; class Bacteroidia; order Chitinophagales; family Chitinophagaceae; genus Chitinophaga; species Chitinophaga rupis. The sequence goes on along the minus strand of NZ_FOBB01000003.1, from coordinate 703,128 downwards.
AAAGAACTACCCGGATAATGTACAGGAGATGTTTGAAAAATTATCCAAAACACAGCCTATTGGCCGTATGGCTAAACCGGAAGAAGTAGGCTGGCTGGCGCTGTACCTGTGCTCTGAGCAGGCTGGTTTTATTACCGGCTGTGATTACCCGATAGATGGCGGTTTTATAAAATTGAATAACTGATAGCCCTTATATTGCAGGATATATCAATCACAGTATGCAACATTTCAGCAAAGTAATTTTAATAACGGCGCTTTCCACCAGCCTGTGGGCCTGCGGTGGCGCCGGCACACAATCCGGCAACAGCCAGGATAGCACCGCTACAGCTTTTACACCGGCAAAACCTGCCGGCACCGTACAGGTATCTTTTGAACAGGATACAGATACGCCGAAAGTAAAGATCCATTTTGCCATTGCCGATAAAACAATAGACAAATCTTTTGAGCTGCCGCTGGCGCAGGACATGGATTCAGAAGACCTATACCGCACCGTATGGGACCAGCCTACCAGCTGCTACATCGGTGTATTAAAAAATAACCGCGGCACCCGTTACTACCATGCCAGCCAGGGCGAAGACGGCGGGCTGAAAATTTTCCAGGTAGGTACGCCGCCGGAAGCTGTATGGCATTATGCAGAAGGTGAGCTGGGCTTAGGCAAGGCTACCAATAAATCAAAACTAACAGATCATTACAAAAAGAATGTAACCTCCGGTAAGATCATTGCTGATTTTATTGTGCGGCTGGAGCCGGCTGCCAGTAAAGATTCTGTACAGCTGTACACAGAGTTTGGCGGTTTAAATGAAAGGAAAACGCTGCAGGTGCCGGGTGGTTATGCACCTAAGATACAACCCACGGAAGACCCCGACCATTGCATATTTGGTTTGCAGCGTGATGATGGATTTGATCCGGTGCTGGATATAAAGGTGGAGAACGCGAAGCTGATATTGAAGGAGCTGGGAAGAGTGCAGTGACGCTTAATGCTAAACGCTGAATGCTTAACGCAAAATAGCTACCCTACGCTGCATTGAGCGTTCAGCATTCAACCCTAAGCATTCAGCATATTTAACAGGAAAATATTTACAAATGAAACTGATACGATTCGGACAACCGGGTGAGGAGAAACCAGGTGTAGTTACAGCAGATGGCAGCTTTGATGTAAGCGCTTTCGGAGAAGATTACGGCGAGAAATTTTTTGCGACCAACGGGCTGGAACGCCTGGCACAATGGTGGGCTGCCAATGCTGGTACAGCGCCCCGCATACCGGATAATACACGCCTGGGAGCGCCCATACAGCGTCCTTCCAAGATCATTTGCATTGGCCTGAACTATGCGGATCATGCGAAGGAAAGCAATATGCAGATCCCCACGGAACCGATCGTGTTCTTCAAAAGTACCTCCTCACTGGTAGGCCCCAACGATAACCTGATCATTCCCAAGAACAGTAAAAAAACAGATTGGGAAGTGGAGCTGGCCGTAGTGATCGACAAAAAAGCCACTTATGTGGAAGAAAAGGATGCAATGGATTATGTAGCCGGTTATGCGCTGCATAATGATTATAGTGAGCGCGAGTTCCAGCTGGAACGTAACGGGCAGTGGGTAAAAGGCAAAAGTGCCGATACCTTTGCGCCGCTGGGCCCCTGGCTGGTTACCAAAGATGAAGTTAAGGATGTAAATAACCTGGGCATCTGGTTAAGCCTGAACGGTAAAAAGGTGCAGAATGGCACTACTGCCAACCTGATATTCAGCGTGCCTTTCCTGGTGTCTTACCTGAGCCAGTTTATGAGCCTGTTGCCGGGTGATGTGATCTCTACCGGTACACCCGCAGGCGTAGGCCTGGGAATGAACCCGCAGGTATATATAAAAGAAGGCGATGTAATAGAGCTGGGCATTGATGGTTTGGGTACCTCCAAACAAACGGCCTTTGCCTGGAAATAATAATTATTCCACTCAATGTGTTAATGCAGATAGTTATGAAAAGATATTGCCTGGCACTGGACCTTAAGAATGATCCGCAGCTGATAGCGGAGTATGAAAAATATCACCAGGAAGTATGGCCGGAGATCAGGCAAAGCATTAGCGGCAGCGGTATTGAAAACATGGAGATCTACCGGGTTATGAACCGTTTGTTCATGATCATGGAAGTGAATGATACCTTCTCCGCTGAAAAGAAAGCGGCTGCAGATGCCGCCAATCCTAAGGTACAGGAATGGGAAGCGCTCATGTGGAAATACCAGCAGGCATTGCCCATTGCAAAACCCGGAGAGAAGTGGATAGTGATGGATAAGATATTTTCTTTAAATGCGTAAAGCTGAAAGCAGAAAGCAGAAAACTTAATGCAGATCGCTTTTTGCTTTATGCTTTGCGCTCTCTGCTAAAATTCCAATTATGATCATCGATTCCCATCAACATTTCTGGAAATACCACCCGGTGAAAGATGCCTGGATCACGGACGATATGAAAGTGATACAGGATGATTTTTTGCCGCATAACCTGCTGCCTGTATTACAACAGAACGGTGTGGATGCCTGTGTGGCCGTACAGGCCGATCAGTCGGAAGAGGAAACACAATTCCTGCTGGACCTGGCCGCTGCGCACCCTTTTGTGAAAGGCGTGGTAGGCTGGGTAGACCTGCGTGCAGAGAACCTGGAAGAACGCCTGCAGCACTATACACAATTCAAAACGCTGAAAGGTTTCCGCCATATTGTACAGGGAGAGCCTGATCCGGCCTTTTTGTTAAAGGAGGGGTTTTGTAAAGGCATCCGCGCATTACAGCCTTATAATTTTACGTACGATATTCTCGTATATCCCATACAGTTACCTGCAGTAGAAAAATTCGTGCAGCTGTTCCCGCAGCAAAAGCTGGTCATAGATCATATGGCCAAGCCTTATTGCAAAACGGGCGATATAGCTGTATGGGAAGAAAGCATGCGCACCATTGCAGCATCCTCCAACGTATATTGTAAGATCAGCGGGCTGGTAACGGAAGCTGACTGGCAAAACTGGACTGCCGACACGTTTAAACCTTACCTGGATGTAGTGCTGGAAGCCTATGGCCCCCAGCGCCTGATGTATGGATCCGACTGGCCGGTATGTTTAGTGGCAGGGCAGTATGCAGAGGTAAAAGGCCTGGTAACGGACTACATCAGCAGGTTAAGCAAAACAGAGCAGGCCGCCATTATGGGTGGTAATGCCGCTGCGTTCTACGACCTGGTTTAACAATACATTCATTTATTATTATTGAAAACGTTTTCAAATAACAACTTATGGATCTGGGATTAAAAGATAAAGTGATCATTGTAACCGGCGGCGCCAAAGGTATTGGAGAAGCTATTTCCAAGCTGGTAGCAGCAGAAGGCGCTATTGCCGTAATTGCCGGCCGCAGCGCGGTAGATAATGAAAAAACAATAGCTGCCATCAAAGCGGCCGGTGGTAAGGCTTTTGGCATTGAAGCAGAGCTGGGCGACCCCGCTGCCTGCAAAAAAGTGATTGATGCCACTGTTAAAGAATTTGGTACTCTGCACGCCCTGGTGAACAATGCCGGTGTAAATGACGGCGTAGGACTGGAAAGCGGTAACCCGGAAAAGTTCATGGCATCACTGCAAAAAAATGTATCGCACTACTATAACCTGGCGCATTATGCATTGCCTTACCTGAAACAGAACAAGGGCAGCATAGTGAATATTGGCTCTAAAGTAGCTACCACCGGGCAGGGTAATACTTCCGGCTACGCTGCTTCCAAAGGCGCTATTAACGCCTTAACAAGGGAGTGGGCGGTAGAGCTGCTGCCATTTTCCATTCGTGTAAATACCGTAATACCCGCAGAAGTATGGACCCCGCTGTATGAAACCTGGATCAGCTCTTTACCCAATCCTAAGGAAAAGCTGGCCTCTATTGTTGCTAAAATTCCTTTGGAACAGCGTATGACCACCTCTGAAGAAATTGCCGGTATGACGGTATTCCTGTTGTCACCACAATCATCACACACCACAGGCCAGATCATTTATGTAGATGGCGGATACACACACCTGGACAGATCGATCTAATGCAGCTGTTAGCTGGCTAAAAGCTAAAGGCTAAGAGCTAAAAGCTTATATTTAACTATTACTAAATCATTTTCCCTATGGCTGGAGCCACTGTTTCCACGAGCTCTGTAACTGCGGTTACAGACAGTAAGAAAAGCTACTTATTCCCGTTCATACTGGTTACCAGCCTGTTCTTCCTGTGGGGACTCGCTTACGGCCTGCTGGATGTGCTGAACAAACATTTCCAGGAGGTATTGAATATTACGGTTAAGCGATCTACCCTATTGCAGTTTGCCTATTTTGGCGCCTACTTCCTGATGGCTTTACCGGCAGGTTTGTTTATGGGTAAATATGGTTACAAGAAAGGCATCATCTTCGGATTGCTGTTGTATACTGCCGGCGCCTTTTTATTTTATCCTTCTGCACATTATGCAAACTTTAACTCCTTCCTGTTATCACTGTTCATATTAGCCAGTGGGCTTACTTTCCTGGAAACAGCGGCCAACCCATATGTAACAGTACTGGGCAGCCCGGAAACATCGGAGTTCCGTTTGAACCTGTCGCAATGTTTCAACGGGCTGGGGTCTTTTGTGGGGCCTATGATAGGTAAGGCATTATTTTTCAGCGATGGGGAAGGCAGCGCGGGTGTGATCAATAACCTGGATTCTGTACAGATCACCTACGTGGTAATAGGGGTGGTAGTGCTGGTTATTGCTTTTATCTTTTACAGAACGCCATTGCCTGAAATAAAAGAAGCCAGCACGGAAGAAGGTGCAGATAATATACAAACAGCAAAACCGCTGTTTGCACACCGCCATTTTGTATGGGGGGTAATTGCACAGTTCTTTTATGTAGCCGCACAGGTAGGTGTGGGTGCGCTTTTCATCAATTATGTTACCCAATATTGGGCCGGTACCAGTAATGGCCAGGCGGCCCTTTTACTGGCTATTAGCCTGGGATTATTTACCGGAGGCCGTTTTATAGGCACTGCTATTATGAAAAAAATGGCGCCCAACAAACTGTTATCCCTGTATGCGCTTATCAACATTGCATTGTGTTTATTAGTGATGATGGGTAAAGGGGCGCTTTCCGTATATGCGTTAATGGCCGTTTTCTTCTTCATGTCTATTATGTTCCCAACCATTTTTGCATTAGGCGTAAAGGACCTGGGCGTACATACCAAAAAGGGTGGCGCGTTCGTCATCATGTCTATTGTGGGCGGGGCGCTTATGCCATATGTGATGGGGGTGGTAGTGGAAAGCCAATCCATCGCCATATCCTATGCTGTGCCGCTGGTATGTTTTGCCGTAGTGTTCTATTACGGCTGGAAAGGATACAAGAGAGCTTAACACATCATTTTTCCCGGTTCCGCAAATTCATTGTAATTTACTGTAGTAAAACATACGATGAATTTGCGGAACTTTCATTTATACCTGCCTGCTGCCTGCCTTTGCCTGCTTCTTTTCAGCGGAGCCAATACCTTTCATAGCGGTCCTATGCAACTGCAGTTCACCCATGTAGTGAATGGGAAACCCATGGCGCTGCAAACGGGCATTTATACGAATGCGGTAGGTGATTCTTTTAACATTACTATGTTCAAATATTACGTGAGTAACTTTTCGCTCACCAGCAGCAACGGGCAGGAGGTAAGCCTGCCACCGGCCTATTTCCTGGTAAATGAAAGCGATACGGCTTCCAAGACCATTACGCTGCCACCTATACCGGAAGGCATTTACAGCAGCATTTCTTTTTTGATAGGGGTAGATAGCATCCGTAATATGAGCGGTGCGCAAACCGGCGCTTTAGACCCTGTGAACGGTATGTTCTGGACCTGGAACAGCGGTTACATTATGGCCAAGCTGGAAGGGCTGTCGCCGGTATCCAAACAACCCAATAAGCTGATAGAATTTCATATTGGCGGTTTCCAGGGCACGCGTAATACGCTGCGCAGGGTAACGCTTACTTTTGCCAAACCATTTGCATTACCGCAGGCAGAACCGGTGGTAATGCCCATAGTAGCCGATGCCTATACCTGGTTCGGCCAGCCGAATACGGTTAGCTTTCAGCACGTATCATCCTGCACTACGCCGGGCGCGCAGGCTATGCGCATTGCAGATAATTACCAGCACATGTTCAGTATAAAGAGGGATTAGTGAAGGCTGTTTATTTCATAACATTTTTTTGCCTGCTGCTTTTGCTGGCTGCTTCCGAAGCTAACAACCGGAAAGCTGCCGCCATTGCGGTTCCTGAACCTTACCACCTGGAGCTTCCACCGGGCTTGCCCGCCCCTGTGTATGATCTTTCACAGAACCCGCTTACCAAACAGGGTATTGCGCTGGGCCGGCATCTGTTTTACGATCCCAGGCTTTCCCGCGACAGCAGCATCTCCTGCGGGTTTTGCCATCAGCAGTTTGCAGCCTTCGGGCATTTTGATCATGCCCTGGCGCATGGGGTAGAAGGGCGCATTGGCACCCGCTCTGTACCTACTTTGTTCAACCTGATCTGGCAAAAGAATTTTATGTGGGATGGGGGCGTGAACAACCTGGAAATACAGCCGCTTACACCCCTTACTGATGAAAATGAAATGGGTATGGACCTGGGTGTATTGGTAAAACGCCTGCAGGCCGATGCCGGTTACCGTAAAATGTTCAAGGCCGCTTATGGTACAGAGGAGGTGAACAGCCAGCGCTTATTCAGGGCTATTACGCAGTTCCTGGCCACTATGATCTCCTTTCAGTCCAAATATGACAGTGTAATGCGTAAGGCCCCTGGCGTGGCTTTTACGCCCGAAGAACAGGAGGGGTATGTGATCTTTAAGCAAAAGTGTGCAGCCTGCCATAAGGAGCCTTTTTTTACGGATTACAGCTATCGCAACAATGGCCTGCCTTACCTGCCTAATTTAAATGATGTAGGCCGTATGCGTATTACCAGCAGCACCGGTGATTACCTGAAGTTTAAGGTGCCTACATTGCGCAATATCCTGAAAAGCTCGCCCTACATGCATGATGGGCGCTTTTTCGACATTTACCAGGTATTTAACCAATATGCCCATGGCATAAAACCCAATGCCAGCCCAACTATAGACCCCCTGGTGAAAAATGGCATCCCCCTGTCCGACAAAGAGCAGCGGGAGCTGTATATGTTCCTGAATACGCTCACCGATCCCGGTTTTATTGCCAATTCGTCATTCAGCGAAATTCTTATACAATAGCCTACATATTTAACTTGCTTGAAACCAATAAACTGTAAATGGCGGTAATTTATACCTGTTTTCCAAGCATGGTTTTTGCCTTTGCAGGGGTATGATGAAACACATTAAAACAGGGTTCAAAATTTTAGTGGTAATTGCCATACTGACCCCGCCTTTATGGCTGGGCCGGGAAAAAAAGCGACCTGTGGTAGTGGCGAAAAAGTCAAAGTCAGACATGGGTACGGCCAGTTATTATGCGGATAAGTTCGAGGGCCGCAAAACGGCCAATGGAGAAGTTTTCGATAATGACAGCATGACCGCCGCCCATAACACCTTGCCATTAGGTACGTTGGTTAAAGTAACCAACCTGAGTAACGGCCGCTCCGTGATCGTTAAGATCACAGACCGCCTGCATGCCACTAATTCCCGCATCATTGACCTTACACAAACTGCCGCGCGTGAATTAGGCTTTTTAACAAGAGGTCTTGCACGTGTGAGAGTAGAAAGGGTGTAGGGAATAGTTCTTTTTTATGGTTAAATGCGCAGCAGTTTATGCTGCGCATTTTTTATTTTTTGCTGCGTGTAAAGCAGGTGGTTAAATGATCGTTTACCATACCTGTTGCCTGCATATAGGCGTAACAGATAGTAGAGCCCACAAATTTAAATCCCCGCTTCAGCAGGTCTTTGCTCATAGCATCTGATATAGGCGATTTAGGCGGTATTTCACTCAATGTTTTAAAGTGATTGATAACCGGTTTGTGATCTACGAATTGCCAGATGTATTTATCAAAGCTGCCGAACTCTTTTTGTACAGCTAGAAAGGCTTTGGCATTGCCGATGGTGGCGGCTACCTTTAACCGGTTGCGGATAATGCCGGGATCCTGTAATAGTTTTTCTACTTTTTTGTCGGTATAACGCGCAATCTTTTGCGCATCCCAGTTGTCAAATGCTTTACGGTAATTTTCCCGTTTAGTGAGCACCGTATACCAGCTTAGGCCGGCCTGCGCCCCTTCCAGGTTCAGCATCTCAAACAGGCGGGTATCATCGTGCAGGGGAATGCCCCATTCGTTGTCGTGGTAGTCTTTGTAAAGCTGATCTTTCAGGGACCAGCCGCAGCGTGATTTATTATCCTCCATAGAATTAATTACGATTATTCAATTACTAATTACGAATGTAAGGTTTGCATAGCTTACTACGCCATTCTCTGCTTTTAAAATGATCAAAAACGGACAAGCCTGTACCGGAAGCGGACATGATGCAATACTATAAATGATTAATAATCAATGAATATTGACAGCGGCATGCCGTTGGTAATCCTGTTGGCATCACATTATTCACCATTCAATGTTCAAATAATCATGAAAAGGTTTAAGCATTTATTATTCATAGCCCTTGTGCTTTTCGTGTACACCGCCCATGCACAGGATCTTGTTAAACATATAGACAGCAGCTTTAGCGCTCAATACAAGGAGCACGAATTTTCCGGCAATGTGCTGGTAGCGGAAAAAGGTAAAGTGGTTTATGAAAGATCTTTCGGGTATGCAGACCTGGAGCACAAGACCCTGAACTGCTCTGTATCTGCTTTTCAGCTGGCCTCTGTATCAAAAATATTTACATCAGTAGCCGTGCTGCAGCTGAAAGAAAAAGGGCAGCTACAGCTGGATGATGCCGTGGTAAAGTATTTGCCCGCTTTCCCCTACGAAAATATTACCATCCGGCATTTGCTGTCGCATACCTCCGGCCTGCCCGATTACCAGATCTTTGAACAGCCGAACCGGGAAGATACTACCCGCATTTTTAACAATGAAGATATTATTCCTGCGCTCAAAGCAGCTAAGCAGCCACTACGTTCCCAACCTGGTGAAAGCTGGAGCTATTCCAATACCGGCTATGGATTGCTGGCATTGATCGTTGAGAAGATAAGCGGTGAAAAATTCCAGGACTATCTGAAACAGTATGTTTTTAAGCCGGCGCATATGAAGTATACGTACATAGAAACATCGCTCATGTTCCTGAATAATAAGAACCGTACCAGGAACTATGATTTCCAGGAGTACGCCCCCGGCAAACTGAAGCAGGTATACAGCTTTCAGAGAAATAAGATCCCCACGCTTATACTGGGCAACATTGTAGGCCCCGGCCATGTAGTAAGCACCACCGGCGATCTGTTACAGTTTGATGAAGCTTTATACAACGGAACGCTGCTGCAGCCGGCTACCCTGGAAGAAGCGTTTACCCCGGTAAAATTAACCAATGGCACACTGGCTACTACCGGCTGGGCCAATGGCCGCTCTTATTACGGCTTAGGATGGATGATCCTGTGCGACAGCACCATGGGTAAAGTGGTATGGCATTCCGGCGGCGCACCGGGCATAGTAACTGCTTTTATCAGGAACATTACCCGCCACCAAACAGTGATTGCGCTGGATAATGTTACTCACCGCGGCTTACATACAGCTGGCATTAATGCGCTGTGTATGCTGAATGATCAGCCGGTGTTTGTTGGCAAAAGATCGCTGGCGCATATCTATGCACGCAAGTTGTATGAACAGGGGCCGGCAGCTGCTTCCGCACTTTTTAATACGCTGCAGGCAGATACTGTACATTATTTCCTGGATGAGCAGGCCCTGAATATCTGCGGACTGCAGCTGCTTTTTGATGGCTACCTGGAAGAGGGGCTGGACGCCTTGCAGCTGAACACTGTGTTATTTCCCAACAGCTGGAATGCGTATGATAGTTTTGCAGAAGCCTTGTTGCTGAATGGTAAAGAGCAGTCGGCCATTACCATGTATAAAAAATCAATTGCCATGAACCCTGATAACCAGGGCGGGAGAGAGGCGCTGAGGAGGATAAGTAAAAAGTAAAAAAGCAAAAAGTAAAAATTAAAAAGAGAGCGCAGGGAGGTGTTATTGATGAAAGGTTAATAGCTCCTTCCTGCGCTATGCATATGTACACGTTCTATTAATTCGTAATTACAACTTCGTTGCCAGCGCTTTCACTTGTTTCTTGTACTGCTTTAACTCCGTGATGGTTTGTTGTATAAAGCTATTGTCTTCCAGCTTGCCTACTACGGCTTCCATGTCGGCTTTGTTTTCGTAGGTCATGCTGCGGTAGGGGTTCTGGTAATCTTTTTCACGGGAGCGGTAAATACCTTCTGTGATCCAGCTCATGGTGGTAACGGATTGTTCCAGGTTTTGCTGAAAACGTTCAGCGGTAAATGTTCTGGCGTTGAGGCCCTGTACGTATAAGAGGCTGGCTACTGCATGCTCCAGTTTTTCCTGTGCATATTGTTGTCCCAGCTGTTCATAGGTTTCATGCAGCTGTGCCCAGCTGCTGATCTTCCCTTTTTTGATCTTTGTTTTCAGATCGTCTACCGTGGAGGCTTTCATCAGCTGTCCGCCAACATTGATCCAGGGACCGCGTTTGGCAGTTTTGGCAAGTGATTGCAGTGCGGCAAAAGAATCTATGCCCTGCGCCAGTATATTCCTGATGCCGTATAACACTACCAGTGCGCGGAACAGGGGATAGGCCTTGTGTACTTTCAGCAGCTGTGCTTTGCGCTGGCTGTTCTCCATTCCGTGTACCAGTATGGTGAGCCTGGCTACTTCTTCCGGCTGTTGCAACAGCAGCTCTTTACCTTTTTGCAGCAGCTCATTTTCGCTGAGCTGTTCTGTTGTTTGTCCTTGCGCGGCATACCAGGCCTGTGCTGTAGCCATTTCCATAATGGGCAGGGAGGTCAGTATTTCTTCTACACTATCCGGCGCCAGGTAATCATATTCTATGAGCTGGGTTTTGTCGGTACGTTTGTCGCGGTCCACATATTTCCAGGAGTTACGGGCCAGCGCATACATATTATGCAGGAACCAGTAACCGGGCATTATTTTCAGCGTATTATCATGCTCGCTGTTCAGGATCAGGCTAAAGGGAATGGGAATGTGCAGCTCCTGCATGTAAGTGCCTTTGGCAATTAATGCAAAGCTGGCAAACTTGGAATTATGTTTCAGGCTTACGCACAGGCCTGGCCAGAACCCGCGCCCGGCAATGATCTCACCATCTGCGCCGCGTGAATTGTGGTTAGAGCCAATGGTGGCGCCGGCAGCCATATTACTTTGCCCCATGATAAGGGCTGCACACAAAAAGGAGTTGTTATGGTGCTGCTCATGCGCCGGAAAAATAAGCGAGTTCAATACTTCGCAGCAGGAAATAGTAGCGTTATTGCCCAGGTAAGAGTTGATCAAACGGGCGCCATACTTCAGCTGTGAGTGGGAGGCCATTACAAAACGTACGGCCTTTACGCCGTAAAACACACGGCAGCCGTAACCAATGATACCGTTCACCAGCTCGCAGCCTTCGCCTATTTGCGAAGCTGCACCGGCCCGGCTGTTAATGGTGAGGTTCTTTAATTTGTTAGCGCCTTTGAGGTAAGCATCGCTGCCAATAGTTACATCTTTAATGATCTTACAATTTTTGATCACGCTGCGGTCGCCTACCAAACCGTAGTAGCCCCGTTTTTTATCAAACTGTTTTTCAGTGAATGCTTTGAACTTTGCTTGCAGGGCTTCGTCATCGCGGTTGCGGGTCCACAGGTAGGCATCGCCGGGCAGCATGCCATCAAAGGGCATTACGCTGCGGCCGCCGTTCTCATTACACAGCTCCAGCCATATGCGCACATTTTCCGGCTCGCCTTCCTTTATAATGCCGTTCCCGAACTTGGAATGATCGGTAGTGGCCATTTCATTTACATTGGCAATGATCACTTCATTACCGATGATGTAATGCGAGAGGAAATTCACATTATGCACTACCACGTTATCGCCAAAATCGCAGGCGCAAATGGTACTGTTATATAAGCCTACCGGCAAACGCAGGTTATGAAATTCCAGGAAATAAGGCTCCAGCTTGCCAATGCGTACCATGCCAAAAAAGTGGCAATGCTTTACCAGCCGGGCATCAAATTCGTTGGCTACAAAGATCTGGTTCCAGTCGTCAGAGGTATTATCGTTCTGTACAAGGGTTTCTATTTCAAGTGCGTTCAGCTTGCGGTATCCGTTACGTTTGCCCCATTGCTCATTACGCAGGTAGTATTCATCTTTGCCTTTGGGTAGGGAGGTTTCATCTACAAATTGGTACCCCAGCTGGCTTAGTGGTTTTTTCTGAATGTGGTTCATGGAATTTTTTTGGAATGAATAAGCAGGAAGTAACATCCATTTACTCAACGGTTACAGACTTGGCTAAGTTCCGTGGCTTATCTACATCATATCCTTTCAGTACGCCTATATGGTAGGCCAGCAATTGTAAGGGGATCGTGGAAATTACCGGCGCCACCAGCTCATCTGCTGCCGGCACTTCTATCACATCATCGGCCAGCTCGCTAATCGTAGTATCGCCTTCTGTAACAATGGCTATCACCTTGCCTTTGCGGGCTTTGATCTCCTGTATGTTGGAAACTATTTTTTCATAATAGCTATCGCGGGTAGCTACAAATACCACAGGCAGGTTTTCATCTACCAGCGCGATAGGACCGTGTTTCATTTCTGCAGCAGGGTAACCTTCCGCATGTATGTAAGAGATCTCCTTCAGCTTCAGCGCACCTTCCAGCGCTACGGGGAAATTGTATCCACGGCCCAGGTACAGGAAATCGCGCGCATCTTTGTATTTGGCGGCTACTGCTTTTACGGCTTCATTGAGCTTTAAAGCAGTGGCTACTTTTTCGGGAATATCCTGCAGCTCATCCAGCAAATGCTGAAAACGTTGCTGGGTAATGGTACCTTTTTCTTTGGCTACTTTCAAACCTATTAAACACAATACCACCAGCTGTGCGGTAAAGGCTTTGGTGCTGGCTACCCCTATTTCCGGACCGGCATGCGTATAGGCGCCGGCGTGAGAAAGGCGTGCAATGGAAGAACCTACCACATTACATACACCCAGGATAATGGCGCCCTGCTGTTTAGCGCTTTCAATGGCTACCAGGGTATCGGCCGTTTCCCCGGACTGTGATACTGCAATGATCACATCCCCTTTACCTACTACCGGATTGCGGTAGCGGAACTCCGATGCATATTCTACTTCTACCGGAGTGCGGCACAGCTCTTCTATCATGTATTCTGCTATGAGGCCGGCATGCCAGGAAGTTCCGCAGGCCACGATGATGATGCGGTTGGCATTTTTCAGCAGATCGGCATATTCATCGCGGATGCCGCCTAAGGTCAGCTGTCCGTTCTTGGCGTCCAGACGGCCTCGCAGGCTGTCGAAAATAGTTTGCGGCTGCTCAAAGATCTCTTTGAGCATAAAATGATCGTAACCGCCTTTTTCAATAGCGGTGAGCTCAATATCCAACTTTTGTATGTAAGGTGTTTGCCGTTCGTTGGTGATGTTTTTCAGGATCAGCTCATCGGCTTTTACAATGGCGATCTCATAGTCATTTACATACACTACTTCTTTGGTATATTCCACAATAGGGGAGGCGTCGGAGGCTAAAAAGTGTTCTCCCTTGCCTACGCCTATTACCAGTGGGCTGCCTTTGCGGGCGGCTATCAGGGTATCCGGGTTATCTTCATCCACAATTACGATCACGTAGGCGCCTACCACTCTTTTTAATGCAATGCGCAGGGCCTCTTCTACTGAGCACTGGTTGCTGTTGCGGATCTCTTCTATAAAATGAATGAGCACTTCGGTATCGGTATCGCTCTGGAAAACGTGCCCTTTTTTGATCAGCTCCTGTTTCAGCTGTGCATAGTTTTCAATAATACCGTTGTGGATCATTGCCAGCTTACCATCGCCGGAGGTATGGGGGTGGGAGTTGCGGTCGCAGGGCTCCCCGTGTGTGGCCCAGCGGGTATGGCCAATGGCAATGGTGCTTTGCATGTTCTTACCGGTCAGGAAATCTTCCAGGCCGGCTACTTTACCCATTTTCTTATAAACGTGTAATCCGTGGTTGATAATGGCTACACCGGCGCTGTCGTACCCGCGGTACTCCAGTCTTTTGAGGCCCTTTAATACAACGGGGTAGGCCTCCCGGTTGCCTATATAAGCTACAATTCCACACATTTTTGCTAAATTTTAGCACACAATATCCGTAATAATTGTGAATTAGGAGCAAAAAGCAGAAAGCAGAAAGGATAAAGCAGAAAGCTTAGTACTGCACATGAGGTGTGGTACGCAAAATGCGATATATGCGTGTGGAGCATAAAGGATAAAGCAGAAAGCTTAGTACTACATATGAGGGGTAGTACGCAAATGAGCATAAAGCATAAAGGATAAAGCAGAAAGCTAGTACTACACCTGGGATGTAGTACGCAAAATGCCGTAGAGGAAATGCAAACCATAACCTGCTTAACACGTACTACAAATGAGGGCGTACTACGCATTGAGCTTTATGCTTTCTGCTTTGCGCTTTCAGCGTAACAAAGTTTCATCAAACAACTTCAAGATCCGCTTATACTCATCCGTCCAGCTGCTGGGGGTGGTGAAACCATGATCTTCTACCGGGAATACGGCCAGCTCCCAGTTGTCTTTACCCAGCTCAATAAGGCGTTGCGACAGCCGTACAATATCCTGGAAATGCACATTCTCATCTACCATACCATGACACATCAGCAGGCGGCCTTTTAACCCGTTTGCAAAATAAATGGGAGAGGAGCGGCGGTAAGCAATACTATCTGTAAAAGGCTCATTTAAAATGTTGCTGGTATAACCGTGGTTATAATGCGCCCAGTCTGTAACAGAGCGCAGGGCAGCGCCGGCGGCAAATACATCCGGCGTGGTGAACAGGGCCATCAATGTCATGAAACCACCGTAGCTGCCACCGTACATGCCTATACGTTTTTTATCAATGCCCTGTTGGCTAACCAGGTATTGAGCGCCATCTACCTGGTCGTCCAGGTCTTTGCCGCCCATATAACGGTAAATGCCGGTGCGCCAGTTGCGCCCGTAACCGGCGCTGCCGCGGTAGTCAATATCCAGCACGGTATAACCTTTATCGGCCAGCAGGTTATGGAACATGTATTCCCTAAAATACTGGCTCCACCATTTATGCGCATTTTGCAGGTAGCCTGCGCCATGTACAAATATTACGGCAGCGCCATTCTTTTTACCGGCAGCAGGTGTATAGAGGCGGGCATACACGGTAGCCCCATCGCGGGCAGTGAAGGTCACTACTTCCGCATCGCGCCAGGGGTAAGCACGGAATTCAGCAGATTGTGCCTGGTTGGTTACCTGCACAGGCTGCGCACCGCTTTTGTTAGCCACTACGTACAGTTCCCAGGGTTTGGTAGTATAGGAATAACGGTAAGCAATCCACTGTTCATCCGGCGACAGGAACATTTCATGTGCCCCTTTATTATGGGTAAGCTGCTCTTTATTGCTGCCATTGATGTTAATGCGGTACAGCTGTTTTTCACCGGGATGCACTTCATTGGTTACAATGTAAAAGTGCTGCTTATCCTGCGACAACTGCACATCCTGCACTTCATACTTACCGCTGGTAATGGCTTTGGTTTGCAGGGTGCTTACATTGGTGGTGTATAAATGAGAATAGCCGCTGGCCTCTGACTGGTACCAGCAGGTGTTCTCATCTATCCAACCCAGGTTGGAGCGGCCTGCCCAGCCTATGCCGGGGCCAGCTATCCAGGCTTCATCACGCTGGCGGTTCAGCAGTTTTAGCTGCCCGGTAAGGGCATCCAGCAGCATGATCCAGCGGTCTTTATTGTCTTCTGAACGGATGTCAACTATGGCATGGGTGCCATTCTCAGACCAGTAAGGGCCATGGATCACTACCGGCCTGGGTTTGGGCGTTTTAATGGTATCCTTCTTTTTCGTATAATCTTTCAGGTAATCCGGCTGGTCGGTAATGCCGGGTATATGATTGGTGCGGATGGCAATAACGGTATCCCGCTGCCGGTCGTATACAAAACTTTCAAAGGCGCCCTGTGCGGCACCTACTTTGGTGCGGCCGGAGATATCTTCTGTAAACCCGCTTTCTGTTACATAACTGGGCACAATGGTGGTATGCACTCCGGTGGGCCCGCGGTACAGGCGGTAAGTAATAAAACGTCCGTCGGGGCTAATGATGGTATTTTCATGGTTCTTATCGGCCGTATAAATAGTGCGCAGCTTTTCCGGCTCCTGTGCTTTGCGGAATAGTTTGGCGCTGTCTTTTTTTACTTTGGCATCTTTCAGCACCTGCATCAGCTCCAGCTGCTGGTTATGCAGGTATTTTTCCTGGTCGTTGAGGTCAGCGGGGCTTTCAGAAGGAGCGCTGCCTTTCTGGAAGCTGGTGAGCTGTTCTGTTACGCCGCTGCTGAGATCCCAGGCAAACAGATTTTGCTCCTGCTGGTACACGATCTTCTTTTCTGCAAAGCTGAACAGCGGGTTGCTTTCATATACATTGGTGCTGGTAATACGGCGTATGTTGCCGGTTCTTACTTCCAGCAGGTAAATGTCGCCGTTATAGCTGTACACCATTAAAGACCTGTCCCGGTTATAGGTGCCGGCGGATTGTGCCAGCAGCAAGGCCCTGTTACGGGCAGGAGCTTTCAGAGGGGTAGTATTATCTACCGTAGCCATGTACAGGGAATCTGACAGCGCTTTTTCCGGGTTCCAGGTAAAAAAGATGGTTTTATTATCAGCGCCCCAGAACACATTATCAGGGGAGGTACCTATCCATTTCGGGTCGCACATGATCATATTCACGGTTAGGGCGGGCGCCTGTTGTGCATAGGTATTTTCAAAGCTCAATAAAATAATGGCCGGGATCATCCATTTTCTCATAGCAGAGTTTTATTTTGCTAAAAGTATAAAAAGGGGAAACATAATCCTATGAGACCGGTACCTGACCTGCGGTTATGTGCCGGGTAATTTATAAACTAATTGCCGGATGAGATACCATCTATGTTTACTGTTCCTGCTGGCAGTAGCCTGCCAAACCGCTCCTGTAAAGCAGCCTGAGCCCGTTACAGAGGATAGCACCTTTTTAACCGGTACTTTTTTCCTGGTACGGCATGCTGAAAAAAATCCGGGGGTGGATTCCACCCTTACACCGGAAGGGGAGGAGCGGGCCCGGAAACTCCTGGAACTTTTAAAAGATTCCGGTTTACAGAAGATCTACTTTACGCCCTATAAAAGAACGGTACAAACCGCCGACCCGCTGGTAACGCAGCTGCACCTGGATACGGTGTTCTACAAACCGGATAGCTCCGGGGAATCGCTTATTTACGAGATCACCCGCCACCAGGACTGGGGCAAGCGTGTACTGATCGTAGGCCACAGCAATACCCTCATACCAATGCTGCATACGCTGAAAGCTAAGCCGCTGCCGGATTCTATTGGGGACAATCAGTTCGGTAATCTCTTTATTGTTTATAAGCGCCGTGATTCGGTACGCCTGCTGCGGCAGCAGTACTAATTAATAATTAATGATTAATAATCGCAGGGCTGGTTTCACGCGTTATAACTGTGCTCCTGATTATTAATTATTCATTCTTCATTATTAATTAAAGCAGGATGCCTTGCATCAGCGCGTAAGCTACGCTGAAGTAAATGAGTAGTCCCGTTACATCAACCAGGGTAGCCACAAAGGGTGCGGAGGAAGTAGCCGGGTCAGCGCCCAGCCTTTTCAATAATAAAGGTAACATGGAGCCGGAGAGGGTACCCCATAATACTACGCCTACCAGGGAAAAACCTACTGTAGTGCCAATGAGAAAAGTATGTTCCCCATAGGTATGGAACAGGGAGTTCCATAGCAGGATGCGCATAAAACCGATCAGACCCAGGATGCCGCCCAGCATCAGGCCGGAGACGATCTCGCGGCGCATTACACGCCACCAGTCGGCAATAGAGATCTCGCCCAGGGCCATGGCCTGTATAATAAGGGTAGAGGCCTGCGAGCCGCTGTTACCTCCACTGGAAATAATAAGCGGTACAAACAGGGCCAGTACTACGGCTTTGGCAATTTCATCCTCAAAAAATCCCATAGCCGTAGCCGTAAGCATTTCACCAATGAACAGCACTACCAGCCAGCCTACCCGTTTTTTTACCAGCTTTAGCAGCGGCATATCCAGGTAGGGCTCGTCCAGGGCTTCGGTACCACCTATCTTTTGAATATCTTCAGTATGTTCTTCATTGGCTATCCACAGCATATCGTCAATGGTCACAATGCCTAATAGTATGCCCTGGTCGTCAATAACCGGCAGGGCCACACGGTTTTCCACCCGGAAGGTCTGGATGGCCTCTTCCTGATCATCGTTAGCATGCAGGGCTACAAAGCGGTCATCCATCAGCGTATGCACCTGTGTGTCCGGCGATACCAGCAGGAACTCCCGGATCCGGAAGTCGTCCATCAGCTTGCCTTTATCATCCACCACATAGATCACGTCAATGGTTTCGCTATCCTTGCCATGTTCGCGGATGTAGTCCAGCACCTGCTTTACGCTCCACTCTTCCAGCACGGCAATGTAGTCCGGCGTCATGATACGGCCTACACTGGTTTCGGGATAGCCTAATAAGGATAAGGTGATCTTACGCTCTTCGGGTGTGAGCAGCTTGATCAGCTCTTTTACGGCCTCGCTGGGCAGCTCACCTAAGAATGCGGCGCGGTCATCGGCCGGCAGCTCGTTCAGCAGCTCGGCTACTTTAGCGGCGGGCTGGTTGCGGATCACTTCTTCCTGCAGAGGAAAGTCCAGGATCCTGAAAGATGCGGCTGCACGGGTTAAAGACAGGTTATTGAAGATAAGGTCTGCCTGTTCAGGACGCTCATAAATGAGCTCTGCTATATCTGTAATAAGCTGATCATCCAGGTACACACGAAGTTCCTGGTGATTATGCTCATCTGCCAGCATGCTGAATTTTTCCAGTAAGGCTTCATTTTCCATAGACCTTCAACTATCTGAACGAAAATAAATAAAAAAAAGTGGTTAGTTGTTAGCGGGCCTTTATATAAGTTCGGCCACGTGCTTACGGATGTTTTCACAGATGGTATCCGTAGGCAGGTCATTGGCATCTTTACCAAAGGGGTCTTCGATCTCTTCCGCTATCAGCTCCATACTGGCCAGCACGTAAAAGATGAACACCACCATGGGTATGATCAGATACCCTACGCTGAACACATAGCCAATGGGCAGCGTCATTACATAAAAGAAGATGAACTTTTTCAGGAACACGCTGTAAGAAAACGGGATAGGCGTATTCTTTATGCGTTCGCAGGCGCCACAAATGTCTGTGAAAGATTGCAGCTCCCGGTTAATGGTGATCAGCTGATCACCGCTGATCTGCTGCTGCCGGTACAGCTCATGTATGCGGATCAAGATATGAGCGGCTACCTGGTTGGGCACATGCTGCCCGGGCTGCGGCGTAAAGCCGGGCACTGCTTCCAGCTCCTGAGGTTCAAAACTATTCCTTAAATGATTTTTAACGCAAAAGGCGTAGTTAGGGATCATGTTACGGAAATAGGCCCGGGCAGCATCATCGCCCACCGGTAAAATGGCCTGCAGCTTTAAAGCCAGGTTACGGCTGTTATTCACCAAAGCGCCCCATTGCTTACGGCCCTCCCACCAACGGTCATACGCCGTATTGGTGCGGAACACCAGCAACAGGGAGATCACAAAACCCAGCAGGCTGTGTACAATGGAGAGCTGCTGCAGCTCAGTGTACCTGCGCAGGTTAAATACCTCCAGCTCCAGCACGCCTATTATACCGGCATAAACGCTAAGGCCCAGGAACATGGGCGCCAGCTTACGCACGGTATCAGCCCGGTGTATGCGGAAGATAAAAGTGAACCACTCCTTTGGATTATAATTGATCATTATACTACTATTTGCACGGTAAAATATCCTTTTCCGGCCGCAAACCTAAAAATTTTACGCCTGATTTTGATAACTTGTTCCTTTACCTTTACTTTACGCTTCTTAACATATACAAGAATACAGAGCGAGCGCTATGATCAAGCCGTATTTATACATTGAAAAAACAAAGAAAAAGGGCCGGGGTGTTTTTACGAAAGAAAGGATACCCGCCGGCACCAGGATTGAAACATCGCCCGTGATCGTACTATCTTTTGATGATACGGCAAAGGCAGACAAGACCAAACTACACAACTATCTTTTTTTATGGGGCGTTCGGGAAACCCGCTCCTGTGTGGCTTTAGGCTTTTGCTCTATCTACAATCACTCTTATGATCCCAATTGTGAGTACGAGATGGATTTTGATGCGGAAACCATGAGCATCATTACCCGCCGGGATATCAAGAAAGGCGAGGAGCTAAGCATTAACTATAATGGTGATGTAGACAATACTTCACCGGTATGGTTTGATGTGAAGCGCCAGTAATACCAGGGGCTTTGTAAAATTATAAGGGGAGTTATCTGCCTGCCGGAATTAAAATTTGCCGGAAAGATAATTTCCCTAAATTTGTGAGTAAATATATAAGTGCTTATATAATTTGGAGCTGAAAGCGCAAAGCAGAAAGCAAAAAGCTTAATGTTAAACGCTGAATGCTTAACGCCGAACGCTTAATGCAGCGGAATGTTACCGATTAATTATTAATCATTAATTATTAATTAACGTATGTCTTTCTATCCTGCGCTTGGTTTCCTGGTATTTGGCAGCCGTTTACGGCGGCTTAGCGAGTACTTCCTGATGGAGGTGAACAAGGTATACGAGCAAGCCGGTATACCCTTTGACGCCAGCTGGTTCCCCGTGTTCTATGTACTCTCCAAGCAGCAACCCGTTCCCCTGATAGACATTGCAGATACACTGGAAATATCCCACTCCGCCGTAAGCCAGATGATCACCAGCCTGCGAAAAAAAGGACTGGTAAAAACCGCTCCCTGTCCGGATGATGGGCGGCGGCAGCTGGTAATGCTTACTAAAAAAGGAGAGGAGCTGCTGCAACAGGTACAGCCCATATGGACCGCCATTACCGGCGCCATGACCCAGCTAACGGCTTCGCATAAACAAAGCCGGCAGATCCTGGACGCCATTGCGCAGGTAGAACAGGCGGTGCAGCAGGTACCTTTGTCGGCCCGTATTACAACTGAATTGGCGCAAACCCATCCCATACAACAATAACATACACCAAAACTATGAGCGAAGCTTTCAGATACGGTATAGACCAGCTAACGGCAGGCCGTGCACTGGACATAGCTGCCGGCCGCATACCCGCTATACTTACCCCGCAGGTAATGGCCAAAGTAAAAGCCAGCTATGATCATGTACAAACCATTGTAGCGCAGCATTCCATTGTATACGGCATTAACACCGGCTTTGGTCCTTTGTGCGATACCAAGATCTCCGAAGAGGATACCCGCGCTTTGCAATACAACATTCTGCAAAGCCATAGTGTAGGCGTGGGGGATAGTATCCCGGATGAAATAGCCCGCCTGATGCTGATCACCAAAGTACATGCGCTGGCACAGGGTTACTCCGGTATTGCACCGGCCACACTGGAACGTATTATATGGTTTATTGAACAGGGCATTACGCCCCTGGTGCCGGAAAAAGGCTCTGTAGGCGCTTCCGGCGACCTGGCGCCGCTTTCACACCTGTTCCTTCCATTAATAGGATTGGGACATGTAAAATATAAAGGCCAAACCATTACCGGTGCTGAAGCTTTGCAACGGGAAGGGCTGGAACCGGTTGTATTAGGCCCTAAAGAAGGCCTGGCCCTGATCAACGGCACGCAGTTTATTTTAGCCTTTGCAGTAAAGGCTTTGGAGCGATTGTATTATGCGCTGGAAGCAGCGGATATTATTGGCGCTATGTCGCTGGAAGGGCTAATGGGCACCGCCAAACCCTTTGATCCGCGCCTGCATGCCATCCGCCCATTTCCCGGCAACCAGCTGGTGGCGCACCGTTTAAAGGTAATGCTGGAAAATTCAGAGATCATGGCATCGCATGTGGATTGCGGCCGGGTGCAGGACCCTTACTCCCTGCGTTGTATGCCGCAGGTGCACGGCGCATCGCGCACTGCCTGGAAGCACCTGCTGGAGCTTACCACTATTGAGCTGAATGCAGTAACAGACAACCCTATTATTTTTAGTGCCGATGATACCATCAGTGGCGGCAACTTTCACGGGCAGCCTATGGCCTTACCGCTGGATTATGCTACCATAGCGGCTGCGGAGCTGGGCAATATTTCAGACCGGCGCAGCTATATGATGATAGAAGGGCGGTATGGCCTGCCTAAATTATTGATTGAAAATGCCGGTCTGAACTCGGGTTTTATGATACCGCAATACACTACGGCTGCATTGGTCACAGAAAATAAAACGCTGTGCTTCCCTGCCAGCGCGGATAGCGTGCCTACCTCCCTGGGGCAGGAAGATCATGTATCCATGGGCTCCATTAGCGGGCGTAAGCTGCACCAGGTAATAGGCAACCTGGAATACATACTGGCTATAGAGCTGCTGTATGCCGCGCAGGCCGTGGATTTCCGCCGCCCCTTACAGTCCGGTCCCATACTGGAAGCCTGCCACCGTTTTACACGGGAGCAGGTAAGCTTTGCCAAAAAGGACCGTGTATTTGCTTATGATATACAAGCCTTACATACCATCATCACCGATCAATCACTGGTGCGTGTAGCCAATGAAGTGGCTTTACAGCATCAATTAACTTTAAACGGCATTCATCATGACCAGTTCGGACTTTATTAATACCTACGCGGCACACCCGCATTATAAAGCGCCCCGTGGCACACAGCTGCATGCTAAAAGCTGGCAAACAGAAGCGCCCCTGCGCATGCTGCTCAACAACCTGGATCACGAAGTAGCAGAGAACCCCGATGAGCTGGTGGTGTACGGCGGCATAGGCCAGGCAGCCCGTAACCGCGAAGCCCTGCAAAAGATCATACAGCTGCTGCTGGAGCTGGATGAGGAACACTCGCTGCTTATACAATCCGGTAAGCCGGTAGGTATTGTACGCACGCATGCACAGGCCCCAAGGGTATTGCTGGCCAATAGTAACCTGGTGCCTAAATGGGCTACCTGGGAACATTTTAATGAGCTGCGTGCAAAAGGTTTAATGATGTTTGGGCAAATGACGGCCGGTAGCTGGATCTATATAGGTACGCAGGGTATTTTACAGGGCACCTATGAAACCTTTGTGGAATGCGGGCGCCGGCATTTTAACGGCAGCCTGAAAGGTAAGCTGTTAGTAACGGCTGGTTTAGGTGGTATGGGCGGCGCTCAGCCACTGGCTGCTACCATGGCAGGGGCGGTATTGCTGGGTGCAGATGTGGACCCTGCACGTATTCAGAAACGCCTGGATACCCGCTACATTGACCGCATGACCCACTCCTACGAGGAAGCCATACAATGGGCGCAGGAAGCTAAAGCAAAAGGGCAGGCGCTTTCCATAGGGCTGGTAAGCGATGCAGGCGATCTGCTGGAAAAGCTGCTGCGCGATAATATTATTCCCGATATACTTACGGATCAAACTTCTGCGCACGACCCGCTGAATGGTTATATACCCAACGGCCTTTCTTTAACGGAAGCGGCGGAGTTGCGTAAAAAAGATGCCGCAGCTTATGAGCAGCGCTCCTTAAAAAGCATGGCCCGCCATGTAGGCTATATGCTGGCCTTGCAGGATAAGGGGGCGGTAACATTTGACTACGGCAATAACCTGCGTGAGTTTGCTAAAGCCGGGGGAGAGGCCAGGGCTTTTAATTTCCCCGGGTTCACGCCGGCGTATATACGTCCTTTGTTCTGCGAAGGTAAAGGCCCTTTCCGCTGGGTAGCACTGTCAGGCGATCCGGAAGATATTTATACTACCGACCGTGCGCTGATGGAAGCTTTTCCGGAGAATACCGCGCTTATTAACTGGTTACAACAGGCGCAGCAAAAAATTGCCTTCCAGGGCTTACCCTCCCGCATATGCTGGCTGGGTTTGGGTGAGCGTGAAAAAGCAGGGCTCATCTTTAATGAGCTGGTACGTAGCGGCAAAGTAAAAGCGCCCATTGTAATAGGCCGCGATCATTTGGATTGTGGTTCTGTAGCCTCTCCCAACCGGGAAACAGAAGCTATGAAAGACGGCTCTGATGCGGTATCCGACTGGCCTTTGCTGAACCTGATGTCTAATACAGCGGGTGGCGCTACCTGGGTATCATTCCACCACGGTGGCGGCGTAGGCATGGGATACTCCCAGCATGCAGGGATGGTGGTATTAGCAGATGGCACAGACCGTGCAGCGGCCTGCCTGCAGCGCGTACTGTTTAATGACCCTGCTATGGGCATTTTCCGCCATGCAGATGCCGGTTATGAGAAAGCGCAGGAGTGGGGCGATAAATTCGGGATCCGTATTTATTAGTACAGGAGTCTTTACCTAAACTTTTTTACATGTTACTGATAGGCCCTTTTTCCCAGATATTGCCCATGAGCGGGCTGCCGTTAAAAGGCCCTTTGCAGGATGAGCAATTGCCATTGATAGAAAAAGGCGGTATACTCATAACCGGTGATACTATTACTGCTATTGGCCGCTTTGCCACCCTGCAGCAGGAATACCCGCAATGCGAAGTACATTTTATTGATAAGCCTATGGTTTTGCTGCCGGGGTTTATTGATTGCCATACACATATTTGTTTTGATGGTAACCGCAACCGCGACTATGCTATGCGTATTGCCGGGAAAAGCTACCTGGAAATAGCCCGTGCCGGCGGCGGTATATGGGATTCAGTAATGAAAACCCGTATAGCCGATGATGTTACTTTGGCAGAGAACACCGTAGCCCGCGCTAACCGGCATTTACAGGAGGGCGTTACCACCATTGAAGTGAAAAGCGGTTACGGGCTGGATCTGGTGAACGAAGTAAAAATGCTGCAGGCCATACAAAGCGCCTCCCTGCATACCGCTGCTACGCTGATACCTACCTGCCTGGCAGCACATATGCTGCCCAAAGATTATAAAGGCGCTCCGGCTGAATATTTAAGCTGGATACTGGCAGAGCTATTACCCGTATTACAGGCAGAACAATTGGCTAAGCGGGTGGATATTTTCATTGAAGAAACGGCCTTTACGCCAACGGATGCACGTACTTTTTTACTGGCCGCCAAACAGCTGGGATTTGCTGCTACGGTGCATGCAGACCAGTTCAGCGCCGGCGGCAGCGCCGTAGCTGTGGAAGCGGGCGCCTTATCTGCCGACCACCTGGAAGCCAGTACAGAAAAAGAAATTGCACTGCTGGCTGCATCCAACACCACTGCCGTAGTATTACCCGGCGCTTCCCTGGGTTTAGGCATGCACTACGCACCGGCGCGTAAGCTGCTGGATGCAGGCGCCAGCCTGGCCATTGCCAGCGACTGGAACCCCGGCTCGGCCCCTATGGGTGACCTGCTGATACAGGCAGCTGTACTAAGCGCCGCCCAGCATTTATCCATGGCAGAAACACTGGCCGCATTAACGGTGCGGGCTGCACCTGCTTTACAGCTTACGCAGGTTGGGCAGCTGGAAGCGCAATATGCGGCAGATATGCAGGCTTATGCCACTGCGGATTACCGTGATATACTCTATTACCAGGGTAAGCTAAAACCGGAGCTGGTATGGAAGGCCGGTATCCTGATCCAATAAACAACACATAAATGACAGCAGGCAACTATTACCAACCCACCGCTGCAAATGTATGGACCGGCCGCATTGACGGCACGGACCCGGAGGTATTAAGATGGCATCAGCGTATACAACCCGTGCATCTTTTACAGCTGCCGTCCTTAAAGCCCGGCCAGCAAGGCATAGCGCTGTTAGGATTTGCCTGTGACGAAGGCGTGCGCCGTAACAAAGGCAGGGCAGGGGCTGCACAGGGGGCCGTGGCCTTACGTAAGGCCTGCGCCAACCTGCCGGTACATTTTAATGAGCAGCTTTTATTACTGGATGCAGGAGATATTGTTTGCGCTGATCAAAACCTGGAAGCAGCCCAGGGCGCACTAAGCGATGCAGTACAACAGCTGCATGCTGCAGGCTATACTCCCATTTTACTGGGCGGCGGACATGAGATTACGTATGGTCATGCCCGTGGTATCTATCAATCCTTTCCGGAACAAAAGACCGGGTTAATTAATTTTGACGCCCATTTTGACCTGCGCATCCCAGGTGAGGAAGGCCCCAGCTCCGGCACCGGTTTCTGGCAGCTGGCGCAGGATTGCAGGTTGCAGGAAAAGCCATTTCATTACCTGGCTTTAGGCATTCAAACGCATAGCAATACGCAGCAGCTATTTCGCATAGCCCGCGAGCTGGGTGTACAAATTATTCCGGCAGCGGTATTTCATATGCAGGATCTAACAAGCCTCCAAACTACCATTGCACAGTTTTTACAACAGGTAGATAAGATCTACCTCACCATTGACCTGGATGTATTTGCCGCGCCTTTTGCGCCTGGTGTAAGCGCTACTGCTTATAACGGCATTTTACCCGGCGGCGTTTTTATGGAATGTTACCGGCTGATATTACAAAGCGGTAAGCTGGCCGGGCTGGATATTGCAGAACTAAATCCCGCGCTGGATATTGATAACCGCACCGCGAAGCTGGGTGCTGGGCTGGTGTTTGAGGCAATTACGAATTGTCAATTACGAATTATTTAATTACGAATTAAGTACTGCGGAAGGCAGGTTACCAGAACCTCAGTTTAGATTATAAGCGTAATTAGATGTGTGTCATAGATAAAATCTAATCGCTTTAATGAATCGCGGCATTCTAATTCGTAATTCACCTTTGTTCGTTTCCGGACATTTTGTATTGAAACCGGACAATGTGCGCATTGTTTAACAGTTATACTCCATTGATTTTCATCTAAATATAAAAGTGGCACTGTGTTCGTTGTGCAGGCTGTTATGCTCAACAATTATTTCAAAACCGGCTTCCGCAATCTGTTGCGTAACAGGACCCACTTCTTTGTAAATATTACAGGACTGGTGGTAGGGTTTAGCGCCTTTCTGCTGATCTTCCTGGTATTGGCATATGAAAAAAGCTTTGATACTTTTCATGCCAACAAAGAGCATATTTACCGGGTGGTAAGAGTGAATAACCAGGGCGGCTATTCCGCGACGGCCTCTTTTCCATTGGCAGCAGCATTAAGAGCGGAGCTTCCGCAGGTAGAAAGGTCGGCGGCTATTTATGGCGACCGGGATGTGCAGGTGATCGTTACCGGTGCTGCTGGTGAAACCGTGAAAAAGTTTAAAGAGCCTATCGGTGTTTTCTTTGCAGAGCCGCAGTTCTTCAGCATGTTTGATTTCAGCATTATTGCAGGTAATCCCGCTAACGTCCTTAGCGAAACAAATACGGCGGTGCTTACAAAAGCGATCGCCACGAAATATTTTGGTAGCTGGCAACAGGCCATGGGAAAGGTTCTTAAAGTGTACAACCAGCCTATAAGGGTTACCGGTATTATTAATGATCCGCCATCTAACACTGATTTTCCTTTGGGTGTAGTTATATCCCATACCACCATCAAAGCGCTAGTGGGGAAAAATATAGAAAGCTGGGTGGAGCTGTGGGATGATCATTATTGTTTTGTGCAGCTGCGTTCCAATGTTACTGAAGCGCGTATGAATGCGCTGTTGCCAGCTTTCTTAAGCAAATACGTTGCACCGGCAGATGCCGGTTATGAACTAACGCTGCAACCGCTGAAAGAGATCCATTTTGATAAACGTTTTGATAATTTCAACCACCGCGTTTTCAGCACAGCGCTCATCACTGCATTGAGCCTTATTGGCATCTTCCTGCTTATTATTGCCTGCGTTAATTTTATTAATCTTTCAACTGCCAATGCTGTTAACCGTTCCCGGGAAGTAGGGGTGCGCAAGGCATTGGGCAGCAACCGGCAGCAATTGATAGCACAGTTCTTTGGTGAAACCGGTATTACCTGTTTTATTGCCATTGTAGTCGCTGTAATAGTGGCGGTTATTTGCATACCTTTTATAAACCGGCTGCTGGAAATTAAAATGCCGCTGAATTTATTAATTAGTCCTGCTATTATTGGGTTTATACTATGCACCTGGCTGGTGGTAACCCTGTTGGCCGGCTTTTACCCGGCGCTGGTGCTCTCTGGTTTTAACCCCATTAGTGTGCTTAAGAACAGGGTCAGTGCGGAAAAAGCAAAAGGCATCACACTCCGCAGGGGGCTGGTGATCCTGCAATTCGTAATTGCGCAGGTATTGATCATTGCCACGCTGGTAGTGGTTTCCCAGCTGAATTATTTCAGCAATGCAGATATGGGTTTTAATAAAGAAGCTGTTATAAACGCAGGCTTTCCACAGGACAGTGCAAGCCAGGCTAAATTAGCACTGGTGCGCAACCTCTTAATGCAGGAGCCGGGCATACAGGCCGTAAGCTTCAGCGCCTTTGCACCGGTGGGTAGTGCCAGCTGGGCTACAGACCTGCGCCTGGGTACCAATAATACCGGTAAGGCAGATCTGATCGTAAATATGAAGCCCGCAGATACCGGCTATTTTAATATTTACAAACTGCAGCTGGTGGCAGGGCGTACTTATTTTGCTTCAGATACCGCACGTGAATTTATTGTGAATGAGAGCCTGGCAAAAAAGCTGGGTTTCAGCAATCCGCAGGATGCCATCGGCAAGCTCATTGCAGCACCGGCAAGCCGCCACCCCTGGCCTATTGTAGGTGTAGTAAAAGACTATCATATCAGCTCTCTCCGCGATCCTGTTGGTGAGGTGGCAATGACCACTCTAAAAGGCTCTTACCGCATGACCAACATTAAAATAGCGCCCGGTAAAACCAGGGTAGCCATAGCTGCAATAGAAAAGATCTGGAATAAGGTGTTCCCGGATTATGCGTTTGAATATAATTTTGTTGATGACACAGTAGCGGCTTATTATAAGCAGGAGGATCAGCTTTCACAGCTTTTCAAAATATTTGCAGGCCTGGCCATTTTCATATCCTGCTTGGGTTTGTATGGGCTGGTATCTTTTATGGCGGCGCGGCGCAAAAAAGAAATTGGCATCCGCAAGGTGCTGGGCGCATCTGCGGGTAATATTGTGCTGTTGTTATCCCGCGAGTTTACCATACTTATTACCATTGCGTTCCTGGTAGCTGCGCCGGTAGCCTGGTACTGTATGCAGCAGTGGTTGCAGCAGTATACTTTCAGGATCGATCTTGGAGTAGGATTCTTTATTATTACGCTGTTGTCTTCTGTATTGATTGCATGGCTTACCGTAGGGCATTCTGCATTAAAAGCAGCGCTGGCCAACCCGGTGAAGAGCCTGAGAACGGAGTAATTAATTTATTCAGGCCATTGTACTCCTGGTTTTTGCTTTATCCATTCCCTGCTTCGTTGCAGCTGTTGCTGCGTGTCTGCGGCCAGCTGTTTCAATAAACCATCTATACCGCGCGGTAAGACAATTTGCTCGCTGTGCATGAGCTGCATGCTGTTGCGTATGAATTGTTGCAGCGCCAGCAGATCGTGCCAGCTACCTAAGCGGCTGCCTGCTTCGTCTGTGAACTGTAACATAACGGGCAGCGCTGCAGATCCTTCAAACAAGGGCTGCGATATTTCCAGCTGGTAATGCAGGCGTTTGATCTCTTTGCGCAGGCTGTGCCATTTCTCCGCCGCTATATGGCCTGCAGGTATGGTAATGGCGGCATATTGCTCCTGTAAATGTTTGCTGAGCTGTTTATGGGAAAGGTGTGGTAATTGTGACGGCTGTTTGCGCAGCTTTTTAATAAAAGTTTGAGGAAAGGCCTGTGTAGTAGCCTGGGCCTGCTCTTTGGCCTGGCGGGTATGATCTTTTAACAGCGCTTTAAAGAACCGGTACTGTTGCGGGCTCTTTTTGGTGTATTGCCGTAGGCTCTCCTGTTGCAGCTGCAGATCGCGCAGCGCACCTGCCTCCTGTTGTAATATTTTCAGGAGCTTAGCATAGCGTTTCCCTTTGAACTGCTTACCGCTGAATTGTTTGATCAGTGTAAGGCAGGCCCGCGCCCTTTTTATGGAGGTGCGTAGCTTGTGCACATGGTCCGGGGCGGCCTTTTTGCCGATGGCCGGCAGCAGATCCGCTATGGTAGCACATTGCGTATCCAGGTAATTATATAAAGTTTCCCACATCATAGTCAGCTTTCTAAAGTTAACATATATTTGCTACCTAATTAAAATCCCAAATTGTCATGAAATTAATCCCCGTATTGGCAGCTACATTACTGGTAGCTGCGTTAGCCGCACCCGTAAGTGCCCAGAAATTAAAAGTAACAGAAGGCAGCCTGTCTGCACTCAAGGGACAAACAGAAATTAACACGGAGTTTACGTACGATGGTTTGAAAGTGGGCAAATTTGATAATGAAGCCGACTACATTCAGAAAAAAACAACGGAGTATAACTCCAAAGAGGCCGGCCGTGGTGATGCCTGGGCCAAAGCCTGGAAAGACGACCGCGAAGCCCGTTACGAGCCCAAGTTTGCTGAGCTGTTTAATGAGCATGGCAGCATAAAGTCTGTGCATAACAAAAGCGCAAAGTACACGCTGATCTTTAAAACCACTTTTATTGAACCGGGTTTTAACGTAGGCGTGTGGCGTAAGAATGCTTCTATGGATGGCGAAGTATGGATTGTGGAAACGGCCAGCCCGGATAAGGCGGTTGCTAAAATATCCGTTGAAAAGGCCCAGGGCCGTGTGTTTGGTGGGTATGACTTTGATACCGGCGTACGGATTGCCGAAGCTTATGCAGATGCCGGTAAAGCATTAGGCAAGTTTATTAAGAGTAAAGCAGAGTAATAAGTAAAAAGTAAAAAAGTAAAAAGCAAAAATTAAAAGAATGCTGCGGAATGATCATCCCGGTTTTTTCTTTTTAATTTTTGCTTTTTTTCTTTTTACTTTAAAACACGATGGTTTTATTGCCGTGCACAATTACCCGGTCTTCAATATGTGCTTTTACCGCACGGGTAAGCACCTGCCTTTCAATATCGCGTCCCAGCAGCACCAGGTCATCTACCGCATGTTTATGGCTTACGCGGGCTACATCCTGCTCAATAATGGGCCCTTCATCCAGGTCGTTGGTAACATAATGCGCGGTAGCGCCAATTAGTTTTACACCCCGCGTATAGGCATTCAGGTAAGGGCGTGCGCCGGCAAAGGCAGGTAAAAAAGAATGATGGATATTAATGATGCGGCCGGGAAATTCTTTCACAAAATCAGGCGATAAGATCTGCATGTAACGCGCCAACACAATGAAATCCACCTGTTGCTGCTGTAACAGCGTAATGGCCTGCTGCTCCTGCTGCGCTTTGTTTTGCGCGGTTACCGGCAGGTAATGAAAGGGAATATCAAAGTCGGCTGCCAGCTTTTGCAGATCATTATGGTTAGAGATCACTACGGGAATATCTACTTCCAGCTCCCCGCTGCGCCAGCGCCACAGCAGCTCCATAATGCAGTGGTCATATCTGGATACCATGATGGCCATACGTTTGCGATGGTCTGTATAGTCAATACGCCATTCCATATGCCGGGGTAAAGCCACTTTTTCCAGGAAATCGGCTTCCAGCTGCTCCCGGCTGATGCTGGTATTTTCCAGGTGAAATACCATGCGCATAAAGAACAGGCCTTCCCGTGGATCGGTACTGTGCTGGCTGGCATCCAGGATATTGGCGCCATGGGAGTACAGGAACTGGGATACCCCCGCCACAATGCCGGGACGGTCAGGGCAGCAGATCAATAAGCGGCCGGTGATATCGGTATATGGATGCATGTAAATAGTAGCTTTTATGGATATGTAAAATAGTAAGAAAAGTCCACAGTCAACAGTCCCCGGTCCACTGTGCGCGGATCATAGATCATGGAGAACAGTCCTCAGTCCACAGACCATAGTCCGCTATCCGCGGATCATAAACAGCGGATCATGGATCATTTGTTCAACAGGCCATTGACTTTTATTAGATTTGCCTTCCCGGATCGCAGACGGTGATCTGTTGTCCGGGAGCAGCTAGTCATGAAAAAAATAGGCCTTCTTTCAGATACCCACAGCTACCTGCATCCGCAGGTGTTCAAACATTTTGAAAATGTAGATGAGATCTGGCATGCCGGTGATATCGGCAATACCGGCCTGGCCGATGAACTGGAGGCCTTTAAACCTTTTAGGGCTGTGTATGGGAACATCGATGGCGCGGATATCCGTATCCGTTACCCCGAAAATCTGCATTTTGAAGTAGAGGGTGTAAAAGTGTTCATGACCCATATAGGCGGTTACCCGGGCAAATATGCGCCCGGCGTAAAAGCGCAGCTGTTGCAGCAGCAGCCCAAACTATTTATTTGCGGGCATTCCCACATTCTGAAAGTAATTCCCGATCCTGCCCTGCAGCTGCTGCACATTAATCCCGGAGCCTGCGGTTTGCAGGGCTGGCATAAAGTAAAAACGCTGGTACGGTTTGAGCTGCATGCAGGCAACATCCAGCAGCTGGAAGTAATAGAAATTAAATAACAGGCCTGGGCCTGATTATTAACTATTAGCTAATAACCCGTTACTCACTGTTGAAAGTTATAAATTGTATTTTGTTACAGCATATGCGCCTGCAGCTTGTTCTATTGTTGGCTGGCCTGGGCAGTACGATGGTTGCACAGGGACAAAAAAATACTTTTGGAGAAAAAGTGTTCGGCTGGCTGCGCACCCAAAATGATTCAGCCTACATTACTGATCACACCCGCGATCTTAACCTGCGCCTCTATGGCGGTCGTAAATACACCTATTATGATGTAGTGGACCGCAAGCTGAATAAAGAGGTGCTGTACCGCCCCAACAACAATTTTATCGTGGGGGTAGGCGCCAACTATAAGTTCCTGGACATTAACCTGGGTTTTAGCCTTCCGGATGTTGAGCACAATAAAGACCGGTATGGCACTACCAAATACCTGGACCTGCAAACACATATATACCTGCGTAAGCTGGTGATAGACCTGTACTGGCAGCGCTATAAAGGGTACTTTCTGGCAGACCAGGGTGGCCCGCTGGGAAATGTGCTGGAGGACAGGCCCCGGCTTTTACGCCCCGATCTGCGTACCCGTAATTACGGGGCCAGTGTAATGTACATTTTCAACGACCGGCGCTTTTCTTACCGCGGTGCATACCTGCAAAATGAACATCAGAAAAAAAGTGCCGGCTCGCTGATCATAGGGGCAGAGATCTTCAGCATCCGCATTCATGCCGATTCTTCTATTATACCCAGTAATCTGCAAAGTCCTGATTTCTTTGAAGGGCAACGTTTTTACGGCTCCGGCATTGTAAGTGTGGCGGGTAATGCCGGTTATGCCTATACGCTGGTGTATAAAAAACACCTCTTCATGACCTTATCACTTTCCGGCGCATTAGGGGTGAATGTAACGCGTTTGTACATGAACGACAGCATTCCCAAAAAAGCAGGGTGGCAGCTGAACAATACGATCCGTGCATCCATAGGGTATAACTCCAATCTTTATTTTGCAGGGTTTCAATACATGAACGTATTAACCCGCAGTGAAACACCCGTAAAAGAAACCTACCAAACCTTTGGCACTGGCAACTTCCGCATTAGTTTGGTACGCCGGTTTAAGCTGCGCAAAAAACTTTTCTAATTAATAATGAATGATTAATAATCGCAAGGCAGTTACTGCACGGAAGGGCCCTAAATGCAAAGAGCACCGATGCTTGCAGCACCAGTGCTCTTTATTATTAATTATTCTTTCTTAATTCTTAATTCTTAATTATTTCGCCTTAGCGAATTCGGAGCGTATCACATTCAGTGCGCCACCGGCTTTAAACCACTCGATCTGTTGTTCGTTATAAGTGTGGTTTACGGTAATGCTGTCGCTGGTGCCGTTTTTGTGATTAGCTACTACGGTCAGGGTTTTGCCGGGCGTAAAATCAGTCAGGCCAATAATATCAAACGTATCATCTTCCTGGATCTTTTCGTAATCATCCTTATCGGCAAAGGTCAGTGCCAGCATACCCTGTTTTTTCAGGTTGGTTTCGTGTATGCGTGCAAATGATTTTACCAGGATGGCCCTTACGCCCAGGTGACGGGGCTCCATAGCTGCGTGCTCGCGGCTGGAACCTTCCCCATAGTTTTCATCGCCCACTACTACAGAACCAATGCCTGCAGCTTTGTAAGCGCGCTGGGTAGCCGGTACCGGGCCGTATTCGCCTGTCAGCTCATTCTTAACGGTATCAGTTTTATCGTTAAAGGCATTTACTGCGCCAATCAGCATGTTGTTGGAGATATTATCCAGGTGACCACGGTATTTTAACCAGGGGCCGGCCATGGAAATATGGTCCGTAGTACATTTACCTTTTGCTTTGATAAGCAGCTTCAAACCTTTCAGATCAACACCTTCCCAGGCGCTGAACGGAGCCAGTAACTGCAAACGGTCGCTGCTGGGTGATACCACTACCTGTACGCCTCTGCCATCGGCAGCAGGAGCCTGGTAGCCGGCGTCTTCCACGGCAAAACCTTTGGAAGGCATTTCGTAACCGGTTGGTTCATCCAGCATTACTTCTTTACCGTCTTTGGTTTTCAGCTTATCGGTCAGCGGGTTAAAGGTCAGGTCACCGGCAATGGCCAGCGCCGTTACTATTTCCGGAGAAGCCACAAATGCGTGTGTAGAGGCCAGGCCGTCATTACGTTTTGCAAAGTTGCGGTTAAAGGAGGTAATGATAGAGTTCTTACGGTTAGGATCGTCTATATGACGTGCCCATTGCCCGATACAGGGACCGCAGGCATTGGCCAGCACCACACCGCCTATTTTGTCAAAGGTATCCAGCAAACCATCTCTTTCAATGGTGAAACGTACCAGTTCAGAACCGGGGGTAATAGTAAATTCGGATTTCACATCCAGGTTCTTGTCAATGGCTTGTTTGGCCAGGGAGGCAGAACGGGAAATATCTTCGTAGGAAGAGTTGGTGCAGGAGCCTATCAGGGCTACTTCCAGCTTTTCCGGCCAGTTGTTTTCTTTAACTGCCTGTGCAAATTTAGAGATAGGCCATGCCAGGTCCGGCGTAAAAGGACCGTTCACATAAGGTTCCAGCTCATTCAGGTCTATTTCAATTACCTGGTCGTAGTATTTATCAGGGCTGTCATATACTTCCGGGTCAGGACGCAGATGCTCTTTCACTGCATCGGCCAGGTTAGCAATTTCCGCACGGCTGGTGCCTTTCAGGTAAGCCGACATTTTGCTGTCATATGCAAAAACGGAGCAGGTAGCGCCTATTTCCGCACCCATGTTACAAATGGTGCCTTTACCGGTAGCGCTCAGGCTATCTGCGCCTTCGCCAAAATATTCAACAATAGCACCGGTACCGCCTTTTACGGTCAGGATGCCGGCTACTTTCAGGATCACGTCTTTGGCAGAGGTCCAGCCGCTCATTTTACCGGTCAGCTTTACACCGATCAGCTTAGGCATTTTCAGTTCCCAGGGCAGGCCGGCCATTACGTCTACAGCGTCTGCACCGCCTACGCCAATGGCTAACATACCCAAACCGCCCGCATTGGGGGTGTGGGAATCCGTACCGATCATCATACCACCGGGAAATGCATAGTTTTCCAGCACTACCTGGTGAATGATGCCTGCACCGGGTTTCCAGAAACCGATACCGTATTTATTAGATATAGAGGAGAGAAATTCGTAAACTTCCTTATTGGTGTCTTTTGCCGTGGCCAGGTCAGCTACAGCGCCTGTTTTGGCTTGAATGAGGTGATCACAGTGTACAGTGGAGGGAACCGCTACTTTATCGCGCCCGCAGGTCATGAACTGTAATAAGGCCATCTGGGCGGTGGCATCCTGCATGGCTACACGGTCCGGGGCAAACTCTACGTAAGATTTGCCTCTTGCAAACGGCGAAGTAGCAGGTGCATACAGGTGAGCATATAAGATCTTTTCTGCCAATGTAAGCGGACGGCCTAACATTTTGCGGGTAGCTTCCACTTTACCCGGTAGTGCCGCGTACACTCCTTTAATCATTTCAATATCAAACACCATGAGAAATAAATATTTAAGTGCGGTTAAAAATTGCACCGCGAAATTAACTAAAATCACGAAGTTTTTAAAATAGTAGGCGCCCGATCCTGCACAGTTTATAGCTGTATTTAATGCATATGTTTTTCATAAGCTATTATAAATCATTCTATAATATGTAGTTAGGATGCAGGGTTTGCTGTTCGCGGGTTTTTGCCGGTGGGGAATTTAACATAAAAGGCGATAAAAAGATCAGAAGATCCCGGTTGATAGTCCGTGCATTACGGCTTTCAGGCGGCCAACAGCGGGCTGCACCCACAGCGTTCTCTTGTTTTTCACACCGGATTTTAATAAATTTGAAGTCATGAAGCGCTTTAAGGATTTTGTGGAATGGCAGGCATTCGGAGTCTGTGCCGCTATTGGAGATAAGCTGGGGGTTGCTACCTCCCGTATCCGCTTGTTTTTTATCTACACATCTTTCCTTACCATGGGATCACCGGTAATTATTTACATGATCCTGGCTTTTTGGGTAAACATGAAAAATTATATTCTTAACGCCCGTCGCAATCCGTTGAGATATTTGTAGAACAATTGCAAACGCAGGTGTTGCATCCCCTTTGAACTACTAAAAAATTTAACCATGGCCCGCACACCCTCTCATATGGTTCCGTTAGGAACGCCTGCCCCCGACTTTAAATTGCTGGATGTTGTATCAGGTAAATGGCTGCAGTTAAAAGAATTACCGGCTGCCATTGGTACCGTAGTGATGTTCATTTGCAATCATTGCCCGTTTGTGCGTTATATACAACCTGAGCTGGTGCGGCTTTCCAAAGAATATATTGCCAAAGGCATCCGCTTCCTGGCCATCAGCGCCAATGATGCGCAGCAATACCCTGAAGATGGGCCTGCGCATATGCGGGAAGTAGCTATTGAGCTGGATTATACTTTTCCTTATTTATACGATGAAAGCCAGGAAACGGCGCATGCTTACCAGGCCGCCTGTACCCCCGACTTTTTTATTTATGATCAGTCATTGCAGCTGGTATACCGCGGGCAGCTGGATGATGCCCGTCCCGGAAATGATCAGCCCCTGAATGGCAAGGATGTGCGCGCGGCGCTTAACGCCCTGCTGGATGGGCAGCCCGTAAGCCCGTTGCAAAAGCCCAGTGTGGGCTGTAATATTAAGTGGAAGATGGAAACGGTGAAGTAAGGCAGAACACTGTAATTATTAAAAAATATACAAAATGCTGATTGCTAACACAATCGGCATTTTTATTTTATGCCGGGCCGGATATATGTTGTCACGGAAGATTTTTTTTTAATGCGTATTTAAACTTTCTTTAACAAACCATATCTAAATCCGAGAAAGCCGCAAAAAAGGCGATACTAAAACCAATACACTTTTTATGAGCAATTCACTGAGAAACCTACTTACAGGCACACTTGCTTTGGCTGGTCTGTGTTACTTTTCGTCCTGTTCCAAAAATGAGAACAATAGCGGGCAGGCACATTTACAGGTAGCGCTTACTGACGGACCAGGCGATTTTAAAGCCGTTTATATCGATGTACAGGATGTGAATATTAATTACACCGATAGTGATGATAATGGCTGGCAGTCATTGAGTGGTTTCAGAAAGGGCCGCTACAACCTGCTTACACTGGTGAATGATAAAGACACTGTACTGGCTGACGCTTACATTAAATCAGGTACTATCAAAGAGATCCGCCTGGTATTGGGCGATGACAACTGGGTAGTAACCCACGACGGCGATTCCGTTCATCTGCAAACACCCAGCGGGCAATCATCCGGTGTTAAACTGAAATTGAATTCAGATGTAACCGGCGATGTGCTTTACAAACTGGTACTGGATTTTGATGTAGCAAAATCTATCCATGAAGCAGGTGCTGCCGGCAAATTTATGCTGAAGCCAGTTATCAGGGGTTTTATGCAGGCGCAGGGTGGTGCTATCAGGGGGGTAACAACACCGGATTCCATTGCCGCGGCTGTATTAGCGCTTAATGGTAATGATACAGTGGCCAGCACTTATACTGATCATGGTCATTATCTGATCAAAGGTATTAGCGCCGGTACTTATACGCTGCACTTTATACCTTCTGATACGCTGCTGAGCACCATTGTAAGATCTGGCGTAACCGTTACATTAGGTCAGGTTACAACAGTAGATACCGTAAAGTTGAAGTAAGTATAAAGGAGAAAGCATAAAGGAGAAAGCATAAAGCAAAAAGCTGATTGCCGCGGATATCTGCGAGGCAATCAGCTTTTTGCTTTATCCTTTAAGCTTTCCGCTAATCTAAGTGGAAATTAGTCATGATATGATAATGGTTCTGGAGCTGGTTCACGGTAAGCGCGCCCTTGATTTCCCGGTGCTCATCACGGTAAGCCAGGCGGGTTATATCGTGGCCGCCTTCCTGGGCCAGCTGTACGCTGAAAGGCCCCCGTACATACACCGCTGTATGGCCATTACCGGTAGCGGCAGATTCATCTTTCTGGAACTTCAGCTTCAGCAGCTGTGATTCATCCAGCGGAATTTCATAAAGGTCATCCAGCGAGTACCAGAATTCCTGCTGTTCGTGGGTCAGTACACAAGCCTGTCTGTCCTCAGGGTTCACTTCCAGTACCTTGCCTTCCAGCAGCTCTCCTTCATACGATACTAACACGGTATCACCTGTTTTAACGTCATGTAAACGGATCATGGTGAAATTGTTTTTAGTGTAGTATGAATATAACAAAAATTGTGCACACTAATGGTGGTGGGCAGTTACATTTTTACTCACGGCTTCCCGTATACGAACCAGCTGTTCCAGCAGGTCCTCCAGCAGATCCAGGCGCAGCATATTAGCCCCGTCTGATAAGGCTTTGGAAGGATCAGGATGCGTTTCTATGAACAACCCGTCGGCCCCGGTAGCAATCGCTGCTTTGG
This sequence comes from Chitinophaga rupis, assembly GCF_900109685.1. Taxonomy (GTDB): domain Bacteria; phylum Bacteroidota; class Bacteroidia; order Chitinophagales; family Chitinophagaceae; genus Chitinophaga; species Chitinophaga rupis. The sequence goes on along the minus strand of NZ_FOBB01000003.1, from coordinate 664,073 downwards.
CAATAGTGCTGATCATTTGCGGGTTACCGCCGGTAACGCCGCTGGTTTGATTGGGCTGCTGCAGGGAGTGGGTACAATCCATTACCACCGGCACGCCATGCCCGCGCATAATGGGAATGTTACGGTAGTCTACTACCAGGTCCTGGTAGCCAAAAGTGGTACCGCGTTCCGTAAGTATCACCTGGTTATTGCCTGCCTGTTTAATTTTCTCCACGGCAAACTTCATGGCGTCGCCACTCACGAACTGCCCCTTTTTTACGTTCACTACCTTTCCGGTTTCTGCGGCTGCCAGCAGAATGTCTGTTTGCCGGCATAAGAAGGCCGGTATCTGCAGCACATCCACATAAGCGGCTGCCATCGCTGCTTCTGCGGCAGAGTGAATGTCGGAGGTTACCGGCAGGTTAAAGGTGTGCCCGGTTTTTTGCAGCAGGTCCAGCCCTTCCACATCGCCCATACCGGTAAAGGAATGAATGCTGGTGCGGTTAGCCTTGCGGTACGATGCCTTGAAAATATAAGGGATGTTCAGCCGCTTGCAGATGCCGGAAACTTTCTCTGCCACGGTTGTTAACAGCTCCTCGCTTTCCACTACACAGGGGCCGGCTATCAGGAAAAAATTGTCGGGATTATATTGCTCTTTGAACAAAGATTTCAAATGATTCATCTGCATTTTAATTTGAGGACGTAAAGGTACGGAATCCGCTAAATGTTTAAATTGTCATAATATTGTAACCGGCTAATCATCACCACCGGTTATGCTAATGATGTAAAGAGAAGATTGTTGAATCATTGTCATGTACCCATGTGCAATGTTCTTAATATTCAATGAAGCCATTAATATTACGGATCAAATGTGTGCACCTCAAAGGCGCGGTACTTAAACACTTGAAATGAAAAAGGATAAAATACTGGTAATAGGCGCCTGCGGGCAAATAGGCGTGGAGCTTACCCTGACATTACGTAAAATATACGGGGATACCAACGTTGTAGCATCTGACCTGCGCGAGGAGCATGAGCTGCTGAAAGGCTCCGGCCCTTACGTATCGCTGGATGTTATGAACAAGGAAATGCTGCACGTGCTGGTTATCCGCCATAACATTACCCAGATCTACCTGCTGGCAGCCATCCTTTCTGCCACCGGTGAAAAAAATCCTTTGCTGGCCTGGCATATCAACATGCAAAGCCTGTTAAACGTGCTGGATATTGCCAAGGAAGAAGGCCTGGATAAAGTGTACTGGCCCAGCTCTATTGCGGTATTTGGTCCTAACTCCCCTAAAGAAACCACCCCACAGCATACGGTTATAGAACCTACTACCATTTACGGCATCAGCAAATTTGCCGGTGAGCGCTGGTGCGAATACTACAACCACCGTTATGGCGTGGATGTAAGAAGCCTGCGCTACCCGGGGCTGATCAGCTATAAATCTGCACCTGGCGGCGGTACTACGGATTATGCCATTGAGATCTTCCATGAAGCGCAGGAAGAGAAAAAATATACCTGCTTCCTTTCTGAAGATACTTACCTGCCCATGATGTATATGCCGGATGCCATCCGTGCTACCATTGAGCTGATGGAAGCAGAGCAGCCTAAAATATCAGTACGCTCCTCCTATAACCTGGGCGCTATGAGCTTTTCGCCCAAAGAGATAGCCGCAGAGATCAAAAAGCATATCCCTGACTTCACTATTAGCTACCAATCTGATTACCGGCAGCAGATCGCAGACGGCTGGCCTAAGAGCATTAATGATGAACTGGCCCGCAAAGACTGGGGCTGGAAGCCGGATTATGACCTGCCTAAAATGGTAACGGATATGTTGAAGAACCTGTAAGCCCGATCTTATAAATATCCCTGGTGTGCATTTCCAGGCCCGGTAAACCGCTGCCATTGCAGTGCCCATCCTTCATTTAGGCCAGTTATAGGTTTGGATGCCTTTACCCCTCCCGGGCTTTCCAGGTCTTCATGCCAAAGGCCGGAAGCCTGGTTCATGACTTCCCGGATAGTAACCCGTTGTTTTCTTTTATCTTTATCCTGTAAAAGCGATGGGAAAAAACAGGACAGGGGTTCGTCTACCGATTGAATGTAATCCTTGTTGATAGCAATACCAACCAATAAAGACATTACATCTTTGGTGAGTGATTGACTGTTGAAAAGGTCATTTGCATTTTTACCATTACAATATTTTTCATATTTAACGTTATTATGCTGGGCAACAAGCAGTGCATAAATAGCTGGATTCCTGGTCAGTGATGCGGCAGTATCCAGGGCAGATTGCTGAGCCTGAGCACTACAACCAAAATCAACAAAAATAAACTTGTAATTACCCTTCCCATTGTATAATATTAATAAAACTTTCATTTTGATGAATATGCCATTCTTGCTAATTTATCATTTGAAATCTGCTAAACCTTTTATGAGAAAAAAAACGGGGGACCTTTTTCTGCTGCTAAGCTTTTGTTTGCTAGCCCATACCGCCTTTGGCCAGCAAGGCCCCAGCAAGGGATTTGGCCGCTATTTCCTGATCGCGCACCGGGGCGGGGTAGTGGATACCTCCAATGCAGAGAACAGCATGGCCGCCCTGCAGGATGCTATTGAACGCGGTTACTGGATGGTGGAGATGGACCTGCGCCTTACCAAAGACAGTGTAATGATCATTAACCACGATAATAACTTTAAACGTTATTACGGGGTGGATAAGCCTGTAAGCGCTATGTCATGGGAAGAGATCAGTGAGCTGCGTACGCCCAGGGGCAGCCAGGTACTGCGCCTGGAAGATGCGCTGGCAGCGGCCAGCGGCCATATACAGGTAATGCTGGATAATAAGATCACCAGTAGTGATACCCTGTTATTAGGTCAGATAGTGAACCTGTTACAGCAGTATGGGCTGGATAAGCAGGCCCTGATGATCGGGGCCGATGAATCAACCGACTACTTTACCGGTAAGGTAAAGCTTAGCTGCACCCGCCAGCAGCTGGAAATAAATATTCAGAAACCCGGCTATAACCCGGATTACTACTACCTTTTCGGGGATGTGAACACCATGTCGGAAGATGATGTGAAGTGGGCGCAGGCCCAGAATATTATGGTGGTAGGCGTAATTAACTGGGCTAAATATAAGGGCAGAACAAGGGCTGCCTATGCAGCGGCCGCCCGCGATATAGCCCGGCTGAAGAACTGGGGTGTGCTTTACTTTCAGCTGGATTCGGAGTTTGATAAGTACTTCAGGTAGGTAATTAATAATTAAGAATGGATAATTAATAATAAAGAGGGCGATACTTCAATTTGAGTATCGCCCTCTTTATTATGCTGGTGCAGGAAATGTGTTTTTATGAAGTACTATTCCTGCGATTATTAATTACTCAACGAATCCCACTGCTACGGTTGCATTGCTATACTCATCTACCAGTATAAAGGCGCCATTGGCGGGGTTTATATGGTAAGGGTCTGCAAAAATAGGATGGGCGGTTTTAAGGGAGATCTTTCCAATATCGTTCAGGCCCAGCTCTTTTTTATCTTCAATAGTACGGTTGGTGGTAACTTCTATTACGTGTTGTATACCCTGTACTTTGGCTTTTACGCGGTTAATGCCATGCTGCAGCAGGTAGGTTTTGCCGGGCACCAGCTTGGTTTGGTCCATCCAGCAAATATGCGCGCTGATCTCTTTCAGCGCAGCCGGCTCCTGGCCGGGTTTTGCCAGCATGTTACCACGGCTGGTATCTATCTCGTTTTCCAGGGTTATCACTACACTTTCGCGGGCATTGGCTGTATCTAACTGCGTTTCAAACTGCTGTATAGTTTTAATACGGCTGGTTTGCATGGAGGGCAGGGATATTATCTCATCGCCCACATTAAAATGGCCGCTGGCCACTTTACCGGCAAAGCCACGGAAGTCATGGTAGGCATCGGTTTTAGGCCGTATTACATACTGTACCGGGAAACGGGCCGGGTGATTGCTATCGCCATGGTCAAAGGTGATCTGTTCCAGGTATTCCAGTAACGCTTCTCCCTTATACCAGCTTATTTTTTCAGAGCGGGTAGCCAGGTTTTCCCCGTAAATGGAGGAGATGGGAATGAACCGTACTACCTGGTCTTTAAAGGCGGCATTGTCCAGCAGCAGCTGAAAATCCGTAACAATTTCGTTAAAACGGTTCTGGTCATAATCTACCAGGTCCATTTTATTGATGCATACTACCAGGTGCGGAATGCGCAGCAGGTTGGCTATAAAAAAGTGACGGTAAGTTTGCTCCACAATGCCTTTACGGGCATCTATCAGTATCAGGGATACCTGCGCGTTGGATGCGCCGGTAACCATGTTACGCGTATATTCCACGTGGCCAGGCGTATCGGCAATAATGTATTTACGGGTAGGGGTAGAGAAATAGATATGCGCCACATCAATGGTAATACCCTGTTCCCGCTCAGCCACCAACCCGTCTGTTAACAGGGAAAGGTCGGTAAAGTCAAGCCCCTTGCGTTTGCTGGCTGCATGCAGGGCTTCCAGCTTATCCTGGGGAATAGAGTTGGTATCGTATAATAAACGGCCTATCAGGGTACTTTTACCATCATCCACACTACCGGAAGTGGTTATACGTAATACTTCCATAATTTATTTAGCTTTTGGCTTTTAGCATTCAGCTGTTAGCCTTAGGTTTATTATTGTAAAATAAGTTATATCATACGAAGGGTAGCTAAAAGCCAACAGCTAATAGCTAACAGCTCCTAAAAATACCCTGCCTGTTTCCGCTTTTCCATGGCGGCTTCAGAGCGCTTATCGTCCATACGTGCGCCTCTTTCAGATATTTTGGCTTCCAGTATTTCAGAGATAATATCTTCCAGCTTATCGGCTTCAGAGATCACAGCTGCGGTACAGGTCATATCGCCTACGGTACGGAAACGTACTTTCTGTTTAAAGGGTACTTCTTCTTCCGTGGTGTTCAGGAAAGGGGAGTACGGCCAGTACATGCCATCCCGTTCTATGATCTCTCTTTCATGAGAGAAGTAGATGGAGGGAATGTCCAGCTTTTCGCGGCGGATGTAGTTCCATACGTCCAGCTCTGTCCAGTTGGAGATGGGGAACACTCTCACGCCTTCGCCTATATGAATTTTACCATTCAGCATATCAAACAGCTCGGGGCGCTGCATTTTGGCGTTCCACTGCCCAAACTCGTCGCGTACAGAAAAGATCCTTTCCTTGGCGCGGGCTTTCTCCTCATCACGGCGGGCGCCGCCAATACAGGCATCGTACTTCATTTCCTCGATCGCATCCAGCAGGGTAACGGTTTGTAAGGCATTACGGCTGGCATATTTACCGGTTTCTTCCTGCACCTTACCCTGGTTAATGCTATCCTGCACGTTACGCACCACCAGGTCTACCCCCAGGGAAGCTACCAGCTGATCGCGGAACTCAATAGTTTCCGGGAAGTTATGGCCGGTATCAATATGCAGCAGGGGAAAAGGTATTTTACCGGGGTAAAATGCCTTTTGCGCCAGGCGCACAATGGTAATGGAATCTTTACCGCCTGAAAACAGGATCGCCGGCCTTTCAAACTGGGCGGCGGTTTCACGGAGAATATAGATCGCTTCATCTTCCAATGCCTGCGGAAACTCCCAATTTATTTGATTACTCATAACTACGTTTATAATTAATAATGAATAATTAAGAATTAATAATCGTGGATGTCTTACTTCGGTGTAATGCAGCCTTCTTAATTATCATCAATTATTTACTTTAACAATTAAATGAATATTACGCTTCAAGTTACTACGGCGGCACAATTATTCATTCATTTTTATTGACTATTTACCTACAAATTAACAATGAACAACTAAGTACTTCCGTCTCACGTTATCCTACCCTCTGATTATTAATTATTCATTCTTAATTATTAATTACCCGTGGAGGCCGCACTCTTTCTTGGATTGCTCCCACCACCAGCGGCCCGCGCGGGGATGCTCTCCCGGCTCAATGGCGCGGGTACAGGGGGCGCAGCCAATGCTTATAAAGCCCTGGTTATGCAGCTTATTAAAAGGTACATTGTTCTTATCCAGGTAGGCCAGCATTTCCTCATAGGTCCAGTTCACCAGGGGGTTAAATTTGTATAACCCGCGGGCTTCGTCCCATTCCAGGGCTTCCAGCGCCTGCCGGTTCTCGGATTGCTCTGCCCGCAGGCCGGTGATCCATACTTTTACGCCCTGTAATGCGCGGTTCAGGGGTACTACCTTGCGAATGAAACAACATTCCTTGCGGTTCTCCACTGAATCATAAAAGCTGTTAAAGCCTTTTTCCGCTACCAGTTTTTCCACGGCGGCGGTTTCAGGAAAATAAGTTTCAAAGGGCTGTTTGTAGCGGGCACGGGTAAGGTCCATCAGCTCATAGGTTTCCTGGAACAGGCGGCCGGTGTCCAGCGTAAACACCCGTACGGGTAATTTATTGCGCCAGATCATATCCGCCAGCACCTGGTCTTCCTGTCCAAAAGAGGTGGAAAAAGCCACAGCACCCGGGAACTGTTCAGTAAGATATTGAATGGCAGCTGTTTCAGACAGTCCTGCCAATGCGGTTTTAATGTCTGTCATGTACTTCCTTAGCTAGAACAAAAATACATAAATCCTATAAAAACTATAGGATATAGGGGTAAAAATACTTAAGAATTTATGCACGGCTGACAAAACGGGAGAGGGGAAAGGAAACAGGCAGTAAAATCAGGTGTGCTAAGAAAGCAACAGGTTAACTTTATCTGATCTATTAGGCTTTAAGAAGATGGCTGTTCACAGTCATTAGGCCGGGAGGTGGGGAAAGAGTATAAGTTTTTATGAAGATGGTTGTGATGGCCCATTAAGGCAATCCCTGGCGTGCGCATTGGTCTGGTGAACAATCCCGAATAACCAACTAATCATTCCGGTCCAATGGCGATAACCCCAACCGATGACACATTGGAGCGCAGCGTCCGGTAAGACCAGGCGGTGCTATAAGGCCAGCAGCAATCTGTTGCAGGCACAGTACTTTATGCGCCAGCCTGAGCCGCTGTTAACAAATGCGATCATTCACCAGGCAAAGTCTTGCAAAGCAACAGCCAGGGGAATAGCAGGTTATAACAAATAGGAAATTTTAGGGAGAGTAGGGGTTGCTGTAAAGGCCAATAAAAAGCAGCTACCAAACTTTGGTAGCTGCGGCTAATTACGTGTAAGAATGTCTTTCAATGTTTTGTTTTCCAGCAATTTAAGCGTTGCATCCCTCACCTTCGACATTACCTCGTTCAACCCGCAAACGGCTTCGTTCTTACAGGTTTCACAGCGCTCATAATAATTCAGGCTTACGCAGGGCAGCAGGGCTATAGGCCCGTCCAGCAAGCGTATAATGCGGGCCAGCGGTATTTCCTTGGGCGCGCGCATCAGGTAATATCCGCCACCTTTTCCCTTCTTACTCCCCAAAATTCCGGCGTTCTTTAACTCCAGCAGTATATTTTCCAGGAACTTAATGGAAATGTTCTTTTCCTGGGCAATCTCCGAAATCAGAATGGGGCCCTTATCTGCATTTTCTGCCAGGTGTATCAAGGCATGAAAGGCATATTGTGTTTTTTTTGAAAGCATATAAAACGATTTGCATCTCCTCACCCAGATGTGCGAATTGCTGGCAAATATATTTAAAAGTTTGAAGTTTACAGGCTAAGCACGTCCTTCATGGTAAAGATGCCCTTTTTGCCATTCAGCCATTCAGCCGCTATTACAGCGCCGGCGGCAAACCCTTCGCGGGAGTGGGCCGTATGGGTAATGGTGATATCGTCAATAGCAGAGGTGTAGGTAATACTATGGGTACCTGGGGCGGGGTCTTCCCGTTTACTGATGATGGACAGCTCCTGCGGCTGGCTGCTTTCCTGGTTCACCCAGCCGGCCTTGCGGTCCAGCTTATCCAGGATATGCTCTGCCAGCGTAATAGCTGTGCCGCTGGGCGCATCCTTCTTCTGGGTATGGTGAATCTCCTCCATCTTCACATCATACTGGGGCTGGGTAGACATCAGCTCTGCCAGGCGTTTGTTGATCTCGAAAAAAATATTCACCCCAATGCTGAAGTTACTGGCATACAGGAAGCCCTGGTGTTTTTCCAGGCAGCGGGCCTTTACATCCGGCAGCTTTTCCAGCCAGCCTGTAGTGCCGCATACCACCGGTACATTGGCTTCAAAGCATTTGAGTATATTGGAATAGGCGGTTTCCGGGGTGGTAAATTCAATAGCTACATCGGCCTGCTGCAGGTGTTCCTTATCCAGCAGGTGTTTATTGTTCAGGTCTATACGATGGATCACTGTATGTCCTTTCGCTGTTGCAATGGCTTCTATAGCCTTTCCCATTTTACCGTATCCGATAAGTGCTATTTTCATAAATTGATCTGATTACTTAACTATTTTCCGAAAGCCCATCCGCCTTTATTCTTTCCCTTTACCTTACCCAGGTTTATTTGCAGGCTTAAACCCAGGGAGCGGTTATCCAGCATTTTGGGAACAACCCGCATACTCAGGTCGTCATTCATATTCCAGTCGCGCAGGTGTGCAAACACCGTAGCATCAATAATATTCAGGCCATAGGCCAGTATAAATACCAGTACGGAATAATCCACATACTGCCGGTAGGCATCGCGCAGGAACTTCAGCGAATTTGCATCCCTGTAGATAGCCGCATACTTGTCAACCGTATTGGCATTACCATCCATACGAATGCGGTAAGCATCGCGGTAGTCTTTATAGTAGTTAAAGTTGCCGATAAAAAAACCGGCGGAAATGCCCATAGCGGCATATACCAAAGGTATTTTCCAGTACTCGCGGTTATAGGCCTGACCCAAACCCGGCACCACGGCAGAGTAGAAGGCAGCCTTACGCGGACTGTGGGGATTCTTAAACAAGCCGGATACAATAACGGAATCCTTTTTAGCAGCAGGTTTGTGTGTAGTATCCGTGCCAGGCTTTAGTGTGTTGGGAGTAATGGTATCCTGCGCGTATAACGGCCTGCAGGTGCAGCCAGCTATAAGCAGGAGGAGGAGGAAACGGCATAGTAGGTAGTGAAATGTATGCCCGGCCTTATTTTTTGCCACCGTATAAATCTATTTTTTCCAGTATGCTATCCAGCTCTTCGTCTGAGTAAAATTCAATTGTAACACTGCCTTTACCCGACTTTGATCTATCCAGCGATACTTTAGTTGCAAAATGAGAGGCTAAGTTATCTTCTATTTTCTGATATGCCGGAGGAAGGGAATTTTTTATTGGTTTTTTAACAGTTCCTTTTTCAACATGGTTCACCTTTCTTACCAGTTCTTCTGCCTGGCGTACGGAAAGACCGTTCTTAACCACCTCGTTAAAAATGAACAGCTGTTTTTCTACATTCTCCACACCGATCAGCGCGCGGGCATGGCCCATGCTGATCTGCCCATTGCGCACTGCTACCTGTATATCAGGGGGCAGCTTCAGTAAACGGATATAGTTGGTAACGGTGCTTCTTTCTTTGCCCATCCGGTCGGCCACCTGCTCCTGTGTAAAGGTGCATTCCTCCATCAGGCGTTTGTAGCTCAGGCCAATTTCTATCGCATTCAGGTTTTCCCTTTGCAGGTTTTCCAGCAGGGCCAGCTCCAGCAATTCCTGGTCATTGGCCTGCCGTACATACGCGGGAATATCCTTTATGCCGGCCATTTTGCTGGCGCGTAAACGCCTTTCACCGGCTATCAGCTGGTACTTTTTACCAACTTTGGCTACGGTAATGGGCTGTATAATATCATGCAGCTTAATGGAATGGCTCAACTCCTGTAACGCCTGCTCATCAAAGTCACGCCGCGGCTGCTTTGGATTCACCTCGATCTGATCCAGCGGAATACGTTCAATACCGGTAGCGGCAGCCACCACTTTATCTCCCAGGGCACTGGAAGTTTGTTTCAGATCAGTATCAATGTTTTGCAGCAGCGAGCGGATGCCTTTTCCCAACGCCTCTTTCTTACTCGGATTGGTCATCGTTTATAGCTAGTATTTTATCTTCTAAGTTAATTTTTGTAAAGTTATTCTTCTGTAATATTTCTTTGGCCAGGTTCAGGTAGTTAATGGCGCCGGTGCTGGCCGCATCATACATGATCACGGATTTACCGAAGCTGGGCGCTTCACCCAGTTTGGTATTACGGTGAATGATCGTGTTGAACACGCTTTCTTCAAAGTGTTGTTTTACCTCATCCACCACCTGGTTGCTCAGACGCAAACGGCCATCGTACATGGTCATCAGAATGCCTTCTATTTCCAGGGATGTATTCAGCCTGCTTTGAACGATCTTAATGGTATTCAGCAGCTTACCCAAACCTTCCAGCGCAAAGAACTCGCACTGTACGGGTATGATCACGGAATCGGAAGCCACTAGGGCATTCACAGTGATCAGGCCCAGGGAAGGAGAGCAGTCTACAATCACAAAATCATAATCCTGCTTCACGGAATCTATCACCTGTTTCATCACCTGCTCACGGTTGGGGTGGTTGATCAGCTCCAGCTCCGCACCTACCAGGTCAATATGGGCGGGCAGCACTTTCAGGTTCGGGGTATCTGATTCCAGTATCACGTCTTTGGCCTGCACATCATTCACCATGCAATCATACAGGCTTTGCTGTATGTTACGCAGGTCAAAACCCAAGCCGGTGGTGCTGTTCGCCTGCGGGTCTGCGTCTACCAGCAAGGTTTTGAATTCCAGCACGGCCAGGCTGCTGGCCAGGTTTATTGCGCTGGTGGTTTTACCTACGCCCCCTTTTTGATTGGCGATTGCGATTGTTCTTGCCATTTGTTAAATTGAATATTCTTAGGTTATTTATAGGATAATAGGATAATAAAATAGTGTGCAGTCTTTAGTTGGCAGTTTGCAGTCATGAGACCGTACTGCCGACTGCTAACTGCCAACTGCTAACTCTATACTAGAATTAATAGCAGGCAATAACAGCTCCAGTCCGGCATCCGCAAAAGCCTGTTTGGCTTTGTCCGTGTCTATCTTAATAAACCCAAAAGTATCGTAATGAACTCCTATAATACGCTTACATTCTATAAACTCAGCGGCAATAATGGCGTCCTCTACACCCATGGTAAAATTATCGCCAATAGGCAGCACTGCAAAATCTAATTTAGCAAAGCGGGGCACCAGCTCCATATCAAAGGTGAGGGCCGTATCGCCACTATAGTAAAAATTACCTGCCGGGGTCGTGAAAATGAACCCTAAGGGATTACCGCCATAGGACCCGTCCGGCAAACCGCTGGAGTGGTGGGCCACTACGCATTTTACCGTGCCAAAGTCAAACTGCCACTTGCCCCCCGTGTTCATGGGATGAGTTTTTTCAATACCCTGCTTGCCGGCCCAGGTAGCCAGCTCATAGCTGCCTACTACGGTAGCATTTGTACGGCGGGCCAGGTTCACCAGGTCGGCCACATGGTCGTCATGCCCATGGGAAACAAAGATGTAATCTGCACCTATCTGGTTCACATCCACCGCTTTAGCCAGCTCGTTATAGGTAATGAAGGGGTCAAAAAGGATCTTTTTGCCCTGGATCTCTACCGAAAAACAAGAATGGCCGTAATAAGTAAATTGCATTGGCTAACTGCTTTATAATGAATGGTTCATTATTGATACAACATCCCGAATGTGACAAAAATACAACGATTAGGCTAATATATGCGGTGCCCACTTATTTATTTATTCACAAAAATTAGTGGAGTTTGATGTTAATAGGATGGAAATGAAGCTTTTGCGGGTAGGGATGTGTTTTCTCCATAATTGTAGCAACATTTTTGATGGGGTCATACAATATGACGGATCGTCAATCGTCTTCATCAATTTGACACATCTAACTTTGCTAATATCATGCGCTCAGGAGTTAATTCGCTTGTTCTTATATTATTGATCATTTGCCTGGATATTTACGTTTTTATGGGTATACGGGCCATTATGAACGGGGCCGCTCCCCGCACCCGTGGCATTGTGTACGGCATTTACTGGCTGATATCCATTGCCTGTATCCTTACCATTGTATTGCTGCCTTACCTGCATTGGCACGACTGGAAGCCTATTGTACGCTCTTATGTGATGGCAGTGCTCATAGGGCTGGTAATGGCCAAGCTGCTGGTAACCCTGTTCCTGCTGGTAGATGATATACGCCGGGGCATTATGTGGCTCATACAACGGTTTGGTAACCGGCCAGCGCCCACAGCGGGCGAGGTGCCTGCCGGCATTTCCCGATCGCAGTTCCTTACCAAAATGGGCCTGTTAATGGGCGGCAGCTTGTTTGCCACCCTTACTTACGGCTTCTCCAATAAGTACAACTATCGCGTACACAAGATGAAGCTGGCCTTTAAGAACCTGCCGCAGGCATTTAAGGGGCTGCGCATTGTGCAGATCTCTGACGTGCACTCCGGCAGCCTTAATAATAAGGAGGCGGTGCTGAAAGGAATAGAACTGATCAAGGCCCAGCAGGCCGACCTGATCCTGTTTACCGGCGACCTGGTAAATGACCGTGCCACGGAAATGGATGGTTACATGGATGTGTTTAACCAGCTAAAAGCCCCTATGGGCGTATTTTCTACCCTGGGTAACCATGACTATGGCGACTATTACCCCTGGCCTGACCGCGACGAAACCGGTTACAGCCACCAGCGCGCCCAGAACCTGGACCGCCTGAAACAGATCCATGGCGAATTAGGCTGGCGCCTGCTGATGAACGAGCACGTAGTGCTGGAACGCGACGGGGAGCAGATAGCATTGATAGGCATTGAGAACTGGAGCGCCATGAGCCGTTTTCCCAAGTACGGCGATCTGAAAAAGGCATATGAAGGCAGCTCCCACATTCCCTTTAAAATATTATTGTCACACGACCCCACCCATTGGGATGCCCAGGTGCGCCCGGAATACCCGGATATAGATCTGATGCTGGCCGGCCATACCCATGGTATGCAGTTTGGCGTGGAAATACCCGGTGTGCGCTGGAGCCCTGCCCAGTACTTTTATAAGGAATGGGCCGGCTTGTATAAGGAAGGCGCCCAGCGCCTGTATGTGAACCGTGGTTACGGCTTTTTAGGTTATCCCGGCCGCGTAGGCATATTGCCGGAAATTACGGTGATAGAGCTGGTGTAGGTTGGTCGATGGGCCATAGTCCATGGCCTTTTTTTCCCGAAATCTCCTATCTTGCAGCCATGTGGAAACACCGGTGCATTTTACTCTTATCCCTATTATGCTGCAGCCGGATGGTTGTGGGACAATCACTGGCGGAGCTGGAACGGCAGCTGGATTCCCTGTTGCAAAAACAGGCGACGAACGATGTGCTGTTAAGTATCGGCTACGGTAATAACCCGGCTTATGGCAGCAAAACCACCAACTTTGAGCGGCCTATTGTAATGAAGACCTTTTTCTCGCCCTCTGTTGCCTACTATCATAAATCCGGTTTTTTTGGATCGCTGAGCGGTTACTATCTTACAAATTCAGAAAAGAATCCCTGGTTTGAATGGGACTTGTCTGCCGGTTACGACTACACGAAAAGCCGGAAGTTCCTGACCGGTATTTCCTATACCCGTTACTTTTTTTCAGACTCCAGCGATGTACCGCTTACACCCATAAAAAATGAATTGTTTGCCTATTTCTATTACCGTGGCTGGTGGCTGCAACCCGGTATTAGCCTGGATTTTGGCTGGGGAAAGGAAACAGGCACCACTACCTCTTACCGGCAAATAGGCCGTTTGCCCATCCGTATACGGAATGAGGTGACCACTACAGAATCCGGCAGGGATTTTAATATGATCCTGGCCGTACGCCATCCGTTTATTTTTATGGATGTATTAAAGTATGATGATGTATTGCTGGTTACGCCATCCCTTGGGTTAACCTTGGGCACTGCGCATTATTATAGCAATATGAAGGCCTTCCAGTACATATCCCGCTCCGCAAAGATCAAACAGGATATTAAAAGAAGTAAAAAGAACGTGAATGGCCAGCCCATGGAATCCACTGACCATACCGGCTTTGAGCCCCGCGCGCTGGATCTGACCCTGAATTGCTCTTACATCATTGGCCGCTTTACCCTGGCGCCGGCTTATACCGTGTTTAAACCTCTGCAGGGAGAAGATACCAGCATAATGAGTTACTTCACCGCTAAAGTTAGTTTTGAATTTTAACAGATTACCGGTTTTTTTATTGTGTTGAGCACAGTTTATGAATGTTTAAGAAACATAGCATAGATTTTGCTACTACAAAAAAATAACAATGCTATGTAGGGGAAAAGGAAACAGATTCCGTCTATTAAGCAGAAGTCATATCAATAGAAAAACACCATCAAATCAAAACAACTGCACATGAAAAAACTGATTCTTGCGGTGGCAGTACTTGTCGTAACTGCTTTTACATTTTCTACCGCCCATGCTCAGGACAGACTATTACGCTTTGGGTTTAAAGGAGGTGCAAACCTTGGTAAGCTGGATGGTACTGGTTACAATGACGGATTTAAGCTGGGTTATCACCTGGGCGGTTTTGCGCAGGTAAACCTAGTAAAAGGTTTTGGTGTACAGGGTGAATTGATCTTCTCTTCCACCAAAACAAAAACAACGGATAATTTCAGTGAGATCTACAATACAGATAACCTGAACGATCCGTCCAACGACAACAAAAAGATCAGCTTAAATTATTTAAGCATTCCCATCCTGGCTAACTTCAATTTAGGTACTCCCCGTTTGAAGCTGCAGGTAGGTCCCCAGTTCAGCGCATTGCTGGGTGGCAAGAATGCCCTGGAAGGAACCAAAGATGCCTTTAAAGGCAGCGACGTAGCAGGTGTAGCCGGCTTATGGATACAGCTGCCTATTGTGAACATCAGCGCCCGTTACATCATTGGTTTTACCGACGTGAAAAATGCAGGCGATGTAGCCAACACCAGCAACTGGAAAAATCAGTCTATTCAGCTGGGTGTAGGCGTAACGTTGTAATTACGAATTACGTACTTCATATTTAAAAGGTCTGCATTTAAAATGCAGGCCTTTTGGTTTTATATATCATTTACTCAGTAATTAACACTCCATCCGCTGCATTCCAATTCGTAATTTGTAATTGACCAATTCGTACTTAATTTATGTGGCATTATCCTTGACCCATATAGTATAATACTAAAAATAGAGGGTAACAGCGCCTTTGGGCTGACAAATTGTCTACCTTCACATGGAATTAAACTATTGCGATGAATAGATTTTATTTAGCGAATCCGGAAGAGGAGATGGAGTTTATGCCTATTATCCCTTTGAACGAGGATGTTGATGGTCAGGAAGATGATAAAATACCCGATGAACTTTCCATATTACCATTAAGAAATACAGTGCTGTTTCCCGGTGTGGTATTGCCCATTACCGTGGGTAGGGACAAATCCATAAAGGCAGTGAATGATGCGTACCGGACTGACAAATTGATTGGTGTGGTAGCGCAAAAAGACAGTACGGTAGAAGATCCTATTATTGCCGATCTGGCCAGCGTAGGTACTGTAGCCCGCATTGTAAAGCTCATTAAAATGCCGGACGGTGGCACCACCATCATTATACAGGGGCGCAAGCGTTTTAAGATAGATGCCATTACAACGGAAGATCCGTATTTCAAAGCCAACATTACCATATTAAATGATGAAGTAGGGGAGGATGATGCAGAGTTTGACGCCTACATTTCATCCATTAAGGACCTGGCCGGGCAGATCATTCAGCTATCGCCCAACTTACCGTCTGAAGCCAGCGTAATCCTGAAGAATATTGAAAATGCCGCCTTCCTGGTGCATTTTGTTTCCTCTAACCTGAACAGTGAATTAAAAGATAAACAGGAGCTGCTGGAGATCAACAACCTGCGCACCCGGGCAGAAACCCTGCTGAAACTGTTGCAGGTAGAGCTGCAGCTGGCAGAGCTGAAAAATAAGATCACCAACAAAACCAAGGCCGACCTGGATAAGCAGCAGCGGGAATACTTCCTGCAACAGCAGCTGAAATCCATTAAAGAGGAATTGGGCGGAGATACTAATGACCGTGAGATCCGGGAAATGCAGCGTAAAGCAGAACAGAAAAAGTGGACAGAAGCCGCCGCAGACCTGTTCCGTAAAGGAGTGGAAAAGCTGGAGCGCATGCATCCCAGCACCCCGGATTACAGCGTGGTGTACAACCACCTGGACCTTATGCTGGACCTTCCCTGGCAGGAGTACACCCTGGATAGCTACGACCTGAAGAAAGCGCAGAAAGTACTGGATAACGACCATTACGGTATGGATAAGATCAAGGAGCGCATCCTTGAATACCTGGCCGTACTGAAGCTAAAGGGGGATATGAAATCGCCCATCCTGTGTTTTGTAGGTCCTCCGGGTATTGGTAAAACATCTTTAGGCCGTTCCATTGCCAATGCCATTGGCCGTAAATATGTACGTTTAAGCTTAGGTGGTTTACATGATGAAAGCGAGATCCGTGGCCACCGCAAAACCTATATTGGCGCTATGCCCGGCCGCATTCTGCAATCCATCCGCAAAACAAGATCCTCCAACCCAGTAATGATCCTGGATGAGATAGATAAGATAGGCAACGATTTCCGTGGCGATCCCAGCTCCGCTTTACTGGAAGTGCTGGACCCTGAGCAGAACAGCACTTTTTACGACAATTACCTGGAGCTGGAATATGACCTGAGCAAAGTATTGTTCATTGCTACCGCCAATAATATTGCGGCTATAAATCCCGCCCTACGTGACCGTTTGGAGATCATTGACCTGAGCGGGTATTCAATAGAGGAAAAGGTGGAAATAGCCAAACGCCATCTGGTACCCAAACAGCGGGAAATGCATGGCCTAAAGGATGTGAAGATCAAATTCCCCGGCCAGGTGCTTACCAAAATGGTACAGGAATATACCCGGGAAAGCGGGGTACGTGAGCTGGATCGTTTACTGGCATCTGTAATGCGCTCCCTGGCTAAGAATGTAGCGCTGGATGAAAAGCTGCCCGATACGCTTACCGAAGAAATGCTGGCTAAGATCCTGGGCAAATCCCGCTACTCCAACGAGCTGTATAAGGTAGGGAACCCGCCCGGTGTGGCTGTAGGCCTGGCCTGGACCTATGTAGGCGGCGATATACTGTTTATAGAAACCAGCCTTAGTGAAGGTAAGGGCGAATTAAAGCTGACGGGTAATTTAGGGAATGTGATGAAGGAATCTGCATCCACTGCGCTGAGCTATCTGCAGGCCAATGCTTCAGATTATAAGATAGACCCAAAAGTATTTGCTCATAAAAATGTGCATGTGCACGTACCGGAAGGCGCTGTGCCTAAAGACGGGCCCAGTGCAGGCGTAACCATGCTAACCGCATTATCTTCTGCCTACACCGGCCGTAAGGTAAAACCTTACCTGGCTATGACGGGTGAAATAACCCTGCGCGGACAGGTATTACCGGTAGGTGGCATCAAGGAAAAAATACTGGCTGCCAAACGCGCCGGTATTAAGGAAATATTGCTTTGCTGGCAGAATGAAAAAGATATTAAAGACATTAACCCGGACTATATCAAAGGCCTGAAGTTCCATTTTGTAAAAGAAATGACGCAGGTGCTGGATATAGCGCTGCTGAAGAAGTAATTACGAATTGTTCAATTATGAATTAAGTACTTCATAACTAAAAAGCCTGCATTTAAACGCAGGCTTTTTTAATTACGAATTGCCAATTACGAATTACGAATTGAGTACATCATAAACTAAAAGGCCTGTATTTAAACGCAGGTCTTTTGGTTTATAGAGTATTTTGTTTCACCCCCACCAATCATCCGCTGCATTTTAATTCGTAATTCGTAATTGACAATTCGTAATTATTCCTAATTTGTGTCTTAATGTTACGCCGCGCTTCTTTCCTCATTCTCAGTATCCTATGTATCTCTTCCCTGGGTTTTGCGCAGGTGCTGGGGGGTAAAAGCGTTTTCCCTTTCCTGGATCTGCCAGCTGCTCCACAGCTTACCGCCCTGGGTAGCATGAATGTAAGCCAGCAGAATAATGATCTTTCCCTTACGCTGGTAAATCCCGCATTGCTGCGGCCTTCCATGCACAGTCATTTACAGGTGAACTATACCAGCTATTTTGCAGATGTGAATTATGGCCATGCCATGCTGGGGTATTATGCGGAAAAGCTGCAAACCACTTTTGCCGGCAGCGTGCAATATGTACATTATGGTACGCTTACGCAAACAGATGCCGCGGGCAATGTGCAGGGCACTTTTAAACCGCGGGATATTGCATGGCAGCTATCAGCCAGCCGCCAGTATCTGGAGCGCTGGCATTATGGCATCAATTTAAAGTATATCCATTCCCGTTATCAGCAATATGGTTCCAGCGGTTTGGCGGCAGATGTGGGTATTACTTACCAGGACACCGCCCGGCAGCTGCAAATAGGGCTGGTAGCCCGCAATATGGGCGCTCAGCTAAGCAGCTATGTGAATGATAATAAAGAACCCTTACCCTTTGATCTGCAGATAGGTATTTCCAAACGCCTGCAGCATTTACCGTTACAGCTCTCCGCTACCCTGCATCACTTATACCAGTTTGATATCCGTTATGCGGATCCTGCGCTGGAAGATGAAGGGCTGGTTTCAAACGGGGATACGACCGGTACCGGCAGCAAAACATTTGATAAGCTGTTCCGCCATGTAGTGCTGGCCGCCCAATGGGAGATCGGGCGGTATGTAGAGCTGACCGTATCTTACAACCATTTACGCCGGCAGGAGCTGGCTGTATCCGGGCAGCAGGGCCTGGGCGGGTTTGGCGCAGGCATCGGTATTGTTACCAAAAAGATCCAGCTGCGGTATGCCCGCTCCTGGTACCAGCGCGCAGCCGCCTTTAACCAGTTAGGTATTAACTTCCCTTTACCGCAGTGGGGAATATTGGGTAAGAATTAGGAATTGTCAATTACGAATTACGAATTGGAATGCAGCGGATAATTGGTGAGGATGTGAATTAAGAAATGTGAACATAAGTCAAAAGGCCTGCGTTTAAATGCAGGCCTTTTAGTTTATGATGTACTCAATTCGTAATTCGTAATTGACAATTCGTAATTAATCCTAATCCATCAGCTGCCTCTTATACAGCTGTATGGTATTTTCCAGCCCCAGGTACAGCGCATCACACACCAGGGCATGCCCGATAGACACTTCTTTTAACTGGGGAATATGCAGCTTAAAAAAGCGCAGGTTATCCAGGTTCAGGTCATGGCCGGCATTTAGCTCCAGGCCAAGGGCTACTGCTTCCCGGGCGGTATGCTTATAATCGTTGAACAGCTGCAGATTTTGCGGCTGGGTATAAGCATTTGCATATTCTTCCGCATAAGGGCCGGTGTACAGCTCAATACGGTCGGCGCCGGCGCTTTTGGCGCCTGCTACTTTATCAACCTGTGCATTCAGGAAAATAGATACGCGGATGCCGGCTTTTTTTAACTGGCCTATTACGTCTTTCAGGAAAGCCTGGTGTTTATCCGTATCCCAGCCGGTGTTGGAGGTAATGGCATCCGGCGGGTCGGGTACCAGCGTGCATTGGTGTGGTTTTACAGCCAGCACCAGCTCCATAAATTCCCGGGATGGGTAGCCTTCTATATTAAACTCGGTGGTAACCAGTGGTTTCAGGTCCCATACATCCTGGTAGCGGATGTGCCGCTGGTCGGGGCGGGGGTGTACGGTTATACCTTCTGCACCAAAACGCTCACAGTCCTGGGCTACTTTTAATAGATCGGGCATATTGCCGCCGCGCGCATTACGCAGGGTGGCAAACTTGTTAATGTTAACGCTTAATTTGGTCATGGCGCAAAGGTAAATAACAATGGATAATTAAACAGCTATAAAGCAGAATAGTGAAGGCTGCGTTCCAAACGGAACATGACCTTCACTATTGCTGTTAAATTATTCCCTTTTCCTTATAAAAAACTTAGTACCTGTAGTAATCAGGTTTGTAAGGACCTGCTGCAGGAATACCCAGGTATTCAGACTGGGCACTGGTCAGTACATCCAGCTCCACACCCACTTTTTTCAGGTGCAGGCGGGCAACTTTCTCATCCAGGTGTTTGGGCAGCACGTATACTTTATTTTCGTACTGATCATTGTTCAGCCACAATTCCAGCTGGGCCAGTACCTGGTTGGTAAAGGAGTTGCTCATTACAAAAGAAGGGTGGCCAGTAGCGCAACCCAGGTTCACCAGGCGGCCTTCTGCCAGCAGGATGATGTCTTTACCATCAATGGTATATTTATCTACCTGCGGTTTGATCTCAACTTTGGTTTTACCGTAGTTCTTGTTCAGCCAGGCAACATCTATCTCAATATCAAAGTGGCCGATATTGGAAACGATGCATTTGTCTTTCATGGCTTTAAAGTGCTCACCGGTGATAATATCGCGGCAACCGGTAGTGGTTACAATAATATCAGCTTCTTTAACGGCATCAGCCATTTTCTTTACTTCATAACCTTCCATAGCAGCCTGCAGGGCGCAGATGGGGTCAATTTCAGTAACGATCACACGGGCGCCGGCGCCTCTCAGGGATTCGGCAGAACCTTTGCCTACATCGCCAAAACCAGCAACTACCGCTACTTTACCGGCAATCATAACATCGGTAGCACGGCGGATAGCATCCACACAGGATTCGCGGCAACCGTATTTGTTATCAAATTTGGATTTGGTAACAGAATCGTTGATGTTGATAGCAGGTAAGGGCAGGGTACCGTTCTTCATACGGTCGTATAAGCGGTGAACACCGGTAGTGGTTTCTTCGCTTAATCCTTTAATATGCTGTATCAGTTCAGTGTAAGTGTCCAGCACCATGTTGGTCAGGTCACCACCGTCGTCCAGGATCATGTTCAAAGGACGGTCGGCGCTGCCAAAGAACAGGGTTTGTTCTATACACCAGTCAAATTCTTCAGCGTTCATACCTTTCCAGGCAAAAACCGGGATACCGGCAGCGGCAATAGCAGCAGCGGCATGGTCCTGTGTGGAAAAGATGTTGCAGGAGCTCCAGCGAACTTCTGCACCCAGGTGTACCAGGGTTTCAATGAGCACGGCCGTTTGTATGGTCATGTGCAGGCAGCCTGCTATGCGGGCGCCTTTCAGGGGCTTGGAAGCGCCATATTCTTCTCTCAAAGACATAAGGCCGGGCATTTCGGCTTCTGCCAGCTCAATTTCCTTCCGACCCCATTCGGCCAAAGACATATCTTTTACCTTATACTGAAGGCTAAAGTCAATGTTGGATTTAGCGATTGTTGACATGCTTTTACGATTTTGGGCAAATCTACCGTTAATTTATTTTATAGCGTAATGCTCAGTAGAAAAATCCATAATACTGTCTGTCAATAGTAATTTGTTCCATTTACCCCAGGTTTTCCACATTTTACCCGTAAAAAATTCTAGCACAAATAAAGTCTGGGGCTGCATTCCGGGCTGTACGGTTATCCCCATGGTTGTTAACACAGTGTGGAAAAATTAAATTTAATTGTTTTGATATATTTATTTTATATAAATTTGATATGAATTTAATATGACAGAAGCCCTATCTATCGGCACATCCAACCTACGACTGTAAGCTAAGATGTTGATATATAAGGCTTGTACGCCAATAATGGCGGGACAAGGGCCAACCCATACAGCAAATATGACATGTACGCTAACAGGGGTTATATGAAAGATTGGTTTCATTGCGCCGCTATATCTGTTGGATTTAAAATAAGATGGATGATTAGAAATTTACATGCCTTATGTTAGTGCTGTCCTATACAATGAAAAGCAATACCCGGGTGGTTTGCGCTAAAGCCGTACAATGGCTGCTGCGAAAACTGCTGGTAGGTGCCCTTTTGCTATTAGCCGGCAGCCCAGTAAGCGCCCAGGTAATTGAAACTATTAATGAAACGGGGGGTACTATTGCCGATCCGGGTTTAAAGATCGAAGTGCTTGCAGATGGCTCATTCCGGGTATACCGCCTGGGTATGAGCCAAACCTATGAAGGCACCGATGATCCCCGGGGCATTGCTACGTTCATAGGTATGAACCAAACGTTTACCAGTGATCCCCGCCAGATAAAGCAGGTCACCTGGGGGTTTATTTCTCCTTTGTCCGGTTTAGGTACTGCCGCCTCTCCATGGCGTGTGCAAATGGTAGGTAATGTGGGCGATTAC
Source organism: Chitinophaga rupis (assembly GCF_900109685.1). GTDB lineage: Bacteria > Bacteroidota > Bacteroidia > Chitinophagales > Chitinophagaceae > Chitinophaga > Chitinophaga rupis. The sequence goes on along the minus strand of NZ_FOBB01000003.1, from coordinate 641,911 downwards.
AGAGGTGTAGCGCAGCACACTATTATCTGTAACCTGAGCTATGTAAAAGATCTTCCTTATTATATACTGGATTATACAGTGGCCGCAATCACTGACCTGCTGACCACCCACGCCAATTTATACCTGGCAGAGCACGCGGTGCTGGATGCCACCACCGGCGACTGGAGCGGCAACAGTGTGTGTACCAAAGGGCTGGGTCCGGATTACCCGGGCCCTTACGGCACAGTAGGCGTGTACCGCGATGATCCATGCGGCAGCTATCCTACCGGCCGTTCCCATGTGTTACGCATGAAGGACGGTTTTACGTCTTTTATGGCAACTGATGCTGCAGGCATGACCGCCAACATACCGGAGAATTGTATACTGGCCAATATATATAATAACACCTACGATGGAACGGAGAATGGTATCCTCGTACATAAAGATATGGGGGATGTATTTGGCGGCAATGTGAACGCGGAAAAAGTGTATACGGCCCGCATCCTGTCCGGTTATGGAAGCACCATGACGGATCTGGATGGTGTTACCGGTTTAGACCCTTTAGCCCCTGCTGTAAGCCGCCAGCTAACTATTGCATTTGAAAAAGATACCGCTTCCGGCATGGAAGGGGATATCCGGCATAGTGCAGATAACCTGAAAATAAAAGTATACAACGGTAGTAATACACAAACCATTGTAGTTACAGCTCCGCTGTATGTACCGGTAATTGCGGCTCCCTCGGGCGCCAACCCCGGTATAGCGGGCGTAGACTATGAATGCAAGCGCGGTATTATGATCCCTCCCGGTAGCTATAACAATACCGGGCAGCTGATCAGTGTGGATACCAGTGTGATGATACTGGGTAATACTAATTTGCAGAATAACCGCACCATGACCTTAACGCTGGATAACAGCGTTAATAATAACCTGGTGAAGGTGAACACTTCCAAGAATGTGCTGACCTATACTATTAAGGATGATGAATCAAAGAGCATCACCTTAAATATGCCGGTAGAAGTGGATGAAGGCCAAAACGCCAGTGCAACAGTAAGCCTGCCTTCCGGCGTACTGGCTGCTGCCGATATAACTGTTACGCTTACACGTAAAACCACTTCCACCGCTTCGGCTTCTGATGTGGTATTGCCAGCCAGCGTAGTAATTAAGCAAAACACCAACTCTGCTACCTTTACCTTCCAGGCGCAGAGTGATAAGATACTGGAATACCTGGAAACACTGGACGTACAGGCAGATGCTACTGTGTTAGGCCTGCCGCAAACGGCCAGCGCTTCCGTAAATATTAAAGACCGTACTTACGATGATCCGGCCAACCGTGTTATTACCATGCGGCCGGTGCCGGGTATTACCGTAACAGAGCCTTACAACGGCGGCCTGCAATTCAGCCTGCCAGCCGGGGTAACCACCGATATACCGATCAATATTACGCTGGGGGCCATGCATGCTGATCCTCAGTCTACAGCATCCGTATCTGACTATACCATTGCCAGCACTGCATTCTCTATCAACAGCGGCAATTCCGTAACCATACCGTTTACTGTAATAGATGATAACCTGGCAGAAGGCACTGAGAAATTACATGTAACGGCTACAGCTACAGATGTACTGTCGCGCCCATACGACTTTACACCGTATGATATACAAATACTGGATGATGACGCCAATGCGCTGCAGATACAGCCTACTGCCGGACAAACGGAGATGACGGAAGGCGGCGCAGCGGTTACCTTTACCGTAAGCCTGCCCGCAGGTACTACCGCCAGTGCAGATATTCCGCTTAGCATTACGCTTTCCGGCGAAGGTACCGCGGCCGACATCAGCGCATTACCGGATGCTACCTTTAAAATACCATCCGGCGCCAACAGCGCTACTTTCACCATCAATGCACTGACAGATAACCTGCTGGAAGGCGATGAAAGCCTGACGCTGAATGGAAACTCCAGCGACTTTACGGTGAAACCTTATACTATCATCATTAAAGACGCCACCTGGGCTGATCCGAACAACCGCAAGCTGCAGCTCAGCATCGCCAGCAGCGCTATCAAGGAAGGCAATAACAGCGCGCTGAAGGTTGGTTTTGTAAATAATATAATTGCAGGTAAGCCCATTGTGGTAACCTTAACGCATAACACTGCTTCTGTAGCCAGTGCTACGGATTATACGCTGGCCTCCACCACTATTACCATTCCTGCCGGACAGCGGGAAATAACAGTGCCTGGTTTCATTACTGCACAAACAGATCTGATACTGGAAAAAAGCGAAAGCTTTACGCTGGATGGCGCATCTTCCGACATCCCCAGCTTAACCGTTGCTGCTGACAGTGCAGATATTGATGATGCCACCGGCGATAATGCAGTGAATAAGGTAATAACCATTGCCGCACAACAGGCCGTAATGAACGAAGGCACCGGTTATACGGTTACGTATAGCCTGCCCGCCGGCATTACCACGGAAGTGCCTATTCATATTACGCCTAAAACCGGCACCGGTTCAACTGCTGTAGATGCGGATTATACCTTTACTACTATACCACCGCTGGATAAAGGCAATCCTGCTGTAACCGGTACTATTAATATTACCGCAGATGGCTTGCTGGAACCGGATGAAACCCTGGTGCTGGACGGTGCTTCTGCCGACCTGCCGGGTATTACCTTCACCACAGCCAGCGTTACTATTAAAGACCTGGATTATGTAGCCGGCATGCCTATTACCATGACGGCCGATAATAATACCATTACGGAAGGCAGCACCACAGGTGCATTGGTAACCCTGTCATTACCGGCCGGTAAGAAAACCACTTACGATATTCCGGTAACGATCACTAAGGATGCGGCTTCCACCGCATTGGACGGGGAACATACCACCCTGCCCACCACCGTGATCATTAAACAGGGCACGGGTTCTGTAACCTTCCCTGCAGCGATACTGGCCAGCACCGACAACCTGCTGGAAGATGATGAAACAATTATCATTAATCAAAGCGCTGTTGGTTTTACAGGCAGCAATCTGACCATTACTATTAAAGATGGCAGCAACCCGAAAATAACCGTGCAGCCGCAACCTTATTCTGCCGGTAATAAAGTGGCAGAAGGCAGCAATTACACCGTACGGATAGCGCTGGCGCCTGGTATTACACCTTACAAACCATTTAAGGTAACGCTGACCGCCGGCAGCGCCTCTACTGCTGCAGTTACGGATTACAGCGGATTGCCCGTAACCGTAACCATCAGCCCGGGCCAGAACTTTAAGGATATAACGTTATCGGCTATATCAGATAATATCATTGAACCGCTGGAGCTGATCCGTTTAAAAGGTACCGCCTCCGACTTTACGGGTCTTACCGTTGACAGCCTGGATGTGTTTATTGATGATGTGACCAGTAAAGATCCTTCCAACCTGCAGCTGAGAGTAGTGGTAGATTCTACTACCCTGCATGAGGGTAATAATGCCAAAGTAACAATAGGTTTTGTAAAAGCGGCTATTACCGCCTCTACTAATATTTCCATAGGCATTGCGCCGGATGCCAGTTTCAGCGCAGGCGCTGCAGACTATACGGGTGTACCTGCCAGTGTAGTATTACCTGCCGGTACCAACCAAATGCAGCTTACCCTGAATATGGTGGCAGATAACCTGGTAGAGGGTACAGAACAGCTGCAGTTGAAAGCTACAGTACCGGCTCCCTACACGGTTACCTCACCGGCTGTTATCACTATACCGGAAGCACCGGTGCAGGTGCTGGCCCTTAAAACGGCCGATGCCGCAGAACCATCCACCAATGGAGCGTTTGTAATTAAGCTTACCAGCACGCAAATGGCAGGTAAAGATGTGAATATAGCGTTTACCCTGGGTGGTACGGCCAGTTCAACAGACTGGAAAGTAGTGCCTGCCACTGCTGTTATAAAAGCCGGAACCAATAGTATAACCATCCCTGTGAATGTAACGGATGATAAGCTGGTAGAAGGGGATGAAACGGTTACACTGCAGCTGGTATCTGCCAAAATGGGTACTATTACCTTCCCGGTAGATGCTACTCTGCAAACAGTGACACTGAAAGATGATGAGAACAATGCAGCGGGCCGCGCCATGATGATAGAAAAGATAGGGAATGCTGCAGAACCTTCCACGAAGGGCAGCTTCCGCATCCGCTTCTCAGATCCACAGTTAACGGTAATGCGGGATGTGCAGGTGAGCTATAATGCAGGCGGCACCGCCGCCGCCGGTTCAGACTACCTGACCCTGCCGGGAACCTTAACCATTCCTGCCGGCCAGAATGGTGTAGCCGTGAACATTACACCGATTGATGATAAGCTGGTAGAGGATACTGAGTTTGTACATATTCAGCTGGCAAATGTAACCAGCACTATGACCGGTATTACCTGGCCGCTGTCAGCCAGCTCTAAGATAGATGTGCCTATTGTTGATAATGATACCATGAAGCTGGATCTGTTCTCCACACCGGCTACGGTAAAAGAAGGGGAGCAGGTGCAGATCACCATTAAATCGCCCAGCATTAATACCAAAGATATACCGGTAGCGCTGAAAGTGATACATGATGCCGCCAGAACCATCACCACCAGTGTAGGCTCCCTGAACGGTAACGGTGATACGCTTACGGTGATACTACCTGCCGGTTCTACGGAATACACATTTACTATCACCTCTTTTGATAATACTACGAATGATGATGAAGGATTTATAAATCTGCAGATCGTGCCCGATCCTTCCGGTAACCTGATCCCGAATTATGTACCGGGACTGGCCAGCCTGATAAATGTGATCGTGGAAGATAATGATCCGCTGGACCTTTCTTTCAATGCGCCGCAGTATATGGTAAATGAAGGCAACAAGCCAGGTGAGAGCATCCTGATGGTGGAAGTGAAGCTGAGCCGCGCCGCATCCCGCCCGGTGACCCTGCCGTACCAGTTCTCTAAAACAGCCGGCGTATCCTTTATTGGTACCGCAGTACCAGGTACGGATTATGACAGTATTGTAAAACCAATTGAAATAGAGCCCGGGCAGCTGATAGGCTATATCCCGATCTCCATTATAGGCGACGATATATTTGAACGGAACGATTCTTTCAGCATTAAGCTGCTGCAGCCTTCCGTATTCTCCGGTCAGAATGTGCCTACTGTAGGAACGCCGGATTCCGCGGTGTGCATCATTATAAATGATGATCCGTTCTGCCCCACCTGCGATACGGATGGTGATGGTGTACCGGATGGCAAGGAAGACCGCAACGGTAATAATGATCCTACAGATGATGATGCCGACAATGATGGTATTCCCAACTACCTGGACCTGGATTCCGATAACGACGGGGTACCGGACAGCGTGGAAGGCTGGATCACAGATGGCCGCTGGGTAAATGATAACAAGGGTAAGATCCGCGTGCATCCTGCAATATCACCCAATGCTGATGGTATGGGTAATGATGCGATGTATGTAGAGAACATTGAAAAATACCCCAAGAACGAAGTGGTGATCTTTAACCGCTGGGGTGGTACAGTGTACAAAACCAGCAACTATAATAACCAGGATAATAACTTCAAAGGCTTAAACAACGGCGGTAAGGAAGTAACGGACGGCTCTTATTTCTACCTCATTTATATCTATGATGAGACGGGTAAGAAGGAGCAGTATGCAGGGTTTATAGTTATTAAGCGGAAATAGTCAGAACAGAGAACATGGCGATCATGAAATTACATAAGCACCTTTTTAAACTACTGGCAGCGCTGCTGCTGGCGGGGTGCTGCTGGCATCCGGCACAGGCGCAGCAGGATCCTATTTACTCCCAGTATATGATGAACGGGATGGTAATAAACCCGGCTTATATGAGTATGGACGATGCGGTGAACCTTACGGTGGTAGGCCGTAATCAGTGGGTAGGGGTGGATGGTGCGCCTAAAACAGCCTCTCTTTCTTTTTATACTCCGTTTAAAACAACCAATACCAGCCTGGGTTTTTCTGCCATGAATGAAAAGATCACGGTGCAGTCGCGCACTGGCTTTAACTTTCATGTATCCCAGAAGATAAATCTGAATGAGAACCTGCGTTTAGCCCTTGGTATCAAGCTGGGTATGTCGCAGTTCAAGGAAAATAATAGTCAGCTTACTACTACCGATCCCATATTTGCCGAGAATGCCAGCTACATGAAATCTGAAGTGGGTTTTGGAATGATGTTCTATTCAGATAAATTTTTTGTAGGCCTTTCATCGCCCACCTTCCAGAGTTTCGATATGGGTAATAAGATTAACAAGATCGTTTATAAGTCGCATTACTACCTTCAGGCGGGTTATTTGATGGATGCGGGGGATAATGTGAAAATAAAGCCCAACATCCTGGTGCGGAAAGTAAGCGGCAGCGGCCTGGGAATTGATTTTAATACCAGCCTGCTTATTAAGGAGCTGGTATGGTTAGGTATATCTTACCGTTCTGAAAAAACCATCACTGGTATGGTACAGGTGCGGATTACGCCTAATTTCTCTTTCGGTTATTCCTACGATACGCCTATGTCGTCTAACCTGAAAGGGGCACAGTCTGTTTCGCATGAAATTATGCTCAACTACCGCTTTAACTGGTCTAAAGAGCAGGAATTATCAACGCGTTATTTCTAATAAGGAATTCTATTAACCAAATACACCCGTTTATTTTGAAAGGTCCCGCACAGCTAACTGTGCGGGCTTTTTTATGGGCATGAACGGCTGTTAAAAGAGTAATTTAAGCGGCCTTTTGAAAAAAGGCGGTTCCGGCTAAATCCGCCGGGGAAGAATTGTCGTAAATAGTAATAGAAGTAATATTACCGGATACACTTACAGAGCATCGAAAACATAAAATGAAGTTGTGTCTTTTTAATGGTTAACATGGGAATCAGCCTGGCATTTCTTACCAGGCTGCCTTTTTAAACAGTCCACGGACCACAGACGATGGATCACTGTCCGCGGCCTTCGTTAATGTATTCTTTGGTAAAATGCTTTTTTGTTGACCATCTTCTACAGACCATGGCCCCGTGGGTTTTATAAAGGTTTCTGCATTACATAATCTGTCATCAAATATCCGTTTCCGATATCGGTATCTTTATTTTTAAGGATGCTGAATCCCTGTTTCTCATAAAAGAAGCGGGCTTTGTTCTCGCGGTTCACATCCAGCTCCAGGATCTGTGCGCCGGCTGCTTTTACGCGGTCTGCAACCGTGTTTATAAAGAATTTACCTACTCCTTTTCCCTGGTAATTACCATGCACATAGATCTTATGCAGCTTATAAATACCCGGTGTATCCAGGGTACTGTAAGAGGCAAATCCAATAGGGGTGGCATCATCATACAGCAAAAGAAAATGATGCTGCAGCTCCGTCATTTGTTTGGTTAAAGCCGGGGTGCTGTACATCATATCCAGCATATATTCGATCTGCGCCGGTGTAAGTATATCCTTGTAAGTTGGGCGCCATATTTTTTCAGTCAGTTCTTGTATCAGTGGTATATCTGCTGTGGTAGCGCTTTTTACCAGTAAGTTCATTTTGTAATTAAGAATTAAAAATTAATGATTAATAATCGGGGATGCAGCATCTTCACGTAATAACATGTATGCGGCGTTGGCAAGTTCATTTACTTCAGATAATTGTGTCCGTAATTATTAATTCTTCATTATTCATTATTAATTAATCCGGGCGGCGCGGCGCTGTTGCAAGAAGGTTTCCAGCGCGGTTCTGCTAAAGCTGCTCAGGTTTTTTTCTTTGGTGAGGCCACCTTTGCGGGCGGCCAGGGTACCATAGTAAACATCTTTATACCCTTCAATGCTGTGTGCATCCGGGTCAATGGAGATGAGCACATTTTTTTCCAGCGCATAGGGCAGCCACTGCCAGTCCATATCCAGGCGGCGGGGATGTGCATTCAGCTCTATCACTACATTATTGGCGGCACAGGCATCGATAATTTTCTGATGATCAACGGGGTAACCGTTGCGGCTAAGCAGCAGCCGGCCGGTCATATGGCCTAATATGGTGGTGTAAGGGTTTTCAATAGCCTTTAATAAGCGGGCCATGGCTTTTTCCTCTGTCATTTTCAGAATAGAGTGTACAGAGGCTATTACCAGGTCAAAAGTAGCCAGTATTTCGTCCGAATAGTCCAGGCTGCCATCGTATAAAATATCGGCTTCTACGCTCTTAAAAATGCGAAAGGGCGCTAATGTTTTATTCAGCTCCTCTATCTGCTGATGTTGCGCCTGTATGCGTTCAATGCTTAAGCCGTTGGCATAAAAAGCTGAGCGGGAGTGGTCGCTGATCACCAGGTATTCCAATCCCTGTGCTTTGGCGGCAGTGGCCATTTCTTCCAGGGTATTTACGCCATCGCTCCATTGGCTGTGGGAGTGGATAATGCCTTTAATATCTTCCGGGGAAATGAGCGTGGGCAACTGTTTGCGTTTGGCCAGGTCCAACGCCAGGCCGCCATTGCGCATACAGGGCTCAATCATATCCAGTCCTGCCTTTTCAAAAATAGCGGCTTCGGAAGTGGCGCCATTCAGCAGGGCGGCTGCTTGTCCGTCTGCATCAAAATGTTCCAGGAAAGCGGCATCTGCGGTAGTTATAAATAGTGTTTTTGCAAAGTCTTCCGGCAGGCAGGAGTAGATACGCATTTTCACATGCTGTTGGTGCTGCCATAGCTGTGAGTGGTCTGTGGTTTCTACCAGTGTAAAGTCCGGAATGGCGCTTAGCTGCTGTTCTATGATGGCGGGCGCCGCGCTTACTACCAGCTCAACCTCGTCAATAATTATTTCTGTACGCCGTACCTGCCCGGTGAGCGATACCAGGGCCGGAGCTAACATTTGCTGTAATCTTTTTTCCAGCTCCTGTGCCATGGTGGCTATTTCTGCATACAGGAAGCGGTCGCGGTTGGAGAAGTAGAACTCAATGCTTTGTTTCACATTGTCCTGTGTTTTTTGTCCAAAACCTTTCAGCAGGGTCAGGCGGTTTTCATCACAGGCATATAACAGCTCGCCTAAGGTTTCTACTTCCAGCTCTTTCCAGATGGTGGCTATTTTTTTAGGTCCCAGGCCTTTTATTTTCAGCATTTCCAGTATGCCGGGCGGGGTTTTGATAATAAAATTTTCCAGCAGTGATAAATGCCCGGTCTGCAGCATTTCCTGGATGGCTTTGTTGGTAGAGCTGCCAATGCCTTTAATGCGGGCAATGTCTTCCGGCGCGGTTTCTTTCAGCTGGGCCGGCAGCTTTTCTATTGTAAAGGAAGCGCTGGCAAATGATTTTGCTTTAAAGCTATCCTCGCCATGGATGTCCATCAGTTTGGAGAGGAGGGAGAAGTTATCGGCAATGGTGTAGTTATCCATAAGTGCAAGCTAAAGAAGATTTACGATTTTGGATTTACGATTTTAGATTTTGATGGGTGGGATTGGGCCTGCCTGGTTATGGCTCATCGTTTTAAAATCTTCAGGTCTGTTATCAAACTAATCAAGCCTATGGGTTAAGCTTTTAAAGTTCACCTCTAGGGTGTATCCGGCATAAAGATCTGCCTGGGCAGTCGCTGGCTAACGGTTATTCCAATCCGTCCTGAAGTTTTGCCAGCTATAAAAGCTGGCAGTAAGCTGCTGATTAAAACAGTCATTCAACCTACCCTTGAATTTTACCAGCTCTAAAATCCATAAATAAAAAAAATCCCGGCATTTGCCGGGATTTTTTATTCTACAAGTTGTAAATCCGATCTTACATTGCCGGACTAGAAGGTGCTGAAGGAGCTGATGGTGCAGAAGGTTTCTTCTTAGCAGCAGCTTTCTTTTTAGGAGCAGCTTTCTTAGCAGCGGCTTTCTTTTTAGGAGCAGCTTTCTTAGCAGCAGCTTTCTTTTTAGGAGCGGCTTTCTTAGCAGCAGCTTTCTTTTTAGGAGCGGCTTTCTTAGCAGCAGCTTTCTTTTTAGGAGCGGCTTTCTTAGCAGCAGCTTTCTTTTTAGGAGCGGCTTTCTTAGCAGCAGCTTTCTTTTTAGGAGCAGCTTTCTTAGCAGCAGCTTTTTTCTTAGGCGCTGCTTTTTTAGCAGCTTTTTTAATTGTTGCCATTGTTTTTTGAATTTGGGTTAGTAAATGATAATTGGGTATTAAAAAAAACTTTATGGCAAACACCGCACAGCTTTCGCTTATGCGGTGGCGTCAAGTGCTTTAACGGAAACGTAGGTTCTGTTCTCACGTCCTTTACGGAACTCAACTACACCGTCGCTGGTGGCAAAAATGGTGAAATCTTTACCAACACCTACATTTGTACCAGGATGGTATACGGTACCTCTCTGGCGGATAATTATGTTACCGGCAACAGCAGCTTGTCCACCGAAAATCTTTACACCCAGTCTTTTGCTCTGGGAGTCGCGGCCGTTCTTTACGCTGCCTTCACCTTTTTTGTGTGCCATTCTATTTTAGAATTTTAACTTTTAAAAAATTAAGCAATGTCGCTGATCTTGATCTTAGTAAAGTGAGTACGGTGACCAACTTTCTTTCTGAAGCCTTTTCTTCTCTTCATTTTGAAAGCGATTACTTTATCACCCTGAACATGACCCAGGATCTCTGCTTTAACCACTGATTTTACATCAGTACCTATTGTCAGCGTGCCAGCGTTATCTGTCAGCAGTACATCAGAGAACTCGACTTTGTCGCCGATATTACCTGTTAACTGCTGTACAAAGATCTCCTGGTCTTTTTGTACTTTGAATTGCTGACCCGCGATTTTTACAACTGCAAACATAATTAGCCAAAAATAATTTCCTGCAAAAGTACTACTTGTTTTTTAATTGACAAACTTTTCTGCTTTATTTAGTATTTCTAAATTAAAAGCAAATTGCCACATATAAGCTAATGACCCCAAATGAGAAAGAGCTTATTCTTTTCAAAGATACGTAGTTTATTCAATTTTAGATTTATTTAATGGGTCCACAGTGGTCCATGGTCCATAGTCGATGGTCCATGGCGTAGTTCATTTTATAAGTGGTGCTATATCAGTCCTCGATCCACGGTCCATGGTCCACGGCACACTTCACAGTGAACAGTATTCGGGAACAGGCAATGCCCCGGATTTTTAATAGGTTCTTACCACCCGAAGAAGGCAGTGGACCATGGACCATCGACCATGGACTACTCTAATCAAAAACCGTTAACTTGCCGTGCAAAGCATCACAATTTTTATACTTTTGTCATTTCAACCATTCTAAACTAAAGGGCATGAAGTTTAAGTCACTGCTGGCCAAACCATTTGCTTCCATTGTGAGCAGCAAGATCAGGAAGGAAATGCAACGGGCAGTAGAAGACCAGGATGCCATCCTGGAGGATTTGGTAAAAACAGGCAGGAATACGGATTTTGGGAAAGAGCATAATTTTGATGCCATCCATACCTATAATGAGTTTAAAGCTGCGGTGCCCATCCGGGACTATGAGCAGTTCAAACCATATATTAATAAAATAAAAGAGGGCCGGCATCATGTGCTCTGGAAAGGGCAGCCGATTTACCTGGCTAAAACCTCCGGCACCACCAGCGGTATTAAATATATACCCATCAGCAAAGAATCCATTTCCAATCATATAGACACTGCGCGGAATGCCCTGCTGTATTATATGTCTGAAACCGGTAATTCCTCTTTTGCGGATGGTAAAATGATCTTCCTCTCCGGCTCCCCTGAGCTGGAACGTATTGCCGGCGTACCTACCGGGCGCCTCAGCGGCATCGTAAACCACCATGTGCCCCGCTACCTGCGCACCAACCAGCTACCCTCTTATGAAACGAATTGTATTGAAGACTGGGAAACCAAGCTGGATCAGATCGTGGAAGAAACCATCAACCAGGACATGACGCTTATCAGCGGCATACCCCCGTGGGTACAAATGTATTTTGACCGCCTGATAGCCCGCAGCGGCAAGCCGGTAGGGGAGCTGTTCAAGAACCTGGACCTGCTGGTGTATGGCGGCGTGAACTTTGAACCTTACCGCGCCAAGCTAATGGAATCCATTGGCCGGCCTATTCATACTATTGAAACATTCCCCGCCTCTGAAGGTTTTATAGCTTTCCAGGATGTGCAGGGAGGGGAAGGACTGCTGCTGAACACCAACTCCGGGATCTTCTTTGAGTTTGTGCCGGCACAGGAAATATTTAATGAAAATCCCACCCGTTTGTCTTTAAAAGAAGTGGAGCTGGGGGTGAACTATGCTTTAATTATTAACAGCAATGCAGGTTTATGGGCATATAATATAGGTGATACGGTGAAATTTGTATCCCTGAACCCTTACCGTATTGTGGTAACAGGGCGTATAAAACATTTTATTTCTGCCTTTGGAGAGCATGTGATCGGGGAGGAAGTGGAGCACAGCCTGATGAAAGCTGCGGGAGAAGAGCAGGTGCGCATCACGGAATTTACCGTGGCGCCTATGGTGCAAACCAATGGGGAGCTGCCGTACCACGAATGGTTTGTAGAATTTGAGACCATGCCGGCTGATTTGGCTACCTTTGCTGCCAGGGTGGATGAGAATTTACGACAGAAGAACATCTATTATGATGACCTTTTAACCGGTAATATATTGCAACCCCTGAAGATAAGGCCTGTACGCCGGCAGGGATTCATAGATTATATGAAGTCCATCGGCAAGCTAGGCGGTCAGAACAAGGTACCCCGTTTAAGCAACGACAGAACATTAGCAGAACAACTGATGCAATACCTTCAATGATAGTGATTGCAAATTTTTAACATTTCCAACGCAATCTTGGATCAGTGATAATTGATATTATTGTAAAATGAGTAAGAAGAACATAGCCATTCTAGGTTCCACAGGCTCCATTGGTATACAGGCATTAGAGGTAATAGCAGCGCACCCCGACAAGTTCCGGGCAGAGGTGCTGACCGCCCGCCAGAATGCAGACCTGCTGATAGAGCAGGCCCTGAAATTCAGGCCCAATGCTGTGGTGATCGCAGATGAAACTCAGTATGAGCAGGTAAAAAGTGTATTGTTTGATAAAGGGATAAAGGTATTTGCCGGTACCCGCGCCATGGTAGAGGTAGCGGCATGGGATAGCATAGATATGGTACTGGCCGCCATTATGGGATTTGCCGGCCTGGCGCCTACCTTATCTGCCATTGAAAGCGGCACGCCTGTAGCGCTGGCCAATAAGGAAACCCTGGTAGTAGCAGGTGATATTGTGATGGCTGCTGCCCGTAAAAAGAATGTGCCGGTAATACCTGTAGATTCTGAGCATGCCGCCATTTTCCAATGCCTGCAGGGCGAGCAGGCAAACAAAGTGGAAAAGGTCATCCTCACTGCATCCGGCGGGCCTTTCCTGGGTAAGAAGCCTAACTTCCTTATTAATGTAAAAAAGGATCATGCGCTGCAGCATCCTAACTGGAGCATGGGCGCCAAAATAACCATTGATTCTGCCACCCTCATGAATAAAGGGCTGGAAATGATAGAAGCCCGCTGGTTATTTGGCCTGCAGCCGGACCAGATAGAAGTAGTGGTACATCCGCAATCCATCATTCATTCGATGGTGCAGTTTGTGGATGGTTCCATGAAAGCGCAGATGGGCCTGCCGGATATGAAGCTGCCCATACAGTATGCCATGGGGTATCCGGAGCGGCTGGCAAATGATTTTCCCCGTTTTTCCTTTAAAAATTACCCTTCGCTCACTTTTGAGCAGCCGGATACCAAAACTTTCCGTAACCTTGCCATTGCCATTGAAGCATTGCGCAAAGGCGGTAATGCAGCCTGTATCATGAATGCAGCCAACGAAGAGGTAGTACATGCATTTTTACGTAACCGGATCGGTTTTCTGCAAATGACAGAAGTTATAGAGGAAACGCTGGTAAAGGTGCCACATATTGAAGTACCCACCTTACACGATTATTATGAAAGCGATACGGCCGCCCGCGAACATGCCGCTTCGCTGATCAATGCCATCGTGATCTGATTTCAGATATAGTGATTTACGGTCTTGGATTTAGAATGGAGTGAACCGCATTATTCCGATCTGAGATCACAAACAATAAATAATCTTATTTTAAGCGGAGATTTTAAGTACATGACAACACAAGAAATATTAGTGAAAGCCGGGCAGCTGATCCTGTCACTCTCTATCCTGGTAGTATTGCATGAGTTAGGGCACTTTATCCCGGCCAAGCTATTCAAAACAAAGGTGGAAAAATTCTACCTGTTCTTTGATCCCTGGTTTTCTCTATTCAAATTCAAGAAAGGCGAAACAGAATACGGTATAGGCTGGCTGCCATTGGGCGGTTACGTGAAAATTTCCGGCATGATCGATGAAAGCATGGACCGTGACCAGCTGATGAAAGAGCCGCAGCCCTGGGAATTCCGCTCTAAGCCGGCCTGGCAAAGGCTGATCATTATGATAGGCGGGGTAACGGTGAACCTGATCCTGGGCTTTTTGATCTATGCCATGATGTTGTGGTACTGGGGTGAAACCTACCTGCCTACACAGAATGTAAAATACGGGGTATCAGTGGATTCGCTGGCGCAAAGCATTGGCCTGCGCGATGGCGATAAGATCCTGAGCATTGATAACCGGAAAGTAGAGAACTTCCAGGCTATACCGGCAGAGATCATTTTGCATGAGGCCAAGAGCATACAGGTAGAACGTGACGGGCAGGAGTTGAATGTGGCCATCCCTCCGGGTTTCATCCGGCAGATGATCAAGCAGAAATCGCCTTTTGCGGTGCCACGGGTGCCTTATTATGTGGGGTATTTCAGTAAAGAATCTGCTGGTGAAAAGGCCGGGTTAAAGAAAGGGGATAAGATGATCTCCTTCAACGGAGAACCTGCCACCTACCTGAGTGATTTTAAGAGCCGGCTGCAGAAATACAAGAACCAGACCGTGCAAATAGGTGTACTACGCGGTACCGATACCCTGCAGGTAAATGTAAAGGTGCCGGACACCGGTATACTGGGTGTATACATTGATGCTGACATGTCTAAGTTCTTTGCGCTGAACACCAGGAAATACACCTTCTTTGAGGCAATACCTGCTGGTTTTAATAAATGTATTAATACCCTGGTAAAATATGTGCAACAGCTAAGGCTGATCTTTGTATCCAAAGAAGTAAAGGCCAGCGAATCACTGGGTGGTTTCCTGACCATTGGTAACCTGTTTCCCGGTGAGTGGGACTGGATGTCGTTCTGGGAAATGACGGCGCTGTTATCCATCATCCTGGCGTTTATGAACATTTTGCCTATTCCGGCGCTGGATGGGGGACATGTGCTGTTCCTGCTGTACGAGATCGTTACCGGCCGTAAACCGAGTGAGAAGTTCCTGGAGTATGCGCAGATCGTAGGTATGGTGCTGTTGTTTGGCTTGTTGTTGTATGCGAACGGGCTGGATCTGTGGAGGAATATCTTTAGTAAATGGTTTTCGTAATTACGAATTGAGTATAGCATATTTAGAGGCCCTGCATGAGAATGCAGGGCTTTTTTTGTGGTGATTATTGTGTACGGGTTTATAGAAGCGATTAAATTTATCGCCGGATGCGGGATTTTTTGCGGGGATTATTGTGATAAAACGGGGTGTTATTTTTGATGATGACGTTAGATAGTAGAATTTTTGCGGTAATGATTGTTTGGAGGTTTTAACGGACTTCAGGATCCATAATTTCATAGCCATCATTTATTTTCAATGGCATTTCTTGTTTTGCCTGGCAGGTAAGACAGGGCAATTCGTAATTCGTAATTAATTATTCCGTATCTTTGTAGGCTAGTAAAAAAGCTGGGGCTGCCTGGTTTTGACAGCATAGGTCTTTGAAAGTGTAAGCATGCCGTGCGTTGGATAATTAGCACGTTAATCTGAATACCCAAACTTTAATTGGCGAATCTAACTACGCCATGGCTGCCTAATTAAATTAGCGCACCCATTATAGCCGCCGGAGTTGCTGCCCACTACGACTCCCGCCGCCGAATCAAACCATAGAGGGATAGGTACACATGGTTTCTGTGAGTGTGTAATGAAAATCTAAACGGATACGAATGGGGTTGGTTAGTTCTGCTCCTGCCACGTTTCGACAACCCAATGCAGAAATAAGCATGTAGAAAGCTTTTGGAGGATATGTTTGGACGCGGGTTCGATTCCCGCCAGCTCCACGGGTTCACTTTTTAGTGATAAAAATTTTATAAGCTACTGATTTTCAGTAGCTTTTTTTATTTAATGCGGATAAAAAACCTTAAATTCGGTTAGTAATTCGGTTAGAAGAGGAAGCGATCATTTTTACTAACCGAATTGTCTTTTTCAGTTTGAATGGTTCTGGATTTATTAAAAACCTGGCATTTTAACAGTCGTTAAAATTGGTGCGGTATGAAAGAAAATGCTAGAATGTCCATTCTTTTTTGGCTGAATGGCAAGCTATCCCTAGATAAGAAAAAGACTTTGTATGTTCGATTGACCATTGCAGGTGAACGTCTTGAGTTATCTTTAGGAAGAAAAGTTCGAGTTGATTTGTGGGATCAAAAATCAGGGCAGCTAAGGAGTGACTCCATTGATACCTTACAAACCAATCAGTATTTGGTATAGTACGGCTCAAGCTAATTCAATGTTATGACCTGCTGGAATTACAGCATTCAGTAGTGACAGCACAAATGGTCAAAGAATGTTTCATTGAACAGAAGGTCGAAAAAAAAATGTTGTCTGAGGTCATTGCATTTACAATCGGTAAATTTGAAGACAAGGTTCAAAAGGGATTACGGTCAGAACAATCGCTATCCAAATGGAGGACTATTAAAACAAAGATAACCCAGTTCCTAAAATTTGCATATCAAATCGACGATATTCAGTTATCTAAAATTAATTACGCCTTTGCAGGCGATTTTGTTGATTACCTGGTTACAAAACAAGCTGTTAATACCAATACTTCCTATAAATATTTCAAACATTTAAAACAACTTCTTAAGGTTGCTGTGGACAGAGGCTGGCTGGCGGTTAATCCCTTTCAAGGCTTTCATTCAAAATATATTGTTCCAGAACGAGATATATTGAATTTTCAAGAATTAATGCTTTTATATTCCAAGACCTTTTCAATTGCTAGAATAGAAGAAGTAAAGGATGCTTTCCTATTCATGTGTTTTACTGGTTACTCCTTTAGAGATGCTCAAGCACTTACCCCTCAAAATGTAATGGAGTATTTTGATGGTGAAGAATGGATCATTAAAAACCGGGATAAAACATTGTGCAGAGAGAATGTTCCTCTGCTTCCTATAGTTAAAGAAATTATTGCAAAGTATCAAAACAATCCTTTCTGTGTCAACAACAATCGGATACTTCCGATTAAAAGTAATCAGAAATTTAACCTGTATCTTAAAGAAATAGCTGGGATATGCAACATTCAAAAAGTACTCACATCACATGTCGCACGCCATACATTTGCTACAACAGTTACTTTGGCTAATGGTGTACCTATCGAAACAGTAAGTGCATTGCTGGGGCACAAATCTATTAAGACAACGCAAATCTATGCCAATATTGTGGCAGAGAAAGTAGGTAAAGATATGTTGGCACTCAAAGAAAGGTTGGAGTTAAAAATGCCCAAATCATTGACCAGGATGCCTACTAATACTGAGAGAAAAGATAAGACCAGTAGTTAATGTGCTAAATACATTCTATGTAAATTTAACTATTAAAATTTATCACTTAAGACAAACCAATAAGCTGTTGACCAGATGATGCACTTTAGTACACGGATTACAGTCATGTGGGGCATCCGTTTGTTTAAAGCTTGCTTCTAGCGCTTGTGCCCTTGCTATCGCATCATTCTGTCTTGCTGATAAGTGTGGTAGAACATATTGTAAAAAGTTTCCTTTCTTTTTGAAGCTTTCTTTGTAGGTGAATTTTTCATTTTTCGTTATTGCTTCCATTTCAGGCGACTGCCCAGCCATATTTTGGAATATAGACGTTAACCTGTCATAGACGTAATTCCTATGGCACCAAACAGAAGGATCTATATCTTCAAAATGCAGAAGTATCCATAACTCAAAAGCATCATTACTCCAAGCAACATTAAGTCCAGCATTAAGGGCAGCCTGGATACTTACAGTGAATGCAATATTATTTACATTTTGGACATCTGCTTTTACATGAGTTTCGTGGTCCCTGTCAAATACACACCAGATATGACTTGTAATACCAGTTTTTAATTTATAATTCCCGTTTACGTTTTCAATGAGACCCTTTTCGTCGCAATAATTTATCGCGTTGGTAATATTGCGAAATGAATTTTTTTGCCCTTCGGCAATATTCACTTTAAGCTTTTCAGGGTTTTGAAACTGCCTGAAATAACTTGGTTCACTAACTTCATCTTCGCAAAACAATATAAATGTGGTGAGGTTATCCGACTTTCTTTCCGAATCCGGTATCAGTTCCCAAGCGTCCGGCATATATTTTACTGTTTGAATTGTTC
This sequence comes from Chitinophaga rupis, assembly GCF_900109685.1. GTDB lineage: Bacteria > Bacteroidota > Bacteroidia > Chitinophagales > Chitinophagaceae > Chitinophaga > Chitinophaga rupis. The sequence continues at coordinate 623,501 of NZ_FOBB01000003.1, read as the reverse complement.
TAAAATAGGTAAAGCACCGTAAAATCCAGCAAGGTATTGACGTGCAAAATCAGCATTATTACGAATACCTTTTAAATCAGCAAGGGAATAGAGCATTGTTTCGTCTTTTGTTGTTTTTTCGGTAAAATAAATTTGATCTCTTCTTAGAATATTGGGGTTTAAAAGATTAGTATCATGACTGGTAAACAATAGCTGTGCACCTGCCTTATTAAAAAGTGGATCATTAAAGGACTTTATAAAATGTTTGAGAAGACTCGGATGAAAATTATTATCAATTTCATCGCTTATCAAAAAACCACCTTTGTTGAAAAGCAGATTTAATATACCTATATAAGCATAAAATTTCTTTGTACCGGCAGATTCGCTTTCATCAAGGTCCATCTGCAACTCTCCTGTTTTAATTCCATCCTGGTCATACACATTCTTGTTGAGCCAAACTCTTTCTAAATCATTATGAAAAAGCTCTAGAGTTATGCCAGCATAGTTGAGGCCCGCCCCTTTAAGCCAATTTAAAACAAGATTGTTTTGGCCGGTCGCTAAAAGATCGTTTGTAAGGTAATTGGGTCTTCCTGCAAAATTGCGACGTGAGTTACTTAGGAATGATCTTCGATTTCTATTTCTGAGAAGTAGCTGATCCTCAATAAAGACGCTTGTTGAAAAGTAATCTTTAATTTTTTGGCATAATTCTCCATTATAAGAAGACACGAAACTGAGAAACAGGGCATTACTTCGAAGATTTTCAAGAGGTAATCTTTGAGCTTCAGGAAACCATTCTTTATTGGTCTCTACTTTGTCGTGCGTTCTTTTGAAATACCATGTTTCATTTTTTTCGGCAGGACCGAAAAGCCATTCTTGTAGAACACCTGTATTGGGATTTAAGGTAAAGCCGTATCGATACTTTTTCTCATCAAACAGGAGCTGGACTTGGAAAAATCCGGCATTATCCGAAATTGCTTTTGAAAGTAGAAACGGTTCTGCAGCAAAATCCATAGCGCCCTCAGATTCAAGCGAGGTCCGAATAAGTGTAGCGAAAAGTCTAAAAGCTTCTATCAAATTTGATTTACCGCTCCCATTAGGCCCATACAAGCCTATCGTTTTTAAAACCCCCTGACCACCTATCTTAACAATATTATTAATATCCGTTTCACTGGACTCAGACACAAGTGGCGTGGCCCTGAAATCTAATGTTTGAATATTATTAAATGATCGGTAATTTCCGATAGAGAAATCTAGTATCATTTTTTTTGAATATTTGCATTTAATTTGCAAATTATGGAAAAGTATTGTCAAATTCAGTCTTATTTCATTGATATTTGGAGGTATTCTTCACTGATGGGCAAAAAAATTAACAAAAAAAGCCTTGTGGTGTGGTAATTAATACCCGGATCTAACTGTTCAATTTATTCACTTACAGATTATTGGTAATATTTTATTATATTGATGAAGGGTTGGTCCCTAAGTCTTTACCAGTGTTATTACTTAATAAAGGACCCCAAAATCCTAACAACTCCAAAGAAAGGTAAGTCCAAGGAAAGGTACAATTAAAGCCCCTAAAATCTAAAAAATGGCACAAGAAGATGCTATAAGAGAAGAAAGAATAATTAAGAAAACCGCTATTAAAACTACTTATGAGTTTGAAGACTCCGAAAAAGGAATCAAGATCCTAAGTAAGGAAGTATTTCACAACACCGACAAAGAAATTCACTATCCATGGAACTTTGATGGTTCTCCAAAATACAAAAATATTAAGCAATTCATTTACGAAGGTTTTGATGGCAAGCTGCCGGTTGGTGTCTATAAGGTCGCGACTTTTGGTTACGGTTTTAGCAACAAGCTACAACCCTTAGGTGATTATTTAGGGGAAGTGCTAAAAATTGAAACAGTTAAAATTACTAAAACGGGCACCGCCAGGCTGAGTAAGACAGCTAAAGAAGTTGTGATTACTGAAAAGGACCTGAGAAAATGGTTCGACGTTTTTCAGGTGAAGCTAGATCAACAAAAACAGGAACGGGCTATTTTGGCCCAACAACAGTTAAAGTTGATTTATGAATCAGAAATTGACGAAGTAGAGTTGCTATACGTTAAGAATTCTATTGCAGGAGTTATTTCTACTTGGGGGAATTCTTTAGATGAATTTTCCGAAAAGGATAAAAATGCCATAAAGGAAATGTTCGACAGACTTTCACTTACAGATGATTTTTTTACACCACAGACTCTTCTTGATACAAAATCTAAAATTGACAAAAAGTATATTGATGATGTAATTGACGAGTTCAAAGTGTTAATGAGAATAACAACGGATAGCGACGCAACAGAAAAAAAGTGGCAGGAGTTTCTTGGTACTCATAGTTGGATATTTTCTTATATTTTTTCATTTCCAATCATTTTATTTGAGAATGAGGCATATGTTGGCGGCAAAAATGTTTCTAATACAAATGGCAAGGTCACTGACTTTCTTATTAAAAACAATTTGACAAATAATGTCGCTTTTCTTGAAATAAAAACTCACAAAAGTGAATTGGTAAAAAAGGGTAAAGCCTACCGGGGAAATGATGTTTATGCTATGAGTTCTGATTTGTCGGGGGCAATCTCCCAGGTTTTGAACCAAAGGGATAATTTTCAAAAGCATTATGCGAATCTTAAAGTGGACTCATCCGAAGACTTCGAAACTTTTAACTCCAAGTGTGTTGTTTTAATGGGCCAGATTAAATCACTGGAATCTAAACAACTCAGACCATTTGAATTAATACGGAGTAATAGTAAAGATGTGGAGATCGTTACGTTTGACGAATTACAAAATAGGGTTGAAAATATTCAAAAATTAATTGAAGGAAAATATAAGCAGGTTCCAAAAAAAAGGAAGGCAAAAAAGGTTGCTCAATAAAGAGAGTGCCTGATTAACAGGTTGAAGGTAGTTATTAGAAAACGGGGTTAAAAATTTCCTTATTAGAATAAACAACACTAGAAGCATACTAATAATAGACAAAACGCGACTTACTAATTTTGGTTTTAGAAATAAAGATGTATTGTAAGCTCCCCTAATATTTGATCCAATTGGGATTAGAATTTGCGAATTTTCTAAGGGTTCAAAAGGTCATAGTTTAGATGTATTCCAGAGGAGGGACAAAGCCGAGTGCCTGGTGTGGCCTCGAATAGTTGTAGTCCTGCTGCCATTCTTCCGCCATCAGCCTGACTTCCTGTAAGGTGAAGAAATGGTAAGCATCCAAAAGCTCCCTTCTCAAAGAGCCATTGTTTCGTTCAATAAAAGCGTTTTGTACCGGCTTGACGGGTTGGATGTACAATAACTGAATGTTTCTGTCCTGGCACCATAGCTGCAGTTTGTCGCTTATAAACTCTGGTCCATTGTCAACTCTGATTCTCTGAGGTTTACCACGCAGCTCCAGAAGCCGTTCCAGCACCCTGATAACCCGCAAACTGGGTAGGGATGTATCTACTTCAATCCAAAGCGATTCCCTGTTATAGTCGTCAATAATATTCAACAGCCGGAACCGTCTACCATCCACCAAGCTGTCCGACATAAAATCCATACTCCAGGACTGATTAAGCGCATCAGGAACAAGCAGCGGCTGTTTTACTCGCTCGGGTAGCCGGCGCTTGATCTTACGCCGAATATTCAGTTTTAAGAGCTTATATCCTTTTATCCTATCTCCATTCAAATCATTGAAATTTGAAATGTCACGGGTCTTTTTGTGAGGATCATAAACAAAGCAAAACAACTTTCGAAGCCATTTGCATTCATGGTACGATTCAAAATCTACTTTCAGCTGTTCTATAAAATGAGTTTCGTTAGTATCCTTCTCTTTTATCATTTTTACTTCCACTAAAACTTTTTCCTCTCGTATAACCAAATCTATCTTGGTTGTTTTTGCTCCAACTTTGCCAATTGCATCTTCATCCCGCAGGGTTGGGAAAATGGATTTAAGAATTACATATAAAATATCCTGCACATCATATTCATCATCTATTTTAAAATCAGGATGATCCTTTCTACGGTCTTTAATTATCTTTTGAATAGCATTGCTGAAATTATTTAATACATCCCGCACCACTTCGTCAGCAGTTTTATTGACAAACTTTATTTGCAGTAAAGATCTTTCAATATCCTCCAAAATTATCTGTAACTGTACATCTATCTCAGCGTCTGATGTAATACTTTGCAATGCAGTGTTCAATTCATTTTCGTTTATGGCATCTACGTCTAACACGGTTTTTATAAGTGTTGTTATGGGTAGTTTTTGAGAATTCCGAACCTCCGTTAAAAGCTCTTCTTTAAGGGAAGGTTCTATTTTGCTGAGAAAATACTTTTGTTTTAAGTCACTTTGTTGATATTTTTCTTTAAGACGATAACTACACTCATTCTTGGCTGATAAATACAAGCCCGCAAACTTGAAAACATTTGAAGTTGCATTAATCCCCTTAATTGGAGTTTTTGAAATGATTGTAATTACTTTGGAAACTTCAACGTATTCTTTTTTATAACCAAGTAATGCTACTTCCTCCTCAGGGGATAATTCAAATGAATGATTTGGAAATTCGTCGAAAGATTGAACATACAGATAAGCGGCCAGCTCAATATTCTTATGTTGAAATAGCTTTACCTTATTATTTTTCAATATCTCTCTTAAATAAACCATAGTTTTTCACTTACTGCTTTTAATCTTTCGTAATCCCAACCCTCTACATTTTTAAGTTCTTCAGTCATTCTCGCCATAAGGGAGGGGTACATAATAGTAACTGTTCTTTTGGAAGGCATATAACTTCTATGCGACAAATGTGAGAACCAGTACACCTGTTTTGCGATATAGAACAAACTCGTAAACGTGGAACGCTTGTCTAAATCAATTTTCAATGGCAAATCGCTTTTACTCACGAAATGAAGCAAGGCTGAATGTTTACTGAGTTGAATGTACGTTCCTTGATTAATATCATGGTTTCCATCATTGTAATACAATCGGCAATTGTGGCCATATGCTTACCAAACAAATAAAATAAATGATACGCAGTTTTTCATATTTCCGAAGTGCCCGGCTAATATAATGTAAATTTTTTCCATTTGAAACACAAGAGCCCACTACAACTATGGCGCCCGACGTTTCCGGATCTATTTCTTCAAGTTGATCCTGGTCAAGAATCTTCGGTAGCAGATCATCCTTAAAAGAACCAGCGATTTTATCACAAACGTAATTCGCAAGTTCTTTAGAACCATCGTCCATCAGGTGCAATAAATACTTCGTATTGCTTGGGATATATTGTTGAATATAGCTGTCTAATTTTGCTTTGTAGGATTTACAGTGTTGTGTTCCCCTTATGTGAAATATGATTTGAACAAAATCTATATATACTTCATACTTCTCTTCACGACGCTCCTTATAATGGGCCTTTAAAATAGTTTGCCCGTGCTCAAATGACTTGAACTCGTTAACAAAACTGTTTAGATTATTCTCTCTGTCGGATTTTGCAAGAAGGATTTTGTTGATTTTGGGTGCTTCTAATAAAAAAACATCTCCACTCGCCGGGACAGGGTAAGATCCGTCATCACATAATCCGCATTTCGACTGATGGTATGTCGGGTATGGCTGTATGCCGGTTAGATCACTATCCGATTTCATCAGATTACAAAGGCAATAATCACCTGCTGCGGATGTTTATTGAATTCAATCTTTTGCAGTTGTATCATTTTAATAAAAGCCGGAAAGAACAATCTTTTGGCCAATTCAACAACTATTTTTCCACTGGTGTCAGACCAGGTAACCGTACTTTGATTGATTCGGCAGTGCCTACACGTAATTATTACATATTATTTAAAATCTTTTAATCTTTTTTCCAGTTGCTTTTCATAATTCTGTTCTAGGTTTTGCCGTACTCCATGTCTGCGACTTTGATCAACGCGTTCATCTTGGCTTCTATGCATGGGATTTTTTCCTTTGTTAAAATCAATTTGATCTTTTATTCTATTCTGTATGCTTTCTTTAGTAATCTCTAATTGATCCTCAACTTCATCCTTCGTCATTTCTTTTATTCTTTCCGGTTCAGGTATTCTTCCCGATAATCTTGGCCTTGTTCCATCTGTAGGATATTTTAAGGTAGGAAGATCGTCTTCGCTTTGCCCTCCTTTTTTTGTTTTTTCATTTTCATTTTCATTCAGAATAAGATTACTATACTTATCTCTGGTCGCATTAATTGTAGTATTAAGCGCATCTCTTAACCCCTCTTGCACTGGAGGCGAAGCTAGAATCATGGCGCCAAAGAAATAGGTTGCAAGTGCAATGTCATCAACTATCGCTATTCTTCCATCAGGATCTCTCATCCTTACCGGGTTACCCATGCAATAATTATATGGACTGAATCCAGGCGCCTTATTCTCCAGCGGATCTGTAGAAAACCATTGACCCGTACCGGAACCATACATCCTTGCTCCAAAATCCAGCGGGATATTTCTTTCGTCAACATACCTCTCCATTTCTTTATTATTGAATCCATAACGATAATCAGCAACGCCCGATTTTCTAAATGAACGCGCTGCCATTGAAGTACCGAATGGATAATAATCCTGTGCTGTTAATACATCCGCTTTCCAGCCTGCACCATCAGGAATTCTTCTATCACTCACTGTTACCATTACATTGCCCAAATGATTCACCAACTCATATTCTTTTGAGCCCCTCGCATATGTCAATTCATTCACAGGAGTTAGCGCAGACAGCGGTGTATGCATACGCAACGTACCAGTGCGATTCACGCCATATAGAGGAAATTCTTCAAGAGAGACTTTGCCAGGTGCAAAATTGTAGATGGCTATTATATTCCCTCTCACATCGCGTACATAATAGGTAGCTGTTTTTGTTACTTCATCATATCGAAATGCTTTTTCTGACGCGGCATTACTGGTGAATTCTATATTCATTCCATCTTTGTTGACATTGCGCAGCCTGTCGAACGCCGACCAGGTAAAATCAGTATTTCCAACCGGTGTCGGTCCTTCATTGTGATGTGACAACCTGCCGCCAGCATCATATATATTTTTGTTATCGGGCAACAGGTTGTTTGCTACTGCACTTGCTACCGCATCTGCAATTTTTTCGGATCTGTTTGTTCCTGCGGTATATGTGTACGATAACTGATCGATAGCATTTCCAACTTCATCTTTTCTCAGCAGATCACTCAAGTTGCTGTTTGCATCGTAATTGTATTGCGTGCGGTAAGGTTCGGTGAAACCTCCATTCTGCCAAATAGCCAATTGATTATTTTTTGGCTGGTACACCTTCATGTTCAGCAACCTGTTCAATACATCATAATTGTATGATGTGGCCTGTATGCCGTCTTTTCCATTGAGCACATAAATGGAGGTGATCATGCTCCTGATATTTCCGCTATAGAGTGGTTTTGAAAAACCTGTGCCCATATCCGTTTTTTCAACATCGGGCAGAGTGATGTTTTTGCTGATCGATGTATAATCTCCCGGGAAATAATTCAACCCAAAAGCAAAGGCATCTTTCAAAAACACGGTACCATCATCTTTACCCGGGTCAGTGCCGGCAATCGGCAGACTGCTGTTCACACCTTTCATCCAACCCTGCAATGTATATATATAGTCGAGGCCCTGTATTTTTTCCTGTCCTAATTCCAATCTTGCCAATGGGCCATGCAAGTAAAATTGATACGATGCGTCAACATCTACATCAGCAGGATTTTCCCAAATGCGCGTGGTGGTTTTTACATTTACCAGCCTGTTGTCTGCATCGTATTCATATATATGTATCAATTGGTCGGACTGATTTGGTTGGTACCAGGTGCGATTTACTTTTTTGCTGATTAAATCATAATCATAACTAATCGTCTTGAACCTATTAAAACTAAGATAATCGCACAGCCCTAATCTTACTGCATAATTTTCAAGGAATCTTGAATCCTGAATAACAGTATGAATGTTTCCTTCTATATCATAATTGTAATAAAATGCATGTGTGTAAGGAGTATTATCCATGAATGAACGATGGAACAACGTTGCCGATACACGGTTCCTGAGATTCTGCTGGTTAAGTGTATTCAGGTTAAAATCATATCCTCCATTGATCGCTGCAGGCATGCGATCGTAAAACGTTGTGAATATATCGGTTTTATATTTATCACTTGCATCGAGTTCATCATTGAAATCTTTATTCGACAAATATGCCGGCAGCTTAAAATATGATATGGGTATTTCGCCGGTCTGGATCACTCTTCCGATACTGTCGTAATGTATAAACGAAGCTCTTCTCATGGCAGCATTGAAAGATTGATTGGCATTCTGTTTATATATCACGCGATCTGCTTCATCATAACAGTAACGAGATGTGCCGGCATCAGGTGTACTTTGTGCAATTACATTGTTCGTGGTATTGAAGGCTGCTAGCGTTATCATGGTATGCCTTGTAAATATGGAATCGCCTGTATGAGTGTTGCGGAAGATGGCCGTTTGCTTTGTTTCATCATCAGTGAGTGGTTGCACTCCTTTTGGTGGTACAGTCTTTACAAGATTACCTGCCAGGTCATAATAAAACAAAGTGTAATGATATAATTGTTCATCATAAGCTACTGTGAATTTTTCAAAGGCATGTAGGCAGTGTAGAATGTATTGCGTGCGGAGGCTGTCGGCAAAATGTTGCTTTAACTGGTTGTTGATAATCTCTTCGTTATTGTCTTCCTGTATCTGTTGAATTTGTATACAGTCCGGTTCAGTTACTGTTGGAAGACCAGTCATAACAGGCATGCAGCAAAATGCATTCGCCTTGTTGAATGTACAGCAGGTGCCAAGAGGAAAATCAAAGCTCACTTCGAAAACATCGGTCACTTGCGGTTGCGATCTTTTTTGTACAAAAAGTTTTAAAGTATTTGCCTCCTTGCAATTATCAACTGGTGGGGGAGCAGATAAAAATTCGCTTCCGGTAATTTTCCATTCGGCAAAATTGGTGAACAGAGTATTTGCAGATCGAATGGAGAGGTGGAATTGCGGCGTGTTATCTAATGAAGAAAAATTAAGCGGTATATCAAAATTGTTGGCAACTGGTGTGTTGCTGGTAATATGCCATAAGCTTACAGGATCTTTTCCTTCAGGATAAGCAGCATTGGGGTTTCTGCCTCTCACTAATGCAGAAGGTATCACATTTGCAGCGGCAGATTTTAAGACCTTCTCCAACATATCTATGAACAAACCGGTATATTCTTTTTTATCGCAAGTGGTAATCAGATCGGTAGCAGGCGCACATTCTTTTACTTCAAAACAATTGCTACTTCCTTGCAATACAAATGCAGTGGCGGTTGCATTCCAGGCTGTCAGGGTAAAGGCATTGGGAGTTGCTTCATCTTTCAGGCAGGAGAAATAAACGATGTTTTTCCAATCAAAAGATGCTTCTTTTGTGGCAAGATCGATTGTACAAATTACATCACCGGTTTCTTCATCTACCAGTTTTGCGTTGAGCGTGTTGATCGTAATCAGGGGTACCCATTTAATATGATCACCCTTGGCAATAATAATGTCTGTATTATGGTTCCCGATCATACCCAGCAATCTGCCCGTGATCCTCATTGCAGTGAACAATTGCTTTTTTGCAAACATCTCATTAATAAACTGTACATAGTTCTGCGGCTGTGTGCAGCTAAGACAATTGATATTGCTGTCCGGGGCAGGTATCGGTAAAGAAGAATTGCCTGCAATGAGGTCAGCCAAACGTGCCTGGCTGGGGAATACTGGTTTTTTATTTGCAAATAGTGCACAAAGGTTTTTGTCGCGCGGCCCTCCTGTACATTCTGCGTTACCAATATAATCATTTAACATGCAACAAGCCGGGCGGGTGCTAACGACAATCTCATTGTTCCTCATTTCCTCGATGATCTTTGTTCTTGCCTGTAAATAAAAACTTCTGAATTGTACCCATTCCTCATCCTGTAATTTCAACTCATCGAATATCTTATGATGCATCGGGTAGATGCTTGCATCTGAAAATGTTATATCGGCGCTGAATCCTGCGGCAGCTATAGCAGCCACATCGGCGAGTTTCATAGAATTGAATCCGCCACCCGGGTAAAGGGCGGATATGTCTTTCATGTAACCGGTCATTTTTGTTGCCCGGGTAAGATCGGTGAATAAAGCATCGCTTGGATCAGGTTTCTCATAGGGATCTTTCAACAGGGAAGTGTAAGTTCTATTCGCTGTAACATAATCCGCAATACCTCTCATCTTGTCTTCATATTCAAAAAAATCTTTGTGGGCCATGTTCCATTCATAATAACAATACTCGGGGTGATAAGGCAGAAGCGAGTAAGCCATGGCAGGCTCCCAGTTTTGTAAAAACTCTTCCAGAGAAAGCTCCTCGGGTCTAAGTTTTTGGATTACGCCATTTACTTCTTTATCAATAAATATTTCGTCGCCCATTTTATTCCTGTAATGAAATACAGGGTACCGCCAGTTGCCTTTTGTGGGTAATTGGTTATGATCGTTAAAAACTGAAAGCGGATACTGGTAAATAGAAGTAGCAATATCTCCAGTCAACGGATATTCACCGTCCTGTCCTTTTGGTGACAGATCATTCAACATTTTTTGTATGGAAATGTCATTCAGGCTTTTTCCTACAAACGGTTCACAGTCGCCAGTCACGTGTTGTGGTTGCGGCAAAAATCTCATCTTGGGTGTTCTGATTTTTGTAGTAATGCTGGTGTCGCAACCATCACCAATACTTATAGTTTGAATTTTATAAGGGATCACTGAGCATTCAACAGGTTTTTCCGGGTGTGGTATCAGGTTCCAGCAGGGGTCGTTCAGGTAATCGGCAATGTAGGCATTGATGGCACTGTCGCTTACAGTAAGTGTTTTGCTGATAAAATAAGAACCTGATTTCAATTGAATAGAAGCAGGCGCAATGCTGACTGCAGAAGTACCACTTTCACATTTCCTTAGATCGTTCAATGTGCCGATGGCTATTTTTTTATTGATGTAATCAACACCACAGGCATCCGTCAATTTCATGGTAAGATCATATACGCAGTCGTAGCATAAATTATCAGCCCCCTCTTTGCAAATGCTGAATGGAAATCCATTAGCAGTTACATCATAAATGAGATCGATCTTTGTTGTTTCCCCGATTACCAGGGGATAAGTAGCAGTAACACTCCTGGTATTGAGATCAATCCGGTTTCTATCGGGGTCGGCAAGATTTACAGTAACACGGCGTTTAACGATAGGTTCTATTATCTGGGTAAGATTAGGAGCAGGGTCTCCAGCCAGCGCCGTTGCTATTACATTACCTTTTAAGTTTTTATACGTTACATGCGCCTGCCCATCTCCATCAATATTTATTTCTTTTGAATAATGAGAAGCAAAGCCGATATCGTTGCCAAACACCCTGTCAAGTTCCTGCTGTGAAGGAGTGCCATAGAAAAATTTCTGTTCATGCGTACTGTTGAGAGTAGAGTTGAATGAGAAATCAGGGCCGGGTGAACTTTGCCTGCTGATACGTCCTGAATTGTCTGGAGTATATTCTTTTTGTGTGAAAGGATATCCTGCAGCATCAGCCACATAGGCCATTTGTCTTTTTATCCCTGTAGCACTTGCATCGAAATTTTTATTATCAGGCGAATAATATTTGCTCGCGCCCGATTTGGTGTTGAGCTTATCAGGGAACACTGTACAAATTAGCCTGTCGATATCAAAATCTTTCCATGAGTAACTCTTCTCGTCACTGTTTACATTCAGTGCATTTTGGTAAGCGATCCTGGGTATATGCGCATCGAGAAAACCTTCAGGTATAATGGGTGTAGGCAATACATCGATGGCAGGTCTTCCTGCATTATCATAAATAATTTCATGCACAAGCAAATTTTGCTGTGTGTTCAGGTTCGTTACTTCCTGCCTGTTTCTAAAAGTTCCATCGAAATACACCACGTTATCTTTTCGCTTACCTTCCTCTGAAAAATTAACCAGGTACTGCCAGTTCTTTTTGTCATCTTCATGAATACCTGTTTTTTCAATCTTGCAAAAGAAATTTCCTTCAGCACCCACTGTTTCGCTGATGAGAGATTTTCCTGCATCGGGGGTAGACCATAGTCCTGTAACGATTTTGTCGAAATTGATTCCCCAATATCCTACAGGCCGTACGCGATACACAAGAAAACCGCTTTCGTATACAAGCGGAATCTCATAGTTTGTTTTACTTAACTGCACTCTTGTGCTATTAAACCTGAAATTATATAATGCGTTGGCCTCTGTGATCGGAGCTCCCCTGGCAACATAATTATCTATAAAACTGTATTCAATATCATAAGCAAGTGCCCAGGATACAGGCGACCAGCTAAGGTTTGCATATCCTTTATCGGGAGTAACAGTAATTTGTTGTGTTTTGATCGCCTCTTGCGAATTAGGGGGCAGGTATCTATCAAATTGTAAATGCTGTTTTAAAACAACAATGTCCTGGTTGTTTGCATCGATGGTAATGGGAGTGCCGTTCTCCTCTTTTACAGAAATTGAAACCAGTTTATAATCTACAATTTCCACATCTGCTTTTTCAAAAGCATCTTTTGCCTGGTAAGTACCGATGGTATTATAATTCAACTTCAGGTCTTTTGCTTCTGGAGGTCTCATTGTAGCAGCGCTATTACCTGTAGAGACAGTAAACTTCGCAATAACAGAAAAATTCTTTGCTCTCAATAAGGGAGTAAGAGCAGGAGTATTGATCTCCAATGTAAGCACATGAAAAAGATGTATATCCTTTGCACCTGCAACAGTTTTGTGCGTGCTCGAAAAAATACCCGTCCCTTGCGAAGCAGACATTTCTGCCAAGTTTTTTTTACCTCCGTCGACCAGTTGCTGTTGAGCGTGGGAAATAAACTGCAGTAACAGGACGGAGGACAACAGTAAAAAGCTTTTCATAATTTTTTGCCGTTGATGAATCAAAATCCTAATTTTTCTGATTTCGGTTTTGCACTCCGCACTTCCTTTATCGTCATTATGCCTCGCTCAGTTTCCTTCTTTTCTCTCGTCAATTGTCCTTCATTATCATATTCGTAAAATGTCGCGAAATTCTGTTCATCCAGTATCGCCATCACTCGAAGTTTCACGGGGTCATATACGTATGCTTTCATGCTTGAACTGAATGGCTGTATCCTGATATCATCTACAAACATGCCTGCGTTGGAATTGAAAAGTTGTATGCTCACTTTCGCGGCATTTGCAGGCACGGTAAAATTTTCATTCAGCAATTGCCAGTTGTCGATGATCGGTCCCTTCGATCGTAATGATAGAGCGATGCCGATAGGATTGTTCTTTGAGTCGCGAAACTCGATACTCAACAATGGTTGAGATGCGTCGAGATCATTATTTGTGCGCTGTTCATTTACCCAAAGACTGATCACATATTCCTTACCCGGCACAGGTGAGAATTGACTTACTATATCACACTTGTTCAAAAAATACTGGGGGGCATCATACTTGTCGCGATCAAAAGGATACTTACATTCATTGTCAATTGTTCGCTCCATCGATACTGGCGAACCCTTTTCGATCCACAAACTTTTTGTTCCTGTATGACTGGCTGTTTCGGTAATCCGACTGCCGCCTGTTATGTTCTCGAATTTAAAATGTGGTGGTATCGAACAGCCCGATAAAGGAGATTGAATACTTTTCAGGTAATCGTAGTCTTCAAATCCGTCGAACGCTATTTCATAATAGTTCGCGTTGCCGGCAGTGGCTACTGGCAAATTATATCCGTAACCGATCAATTGGCTTTGCGGTATTTTTAAAGCGTCGAGTGATTCCAGGGTTTTACTATGCGGGTCGGTAACCACAACCTTATCTTTTGTCTGCCATTTTGTTTTATCGATAGAGCTGCCGAATAAAAAACCGTTGATCGGAGAGAGACATAAAGCGAAGTTCTTGTATCCTCCCAAGTCTTTCATAAATTTTTTAGAAGGGTATGTTCTTTCTGTGATATAATGATACGTGGCTCGCGGGCGCCAGTTGCCAAGTATGCCCAACATGTAAGGATTTACAGGAGTGTTCACTGGTACGTTGCAGATGAGAGGATTTGTAACATGCGTGGATGCATCATGACAGGAAACTAATAAGCATCCTCCTGAAAAAGTAAAAGTTCCACGTTGTATGACTGTCGATGCACCATCGCAATTTGATGTGATAGTATAATTGCCGGTCGCCGTTGACGTGGAGGTGCAAAATCCAGGCGGTACCAGCGGTCTGAAATTGCTGAAGCTGATTGTTGCGGTATCAAAACAAGGTTTCCAGTTTGTAAAACCATTATCGAGCACTATTTTAATATTGCCGCATTTGCCAGGAAAAATATCATTGATCTCAGATAGATGAATGGAAGCGCTTGAAGGAGTGCGGATGGAGCCATCATTATTCAGAATGATCTTATAGCCATTCAGGTTAAAGTCTTCTCCGCGGCAAAGACAGGAATCGCGGGTCATGAGAGGATGAATAGCATAATAGCTTTGCCAGTATTCATTATATTCTATGGCTGTTGCGTCGATTACAGTTGTATCTAAAAATAACAGCTTGTCTCCAGCTGAAGGGTCGGCTGAGGTAATGATCTGTCCGGCTGAAGCACCTTGCATATTTTTTCTGCCGGAATGAATAATGCGAACAATGTCGAATGTATTATTCACCAGATTGCCCTGTTCATCGATAATGGATTTTTTGCCTGCTGAATTTTTAAACACCCATGCCTTTGATGGTATGTTGGCTACCAACAGTAATTGATCTCCTTCATGAAATGCAGGTTCTTTGTCGACGTTGGCGGTTGAAAAATTTGTGAATGATTTATTTGCATTTACCGAAGCCGGCCCCATGCCCTCATTAAACCAGTGCGCAGGTAAGTTGGTGGTGAAGTAAGGCCGGTTGTATTCATTGTTGGCTGTGGTAACTATAACCTGGCCAGTGCTGTCGTCGTACAAAATATTTTTTGTGCTGGTGGAAATGCCGTTGTCGTATGCAATGATGCTATCTACAAGACCTGTTCGATATAATAATTTAGTAGTGGTCACACCTCGGTACTGCAATAAATTTTCCGAATAAAAGGGAAGAAAACTGGGAACAGGAAAAGGAATACCCAATACTGCAGGAATGACATCGATATTGAATTGCAGTGCCGGACTTTTTACCAAACTTCTTGTTTCATCGGTAGCAATATTGAAATCGTAGTCGATGCCTACCTGGCTGGCGTGCGAAATTTTTCCGGTGGTGGAGTTGATGGTAGAAACAATATTATTCAATGTACCATTTGCATTTTTGTAGATATATTCTACTCCAGATAGTGGTGCACGCGCATCGAGCGAGGAGTATACTTTGTGCGCTTTCATTTTTCCATGCATGTCATTGATCTCGACATAAAACCCCTGTGAAGCAGTATATTTTTTCAAAGAATAAAATGGACTTACAGATTGAACAGGAACTCCCTGTTTGGTGGTTCTGCTGGTGATTACAGGATAATCTTTTGCTGTATAATACTCGTAGGTTTCAAGCCCAGTTGTATTTTTTGTTACAGTTTTATCGTGAAGGTCGCGTACGGTTACAAGGCTGTAACCCACACTGGGTGCAGGAAAAAATGATTCTCCAAACGGTTCTGTTTTGTAATAATACAATTCAGGTGCAAGCGCATTGGCATTATTAAAGCCTCCTGTGGGAAGGACAAAAGGATTTTCTTCATTGCCGATAGGTTCATACGTGGCCACACCCGAACTGATGGTTTCTTTGCTGCCGTTCAATTGCATGTCGTACGAATATTCCTGTCCATATACAGCAGCATCCGATGATCCGCCGGTCATCAAATCCCAATTATCGTACTGCGTAATTTTTTTAACTCTGCTACCGCTACCGAATTTTCTTCCATCAGGGTTATACAATCTTGCGAATGATGCATATTGATTATCAAGGCATTTGCCTCGCTCCTTATCCATCATTTTTGTTTCATAGCTGTTGAAGAAACCGATAAGTTCACTAAGCGTCGATGGAATATCTTTTACTACGCTCATCACATTATTTACAACGCCTGCATCGGGCTTAATTACCGGTGGATACAATATATGTGTAAGCGTTTTTCTCATCTTTTGCCAAAGCGCATGAGAAACAGGATTCGCTTTCGGATCGATCAGGTCTATTTTTATCCATGAAGGTTGTGAGGGGCCAAAGGGCTTTATCGAATTAAAATCGACGTCGAAAAAACCGCTCGCTATTTCCTTGTCGATATTTGCATTTTTTCCTGCGGTGATAATGCAATTGATATATAACTTTTCTCCTTCCTTGAAATACTTTGAAAAATCTTTAATGCCAGAAATGTTTTTTCCAACATCAACAACAAGTGTTTTGTTTTGAGTGCCATCGTTCTCATATAAGTTGTACGTTTTATTTGCACCATTCATAAACCCTTTCACCTCATACATTTGCATGGCCTGCTTATTTTGTACAAATGCATAGTCTTTGGCCTCATATTCTATTCCTATGGCACCACCTGAAGGAAGTGTGATCTTTATAAGATCCCAGGCCTGCGCGTTTTCATCTGCATCCACTTTATTTTGTGTTGTGTAAGGAAATCTTACGTTGTTGGTACCTGCTTTTATTTTCTTGTAGTTCCCCCATACGTCGATCGCTGTTTCATTGTATCCAAAAGCATGATCGTTTTCATTATTGTATTGAAAGGTGTAATAGCTCTGCGTTTCCTTTTGTGATTTATCGTACTGGAACGCAATTTTTTTCAACGTGAGTTTACCTTCGCCCGTTTTACTTGCAGGCAAACCAGGGCAAAGCGAATACTTATAAGTAAAAAAAATAGTTTTGACTGGAACAGGATCGGTTCCATTATAATCCGCCATCGAATACAGCTTAATCGAATCGATTCTTTTAAGTGATGAGTCACCTTCATCAATACCACCCTCTTCACCTTTTACTTCATAAGCGTCGTCTCTTGACGAATTGAAAAATTCGGCCATGTAATTTTTTGTTTCGATGCTATGTATCATCCAAATTTCTTTTTCCCCATATACATAGCTGGCCATATCATCTTTCGTATCGCACAGGTTAGCGGCGCTATAATTTGCATCCTTGTAAGGAGTCCGCCATTTAAAATGAGGATCTTCCAATGTATAATTAAAGCGCGTGTAAGTACCCAGGTCATCTCTCGTAGGTCCATCGCCGGTTAAGTCGACATAGTCGGCGGAATACACTGCGGTTAAAAGATATGCATACGCGTAAGGTGGAGTTTCGGTAGAAGTAAAATAATGAATGAGCCCATGGCTATTACCTGAAGTGTTATCCGTACCTGCATTAAAGCCGATTGTTTTATTAAATAAATTGCTTTCTGGATTTTCTGTAACATCGATATTGAATGAAACTTCTTTTTGTATTGTGTTGTATGCAGCAATACCAAATTCATATACTGTTCCATCGTCTTTAGTAATGGTAATATATGAAACATGATGGGGTTTCCTGGTAACATTATCGTACCGGGGCAATTCCACAATTTTTTTATTGGCGCCATGATCTTTATAATACACCAGCGGCTTTCTCGCCTGTGATGCTTCAAGTGCAGTGAGAAACTGGAAAGATATATTGGTGGCTTCGGGTCTTTTGCCTATATTTTTTGCCTGCAACTGGTTACCATTTAGTGAATTCTCCAAAATAGATTCGCGCACAGTAAAGCTCGCTGCAGTTGTTCCGCCCAATGCATCAAGGGCATTACTATTTGTGAATACGGTTGTTTCACCCACACTTTTGAAATAAACAGGCAAGCCATTTACACCTGTGCTAAATTGGCAAATGCTTGTCAAGTTGTTATTATTATCCCATGCACCAGAACTTGTATTGGTAAGATTAGCAGTAACATCGATACCCACTTGTGCATAGCCGCCCGTATGGACCTCACCTCCCAGGCTTCCACCCACACTATTTGATTCCATGTTTTCATTGTGTATAATACCTACATCTGTTCTGAACGGGCGAAAAGTTCCAGAAAGGCCCTGTGCGGAAACAGAAAAAACATCATTTGCCAAATAGGTAATCGAAAGATTTTTATCTTCTTCAAAAACTGGGGATTCTTTTTCAGTCCCAATGTCCATAATGCTATTTCTATACGATTGATTCTGGAGATATAAATAGCCGAATGAATTGAGTGGGCGTTGCTGCACGGGGTGATCCTGTATCGCAACATTGCCGTATACCTCGGCTCCTCCAGAGAAACCCCAGATCTCACCTCCAAACCTGAATTTGAAACTGCCTGAATTATTATTTACAGGAAATTCAATCTTTGGTGTAAAGGGAGTTCGCGCCATAGTAAGTGGAAAAGAAGCAGAGCCGTACTGTTGAAGTTTATTATAGTTGAGCAAAAAGCCCGATTGTTTGATTCCTTCCATCGAGCTGATGGTTGCGCCAGCCTGTAGTGAAAAATCCCTGTATTGCAATCCGATGTTGGGTGAAATACTGGCTCCTTCGTTGTTGCTGATACCAATATTAAGACCGGCAGACAATTTTGTCCCTCCGATATCCTTTGCAAACTTTACACCCAGGTTGGTGGCGATATCAACTCCGCGCATATTCGAAAACGTGAGACCGCCGGATACACCCACACCAATTGGCAAACCGAATATTTCTGCATCTACGCCTGCACCCAACCCAATTGTCCATTCTTTTTGTTGCGAAAGTGTTCTTAGAATAACATCACCATTGAAGTCGTCGGGCAATCCTCTCACCGTTCTGTTGATCCTGCCGATGTTGAGTTGCCATCCAAACCCTAGAGCGCTGGCTTCTTCAGTCATACCGATGGCGGATGAATAACTGATATTGATAGGATAGCCGCCATCGAGCTCCAGCAAGCTGATATTATAATTGAGATCGCCCGAAAACATATTCACCATTTGTTTAGCTGAATTGGGTGTGAACCTTTGAATTTCGGGAGTTGATGGACCGCTTGTTTGGGCCATCAAGAAACAAGGTTGATTTGAGATTATAACTGAAAAAAAAACAAAGGTTGAAAGCTTCCAATTGGGGTTTTGAGAGAACATACAAAAATGTTTGATTTATTTCAATAACGATTAAGACTTATCAAAGCAGGAATCTGATCTTACGTACTTATCACAACGTTTCAGGTATCGGGCGATTGTGTTTACTTAAATTTAAGCACAATGCATCTTAGATGGGTATGATTTTAGTAGTAAATCACCCCTTTCTTTCTATCTTGAACATCATTTACTAGAATCAAAAGCGGGCATGCGTAATCGGCTGGCCAAATAGCGTTAAGCTTAAATTTTAAGTTCTACTGATTACGTTCGACCGAGTATAGGAAGTAGATTCTGTCTATCTCTCTTAAAGTTATAATGCTTATTTTGAAATGTCAAGAGTAGGTTTGTTTTTCTACGCATTTTTCTTTTCTAACTGTCGGCATTAATTTAGTACTTTTAGACATCCCTGCTCTTTTACATTGATCATTCACACCAGCCGCAATTGACCATTTGCACCAATTTTATTTGAAATGCTATACCTCATAACTGCATTGTGTTAAAAATATCTCGATAGAATAGAGAAGTTCTCTATTAAAAATATCTTCATAAGGGGTCATGCGACGTTGGTAGAGGGGTTAAATCCACAGGTTATTCCACTTTCGACCAATCGGCTTTTTAATATTGAGGATTATCCTCCAACATGGCCACCCCCCCCATTCTGTACGGAGCTTTTAGCTATGTTGTCAAGAACATCTTTTTTAGCTTCACCAAATACTCTTGCGACTATGAATACAGTAGTAGCACCTAAAATACTTACGATAAAAGTTACAATGTTTTTAAAAATTTGTCCTCCTTCTAATGATGCTCCATTGTCAGCGGCGATTAATAGAATTGTTCCTATAAGTATCAATAATGCTAAAATGGGAGGGGCAATAACAACCCATCTTGGTATATTTATGTCATCATTTTCTATCTTCGGTGGACTTGCATACCAGCGAAATATTATAGTGAGCTGAGCGATGAAAGTGGGAATTATTATTTGAAAAGAACTATTGGCATCAGTTTTAGATATAGGAAGAATATTTCGTGACTCTCCAAATATTAAAATAAAAGCACCTAGTAAAGTTGTGGTGCCCAAATAAAAAAGTCCCAAAAAATTGCGAATGCTGTTTGCTTTCATAGATTATCAATTTAATGTAATTATACCGATTCCAGTATTTTGATTGAATTTACCATTAAGCTGTTTTGTAGTGTTCTCAACTGCATTTAATAAAGCCTTTCTTACTTCTTTTGCATAAGCCGAGTATTGATCATTTGTAGGTTCAGGATAACCTCCTTTTTTACCCACATTAATTTGTAGAGCTGTCATCTCCACTAAAAATATATGATCATTACGATAATTTTTTCTGTAAGCATCTGAATTTTGATACCCAGCTCCAGAGTTTATATGAATACCTTTGGGGCCACTCCAGAAATTAATTGTATAGGTTGATAGTTCGTAGTAAGGTCCACTGAACCCTTTCAGTACATTGCTTTCTTCGAATCTTCGTTCAAATCTCAATTGGTTAGGGGCTAAGCCTGTAATTAAATCAGCGTGCAGAGGATAATTCCTAAATTGCTCTGAGATTTCTTCCCTAAATATTTCGATAACTTTCTGATATGCGAAATCCAAGTTTTTACATGCACTTAAGTCAAACACAGGATTTTCAAATTGAGTAAATAAACCGGGCCCGGCAAAAAGAGCCGGTTCAATAGTCTCACTGTATACGTACAATCCTTTTTTTGTTTGCACCGCTACAGGAGTCACATTTCTTTCAGGTATTCCAACTGGTATGTCGCTACTGTCAATAGGTATATAACATTCTACCCATAACTTGGTGGGTGGGGCATTTTCTATTTTTTTCTTTGGATATTCAGCTAATTCTTCAGCGCTCATTCCCGGCTTTCCTATGTTCGATTCTAAATCCATGTTTATTCCATTCAGTATAGCAGTATCAGTTAGGTCATATGATTGAATATAACTTGCAAACTGATCAGAAGTGACAAGAAATGGAACGGAAAACTCTATTTCCTTTTTGATCTTATCATATAATCCTATTTTTATTAAGGTATCTAAATTTGATTGCACAAGTCTTTCCTTGTCAGCTGGTATTTTATGTATTTGAAAACTGTACCTCCAGTGTGGAGGCAAAGCATATTTCGTTTTGAAACCATGCCCTGAGGTTAATGGATAGAATACGATTTCTGAAACAGTATGACCAGAACTTGGATCGGCTATTCTATAATTGTCAACTAAGCCCCTATTGGCAACTGGAGGTCCTGGGAATATATTATTTCTTTTAACAGGATAATAATTGTAAGCAATCTTTCTGTTTATATAATTTAACAAAAAGGCTGTTGCGTTCGTGCAATAGTTTTTATAGGCGACGCAATTATCGGTAATTGAAATTAGAACCAAGCTATCCCTATCTAGAAAGATATTTTCAGAACAGATAGTCGGAATTTTATTTTGGCCATACAGCATGGATTTACATGCAACCGATATAAGCAAGAATAAAATCTTTCTCATGTCGACTGATTTTGACAGTTACAAGTTGATAGCTTTGGTCAATTGGTTACGCACACAATTACATTATCCGAAATTCAAAGATGCAGGCTCCTTCAAAATTACAGGGATAATTGTGTTGGTTATTAAATACATACTTCACTTATGGGCAGTGCTAGTTGCGCATATACTTATTGTAATTTATTTTAATACATTGCGAGGCAAATTAATTTTTTAAAGGTACTTCCTATCTCATCTCTTTGTGATAACGCTTAGGGTGGAGACTAATGGCAATTTAAACCACAGCAAACTTTACTTGAATTTATAACCTTTTTTAGTAATTTAGAGCCGATATTATTCTTTGCTATTTGGCTATTTCGCGCTTTTTTATGTCTGTAATACGGTGGCTAATTCGGTGAAAAGGAAGGTAACATTGCAAATCTCAGTGTGGCAGCGGATCTCATTGAATTTAATCGGCTCGAGGGCTCTACTTAGAAGGTTTTTAGCCTTCTTTGTTAGCGGATTTGCATTTTAGGGTACAAAATCGGTTACATTGAAGGTGTAATAACATAAAAGCTATTATGGGCAAGGGTTTCGTTGAATTTCAGCGTTCCCGCCAGCTCCACTAAAGACAAATAACGCCACTGGAAGACGGTGGCGTTATTTTTTTGCAAATAATTAAACTCTTAATACGCTACTATCTACGGTAGGTAGCATTACATAAAGTGTGTCAGGGGAGTTTAAAAGTCCTGTTCCGGTCGCCGGGTGAGTTGATATCTAAAGAACATTAATCAAGACCCTTAAAAAATTCCCAAATCTCTGCAGGAGCATCCACATCTCCACTCATCGGTCCCAGCTTTTTTATTGGTATCCTAAAACGCCTGTTTGGAATCGTATGCCCACCGTTATCAATACCGATGTACAACAGTTTCTTTCGGGTAGTCTGCGAATAATACGTTTTTCTGGTCACCGGTCCTGTCTTTTCCTCGCCAGCCAGCTCTCCCTGATTTACCTGCTTCCAGAAGGCAACCGTTTCCGCTGCGCTCTTTACCGTTCCCCAATCACGTCCATCTAAAACAATCCTGCCTCCTTCAAATGGAACAATTGGATCCTTCCTGCCAAAGATCGATATTATGGAAACGGGTGTTTTTACGGCCGGATTTAAATTGTTATCATCGGTGGGCAGGTTAGCACTGATGGTAGCAAATGCCGTAAACAAATCCGGTCTTTCTGCCGCAAGCCGGAATACCATTGTTCCTCCATTGGAATAACCTACACCATACACTTTGTCAACCTGATATACTCTTTTGAAATAGGCTATCAGCTGCTCTGTAAATTTCACGTCATCTATGTTTAATTTCTTTGCAGGGACAGGGGCCATTTTTCTGCAATCGTTCCAATTGTCACCATACCCCTGAGGATACACGATGATCGCTTCCCCGAAATTATCTGCCAGCAGATCAAACTCATGGCCAGTGAATATCTGCATCAAAAACGGCTTCAAGCGGGAACCATGATAAGCAATGATCAGTTTTGGATTAGGCTGTACATTTTTGGGAACATGATAAATGAAGAAGCGTTCATAGCCATCTATATGGATGGTGCCGGAGTGGTTGGGATGGATCAGGTTCCATCTATAGGTATAAAAAAACAAACACACCGATAGCGTTGCTACAGCAACAAAAATGATCAAAAGCATCTTTTTCATATTTTATGTATATCCAATGGACGTACATACAAAGAAAAAGACGCATCCTTTACATTATTTCTTTCGGCGGCACATAATCCGTTACGTTCCCATATTTGTCTAACCTCAGGAAGCAGCTATTTTTCACCGTATCGTTTATCTTCTTCTTTGCCCTTTGTACCCTTGATTTAACGGTACTCAATGGCAAATTGTGCATTTTTGCAAATTGCGTTTGACTTATCCCATTTAATTCAATGGCTTCCATCACTTCCTTCTGTTCATCCGGCAATGTTTTTATCAGTAAAGAGATGCACTTTAGCAAATAAACATTGCCTTCATTATATTCCTCTTCATTTTGATCTGGTAACTGAAAATTTTTACCCTTCTTCCGGTAATGATCGATGACACTGTTATATACAATTACCCTTAGCCAGGATAGCAGCTTTTCCTCACTCTTCAGTGTATCAATGTATTGATGCGCTTTTAAAAAAACGTCCTGCCTGATATCCTGTGTAATTTCAGCAGCTACCTTTATCTTCCGTAAATACAGCTCAATATCATTGTACAATTTTAATTGCCAGCTATCATTCATGTATTGAAATCTATTTAGCGATCATATTATCTGAATGCTGCAAAGATATGTAACTATTTCATCTTGTGTTTACGCTGCACTGTCACGGCCAGCCCTAGACACAGCAGGATGATGCAAAGTGGAAAAAACCGGCTCCGAAGAGCCGGTTTAGCGAAAACTGAATGGAAATGGTTGGTTAATGATGTCAAAAAGCGATGGAATATTTAGATAAAGACTGACCTGGATAAAAAAAGGACTATTCCATTTTACAGAAGCTTCACACGGATTTTGGTGAAAAGTGTATTTTTGGAAAAATCAACCATCCGTTATTCATAGGTACGCAACATACACGGACATTCAGTTGCTGGCACGCCTGCAGCAGGACGACACCCTGGCCTTTGCCGAGTTGTACAGCCGGTACCGCCATGAAGTATATGCCTACGCGATGTCCCTGGTGAAATTGCCCGATGTGGCAGAAGACCTCCTGCAAGATGTGTTCGTGCGCATTTGGGACGCCCGGCATAAGATCGCGATCAAAAAAGATTTTCGTCCTTACCTGTTCCGGGTATGTCATAACCGGGCCTACGATGTGCACCTGGAAATGGCCAGGGATCAGAAGTTTAAAGACCGGCTGCTGCGTCATTACCAGGTGACCGCCGGCCCGGTGGACCCATTTGCGGAGCAAGACTCCCCTAACATCCAGCTCATGGAACAGGCCCTGGCCACGCTATCGCCCCAACGCCGCCGCATCTATGAAATGTGCAAGCGGGAAGGCAAAAGCTACGAGGAAGTAGCCGGCGAGCTTGGCCTCTCCACCAATACTGTCCGCAATCACATGGTCCAGGCGATCGCGCTGCTGCGCAGCTATTTGCAACAATATGGCAAGCTGGCGGTCCTGCTCCTGTTGCTCGGCCCGGATTTTTATTAAAAAAGTCCGGATTCCATTAGTCTTTTTTCCTGCCTCTCACAGTCTGTATATAGAATATGGACCATCCAACGTCATATTACAAAGATCTACTGGCCGGTTTTATCCGGGATGAGCTCACCGTTGAGGAGGCCGAAGCGTTGTTGTCATTCATCGGGCAGTATCCGGATATATATAAAGAAATGCTGGATGATCCGGCGATACAGGAATTATCAGCCCGGCAGGCGCAAGCCTCGGGGCTGAAATTATCTGCACAGGCCGATGCCCGGATCAGGGAGCAGGTATTGGCGCATACGGGCCTGGAAACGGGTGCGGGCAAAGTATTCCTGTTACGGAGATGGGTCTGGGCTGCTGCCGTAGTCCTGCTGATCGGGACAACGACCCTTATCACCGTGCTGCGCAACCGTACTGCTCATCATCCCGCCACGATTGCCCAGGGCGCCAGCAATATACCTGCGCCGCAGGTATCAAAGGCCAGGGTGACATTGTCCAGTGGGCAGGTGATAGCCCTGGACAGCCTCTCCAGCGGCCTGTTGGCCCAACAGGGAAGTATCAGGCTCGTGAAACTGGCCGGCGGCCAGGTGGCCTACCAGTCGGCTACAGGGGAAACCTTCCACGAAATGCAGTACAACACCCTCACCAACCCGCGTGGCAGTAAGGTAGTGGACATGCAGCTCTCCGATGGCTCACGTATCTGGCTCAATGCTGGTTCCTCCATTACTTACCCGGTAGCCTTTGTGGGCAATGAGCGAAAAGTGGAGTTGAAGGGAGAGGGATATTTTGAAGTGGCCAAAGATGCGGCCCGGCAATTTATAGTGACGGCAAACGGTGTGAATACTATGGTATTGGGCACGCATTTTAATGTGCATGCCTATGAGGAGCAAACGAAAGTCACGCTGCTGGAAGGCCGCGTAAAAGTAGCCCGGCAAGGGCAGGTTGATAGCGGTATCGCCATCCGCCCCGGCCAGCAGGCGCTGGCCGGCGGTGCCGGGCAATTACAGGTCACCGGTAATATCGATCTCGCTGCCGTCATGGCATGGAAAAACGGGGTGTTTAATTTTGACGGAATGAAGGTAAGGCAGGCGATGGCAGAATTGGAGCGTTGGTATGATATAGACGTGGCGTATGAAGAAGGCGTGCAGGACGTGAAAGTATTTGGGGAGATCGACCGGAATCTGGCCCTGGGAGGTGTGCTGGAGATCCTGGGCAATGCCGGGTTCCACTACCGCCTGGAAGCGGGTAGAAAATTGGTGCTGATGAAATGACATTGAATAATCATCATAAGTAGGGAGGCAAAAAAACGGTAGTGTTGGGACCACTACCGGTAAGTATTTGTTGTCTTCAAAAAAGGCATATCAACCAATTTATTAACAAGCAAACGACTGCAATTTATGCAAAAAAACTGTTTATCCCGCACCAGGCGGGATGACTGGATTGTCATGTCCATAACGGCATCCCGGACCAAAATCGGAAGGATCATGAGATTAACTGCACTTTTACTGACTGTTGCATTGCTGCAAGTCCAGGCTTCTACTTCGGCGCAGACAGTTACCCTTACCGGCAAGGACCTTACCTTGAAAGAAATTTTTTCCGTCATCAAAGAGCAGACCGGTTACCTGGTCTTTGGCAAGCAGGAGCTGCTGGAAAGCGGCAAGCCGGTAACGATCGTAGCCCGGAACATGGCTTTGACGGAGTTTTTGGACAAGGTGATGAAGGATCAGCCACTAACTTACAAGATCACAGGGAAGTCTATTGCCTTATCTGCTAAACCAGCTGCCGCATTTAAACCGGTGGCGCCTTCTCTTTCCGCAGAGGATACTACGATCACTGGAAAGGTAGTCGCTGAAGACGGCACGCCTATACCCGGCGCAACCGTTAAGCTGAAGAATTCTAATATTGGAGTGACTACGGATGCGGAAGGGAATTTTATACTTCCGAAGCAGGATGGCAATGAAATGCTACTCATTAGTTTTGTAGGCTATCAAACCAGGGAAGTGCCTTTCCGTGGTAAAAGTATCCTTGCAGTAATGAATATTGATGTTCAAAAACTGGATGAAGTTGCAATCGTTACTACCGGATATCAAAAAATACCGAAAGAACGCGCTACCGGCTCTTTCGGCACCGTCAGTAGAGCACAGCTGAACAAACCCTCCATCAATATATCGCAACGCCTTATCGGCGCGGTAGCCGGGGTACAGGCCCGCTCCATGGATGCGGATGGCACACCTTCATTCGAAATACGCGGGCAAACCAGCCTGTATGGCAATGCCAGGCCGCTCGTGGTAGTGGACGGATTTGCCATACAGGGTGATTTCAGCAGTATTAACCCGAACGATGTGGAAAGCATCACCGTGCTGAAAGATGCCGCCGCCGCCTCTATCTGGGGCGCCCGTGCAGCTAATGGCGTTATTGTCATTACCACCAAAAGCGCCGAAAAGAGTACGCCGCTGAAAGTGGAGTTCTCTGCCTTTACCAGGGTAGGGAAGAAGATGGACCTGGATTATGTGCGTCCGCTGGCCTCATCGGCCGAAACGGTGGACTATGAAATGAAGGCTTTCAACAACTGGAGCGCCCTGCCTAATTCCGGCGCATTGAACAGCAATGTAAATAAGGTTTGGTCGCCGGCTACCGTAGCCATGAGCGAACAATTCCTGGGCTACATCACGCTGGCGCAAAGGGACTCCATCCTGAACCGGTTAAGAACACAGGATAACAGGCAGCAGATCAAAGACAACCTGCTGGCCAACCCTATTAACCAGCAATACAA
This sequence comes from Chitinophaga rupis, assembly GCF_900109685.1. Classification (GTDB taxonomy): domain Bacteria; phylum Bacteroidota; class Bacteroidia; order Chitinophagales; family Chitinophagaceae; genus Chitinophaga; species Chitinophaga rupis. The sequence continues at coordinate 596,010 of NZ_FOBB01000003.1, read as the reverse complement.
TCTTACATTATATGGTTCTTCCAGTAAGATGAGCAATGCCTTGTCGTTGCTGTTTGAAAAGAACCAATCTAACTTCAAAGAAACCGGCTATGAGCGCTATATGCTCAATTACCGCACCATGGCTGTTATCACCAAATGGCTGGATGTGGACCTGAGCGCGATGGTACAACACACACGCAGCCGCTATGATGGTGTTACATTGGCGGACATTAACAGTTTTTCCCCCTATGAAATGCTGGTGAACCCCAACGGGTCCTACACCAACATCAGCCAGTATTATACGCCCATCCTGCAGCGGTTTGTGCCAATGGATAAATTCCCGTATAGCGATTGGAGCTACAATCCCATACAGGAAATTCACAGCCGGGATAGTAGCGTTTCGCAGCTCAATGCAAGGCTGCAGGCCGGGCTTACTTTTAAATTGGTCAAGGGGCTTACCATCAACAGCCGCATACAATACGAAACCTTCAACAGCAACAACCGCTACCTGCGCGATGAAAATAGTTTTTATGTAAGAAAGACAGTGAATGAAGCAACAACCTGGAACCAGGGCACCAACACCCTTATACCCAACCTGCCCAAAGGAAGTATACTCAACCAGTCGAGGAACAAAGTAGAATCCTGGAACTTCAGGAACCAGCTGAACTACAACCGCGCGTTTGGAAGCAAACACGAAATAAACCTGGCTGCGGGTTTCGAAGTAAACAGCACGGTGGCAGAACTGTATGGGTATCCCACTACCTATGGTTACAACGACGAAACCCTTACCATAGGTACTTTCCCGAACGGGCCGGGCGGTATTTTTTCGCCTATAACAAATTGGCTGGGCAATAACCAGACCTTCTCATACACTGGTTCATTCAATTATACTACCGAACGCTACTACTCTTCTTATGCTAACCTGGCCTATACCTACGGCGGGCGCTACACCATTTCAGGAAGCTATCGTACAGATGCGTCCAACCTTATCACCGACGATCCGAAATACCGCTATGCACCTTTCTGGAGTATCGGCGGCCTGTGGAACCTTACCAGCGAAAAATTCCTGAACGGCACTACCTGGCTCGATCACCTGAGGCTGCGCGCCACCTATGGCTACAATGGAAACGTGGATAAGTTTACCGCCTTCATGCCATTGATCGCAACTGTTGCTACCCCCAACACTTGGACCAATGACTATACCGCTACCATCAGCAGTTACGGCAACCCCACATTGCGCTGGGAAAAAACAGGCACCTGGAACCTGGGCGTCGACTACAGCCTGTTCAATGGCCGCCTGTCCGGTAAGGTCGATGTGTACCATAAAGCAGGACGGGACCTGATTGCGCAGCTGTCGATCCCCGCTGTGAATGGTACCACCTCGCAAAAGCTGAACAATGCCAAAATGACCAACAAAGGCATTGAGCTAGAGCTGGCAACGGTATTGCCTATACGAAACGATGACATCGTATGGCGTGGCAATCTGAATTTCTCTTACAACAGGAACCGTATCACCGACCTTTTCCTGGCCAACTATTCATCACCTGATCTGTTGAATGGCGGCTACGGCGCCTATGTGGTGGGCATGGATGCCAATACCTTATGGCGTTTTGAATATTCAGGTGTGCAGAACGGGCAACCGACCGTGTTAGGACCCGGCAAGGCGCCGGTAACTTTCACCTCCGGTGTGCCGGGTGACGCGCGTACCTATCTGTTGAACATGGGTACCACCGTTGCGCCTTATACACTGGGTTTCATCAACTCGTTTAAAGTGTATGATTTCGACTTCTCCTTTATCATTACCGGGAAATTCGGCCATGTATTTCAGCGTAAAGGATTTAACTACCCGTCAAACAGGACGCGCAGGGTACTACCCAATAGCAAGCTCAGTGAAGTAGTCAACGGCGATCCCGGCAAAATAATACCGTTGCCGCTAACTCCCGTTGAGCCGCTTTATTATTTCTGGTCCAGCTTTCACCAATATGTTAGTTACCTGACGGAGAGCGCCTCGCATGTACGCCTGCAGGAAGTGAGCCTGGCGTATACCATCCCGCAGTCATTGCTGAGAAAAATGCAGCTCAACAGCCTGCAGTTCTATGCGCAGGCTAACGACCTGTATACCTGGTATAAGAACGATGCCAAAGAAGATCCCGAATACCCTCTGGGTACGCTGAAACCAATGCCTAAACTAACACTGGGTCTGCGGCTCGATTTCTAATCTTTTAACTGCTGTCGAATGAAAACGATCATAAAAAATTGTATTGCATTAGCGCTCACCGCCGGCCTGCTGCCGGGTTGCGACAAATTCCTGGACGAGCGGCCGTCAAAAACGTCATCCCTGGTGGTGACAACCACCAGCCAGCTGAATGCGTTGCTCAACGATTACGAGCAGTTTTACGCCGAGAGCAATAATACTGCCATACTTAGTACAGACGATTATGGCCTGACCACTCCCATATATGATGCCAGGCAGGGCATATTTTCGCCCATTACCGTTCAGTATAACACGTGGGATACGGCGTACCTCATGGATGATCCCGGACAATCCTTTTGGAGCAGCGAATACCGCAAGATCTTTACTGCCAACATGGTGTTGCAGTATGCCGACAAGGTGACCGGTCCCGATGAGGACAAAGCCAACCTGAAAGCCGATGCACACCTCATAAGGGCCTACAGTTATTTTCAGCTGGCCAATACCTTCACCCTGCCTTATTCAAGCAGCAAAGGGGACGAGCCGGGCTTACCGCTTAAACTGACCATTGCTTTCGACGAGCCCGTTGCACGGGCGCCTTTGTCGAAAGTATATGAGCAGATAGAGGCAGACCTGGCAGAAGCGATGAAGATCAAAATGCCGCTGATACAAAATGGCAAGCCCCGTCATTGGCGCGCCAATACGGCTGCAGTAAATGGTTTTGCCGCCCGCTACTATCTGGCGATGAACAAATATACCGACGCGTTGAAATATGCCAATCAGGCCTTGCAGGAGTACAGCATGCTGGTTGATTACAACACGCAAATGCGTTATGGCCGCGACGAGGTGGTGACCATCAATCCCGGCCCGAACGCGCAAACTGTTACGCTAAAATATCCCTACACGCACGATAACCAGGAAGACTTTACTGATATGATCGGCTGGCCCGAGTTCCTGTATTTCAGAATGCTGGACTACGGTACGTGGTGGTATATGCCCAGCACCGCGTTGATGAACCTGTATGACCAGGCGCATGACCTCCGTTACCAGTATCATTACGTGGAGGGCTACTCATACGATCGCGGTATGATCGATCCCGCTTATAATTATCCGGGTTACATCTTCTTCTTTAAAGACAGGATACCATCTGGTCCCACCACCGCAGAAATGTTGTTGATAAAGGCCGAAGCGCAGGCGCGCACGGACGACTTCAGCGGCGCAATGACTACGCTGAACAGCCTGCGTGTAAAGCGTATGACGCCTGGCCCCTGGGTGAACCTGACAGCTACCGGTAAAGATGATGCGATCAAAAAAGTGCTGGAAGAAAGAAGAAGGGAAATGCCGTTCGTACATCGCTGGTATGATGTACGCCGCTATAACAATAACGATGATCCAAATGATGACGTGGAAATGTCGAAAACCTTTTATCCCTATACCTTATCATCGGTATTGTCTACCCAGCCTGTAAAGACCTACTCGCTGCCTAAGCACTCACGCCGTTTTGCAGCGCCGCTGCCAAGAACGGAAATGATCTCCAGCAATGGGGCCATTCAGCAGAATACTTATTGATAACAAATCGAAAGATATATGAGAAAGCTTGTAACGGTGTTATTATGCTGTGTACCGCTGTGTATGCAGGCACAGGTACCCTTCCAAATCACGGGTAAGATCGGGGCTTTGAAGGTGCCGGCTAAAATAGTGTTGAGCTATACAGACAGCAGTGAGAACATTATAACTGATTCGGCCATTCTCAGGAACGGCAGGTTTGAATTCTCAGGCCGTGTAGCGTATCCTACCAGGGCTTCGCTGGAACTGTATCACCAGGACGGGCGTTCTGCAAATGGGCAACCGGACATCCTAACGGTATATCTCGACAGCAATCCTGTTAAGGTGACCGGTAAAGATTCTGTAAAGAACGCCATCGTCAGGGGGTCCAAACTGAATGAGCAATATACCAATCTGCGGGCAGCTTTAAAGCCGTTTAATGATCAGTTTGCGGCATTGAGTGAAGCCAATGCCAGCTACGCCGCAGAAAAGGGCGACACAAGAGCCATGATGCCCGGCATGAAAGAGCAGTGGGCAGCGGTGGCCAACAAAAAGATAGCAGTGGTGAAGCAATTTATTGCTGACAACCCGGAGTCGTATCTGAGTTTGGAGATGCTTCCTATGGTGCTTTCATTGCCGTATAAACCAGAAGAGATGGAGCCTGCGTTCAATGCTTTGGCGCCTGCTGTAAGGAACACGGCGGCTGGTAAAAAAATGGCTGAGCAGATAGTCAGGCTGAAAACAACCGGTGTTGGTTCGCCTGCGCCCGACTTTGTGCAAAATGATACCAGCGGCGTACCGGTAAGATTGTCTTCGTTCAGGGGCAAATATGTGCTGGTCGATTTCTGGGCAAGCTGGTGCCATCCCTGCCGGGCCGATAACCCCAACCTTGTAAAGAGCTTCAACCAGTACAAAGACAAAAATTTCACTGTGCTGGGCGTATCGCTCGATCGCCCCGGCGACAGGGAAAAATGGCTGAAGGCCATCCATGATGATGGGTTGGCCTGGACGAATGTGTCGGACCTGGCATTCTGGAAAAATGCAGCTGCAAAACTGTACGGGGTGCATGCTATTCCGCAGAACTACCTGGTTGATCCATCGGGAAAGATCATAGCCCAGAATCTGCACGGCGAAGAACTGGATAAAAAATTGAATGAATTACTTCGATAACATTAACTTATGAAAAGATTATTGTTTGTTGTTTTTGTTTGCTGCGTTTGTAATGCGCAGGCGCAGGTAGATTCACTGGTGAAAGTGATAGAATCGCGAAAGGATAGTGTCAATGCCCTGCGTGCTTACCTTGCCGCTATGGGTGGTACAACCGATGATGCGGTAGCGCAATTCCATACCTGGATGAAAAAATTCCCGCAATCCCCCAGCTTTCCTTATGTATTGGGCGAAGCATACTACAAAAAACGCGAACGCATGAAGGTGATAGACAATTGGTTGAAAGTGTTGCAGATAAACCGGAAATTCGAAAAGATAGACAAGCTGTGGCCCATTGTCGTGAAATCAGATTGGGACCTTGACATCGCTGTTACGCCGAACACGATCGATTCGTTGAAAAGGGTGATCGCCGCGAATCCTGATAGTTTGTTGCCGGTTCGCCAGTATGTTTTCGTGGCCGGAAATGAAGAAGAAGCTACCGTGCAACAGCTTGAAGCCTGGGAGAAACAGTTTCCCCGCTCGTCAGCTATACCCCTGGGAATGGGGCTGAACCTGTATAACGTGGAAAGCCCGAAGGCAAAACCCTGGTTGTTGAAAGCGGCGGAATTGCAACCCCGGAACGCGGCTGTTTGGGTGATGCTACATCTTGATGCCGAACGCTGGGGCGATCAGAAGGCGGCGCATGTGTACATGGGTAAAGCTTCAGCGGCCGCGCCGGAAGATCCCAATTACGCATATTATTATATCAGGTATTATGAAGATACAGATCCTGCCTTGTGGCGCACAAAATTATACGAGCTGGCAAAACGTTTTCCCAATGATGAACGTGGCGCCCAGGGACTGTACGAGGTGGCCATACACACCAGTGATACGGCCGGGAAGATCAAGGCGCTGGAGCAGCTGCGTGCGTTGTACGACCCTGGTAAATTCTGGTGGTCCGGTAACGGCATGAGTGTGTTATACGATACATACCTGGAAGCTGGTGAAACCGGCAAAGCAATGGAACTGGCAAAGGCTATGGGCACCGATGGCGGATGGGATCTCCGGCAATCGCTGGCGAGGGGCATGGAACGGGTGAATGCATTGTTGAAAGCCAAAAAATACCCGGAAGCGTTGAAACAACTGGCGCAGTTAAAGGCGCCGCGTAATTCGGCTTTTGCAAGTGAGCTGGTTGTGCTGAAAGCCACTACTATGCATCAAAACGGTCAAACACAAGCGGCTTACCACAAGCTGATAGCAGTAGAGTCTACGTCGCCCGATGACCTGGTACGATCCTCGCTTACGGAATTAGGCGCCGCCTTAAAGAAGAGCAACGACGAGGTAGAGAAAGACATTTGGCAGGCAAGGGAAAAATTCATTACACAGGCGCCCGCATTTGAATTAGGTCTGTATACTTCCGATAAGAAAGCGGCTTTAGCAGATTATAAGGGTAAAGTAGTGTTACTGACCTTCTGGTTCCCCGGTTGCGGCCCCTGCCGCGCTGAGTTCCCGCACTTTGAGAATGTGCTGAAAAGATTCCAGGGCAAAAACATCGCGTACCTCGCTGTCAACGTAGACCCCATCCAGGATGATTACGTACTGCCTTTTCTGCAGGGTACCGGATATTCCTTCGTTCCTTTGCGGGGTACTGCCGAATGGGCTGCACAAACCTATAAAGTTAGCGGCCAGCCTACCAATTTTCTGATAGACGGACATGGCCGCATCGTGTTCTCGGATTTCCAGATCAGTGAGAACAATGAACGAAAGCTCGAATTAATGATAGCCTCCATGCTGGCGAGGGGTTAGGCCGGGCCGGTGATCTGGTTAAGAAAGAAACCATCACTTCAACGCCTCATCCTTCTCCTTCCTGAGAAAATTCGCTGCGTCAGAAATATCACCTGATTCCCACTCCAGCAACGCCTCATCCGGCACCGCCGTTAAAGGAATGGTGCTGGATTGTGAAGGTTCGTTATAAGGCACATTTTCAGAGCGGTTGTACACCGATATCAGCGACCATCTTGGGCTGTCAGACAAATTAGCCTCGGAGCGATGCAGCAAATTAGGGTGAAAGAACAAAGCATCGCCTGCTTTCAGCTCTACAAATACCAACTCCTTTGTTTTCAGCACCAAGTCCACATAATGTTGAGAAGCGCCTACCTGCTCACCAGAAAATCCATGTTCAATACGCCCCATTTTATGTGTTTCTTTTATTACCTGCAGACAGCCGTTTTCCTTGTTGGCATCAGTAATGGCAATCATAACAGAGATCATCTGGCTGGGAAACAGGAATTCATTTTTATACCAATATCCGTAATCCTGGTGCCATTCCCATGCGCCACCCACTTTAGGCTCTTTTTGCATGAGCTTACTGTGAAAATGACAAACACTGCTATCGCCTTCCATCAGCAGGTTAACGGCATCAACCATTCGTTTACTTTTGGTTAATAAGCCATACACGTCATTTCCGGGAGAATACCATAAAGTAAGTTTTGTTTTTTTACCGCTTTGGTCATTCAGGTCAAACGCATGTTTGTGCATATTGCCATCCGAAAAAGCAACTTCCTGTAGTTTGTGCAGCTCTTCTGAAGAGATGAAGTTCCTTACGATCAGGTAACCATCTTTTTCGTATGCTGCAGCCTGGCTGGGTGTTAATTTAAAATTTGCCATAGCAGATGATTTACAGGCATAAAAGTAGAGCGGCCTGTTTTGATAAACTACCAGTTTAAACCAGCCAATAAATACTATTATAGCAAGATTTCTTTAAATTTACTAAGGGTTTAGCTATTAAAAAATCAGTAATGAAACCTGCGCTGGAACATTTGCCTAAAGCAAACAAAGAATCGTTTGTGGTAAGAGACTTTGAGTATGCTTATTACCCCACGCCCTGGCATTATCACCCGGAGTATGAGCTGGTAACCATTGTAGAAAGTACCGGTAAGCGGATCATAGGGGATCATATTTCAGATTTTAAACCAGGCAATCTTGCACTTATTGGCCCTAATATTCCGCACATTTACAAGAATGATGTGGAGTATTATGAAAACAACTCTGCCCTGAAGGCCAGATCCATTGTCATCCATTTTACGGAATCTTCGCTGGGAAATGATCTTTTATCACTGCCTGAAGCAGCTACCTTAAAATTGTTATTGCAAAAAGCTGTTTCGGGATTGGATATTTTTGGTGAAACCGGGAAAAGCGTAAATGAAAAACTAAGAGAAATTGTTACCGATACCGGTTTAAAACGGTTGATCACGCTTTTAGATATTTTAAGGATCATAGCAGATTCAGAAGAGGTATCACCTATCACAAAAGCCCCGATGATCGGGCATAACGAAAAAGAATCAACCCGCTTATGCAAAGTGCTGGATTGGATAACGGCTAATTTTGAAAACGATATAAAACTTGCTGAAGCAGCCGCTATTGCGGAAATGCATGAAAATGCCTTCTCCCGTTTTTTTTCGCTCAGAACCCGCAAAAGCTTTTCCCTTTTTTTACAGGAGCTGCGATTGCAAAAAGCTTCCAGGCTTTTAGTTGAATCCAGCAGCTCCATTACTTCCATTTGTTATGACTGCGGCTATAATAATATTTCTAACTTCAACCGGCAATTCATTAATTACTACAAAATGAATCCAAGAAATTACAGGAAGGCTTTTCTGGAAGAAAAGCAAGCGTGAAAATATAGATTGGATAATTCAATCGGGTGCACACTTTTACCTGTATCAAGATAAGTGTAAATTAACGCAACTCGTAACGCTTCTGCCGCATACTTTGCCTGATCTTTTCCCGATGCTGCCCGCCCCAGGCAGTGAGCTCACGCAGTACATTTTTTAGCGTCAGGCTATATTCGGTTGCTTCGTAGACAATGGTCGCTGGCGTGGTCGGATATACCTTACGTTTGATGAACTCATTCAGCTCAAGATCTTTGAGCTCTTTTGCTAAAACTTTTGGGGATATGCCGCTCATCTCGTTCTGGATCTCGTTAAAACGTTTGGAAGATTGTACCAAACTGAGGATCAAAGCAAGTTTCCATTTGCCATTAAGAACGTACAAAGCATCCAATACATTCCTGAGCGAATTGGCGCATTCTTCTTTACCGGGCATCGTATCGGGAATCATCATCGTCATACCCAAAGATATGCACTTTCCTGAAGGGAAGCGCTTCCCTTCAGGAAAGTACGATCCTTTCAACAGCCGGCGCAGCTACTTTTGCCTGCGATAATTGCAAGTGCAGTTCCAACATCCTGAACACCGCTTTGGTGCAGTATAACGGGGATTGTTCCTGCCATGCAGAAGTAGCTAACATTTAATCAGGCGTTTATGAAACGTATCCTTCATTTAATTTCCAGCATTCAGGGAAATCAATCTTATAGCTTTAAGCTGAGTAAAGCCATTGTTGAAAAGGTGATCGAAAAGTATCCGGGTAGCACCGTAGAAGAAGTGAATTTGAACGATCTGGAGATCCCGCATTTGAATCCTACGATCCTTCAATCCATGTTTACCCCCGGTGAACAATTGACCGTAGAAGCGAAGGAGTCGCTACGCTACTCGGATGAGGCGGTAAAACAATTAATGGCGTCAGATATCATTGTGATCGGCGCTCCGCTTTATAACTTCACGATCCACACCGCGCTGAAGGCCTGGATCGACCATATTACAAGGGCGGGGATAACATTCGGTTATAACGAAAATGGTCCGGTCGGAATGGTCACCGGTAAGAAAGTGTATGTTGCCATGTCTTCCGGTGGCATCTATTCAGAAGGGCCTTCCAAAGGGAACGATTTTGTAGCGCCTTATCTGAAAGCATTTCTCGGATTTTTAGGTATGACAGACATGACCGTATTCCGTGCGGAAGGCGTTAAAGTTCCCGGTGTAAAGGAATATGCCCTGGAAAAAGGTATTGAAAGCATCCGCATTGATTAAGATATGCAATCATCTAAATTATGATCGTTCATTAATGAGATGAAAAGAGCGATCTGAATTTTAAGTACAGTAGAATTGTACGTTTGAGCAAAGCTGCCCGGAAGATCAGTGCTGGTAAAAGTGAGGAATCATATCAAAGACAACTTAAAAAGATCTTTCGGGCAGCATTATTGTACGGCACGGCATCAAAAAAACAAGACTAACTACTACATAATTATTATCCTTCCACCGCTATTGATTGTATTCCAGGTATCTGTTCCTCCTCCACTTCATCTACCTCTGCTTTCCTTTCTTCTTCCCCCTTCCATTTCGTTTTTATCAACAACACGAAAACAAGCACAGCTACAATGCCATAGGCTACACCCAGTACAGCCTGGCTGGTAATGGAAATAGTGTTTACCATAAAAGAGCTCAGTATAGAAGTCACCACTGCAAATCCGCCGCCTGTTAAACCGCTTGCTTTGCCTGCATATTGCGGAAAGCGGATCAAACAATACGACATCAGGTTATTGAAGATGAATCCTGCGGTGCTGTGCAGCAGGAAAACATATACTAACAGCGTAAATAAATTGTGGTAGTAGATTGTGAGCGGTATCATAATGGCTACCGTAAGCAGCTGTGCAATACTGGCCAGCACCAGTTTTTTGGTGAACGGTTTACTCACCAGCATTCTTGATACCGACCCGCCGATCATCACTGCCACACCGGAAAATAATGAACAATAGCCTGTCGTTGTGGCCAGGTAATGCAGCTTATGCTCAATCAAAAACGGACTGCACATGCCATACAGCAACACCATGCCATAGCTTAGTCCGAGTATTATAATGCCCGAGGTAAAATCCTGTGTTTTGAGCATCTTACCATACGTTTGCAATGTTGACCGTACACTGAATGGTTGTGCCGCTTTCATCGACTCGCCACCAATCACTGCTTCGATCACAAAGAACACCAGTCCGAAGTAACCCAGGAACATGAAGTTAGAAGACCAGCCCCAGGTTGTTTCAAAAAATCCACCCAGGAAAGGCGCCACGATGGGCGCAATGGCCCAGATCACCGAGAACATGCTCGTGTATTTCTTTAATGCTTCTCCTGTATAGACGTCCATGAAAAAGGCTCGCTTGCTTATTGCGATCACCGCCACAGTAAATCCCTGTACTATACGCATGGCATAGATCATTTGCAGATTGGTGGACCAGGCAATAATAAAGCTGGCCGCACTGAATACCAGCAGTGCTGCCATGTTGGGAACATAGCGGCCATAGCTGTCAATCAACCCGCCTACGATCAGCTGCGAAATACCATAGCTAATGATGAAAAGTGAAAGCGTAAGCTGAATGGAGGCTGGTGAAGTATGTAATTGCACCGCCATATCGGGTAATGACGGAATAAACACGTCCATGGCAAAACCCGACAATGGAATAAGGCCCAGCGCCATGATGGTGTTCAAACCTGTTCTTGATTCTTTGATCCTTCTCATATTAATCGTTTTAAATTGGCCCAGTAAAGGTAGGACAGCTGGCGCCCATGTCAATTACACGATTCAAAGGGATGATTATACAAATCAAATATTGCCTGGGACCGTTTTGTGGGATCAAGATAACTTACGAATGCCTGCCAGAGGGGTTCAGGCTGCCACCATCTTCTTTCCCATGCGAAATTCCAATGGTGTTTGAGTAGTAAGCTGCTTGAAATATTTATTGAAGTGTGAAGGATATTCAAAGCCAAGCGCGTAGGCGACCTCTGCGATATTCCAGTTTGTATTGCGCAGCAATGTTTTTGCTTCTGTGATCACGCGTTCATGAATAATTTCACGGGTGGTTTTATTCGTATGCTTTTTCACCACACTGTTCAAATGGTTCACATGCACATGCAGCAGGTCGGCAAAGCGGGCCGGCGTCAATAGCTTCAAAGGAGTTTCAGGCGAATCTACCGGGAACTGCTGATTCAACAAGGCAAAGAAATCATTCACCAGCCGGTCGCGCACCAGGGAAGCCGGCGCCTGGCGGCTTTGTTGTAAACGGATGCCTTCATGAATGAGCAGCTGCAGCAGGTTGCGGATCATATCCCATTTAAAGGGATAATCGGTGGCCTGCAGCACCTGCATTTGCGTGAAGTACACGCCTAGCCGTTCTCTTTCTTCCTTTGTGACGGGTATTACCGGCTGCACGGCAGGATTGAACAAAGGGCAGGCATATTGTACATCACGGGGTATATGGCCTTCTATAAAGGGCATGTTGAATAAACAGTAAAAGCGGTTAAACGGCGCCGTTACTTCTATGGAAGTGGGCACGGCGGGATTGGTAAAGATCAGACAGCTTTGGTTCAGCTGTATTTCCTGGTCGTTATATAGCAGTATGCCACTGCCTTTTCCTGTAGTGCTGCTAAGGCAGATCTTGAAATAGTCGCGGCGGTTGAAAGGCGTTTTGCGGGTGCAGGTAAGGGTTTCGCGGACATTAAAATGTGCCTTGCCGGATTCATGGAGGAGTTCCGGTGGAATATCCTGGCCAGTGCGTTTATAGAATTGCACCAGGGATTCAGTGGGAATGAGTTTGTCTGCCATAGCTTTGCCCTTATATAATTCAAAGGTACGGAATTTAGTGAATGCGGTAAACAAACAAAGCTCAATGCGCTATCGCTCAGCTGTCATAGATTTAAGCGCTATCAGCAGCATTTCCTTCTCCTTTCCCTTCAGCTTAATAGAACCAAGGGGCAGCGTTGCAAAATGGCCTGCCAGGCGCAGAGAGGCGGCCAGCACGCCGGACACGATCACTTCTTCATTGAACTGTTTGCACATGCCCTGGATCCTGGAGGTTGTATTTAATACGTCGCCCGAATAGGTAATATCCCTTTTAATGATGCCTACTTCGCCGGCCACTACCTTACCACAATGAATGCCGGCTTTAAAGGACGGCATCAGCCCATACTGCTGCATATACTTGTTGTGCAGCTGCTGCAGGTGGAGCTTGATATCAAAGAAGCATTGCACACATTTACTGTTGCGTATGCCATCGTCATATTTCCAGGCCACGATCACCTCATCGCCAACATATTGATAGATCTCTCCATTGTTGTCCAGTATGGGATCCGTGATATCGGTAAAAATATCCTTCAGAAAGGCATGGTATTTTTTATTACCCAGCTGCTCGGCGATGGTTGTAGAGGAGTTTAGGTCCAGGAACATGAAGATCCGCTGTTCTTCCTTGGGGGTGTTGTACTTGCCGCGGATGATGTTCCAGAAAACTCCTTGTCCGAATTTGTTATTGATCTGAACAAACAGCTGCGTAATAGTAACGATCACCCCCCACACCATGCAGTTCTTCAGGATCCGGTCCCAGTCAGAAGGTATGTTGAATAAACGGAGGATAATATTAACGATCGCAATCACCAATATGAAGCAAAGCGCTACTGCAACGATCGTATACCCGTAAGATTTATCCCTGAACCGCACATTAACAAAAAAGACCAGGAAGCTGCCACCTAGCAGGGCGCCTATAAGCGCTGCTCCCATATTGATAATGATGGCCTCCAGCATGGTGTATTTGGGTACCGGCTGTATAGCATTGGTTGTAAAAAGAGCGAGGCGGTCGTAGAACGGAATAAGAAAGCCTATTATTAGCCATATCACCGTAATAATGAGTAGCTGCTTCAGCTTGTACAAGGTGTTCTTGTTCATGATCAGGTGTAAGTTTCCGTTTACAATATATCCCTTTTTCAGGTAAAACCGCGCCGGGCCGTTCCTTACAATGCCATCGGATACCTGCAAATTATACGATGGGCATTTTGTTTATAGAAAGCAACACTTTGTTTTGGGGCAGTAACAGGGCCAATTGCATCTATTATAAAAAGTTGCGCTGTGTATTGTTCTGCAAGCTAAAAGTCCATCAATTTATAGGCAATTAAGATCAATAATTTCTTCCTGAAACTGCTTGTTCACAAGGCCCGGTGTTAGTTTGGTGTTAATAATTTACAAATAATTAGTAATTAAGTATTTGTATTTCATGTAAACACTTTTTTATCAAATGGCCATATGGTTAGCATCAATTTTGCAACATCCCCCGGAAAGTAATTAACCATAAGAGCGCAACAATGAAAGACTACACCATTGACAAAGTTAACTGGAATACAAAAAGGGGCAGGGGACATGTATTACGGAATGCTACTGTTTACAATTATTTCAGGAGCATTATTAATTATCTTGAACAGAAGAACCTGACGGTTACCCCGATCTTAAATCCCGGGGAGGAGATTAATGCGCAAACCCAGATCAAGGCCTCCCATCTAACGGAGCAGGGAATGTTATTATTTACTACCAGCTATGACCGCTGGGTAAATGAAGTGCTTGAACAAAAAATAGCTCCAGATGATTATAGTTTGCTGGATGATGCCCTGAATAAAATAAGAGGCTTACAGCTGCAGTATTGATCCGGGAATAGCTGTAGTGATCATAAATTGATCACTACAGCTATTAAATTCTTAATGACTGAAAGTATACTACACCCCATATGCGTTAGCTTTAGTACATTGTTTAACGCTTAATATTTTTACTATGAGATCCCCTGAGAAAACACACCTTTATTCCGTTCTTAGCCTTACTTTTTTAATTGTACTGTTCTCCGCATGCTCCAAAGAGGAGAAAAAAGATGTTGTTGCTGCTGATAACACCGAAGAAATGACCAGTTATCTTACCAGCCTTGGATTTGATAAGCAGCACATTGTTTTTGACAAAGACCGCGTAATTGTTGAACTGGATATCCTGATGACCTTACCGGAACTTAAACAACGTGTAGCCGTATGGAAGAAGGACAACTCCGGCGTTCCCCAGACAGAGCAACGTAGGAACACTTACATTGTAAGCAACACCTACAACACGAATATCAAGCTGTACATTGATGCAGCTGTACCGTCTAACTGGAGAACAGCTATCCAGGGCGCGGTGAATAACTGGAATGCTGTTAACGGCACCAGGCTGGGCATGTCTATTGTAACCAGCCAGTCCGACTCACATTGCAGGGTTTTTATGGGTAATGAAACTGCAAACTGGATCGCCCGGGCTTATTTACCCGCCTCCAATGGCAGGCCTGGTGTAAGTGTAGAGATCAATGCATATTATAATAGCCTGGCAGCTAATCAGAAGCTGTTTGCCATAACGCATGAGCTGGGCCACACCATTGGCTTCCATCATACCAACCAAACCAGTGGAACATACATACCCGGTACTCCGCAAACAGATGCTAACTCTGTTATGAATTCATTTGTACTGCCCTGGAATGGCTTTACAGCAGGGGATGTGCTGGCTACACAGATCTTGTATCCGCAATAACATAGTACCTCGTATCAAGAAGGGAAGCTGCCATTACAAAAACAGCTTCCCTTCTTGCTTACATAAAAAAGACGTTACCTTTTTAAGATAACGTCTTCTTTATTTTCAGGCCGTAACGTTAGGTCACGAGCCAATTAATTTATACAGCTCATCCAGCTTAGGCGTGAGTATAATTTCTGTTCTCCTGTTCCTGGCCCTTCCTTCCGGCGTGCTGTTGCTTTCAACAGGATCGTACTGGCTGTGACCGGAGGCCACTACCTTTGCAGGATCTACATGATAAGTGTTAACCAGGATCCTCACAATAGCGGTGGATCTGGCAGTGCTCAGCGCCCAGTTATCAGGGTACTTGCTGCGGATGGGAATAGAGTCCGTATGGCCTTCTATGTTAACAGATATATCGGGGTTGACGATGAGCACAGCGGCCAGCTTGCTCAATGCATCTTTACCCTTGGCATTCACTTCAGCGCTCCCCGAGGGGAAGAGCAGATTTTCACTGAGGCTTACATATACTTTACCGTTCTTTTGTGTTACGGTTAATTCATTGGAATTAAAACCGCTCAGGGCATCTGTCATTTTTTTACGGAGCTCTGCGGCTTTTTGTTTTTGCTGATCCAGCAGCGACTGTAGCTGTTGTAATTTTTGCTGTTGTTGCTGATAGGCTTCTTTACTGCTGCTTAGCTGTGAGTTTAGCTGGCTTTGTTTGGCCTGTGCATTGGTGTTGGCATCGGTTAATTCTTTGATCTGCTGCTGCAGCTGTGCAATATTATCCTGCAGGCTATTGATCTTCCTGGCCAGTGATACACTATCGCTTTTTGATAAGCGTAATGCTACCTGTGAGTCAAGGTATTTTCTCTTGGACACACAACTTGCCAGCAGCAGCAGCGATACAATTAATATTGCAAAGGTTTTTCCGGCATACTTCATAATAAAACTTTTGGATTAAAGTATAAACAATCAGTGAGCTATCGTAATTATGGTACCGGAATTTTCCGGCAACTGCATGAAAGCAGGCATTAAATTTTTTTCATGATGGCATAAGTTGTTATTTCCCAATGCGAAACGCTCCTGTGTTCCCGTGAGTATTTTAACCAGCCCTTTAACAGGAACAGGGCTTAAGTGTTATTATAAATAACTCAGGTGATTGGCAAACTTTATGCCTAAATGCAACTGCATTGCGCGGATGGTCTACTGGCTCCGCAGCAGTTCCGCATCATATATTCATTGATCCTGGAATAGCTGGAAGATCTTAATGGTCTGGTTTGTAAATAGGTAATAATTATATAAACACAGGCAGCGATAATTTCTTTATATATTTGTTTACTTGTAGTACAAAAGAAGCATTTATGGTTAATGGTATTAAACCAATTTCATCCAGGTCGATGGCTGAGCGGGTAGAGATAAGCCTGAGGGAGTATTTTGCGCAGAAGTCCTTTAAGCCCGGTGATCCCCTGCCCACGGAGCTGGAGCTGGCGGCAGCTTTAGGCGTAAGCCGCAATGTAGTAAGGGAGGCGTTAAGCCGCTTTAAAATGCTTGGAATTGTAGAAGCCAAGAAAAAATCAGGCATGGTTATTTCCAATCCTGACATTGTAGGCACTTTTGAAAAAGTGATGACCCCGGAAATTATGGATGAAGCCACGCTGCAGGATCTGTTTGAGCTAAGGCTGGCGCTGGAAATGGGAATTGCCGATCTTTTATATATCCATAAAACGGAAAAAGACCTGGATGAGCTGGAGGAAATTGCAGCCCGGGAAATGAAAGAGAAAGACAACAATTTCCGGATCAGCAACGAGATCGCATTCCACAGCAAGTTATATGAAATGACAGGCAACAATACGCTCAAACGCTTTCAGAGCCTGTTATTGCCCATTTTCGGATACGTGATAAAGCTGGAAAAAAAGAAAGTGATTTCAGGAAAAGTTACCCACCAGGACCTCGTTAAAATATTAAGAAAAGGAACGGTCGAAGATTTTAAGGAAGGGATGTTATCTCACCTGCAACCTCATTTTGACCGGGTAAGAAGTTTTAAAAAATAGGTAGGACCAGTAGGTAGCTCAAAACCGCAGGCTTAGAGCGGCCGGCATTTGTCCTTGATCCACTCCACACCGCTATTTTACCGTTGTAATATTGCTGGAAGACCTGCCATACAGGAATGCAACTCATCTTAATTTGTACCATCATTTACTTAATACTACGGCCGGATGCCAACTGTAGGGGATACGCTTCATGTGCACCCACCCTTATTCACTTAACCATCTTGCTATTGTAATACTGCTGAATGCCCTGCCATTGGGCATACACCTTATCCGTATCCTTTATCCGCTTTACTATTCTGCCGTGTAACGCCATATAGCATTAACCTGCCAGCTATCCACCATTCTGCCGCCGTAACGCCCCGGAAATAGAGCATACATCTTACCCGCACGCCATCACCACACCATCTACCCACCATCCACCCTCACTCGCACGCTAGCAACCCGCCATCAACACCTGCCATCCACTACCGTAATACCCACTGTAACTGCCTGCAGTAACGGCATACGCCTCTTATTCCCCTCATCCCATAAAAAAAATCTGCCCTAAAATTTTTGTAATCTAAAAACAAATTCTACATTTATTATGTAGAACATAACTACTAATAAAATCTACGTTATGAAATCCACCATTCCACTATTAGGGGGCTGCACCCTGATTGCCGCCGCCTGCCTGTTTATTGCCGCGTGCAAAAAAAGCAATACAGAACAACGGCTGCAACCTGTACCTGAAACAGGTAAAGAGGCAGTAATGGCCGCTACTGCTGCAGCGCAATCCCATAGTTATCTGACCCTTTTTGATGGCGGCCCCAGTGGGCAGCACTCCTTCCGCATTCCTTCCATTGTTAAAACCAGGAACGGTACCCTGGTAGCCATCTGCGAATGCAGACGCTGGAACAATACCGATTGGGGCGATATAAACGTGGTGTATAAACGCTCTTTTGATAATGGCGCCACCTGGACAGCCATGGGCGAGATTGCTGCCTCCGGCGACGATACCTGGGGAAACCCCACCTCCGTATATGATCCAGCTTACGGCACGAATGGAAGAATATGGGTGTTTATGTCATGGAATGATGGGGCCTTAACTTCCATCAGCCAGATCGATACCTGGGGAGAAAGAAAAGTGTATTCCAGCTACAGCGATGACCAGGGCGCTACCTGGTCAACACCGGCTGACAGAACAGCTGCCCTGCTGCCACCGGGATATACCTGGGATGCTATGGGCCCGGGCATTGGTATTGTTACACAGTTCAATCATCCCGGCAGGTTAATTATTCCTGCCAAAGGCCGTAACATTTACAGCGATGATCATGGCGCTACCTGGAGCTATTCGCCTACACCTGAGGGTTCTGATGAAGGTACTATTGTAGAAAGAATGGATGGCACCTTACTGCGCAATGACCGCCCGGTTACCAGCCAGTGGGAGCTCTCCAAAAGAAGAAGAGTATCAGTGGGCACCATTGAAAGCGGCTTTCCTGCTTTTACATCAGATAATACGCTGCTGGATCCCAAGTGCGAAGCGTCTATACTGCGCTATAATACTGATGCGCCCAACCGCATCGTATTCCTGAACTCCGCCAGCACCGTTACCCGCGGAAAAATGCGGGTACGCATCAGCTATGATAACGGACAAACCTGGCCTATAAGCAGGCGTATCTACGACTGGCTTACAGAAGATGAAGCCCAGCAACAGGGCAAGGGAGGCTACACCAGCATGATCAAAACTGCAGATTATCATGTTGCCGCGTTAATTGAAACCAATGAGGATACAAATAATAATTCCACCAGCCACCGTTCAATTGAATTTCACAAGTTTAATCTGCCCTGGATCCTGAACGGAAATCCTGAACCTTGATAGATCAGGGATCCCTTTACCAGAGCATCTGCCAACATTTTTTGAACCTTTCAACAGACTCAAATGAAATGCTTAAGAATTTGCTGCTGCTTTCTTTTCCTGTTCGGCATACAGAAAAGTTACAGCCAGTCCGCTGAGTTCACGGTATCCGGGACAGTCCGTGACTCTGCCACCCACGAGCCACTGATAGGGGTGAGCATCTCCGTAAAAAGCAAACCTGCCTCCGGCACCGTTACCGATGAAGGCGGCCACTTTATTGTAAAGCTGGCGTCCGGCAATGAAACATTGCTGCTTCGCATGATCAACTATGCCACAAAAGAAGTTCCTGTAAACAACAGGAGAGAACACAACATCCTGCTATCAACCATCTCCTCACAGCTGGGCGAGGTATTGATCGTAGGTTATACGGAGCAATCCGTTAAAAAGAATACTGCCGCTATTTCCAAGCTGGATGCGGCAGAGCTGAAGAATAATCCAAACCCTAACCCGGTGCAGGCCTTGCAGGGTAAAGTAGCCGGTGTGTCTATCCCCATCACACAAGGGCAGCCCGGCATAGGTGCTACCAACATCATTATCCGCGGTGGCACCAAGCCCAATGCATATGGTTCCGGCCTGGGTAATAATAATGGCGAATCCATCGGCGCATCAGACGGGAGCGATCCGCTGGTGATCATTGACGGCGTGTTCCGTTCTATGAATGATGTGAACCCGGATGATATTGAATCCCTGCAGGTGATGAAAGATGCCGCCTCCACCGCTATTTACGGCGCCCGTGGTGCAAATGGGGTGATTGTTATCAAAACAAAAAGAGGAAGGCTGAACACAAAGTCCAGCATTACGCTTAGCCACAGAACCACCTGGGAAACGCAGGCAAGGGATTACAAATATCTTTCCGCAGCGGAATACCTTCGCCTGGCACGTACAACCGTAGCTAATACGGACGATGCCATTAATAAAGATAACCTGCTGAATAACGGCGGCTTTTCTGCCGGTACCCGTGTATACACCCAACCCGGGCAGTATGGCAAGAATATATACCTGACCGCGTTGTATGATAACATAGTAGCGGTAGAAGGGCAGCAGTACGTGGATAACCTGCTGGCAAACGGCTGGCAGACAATGGACGATCCTATAAACCCCGGAACCAAATTGCTGTATGCAGATAATCATTACCAGGATATGCTCTGGAAAACAGGCCTGAGCAATACCGATAATGTAACCATCAGCGGCGGTACGGATAAAGCGGATTACAATTTCTCCATGGGATATACGGATCAAAAAGGAGTGCTGGTAGGCACAGCCTATAAACGCTACAATGTGTTGGGCAATTTCGGATACCAGGCTTTCGATAATCTTAAGCTGGACTTTATGGTGAACTACCAGAATGTGATCCCGAAATATGTGGACGCTTATCAGAACGACCTGGTAAGGGCCATCCGTATCACACCGCTTATCAGGATCTTTAAGGATGACGGCAATCCCACGCCCGGCGAGCTTTACACCGTAAGGAACCGTTTTCATACGCTCAAGTATGATGATATGAGAACATCTACAGAGCGCATGGTAACCCGTATGGCCGCAGACTGGACTATTATAAAAGGGCTGCACTTCAAACCATCTCTTTCCTATTTAATTGATGACTATACGGAGATGTTCATGAGAAAAGGTACGCCGGCAGATGAGGTGCAACCCTCTATGCAGCGCTGGAAAGATGATTACACCAACAGCTCCCGCCAACTGATGATAGACCAGGTATTGCAGTATGATTTTAATCTTCAGCAGGACCATCATGTTACCCTGCTGGCCGGCATGAACTATACCCGCAATACCAACCATGTAAAGGACATGGGCTCCCAGCGCGCTACCAATGATTACATTTATACCATAGACGAACCTACCACCACCGTTATTAACGGTTCTGTTTTCAGCAACGTAGTGGATTTTTCTACTACGCTGGGTGAAACAAGATCTGCCAGCTTCTTTGGCCAGTTCAGCTACGATTATAAAATGAAGTACATACTGGGTGGCACCTTACGTTACGATGGGTTCTCCAACTTTGCACCCGATAATAAATATGCATTATTCCCCTCTCTTTCCGCCGGGTGGAATATTGATAAGGAAAGCTTCTGGAAAAGTAATATCGTAAGCTCCCTGAAAATCAGGGGCAGCTGGGGTATTGCAGGCCTCAGCGGGTTAAGCCTGTCAGATACTTACGGGCAGTACTCATCTGCCAGCTATGCTATGTATGCAGGTATTATACGGGCCGGCTTATCCAACCCCGGCCTGCGCTGGGAATCTACCGTTACTACAGACCTGGCCGTGGATGCCGGTTTCCTGAAAGACCGGATCACGCTTTCTGTAGACTATTATAATAAGCTCACTAAAGACCGGCTTACTTCCAAACCACTTCCCGCAGAAGCGCCCTTCACTACTATCACCTATAATAACGGGGCGCTCCGTAACCGCGGGGTAGAGGTAGCCATAGGCGCCGCCATCATACGTTCGCCAAAATTCAGCTGGAACGCCAACTTCTCTTTTGCATTTAACAGAACTGTTATTACAAAACTGCCGCAGAATAACCGTGCCAAGAACCGGCAGGGAGGCGATTTTATTTTTGACAAAGCCAGCGGAAAAGAAATTGAAGCCGGTGGTTTTGCAGAAGGAGAAAGGCCTTATGGGATCTGGGGCTATAATGTACTGGGCGTATTTGCAACCAATGAGGAAGCAGCCGCATGGAACGCACGCATAAAAGATAACCTGGCTTCACCGCAGGGTATTATTGTAGGCAAGCGGGGTGGCGATTTTATTTTTGAAGATGTTAATAACGACGGTGTAATTGATACCAAAGACCAGGTGTTCTTAGGATACCGCAACCCGGATAAGATAGGCGGTATTCAGAATACATTTAACTACAAAGGATTTTCTTTAAGGATCACTGCCGATTATGCATTGGGCCATATTATCAGTAACGGCGCACTGGCTCGTTCCATGGGGCAGGGCCGGGCTTTTAATGAAGGAGCGCCTTCGCAGGCTATAGGGCCGGATGTTTGGAAAGCCCAGGGCGATGAAGGTAAAAAATATGCAAGGTTCTCTTTTGCGGATTATGATTTCGGGCAGCGCAATTACCTGCGCAGCGCAACGCTGGGCAATAATAACGGTTATGGGTCTGATGTATCTGTAATGTTTGAAAAAGGTGATTTCCTGGCATTACGTGAGATAACATTGTCCTATGATTTTCCCGCTCATATCACCAATAGATTCAAAGCAGCAGGGCTGAACGTTTTTGCAAGTGTTTATAACGTGGCCTATCTGACGGGTTACACCGGGCTAAATCCTGAAATATACAGTGGTTTTGACCCCGGCGGATATCCCAGGCCACGGCAGTTTTCACTGGGTGCAAATTTGAGGTTCTGATTTTTTTAGATGGAATAAACATGGTTTTATGAAAAAATTATGCTTGAAAATATTAATGGTGTTTTTATCAGCAGCTGTATTATCAGGATGTAAGAGCATACTGGATGTAACACCGCAGAGCAGCATTACCGAACAGGTGTTCTTTAAGAATGAAGGCGACTTTGAGCCTAACCTGGTAGGCATTTACACGGTGATGCGCTCTCTTGCCAATAATGTTACCTATGGAACAGAAAGGGGAGAGGAGCTGATCTCCGCTTCCAACTCAAGGTTCACGGTAGCATGGTCACATACACTGTCACCTTCTTCCGGCGCAGTGAATTATGCAGAATGGTACAAGGGCATAGGCCACTGTAACCTGCTCCTGGATAAGATTCAGGGTTTTGCTTTTAACTCCAACCCTGACCTGAAAAAGAAAATACTTGCAGAAACCTATGCCTTGCGTGCATACTTTTATTTTCACCTGTTAAGGGTCATTGGCGATGCCCCGCTGATGCTGGAGGCGGTAGTAAACGACAATGTTCCGCTGCTGCCCCGCTCACCTGCTACGGAAGTAATGAAACAAATAAAGACCGACCTGGATGCTGCCCTGCAGCAATTGAAAGGCATGTCTAATTTTTCTGCTACCAGCTATCCTTCCAAATACCGTTTTGCATACGGATCTGTGCTGGCGCTGAAGGCAGATGCCCTCTTATGGAGCGCCAAGGTGCTGGGCGGCGGCAATGCCGACCTGCAGGAAGCGGTTACCCTTATCAGCGATATTGAAACCACGGGATTAAGCCTGAATGATAATTTTGGAAATGTTACAGGCATCCGCGCTTCGTCTAATAAAGAAGTGCTGATGGCAGCTTATTTCCAGCGGGATGAAACTTCAGGCGGCAATTATTCCAAGAATGCGCTGCCTTTCCTTTCCATCATACAGGGCGCATTGAATCTTGATTCCATCCCTTATGCTGTTTCATCAGGCAATGGGCAGGGTGCTTACCAGATAAGCCCCTTATCCAAATCGTTGTTCTCAAATACAGCAGATAAGCGCATTCCCTTTACCTGGATCGTGGAAAGACAGCCCTCTGGTCCTAAAGTATCCTGGATCACCAAATACCCCGGTACAAAGTATTCAGACGACCGGGTGCCGGATAATGACATTATTCTTTACCGGCTGGCTGATGTATACCTGATGAAAGCAGAAGCATATGCCGCATTAAACGATGTAGCCAACAGCGTAAAATACCTGGATTATGTAAGAGCAAGGGCTGGTACCGGCGCATATACCGGAGCTGTAACGAAGACGGCGGTAGAAAAGGAAATTTTGGACGAGCGTGGCCGTGAGCTTTTTTTCGAGAACAAAAGATGGTTTGATCTGTTAAGATTTCACAAGGGAGGTACCGTTAACGTATATACGTATGTGCCAAACCTGGCTGGTAAAAGCACACCGCTGTTCTGGCCTGTTAACAGTACTGTACTGGCAAATAACCCGAATATTAAACAAACGGATGGTTACTAAAAGCTAGGATAAAATGATGGCAAACAAAAAAAGAGTTCTATTCCTGCTGCTGGCCGCAGGTGTTATAGTGCAGGCCTGCAGCACTACCAAAGGAACAGCAGGTAAGGCCGTAAACGAAAGCTACCTGGTATTTGAGCCGGGCGGCCTGTATACCTCCATGCGCATACCTGCGCTGGTACTAACCAAACGAAATACCCTGCTGGCTTTCTGTGAGGCCAGGATAGGCAGCGCCAGCGACTGGGCCGGTATGCACCTGGCCATGCGCAGAAGCACGGATGAAGGTAAGACCTGGAGCCAAATAACACCTATTGACAGCAACAGTCAGGGGCCTGCAGGCAACCCGGTACCGATCGTAGATGCAAATGGCACTATCCATTTGCTGTACCAGCGGGATTATGATAAAGCTTTTTATACCTGGTCGGCAGATGATGGCCTTACCTGGGCGCCGCCGGTTAATATCACTGCCGTGTATGAGCAGTTTAAACCGGATTACAGCTGGAAGGTATTGGCGCCTGGCCCCGGCCACGGTATTCAGCTGAAGAACGGCAGGCTGCTGGCTGCCACCTGGCTGGCCAATTCCCGTAAGCTTACCCCGCACAGAAGCCACTCGCCATCCTGTTTGGCCACTATCTATAGTGATGATCTGGGTAAAACCTGGCAGCGTGGAGCCATTGTAGCAGATAGCACTGCAGCTGTTGCTAATCCCAATGAAAGTACGCCTGTGCAGCTGGCTGACAGCCGTGTGCTGTTAAGCATACGCTCCGGATCAGCAATTAAAAGAAGGGCCTTCAGCATCAGTAATGATGGTATTTCTAACTGGAGCCCGATACGGTTTGAAGAAGAGCTGTTTGATCCTGCCTGTATGGCCAGTATTGTAAGCCTGCCTGAATGGAAGAATGCCCTGTTATTTACCAACCCGGATAGCAGGAATATAGACAAGCAGCCCCGCCGTAACCTCACGGTAAAGCTTTCCTATGATAACGGTGAAACCTGGCCGGTGCAGCGGGTGCTGGACAGTGGCCCTTCGGGGTACAGTGATATGGCGGTGGGAAAGAACAATACGGTTTACTGTCTGTATGAAACCAATACAAAAGATTTTAAAGGATTCAATTATAGCCTGGTGCTGAAAAAGTTTAATGCGGCATGGTTACTAAACAATAAAAAATAACAATACAAGTGATGAGAATTCAAGGATTGATTGCGGCTACATTCAGCACATTTAATGAAGATGGTTCACTGGATCTGTCCCTTGTACCCGGCCTGGTAGATAAGCTGATCAGTGAAGGGGTACAGGGCGTTTTTATTTGCGGCACCAACGGGGAAGGGCCTAACCTTACTATAGAAGAGCGCATGACCATTGCAGAGGCATATGTAAAAGCAGTGAACAAACGCTGCCTGGTGCTGGTGCATGTAGGGCATCCATCCATAGCGGAAGCCAGGAAGCTGGCGGTGCATGCAAAAAAGATCGGTGCAGATGCAATATCCGCAGTAGCGGCATTCTATTTTAAACCGGCGTCTGTAAATAACCTGGTGGATTGTATGGCTGAAATTGCAGCTGCTGCGCCGGACATGCCTTTTTATTACTACCATATCCCGGTGATCACTGGGATGGGAATAGATATGCTGGAATTTTTGCGGCTTGCAGAAGGGAAGATCCCCAACCTGGCCGGTATCAAGTATACCGCGGCTACCCTGCATGAATACCAGGCCTGCCTGAATTATAAGAACGGCAGGTTTGACATTCTTTACGGGTATGATGAGCTGCTGCTTCCTGCGCTGGCAGTGGGCGCACAGGCAGCCATTGGCAGCACCTACACTTTTGCAGCGCCGCTGTACCTGAAAGTAATGGCGTATTTCCGTGAAGGGAAGATAGCAGAAGCACAGCAATTGCAGCTGCATGCCATTAACATGATACGGTGCCTTTCCAGGTATTCGCCTATCCCTACGCAAAAAACGATCATGAAGCTGATGGGCATGGATCTGGGACCCTGCCGGCTGCCATTGGTGAGCTTATCTGCACAGCAGGAACAGGAGATCAGCCATTACCTGCAGGAGATAAAATTTGCAGAAGTACTGAAGGAAGTTGTTTCCAATGCACAATGATCCACATCATAGTCATGAGACGTATTTATTATTTCATATTTATTTTCTCAACCTGGTGTATGATTGAAAGTTGTATGCATGGCGGAAGCATAGTTACACAGGCGGGGTATCATTGGGATACCTTGCCTGCCATACCGGATAAAACAGGATTTGCAGGCTCTTTTGCAGGTGTTGCAAACGGTGCATTGATTGTTGCTGGCGGCAGTAATTTTCCCAATGGAGGCACGCCCTGGAATGGCGGAAAAAAGGTTTGGTCTGACAGGATCTTTGTGCTGGAGCATCCACAGGGGCATTGGAAAGAAGCCGGCAAACTCCCGCGTCCACTGGGTTATGGCGTATCCGTATCAACAGAAAATGGGCTGATCTGTATAGGTGGCAGTAACGCGGAGGGGCATTACAGCGATGTTTTTCTGATAAGCTGGCAGCAGGGGCAGATAGCCGTTACCGTTATGCCTTCATTACCGGAACCACTGGCCAATGCATGCGGCGTTATGGCAGATAGTTGCATTTATGTTGCCGGTGGCTTAAGAGCACCGGATGCACAGGTAGCTGCAGGTGATTTTTATATGCTGGATTTGAAAGATACAGCAGCCGCGCGCCACTGGCGTACACTGCCTTCCTGGCCCGGTCCTGCCCGTATGCTGGGTGTTGCCGGCGCCCTGGGGCACGATTTTTTCCTGTTTAGCGGAGCTACTTTAAAGAACGGGAAGCGGGAATATTTAAAAGATGCTTACCGCTATAACCCGGAAACCGGCTGGCGTAAATGTGCTGACATGCCATATGCAACAGTGGCTGCGCCTACACCTGCCCTGGCCAGTAATGATCATGTGCTGCACATTTTTGGCGGCGATACAGGCAAGGATGCGGAGAAGGCTGCTGCCCTGCGGGAACGGCATCCGGGATTTTCTGATGAGATACTAACGTATGATCTTAACACGGATGCCTGGGTACGCAGTGGAAAAATAGATACTCATCGCAATGGGGATGCAGTAACAAACCCCAACGCAAGCATCTGGGCGCCGGTAACCACGGCCTTTGTACAATGGAATGGGCTGCTGGTATTTCCCGGAGGGGAAGTACGTCCCGGCACCAGAACGCCGAATGTGCTGACCGCAACAGCTGCCGGCGCACAGCAGCATTAAATGGAACAGCATATTTGAATTAAAGCAAGAGGGAAAGATGAAACAAGCACGATATTATCCATGGGTAGTGGTAGCCCTGCTTTGGTTTGTAGCCTTGCTGAATTACCTGGACAGGCAAATGCTTTCAACCATGAAGCCTTCCATTCAGCTGGACATCCGCGAGCTGGAAAGCGCCACTAACTTTGGACGTTTAATGGCGGTGTTCCTTTGGATCTATGGGTTTATGTCGCCGGTATCCGGAATTATTGCAGATAAGGTTAGCCGTAAATGGCTGATCATTGGCAGCCTGTTCGTATGGTCGGGTGTTACACTATTGATGAGTTATGCTACCGGTTTTAACCAGCTTTACTGGTTAAGGGCTGTGATGGGTATCAGCGAGGCGTTGTACATTCCTGCAGCATTGTCCCTGATAGCGGATTACCACAGCTCTTCCACCCGCTCGCTGGCAGTAGGCATCCATATGACCGGGCTGTATATGGGGCAGGCCCTGGGCGGCTTTGGCGCTACCATTGCAGCTGCTTACTCCTGGCAGGATACTTTTCACGGGTTTGGGTTTATTGGTGTTGTATATGCTGTGGTACTGATCTTTTTCCTGAAGGAAAGGCGTTCGTCTGCAACAACAGGCCCGCTTACGGATGAAGAACATCCTCATTTTTTCCAGGGACTGAAAGGCTTATTAACTTTGTTGCCATTCTGGATCATCCTGTTGTATTTTTCCATTCCCAGCATACCTGGCTGGGCTATCAAGAACTGGCTGCCTACACTTTTTTCCAACAGCCTGCATGTGCCAATGAGCCAGGCAGGCCCTGTAGCCACTATTACCATCGCAGCATCTTCCTTCATAGGTGTAATTGCAGGCGGTTTATTATCTGACCGCTGGGTGCAATGGAATGTGAAAGGCCGCGTATATACCAGCGCCATTGGCCTGGGGTTAACCATACCGGCCCTGTTCCTGCTGGGTGTGGGCCATTCTACTTTCTTTCTTGTAGCATCTGCCTTTTGTTTTGGTATTGGCTTTGGCATGACGGCAATAATATGCCCATCCTGTGCCAGTTTGTTGCGCCGCGGCACAGGGCTACGGCCTATGGCCTTATGAATATGGGCGGTGTGTTTTCCGGCGCATTTATTACCAACTTCCTGGGTAAGTCAACAGATGCAGGCCACCTGGGGCGGGATTTTGCTTTAATGTCTGTAGTGATCCTGGCCGCTGTGGGTATGCTATTGGTGTTCCTGCGGCCTAAGGTTAAAGATGCAGCTTAGCTGTTCCGTTTCATATACTCCACCGGCGACAGGCCAAACTGTTTGCTGAAGCTTCTTCCGAAATTGGCCAGAGAGCTGAATCCCAGCATGTCCGCTACTTCATTCACTTTATAGTTGCCAGTGAGCAGCAGCTCTGCCGCTTTTTTTAAACGGGTAAGATTGATCAGCTCATGAGGGCTCATGTCAGACAGTACGCTGATCTTCCTGTATAAGGTAGGGCGGCTCATATTCATCTGTTTTGCCAGGAATTCCACATCCAGCATTTTATCATCCAGGTGTTTGCCAATGATCTGCTGCAAATTGCCCAGGAACTGCTCATCGGCCTTATTATAGGCCATGCTTTTTATATGCGCCAGTGGTGAGCTTGCAAAATGGGCTTTTACCTTATTCCGGTTGCTGAGCAGACTGGCTATCTGCGCCTGCAAAAATTCAGGTGAGAAAGGTTTCTCCACATAAGCATCGGCGCCTATTTCCAGCCCTTCTATTTTAGCTTGTAACGTGTTTTTGGCAGTAAGCAATATCACGGGTATATGGCAGTACTCTACGTTATTCTTAATATGGCTGCATAGCTCAAAGCCATCCATGTCCGGCATCATTACATCAGATACTACCAGCTGTATCACTTCTGTATTCAGTACTTCCAATGCCTCTGTACCGCTGCCAGCGGTAAAAATGGCGTAATGTTCCTCCAGGTCATCTTTCAGAAAAACCAGTATTTCTTCGTTGTCATCTACCAGCAGCAGCGTTGGGTGCATAGCGTACCTTTTTAAATTCAAATTCAACATCCTGGTGCACGGGTAACCGCAGCACAAATTTATTTTTTTCCGTTAGCTCCGGCAGCAGGGTGCCATGATGCAGGCTGGCTAAGGATCTTGCCAGGGCCAGTCCTATGCCGCTGCCCGGTTTGCCGGAGGAGCTTTTTAATCTTACAAAAGGTTCAAAGATCTTTTCCTTCCAGCTTTCAGGCACCAGCGGGCCATCATTCTCTATGATCAGCAGGAACCAGTTGTTTTCAGGCGCTTCCATAGTTAAGTGTATGCTTACCTGTGCTTCGCCATATTTTAACGCATTATCTACCAGGTTGCCGGCTATTTTACGGAATGCTTCCACATCCAGGTAGGCAAACAATGGTTTCTCCGGCAGCTGAAGCACATAGCTGAAATGTTTTTCTTCTGCCATGGGAATAAAGGTTTCAAATATTTCCTTTGTTAGCGCTGATACATCGGTGCGTACAAAATTTAAGCGATAGCCTTCCTTTTCGGTTTGCCGGAAGTCCAGCAGCTGCTGGCTTAATTCCACCAGCCGGTTGGTATTACGCTCCATTGTTTTTAGGTATTTGAGCATATCCGGTAAGGCGGCCGCCTTTTTCAGCGCTTTTTCCAATGGCCCCTTAATAAGCGTGAGCGGGTTGCGGATCTCATGCGCTACATTGGTAAAAAATTCGATCTTGGAGCGGTAGATCTCTTTCTCTTTTTCATATTCCAGCAGCTCCATACGGCGGCGTGTTTTTTCCTTGTTGCGCCGGTGATAGTTCCGTACCAGCAGCCATACGATCACTATAATCAGCACCACATACAATGCAAAAGCAAGCGGGCTGGCCCAGAAGGGCGGCAGCACTTCTATAAAAAGCAATGTTTCTTTACCGTTCCACTGCCCGCTGTTATTGGCTGCTTTTAAACGAAAGGTATATTTACCGGGCAGCAGCTCTGTAAAATACACGGTGCGGTTAGCGCTGTAGGTCCAGGCTTCCCGCAGGCCTTCCATTTTGTAGGCATACTGGGTCATTTCAGGCGCTGTAAAGCTCAGCGCAGCAAAGTTGATGCTGAATGATGATTTATTATAAGGCAGGCGGATGGTATCTGTAAAAATGATAGACTGCTTCAGGATACCATCTTTACCGCCAATTTCCAGCTCCCGGTTGGATACCTGGAAGCCTGTGAAATATACCGGCGGCTCATGATGGTTTTCCTCAAAGGAGGCCGGATTAAAACGGATCATACCCTTTACGCAGCCAAAGTACATATTGCCGCTGCTATCCTTGTAGGCCGAGCTGTAATTAAACTGATCGCTCAGTAAGCCATTGGCTTTCGTATATACCTTCAGGTTACCCGAGTGTGGGTTAAAACGCGCCAGCCCTTTGGAGGTGCTGATCCACAGCTCCTGCTTTTTCTCATCTTCCAGCACACAGTACATGAGGTTACTGGGAAAGCCCTGCTGCATGGTATAACATTTCCACTGCGCGTCCTTATGTTTGTATTGATACAAACCTTCTTCTGTAGTGATCCACAGGTCCCCATGGCTGTCTTCCACTACCTGGTTAATACGGTTATTCTTTAAAAAAAGCTGGTTCCGGCCTGTTTGCGGATCCAGGCAATACAGGCCATCGCGGGAGGTGCCTGCCCAGATAAGCCCCCTGCTATCCTGTAATACAGTAGTATAAAAGAAGTTTAGCGGTAATCCATTAAAAGGCTCAAAGCCGCTTCTGTCAGGCAGCGCTTTGTAGATGCCCGCTGCGGTGGTTAGCAACACATCGCCACCGGGCGTGCGGTAAATACTATATATAAAATTACTGTTGAAGGAATGGGGTGTACCATCATCCACATAGTGTCTGATCACTTTGTTGGTGCGGATGTTGAACAGATCCAGCCCGCTTTCAAAAGTACCGATCCATAAAGTATCGCCGGTTAGCAGCAGCCCATGCAGGTTGGTGTTGGAAATGGCAGTTGGTATGCCGGAAGGTTCAAAGCAGCTGAACCGGTTATTTTTTACATCCAGCTTATTCAGGCCCCGGTCTTCTGTGCCTATCCACAGGTTGCCGTATTGGTCAGGATGAATTTCCCGTACGGCGTTGCCCGTTAGTGAGTTCTCGTTGGTGATGGGAAAGAATTTTTCAAAATAGGTATAGGGCTCCGGGCAATAATTCAGTCCTCCGAAATAAGTACCTGCCCACATACCGCCTTCTTTATCCCGGCATAAGGTATACACTGCGTTATCTGATAAAGACCAGGGATTGTTGTATTGTTTTTGCAGGTGATGGCTTTCATTCGTGAGCGCATCATACACATAGATACCTGATTCAGTAGCGATCCAGTAGTGGTTTTTATCCTTGCTGATGATATCCCTTACAAACAGGGGCGTGCCATCCGGGTTAGCGCGCACCAGATCAGTATAGTTACCGGTAAGCGGGTCAAACTTTTTAAAACCCTGTTTGGCAGTGCCTATGAGCAGGAAGCCCTGGCCGGTATCATAGATCTTATTAATGATCCTGGAAATGGGCTGCGGCGACTTATTAAAAACATCATAGGCTGTAAAGCTGTTATCTGCTGCATTGTACTTTTCAATTTTGCTGTTACGGGTAGGCACCCATACGGTACCGTCAACGGCTATACACACTGCACTGGCGTCAAAATATTTTTGCGGATCATATCTTTCCACTTTGCCGGTTGTGGTATTATACTTTACCAGTGTAAAATCTGCTATGAACCAGATATTGCCTTTACCGTCTGCTTTAATATCACGTACTGCTGCCTGGCCACTGGCTTCAAAATGGCTGAACTGCTCGGTGGCAGGGTTCATGCGGAACAATCCTTTTTCTGTACCGGCCCATATCATGCCGCCATATTCATATAAGGTATGAATATAGTTGTTGCCTAAGGTCTTAGGTACAGTAACATCCGGCAGGAACACTTTAAAGGAATAACCATCAAAACGGTTCAGGCCATCCCGGGTACCTAACCATAAAAAACCTTTGCTATCCAGCAGGCTGCTGAGTACTGCATTATTGGATAAGCCATTTTCAACCTGGTATGTTTTGAAATAGTACGATTGCCCCTTTGCACGATGACCGGCAATAGCGGCAATAATTAATAACAACATGACGTGGCTCCAAAAGCGCATCTGGAATTGTTTGTACCCTGAATTAAAGATACAAAAGCTTTAAAGAGCATAAGTGAGAAAAATTGAACACTTTTTGAGACGTGGTGAACAGCCCGTCTCATTCAATTACTGTTATTTTACTTTTAAACGAACGTTATGAAATTCTTCTACTCGGGAGGGGATCAGCTGCCATCACGTCAGGGCGGCCCACGTTATCCTTTATCTTTTTCGTTATTCCATGTCATCTTTTTTAGTACCCGGCTGCGGCCTTTAGCTTTATTGGTGGTAAGCCTGTTGTGCCTACAGGCGGCAGTGTTTGCACAATCACCTGTAAGCGGTACTGTAAAGTCTTCCGAAGGGGAAATGCTGCCCGGTGCTACGGTGGTAGTGAAAGGCAAACAGGTATCGGCCAGCACTAACAACGAGGGTAAGTTCACCATTCAGGCAGCTGCGGGCGATATACTGGTAGTATCCTATATTGGTTATGCAAGTAAGGAAACACCTGTAACCGGCGCTGCTGATTATACCATTACGCTACAAAGTACCAACATAGGTATGAATGAAGTAGTGGTGATCGGTTACCAAAGCGTACGCAAAAAAGATCTTACCGGCGCTACTGCCCCGGTGAACATTAAGAACTCATCTGCCGTTACTGCTAATTCAGCAGCGGAAGCACTGCAGGGGCTTGTACCCGGCGTAACGGTGCGTAATGGCGGCGCCCCTGGGCAAAATCCGGTAGTGGAAATAAGAGGAGTGGCTAGCTTCGTCACCAGCGCTCCATTATATGTAATTGATGGGATGATAGCTGCTGCTAACTCCACTATTAATACCAACGACATTGAATCCATGCAGGTATTGAAAGACGCTTCTGCAGCCGCTATCTATGGTTCCCAGGCCGCTAACGGCGTAATTATCATCACCACCCGCAAAGGCCGTTCAGGGCCAGCTAAAGTGAGCTTTTCCGCTAAATATGGCGTGCAGGAAATACCCAAACGCTGGGATGTAATGGATGCAGGCCAGTACCTGAAAACGGCGCAAACGCAGTACGCCAATTCCGGTCAGGCACTGCCTCCCGGCATAGCTGCGCAGCTGACGAATAATACTATTAATACCGACTGGCAGGATGCTATTTACCGTACCGGCAACACGCAGGATTATAATATAGGCGTATCCGGTGGCGGCAGCAGCGGCAGCTACTTAATATCCGGCAGCTACTTTAAGAACAAAGGCGTATTACAGGCCAATGATTTTGACAGAACCAGCTTACGGATCAATACAGAAGCCAAAAAGGGAAGACTGACCGTAGGGGAGAATATGGTGCTTAGCTATACCAGCGGCCGTAATCCCATGGGCGGTATCAATGCTTTTTATGAAGCTCCGCAAATGCTACCCATTATTGCGGTACAGAGTGATATGTATAAGTCCATCCCCAATAACCCCGGTGGCTGGGGTATAGGTACTACGGAAATACCTACCTATGCTAACAACTACCTGGCGGTAGCAGCATTGGATAAAGGTAATTTCAACTACTCCAAAATAGTAGGTAATGCCTATGTTGATTTTAAGATTACAGACTGGTTAAGCTATCGCCTCAACGGCGGTTTGGAAGCCAGCTTTGATTTTGCAAAAGAAGTACGGGATACAGGCATCTGGCGTTACGCCAACCAGCCGGCAGCTACTTTTGTAACGGAAGAAAGATCACAGTTCACAAATATGCTGCTGGAACATACGCTGAACTTTAATAAAACAATTGGCGTACATAATATTAATGGTGTGGTGGGGTACTCTTACCGGCAACAGAAAAGAGAGTTTACCAACGGCAGCCGTACAGGTCTGCAGAATATTGGCGGGCAAACCTTTACCACTATTACCTCCGGCCTGGGTATTTCTTCTGCAGGCAGTGGTACCTCTGAATTTTACCGCATACAGGGTTTTTTAGGACGGTTGAACTATTCATATGCCGATAAATACCTGGTAACCTTTTCTGGCAGAATAGACCAGGATTCCAGGTTTGGAGCGAATTACCAGACCGGTAAATTTTATTCAGCGTCAGCGGCCTGGCGTATCAGCAAAGAATCATTCTTTAATGTGAATTGGATATCCGATTTGAAACTACGTGCCTCTTATGGAGTGCTGGGTATTAGTGACGCTTTGAGTAGTATTGGCGGTTCCTGGCCTACGCTGGGTTATATTAACAGGAGTCCCCGTGCCGTATATGGGGTAGATCAGAACCCGGTAGGTGGCGCTTACCAGGCAATTATTGCTAATCCTAATCTGCGTTGGGAAAAACGTAAAGCAACAAATATTGGCCTGGATGCATCCCTGTTAAATAACAGAATCGATGTAACCCTGGAATTATATAACAACCGCTCAGAAGATGTGTTGGTGGATGTGCCTTTAGGTTATTACCTTGGTACTGCTGATTCCAAGATCGTAGACAATGCCGCTTCTATCCGCAACCGCGGTGTGGAGTTCAGCATAACTTACCGGCATAATGAAGGCCCTTTCAAATGGGACCTGGGCATTAACGGTACTACCATTCAGAACCGTGTAATAGGAGTAGGTAACCAGGGTGTGGGTGTGGATTATGTAGATGTTACCAACATTACTTTTGTAAGATCAAAGATCGGCAATGCCATGAGCTCCTGGTATATGTTAAAGGCAGAAGGGCTTTTCCAGAACCAGGACGAGATCAATAACTACAAAAATAAGAGCGGTACCGTGATACAGCCGCAGGCCAAACCAGGTGATGTAAAATACTTGGATAATAACGGCGATGGACAGATCAATAATGATGACCGTGTATTTGTAGGTTCCCCCTGGCCTAAGTTCCAGGGCGGTGCACAGTTCAATGCCAGCTACAAACAATTCTCACTGAACCTGCAGGTAGTAGGTGTGTTTGGTTATAAGGTATACAACGATATCCGCCGTGTGCTGGATGGTTACCAGACCACTAACTTCCGCACAGACATAAATCCCTGGACACCTGACAACACCAATACCAGTGATCCCCGGCTGGGCATAGAGGTGGGGGATGCCGGCATTAGCTCCAACAATTATGCAAACAG
The DNA here is from genome assembly GCF_900109685.1 of Chitinophaga rupis. Taxonomy (GTDB): domain Bacteria; phylum Bacteroidota; class Bacteroidia; order Chitinophagales; family Chitinophagaceae; genus Chitinophaga; species Chitinophaga rupis. The sequence goes on along the minus strand of NZ_FOBB01000003.1, from coordinate 560,657 downwards.
CTCCCGCTGGCTGGAAAACGGCTCCTATGCAAGGATCCGCAATTTAGAGCTGGGTTATTCACTGCCGGAAAGCCTGCTTAAAAAGGCTAACATTGCCACTGCGCGCGTATATGTTAGTGGGCAAAACCTGGTAACTTTTACCGGTTATAAGGGACTGGATCCAGACGTAAAGGGATCCGGTCTGCAGCTGCGCGGTTTTGACAATGGGAACTGGCCGGCCAGCCGCATTATTTCATTTGGTGTGCAATGCGAATTCTAATCATCAGCAAAAGAAAGTTATGAAAAAGATATTTTTGGTTTCCGCTACCGCTGTTATGTTAATGGCAGCAGGTTGCAAAAGCAAACTTGATATAGCCAATCCTAATACGCCTGCCATTACCAATTTCTGGAAAACAGCAAAGGATGCACAGGATGGGGTAAACTCCCTGTACAGCACTTACCACCGTGTAGGGTTGTGCCGGAACCAGTTCTTCATCAGCATGGTCCGCACAGACGAAGGCTATAGCACCAGCCCCAATCCTACGCTGGTGAACAACTTCGATAAATTTATCATTACAGATTATAACCTGTGGGAAACACGCACTGTTTGGCAGGATTGTTATATAGGCATTAACCGCGCCAACCAGGTGCTGGATAATGTGCCCTCAATAGAAATGGATGAAGCAGTCAAACAGCAATTACTGGGAGAGGCCAAATTTATGCGCGCGCTGTTCTACTATAACCTTGCACAATGGTGGGGCAATGTACCCCTGCAGCTGAAAACCTCTTTGCCGGACGATCATCCAGCCACCTCCACCCAGGCGCAGGTATGGGCACAGATAGAGAAAGACCTGACAGAAGCAGCTCCGGCATTGCCCATTGCCTATAATGACAGCAATAAAGGAAGGGCTACCCGTGGCGCGGCATATGCGCTGCTGGGAAAAGCGTTTATGCAGGAGCGTAAGTACCAGGATGCTGCCAATGCTTTCCAGTGGTTCTTTACAGGAGAAGGCAATGGAGTGTATTCACTGGTGGCCAATTACCGGGATAACTTTGTAATTACAAAAGAGAACAATTCAGAATCTGTTTTTGAATACCAGTTTGCCGTGAACCCAACAGATAACCATGATGATGATACGGACCCTAATAACCAGGATAGGCTGAACTACGGCTCTTCCATACCCCCGTTCTTTGCGCCACGCCCCATAGGCTTTACAGACGGGCAGGCACGCAGGTGGGTAGTGCATGAATTTTTAACGGAGCGCACCACAACCAATCAACGTGATCCCCGGCTGGCTGCATCCTTCATTTATGATTCTACAGATGAAAGAGGACCGGATTATACCCTGGTATATGGTAAAACATTTTCTTCACTGGGCTATTCCAGCGATCCTTCCGCAGTGCCTAATACGCATGATGTATATTTCCGGAAACTGCTGAATGATTTTACCGATAATGGAGAATCATTTCACTCCGGTAATAATTACCGTTACATTCGTTTTGCAGACGTGCTGCTGTTATATGCCGAAGCATTGAATGCGTTAAGCCGCTCTGCCGAAGCCTATAAATATGTGGATATGGTAAGGGAAAGGGCCGGCCTGCAAAAACTGTCTGTTGTAAAACCCGGCTTAAGCGGCGCTACTTTTTTAGCGCAGCTGAAACATGAGCGTGTTACGGAACTATCCGGTGAAGGCCACCGCTGGGAAGACCTTGTCCGCTGGGGCGATCTGGGCCCGCAGCTGGCACAGCGCGATGCAGGCTTTGCCAACTTCCAGGTAGGCAAACATGAGCTGCTGCCCATACCGCAGCAGGATTTAGATGTAAATCCAAACCTTGAACAAAACCCCGGCTGGAAATAAAATAAAAATTGAATTATGATCAACCGTCTTTTATGTTTAGTGTTATTGATGTTTGCCAGCTCCTGTTCAAGAAGCAACGGAACAGATGGCAATACCAATAAGCCGGATACTTCCGGCGCTACTTTTACCAATCCCTTATTAAACAGCGGGCCCGATCCCTGGGTAATATTTAAGGATGGTAAATATTATTATACCAATACGCTGGGCAACCGCATCGGGTTGATCGCTACTACTAAAATGTCGCAGCTGGGTAAGCAGTCCATGAACACCGTATGGACGGCGCCTGCCAGCGGCCCCTATTCCCGCGAGATCTGGGCGCCTGAGCTGCATTACCTGCAAGGCAAATGGTATGTTTATTTTGCGGCCGATGATGGTAATAACGACAATCATCGTATGTACGTAATTGAAAATGCCAGCGCAGACCCTACGCAGGGCAGCTGGACCTTTAAGGGAAAAGTAGCAGATGCTACCGATAAATGGGCCATTGATGGCTCTGTGTTTGAATACAACAACCAGCTGTACATGATCTGGTCCGGCTGGGAAGGCGATGTGAATACCCAACAGCTGATCTATATTGCCCCTATGAGCGATCCCTGGACCATTAGCGGTGCACGGGTAATGATCTCCTCGCCCACTTATGACTGGGAGAAAAAAGGTGCCGGCGGTGGGCTGCCGCAGGTGAATGAAGGACCGGAAATATTGAAAAATGCAGCAGGACGCGTATTCCTTACGTACTCTGCCAGCGGTTGCTGGACAGATGACTATGCACTGGGGCTGCTGACCTTAAAGGAAGGCGGTAACCCGCTGAATGCCGCAGACTGGCAAAAGAGCGCTGCCCCCGTTTTTACAAAGAGCGAGAGCGCCGGCGCTTTTGCACCGGGGCATAATGGGTTCTTTAAATCTATTGATCAAAAGGAAGACTGGATCATTTACCATGCTAACCCCCTGCCAGGGCAGGGTTGTGGTGGTAAAAGAAGTCCGCGTATGCAGCCGTTTACCTGGAAGGCAGATGGCACGCCGGATTTTAAAACACCGGTTAATATAGGTATGGCTATTAAAGTACCCTCCGGGGAATAATAATAAGCAAAGCACAAGGGACACAAAGCGGCTGCTCAATGGGCAGCCGTTTTTTTATGCCTTTGATTTTCTTACTTTTATCTTATGAAAAAACATCCCCTTCCGGATAAAAAATTCTTTGACCTGCAGGCGCAGAACCAGTTCAACGTGCAGCAATATGCATCTTCCGGCTCACTGGAAGCTACGCCTTACAACCGGAGGGATTTTTATAAAATCTGGGTGCTGATCGGGAAAAGTATCCTGCATTATGCAGACAGGAGCATTGAGATCAACCAGCCGGCACTGATCTTCACCAATCCATTGGTGCCTTATTCCCTGGAAAGCAAGGTGGCAGCGCGTAAGGGATACTCCTGCATTTTTACGGAGGCGTTCCTGAAAGCAGGCGGGCGCATAGAGCACCTGCAGCAATCCACGCTTTTTAAAACGGGCAGCGACAAGGTGTTTTTCCTGGACAAAACACAGCTGGCTGCTGTAAACAGGATCTATGAGGATATGATGACGGAGCTGGCAACAGACTATGTTTATAAGTACGATGTGATCCGTAATTATGTGAACCTGCTGATCCATATATCCCTGAAAATGCAACCGGCGCTTAGCTCCGCACCACATGCAAATGCTGCTGCCCGTATTGCTGCAATGTTCATGGAGCTGCTGGAAAGACAGTTCCCCATCAGCTCACCGGACCGGGAGCTGAAGCTGAAAAAGGCCAATGATTTTGCAAAAAGCCTTTCCGTACATGTGAACCATCTGAATCATGCGGTAAAGGAAGTAACCGGCAAATCTACCAGCATCCTGATCTCCGAACGCATTACCCATGAAGCCCAGGCTTTATTAAAACATACGGACTGGAGCGTATCAGATATTGCATTCAGCCTGGGCTTTGAATACCCTACCTATTTCAACAATTTTTTCAAGAAGAATACGGGCGTTACTCCTTTATCGCTCCGCAGATAATACTTTGATTTTTATAGTTTTTACTTTGAAAGGCATTATGCCGGCCTGGCAGGTACCGCTAATTTTGTAGTATAAAATCTTACAAACATGCGATACAATTTGTTAGGCAATACCGGTATGAAAGTTTCAGAACTTTGCCTGGGAACCATGACCTTTGGCGGCAGCGGCCGTTTTGCTGCTATTGGCAGCTTAGGGCAGGAGAGTGTGGATGGGCTGATGAAAACAGCTATTGATGCGGGCGTGAATTTTATTGATACTGCCAATGTATATTCATTCGGACAATCAGAGGAGCTTACGGGTCAGGCCATACGTAATTTAGGTATTAACCGGGACGAGCTGGTGATTGCCACCAAGGTATTCCGCCCCATGGCGCCCGGCCCCAATAACCAGGGGCTAAGCCGCAAGCATATTATGCAGCAGGCAGATGCCAGCCTTAAACGGCTGCAAACCGATTACATTGATCTTTACCAGGTGCACGCCTTCGATCCGCTTACCCCGCTGGAAGAAACGCTGGATGTACTGAACGACCTGGTGCGCAGCGGCAAGGTTCGGTACATAGGCGCCAGCAACCTGTTTGCCTGGCAACTGATGAAATCATTAAGCTACTCACAGCATAACCACCTGGCTAAATTTGTAAGCCTGCAGGCATATTATACCATTGCCAGCCGTGAAATGGAACGGGAGCTGATACCCCTGTTAAATGATCAGCAGGTAGGCCTGATGGTGTGGAGCCCTTTGGCCGGTGGTTTACTGAGCGGCAAGTATAAGCGCGGGCAGGTGCCGGAGGAAGGCCGTTTGGCGGGCTTTGATATTATCCAGGTGAATAAGGAACGGGCATTTGATATCCTGGATGTGCTACACCCCATGGCGGAAGCCAAAGGCGCTACCGTGGCGCAGCTTTCACTGGCCTGGCTGCTGCACCAGCGTGCAGTTACGAGCGTGATCATTGGCGCTAATAAACCTGCGCAGCTTACAGATAACCTGGCAGCTGTGAATGTAAAATTCACGCCGGAAGAGCTGCAACAATTGGATCAGGTAAGCCAGCTTACTAAAGAATATCCGGCCTGGGTGCTGGAAAATGTAGCAGCTGATCGTATATCATAACTCCTTCATGAGCTCCTGCTTTTTGAGCTTGTACTCTTCTTCATCCAGCAGCCCTTCATCAAACAATTCCTTCAGCGCTTTAAGCCGGTCTTTAACAGAGGGCGTGCTGGCGGCGGGTTGTGGCGCCGGCTGGTTCATGTTCAATGCGGTGATCACATGCGCTGCCTGCCCGCCTTCATTCTTAGCGGCTTCGCGCATAGCCATCATTTTCTGCAGGGTTTCAAAAGGTACACCGGCCAGCTGTGCTGCCTTTACATCGGCTTGCACATCGGAAATGCCGCCAATCCTTTTATTGGTTTCTTCATCAAAGGCAGCGCCTTCTATGCGAAAATCCAGCAGGGTAAAGCCAAATTCCTCAAACTCCTTGACCGTTTTCTCCGCCGCATCCGCTGCTATTTTCTCAAGATTGCGGTCAACTTCTGCGTAGGAGAATTTTGCATTGGCCAGGTATTGGCCAATGGGTTGCGAGATCCTGGAAAGCAGCAGCTCCTGCAGGTCGTATGCATAATACACAGACTTGGCTGCTACAATACGCGTAAAGAATTCTGCCGCCTGAACGATCCTAATAGAAAAGTTCCCATAAGCGCGCAGGTTCACGGGGAAACTATATACAGGATCATTATACGTAATGGGAATGCGTGTGCCCCAGCGGATGTTCACGATCTCTGCGGTCCGGTAAAACCAAAGACCCGTTTTATGCTCACTCTCAAAAAAGTTCAGGAACTTTTTAAGCGTGGTAATAAAAGGTTTGTTATCTGTTTCCAGGTTGTACATACCCGGTTCAGAAAACGTGCCTTCTATTTTACCTTCATACGTGAAAATGCAGCCCTGCCCGGGTTGTATGACCAGCGTAGAGGCATTCTTGATCTCATCATTCCGGCCCGTGAATTTCCTGAAGATCTCCCATTCCTGCGGATCATCCCAGGTTATAACGGAGCGGAACTGGTTCTTAGTAGCATCCAATAAGCCCATATCAGAAATTTATATCTCCTGCGAGATCGGTTTTATGATCCTGGTAATATGCTTCAAAATGATTGCTCCATTTGTCCTGGATCTGCTGAAAGTACTGGAATTTTTCTGCATAATCCGGCTGTGTATGATCCAGCAGGTTGTTCTGGTAATTCATGTAATGCATATTCAGCGCACCCCATTTACCCAGGTCAATGCCGTAGCTTTCCAGCACCGTTACAGGATCTACGCCATGGCTGGCTGCTACGGACTGGTGCCAAAATATTTTCTGGTAAGCATCATAATCCGGCGCCAGGTGCAGCAGGTCACCGGCATTGGAAGCGGTGGTTTCCCCTGCAAAGCGGCCTGCTTTGGGGTTGGCAAACAGCTCACCATACTTGGTGGCATAGTTCATGTCTTCCGTCATCAGCTCTCCCAGGCGTACATTCCATTTGTCTACCGTTTCATCCCAAACAGGTTTTTCCAGCTGCAGGACCTGTAGCAGTTTTTCTTCCGGCATGCCTTGTGCCAGGTTGCCGCAGGCGGCTGCATACTCTTCAAATGATACTCCGTTGATTGTTTCCATTGCTCTTATTTTAAAGTGTGAGGTTTATCTTTTTTTCAATATCCTGTTCACGGGTTTCTGCGGTGTGGGGCATGAGCTTAATGCGTTCATCAAAATATTTTTCACAATAAACGCGTACGGCTTTTTCATATGCGGCGCCTCCATGCTTCCTTGCCTGCAGCATAGCTTTATACTCCTGCAGGGCATATAAAGCGGCCAGGTTATCCACTACGTTCCAGCCAATGGTGGCATACTTTGTTTCCGGCTCAAAAGTGTTTACCGCGCTGCAATAATTACAGGTAATATAGTGAGCCCTGAAAAGATCTTTCTTTACCTGCAGGGGTGCATTACACTGGGTACAAAAGAAATCGCGGTTGATGAGCTCAATGGCGTGGTCATAATATTTCTGTGAAAGCTTACCTTCCGTAATATATAGCCATAGCGCCATCCGTTCGTGCATATCGTCATTGGCGCGGTGTGCCTTGTATGATTCATCTATCCAATAATAGCCATCTCCATCTGCCTTCATCAGGGGCAATACCTGCTGCTGCCAGGTGGTATCAATTTTACGGATCACTGACTCATCTATCTGCATGCGTATAGCCATGAGCGTACGAAAAGAGGTATAATAGTCATAATCATTCTCTTCCAGGCTTTCCAGAACGGCCTGTTCGCCCTGTGCCAGCGATTCTTCAAAGCGTTTATCTATATTCTGCAGAAAGGTATCCCATCGTGCGATCAGCTGTTCTTTCATATCAGGGTTTGCCTGGTTTAATGGTCAGTTCTATATTCATGAATTTGAACCCGCAGTAAGCGCAGGTACCTATATTGGTGTTAACCGGCCTGGGGGCGGCACATTGCGGACAGGTAACGGTTTGTAACGCAGCCTCGTCTTTTGTATTATCCCATTTTTTGGCGGTTTCCTTTGATGTGTTTGAGATCTTCTTAAATGGATTACTCATAAGCCCTCTGCTTTTATTAGGGGGGTGGTTAAAAACGGGTTCAAGTTACAAAAGTTGTGCTAAAAATGCGAATCATGATCAGGATCACTAACAATACGCTGGATGTTAACCAAAAAATATTATACCACGGAAAACAAAACGGCCGCCCACTGGGGCAGCCGCCTGTTTCATAATCATCGTTCGCCGTTATTGATTTACTTTAAATTTTTCTGAAGCACCGGCCGTGCTGTGGTTGCAGGTCATGGCCTGAGTGCCGTTCTCACTGGAAATATACAGGCCGTTATTGCCTTTCAGCGAAATGGTGCCATCTGTATTATTGATCCATTCAAACTGCTCCCAGGGGCCAATGGCCGTACGGTTACAGTTTATAGGCTGCTGGCCGTTCTCTGAAGAAACATATTTGCCTTGTGTGAATAAAGCTACTTTTCCGCCGCCGGCATCCATGATGGTGAATTGTTCCCAGCCCTGTGCCGTAGCACGATTACAGTTCATGGGCTGCTGCCCGTTCTCGCTGCTTACATAATTGTTATTGGAACCTTTCAGCGTAATGGTTTCGCCAATGGGTACTGGATTGGGATTGTTGTTATTACCCGGTGTCTGGATAACTTTCTGGATAGTGCCATCTGCATTATAGAACAGCTTATCTACACAAATAGATCTTGTCCAGTCGTTATGTGAAATAGAGCTGTTATGGTAAAATGCATACCACTGGCCTTTGTATTCTACAATAGAACCGTGATCGGTATAGCTATCCGTAGGATCCATGTACACACCTCTGGAAGTCCAGGGGCCCAGGGGACTATTGCTGGTGGCGTATTGCAGGCGGTTATGCTGACCGTTTACATCATGGTTATCTGCATACGACAAATAATAAACGCCATTACGTTTATGCACCCACGTAGCTTCATGAAAATCATTAAGGCCCTGCATGGTTTGCATAGCGCCATCAATCTCCATCATATTCGCTTTCAGCTTGCCGCCTTTACAAACATTGCCGCCGCCATAATAGAAATAGGCCTGCCCGTCATCATCCACAAACACACAGGGGTCAATAAGCGGCTCCAGGCCCTGGATGTAACCCTGTACTACAAAGTTGCTGGCAGGGCTGGTGCTGGTGGCCACGCCTATTTTCCAGCTGCTGCCCCAGTCTGTTGCGCTGGGGTGAGGGAAATAAAAATAGTAGGTGCCATTCTTGTAAGCGCAGTCGGGCGCCCACATAAACCCACCTTCCGGCCGGCCCCAGGGTACCTGGCTGGCGCGCAGTATCTCCCCATGGTCTGTCCAATGGATCATATCGTCTGTTGAAAATACATGGTACTGGTCCATCAGGTCACAGCCGCGGGGCGGGTCAATGTCGTGGGAGGGATACACGTACAAACGTCCATCGGCCCACACATGTGCCGATGGATCAGCTGTGTAAATGGACCTTACAAAAGGATTCTCCGCCATATCCGCCACAGCGGCTTTGGCTGAATTTTTTAATTCGCCGGAAACGGTCTTGTTGTCATTGTTGGTAAATTGCTTGGTACAGCTGCAGCATAAAATTAACAGCGCTGCGATGACGTGGTTACATAGGTTTTTCATACGGTTCTATTGGGTTAATTAATATAACCAAGTTAGTGATTTTGCAGTATTGCGTTCATCAAAAAAACGAGCGCATTACAATTGATTAATAGTCAATACCGGTTACTCCTATTAATATCCGGTTACAACCCACTTTTACAGGGTTTCATCACATTTTACAAAAGTATTTTTAGAATTGACTTATTCTTGTTTAAAAGCATTGCACATGTTTACCCGGAAAATATTTCTTATTGTTTTTGCCACTCTTTTTATTGCTGCTGTTACGCATGCACAAAAGAATATTATAGTGGGTACCAGAGATACCGTCTATGCCAATACCTTACATGAAAACCGGCAGATCTGGGTGCATGCGCCGGAAAACAACGCACCGGATGGGATCTATGCACAGCGGCATTGTCCTGTGATTTATGTGCTGGATGGCGATGATCATTTTAAAGCAGTGGTGGCGATGGTAGAGCGGCTCAGCCAGGGTGGTCCGAACACTATGCTGCCCCCGGTGATAGTAGTGGGCATACTTAATACAGACCGTAACCGCGATCTTACACCCACTCACGTAACGGCTGCTGCAATGATGGATAGTGAGTCTGTTGCACGTTCCGGCGGTGGCGATAAATTTATTTCCTTCCTGGAAAAAGAACTAATACCCCATATTGATTCATTATACCCGACAGCACCCTATCGCGTATTAATAGGCCATTCCCTGGGAGGGTTGATGACTATTTATACCCTGCTCAATCACACCCGCTTGTTCAACGCTTACATTGCCATTGATCCCAGTGTGATGTGGGATGATCAGAAGCTGGTAAAACAGGCGCAATCAACGCTTGGAAAAAACAATTTTGCAGGCAGGTCTTTATACCTGGCAGTGGCTAATAATATAGATGATGGAATGGCTCCTGCAAAGGATACAACAATACTCGGCTTCATAAAATTGCATACCCGTTCCATTATGGAGCTGGAACATGCTTTAGAAGCCAATCCCAAAAATGGATTACGCTATAGCTGGAAATATTATCCTGAGTATAATCACGGCACCATACCACTGGTGGCTGAATATGACGGACTGAGGGCGATCTTTAGCTTTTATAATTATAACCTCCCTTTCCAGGAGCTGCTGCAACCCAATTATAAAGGAGATACAGCGATCATGCAACATTATGAAATGGTGAGCAGCATAATGGGTTACAAAGTATCCCCGGAGGAAGAGCTGGTGAATGTAATAGGCTATAACCTGATACAATCAAAACAGTTTGACCGCGCCTGGTACTTTTTAAAAATGAACATTGATAACTATCCTAAAAGTTTTAATGCCTATGATTCTATGGGCGATCTATACGAAGCAAAGGGCGATCATAAGAACGCAAAAGCTTATTACCTGAAATCTCTTGCCATCAGGGAAACCCCTGATACCCGAAGGAAGCTGGAACGATTGAATAAGGCAGAATAGTTGGCAGTTAGCGGTTAGCAGTTGGCAGTCCGATGGCAGGATTGCAGTTAAAGGAAGTAGTTAAACAGCGGCGGCCTTTGATTGTAAGTAAATGGAGAAATAAAAGATCCAGCCAATAAAAAAGGCCTGCAGCGGGATCCTGAACCACAGGTAGCTAAGCCCCGGACCGTCATAGGTGGCCTTTTCCATGTTAAGATGTTTGATGGCTGCGTAAATATTAGAAGGCAGTATGAGCATAAAGAATACGATCAGTGTATATCCTGCATAAGGCCGCACAGCAGGGAAGAGGAGCGCTAGTCCCAATACTATTTCCAGCACACCGGTTATTAATACCAGCCCTGTTCTGTAAGGCATAAAGGGTGGTAACATCAGCGCCATGCCCTGCGTAAATTTAAAATGCCCTATTGCGGTAAGGAATAACATAAGGCACATAGCCAGGTTACCGCCAAACGCCAGGTGCCAGTTGCCGGTACTAAACCAGGCAATGAGGGAGGTAAGGGTAAAAACGCCTAATAATACAACTAACGGTTTCATGATTGTTTTGCTTTAGGTGCACTACAAAATTCAGCCATACCGGGTAGCTTAAAAATGATGTATGTTAGTTTCGGGCGTGCAGCTTGCGGATGCGGCTTAAGCTTTCCGGGTGAATGCCCAGGTAGGATGACAGGTGTTTTACAGAGATTTGCTGTATCATGGCCGGGTTGCGCTGCATAAGGGCTGTATAACGCTCCTCCGCCGTATAGGAAAGCAGGTCCATTTCTTTGCGCAGGCGTTTTATGTACTGGTATTCCGCCATCAGCCTGCCTATTCTTTCCCCATGATGGTACCTTCCATAAAATTCATTCAGAACCTTTAGGGGAATGGCTACCACTTCGGCCTCCTCCAGCAGCTCAATAAAAACAGCGCTGGGCTCGCGGGTAATGAGTGAGTAATAGGCGGTCACAAAATCGCCCTGGAATTGAAAATCAACAGTGAACTCTTTGCCGTCTTTAATAAAGTAATGACGGGTAGCGCCCTTATTCAGGAAGTAAATATAATTCTCCACCTGCCCTTCACGGATAAGGAAATCGCCCTTACTATAATTTTTCAGCAGCAGCTTCTGGGAAAAGTCATCCCACTCCGCAGCGTCCAGCGGTTGCAGTTTATAGATGGCTTGTTGTATCAACTCAAAATCGCTCATAGGGAACTGAATTTAATTAATATTTTCTATCTTTCCCTATGCGCCGCAGAATTTGCCTACTATCCATATTCCTCACCAGTCTTACCCTTGCAGCATTTGCACAAACCGATAAGTGGACCGGTACCTGGCAATGCTCCGTGAAGCAGTACGCCACGGCTTCTCCCATTACCATGCAGCTGCAGATCGGTGTGCCGGAGCAGGGGGTATTATACCCTGCAAAAATAAAGCTGCAATACGGGCGCTTCACCGGCGTGTATGAGTTGCTGTTAGCCCGCAAAAATGAGCAGCAGCTGGGTATTGGCAAAGGCAAGTACCCTTTGCAGGAAACCCCTTTTAAGCTGGGCATCTGGTTATGGTACCTGAACGGCACACTGGATTTTAAGAATGATAAGATCTCTGTGAATCGCATGTGGATCGACCAGTTTGGCATCTGGATGCAAGGTTTATATGCGGATGATGAAATATGGGTGCAAACCAAAGTTATGCTGCGCGATTTCCTGTACCGGGATTCCATTACCCTGAAAAAGGTGAATAACAAGCCCTTAGCAGATTCCAGTGTACGGCGTATCCTGCACAGCGATCTTTATTTTGGCAAGTATGACCAGATTGTTGCGAATGACAGCGCTGTGCTGATGCAGGTGGAAGACCAGGAGAAGTATGATGAGGATACCGTTACCCTGGTGCAGAATACCCGTCCAATCTTCAGCAAAGAGCAGATCAATGATAAGAACCGCCGGCAAACCATAGCCCTGGATACCGGCCGTAACCTGTTTGCCTTTTTTGCAGATAACTATGGCGGGCTGCCCCCCAATACCGGTAACCTCTATATGAAAATTGACGGTAAGGAATATAGCTTTGATTTCCGCGACCGGCCCAATGCCTATGCCACCTTTTTGGTAGCAGACCTTTACCACCCGGTGCAGCCGGCTAAAAGCCGCCTGACCACCATTGCAGAGCAAAGAACCACCACCCCGGTAGCCACCATTAAGGTGGATACTTCCAATATTGTGCTGGAGCTGTGGGATGAAAGAGTGGAGGACGGCGACAGCATTTCCCTTAGCTTGAACGGAAAATGGATCGCAACCGGTTTCCCGGTAAGGAATAACATACAGAAGATACCTGTGAAATTGCAAAAGGGCGAGAATGTATTGCTCTTTATGGCCGATAACCTGGGCCGGATACCCCCCAATACCTCTGTGCTGCGCATACGTTTTGGCCGCAACAGTAAAAGGCTGGGTATAAATACGGATCTGCACAAGAACAGCGAGATCCGTATTATGGTGGAGTGACGGCTTCCCTGATGTAATAAAGGCCACCCTGAAAACGTTTAATCATTTCAGGTTAAATTTTACGCAGAAGAAGGGCTAGTATTTTGATTTTCAAGCCAGGTACTGTATTTTTAGCTACCGATCCGCCCGATGTGAAATTTTTCCGATAGATGAATTTTAGCTTATGAATCGATTTTTCCTGTTGGCGCCTGTTGCAATAGTGGGTTTATTTGCACTGGGCGCCGTATCTTATGACTATCCGACTGAAAAAGCAAAGCCCTGCCAGTGTGATACCTTGCAAACAAAAGCCATTATCAGCAACCCGCAGTATGATTATTTGCCTCAGTACGATGCGGATAATTTTACAGAATGGGATTTTTACAAACTGGACTCCGCTACCAACCGTATGCTGTGGTACCGGGATGTAGAGAGTATTGACACCACCAAGTTCACACAGCTCTGGAACGACTATTACAAGAACAACTACCACGCCTCCCAGCTGGATTTTGTTAAATATTATACCGGTAAGCAGAATATTGAAATGGCCTTTCAGCTGGGCCCTAATTTAATGGACCTGTGGGCCTACCATGTATTTGTAGTAAAAAAAGTAGGCTGCTGTTATGTGCTTACCAGGAGCTATTACCGGCATGCCCGGTTCACCTATAAAGCCTATGCCATCCTGGATCAGGCTAAAATGGATTCCCTGCATATCCTGGTGGATAAAGTAACTAAAGCACCTATTGGCGATACCGATAATAAAGGCTACTCCGGCTACTTTGTAGATAATTGCAACCAGCAGCAATTTGTTATTGACCTGCAACGCAAAGAAACTAAAGACACTACCGGCAGCGCTGCACAGAACGAGGTGCGGGGATTACTGAAGTTTGTTGATAAGGGTGTTCACTGGAATAAAACCTATAATTAACGGCTATACCACGGGGTTGCTTCTTCTTTCACCTACCTGCTGCCGCCACATAGCGTAATACAATCCCTTCTTTTCCAGCAGCGCTGTATGGGAGCCGGTCTCAGAGATCTTTCCTTTTTCCAGCACATAAATGGTATCTGCATGCATAATGGTAGAGAGGCGGTGCGCAATGAGGATGGTGATCTGCTCACTGCTTAAGGATACATCGCGGATAGTATTGGTAATATCTTCTTCTGTTAATGAATCAAGGGCAGAGGTGGCCTCGTCAAAAATAAGCAGGCGCGGTTTTCTCAACAGCGCCCGGGCAATGGAAATGCGTTGTTTTTCGCCGCCGGAAAGTTTCATACCGCCTTCTCCCAGCACCGTATCAATACCTTTCTCAGAGCGGGAAAGCAGGGGTGTGCAGGCTGCTTTATGCAGGGCATCCAGTATTTCCGCATCGGTGGCATCGGCCTTTACAAACAACAGGTTTTCTTTGATGGTGCCTGCAAACAGCTGCGTATCCTGCGTTACAAAGCCTATTTGCCGGCGCAGCTCATTATAGCGGATATCTCCCGAAGGGATCTGATTAAACAAAATAGCGCCGTCCACCGGCAGATACAAACCCACCAACAGCTTTACCAGCGTAGACTTCCCGGAACCGGAGGGACCTACGAATGCAATGGTTTCGCCCAGGTTCACCTGGAAGGATACATTGTCTATTGCATTAAAACCGGCGGTTTTATGCCGGAAGGTTACCTGGTCAAAACGGATGTGTTTTAAAGGGCCGGTAGCTACGGGCGTTTCCGGCCTGCGCTCAATGGGTTTGTGCATCAGCTGGTCAAAGCTGTGAATAGAGGCTTCTACCTCCCGGTAATTGAGGATAATGTTGCCAATATCCTGCAGGGGTCCAAAAATTGAGGTGGAAATAAACTGCATGGCAATCAGCTCACCGGTGCTTAGCACCTGGCGGAAAATGAGCCATAGCAGTATAAATAAAATGGATTGTTTTAACAGGTTCAGCGTGGTGCCCTGCAAAAAGGAGAGCGTGCGTACCCGCGTTGTTTTCAGCATTTCCAGGTCGTAGATCTTTTGCGTCTGGATCCTTAAGCGGCGTATTTCCGGGAAGGTAAGCCCCAGGCTTTTTACCAGCTCTATATTCCGCAGGGATTCCGTAATTACGCCCGACATTTTGTTGGTTTCCCTGTTAATGGAGCGCTGTACGGTCTTGATCTTTTTACTTACCAGGCCGGTGAGCGATCCCAATACCAGGATGCCGATCACAAAAATGGGCACCAGCATCCAGTTGCGGGTAATGGAATACCAGATCAGGAAACCCATGCCTACAACGGAGGAGAACAGGATATTGATGAACGAGTTAATGAAACGTTCTGTATCTGTTTTTACTTTTTGTAATATGGAGAGGGTTTCGCCGCTGCGTTGTTCCTCAAATTCCTGGAAAGAGAGGCGCAGGGTTTGTTTTAACCCATCGTTAAAGATCTGCATACCGAACAGCTGCACCGCCTTGCGGGTAAAATATTCCTGGAAGGCCCTGGCTATCCTGGATACTACCGCAATGGCTATGGCTATGCTTAACCAGTATAGCACGCCCTGCACCCGTTGCTGCTCATTAAGTCCTTTATTGTTGGTGGCGTAGTTATCAATGATCTTTCCAAAAATAATAGGGTCTGTAAGGCTCAGCAGCTGTGCAATACCTGCCAGCACCAGGGCCAGTATCACCCACCACTTTTGTTCCTGCAGGTAGTTCCATAAGATTCGCATGCTTAATAATAAGCAAAAAACGGCAGTAAAGGAACAGACGCGCCGGCTTTCAGGTTTGCAGGTACGTATTTCCCTCTATTTTACGGATGCTGCCATCGGCTTCCTGCATTATCAGTAAGTACGGCCGTATGCCGTTGCTGCGCAGCTGTTTGCGCCCGTCTTCATCCGTTATGATCACAGCACCCGATACATCTATTCCTTTTAACGCTGCAGTCAGGTCTGTGCTGCCCCGTAGGGGAAGGGCCAGCAATTCCTTTAGAGAGGCAGGTCCTGCATGATCCCAGGTCCGGTAGACAGTATTATCTACTGCCAGCAGCTTTGCCGCAGGCGCCTGTGCGGTAAGGGCAGTTATTTCTTTTATAAAGGCAGCGTGCCGTAAATATTCCTGCATGGAGCCGGAAATATCTACAATAAAATGTGTAATGGCAGGTGTGCCGGCTTGTGTGTAATGCAGCGCCATCAGCACTTCCTGTAACCTGGCGGTAAAGCTGGCCGTTTGGTTGGCTGACTGATGGGGGGAAGGTACATCCGGCTTTACATTGCCAAAAATAAAAGAGCGGTCCGGGTAATCCAGCGTCCAGTTACTTGTAATATGTACAGGGCCATAATTTATCAGGAAAATAGCGGCATCCGTTCTGCCTTTGCCATAATCATTAACGGCATTTACGAAATTGGAGCGGGATGCTTTTTGATATTGCTTGCATTCTATTACCGCTACACAGGTTTCATGACCGGTACCCTGGTTAATGCAAAAGCTGTAATCCGGCTGCATACTGTTTTCCCGGCTTTTGCCTGCCGGGTTTTTAAGCGGGCTTCTTAACTCTGACCATAACGATAACGGGCCGTCTGCTGTTTCAAGTGTAGTGATATGCGTACCGGAAAATTTCAGCAGCAGCTGCCCGCCTGTATGATGCATGGCTGGGTGCAAAGGTGCCATGGCCTTGTATAATAAGGTAAGTACCCACACGCTGTACAGGTCATAACGCTTTTTCCATTCCGGCAGGTTAAGGATGTCTATCAGCTCTTCCGTCAGCGCATCGGCTTCTTTTTCCGTAACGGGCAGGGAATTAAAATAAGCAGCTAGCTGCTGGCTTAATTTTTCAACGGCTTCATGCCTTGCAGAAAAGGGCATTACATCCAGCGATTCAATGAATGCAGCGGCTGATTGCAGCATATATGCCGGCCATGCATCGCTGGTAATGAAATAAACATCTTTCAGGTCGCGTTTTTCCGGATCTTCCTGGAAAGTGTCGTCTGACCAGTACCTGGTTTTGTCTTTTACGGTTTCCCGTTTGTTGGAATAGCTTAGCTGTTCCGTTACCACGGCTCTCCATAGCCGCATTACCTGCGCCAGGCTACGGTCCAGGGCTTCATCATCTGTAGTGGGTAATACAATGTCCGGTGCAAGAATATCTCCCTTTTCTATGTAAGCGTCTATCCATCTTTTTACGCCTGCGTCTTTTAGCTTGTAAGTCCAGTTATGCGGGAACAGGTCTAACAGCTCTCTTAGCTTAGGTTCTTTCCACTCATAAAAAGTAAGCAGCTGTTTTAAATGCCGGTAGCGGCTAAGCACTTCTTTAAAGTGCTCCACATCAAACTCCAGGTTCAGCCCATGCCCTTCAAAATCAAAAATAATCTTTACGGCGTTGTTGGTGCTGGTAATGCCCTGCTGTTCAAATAGCTTGTAAATGTCCACCAGCATTTTAGTAAAAGGCTCCATGGTGCTGAACAATGCGCCCGTGAAAGCCTCTATTGAAATGTTATGGCTGCGCAGCACTTCTGTTAAGTGAATGGCCGGCGTTTCGGGCAGATCATTTTCAGCGGGCATATGATCTACCAGCAGCGCCTCCATCAGGTTGTCCATATTGCCGGGCAGGGGCAGGTGTTGTATAATTTCGTATTCCAGTGCTCTGTCGTAGGTATTACTTTCTACGGCAGTATGTTGCTGTATGTGCTCCCATAATTCCCAGGAGGTAGTGAACAATACGGGTACGGTATCGGGCGTGTGCATGGGGTAATTGTTTTGTAAGCTGTTGGTAGAATGAATTATATATGTATGTCCCTTCTGTTTGTCTTTGGGGTAAAGCGTTTATTAAGTTAAGACATTTTACCGGATTTCTATCTGCCCCTGTAAGTCAATTTTTTTTGCTACCTTCTCTGCTGAATGCAGCTTTTGAGCCAGTACTGCGCACTTTGAATGATCCCCCGCGAACCATCTTGTTTCCATATCTATAAAAAACATTAACCATGTCAACACTGCAAACCAATTCTGTTGTATTTATCACCGGAGCTTTCGTAACCCATCACTGCTGGGATGAGTGGCGCGCTTATTTTGAAGCCAAAGGCTTTGATACGGCAGCGCCGCCATGGCCTTTTAAGAACGGTACTGCACAGGAGCTAAGAAGCCGCCGCCCGGATGATACTGACCTTGCTGCATTAACCTTAACCGCACTGATTGATTATTATGCAAAGATCGTGAATAACTACCCGCTGAAACCTATAGTGATCGGCCATTCGCTGGGCGGGTTAATAACGCAGATCCTTGTGAACCGTGACCTGGCCGCTGCCGGCGTGGCCATACACTCCGCACCTACACTGGGCGTGTTCCCGTACGAATTTAGCTTCCTGAAAGCAGGCTGGAAAGCATTGGGCTTATTTACTTCGGTAAAAAAAACTTACCTGATGTCTTTTGCCGACTGGCAGTACGCTTTTGTAAACGGTATGCCGCTGGAGGAGCAGCAGGCGGCCTACGAACAGTTTACCGTGCCGGAATCCAAGCTGGTGGCAAGGGGCAGCTTAACCGGCGCTGCCAAAGTGGATTATGCAAAGGCCCATGTACCACTGCTGCTTACAGCCGGCAACCAGGATAATATTATACCGGCACACCTGAACCTGCGCAATTTTAACAGGTACCAGCAGAACGGATCGGTGCTGGATTATAAGGTATTTCCCGGGCGCAACCACTTTGTGCTGGGACAGCCTACCTGGAAAGAGGATGCGGATTATATACTGGACTGGCTGGCCAATCAATAATATTTATTATCTTTTTACTTCCTAACGGCAATCACACGATAAGGCTTTACCCATGAATGAGCATTTGTTTCAAAAACTGGTTACTATAAGACGGCAGCTGCACCAACACCCGGAGCTGGGCTTTGAAGAGTTTAAAACAACGGCGCTGGTGCAGGATCACCTGCTGGCTTTGGATATCCCGTTTGAAACGGTAGCTGTTACGGGGGTTATTGCTACCCTGCAAAAAGGCGAAGGCCCCGTGGTGGTGCTGCGTGCGGATATGGATGCCCTGCCTATTGTGGAAGATACCGGCCTGCCTTTCAGCTCCGTGCATGAACGCGTAATGCATGCCTGCGGGCATGATATACATACCACCATGTTACTGGGTGCTGCCTACCTGCTGAAAGAGCAGGAATTTAACGGCACGGTAAAGCTGGTATTTCAGCCATCGGAAGAGGGTAATGCCCGCAGCCCGGAAAAAGGTAAGTCCGGCGGGCAAATGATCATAGAAAGCGGAAAGCTCAATGATGCCAAAGCAGCCCTGGGCCTGCACGTACACCCGCTGCTGCCACTGGGTACGCTGGGTTACAGGAACGGGGAGGCGCTGGCCAATGTAAGCAACTTTTTCATTCATGTAAATGGTAAAGGCGGACATGCAGGCTCCCTGGAACATGTAACAGACCCGGTGCTGATCAGCAGCCAGCTGATTGTGGCAGCACAATCCATTATTTCCCATACCGCTACTATAGAGCCAGCCGTGCTGGCATTTACCAACATTGCTATTAACGGGGAGCCCAGTCATAACGTAATACCCGAAGGCGTGCTGCTGCAGGGATCCTTAAGAGCATTGAATATTGATACCTATAACCGGATAGTGGAAAAGCTGCAGGCGCTGATCAAAGGAATGGAAATTTCCTATGGCTGCAGCATTGTGCTGGAATTTACCGCTTATTATCCCAGCCTGCTGAATGATGCGCAGGTGCATCAAATGCTGGCGCCTGCACAGGAACAGGTATTTGGGAAAAGCAATGTAAAGGAAGGCACCGGCCAGCTGATAGCGGAAGATTTTTCATTTTATTCAAGGCTTATGCCTTCACAATTCTATTTCTTAGGTGCGCAAGAGGGAGATAACACTTCCTTTTTCCTGCATCACCCCAAAGTAACGTTTCATGAAGATTGTATGAAGCTGGGCGCGCCTTTCTTAGCAAATGGCGCACTGGACCTGATCCGGAGCTTTAGCTAACGATAGGAAAACATCAACCAAAGCGGTATTTATTCTGTGCAAGCGGGAACGGGTAGCTTTACCCGGATTTTAACTTAAGTGAAAATTATTCACCGGTATTCTGCTGACATTTGTAGCCAACAATAATTGTTCACTACAAAATCATTGAATTATGCAGCATCCTTTATCTCTGCTTGGCACTATACACACGGCTATTTCTATTGTAGCGCTTGTTTTTGCCGCTATTGCGTTGATCCGCAGCGGTAAAATTGAGCCTTACAGCGCCAATGGTAAATACTACAGCATTTTCACTGCTTTGAGCTGTATTTCGGCCTTTGGCCTTTCCCGGGCAGGCGGTTTTAATCCCGGCCATGCGCTGGCTATTCTGATCCTGGTGCTGCTGGCAGTAGCTTACTTTGTTGGCAGCCGGCCTGCTGCAGCCGGCTGGGGCGCCTATCTGATTGTTTTTTGCATGAACACTACCCTGCTGTTGTCGCTGCTCCCTGCTGTTAATGAAACATTTACCCGGGTGCCGCTTTCACATCCGCTGGCTACAGATATTAATTCCCCGGCTATTCAAAACACCCTGAAAGGATTACTTTTGGTCTATGTAATAAGCCTGGTGCTGCAGTTCCGCCAGATCTGGAAAGGGCGGCAGGTAGCAGCCGGCAAATGATAAAATTTATTTTTGATGGCTTTGGAAAACAGACCGGATATTTTATACAACATGCTTACCAGCTTTTCCGCACTCTCTGAATCACTGATTACAGAGAGTTTGCCATTCTGGTACACGCGTAAAATAGGTAAGGGCGATTTTTTTAACATGCAGAACGTGGTTTGTAATGACCTGGGCCTGGTGGTAAAAGGTATGTTCCGCATTTATTACAATGATCCGCAAACGGATGAGGAAAAGAACATCTTCTTTTTTTCAGAGAACCAGTTCATTGTTTCTTTCCGGAGCTTTATTACCCGCTATCCCTGTGCTTATTATATACAGGCTATGGAAGATGCGGAGATCGTTTCTATCTCTTACCAGCACCTGTACCAGCTGTATGAAAAGTTCCCGGAGTGGGAGCGGTTCGGGCGGCTGCTGGCAGAGCTGTTCTTCAATTATTCTCAAAGCCGCACAGAGGAATTCCTGTTCTATAGCCCGGAAGAGCGTTATTTGAAGCTGGTAGAGGAGCATCCTAATATTATCAGCCGTATACCGGCGTACCATATTTCTTCTTACCTGGGTATTACCAACCCATCGTTGAGCAGGATCCGGAAACGGATTTCCGGCGCTAAGTAAGAATGTAAAATCATAAATGTAAAATTTCAAACCGGCGAAGGAGGTTCATAGAGACCATTAAAAGACTTTATGAACGAGATAAATGTAAAAGTAAATGCCGCGAAACCTGGTAGGCTTATGTCGCGGCATTTACTTTTCATTTATGATTTAAAATTTTACATTTTACATTCTTTTGCCTCCGGCCGTTTAACATCTTACCAGGAGCCGCCGCTGCTGCCATAACAAATGCTGGTTTGCTGGCCATTGGCTACGCCGTTCACACTTACGATCGTTAAGGTTGCACCTGCCGCAGAGCTGAAGGTGCTGTTATGTATAACTCCGGTGGTGTTGATGTAAGTAGTAGGAGCCGTAACAGTGAAGGTAATATCCGCAGAAATATTAAAGCTGCCCGAAGAGGTAATGTGTGGTGAGGAAGCGCCGTTGGATTGCCCGTTGGCAGAAAGAGAGATCTGCGCACCTGCGCCGTTAGCCATATTATTCCAGGATACAGATCCGCTGAAGGTGGCTCTTGCCACTACTACATCACCCACATGCCCGTTCACCGCGCCATAGCTGGCAGCTATGCCGGTGCAGCTGTTAGTAATTAAGGTGTATGCTGCATAAGGCGTACCATACAGGTATTGCAGCGCCACCCTGTCATTGATGTTAAACTGCCGGCCATTCGTAATATTGGTGCCCATGCAGGCCAGCATCCAGCTGCCGGCATCTTCTGTGGAAGGGGTGCCGGGAATTTGCACCGCGCCGTAAACACTTTCACCTTCACTGCCACCTGTGGAGCAGCTGTAGGAGCGGTTCATCCAGTCGGTATGGCGGAAACCAATGCAGTGGCCCATTTCATGTGCAATTACACTGGCTGCAAAATTTACATTCGGCGTG
The DNA here is from genome assembly GCF_900109685.1 of Chitinophaga rupis. Lineage (GTDB taxonomy): Bacteria > Bacteroidota > Bacteroidia > Chitinophagales > Chitinophagaceae > Chitinophaga > Chitinophaga rupis. The sequence goes on along the minus strand of NZ_FOBB01000003.1, from coordinate 538,643 downwards.
GCGCCTAAGCCCCCGGAAGAAGTGTTGATCAAAATACTGCTATAGGGATTACCGCTGGCATCCGGCGGGCCGCTTGCTCCCCATGCGCCCGGATCCAGTATGGTGCCGTTAATGTTAATGTCGCCGGTAGTGGATACCCGCTGAAAGGTAAGCCGCAGGTTCAGCGCATTATACTGGCTAATAGCAGCATCTACCGAAGCTATGTAGCTGGCCGGTAAGCCGGATGCATTCACCGTAATAACCCTTGGCAGGCCGGTTACCAGGTTATTGGTGCGGTACTGCTCTGTACGGGCAATAACCAGGGTAGGGGAAGAGCTGGGATGATCCAGGCTTTTTTCAGACAGGAAAATGTCGGATTCCACCATGTAACCGCCGTCGGTTTTGCGGATGTTTACAGTGGAATACCCCAGGGCTTTTACTTTGGCTTTAATTTCTTCTGAAACAGTTTCACTACGGGAATCGGGCTTTTGTTCTTTTCTGCAGGCTACAATAAAAATAACCGCGATCAGTAACGCGGTTACAATTTGAGGAATTGCTTTCATAGTAATAAAAGGTTTTAATTGAGGGTTGATGGGTTACAAGTAAAAAGAGTTCTATTGAATATACACATAATTGTTATGATGCCGGAAAATAACTTCTTATAATTGTAGTATTGATCCACGTTCTTCACTAAAAAACAGAGAGTATGTCTGCTAATCCGATCTTCCAGGGACAGGTAGCTATTGTTACCGGCGCAGGGCAGGGTATAGGCTATGAGATCTGCCGGCAGCTGGTACAGCAAGGCGCACAGGTATTGTTAAATGATGTAGATGCAGCCCTGGCACAACAGGCCGCCCATAATATTGACAGCACAGGAAAAGTTTGTATTGGTATAGGCGGTAACGTTGCAGAGATAGCGTTCATTCAGCAGCTGGTGCAAACAGCAGTGGACCGTTTTGGCCGGCTGGATATAGCTATTGGCAACGCGGGCATTACTTTATTCGGCGACTTTTTTACCTATCCTGAAACAGATTTTTATAAAGTGCTGCAGGTGAACCTGGGTGGCAATTTCTTTTTAGCGCAGGCCGCTGCCAAACAAATGAAGCAGCAGGGCGGGGGCGGCGCTATCCTGTTCACCTCCTCCGTTACCGGCCACCAGGCGCATAAACATTTAGCTGTTTACGGTATGACGAAAGCCGCATTGGAAATGCTGGCCAAAAGCCTGGTGGTAGAGCTATCTGCTTTCGGCATTAATATAAATGCCATTGCACCCGGTGCCACGCTTACGGAAAGAACTACTTCCGAAGCAGATTATGAAAAGATCTGGTCGCGGTTAACACCTATGGGCCGCCCGGCCACCACGGCGGATATTGCGCATGCCGCATTATTCCTGGTATCGCCGCATGCCAAACATATCACCGGGCAAAGCCTGGTCATAGACGGCGGCTGGACCTCCGTGAGCCCATCGCCTTACGATGAATAAAACACAGCTCACAAAAAACTGCTGCCATTTATCCTCCATATTCGCCACTTCATCAATGAAAGGGCGTGCACGGTTTTTATTTGTATGAACGCCGCATTAATTTACAGGCTGGAACCATTGCCACGTATGGTTTTCAGCTGTTCTTGACCGTTTAAAAATTAATGATTTCGTAATATGGATACACGCAGGGAATTCCTCAAAAAATCAGTATTGTTATCCGGGGCCGCAGGTTTGTCAGCTTTTATGCCGGCATCTATTCAACGCGCACTGGCAATAGACCCTACCTTAGGCAGTACTTACCTGGATGCAGAACATGTAGTGATACTGATGCAGGAGAACCGTTCTTTTGACCATTGCTTTGGCACGCTGCAGGGCGTGCGCGGTTTTAATGACCCGCGTGCGCTGGCCTTACCCGATAAAAAGCCGGTATGGCTGCAAACCAATGACCTGGGCGAAACGTATGCCCCTTTCCGTTTGGATATTAAGGATACCAAAGTAACCTGGATGGGCTCTTTGCCGCACTCCCGCGCCAGCCAGGTAGATGCCAATAATAATGGTAAGTATGACCAGTGGCTGATAGCCAAAAGGTCCGGCAATAAACAGTATGCAGCTATGCCGCTTACGCTGGGTTATTACAACCGGGAAGATCTGCCTTTTAACTATGCCATGGCAGATGCCTTTACTATTTGTGATCAGAACTTTTGTTCTGCCATGACCAGCACCACGCCTAACCGCTCTTTTTTCTGGACAGGTAAGATCACGCATGAAACAGACGGCATTCCCAAGGCACACATCCGTAATGATGATTACAGCTATGCCAAGCTGCCCTGGAACACGTTCCCCGAGCTGCTGGAGCAGAATAATATACCCTGGAAATTTTACCAGAATGAAACCAGCTGTGGCGGCGGGTTTAAAGGCGAGGAGCGCTCCTGGTTATCGAACTTCGGCTGTAACCTGCTGGAATTTTTTGCCGCTTACAATGTAAAGTTTGCACCGCGTTATATCCAGAACCTGCAAAAACAGGTGGATACATTACCTGACCAGATCAACAAGCTGCAGGAAGCCAGTCCTTCCTCTGAAGAAGCCGCACAGAAAATAAGAGTGGAACTGGCCAAAAAACAGGAAGTGCTGGACAATGCAAAAGCAGAGCTGGAAAAATGGAACCAGGCTAATTTTGAAAAGCTAAGTCCCGAACAAAAGAGCTTATACAAACGTGCATTTGTGGTAAATGAGGGCGACCCTGCTTACCGTAACATCACCACCTTAAGCTATACCGATGGTGGGCAGAAACGGGATGTAACCGTACCGGAAGGCGATGTGCTGTACCAGTTCCGGAAAGATGTGGAAGGCGGTAAGCTGCCCACTGTATCCTGGCTGGCAGCGCCGCAGAACTTCTCCGACCATCCCAGCGCACCCTGGTATGGCGCCTGGTATGTATCTGAAGTGCTGGACATTCTTACCAAGAACCCGGATGTATGGAAGAAAACTATTTTCATTGTTACCTATGATGAAAATGATGGTTACTTTGATCACGTACAGCCTTTTTATATTCCGGATGAAAACAAACCGGAAACCGGCAAAGTATCTGCCGGCATTGATACGGAAATAGAGCACGTGCGCCTGGAAAATGAGCTGAAACAAGGCGTGCCTAAAAAGGCTGCCCGCGAAGCGCCTATAGGACTGGGGTTCCGCGTGCCTATGATCATAGCATCGCCCTGGAGCCGCGGTGGTAAGGTATGCTCCCAGCTGTTTGATCATACCTCTACCTTACAGTTCCTGGAAACATTCCTGAACCAGAAGTATAAAAAGAATATTCAGCAAAAGAATATCAGCGCATGGCGCAGAACCATTTGCGGCGATCTTACGGCGGCTTTCAGCCCTTTTAACGGCAATAAGCTGGAACCCATTCCCTTTCTGCAGCGCGACAAGTTTGTAGAAGATATTTATAACGCTAAGTTCAAGCAGGAGCCAGGCGGGTATAAAAAAATATCGGGGCAGGAGATCCGTAACATTATTGAAAACCCGCTGGCAATGGACGCACTCTCTACCCAGGAGAAAGGGGTACGTGCTTCCAGCGCCCTGCCGTACGAGCTGTATGCAGAAGGTACCTGCACGGCAGATAAAAAACGCGTAACACTGAAAATGAGCGCCGGCAACCAGGTGTTTGGTAAAAATGCTGCAGGCTCGCCTTTTACGGTATATGCACCGGGACCATTCAAAGATGAAAAAGGTGTGACTGATATTTCCCGCAACTGGGCCTTTGCCGTAAAAGCTGGAGACAGTATTAGCTACGAATGGCCTTTGCAGGCATTTGAGAATAATAAATATCATTTGCGTTTATACGGCCCCAATGGTTTTTACCGGGAGCTGATAGGCAATGCGCAGGACCCGGCCATACAGGTGGCTGTGGAGTATGAGCAGGATGCCAAAACAAAAAAGCCTACCGGTAACGTAGTGGTGAAAGTAACTAACCAGGATGCCGCTAAAGCCCTGCAGGTAGCTATTAAAGATCATGCCTACAAAACAAACGATGTAGCAAAGGCAGTAGCCAAAGGCGGCACTGCCAGCATAGTGCTGCCGCTGAAGAACAGCCATGGCTGGTACGATTTCAGTATTAAGGTCAATGGTTTTGATGTGTTTGAAAAACGTTATGCCGGCAGGGTAGAGACGGGGCAGGAGAGCTTTACGGATCCGTTTATGGGCCGCGCCGTTTAATTAATAATTAAGAATGAATAATTAATAGGAGGGGGCTTCGTAAGGAGGCCCCTTTTTGATTTTTATAGTTCGTTTATAGATAGTTTTTTGTTGCAGAAGGATGCGTAGGGTTGTAATGCGGTAGTTATTTTTTTCAGGGTGGTGGCGGGTAAAGGTTGGAGTGGTTTTAATGTTACTATCACATTGTCTTTATTAAATGTACGTTGCCAGGTGGCAATGATGGTTCCTTTATGTACGATCACGGGATTAAAGATGCCGTTGGTTGTATATACCAGGTTTTTGTGCTGCGTGGGTAAAAAATGGCTTCGGTCCTCATAGCCCAATACATATTCATCAAAGCCCGGTAAGCAGTACAGATCTGGTTTTGGAGTGGCCGGTTGTTTTGCGTTCATCCAGTATTCTTTTTGTTGCAGCGTAAAGGAAGTAAGCAGCGGTTTTACAGTTTCCAGTCCTTCACGGGCTTCTGTAATGGGAAGGCCGGACCATAAAACAAAGTCATTTACAGTAGCGGGTCCATGGCTTAAAAAATATCTTTTTGCCAGTTCTGCAACTGCAGCAGGGCGGTCTTTAAAAGGTTTGACGGTTGGTGCATGCAGCAGGGTGTAGGTGCCGCTGTTACCCCTTTTCGGACCTATACAGATCAGCTGATCCATTGCCGCACGGTAAAGAATATGCGTCAAACGTTCTCCCTTAGCTTCAATGCCTGCCTTGTGGAACACAACGGTTAGCTCATCCCGCGTAAGCGGCTTCTTATTTTTAAGTGTGCGGGAAAGAATAGTTTGAGTCTTTTTTAAGATTTTTTCATCCAGCTCCAGGTTCTTATAACGGGTGGCGGCACCGCTGATAATACGCGGCGCCAGCAGGGATAACATCCAGTGCACATCATCAGCATGCACTAAATGCAATGTGCCTCTTACACACCAGGTACGGGTGATCCGTTTTTCCGCAATAGCCTGCTCTATATCCACATCCTGTAAACCCGGCAGGCGTACGCCTATGGCCCATTGCGACTGTGCATATTCCTGTGCCTGCAGGGCGCCCATCCATGCAACTACCTCCTCCGGTTTTGTAAAATTATGGGCTGACAGCTGTTGATTTGCCAGGCGCAGGTCCAGTAAGGCAGTAGTTTTCATTTAGCGGTATACGTTTGTTCATTGCAAAGCTAAGGTTCCTGATTGACAGCCCTATGTCAGCAGCAAAACTATTGGGCGGCAGTACGCAGGTAACTGGCAATGCGGGCAAATTGTTGTTTGGTGATGCCGGTATTGTGGTTCTCTTCGTTTTGCAGATATTCTGCCCAGTCTAAAGGCGTACCCTGGAATATCCTGTCTTTAATATCCAGCCGGGCGCCGGCGCGTACTAAGATCTTTACGGTATCCAGCGAGCCGGAAGATACTGCCTGGTGCAGGGCAGTAGCATGGCTGTGGAAACTGCATTTTGCATGTGGAAAGGCGTTTACATCCACCTCCATTTGCAGCAGAAGGGAAATAATGTTTGTTTGCCCGTAATAGGCGGCAGCTGCTAAAGCCACCTCCCTTATTTCCTTACTGGCATCAGGCCCCAGCCGTTCTACGCTGCCGGCAATCCCCAGGCAGGCGGCCACGGGCAGGGTAAGGGCTTCCCCATGTTCCAGCAGGTGTTTGGCTGCTGATACATTGCCATGCGCTAATGCACTTAGCGCACCATTGGCAACAGCGCCTGCATTTAGTAAAAGATCCATCAATGGCAGCTGTACACCGCACTCGCGGACCGTGTTGCCGGTTGCTACCAGGCTTAAGGTATAATTGAGCTGCCGCTGTAATGTATCCGGCGCATGCCGCTGAATAGCGCGTATAATAGCGGCAGCGATGTCCGTAATATTATTGGGCAGGGTACCGGTGCGTATGGGGTTATCTGCAATGAACCATAACAGGTAAGGTTGTTTAAAGTAGCCCTCCGCAGGCACTTCCAGCCGCTCGCTCACTATTTCCGGATGTTGTGCCAGTAATTGTTCCAGCGCAGTAGTATCCCCTGCATCTATAGCCGCAATGGCCTCACGGAATAGGGGATGTGGAATTTCCGGCTTATCCATAACACAAGATTGATAAAGAACGTGAACGTTAATCCAGTCCGTTGGCAAAGATCTGGTTGGCGTATGTGCTGTAAATGAAAATACCGGATGGTACTATAGCCATCCGGTAGAAATGTAACAATTTTCGTGCACAACAAAAAATGTAGAATGCTGCCTTATGAAGGCAGCATTCCGGCAGCGCCAAAAAGGGAGGCTTGCTCGCCTAACGCTGAGAGCACAAATGACGTGGATAAACTGTATGCCTGCATTTTTTCCAGCAGGCCGGTTTTAAATAAGGGAAAGGTTTGCGCAATATTTCCGCCCAGCACCACCAGCTCCGGTGCGGGTTGTAAAGTAGCTATAAAGGTACCCAGGTTAGCGCCAAATTCATGGAACAGGGCCGCTACGGCCGGTTCTGTTTGTGCCACATCCGCAATGGCCTTAACATTTTTAGCGGTTTGCCCGCTCAGCTCCCGGTACCGCTGCATGATCCAGCGGGCGCAGAAATATTCCTCTGCCCGGGATGCCAGGAAAGGCGTATCAAAAAAAGCCGCATCCCGCACAATGCCATTTTCCGCTATGGCCGATCCAAAGCCGGTGCCCAGCGTAAAACCCATTGCATTCAGCCTGCCTTTGGCAGCCCCGTTGTATAACTCGCCCTGTAAAAAACACTGTGCATCGTTAGCCATTTTAATGTGCGATGCAGGCAGCTGCAGCTCCTGCGCCAGCAGGTCTTTTACATTGAGCCCATATAACGCCTCATATTTATGCAAACCTTTAATAAGGGAAATACCTTCTTCGTACTTAAAAGGGCCTGGCATGGCGATACCTATCTGCTGCACTCCCGCGGCGGCCTGCATGCTTAAGCGCATTACCCTGCCCCATGCCTGTATGATCTCCGGTGCGGTGCCCTGGGCATTTACCTGCTCGCGGTGAAAAGAGCCCGGTACCAGCGTTCTGCACTGCTGGTCTATTAATGCGGTGGTAATGTGCGACCCGCCAATATCTGCTCCCAGCACTACCGGGTGCCGGCTGTTTAATGCATTACTTTGTTCCAATGTGCCTGAATTTGTTCTATGGATTGTCCTTTGGTTTCCGGAACCAATTTATAAACCGTAATAAATGCCAGTACGCAAAACAGCGCAAAGAACCAGAAGGTGGGCGCTGTGCCGATGCCGTTTAAAAGCATGGGTGTTAGCTGCCCCACAATAGTATCCGCTACCCACATAACCATAATGCTGAAGGATAATGCTTTGGCGCGGATATGGTCCGGGAATATTTCCGCGGCTATCACAAACTTCAGCGGGCCTATGGAAAAGGCAAAGAAAGCCAGGAAGGCCAGCACGCAAAGCAGCAGGTAAATGCCGGTGGTAGCGCCGGTATAAAAACAGATCCCCGTTAATACCAGGCTAACGGCTGCACCTGCAGTACCCCACAGGTACAGGGGCCTTCTGCCTAAGCTATCTACTTTCCAAATGGCAAACAGCGTAAAGAAAACGTTGGCTGCACCAAAGAATAGCTGGCTTAATAAAGAGTTGCTGATAGTAATGCCGGCCTGGTGTAAGATGGTGGGCCCGTAATAAATAATAGCATTAATACCGCTGAACTGCGAGAATAGCGGTAGTAAGATGCCTATCAGCAGCGCACGGCGGTAAGCCGGCGCAAAAAGCTGCCCGTAACCGCTGTTGGTGTGTGCCGCTGTTGTAGCGCTTTCCTGCTGCTGTTTCAACCAGCGCGGGCTTTCAGGAATAATTGTTACGCCCAGCAGGAACAGGATAGCAGGTATAATACCTACGCCGAACATTTTACGCCACAGGGCCAGCCCGCCTGCTTCTGATGCATATTGTAATAACAGGGCGTTGCTCAGGTAAGCAATAAAAATACCGATGGTAATAGCCAGCTGGTAAAAAGTAACCAGCCGCCCGCGCTGGTGGTCCGGCGCTATTTCAGACAGGTATAAGGGCACTACGCTGGAAGCAATACCCACTGCCATGCCGCCAAAGATACGCGCCATTATAAGCCAGGCAAATACCGGTATGAAGGTGCAGCCAATAGCTGCAAACAGGAATAATAAGGCTGCTAGCAGCATGAGCCTTTTACGCCCCAGCCGGTCGCTGAGGTCACTGGCAAAGATCACCCCAATAATGCAGCCTGCCAGCGCAGAGGATACAAACCAGCCCTGCTGTGCGGCCGACAGGTCAAACTGCTGCTGTACAAAAGGCAGCACGCCGGATACCACGGCCATATCAAAACCAAAAAGGAAACCGCCCAGGGAGGCTATGAGCGTGGTAAGCGCCAGGTTGTTATGTGTTGATGATCGTGTCATTTTCCTGAAATAAGATCGTTAAAGATCGGGTGTTCCGGTTTTAAAAAAGCCTGTACCACTTTTGCGCGTTGGCTGCCGTTATTGGTAAAGGTGCAAACCTCCGCTGCTGCAGGTATTACAAAAGTTTCCGCATAATGGTATACCGTTGTTTGCCCGCCGGCAGTGGTTACGTTAATGGAAGTACCTTCTACCAGCATCAGCACCAGGCAGCAGTTGCCGGTAGGTACGGTAATGGTGGTATCAAACTCCAAACGGTGAACGTCATAAAAGTGAACAGCATGGGTAGGTACGTGCACAATCTGCCAATCGGTACCCGCTTTAATAGTGGTGGGTACAGACCGTAACTGCTGCGTAACAATAGCTCCCTGTCTGCTGAAATCCAGGTTGTTGAATGCATGGTCTATGCTGATGGACCGGGGCTTGCCATCAAGGCCCGGTCTTAACCAGTCATACATTTTAAACGTAAAAATATACGGTGTGGCGCTGATCTCCAACACCAGATTATTAGCACCTGCACTATGTATGGTGCCGTTAGGTATTAAGAACAGGTCGTGCTTTGCAGCTTTGTGCAGCTGCACGTAGTCTGTAATGTTAATAGGCTGCTGATTATCCCGGCTGTTTTCCAGTGCGTTACGGAAAGCGGCGGGGTTTATTCCCTGCTGAAAACCCAGGTACACACCGGCATCGTCCTTACAATCCAGTATGTAATAGGTTTCATCCTGCGTAATGTTCTCTCCAAAATTGTCGCGTATGTATTGCAGGAAAGGGTGACATTGTATGGACAGGTTACCGCCGTCAAATGTATCCAGGAAATCAAAACGGATGGGGAACTCGTATTGGAAAATGTCGGCGTGGTTGCCTAAAATAGCGTTATGCCGGTAAAACATCAGCCATTCAAAAGGAATTTCCAGCAGGTTATTATCGCTTTCAAATATTACTCCGTTCTCCGGCACAATCATTTCAAAAGACCAGGCATAATTTGTTTCCTCCCGGTTCAGGCCGGGAATATGTTCCTTCATCCATTGCCCGCCCCAGGCGCCGGCTTCAAACCAGGGCCGTACGCGGAAGGTATTGCGGCTTAAGCTGTCAATGCCTGCCTGCAGATCCGTGTTAAATATCCAGCTGAGCGTGTTGCGCCACTGGGTATCTGTCATAATGGTAATGCGTTTGCCCAGGGATTGTTTATAATTATTCAGCACCACCCAGTCCACAAAATAGGCGCGTTTGTACATTTCATTGTATGCTTCCACCTGCGTGTTACCCAGGTTGGTAGCGGCGCCGGCACGCATGCGGTACTGCAGCTCGTTCTTGGGAAGGTCTAAATAAATTACCGGGGCAAGTGTATGTGTTAATGCAGCGCCGGTACCTATCACAATGTGAATAGCGCTGGTATCAAACTGCAGGGTATTCAGCGCGCCGGGCTGAAAGAAGTCTGTTAATGTAAGCGTGGTTCTTGTGCCCCAAACATCCCCTTCTTCGCCAATAAAAGGCGCTACTAACTGCTGTACCTCCTGCGCTGGTTTCAGCAATGGTACGGTATAATGCCATTTTACGCGCAGGCCCTGCTGTTGCAGCTCCTGGTCTAATGACTGTTGTACGGTATCCCAGCAAATGCCGGTATAGCCATCTATCAGCACTATAGGCTGTGTAGCTATCCAGGCAGCCAGTGTGGCATAGCCGGTAAATATTTTTCCGGTACCCAGCGCATGTGTTGGGTAAATATTATAACCGTTAGCGGGCTGCCTGTGGTTATGTAGTGGCAATAAGGGTTGCGAGCTTTCTCTCCATTCCAGCTGCTTTTCCCGGCCGCTGTTCATAAGCGGCCCCTGTGTTGTTGTATCCATGAGTGTAGTACCTGTCAGTTTTCTTTTATCGGGTTGTTACGCGTATCATCATAATTCCTTTGGCGGGCATGGTAAATGTGCTGCCTAATTCGTTGCCGTCTTCTTCCAGCAGATTGCTTTGGTGAATGTTTAATCCGCTATGGTCCTTTGGCTGCAGGCTTACCTGTGCTGGTGTGGCAGCGGCATTTACCAGCTGCAGCAGCACGCCTTTACCATCGCGGGCAGGGCTTATATTCTCAACATAAACAGTGGGAGCATTTATGCTGAAGAACAATGATTCTTCCATAGCGCCCGTGGCTGCTGTAGCTACCAGCGGCTGGTGGTTGGCCAGGCCGTATTGATTGGCGGCTACTACATCATAGGCTTTGTGCACCTGCAGGTAATAGCGGAAAGTGGCCGGACCTTGCTGATCGCGGCGGAAGTTGGTATGCCATAAGTTGTTCATTACCCATGATGCAATAACCGGCTGCTGCTCCGTAAAGGAGCGCCATAACGGGGAGAAGTGCAGCCCACCTATTAAACCGGCGGTAGGGTAGCGGCCTATTTCAAACAGGGGCGCATCCGGGCTGCTCCAGGTAACGCCCATGTCTTTATTGGATACATCTACCCAGCGCTGCTGCGTATACCAGTTACGGTTAGTCCAGGGCAGCTGGTCTGCTTCTGCTGTAATGCTGCCCCAGGGAATGCTGTAGCGTACCTGTGCACCGGGCACGTGGAAAGGAAATACAAAGTGTACGCTTTCCTTGTCGCCAATGGCTTGTTTATCAATAGTGTTAATCAGCTCTACACGGTCTATACCTGCTACCAGCTTAATTTCCTGCTGCAGCCCATTAGTACCGGGCGCTGTGGCATTTACCAGCAGGCTTACCACCAGCGGGCCTTTTTCTTTTACCTGTATGCGCGCATTGGCGGCGTATTGTATCTTCTCAGCAGAGTCGCCGGGCAGGTAGGTGTATTGGTTCAGTCCTGCAGAATCGGCCAGGTTTATCGTGCTGCCTTTCTTTTGCAGGCGGGTAATGTTGCCGGTCTTTTCATCCAGGGTAATGGTATAAATACCATTCTGTAAGGTGTTGCCTTTTACAGTAGCCTTGTCCGTTATATAGGCGTCTCCTTTTTGAATGGTGAAACGCTGTTTGGAAAAAGGCGGTATATCCTGTACCCGGAAAGCCAGCTCCCCGCTGCTGAGGCGCTGGGAAGGTATTTTGTTGCCTTTATGATCCTTTACCAGGTCGCCTGCGCTGCTAAGTGAGGCAGGCACCACTACCAGTTCTGTGCGGCGCTGTGAAAGCGTATTGAACACATCTACCGCACTGGTAGCGGTGGCTTCGCCTGCCTCACTTTTAGTAAGCAGCGCATTGGTTTGAGCGGCTCCATTTAATGCAAATGCCTTTTTGTAATCCCATTGGGATATAACCTTGGGATCCTCCGGATGCGAAACGCTGTTGTAGGCGCCCCAGGTATGCTCGTTGAACATAATGATGTTGGTCCAGGCCGTATCAAAATCAGCGGCTGGGTAATTGGGTTTGGCCCGTAATGCCCAGATGGCGCCGGCCTGCTGCAAACGGTCGGAGGCATTGCGGTTAATGCCTGTTTCCCGTGCGGCAGATGCAATACCATCTGTCCAGAACTCTGTGTAGTCACCGGCCACCAGGGGTATCTTATCTTTATTGGCGCTTTCAAAATCCTGTAAGAATTGTTTGGCAGAGGTGATGATCAGTTTGGGAGATGCATACCTTTCATTCCAGGCTTTTACCGCTTCCGGCAGCTCCGGGTCAATGGGCGCATTATCGCTCATAGCCCAGGTGAGTAAGGTCATGTTGTAGGGAAATCCTTTTTGCTCCAGCTTAGCCAGGTAATCAAACAAAAAAGGATCCAGGAAATTTTCTTCCGGGTGGCCGGTGTAATGAGGTTTGGGGTCTTCTATCGTGAAAAAGTTAGGAATTTTATCGCCTTTGATCTGGTAACCGATGGAGTAGGGGGAGGATTGCCAGAACAGCAGCTTTTGCCCGCCGGAAGGCGACTGCCAGTAAAAAGGTTTATCGCGCCACTGGTCTGCGCTGCCAATACGGTCCGATGCATTGGGCGCGCTCAGGAAATAATGTACACCGGTAATATCCGATTGTGCAGCCAGGCCCCAGGAAGCGCCGGGTACGTCGCCCTGGAACATGGAGTTAACGGTTATGCCATGCTCCTTACCCAAACGAACGCCGGTGTAGAACATATGCATGAGCTGCGCGGCGCTGGTGGCGCTGGTGTTAATGTTGCCATAACCGCCGTCCAGGTTGATCCATCCCTTTTTAACAGCATCCCAGAAGCGGCGCTGTTTTGCTTCGTCAGATAAAGCCAGGTAATGCTCCACCACCCAAATGGCTTCCGTATTCCATTTAAAACGCGCTTCTGCGGGATAAGCGGCAGAACGTTCTGCTATCTTAATAGCTTCATCAATGTTATTCATGTGAATGGCCAGCACTTTTGACTGCACATTGGTATAACCAACATCTACATGGGAGTGCGGCATTACATATACCTTCCAGTCTGTACGTGCAGGCGATACTATGCAGCGGGCGGTGTACTGCTGTCCACCGGAAGTATAACATACATACACCTGCTCATCCTTTGTAACTGGCGTGCCGGGTAAAGGAATTTCATAATCTTTCAAACCTGCTGCTGCAGCGGCTATGGGCAGGCTGTCCTGCAAGCCGTTAAATGAAATATACAGCTGCCCGCCTGTATAACTAAGACCGCCGTGAAATACCAGCCGCACCATTCTGCATGCTTTGCCATTATGCTGCAGGTAAGCAGTAGTGGGCTGTAAGGCAACAGAAGTAAAGGAGGATTGTTGCTGCGCATAAGCGGTAGTACCGCATAAAAAGATGAGCGCAACCAGGTTAAACAGTCTTGGTTTCATACATGCAGTTCAATATGTACAAACATATATACATATTTGCACTTCTCCAACTAAAATTCTTTATTTATAGGGATTTTCAGCAGAAATAGATAAGTGACGAAAACAAAAAAGCCCACCGGATTCCGGTGGGCTTTTTACACTTTGTATGAACAATATTAGAAGCCAGGATTGTTAGGCAAAATAGCAGGGTTCACATCCGTTTCCTGTTTGGGAAGCGGGAACAGTAATTGCTTTTCTCCAAACGTAGCGTTGAATACAGTTTTGTGTCCAACAAAATTATCCCATGCGCCGGTAACATCGTTATGTACTTTGCGCGTGCGTATCATATCAAACCACATCTTGTTCTCAAAGCACAGCTCATAATAACGCTGCAGCCATACTTCCTGCTCAAAGGCAGCCTGTCCTAAAGCACCAATGGGCGCCAGTTTTGCGCGTGCACGGATAGCATTTACGTACTTAATGGCATCGGCATTAGGCCCGCCTTCTGCACGGTTAGATGCTTCTGCATACATCAGATACACATCGGCCAGGCGGTACAGCGTATAGTTCAGGTTTGACTTGGCAGTGTTAACTACTGCAGATGAATCAAAGTATTTGTAAATGTAAGGATGGCGGAACGTGATGGTATCTGTACCGCTCTTGCTTTTATACTTTGTAAAGAAGAACTGACGCTCCTGTACGCGCTTATCGCCCGCAGGGAAAGATGCAATGAACTGGTTGGTGGGATACACGGAACCATATTCATCTGAGTATTGGGAGATACCTGAGTAGTTCGGAATAAGCAGCGGTGTCAGCGGGTTGTTAGATGGTATGCTGGCATCATACTGTACCTGGAAAATAAATTCTCCCTTGTTCTTATTTGCCGGGTTAACCATGTCCCTGTATTCAGTGAACAGGGAAGCACCGCCGTTGTCAATAGCCAGCTTGGCATGTTTGGCAGCTTCTGCATAATTGGTAGCGCCACCGTTAATAGCTGCGCCTGCGTAAGTCAGGTACACATCAGCCATGATGGATTGAACAGCAGCCATGGATATGTGACCGGTATTGTCAGACCAGGGAAGTGTTGATTTTTCAGCTTCCAGCAGATCAGGAATAATGATCTTATCATAAATATCCTTTGCCGGTGTGCGGGGAACATAGGTTTCATCGGCAGTTTTAGCTACGCTGGTTACCATGGGCACAGCGCCGTACATGCGTACCAGCCAGAAGTAGTATAAAGCGCGCAGTGCATGGGCTTCTGCCAGCATATTGGTTTTATCCGCATCCGGTACATTGGTAACATTGGGCAGGTTTTCCAGCGCAGAGTTGCAGGCGCCTACACCCTGGTACAGGCGTCTCCACCAGGTGTCCACGTAAAAGGAGGTAGTACCATAGCTCAGGTTCTGGAAGGTCACAAAGCCGGTTTGTCCCAGGTCACTGTTGGCCTTACCGGTCATAAACTCCATCAGGTTATAAGTATTGCCGCCGTAAGAGCCGTCTTGTCCGGCCAGGAAGCCTTGCAGATCTTCGTAGCAGCCATTGGCAAATGCATGGGCCACTTTAGTGCCGGAAAGCGGGGTGCCGGGTTTAATAAAACCGGTGGGCTTTTCTTCCAGGAACTTTTTACAGGAAAAGCTCGTTAGCACCAGCGCCGCTAATAATATATTTTTTACTGTTTTCATTTTTCTTAAGTTTTTGTTTTCACTTGGTTTTAAGGAACATCATTACATCCGTTTCACTTAGCTGTTAAAAGCCCAGTGATACACCCAGGTTCCACACGCGGGGACGGGGGTAGGAGAAGAAATCCAGGTTTTGTGAAAACGCACTGTTAGAGCCGTAAGTAGTGTTAAAGGTTTCAACTTCCGGATCATAACCGCTGTAGTCTGTGATCACGAACAGGTTCTGTACACTGGCGTATACGCGTAAGCGGTTGATCTTCGTACGGCCGAACATAGATTCGGGGAAGTTGTAGCCCAGCGTAAAGTTCTGGCCGCGGATGAAAGAAGCATCCTCAACCCACCAGGTATCAAAGTGAGAATCCTGAGTGAATTTATAGCTGCGTACCTGTGCGATCATAGTGTTCTGGTGTTCAGGCGTCCAGGCATCCAGTACAGTCTTCAGGCTGTTGGCCAGCGTTTGACGGTCTTCTGTAGAGTGTTTGAAAGTAGCGGCAGCATTTACGCCTTCTACGATACGAATGTCAAAGGAGAAATCCCAGTTCTTGTATTTCAGGGTACTGCTGAACATACCGGTCCATTTCGGATAGGCGCGGCCTATGATGCTGTAGTACGGTGTACCGTCTGCATTATAAATATACTTACGGTCGCCGGGCAGCAGGCTGTGTTGTGCTGCTTCAGCTGCTTCGTCGGTGCTGTAAGTACCCAGGCGGGTCATACCATAGAAGGAGCCGATAGGCTGGCCTACGCGCAACACGTTGGTTTGGCCCAGGAAGTTAGGACCAGGGAAAATGTCTGCATTACCACGGTTCAGGTTCAGGATCTCGTTCTTGTTGGAGGTGAAGATGAAGTTGGTAGTCCAGGTTAAGTTCTTGCTTTTAACGTTCACCGTTTGCAGGTTCACTTCTATACCACTGTTACGTACGGAACCTACGTTCTGGTAAACGTTGGCAGTGCGCATACCGGCAGACCAGGGAATGGGCGCCTGCAGCAGCAGATCTTTGGTAGTACGGCGGTAGTAGTCCAGGTTCAGGTTAATGCGGCCGTTAAAGATGGCAAATTCCAAACCGGCATCAAACTGCAGCGAGCGTTCCCATTTCAGGTCCGGGTTACCAATGTAACCGGGCAGCAGAATGGATGCGTTGGCACCTCCAAGCGGAGTGTTATCAGCTACGATCTGAGGCTGTGAAAGGTACTGGCCAATTTCCTGGTTACCGGAAATACCGTAGCTGGCGCGCAGTTTCAGCAGATCTATCCAGCTTGCCTTTTTCATGAACTCTTCCTGGCTGATGTTCCAGCCGGCGCCTACTGACGGGAAGAACGCGTACTTGTTGTTCTCACCAAAACGGGAAGAACCATCATACCTGCCGGTTGCGGTGAACAGATACTTTTCGTTAATGTTATAGGTAACACGCGCAAAGTAAGAGTTCATGGACCACTGATAATCGCCGGAACCAATGGTCTGGCGTACAGAACCTGCACCCAAGTTATGGTACTGGAAGAAGTCACTGATGAAGTTCTGTTCTTCTGTATTGAAATTTTCGTTGTTATACCGCTGGAAAGAGATACCTACCAGGGCGGTCATGCGTTGGCGTTCGTTGATCTTTTTATTCCAGGTCAGATAGTTTTCTGACTGCCAGTAAGTGTTGGTATTGTTGGTAATGGTGGCAACACCGCCCTGGTCTGCTGACAGGTGAGGCAGATCGGCTGCAGAGAAGTAGTTAGCCTTGGTAGAATTCAGGTTATAACCAAAGTCTGTTTTAAAATCCAGGTCTTTGGTGATATGAAAGTTCAGGTAAGCATCGCCGATAGCTTGCAGGTTGTTGTTGAGTGTATACCTGTTCTGTGCAATGTGTACCGGGTTAGGACCGCCTTCCAGGCCGGCAATGTCGTTGTTGCCTGCCCAGCTGCCATCAGGATACTTTACCGGTAAAATGGGCACTTCTTCACTTACCATGCGGGGTACGTTCAACGCGCCGTTACTCTCAGATACCACACGTTGTTTGCTGGAAATAACGGAAACGTTACCACCTACGCTCAGCCATTTGTTCACATCGTTATCAAAGGTTAAACGGGTAGAATAACGTTTGAACCAGGATTCTGTCATCAGACCATCCTGATCCAGGTAACCCGCTGATAAGCTGAATAAAGACTTTTCACTACCGCCCTGTACATTAATGTAATGGCTGTGGGATATAGCCGGTTTATACACTTCTTTTTCCCAGTTGGTGTTGTACAACGGTTTGTCATTTGCATCAAACAGCAGGGGAAAGTTAGTGTGATTCAGGGCTTTGTCCGGCGCCCAGGTACCATGATCAGGATCGAATTTGGTAGCATTGGCAAAAGCCAGGTTATATGTTTTCACAAATTCATCTGAGTTCAGTGTAGGCAGGTGACGATAGAGCTCACTTACGTTCACATTGCCTTCATAGCTTACACGGGTTTGGCCGCGTACACCACGTTTGGTGCTCACGATGATCACGCCATTTGCACCACGTGCGCCGAAGATAGCGGTGGAAGATGCATCTTTCAGCACTTCAATGGAAGCAATGTCGCTGGGGTTCAGGGCATTTGCATCCACGCCAATTACCCCATCCACCACATACAGCGGATCAATGTTAGAGTTAATGGAGCCAATACCGCGGATCCGCACCTTCGCTACCTGGCCGGGAGCGCTGCTGTTGATATTTACATCCACACCAGCTACTTTACCCTGCAGGGCCTGTGATACGTTGGGCACGGGTCTGTCCATCAGCTGTTCTGCCTTTACGGAAGCTACGGAACCGGTAAGGTCGGATTTTTTGGCGGAGCCGTAACCGATCACCACAATATCATTCAGCTGGCTGGCTGATTCTTCCAGCGCAACGCTGATGTTGGTTTGATTACCTACGGTTACTTCTTTGCTGGTAAAGCCCGTAAAAGAGAAAATTAATACGGAGCTGGCATCAGGTACCTGTATGGTAAAAGTGCCGCTTTCACTGGTAATAGTACCGTTGCTGGTACCTTTTATCTGTATGGTTACATTCGGCAATGGCGTTTTATCGCTGGCATTGGTAACCCGCCCGCTTACCTTAAGCTGGGCCATTGCATTTATGGAGAGCAGCATGCATGCAATGGCATAATAGATAAACTTTCTTTTCATAACAGGTATTTTGGTTTTACGAATAGATTGCTTGTAAATGGTTTACGAATAGATGTTACTTTGATTTTTAGCCTGGTTTCTAACTCTGGTTTCTAAATTGAATTATGTGATGACGGAATTTGGTTAAAGAATAATGTTCAACAGTTTACGACTGTAACAACTATTGGTTTTACCAATAGATCACCTGATCTGGTTTATGAATAGCTGTTACTTTGGTTTAAGCTTTGGTTTCTAAAAATTTAATTTCAGTTACGAGATGACGCGATGACGCGATTGATCTAAGAATAACGTTCAACAGTTTCCGACTTTAATACCTAACGTGATGCTCCAATACCTAACGAGACACTTAAATAACAAGTTTAATCCTTTAACAGTCTATAAAGCAGGAAAGCTTATTTATGCTGTACTGCCCATTGTTTCAATAATGTAATAGCATCGAACAAAACACCTGCCTCCCCTCTAAAATCTTTTGACCCCTTTGGTTCACCGGTTTGCACATCATACCACTCATAAAAGCCTTTATACTTTAAAGCTCTTTCCAGGATGGGATCCAGCTCAGTGGTGGCTTCCTCTATAAATCCATTGGCAATAAGCGCCTGTATCATGCGGCCGCCAAACCAGGTCCAGTCACCGGCATTCTGATACACGTAAGGTTTCATGTTCGGAAATTCCGTGGCCGGGTAGGGCGGGTATACTGTAATACCAATAGTGGCATATTTTTCTTTGGCTGCAGCTGCTACCATTTGTTTGTTGATGGCTGCAATTTCTGCATGATCATGAAAGCCGGCGAGTATAGCACAGGTAGTGCCGCCGGTATATAAGATCTCCTGCTCGTTAAATGCGTTTGAGAACGGACTGCTGTTCAGGTACAGGTGTGGAATATATTTTTGTTTACCGGCCTGCCACAGGTGCATGCGTACATGCTGGCGGATATCTGCGGCGATCTTTTTCCAGTCTTTGGATGCCTGGTACTCTTTTGGCTGCATGGCCAGGAAATCCTGTATAGCTATTACGAACATGGCATTGTCGTAAATATCAATGCTCCATTTTGTTTTGTTGTTAATGGCTACACCCCAGCCGGTTTCAGGCTGCACATCTCCCCAGTCAATGGTGGTGGCGCCGGTGATAAGGCCATATTTAGCGGAGTACCTTTCTTTCAGCAGGTAGCTGAAAGCTGCTTCCATACGCTGCAATACGGTGCTGTCGCCTATTTTTTCCTGCAGGATGGAATGGTCGCCGGTAGCGTCAATATATTTTCTAACAGCCTGCACCAGGGATGATTCCTGGTCCGTTTCTACTGTGTTCTTATGCGCTGCCCATCCGGGCGCCAGTTTTGAATACCTGTATTGATAACCGCCGTTGGCTTTGCGGGCATCAATTACGCCGTCTACTATATTACCATCGCTGCCCTGCATTTTAAAGAACAGCAGCAGCATTTCCTTTACTTTTTCTTTTGGATGTACCTGTAATGATCCTTTAATGAAGGTATTGAAATCGCGGATCCATACTTCCCCATAGGAAGTGCCTGCAGCAAACCCGGTAAGTAAATGTAGTGCTCTTGCCTGGATCGTATCTAAGCGGCTATCGGCCAAAATGGACGTGGCTAAAGTATTGTTCCTGCTCTGTGTAAACCCAGTAAAACCATTTAGCAAAAAAGAGAAAAAAAATATGGTTATAACGGGAATCGTAAAGATGCGCCTCATGTGCATGGCCCCTTTAATTATGTACAAACATATAAACATAAATTAACTTTTGCAAGAATTCTTAAAAATAAGTTAAATAATGTTATTTAGTATTTATAAATTTGATTGTCAGTATTTTAGGTGTTAGCTGGCCATATTAGTTGATTCATATTCCTTCTGTTTCCCTTAACTTTGATCATACATACCATCATACTTTTCATATGCCTACTATTATATTTTCATTACTTTGTGTCTCGACCTATAGCGAACATGAATTTTAGTATTGACCACAAAAATCCCTTGCCGCTGCATGTGCAGGCGGAAAATTTGCTGCGTACAATCATCAGGGATCCGCAGTATGCAAATGGAAAATTTTTACCTAATGAAGTACAGTTAGCCAAACAGCTTGCCATTTCCAGATCCACGTTAAGGCAGGCACTCAACAAATTAGTATATGAAGGATTGCTGATCCGCAAAAAGGGGGTGGGCACTAAGGTAGCGGAACCTACCATCAGCTCCAAGTCAAAGAACTGGCTTAGTTTTACACAGGAAATGAATGCCCGGGGAATTATGATCAAGAACTTTGAGCTGCATGTAACCTGGGTAACACCGGATGAGACAGTGGCCAATTTTTTTGATATCAGCACCAGCAAAAAGATCCTGAAGCTGGAAAGGCTGCGGGGTAAGGCGGAAGGGCCTTTTGTGTATTTTATCTCCTACTTTCATCCACGGGTAGGGCTTTCAGGAGAAGAAGATTTTAAACGCCCGCTGTACGATATCCTGGAAAAAGATTACATGGTTATAGCCACACTTTCCAAAGAGGAGATCTCTGCCAAGTCAGCCGACAAATTCCTGGCCGGTAAGCTGGAAGTGGAAACCGGCAGCCCGATTCTTTGCAGGAAAAGATTTGTGTACGACCAGGGTGAGCGCCCCATTGAGTTTAACCTGGGTTATTACCGCGCAGACAGTTTTGTATATACGGTGGAAAGCAGAAGGGATTAAATAGTTGGCAGTTAACAGTGGGCAGTTGGCAGTCTGTGGCCGGGACTACAATTACCAAAGACCAGCCTCATTATGGCGAAATATACTCACTACCGGCAACTGCCAACTAAACATCATGAATACATTTGCTGTAATAAGTGAATATTAATAGTTGCAGCGCTTCTCCCAGACTGCCAACTATTTCGTTTTATTTACACGCGGCGAAATATTACTATCCGCCAGCCAGTTGGTTAGCAGCGGGGGCCATGCTTTCAGCGATTGTAAATTAGAGCGGTAACCCATATTAAAGGCATGGTTGCCATTAGCAAATATATGCGCCTCCACCGGTACTTTGGCAGCACGGTACCTTTGCAGCAGCTGCACAATAGGTACAGAACAGCACTCATCCTCATTAGCCGCAATTAAAAATGCAGGCGGTGCATTGGCCGGTACCTGCTCCGGCACACCTAACGGCCCCGGGTATACGAGTATCTGAAAACTGGGCTTGCTGTTCAAACGGTCCACAGGATCCTTAGCCTGGGGATCGCCTGCGCCGGATGCATAAGCCACCTGCGCTACCACCTCTCCACCGGCAGAAAAGCCCCAGATGCCCACACGGGCGGTATCAATGTTCCAGTCTGCCGCATGGCTGCGTACCAGGCGCATAGCGCGGTAAGCATCCTGCTTAATTTCTTTTTCCAGGGTGTAGGGCGATCCTTCTTCCCGGAACAAACGGTACTTTAAAATAATAGCTGCTATGCCTATGCTGTTCAGGTATTTGGCCGGCTCTACACCTTCTGAGTTATACACCAGCAAACGGAACCCGCCACCCGGGCATATTACCACGGCTGCACCGGTAGCTTTTTCTTTAGGCGGCAGGTACACGGTAATGGAAGGGTTGTGCACATTTTTTATGTAATAGTCTTTAGCCTCTTCCGGCTCATTACGGCGGTTCTCATACCCCGGTGCGCCATTGGGCCATAAATGGATCACCTGCGGGGTATCCTGTGCCAGGGCAGTAGCCAGGAACAGGGAACAGATAAACGTTTGCAGCAGAAACCTGGTATACGTGGACATATTGAAAGTGTTTGAAAGGATGATGGGAATTGACTAAACAAAATAATAAAAAAACGCTAGAATGCTAAATGCTGAACGCTGAATGCTTAATGTGGCCGGCAGTACGTGCCATTCAAACATAACATGATCAGCGTTCAGCGTTTAGCATTAGCGTTTAGCGTTCTTCCTTCAGCGACCACCCTGTTTTCAAACCAATCACAAAAAGTACCAAGAGTACTTCGCCTAAAGCCAGTATTATATCGCCCGGAACCCGCAGCCAGCGCAGGAGCTGCATGGTATCCGTGTGCATGAATGCGGCTGAGCGGGCATACCAGTAACCATGCTGTATGGAAGCAATTACCTGTAAAATGCCCATGGGCAATATGCTGATGGTGACCATTACCAGCAGGCCAATGTTAATGCTCCAGAATGACCATCCCAGCAGCTTATCATTCCAGTGTTTATCCGGGTACAGGCCACGCAGCACAAACAACATTAACCCTATACCCAGTATACCATATACGCCGAACAAAGCAGTGTGCCCGTGTACCGCGGTTGTATTCAACCCCTGTATGTAATACAGGGCAATGGGCGGGTTAATGGCAAACCCGAAGATGCCTGCGCCCAGGAAGTTCCAGAAGCACATGGCAATAAAACAGTAAATAGGCCATTTATATGCCTTGATCCAGTTGGTGGAGCGGCTGAGCGTGTAATTATGATATGCCTCAAACCCAATGAGCACCAGCGGTACTATTTCCAGTGCGCTGAAAGTAGCGCCCAGGGCCAGTACCGCCGTGGGAGTAGCGCTGAAATAAATGTGGTGGAACGTACCAATGATACCGCCGGCCAGGAATACAATGGTGGAGAACAGCACCCCCGTAGTAGCATATTTAATGTGTAACAAACCCAGGCGGCAAAAGAGGAACGCTGCTACCACGGTGGCAAATACTTCAAAAAATCCTTCTACCCACAGGTGCACTACCCACCAGCGCCAGTATTCTGCTATGGCCATATGTGTTTGCCGCCCGTACATTAAGCCTGCTGCATAAAATACGGCAATAGCAATGGATGCAATTACAAACAGCGTGAGCAAATGCCGGCTTTCATCGCGCCTGCGCAGTGCCGGCAGCAGCGCCCTTAACATCAGCACCAGCCAGATCACCAGCCCTGCCAGCAGCAGTATTTGCCATATGCGGCCCAGCTCAATGTATTCATAACCCTGGTGGCCCCAGTAGAAGTTTTCTACCAGTCCTAACTTTTGCATTACGCCCAGCCATTGCCCAACCAGAGAACCTCCTACTACTACCACCAGCGCACCAAACAATACGTTCACGCCTAAACGCTGTAATGGCGGCTCATAGCCGGATACTGCCGGTGCAATATATAAACCGGTGGCCAGCCAGGAAGTAGCTATCCAGAAAATGGCCAGCTGCACGTGCCAGCTACGGGATACGGAGGCAGGTAAAAATTTATCTAATGGTAACCCGTAAAAGGCGCTGCCTTCCACCCCATAGTGCGCGGTAATAACCCCGGCTGCCATTTGTACCAGAATGAGGATGCTTACGATCCAGAAATATTTCAGCGTGGCTTTCATGGAAGGCGTGACCAGTGAATCCCGCAGGGGATCTGTAGCAGGCAGCACCACGGCTTCTTCATCTTTATTCTTTGCATGGTATAAGATCAGGAGGGCCACACCGCTTAGCAGCAGCAGGATGCTGAAACCTGACCAAAGGTGCAAAGCGGCGCCCGGCGTATTGCCCACCGTTTCATCGCCCGGCCAGTTATTGGTGTAGGTAATATTGCTGCCCGGCCTTTCTGTGATACATACCCAGGTGGTCCAGGCAAAAAAGGCGTTCATTTTACGCATGCGTTCCGGGTCCTTGATGGTGGCTGCAGGAATGGCATACTGTTCCCGCAACGTGTTAAACTGCGGATCCGTCATAAATAAACCGGTGTAATACGCAGAGAGCTGCTGAAAAGCCTTTGTACGTGCGGCAGAGAATACAATGCTGTTCTGCGGTTCGTTAAATGTATTGCGCCGTATGTTCTCTTTCAGACGCTCTTTGTACAGGGCCTGTTCATCGGCCGGCAGCTGTACATATACCTTTCCATCTGCAGCAGCAATTTCCTTAAGCATTATTTCAGCTTCGCGGTGCAGGTAATCGGCGGTCCAGTCGGGCGCAATATAGCTGCCATGGCCCCAGATGCTGCCCACGGTTTGTCCGCCAATGGACTGCCATACATTTTGTCCGTCTTTAATATCCTGCCCGGTGAACAGGGTATTGCCTGCTTCATCCACCACTTTCCCGGGAATGGGCGGAAGCTTACGGTAAATGTCGGTTCCAAAGAAGATGAGGACGGCAAAGGAGCAAATTAAGGTCATGGCAAGCCCTATCCATAGTTTTCGTACGGTCATGTTGGTTAGATTAAGATGTTAGATCAGGGAGTTGTGTTAGTTCGGGATATTTTTTACATGGATCATAATGCGGGCAATACTGGCAGCCCTTTTCCCGGCATTTTCCGCTACTTCGCCCTCAAACAGCTCATCTAGTGTAGCATGGAATAATAACAGCCAGCGGTCAAAATGGGCCCTTTCCAGCGGTATGGGTAAGTGTTTGCTCATAGGATCAGACTTGTATTGCTTCGTGTATAGCAGCAGAGTGGCCCAGAACTGGCACATGATCTCAAGGTGAGGCCCCCAGTCTTTTATAATACCGTTAAAAACAGGCGCCAGCAGCTCATCCTGCCTTACCTTATCATAGAAAGTATACACCAGCTTTTTTATATCGGCTTCCGTAGTGATATCTGTTTTCATGATACTGGTTTAAGAAAATATATTAATACCTTTTTGTCTTTTATTATTGCAAAAAAATCCATCACCTTTTCAGGAACCCAATGCTTTTTGCCAGCTGGTCGTGAAACTCGTCCAGCTTGGTGGATTGCAGGGTTTTATAAATGTCTTCCCTTATTTTTTTGAATTCATGATGCAGGGGGCAGGGTTTGGCATCGGAGCAATACTCCAGGCCCAGGCCGCAGCCGGAAAAAAGCTTGTCGCCGTCTATTGCTTTCACAATATCGGCCAGGGTGCATTTAAGGGTTTTATTATCCAGGTAAAAACCGCCGGTAGGGCCTTTAAGGGAAAGCACCATCCCCTTGCGGCTCAGGTCCTGCAGTATTTTGGCAATAAAATGTTCCGGGGAGCCAATGCCTTTGGCTATCTCCTTCACACCTACCCGCACATCACTCTTCGTTTGCTGGGCAATGAAGATCATGGCGCGGATAGCATACTCACAAGTTTTTGAGAACATTCCTTTTTAGTTTACGGTGCAAAGATAGGATTTAAAGAATAATAAAAGAGTTTTTAGTCTTTTATTATGAAAAATAATCCCGGGAACCGGACGGCATTAAAAAAGCACAAGCGCAACAAGTGCGCCTGTGCTTATGATCTTACTTGCAGAGAGAGCGGAAGGCCGCTTATAATTATTTGATCTTGATCAGTTTTAAAGTTTTACGCTGGTTGCCCTGTATCACTTCCAGGAAGTAGCTGCCGGGCGATAATGCCTGTCCGAACTGGAAATTGGTATTAGGCGTTACCGTGCGGTGGCTTTCCACAATACGGGCATAGCTATCCAGCACATTTACCAGCAGCGGTTTGTCATTAACAGGGGTAGTACTTACCAGCTCAAAATAATCAGCGCTGGGGTTAGGCATTACCTTAATGTTAAGGCCACTATTGGCAGGCGCAGCGGCAACAGCCGGTTTTACGGATTCTTTGGCCTTTTCCGTCATGCGGCCATTGCCTTTACAGTTAATGGCTACCTCTTTCAGCACCGGTGTTACCTTGGTATCTGTGGTTTTCAGGGTAGCCTTATATTGCACATAACGGCCGTTGATACCGGCGGTTTCACCCTGGGCATTAATGGGCTTAAAGGCTTGCCAGGTACCATCATTCGGATTATTTGTATTACCGGCGCTCACGGAAATGGCTACACTGGTACCGGCGGGTGTTTCTGCATGCCAGGTAACGGCGCCCCAGTCAGTAGCATCACCTGCATCAAACACGCGGGAGGTAAAGCTGCCGCTGGGTGTATATGGCGCTACATGCATCCAGTCTATAGATAAAGCACCATCTGTGCTTGCATAGTCGCTGATCTGGATGTACATTTTTGAGTTCATGGTTATATTAATAACAGCGGCCGGTTTGGCGCTGCCATCAACGAAAAACTCAAAATTAGTGGCGTTCCATTTGATCTTGTAATGATGCATAGCATCCAGCAAATTACTGCCCAGCTTCACTTCTACATTGTTGGAAGCCCGCGCATAGATATTGCCATCACCGCTGCCTCCCTGGCCAATAGTTACCCAGGGGCCATCCACATAAGGCTGGTCAATGGAAAAACCTATGTTCTGGTAGGCGCCTGCGGTGAACATAGCGGAGAACTCCATGGTAGATCCCGGTTCAAAAGGATTGTTGGAGAAAATATGTATGCCGTTGGCGGTGATTACACCATTGTTATTAACAGCAGTGCCGTCGTTGTTATAACGTGCGCCGGTCCAGCCTTCCGGGATGGTTTTCACCAGGCTCAAAAATTCTTCTGTTAATGCCGGCTGCAGGGTTACACCGCCATCTGCAGTTACTGCTGCTCCTATATCAGGATTGCCCTGGTTAAACTCTGTGCGGTCAATAGCACAGGGAGCTTCCGGCAGGGTGAATTTTAACGGAGGTGCGCTCAGTGAAGGTTTGGTGGTAATATTACCTGCTATATCCTTAGAGGCTACACGAAAATAATAGGTAACACCTGGCACCAGCCCGCTTAAACGCATGGCGTGGTTAGTAGATGGCGTGTTATCTTCTGTTTGCAGGGAAAGGTCCTCTGCATTAATGTTATAATGAATAGCAGCAGCTGCCTTTTCACTGGTGGTCCAGCTAATGGTAGTAGTACCATCTGCATTGGATGCTGTTTTTAAGGCAGTGATCACCGGTGCTATAGTATCCGGGCCTGCTTTATGGGCGCCGGCTGCAGCAGCTTCTTTTACTACCGGGCTGTTGGCATCTGGTATAAACACAACATCTACCCAATAGTTATTGGTGCCAAAGTTATCGTCGGGGAAGGTAGGGGCATCGGCATATTTATAAATGCCGTTAGGGCCATCTTCTCCGTTGGCCAGCGCATGCAGCGGGCCATTCACCACGCCTTGTGTAAAGAACGGGTTGGTGCTGGCATAGTCGCCTGTGGCGCTGAAATAAGCAGCTATGTAAGTTGTGTTAGCGGTAATGGCAACCGGTTTCTCGAACAACACTTCTTTCCATCCGGTGGAGCTGTCGCCTGTAAAGGGCGCCTCTGCCAGCTTTTGGCCGCTGTTGCTCCAAAGATGCACCTGGTATTTTCCGCTGCCGGCTTTGCTTTTGTAAAAGCGGATACCATTAATATGGCCGGCCTGCACAGACCTGAACTTAACGCCTATTTCAATAGGCATACCATCGTCCACTGCAGGAGTTGTAGGTGCATCTGCCGGTTGAAAAATAGATGTGTCAACAGATGAATGACCGGCAGAACGATAGGCGGCTGCAGCCTGCCGGGCAGAAAAAAGTGAGCAAATTACCAGCACAGAAAGCGACAATCCCGCTAGCTTTCCGTAATCATAGGACAAGGAATTACGTAACATGTTAGTATTAAGCGCTTTTAATAAAGATATCGGTTTTTAGGCGCTGGAAAAATACAAATAAAAAATATAAATAAAAGAAAATATTAATTAGTTATTGATAATCAATTAAATAAAATTATTAAAAGAGATCATATCAGGCAATGGCGCATTTTCTTATTCAGTGTGTAAATATAAAATCAATCACATGAAAGTTGTTTTAACAGAAAAGCATGCCAGGTGAATGACATGCTTTTCTGTTTGATGATAATAATATAATGCTACCGCGATGGCCGCCTTATTAATAAAACAGCACCCGCTATCCAGAATAGCAGCTGGCTAAGTAAAAATACCAGGGCGCATACGATCATCAGCTTATACTGGGTGAGAAGGTTATAATATGCGTTGTAATCATAATACCGGCGTGGCATACCTGCCATACCTTCCAGTGATGAATTATTTAAAATAATGCCGGCTGCCAACGGGCAAAGCAGGGTCACGATCACTTGCGCCCAGCGCCATTTAGCTGATAGCAGCGCCTTTCTGTGAAGCAATACATGGATGATCCATGAAGTAAAGAGCAGCGGAAATACCAGCAACAATGCTGCATAACCTGCCTGCCCAATAACAAAATAGGTATCAAGCATATGAATATCTATGGCAGCATTGCCATAATAGAGCATGAACGGCAGGGGAAGGAACAACAACAGCTCAGGCAAGCGGAATAAATTTCTAAAGGACATAGGGTAATCTTAATTATTAACTATTCGTTATTAATTACTCCGCCAGCGCTATTGCCAGCAAATACCAGGCTGCATGCGGCAGCCATTGCTCCGCCCAGCGCCAGTCATAATCCTTGCCGGTAGTGGCATAGGAAAGGTTGAACTCAATATCCTCCTCATTATCCAAACCGCTGGTAATACCATTTACAATACCGCCCGGGGCATTGGTATATTCAAAGGTGCCAAAGAAACCATAGGCAGGGTTGTTATGGCCGGTGCCCTGCAGCATACAGGCATCATAGGGGTTCAGGCCCAGGATCCAGTTCAGCTGGTCCAGCGCAAAACGTTCCAGGCTGTCGTGCAAAGGTTTATCTTCTTTAAACAAACCTGCTGCCATACGGGCAGCGCTGGCCATAGAGCCTAAACGCGCATTTTCCCCCTGCCACCAGGGCGCTGTTTCCGCACCATGCGGGTAAAAGAACGCGGTGCGGCGCTTGCCGGCTGTATCCTGCACCAGCTGGCGGCTATAGCCGAAAGGATTATTTACTTCATGGGTAACAGACAGCTCAAAAGCCAGGGAACGTTTGGTCACTTCTTTGATATGGCTTTGTGTAGCGCCATCTGCAATGGAATAATAATCCACCAGGCTAACCAGCGGGTAGCCTGCATCCGCTGCATGAAAGAAAGGACGGTCCTGGTCATCGGCACGCCAGTAGTCATGGTATTTTTTCCAGGAGCTGAGGCGTTGCATCAGCTGCGCCGCTCTTTTATCAGCCGCTGCTTTATAGACGGGCTTTTTAGTGGCCTTGTATAATTCTGTTGCCGCTTCCAGCGCGCAGTAATCATCCACGATATTTTCTTTGCCGTCATTCGTCATGCCGGCATTGTTCTTTTCAAGAAAAGCAAAAGCATCTTCCGCAGCGTGCAGGTAATCAGCGTTGCTGTATTCACCGGAGGTATCGTAAGTAGATGCAATGGCCAGTGCAGCAATGGAAATACCGGCGCCGGAGCGGTAGCTGGACTGGTAACCCTTCCAGTCGTCGCCGGCAGTTTTTTTATCCGCTGCCTGGTCTTTGGATTGTTTAATGCTGTAACCTTTCTCTTCTCCATGCACTACGCGGTCCTTTGCCAGCTTGCCCGGGCCGGGCGCTGATACGGACCGGTAAAAAGAGCCATTAGCCGCATGCACACGCGCCAGGTAATCGGCTCCGTACATGGCTTCATCCAGCAGGCGGCGGTTATACTGGCGGTAATCCGTACCGCTTTTCTTATGCAGCAGGGCGTAGGTTTTTAATAAGCTCCATACGGTAAGCGATATTTGCTGCGGGTTAAAGTAGGTGGAAAAAGTAAGGTGCGACAGATGCTTGCCATAGTCGCCGGTAGCATCGTACCAGCCGCCATGCATATCTACGGTATCAGTAGTTTTACCGGCCAGCAGTAAATGACGGTCTGCCTGGTCCAGCAGGCCGGAGCTGCGTTGTCCTTTAAAATAATAGATCACATCAGAAATAGTGGCCTGCTCCAATATATTTTTACCAATACGGAAAGGGTAGGAGCTGATATTTTTACCGGCAGCTGTTATTTGCAGCTGGTAAGTGCCGGACGTATTGAATGTGCTGAAATCCATGGTCCAGAAAACCCAGTTCTTCCATTTTTGTACCGGGCCGGTAAATACAGGCTTGCCGGTAAACACAGCTTTACCTGCTGCATCCAGCAGCTGAAAGGTGTTGATGGCTACCTGTTTGTCGGCAACAATTACAGCCTGTTTGGCTTTGCTGCCTTCATACCCTACATGATTAGTAACGATCTTAATGGATTGAGCGCACAGGTAAAAGGGAATGCATAACAGTAGAAAAAGAAGGCTGCTTCTTTTGTTTTGATATAACATAGTGGTGTAGTTTTGGCTGCTTACCAGAAAAATACTCATAAAATGTAGAATGTAAAATTTTAAATCATAAATGTAAAAAGGAACGCAGCGGAGCTTTATGTCACTCGCTGCATTCCCTTTTACATTTATCTCGTTCATGAAGTCTTTTTAAATGGTCTCTATGAACCTCCTTTGTCGGTTTATCTCGTTCATAAAGTCTTTTAATGTTCTCTATGAACGAGCCTCCTTCGCCGGTTTTACATTTTGCATTTATGATTTTACATTCCATCAGTCATGCAGCCAAAAGCTAAATCCCCTGAACTTTTCGGATAAATACCACTGGCTGGTAAAGGCCCTTTTATTGGCAGCGCCGGCCTGGCTTTGCAGCAACATAGTTACTTTGCCATTGGCGCGCACGGCTTTATTGGCGGCATCTTCCGGTAATACCGCTACAATATGCCCGGAGAGGGAAAGCACCGTACGTTGCGCTACAATAATGCCTGCTTTGCCTTTGTTCACTTCTTCCTGGAACTCTGTAAGGTCAAACATGCGCTTCCAGCCAAAGTCATCGCCAAAATCATTGAACCAGTTATACAGTCCATTGGCGGTTATTTCATTAATGGTATCGCCATAGGTAACGGGCACGGTTTCTCCTTTTGCCAGGCGGGTAAGCGCCTTCCCACTCCACCATACGCGGGGCAGGTAAGCTTTGGCCAGGTAACAATAATCGTAGGCGTAAATATTACAGAAGGTTTGTTTGTTAGCTGGCTGATAGCGCGGGCTTTTTTCCACGTTCAGGAAATCAATGATCTGCCAGATCTGGTTTACTTTGGTCAGCACGTCGGCCCCGGTACGTTCCGGCATGCCGGGTTCATTCAGCGGAAAGCTGCGGCCCGAAGTTTTAGAGCGGGTAATGCTTTGTGCTGTTTTCATATGTACTTCCTGTACCGTGGTGGCTTCATCTTCCGGGATATCCGGCGCTACGCTATCCAGGAACGCAGAGCTGACAAAGCCGGACAGCTGTTTACCACCCACCGTTGTGCTTACAAACAGCCAGCCGGCGGGGTGTGGTTGTTCAATTTCTGTTACCAGTGTTTCCTGGGGCAATACCGTAATAATATTACCGGGTTCTATGGCGGCAACACTCCGCAGGCGCAGTGCTGTTTTTACTTTGAACTGTGTCATGTTATATAAGTTTTATCCCTGGGGAGCGTCTTTATGATCCGGATCAGTGGCATCATCATCCTCGTCTGCATCCGGCAGTACATCATTAATATCGTCTGCCTTTGCGGTATTGGCATCTCCGGCATTGGCATCCGGGGTGGGCGTAACAGCTATTGTGTCAGCCGGATTGATGCCGCGTTTATCTGTAGGCAGCTTGTCTTTGAATGGCACCTGTTGATCTGCCCTTACATTGAACAGGGTTTTAAACAGCTCCTCCAGTTTTTTGGATGCTTCTTTTGAGAACAGGCCTACCATACAGGCAATAGCCATCATGCCAAAAGGGTTCAGAGGCGGCACCGGTGCAGGCTGTGAATCTTCTTCATCGGAGTTCGCTGGTGGCTCGCTTGCTTTTGCCGGCGCTGCAGCCGCGGTTGCAGTAGTGTCTGTACTATCCGCAGCAGGGACAGGAGAAGGGCCCTGCACCTTTACAGAATCCGAATCGCCCGGTGGTGCGGTTACATTGGCAGGGGTTACCTTTATCGCGCTGTTGCTGGGTTTTTCAACCGGAACAGTGCTGGTGGTGGAAGGCCCATACGTTAAAATGCCGCCACGAAGCAGCATATAAAAGAACAGCGCCATGGCCGCGCCAATAACAGGACGCAGCATGTACCAGGGTACCCATGATGTTACGAAAGAGCGGTTGCCCACAAAAGCGGTAAAGGAAATAAGCAGGTGCACACTGGCGCCCAGTGCCCCGCCAAGCGTCATAAGCAGCAGGTAACGGCGCTCAGGCGAAATTGTGTAAGCCTTTCCAAGCAGGTACACCTTTTCAGGCACGCTGGAAATACCGGATGGCCATACCTTCAGCACCACGTACAATAGCGAAATGCCCAGCAAACCAAAAAATACACTCAGCACGGTAAGTAATACGTAATCCTGCGTTGGTTCGGCATCATTAGGGATCTTGCTCTCCATAGATAAGCAGCATTTATTGGGGTTAGAAAAAAGGTTATCTGATTTTTGGGAGCGGGGTAACCGCTGTTCGTACATCCAATATACGGAATATTATTACGAAATAAAACCCAGCCGGCTTCCGGGTAATGGGATTATTTTATCATGATTTGTCTAGTTGTTTTGTAGACTTTAATTTTTCATTAATTTCGTGCTTTCAATCACCCCATTTATTTATTCACTTATGTCAGGTATGGTCCAGAAATTCGTGTACGTATTTATGTTAGGCCTTTGTATGCACCAGCTGCAGGCCCAGAATAAAATTGTTGTTTTTCAGTCGGATTTTGGTTTGAAAGACGGCGCCGTTTCTGCCATGAAAGGCGTAGCCAACGGCGTATCCAGTGAGCTGAAGCTGTATGATGTAACGCATGAGATACCGGCTTACAACATATGGGAAGCCGCTTACCGCCTGGAACAAACCGTGCCTTACTGGCCTAAGGGCACCGTGTTTGTATCTGTAGTGGATCCTGGTGTGGGTACGCAACGCAAATCAGTAGTGCTGCAAACAAAAGCCGGCCATTTTATTGTAACGCCGGACAATGGTACGCTTACATTAATTGCGCAATCAGAAGGCATTGCGGCTATCCGGGAAATTGATGAAGCGGTGAACCGCCGCCAGGATTCCCGCAAGTCCTACACTTTTCATGGGCGCGATGTGTATGCCTATACCGGTGCGCGGCTGGCTGCCGGCACTATTTCTTTTGAGCAGGTAGGGCCTGCATTGCCAGACAGCGTGGTTACTATTCCGCATCAACCGGCCACTTTGCAGGGCGGCGTGCTTAAAGGCACCATTGCTATCCTGGATGTGCAATACGGCAACCTTTGGACTAACATTTCTGCCGATCTTTTTGCGAAGCTGAACATCCCTGCCGGTGGCAAGCTGCAGGTAATAATATATCATAAAGGCCAGCAGGTGTACCAGGGTGTAATGCCCTATGCGCATACATTTGGCGATGTACCCTTAGGCCAGCCGCTGGCTTACCTGAATAGCCTGATGCAATTATCATTTGCGCTGAACCAGGGCAGCTTTGCCGCTAAATACCGTATTGAAAGCGGGAGCGACTGGAGTGTGCAGGTGAAGGTGCGATAGTCCATAGTCCATAGTCGATGGTCCATAGCATTTTGCGTATAGCATTTACTACGAACTATGTCATGGACAATAGACTACAGAGACTACATACTATGAGCCTTTAACGCATTACTAATATTACGTTCTATGCAATGGACTATGGACCATCGACCATGGAACTTTTTTTCCTAACTCCATTAAACCAACTGTATGCATCGTTACTTATACCTTTTGTTATTATTGTTATTATTGCAACAGGGCGTCAATGCACAGGATACAACCCGTAACACCGATTCCATAGCATTGATGGGTGGTAAAGAAACAACTACCCTGCAGGAAGTAGTGCTGATAGGCTCCCGCGGTATTGGGCGTAGCCGCTTAAATACGCCGGTGCCGGTAGATGTATTTGATATTAAAAAGCTGCAGCAGCAATCCCCACAAAATGATCTGAACCAGCTGCTGCAATATGTTTCGCCTTCATTTAACTCCAACCGGCAATCCTCTTCCGACGGTTCTGAACATATAGATCCGGCCAGCATCCGCGGCCTGGGGCCCGACCAGGTGCTGGTACTGATCAATGGTAAACGGCGGCATACGACTTCACTGGTGAATAACCAGGGCACAGTAGGGAATGGTTCCGTAGGTACCGATCTCAATGCCATTCCGGCATCGGCCATTGAACGTATAGAAATATTACGTGACGGCGCTGCCGCGCAATACGGTTCTGATGCCATTGCAGGCGTGATCAATATAGTTTTGAAAAAGAATGTACACCAGCTGTTTGCCTCTGCTACCGGTGGTCTTTCTTCCCGCAATGATGGAGGCCTGGGCCAGCTGAACCTGAACTACGGCCTGCCTTTGGGCAAACAGGGCGGATACCTGAACCTTACCGGTGAAACGTATTACCGTGGCCGAACTACCCGTACACAGGATCACGACCTTATCATTTTCGACCAGTCTGCGTTAGGCAACTTCTTTGCCTATCCTTTTGCAAATGATCCGGCCGCTTCGCGTAAATATGATGATGATAAGCTGAAGGAGCTGGGGCTAACCCGCAAAGACTTTAACTTCCAGATAGGCGATGCCCGTATTAAGAATGCCGCAGGTTTCCTGAACCTGGGCCTGCCCTTTAATAACGGGAAGGGAACTTTTTACGCTTTTGGCGGGTATAGCTTCCGGAAAGGGGAGGGTTATGGTTTCCGCCGTTTGCCCAGTGAAACGGAAAACATGGTGTACAGCATTTTCCCGAATGGCTTTCAGCCCAACACTACTTCCCATATCCATGACCGTAGCCTGGCCCTGGGTGTAAAATATTATTTGGGCCAATGGGAGGCAGACCTGAGCAATACCATCGGCGATAACCGCTTTGATTATTTTGTGAATAATACGGTAAACGCCTCCCTGCAGGATAAAAGCCCGACCAGCTTTACAGCGGGCGGACATGAATTTTTGCAGAACACCACTAACCTGGATTTTCACCGTCAGTTCGCGGGGATAGGGTATGGGCTGAACCTGGCCCTGGGAGCAGAGTTCCGGGTAGATGATTACCGCATCCGTGCCGGGGAGGAAGCCTCCTGGCGTAACTATGGCTTACGGCAAAATGCAGATGGTACGGTAACGGATACACTGGGATTGAGTGGCGGAGCGCAATCTTTTACCGGGTTTTCACCAGCCAATGTAACGCATAAGAGCCGCAACAATACCAGCCTGTATGCAGATGCGGAGCTGGATGTTACCCACCGGTGGATGATAGGCGGAGCTGCCCGTTTTGAACATTACAGTGATTTTGGATCCACTATCAATGGTAAGCTGGATACCCGTTACAAAATAACTGATCATTTTAATATACGCGGTGCTGTTAGCACGGGATTCCGTGCCCCCTCTTTGCATCAGCAGTATTTCAGCTACATCAGTACAGACATTTTGCCGGATGGCAAGCTGGGACAGTCCGGCTTTTTTACCAACAGCAGTGCAGTAGCCAAAGCGCTGGACATTCCTACCCTGAAAGAGGAAACCGCCATTAACTACAGCCTGGGTTTTACAGCTAAAGCCGGTAACCTGAGCTTAACGGTAGATGGTTACCTGATCAATATCAAAGACAGGATCGTGCTTACCGGCAGCTTCGGATACGATCCCTTTGGCGACCCGGTGCCGGAGATCCAGAACATCCTGAATCCGCTGGGCGCCAGCTCTGCGAGGTTTTTCAGCAATGCAGTGGATACGCGCACACTGGGAATAGATGTGGTAGCGGATTATACCTGGCATGCCGGCCCGCATACGCTGAACATTTCCCTGGGAGGCAATTTCAATAAGAACAGCATTACCGGCACACATGTACCGGAGCTGCTAAAAGGACAGGAAAGTATTTTCTTTTCCCCGAACGACAGTATCCTGATCGTGAAAGGTACTCCCCGCGTAAAAGCCAACCTGGCACTTACGTACAGCTACAAGAGGTTCAGCACTACTTTACGCAATGTGTATTTTGGCGAAGTAGCCCGCAACTCTTTTCCCTATGGCAGCGTGCAGCAGCTGAAAGGGAAAGTGGTAACCGATCTTTCTGTAAGCTATACCCTGAAGCCGGTTACTTTTACCATAGGCGCCAATAACCTGCTGGATGTATTCCCGGATAAGCAGATCTACGATAACAGCTATTACGGCGTATTTAAGTACCCATCAGCGCAGATGGGTGTTTTGGGCGCTTTTTATTTTGTGCGGCTAACGGTGAATCTTTGAGTCCAAAGTCCTGAATAGTCCATAGTCGATGGTCCATAGCATAGAGCGCAATACAAGTTGTACGTTATCCGTAGTTAATGACATAGATCGTAGTAACTACAATACGCTAAATGCAATGGACCATGGACCATGGACCATCGACCATGGACCATCAACTACCCCCAAAACGCGTCTTCCTGCGCTATGTCTTCGGCATAAATTTTAGCAGCTACGATCTTACCATCTTCCACCGTATATACGTCAATGTTATCCGTATCGAGTACAGCGCCGGGGCGATTGGCTTTCCAGTGCAACACGCAGGCTGCGCTGTTGCCGTTTACAGCCAGTACCTTTACACCAGCCAGCGACATGGTGTTTTGCGATACCTCAAACATACCGCCAACCATCTGGAACACTTCTGTAATGTTTTGTTTATGGCCGGAGAAACGGTTATTGCCGGGTTGCTCCCATTTTACATCCGGGTGTAGCAGGGCGCCTAATTTTTCAAGATCCACCTGTTGTACTGCGGTTACAAATTCATTTACTACCTGTAAGGTTTGCTTTTCCATATTGTTATAGTTTTTTTGTTGTTGATGGTACAAAGCTAGTTTAGAGCAGCAGGGCAATGGTTATCTATAGACGCCAATGGTTTACCATTTTACGACAAACAGAGGAGAAGCGCCGGGATAAACAGACCCGTTTAAACGGCCGCCCAACCACTGTCAGCCCGCTAAAATCCCCTGTACGTACAATTACCAGCTTTTTATATTTTTGTATCTATGGCGCAAGACACCCTTACACAGATCACTACCCCTGCCGGTAAAGGAACCGGTGATATGTACAGCATTCCGGTAGGTTACCGGCGAATGGAAAATCTGCATATTGTTTTCTGGTTGCTGAAAGATATTGCCTGGTGCATGATCTGGAAGCCGCTGGGCATTACCATGATCTTTCCTACGCTGATCATTTCCATTGTAATTGCCTGGCGTACCCGCCAGTTTGTATCAGAGCTGTGCCATAACCTGGCCATTACGGTATGGATCACCGCTAACTCTTACTGGATGATCAGTGAGTTCCTGCACTTTGATGCAAATACGATAACGGGTGATATTACCTATAAGCACCTGGCCGTAATTCCTTTTATGACAGGTGTGCTGATACTGGCTTATTACTACCTGTATTACAAGCCACGCCATAAGGATGAAATAGATACGATGTAAGGTTTTTTATAAGCTATAAAGCCCGTTCCACAGCGGTTTAGCCGGGAACGGGCTTTTTTATGCAATAGCCAACCCATCCTGCTCAAATTTTATTTTTTATTTTAGACCGATAGGTCTAATTTTATATACATGAAGAAATCAGACCGTACCCGGCAAATGATCATTGAAAGGTCGGCGCCTATATTCAACAGCAAAGGCGTAGCCGGCACCTCCATCAGCGATATTATGGAAGCCACGCAGCTGGCCAAGGGCGGGGTATACGGCAATTTCTCCACCAAGGACGATATATTGATGGCCACCTTTGACCACATTGCAGATACCTTAAAGGAAAAACTGGCAGGCGTAACCGCGCCGGAGCCCACCATTGGCGGAAAGTTTGAAGCCTTGTTTAAATTTTACAGTCACTACCCGCTGAACCCCTTTGTGGCCGGAGGCTGTCCCATACTGAACTTTGGGGTGGATGCGGATGATACCCATCCGGAGCTGCGCAAACGTGTGGCTAAGCTGATCGCTTATTTCCAGGAAAGGATCGAGCAGCTGGTTAATGCCGGTATAAAACGTGGTGAGTTCAGCGCGGATTGGGATGCGGAACGTTTTGCCGTAAAGATGTTTACCATGCTGGAAGGGGCCACCCTGGTGAGCCGTGTCAATAATAACAACAAACAAATGAAGACAGTGGTGAGTATGTTAAGAGAGGAGATAGCACAACATACCCTTTGATTTTTTGAACACAAACCTATAGTCTTTTATGGAGCAGCAACAGGTAATGCCATTCGCACTCAAGGTATCTGCTTTTATGTTGTCAAGGCTGGGTAAGCCTTTCCCGGGGTTAACAGCCCGCATGTTCTTGTCAATGTACAGCCGCCCACCCAAAAGAAAGCTGCGGGAATCACACCTGGCAGTAAAGAAAAATGCAGTGGCGGAGCAAATGAGCTTTAGCCGTTATGCTTTTGATGAAAGGCCTATTAACCTGCAGCTGTATCATTGGGGACAATCAGATAAAAAGGTATTGCTGCTGCATGGCTGGGGCGGCAGCCCGTTTGATTTCAGGCAAATGATCACCGCGCTGGTAACAGCCGGTTATGAAGTAATAGGCTGGGATGCACCGGCTCATGGCGCTTCTGAAGGCAAGCAAACCAACCTGGTGCAATGGATGCATGTTATGGAGCAACTGCTTACCCGTATAGGCCCGGTGCATGCCATTGTAGGGCATTCGCTGGGTGGCCTCAGCGCTGCACTGGCGCTGGTACATAAACAGGTACAGGCACCCCGGTTGGTAATGGTGAGCGCCGCTGTAAGCGCACCGGTTTTCTTCCAGGAAACTTTTCACCTGTTTCGTATACCAGACCGTGTTATGCCAAAAGTGCACGAGCTCATTATGACGCGTTTGCAAAACGATCTATTAAACCTGGACCTCTTCAAATATATTGACCGTATAAAAGCAGAAAAGATCTTAGTGATCTATGATGAGAATGATGGGTTAGTAAAACGTGAGCAGATCGATGATTTCCTGCAGCAATACCCTGCCATACAATCGCTGAAGATCAAAGGGGAAGGGCATTTCCGCATTATGCGGAATGAGGAGGTGATTGAGCGGGTAGTGAAGTTTATGGAATAGCTGATTAGTCCATGGTCGATGGTTCATAGTCCATGGCGTAGAACGCGGTATTAG
This sequence comes from Chitinophaga rupis, assembly GCF_900109685.1. GTDB lineage: Bacteria > Bacteroidota > Bacteroidia > Chitinophagales > Chitinophagaceae > Chitinophaga > Chitinophaga rupis. The sequence continues at coordinate 499,742 of NZ_FOBB01000003.1, read as the reverse complement.
TAATACGCTAAATGCAATGGTCCATAATCCGCAATATCAGCAATACGCTAAATGCAATGGACTATGGACCATCGACTATGGACCTGCGGCCGCAGGCCGCAATTATTTACCGAAAGAGTACACTACATCCAGCGTATAAGGCGAGGTGTAATGGCCTGTCAGTTTTAACTGTCTGTCAGAAAGGGTCTGGATAGTTAAAGTATCCAGGCCAAAAATGAATTTATCATCCAGGGAAGTAACGATCTTCTTATTATCGTCGATCAGCTTATAGGCCACGGTATCCAGGAAAGCATTTTTTACCTGGTAAATTTTACCCGCGTTGGCATCAAAGGTCCAGTAGTTGCTTTCTGCAGCATAGTTCACGGTGTCCTTCTGTGTAACGCCACCCTGGTTATAGGTCCTGAACTGGTTAACCATCGTCCATTTTCCGGGAAGCGCCTGATCAGCGGGCTTGTTAACGGCATCATCATCTTTTTTACTGCAGGAAATAATCAGGGATACACCTGCTAACAGGAGAAATATTCGGTTCATTTTCATAGGATAGGATTATTATAGGATGCAATATAATAAAATATTATTATGTATCATAGTGTTGTCCCATTCGCGAAGCATTTATAGCCCGGATTTTGTATTTTGTTTGGATAACCAGAAATCCCACGTATATGACTACATCCAGAAACCGCCGCGAATTCCTGCGCCAGTTAAGTATTACCACTATGGGTATGGGCCTGTTGCCCGCTGTACTTGCCGCCTGTAATAACGGCCAGTCTACTAAGGACGCCGGCGCCGATTCTTCCGCTGCTACAGACAGCACAGCCGGTAAAACCGCCAGCAAGCCCTTATTCTTTAAAATATCGCTGGCAGAATGGTCGTTCCACCAGGCGCTGTTTGCCGGTAAAATGAACCACCTGGACTTTCCCACTAAAGCCAAAAATGATTTTGGCATTGAGGCAGTAGAATATGTGAACCAGTTCTTTAAGGATAAAGCAAAAGACAAAGCCTACCTCACCGATCTTAAAAAACGTTGTGATGATAACGGCGTACGCAGTGTGCTGATTATGTGTGACGGAGAAGGAGAGATGGGCGACCTGGATAAAAAGAAACGGATGCAGGCGGTTGAAAATCACTATAAGTGGGTCGAAGCCGCCCAGTTCCTGGGTTGCCACGCCATCCGCGTAAATGCAGCAGGAGAGGGCAAACCGGAGGAAGTATCCAAAGCGGTGATAGAATCCCTGGGCAAATTATCGGCCTTTGGGAAAGATCATAACATTAACGTGATCGTGGAAAACCATGGGGGCACATCCTCCAATGGTAAGTGGCTGGCTAACGTAATGAAAACGGTGAACATGCCCAATTGCGGCACCTTACCGGACTTTGGCAACTTTTGCCTGAACCGCACCAAACCGGAAAGCAACACCCCTGAAGGCTGGGCTAAAACCAAATGCCTGGAAGAATATGACCGTTATGAAGGCGTGCAGGAGCTGATCCCTTATGCCAAAGGTGTAAGCGCCAAAACATATGACTTTGACGCCAATGGTAATTGCGTGGAAACAGATTACAGCCGTATGCTGAAGATCGTGAAGGATGCCAATTACACCGGGCATATTGGTATTGAATACGAAGGACAAAAGCTCTCTGAAGAAGAAGGCATCCGCAAAACCCTGGCCCTGCTGCAAAAAGCAGGCGGCGCGCTGAGCTAATATGCAGATGATAAATGTGCAGATGTGCAAATGTGATGGAAGTGAAGTTCCTGCAATTGCACATTTGCATATCTGTACATCAATCAATTGTTATCACCACCTCATCTCCCTTGATCTTATAGCTGCAATGCGCAGCCTTACGCAGTATTTCCAGCACCTCCTGTAAAGTATTATGCCGGAAGGAGGCCGTCATATTTTTGATGGAGGATACATCCCCTTCTACCGTAATGGTTACAGCAAACCAATCTTCCAGCTGCCTGACCATGGTCATAAAAGGTATATCCTTAAACCGCAGATCTTCCTGTAACCAGGCTTCCAGCTCAGCAGGCTGGTAGGTTTCTTTTTCCATCAGGTCAATATCCTTGTTGGCTAATACCATTTGCCCGCGTTCCAGTATTTCCGGCTGGTTATCGGTAGTGGAGTGGTAGGTTTTGGCCACTTTAACCTTGCCATTCAGCAAATAGGCCGTAGCGCCGGGTTGCGCGGCAAAGGACCGGATCTTAAAGGCGGTACCCAGGGCGGTAATGGTCAGCTTATCCGTTTTTACGGTAAAGGGCCGGCCGTTGGCGATGGGGGCCGCATCAAAATAAGCCTCTCCATCCAGTATAAGCTCCCGGCCCTGCTGCGGAAAGGTGGCTGGTACCAGCAGGCGGGAACCGGCATTCAGTATTACAGTGCTGCTGTCTGCCAGCTGCAGCTTTTTACGGTGTCCTACCTCCCCCTGGTAGGTGGTATAGGTGGTTTGCCCGTTAAGCAGGTGTTTAACCGGGTCCTGCTTTTCAGATGGCTGGCATTGTAGGTGGATACCTGCCATTAATAGCAGGCCCATGATAGGTAAGGTGTTTTGTACGCTTGTGTTGAACATGACATTTTTGCTGGGAGTGTTAAAAGTAAACAGTTTTTTGTTAAAACAATGGCAGCCCCTTAACTTTGCGGCCCATGGAAAAGCAGCTTCCGTTATCATTCGATAATACCGCTATTGCATTTGAACACAAAACAGATAAGGCACTGAAAAAGGCCGATTTCCTGTTCAGTAATATCGGCAAACCATGGCTGGTAAAGCTGGGCGGCGTGTTAACCCCCCTGGCCTTTAAACTAAGGCTGCCTGTTAAAGGCCTCATCAAATACACTATTTTTCAACAGTTTTGCGGAGGCGAGAGCCTGGAGGAAGCTGCACAAACTGCACGGGTATTGGGCAAATATCATGTGGGGGCTGCGCTGGATTACGGCGTAGAAGCCATGGAAGGGGAGGAGAACTATGACCATGCCGTACCGGAATTTATCCGCGCCATTGAATATGCTGCCGCCAATCATAACATTCCTTTTATTGCGATCAAGGTAACCGGCTTTGCCCGTTTTGAGCTGCTGGAAAAAATACACAGCCGGCAGCCACTAACAGCGGAAGAGCAGCAGGAGTTTGAAAGAGTGCGTAACCGCATCAGGACCATTGCGGAAGCAGCTGCCAAAAATAAGATAGGCCTGCTGATAGATGCGGAAGAATCCTGGATCCAGCAACCGGTAGATGACCTGGCCGATGAAATGATGCGGCTGTTCAATAAAACAGCCGTTATTGTATATAACACCTTCCAGCTCTACCGCCACGACCGCCTGGAATATCTGCAGCTTTCTTTTGATAAGGCGCAGCAGCAGGGCTACCTGTTAGGCGCCAAGCTGGTAAGGGGCGCGTACATGGAAAAAGAGCGCAAACGTGCAGAAGCCCTGAATTATCCGTCTCCCATACAACCGGATAAAACATCAACCGATAAAGATTATAACGAGGCCGTAAGGTTTTGCATTGACCGGCTGGACAAGCTGGCCGTATTCATAGGCACACACAATGAAGAAAGCAGCATGCTGGCAGCCCGCCTGCTGGATGAAAAGGGATTACCTCACAACCATCCGCACGTAAGCTTTTCACAGCTGCTGGGCATGAGCGATAATATCACCTTTAACCTGGCGCATGCCGGTTACCACGTATCCAAATATTTGCCTTATGGCCCGGTAAAGGATGTAATGCCCTACCTGCTGCGCCGCGCACAGGAAAATACTTCCATCTCCGGGCAAATGGGCCGGGAGCTGGGTTTGATAAGGAAGGAGCTGAAACGCAGGTCTATCTAAGCATAAAGCTGAAAGCAAAAAGCAGAAAGCGTTAGAGCGGAAGGCAAAAAGCTGAAAGCAAAAAGCAGAAAGCATCGGAGCGAGTGCCCGGCTTTCTGCTTTTTGTTTTATGTTCATGCATCCAAATTCGCGAATATCATTCGCTTCAATCAGCTTTCTGCTTTGCGCTTTTTGCTTTCAGCTTTCGCAAACATCATTCGCCTCAATCAGCTTTCTGCTTTGCGTTTTTTGCTTTCAGCTTTTCGCAAACATCATTCGCTCTAATCAGCTTTCTGCTTTATGCTTTGCGCTTTCAGCTCCTCTACTGATTCTCATTCTGAGGTATTGGAAACGCGCTCCACACATCATCACCGGCCCGGTCTAATGGTAAGGTGTTCAGGCGGTTATACCGGCGTACATCTATCCAGCGGTGGCCTTCATAAAAAAGCGAATACCGGCGCTGCCGTAACATTTCATCTATCAGGGCAGCCTGTGTAATGGCGCCTGTATACGGGGCTACATTATGCCCTGTGCGAATGCGGTTCAGCGCTACTATGGCATCCGGGAATGCATTGGTTTGGATCTTGGCTTCTGCATAGATCAGTATTAATTCCTCATTACGGATAATGGGAATAGGCGCGGTGTTGCTGGTATAGATCCATACATCGCGGTTGCTGGTTAACCCGCCCTGGCTGGCAGCGCTGGTGCGGAGTGTAGCCTTTTGTATGCGGTCATCACCCGGGGTAATGTCCAATGCGTAAGAGGGATGTGCCACCCTTACCTCACCGTTTGAGTTTTGCGCAAAGTAGCAGGGGTTCAGCTGCTCGCCGCTGCCGTTACCAAACAAATGATATATACCAGTGGTAAAGCTGCCGTTCAGATCAAAGAAAGATTCATTCAGCGCCGTTAGTGCCTGTGCCCACTGCTGCCGGTACACCGCCACCCTGGCGGCCAGCGCCCGGTTAAATTTCAGCAGGCCCGCTGCATCCTTGAAACCATCAAACCCGCCGGATAAAGGAAAAAGTATTTCCGCACCGGTAAGGCTGGTCTTTCCGTCTTCCAGCATTTGTGCAATAGAATCCAACGCAACGTTTTTCTGTACAATAGGACCGGGATTTTCAAAATCCTGCACACTAATGCGGATGCCGTTGGCATCAGTCATGTTCAGATTCAGTAATAGCTGGTAAGCCATAATGGTTTTGGCAAAACCCAGGTAGCCATTCTTTTGCGGCGCAGTAATAAAGCTGGAGTTGGTGGCCGCCTGCAACAGTATATTTCCCTGCCTTACTACACGGTACCGCGAAGCCCATGGATTGGTAATGTAAAAGGTATTATTATCCAGCGTAGAGGAACCGGCGCCCAACAGCTCCGTATAAAAACGTGGTTCAGAACCGGCAAAGCGGTAGATATCACGCCCTATAATGCCTATTGCATCGTAATAAGTGCCCAGGGTAAAGCGCATACCGGATTCAGCCCCGGTTACCAGGTTATTCAGCTCTTCCTTGGTAGGGTTGCGTGTAATAGCATCTGCCTGCGGCGTGTTTAAATTGGGGATCTCTCCCTTCTGGCAGGCTGCCAGCAATACGGCTGCTGTTATATATTGAATGAAATGCTTTTTCATAATAATCCGTTTAAATGTTATCAGAAATCAATGCCCACATGAAAGCTCATACGTTTGGAAGCAGGGAAGGGCATAACATCCACCCCGCTGGAAACACCGGTACTACCGCGGCTTATGCTGGTGTTAATCGTGTTGCTTCCAAAGTTGGATACTTCCGGATCATAGCTCACATAGTGCGTCCACGTGAACCAGTTGTTGGCAGAAACGCCTACCCGCACATTTCTTAAGAACGGGTTATTCTTAACGGGGAAGTTGTAGTACAAGCCTATTTCACGGATCCTTACGTAGCTGGCATCCTGCACAAAAAGAGCAGCGCTGCCGGCAGCGCCACGTTCAGCGCCGTCTTTTACACCATTTCCATTGGCATCTGCATCCCAGTCAGGGCTGGTGCCGCCGCCATCTGTAAGCAGCCGTGTAAGGTTAATATTATCACCGCCCTTTTTCCAATGCACTAATACGCGCATGCTTAAATTGGTGAACAGCTGCACTTCATTGAAAAAGCTCATCTGGAAATCCGGCTCTGAATTACCTAATGTTACAAATACGTTTTTGGTGTCGTCCTGCGGATCAGGAATGGTACCTTTTATTTGTGTGGCAGGCTGGCCCTGTTCTATATAAAAAGTACCCAGTGAGTTACCGAAGGCGCCCAGCGCAAAGGCAGGAATGCTAAGGCGGGTAACCTGTGAGCGGTTGCGCCACCAGTTAATGTTGGAGGTCCAGCGTACGTTTTTGGTATTAACGGGCAGCAGGCTTAAACCCAGCTCTATACCGCGGTTGCGCAGGTCGCCTGCATTTACCCATTCAGCCACAAAACCGGTGGAGCCGGGAGGCAGGCGGCGTAACAGCAGATCAAATATTTTTTTGTTGTAGTAGGTAGCTTCCAGGTTCACGCGGCCATCCAGTATGCTAATGTCTACACCGGCTTCCAGCTCTGTTTGTTTTTCCGGTTTAATGGAGGTGTTGCCCAGCTGGTTATCCACCAAAGAGCCGGGCAGGCCGCCGGTATTGGAGATCACCATTGCGGTGAATTTACTGCCGTAAGGTGATACGTTGCCGGATTGTCCGTAAGCAGCACGCAGCTTAAAGCTGTTGATGCTCTTTACTTTCCAGAAATCCATTTTAGCCAGGTTCCAGGAAAGGGAGCCTTTGGGATACAGGTAGTATTTCTTAAAATCGCCGTTGTTGGTGGAGCGGTCAAAACGGATACCACCGGTAGCAGTTACCGCATCCAGCAGGGTGATTTCTTCCTGTGCAAAAATGCCGTTATCGCGGTACTTCTGCCGGAATTGCCGCGGGTTGGCAGCACCTGCCTGGTCTACGTTTGTTTGCGTACCTATGAGCTGTGTGGCTGAGATCAGGATGTTATCAAAATTACCTGTTTCCAGTGTAGCCCCTACCGTAGTAGTGAAGCTGGCCTTGGACGATGGCGTAAAATTATTCACCAGGTAACCGGCCAGGTTGGTGTTAATGTTATTGGTATTACCCTGTATGGATGCGCCACCCAGTGTATTTTCCATGAATTGTAAGGAACGTGGGAATACTGCTACTGTTTTCAGGTTGTAGTAATCTACGCCGCCATTGGCTACAAAACGTGTGGTGGACTTATCACTCTGCAGCAGCCGTGCATCCAGCTTTACGCCGGTTACAAAACGGTTGGTGGTTTCGTTATTGATCATCTTATCCCTTGTTTCCAGCGGGTTGGATGCAGCGTAAGGGTTACGCGGATAGTTACCTAAATTATCTTTATGCAGCTCTGCAAAACCGGGGGTGGTAGATAATGCCACGCCAAAGCTTACCCCATTATTATCGTTGTTGGTAAGGCCGCGGTCTGCGCTGGAATTAATATAGTTGGTAGTAAACCCAACGGATATACGATCACTGATACGGTGATCTACATTTAACCGCAGGGAGCTGTTGAGGTAACCGGTACCTTTTACAATACCATCTTCGCTGCGGCGGTTGGCAGCAAAGTAAAAAGTAGTGCGTTCAGAGCCGCCGCTTAAGCTCAGGTTAGTGTTCAGCAGCAGGCCAGTATGGCCGAACAGTTCTTTTTCATAGTCATAGATCTTGCCGGCAGATTGTGCATCCAGGAACCGTTGGCGGTTAGTGTTGCGGGCTGCCTGCACATCGGGGTCAGGGTTGTCTGCTGCACCTGCCAGGTCGGCCGCGGTTTCTGCGGTAAATACGCGCTGGCCTAATAAATGGCGCACCTTTACAAAACCGGTTTCCTGGTTAATGCTGATATTGGTTCTGCCTGTCTTACCGCGCTTGGTAGTGATCAGTATTACACCGGCAGCTGCTTTGGAACCATATAAGGCAGCTGCAGAAGCGCCCTTCAGTATTTCAATGTTTTCAATATCAGCCGGGTTCAGGTCCGCAATACGGCTGGAGGGGTTATCCTGGTTATTGGGATTGCCCGCAGTAGCTGCGCCGGTAACATCATTGAGGCCGGCGGGCACACTGGCATTATTCATAAAAATACCATCTACTACATAAAGCGGTTGTGCATTTCCAAATACAGAAGTAATACCGCGCACTTTTACCGAGATGCCGCCACCCGGTGCGCCGGAGTTGGCAGAGATCAGGGCGCCGGGAATTTTACCGCTTAACGCTGCATCAAAAGTTTGCGCCGGTGCAGTGCCGGAGAGGTCTTTGGCGGAAAGCGTGGCTACCGCATTGGCCAGGTTACTGCGTTTTACAGAAGTGGCCAGGCCGGTTACCACCACTTCATCCAGCCGCGCAAAATCTTCTTCCAGTGTCATGTTAAGGGTGTTACCGGTAACGGTGGCTTTTTGGGTTTTATAGCCGGTAAACGAGAAGGTGACCTGGTTGCTGCCCGCGGGCAACATCAGTGAATAGTGGCCATCCACATCGGTAATGGCGCCCCGGTTGGTGTTGGAAACCCGTACGGTAACCCCGGGTAATGGTTTGCCAAAAGCGGCATCAGTGACCCTCCCCGTAATAGTTGTTTGCTGGGCATACAGCGTACTGATGGTGCATAGGCATAGCAACACCATCCGTGCAGATTTAGATAGAAACATAAGCGTGTGATTTTGGGTGATTGATACTAAATTTTACATGATGAGATTTTTAATATAGGCGTTAGATTTAGATAAAAGATAGAGGTTATTCAAGCTTTCGAATACATGGAACTTATCTTGCTCGCTGGCTTCCTGCTTGCTGACGCTACGACTTTGGTTGTTATATAGCAGATTACGAAAATTCCCCGGGATAAGTGTATTTTTTGTTTAGTTTATTTGCGTTATATTTTTCGCTTTGCATACTTGTAACTTCCGGGTGAGATGCCACGTTCTACAATCAAATCTCACCGATGAAATACCTGCTACTACCTGTATTCTTACTCATTTGTATTACCGCTTGTAAAAAGGATAATAATACGATAACAGATGGCGCCTCTTTACCAAAACAGCTTAATTACCTGACAGGTCATTGGAAATCATATGCTTCTTATTACAGTTTTGGCGGGGAACCGGTATGGAAACCTACCGAAAATATTACTTATTTAACTTTCAATGCCGATGGCGGATATACCAATACCGGCAACAGCACCTACGATCATTTTGAGTTGCGCGCCACGGATGTGGATACGACCCTGCGGATCTATAAAAAAGGACAACAATCGGATACTGCTGTATTCTTCATCAGCATTAATGAAAATACCCTTGTACTGGCCAGCCGTATGTGTATTGAAGGTTGTGGGGATAAATATCTAAGGGAGCATTAGCAACAATTTTGTTATTTTGCCCTATGGATCAGTACCTTCATTTATTACAGCATATACTGGATCATGGGGCAACAAAAACAGACCGCACCGGTACCGGTACACGCAGCTGTTTTGGCTACCAGCTGCGTTTTAACCTGCAGGATGGTTTTCCGCTGGTCACTACCAAGAAATTACACCTGAAATCTATTATTTATGAGTTACTCTGGTTCCTCCGGGGCGATACCAATATTGCCTACCTGAAGGAACACGGTGTAAGTATATGGGACGAGTGGGCAAACGCCAATGGCGACCTGGGACCCATTTACGGCAAGCAATGGCGTAGCTGGGAAACCCGCGATGGTAAAGTGATAGACCAGATCAGCGAAGCCGTAAAACAGGTCAAAAATAATCCGGATTCCCGCCGCATTATTGTAAATGCCTGGAACGTGGGCGACCTGCCGCAAATGGCGTTGAGCCCCTGCCACTGCCTGTTCCAGTTCTATGTGGCTAATGGGAAGCTGAGCTGCCTGTTATACCAGCGTAGTGCAGATGTGTTCTTAGGCGTGCCTTTTAACATTGCTTCCTATGCATTGCTTACCCTGATGATGGCGCAGGTATGTGACCTGGAGCCGGGCGAATTTATTCACAGCTTTGGCGATGTGCATTTGTACAACAATCATATTGAACAGGCTAAGCTGCAATTAAGCCGCACGCCCTACCCGCTGCCGGTAATGAAAATTAACCCGGCCGTGAAGGATATTTTTGCTTTTACTTTTGAAGATTTTGAGCTGCTGAATTACCAGCACCATGCAGGGATAAAAGCGCCGGTAGCGGTGTAATTCAATTACGAATTATTCAATTACGAATTACGAATTACGAATGGATGGGAGCGGCTGATTGTAACTTGATGATTGATTAATTTGTAATTAATAATTTGCAATTGAAACAGGTTTATGAATTATTAATTGCGAATGATAGAAGTTTGTAATAATAATTTGTAGTTATAAATAAACTTACGGGTTACCAATATTCATTGAGCTCTTTACAAGTTGTAGTACTCAATTCGTAATTCGTAATTAAATAATTCGTAATTCAACTCATGGTTTCCATCATTGTTGCAGCATCAGAGAATAACGTTATAGGGCAGCACAACCAGTTACCCTGGCGCCTGCCGGCCGATATGAAATACTTCAAAGAAACTACTATCGGTAAACCCATTATCATGGGCCGTAAAACCTTTGAATCATTAGGCAAGCCTTTACCCAACCGCCCGAATATAGTAATTACCCGCCAGCCGGATTATCCGCGTGAGGGCATCATTGTTACCACCTCCTTACAGGAAGCCCTGATGATCGCAGGCACTTTTGATGGGGAAGAAATGTTTATTACCGGGGGAGAAGAGATCTTTAGACAGGCCATTCCGTTACTGGTGCAGCGCATGTACATTACCCGCATTCATGCTACTGTTACCGGTGATGCGCACTTCCCGGAATTTGATCCCAAAGAATGGAACCTGGTAAGCAGCAGGCTGCACCCGGCAGATGAAAAACATGCGTATGCATTTACGTTTGAAGTGTGGGATAAGAAAACAAAAACGGAGAAAGAAGGTATACAGGGGTAAGGAAGAAGAAGTTTGAGCCTGGATTGTTGGTCTAATCTGAATTGTTACTTCAGCGATCATCCGGGTACTGCAGATCACCATCTATCTGAAGATCACCGTCCCGATCCCTTGTGTTAGCTCCATTTCAAGCTGTTTCAAATGCTGATGCACTTCAACACACTTCATCTGCATATCAAAGGTCTCCGCCTTTTCCATCTCCTGCTGGTTTTCCAGGATCAGCTTTTTGATCTTACGTAGTATCAGGTAGTTGGTGGTGCTGATGGTGTCGCGCAGGTAAGCATTATCCCCGCAAACAGTATCTATTTCAAAACGTTCTTTCCAGTTTATGCTCAGGTCCGCCTCCTTATCTTCCAGTATCAGGGCCGTTTGTTTGGAGATGTCGGCATCCTCATGGTACAGGAACCATTTTTTATCCGGGGTGGAGCCTTCATCGTACCTGGATTTATATTCCCGCAGTATTTTCTTTACGATCTCACTATCTGCCAGCGATTCAAAATCATACGGCAAATGAAATACATAATCGGCAACACTGTTCTTTTCTTCTTCGCTGAAAGGCATATCTCCAAAGCGCAGTAAGATCTTCACCAGCTCTCTTTCCTGTTTTTCATCCGTAGGAAAGATCACATCAAAGTTGCCTTCAGCCGCTTCCATGGCGGCAATGGCCTCATCGCTCAGCTGATCATCTTCCGGAGGGGCATTCTTGGCTAGCTGCTGCTCCCGTTTATGCAGCCGCTCGCGGATGAATTTATTCACCAGCGTTATCATGCCCTGCTCATCAATCTTCAAGAGCTGGCTGCACTGGCGTATGTAGTCTTGCTGGCGCGTGAAATCCTCTACCTTATCAATTTTGGAAATGGTTTCCGCAATTTCATTTACCAGCTGACTTTTACGGTTGCTGTCGTTGCCAATGTCCTGCATGGACGTTTGCAGCTTAAACAGTACAAAATCCTGCTTATTGGTTTCCACGAACTGCCGGAAAGCGGGTGCGCCTATCTTCTGCACATAACTGTCCGGGTCTTCCTTGTCCGGTATCAGCACCAGCTTCACGTTCAGGCCTTCTTCCACGGCCATATCCAGGCCGCGCAGCGCTGCTTTTACACCTGCACTGTCCCCGTCATACAGGATGGTGAGGTTATTGGTATATTTCTTTACCAGCCGTAGCTGGTCCACTGTCAGGGAGGTACCGCTGGAGGCCACCACGTTCTCAATGCCGGCCTGGTGCAGGGAAATTACGTCGGTATAACCCTCTACCAGCAAGCATTCGTTCAGTCGGTCAATGGCATGGCGGGCAAAATAGGTGCCGTACAGCACCTTGCTTTTTACATAGATCTCGTTTTCAGGAGAGTTAATGTATTTGGGCGCCCGGTCGTTCTTAACCAGGATACGCGCGCCAAAACCCAGCACTTTGCCGGATTGGTTGTGAATGGGAAAAATAACGCGGCCTCGGTAGTTATCCGCCGGCTGCTCATTCCGGATGGTAACCAGGCCGGTCTTTTGCAGGTAGTCCAGGTTATAGCCTTTTTCCAGGGCGGTGCGTGCAAACGCGTCACGCTCATTGCTGCAATAGCCCAGCTGGAATTTCTGGATGGTTTCCTTTGTAAAACCCCGTTCCTCAAAATAGCTGAGCCCTATATTCTGCCCTTCCTCTGTTTCCAGCAGGGTTTTGGTAAAATATTCCCGGGCAAAGTTGTTGATGATATACAGGCTGTCGGCCAGGAGCTGCTGCTGCTTTACTTCTGCGCTAACCTCTTTCTCCTCAATTTCTACATTGTATTTCTGGGCCAGCCAGCGCAGGGCCTCCACATAGGAGTACTTCTCATGCTCCATGAGGAAGCTGATGGTATTGCCACTGGCTCCGCAGCCGAAACATTTATAGATCTCCTTGCTGGGTGAAACCGTGAAGGAGGGCGACTTTTCATTATGAAAAGGGCAGAGGCCCAGGTAGTTGGTCCCCCTTTTTTTCAGCTTCACGAAAGAGCCTACGATCTCCACAATATCTATGCGGCTCAGGATCTGTTGTATGGTATGTTGTGCTATCAAGGTCTGGAAGAATGCAAACTGCAAACATAGGTAATTTACACCTTTTGGCGCTAATTATCCCGGAGGGTGGGCATATGGACGGTTTTAGTATATTGTTTTGTACTAATTTTATTAATTTTACATATTAATTTTTATATATTTACATAATTTTTCACCCTATTCCTTAAGCCTAATGAAAAGATTGTTATTACTGATTGCATGCTCATGTTTTGCAATTTCCGGTTTAAAGGCGCAGAATTTCGACTTTAAGATCAAAGCAACTGACACCATTGGTTGCGCGCCTAAGAAGATTACGTTTGATGTGAATTCATCTTCTTCCCTGTCTGTGATTGACTGGCTTTGGGAATTTGGGGATGGCGGTACCGCCTCCGGCCCGCAGCCTACACACACCTTTAACACACCCGGCCACTATGTGGTAAGGTTAACCATGGTACTGCCTTCGGGAGCTACCTCCATGAAAGTGTTCAGCTACCAGGAAATTGATATTCTTCCCATATTGGACCTTGGCGTGCAGCACCCTTTGTGCCGTAACTATTGTCCTATTATCAGCAATACAGCCATGGCGCAGGGCCACCATGACCCAGGATGGTACTTATGGTCTACCGGTGATACTACCAGCACCCTGCGTGCCTGCGCCCCCGGTACCTATTCCGTAACCTATAACGTATGCGGTCAAACGCTGAGCGATACTACTGTGGTAATTGCCCGTGTAAGCGAAACCCTGGCCGACATTTCCTATACCTGGTTATGCAGCCGTCAGGTAGACCTGACCGTAATGCCGGCTTACGAAAATGTACCCTATCGCCTGTGGCTGAACTGGGGGGATAATACTTCCCAAACCCTGGTAGAAAAGAACCGCCATGCGCTCACTTTTGACCATGAGTATGCAGTATCAGGCGATTATACCATAGAAGTGCACATGGAATACCAGAACAGCTGCGCGGATATCGTAACCCGTAAGGTAACGGTGCGCCAGTAATTTAGGTATCATATACATTCACGGAAAGGTGGAGGATGGAACGATGGCCGTTTCATTCTTCACCTTTTTGTTGTATATAAAAGGTAATAGTGGCTGACCTATTAGTTATTTGAGTAATTTTACCGCTTCTTAGGACAATACAATTTCCATTTTCTCACCCTATACCCTTGAGTATGAAGCGATTTTTACTATTGTTTGTTTTTTTATGGGCCCGTATACTGTTGTTTGGACAGGGCATTAACGCGGATTTTAGCTATGACAAAACAATTGGTTGTGGCCCGCTTACAGTATCCTTCCAGGATCTGAGCACCGGCCCTAACCCGATCACGGTATGGCTGTGGAATTTCGGAGATGGCGATACTTCATCGCTTCAGAACCCGGTACATATTTATACAAAGAAAGGCAGCTTCCGGGTGTCCCTCGCCGTTTGGGATAACATGGGTAATAAAGCCATTAAAGACAATTATTATTTCCCCCAGATCGTATCTGTGCAGCCTAGCCTGAACATAGGGAATGAATACCTGTTATGTAATATTTATGCCGGGCCTCCCAGTGTCATGATCACAAATAAAGGAGCAGGCCCTTATGGTGATACTTTTGGTACTTATCGCTGGTCTACAGGTGATACTACTGCCAACATTTGGGTAAGTACACCGGGCACCTATAGTGTAACCTATGAAGCATGCGGCCAAACCCTGCAGGATAATGCGAATGTTTCACTAACTACCGCCAAAACCCAGGTAATGGTTGATCCTGCTGCTACTTATTGGGATTATGGGTTTTATAAAAGAATGCTGAATGTAAATATTCCTTACAGTAGACAGGCAATAGACCGTTTTTTTATTGATTGGAAAGATGGGAAGATCGATACCATTACCAATCCCGATGCTATATTGAATGGAACCAAATTTATTCATCATTACACAAAGCCGGGTAGCTACCAGGCTATTTTTACTACCCGGCTAAAGGAGGATGACCGTGGATATTGTGATACCCTTCAATCTACGTTAGTATATGTCCGTGCATCCGCTGTTACATTGGAACTAGGCAATGATACCACCATTTTTAGAGGAGATACCCTGATATTGGATGCCGGTAACCCGGGCGCTCGATATATCTGGCGGGAAGGAACTACGCAAACCATTAAGGTAACAAAGTCGGGCAAGTACAGTGTAACAGTAATAAAAGACGGAGATTTAGCACAAGACAGTATTTGGGTGAGCGTAATAGAGGGACCTCCTTCTGTAAGAGCCAGGATGGGTATTATGGCGAGAAGCTGTAATACGGTTTATTTTGCTGACAGCTCATTTGTGAGCAATGGGCAAGCTAATCAATGGTATTGGGTTTTTGGAGATGGTACAACAGATACCGTTCAAAATCCTGTACATACTTACCCGGCAAATGAGCCATATACCGTAAAATTGTATGTAAGCGCAAATAATGGCCATACAGATTCAACCATACGCACTTTAGTGCCTATCGAAATACCCCCTGTAAATCTGGGGCCGGATGCTATGCTTGCCAGAGGCGATACCATTACCCTGACACAGTATTCCAGCGGTAAGCCGCAATACCTGTGGTCTACCGGCGATACCACCAAAACTATAAAAGTGGCCACTCCCGGCACCTACTGGCTGCGGATGAGTTATTGTATAGGTTCAGCAGCAGATACCATTAATATACTTGCAGATACCACACCTGTTTATAGCCTTAAAGCCCACATCAACCTTAAACAAGTTAATTGTTCAAATGTACAGTTTATAGATAGCTCCATAGTTACTGGTGCATCTATTGTTAACCGGCTATGGACTTTTGGAGATGGCTATTCAGATGTTAAGCAAAACCCGGTACACGCCTATACGCAGGGAGGCTACTATGATGTGAGACTGGTGGTTACCGATAGCAAAAACCAGCGTGATACGGCCTATACATCCGTTTTTTCTAACATACCATTAGTTGAGCTGGGGCCGGATACCACTGTTAAACATGGACCCGTTACACTGGGCCCGGTGAACGGTATAGACATAAGAGATACTGCTAATAAATACTTATGGTCTACTGGTGAAACTACTAAAACGATTACAGTATCAGCGGGTGGTACCTACTGGTTAAGATTAACCTATGATACCTGTTTTGTAACTGCTTCAGATACCATCCGGGTACAGGCCGCATCTTCATCTACTCAGCCGCAGGCTCATTTTATAACAAATCATTATTGCGGCGTGATATTTTTTGAAGATAAAAGTACCGCACCCGGAGCCGCGCTCACCAAATGGTACTGGGATTTTGGAGATGGTGGAACAGACACGCTACAGCATCCCATACATACTTATAATAATAACGGATCTTTTAATGTACAGCTAATAATTATTAACAACCTGGGTGAAAGCGATACTGCTCATCAGATCATTTTCATTGACAGAATACCCATAGCCAGGTTAGGAGCGGATACTACATTGCATCCGGGTGATAGTATCGTATTAGGCACCGCAAATTCCATGGCGCCAGGTATGCGGTACTCATGGTCTACCGGAGAAATAACGCGTACTATCAATGTGACGCAGATAGGTACTTATTGGGTGGAGATCATGAATCCGGATCAGTGTGACGCACTTGTTTCCAAAGATACCATTGTAGTAACCGCGCAGGATACGGTAATAGCCAATAACCCCACTGCCCAATTCACCGCCGATAAAGAACAATGCACCACCGTACGCTTCACGGATCAAAGCACCACAGCTGCCGGTACAACCATCACCAGCCGTCAATGGAGCTTTGGTGATAATACTACCGACACCGCACAAAACCCGCTGCATACCTATAGCCAGCGTGGTGAATATACAGTTAGCCTGGTGGTAGTGAACAGTACTGGAAAACGGGATACCGCCACCACCAAGCTTTACTTTGCACCATTGCTTGTAGATCTTGGTGCAGATACCACCCTGGCAGCCGCCGGAGACAGCCTGCTGCTGGATGCGCGCAAGCCCAACAACTCCGGCGACGCTTACCTGTGGTCTACCGGCAGCACCCAGCCTGTTATTGTAGTGTATACATCCGGCAGCTACTGGGTAAAAGTTACCACCTGTGGCACTACAGTTACAGATACTATTACAGTAACCATACCGGCTGTGCCGCCGGCCAGTAGCGGACTGCAGGCAGGTTTTGGATTCCTGCAAACAGGCTGCCGCACCTACCGGTTTACAGATACCAGCAAAATAACAACGGGCAGCATCAACCATTGGGCATGGCAGTTCGGTGATAACACTACCGATACGCTGCCCAATCCTGTTCATACATATAGCCAGCCGGGAGACTATATTGTTACCCTGGTAGTGACGGATAACAGCGGTAAGCAGGATACGGCCATCAAGCTTATTGTCAATACTGCAATAGCCGTGAACCTGGGGCAGGATATTGATACCCTGCGCCCCGGCGGTTCCATACGCCTGTCGGCGCCTTATCCGGCAGGAAGCCACTACAGCTTCCATTGGTCTACCGGCGATACCACTGCCGCTATTACCATAACACAACCAGGTACATATGCACTAAGGGTTACAGACCGTTGGTGCGGTACCAGCGCGGCAGACACCATCAATATCAGCTTCGTTAACCCGGTCGGTATAAATGCAGCCATTGGCATACAGGGCCGCAACTGTACCAGCGTGTACTTCCTGGATGAAAGCACGGCACTACAACCCATTGTAAAATGGGAATGGTCTTTTGGCGACGGCACCACTGATACCACGCAAAGCCCTCAGCATTTGTATGCTGCAGATGGGCAATACCTGGTAACGCTGGTAGTGACCGACAGCCAGGGCGCTACGGATACTGCCACCCACTTTGTTGAGCTGATTAATAAACCTAACCTGGAGCTGGGCGCAGACATAATCCTTTACCCGGGTAATACTGTGATGCTGGGCGCCGATTATCCAAACACCACCCGTACATGGTCTACCGGTGAAACCAACCCTGTTATTGCTATTACCACTCCGGGCACTTACAGTGTAACCGTGTACTATTGTAACGGATCTGTGTCGGATACTATTCACGTATATGCCGATAGTATACCGGCCAAGCTGGAAGCTAAATTTTTTGCTGATAAATTACAGTGCACTACGGTGAAATTCACCAACCAAAGTACCACAAATGCAGGGACTTCTATCATCAGCCGCCAATGGAGCTTTGGCGATAACACAACAGATACGGCACAGAGCCCGGTGCATACTTACAGCCAGCGTGGCACTTATACCGTTAGCCTGCTGATAGTGAACAGCGCAGGTGGGCGTGATACTGCATTCACGACCATTTACTTTGCACCAGTGCTTGTAAACCTGGGTGCAGACACCACACTTGCCGCCGGCAGCAGCCTGCTGTTGGATGCACGCAAGCCGAATAACTCCGGCGACACTTACCTATGGTCTACCGGTGCTAACACTCCCACTATTACGGTAACGCAAGCAGGCACTTACTGGGTAAAAGTAACCACTTGTAATAATACGGTGGTGTCAGATACCATCCGCATAACACAGGCTGCTGAACCCGAAAACCCGGCCAGCGTTGGCAATACCACTACGGTTAATGCTAACGACAGCCTTGCTGTAACTGCCAGCTTCGATCATTCCTTTAACAGCAATAACATATTCACCATTCAGCTGCTGCAAGGCGACAATACCGGCGGTAAAAAGGCCGGCGAGCTGGATGGAACGGTAACAAACCTTGCTACTATACCGGGTACTGATCCGCGTATATCCGTAAAGGTTAGCATACCGGATACCATTCCCTGTGGGCAGGATTACAGGGTAAGAATAGTAAGCAGTTTCCCGGCAGATACTACCGACTGGTCATCAAAATTTGCTGTAGTAAATATGCCGGTAGCTACTTTACAGCAACGGGGCGATAGCCTGTTTGCAGGCAAAGCGCTCACCTACCAATGGTACTTTAACGGCGCAGCCTTAACCGGCGCCACTACGGCAGTCATCCGCGCAAAAGCCAACGGGCAGTATTATGTGATTGTAAGCAATGGCGGTACCTGCCGCAGCACCTCCACTACAGTGAATATGGTGATCACCGCAGTACCGGATGTAACGGTAGGTGAGAACGTTGTACGCGCCTTCCCGAACCCCACAGCCGGCCTGGTATATGTACGTTTTGAAAAACCACTGTTAAAACCGGTGGATCTTATTGTACATGATACAAAAGGTAACACCCTGTACCGCAAGCAGGTAAAAGACCAGCTTACGGAAATAGACCTGGGTACCTTGCCTAAGGGCATCTACTACCTGGAAGTAGCCGGTTACGGCAAGCAAAAAGCTATGCGCATTATATTGCAATAAGCACATACACAAAATTTTGAAAGGTGAAAAGCAACCAGCTTTTCACCTTTCTTTTTTATGCAGCCTTCTTACCGCTTCCTACTTTTCCTTTATATTTGAATGTTCAAGCCAAACAATCTTATGTTATGAAAGAAGTATTTATAGTATCCACGGTTCGTACACCCATCGGGGCATTAAGCGGCACACTGGCCGCTGTACCGGCTACCCAGCTGGGCGCCACCGTTATAAAAGCAGCCCTGGAAAGAGCCGGTATTGCCGCCACAGAGGTGAATGAAGTATATATGGGCAATGTGATCAGCGCTAATGTGGGCCAGGCCCCTGCCAACCAGGCCAGTATTTATGCTGGCATTCCTACCAACGTGCCCTGCACTACTGTAAATAAAGTATGCGCCTCCGGCATGAAAGCCATTATGCTGGGCGCGCAAAGCATTATGCTGGGAGATAACGATGTAGTGATAGCCGGCGGCATGGAAAGTATGAGCAACATTCCCTATTACCTGGATAAAGCCCGCACAGGTTATCGCCTGGGCCATGGCGCTGTAATAGACGGTATTCTCCGGGATGGCCTCTGGGATCCCTACAAGGATTTTCATATGGGCAATGCCGCTGAGATCTGCGCATCAGCATACAAGATCACCCGTGAAGACCAGGACGCCTACGCTGCCAGCAGCTACAAACGCGCCGCCGCAGCATATGAAAAAGGATATTTCAAAAATGAGATCATCCCCGTGGAAGTGCCCGGCAAACAGGTAGTAACTGTTACGGAAGATGAAGACTACAAAAAGGTGAATTTTGAAAAGATACCCACACTGAAACCCACTTTCCAGAAAGACGGAACGGTAACAGCGGCCAATGCCTCCAACATCAATGACGGTGCAGCTGCAGTGGTACTGGTAAGCGGCGAAAAGCTGAAAGCGCTGGGATTAAAGCCCCTGGCTAAGATCATCAGCTTTGCAGATGCTTCCCAGGCTCCCGAATGGTTCACCACTACGCCGGTAAAGGCCATTAACAGGGCACTTGCCAAAGCGCAGCTTAAAATATCTGATATGGATTATGCAGAGATCAACGAAGCGTTTTCCTGCGTGGCCATTGCCAACCAGAAAGACCTTGGGTTAGACCCCGAGAAGCTGAATGTATGGGGCGGAGCCGTATCCCTGGGCCATCCTATTGGTTGCAGCGGCGCCCGGATTGTGGTAACGCTCAATTCCATCCTGCACCAGCACGGCGGCCGTTATGGCGTAGCCGGGATCTGTAACGGCGGAGGCGGCGCCAGTGCTATTATTATTGAGAAAGTATAAGCACGGCTACACGGAATGTACATAAATAAAAATGCAGCGAACCTCTTCGCTGCATTTTTTATATCGATCATCATTAAGATCATATCAATATTCTATCAGGCTCATTTCCAATCCCACTCCCAATCATCCCAACATGCATCATTGTCCTGCTTCGTCCTTCTTACCTCACATTTCCATCAATCCATCTCCTGCATCCCAACTCATACCTCATCCCTGCATCCCAATTCCGCATCCTGCTTCCTTTACTGCAGTGCGATCGTCGTATCAAACCGCATTTTACTCCTGTCAAATGCCAGTATGCTGATCTTCACACTGTCCCCGTTCTTTTGCGCCGTTTGCAGCGCCTGCAGGGAATAGTTCTTGGATACCACATCCGGAGTGGTTTTTTCAAAGAACCAGTATTTATCTGCTACCATGTTGTAGTTAGGGTAGCGGGATAAAATGCCCATATCGCGGGTTTCCAGCGTATAATCATCGTCAATAGGGTAGCGGCGCACATTACCATCAAACAGCAGGGCCACGCCCGCCATAATGGTTAAAATGCGCAAAGGCGGCAGCAGCAGTCCAAACAGCAGCACAAAGGGAAAGCCAAAGAAGCAGGCCAGGTACAGCCATTTGCCACTGGCATCCTGGGGCGTTAACCCATACAGGATCACGCCGGAGCCGGCATACAGCGAAAGGAACACACGCTCAGTAAAAGCGCCTTTAAAGCCATAGCCATTCAGCATCATTAACACGCAAAGCGCGGAAAAGAACAGCAAAACCAGGTGCACATACCATAAAAGGCGCACGGCATCCGGCGATTTTACCTTCTTTATTCTGCAGGAAATGGCCGTTAAAAAACTCAGGGATAGGATGGTAACGGTGATCATAGGACAGGTAATACGTTACAATATATTAATAATTTTATATATTTTATTAATATTTAAATAAATAAGCCTTCCTGAAATCCTTTGCATTTTCGCCAACAAACGATAATTTTGCCCCTGCCTTTTTAGGAAAGGACTTTAAATCTTTCAAATCATTATACCAATAGCATGCGTCAGATAGCTTTCAGACAAGCCTTAAGAGAAGCCCTCCAGGAAGAAATGCGCCGGGACGAGCGCGTATTCCTGATGGGAGAGGAAGTAGCCGAATACAATGGTGCCTATAAAGTGAGCCAGGGAATGCTGGATGAATTTGGGGCCAAAAGGGTAATTGATACCCCGATTGCAGAATTAGGCTTTGCTGCCATTGGCGTTGGCGCTGCACAGAACGGCCTTCGTCCTGTAGTGGAATTTATGACCTGGAACTTTGCCGTACTGGCCCTGGACCAGATCCTGAACACCGCTTCCAAAATGCTGGCCATGAGTGGCGGACAGGTAGGCTGCCCCATTGTTTTCCGCGGACCTAACGGTTCTGCCGGTCAGCTGGGCGCCCAGCACTCCACTGCTTTTGAAAGCTATTATGCCAACATCCCCGGTTTAAAAGTAGTATCCGTTTCCAACCCATATGATGCCAAAGGTTTGCTGAAAGCGGCTATCCGCGATGATGATCCGGTGGTTTTCATGGAAAGTGAGGTAATGTATGGCGAGCTGGGCGACGTACCCGAAGAAGAATACATTATTCCCATTGGTAAGGCCGATGTTAAACGTGCCGGTAAGGACGTAACCATCGTTTCTTTCAACAAAATGATGAAAGTAGCCCTGGGCGCCGCAGAAGAGCTGGCTAAAGAAGGTATTGAGGCCGAAGTGATCGACCTGCGTACCATCCGCCCGCTGGACTGGTTCACCATCCTGGAATCTGTAAAGAAAACCAACCGCCTGGTGATCGTGGAAGAGCAATGGCCTTTCTCCAGCATTTCTTCTGAAATTACCTACCGTATTCAGAAAGAGGGCTTTGATTACCTGGATGCTCCCATCCGCCGTATCACTGCTCCGGATGCGCCTATGCACTACGCACCCAACCTGGTAAAGCTGTATATGCCCGATATTGAGCGTACCGTGAAGCTGGTAAAGGAAGTGATGTACATGAAGAAATAGCATAAAGCTTGAAGCCCAAAACATACTAAAAGCAAAAAGCCGGTTGTATAACACAATCGGCTTTTTGTTTTTATGCTTTCAGCTTTCTGCTTCTCATCCAAAGAGATCACTTGATAAATACCGGTCTCCCCGGTCGCAAATAATACAAACGATCACACCCCGCTCTAATTCTTTAGATAAGCGTACGGCTGCAGATACTGCGCCGCCGCTGCTCATGCCGCAGAAAATGGCTTCTTCCTTTGCCAGGCGCCGCGTCATTTGCCGGGCTTCGTCCTCGGATATATCCATGGTGCGGTCTACCCGCTCTTTATCAAATATTTTCGGCAGATAAGCCTCCGGCCACTTGCGGATGCCCGGTATACGGGAGCCTTCAGTAGGCTGGCAGCCTATGATCTGCACCTGCGGATTCTGCTCCTTCAGGTAGCGGGATACGCCCATAATAGTGCCGGTAGTGCCCATAGCGCTCACAAAATGTGTAACCTCACCCTGCGTATCGCGCCATATTTCCGGGCCGGTAGTGCGGTAGTGCATACCGTAATTATCCGGGTTGGCAAACTGGTTCAGCATATGATAACCGCCTTTGGCCACCTGCGCATGCGCATAGTCAATGGAGCCTTCCATGGAATCCTCTTTGCGGGTTAAGGTCACTTTTGCGCCAAAAGCTTCCATGATCAGCACCCGCTCGCGGGTGGCATCTTCCGGCATTACCACCTCCATTTCAACGCCAAACAGGGCGGCGATCATAGCCAGTGCAATACCGGTATTACCGCTGGTAGCCTCTATCAGCTTCATGCCGGGTTTTAGCTCGCCCCGGTCCAGCGCGCCTTTGATCATGCCATAGGCCGCCCGGTCTTTTACGCTGCCGCCGGGGTTATTACCTTCCAGCTTGGCATAAATAGTAACATTAGGGTTTGCCGTTAGTTTTTTCAGTGCAACAATAGGTGTATTACCTACCTGGTCAAGAATTGAATGCATGAGCTCTTATAATTACGAATGGGTCGATGATGAATGACGACCCGCATGGTTTTAATAAATTAATTCATACAAATCACACCGCTTCCACCACATTCATGCTGCCATCTGCCTTGTAATAAATACGGGAAAAAGGCGCAACACTTTTGATCAGCCACACATTACCGCCAATTACGCTGTGGTGGCCAATAGTGGTATCTCCACCTAAAATGGTGGCGCCGGCATAGATCACTACATGTTCCTCAATGGTGGGATGGCGCTTGCTTTTAGCCATGCTTTTATCAATGCTCAAAGCACCCAGGGTAACGCCCTGGTACAGCTTTACATGCGCCCCTATTACAGAGGTTTCCCCGATCACAATGCCGGTGCCGTGGTCTATGCAAAAGTAGGGCGCTATAATAGCTGCCGGGTGAATATCGATACCGGTGCGGGCATGCGCCAGCTCCGTGATCATGCGTGGCAGTAAGGGTATGTTCAGCTGCTGCAGCGCATGCGCAATACGGTAAAAGGCAATGGCATAAAAACCGGGATAAGCCCTTATTACTTCGTATAAACAGGTAGCTGCCGGGTCGCCCTGGTAAATAGCGGTGGCGTCTTTGGTAAGATCATCGTAAATAGATGGTACCTGGGCCATGAAATGCTGGCTCAGTTGTGCTGCCGTATCAGGTAGCTGGGGCTGCATGGTATGCAATAGCTGCTGCAGCTGCTGCTCCAGCTTTAGTGCATAGGGGGCCAGGTCCGCCGCTGCCATCACTTTACCCGTATGTTCGGGAAATAGCCAGTTTACCAGGTCGTTGGCAAAATCGCTGACCGCTGTAGTACAAGGGTAAGGATTGGCCGCCGCCCACTGGTGCCTGCGCTTTAACTCCTCCAATAATTTTTCCATATGCGGCTTAGAATTACAGGATATAATGTTTAGGTAGTTTAAAAATACATATAATGGCTGTAAAGTTAGTCGCAGGTTTGTTTTTTTTCCTGCTGCCGGTAAGCATGTAATGTGCAGACGTGCAAATATCCGGATGTACAGATAAGTGCAGGGAATGTATATCTGATAAGTTAACGTTTATAATCACTTACATCTCATACCGCTGCATGCGCCAAAGTACACATCTGCCCATCTGCATATTTGCACATTTTCTCATCTGCCCATTGATTTCATTATCTTTGCTCCCTCACAAAACACCAATATGGCGAACATCCTGATTATTGATGACGAAAAAAGCATCCGTAAAACATTGTCTGAGATCCTGACCTACGAAGGATATAAGCTCGATGAAGCGGCAGATGGGGCAGAAGGTTTTAAGATGTTCAGGGAAAAGCAGTATGATGCTGTGTTGTGCGACATCAAAATGCCCAAGATGGATGGCCTGGAATTCCTGGAAAAAGCCAAGGAAGCCAATCCTGATATTCCCATCATAATGGTATCCGGCCACGGTAATATTGATACGGCCGTAGAAGCAGTTAAAAAAGGCGCGTTTGACTATATTCCCAAACCACCGGATCTGAACCGACTGCTTATCACGCTGCGCAACGCCATGGATAAAACCACACTGGTGGCGGAAACCAAGCGTCTGCGCCGTAAGGTGAACAAAACCCAGGAAATGATCGGCGGTTCTGCGCCTATCCTGAAAATAAAAGAGACTATCGAAAAAGTGGCTCCCACCGATGCCCGTGTGCTGGTAACCGGCGAGAACGGGGTAGGCAAGGAGCTGGTAGCCCGCTGGATCCATGAGCGCAGCAGCCGCGCCACCGGGCCTATGATAGAAGTGAACTGCGCCGCCATTCCCAGTGAACTGATTGAGAGCGAGCTGTTTGGCCATGAAAAAGGTTCCTTCACCTCTGCGGTAAAACAACGCATCGGCAAGTTTGAACAGGCCAACGGCGGCACCCTGTTCCTGGACGAAATAGGCGATATGAGCCTGAGCGCCCAGGCCAAAGTGCTGCGGGCCCTCCAGGAAGGGAAGATCACCCGCGTAGGGGGCGACAAGGAAATTAGCGTGGATGTACGCGTAATAGCCGCCACCAATAAAGATCTGCTGAAAGAGGTGGAGGACAAGAACTTCCGCCTGGATCTGTATCACCGCCTGAGCGTGATCCTGATCCATGTACCATCCCTGAATGAACGCCGGGATGATGTACCCCTGCTGGTAGATCATTTCCTGGACAACGTTTGCCAGGAATACGGCATTGTAAAAAAGGTGATTGATGCACCGGCCCTCAAGGCCCTGCAGCAGCACGACTGGTCAGGCAATATCCGCGAGCTGCGCAACGTGGTAGAAAGGCTGGTCATCCTCTCCGGCAAAACCATCACCGCAGATAATGTGGAGGATTATGTAGTACCTTCCCGCGAGAAAAAGAAAGCCAATATATAGTTGGCAGTCCTCAGTTGGCAGTCGCTCACATACTGCTAACTGCCCACTGCCAACTGCCAACTGTCATATGAAGAAGCAGTTATACCTGATCAGCGGCATGGGGGCAGATGAGCGGATGTTCCGTTACCTGCAGTTTCCACCGGAGTACGATGTGCACTACCTGCCCTGGTTAAAGCCACAGCCCAATGAGCCCTTTACGGATTACGCAGCCCGCATGGCGGCCGGCATTACCACAGAAGGCCCGGTAAGCTTGCTGGGGCTTTCCTTCGGTGGCATGATAAGCCTGGAAATAGCCCGTCAGCGCCCGGTTGAAAAGGTTATCCTGATCAGTACCATCAAAAACACCCGGGAGCGCCCCGCCTATTTTAACCTGGTAAGGAGGTTCAGATTATACCGCCTGAACAGCCGGTGGATGTTCAGACAGCGCACTTTTGTAGTACAATTTTACATGACGGCCAAAACACCGGAGGAAGCTGCCCTGTTGAAAGATTACCTGCGTAACAGCGATTTTGACTTTATGTACTGGGCCATCCGCACCGTTATTCACTGGGAAAATGAGGAGCTGCATTCCGCTGTAGTGCATATCCATGGCAGTAAGGACCATACTTTCCCTCTAAAGTATGTGAAGCCGGATTATACCATAAACGGAGGGGGGCATTTCATGATCATGAACCAGGCGGATGAGATTAACCGTATATTGAGCCGGGAACTTTAAGAAAACTTTTGCAAGGAAAATTAGCTGACTGACAACAGAATATTATATTTGTTCTTTTAAGATATTTAAATACACACAAATTCAACTGAATGAACCTGGCATTTTGGAGGCGCAATGACGGCCAGCCTAAGAAAAGAAAGTCTGCAGTGCGTGAATGGCTGGATGCAGCCATCTTCGCTATCATAGCAGCCACGCTGATCCGCACTTTTATTTTCGAGGCCTATACGATCCCTACCCCCTCTATGGAAAAAACATTGCTGGTGAACGATTTCCTGTTCGTTAGCAAGATCAGTTACGGTCCGCGCATTCCCAATACCCCGCTGGCAGTTCCTTTTACCCATCACACCTTACCCGGCACCAAATACAGCAAAGCTTATTCAGAAGCCGTGCACTGGCCTTACAAACGCCTGCCCGGTTTTACCCGTGTAAAACGGAATGATGTAGTGGTGTTCAACTTCCCCGAAGGCGATACCGTGGCCCTGGAACAGCAGGACCAAAGCTACTACGGGCTGGTACGAAGCCTGGGCCGCGATGCAGTATGGGAATCCTACCATGTTACCTCCCGCCCGGTTGATAAACGGGAAAACTATATTAAACGCTGCGTAGCCGAATCAGGCGACACACTGAGCATAAAAGATGGTGTAGTGTTCGTGAACGGCCACCAGGCGCCCATTCCGCAGGAAAGTGAAAGAAGATATACTGTGCAAACCAATGGCGATCCCCTGAACCCGGACCGCCTGGATGAGCTGGACATTACGCCCAACCCGGATGCCACTTTATCCGCCGGCATCTTTCTGTACAACCTTACCCCGGGTAATGTAACCGCGTTAAAGAACTTCCCGGTAGTAAAAAGCATTAAGCCGTACTTCAGCGGAGAGCAATCCGTATTTCCATATGATACCGCCCATTATCATTGGACAGAGGAGAACTTTGGCCCCCTGTACATTCCTAAAAAGGGCGCCACTGTTAAGCTGGACAGCACTAACATTGCCATTTACGACCGCGTGATCCGTGTGTACGAAGGCAATACGCTGGAAGCTAAGAACGGGCAGTTTTACATTAACAACAAACCTGCTGACTCCTACACCTTTAAAATGAACTATTACTGGATGATGGGAGATAACCGTAACAACTCCCTGGATTCCCGCTACTGGGGCTTTGTGCCGGAAGATCATGTGGTAGGTAAGGCCTGGCTTATCTGGATGAGCTATGGCCATGGCAGCATCCGCTGGAGCCGTTTATTCAGAACGATCAAATAATAAATAAGCAATTTTTGCACGGTCCTGCATCCTTAAGGGTGCAGGACTTTTTTATTATTATCGATACCTTCGCAGCACCCTATTAATTATTAATCATTAATTATTCATTCAATGAAACAGCTGCAATCATTTGAATACCAGCTTTACGACGACATTTCGCAGCTGGAAGAAAAAGATGCCGCCCTGCTGCAGGCCGCCCGTACGGTTACTGCGGAGGCTTATGCGCCGTACTCTAATTTTCGTGTAGGCGCCGTTATACGCCTGGCCAACGGACAGCAGGTAAGCGGTACCAACCAGGAAAATGCCTCTTTCCCCGCCGGCATTTGCGCGGAAAGAACAGCCCTTTCCGCCGCCACGGTATTGTATCCCAATATACCCATAGATACCATTGCCATTAGCTACCATAACTTAAACGGCAGCAGCGGGCATCCCATTTCCCCCTGCGGTATTTGCCGGCAGTCGCTGGCAGAGTATGAGCAGCGTTTGCAGCAACCTATCCGCCTGATCCTGAGCGGCCAAAGCGGCCAGGTATATGTGATAGCAGCTGCCGGTCAGCTTTTGCCTTTATCCTTTTCTGCAAAGGATATGGAGTGATTTCATATAAGAAAATAACGTATATTTGCGTTAGGGACAATAGACCATGTTTTCTCTATGATGCGTATCCTATGTCTGCTGGTAATAGCAGTTTTCACAGTACAATTAGCCATTGCATACCCAAAGGACAAAGCCAGGGCTTTGTATAAAGAGGGATTGGTATTAAAAAGATCAGGTAAGCTGGATGCTGCCCTGAAGTTCTTTCATGCCGCCATTATCCAGGATAAGAATTATACACCCGCTTACCTGGAGCTGGGCCAGATCTACGCCCTGATGGAGAATTACCGCCAGAGCACTTATTATTATCAGCAAATTTCAAAGCTGGATAGTACCGGCAATGTAACCAGCCCGGAAGACCTGCAGGTACTGCACGACCTGGGCCATGTATATTACTATGAAGGCAATTACAAAGCCGCTGTAGTATTATGGAACCGTATGCTGGTCCTGCAGCCGCAGAACTACTTTGCTATGTTCATGCTGGGAAAATCGTATATCGGTTCCGGTGAGCTGCAGAAAGGGGAGGAGCTTTGTGATAGGGCCGTCAACAATTAATAATGAAGAATGAATAATTAATAATCGTATAGCAGGTTTACGCTTGTTATAACTATAACGTACTAATAAAAATGTCCTGCACCCTTAAGATGCAGGACATTTCTTTTTATTGTTTTATCGTAGTGATCTATTTCTTCGATCTATTACCTCACGATTATTAATTATTCATTATTAATTACATCCGCTCCGGTACTTCAATTCCCAGCAGCTCCATGCTGCGGCGGATGGTATGCGCGGTATGGGTAATGATCTGTAAACGCAGGTTCTTCTTTTCTTCGGATTCTGCATTTACAATAGAGTAAGTGTATTTACCATCTACCTTCTCTGCATAAAAAGAGTTAAACTCCTGCGCCAGTTTAAATGCATAGTTGGCGATCACAGAAGGGCTCATTTCTTTTTGCGCATCTTCCAGCACTTCGCCAAACTGTTCGTTCAGCATGATCAACGATTTCTCTAATGGCAGTAAACTGTCATTATGCCTGTAAGTGTCCAAATGACTGGTATCTGTCACTCCGGCTTCACGCAGAATAGATTTGATACGTGCATGTGAATATTGAATGAACGGCCCGGTAAAACCATGGAAGTCAATAGACTCTTCGGGATTAAAGATCATCCGCTTTTTAGGATCTACCCGCAGCAGAAAGAATTTCATAGCGCCCAGTCCGATTACTTCGTACAGGCGTTGCAGTTCATCCTCGCTGAAATCTTTCAGCTTGCCGGATTCTTTGGTGTGCTGGGCAGAGGTGTTCACCATTTCAGTGATCATATCATCCGCATCCACTACGGTGCCTTCCCGGCTTTTCATACGGCCATGCGGCAGCTCCACCATGCCGTAGGAGAGGTGGAAAACCCCATCGGCAGCCGGTTCCTGCAGCTTTTCGAGGATCAGCTTTAATACCTTAAAGTGGTAGTTCTGCTCATCCGCTACTACGTATATGCTCAGGTCCATCTGGTAGTCATCATACTTCAGGCGGGCCGTGCCCAGGTCCTGTGTCATGTACACGGAGGTACCGTCGCCACGCAGCAGCAGCTTCTGGTCCAGGCCATCATTGGTCAGGTCTATCCAGACAGAGTTATCTTCTTTTTTAAACAGCACGCCTTTACGTAGGCCGTCTTCCACCAGGTCTTTACCCAGCAGGTAGGTTTCGCTTTCGTAATAGATCTTGTCAAAGTCAATACCCAGGCGTTTGTAGGTTACATCAAAGCCCTGGTACACCCAGCCGTTCATGGTGCTCCACAGGGTACGCACTTCCGGGTTGCCGGCTTCCCACTGCTGCAGCATAATTTTAGCCTGCTGCATGATCTCCGTTTTATTCCGGGCCAGCTCTTTTATTTCGTCATGGATCTTGTCGGATTTTTCTTTATCGGCATGTATTTCCGGCTTATGCAGCAAAGCGCCCAGCTTTTCTACCCGTTCCAGGTCAGCGCCGGAAAAGTCACGGAAGTCATTTTCCAATACCCGTGCAATAATGGGTTCGGCCTGTTCTTTCAGCAGGGTTTCAAACTTTACGTAATAATCGCCCACCAGGTGGTCGCCCTTGATGCCGGTAGATTCCGGTGTATCGCCATGGGCAAACAGCTGCCAGGCCAGCATGGATTTACAGATATGGATACCCCGGTCGTTCACCAGGTTGGCTTTCACCACCTCATATCCATTGGCTTTTAAGATCTCTGCAATGGAGTAGCCCAAAAAGTTATTCCGCAAGTGCCCCAGGTGCAGGGGTTTATTGGTGTTGGGAGAGGAGTACTCCACCATCACCTTTTTACCATTGGCAGGCTTGCGGCCTACGTTGTGGTTGTTGAAATTCGTTTGCAGGTATTGTACCCAGTACTCATTATTGATGCTCAGGTTCAGGAATCCCTTTACCACGTTAAAACCAGCTATCAGCTCCGGGAAGTGGGCAGCCAGGTAAGTACCAATGGTATTGCCGGTTTCCTCCGGTTTCTGGCGGCTGAACTTAGTGAAGGTAAATACCACGATGGTATATTCCCCCTCAAATTCGGGTTTGGTAACATTAATGGCAATATCGTCAACGGGTATATCCTGTTTATAAAGCTCCTTAATAGCGGTGGCTGCTGCTGATCTGATGGTTTGTACAACACTCATGTGGAAAACTGTTAATGCAAAGTAGCAGCAAAGGTATAAAAAAAGTCCATGGTCCATGGTTGATGGTCCATTGCCTTTACTATTAAGGATATAAAACAGAAACAGGCAGTAGGTAACTACTGCCTGTTAGAATTTTATGTCTTTCATGTACTAATTGCCTTATGAAGCAGGCAATGGACCATCGACTATGGACCATGGACTATCAACCATCGACTAAAAGAAAGTATACGACACCCCTATCTGCCCAACAGAGTTACGGCTGTCGTTAGCTCCGTCATAAATATCTGTAATACCAAAATTATAGCGGCCATATACGCCGAAATTAAAGGGCAGCTTCACACCCAGGCCAATGCCGGCGCTTATGTCGGCGCTGTTATATCCGTCCTTTACATCTATGGTTAGATTGCCGCCTTTGTCTTTGGCGCTTACCAGCAAACCCAGTTGCGGACCTGCTTCAATGTAAAACTGCGGAATAATGTAATACTGGAACATTACCGGCATGTTAATGTAATTAAGGGCCAGTGTACGGTCAGCACTGGCGATGCTGTGTTTTGTGCCCTGTCCGGAAAAGTACAATTCCGGCTGCAGGGCCCATTGATGAAAGCGGATATTTACAAAACCGCCAACATGACCGGATACCCGGGCCTTTGAATTGTCAATTTCTGTCAGATTTGCAATGTTTAAACCGCCTTTAGCACCAATGTGAATTTTTTGTGCCTGTACAGTTAAAACGGCGGAAGCCGCCAGGAGCATCGATAGGATAAGTTTTTTCATAATATATAAAGATAGTTGTGCGTAAGGGGCAAATTATATGCCGGTTTACGGTTAGGGCAGGAGGGAAACACTTACTGCCACAAAATGTTGCCCACTAAAAAACAGCCGGGGCGTTCTGTCAGAACGCCCTGGCTGTGTATAGTAATGGCAGTGCTACTGCGGGTAAAAGCGTATGCAACTGGTATTAAAAGCGCATAGCACTCAGGGTAAAAGCGCATAACGCTTAATACAGCGTAAATTCCACGCGCCGGTTCTTCTGTCTGCCGGCAGCGGTTTTATTGCTGGCAATGGGCTGGGTTTCGCCATAGCCGGTTGCCTCTATTCGTGATGGATTAGCGCCTTTGCTTACCAGGTATTGTTTTACAGATTCTGCCCGGTCCTTGGAAAGCACCATGTTCTTGGCATCCGTACCTACATTATCCGTATGGCCAGCCAGCTTCAGGCTAAAGCCTTTGGTTTTCAGCAGTTCTGCCACGCGGTCCAGAGAGGGGTAGGATCTGGGTTTAATACTGGCTTTACCGGTTTCAAACTCCAGGTTCTGGATGGCTTCGCGCACCAGCCTGCGGTCGTCTTCCGTGATCTGCTGCACCACCTTGGTAACCCTGGGGGTGGTATCTTTAGGCAGGTCGCAGCCGCCGCCATCCACCTTGCTGCCTTGTGCAGTGCCGGGGCATTTATCAAAGAAGTCGGATACACCATCCCCATCACTGTCTTTCAGCAATTTATCAACATCTGCGCTCAGGCGCGCATTGGCGCTGCGGCTGCTTTCCAGCTCTGTTTGCAGGGCTGCCTTTTGCGCTGCCAGCTCATCATACATTACCTTGGCAGGGTTGTTCCAGGTGAGCTGTGGCTTATGGGTAGGGCCCAGGCTAAATTCCAGGCCTGCGTATCCATAGGAATATTTATCGCGGTCAGGGCCATAATTAACGCCATCCAGGTTATCCCCGTCCAGGAAATGGATAGTATAGCCCAGGTCCAGGTTCACCATATCCGATAATTTGAATTTCAGTCCCGCACCTACCGGAATGATCAACTCCTTAATAGAGCCATTGGGTTTGTATTCCCTTTCAGTACCATTGGTGGGCGTTATCTTGGGACTGTATCCCGCTAAACCGCCGCCGGCTGAAACATAGATCTGTACAAAGTTCTGTTTATACAGCCAGTTAATGGTGGCTACATTCACGACTGCGCTTAAAGCGGCAGACCATTTTAATGAAGTTTCAAAAGATTCATAGGGCCGGTCAGGCATCTTGCCATTGCCCAGCTCCTTGCTATTGTCGGCCTTTAGCTTGCCGCCAATGTAGTCCGCCCTTATGCCCAGTGCATGTAAGATCTGCCATTTAACATAAGCTCCATAGCCGGCAGAGGCTTTCCATTTTGTAAAATCATTACTGCCGCCGGTGGGGGATACAGGCGCCAGCAAGCCGCCATTCACCCCAATAGAAAAGGTCTTGTAATCTTTTGTACCGTTAAAGATGCCTGCAGATGTAGTACTGCCCGCGGGGGTATTTGTTTGCGCCAGCGTGATGAGTGGCGTAGCCAGGGCCAGTATAATGCACATGGCCCGAAAGGTGAAGGTTGTTTTCATAAATGGAAGGTTAGTTAGTACGTGACATAATATGGTCCAGTCCGTTAGTTAGCATGGGTTACTGCTCTTCATAACAAATAATACCGCCTAGAGTTCAATGAACTGACATATTTGCATACAATTTCGCTTGGCATAATCATTGACAAATCATAGGCAAACACACAATCAATCTACAACTAAAGGAGAATCTTAAATATTATGGGAAAAATAATAGGTATCGACTTAGGAACTACCAACTCATGCGTTGCCGTAATGGAAGGTAACGAGCCGGTAGTTATAGCCAACGACGAAGGGCGCCGGACAACCCCTTCCGTAGTGGCCTTTTTAAAGAATGGAGAAAGAAAAGTGGGTGATCCGGCTAAACGCCAGGCTATTACCAACCCGGTAAACACCATTATGTCAGTGAAGCGTTTCATGGGCCGTCATTACGACGAAGTAAGCCAGGAAATACCGCACTGGAGCTATAAGGTAGCCAAGGGCGATAATAACACCACCCGTATAGATATAGACGGCAGGTTATATACACCGCAGGAAATATCTGCCATGATCCTGCAGAAAATGAAGAAAACGGCCGAAGATTACTTGGGCCAGGAAGTGAACGAAGCGGTAATTACCGTACCGGCTTACTTTAACGATGCACAACGCCAGGCAACCAAAGAAGCCGGTGAAATTGCAGGTTTGAATGTACGCCGTATCATTAACGAGCCTACTGCAGCGGCACTGGCATATGGCCTGGATAAAAAACACCATGACAGCAAGATCGCTGTGTTTGACTTAGGTGGTGGTACATTTGATGTGTCCATCCTGGAGCTGGGCGACGGCGTATTTGAAGTAAAATCTACCAACGGTGATACACACTTAGGTGGCGACGACTTCGATAAAGTGATCATGGACTGGCTGGCAGAAGAATTTAAGAAAGATGAAGCTGTAGACCTGCACAAGGATCCAATGGCATGGCAGCGTTTGAAAGAAGCTGCTGAAAAGGCAAAGATCGAGCTGTCCTCTTCTTCAGAAACAGAGATCAATCTGCCTTATATCACTGCAGTGGATGGCGTACCCAAACACTTGGTGAAAAAGCTGACCCGTGCTAAGTTTGAGCAGCTGAGCGACAAACTGGTGGAAAGAACACTGGAACCCTGCCGCAAAGCCCTGCAGGACGCCGGTTTAAGCAAAGAACAAATTGACGAGGTAATACTGGTAGGTGGTTCTACCCGTATCCCGAAAATACAGGAAGTAGTAGAAAAATTCTTTGGTAAAAAACCGAACAGGGGTGTGAACCCGGATGAGGTGGTAGCTATTGGTGCTGCTATCCAGGGTGGTGTACTGACCGGTGAAGTAAAAGATGTACTGTTGCTGGACGTAACCCCGCTGTCACTGGGTATTGAAACCATGGGCGGTGTGTTCACCAAGCTGATAGAATCCAACACTACCATTCCGAGCAAGAAATCTGAAACCTTCTCTACTGCTGCAGACAGCCAACCGAGTGTAGAAATACACGTACTGCAGGGTGAAAGGCCGATGGCTAACCAGAACCGTACACTGGGCCGCTTTATCTTAGGCGATATTCCGCCGGCGCCGCGTGGTGTACCTCAGATCGAAGTAACCTTTGATATTGATGCCAACGGTATCCTGCACGTAACAGCAAAAGATAAAGGAACGGGCAAAACCCAGAACATCCGTATCGAAGCTGGTAGCGGCTTAAGCAAAGAGGAAATAGAAAAGATGAAGGCTGAAGCTAAAGCCAACGAAGCATCCGATAAGGAGCAGCGTGAAAAGGTTGAGAAGATCAACCAGGCCGATAGCTTAGTATTCCAGACAGAAAAACAGCTGAAGGAATATGGCGATAAGCTGCCGGCTGACAAGAAAGGTACTATTGAAACTGCATTGAATAAGCTGAGAGAAGCGCAGAAAAGTCAGGATATAGCACAGATCGATGCCGGTGTGGCAGAGTTGAATGCTGCCTGGACCGCTGCTTCTGAAGAAATGTATAAAGCTACGCAGGGTGCACAGGCCAATGGTGGCGCTGAAGAACCCCAACCGCAGGCCCAGGATAATGCCGGTGGCCAGGGTGGTGTAACAGATGCAGAGTTTGAGGAAGTGAAATAGAAGCATAAAGCACAAAGCATAAAGCAAAAAGCCGATTGTTGCGATTCCGTGACAGTCGGCTTTTTTTTTGGCTAAAGCCGAAAGCAAAAAGCATAAAGCTAATTATAACGTTTGGTTTGACCTCCATATAGTTACGCAATAGTCGCAGTACCCGGCGTTCAGTATTCCTCCGGCTTTCTGCTTTTTGCTTTCCGCTTTTTGCTTAATTTTAGGCTCCATGCAACTCAAGTTATATCCTTTTGAACTCAAATTCCGGCACACCTTTACTATTTCCCGTAAGTCAAAAGACGTGCAGCCATTACTGGTAGTGGAGCTGTTACAGGATGGTTACAGTGGCCTGGGTGAAACGGCAGACAACAGCTACTATCATATAACGGTGCCCATGCTCATGGATTCCATTAATGCGCACCGCAGTCTCATTGAAGCCCACCAGCTGGATACCCCGGAGGCCTTCTGGGAGCAGCTGTATCCCCTGTTTAAGGATAATATGTTTGCCCTTTGCGCCCTGGACCTTGCTGCGCACGACCTGTACGCCAAAAAGCTGGGCAAAAAGCTATATGAAGTATGGGGTCTGGATATTTCCCATAACCCGCTTACAGACTACACCATTGGTATAGACACGGTAGAGAACATGGTGCGCAAGCTGCAGGAGTTTCCCTGGCCTATCTATAAAATAAAGCTGGGCACCCCGGATGATATTACCATCATTAAAGAGCTCCGCAAACATACAGATGCTATTTTCCGAGTAGATGCCAACTGCGCCTGGGGCGTAGCGGAAACCTTACGGAATGCCGCCGCCTTTAAAGAGCTGGGGGTAGAATTTATTGAACAACCGATGCCCGCCGCAGACTGGGAGGGTATGAAAGAAGTATTTGCCCAATCAGCCCTGCCTATTATTGCTGATGAAAGCTGTATTGTAGAAACCGACGTAGCCAAATGCCATGGCCACTTTCACGGTATCAATATTAAGCTTACCAAGTGTGGGGGTATTACACCGGCCCGCCGCATGATCGCGGAAGCCAAGCGTGTAGGCATGCAGGTAATGACAGGCAGTATGAATGAGAGTACTGTTGGTACTTCTGCCGTTGCCCACCTGTTGCCCTACCTGGATTATGTGGATATGGACGGCCCCTTGTTACTGGCTGCTGATACCGCTACCGGTGTGAAGATCATAGACGGCCGTATTATTTACGCCGACCGTCCTGGTACAGGGGCGCTTTTAATTAATAATGAATAATGAATAGATTGTTGCGTATAAGAAAGCCCTGATTGGTTATCCAGTCAGGGCTTTTTGTTGATATTAATGTGATGTAGTAAGTACTATTCTTCCACTACTTTCAGCTGTTCTGCCAGGAATACTTCGTGCTTTATCTGCCCTGTAGCGGTGATCATTTTGCCCAATAAAGGCTGCAGCGGATTAGTGCCGGTTACCGGCTGCCTGGCAGGCCGTATCAGGAAAGTGCCGATGTCTGACACCAGGTAAATGCCTGTGAAACTGCGTTTGGTATTAGCATAGAAAGTACGGAGCTCCAGTTTGCCTGTTAATTGTAACGGGCCTGTAGGATGTTTAGGTGAAGGTGGTACTTTCATGTATGATGCAGATATGGATTTCGTGCTAAGTTACAAATTTTATACTTGCCTGGGCGGCAGGGATTACCTATTTTTAATGATGTTGATTAAACGCTACCGTTAACCGTTGACCTAGAACAAACACCCACGTATGAAAAAGCTATCTGTTTACACGATACTGTTCACTGTTGTATTTTCCGGTCTTATGATGACAACCCAGGCTCAAACCATTGCCCGTATTGTAGTTGATGCCGGCAAGTATAAACGCGATCATACGCCTGTATCCATTACGCTGGATGATATAACGGCGGTGGCCGACAGCCTTTTTACACTCGTAGAAATTAAAGGTACCCAGCGCATTAATGTACCTTTTCAAATAGAAGCAGGTTATCAGCGCCGCCTGTGGTGGATCCTTTCCGGTACCAGCGCACCCAATACCCAGCGCATATTTGAATTGCAGCAGGGAGATGCGCACTGGAACTTTAAATCAACCATAGAAGCCATTGACCAGGAAGGCACCATCCGCCTGCAGGAAGGCAGCCAGCCTATTTTACAATACAACTACGCCATGGTGTATCCGCCTGCAGGTATTGACAGCGCTTATAAACGCAGCGGGTTTATCCATCCTTTATGGGCACCTAACGGTGCGGTGCTTACAAACATTCATCCCAAAGATCACTGGCACCACGTAGGCATCTGGAATCCCTGGACACATACAGAGTTTGAAGGCAAACAGGTAGATTTCTGGAACCTGAAAGAGAAACAGGGCACCGTACGTTTCACCGGTTTTCTTTCCAAAACACAAGGCCCGGTGTGGGGCGGTTTTAAAGCCCTGCAGGAACATGTGGTATTGAAAACAGGCGGTGCAGAAAAAGTAGCGTTAAATGAGGTATGGGATATACGTACCTATCCTGCATTGGCAGGTGGCAGCCGCCGTGTATGGGATATGACATCTATTTACAGCTGTGCAGGACAAAGCCCTTTATTGCTGCTGCAATACCGCTATGGTGGCGGCTTTGGTTTCCGCGCTACCCCCGAATGGACCAATGCCACCAGCCAGGTGCTTACCTCCGAAGGCCGCACCCGCAAGGATGCAGACAGCACCCGTGCCCGCTGGATCAAAGTAACCGGCGAAACCAGTAAGGGCCGTGCCGGCATGCTGGTGCTTTCTTATCCAGCCAACTACGATTCACCGGAACCTGTTCGCGTATGGGCAGAGAATATGGAAAGAGGGGAGCTGTTCGTGAACTTTAGCCCTACTAAAATGAAACCCTGGCTGCTTACTTACGGGAAGGAATACACGTTAAAGTACCGCATACTGGTGTATAACAATGATATTACGGTAGCAGAAGCAGATGCGCTTTGGAATGATCTGGCGCACCCGCCGGTAATAAAGGTGGAGAAGCGATAAATGCCGCTATCATTTTTTCAGCTGCCTGAAATGCTTCACCATGGCATAGGCGCCCCATATTCCCATGATCAGAAATATAACAATAAGGCCCCATTTGCCGGCCAGCCGGTAAATAGGCCTTTCCAGCCTGCTTAAACGGATGCCGGAAGCAGCGCCGGAAAATTGTATGTAACGGTAAACGGCAAAACCAAATCCAATGGCCGCTACAACAGCAGATCCAAGAACCTGGCCCCAGGAGGAAGCACCGGAGGGTGGCGGGGTAGAGGATGGGTTATTCATGCGCTATAGATTGAAGGATAAATATAACTATTCATCCGCTATAGCAAAGTAGTGAGTGCAGGTAAATTATCAGGCTGCTTTTTCGGATTTATGACCGGCTGCATATACGGCAGACAGCAGATCGCGCGCAGGTATATTCTTTTCAAAGTACAGATCAATGCTGTCAAACACGATCTTACCATTCGGGTTCAGTACAAATATACCGGGCGTAGGCACATCTTCGTTAACACCGGAAATGCGGTCCCAGATAGGATCGGTAGTAGAGTAAATACCAAACTGGCTGGCAATCTTATGCTGGCGGTCCCATACTACAGGGAAAGGCACCGGCTGTTTATTAGTCAGTATATTAAAGAAAGTGCTGTCTTCATCACTCAGTACCAGCAGATCGCCACCCATTACCTGGATATCAGCGTGCAGATCACGAAGCTCCTGCAGTCGTTTTTCAGCATAACCGTTCCAGTGGAAGGAGATAAATGCTACTACCAGCGGGCGGGAGCGGCCGTGTATGTCTTCCGGCAGGCCGGCAGCATTGATCACCTGTGCAGCAGGCAGGCTGAAGTCAGGCGTTACATCACCGGTGTGCAGCGGCGCCAGCTTGTTACGGCGCAGGGTAGGTGCGTTAAACCTTTCCGGAAGGGTTTCCAGCGGAAGATCTGCGTATCTGTAAGTGATGGACATAAGCTAAATGTTTTTAAGTTGGTTGGTGAGGCAAATATAGGGAATAATCCTATTAGTCTACAGGATTAGTAGGAAATTATTTTTTGCAATGGGGATGCAGCTGATTTAGGGGTTGAAATTCAATGCTTACGCCTCCTCCATATCCATTGTTTGCGGGGGCATCATTAAAGGTGCGCGGGTTTTGCGGATGCGGTCTACTTCCTCCTTCCAGTTATCGCCAAACAGGCGGCCCATTTTTTCATCAATTTTCTGAATGGTATCCTGGATCTTTTTATTGTGTACATAGTCATAGTAATCCCGCAGCAGGTAAATGTATACGGAGGTGCTGATCTCCTCATCCTGCAGGCTTAAACCTGCCAGGTAAGCTTCTTCCAGCACCATGTAATAACGGCCGGTATTTTTGCGGCGGCATAGCTCTGCTGCCTGGTACCAGCCGTTCATAGCCTGCTGGTTAAACTGGTGTTCCTGGGCCAGCTTAGCCTGTTTAATGAACCATTCAATGGCCTCATCAAAGTTCTTGCGTATTTGCGCATAGGCGCCATGGTAGCCGTAAAACTGCACCATTAAAGGCAGGCAGGCAACATCGCCCTGTTGCATGCCCTGTTTGGAAATGCGCATACCACGCTCTAATAATATGGGTAATTGGGGATCGCGTTTAAAGTAGAACAGCATACCGGCATACATGATATGTG
Source organism: Chitinophaga rupis (assembly GCF_900109685.1). Lineage (GTDB taxonomy): Bacteria > Bacteroidota > Bacteroidia > Chitinophagales > Chitinophagaceae > Chitinophaga > Chitinophaga rupis. Next base: position 459,640 of record NZ_FOBB01000003.1, on the reverse strand, counting down.
CGGTGGCAAACAACCCTTTGTTGCCACTTTTTTGCGTATAATCCAGCGCTTTTTGCCCCCACTCATGCAGACGTTTAATATCTTTTGCCTTCAGTGCATCGCCCATTTCAAACATGCAGCGGCGCAGCGCTATTTCAGGATCGTTGGGATTACCGCTTTTGGCCAGCTTTTGTATGGCATTTTGCAGCTCAAGGGGCACATGCATGGAGTGCATTTGTCCGGGAAACAGCCGTTCATGGATCGCTAATTGTTCATTGCCCACATGGTCAAACATTAGCAGTTTTACACCTGCAGGTATGCCTTTTTTCAGCATATTGGTGAGCCAGTTCTTCAGGCCGCGCATATGGCTTACCTGCCTGGGCAGCACAGCCAGCACCAGCTGCTTATCCGCTTCCTCCCTGGGCAGGGCCTGTCTAAAATCATTCAGCATGCGCAGCAGCGTATCGTCCAGCGGTTGGCCATTGCCGTGCTCCAAAGCCTGTTGATAGGCTTTGGGGTTCCAGGTAAAAGCAGCATTTCTTTTTTGCAGCTCTTCCATCAGGGCGGCGCTGTTATCAAAAGTTTCCAGCCAGTCTTTTATAATGGCTGCGCTAAAAGTATCCTCATCTTCAAAATTGGTGAGGTGGGTTACAAACACTTCCGGCATTTGCCCGTACGGCGATGATTCCAGTTTGCAGAAACCTTCGTACACGCGGGCTTCTTCTGGTTTAATAACCAACCTCACTACGCGCAGCTGCGGGTTTTTAGCCACCTCTTTCAGCCATGCGTGCTGTATCTTGTTCAGCTCAAATGCTATGGGATTGTGTTCGTTCATGTTAGCAGTTAAGATTCAATGCTCCTCCATTAATATCAGCTGTTGCACTGCCGGCCATTTTTATAGCGGTGCTGGTAATGTCCATTTTGGTATTGCCTTTTGCTTCACAATGATCTGCAGTTAGCTTCATATTAGCGCTGCATATCAGTTCATGAAGGGTATCGGCTGTAGCCTTGATCATATCAGCCGCGGATGTAATTTTATTAGCGGTATTATCCACCGTTATTTTAGCCGCACCTTCCCCTATGATCACTTTTTCGGAACCTTTGATATGTATTTCTTTTGAAAGGAACTCTATTTTATTGGGTGCATCCACCACGATCTTATCATCTGTTTTAACAGTTACCAATGTTTGGGACTGTACAGTGATATTACCGGAACCATCCATGGCCATTGTACTGCCGTTTTTATCGGTAACAGAGATACTGCCGGTAGCATCGTCCAGCTTAATAATGTTGCCGCTGCGGGTTTTCAGCGCTTTCACATCATTACCGGAATTACCAAAGCTGCTCTTGGCTTTACCATTATAAGTGGTACCTATTACAAAGGGCAGTTCAGGATTGCCGCCTTCAAAATCTATAATTACTTCCTCACCTTTTTCGGGTATTATAAAAAGGCCTTTATCGCCACCACCGGAAGCCGATATTACGCGGATCCAGGGTGTTTGACCGGTTTGCTGCCAGCGGAAACGGGCCCTGATACGTCCCAGCCCTTCGGGGTCGTTGTTTTCCAGTACCGTAGCAGATTGTGCTTCACAGAAAGGATGGTTATCCATCCGTACCAGCGGCGCAGCCACTTCTTCAGGGATAGCAGTAAAATCATTTTCGTAATTACCATTGCCGGTGCAAAAATGGGTAACAGAAGTTACTACATATTTACCGCGGTTCTGGTCCTGTATAAATGCTTCTTTTACTTCTACCGTATTACCTACCTGTAAGCCGGTATTATCACTAAAACCTTTTAACAGCACCATGCCTGCTACCTTGTTTTTCTTGGATAGCTTGGTAATGTATTCAATCTCTTTATCAGACTGCCGTCCCAAGGCTTCATTGATCTTATAAGTAGCCTGTTTGGTAAAGATGGAATCACTTACTTTGGTTAGATGCTGCGTATAATCGTTACCGTTAATACTATGTGCATTGGTACTATTTTCTACCAGGCTGTCTTTATAATAATCCAGGCCTACGTAACGGCTGTTGGTAGGCAGGGTATTCAGCTCTATGGAATAAGAGGAAAGGTCCACACCATAGCTCAGCAGCAGCGATGCACCGGCAGCCGCCTGGCCAAATACCAGCTCCGTACCGTTATAATAGAACCATTCGCCAAAGCGGTTGGCCAGGCGTTGCAGAAAACGGTAAGTATTTTCCTTATACTGTACAATGTAGGGAATGGGTGTGGTGTGTACGGGTTTCACATTGGCTTTTATGCCAGCGCGGCCATACTGCCCCAACAAATTATTCACTATATCAGACAGTGATTTTTCTTCGTATGCTTCAATATGCGGCTCGTCATCCAGCAGAATGGTAGGACTATAACCGCGTATTATACATTCGGCTTGTGCAACACCACCACGTTTGCCGGTAGCAATATTAGTAACAATGCCTTTAAACAGCAGCGGGTTGCCGCCTTTGCCAGAGAAATCCTGTTCTATGCTGATGTTAATGGGTTGACCAATGAGCGCTTTTGTTTTGGAAATGGCATCGCTCTCCATACCGAACAAGCTGGCCGGATCAACCACCAGTTCAAAGTAATGATGGCCATTTACGCTTTGTGTAAGCTGCAAGCGGTGAAAATCTCTGATTGCCGTTTCTGCTTGTCCGCTGATGGTGATCTGGGTGCGGGTTTGAAGTGCCATATGCAAAATTTATTGGATCAAAGAAATTGTTTGAATAGTTAATTCATATTAATCGACAATAGTACCTCTCCAGGCAACTGCACATAACTTATAGCTGCCTTTAATTTTTGCGAAAATGAGGGCCTGGTTTGTTTCCTTGTTTTCATTTTCTGCCCACTGTGCGTAGGATATATATATTTTTGAATCCTTGTCTATGATGGGTAGTAATGCGTTGCCGCCGGTGATCTGCTCACCAAATTCTTTTGGGTCAATGGCTAACAGGCTGTCAGCAGGCGTTTCCAGCACTTGTGTACGGGGCGCTTTTCCTAAGATATCCGGTAAGGCGGCAATGAACTTTGCCGTGTCAGCATCAGCATTATTGCTGATGAAAGGCGAAACGCCCTGCAGCGGAAAATGTGTAAGTGTAATTAACTTGCTGTTGTCGTGATCTTTCACTGCCTTTTGAAAAGAAGGCCAGAAAGTTTGCAGGGTAGGGTAGTCTGCCGCAGTAGCAACGGTGTCGGTAACCGGTGGAGCAGTAGCTGCCAGTGCGGTACTGTCGGCTGTTGCAGCAGAGCCATTAGAAGCATTACAGGCGCCCACGCTGAGCGAAGCAATACCTAGTACCAATATATATCTGAGCAATTGTGTATTCACAGTAACTAATGTTTATGTGCGTGTAATTTTAATGGCGCCGGTTTCCTCCATCCGTTTCAGTAATACCGCGCAACCTGGTTGTTTGGATACCAGGTTCGCATCAAACTTACCGTCAGAACCGTATTTACCTTTTGTATAGTGGTTAGAATAACTCCACAAATAAGGTGTCAGCATTTTATTGTGATACGTGTAATAACCAATACCGTTATACTTTTCCAGCCATCTCAAGATCTTGGGGAGGGTCCAGGAGGTTTCCTGGTCGATCTTCATCATTTTAATAGCATCTACTGCGCTTTCTTCAAACTCAAACGGTGGAGCATGGCCTATTTGCGGCCGCTTTTTAGGCACATGGGTAGTATACCCTGTTAACGGATCTCCGTTATGTAAATGCTTATTAAAGTTGCCACCGGTTTCTGTATAATGGATACAGGCAATAAAGTACCAGGGGATCTGTGCGCCGGATGAACCTTCCGTGAGCACTGGTGCAGCCGTCATATAATGCCGGAGTGCCGGGTGGAGGGAGGTATCATAACGGGTATCAAAAAAATAACAGGATCCTGATCTTTCATACATATAATAGTCTGCATACCGGATCCCGTACTTAATGGCCAGTGAAATATACTCATACCGCCGTTGATTGTTAGACATCTTGTTAACAACGGTATTTACTTCGCTCAGCTTTTCCGTTTTGATCTTACAGGTGTCAAACAGTTGAACATATTCCTGATCAGTAGGTGTAATAGCGCCTGCCATACGTTGATCTGTTAATATATTAAGGCCAATCCCATTAGGAGACCGGCCAAATAGTTTTTACACTGCTCATGTCCCTACACCGGCCACGGATTCTGAAAAGAGCTGCTGTTCAGCTTCACTTCCTTCGCTGAAATAGTGATCTGTACCTGCATGGGGTGATCGCCGCTGGCCTGGAAGCGTTCTTCATAGTTTACGCAATAAGCATCGGAGAACTTTAATTCTTTGAGCTTGGATAAAGCATCACGGCGGTAAAATACAATGCTGCCGCTTTTGGTTTTTGTGTTGGAGATCATCCATTCAAACAGATCGGTGCTGCCATCGGATTCCAGGGTTACGGTGATCTGTCCGCCGGTAGGCCGGGAGGCAGGTTTACCATTATGATCTATACCTTGTGCAAAGGAAAACTGACAATCCAGTACGTTGATTTCTTCACCGTCTAATTGCATGACTGCTTTAAAAGACATATAGTTAATTGTTTTTTGGATAATAGATGAATAAGCTAAATAACCGTGGATGCTGTTAATACAGGGCTGGTGATGCGGTTAACCTGGTCAACGTACAACAATAACCACTGCTGCAACAGCACAATTTATTTTGGGTGTAAGGCTTTTCTCATGGCGTATTTTATTTGGGTTAAAACAGTTTCAAGGTTCATCAAACTTCCAGGTACGAAAATAGGTATTCTTATACATTTTCAATGCCTGCCTGTTATTAATTCTCCCGGTTGCTGTTGCCTATCCAAAATATTGCCAATCTCTATCAGGCAGCAACATATGCGGTTAATTATTAAAATGAGATCATTTTTTATAACAGGTTCCTTTAATGAACGGTGTCACGGTTTGCCGGCTGCGTAATGGTTTACGTGCTTTTGGTATTTTTAACAAACAGTATCTTAATTGTTCTGAATAAAGATATGTTGCCCACGAATGTAATAAATTATTGCACCTTTGCAACAGACTTGTATAAGCCTCTTTTATAAAATTAACATGACCCTGCAGGCTTCCATAAAAAGTTATACGTGTGTATTTATTATAAAATTAAATGAATATTGAATTTATTATTTTTATTAATTGTTAATTCACCAAACTGATTAGTAGTTATTTATGAATCGTTTATTACCGGTTATGATGTAAATCGTTTGTTGTAATGTGCGGTTGAGATTGGTTGTTTGCAAGCCACCACAGCCCCTTACACCGCGTAGGAAATTTATTATATACATTTAAAGTGTATCTTTATTGCTTCGATATAGGATACAAGTATCATAATTTTTTGACCCAAACCATTGGCCCCCAGGCTATGGATATACGAACTGGAACATTTAGAAAAACCGAGAATCATCCCAAATGACCCTGGCTACATACACTACATATACTCCAGAGGTGCAGGCAGCCATACGCATTGCCCAGGCAATCGCGAAAGAATACCGCCATGCACAATACACGCCCGCACATTTATTAAAAGCATGTTTGCATAAGGAAGTAGGCATCGCCGCCGCCCTGCAGGCCATGGATATAGATATCTATTACCTGGAAGAGTGGGCCGATGTACGGCTGGATAACCATCCCAAAGCATCGCGCCTGCCGGATGAACCGGAAGATGATGACCAGGCAGCCGCCGTACTACAGGAGGCAGATTCCATCCGCCTGGAGCAGAACCTGGATGCCGCAGATGCCTGGAGCCTGTTGATAGCGCTCAGCACACCCGGTGTAGGTTTTTCTTTTGAGCAGCTGAAAACATTCCCCTTTACAAGAGAGCAGCTGCTTGCCCGGTATAACAATAACGGCAAAACGAAACAGCTGGTCACGGTGAACGGTCAGGCCGGCACACCCCTAAGTTCCGCAGCATTAAAATATGTATACCGCCTCACCGACCCCCAACGCCTGGAAGAAAAACATGCGCTGATCGGCCGTGATGCGGAGATCCGTATAATGACGGAGATCCTTACCCGTAAAGGAAAGTCCAGCATACTTATTATAGGAGAAGGCGGGGTAGGTAAAACCTCCGTTGCAGATGGACTGGCACGCGCCATTGTACAAAAGCAGGTGCCGCTAAGCTTACAGCAAACAGAAATTTATGCGCTGGACTATGGCGCCTTTATTGCCGGCGCAGCGTATAAGAATGAGCTGGAAGACCGCCTGCTGCAGATCATTCAACAGCTGAAACAAACGGGAAAGCATATACTTTTTATAGATAACCTGCATACCCTGCTGGATAAGCAGCCGGGTTCCGGCAGCGGAGGCATTGCCAACATTCTGAAAGCTTCCCTGGGTAAAGGGGAGATCATTGTTATTGGCAGCAGCACACCGGAAGGTTTCCGCAAGCTTATAGAGCCGGATGGTATGTTACGCCACTGCTTTGAAACCATTACCCTGCCCGAGCCGGATGAGGCCCTGGCAGATCGCATGATACAGGCCGTAATACCTTCTTACGAAGAATACTATCGCTTAAAAACCAGTCCGGATGTAACGCTGGAGGCTATACGCCTTTCACGCCGTTACCTGAAAGAGCGCAGCCTGCCGGATAGCGCCATTAACCTCCTGGATCGTACCATGGCCGCCATCCGCACCCTGCAGGATACCGGCGCGCAAACCTTACAGCAGCTGCAGCAGCAATTAACGGATATAGATGTAACTAAAGATACCGCCAAACAGGACCTGTTATGGCTGTATCAGCAGCTTACACAGCGGCTCAGCACTTTACTCACCAGCCGCTTGCACAATCAAAAAGACCTTTATAAAATAGACGATACACAGGAACTGCATGCTACCTTACAGGATATGCTGCAACAGCTGCAAACGCTGGCAGCCAACCACCAGGATGAAGTAACTGTTGTGGACCTGGCAACCATTATTGCAGAAGCCACCGGCATTCCCCTGGGTAAGATCCAGTCCGAAGAGCGGGAACGCCTGGTGAACATGGATGCCCATTTACGCAAACGTGTAGTAGGACAGGACCATGCCCTCAAAACCGTGGCAGAAGCTATCCTGGAATCCCGCTCAGGTTTAAGCCGCCCGGGCCAGCCCATTGGCTCGTTCTTTTTCCTGGGCCCTACAGGTACCGGTAAAACAGAACTTGCAAAATCTTTGGCAGACTTCTTGTTCCAGGACGAGCGCTGCATGATCCGGTTTGATATGTCTGAGTTTAAGGAAGAACATTCTGCAGCCTTATTATATGGTGCTCCTCCGGGTTATGTAGGTTATGAAGAAGGCGGATTGTTAGTGAATAAGATACGGCAGCAACCCTATGCCGTAGTGTTGTTTGATGAAATTGAAAAGGCGCACCCCTCTGTTTTCGATATTTTTTTACAGATCATGGATGAAGGGAAGCTGCATGACCGCCTGGGTAAGACCGGCGATTTTTCCAATGCGCTGATCCTCTTCACTTCTAATATAGGAAGCGATGTAATTGCACAATCTTTCCGGGATGGCGTTATTCCGCCATCACAGCAGCTCATGGAAATTATGGCCCGTCATTTCAGGCCGGAGTTCCTGGGCCGGTTAACGGAAATAGTGCCGTTCGGGCCTATTCAGCAGGAGAATGTGGTGAAGATCTTTGATATTCACCTGAAACATTTATTGCAGATGCTGGAGCAGCAGCAGATCGGTTTTAATGTATCGGATGCTGCAAGGCAGCAGCTGGCCACGCAGGGGTACTCTCCGCAATACGGCGCCCGCCCGCTGAAAGAGGTGATCCGCAGCCGCCTGCGCAAACCCCTTTCCCGCATGATCATAGAAGGCAGCCTGCAAAAGAATATGCAGGTGAATTTAGATGTGGATGATAAAGGAGAATTACAATGGGACGTTAAGTAATTACGAATTATTCAATTACGAATTACGAATTGAGTAATCCAAAATGATCTGTGAATCGTGATTAAATAGTTGTAATTATAAACTGGAAGTGTTCAATCCGTAATTGACAATTATCGATTATTTTGTTTAACCGCGAACGACCCAATTCGTAATCGAATAATTGTAATTCGTAATAGAACCCTTCGTTCTTCCGGATAAATCGTTAAATTTAAGTAGTAACCATAGCAAATATTAAAATCTTTTATTATGAACGATAACTATGGAATTGGTGGTAATGAGGTGAAGCTGGATGCCAATGAGGCCATTATAGAAATATCTCATAACCGTACATTGTTTGCTGAGAAGTTAACCCAGCAAACCCCGATCAAACCTGAAATTGTACAGGGGTTAACCAAAGTAGAAGAAGTGTTTGAGCACTACAAACCCACGGTGCCCATTACTTTTCATGACGCAGACGGATCCGGTGTAAATGAAACATTGCAGTTTCATAACCTGGGCGATTTTGGGATCAAAGGTATCACCGGCCAAAGCGCTTTCCTGAATGATCTGTATTCTGAAAAAGAACAGTTCCTCAAGATCATGAAACACCTGAAAACAAACAAGATACTGAAGGCTGCACTGGCCGACCCTGCTGCACGGCAGGCTTTGCTGGGCGCGGTGAGAGGAATGCTAAAAGACCTGGACAAGAATAAATAATTACGAATGCATTAATTACGAATTACGAATTGGATCGAAACGATCTCTAAACTGTAATCCGTAATTAGTAATATTTGTAGTTATGAGAAACACATTCGTAATTCGTAATTGAATAATTCGTAATTGAACCCATATGGCAGAGTTACAAAAAAGTCAGCAGCAGGATATTGAAACTGCTGGTCAGTCTGCACCACAGCAGCAGGAATTAACGCTGGAACAAAGTATTGATGCGTTAGCGAAATACGGTTCGTTCGACCTGCTGGAAGCCGTTATTGAAGGCGCTCAGAACCTGAACCCCGATCGTAAAGCAAGACGCAATATTTTCCTTACAGAAGCCAATAAAAAGGGCGAGCGGGATAAGCTTAAGAAATCCCTGCAGGTATGGGAAAAAGTACTATCTGCTACTTCCGAAGTAGGGGACATGGTAACCTTTTGTACAGAGCATGCAGAAGAAGCCGACAAGGTACTGAGCAAAAACCTGGCAGAAGCTATTGAATCCACCAAAGAGCTGGAACAATCGTACCGCAACGTAGCCCTGTTCTTTAAGAATACAGAATCCGATAAGATAAAGAATGTAACCTTTATTAACGTGGAGCTGGACCAGCTGAAAGACCTGGACAATACCCGTTTTATTGATGCCATTCACCAGGAGCTTGTACAGAACTACGACCGTTTAGACCTTCGCGGCAACTACAGCCTGCTGGTTATTCCCGGTTACCTGGGTTCTAACAAGGTACTGGAAAAATGGGCTAAGATAGCCTATGAGAATAAGGTAATGCTGATCACCGACTTCTCTCACCTGGATGCGCCGGATGATGTGATGGAAATGTTTGAGCAGGCGAATCTTACCGGTGGCGAAATTCACCGCTCTAACGTGATCATGGCCTGTAACTGGCTGGTAGGCCGCGGTAAGTTCGATGAAGTAGGAGAGGAAGATAACCTGTATGTACCACCCTCCGGATCACTGGCGGGTAAAATATATAAAACCCTGATGTCACAGGTAACCGCCGGTAAAAAATTCGGTGGTATGAACGAGGTGGATGGGGTGAAGTTTGAGCTGAAGAAAAGTGAAATAGCCAGCCTGGAAAAAATGGGACTGGTGCCGATGGTAAAGGAATATGGAAAGGTAATGGCCTTTAGCGCTAAAACCCTGTTCAATGGCGATAACATTGGCCTGCAAACCTATTCCGTAGTACGTGTATTCGACTACGTGACCAAAGTGTTGATGGATTTCCTCAACCGCCGTGCGTTTGAAAACTTCAATGCTAATACCCGTAAGGATCTGATGAAACAGATCATCCGATTCCTGGACAGCATAACCGGGCCGGATAAGCTGATAGAAGATTTTAATATTCGCCGTTTTGAGCAGGATCCGATCCAGAAGGACCGCATCCACCTTGACATTCACCTGAAACCTTATTTCCCTGCCAAGAACTTCCTGATCAAGATGGAAGGGCATAAAGGAGATGATGGGAATGACTGGGATACTGAATACGAGCAGGAAAAAAAATAAAATACTCAGATGCGAATATGTAGAAGGATGGAAATGCTGAAACCGGCATACCGTTTGCATATTCGCATCTTTGTATATATATCCGTACCTGTGTTAATAATCATCAAAAAAAGAATGGCTACATTAGGGAATGTGACAGTGGGTATGTGTACCGCTTTACTGCTGCTTTTTAGCAGTGAGGCCAGTGCGCAGTCCGCGTCCTCCATAGATACAATACTTACTACCAAAGGGGCCGCCACCCTCATAAGCTGTGGCGCACCGGTAAGCACATTCCAGATCGGCGATGGAAAAAATGCAGATTACGATTACCGGATAGTGGACAGGAACCTGGTGTTTATAAGGCCTACGGCCGCTACACCCAGAACCACCAACCTGATCGTAAGGGAAGGCAGCAACGTACATTACCTGATACTGGCCTACCATGATAAGGTAGACCTGGCGCAGCTGAAGTACACCTTATCCGGTAAAGCAGGCGCCGCCACCAACCCTGCTGCCACCCCGGAAGCAACTATCGTAAAAGGCAGTGATGGAAAGCCCGTACCCGTGGTAACAGAAGATGAAGGAACCGCTGCCGCCGCCGTGAATATTGATACTGTAACCGTAAGCAAAGTGGCGGATGATTTTGGAAAACAACAGAAAGCAGGTCACCAGCATGAAACTAAAATAGACGGTGTTACGCTTAGCTATTCCAACGCTATGACGCTGAACAACCTCATTTATTTATGCTACCACCTGCGCAACCGCTCGCAGCAGCCTTATAACCTGGTGAAAGCCACCCTGATGTATAAGGACAGCAAAGCTGCCAACCGGTTGTATACCATGCCCATATTATACAAAAAAGCACCATCTACGGTGAACAGGAAAGATGAGCAGAAGCTGGTATTTGTAGTACCTGCCCGCGTATTGAAGAAGAGCGATGAAGTGATCATAGTGCTGCAAAATAATGCTGATGCCCGTCAGCTGGTGTTATACACCCCTGTAGATGCGCTGCCAAGGTATATGGTGCAGTAGCCGCGGAGGTCCATGGCCGATGGTCCATGGTCCACAGCATAGAACGTTGGAATTGTAGTGGGTAATAGGCCATAGAATGTAGTAACTCCAATACGCAATAGGCAATGGACCATCGACCAACAATAATTATTCATGATCAGGCATTTAAGATCCATATTGTTCGTTAGCTTTTTCTGCGGCTGTTTTTTAAGCAGCCGTGGGCAAATGGTGGATTTTTGCGGAGAGGCGGTACCATTAGAACGCGACTTTGTATCCAACCGTTTGATGGACGTGATAAAATGGCATTTACGCCACCAGAACTTTCTACCCCTGCTCAAAGCCAAGTCAGAGCAGTACTTTCCCCTGATAGTGCCCCTCCTGAAACAATACAACATTCCTGAAGATTTTAAATACCTGCCGGTAGTGGAAAGCGGTTTTACCAATGCCACCTCGCCGGTAGGCGCGCAGGGCGTATGGCAGCTAATGCCCGGTACGGCCGCGGAGCTGGGGCTGCAGGTAAGCAACGGGTATGATGAACGTAACCATCTTTTAAAATCCACACAGGCTGCCTGTGTGCTGATCCGTAAGCTGTATGCCCAGCTGCAATCCTGGACACTGGTAGCTGCCGCCTATAATGCCGGTGGCGGTAACATATCGCGTAACGTAAAAAAGCAGGGCAGCCGCGATTATTACCAGCTAATGCTGAATAATGAAACAGCCCAATACATTTATAAGATCATTGCTGTAAAACAATTGTTTGAAAGCCCGGAATTATACCTGGGTGGTTTTGGTTATAATGTGTTCAGTAAAAGCTCCAGCAATGGTTCTGTATTTGCCGCCAGTCCACAGCTGGAGAACGATAGGGAGTTTAAAAGCATCCGCATTACTGTAGGTAAGAACGTACGGCAAACCCCTGTGATGGTGTACAACGCCAAGCTGCAGAACAGCGCCAGCTTCACCGACGGGCAGCTGGTAAGCATAGAGCTGCTGGATGACCTGCAGGCAGAAGGAGTGTACATCAGTAAGAACACCAGCATTTCCGGCAGGGGATGGGTAGTAAGTAACCGTATTTACGTGGATCTTGGCTTTGGCAATACCCTGGTATTATGCGATAACGAAGGCAAAAAAGGCGTACCGCTCAAGCAGCTGAAAGAGGGCGGTGCGGTTATGCTGGTGGGGAAAAGTTCGTAATTGAATCACGCTAGTGTTTCATTCATAAATATCCTGTACGGATAATTATTCGGAGAGCGCTCCCGCAGCTGCATCATCAGCTCATCTTTCAGATAAGTTAAGCTGCCGTCAGAATAAGTATTCACCGGTTTTACCAGGGTAATGCGAATGTCAATGCTGCGGCTGTAACCCGCTGTGGTACCGGGCGCCATGGTAGTGCCCTTAGTTACAGTTACCATGCTTAGCTCTTTACCCATAATATGTTTGCACAGCGCTTTAATATCTTCCGGCGTAACAATACGGTCGTGGGTCAATAAGTGGTAGCGGTACTGGTTGATCTTCTCATCAATATTTAAGCGGTCTTTGCCACCCTGTGTATTAGTGACCAGCGTAATGCTGTTAGGGTGCATCTGTATACTGCCATACTCCTGTAAGTGACTACCCATGCGTATGTTGTTGGCCAGGGTGCCATTGGTGGTATAAAACTCTACAAACAGATATTCTGCGCTTTCCCTTGGTTTTACCATCAGGTAAGGAATGTTGCCTTTGTTGCGGCTGGGCTGCAGCTGCTCTTCCAGTGAGGCTATCAGCTGGTGCAGCTCCCGCATGCGGCCGGCTACATAATCATTCTTCACCTCTTCAAACAGGGAGCTTTCATCCCGGATCACTTCAATCAGGTAGGCTATAATTTCCTTGGCTTCGCGGGAATCAAAACGCCCAATGCCGCTGCTGCGCACTACCAGGTCGCCTTCCTGCATTTCGCCGGCAGTGGTAAAATTGCGTACATGATAATTAGCTCCGCCCAGGTCGTACACCTTTTTTACATCAAAGAAAATATCCGGTGTATGCAGGGGAATAATATTCAGATAGCGGTTCAGCTTCAGCGATTGCTCATTCACCTTACGGTTAATAACCGGTAAGCAGTTAATGCTGCAATACAGGTCCTCCAGCAAAGAGTGGTGCACGGTTTCCGGGAACTCTATTCTTATCCAGAAAGTGTTGGGATCTATTACGGATGTAGCTTCCTTCCCAAATATCAGCTGCAGCAAAAGCGGTACGGTACGCTGTTTTGCCGGGATGAAATTAGTATTTACCGTGAGAAAATTGCGGCGGTACCGTTGCAGCACTTCGCGGCTGTAACGCGCGCTGGTATCAAATGCCAGGTCCAGCATGGCATTTACGGTTTCTTCTTTTTCATTACGGCTGTAGTGGTAACCACCGTTCACCGGCAGCTCTGCATCGCCTGCAAAAAAACGGGCCAGGGGCAGGTAGTGGTAAAACATTTCCTGCTGGTGTACATTGCGCAGGTCAAAGAAAAAGGAGAGGCCGTTAAAATTGTCCGGCAGCGTATCCATGGCTAGTCCCAGCCATAAGTGGTTAGGCGCTGCATCTTTAGGTAATGTCCCTTGTAATACCTGCTCTTTAAACCAGAACTCCCTGCTTTCATACAGCTTGCTGCCAACAGCCATGTAACGGATGTGACCACGGAACAGGCGGTGGTGGCTGAGCGGGCTAAAGAAAAGGTCTTTATTATTACCGCCGGTTTTATGCGTATAAAAGAATTGGTGATCGGGTGTAATATTGGTGGCCGGCTCATTACTGGTAGCATGTAAAATGCCATAGGCCGGCTGGCTGGTGGTAATGGGCTCCGGCATCATGATCTGCGCCAAGCGCTCTACCAGCCGTGCATGCGACACATCTACCTCATTGGATATTTTTTCCAGCTCACTGGCACAGGCTTCCAGCAGCAGCTGTACAACCGGGTCAAAAGAAGTTTCTACTTCCGCATCCGGGTAGCCCCATAATCTTGCAGCCGTTTTTAACATACGGTCTTTGATACGTTCTTTTTGCTCTTTCATGGTTGCTGCTTTTGCGTCTTATATTAATCAAAAGATAGGGGGCTTACATAGAAGTAGCTGCTGTAGTGGAACGGGTTATTATTCTTGGCCAAAGTACCGTTTACGCTCACCTTTATTTTTTTCTTCACTTTGCGGCCGGCTGCCATGTTCAGCTCTTCCTGGCTAACCACAGCCGTTACCCTTATTTGCGAAAGCCTTTTTTCATATCTCACAATAGAGGTACGCACGGCAATCTCTACCTGTTCTTTTACTTCATTATTGGAGGCTTTAATGTCAAAGTCAGATTCCCATAACTGGCAGCCATAGTCCGGATCATCCTTGTTCTCACCCAGCACAGTGGTGATCAGCAGGTGTATATGCTGGGATACGGATTCTTCCAGGTTGCATACCGCCATATCCTTCTTTTCCAGGATGGTGGAGAGCTTTAGCGGTAGCTTATAGTATTGTCCATTCATTATTTTAGATTTTAGATTTACGATTTTAGATTTAATGGAAGTAAGTCGCTTCAATCAAATCTAAAATCGTAGATCGTACATCGTAAATCAGAAGATGCCGAGGAAGCCTTTCTTATCGTAGCGTACACGGATCTCTTTTACACAGCCATCCGGATCTTTGATCAGGTTCACCATTTCTATCTTGATACGTTTTTTACCACGTATGGCATCGCAGAACTGGGAGAAGGTCTTCACATCCTTATCATTCAGCAGCACGCGGGCATTCAGGTTATTACATAAATAAGGCGCAAAATCCTGTATGCCTTTTTGTTTGTTGCTTAGCTGGGTTAGCATGCTCCGGAACTCTTCATCAGAAACAGCGGGTGCTTTAGGCTTTTCAGGCGCCGCTGGTGCAACCTCCGGTTTGGTTTCCTGTACCGGGAAGGGTGGTGGTACAAACGGATCAACATTGCGGTGTTCTGCAGGCGCCGGGAATACGTTCACCCGTTTCTTTACCATACGGCTGGCATCGCCATTCACCACCAGTGTTACAATACGGTCGCCGGGGCTGCTGAATATATAAGTATGTGAGCGCTCATTATGCGTTTCTGCATTAGGCTGCTGCAGGCGCCATTCCCAGCTTTTAGCGCCGGGGGTGCTGTTGCTGAAGGTTACAGGGCGGCCTACAAAAGCTTCTGTAGGGCCGTCAATTACCGGGAATACATCGGCAGCAGGTGTGCTGGTAGTGAGCGGTATGGGATTAATTACCTGTACCTCCCGGTTCCAGCTGCATTTGCCTGCCTGCAGGGTTACTATAAAACTACCGGCCTTGTTAAAGGCATGGTATACCTGTTGTCCCTGCTGCTGCACGCTGCTGTCGCTGAAATGCCATGTATATCCGCCGGCAGGTGCGCTGCCTGTATTATTAGCTTTAAAAGTAATGACTTCTCCTACTGTAAACGAAGTATTTACACCATGCTGCCGGCTGCTGAAAGCCATGCTAACCATACTGCAGTCCTGCCGGTTACCGGCTTTAAAAGCCAGGATAACTACACTGATCGTCAGCAAGGCCAGGAATGTGTACAGCACCATCGGGTCAATGTGGCTGGTGATACTGCTGAAGGGTCTTACCGAATTAACTTTCCTTTCGTTTCTATCGTTATGTGATCTTTGGGGGGCCATCGGTTTTTCACGTTTTTGCAATTTTAAATAATTTTTTAGATAAATTGCCATTAAAATAATAGTGCGTATTAACCCAAAAGCTAACTTACGTATTACACTTTGTTCATATCAATACAACTGCAAAAACCGGGCATGGACCTTAGTATAAGGCATATGAAGGCGAGATTCCATGAGACCGATGTTAACAAATGAAAAACCGTAAAACAAATATTTAGATGACGAATTATGCACAAAAGGCGGCTGTGCTGGAAGAAGTGATAGATCATATTCGTCGCCTGCATGAAGATGTTCGGGCTGAGGTAGTAGTGGGCGAGCTGCTGGATAACCAGCTGCAGCAGGAAGAGGTGACCGTACAGATGCAGAATGTGTTCAGCCGGGCTTTTGCGCGGGATATTACGGGCGTAAAGCTGGATGATTCACAACCGTATCATCCTTTTATTATGCTGCAGCTTTCGAGGGATGGTTTGTACGACCGTTTACCGGAAGGGCTGTTCCACGAGTTCTCTTCACAGCGCCGCGGCTCTGTGCAGGAAATGGTGGCTAATTATAAAAAACAGCAGCAGGAACAGCAGCAGGCCCGTAAGTTCTTTCAACCGCTTGAGCATGAATTTTTTCTGCAACGGGTATTCCTGGAACAGCGGGAAAAACATTTATTATTTGACGCTTTTGGTAAAGATGCCGACCAGTTATTCTTATCTTTCTGGGGCATTAATCCCAATTTACCCAAAGCGCCAACGAACCGTTTGGTAAGATTATTGCCATATATGCACCGGATTGCAGGCAACATACCCCTGGTGCAATTGTGTTTGCAGGTAATACTGGAAGAAGAGGTGCAGATCGTTTGTGACTATACGCCCCGGCGTGTGCAAAGCAGCAGCGGTGTTCCGCTGGGCGATGCCCGTCTTGGACTGGATACCCTGGCCGGCGAAGATTTTTATACTGATATGCCGGTGATGAAAGTAACTATAGGCCCCCTGCAACGTCAACGTATATATGATTATTTACCCTGGCAACCCTATGGGCAGTTGCTGGAAACATGTTATAATTTTTTATTACCTGCCGATGTGGAGATTGAAACCCTGTTGGAACCCAACAGTGCCGAAAAGGGCGCTGCTGTAGCAGATGAGAACCGTAAGGAAGGTATTATGGGTTATAACTTATTTCTGTAGATTTGAACCGAAACACTAAAAGCTAAACGCGAAACGCCGGATGCTTAACGCTGAGACCCAAAACGGAATGCTTGGAGCAAAACATAATCAGCATTCTGCGTTAAGCATTTAGCATTCTGCGTATTTAAACATTCATTGGTATGTTATTAAAAGCTAAGATATACCTGGTAGTAGCGGCAGTATTAGCCATTGGCGGGCTAACCGTTGCCATGCTAAGCCGTTTTATCAAGAATTTTGCCCTGTATAAGAAGAAAGCGTTATGGTACCTGTTTTATATGACGCTGGTGTTTGGAGTGGTGGCCTCCCTGCCTTACCTGTTCACTAACCAGAACCTGATGAGCCAGTACATTTTCTCCTCCGTATGGTTCATGGGATTAGGCGTGGTACATTGCCATTTTATGTATACCCGTTTCTGGGCCAATGAAAAAACACTGGGATCAGAGCTGGCCTTTATCGTAGCTATCTGGTTGTTCGGGGGCGCCTTATCCGTGCTGGTACATTACTGGATGTCAAAAGGCACTTTCCTGTATTACCCCATGCTTACCGCTATGTTCTCTTTTGTATTGCCCACCTTTGTGTACAAAACCTTTGAGAAGATGATGACCATACCGGCCAAGGTACATAAATGGTGGCAATATCCTTTATACAAGGAAGCACCGCAGGTGAATGAGGATGAAATGCGCGACCTGATCGTGATAGGATTTGAGCTGGAGAAAAAGGTGAATGACAACAGCCGTATTTATTTCCGCGCCCGAACGCCTATTAAGATGGACCTGGGCGACCTGTTCTATCATTTCCTGAATGATTACAACGACCGTTATCCCAATACGCCGATCGATTTCCTGGATACGAACGGACAGCCCTACGGCTGGGTGTTTCACCGCAAACCCCGTTTTTTTGTTGGCACCAGAACATTAGATCCTGATAAGCCGGTATTTATGAACGGCATCCAGGAAAACAGCGTGATCATTTGCAACAGAGTAGTATTATCGTGAGGGTTGGTGCAACCACCATCACTCCTTACAATTTAAACATACAATTATGGCGGAGCCGTTGAAATATTTCCCCGTTAACTGGGTGGATGGGATGAAGATCAAGAAGCAGCACTTCATTGATACAGAGAATGCAATGCTGGACCAGCTGCGGGATGCAATTACCGTAGGGCTGCATGCGCAGAACTATGGCCTGTTACAGCCTAAAGCGGAACAAAAGGAATCGTTACGTTGCTGGTTTGTGATCGATAACCAGCAGCTGTGGCGCGTGAAGCTAACAGAGTGCCGGGCAGTAACGCCGGGTGGCGGCCGTATTGAGATACCGGAGCACACGGTACATTCCCTGAAATATTCCACTACTTTTCCGGAAGCAGAATATAAATGGGATCCTTCCCATGCTGAAAGCACTTTTTATATTTTAATACAGGTAAACCCGTTTGACCGGCAGCCCAGCGGAGAACCGCTGCTGCAGGAAGATCCGCCGCGGCTGCCTTATGCCACGCCGGAGTATAACCTGTATGTAATACCGGCATCGCAGCTGCCGCAAGGCCAGCTGGGAAGCTACCAGATGATCCTGGGAAAAATAACGGTAAAGGATACACGTCCGCAGCTGGATGATGATTATATACCACCCTGCGCTATTGTAGCTGCGCACCCTGCCCTGGCAGACCTGCACCAGGAGCTGGATCAGTTCCTGGGACAAATGGAGTTATACGGTGTGCACATTGTACAGAAAATATATTCCCGCAAACAGGATAATGACCTGGCGCAGGTAGTGTTATACATTACTGAGAAAATGGTGCAGTACTTAAGCACACGCATTACCCAGTTCCGCTGGTTAGGCTTATACCAAACGCCTGCTGAAATGCTGGAAGTGGTAGCCGGTTTAGCACGCACCATGAAGAATGCCATTGACCAGCGGGCCAGCGCTGGTAAGGAAGAGCTGCTGAACTATTTAAGCGAGTGGTGTGAGCTGCGGCAGGGCGAGCTGGAAACACTGATGATCAACTGCGCCAACATCCGCTATAAACATATGGATGTAAGGGAATGCCTGCAGCCTATGATACCCTTTGTACGTGCAGTGAATAAGCTGTTTGATAGCTTAAGCCGGCTGGATTATATTGGCCGCAAGCAGGACAGCGGCATCTTTGTAAAAGAAGAATCACCGGAAGACAGCGAATACCTGCGTAAGCATAAAACCAAACGCTGGTTCTTTACAGATTGATGAAATAACTATCAGATCATTCAACTTACTGTTGGCATAGCTGCAGAGCTATTCGCTAACTCCAAAAAATAAATATCGTATGCAAGTATTAAACAAACAGGAAAGAACAACGGCCTTTTTATGGTTCCTGCTATTTTTTGTAGTAACAGTAGGGCTTTTTGTTGTAGCAGTTTTTTTCAACTTCCAGGTACCGGTAAGGGAGAATGCGGAGCTGCGTAAAGAGATCAGCGCATACCGCAAGGAACAAGCTTTTCAGGCCGATTTTGTGCAGAACCAGGAGAAGATAAGAGCCAACCTGGATTCTGTAAATGCACCCAACCAGAATGCTATTTACGTGGAGCAGGAGATTGTAAAGAACCTTTCCAACATGCACAATGCCATTCCCAAAGATGTAGTAACTCATTACAGCCTGTATGATAATTTTGTGCAGATAGGCTTAGCATTACAGGAAAGTAAGCAGCAGCTGCGCGGCCTGCAGGATGCACAGCGCACCATTGCAGAATTAAAGGAAAAAGTACAGGATCTGAGCACACAATTAGACCGTTCCGATAATCAGCTGGAGTACTACAAACGCCTGTCAGCAAGCACTCCGGGGCGTTAATCTACCCTAAAAACATATTGAAATAAAAACGAATTAATAAAACCCACATGTGTTAAATCTCCATTTACGTTATAACAATGCTTGGCTACTTAATGATTATCTTTTACTTTTGAGGCTTATATAATTACTTTTTTCTTCTTAGGTATTTTTAATTATTTGGTAACCTTAAACATTTAACCCATGTCTTTCAAATCCGAATTTGAAGTAGCTGGCAAAAAGTATGTTGTAAAACATTGCAGCTACGACCTCAATCAAGAAGTTGATGCTACCGGCCGCCCATCCGCCATTACACGCGGAGGCCGCATCCGTTTGACCGTAGAATCAACAGGTGAAACTGATCTCTTTGAGTGGATGGTGAACAACTTTGAACGCAAAGATGGCTCCATCACTTTTTACAAAAGAGATTCCGACTCCAAGCTGAAAACTGTAACCTTTAAAGAAGGCTACCTGGTTAAGTTTGAAGAAAACTTTGATTCGGACAATCCGAACCCTATGACGATCACGTTTACCATTTCTGCCCGCGAACTGTCTTCCGGCAATGGTTCTCACATCAATCAGTGGGTTGGATAATCCCCTAAGCTATTATGAATAGTGGAAAAGGTTCCGGTGCAAACCGGGGCCTTTTTTTATTGTGCAAACCCGTGTAAGTGTTTGTACGTAGCTAATAGTAGTAGTATAACTGCGATGGTTATACGTAAATAAGTGGCTAGCAAAAAAGGATGTAAAATCATAAATGTAAATGCTAAACCGGCGGGGAAGGTTCATAGAGACCATTTAAAAGACTTTATGAACGGGATAAACCGACAAAGGAGGTTCATAGAGACCATTTAAAAGACTTTATGAACGAGATAAACCGACAAAGGAGGTTCATAGAGACCATTGAAAAGACTTTATGAACGGGATAAACCGACGAAGGAGGTTCATAGAGACCATTGAAAAGACTTTATGAACGAGATAAATGTAAAAGTGGAATGCATCGGATAAGAGACTGCATTCCACTTTTACATTCTTTTAGAAAGGTCATTTCTCCGTTTATGTTTTACGCAGCTGTATGGACTGTACAAAATGGTGGCTGCCTTTTTCTAAAATAAGGCTGGCGCGGTAACGGGTAGGTTCAATATTTTGTTCCAGGTTGGGTTTGTTGATCTCATTCCAGATATGCGTAGCCATCTCCACCGTTTCTTTGTCAGATAAATGTGCATAGCGGTGAAAGTAGGAGTGAGGGTCCTGGAAAGCAGTGCTGCGCAGTGATTCAAAGCGGGCAATGTACCACTCGCGCAGATCTTTTTCTGCTGCATGCACATAAATGGAGAAGTCGAAAAAGTCAGATACGAATACAGCTGGCTCCCGCTGCTCACGGTTCCTTACCTGTAATACGTTAATGCCTTCTACTATCACAATATCCGGTGATTCTATCTGCTGTTGTTCTTCTGTAATGATATCATATTCCAGGTGCGAGTAAATAGGCGCGCTTACTTTTTCCATGCCTGATTTTACATTGGCCAGGAACTGTATCAGCTTGCGGATGTCATAACTCTCCGGGAAACCTTTACGGTTCATGAGTCCTTTTTGTTCCAGCACCCGGTTGGGATACAGGAAGCCATCGGTAGTCACCAGGTCTACCCGGGTATGGTTAGGGAAGGCAGACAGTAAGCGCTGCAACACGCGCGCAGTGGTGCTTTTACCTACCGCTACGCTGCCCGCAATGCCAATAATGTAAGGTACTTTATGTGTATGATTATTCAGGAACCTGCTGGTAGTGGCATGCAGCTGTTGCGCGGCGGTTACATGCAGGTTTAACAAGCGGGCCAGCGGTAAGTATATGGCCAGCACCTCTTCTGATGTAAGTGGCTCATTGAGGCCCTGTAGTTTAGAAATATCATTCTCAAACACTAAGGCGGCATCATCTCTTTGCCGGGCCCATTCTTCCCTGCTGATGGTGATGTAAGGCGAATAACGCGTTGGTTTAGTCTGTTGTTTCATAGTTAATTGGGAAGCAGCCTGGGTTGCTTAATTAAAATGAGGGGATGAAGTTAGACTACTTGGGGCATATATCCTATTGTAAAAATGATAGCCGGAAAAGGCTGCTACCCGTTCCGGCTATCATTTAACCTGCGCTGTGCTATTTGATGTACACTGTTTTAATATTCAGGAATTCGTGTGTGCCTTCCGCAGCCAGCTCCCGCCCGTAACCGGATTGTTTAATACCGCCAAAAGGCAGGCGGGCATCGGAATGCACCATATCGTTTATGTACACGTTACCGCTTTCTATTTGTGTGGCCAGGCGGGCAGCCTTTTCCAGGTCTTTGCTCCACAAGGCAGCCCCTAAGCCAAAAGTGGGGTGGTTGGCCAGGGTAATAGCCTGCTGCTCATCTTTGGCAATAATAATGGCCGCCAGCGGGCCAAAGGTTTCTTCCTCAAAAGCCGTCATATGAGCCTGCACGTTGGTGAGCAGGGTAGGGGCAAAGTTACAGCCCTCATACTGCCCTCCGGTGAGCAGCTTACCGCCCTGCTGTATGGTTTGCTGTAATTGTTTGGCCAGGCCCTCTGCCAGGTCGGGGCGGGCCATAGGCCCCATTTCCGTGCTTTCCGCAAAGGGATCGCCCTGCTGCATTTTTTGCAAAATGCCGGTTACCTTATGCGTAAATTCTTCTGCAACAGTGCTTTCCACTATCCAGCGTTTGGCTGCAATGCATGACTGGCCGGCGTTTTGCATGCGCGCCTTTACCGCCACGGCGGCAGCGGCTTCCAGGTCGGCATCTTTCAGCACCACAAAGGGATCGCTGCCACCTAATTCCAATACACTCTTTTTAATGTATTTGCCGGCCAGCTGCGCTACGCTCATACCGGCCGGTGTGCTGCCGGTAAGGGTTACGCCCTGTACACGGTCGTCGGCTATAATAGGCTCAATGTCTTTGGAATTTACCAGTACGGCCTGGAAGGCCCCTTCCGGAAAACCGGCCTGCAGGAACAGCTTTTCAATGGCCAACGCACAGCCGCTTACATTGCTGGCATGTTTCAGCAGCCCGGTATTACCTGCCAGCAGGTTGGGAAGGGCAAAGCGGAACACCTGCCAGTAAGGGAAATTCCAGGGCATTATAGCCAGTATAATGCCTTTGGGCTGGTATAGCGCGTAACTTTTGCTGGCGTCGGAATTAAGGGGTTTGGGCTGCAGCATGGCTGCAATATTCTGCGCATAATATTCTGCGCTGGCGGCACATTTTAATACTTCTGCTTTGGCTTCTTTCAGTGTTTTACCCATTTCCCGGGTAATAATGGTAGCGTGCTCCGTTACCTGCTCTTTCAGCAGGGCTGCGGCTTTCAGCATCCAGTCGCAGCGTTGCTGTAACGGTATTTGCCCCAGCTGGCGGTAAGTGGTATGGCCTTTGGCTAACAGTCCTTCTATTTGCTCATTGGTATGCGCTGCATACTCAGCTATGGTTTCCTGCGTGTACGGGTACACGCTTTTGAAGTTACCCATATGAAAAGGTTTAGGCTTCAAAAGTAAGGGTTATGTACTGTTCCTGGAAATGGCAGACAAGGCTATGAGCGGGGACCCTTACGGGCTTTTATGAGGGCAAGCGGAGAACAGGCAAAGTATTGTTCAAAAGCCCGGGAAAAGGCAGCAACGTTTTTGAAGCCGTATTCGGCGGCAATGAACGCCAGATCAAAACCGGATCCGGCCAGGCGTTCAAAGGCCTTCTCCATGCGGTAATAGTGCAGGAATTCCTGAATGGAAATATCATGCAGCTGTTTAAATTGTTGTGCTGCCAGGTTAATATCCCGTATATCCAATGCCGTTGCCAGGGCCTTCAGGGAAAAGGGAGCTTTCAGGTGCAGCTTCAGATAGGCTTTGATAGCGTCGGCCTGGTTGATATTGGCTGGCGTTAATTCCGGCTGCTCGATTTCATTCAGGTTTGCCAGATGAGCAGCAAAATGTTGCAATAATGTCCATGCCTTGTTCCTTATATACACCTTTGCTACCCAACCTTCATAATGGTGCAGCCGGATATCCAGGATTAAAGTGTGGGAGTACAGATCTACCGGTATGGACACGGGATTGATATGGCCTTTTTCTCTTTGCAGGGCCGCATCAAATATCATCATTAAGGGCTTGAACCGGGCATCGTTCTTTAAAGATGACAGCAGGGAACCGGCAATATCCAGGTGAAAGAAAATGTGTTTGCCAGCTGGCAGTGTTGCATCATGTTTACCCTTGGTCACGTAGAACAGATCGGCCCGGCCGGATTTCAACCCTACTCTTTCATGTACGTTCAGTAAGGCCTGCGCGTCTATCTCGCCTAAAGTGAAATTCAGCCTTAACCCGGAATGCAGGGCAGTAGGGCTTATTTCCTCTTCCTGTGCAACATCTACAATATGCTGCCATACCGCAAAACCCTGCACCTTCATATATTGGGAGCAGGTGATGTGATGTTCTTCCAGGTAATAGAATTTTTTGGCTCCTTTAATGTTGTAGTTTTCAAAACCGGCAGGCATACCCTTTATCAAGGTAATATGGCCGTTTTCCTTTTTTTTCGGAAACAGCATGGTCTGTCAAAGATTGTTTTGGTGAAAAAACTTAGTGGTTCCTTTTAGGTTAACGAGAGCTTATTCAGGTGTGCTCTCGAGTTTATAATTTGCCTATCAAAGTTGAAGCTTTATGATAGAAATATGGTTAATATTTGGTTAATGATAGGGGAAATTTTTTATGCATAAAAAAAGAGGAACAGCCTTCGCCGTTCCTCCTTCTGAATGTTCTATTTAACAGGGCGCTTAATCCTGCACCCGGGTGATCTTTAATACGTTGGTGGGCAGGTGCTCCTTTACAGGGGTGCTGCCGGTGTTCACCACAATATCTTCTTTTGACAGGAAACCTCTTTCCTTCAGAATGTTGATCTGGTCCTGGATAATATCATCCAGGCTGTTCTCTTCTGCGTAGTAGAAGGCGCGTACACCCCAGCTCAGGCTCAGCTGGTTTACCAGTGACCTTTCTTTGGTGAAGATGTACAGCGGGGAGCGCGGGCGGTAGCTGCTCAGCATAAAGCCGGTGTAGCCGCTCTGCGTCATACCAATGAGGGCATCTGCATCCAGGTCTTCTGCTATCTTACAGGCGTTGTAGCACAGGGCGTCGCTCAGGAAGGTGGCAGAATGGCGGTGAGGGATCAGGTTACGGTTGTAAATGATATCTTCCTTCTCTACCTCAGCAATGATCTTTTTCATGGTCTGGATCACCAGTACCGGGAACTGGCCGGTAGCGGTTTCGCCGCTCAGCATTACTGCATCGGCGCCTTCCAGCACAGCGTTGGCCACATCCGTAATTTCACTACGGTTGGGGCGTGTACGGTCTATCATGCTCTCCATCATCTGGGTAGCTACGATCACCGGTTTAGCGCGGTGGATACATTTGCGGATAATATCTTTCTGGATCATAGGGATCTGCTCTACAGGCAGCTCCACGCCCAGGTCGCCGCGGGCAATCATTACGCCATCGCTTTCCCAGATGATCTCTTTGAGATTCTCGATAGCTTCCGGCTTTTCTATTTTAGAAATGATCTTGATCTTGGAATCGCGGGCTTTCAGCTTGCTGCGCAGGTAGGTAAGGTCTTTTACATCACGCACAAAGGAGAGGGCAACCCAGTCACATTCATGGTCAATGATAAATTCCAGGTCTACCAGGTCTTTATCTGTTAAAGCTGGCAGGGCTACCTTGGTATCCGGCAGGTTAAAACCTTTTTTGGAAGACAGTACACCGGGCAGGCTTACTTCTGCCTTGATCTCACCGGCAGGCGTAATTTCCCTTACAATGGTTTCGATCTTACCATCGTCCAGCAGGATCTTCTGGCCCGGTTTAATATCGCGGTGCAGGTTTTCATAAGAAACATAGATGCGCTCCATGTTGCCTACTACTTTCTCGTTCACAAAAGTGAGGATATCACCTGCTCTCAGGGGCAGCGCGTTATTCTCAATTTCGCCTACACGCAGCTTGGGACCTTGCAGGTCGGCCAGGATGGCCACATTGTAAGGTTCCGTTTTGTTGATCTGGCGGATGTGATCAATGATGCGCGCTTTGTCTTCATGCGCACCATGTGAAAAGTTCAAACGGAACACATTCACACCAGCCTGTACCAGCGCCAGCAATTTTTCATAGGTATCGCAGGCGGGACCAACCGTGGCAACAATTTTAGTTTTGTGCGTGGAATGTTCTCTGGATGCCTCGTGATCCATCTGCTTGTGATAATATTTGGATAAATCCTTTGTACTCATAAACTTATTTTTAACTCGCTAGTATTTTACACATTTTAACCCAGTCCGTGTCCATTTCTTCTTTGGCCTTAACGGCATGGTCCAGCGGGGTATAGTGGATCTTGTTGTTTACAATGCCAACCATTACGTTGTAGGTGCCTTCTATCAGTGCATTTACGGCTGCATAGCCCATACGGCTGGCCAGGATACGGTCCTGGCAGGTAGGGGTACCGCCCCTTTGGATATGGCCCAGGATACACACCCGGGTATCCGCATTGGGTAAGCGGTGCTTGATCATCTTGGCTACTTCATTGGCCCCGGTTTCATGACCTTCTGCCACTACGATCAGATTCACCAGCTTTTTGCGGCGCTCATTGGCCTGCAGGTCCGCAATAATATCTTCTACTTCAGCTTTATGCTCCGGCATCATGATATGTTCCGCACCGGTGGCAATCCCACTGTGCAGGGCAATATAACCGGCATCGCGTCCCATTACCTCAATTATAAAGAGGCGGTCGTGCGCGTCGGCGGTATCACGTATCTTATCAATTGCGTCAATGGCGGTATTTACGGCTGTATCAAACCCGATGGTGAAATCGGTACCGGCAATATCCTTATCAATGGTGCCGGGTAAGCCTATGCATGGAATATCGTATTCCTGAGAGAATTTTTGTGCTCCTTTAAAAGATCCGTCGCCCCCGATCACGATCAGCCCGTCAATATTATGCTTTTTCAGGTTCTCGTAGGCTTTCTGGCGGCCTTCCGGTTCGTAGAACTCCATGCAACGGGCGGTTTTAAGAATAGTGCCCCCGCGTTGAATGATGTTAGCTACTGATTTGGACTCCATAGGAAGAATCTCGTTCTTTACCATTCCCCGGTACCCATACATGACGCCATAGACATTCATCTGATGGTAAATACCTGTTCTTACCACGGCTCTTACTGCTGCATTCATGCCTGGGGCATCTCCGCCGGAAGTAAGAACTGCAATGTTGTTCACTTTTTTCATTCAGGATATAATATTTATCTTCCCAGTGGTTATTGGGTTTGTTAAAAAAACACCAAAAGGGCGCACAAAAATAACATTTTGGATTTTGTTTCCTAACAGATATTAGATGAAATAACCTAAATTTTCAACTTTAGTTAATCAAAGCCGGAATTTTTTACAAAAAAGTCAGACATGCTAAAAAAGATTTATAGATCTATTCCGATATTTTATATGAGCATTTTAACAGGCAGTGCCGTGGCACAGGAGGCACCGGGGCTGGTTTACCCGGTTACACAAAAAACAGATACCGTAGATGATTATCATGGCACGAAAGTACCAGACCCTTACCGCTGGCTGGAGGATGACCATAGCGAGGCCACCAAAGCCTGGGTGCAGGAACAGAACAAGGTAACGCAGGCCTACCTGGCTAAGATCCCGTTCCGGGAAGCCATCCGCCAGCGCCTTTCTACCCTGTGGAACTATCCCAAAACAGGGGCGCCTTTCCGGGAAGGCGATTACTTTTATTTTTATAAGAACGATGGCTTGCAGAACCAGGCCGTATTATACCGCCGAAAGGGGCTGGAAGGCACGCCGGAGGTATTCCTGGACCCGAATAAGCTATCGGCTACCGGCACCACTGCCCTTGGCGGCATAGAGTTTTCCAAAGACCACCAATACGCCGCTTACCTGTTGTCCAGCGCAGGTTCCGACTGGCAGCAGGCGTTTGTGATGAACGTAGCTACCAAAGAGCCTACTACGGACAAGCTGGACTGGATCAAGTTCAGCGGCATTTCCTGGAAAGGGAACGGATTCTATTACAGCCGTTATGATGCGCCGGATGAACAGAACCGCCTGTCTAAAAAGAACGAGTTCCATAAAGTGTACTACCACAAGCTGGGCACCCCGCAGGAGCAGGATGAGCTGGTGTATGTGGATAAAGAGCACCCGCTGCGCAATGCCGGCGTTTCTGTTACGGAAGATGAACGTTTCCTGATACTGCATACCTCAGAAGGTACATCCGGCGGGGAAATACAGTACCGCGACCTGCAGGATGCCAGCCAGAAGGATTTCAAAATACTGATAAAGGGCTTTGACTATGAGCCGGATGTAATTGATAATGTTGGCGGTAAGCTGCTGGTGCGTACCAATCATGATGCGCCGAACTATAAAATAGTGCTGATAGACCCGCAGCATCCTGAAAAAGAGCACTGGCAAACCGTAGTGGCTGAAAAGCCGGAGGTGCTGGTAAGTGCCGGCACCGGCGGCGGTTACCTGTTTGCCAGCTACCTGAAAGATGCTGCTGAAGAAATATACCGGTACGACTATAAAAAGGCGCCCGGCAAAGTAACGGAGCAGGCAGTGTCCTTGCCCGGCATTGGCACTATCAGCGGCTTTTCCGGTAAGATGAATGATAAGTTCCTGTTCTATTCCTTTACCTCCTTTACCACACCGGGCACCATTTATAAGTATGATATAGCCAGCGGCCAATCCACCCTGTACAATAAGCCGGTAGTGCAGTTCAACCCGGAGGAGTATGAGACCAAACAGGTATTTTTTAACAGTAAGGACGGCGCCAAAGTACCCATCTTCCTTTCCTATAAAAAAGGCATACAGCTGGATGGCAACAACCCGGTATTGTTGTATGGTTATGGCGGTTTTAATATTCCCATGACGCCGGGTTTCAACGTATCCAACCTGTTTTTTATGGAGCACGGCGGCATTTATGCGGTAGTGAACCTGCGCGGTGGCAGCGAGTATGGGGAAGCCTGGCACAAGGCCGGTATGCTGGAGCATAAGCAAAATGTGTTCGATGATTTTATTGGCGCTGCAGAATACCTGGTAAAAGAAAAATACACTCAGCCTTCGCGGATTGCCATCCGTGGCGGATCTAACGGAGGCCTGCTCATAGGCGCCTGTATGACCCAGCGGCCGGACCTGTTTAAAGTAGCCCTGCCGGCAGTGGGGGTAATGGATATGCTGCGCTACCAGAAGTTCACCATTGGCTGGGCCTGGGTAGTGGAATATGGCAGCAGCGATAAGCCGGAGCAGTTCAACTACCTGATAAAGTATTCACCGCTGCATAACCTGAAACCCGGCACCGCATACCCGGCTACGTTAGTTACCACCGCAGACCATGACGACCGTGTGGTACCGGCGCACTCCTTTAAGTTTGCGGCTACTTTGCAGGCTGCGCAAAAGGGACCTAATCCTACCCTGATACGCATTGAAACGCAGGCGGGGCACGGCGCGGGCAAGCCTACCTCAAAACAGATAGATGAGGCAACGGATGTGTGGGCGTTTACGATGTACAATCTGGGAATGAGCATGAAGTAATTATGAATCATCAATTACGAATTGAATGCAGCGGGTAGATAGGTGTTATACCATGAAAATTATTATGGTTATGAATAATTGTGAATAGAACCCGGGCGGACAGGTTTATAATTTAATTTGGTTATTCACGTGTTTTTATAATATTCGCTCTACTCCATTCGCATTTCATAGTTGATAATTCGTAATTTTAATAAAAGGGCTGCTATGAAGGTTTTAATCACAGGAAGTAATGGTTTATTAGGGCAACATCTGCTACCGCTTTTCATACAGGATGAACGGTATGAAGTAATTGCGGCGTGCAGGGGCGTGAACCGCCTGCCCGTACAGAACGGCTATACGTACGAATCCGTGAACCTGCGCAATGCGGTTAGTGCCCAGCAGCTGCTGGAAAAACACCGTCCGGACATTATTATTCATGCAGCTGCTATGACTCAGGTAGATGAATGCGAACGTAATAAGGATGCCTGCTGGGATACCAATGTGACGGCTACACGCTACCTGATACAGGCTGCTGAAAAATACAACGCCCACTTCCTGTTCCTTTCCACCGACTTTATATTTGATGGGCTGGAAGGCCCTTATGCAGAGGATGCACCGGCCAACCCGCTTAGCTATTACGGATCGAGCAAAGTAGCGGCAGAGCGCCTGGTGAAGAACAGCAAGGTGCCCTGGGCTATTATAAGAACAGTACTGGTATATGGTACTGCAGTGGATATGCAGCGAAGCAACATTATTACCTGGGTAAAGAACAACCTGCAGCAAGGCAAAAAGATCAAGGTGGTGGATGACCAGTGGCGCACGCCTACGCTGGTGCAGGACCTGGCCGAAGGTTGTAAGCTGGTGGCGGATAAACGCAGCACCGGCGTGTATCATATCTCCGGTAAGGAAATGCTGTCGCCTTACGAAATGGCGGTACAAACGGCGGAGTTCTTTAAGCTGGACCAGCGCCTGATTGAAAAGGTAAATGCGAAAACTTTTGTACAACCTGCCAAACGTCCGGCCAAAACAGGTTTTGTGATCGATAAAGCCGTGCAGGAGCTGGGCTACCAGCCGCACAGTTTTGCAGAAGGGCTGGAGATTGTGGCGAAGGAGATCAAATAATGTGCGGGTGAAATACGGCTAACGCTAAACATCTGATTGTAAATAAAAAAGTGCAAATGGACACATCCATTTGCACTTTTCATTTTATAGCTACGCTTCAATAATTTGCACATCAGAACTCCAAATACACCTTCCCGTTCTTACCCCCATAGTTATCCCTCACTTTCTTAATGTTGGCAGCAGTATCGGCGGCCAGGGAGCGGAAAGGCATAGCCAGCTTGAAGTTGGTGGAGTCGCGGGTACTGTACATGGCTACATTCAGCCCAAAACCTTTTAACTGACGGAACCTTTTTTCCGCAGCGGTCCGGCTGGGATAGGATGCAAATACTACAAAGTACTGCAGCGTATCAGTGGCGGCCGGCATGGTGGCGCTGGTATCTGTGGGCGTGGTTTCCGGCACCATGCTCATGGTATCCTGCGGGGTAGGCGGTATGGCATCCATATCCAGGGTGGCGGTACCGCCGCCATAAGACTGGTTATCTATAAACCACCAGATGCCGGTAGCCAGCAGTGCTGCGGCAATGGGAATGGCTATCCACCACCATTTAAAGCGGCTTTGCTGTTCCTCCAGCTCCCAGGGGGCAGGAGGATAAACAACCGGTTCCTGCGGAGTATGTGCTGCTGCCACGGGTTCCGGCACAGGTGTATGTACAGGCGCTTCGTAATGCTGCTGTACCGGCTCCGGAGCTGGTGTGGGCGGTGGCGGCGGTGGTGTGTAAGCTGGTGGCGGCGTATAGGCCGGCGGGGTATATGCGGGCTGCGGGGGCGGCTCATAAGCCGGGCTTTGCCAGGAGGGTGCATCCGGACGGTTCACCGGCTGCAGGTGCAGGGTGTCCGGTTTGCCGGGCAGGTTCTCCGGGTAAAAGTCAATATGCCCCAGCGCATCTGTTTGCAGGGTGCCCAGGCCGGGTAAGGCCAGCGGCTGGCGGTTTTCCAGGGCCGCCTTCATTTCCGCAATGTACCTGTTCAGCTTTAGCTGGGCTACAGCTGGCACCAGGTTCTCTTTTAATGAGATCCATTCCAGGCAGGAGCCATCATCTGTCCACTGTTCATTAAAGAGCACCTGCTGACCGGGAGGGTCCAGGCTTCTGTCCGATGTATTATACCGGGCAGGTAAGAACTGCAGTGTAAAGGTGCCGATCTCCGGCACGGTGCATGTATGCTGCCGGAAAAGTACATCCTGGATGTATTGTAATAATATCAAGGTACTATATGATTATTGCGCAAGTTTACAACTTAAAATTTAATCATTACTCCCCCCAGTATGTTAAAACCATAAGTTGGATACCCGTTCCAACGCTGGTAATGGGTATTAAACAGGTTATTGGCCGCTACCCATACATTAATATACTTGCCAATGTCGTAGTTGGCGCCGGCATTCAGGTCCCAGGCGCCCTTGGTTTTAGCGAAGTCCTTGTTCGCCAATTGATACCAGCTGCCGCTTAACGCATACAGGTTGGCATTCAGGTGCAGGTTTTTGCCAACAGTGTACTGCGCATACGCATTGGCCTGGAAAGGTATTAAGTGCCAGGGTTTTACCTCTGTATTCTGCTTGTTATAGTTATACCAGTCGCCGGTTAAGCGCAGCTGGAACTTTTCTTCCTCTATGTACCCGATCTCCGCATGCAGCTGGAAAGCGCGCAGCTGGTCTTCATTCCTGATATAGAACGTGTTACCCACGGTGGTATCGTTCACAAACAGGGGCATGTTATACCAGGTAACGGCAGCAAACTTGGTGTTATAGTTAATGTGGCTGCCCAGGGTGCCTTTAATACCGGTGTATTTTTCCTCTACCCGGGTATTCAGGATGCCCGGTGGGTACTGGCCTATGAAAGGGTTGTTATTGGCCAGGTTACGGAAGCTGTTCTTTTCAATGTAAGAGACCCAGCCGCTGCTTAAGATCACTTTCTTACGGATCAGGTGCGATTCGTTCACGATGTCGGGCAACAGGTAGAATTTGCTATTGGTCCAGGTGGGGTTTACGCCTGCATGCAGGGTAAAGCCGGGTTTTATGATCTCTAAAGCCGGGTGAATGGCTACTACGTTATTGTTGATCTGCTTCTGATCGCCTTCTTTAAAGGTAGAGAGGTCAAACACGCCTTCTGCACGCAGGTAAAAATCTTCCAGCAGCTGTTTGCTTACCGGCGCATTTATTACCACTGTATTCTCCTTACGGTCAAAGGCATCGGTAAAGATCATGAACTTGGCCCGGGGAGCTATCATCAGCGCCCAGTCGTTCTGGGTACGGTTCTTCAGCCCTACCTGTATGGTGCCCTGGTTAAAGGCCTGTTTTACATCTCCCTTGGAAAAATCATACAGCGTATGGTCGTACCCGTAATAGTGTATTACGTTGCGGTCAAAACCCACGCTGCCATTGATCTCATACAGGGGAGAGTAATAGGTGCCGGAGGCCAGTATATTCAGTGCGTTGTAGTCCTGGTTCTTGATATTGCCTTTGGAGCCGGTGTAGCTGCCATACAGGCCAAAGTTATATTTCTCATTACGGCCGCTGCCAAAACCGGCTTGTATCAGCGGGGTTTGGTAGTTACCAAAACCTACTTTTACAAAGTTGTTCTGCAATGCGTTCAGCGAATCTTTCCCTAATGCCAGGGGCTTTAAGGGTACGGGCTGGTACATAAAATACAGGTTCAGGGCAGGTACCTGGTAGGCCATACGCGGGCGGGCGGTATCTACGCCCGGCAGGGCTGCCGTAAGGTTCAGCTTTGCTGCATCGCGCAGCTTGGGCTGGTAGGTGGAAATAATGTCAATGGTTTCCTGCTTCAGTGAGTCCTGCGCCCAGGCAGGCTGCTGTAAAAAGAAACCGGCCATCATCCCTATTACTCCACACCTGCTTATATATTTAGTTTTACCGTTCATTTATGCGCTGTTTATATTTTATCATTTAAAACGCCTGTTAGCAGGGCGTTTTGCGTGTATTATGTTATGGTTTGGTCCTGATCTTAGAGGCGGCTTTTTCTGCGGCTTCTACTTTTTCCAGCTTATCTTTTGCTTCCTGTTTCAGCTCCGGAATGGGGCAGTTCTCTGCCAGGCTCTGGAACGTAGCTTTTGCATTAAAGTAATCTTTCTGCTGGGTGTATACATCGCCTAACAGTATGTAGGCTTTGGCTACCCAGGTGCCGTATGAGGGGGTATTCTTGATCACATCAAAACCTGCTTTCTCCGCTGCATCCAGCTCATTTTTAGCCAGGTAGCATACACCGGTGTTGTAGCGGGCTTCGGCCCCGGTTTCGGATTTGGTAAGGCCGGCTACTGTTTTAAATTCATTGATGGCTTCATCATATTTCTGCTGCTCCTGTTGCGCCCTGCCCAGGTAAAAGTGTGCGGCAATCTGGTCGTCGGTGCTAATGCTGGTGTTGGACAGCAGCAGCTCCGCATAGTTGCCTACCTCATCCCAGTGCTTTAGCTGGTAATTGCTGCGCAGCAGGCCGCGGGTGGCGGTCATGGTGTTTTCCTTGCTGGTGCTCAGGTCCTGCAGCTGCAGGTAGTAGGTGCGGGCCTTATCATAATTCTTTACCTGGTAAAAGTTAATGTTGGCGGCCTGCAGGGCTGCACGCTCTGCATACAGGCTGTTGTTGCCGGAAAGTACAAACTCATAACCGGGTAAGGCGGTCGTATAGTCTTTGCTGTTATACGCGCATTCTGAGCGGTAAAAGTAAGCGGGCAGCAGGAACTGGCCGTTCGGATATTTTTGTATGTAGCTGTTAAAGGCGGGTATGGCGCCGGCGCAATCGCCGCTGCTAAAGCGGGCTTCTGCGGCGGCATAGGCCAGCGAGTCGGCTGCGGAGGCAGTTACCGTTCTGCCGCTGGCTTTCAGCAGGGCCACATATTCATCTGTTTTACCCTGGCCTACATAAATATCCTTAATGCTTTGCAGGGCTTCATTAGCTTCTGCGGAGTTAGGATATTTCTCCACCACCTGGCGGTAGTAGGAGAGGGCCTTGCTGTCGTTATCCTTATTGAAATAGCACAGGCCCAGCTTCAGCAATGCCCGTGGTGCATTGGGGCCGTTGGGCTGCTTTTTCAGCACATTTTCCAGGTAGGGAATGGCTTCTGTATATTTTTCAGATGAGAGGTAAGTATTGGCGATCTCAAAATCAGCATCGTTCCCAAAGCTGGAGCTGGGATATTGGTTGCCCAGCTGTTTTAACAGGGCCAGCTTTTCGTTATACTTACCTTGTATGCCCAGGATGATACTTTTCTGGTAAGTGGCGTAATCTGCACCGGGATCTTTATTGGCAATCACACGGTCGTACAGCGCAGTGGCCCTGCCAAAATCCTTCAGCATGTAATAACAGTCGGCGCTACGCAGCAGCGCATCGTTGGCGATACGGCCTGCATTGGGGCCGCTGGCTTTTTGGGCGGCTTCAAAATGCTGCAGTGCATGGGTATAATCTTCTTTCTTCAGCAGGCTGTAACCCATGTTATAGCTGGCTGTTTGCGCATTGGCCTCACCGGAAGCAGGTACGGCGCCGGTGAGATAGCTGTTCAGGTTAATGATGGCATTATCTGTACGCTGCTGGCGCAGGGCTATTTCCGCTTTCCAGAAATGTGCCAGCTGTTTAATATTATTATCGTAGGGATTTTTAATGGCTACATCCAGCAGGCGGTCGGCTTCTGCCAGCTGCTGATCGTTTATGAGCTGCGTGGCCCTGCCGTAGGATACGCGCTGGTAGGCCCGCAATACGGTGGGGTTCTTGTCAGGGATGGATTCTATAGTGGTGAGCGCATCCTTGTAGTTATTGGTGTTGGTGAACAGCTGCACCAGTATTTCCCGGGCTTCTTTGTTGTAAGATGATTGCGGATATGTTTTTACAAAGTTGGAAAGCTCTGTAAGGGCTGCATCATTATAACCCAGCTCATACGACAGCTTGCCATAGTTAAAGCGGGATATTTCCTGCTGCTGCGGGTTTGAGTTATTACGTGCACCAAAGGCAAAGGCATTGCGTGCATTGGCCTTCTGGTTGGTACGCAGGTAACAATCGCCCAGCAGGTACATGGAGTTCTGGCCTAAAGAATCTTTTTCGCTGCTTAGCTGTTTAAAACCGTTAATGGCTTTGTTGTAGTTGCCGGTTTGATAGTAGCAGTAAGAGAGCTGATACACATCTTCCTTACGCACCTCTTCTGCATTATCCTGGTATTGCTGCAAGTAGGGCAGGGCTTTCTGGTAATCTTTCTTTTCAAAGTAAGCCTGTCCCATAAGCTGCTTCAGCTCTGTATCATAATAGATATTGCCTTTCTTTAACAGGGATTCGCCGTATTTGATCACTTCTTCCTTTTTGCCCTGGAAGTAGTAGATCTCTGCTATGTAATAGGGTACAATACCGGCATATTTAGGCTCCTGCTCCACGCGTTTAAAGCTGGCCAGAGCTTCATTATACTGGCGGTTATTGTAGGCAATAAAGCCGTAGTAGTAATTGGCGGGTATGTAATATTTGCCTTCTATTTCCTTGATGGATGCAAACAGGGGTTGTGCTTTCTGAAAGTCTTTTACGTTGAAATAACAGTAGGCCAGCTCAAATTTCGCATCGGCAATTTCGCTGTTGGAAAGGTTGTCGATATTAGCTTTCTCATAATACGGGATGGCTTCCTGCAGCTGGTTGCGGTGAAAATAATATTTGGCCAACTGGTAGCTTACCAGCTGTTCGCGGGCATTGTTATTGGTCCTTTGCAGGTATTGCAGTGTCATTTTTTCCGCGTCGGCCTGTTGCAGCTTTAATGCGCATACCGTGTAATAGTACTGTGCATCTGCTTTTACCAGGGAGCGGTTGGTTTCTTTGAAGTAATCAATATTTTGGATCACCTGCCGGAAAAGCTGCATGGATACGGCATATTTCTCTTGCTGGAATAGTTGCTGCGCATCCTTGAAAACTTTATCAGGTTCGGTATAAATGCGTGTTTGTTGTGCCCGGGCAGCTGAGGGGGCCAGTATGCCAGTGGCGGCAAAGGCCAGGAGGGATATTAACAACTGTCCGGGAACCACGATCTTTCTTATAAACATGCTCTGTATTTATTAAAATAGTAGATGGCTTACCTGTTAACGCACTTTCTCCCTGTATTGGTATTGACAACCAGTTGATTAATCAAAAATAACAGTTAGGAGAACCAGGCAAAAACAGATAACCCAATAAACGCTGAATCAATGTCAGCAAATATAAAAGTTTAAACCTTTTTGCCGTTTAATGCTTTTCTAACAGTGATGTGGATAACTCTCAATCCCAGGCATAGGCCTATTGCGCTATCTTGCAAAGGAATTAAACTTAGCAAGAATTAAACCATTTTTACACCTATGAGAAGACTCTTTTCTGCCACTTTTACCAATGGTACGGTGCATTTTTCCCTGCTGTTACTGCGATTGGTGTTTGGGGGGCTAATGCTTACGCATGGCTGGCCTAAATTGATGAACTTTGCATCTCTTTCGCACAAGTTCGCCGATCCTTTGCATGTAGGCCACACGGTTTCCCTGGGGATGGTTGTTTTTGCAGAAGTATTTTGTTCTGTGTTTGTGATACTGGGATTGCTCACCCGCCTGGCGGCTATTCCGCTGATCATTTGTATGAGTGTAGCGCTGTTCATGATCCATGCGCATGATGCTATTGACGTGCAGGAAAAAGCGATCGCATTCCTAACCGTATTTGTGGTGCTGCTGTTCTGCGGGCCTGGTAAAGTAAGTTTTGATAGTTTGATCGGGAGATAAGCTGAAAGCTGAAAGCATAAAGCGGAAAGCGCAAAGCAAATTTGAGTAGCTTTGCGCTTTCTGCTAAACAATGTGGGAGGCTTTGTGCTTTATGCTTTCGGCTTTCCGCTCAAAATAACGTGGGAAGCTTTATGCTTTGTGCTTTCAGCT
Source organism: Chitinophaga rupis (assembly GCF_900109685.1). Classification (GTDB taxonomy): domain Bacteria; phylum Bacteroidota; class Bacteroidia; order Chitinophagales; family Chitinophagaceae; genus Chitinophaga; species Chitinophaga rupis. The sequence continues at coordinate 422,411 of NZ_FOBB01000003.1, read as the reverse complement.
TTCCGCTCAAAAAGAAATTCATGTTCACATCCATTACTCAAATACGTGTGCGTTACGGGGAAACCGACCAGATGGGATATTTGTATTACGGTAACTATGCTTTGTATTATGAGGTAGGCCGTGCAGAGGCCATCCGGGAGCTGGGATTTACCTACCGCCAGCTGGAAGAGCAGGGCATTATTATGCCGGTGGCAGAATTGAATGTTAAATACCTGCGCCCGGCTTTTTATGATGACCTGATAACTGTAAAGACCTCCCTGAGAGAGCTGCGTACAGACCATAAGATCCAGTTCCACTCAGAACTGTTCAATGAAAAAGGTGAGCTGCTGAATGTAGGTGTTACCACGCTGGTGTTCCTGCATACGGATACTAAACAGAAGTCGCTGCTGCCGCTGCCGTTACGGGAAAAGCTGGAGCCGTTCTTCAATAAATAAGCTGCGTATTTTCTTATTAAGAAGAAATGATCTGAAGATCGCTTAAACGATGATATATTCTACCAGGGCCTTCTGCAGGACCTGAAGCGCCCCAGGAAGCAGCCGCTTTTTGGGGCTTTTTTATGGGTAAGAGGATCGGATGCGGTTACAAGGATAGTTGCCGGCGCAGCGCCTGCTGCTTAACCCAAAGACACGCATACCTGCGTATATGCTTTTTACTCAAATACAGTTATAGGATAGTACCTTGTGTTTAACCCAAAATACCTGCGTATATGCCTTTACTCAATAGCTACAGAATAGCCGCCGTCAGTGTTTGCCGCTTAACCAAGACCTGCGTATAGCTTTATTCAAGCAACTACAGGATAGTGCCAGCAGTGCCTGCCGCTTAACCCCAAGATTTGCGTATAGCTTTATTCAAGTAACTACAGGATGGTGCCAGCAGTGCCTGCCGCTTAACGCAAAGACCTGCATATAGCTTTATTCAAGCAACTACAGGACGGTGCCGGTAGTGCCCGCCGCTTAACCTCAAGACCTGCGTATATGACTTTTACTCAACAACTGCAAGATAGTTGCCGGCACAGCGCCTGCTATTTTACCCCAGAACTGTATGTCTGCGTATATGCCTTTACTTTATTACTACTGCTAAAACAGCCATGGATGCGCAATGCGGATACAGGCGCTTACCTGCAGCACGTACTGCACAGGCACGCCTCTACCACCTATGCAGGCCGGAACATAGGCTGAACATGGTCTGCATACGAACTGAACCCAAATGTAACACGGTTTTTTAGAGGCTCTGTAACAAGTTCATTACCAATCTATTGTGGGCATGACGTGGACTTGATGTGGACTTGATGCGGGAATGAGGTGGTTTGAACCACGACCGCCTGCCCATTCATGTGCTGAATATTTGCGATTTACATGCATTTCCTCCCTAATTTTGTTCCTTTATTCATAAAACCTTTACGCGTGGAAAAAGTAACAGCCAGCATTATTACCATTGGTGATGAACTACTGATAGGACAAACCATCGACACCAACTCTGCCTGGATGGCGCAGCAGCTGAATGGTATGGGTATATGGGTACAGCGCCGTGTAGCCGTAGGCGATATTAAGGAAGCCATCCTGGAAGCGCTGGATGAAGAAAGCGCTTCTGCCGACATTATACTGATCACCGGGGGCCTGGGGCCCACGGCCGACGATATCACCAAACCCACACTGCTGGAATATTTTGGCGGTACCATGGTGCAGCATGAGCCCACCTTACAACGCCTGATGCAGCTGTTTGAGAGCCGGGGCCTGCCCATATTACAGCGGAATATAGACCAGGCCCTGGTGCCGGATAGCTGCACTGTATTAATGAACCACCATGGCCTGGCGCCGGGTATGTGGTTTGAGAAGGGCGGTAAAGTATTTGTATCCATGCCCGGTGTGCCGCATGAAATGAAAGGTATTATGACCGATCATGTGCTGCCACGGCTGCAGGAGCAGTTTGATACTAAAGCCGTGCTGCACCAAACCCTGCTGACCTCCGGCATGGGTGAATCATTTGTGGCGGAAAAGCTGCTGGCCTTTGAAGCGCAGCTGCCGGAACATATCAAGCTGGCTTATTTACCCAGCTACGGCTTGTTAAAATTGCGGTTAACCGCGCACGGGGAAGACAAAGTATCCACCGCGGCAGAGCTGAAGCTGCGCTTCCAGGAAATGGAGGCATTGCTGAAAGATATTGCGGTGTACGATGAGGATATTTCCATGGGCGAAGTGCTGGGCCGCTATTTAAAAACCAAAGGCAAAACTGTGGGCACGGCAGAAAGCTGCACCGGTGGTTACATAGCGCATAGTATTACCGCAGTAGCAGGCAGCTCTGCCTACTACAACGGCAGCGTGGTTACCTACAGCAATGCTATGAAAACAAAGCTGCTGGGCGTAAAAGAAGCAACCCTGGCCACCTATGGCGCGGTAAGCGAAGAAACTGTGCGTGAAATGGCAGCAGGCGCGCTGAAGGTATTAAACACGGATTATGCAATTGCGGTTTCAGGCATTATGGGCCCTGATGGCGGCACGCCGGAAAAACCGGTAGGCACTGTATGGATAGCCGCAGGCAGCGCAGATAATATTGTAACTGTAAAATACCGCCTGATGTATGACCGGGAACGTAACATACAAATGACGGCTATTTATGCAATGAATGAGCTGAGGAAACTGATCTGATCATCTAATGTATTGATGCGGGGTATATGCATATTAGCATATCAGCACATTTACACATTAAACTAATTGGCTTACATTTGTTGCCAGCTAAACACTAAAATACATCTTATGGCCATTGTAGAACTGGTAATGCCTAAAATGGGGGAAAGCATCATGGAAGCCACCATATTACGCTGGCATAAAAAGCCCGGAGATCAGGTAAAAGCTGATGAAACCGTGCTGGAAATTGCCACGGATAAGGTGGATAGTGAAGTGCCCTCCATTGCCGACGGGGAGATTACTGAATTACTGTTTGCAGAGAATGAGGTAGTACCGGTAGGCGCCGTAATTGCCCGTATCAATACAACCGGTAACGCCGAAATACCTGTTGCCCCCACCACGTTTGAAGAAATTAAGCCTGCAGCGCAGCAACACCACCACGAAATTATTACCAATAACGAGGCGCACCACCACCATACGGCGCCTGAGCCGGTGGCGGCCCAGCATGCGGAGCCCAAATTCAGTACCAGCGGTCCCCGTTTTTACTCACCCCTGGTATTAACCATTGCCCAGCAGGAAGGCGTAAGCTTTGCCGAGCTGGAAAATATACCGGGCAGCGGCAGTGAAGGCCGTGTTACCAAAAAAGATATACTGGAATATGTAGCTGCCCGCCAGCAGGGCCACCAGCCTGCTGCAAGGCCAGCGGCTACCACAGCGGTGCCTGAAAGCAGGCCGGCGCCTGTGGAAGCATCCAAAGCCGTGGCTGCGCCGGTACCCACTTACAATGGCAGCAGCAGCGGTGGTAATGTGGAGATCATTGAAATGGACCGTATGCGCAAGCTGATAGCAGAGCATATGGTACGCAGCAAACAAACCAGCCCGCATGTAACCAGCTTTGCAGAAGCAGATGTAACGCACATGGTAAAGTGGCGCGATAAAGTGAAAAAGGATTTTGAACAAAGGGAAGGGGAGAAGCTCACCTTTACCCCGCTGTTCATAGAAGCGCTGGTGAAATGTATTAAACGTTTCCCACTGGTGAACTGCTCCCTGGAAGGTGATAAGATATTGTTGAAGAAAGATATTAATATAGGTATGGCCACGGCCCTGCCCAGCGGTAACCTCATTGTTCCGGTGATCCGCAATGCCGACATGCTAAACCTGGTAGGACTTACCCGGCAGGTGAACCAGCTGGCCAATGCCGCCCGCACCAACCGCCTGAAACCGGAAGATACCCAGAACGGCACCTTTACGCTTACCAACGTAGGTACCTTTGGCAGCCTGGCAGGTACGCCCATTATTAACCAGCCGCAGGTAGCCATACTGGCTGTAGGTGCAATTAAAAAGCGCCCGGTGGTGATTGAATCCCCGGAAGGCGATTCCATTGCTATCCGCCATATGATGTACCTGTCGCTCTCATACGACCACCGCATTGTTGACGGTGCATTGGGTTCTACTTTCCTGAGCGCAGTAGCGCAGGAGCTGGAGCACTTTGATCCGGAAAAAGTATATTAATCAGATCCATCCCTGCAGGCGTAAAGTGTGCAGGTATCTTTTGCGCAGGGCAACCTTGAAAGAAAGTAAAAAGTAAAAAAGTAAAAATTAAAAAGTAAATACAGTAGTACGCTGCATTCCTTTTTACTTTTTAACTTTTGCTTTTTTACTTTTCCTCAAGGTTGCCCTGCCTTTTTATTGGTACTCATATACACTTTCTAACACGAACGTTATCAGCCTGTTAACATCTGGTTAACCATCAATTGCTTAAATGGACCGTAATTTACGCAGCACAAAGTACATGAATCACGGGGCTGTAAATGACCCCAGTGTATAAGGAAGAGAATGGCCTATGAAGTAATCCCTGATGTTTGGTTAGCTAAATGACAATACACCCTACATATCCTTTTTCCCATGATCAATATTGGTATCATTGAAGACAACTATTTTCAGCTGAACAGCTATAAGGAATTTTTAGAAGATTTCCAGGATTGCAGGGTAGTGTTTACGTGCAGATCCATGGAGGAATTCAGGGCCCTGCCTTCTTATGATATGAATGTTGCGGTGATCCTGCTGGATGTAATGTTGCCCGGGGAATCCGGCATACAGGGCATTTACCCATTACGCTGTCTTTTCCCGGAAGCTAAGATCATTATGTTATCTGCCCACGATCAAAAGGAGCATATTGTATCCTCTATTAAAGAAGGGGCGCATGGTTACCTGCTGAAAACCGGCCGCCTGGCGGATATTTATCAGGGCATGATGGATGCGCTTAATTACGGCAGCACCCTCTCTCCCAGGGTTGCCTATCAGCTGATCAGCCATATGAATGAAGATCCGTTGCAGCAGCTGCGGAATAAGCTAACAGAAAGGGAATATGAGGTGCTGCATTTATTAAAGCAGGGGCATTCCTATAAAACCATGGCGGACCGTTTGCATTTGTCTGTGTTCACCATCAATCATCACCTGAAGAAGATCTACCAGAAACTAAATGTTTCATCGAAATCAGAGCTGGTATCCAGGATCTGTTTGAACAATTTACAGGTGCCACTATAATAAGTAGGGAGCTAAGCAGTACTGTTAACAACTACCACTATAATAAGTGGCACACAAAAAAGGTACTTGCTGTAATATTGTAGCGTTGCTTTATTACTTCGTGTTCCATATCCTCTGAACAATACAGTGTGCTTCCATCAGGTATCCCCCATGGATGATACACACAGTAGCACAATATAACCAGTTGGCTGCTGTTAACACCATCGCAAAGTAAAAGATATATGGCGCTGTACACCACCGGCGCCATTTTCTTTTTATACCGGGTTAATGAAAGGCTGTTGAAAGGGCTAAAACAAAAGAGCCCTCCTGTAGAACAGGACGGCTCTTTCAAATTTCATTTGGCCTTGAAAACCTGGCGCAATAGAATAAATAACTAAATTAATAGCGACGATCGCGGCCACCGCCACCATATCCACCGCCACCACGGTTTCCTCCACCACCACCACTCCTGAAGTTATTATTCGGCTGTTTAGGTCTTGCTTCGTTTACCATTAATTGTTTGCCTTCTATCTCAGTGCCATTCAAACTATTCATAGCCTTGGATCCCTCTTCCTGGTTAGGCATTTCCACAAATCCAAAACCGCGTGAACGGCCGGTTTCGTGGTCCTTAATGATTTTCGCGGAGGTTACTTCCCCAAATTCGCTAAATATCTGGTGAAGGTCCTCATCGTTCAACCTATAGTGCAGGTTGGCTACGTAAATGTTCATGACTAAAAGATTAAAAAAATGAAAAATAATACTGAAGATAAAGAAATTAAATTGATAAAATATCCTACCCTGGCAACATTTTCTAAAAAGAGGGCCTGTGGGTAGTAACGGTATACCCCAAACGTGGTACAGTCAAGGTTTTACGGGGTTTTTTAAATATTCATTAAAATGAAATCAAATGCATTATCGCGCTATTTTAATGCACTTTTTTTTGTAAATTTAGTATATAATCCATTAAATTTTATTGTTATGGGTGTATTAAGTGAAACCTGGTTTGCAGATGGTTATATAGACTTTGAGCAGAAAAAATATACCTTACTGGCTTACCTGCAGGAGATCAACCATTACTTCAACGAGAACAAGCTTTACCCGCAGCTGGCGGATGTTATTTTCCACTTCAACAACTTAGTGGCTTTCCGGGACAACAAACAATTCATTCAGCAGCAATTCCCTAAAAGACTCACCTCCCTGAACATGGAGAAGCTGCAGATCCTGTATGAGCAGATGATTGCCGACGATGAGCTGATGCAGGAGCTGGAAAGCATTATCCACTATGCCATGAACCGGATGAACCTGACCATTAAAGACGGAACGGAGATCTATGAAATGGTGGAAGAAAGCATGAACATAGCGCCGGTAGGCCTGATACCCCTGGATACGCAGGAGGGGTACCTGTTCCTCTCTGATGGGCGGCACCAGGATACGCTGGTGTATGAATACCGCCTCACCATTTTTGAGCGGCATGATGAAAAGTACCGGGGCATTCACACACAGCTGATAGAGACTTACCGGAAAGACCTGGTGCATTCCTGCGAGCATATTAAAACCATCCTGATACGGCAGCGTAAAAAGCTACCTAACCCGGCAGTATACCGGGTAGATACGCAGCTGGTGTTTCCGCTGAATGAAACCCTGCTGCCTATTGCCAAGAGATGTTTGGTGAAGTATATAACAAAGAATGCTGCTTAATGTGCTGATATGCCAATATGCTAGTGTGCCGGGATATGCTGATTGCGCATCATTTTAGCGGCGATACGCTTCCTTCCCCATCAAATACCACCTCCAGCTCATGGTCCTGTAAAAAGGGCTGATAATACTGTGTAATGATCTTTTTGATCTTGTCTTTGGATTGCTGCAGGTAAATGGTATTACCGGCCAGCTGCGCGCGGGAGGTCTCGTACAGTTTTTTCTGTACGTCGGTATAGGTTTCATCATCCTGGAAAAGCAGCCAGCCTTTGCGGTTGGCAGTTTCCATTTTATCCAGTCTCAGCTCATAGCTAAGCAGGTGGGGTGCCGGTAGCTGTACGGTGATCTTTTTATCGGTAACGGACACACGGAAATTCTTTTCATTCACATCTACCCCGTATTTGGCCTGGTAGGGGATGGATACCCAGATGGTATTTTCCAGGAACATCTTTTTAAAGTTGTCGGCCCAGCCGCCATCATTCTCCAGGTTACTGCGCTTATGGCTGGCTACGCCCTGTACTTCCAGGCTGGCCAGCTCGGCTATTTCCCTTACAATCATACTGTTGCTAAGGATCTGCTGACTTACGGACCGGCTGCCGAATTGCTTACCCAGCCAGAATATCAGCAGGACAAGGAGTGCAAAGCCGACTAAATAGAGGAATCGTTTCATAGTTGAGGCAAGCTAGAAATAAATTACGAATTACGAATTACGAATTACGAATTACGAATTACGAATTTTCTTTATTACAGACAATATCACAAATAGGTATAGATGCACTTAACATGTTTTGCATATTATATAGGGCAATTTTATAAACGTTTGCAGCCGGCATTTGGTATTTGGCAGATTACTTTCCCGCGCAAAATGGCGCTGCGCTCTACTTAATTATTCATTATCATAATTATTTTCAATGGCATTCCCCGCTGGGCGGGGCAGGCTATGCACTGCTTTGGGCGCGACGTAATTGACCATTCGTAATTAATCTTCGCGTGTAAGCGAAAAGATCAGCTCCTTATGTTGCGGGTATAGCGCCTGTAGCTTTTTGCGCTGTGCCAGCTCAAAATCTTCAAAATCAAAACCCGGAGCTACGCTGCAGCCTACCAGGGCAAAACCGGCATCTGTGTCCAGGCGGGAGGCAAACCAGTTGCCGGCCGTTACTACTACCTGCAGCTGCTCGCCCAGGTGCAGGTTACGTCCCAGCTTATGGACCGTTAACCGGCCGTCTGAATCAATTTCGTATATGCTTAAAGGTTCTCCATCATAAAAATGCCAGATCTCATCGGCCATAATGCGGTGAAAGGCGGAGAACTGGCCAGCTTCCAGTAAAAAGTAGATACAGGTAGCGGCATTGCGGTTACCCTTCATGCCCGGCGGCAGGGTGGATTTGTGTAATACCCAGGAGGAGCGGTAGGTCTCCCGGAAGGCGCCACCTTCCACATGCGGCTGTAATTGCAGTTGTTCGCGCCAGTACTCAGCTGTTTTAAGGGTTGTGATCATTGGGTGGTTTTTTAGTCCATGGTCCATAGTCGATGGTCCGTGGCGTACATCATATGGTTATATTTCGTAACAAGGTAGCTGCTCTGTTGGCTATACTACTATGTAAGAACTTCCTTGCGTTATATTCCATGGACCATCGACTATGGACCATGGACTTTTAAATATATGGGTTATGGATCTGCATAAATCTTTCCGGCTGCGGCAGCGGTGTAAAGCCATACTGCGCATACAGCTGGTGAGCATCGGCAGTGGCCAGCAGCCACCTTCTTAAGCCCTGCAGGTCAGGATGGGCCAGGATGGTTTGCACCAGCCATTTGGATAAGCCCTGTTTGCGGTGAGCCGGCACAATAAACACATCGCCTATCCAGGCAAAGGTGGTATAGTCGGTGGTGACCCGTGCAAAGCCTACCTGCTGCTGGTGGTGATAAACGCCGAAGCAAAGGGAATGTTGTACCGAGCGCTGCACCTTTTGCAGCGGAATACCTTTAGCCCAGTACGAATCATTACTCAGGAAATCATAGATCAGATCTATATCCAGTTTTTCACGGTCTGTGCTAATGGTGTAGGCGCCTTGCTGTACCTGTATGACCTCCATTATCAAGTATTTAGGAACAAAATAAGTAAAAAAGCAAAAAGCTTAAAGCGGAAAGCATAAAGGATAAAGCGGAAAAGTGCAGCGGCAGGAGTGGAAAGGAATTTAATAAGCAGGCTGAAAAGAAAAATGGAAGGTGAATTGCTTCAGCTTCCATTTTTAAACCTTTCACTTTAATATGTTTTTATGCCACGGCAACGCCTGTAGCGGGTACCGGCATTTGCGCCACTGCGGCAGTATTGTTATTGTTATTAAAAGTATTGAAGAAAGAAGGTGCTTGCCCGTTAAAATAAATGTAATCCTGGCGGAACACTGCTTCGTTATAATACTGGCTGTTATTAGCGGTCATGGGCTGCCATTGCGGAACGCTGGTTTGCTGTAACAGCTGCATGGCCTTTTTAAAGCGCAGCATGCGGGCATACAGCTTGGGCGGTAAGCCTACTACTTCCATAAACAATCTTTCCAGGGTGGGCCTTGACAGGCGGAAACGGGCCACCAGTTCAGCGATGTTCACATGCCCATCTTTCTCCTGCAGGAAGTTAGCTACTTCTTCTACTTCCTGTTTGTTGTAAGCCTGCTGCTGCATAGCACCTTCCAGGGCAGCATCCAGCAGGGCCGGTATGCCCGTGGCATCCGCAGCTGCCAGCTGTGTAGCCAGCGCATTCCAGTTTTGGCCGGGCAGCTTGCCCAGATCACGGTAGTAGTTGCTGATGGCGTGCATGTTAATGCCCAGCATGCGATAGCTGCCGTAAGCATTCAGGTGCACGATCACTACTTTTACCGGACCTTTTACCTTTAACTGGCTGGAACAGGTGAAATGCCCTACCACTGCAGTTTGCGGTAAGGTAAAGGTGGTATGCTGGCAAGGCTGACAGCTTACTTCGCCTTGTTGCAGGAATACCATATACTGATCACCTAATGATAACAGGTTCTGCGGCAAATTAATTACCCCTGAAGTATCATCGTACCAGTAGTAGTAATGCTTTACATAAGGATGTAAGTTGGCTGCAGGACGATAGATATGGAAATTCATAGGAAAAAAATTTCAAAGATTATAGGAACATCTATCTAATCACTCCCCGAAAACTCTAACAGATTCTCTTGTTATGTAAATATAGGTAAAATATATTATATAGTGATAATAAATAGTATGATACTTTTTTTACATTCAACATCAGGGATTTAGACAGGTGTTCTATGGTTAGTGGCCGTTTGGCAATAGGTTTTTCAGGTTTTTCAAGGCAAAAACAGGCCACTAACCATTAGAACGATCACTTATGGATTATTATTGTTGACTTCCCAGCCCCAGTTCACCCCTTTTTCTGTGGCCGGTACCCCGTATAACAGCCACTGTGGCGCCGGAGCGCCTTTCAGGAAGTGATCAAAGAATTGTTGCTCCCGGCGCTGAATATCCTTACGGTTTTGGCGTAGCACCAGGTTATGGGCCTCATTATTATAGTTTAACAACCAAACGGGTTTGCCCAGGCGGCGAAGGCCGGTGAACAGCTCAATACCCTGGTACCAGGGTACGGCGCCATCTGCATCATTACTCATAATAGCCAGGGGCGTGGTTACGTTAGGCAAATGGAACAGGGGCGAGTTTTCCAGGTACAGCTCCGGCTTTTCCCATAAGGTAGCGCCAATGCGGCTCTGCGTATGCTCATACTGGAACTGCCTGTTCATACCGCTTTCCCAGCGTATGCCGCCATAAGCGCTGGTCATATTGGCTACCGGCGCACCAGCCCAGGCAGCCTTGAATAAATGCGTTTGTGTAACCAGGTAAGCCACCTGGTATCCGCCCCAGCTTTGTCCCTGTATGCCCATGTTGGTACTGTCTACCCAACTATGCTGCGCCAGCGCGCGGGCTCCGCTTACAATATAATTATAGGCGCTTTTGCCGGGGTACCCGTTCTCATAGGTAATATCCGGTGCAAACACCAGGTAACCCCGGCTTACAAAGAACGGGATGTTGAGGCGGGAGGGGGTAGGTGCGGGCGGCGAATAATTGTACAACCCATCCGACAGCTTTTCATAAAAGTAAATAAGCACCGGGTAGTGTTTGGTGCTGTCAAAATCTTCCGGCTTGTACAGGATGCCTTCTGCAGGCTGCCCGTTGTAGGCTGTCCATTTAAACAGGGAAGCGGTACCCCAGTTATATTGTTGCTGCTGTGGGTTTATATGGCTTAGCTGTACGGCTTTGTTAAAGGACGGCGCTTTGCCGGAAAGGGTGGCGGCATATACATCCGGCGAAAGCTCATAGCTGCTTTTGGTGAAAATGTAACTGTCTGCATTTTTAGCTTTGCCTGGTTGCTGGTAAGCATAAGGTCCCATGGCCAAAGACTGCAGGGTACCGGTTTTCAGCCTTAACAGGGAAAAGCCGTTGTACTTGGTAGTTTCGTTAAATGTGCTGAGCAGCAGGTCCTGGTCTTTTTTGAAAAAGCGTTCTTCCTCATCCAGCTTCTCATAGCGGAAGCGGGTTTTATCTTTACGCCCTGTGCCAAGGGTTACATTCACCGGCGCCTGCTGCCCGCTTGGATCCACCTGCCACACATCATAACGGTCATAGATATACGCGTATTTATCACCTTCCAGCCAGCCGGCTACGCCATAGGTATCCGGTTCATCGGGATGGTCATCTACCTCATCATACATCTTGGTGGGTATACTGGCCGTAATGTTGCGGATGGCGCCACTGCTTACCTGGTAGCTGAACCAGTGCCTGGCTACCCGATCATACCAATACAGGTACTGGCCTTTGGGGGAGATGTAAAAATCGCCATCCAGCTTTTCTTTTACCATACGGCGGGTACCATCGCCAACATTCAGCAGCCACGCGGTTTTCAGCGTACGGCCGGTCCACTGCATGGCAATGCGTTCGCCCTTATCCGTATAGCCAAGGGCGTAAGCGCTGTTACCTTCATCGGTTGTTACCACGGTTTCCAGGTCTTTATTACCCAGCTGTAACACTTTTTGTGTGGCGGGATCATATACTGCGGTGTAGCTTCTTTTCAGTTCCCGGTTCAGGTTTTTGAGCTGCATGGGTTGCAGAAAATCATCCTGGTAGTTCCAGATGTCTACTTTGGCTACTTCAAAATCTACCAGGGTAGTGTCTTTAGGCGGTCGTATGGGAGCGGTGCCAAAGAACAGGCGTTGCCCGTTCTCACTGAATTCGATGTTACTACTGTCAGCCACGCCCCAGTTATTGGGTAAGCCCGGTGTTTGACGGCCGGCGGCAATAATGCCGGTATCCTGCCCGGGTTTGTAGTAGTAGAGCTGGAAAATGCGCTGCGGCGCTTTGGCGGTGTCGCGGGTGCTTACCCAGGCGGCCTGCAGTCCTTTATCATCAAAGGTTAGCAGCTTACGCTCGCCGCTGCCACGGCTCAGGGTATCCAGCTTACGGCTGGCTATATCCCATAACAGCACGCCTGCTTTGGAGAGGGGATCTTTTTTAGCGGTGGTGATCTCTGCCAGCAGCTTGTTACCTGGTTTGCTGAAAGTGTATTCCAGCACATGCGGCAGGGTATCTTCCTTATTATCTTTTAAGTTACGGATAATGAGCGGGGTGCCGCTGGTGCTGTCTTTATCCCATTCCGGTCTTTCCTGCAGGTAGGCCACCCAGCCGCTGCCTTTGGCCGGTGTTTTAAAAGACTTTACCATAGGGGCTTTCCACAGCTGCCATTGTTCCAGGGTTACAATGCCCAGGGAATCTTTAGGCATTTCAGCAGGCTTTTTCTTTTTGATCTTAGCCTGCCTGGTGTCTTTGAAATACGGATCAATGGCAAATATCACGTACCTGGAATCTTCCGTGATCACGGGTTTGCTGCCGCGCGGCACTTCCATGCTGCGGCGGGTTTTGTTGTCGTAGATCACTAAGCGGGCATCGCCTTCCTGCGGGGTAATGGTATAAACGATCCATTGGCCATTATTGCTGATGGCCTTTTTGCCAATACTTTCCCAGCTGTCGTACACACTGTGATCCAGTGGCGGTTTAGATGTGGTTTGCTGTGCATAGGTAACCAGCGATAGGCCGGTAAGGGCTGCACATATGAGGGTGCTTTTCATGTTGGCTAAATTAATAAAAGTCCATGGTCCATAGTCCATGGTCCATTGCATAGTGCGTGAACGGCAGACAACGACCACTGCCGGTGAATTGGAGGGATTAACGCGTAAAACTTATTTTGGGAATTAAGCCATGGACTGTGGGCTGTGGTCCGTGGACCGGCGCGCCTGCTGCGCTACCCGCCACATTTGCAGGGCTACAGACAGCATAATGCAAAACAGGCCAACGTAAAAAGTCCAGCCCAGGTATTTATTTTCCTGGAACAGCAAAAAGGCCAGCAGGATGCTGTACACCGGTTCCAGGTTAAAACAGAGGTTTACAGTAAAGGCAGAGATCTTTTTTAAAGAAGTAAGAGTAAGCGCATACAGCCAGAGGGTACAGGCCCAGGAAAGCACTATTAAATACAACGCATCCTGCCAGGAGGGAAGGAAGGCGGAAAGCGGCGTATGGGTGTTGTATAAATAGAATGGCAGCAGCAGCGTAATGCACAGCGTACCTATCATCAGCTCATAAAAGCCCAGCGTATAGGTATCAAAACGTTTAATGAGCCGTTTGTTAAACACCGTGAACAGTGCGGCAAACATGGAGGAGATAATGCCCAGTATAATGCCGGTGCGGTATTCCGTATTAAAATGGAATATAAGCAGGATGCCCAGCAGGGTAAGCAGGCTTAATAACAGCTCAGACACCTCGAACCTGCGCCGGTTAATAAGGGGATCAAATATAGCGGTGAACAGGCTGGTAAGTGAATAGCACACTACGCCTATGGATATGTTTGCATATTTAATGCTGCCGTAAAAAAATACCCAGTGCAGGCCTATGATGGCGCCATTGCTGCCAATGATCATTACATCCCTGAAAGGAATTTTCTTTAACAGGCCACGCCACAAAAAAATAAGGTAAAGTGTAACAGCGGAGATGAGTAAACGGTACCAGGTAAGCAATCCTTCATTCAGCGTGATCAGCTTTCCCAGGATGCCGGTAAAGCCGGCCAGGAAAACGGAAAAATGTAGTTGTAGAAATGCTTTTTTCATGCGTTAGCAGTTTGCAGCTTTTGCAGCTATAACCGGCAACTGCCAACTAATGACTGCCAACTGATCAGCGGGTAGTATGCCGGCGTTCATAGCGCCGGAAAAGGCTTTGTGTTTGTATTTTCAGTACGCCCAGGATCCCTTCTTTCACAATGCCTTTGCTCATTTTAGAATAACCTTCCCTCCGGTCGCGGAAAGTGATGGGCACTTCCTTCAGCTTAAAGCCCAGCTTCCAGGCGGTGAATTTCATTTCTATCTGGAACGCATATCCCACAAACTGTATGGCATCCAGGTTAATGGCTTCCAGCACTGCGCGGCGGTAACACACAAACCCGGCGGTGGCATCCCGTACAGGCAGCCACGTTATAATGCCTACATAAATGGAAGCGCCGTAAGAAAGTATGGCACGGTCCCAGGGCCAGTTTTCCGTACGGCCGCCCTTTACATAGCGGGAGCCTACGGCCAGATCGGCCCCTTCCTTTGCACAGGCATCATACAAACGTATCAGGTCTTTAGGATTGTGGGAGAAATCGGCATCCATTTCGAAAATATATTCGTAGCCGTTAGCCATCGCCCATTTAAAGCCATGGATGTAGGCGGTGCCCAGGCCCTGCTTGCCGCTCCTTTCTTCCAGGAACAGCGTGCCTGCATACTGCTGTTGCAGCTGCTTTACAATGTTGCCGGTGCCGTCCGGCGAACCATCATCTATGATAAGTACATGAAAATCCTGCTGCAAGGAAAATACAGCGTCAATGATCTTTCGGATATTATCCTTTTCATTGTACGTAGGTATTATGACAAGCTTTTCCAATCAGCGAACATCGTTTTTGTGGACTGCGAAAATAGTATAATCAGGCCGCAAGATAGAGCGTTCCTGAAAAATATTACATTTTTTTTAACATCATACTATGATAAATTTCTGTCAATTTCTGTTTGGTGTTTAGCGGGAAATCCGCTTTCATCATCCAGTCATAGTATTGGGGTTCTGATTTCAGCACATCCTTTACCGGACGGCCCTTGTATTTGCCAAAGTTAAATACCTCTGTACCATTCTGCATAACCATACGGCGGGCAAAGTCGATGTACTCATCTTCCTTAGTGAATTCCGCCAGCCCATCAACATCTGACTGCAGTGTTTCATACCGGTTCAGCTGGGCTTCCAGGATCTCAAAAGTGGCTAATGCATCGGCTTCCGCGCTATGGGCATTTTCCAGGTTCTTATCGCAATAGAACTTATAAGCGGCGCTCAGGGTACGTTTTTCCATGAGGTGAAAGATCTTCTGCACATCCACAAACTTGCGGCCGGATACCTCAAATTCAAGCCCGGAACGTAAAAACTCTTCTACCAGCATGGGAATATCAAAGCGGTTAGAGTTATAACCGGCTATGTCACAATTTTCCAGGAACTGGCGCAGCTCATTGGCCATTTGCTTAAAGGTCTGGCAGTCCTTCACATGATCATCCGTAATACCATGAATAGCGGTAGTGGAAGCGGGTATGGGGCATTCCGGGTTCACACGTTTTACTTTGGATTGCGTGCTTTTATCCGGGAATACTTTAACAATGGCAATTTCAATAATACGATCGGTGGCTACATTGGTGCCGGTAGTTTCCAGGTCAATAACCGCCAGGGGCCTTTTAAGTTGTAAAGTGGGCATTGTTGAAAAATGATGATTTGATATTTGGATGTAAGAAGTAAGATACATGCATTTTCCATATCTTATTGCTTACTGCTTGTTTCCTGCTGCTGACTTCCTATTTTATTTTTTCCCACAGCGCACGTACATCCATCCCTTCATAGTCGCCGGAGCTCATGAGCAGCAGGTTGGTATCCTTATACTGCTGTGCATCCAGGAAGGCTTCCAGCTGTGCGCGCTGGTTAAATACGTGCAGGTCTTTCCGGCCAAAACCGGCTGCTATCTGTTCGGGCAGCAGCTCCGGCATACGTTTTATTTCCAGCGCATGTTTGCTGTAAAATACCACGGCTTCATTGGCCGGGTCCATAGCGCCCTGGTACTGATCCATAAAACCGGCATTCAGGCTGCTGTAAGTATGTAATTCCAGTACGGCGATCAGCTTACGGTGCGGGTACTGCTGCTGCAGGGCCTGTATAGTGGCTTTTACCTTGGAGGGAGCGTGGGCAAAATCGCGGTAAACGGCGGTTTGCTTATTCTTACCCACCAGCTCCAGCCTTTTGGCGGCGCCTTTGAAGGTGGCGATGGATTGCAGGAAAGCATCATCTGTGATGCCCAGCTCATTGCAAACCAGGCGGGCGGCATGCAGGTTCAGCAGGTTGTGGTCGCCAAATACCTGCAGGTCGCTGAAACCTTCTTCAAAATACACGCGGGTTACCCCGTTCGTGATCATGTGAATGGGCAGGGTATAGGGCACCAGTTTCAGGTGACGGCCTTCTTTGTCTACCAGCGCGCTCAGCACCTCATCGGTACTATTATATATGAGGATGTGGCCGGGCTCCATTTGCCGGATAAAAATGGCAAACTGTTCGAGGTAATTATCAAAAGTGGGAAATACGTTAATATGGTCCCAGGCAATACCGCTGAGCACAGCAATATGCGGGTGCAGGAAATGGAATTTGGGCCGTTTTTCTATTACGGAAGCCGGGTATTCATCGCCCTCACATACGATCAGCGGGGCATCGGTAATGTTCACCGACTGGGGAAAGCCCTCCAGGCGGGCGCCTACCAGGTAGTCGAACGCCTTTTGCTGTGCCTGCAGCACATGCATGATCATGGCGGTAATGGTGGTTTTGCCGTGGCTGCCGCCTATTACTACCCGTTGCTTTTGCCGGCTTTCCTGGTAAATATATTCCGGGAAGGAATAGATCTTAAGGCCCAGCTCCTGTGCACGTTTTAGTTCCGGATTATCGGCCCGGGCGTGCATACCCAGGATAACGGCATCCAGGCCGGCTGTAATACGATTGGCATCCCAGCCCGTAGAAACCGGTAAAATCCCTACCTTTGCAAGGTTGCTAAGGGCCGGCTCAAATATTTCATCATCGCTGCCTGTTACCTGGTAGCCTTTATGATGCAGCGCAATGGCCAACTGGTGCATAACGCTGCCGCCAATGGCAATAAAGTGAACTTTCATAATTGGACAGTAGGAAGTTTGAAGCAGGATCCAGTGCTAATTTTAATGACAATCAGGATAAACCACTGCTCACACATCTTGTTGTTTTCTTTAATATATTTTTTATATTTGCAAAGTAACGTTACTAAGCACGATTAAAAAAGATTTTATACGCTTTCCCTATGAATTTTCGTTTAAAGATTAAATTTCCAATCATGAGATCTCATGTTAAAATGTTGGGCGTTGCCGGCCTTATTGGTATCTTTGCAGTATTATTTACCTCGTGTGCAACGCATTCGAAGCTGGGCTGCCCGATGAAGATATCGAAATCGGTACCGGCTGAAAAAAGTAAGGAGTGTTAGGAAATGAACTGGAAGACGCTAGACAGCGAATCACAACTAGAACAAATTAAAGCAGCATCGGCCCAGCAGCCGGTGGTTATTTTTAAGCACAGCACCCGCTGTTCCATTAGTTCGATGGTTAAATCCCGGTTAGAGCGCGCCGAAGCGCCCGGAGATGTGGACTTTTACTACCTTGACCTGATCAGGCACCGCAATATTTCCAATAAAATTGCCCAGGATTATGCCGTGGAGCACGAATCGCCCCAGGTATTACTGATCCGCAATGGAGCTTGCGTGTATGACGAAAGCCATAACGGCATTTCGATGGACAGCCTCAAGGAGCTAATTAAGAATTAATAGTTAATAATTAATTGGTGCGGTTGATTGCAGAGCTCTGTGATCGAAGGCATTTTATACCCATAAGTTATTGCATTCATGATCATTTTGGAATGATGTTCATGAATGCTTTTGCATTTTTAGCGGTTGATAGGGTTATAAGGGTTTATCATATTCCTAATTATTCATAGCCATTATTATTTTCATGGCATTCCCGCTTTGAAGGGCAGGCTGTGAACGTTCGCATTGTAAATGGCGCAATCCTTCATCTAGCACCTTCTTCGCTGCGTTCTACTTATTCATAATCATAATTATTTTCAAAGGCATTCCCCGCTGGGCGGGGCAGGCTATGTCCCGCTTTGGCGGGATCGTAATTCGTAATTGATTAATTCGTAATTCTTACCTCAGCGCCGCCAGTACCTCTTCACTTAATGGCGATACTGCGGGTCCGAAATAATACAACAGCACGCCGGAGGCATTTACCACGTACTTGCTAAAGTTCCATTCCGGGGCCTGCTGGTTCCAGCCATTGTAACTCATATCCGACAGCCAGCGGAACACCTGGTTTTGCTGCGCACCCTTTACTACGCTGCTTTTAGCTGCCAGCATAAACGTAACCCCGTAATTGGCCTGGCAAAACTGTGCAATCTCCTTATCCGATCCTTTTTCCTGCTCACTGAAATCATTGGCCGGAAAACCAATGATCACCAGCTCCGGCATTAGCTCCTGCAGCTGTTGCAGCGCTTTATACTGGCCGGTAAAACCGCAGTCGGATGCTGTATTCACCAGCAATAATTTTTTGCCGTTAAACTTGCTCATAGGCACCAGGTTGCCCTGGTTATCAATGATGGTAAGGGATGAAAGCGGTACCGGTGGCCGTTTTCCCGCTTCATTAAACAATGTTTTATTCCTGCTGCCAAACAAGCGGGAGAGGCGCATAATGAGCGGGTATAACTTTTTAAGAAAAGACTGTTTGCCTGTCATGACGGTTATTTGCTGCGGTGAAAAGGATAGCGGTTACAGGCATCATAGCTTGTAATGCTTGTCAATAGCGCAAATTTCCTAGTTTTGCGCTATATATACAAAAGAATGAAGCATCGTATAGTTGTAGCTGTTACCGGCGCCAGTGGTTCCATATATGCCCGCCAGCTTTTGCAGAAACTGCAGGCCGCGGCAGAGCAGATAGATACCGTGGCAGTGGTAATGACGGAGAATGCCAAAACCGTATGGGAAACAGAGCTGGGAAACCAGGACTATGCGCAGCAGCCATTCCGTTTTTATACCCAGCAGGATTTTCATGCGCCTTTTGCCAGCGGATCCGGGCAGTTTAAGACCATGATCATTTGTCCATGTTCCATGGGTACGCTGGGCCGTATTGCTACCGGTGTTTCCAATGACCTTATTACCCGTGCTGCAGATGTGGTGCTGAAAGAGCGCCGTAAGCTGATATGCGTGGTACGGGAAACGCCTTATAACCTGGTGCATCTGCGTAATATGGTAACTGTTACAGAAGCCGGTGGTATTATTTGCCCGGCCACCCCCTCTTTTTACAGCCAGCCCGCTACACTGGAAGCAGTGGCAGCTACGGTTACCGACCGTGTGCTGGACCTGGCGGGGATAGAGTTGGATACGTATAGGTGGGGGAACAGTTAATTACGAATTATTCAATTACGAATTACGAATGGATTGGAGTGGTTGATTGTGGTGGGTGGTTATTTTGATTTATTGTTTGTGTTTTACTGAATATTTTGGGGTTTAATATTGGTAATTGAATAAATCGTAATTAGGTTTATACATCGTTTGCTTTTAATTGTACCTCTGAAGGTTTTGAAGTACACAATTCATAATTCGTAATTCATATCATGCATATTTCAATCATTAACGGGCCTAACCTAAACCTGCTGGGAAAGCGGGAGCCGGGTATTTATGGCAGCGAATCTTTTGAGGATTACCTGGCTACTTTGAAAACCTTGTATCCCACAGTGCAGTTCAGCTATTTCCAAAGCAATGTAGAAGGGGAGATCATTAATCACCTGCATGAGCAGGGTTTTAGCGCTGATGGTATACTGCTTAACGCCGGCGGCTATACGCATACTTCTGTAGCTATACGGGATGCTATTGCAGCTATTAAAACACCGGTGATAGAAGTGCACATCAGCAATGTATATGCGCGGGAAGAGTTCCGCCATACTTCATTAATAGCGCCTAAATGTGTGGGCACTATCTGTGGCTTAGGCATGAAAGGGTATAAGCTGGGAGTGGAGTATTTTTTGAATTGAGATGGTAATACATTTAAATAAACAGGCCGTTCCGGAGGTAATGGAGCGGCCTTTTCTTTTTATTGTTGCCCATTGTCATTAAACTCCTTTTGCCGCTTCAGCTGTGCATGCCGGATACGGCTTAACGTTTCTCTTGACACGCCCAGGTAAGACGCTACCATATGCAGCGGTATGCGCCTGAAAACATCCGGGAAAGAAGTAACAAATTCCTGGTATTTTTCTTCAGCCGTATAGCTGATATTCATGAGTATACGGTTCAGGTTTGCATCGTGGCTGCTGGTTTTCAGCTTCTCTGAATAAGACCTGAATGCAGGAACAGCCTCAAATATTTTATCCATGGTTTCCCGGGACCATAATAGTACTGCCGTATCTTCCAGCGCCTCAATATTATATTTGGATGGCAGCTGGCTATTGTAGCTTTCCGTGTCCAGCATCCAGCCATTTTCAACTGCAAACCGCATATTATATTCCGCACCGTCATCGCCGGTACGGTAGGTTCTTAATAAGCCTTTTATCACAAAGGCCTTAAACCGGCAAACTTCGCCCTCATGCATCAGCAGCTGCCTTCTGCGTAACTTTTTTTCCGTTGCCAGTGAACATATGAGCTTCACCTCATCTTTAGTACAAGCGGTTTCAGAAGTGATAAATCTTTCAAAATTATCTATCATACTTAAAGGTAAGCGTTTAGTGATAAATAGCCGTTCCCAGGCTGTTCTTACTGATTATTCCGGCGGCTGGATACGGCAAAATTAGGTCAAATGACCTCAAAAAGTTGTGTCAAATCTCCTTGCTGAAGGGCCGTCATCATCCCAATTTTGTGACATAATTGGATCGATTACAAATTGTTATTAAAACAGAACAAATCTATGCGTGTTTTTGTCACCGGGGCCACGGGTTTTGTAGGCTCCGCTATTGTACAGGAATTAATAGGGGCGGGCCACCAGGTACTGGGCCTGACCCGCTCAGAGGAAGGGGCTAAATCACTGGCCGCTGCTGGTGCGGCCGTGCACCGGGGCGACCTTACCGACCTGGAAAGCCTGCGCAGCGGCGCAGCTATGTCGGATGGCGTGATCCATACCGCTTTTAACCACGACTTCTCAAAATTCAAGGAAAGCTGTGAAGCAGACCGGCGCATTATTGAGGCGATGGGCGCTGCGCTTGCCGGCTCTGACCGTCCCCTGGTTATTACCTCCGCAATCGGGATCCTTGCCCCTGGCCGCCTGGGGCTTGAAGAAACCCCGGCCAACTCCAGCACTACCGCAAATCCACGGGTGGCTTCTGAGGAGACAGCTGCTGCCGTGGCGGCTACCGGCGTACATGTGTCAATAGTACGCCTCCCGCCATCCGTTCATGGCGATGGTGATCATGGTTTTGTGCCGATGGTTATTGGCGCTGCACGCGAAAAAGGCGTTTCAGCCTATGTAGGCGGAGGCCTTAACCGCTGGCCTGCCGTGCACCGGGTAGATGCTGCCCGGCTTTACCGGCTGGTGCTGGAAAAGGGCGCTGCAGGCGCCCGGTATCACGCGGTGGCTGAAGAGGGTGTGCCCTTCCGGGACATTGCTACTGTAATTGGCCGGCGCCTGAATGTGCCGGTGGTGGCTAAAACCCCTGAGGAGGCTGCCGGCCACTTTGGCTGGTTTGCACATTTCATAGGCCTGGACGTTCCGGCCTCCAG
The DNA here is from genome assembly GCF_900109685.1 of Chitinophaga rupis. Classification (GTDB taxonomy): domain Bacteria; phylum Bacteroidota; class Bacteroidia; order Chitinophagales; family Chitinophagaceae; genus Chitinophaga; species Chitinophaga rupis. The sequence goes on along the minus strand of NZ_FOBB01000003.1, from coordinate 400,667 downwards.
CCAGCGCACCCGGGAACAGCTGGGATGGGAGCCCACAGGCCCCGGGCTGATCGCTGATGTTGATCATGAGCGTTATTTCCGGTCTTAAACAGAGGTCAGCGGCAGCGCCGCTTCCAGGCATCCGGCGAAAGGGCCGGCGCAGACGGCATTTCTATTCAGGCAAGACCCTGAAAAGCTTGCAGCCATCCAAAACGAAAAGAGCACCTGTTACAGGCGCTCTTTTCTATTTTTAGTCATTACATTTTAAATTTTAACAGGCAGCAGCGGTTTCCTTCTCTTCTTTGAAAGCCTCTCTGGCTTTTAATCCCAACAGCTCAAACATCATATGGTCTTCTTCAAAAGAAGGATTTTTTGTGGTCAGCAGCTTCTCACCGGTAAAGATGGAGTTGGCGCCTGCCATAAAGCACAGGGCCTGTTCAGATACGCTCATCTCTGCACGGCCGGCGCTCAGGCGTACCATGGCGCTGGGTATCAGGATGCGGGTAGTGGCTATCATGCGCACCATATCCCAGAACTCTACTTTAGGCATATGCTCCAGCGGCGTGCCTTTTACGCGGGTAAGCGCATTAATGGGCACTGATTCGGGATGCTGGGGCAGATTGCTGAGGGTGTGCAGCATTTTAATGCGGTCCTCATGGGTTTCGCCCAGGCCTATAATACCACCGCAGCATACGCTTACACCGGCTTTGCGCACGTTATCCAGCGTTTGCAGGCGGTCGTCGTAAGTACGGGTGGTAATGATCTCGCTATAATATTCATCTGAGGTATCCAGGTTGTGGTTATAGGCGTACAAACCGGCATCTGCCAGCTTCTTCGCCTGTTCTTCCGTAAGCATACCCAGGGTGCAGCATACTTCCATGCCCAGCTCATTTACACCTTTTACCATATCCAACACACGGTCAAAGTCGCGGTTATCGCGTACCTCGCGCCAGGCAGCGCCCATGCAAAAGCGGGTAGATCCGGCTTCCCGGGCTTTACGGGCATATTCCAGCACGGTATCTTTCTGCAGCAGGCCATGTACTTTAATATCGGTATTATAACGGGCGGCCTGCGGGCAGTACGCACAATCTTCGGAGCAGCCGCCGGTTTTAATGGACAGCAGGGTACAAACCTGTACTTCTGCAGTATCCTGGTATTGGCGGTGTGCGCTGGCAGCGCGGAATATCAGTTCCAGCAGCGGAGTATTATAGATAGCTTTTATTTCTTCAATGGTCCAGTCATGACGGATCTGCACATCTTGCATAAGTATAATATTTAATAGGAAGCAAACGTACGGAAAAAAGCATAAAGCGCAAAGCAGAAAGCAGAAAGCCTGGGCTTAAAGCTGAAAGGATAAAGCATAAGGCTCAATGCATTGGAGCTTTATGCTTTATCCTTTATGTTTTGTGCTTTCTGCTCACAAATATTTAAAATTCGTCTTCGGCGTAATGCTCAGCAGCGTGTGGTAAATGAGCATAATGGTATTCTCAATATCCTCTTTCTTTACCATTTCCACGGTGGTATGCATGTAGCGCAGCGGCAGGCTAATAAGGGCAGAGGGAGTACCATCATTGGAATATGCAAAGGCATCTGTATCGGTACCGGTACTGCGGCTCACGGCATGGCGCTGGAAAGGAATATCGTGCTTCTGCGCGGTTTTAATGATCAGGTCGCGGAGAATGTTATGCACCGCAGGGCCGTAAGTAATGCTCGGGCCATTGCCGCAACGGATCTCGCCTTCCACGTTCTTATTGATCATGGGGGTGGTGGAGTCGTGTGTTACATCCGTAATAATGGCCACATTGGCCTTAATACGTTTGGCTATCATTTCGGCACCCCGCAGGCCTACTTCTTCCTGTACGGCATTTACAATGTACAGGCCAAAGGGCAGCTGCTGCTTATTTTCTTTCAGCAGGCGGGCTACCTCTGCTATCATAAAGCCGCCAATACGGTTATCAATAGCGCGGCAAATAATATAGTCGTAGTTCAGCTCTTCATAACCATCTTCAAAGGTGATCACGCAGCCTACATGAATACCCAGGTCTTCCACCTCTTTCTTGGAGCGGGCGCCGCAATCCAGGAAAATGTTATCCACCTTGGGTTGCGGTTCTTTACCATCCGGATTACGGTTACGGGTATGAATGGCAGGCCAGCCGAAAACGGCTTTTACAATACCTTTTTCCGTATGAATGTTCACCCGTTTGGAGGGCGCTATCTGCTGATCAGAGCCACCATTACGGATCACATAGATCAAACCTTCTGCTGAAATATAGTTCACAAACCAGGAGATCTCATCTGCATGGGCTTCAATCACCACTTTAAAAGGCGCATCCGGGTTAATGATACCTACTGCAGAGCCATAGGCATCTACGATCTGCTCGTCAATATAGGGTTGCATATACTGCAGCCACATTTTCTGACCTTCCTTCTCAAACCCTGTAGGGGAGGGATTGTTCAGGTAATTCTTCAGAAAGGTCATTGATTCTTTGCTCAGTACGGTTTTTTGTTTTTTAGCCATGTTCTGCATGATTATCCGGCAAAAATAGGAAAATACATTTAGCTGTTAGCTTTTGACTTTGAGCTGTTAGCTTTTAGCTATTAGCCTTTAGCAGAACATCATCACCAACGGTCAACCGCTAAAAGCTAATAGCCAGGTGCAGCAGGGCTGAGAACATCATCAATCCATCCAGTACAAAATAGTACATATAGTCGGAGCGGTTATACTTTGCATTCCGGGTAAGCAAACCGGTAATAAGCACCGGCGCCAGTAAGGTACCAATTACGGCCGGCGTTGTAAAAGACCATAGCAGTAAGGCGCTTACAGCTGCCAGCAGCAGGGAGATATAGTATATTAAGAACAGCTGTTTCTCTGAAAGAATAGTGATCAGGCTGCGGATACCTTCTTTTTTATCAGACTCCACATCCCGGTAATCAAACAAAATGCAGATGGCATAGATCAGGAAAAAACGATGCAGCGTAAGATAAATAACGGCCGCAGTAACTGGCGTACCGGCTATGAACACGGGCAGCAGGGTAGTTACGTAGGTCCATACAAAAGTAAGGAACAGTGTTTTGCCAATAGCTATGGTACGCAGCCATACAAAAATGCGTTGCGGCAGCTTGGGCGCTGTGTATAGAAAGGTAAGCACGGCACCGCCGGCCAGCGGCAGCCAGTGTTCCTTTAGCTGCCAGAAAAACCAGAGCGCACCTACCGCGCCTGCCAGGTAAAACACCACCATCAGGGTCCTGTGCCGCGCGCCCCACAGAATGCGCTGCGAGGTAGAGTATTCCGCCGGTGTAAGGTACCAGTGAAAGTTATAGCTGCAAATGGTGGAAAAGAAAACAAAGGCGTTGTACGTGAAATAGTCGTAATGCAATCCCAGCAGCGCATTGGTTTGCCATACCATTAATACTGCGCACAGGGAAATATAGATAGAGCTGAAAAGTAAAAAATTAAATACTGAGCGTAACATAGTTAATGTGCCGGTGTGTAAATATGCAGATGTGCAGATTATAGCGCAAAGTTATATTTCATTTGCACATTTGCATACCTGCACATTTGCACATTATAAAGGAATATTCCCGTGTTTTTTCCTTGGCATGTTCACCACTTTATTCTCCAGCATTTTAAAGCCTTTCATTAGCTTAATACGGGTTTGGTCCGGCATGATCACTTCATCAATATACCCCTTTTCTGCAGCCAGGTAAGGATTGGCAAACCGTTCTGTATAATCTGCCACCAGTTCATTCATACGCGCTTCCGGATCTGCGGCGGCATCTATTTCCCGTTTAAAAATGATCTCTACCGCACCTTTAGGGCCCATTACTGCTATTTCTGCCTGCGGAAAAGCAAAGTTCAGATCAGCGCCAATATGTTTGGAGTTCATTACGCAATACGCGCCGCCATAGGCTTTGCGGGTGGTAACGGTTATTTTGGGCACTGTTGCTTCACTCAATGCATACAACAATTTAGCGCCGTTGGTGATAATGGCATTCCATTCCTGGTCTGTACCCGGTAAAAAGCCCGGCACATCTACCAGCACTAACAGCGGAATATTAAATGCATCGCAGAAGCGGGTAAAGCGCGCGCCTTTTACAGAGGCGTGTATGTCAAGCACACCGGCCAGGTGCGCGGGCTGGTTGGCTACAATGCCTATGCTGCGGCCACCTATCAGCGCAAAGCCTACAATAATGTTCTCTGCAAAACCCTGGTGTACTTCAAAAAAGCTATCGGTGTCGGTGATCTGTGCAATCACCTCCTTCATATCATAGGGCTGGTTGGGATGTTCGGGAATAATGCTGTTCAGCGCTTCCCGGTTCTCATCTGCCGGCTCGTAGGGGTATACCGGCGCATCTTCCTCACAGTTCTGCGGCACATAACTTAACAGGCGCTTTATATATTGTATACATTCTACTTCATTATTACAGGCAAAGTGTGTAACGCCGCTTTTGGTGGCGTGTGTTTGCGCGCCGCCCAGCTCTTCGGCCGTTACTTCTTCATGCGTAACGGTTTTTACTACATTGGGCCCTGTTACAAACATGTAAGAGGTTTGCTCCACCATCAGTATAAAATCTGTAATGGCAGGGGAGTATACCGCGCCGCCGGCACAGGGGCCCATTACCGCGGATATTTGCGGTATTACGCCGGATGCGCGGGTGTTGCGGTAAAAGATATCTGCATAGCCACCCAGGCTTACCACGCCTTCCTGTATGCGCGCGCCGCCGCTGTCATTTAAACCTATCATGGGCGCACCGTTCTGCATAGCCAGGTCCATCACCTTGCAGATCTTGCGGGCATGCGGTTCTGATAAGCTGCCGCCATACACGGTAAAGTCCTGGGAAAACACGTATACCAGCCGGCCATGAATGGTGCCGTAACCGGTTACCACCCCATCGCCCAGGAATTGCTCCTGTTCGGCGGTAAGGCCGCGGTTGCGGTTAGCCACCAGCATGTCCAGCTCCTCAAAAGAGCCTTCATCCAGCAGCAGCTGCAGTCTTTCGCGGGCAGTTAGCTTACCCTTTTTATGCTGGGATGCTATACGGGCTTCGCCGCCGCCCAGGGCTGCTTCCGCTATCTTATTCTGTAGTTGTACCGTTTTATCCATACGTGTATTTGTTTGCTATGGCGTGCAGCTGCAGGTACGTTCTCCTGTAAAACCGCCAGCCTTTAAAAAGTGGGTAAAGCTAAAAAATAAAAGGATTCCCGTAAAAAAGGAATCCTTTCACAAACTACGTGAAATATTTTGGAACTAATTTTTCAGTATTGCCAGCTTGGGAGTGGTAATGGTATCGCTGCTATGTCCTTCATCATCCACTATAAACACCTGCATGCGCAGGCTATCCGGTTTGGTATTGGGATCATAGAACTTAAAATCGGATGCCAGCAGGGTATAAATTACTTCCGCATCTACTTTACTGCCTTTGTGGGCGCCTATATTGGGCATTTGCCGGGGCTCAAAAACAGAGTCTTCCAATGTGGAGGGATCACTGTCTAAAATTATGCGGAAATTGAATTTGTTCTGAATGTCCCCGTCGCCGTCTGTAACCTGGAAAGTAGCGTCAAACTGATCTACCAGGCTGTCAACAATAAAAGGGATAGAATAAGACTTGAAGGTTATCGTTGGTTTGGTACCTGATCCGCCATCCTTTGAACAGGCCATGAAAATCAGGCAAACTACCGTGGATAATAAAAGTATTTTCTTCATATAACAAACGTACGTTAATTTATTTATATTAATAACGCGTTTTGCCTGCCTTTTGTTACCTGAGCTGCCGTAACTTTGTGCGGTTTTTAAAAGTGATACATGAACGGTAACATACCGGTACCCGATTTTAATATGCAGGCGGCAGACCTTATCCCCGCCGCGCTGGAGCTATTCCGTTACCAATACCGGCACAATGCCCTGTACCAGGCCTATACAGATGCCCTGCATATACAGCCGCAGCATGTACAAACCCTTACGGATATTCCTTTTTTACCCATACAGTTCTTTAAAACGCATGCCGTGGTATGCGGGCAGTTTGAACCGGAATTAGTGTTTGAAAGCAGCGGTACTACGCAAACCATTAACAGCCGTCACCTGGTAAAAGATGCCAGCTTGTATGAACGCAGTTTTATAACGGCCTTTGAGCAGTTTTACGGCCCGGTAACGGATTATGTGGTAGTGGGTTTGCTGCCTTCTTACCTGGAACGTAAACACTCATCGCTGGTAGTAATGGTGCAGGAAATGATACGCCGCAGCGGCCATGCCGGCAGCGGGTTTTACCTGTATGAGCATGAAAAGCTGTATGCCCAGCTGCAGGAGCTGGAAGCCCGCGGGCAAAAGGTGCTGCTGATAGGTGTAACCTTTGGCCTGCTGGACTTTGCAGAAAAATACCGGCTTTCCCTGCAGCATACCATTGTAATGGAAACCGGCGGTATGAAAGGCCGGCGGGAGGAGTGGACCCGCGAGCAGGTGCATGCCTTTTTACAGGAAAGGCTAGGCGTAAGCGCGGTGCATGCGGAATATGGTATGACGGAGCTGCTGTCGCAAGCCTACTCTTACGGCAAGGGCATTTTTAATACCCCGCCCTGGATGAAGATATTGCTGCGCGATGAAAACGACCCTTTCCAGCTGTTCACCACGCAGGCTGCCGGCGTAATAAATGTAATAGACCTGGCCAACGTATATTCGTGCGCGTTCATTGCTACAGAAGATATTGGCAGGCTGCATGCAGATGGCAGCTTTGAAGTGCTGGGCCGCCTGGATAATTCCGCGCTGCGCGGCTGCAGCCTGATGGTGAGCTGACCGCAGGTTACCCCGGGGGATGGCAATGGCGCCATGGGCATTGGAGGTGATTTAATCAGCATTACATTTTATATTTTTATAATTTGTATCTTGCCTCCTGAAATATTCCTATGAAAAAGCCGCTACTCTTGTTGATATGGTTAACCATCTGCTGCGTTCCCGTGCAGGCCCAGTGGTTAAAGAAAATGACGGATAAAATAAAAGGCACTAAAAGCACCACCGAAGTACCTGCCGATAATGAAACCGCCCATGCAAAAGCTGAAGGAGAGGAAGAAGGGGAGGGCGATCCGCTGAAAGCGGCAGCTGCGCATAAACCCGATCCATCCCTGGTCATTGGCGGCGATGATGCAGTAACCATTGACTCTACTTACGAATTTGATGTAGCCGTGTACCAGGAAAGCACTGCCCTGCAGGGTAACCAGGTAATAGCAGATGGCGGGCAGGATATTGTGATCTACTACAGCAGCAAGGCCCCGCAGTTCAGCATACAAATGCTTAGCAAAAGCACTTCTGCACGTTATCACTTTTATGCAGATTTTCAGCGGGAATCACAGCTAAGCATTACCGCTATTAATAAAGTAGCCAGCGGTGATAAAGAAAAGCTGGACCTGGAAAATATGGAACCTGTATTTCCCGGTGAAACCGGCTACCTGAGCCAGCTTATAAAAACCGGCGCCAAAAAGGTAGTGGCCGGTGTGGCCTGTGAAGAATATGTAGCGCAGAACACAAAAGATGATCCCCGTGTAAATGCAAAGGGCACCAATCATTCCCTTATTACCGCGCATGTATGGATCCCTATGGAACCGCATACCCTGTTCCATGCCTATGGCTTAATACCGGATAAGTACAAGATCCAGATTGAGAAAATGCGCATTGAAGGATCTTATGCGCCCGTGGTATTACCGCTGGAAATGTACCTGGACTATGGTAATGGCGACCGCGTGTATACCACCACTACCGAGATTATAACCGGCGAACCACGCAAAGTAAATATTGCCGACATTAATAAATAACATTCCCTGCAAAGCCCGCCAGTAGCGCTTTTTAAGAAAATCTTAACATATTAGCCCCTGTTTTTACTGGAAGTAGTAAATACTCCCCTATCCGTTTATTTGTACTTTTATCGGATTCATTATTCCCATTCAACGGGAGCACAACATTAGAGAAGAGCGGTTTAAGCCGCCATAACCATATTACCTGAGCAATTTGCTGTTGTACAGTGAATGATTACCGCACCCTGTTGTAAAGGGCGCATACCAATCTTTATGGAAAATCGTAACCTATGCATTATCGCACTGCTGTTCCTGTTGCTTATTGGCATTACGCTGCCACTGTGCGCACAAAATATACCGCTGCAAAATCCATCTATGGAAGGCACACCTTCCGGGAAAGATGTGGTACCGCATGGCTGGTATAAAATAAGCGGCACGCCGGATGTGCAGCCAGGCATGTTTTCAGTTACGCTGCCTCCGGTTGACGGGCAGCATTATATAGGTATGCATAGCGGCCCTGATAAGGTAGAAGGTATTGCACAGGTGCTGAAAAGCCCTCTGAAAGCAGGTTTACGTTATACTTTATCATTGAACCTTGCCTTTGTAACCGTTTATTCTTTTTACACCTGTTATGGCAACCTGGCTATTTTCGGGGGCAGCAGCCCAAAGGATACAGCAGAAATGTTATGGTCGTCCGGGCCATTTACCCACCAGAACTGGAAAGCCTATACCGCGGTTTTTACCCCGCATAAAGATTATAAATACATTTCCCTGTGGGCATACCCTACACTGCCCTGCAATAAAAGTAAGGTAGGTGTGGCTGTGCTGATCGATGGCCTGTCAAAGGAAATTCAGCAAGCGGTAGTTACGGAAACGCACAGCACATCCTCCTGTAATAACAGCAATACCGGCACTGCTTCCATTAAGATCACCGGCGGGCAGGCGCCTTATGATTATACCTGGAGCCCCGGTAACTACAAAACAGCCCGTGTTACCGGCCTTGCGCCAGGCAGCTACCAGGTAACGGCCAAAGCCGCTAACGGGCTGGTGGTGCAAAAGCAGGTAACAGTACCCGGCTCCGGCTTTACTGCAGATGCGAAAGTAGCCACCTCCTCCTGTTACAGTGATAACCAAAGCCAGATCAATATTACTGCAGCCGGGGGCGTACCGCCTTATGTTTATTACCTGAACGGCGACTCTTCCCATACGCCGGCCTTCCGGCAGGTAGCGCCCGGCCCATACCAGCTGGTAGTGCAGGACCAGCAGCTGTGTGCAGATACCTTTGCATTAAACGTACAGCCTCCGCCGCCTATATCCACCCAGGTAGCCGTAACACCGGCCATTTGTAAAAATGATAGCAGCGGGCAGCTTGTGCCGCATGTACAGGGCGGTACGCCGCCTTTCACCTACCGGCTTGGTAACGGCAGCTGGCAGGCAGACAGCGTATTCAGCAACCTGGCTGCCAACACCTATCATTATGAAGTGATGGATAACAACCAATGCAGCTTTAGCGGTACCGCTGCCGTACCGGTGGATGCAGAGCGGCTGCCCGTGGTAAAGGTGGCCATGGTGCCGGCCAGCTGCAGCGGCGCTAATAACGGGCAGCTGATACCGCAGGTACAGCAGGGAGGTATACCACCATTCTCTTACCGGCTAAATGGCGGCCCCTGGCAAACAGACAGTGTGTTTGCCAACCTGCCGCCGGGTAATTATGCGTATGAAGTAAAAGACCAGAGTGTATGCACCGTAAGCGGTACAGTGGCCGTAACCTCGCCCTATAATAACTGTACGTTAATAATGCCCACAGCCTTTAGCCCTAATGGCGACGGGAGTAATGATGTGTTCCGGCCAAAGGTGTACGACAACATCAGCCAGTACCACATCCGCATTTTTAACCGCTGGGGTATGGTGATCTATGATGGTAATAACTGGCAAACCGGGTGGGATGGTACCTATAAAGGCGCTGCGCAGGACCAGCAGACCTATGTTTATATATGTACCTATACGGACGGTAGAAATGCCCACCAGGAGCTTAAAGGTACGGTTACGCTTATACGTTGATTTTTTTCTACACTCTGGTACAGACACAGCAATATTCTCCCCACCCGCTACTGTTGAGTTAACCGAAGTAGTTCCTGCAGGTAATTATTCCATATGGCAGGCATTGAGTTGGTGCCATGCCCTGATGTGCGGGCGGTAAGCGGTAATAAAATATACCGCCCCTTTGCTACCTTTTTTATTTCCCGCTCCATGATGCCCAGTTCCGGCGGGTTAATTTCGTCGTCTGCAGAATTAACTGCAAATACCGTGGCTTTTATTTTTGACAGGTAAGGCGCAGGGTTATAGTTGCGGGAAGCTTCCAGTGCATAGATCACATCATTTGCATCCAGGGAGTGCAGGTTACCTTCCCTTATTTTAGCGGCCATAGCATCTGCCTGCTCCCGGGTAGGGGCGCTTTCCTGCAGGTGCAGGGGGCTGCTGTTCATGAAGAAGAAGGAGGAGGTAGCGCCCGCAAGGCCCATTACCGGCTGGGAAGTATAGTTGCCATGGTTCCAGGCAGGGTCCATTTCAATAAGGTCTATAGCCATTTTCCGCATTATGCGGTTACGGCCGGCAATTTCAGCCGGTGCGCTGGCCAGGGGCATCAGGGCATCTGCAAAACCGGGCCAGGTATAACCCCATACCCAGGCGTGCATGGCACCCATAGAAGTGCCCAGTATTAACCGTAAGTGGTTTACGCCCAGGTGTTGGGTAAGCAGCAGGTGCTGGGCTTTCACCATATCGTTATAGGTATATTTTGGGAACTGCATGCGCAGGCCGTCGCTGGGCCGGCTGGACTTGCCGTGGCCAATACCATCTGCCAGTATAATAAAGTATTTGGTGGCATCCAGCAGCTGGCCGGGGCCAAACAGCTGGCCTGCAAACTGGGGGCTCAGGAAGTTGTGTGCCGCGGAGCTGGTGCCGTGCAGTATGAGCACTGCATTTTTTACAACCCCGTTCGGGTCCTTTTGCGGGGCGCCCAGGGTATAATAATGCAGGCGCAGGCTATCCAGCTGCTCTCCGCTTTCAAATATAAAGTTACGGGTAAGGTAAGTGCCTTGTGTAGGTGTGGGATAGTTATGCTGTGCGTTTACACTGAGGGTAACGCATAGCAGGGCTGCCAGCAGGGATGTGTATTGCATAATAACCTGGGTAAGCTCCCAAAATAATACATATTCTTATCCGCAGGGGAGGATCAGTGAATGAATTTCTTGATAATAGCGTGCAGGTTCTTAAAAACAAAGGGCTTGGTCACATAACCGTCTGCGCCTTTTTGCAGGGCCATGTCTATTTCTTCTATTTCGGTTTTGGCGGTAAGCATAATTACGGGAATGTTACAGAGGGTTACATCCTGCTTAAACTGCTCCAGCATATCGTACCCGTTCAAAACAGGCATATATATGTCGCTGATCACCAGGTCGGGGTGGTTCAGGCGGGCCTGCTGCACGCCTTCTGCGCCATTAGCTGCCACTATTACAGTGTACTGGTATAGTTCCAGCAGGCTTTTAAGCGTATCCGACAGGGTGGGCTTATCTTCTATGAGCAGAATGGTCCTATTCATGCCTGGGCCGTAATTTCCGGCGGGTATTTAAATACAATGGTAAATGAGGTTCCTTTATTCTCTTCACTTTCAACAAGGATGGTGCCGTTGTTCCTTTCAACAAAGTCTTTGACAATGGAAAGCCCCAGGCCGGTGCCTTCAATACCATCCACATTGCTGCCGCGGTAAAAGGAGTTGAACAGGTAGGGAATATCCTGCGGGGGAATGCCTACGCCCTTATCCATTACCCTGATCACCAGCTTGTTCTTCAGGAACTGCAGTTTCAGCACCGGATTATCGGTGGAGTATTTAAAGGCATTGCCGACCAGGTTGGTAAAGATCTTGGACAGCTGGTTCTTATCGGCATATATTTTACGGGGGGCGCCGGATACCTGTACGTTCAGCACCCGGTCGTCCTTGCGTTCGGAAAAGTATTGGTATTTAATATCGGCGATCACCTGCTCCACATCCACCGCCTGTTTTTTGATCTCTATATTATTAGATACAATGGTGCTGAGGGTCAGGATCTCATCGAGCATGGTATTGAGTTTAAATATTTCGGAGGAGATCTTGGAAATGTTGTGCTGGTAGAACGGGTTCAGCAGGTTATCCATCTGCAGCTTGGTTTCCAGCAGGTCTATGGTAGAGGAGATGGCTGTTAGCGGTGTTTTAAATTCGTGGGAGGCCATGGAAATGAAGTTGGATTTCATTTCATGGAGGGATTTTTCCTTTTCAAGGGACTGGATCATGGATAATTCTTTGGTTTTTCGGGCACTAATGTCAATAATAGTAAATACGTTGTATTGATCCTTGCCTTGCATTACTGTTGTAGTGGTTACCTCCAGCCATAGATGCGTATTTTTACCGGGGATAGGTTGCCTGGTTTCAAAAGTGGTACCGTTTCCTTCAGTCTGGCAAATGTCATGTAAAATTATCTTAATATCTGATAACAATACTTCCCTTTTCGTGTTAATTAATTGTTTAAAAAGCGCCTTCGCCGCTTCATTGGCGTATATAACCTGGCTTTGCGGGTGCTGCTGCACCACAACAGGGCAGGGGAGTGTACCTATGAGCAGGTCGTATGGCATGATAATTGACTGTTGAGGTTTCATTTTTCAGACATGGCTAATTACATGCCCGAAAATAAAGTAAACATTTGAAACCATACAGTTAGAAGAAAGCATGGTTTCCGGTTATCACTTAAATAAGTAAGAATTTGTTTTTTTATTTTTTAGATGGAAGACGATGGAAGGGAATTGATACAGACGCTATTATTATTCAAGTAAATCAAACATGCACATAAAATGTTAATGTGTATGTAGCATTTAAGGTCATAACCAACAAATCAGGCACACAGATTGCATCAAACAGGAGAAAGAACGAACTACTTATGCCAGTAATATCAAAAAAAGAGCAGTGCACATCATTTCGTAATAAGGTGAACAGTTTTTAACAACAGTAAGTCAAATGTAATTTTTTTTAATAAGAGGATAACCTTGCAATAGTATAAAACTTAACGTATAATTAATACAGTTTCAAGGTTATGTGAATTTGATGTTTTTTCTTTGAGAATTAGGCTTTATCTTTGACTTATATTATTGAAAAACCATATCGATTAAGTCCATACCAATTGTTACCCTTATTACGATGATCAATATTGGAATCATAGAGGACAACCATTTTCAGCTGAACAATTACAAGGAGTTCCTGGAGGATTTTCAGGAATGTAAGGTAGTGTTTGCCTGCAAATCAATGGAGGAGTTTAAGGCGTTGCCTTTTAAGAATCCGGATGTAAAGGTTATACTACTGGACATTTCCCTGCCTGGCGAATCCGGCATACAAGGTATGCAGGAGCTAAAGCAAACCTACCCGGAAGCCAAGATCATTGTGCTTTCCGGCCATGATGGCAAACAGTACGTGATTGAATCTATTAAGAAAGGGGCCAGTGGTTATATAATAAAGACCAGCCGCCTGATGGAGATCTATCACTCTATACTGGATACCGTAAACCAGGGGGGCACTTTATCGCCCAAGGCAGCGCACCTGCTGATCAGCTACATTAATAAAGATCCGCTGGAGAATATAAAGCATAAGCTTACCAAGCGGGAATATGAGCTGCTGGCGCTTTTGAAGGAGGGATTCTCTTATAAGGAAATGGCCGATAAACTTTTTGTAACGGTATTCACCGTGAACCAGCACCTGAAAAAGATCTACCAGAAATTAAATGTGGCCTCCAAGTCAGAGTTAATTTCAAAGATCTGGTCCAACAATCTTTTTAGCTGGTTTGTGGCAATGATATCGGGCGCTTCAATGATAAATTTAATATTTATTTAATGCAAGCGGGGTGCGGTTTTGGCGCACTACTTTAATAAGTAATGAGGTATCACCTGAAGGTTGTATTTATACTTCAGTAAGTAGTTGTAAGCAGGGGCATGTTGAAGTAATATTGTAGCGTGAAATAATGATCGTGATGTGATGTTAACAACAGTGATGAACAATGATGCCTCTGCCCCTCATGCAATCTTAAACATGTAAAGCTTTAAACAACATAAACATTAAAATGTACCTGAGAACGGAATCCAGTTTAAAATTGCTTGTTGTAGGGTTAATGATCGTTAGTTTTTTATTTGCATCGTGCAGTACGCCGCAGCATACACTTTATTTACAAGACATACGGGATACTACAATAACAGTAAACGGGAATTTTGAACCGCTGATACAAAAAAATGACGTGCTGCAGATCACTGTAAGCAGTCTGAATCCGGAGGACGCTGTTATTTATAATGCGTCCAATACAGTAGCACCGTCCGGCGGTGGCGGCGCTTCATCGGGGAATACGGCTTCTTTAGGCGGTTTCCTGGTAGATCAGCAGGGGCTAATACAGTACCCGGTGCTGGGGCCTGTTAAAGCAGAAGGTTTGACCAAGAAAGGGCTTACCGATTATATACGCGATCAGCTGGTGCAGCGTAAGCTGCTGGTAGATCCGGTAGTAAGCGTACGTTTTCTGAACTATAGGGTAACGTTGCTGGGAGAGGTAACAAGACCCACCGTAGTGAATGTAACAAACGAGAAAATTTCTATACTGGAGGCAATTGGGATGGCAGGTGATATTACCATATATGGTAAGAAAGAGAATGTGCTGCTGATCAGGGACCAGGAAGGTCAACGGGTCATCAAAAGGTTGAACCTGAATGACAAAAATATCCTGAACTCCCCCTACTATTACCTGCAATCAAATGATGTAGTTTATGTTGAGCCTAACAAGGCAAAACAGTTTAGCGGTGAAAAAAGCCGCGTAGTATTACCCATTGTTTTCAGCGGCTTGTCACTGATGGTGATCATACTTGACAGGCTTATACTGAACTAGAACGCCGCCATTTATTGGCAGCAACCCGGAAGACCAGACCATATTCATGCGAAACCATATCGAGATTGTTTTTTAAAATTGAATAAACCAATTTGATGAGGCCTGGAACAAACATGCAACATTCAAACCGACGTGCGCAACAACAGGAGGAACAGGTTGATCTGATGGCATTGATCAGACAAAGATACCTGCCCTACTGGCCGCTGTTTTTACTATCGGTGATCATAGCGCTTACCATAGCGTTTGTTTACCTCCGTTATACAACGCCTGTATATTATGTATCTGCTACCTTGCTGGTAAAAGATGAAAAAACAGGAATTGATGAAGCAGACATTCTGCAATCCCTGAACATCGGAGGCTCCAAAAAAGTAATTGACAATGAAATTGAGATTATAAAATCCCGAACACTGGCCAGGGCTGTGATCCGTAACCTGAACCTGTTTGCAGAAGTATCTGTAAAAGGTAAGGTAAGGGACATCGTAGCTTATGATGCCAGCCCCGTAAGATTTAAATTCCTGGAGCCGGATTCTATAAAACCCATGGCATATACCATACTTCCTATGGTTTATGATGCCCCCCACCAGCGCGTAATATTGGGTAAAAAGGCCTATCCTTTATATGATACTGTTTCTACCCAGTGGGGAAAAATGGTGATCACACCCAAGCCCGGCAAGCCTGTGGATATTACCGGTAAAATCTACACCGTACGTATAGCCGGTGAAAAGATACTGGCAGGTTTATTACAAAGCAGCCTGAAAGTAGATCCCACCACCAAGGCAGGTACTATTATTTCCCTGGGCTACAGCGATGAAGTGCCGGAGCGGGGTGAAGATATTCTGAATGAGCTGGTACGGGTATATAATAATGCCTCTATAGAAGATAAGAACCGCACCTCTTCCAACACCATGGCTTTTGTAGATGACCGCCTGCGTATTGTGAACCAGGAATTAAGCCAGGTAGAATCACAGGTAGCCACTTTTAAAAAGCAGCAGGGGATAGTAGATATTTCCGAGCAAAGCAAATTGTTCCTGGAAAGCGTTTCTGAAAATGACCGCAAGCTGGCCGAAAGCAATATGCAGCTTTCCGTGCTGGATTCTATAGAACATTATGTGGCAGGCCGCAAAGAGGGTGAAAGCACGGTACCGGCTACACTGGGTTTATCGGACCCTGTGATGCTGGAGCTGGTAAGCAAACTTTCTGAAACGGAATTGCAGCTGGAAAGACTGCGCAAAACCACCGGTGAGAATAGTCCCTTACTGGAAAGCCTGCGCCGCCAGGAAGCACAGCTGAAACCCGCCATACTGCAGAACGTCCGTAACCTGCGCTCCAATACACTGGCGGGCCAGGCAAGGCTGCAAATGGAGAACAGCCGCTATAACGGCATGCTGAGAGGCGTACCGGAAAAAGAGAAAGCCTTTGTTGAGGTAAGCCGTCAGCAGGAAATAAAGAATAACATTTATACTTTCCTGTTACAGAAGCGGGAGGAAACAGCCGTAGCATCTGCTGCTGCCGTATCCGACAGCCGTATCGTAGATGCGGCAGAAGCGCTGGCCATTCCAATAAGCCCCAAGAAACCACTGGTACTTGCCATAGCGGTATTTGCAGGACTGGCTTTTATTGCGGCCCTTATTACCTTGCGGGATATGATGAAGCGGGAGGTAACCTCACGCGCAGAAATAGAAAAAGCTACGCAAGCGCCAATTCTGGCAGAGATATTGCAGGATGTGAACAAGCAACCGATAGTGATAGCTGAAGGTAAACGCAGTTATGTGGCAGAACAGTTCCGCACCTTACGTACGGCACTCTCTTACATAGGGCTGAATAACCTGAACGGTTCCTTAAACGGCAATGGCACTAACGGGAGTTCCCACCGTAAAACATTATTGGTAACATCATCCATTTCAGGCGAAGGTAAAAGCTTCGTATCCGTTAACCTGGCTACCAGCTTATCACTGGTAAAGAAAAAGGTAGCCCTGCTGGAGTTTGACCTGCGCAAACCGCAGATCAGCAAAATGCTGGGCGTGTCCAGAGAACCGGGTATTAGTAATTACCTGGTAGGACAGGCGGAAATAGCAAGCATACTGCAACCTGTTCCCGGTAACGAGTATCTCTTTATACTGCCGGCAGGTGCAATACCACCTAATCCCACAGAACTCATATTAAATGGTCAGCTGGAAAAGCTGATCACTAACCTGAAAGCACGTTTTGACTATGTGATCATTGATACGGCCCCCGTTGGTCTGGTTACAGATGCGCGGCTGCTGGCTACCTATGCCGATGCTACGCTGTATGTAGTCCGCCACCAGGTAACGCCCAAGCTGTACCTGAAAATGGTGAACGAGCTGTATCAGAGTAAAGAGCTGGGTAACCTGAACTTAGTGTTCAACGGTATTCAGCCGCGGGGTGTAACGGGTTACGGACCTAACGGGTATGGCTATGGTTATGGCTATATTGAAGATGCAAAAGGTACCCGCCGTAAACAATTTTTGAAAGGGATTTTTAACATATAATAACAACGGGTGTAAAAGCGGGATCCAGGATCTATATCCTGTTCCTACATCCGGAATGTAAGAGCGGCGGGATCTACCTGCTGCAAAAGTTAAAACCACCCGGAATAGCGCTGCCAACGGCTCCTCATGTGAGTGAGAGAGCGAAGCTATTCCAGGAAAAAGATATGACGAGTCTTTATTGAAAAAAACCGAATAGTATGAGAATGCATTCAATAGCATTACCATTGTCTTTAGAAATCCCTCGTTATAGAAACTGCGCAATGTTAACCAGAGTATTAAACTTTTAAATGAGATGCCCATGCAACAGGAAATGTCAACTTGGTATGCAGTATATACCAAAGCAAGATGGGAAAAGAAAGTGGCTGATCTGCTCACCCGCAAGCGCGTGGAAAATTATTGCCCCATGAGCCCCGTAGAGCGCCAATGGAGTGACCGCCGCAAAGTGATCAGTGAACCCTTATTTAAATCCTACGTATTCGTAAGAGTACCTGAAAGCAGGAAATGGGTGGTACGCGAAACAGAGGGCATTGTGAACTTCGTGTACTGGCTGGGTAAACCGGCTATGATACCTGATCATGAAATTGAACTGATCAAACGCTTCCTGCGCGAGTACAAGGATGTAACGGTAGAACAGTTCCCCCTGCATGAAAATGACCTGATCCAGGTAAAATCAGGTCCGTTAATGCACCAGCGTGGAAGGATCATTGAGGTTGGAAGGAACACGGTTAAGGCACAGTTATCCAGCCTGGGTTACACGCTGGTGGCTACTTTGCCAACTACAGAAGTGATCCTGATCGGCAGCGATGCAGTACCCAGCGAAGCAGAAACGCCTTACGCAGGACTTTACCATCAATAACCAGGCAACAGCCATTATACTACTATAAGAACTATGATGCAGCATATCATATTATGTGGTGGGTCGGGAACCCGCCTGTGGCCCTTATCAAATAAACAAACGCCTAAACAGCTGTTACCGCTGTTTGAGGGCAACAGCTTACTGCAGCTGGCTTACCTGCGCAACCAGGTGGCCTGTGACAGTGTGCTGGCTATTGTGAATGAGCAACATTCCGCTACGGTGGAAGAACAGCTGTTACATGCCGGCGCTACCAACCTGCGTATGCTGGCCGAACCTGTAGGCCGCAACACGGCTGCCGCTATAGCCCTGGCAGCGTTTGTATCTGCCCCGGAAACTATTTTACTGATCACGCCTGCAGACCACCTGATAGGCACACCGGATATTTACGCACAAACCATTGAAACCGCCCAGCTGCTGGCTGCCGGCAATAGCCTGGTAACCATTGGCCTGCAGCCCACCTACCCGGAAACCGGTTTTGGCTATATACAATACAGCGGGCATGATGTGATCCGTTTTGTTGAAAAGCCTGATGTGGAAAATGCAACCATCATGCTGCAGAGCGGCGACTTCCTGTGGAACAGCGGTATCTTTTGCTGTAAGGCAGGCATCCTGTTACAGGAGCTGCAAAAGTATGCACCTGAAATTTATGAAACAGCTGCCATTGCTGCCAATGAATGGCTGCGTACCGGCCAGCTAAGCCTGGCTGCTATGGAAGAAATACCTTCTACCAGCATTGACTACGCAGTAATGGAAAAAAGCAATAAGGTAAAAGTAGTGCCCAGCACTATGGAGTGGAGCGATGTAGGCAGCTACGAAGCCCTGGCACAGGCGCTGGTACAGCATTATCAATACCATAACCATCAGGCCGTATCTATTGAAAGCGGTAATAACATGGTGATCGGTAAAGAGAAGCTGGTAGCGCTGGTAGGGGTAGAGAACCTGGTAGTGGTGAACACGCCGGAGGCGCTGCTGATCATGAAAAAAGGAAAAGGGCAGGAGATCAAACAACTGCACCAATGGGTGAAGGAGAACAGACCGGAATTATTGTAGTACAAGAAACCGATGTACACCGCTGCTACTGAATAAAGAATGAATAATTAATAATCGTATAGCAGTATAATAAAGTAACCGAAGTCCCTTTGCCCTGGCTGTAACTGTTAGTATTGATAATTTTCATTCCTTTGTACAGCATGCTCCTTAATTATTAATTATTAACTATTATTATACATGAACCTTACGGATAAGATCTACATCGCAGGCCATCGCGGAATGGTGGGTGGTGCTATTAAGCGCAGACTGGAAACTTTAGGCTATCAGAACATTATTACCCGCACGTCTGCAGAGCTGGACCTGCGTAACCAGGCTGCTGTAAATGAATTTTTTGCAACAGAAAAGCCGGACTTTATATTCCTGGCTGCAGCCAAAGTAGGCGGTATACACGCCAATAACACTTACCGTGCAGAATTTTTGTATGATAACCTGATCATGGAAGCTAACATTATACATGCAGCTTACCAGCAGCAGGCCACTAAACTCATGTTCCTGGGTAGCTCCTGTATCTATCCCAAGCTGGCTCCCCAGCCTTTACAGGAAAGCAGCCTGCTTACCGGTCCCCTGGAATATACCAATGAACCTTACGCCATTGCCAAAATAGCCGGTATTAAACTGTGCGAATCTTACCGGGATCAATACGGCTGTAACTTCATCAGCGTTATGCCTACCAACCTGTATGGCGTAGGTGATAACTACCATCCTGAAAATTCACATGTGCTGCCGGCGCTTATCCGCAAGTTCCATGAAGCCAAGGAAAGCAAAGCAGCCAATGTAACTATATGGGGTACGGGCACGCCTAAACGCGAATTCCTGTATGCCGATGACCTGGCAGATGCCTGTGTGTACCTGATGCTGCATTATGATGGTAAGGAGCTGGTAAATATTGGTACCGGTGAAGACCTGACCATCCGCGAGCTGGCAGAAACCGTAAAAGAAGTGGTAGGTTTTGAAGGTGAGCTGGTATTTGATACCACTATGCCGGACGGTACTCCCCGCAAGCTGATGGATGTAGCCAAGCTGCATAGCCTGGGCTGGCAGCACAGCACCGGGTTAAAAGATGGCATAGAAATGGCTTATGCGGACTACCTGAAGAAAAAACAGACACAACTGGCATAAATAGAATTACGAATTATTCAATTACGAATTACGAATGGAGTGGGACAGTGAACAAACGTAATTGATTATTCGTATAACAGCAGGCATTAACATTTGTAATTCGTAATTGAATAATTCGTAATTAATAATTGACTACCCAAAAACAACCTGAAACATGAAAGTAATAGTTGTAGGAACAGGATATGTAGGATTAGTGACTGGCGCCTGCCTGGCAGAAGTAGGCACCAATGTAGTGTGTGTGGATGTGAATGAAGCCAAGATCAAAGATCTGCAGAACGGAATTTTACCCATATATGAGCCGGGCCTGGAAGAAGTGGTACACCGCAACTTTCAGAACGGCCGCCTGTCCTTCAGCACAGATCTGGCATCTGTAATACCGGGCGCTGAGCTGGCATTTATTGCCGTAGGCACCCCTCCCGGTGAAGATGGCAGCGCTGACCTGAAATATGTACTGCAGGTAGCTAAGGAAATAGGCGCTTCTATGACCAATTACCTGGTAGTGGTTACCAAGAGCACTGTACCAGTTGGTACCGCAGTGAAAGTGAACCGCGCCATTAAACAGGCCTTACAGGAAAGGGACCAGCTGCTGGATTATGATGTAGCCTCTAACCCTGAGTTCCTGAAAGAAGGTGCTGCGGTGGCCGACTTTATGAAGCCCGACCGTATTGTAGTAGGTGTGAACACAGAAAAAGCGCAGCAGGTGCTGGAGAACCTGTATCATCCCTTTGTGCTGAACGGCCGTCCTATTGTATTCATGGACATTGCTTCTGCAGAAATGACCAAGTATGCCGCCAACGCTATGCTGGCTACCAAAATATCTTTCATGAATGATATTGCCAACCTGTGCGAGCTGACCGGTGCGGATGTGAACAAGGTGCGCAAAGGTATTGGCAGCGATCCGCGTATAGGCGACCGCTTTATATATCCCGGTATTGGTTACGGCGGCTCCTGCTTTCCCAAGGATGTGAAGGCGCTGGTACGTACCGGTAAAGAGTATGGCCACGCTATGCGCATACTGGAAAGCGTAGAAGCGGTGAATGAAGATCAGAAGAAAGTAATGTTCAACAAAATAGACCGTCATTTTGAGAGCGACCTGCAGGGCAAAACCTTTGCCATCTGGGGTTTATCCTTTAAGCCTAATACGGATGATATGCGCGAAGCGCCATCCATTGTGCTGATAGAGGCTTTGTTAAACGCCGGCGCAAAAGTGCGGGTGTTTGATCCGGTAGCTATGCATGAAGCCAAGAAAGAGCTGGGCGAGCGCGTAACCTGGGGTACCGACCTGTATGATGCTGCCAACGGAGCAGATGGTATAGTGCTGGTAACAGAGTGGAATGAGTTCCGCCTGCCGGACTGGAACCGTATTAAAGACTCCGTGAAAGCAGCGGTAGTGTTTGACGGCCGTAATATTTATGATGATGTAACGCTGCAGAAGAAAGGCTTTATATACTACGGCATTGGTTTGGCCCGCACGAATAGTACAACTGTGCTGGTTTAATTGATGGAATTAATAATTAAGAATTAATAGTTAATAAGAGGTTGCTCCCTCCTCAGTAAATATTTTTATAAAACAAAATCGAATATGAAAGTTGCCTTAATTACCGGTATCACAGGACAAGATGGCGCCTATCTGGCAGAGCTGTTGCTGGAAAAAGGATACATGGTGCATGGTGTAAAGCGCCGCGCATCCCTTATCAACACGGAACGTATTGATCACCTGTACCAGGACCCGCACAGCGATAACGTGCGTTTCCGCTTACACTATGGTGATATGACCGACAGTACTAACCTGATCCGTATTATCCAGGAAACACAGCCCGATGAGATCTATAACCTGGCTGCTATGAGCCATGTGAAAGTAAGCTTTGATACTCCGGAATACACTGCAAATGCAGACGGTATTGGCACTTTACGTTTACTGGAAGCCCTGCGCATCCTGAAGCTGGAGAAAAAGACCCGTATTTACCAGGCCAGCACTTCAGAGCTGTATGGTTTAGTACAGGAAGTACCGCAGAAGGAAACCACTCCTTTTTACCCCCGCAGCCCGTATGCAGTAGCTAAGCTGTATGCATACTGGATCACGGTGAACTACCGCGAAGCATATGGTATGTATGCCTGCAACGGTATTCTGTTCAACCATGAAAGCCCGCTGCGTGGCGAAACTTTTGTAACCCGTAAAATTACCCGTGGCGTAGCTGCTATTGCACTGGGCCTGCAGGATAAACTGTACTTAGGTAACCTGGATGCCCGCCGCGACTGGGGCCATGCAAAAGATTATGTAGAGGCTATGTGGCGCATACTGCAGCAGGATGTTGCGGAAGATTATGTAATTGCTACCGGCATTACTACGCCTGTACGTGATTTCGTTCGCATGTCGTTTGCAGAACTGGGTATTGAAGTAAAATTCACCGGCGAAGGCGTGGAAGAAAAAGGCGTAATAGCTGCCTGCAATAATGAAGAATATCAGCTGGAAATAGGTAAGGAAGTGGTAGCGGTAGATCCGCGGTATTTCCGTCCTACGGAAGTAGAGCTGCTGATAGGCGATCCCACCAAATCAAAAACCAAATTAGGCTGGGAACCTAAATACGACCTGCCTGCCCTGGTAAAAGAAATGGTAGCCAGCGACGTGCAATTGTTCCGTAAAAAAGATGTAACACAGTGGGAACACCTGGTAGGATAACTCAGTTTGGGTATAAGGTTAAAAGTGGAACTGGAAAACAATAGCTAGTAAATGCAAGCAGCAAACCGGGTAGTATTAAACACAGGCGCACTGTATGGGCGGATGTTAATTACAATGTTTATTGCATTGTATGCAACCCGCCTTGTATTAAATGCGCTGGGCGCAGAAGATTATGGCATTTTTAACCTGGTAAGCGGCGTTATTGTAATGCTTTCCTTTTTAAATGTGGCCATGACCATTTCCACCCAACGGTACCTTTCTTTTTATATAGGCGCCGGCGACCAGGAAAAATTAAAACAGGTATTCAACTCCAGCGTGCTGCTCCATTTTCTGATGGGCATCACGCTGGTTATAATATTTGAGGTGGCAGGGATGTACTTTTTTGAGCGGGTATTGAATATACCTGCAGCGAGGTTGGGCACCGCCAAAATAATATTTCATTTTACGGTGATCAGCACCTTTTTTACCATTGTTTCCGTACCGTATGATGCTACGCTGAATGCACGGGAAAATATGTTCCTGATAGCAGCCATCGGCATCTGGGAAGCGCTGGCTAAGCTGGGCATCGCTATTTACCTGCAGTACACAGGATATGATAAGCTGATCATATACGGCGCGTTAACAGCGGCTGTGACGGTGATCTCCCTTATCATTAAACGCACGTACTGCTCTTCCAAATACCAGGAGGCACGGGTGAAGGTGCGCAAATATTTCAATAAAGGGCTGTTAAGGGAAATGTTTTCCTACGCAGGCTGGAATATGTTTGGCGCAGGCAGTGTGGTAGCACGTAACCAGGGGCTGGCTATGATCTTAAACGTATTCTTTGGCGCAATTATTAACGCCGCTTACGGCATAGCCAACCAGGTAAATTCGCAGCTAAGCTACTTTTCAGTAACCATGCTGCAATCCCTGAACCCGCAGATTATTAAAAGCGAGGGCATGGGCGACCGGCCCAGGATGTTACGACTGGCCATGATAGCCAGTAAGTTCTCCTTTTTTCTGTTATCGTTCTTTTCCATACCGGTGATCATTGAAATGCCCATTATTCTGAAGCTGTGGCTGAAGAATGTGCCGGATCATACCATTGCTTTCTGCCGCCTGATCATTATAGTATCGCTGATCACACAGCTTACCGTAGGGCTGCAGGTAGCCATACAATCCGTAGGCAGGATCAAGGTATACCAGGTGGTGGTAAGCTTGTTACTGATGCTGAACTTACCGGTATCATACTTTTTGTTAAAAGCAGGCATGCCGCCGCACGTTGTGCTGGTAAGCGCCATTTGTATAGAAGCCATTACCTGCAGCTACCGGGTGCTGGCCGCACATAAGCTCACCGGCTTAGCAATAGGCGATTATTTACGCAAAGGCGTACTTACTTCGCTCATGCCCGTGGTGCTGGCCTTTGGCATCTCGCTGCTGCCGCAGCTGGTAATGCACCCGGGTTTTGTACGGTTGCTGGTAACCGGCGCTGTAAGCAGCTTATCTATTTTTATATGTGTGAAGTTCCTGGGCTTAACGGCTTATGAACAGGAGAAGATAGAAGGGATCATAATGAAGTTACTTTCCAAGTTACCCATCAGATTGCCGGTTGCAAAGGCTAATTGATAAGAAGGAATATGAATATATTATTCTACACAGACATATCACCCTTTCCGGCCAATGGCGGAGAAAAGATCAGGAGCTATTACCTGATCAAAGCCCTGGCCAGCCTGGGCCACCAGATTATAGCGCTGATCCAGAATGAGGAGAACACGGACCTGGCCAATTACCAGATACCCAATGTAGTATATTACACGCATCCGAAAAAGCATTTTGACCTGCTGGACCGTATTGCCGGTAAAAATTATTTCCAGCGCTCTAACAAAGTGCTGCAGCTGTTTAACGAGGTATGTGAAAAATATACCATTGATGTAGCAGTGCTGGACTATGGTTACATAGGCCATTATATACAATATTTTAATTCCCGCGGTATAGAGGTGGTGCTGGGCACGCATAATGCGCAACCCATGATCACCGCGCAGGTGCCCGCCAACAACCTGTTTGCCAAGCTGCGCCGCTTTCAGCTGCTAACGCTGGAAAAGCTGCATGAGCGCATGTACTTTAAAAAGGCTGCAGCCCTGTTGGTAGTAAGTGAGGATGACCGTAAGTACCATGAAAAATTTATTCCGAAGGAGCGCGTTTTCTTTGTTCCCAATTTCCTGGATGAAAAGGAATATGCGCTCACCGGGCAAAAACAACCTAAAGTATTGGTAATGACGGCCAACTTTGGCCAGTATATGAACTTTCAGGGGCTGAAATGGTTTATTGAAAAAGTTTGGGACGATGAGCTGGCCAACAGGTATGATATTTGGTTAGTAGGCAGGCGCTCCAAAGAAGCGCTGAAACAGATCACCGGGGCAGAGAGCTTTAAGAATATAACAGCATTGGGTAAGGTGGATGATGTGAAGTGGTATATATCAGTAGCAAACGGTGTAATTATTCCGTTGCTGCATGGCAGCGGCACCCGGCTAAAATGCCTGGAGGCCATGGCGCTGAGAACGCCTATTCTCGCTACTTCCAAGGGGGTAGAAGGCGTGGCCAGCAAGAATTTTATTATTGCCGATACGCCGGAAGAATTTAAAAAAGTGATCCTCAGTTTCAATGGGGATGCAGCAATAGGAGAAGCATTAAGAGCGGATTTTATGCGTGAATACAGTGCGGATGTTAACACCCAGCGCCTGCAACAGGTGCTGAACTACACACTGTATGGCCAGGGAGGAACAAAGGTGAAAGTGAAAAGTGAAATGGTGAACAGTTAAAAGAACCTGATGTTTAAAAAGATCAAAATTGCGGCATATGCGCTGGGAAGCGCACTGAATGTTCCCCTGGTAGGCCAGCTGAAAGGGAACGAGATCGTTGCGTTGCTATCCCTGCCCTTTACCTTTAAGGCCCGCGATTTTAAAGATTATCCCTATTTGCGGAAGATCGTTTATGCGCTGCTGGCCCTGCTGCTGTTCCAGTTTATTACGGATGTATTTGTAGTGCATAACTCCATGCAGAACTTTTTGCGTGGCTGGGCCGGCACCATCATGTCTATCATATCTTTTATAGTGCTGTTCAGAATGATGGATACCGAATCTGCGGTCATGACCTATATCTTCTTTGCCATGATCAAGAATATCCTCTTCACGGATGATATTGTGGATTCGGACATGTCGTTCTTTAAGTTTAAGATCGTTCCTATTATAGCATCTGCATTACAATTAATAGCCGTGTACCTGTACAAGCGGGGGAAAATAATGCTGATGATGGGCATTATGGCCTGTGCCTGTTTGCTCTGTTTTGCCAATGATGCGCGTTCCACCGGTATGCTGTTCTTTGTAGGCGCCGGTATTATTTATGTAATGTCGCGCGGTATACGCATTACCCGGCAAAAAATCTTTGCCATACTATTCATAGGCGCTACGGTATTTGAAATGGCCTATGTGTTTTACGTGAATGCCGTGCTTAGTAATGAGATAGGAGGCGGGCACTCCAGCAGCCAGATAAAGCGCCTGGACAACCCGTATAATCCTTTTGAATTGCTGGTAACAGGCCGTGGTGAAACCTTTGCGGCCATTACCGCTATTGGCGATAAGCCTTTGTTTGGCCATGGCTCCTGGGCGCTGGATAAAGACCTGAAGTATTACAAGATCGTATTATCATACCAGGATGAGGGCACCGGTGAGTTTGACCTGAAGAAGGCCGACTCCGTGGACCGTTACATACCCAGCCACTCTGTGCTCATGGGCGGCTGGATCAGCTGCGGCATCGGCGGTTTTATTGCCGTATTCCTCATTTTCTGGTGGCTCATGAAAATGGCCTTTACGCTGGTATTACACGCGCAGGATTCCAACCTGTACCCGCTATATGTAATGCTGACCATTGGGCTGCTATGGACCTTCCTGTTCTCGCCCTTCCAGCATTTGCGGTTTACCATACCGGTTACCGGCTGTATACTCATGAACGGGTATTATGACTGGCTGTATGGCCCTAATGTGGAAGATGATGAGGATGAGGAGCAGCCGGTGGATGAAGCAGAAAAGGAGCCACTGCTGCTGAACTAAGACGAATGAATGGTGAAAACGACAGGTGAATAATTGACTAAACCGTATAAATTTTTTCAGATGAAAATATGTTTCATTACGCTGGGCGATATTAAATCAATAGCTACCATGAAAAGGGCGCTGGGAATGGCTAACCCCTTGCAGTCCCTGGGATGGGAAGTATCTATTATTGCCCTGGACAGTGAGGAGAACCGGAACCGTATTGCCATTGAATGTAATGAAAACGTGGAGGTACATTTTTACAAAGAGTGTTCCGCCAAAGAAGAAGTGCAGCTGAAGACCGACCTGGTGAACAGGATCCGTCCTGATTTTATTTACTTCTGCTCTTTCAGCTTCCGCAACCGTATTATTAAAAGCAAGCTGCAATCAAAAACCAGGATCCTGATAGAGCATTCTGAGCTGGCCTCTGCCATACCCGATAACAAAGGGCTGCGCAAAATAGCCCTGCGTGCGCTGGAATATTATTCCGTTTCTTATGCGGATGGGTTGCTGTGCGCCAGCCGCTACCTGGAACGGGAATATCATAAAATGGCTAAGCAGCTTATGAAAAAGAAGCTACCCATCCTGTATTCTCCCTACGCATTTAATACTGAGGTTATAGATTCTCCAAAGATATTGCTGGATCATCTGAACGAACGTTATAAAAATAACACCGTGCTGTTATACATGGGCACCATGACCCGTAACTACGGGCTGTTCACCATGCTGCAGGCAGTGGAGCAAATAGTGAAGGAACGCCCGAATGTAAAGCTGCTGTTACTGGGCAGGGGCCGCCACCTGGAAGAAGCAAAGACCTATGTACAACAGCATCAGCTGGAAAAATATATTGAGTTCAAAGGCTATACTGAAGAAAATGAGCTAAGCTCTTACTTTGAAAGAGCAGATGCTTTTATCTCCCCTCTAAATGATACTGTACAGGACTGGGCACGTTGCCCCAGCAAGATCTATATGTACATCCCTTTCAAGAAACCCATCTTCACCAGTAAGATCGGGGAGCCTAAGGAAATATTCGGTGATGAAGGCAATTACTTTGATACTACCCAACCTGAAACCCTGTCGAAACTAATTGCTGCGCTGGCCGATGGTAAGCTGCAGAAAACGGATGTGAGCATAGATGAACATAGCTGGGACCGCCGTTCCGTGGATTTTACCAACTGGATAGCCTCGCAATACGCCGTTCAATTTGCTGCCAGCAGCAGTGAGGTGTTTTCGTGAGAAGGAAAGCATGTTTATAAAAGATATTAATTACCGAATACCGAATACACCACAGCCGGTGGCCCATGCCGCGCGGTTATTAGAAAATTTAAAGTTTTTCAAGTGAACTATATCTATTACAAAGATCCGAAGGGAAATTTTGGGGATGACCTGAATGGCTGGTTGTGGCCCAAGCTGTTTGGGGAAGAAAAGCCTGACAATGATGCCTTCATTGGCATTGGCTCCATTTTGTATAACGGTTCGCCCTTATTCAAAGAGCTGGGTAATAAAAGAAAGATCGTGTTTGGCACCGGCATACGCCCGGGCTATAAGAATTTTACCTGGGACGATAGCTGGGACATCCGTTTCCTGCGCGGTCCTTTATCTGCCTGCAATTTCAATAATGCATATGAATACATTGCAGATGCTGCGTACGCGCTGCGCCTTACCAATGAGTTCAATAACATACAGCAAAGCAAAAAGAAATACGAGGTAAGCGTGATCCCTTACTTCAAATCCCAGGAGTTCTTTGACTGGAAAGCCCTGTGCGATAAGCTGGGTTTCCACTACATTTCTCCGGGTTCTGAGAACGGCGTGGAGCACACGCTGCGGGAAATAGCAGCTTCCAAATTTGTAATTGCAGAAGCCATGCACGGCGCTATTGTGGCCGACATATTGCGCGTGCCCTGGAGCCGTTTTGTACTCTCTACTCCTTTTACAGAAGGAGGCAAAGTATCTGAGTTTAAGTGGATGGACTGGTTACACTCCATTCAGCTGTATAATACAGAAGCTACGCACATACCGCTGTACCGCAGATCATCCCTGCACAAAAAAATAAGATCCCTTACCGGTAATATGATCAGTGCAGAGTTCCTGGTAAAGAAGGTGGTGAAAGAAGAGCTGTTATCCAAGTTATCCAACATCAGCGATTATTATTTATCATCCGATAGTGTGATCAGCAGCATTGACAGCCGCTTTTTTGAAAAGGCAGCCCAGCTGAAGCAGGAGAAAGGCGTAGTACTGGCCGGCCAGTAAGCGCCACTCAAAATGACTTAATTATTTGAATTTCTATATGCAGCAAGAAAAGGTTTTAACAAAAGGCAAGGGCAATTTCTTTTTTGGCTTCCACGACCTGGTGGCCTGGAACGCAGCGGGGGACAAGCTACTGGCCCTGCGCATTGATAATATTTTAACACCACCCAACCCGGATGTGCCTTGTGATATTGGTTATGTGAATGGCGATGAAAGTTTTGTAAAGCTGGGCGAAACCTACGCCTACAACTACCCCCAGGGGGCCCGCCAGCAATGGGTGGGTAATACCGACCTGTTTGTGGTAAATGATCGCATTAACGGCGCCTGGCGTTCCAAAGTGTATAACACTACTACCGAAGAATGTACGGAGCTGGAACATTCCACGCACGTGATCACAGACGATGGCTGGGCCTTTGGCCTGGACTATGCCCGCCTGTACCGTGTAGGCGGCTACGGCTATACCGGCCTGCCGGATGCTTATGCCAATGAGCATGTTTCAGAGAACACCGGTATTGTAAAGCATAACATTCATACCAAAGCAGCCTCCCTGCTGATATCCCTGAAGGAGATCGCTCATTTTCAGCTGAATCCTAACCTGGGTAACAATCACTACTTGACGCATTTGCTGCTGAACCCTTCACAAACGCGCCTGGCTTTCCTGCACCGTTATAAGTTAAAGGATGGTGGCGAAACCACCCGCCTTATGACCATCGGCGTAGATGGTAAAGACCTGAAATGCCTGGCCAGCGGCTTTTTGAGCCACTTTGACTGGAAGGATGATACGCATATTGCCATTTGGGGCCGCACCGGCAGCGGCGTGGAAAAGCTGAGAAGCTCCCTGCTGTACCGCATGATCCCTTCCGGCCTTATTTCACAGGCTAAGAAGGTGATAAAAAAGCTGATGTACAAAAAGCCCAAAGGCGCTGCGGCCAAGCCGAATGCTGCCTTTAACTGGCTGCTGTTCAAAGATGAGAATAATGCGGAACCGGCTTTCCTGGCTAAAGGAATTGTGAATGAAGACGGGCATCCTATGTTTTGCCCGGCTAACCGCGACTGGATGATCTGCGATACCTACCCGGATGAAAACGGCATTCGTGTGCTGTTCTTATTCCAGTACAGCACACAGAAACGTGTGGACCTGGGCACCTATAAAATGATAGATACCAAACCGGACCTGAAAGAATCGGCGGCTTATTTAACCGGGGTAGATAAGGGCGTAATGAAAGCCTTTTCACTGGAACAGATGGCCTTTACGCGCAGCGGCCTGCATTGCGACCTGCACCCCCGCTGGAAAAAAGACGGTACCATGGTAGCTTTTGATTCCATACACGAAGGCAAGCGCCTGATATATGGTTATGATGTAAGTAACATAGTTTTAAATAATGGCACTACTGCAACCCATAGTTAAAGATAAGCTGTACGTAAAGGGTTTTGACCTGATACGGCCTATTGCTGCATTCAGCGTAGTATGGATACATGGTTGTGAAACCAATCTGTGGACCAAAAAGCTGAACGGGCTGAATGAGTATGCCGTACCGGTATTTATAGCTATTTCCTTTTTCCTGTTTGCAAGCCAGGTGGCGGGCGGCAGGCTGCAAAGCTTTAATGAAATGGCATCGACACGCTTTAAAAGGCTCATGATCCCATTCTTTATCTGGACACTGATATACCTGGGCATCCGTTATGCCAAGTCAGTATATATGAAGGAGCCGTTTGAGCTGTCGCCGGTGCAAATGTTCCTGTTCAAAGGCAGCTCTTACCAGCTGTGGTATTTGCCAAACCTGTTCTACCTGTTCCTGATCTTTTTCCCATTTCTGAAAGTGGCAGGGCAGAATGTGCGCAAGGCCAACCTTACTTTAATGACAGTGGTGATCATAGCGCTGGTGATCATTTTTTCCAATAATGCAAGTGTGCAGCAGGCAGACTGGTTTACCAAACACCTGCGCTTATATTTTGTGCCTTCCCTGGTATCGGCCAGCATAGGCATGTTATATTATCTCAATTACAACACTATTAAAAGCCGGTACGATAGAACAGCGCAAATACTGGTGCCAATACTGGCCGGGCTGCTTTTTATTGCGCAGTATTTTAAACCGCACCTGTTTGTATCCTTCCTGTTCATAGGTGTGCTGTTTGCCTGGGTATTATACCAGGTGAAAGTGGAGAACCGGTTTATAAAACGCCTGTCAGATAATTCAATGGGTATTTACCTGGTGCATGGCATTTTCCTGGAAGGTATTAAAACGGGCTTAGGCATTGCCAAACACCCGGTGAGCGGCTTTTTACCAACCGTATTAGTGATAGTGGTAGCGTATTTGCTGAGCTTTGCAACTTCGGATATTATGTCGCGGAACAGCACTTTACGCAAATATTTTATGGGCAACTGAGTACTTAAACATGATAGCGATACTACAACCTTTTATCCCCCATTACCGGGAACAATTCTTTAACCAATTGCAGCAGAAAGCTGCATTTGACCTGTATTGCTATGAGTCTGAGCAGCTGTCAAAGAACAATTTTGCGCAGGGAAAAACGCCGGTGAAACCGGTGAACGCCGTGAGCATAGGGCCTTTTATCCTTTACAACCCGTTTAAATTTTTCAGGAAAGATTATAAGGTGCTGGTGCTGATGTTAAACTTCGCACACCTTTCCACCTGGTTCATTTTATTTATGAAGCCCTTCCTGCGCCGTAAGGTTATTTTATGGGGGCACGGTATATCGGTAAAACGCTATGTGCGGGAAGAACAGCAGCCTAATTTTTTACTGAAGTGCATGATACGTATGGCCGACGGTATCTGGTTCTACACCAAAAAAGAGCAGGAGATCTGGCAGCGTGCCGTACCGGGCGTAAAAGGTTATGCGCTGGGCAATACTATCTCCGATGTGGAAAGCATATTGCAGCTGGCCTTACCGGATAAGGCGGCCGTGAAAGCAAAGTATAACATTACACAACCCCGTGTGCTTATTTACTGCGCACGGTTTAATGAGCCGGGGAGAAGGGTAGACCTGCTGGTGAAGCTCATTGAGCGCCTGGATCCGCAAAAGATCGGCGTGATCATTATTGGCGATGGTAAACTGAAACCGGATTTTTCTCCGTACAAACATGTATATGATTTTGGCGCCGTATATGACCGGCAGCAGAAGGATGAATTATTTGCCGCAGCAGATATTTACTTTCAGCCGGGATGGGTGGGACTTTCCATTGTGGAAGGCATGGCATACGGCAAACCCATTTTTACTTTGCTGCGCACCGCGGAGCTGCTGCAATGCGTAGAGTACAGTTATATACAGGATGGCTATAACGGAATGATATTTGAAGATGTGGACGCCTGCCTGAAGGAGCTGAACAACCTGCAGGATGCGGAGATCCAGTTAATGAGTGCCAATGCAAAGGAATATGTGAAAAGGGAGCTTACCATGAACACCATGATCAATAATGCCATGCAGGCCATAGAAACCGTTGCCAACAACTAAAGAAACAAAGCAGTAAATGAAAATATTATTCATAGTACCGTCTTACAAACCCGCCTACATTTACGGTGGTCCCATAGTGGTGATAGCCAGGCTGGCAGAGCGCCTGGTGCAGCTGGGGCATTCCGTAACCGTGTATACCACTACGGCCAATGGCAAAACAGAGCTGCAGGTGCCTGTGGGGGAAACCGTGATGGTGAATGGCGTGGCGGTAAAATATTTTAAACGCATTACCAAAGACCATACGCACGTATCGCCTGCGCTGTACCGCGCTACCTGGAAAACGGTGCGGGACTTTGATGTGGTGCACATTCACTCCTGGTGGAACTTCCTGGTAATAGGCGCCGCTATGGTATGCCGCATGCGCGGTGTAAAACCGGTGCTGTCGCCGCACGGTATGTTCTGCGATTATGTGCTTACTGCTAATAACAGTAAAAAGAAACAGCTGATCCATAATACCATTGGAAAAGGGTTGCTGAAAAATACGTTCCTGCATGTATCCTCCCACATGGAGTGGCAGGAGAGCATACAGTACAATCCTAAGTGGAAGGATGATGGCGCCATGGTGTTTAACCTGGTGGACCTGCCGGTGAAAGACTATACACGTAAGAGCAACCATGTTTTTACCATCAGCTTTTTATCGCGTATAGATCCTAAGAAGGGGCTGGAAATATTGCTGTATGCGCTGGCGCGCGTGCGTTTCAATTACCGCCTGCGCATAGCGGGTTCCGGTGAGGATGAGTATGTGCAAAAGCTGCAGCTGCTGGTGCAGGAGCTGGATATGGATGATAAGGTAGAATGGGCGGGCTGGAAAGGGCCGGAAGAAAAGTTCCAGTTCTTTGCAGAATCTGACCTGTTTGTGCTGACCTCTCTGAACGAGAATTTTGCGATCGTAGTAGTAGAATCATTATACGTAGGCACACCGGTGCTGATCAGCAACAATGTAGGTTTATCCAAATACGTGAATGAAAAGAACCTGGGCTGGATCACCGGTATTGAAAATATAGATGAAGTGGCAGAAAAGCTTACCGCTACCTACCATGCACAGGAAGAACGGTCAAGGATATCACGGGAAGCCAGGAATGTAATAAACAATGACTTCAACGAAACCAAGCTGGCTTTGGATTACGTTGAATTGTACGAAAACAGTAAATAAGTTGGATATCTCTGTTATTATCCTCACCTATAATGAAACAAAACATATAGGACGCTGCCTGGAAAACCTGCGCGGCATTACTGATGAAATTTTCATTATTGACGCATACTCTACAGATAATACGGTGGAGATTGCAAAGCAGTATGGCGCTAAGGTATACCAGAACAAATGGATCAACTACGCGGTGCAGTTTCAGTGGGCATTAGACAACTGCCCGGTTACTACGCCCTGGGTAATGCGGATGGATGCAGATGAGTACCTGGAGCCGCCGCTGATCACAGAGATCAACACCCGTTTAGCCACTGTGCCGGAAGAGGTAAGCGGCATTTATATACGCCGTAAAGTGTTCTTTAAAAATAAGTGGATACGGCATGGCGGTTTTTACCCGCACACCTTACTGCGTATATGGCGCAAAGGCAAGGGCAGTATTGAACAGCGCTGGATGGATGAGCACATTGTGCTTTCGGAAGGTAAGACCATCATGTTCAAGGAGCATATTGTGGATCATAACCTGAACTCCATTCATTGGTGGGTGAACAAACATAATAATTACGCCATCCGTGAAATGGTAGACCTGCTGAATATTAAGTATGGTTTTATGGGAACGGATGGGCGCCTGCTGGAAAGTAATGATCCGCAGGCCAAGCGCAAACGCTTTTTGAAAGAAAAAGTATATTCATCTATGAGGCCCAGCATGCGGGCTTTGTTATACTTCATTTTCCGGTATGTGATGCGCCTGGGTTTCCTGGATGGCTACCAGGGTTTTATTTTTCACTTTATGCAGGGGTACTGGTACCGCCTGCTGGTGGATGTGAATGTGCAGGAATTTGAAGAAAAATTAAACGGCGACAGCAGCCGGGAACAGCTGGTGGCTCTGTTAAAGCGCGACTATAATATTGTAGTGGAATGAAAGGATTAAAGGTATTGGCTGCACTGGGGTATGGCGTTATACTCTCTTACATTGTGTTGTGGGCGCCGGCCCGCCGGGAGCGTCCCATAGAGGGCATTTACCGTACCAAGCTAACGCCTTTTAAAAGTACCTGGGATGATATGATACACTACAAGGGCAACAATGCCCTGGTGCATTGGGTGCTGTTCCTGGGCAACTTTTTAGGCAACATACTGCTGTTTGTGCCTTTTCCTTTTGTCCTGATGATGGTGTTCCGCATTACCAGTATACGAAGGGTAATACTGCTGGGTTTTTTAAGCAGCGCGCTGATAGAGGTTGTGCAGTATATAACCCACCTGGGAGTAGCGGATGTGGACGATGTGATGCTGAATACCGCAGGAACAGCTATTGGCGCATATTTGTGCCGCTTTTTTTTGAGCAGACTTAACATGCAATCATAAAATGCAAACGCAGTTAGCAAAATTTACAACAGGTCATTATAATGCAGGCGCAGGCACGCTGAAGGTAGTGGCGTGGCATTTTCTGAACTATGGTATTATGAACAGCGCCTTTCCCTGGCCCTATAGCTTTAAAGCTGCGCTGCTGCGCATGTTTGGCGCTAAAGTAGGCAAGGGGCTGGTGATCAAGCAAAAGGTACGGATCAAGAATCCCTGGCGCCTGACCATTGGGGACGATTGCTGGATAGGAGAATCGGTATGGATAGATAACCTGGAAGATGTGGTGCTGGGTAATAACGTATGCGTATCGCAGGGTGCGCTGCTGTTAACCGGCAACCATGACTACAAGAAAAGTGATTTTCCTTACCGGCTGGGTAAGATCATAATAGAAGACGGAGTATGGATAGGCGCGCAATCCGTGGTTTGCCCGGGTGTGGTATGCCGCACCCATGCCATTTTAACGGTAAGCTCGGTAGCTACCAGGGAGCTGGAAGCCTGGAGCATTTATACCGGCAACCCTGCCGTAGCAGTAAGGGAAAGAGTTATTATCGAATAGTTGTTAGTTAAGAAATATATGGGAAAACGTGTACTGCTTATTGGTGGAAATTTTGCACCCGAACCTACTGGTATCGGGAAGTATAATGGCGAAATGATGCATTGGCTGGCAGCTAACGGTTACGACTGTACGGTGGTTACCTCTTATCCCTACTACCCGCAGTGGAAAGTGCAACCGCCGTATGATAAAGGCAAATCCTGGTATAAAAAGGAAATGCTGGCAGTGCCCACTACTGTTAATGGCAGTGCGCAGCTAAGCGTGCACCGCTGCCCGCAGTACGTGCCTGCAGCGCCTTCCGGCGCTAAAAGAATGCTGCTGGATTTTTCCTTTGCGCTGAGCGCCTTTTTTAAAGTAATGCAGCTGCTGCCGGGTAAGAAGTTTGATGTGGTGATTGCGGTGGTGCCCCCTTTTCATTTGGGGTTACTGGCCGTGTTATACAAAAAGTTCCGCGGCGCCAAAGTAATGTACCACATACAGGATATGCAGATAGAAGCCGCACGTGACCTGAATATGATAAAATCCAAAGGGCTGATCAAAATGCTGTTTGGCGTGGAGCGGTACATTTTCAGGCAGGCGGATATTGTAAGTAGTATTTCAGATGGTATGATGCGTAAAATACAGGAAAAAGCAGGGAAGGATATTTTCTTCTTCCCCAACTGGGTGGACGTTTCCCTGTTCCACCCGCTGGAAAACCGGGCGGCGCTGAAACAGGAATTTGGTTTTGCGCCAACGGACAAGATCATTTTATACTCCGGCGCCATTGGTGAAAAGCAGGGGCTGGAAGCTATACTGCATGCGGCCAAAACCTTTACCAACCGGCCGGAGCTGAAGTTCCTGATCTGCGGATCGGGGCCGTATAAAGCTAAGCTGGAAGAGCAGGCCGCTGCTATGGGTTTGCAGCAGGTGATCTTTTTCCCGCTGCAGCCGTTTGAAAAGTTCAACCGCTTCCTGAACATGGCGGATGTACATTTAGTGATCCAAAAAGCCAATGCCAGCGACCTGGTAATGCCGTCTAAACTAACTACCATACTGGCCGTGGGCGGGCTGGCGCTGATCACCGCTAACCCCGGCAGCAGCCTGTATGAGCTGGTAGCCCGTTACAATATGGGGGTGCTGGTGAATGCAGAAGACCAGCAGGCACTGAATGAGGGCATGCACCAGGCTGTTGACCATGCAGATACAACTACTATTACACGGAATGCGCGTGAATACGCGGAAACTTACTTATCGATAGGCAAAATAATGTCGCGCTTTGAACAGGCGGTAGTGAACAGTGAAAATTAGAACCTTGACAACATCTTTATATGTTAGACCGATATCTTAAAATTTGCAGTATCCAGATCGTGGTGCTGGACTTTATTGGACTGAATGCAATTTTTTACCTGGTAAGATCCTGGCTGCGGCAGAACGGCCTGGCTATTCATATTGACGTAGATACTTTTTTGCTGGGCGCCAATATTGCCTGGATGGTAGCCTTGTATACCACCGGTATTTATTTTGCCAGCCAGCAGCTCTCATACGAGCGGGTGGCGCGTAAAACATTACAGAGTATTTTCCTGTTCCTGTTATTCCTGCTGGCCTACCTGTTCCTGAACCGGTTGCTGTACTCGCGCATTTTCGTGATCCTGTACTGCTCCCTGTTTGTGATGGTGGTGCTCATTAACCGTTTCCTGTTTTACCTGGTCACCAATTACATTCTGCGCAGTAAAGCTATTCAGAAGAAGGTGGTGATACTGGGCTACAATGAGGTATCCAAGCGGCTGGTGGATAGTTTCCTGGATGTAAAGAGCAACCTGCAGTTTGAAGGTTTTTTTGAAGAGTACAGCAAAGTGCATGAGCTTTCTTACTACCCGGTGATCGGGAACCTGGAAGACTGTGTGCCGTATGCTAAATCGAATAACATCCGCGAGATCTACTCTACGCTGTCGCCGGAGCAGTTCCCGTATCTGTACACGCTGGCGCATGAGGCGGAGAAACATTTTATCCGCTTCCGTTTTGTACCGGACTTCCGCATGTTTGTGAACCGGCAGATATACATTGACTATTTCAATAATATTCCAATTATCTCCCTGCGTTCCGAACCGCTGGATGATATTGCCAATCGTATCCGCAAACGCATTTTTGATATTGCAGTGAGTGGGCTGGTAACCATTTTTATTCTAAGCTGGCTGATCCCGCTGCTGGCGCTGTTGATACGCCTGGAATCCAAAGGACCTATCTTTTTCATTCAGCACCGTACGGGCCGTAATAACCAAACCTTCCGCTGCCTGAAGCTGCGTAGTATGAAGGTGAACAAGGATGCGAATGAAAAGCAGGCATCGCGGAACGATAACCGCTTTACACGCATTGGCCGCATCCTGCGTAAAACCAACCTGGATGAAATGCCGCAGTTCCTGAACGTGCTGCTGGGCGATATGTCTATTGTAGGGCCGCGCCCGCATATGCTGCGCCATACGGAAGAATATTCCCGTATTATTCAGCAGTACATGGTGCGCCACTTCTTGAAACCCGGTATTACCGGCTGGGCACAGGTGAATGGTTTCCGGGGTGAGATCACGGAAGAACACCAGCTGAAAAAACGTATTGAGCACGATATCTGGTACATGGAAAACTGGTCTGTGTACCTGGATCTGCGCATCATGTTTATGACTGTAATGAATACAGTGCGTGGCGATAAAAATGCATTCTAGTAAGGCGAACGCCTTGTAATGAGTAGTAAAAAGCGGGCATATAAACGTAAAAAACAGTATATTGTACTTGTTTCAGTAGCGTGATTTTTTTAAAAAGATGCAAACTTGCAGTAAAATAAAAACGGGAAGATTATTGTTTATATTCTGATATGTAAGCGGGAACCATATAGCAACCCTTTATTCACTAAGATCATTTAACATTGGGCACAAGAAATCCGGGTTTGACAATGAAAGCTTCACCCTTAAATCGTTTTGATCTGCTGGGAAGCAGAGGCTTGATCGAAGATATTTTTCATGAATTGAAATCGATCCTGTCCAGCATCCTGTCCAGCGTAGAGCTTATTGAGCTGTACGGTGGCAATAGCAGCAATCCGGGCCAGGGAGAGAAAGCAACCAGCGGAAAAATAACGCGGCAGGCAGGAGCCATTAAATCGCAGGTGATAGAGTTGGAGTTCCAGCTGCAAAATGTCAGGATCATTCAACATATCTTAAATAAGTCATTTGAACCCAAAAAGAATTTAACGAGTATCGTTTTTTTCCTGCGCAACTTTATGCATGATGAGCCGTATGACACGCTCTTTGGATCTACCGTGGAAATGGAGATGCACAAGGAGCATGCAGATGCTTATGTGGATGAGTTTCTGATCAAGCAGATGGTGCTGAACATCTTTTTCTGGATGATGAAGAACTCACCTACGAATGAGTCGCCGGAAATGCGGTTTATTTTCGAGGAAAATCATTTTGAGATCAAAGGCAGCTTTTCTGCCAATGCAGCCAGCTATTTCTTTTCGTCGTACGAAAAACCATACGACAGCGGCAAGATGCATTTTGATACGGAAATGCTGAACCAGCGTATTTATTACCTGATCTCTTACATCGCAGAGCTGCATGAAGGCAGCTTTGATGTAACGGTAGAGGCGGGGAAGAATGTGGAGATACTGGTGAAGATCCCGTACCGCCCGGCTTATACATTGTAAACGATTAACTATTTCAGATAATAGGAAAAAGGATCCGGTTTTCGCCGGATCCTTTTTTGTTTGGAGAAGTATTGGCTTTGGCAGGAGGAGAGTAGTAGGAGGAAGTGCTGGCGGTGAG
Source organism: Chitinophaga rupis (assembly GCF_900109685.1). Classification (GTDB taxonomy): domain Bacteria; phylum Bacteroidota; class Bacteroidia; order Chitinophagales; family Chitinophagaceae; genus Chitinophaga; species Chitinophaga rupis. The sequence goes on along the minus strand of NZ_FOBB01000003.1, from coordinate 361,120 downwards.
AGAGAGACGAATTGTTTGTTAGGAAATGTGAGGGTGAATGCAGTGAGAGAGCGAGTGCTTTTTGCAACGTAAGTATACACAGCAGGTAAGAGGGGCGTGGTTTAGGGAAGGTAAAGTGAATGCAGTGTTGTTGGAGATTAAAATGAATGTGAAAAGGAGGAGAATTGTTGTTTGGGAAATGAAAATGATCAATGTAAAAGTAAATTACAGTAGGAGTAGGTATTATTACAAGAATATAAAATGTAAATTTTTAAATAATAGGTACAAATCTATGCCAGGGATCCCAATCGTTGTATTCCCTTAAAAACAAAATGCAGCGATCACATTCCTGAACCGCTGCATTCTATTAATTATTCATTCTTAATTATTCACTACTCATTCCGCGTTCGCCGGTCAAACGACCAGGTAACCCCCAGCAGTCCTCCCACATTATCTGTCAGCTCTCCCCAGTCCAGCCCCAGGCCGGCACGTACGGTCAGCGGAATGGAAGGCAGCTGGTAGCTGAATTCCTGCAAACCGTAAAACTCATATTTGGAAGGCGAGAATACGCCGGGTAAAGCATTGCCATAGTTCTGTGTAAAGGTGAGGCGTGTTTTGGCATTCACTGTTTTCGCAATGGTGTACATAACGCCCAGGTGCCCGCCTACCACGCGGTTATTTACAATGTTCCAGCCTTTGCCCTTGAAGGAATCAACAGGCGCGCCCCAGTCAAATGGCGCAATGTGTCCCGGGAAATATTCGCTGGCTTTTTTGCGGTCGGTGAACAGCGGGGTGCCTACAATACGGTCCTGGTATTCCCAGCCGGTAAGGTAAATACCGTTGTTATAATAACTTTCCCGCAGGCGTATCAGGTACCAGTCGTTCATTTGCTTGGTGTAAATAAATTCACCCACTACCTTCTTCAGCCAGGAATCTTCGTGTTTATTGGTATAAGCTACACCCCAGAGCCGGTCTATATTACGGATGTTAATACCCTGGCCTGTTTCAAAAGGCATTTGCATGTAGGCATGTATGCCGGTAACATCATTTTCCCAGTCAATAGTACCTTCTATTACCCCGCGGTGGTCGCCGGCGCGGTTAGGCAGTATATCGCCTCCAACGCTGCCGTCGTTGGCTTCCTTAGCCAGTAATACATTCCAGAAGCCGCCGAATGATTTATCCAGCTTAGGCAAGCCATCCCGGTGCCCGGCCCATACGGCAAAGTGTTCTATGCCGGCGCCTACTTTCAGCTTTTGCTTACCTACGCGCAGGTACAGGGTTTTCTGGTGATACCAGGCATCGCGTACGAATTGGTTATGGTCGCCCATCCAGCCATGGCTGATCTGGCCTTTGAACTGTAACCAGCCGTTGGTATAAGGAACGTCCACATAATTGGTTAACGCAAGCCCGATCTGCGGTATGGGCAGCGCATTGCCGCTTACGCCCAGTGAGCCGCTGGAAAGGTCTGGATCTACTTCGCCAATGATCTCGTTATAACGGCCGGCGCGCAGCTCCAGGTTCTTATAGCCTAGCTTAAGGTAGCCTTCCTGGAAGAACACTTTTTTAAAGTGGTCGTTGTTGTTCAGGTATGCGCCGTACTTGATGTAAAACTGATCATTGTTACCCAGCACATGCATATTGCTGAAACCTACCTGGGTAGAGAGGTCTGACTTACGGTCTGTTAATGCGCCGTAATGTTGTGCAGTGATCCACAAAGGCTGGTAGTCTTTAGTGGCAAAAGTACCTGTGGTGCCTACTTGAATAAGTAGCGAATCCAGGAACTGTGCGTGCACAGGTGCCATAAACAGGTACAATAAAACAGTCAACAGAAGGGTGTTCCGTCTCATAAAATTATTCCGGTTTTTCAGTGTCGTTAGTATGGGCTTTAGTTGAAATCTGCTAGTGTTATTGCGCTGCATGAACGAATACAGTATCTGATACTACGCGGCAATTTAGCAGGGATTTGCAGCAATTCAATTACTCGAACCAGTACAATCAAGAAGCGGGCCAATGCGTTAAAATCCGCCACCCTATAGGGAAATAACGGAAAAAAAATATTTCTGCCGCTCAATCGTCATCAAAGGGAAGTACTATTATTTCACTTTTTAAAAAGTACAACATGAACTACCATCAGTCATGGGCCGCAAAAGGCCAACACTACGGAGGCAGGAACCGGCACCTGCTTATCCGCTCAATGGAAAGAGCTGCCGTGAACATTTACAAAACAGACAGCAGCTATGAAATGCTGGTATTTGCCCCGGGCCGCATCCGGGAACATTTTCACCTGGAGGTGAAGGGCAACGAGCTGGTTGTTTCCTACACGCCACCGGATGGTTTTCCGCGCCCGGATTGGGTACGGCGGGAATACAGCCGCGGAGGATTTGAGCGCAGCTTTACGCTGAATGAGTCCATTGATGCAGCAAACATCGCTGCAAAGTATGTGGATGGCGTATTGCAGGTAACCCTGCCTCTAATAGCCGGCAGGGAAGCTACGCAGCACATTATACCGGTTAGCTAAGCCGGTAACAACCCTGTAAAAGCAAACAGGCGGTGGCATAAAAGCTGCTGCCTGTTTTTATTTGAAAGGATGTTTACATTTACGGCATGAACGCTCATCCATATAAAGTGCTGGCTATTTCCGGCAGCACAAGAAAAGATTCTGCCAACCTGCAACTGCTGAAAGCCTTTGCCTCCCTGGCCGAAGGCCGGCTGCAGGTAGAGATCTACCAGGCCATAGATACCTTACCGCATTTTAACCCCGACCTGGATGTTACCCCCGCACCACCTGCCGTACAAATATTCCGTGATAAGATCCAGGCTGCCGATGGTGTGGTGATCTGCACACCGGAATACGTGTTCACCTTACCGGGCAGCTTAAAGAACGCGCTGGAATGGATGGTATCTACCACTATTTTTTCCGGCAAGCCGGTGGCACTTATTACCGCATCGGCCATGGGCGATAAAGCGCATGAAGCCCTGCAGCTGGTAATGAAAACTATTGAATCCCGGTTTACCGCAGCTACCCAGCTGCTGATCCGCGGGGTAAAGGGAAAGGTGGATGGCAATGGCCATATTACGGATGCAGCAACTAAAACCGCAGTAGCAGAACTGGTCACTGCTTTTACCAGCCTTATAGCCGGGGAAAATACCCCGGATCAGTAAAAAGTACCATAGGAACCCTGTTTGATCCCACGGTTAGGCCAGGGCCTTTTGTAACTTTGCTGTGTACAAAAGCAATCACCCATGGCAAAGACAAAGATACCGGTATATGATATTTACAGCATCATTCCGGGTCATACCCAGCAGGACCTGCTGATGGAGCGCCTGGGCCCTTATGTACAAAAGCATCAGCACCTGCACAGCCAGCACGGGCATTCCTTTTATCACCTGGTGCTGTTCACCAAAGGAGCCGGTACGCATACCATCGACTTTACCCATTTTACCGTACAGCCGTACCAGGTATATTTTATGATACCCGGACAGGTACACAGCTGGCATTTTGAGGGTGGGGTAGAAGGTTACCTGGTGCACTTTTCACCGGCCTTTTTTCAATCCTTTTTAAATGATCAGCAATACCTGGCGCGCTTTGACTTTTTTAAAGGCGATAGTGAAGCGGCCGTGTTAAAGATCCCGGCGACTTTACGGGAAACCGTGGTGCAGCTGTTTGAGCATATGCTGCAGGAGCTGGAAAAACCGCGGGAGAGCGGGCTGGATATGATACGCACTTACCTGCTGCAATTTTTTATTCAGCTGGAACGCAGCACCGCTACAGGCATGCGGCATAATATACCGCCGCAAAAACAATTACTGCTGAATAACTTTCAGCAGCTCATTCACCAGCATTACAACACCATCCGTTTGCCTAAAGAATATGCGGAGCTGTTGTACATAACGCCCAACCACCTGAATGCCCTGTGCCAGGACCTGCTGGGTAAAACCGCCGGTGAAGTGATCCGCGACCGTGTGCTGCTGGAAGCCAAGCGCCTGCTGGTGAATAAGGAGCTTACCATTACAGAAATTGCCTGGCATCTTAACTTCCAGGATAACTCCTACTTCAACCGGTTCTTTAAAAAGAACACGGGGCTAACACCGGAAGCGTTCCGTAAACAATTCAGTCATTAAAAATACTATATACTATGTGTGCCCATGAACATCATCCCAACAAGCCGAATTTACTGCTAAGCGTATTACAGAATAAATGTCCGCGCTGCCGTACCGGTAAATTATATAAGCACAGCAATCCTTATAACCTAAAGAACTTTATGGAAATGAAAACATATTGTGATGTATGCGGGCAGCCTTCAGAACCGGAAACCGGTTTTTACTTTGGCACCGGGTACGTGAGCTATGCTTTATCTGTAGCCATTAGTGTGGCCAGCTTTATTGCCTGGTGGGTGCTGATAGGCTTATCCATAAATGATAACCGCCTGTTCTGGTGGATAGGGGGGAATGCCGTGCTGCTGTTGCTTATGCAGCCTTTGCTGATGCGCCTTTCCCGTATTATATGGCTTTCCTTTTTTGTGTATTATGACCGGAACTGGTATACGGATAAGATTGTGCACGGTTAAGCACGGTTTGCGGCTGGCGCGCCTTTTGTGTACATACCGGTACGCCAAAACACGCAAATTATGCCGGAAGGTCCGTCCATTGTAATATTAAAGGAAGCAGTACAACTATTCAAAGGCAAAAAAGTAATAAGTGCCGGGGGTAATACCCGGCTGGAATTACCCCAGCTCGAGGGCCAGGTAGTAAAGGATTTTAAAAGCTGGGGTAAACATTTCCTCATTTGTTTTCCCAAGTTCACCATCCGGGTACACTTTATGTTATTCGGCTCTTACCTGATCAGCCAGGAAAAGCAAACAACGCCCCGCCTGTACCTGCAGTTTAAGAACGGTACCCTGAATTTATATGCCTGCTCCATTAAGCTGATCACCGAACCGTTAGATGAGGTGTATGACTGGAGCGCCGATGTGCTGAGTGAAAGCTGGGATGCTAAAGCGGCAAAGAAAAAGCTGCTGGCCATGCCGGATATGCTGGCCTGCGATGCGTTGCTGAACCAGGATATTTTTGCAGGCTCCGGCAATATTATTAAAAATGAAGTGCTGTTCCGCATACAGGTGCACCCGCTTAGCATTATTGGTAAACTGCCAGCCAAACAGCTTAACCTGCTGATCAAAGAAGCAGTGCAGTACAGCTATGATTTCCTGGAATGGAAAAAAGCGTTTGTATTAAAAAAGCACTGGCTGGCACATACGAAAAAGACATGCCCGCGCTGCAATATTCCGCTGGTAAAGCAACACCTGGGTAAAACCAACCGCCGTAGTTTTTTCTGCAATAACTGCCAGGAGCTGTATCAATAAGCTATTTATTCTTAGCCCATGCCAGCTGTCCCTGGTGGTAAGCGTTATGATTAGTGCGGTTCAGCAATACGCTTAAACGGTTGCGGTGGGGCTCCTTTGCAAAATCTTCATCTGTTATCATAGTATGTTTTTGCAGCCATTCTTCCGGTGTGAGCTTATTAAACTGTTCCCTTAATATTTGGTTGATGTTGGTCCAGTAAGCGCGCAGGTCCTGCGCGGATGGCAGATCGGCAATAGCTTTGTCCGGGTTGGAAATAAAGGCTTCATCCAGCTGCAGGTATTGCCGCTGGCCCAGGTCAAGCAGGGGCAGCATCATGTCATGCACGGCTACCAGGTGGCCTAGAATATAGATACCGCGGTTACGGCCCGGTGCTATTTCTGTTAACAGCTGCTCATCTGTTAAACTATCGAAGATAGCGGTGGTACGTTTGATGTTCATTTCCCATGCATGCAGGGCTATCTTTATAAATAACTGTGATTGTTCCATCCTTATATGGTTTAGGCAGGAAAGTTAAAAGAAAGTTTTATATGCAGCAAAACGGGATGCTACCCGTTTGCTGCAATAAGCCTGGTTTAGGTCACGAAGGCTGGTAACCATAAGCGGCTAACCAGCGTTTTTTAATAGCGGCGCGGCTATCAATAAATTCCTGGTCGGTGCCCTGTGCAATAGCATCCAGCGGGAAACGTAAAGGGCGTGTGCCTTTTTCCATATTCACCAGCTTCAGTATACCGTCTGCGATCACCTGGGGATCCATTTTAAAGGCGGCCATCTTTCCAAATAAAGCAGTACCTAATGCCTGGAAGGCCTGTGCGGAGCTTTCGCCATAAGCGGCTATAATATCTTCCCGGTCTGCATTTACGCCTGTTTTGCTCCCATTGTTCATTTCCGTAGGGTACACGCCCGGCTGCAGGGATACGTTTTCAATACCAAATGCTTTCAGCTCTTCCTGGATACCTTCTGTAATAGTTTCTATACCAAATTTTGAAATAAAATAAGGGATCATGAAAGGCATGGTAAAGCCACTGGCGCCGCTGGTAATGTTGATAATAAGCCCATTCTTTTTTTCACGCATGGATGGCAGCACCGCCTGGTAGGTGCGCAGCACACTGAATAAATTCACATCCAGCATTTCACGCACCTGGTTCAGCGAATAAGCTTCCAGTAAGCCGTAACCAGTAACGGCTGCATTATTCACCAGCACATCTATTTTACCGTGCTGCGCCAGGGTTTGTTGGATGGCGTTCTGTACGGATGTATCGCTGGTAATATCCATTTCCACCACATGAATGTTGGGGAGCGCTGCCAGCTCCTGTGCTACGGCTGCATTTTTACCGGTGGTGCCACGCATGGCTGCTATAACGGTATGGCCGGCCTGGGCCAGTGTAAGGGCGCTGAGCTTACCGAAACCAGTGCTGGTGCCGGTAATTAAAACTGTTTTTGACATTGTGATTGATTTTTTACATCACAAAATTAGGCCGGAAGCAAGGGGCCCCGGAATGACAAAAAGCAAGAAAAGGGCTTGACATTTATCAAGAAGATTATTTAGAAAGCGCCTGTTTACGGATCCGGCTCAGGGTTTCAGCGGAAATGCCGAGGTAAGAGGCGATCATATGCTGCGGAAAGCGTTGCAGAAAATAGGGGTGTGTTTTCAAAAGGTCCAGGTACCTTTCTTCAGCCGTGTAGCTGATCACAGCCTGGATCCTTTTTTGTGCGGCAATGGAACCGCGTTTGTCCAGCTCCTGTGTCATTTCCATAACAGCCGGTACGGCATCGCGTAAGGAAAGGTAGGAGGAGCGTGAGATCTGTAACAGCTCCGTTTCTTCCCAGGCATCAATATTATACCGGCTAGGGGTTTGCATTTCAAAACTTTCACGGTCTGCCATCCACCATTGCTCAATACCAAAACGTACTATATGTTCATTACCTTTTTCATCTATGGAGTATTGGCGCATAGCGCCCTTTACCATAAACGATAAGTATTTACATACATCCCCTTCCTGTAGCAGATATTGTTTTTTACGGAGCTTTTTAGGCTTGAAAGCATCGCGGATAAGGACTGCCTGTTCCGCTGTAATGGGCGTAACTGAACGCTGGCTAATGTATGTTAACAGGATGTCGTACATAAAGGCTGGGCGCTAAGTTAAACTATTTTTTGGCTACCTTTGCGCAAGACTTATAGCAGCACCCATGGAAGCCACAACTCTCCTCATTTTTTATGCTTTTGTATTTATCCGTCTGTTATCTATTTTTATTTCTACCGGTAATGAACGTAAACTAAAAAAGATGGGCGCTGTGGAATATGGCAAAAGGAACTCTGCGTTTTTAGTGCTGGCCCACTTTGCCTATTACATTGCCGCGGCTATTGAAGGCGGCCGTAGGGGCGCTTTTTTCTTTGATGCCATTAGCTTTGCGGGATTGGGTATTTATGTGTTCTCCATTCTTATGCTGTATTATGTGATCTATAGCATACGCCACGTATGGACGGTGAAGCTTATTATAGCGCCTGCCTCACACCATGTACTCAACCGCTCATTCTTATTTAAATATATAAAACATCCGAACTACTTCCTGAACGTGATACCGGAGCTGATAGGCATTGCGGTGTTCCTGCATGCATGGGTTACATTAGGCGTGGGAATGGTAATATATCTGATACCATTAATTACCCGCATACGGCAGGAAGAAGCGGTAATGAAAGAGCATTTTCAAAACTATTAATATGGCAGAAATTAAGATCAGGCTCAATCAAAAACAACACGGCGCTTTTTATGTGCTGGAAGGTGAGCAGCAAATGGGAGAAATGGTGATAGGCATAGCGGGTAAGGCGCTCACCGCTTACCATACAGAAGTATTGCCGGAAGCAGAAGGCAAGGGATATGGCCGGCAGCTGCTGGATGCGCTGGTGGCTTATGCGCGGGAACACCAGCTACAGGTGGTGCCGTTGTGCCCTTATGTGCATGCACAGTTCAAACGCCACCCGGAAAATTATGCAGATATCTGGAACCCGGAAGCAGCTGCGGAATAATTGTATCTTGTACAAAACAATTTGCTTTGCCAAAGATTATAGCTACTGCTGAAGCGGTTAACACCGGCGCTAATTATTCAACGGAAATTAAGGTACACCAGCACCAGCTGCTGGCCGATGAGCTGGCGGAAGCAGGCGGTACAGATACCGGCCCTGCGCCGGGCGATTATGTATGCACGGCCCTGGCCTCCTGCAAAGTTATCACCCTGCGCATGTACGTACAGCGCAAACAGTGGAAGGTAGATACTATTAAAGTAAAGGTAGACCTGGTAAAGGGCGATCAGATGCCCTCGGGCAACAATACTTTTTTTTGTGAGGTAACGATAACGGGGGAACTGGATGACAGCCAGCGCGCCCGCCTGCTTGAAATTTCCAAAGCATGCCCCATTCACAAGCTGCTGAGCAAACCCAGCGAAATTGTGACCATTATGGATGGAATGTAATAATTCTTCTGAACGGGCATAGTTGCCTGTCTGGAATAACAGTTGGCCAGTTCGGGGATAATATTTGTGCCGTTACTTTTTACTTCGTATATACGCTACCAGCAAAAATATCATAACTTAATAGTCCCTGCAACCCTGGCTACTTAAAATTATTATGCCGGCTATGTAATTTTTTCCTACTTTTGTTTTGTGAAAGAAAATCAGCATTATACCGGCATTGGCTTCCTGTTTGTTGAGATCTGCAAACGCAGGCGCAACAAGAAGAACGAGATGCTGTCAGCCGTAAATATTTACGAAGGGCAGGATTTTTTGCTGTACCGCCTGTGGCAGAAGGACGGGCAAAGCATGTCGGAGCTGGCGGAAAAGATCTGTATACAGCAGGCCACCATGTCCACCATGATACGGCGTATGGAGGCTAACGGACTCATTAAAAAAGTAACAGACCAGGAAGATAAACGTTCCTCTCACATTTACCTCACAGCTAAAGGCAAGGCCGCGCTTGAGCTGGCCGGTAAAATAGGCGGGGAGCTGGATGATGTAACGGTAAAGGGTTTATCTGTTACGGAAAGAAAAACCCTGGATGAGCTGCTGCAAAAAGTAATGAAGAACCTCGAATAGCTTTTTTTTGAATAAATACATTGCCGGCTATATAATTTATTTTATTACTTAAACTTCCTGAATATGAAAATTGCAATTATATCCAGCAGCATACGGCAGGGAAGGCGTTCCCATGGTGTGGCGCTGGCATTAGAAAATAAGATCCGCACGCTCTCTGCACATGAAGTTTTTATCATAGACCTTGCAGATGCGAACAGCGTACCGGCTAACATTGGCAGTAAGCTGGCGGCAGCAGATGCCATGCTGTTTGTGTCGCCGGAATATCACGGCGGTTATGCTGCCGCTTTAAAAAGGGCTACAGAAGAAGTGGATCGTTCCGTATTTATAGAAAAGCCTATTGGCGCAGTAAGCGTAAGCGGCGGGCCAATGGGTGGCATCCGCGCTGCCCTGCAAATGCAGCAGCTGATACTGGCGCTGTATGGTTTTCCGTTGCCAACAATGCTGCTGGTACCGGTTGTGCAGGAAAAGATCAATGCAGCCGGTGAAATCTTAGATAAGGCATTTGAAGATAAAACCATCCAGTTCCTGCATAGATTCCTGTGGCTGTCAGAAGCGGTGGATGAAAAGAAACAGGCTATGCGCACAGCCGGGTAAAACAGGCTGGTAAATATGATCAGCATTGGAGGGTGTCTCGACAAGAAGAGACGCCCTTTTTATTCGGGTAGCTGATGGAGACAGGCCGTTGTTTAAACAAGCCTTCGTTTATTTTTGAGGCATCTTCTTTTTGTGTTATAGATGGTAGTAAGCGCCTCGTAAATTTTAATTATCTTATTACCAAATTCCACGTATGCAAAAATTACTTTGCCTGCTCCTGGGCGTAGGCCTGGCAACGGGTTGTAAGGAAAATGCAAGCTTTCCCGTAATACAGCAGCACCTGGCGCGTATAGACAGTATGCCGGCCATTCCCCAGCCCTTACAGGTCATTGACTGGTACGCCATGGCCCGCCGTTTTGATAGCACCGTGTACGACTTTCATGCCACCGGTGCGCACTGGCCCCTGGTATGGTGGGATAGCAGCGGCCATAACTTTCCGCAGCCGGTAGTAGGTTTATTTACTGCGCTGGATGATCAGCGGCAGGGCACGCACAACAAAGGCATGTTCCATGAAGCGCTGGCCACCATGGGGGCTACCCTGGGCGCTACACTGGTGGGCATTGATAAAAGCAAGGGCCTGAATTACGTGGGCATGCTTAAGAATTATTTTAACCGGGAAACCGGCTGGAATATTATGATGAACAATACCTGCCCGGAAGTAGCGCTGCTGGGAGGCGGTTACGGGCGCGACTGGTGGTACGACGTATATCCCAACCTGTTATTCTACGCTATTTACGACCACTATCCCAGCCAACCGGGCTTTGATACGCTGGCGCACCGCATTGCAGAAAAATTTTACCAGGCAGATTCCGTATTACAGGGCAACTATAATCACTCCTTTTTCGATTACGCCCAGCTGCAACCTAAAGAAAATGCCATCTGCAAACAGCCCGATGCTGCTGCAGGCCATGCATACGTGCTGTACGCAGCCTATAAAAAGTTTGGGGATGCCCGTTATCTGCAAGGCGCTGTACATGCATTACGAACACTGGAACAGCAGCGCAGCAATACTTTTTACGAAATATTTATGCCTTTCGCCGCTTACCTGGCGGCGCGTTTAAATGCAGAACAGGGGGCACATTTTAATGTACAGCAATTCCTGGAATGGAGCTTTGATGGCACTGCCCAATGCCGCAGCGGCTGGGGCGTGCTGGTAGGCCGCTGGAACGGGCTGGATATTTCCGGTATTGTAGGTAATACGCAGGACCGCGGCGGCTATGGTTTTTTAATGAACACTTTTGATGCTGCCTGGCCATTGATGCCGCTGGTGCGTTATGATGCATCCTACGCCAATGCCATGGGAAAATGGATGTTACATGCAGCCAATGCCGCCCGTTTCTTTTACACGCAATACATGCCGGACGATCATGAAACCATTCCGCAGCAGGCTGCCATCACCAAAGGAGTAATAGGGTATGAAGGTATTATACATTCACCCTCTTACCCGCAATATGCGCATTTACAGGCGCCGGTAGCGCAGGGCGATGGCCCGTTATGGGCGCCGGGCAACCCGGATGTATCACAGTTCAGCGTATATGGCAGCGGGCATGTAGGTATTTTTGGCAGCATTATCCGCAACACCAATGTGCCGGGTATTTTACAGCTGAATTTACTGGCAACAGACTTTTTCAGGGAAGACGCCTATCCAACCTTCCTGTATTATAACCCTTACCCGCAAACAAAAACAGTACAAATAGCTGTAGGGAATAAGCCGGTGCGTTTATACAATACCGTTATCCATGATTTTATATCGGCAACGGTGCAGGGGAATTATGAGCTGGTATTACCGCCGGCTACTGCAGCCGTACTGGTAAGCACCCCGGCTGATGGAACAGTGGCGAAGCAACAGCACAACTTATTGGTTAACGGGGTAATTGTAGATCATCATTTATAGGTTATTTTCCCTTATCCAGCGCCATTTTTAGCGCCAGGCCGGAAAGCACGCTTGCCATAAACCATTTCTGCACCCGCACCCATTTAGGATTAGCGGCAAACCATTTGGTTACCCGCGATGCCAGTAGAATAATACTGCCATTTACCGTAAAGCTGATGCATAGCTGGGTAAAACCCAGCAGCAGGCTTTGTGCCAGCAAATTGCCATACTCCGGTTTAATGAACTGCGGAAAAAAGGAGAGGTAAAATACCGCCACCTTGGGGTTCAGCATATTGGTGAAAAGCCCCATGCTGAATAGTTTGGCCGGCCCATCGGCCTGCAGGTTCTTTTGCGTTTCAAACACACTTTTGCTGCCGGGTTTTACCGCCTGCCAGGCCAGGTACAACAGGTAAATAACACCCGTTGTTTTTAATACCATGTACGCATAGGGCACGGTAAATAAAATAGCCGTTAGCCCGAATGATACCAATACAATATGGAACAAAAAGCCGCAGGCCACACCGGCTAAGGAAATAAGCCCTGCCTTTTTACCCTGGGTAATAGACCGGGATATCAGGTATATCATGTTAGGTCCTGGTGTAATAACCATTACAAAGGCAGCCAGCATAAACAACAGGAGGGATGATAAGGGTATCATGGCTCAGGAAGGTTGTAAGGTGGAAGAAGCAGTACGCTGCGCTAAGTTAAACATTAAAGCATTGTAATAAATTTCATATCCATTGGGTACATCGCCCAGGAACAGGTAAGGTTCTATCAGCTCCAGCTCCATAAGTGTGAACACTCCCTTGATCACTACCCCATCTACCCGGGCATACAGGCAGCCTTTGGCAAAGTGCTGCACAAAAGCAGCCGCTTCCTGCACATGTAAAGGGTGGGGGATAGTGGTATGCGTGGTGCCGCCATACATGGGCTGCACGCGGAAATCGCCTGAGCGCGGGCGTTTTACCACGCAGTGGCTAAACTGGCCGTTAAAGAAAATGAACGACCATTCCCCTTCGGTTTCAATTTCCTTTATAAAAGGCTGCACAATAAAAGCCTCTTTTTCCAGCAGGCCGGTTAAGCGTTGCTGTACTTCCTGCATATTACCCGGCGTAACCGTAAAGGTTTCTTTGGCGCCGGCGCTAACGCAGGGTTTTATGATTAACTGCTCTGTGTTGAATTGCTGGAAAAACGGAGCAAGCCTTGCGGGTGCTCCGTTTTCTATGATGGCGGAAGGAATGACGCTGAAACCAGCATCAATCATTTCTTTTAAATAATGTTTATCACTGTTCCATTTTATAATGTGCTGCGGGTTTAGCATAGGGATGTTTAAGGCCGCAATCCGGTCCAGCCACTGGTAGAACTGCGTAATTTTTTCATGATAATCCCAGGGCGCTTTTACCAGCAGCAGGTCATAAGCATCCCAGCGCACAGCGGCATCTGTCCAGATAACGCGTTCTATGTTCAGGCCTTTATTGGAGAGAAAAGCCAGCAGCAGGCTTTCTTCATCTTCTATTGTTTCAATAACATATTTTTCCTGTGTTTCGTAACACACGTATGCAATCTTCATGACGTTTCATTTGTGATGCAGAACAAAAGTAATTGTATATTGGCATCGGAAAAAGAGCCATTTTGAGAATTTTAACAGGGCCATTATGAGCAAAACCTCCCCGCAGATCTTTATGCCATTCATACGCCTGAACAAACAGGATGGCATGCCGCTATACTCCCAGCTCTATGAGCAGATCAAGCAGGCCATTTTTAACGGGCATCTGAAAGCAGGGGAGCGCATGCCGGCCACCCGCACACTTTCCGTGGAGCTCTCCGTATCGCGCAACAGCGTGTTCCAGGCATATGACCAGCTGATGCTGGAAGGTTTTTTAGAAGGTAAAAAGGGGGATGGCACCTATGTAATGCAGCTGGATAATGTGCAACGCAAATATGTACCAACGCCGGTACAAAAGAAAACAACGCTGGCAAATACGGTGAAGTATAAAGATGCTTCCCTGGCTGAAAGCACCCTGCTGAGCGACAGCTCCCTGGAACCGCCGCTGCCTTTTCAAAGCTGCGTAATGGACATGCAGCATTTCCCCGTTAAAGTATGGTCGCGCATAGCAGCTAACATTTACCGTAATCTGCATAAGATATACCTGGGGTACCTGGATACACAGGGACATTTGCCACTGCGGCAGGCCCTGGCCGATTACCTGCGGGTGAACCGCTCTATTGTTTGCTCGCCTGACCAGATCCTGATCGTGAACGGATCGCGGCAGGCCATTAACCTGGCAGCGCAGCTGCTGATAAAAAAGGGAGACCAGTGCTGGATGGAAGATCCCGGCTACCGCTCCGGAAGGGCGGCTATTACGCGCTGGGGCGGTATCGTATGCCCGGTACCGTTAACGGAGTATGGGCTGGATATTGATTATGGCATGCAGCACTACCCGGATGCAAAGCTAACCTACGTTACCCCCTCTCACCAATACCCCCTGGGCGGCACGCTGCCTTTAAGCGAACGTTTAAAGCTGTTGCAATGGGCCGCCAAGCACCAGATGTGGATCCTGGAAGATGATTATGACAGCGAGTTCCGTTATAACGGCCGCCCGGTGCCTGCTTTAAAGGGCCTGGATGATAAGGGGCATGTGATCTACATCGGCACTTTCAGCAAAGTATTGTTCCCGGCATTGCGGATCGGTTACATGGTGCTGCCTGCGGCAGATATGGCAAAACAGTTCAAGATGCTGAAATCCACCATTGACCGGCAAAGTCCTGTGATAGACCAGGCCATTGTAGCGCAGTTTATGCACGAAGGGCACTTTGCAAGGCACCTGCGCAAAATGCGCACACTGTATAAAAAGCAGCAGGAGGAGCTGCTACAGCTGCTGGAAAAACAGGTGGGCAAATACATTACCGTTACGCCTTCCGATACAGGCATCCATCTTATTGGCTGGTTAAAACAACCCTGCGATATGGAGCTGCTGCTGCAAAAAGCGGCAGCCGCCAATATTATTGTGCAGCCGTTGCAGGACTTTACTATCCGCTTTAAACAACCGCAGGGATTACTGTTAGGGTTCACCGGCTTTCAGCATGCAGAGATGGAGCAGGCCGTACTAAAATTAAAACGGGTGTTAAGCAGCTTATAATTACCCCGCATTTCTCAGATTTTTATTACTTTTAAAATCATGCAACAAAAATCTCCCATCACCACATTGTTCCTGGATATTGGCGGCGTACTGTTAAGCAACGGTTGGGACCGTGCTGCCCGCAAACTGGCTGCCAGTGAGTTTTCGCTGGATCCGCTGGAATTTGAAGAACGTCATCACCTTACCTTTGATACGTACGAGGAAGGAAAGCTGACCCTGGACGAATACCTGGACCGTATTGTATTTTATGAGCACCGCTCTTTTTCCAGGCAGCAGTTCAAAGACTTTATGTACAGCCGTACGGAAGCGTACCCGGAAATGATTGAAATGATATGCCAGATCAAGGAGAAGTATAAGCTAAAGCTGGCCATTGTAAACAACGAGGGCCGGGAGCTGAATGAATACCGCATCCGCACCTTTGGGCTGAATAAGTTTATAGATTTCTTTATTTCTTCCTGTTTTGTACACTTCCGCAAGCCTGATGCAGATATTTTCCGCATTGCGCTGGATATTGCGCTGGTAAAACCAGATGAAGTGATCTATATAGAAGACCGGGCCATGTTTGTATCCGTGGCAGAGAACTTAGGCATTAACGGACTGCTGCACGAAAGTTATGCTGCTACCCGGGAAATGCTGGCTAAATGGGGCTTCCCGCTGTAAATAAAAAAATGAAACAACTGCTGCTTACGGGTTGTGCCCTGCTGTTACTGCTGCAGGCACACGCACAAAGCCCACGGCTCCGCGTGCTGGCCATTGCAGAAAATGGCGGGCATCATATTGCTTATTCCAAAGCAGCGCGGGTATGGTTAGATCAGCTGGCGGCAGATAGCAGCTTTGCCATTGATTACATACAGAACACAGATAGTATTGATGCAGCCTACCTGAAAAAATACCAGCTTTTTATTCAGCTGGATTATCCGCCCTATGCCTGGAAAGAAAAAGCAGTAAAGGCTTTTGAGCAATACATTAACACGGGACAGGGGGGATGGATAGGGTTTCACCATGCTACGTTATTAGGTGAGTTTGACGGCTACCCTATATGGCAATGGTTTTACCGTTTTATGGGCAGCATCCGTTTTAAGGATTATATTCCTGATTTTGCAGATGGTACCGTGCAGGTAGAAGATAGCAAGCACCCGGTAATGAAGGGGATACCGGCGTCTTTTCTGATTGAGAAAGAGGAATGGTATACCTACGATAAAAGCCCCCGGCCGAATGTGCATGTAATTGCCAGTGTAAATGAAGGAACATATACGCCTGCATCTGCTAAAAAAATGGGCGATCATCCCGTGATCTGGACTAACCCTCATTACAAGGCCCGTAACGTATATATTTTTATGGGCCACGCGCCGGAGCTGTTTAATAACGTAAACTACACTACGCTTTTCCGCAATGCTATTTTCTATTGCAGTGAAAAAAGTAAAAAATAAAAAAGTAAAAGTTAAAAACTGGATGCAGGTAGTGCTATTGAATGAATACAATTCAACGCAGGAGTTTGCTTCGCCGCTCTTTCCGCCCTGCTCCCCGCAATGACGCCTTTTTAACTTTTACATTTAATTTTTACTTATAAAAGCCATATAGGTTCCTGTCATATACATGCAGTACTACCAACCAATTTTTACTTTTTACCTTTTACCTTTTTACTTAAAAAACGGGGCTGGTAATGCAACCAGCCCCGTTTTCTATGCCCGTCTTATTAGCCGTAATCGATTACAGCGGTCTGTAAATAAACTGGTGGATGATCAGCTCCACTTCCTGGCCATTGGAAGGCGCCAGGTGATTGAACAGCCACAGGTTCATATGTACCGGTAATGCAAGGGTGCTAACCGGGAAACCCGCAGGCGTGGTCCAGGGGAAAAAAGAGTTGTTGATATCTTCCGTATGGCCGTGATAGCCCCGGTAAGAAACTGCGCTGCTGGTGCGGTAAAATGTATGCGTGGTATACGTACCGTTCAACGCCAGCTCAAATTCGTGGTGTGCATTGGAGTCTGGATCGCCGCTGGAAGGGTATACGGTGTAATTGTAATTGGGCCAGGCATTGTTACCCCAGCGTGCAAATTCAATATCCACTTCATGATGGCCATCGTCGCCCGCTTTGTAGTTAAACAAGCCGAACACAATGTTTTTGTCCAGCTGGTCTACACGGCCTTCAATTTTCCAAACATAAGTACCGTAACCAAAACTTTGCTGCGATGTAACTTCAGCGCAGTACCAGCGGCCGGTGGCCGCATCTTTGCGGATCTTCATGTGCAGGTGGCCGCTGGCATCTACCCAAACGTTACTGGTGCTGCTGCTCCAGTAATTATCATCGGGGCCGCTGGTGCCTGCTTCATCGCGTACCGTCCAGTTAATACCGCTAAAGCTGATGGTTCTTTCAGCGAGGGCTTTTACCGGCGCTGCTTTTTGAGAGTTCGTTGCTGTATCTGGTTTTTCAGTCGTCAGATCATTGTGCTTACTACAGCTTGCCAGGGTTGCCAGGGTAATGGCAAGAATAAAGGCTCTATGCATAGGATTGCGTTTTAAGAATAAAAAAATGGTTAACGTTAATTGTTCAATAGCTCAGACGGGCATAGGTCGGCAGCAAAGTATTTCATTTATCTAACAAATTATAGCACACCAAAAATATTCCTCAATCAGTGCATTTTTATCTACACCTTTATCGGTATAAACAGCAGCAGATACCTGCATCTCCTGTTTTTCAGTTAGGCATTGGTTTTGAACCCTTAGTGCACTAATAGACCCATGTAACACTACCGTGAGAAAGGCAGGAATCTTAATGCACATCACTTCTTTACCAGGCCCCTTTGGTATTGGCGATCTCGGACCCGCCGCCAGGGATTTTGCAGACCAGCTGTACCGTAGCGGACAACAAATATGGCAGCTGCTGCCGTTGAGCCCCGCATCAGCCGGCGCAGGTTATTCCCCTTACAGCGCATCCTCCGCCATGGCAGGGAATATTATGCTGATAAGCCCGGAACTCCTGGCTGATGATGGTTTACTGGATAAAAGATCACTAAAGTCTTTTCATCTGCCTGCTGATAGTATAGTTGATTTTTCAAGCGCATACGCTAATAAATCCCGGTTGCTGGAGCTGGCTTATGAAAATTATTGTAAAGGAAAATTCAGAGTTATTGAAAAAGCATACCGGGCTTTTTGTAAACAGCATGCCTATTGGCTGGATGATTTTGTACGCTATCAATCCCTCACAATTTTACATAAAGGCCTGCCCTGGTATGAGTGGAAAAAGAAGTACCGTGACAGTACCAAAGCAGATGCACCGGAGCTGCATATTCTGCAGGAAAAAGAAAGGTTCTGGCAGTTCCTGTTCGATAAACAATGGCATGCATTAAAAAGCTATTGTAATGAAAGGCATATTCAATTGCTGGGCGATCTGCCTTTTTACATCAGCTACAACGCTGCAGACGTGTGGGCAAACCGCAACCTGTTCCTGTTAGATAAAGAAGGCAACATGCAGGGCGTAGCCGGTGTGCCACCGGATTATTTCAATGAGGATGGGCAGCTATGGAATATGCCGGTATTTAACTGGGATGTTTTAAAAACACAAAATTATAAATGGTGGGTAAGCCGCATACGCCGTAACCTGGAATGGTACAACCTTTTACGGCTGGATCATTTCCGCGCATTTGCCAATTACTGGGAAGTGCCGGCCGGCGCGCCAACCGCCGTAGAAGGGGAGTGGAAGAACGGGCCGGGTGCAGACCTTTTTAATGCATTGCAAACCGCTTTTCCGGAAATGCCTTTTGTAGCAGAAGACCTGGGCGATATTAATGATGCGGTGCTGCAGCTAAGGGACCAGTTTAGACTGCCCGGCATGAAAGTGCTGCAGTTTGCTTTTGGAGAAGACATGCCACAGTCACCGCATATCCCGCACGATCATTCACCCAACTTTTTTGTGTACACCGGAACGCATGATAATAATACCAGCCGCGGATGGTTCAGGCAGGATGCTGCCCCCGCGGACATTGAACGGCTATGCTTATACACCGGGCAAACCATCACAGAAGAAGAAGTAGCGCAGGTACTGGGCAGAATGGTATATGCCTCTGTAGCGCAGCATGCCGTTTTACCAATGCAGGATGTATTGGGGCTGGATGAAAAAGCCCGCATGAACACCCCTGCCGTAGCAGGTAATAACTGGAGCTGGCGCATGCTGCCTGGCCAGTTCACCGACGCTATGGCCGCACGTTTGGAAGAATGGACAATTGTTTACAACAGAAAGCGGAGTAATAAATGACGGCTACAATTTATATACAACCCGGCGCAGTGCTGAACGCTAATGGCGTATGCCGTTTTCGTGTATGGGCGCCTTTAAGAAATAAAGTGAGCTTACTGTTACCGGAGCAAAATGTTACGCATGAAATGCAGCGGGATGCAGACGGATACTGGTCGGTAACCCTGCCCAATATTAAAGCAGGCACGCTGTATTATTATATACTGGACGATGAAGGAAAAAGACCCGATCCTGCATCGCGCCATCAACCTGAAGGAGTGCATGGCCCATCGGCAGTTACAGACCCGAATGACTTTACTTTTACAGATGATCAGTGGAAAGGTATGGACCTGGAACAGATGATCATTTACGAGCTGCATACCGGTACCTTTAGCCCGGAAGGCACGCTGCAAGGCATCATCAGCCGCCTGCCCGCTTTGCAGGAGCTGGGTATTACCGCCATTGAAATTATGCCGGTAGCACAGTTTCCCGGCTCCCGTAACTGGGGGTATGACGGCGTATACCCCTTTGCGTTACAAAATTCCTATGGCAGCATTAACGACCTGAAAAAGCTGGTAGATGCTGCGCATAATATGGGCATAGCCGTTATACTGGATGTGGTATACAACCACCAGGGACCTGAAGGCAACTACTTTAATGACTATGGCCCTTACTTTACAGATAAGTATAAAACACCCTGGGGGCAGGCCATTAATTATGATGATGCCTGGAGCGATGGTGTGCGCAGCTTTTACATTGCCAATGCGCTTATGTGGCTGGATGAGTTTCATATAGATGGTCTGCGGCTGGATGCGGTGCATGCCTATTGGGACAGCAGCGCCCTGCACTTTGTACAGGAACTAACTACCGCCGTACATGAGCTGGAACAACGCTGTGGTAAAAAGAAAATACTCATAGGAGAGCTGGACCTGAACAACCCCCGTTACATTACCCCGGTAGCTAACGGCGGTTATGGCTTACAGGGGCAGTGGATAGATGAATTTCACCATGCCCTGCATAGCCACCTTACCGGCGAAACCAATGGTTACTATGAAGATTTTGGTAAGCTGGAGTTGCTGGCCAGGTCTTATGCGGATGCGTATGTATATACCGGGCAATACTCCGCACACCGCAAACGTAAATTTGGCCTGGCGCCGGAGCACCTGCCCTATAGCCAGTTCGTGGCCTTTATACAAAACCACGACCAGGTGGGCAACCGTATGCTGGGCGAACGTTTAAGCACGCTGGTGCCTTTTGAAGCATTGAAGCTGGCAGCAGCTGCTTTGTTGCTATCGCCCTTTGTGCCTTTGCTGTTTATGGGTGAGGAGTATGGCGAAAAAAATCCTTTCCCGTTCTTTGCTTCTTTTGAAGATCCTGAGCTGGTAAGCGCTGTGCGCGAAGGCCGTAAAAAAGAGTTTGCTGCTTTTCATGCAGCCGGTGAAGCGCCGGATCCCATGGCCCCGGGAACATTTGATGCCGCCAAATTAAGCTGGGATACTAAAACACCGGAGAATGCCACCCTGCTGGCCTGTTACCGCTACCTGATAGGGCTAAGGAAAACACGGCCCGCATTAAAATATCATGAGCGCAACGGCTCCAAAGTACACCCCGTGATCAATGAGCGCCTGCTGGTGCTGGAACGGGAGTACGATGCGCAAGATGCGTTGCTGATTGTGCTGAACTTCAGTAAGGAGCAGGAGGCTTATCATCCTGCCGGACTTAAAGCCTATCATAAATTGTTTGACTCCGCCCACCTGCAATGGAACGGCCCCGGCGCAATAGCGCAGGATGACGTACCGGCGGGTGGCGTAATTACCTTACAGCCCTTGTCTGCTATTGTTTATGAAATGAAATGATGAGTTATGAAGCATGATGTATTTACCCCAGTCTCTACTTACCGTTTACAGTTCAACGGTGAGTTTACGTTTAAAGACCTGGAGCAGCATATAGATTATTTACATGAGCTGGGTGTTACCACCATTTACGCATCGCCCATTTTTGAGGCGGCGCCCGGCAGCATGCACGGTTATGATGTTACCAACCCGCATGCCATCAGCCCGGCCATTGGCACTATTGATCAGCTGCACAGCATACAGCGGCAGCTGCAGGATAAGGGTATGAACTGGATCCAGGACATTGTACCCAACCACATGGCCCTGCACCCTGCCAACAGCCGTTTGATGGATGTACTGGAAAGGGGGCCTAACTCACCTTACTATAATTATTTTGATATTGACTGGGCGCACCCGGATACAACGTTAACGGGTAAACTGATGCTGCCCTTCCTGGGACAGCCGTTAGCAGCCAGCCTGGAAGCGGGGGAAATAAAGCTCCTGTTCTCACCGCAAGGCTGGGAGGTACAGTACGGGGAGCTGGCTTTTCCTTTATCGGCGCCGGCATATGAAGTGCTGTTAAATGCGCTGCCGCAGGAAGATGTTGCTACGCAGGAATGGCTGCAGGCCTTACAAAGAGGTATTGAAAAACCGCACACGGTAAAAGAGTGGGAGGAACAAAAGGCATCGTTGTTTGCACGTGCAAATGAAACACGCCTGCAGCAGCTTACAGACCAGGTGAATGAGGATGCAGCGTTACTGGCCGCTTTACTGGATCAGCAATACTACCTGTTCACCTTTTGGCAGGAGGCAGAGACGCGGATCAACTACCGCCGCTTTTTTACGGTGAATGGATTGATAGCCCTGCGCATGGAAGATCCGGAGGTTTTTGATGAATACCATACCTTTTTGCATGAAATGTATAAGCAGGGATTAATACAGGGCCTGCGCATTGATCATATTGACGGGCTGCGGAATCCAGGTGAATACATACGCCGCCTGCGGGAGCTGTTTGGCGCACGCTGTTACATTATTGCAGAAAAAATACTGGCCGGTAATGAAACCATGCCGCGGGAGTGGCTGCTGCAGGGCAGCACCGGCTATGAGTTCCTGGGCGATGTAAGCCAGCTGCTCACCGACCAGCAAGGCTTTGAAAAAATTGCACGCAACTACCGCAGCCAGTTCCCCGACCTGGCTAAGTATGATAAGCTGGTGATCAAAAAAAAGCAGCTGATACTGGAAACGCAAATGGAAGGGGAGTGGGATAACCTGGTGCGGTATTGCTATACCCTGGGCCTGGCCGACATTCGTGTGAATGAAAAGCAATTGAAAAAAGCATTGGGCCTGCTGATGATACACCTGCCGGTGTACCGCATTTACCCGGAGCAATGGCCACTGAGCACCCGCAGCCTTTCCCTGCTGGAATATGCCATGGACGGCGCTTTGCGCAGTGAACCGGAGCTTACTAAAATACTGGAGCTCATACGTTCCTGGTGGCAGCTGGATAAAAAGAGTGAGCAGGGTATTAAGTTCCTGCAACGCATGATGCAGTTTACCGGCCCGCTCACAGCCAAAGGCGTGGAAGACACTACCTTTTATGTATACAATGCCTTAATATCCCATAACGAAGTAGGCGATGCGCCGGAAGGCAGCAAATGCTCGCTGATCCGTTTTCATGAACACGCAGGCAGCCGGCAGCGCTACCACCCGCTATCATTAAATGCTACAGCTACCCACGATACCAAAAGAGGAGAGGATGGACGTATCCGTTTAAACACGCTCACCTTACATCCTAACCAATGGATACAACAGGTGCAGCAATGGCATACCATGAACAAACCTTTCAGCGGGGAAGGCGCTGCTTCTGCTATGCCGGATATGAATGATGAATACTTCATTTACCAGTCCGTGCTTTCCGGCTTCCCGGCAGATGGTGTGGTAACGCCCGCATTTAAGGAAAGGTTAACTACCTACATCACGAAAGTATTACGGGAAGCAAAGGTGCACAGCAACTGGTCGGCCCCAAATGAGGAATATGAACAGGCCTGCACACGGTTCATAGAAAATTTGTTTGCAGCAGACCATCCGTTCACAGATAGCATGGGCGCTTACTTTGAGAAGATCAATCAGCAGGCGCAGATCTATTCGCTCACGCAAACACTTATTAAGATCACTGCACCGGGCATACCGGATATATACCAGGGCTGCGAGCTGTGGGACCTGAGCTTTGTTGACCCGGATAACCGCCGCCCGGTAGATTATGCGCAGCGTAAACAATGGCTGGCTAAGCTGCAGCAGCAGGAAAAAGCCGGTATGGAAAATTTACTGAGCTTTTTGCATACACACCGTGCAGCAGGAATGGAAAAATTGTATGTTACCTGGAAGGCTTTACAGGCAAGGCGTGCACACCCTTCCCTGTTTTCAAAAGGGGAATACCTGCCGGTGTATAACCGCGACGATCATTCCGTAATTGCATACGCCCGCAAAGAGCAGGATAAATGGTGCCTGGTAATAGCGCCGCTGATAGCCGCTACCCATGCAGGCCGCGAAGAAGAACCCTTAACGCTGACCTTACCGGAAGGCGCACCCCTGAAATGGAAACATATATTTACACAGGAAGAAGTAACTACGCCCAACGGGCAGCTACCCACCGCCATGCTGGAAAAATTTCCCGTAGCGTTCCTGGTAAGCGAATCAGTTTAACACAGCACCCATTATAAAGCAAACAAGGCCGGACAATTGTCCGGCCCTTGTTTTATATTAAACATTCACACTATTTACTGTTGTTTTGCTTTTTCTTTGGCCTGTTTTTCTTCATGCATTAATACTACAATAGAACGGCCGCCTATCTCCATAGTGCTCTGGGCTTTAAATACCTGTTTACCTTCCTCTTTTTCCGGCTGCCCGGTATCCAGCAGTATATGCCATTCAGCGCCGTAGGATGCAGCTGGCAGCGTAAATGAGAGGGGTTCATGATGCGCATTCAGCATAATGTAAAAGCTATCATCCACTATCTTTTCTCCTTTGGGGCCAATGGTGCGCAGGCCACGCCCATTCAGGTATACCGCCAGGGAGCGTGCAAAATCAGTATCCCAGTGCTCGTCCGACATTTCGGCGCCTTCCGGTAAGAACCAGCCAATATCTTCTACGCCGGAACCTTCTACCGGCTGGCCACGGAACCAGCGCCGGCGGCAAAATGCCGGATGCTTAAGCCGCAGGTGGATCAGCTTTTTGGTATAGTTCAGCAGGCTTTGATCCAGCTGATCCCAGTGCAGCCAGCTGATCTCATTATCCTGGCAATAGGCGTTGTTGTTACCTTGCTGCGTGCGGCCGGCTTCATCGCCCGCCACTATCATAGGCACACCCTGTGAAAGGAACAGGGTGGTAAGCAGGTTGCGTTTTTGCCGTTCCCGTAAACCATTGATCAGCGGATCTTCTGTGTAGCCTTCTGCGCCACAGTTCCAGCTGCGGTTATGGCTTTCGCCATCCTGGTTATTTTCTCCGTTGGCCTCATTGTGCTTATCGTTATAGGATACCAGGTCGTGCAGCGTAAAGCCATCATGTGCTGTAATAAAATTGATGCTGGCTGTTGGACGGCGGTATTCTTCTTTATACAGGTCTGCGCTGCCGGTTAAGCGGGATGCAAATTCCGCCAGCGTGCTGTCTGCGCCACGCCAGTAGTCACGTATGCTGTCGCGGTACTTGCCATTCCACTCAGCCCATCCTGCAGGGAACTTGCCTACCTGGTAACCGCCTTCGCCCACATCCCAGGGCTCTGCTATCAGCTTTACCTGGGATATCACGGGATCCTGGTGAATGATATCAAAGAAGGCGCTCAGCCGGTCTACTTCATGCAGCTCACGCGCTAAGGTGGCAGCCAGGTCAAAGCGGAAACCATCTACATGCATATCCAGCACCCAGTAACGCAGGCTGTCCATAATAAGCCGTAATACGCTGGGGAGGCGGGCGTTCAGGGTATTGCCTGTGCCCGTATAATCCATGTAATAACGTTTGTCTTCTGTTAACCGGTAGTAGTCTGCATTGGAAATACCACGGAAAGAGAGGGTGGGACCCAGGTGATTACCTTCTGCGGTATGGTTGTACACCACATCCAGTATCACTTCTATCCCTGCCTTGTGCAGGGCCTTTACCATTTCCTTAAACTCGCGTACCTGCTCGCCGCAAATGCCGGAAGCGGAGTAGCGTACATCCGGCGCAAAAAAACCGATCGTATTATAACCCCAGTAATTGGTTAATCCTTTATCGGCCAGGTGGCGGTCTGTAACAAAGTGATGCACGGGCATCAGCTCAATGGCAGTAATGCCCAGCTCCTTCAAATATTGAATGACAGCGGGATGGGCCATGCCTTTATAGGTGCCCCGCTCATTTTCCGGTATGTCAGGATGCAGCTTGGTGAAGCCCTTTACATGCGTTTCATAGATCACGCTTTGATGATAAGGCGTTTTAGGAGGTTTATCGCTCTCCCAGTCAAAAGCCACATCTACCACCACGCTTTTGGGTACAAAGGGGGAGCTGTCCGTGGCGCTAAAGCTCAGGTCTTCCTCAGGATGTCCCATTTCATAACCAAAAAGGGAATCATGCCACTCAATGGTACCGGCAATAGCTTTTGCGTATGGATCTATTAAGAGCTTGTTCGGATTAAAGCGGTGGCCCTGCTGCGGCTCATAAGGGCCTTCCATGCGATAGCCATACAGCTGCCCTGGCTGAACGCCGGGCAGGTAAATATGCCATACATGGTTGGAGCGTTCTGTAAGTCTTACACATTCCTTTTCGGCGGCGCCTTTGGGCTCATCAAACAGGCATAAGTCTACTTTGCTGGCATTTTCTGAATATATGGCAAAGTTCACACCTTCACCATCCCAGGTGGCGCCCAATGGGTATGGGTGGCCCGGGTAAGTTGGTCTACTCATAGTACAATATGCTGGTTTGCATTTGTCCTTTCATCAATTATGGTGCCTGTAAATTATTAAAACAGAAGGGTATAGGCAGATGCCAGGAAAATATTAACTTCAACTTATGGAAGAGCCGGAAAAATTACAAAGGGTAGTAGAAGCCCGCATGAAGCTCAAAGCCCGCTTTGAGGAAAAAATGAAAGCCACCCCTTCTGTGGCCGACGACCGGCCAATGGGTAAGGGAAACCTTAACCGGCACGGCATGCCGGTAGTGCCTGTGGGGCAGGTCATTACTAAAAAATGGCCGGTGCTGGACCTGGGCATTCAACCTTCCATACCATTAGATAAATGGCGGCTGATAGTGGATGGAGAAGTAGAAAACCCGCTGGTATTAACCTGGGATGATTTTATGGCCCTGCCACAAACTGTTGATACTTCCGACTTTCACTGTGTAACTACCTGGTCAAAACTGGATATGCAATGGAAAGGCGTGCGCCTGATGGACCTTGCTGCCCTGGCGCAGCCTAAAGATACTGCCACCCATTTAATGTGTTACGGGTACGATGAGTATACTACCAATGTGGCGCTGGAAGAAGCGCTGAAACCGGATGTGCTGCTGGTGCACACTTTTGAGGGGCAGCCTTTGCCTAAAGAACACGGCGGCCCTGTGCGGATGATAACACCGCAATTATATGCCTGGAAAGGTTCCAAATGGATCAGCCGGATTGAATTTTTAGCCGGTAACCGTTTAGGGTTCTGGGAAGAAAGAGGCTATTCCAATACTGCGTATCCCTGGCGTAATGACCGTTACAGCTAGCCCTGTTCTCCAATCTTTTGATTCTTGCCACCTTTAAATTGCGGTGGCAGCTGCTGCAGCTGTTTACAGATCACATCCATGATCTGCTTTCCTTTTTCCGTTAATGCCTGCTGTTGGTCGTAACAGGGCATGTCCCCGTCTTCTTTTTGCACAATGTCGAAGCTCGCCGGTATATCTGTAGTAAGATGCTGGGGTGGTTTAACATGGTATATGATATTGGATGATTGCCGTTCCATATCAATATCTATCATATACTGTACCCCTTCTAAGGTAATGGTGATGGGCCTGTTCATAGTACTGCTCCTTTATAAATTTCATAGCAATGATCAGGCCTTTTTAATTAAGAAAGAATAATTAATAATTAATAATCGCAGGGATCGTATTTCGGTGAAATGCATTTTCTGCAACCAGCATAATAAAGAGGGCGACACTCCAATTGAAGTATCGCCCTCTTTATTATTAATTATTCATTCTTAATTATTAATTAAACTAAACGGCCTGGCTGGTTTCCAGCGGCAGCACAGCTGTTTGCTCAGCGGCCTGCTGTTGTGCCTTTTGCTGTTCCTCCTGCTGGTAAGCAGCTTTAACAATGTTGGCGGTTTTATGATCGCCGGTATGGCTCCAGCCCGGCGGCATAATAATGTAGAGGAACTTATTTTTAATGCCGGGTGCTTTCCGGATGTCTTTCCACAGGTAATAAAATTCCCCGAAATATACATCCAGCAGATTGTTAGGATTTAATTGCCGGGTAATGCCGTATTCAATTGCTACTTCTTTTTTCTCATACTGGAAAGTACCGAACACTTTATCCCATATGTTGAGCAGGTTGCAGAAATTGGTATCCATATACAGCGGGTTGCGTGCATGGTGTACGCGGTGGGCGGAAGGGGTAAGAATGATCTTATTCAAAAAGCCCAGGCGGCCATCCGGCAGCAGGTTTTCTCCCACATGTATGAATGCGCCCCAGAAACCATCAATAAACATAATAAAGAACAGCAGCGGCGGGTTCACGCCGGCCAGTATACAAATGGTGGTACGGATCACATCTGCATAAGGACCTTCCAGGAAAAAGTGCGCATGGCTTACAAACAGGTTCATGTTCTGCGGCGCATGGTGTGTGGAGTGCAGGCACCAGAAGATCCTGACCTTATGCCCCAGGTAATGATAAATAAAATGGGAGAACTCCCATACAATATATCCGTATATTAACCAGTACCAGGTAAACGTGGTATGGAACAGCGCCAGTTTTTCAAACAGCCCAATACAGAATGCAATGGCTGCAATGGAAATAAAGCGGCCTATAAAACGGTTCAGCACAAAAATAAAGAAGGGCATTTTATAGTCCTCTACCTTAAACCGTTTATATACCAGGGCACGGCCTATTTCTAACAACAATAAAAAAGGTATCACGGGTGAAACGGCCGTAAGCACGCCATTAAACGTAAGCAGGGCCTTGTAATCACCGGTTTTGTACATTTCCAGCAGCTGTCCTATCCCCAGAAAGGAAATTAACTCGTGATACAATGTCTGTAATACTTCCATCAGTTAACTTTTTTTATGGTTTCCGCTCCCCAGCCATAACAACGCATCAATGATCAGCTGATCCTGTTGTTTATTGCCGAACGTGTAAGATAATGTCCTGTTGGTTTTGCCTTCATAGTCCATATCATTATGGCCCATATTCAGGTACAACATTTTATAACGTTGATTGGTCCATACTACGGGGTAGTACCCGCTATGCCATATTTCATATTGTTTGGGGCCGGTGCCCAGCGGAAAGCTGGTAGAATCAATGGACAACAATATTTTTATATCGGGGTTCTTACGCAGATCATTTTCCCAGCGGTACCACTCATTGGGCGATGCTTTAATGAGTTTACCCAAGTGTCTTGTTGCAGGATGTTCCTTATCTTCCACTTTCAGAAAAGCGGAAGTAGGCCGCCAGGTATTGCTGCCATATGCGCCGGAACCTAAGAAGGTGTTGTGATACCAGTCCCAGTTCTGCGGATAGGCGGAAGGTGTTAATGCAAATGCGGAGAAGTGAAAGCCCATCCAGCCGCCACCGTTCTCCATATATTTTTGAAAGGCGTTTCTTTGCTCCGGTTTATCCGGCCGTGTATCCAGGAATACTACTACCTGGTAGTTTGAAAGAAAGGCGTCATTTAAATTATCCCAGTTGCTGGTTGAATCGTAAGTGAAGTGATATTTTTTAGCCATGGCCGGAAACCATTGATTGGCTTCATGTACAAAGCTGATGTGCGCAAGGTCTTCTTTGCCGGTATAAAAAGCGATCACTTTAAATTTGGGAGGGGTGATCCGGGCAGTGGCTCCGGTATGACATAACAAGCATACTATTAAGGTAACAAGGACCTGAGTAATTTTGCTGTGGAATTTCATGATATAAATTTAAATTTTTTAAAGCTCTTATCCTACCGGAATGGTCATATATTCCACAGTTTAAGCGAAATTGTACATAGTGCGCCATACATACGAAACACTTTGTATGGCTTGTTTGTATGAAATTTATTTTACCATAAAACCCAGATACTATGTTGCACATACTTTACATTATTGCTATTACTGCAGAGGCAATGACTGCCGCTTTATCGGCAGGCCGTCGTAATATGGATTGGGTAGGTGTGTGTATGATTGCCTGGGTAACAGCCCTGGGTGGCGGAACCATCCGTAATATCTTATTAGGTCATTACCCTATGACCTGGGTAAGCCATCCTGAGTACCTGCTGATCACTGCAGGCGCTGCGCTGTTTGCTGCGCTGATCGCATCTTTCATGCGCCGGTTAAAAATGTTATTCCTGTACCTGGATGCGCTGGGCCTGGTAGTATTCACTATTATTGGCTGCCAGCTGGCGGAGGAAATGCATTTGCCCGTTATCATTATTTTATTAAGCGGTATGATCACCGGTTGCGCAGGCGGCGTATTGCGCGATGTGTTATGTAATGATATTCCCTTATTATTCCGCAAGGAGGTATATGCCAGTGTAGCCATTGTTACCGGTGGTGTATATTTAGGTATGGAAGCGCTGGGAAGCAGTGCGCAATGGGCTACGGTAATAGCGGCTGTAATAGGATTAATACTACGCCTGCTGGCCATCCGGTATGAGTGGCAGATGCCGAAGTTTGTGTACCACGAAGAGTGGGAATAAAAAAGCATGCAGCACCAGCGCTGCATGCTTTTAACGTTTAATAATATCAGGTGGTTTTTTTAGGCGGCAATGCAAAAGCAATTGCTTCATGCTCAAAGTGGCCTTTGTGGGAAGCATCGCAGAAAGGCTTGTTCTTGGAAAGCCCGCAGCGGCATATAGACACTGCTTCGCGTCCGCCTAAATCATAAACATTGCCATTCTTATCCACAATTTCAAAATCGCCCTCAATTTTCAGAGAGCCGTTACTGTTAACAGTGATCTTAGTAGTAGCCATTGGTCGTATTGTATTAGCCGCCAAAAGTAAGGAAACAAAAGTAATATCCCATTTCCCTGAGCCATTAAACAAAGTTATTTGAGCTATACAGCAAAACCGCATCCTGCCGGCCGCTCTACCTTTGTAACATCATCAAACATAACAGCTCATGAAAAAAGTAGTATTTATTACAGGCGCTTCCTCCGGAATGGGTAAGGTAACGGCCCGGGTGCTGGCACAGGAAGGATATATCGTATATGCCGCTGCCCGCAGAACAGAAAAAATGGACGACCTGCGCGCAGCAGGCGTGATCCCCATTCAAATGGATGTAACGGACGAAACCAGCATGGTGAATGGGGTGCAGTATATTATTAACGCACAGGGTAAAATTGATGTACTGGTTAATAACGCCGGTTTTGGCTCCTATGGCGCAATAGAGGATGTAGCCATGAGCGATGCCCGCTACCAGCTGGAAGTAAATGTTTTTGGCGCCATCCGCCTGGCGCAGCTGGTATTGCCCTATATGCGGCAGCAACGCCAGGGCAGGATCATCAATATATCTTCCATTGGTGGTAAATTTGCCATGCCTTTAGGCGGCTGGTATCATGCCAGCAAGTTTGCGCTGGAAGCGCTGAGCGATAGCATGCGTAATGAGGTAAAACAGTTTGGGATTGATGTGGTGGTAATAGAGCCGGGCGGCGTACAATCAGAATGGGGCGGCATTGCGGTAGATCACCTGAAAAAAGTATCCGGTGGCACAGTGTACCGGCCTTTGGTGGATGGGTTCATGAAACTGGCTGCTGATGCGGAAAATAAAGCCGCTGATCCCATGGTGATCGCAAAGCTGATCCGGCAGGCCATTGAAGCTAAAAAGCCTAAAACCAGGTATGCTGGTGGTTATATGGCAGGTGTTATACTTTTTATGCGGAAAATGTTTTCTGACAAAATGCTGGATAGTATCTTACTAAGCCAGTACAAATTAAAACCGGCTACCCGGTAAAACCATACAGCCATGAGCACCAACATGCCCAGTGATCTTATTCTCAATAATCTATTATACTCCTGTGAGTATGAAAAAAAGCGGGGCAATGAGCAGTTTGTACCGGAGCATACGCTTGGTTTTATGATGGCAGGTGAAAGCCACCTGTACACGCCGGATATCCGCATTCTTGCAGAAGGCGCTATGGGACTGGCGCGGCGCAACCAGCTGGTAAAATCGGTAAAGGTACCGCCGCCGGGAGGGATGTTCCGCTCCATCAGCATATTTTTACCGCAGGATCTTTTGCGGCGGTACAGCGCAGAAAATAATATTACTGCCAGCGGTCCCTATACCGGCGATTCCTTAGTGTCATTACCCAAAGATGCTTTCCTGGAAGGTTATTTTAATTCCCTGCTGCCTTATTTCAGCCAGCCGGCGCACTTTAGCAAAGCCCTTGCCGACCTGAAAACCAAAGAGGCCATTGAGCTGCTGTTACAGCACAATTACCAGCTGAAGGAGCTGTTGTTTGACTTTAATGAGCCACATAAAATAGACCTGGAAGCTTTTATGCTGCAGAACTATATGTTCAATGTACCGGTAAGCCGCTTTGCCCGCCTTACCGGCAGGAGCGTGGCCGGTTTTAAAAGGGATTTTGAAAAGATCTTTAAAGCGCCGCCGGGGCAGTGGCTCACACAAAAACGTTTATCGGAAGCCTATTATCTGCTTAAAGAAAAAGGCCGTAAACCATCTGAGGTGTACCTGGATGTAGGCTTTGAAAACCTCTCACACTTTTCATTTGCATTTAAGAAAACATACGGGGTAGCGCCGTCGCTGTTATAGCTGCCTGGCTTAGCGCGGTAAAATTGCCGTGTTTTACCGCTGGTAACATTCTGCGGTAGGGTTTCAGTGGCATTTGTTATTTTAATTTCACTAAAACAATGCATCATGAAATTCCCTGCCTGGAAAAAGCGTCCGACCCCGGAAAAACCGAAGAAATCAAAATTACGGGAGTGGCTGGATGCAGGCATATTTGCCATTATAGCGGCTACGGTGATCCGTACGTTTATTTTTGAAGCGTATTGCATTCCCTCCGGCTCCATGGAGAGAACGCTGCTGGTAAATGATTACCTGTTCGTGAGCAAAATAAGCTACGGCCCCCGCATTCCTATGACACCGCTGGCCATACCCCTGGTGCATAACAAAATGCCGTTTACAAAATATACTCCTTCCTACAGCACGGCCGTAGAATGGAAATACCGCCGCCTGCCGGGTTTTACGCATATTAAGAAGAACGACATTGTAGTATTTAACTTACCGGAAGGAGATACCGTGGCCCTGGAAGTAGAGGAGTCCCGTAATTATTATGACCTGGTGCGAAGGCTGGGGCATGACGAGGTTTGGAAACGCTACCACATACTGGCAAGGCCTGTTGATAAAAGGGAGAATATTATTAAACGCTGCCTGGCCACTGCCGGCGATACTTTGCAGATCATAAACGGTATTGTATATGTAAACCATCAGCAGGCGCTCATAGCCCCGGAGAGTGAAAGACCTTACTGGGTGCAAACCGATGGCGAAGAGCTGAATGCCAGCCGCATGGACGACCTGGGCCTGATAGACCCTGCTGTACCGGGCGATACTGCCGGCAAGTACCAGTATAATCTTACCCGGGGCGATGTAGCTACGCTGCAAACTTTCCGGGCAGTAAAAAGTATTCAGGCGGATGTTGATAAGAACCGGAATGAAGATGCATCCGTATTCCCTCATGATACTGCTTACTATCACTGGAACCAGGACAATTTTGGCCCGCTGGTAATTCCGCAGCAGGGGCAAACGGTGGCGGTGAACCGCAGCACCATTGAGCTATACCGGCGCATTATTACCGTGTATGAAGGCAACCGGCTGGAAGAAAGGGATGGTAAATATTACATTAACAACCAGCCTGCAGATACCTACACCTTTAAAATGAATTATTACTGGATGATGGGCGATAACCGCCACAACTCCCTGGACAGCCGCTACTGGGGCTTTGTACCGGAAGATCATATCGTAGGGAAGGCCTGGATCACCTGGCTGAGCTATGGTAAGGAAGGGCCGAGGTGGAGCAGGTTTTTTAAAGCGATTAAATAGAATTACGAATTATAATATCTATAAAGCCGCCTTGTTGTAAGCAGCAAGGCGGCTTTTTTGTTCCGCATCTTTTTTAAATGGTACCTTCACCGGTATATGGATGAAAACCTGGAGGTAATTGCACAAACAGAACAATGGATCAAAGTACTCGTAATTGGCTGTAATTTTTGCCCGTTTGCTGCCCGGGCCATGGAGCAGCACAGCATTCATTACCAGGTAGAAACGGCCACAGGCTGGAGCGCCGGCCGTGTAGCGCTGCTAAAAGAATGTGAGCGCCTGGATCAGGATGCTGATATCGGTACTACCTTACTTATTTTTCCCACCGCATTCCCGAAATTCGATGAATACCTGCGGTTTGTGACCTATGCAGAAAAACAGCTGCAATCAAATGGATATGAGGGTATTTACCAGCTAGCCAGCTTTCACCCGCTGTACCGCTTTGCAGGCAGCACGTTTAATGATGCGGCAAATTACACCAACCGTTCTGTTTATCCTATGTTACACCTGTTACGGGAGGAGAGCATCCGCAAAGCGCTGGAATTTTACCCGCATTCACCAGCCGGCATACCGGAAAACAATATTCACTTTGCCCGCGAAAAAGGTACAGCGTATATGAAGCTGCTGCGCGATAGCTGTTTGTAAAGAATGTAAAATTTCAAATTATAAATGTAAAAGGGGAATACAGCGATTAAGTCCTGGCGAGACTTCGCTGCATTCCCTTTTACATTTATCTCGTTCATAAAGTCTTTTCAATGGTCTCTATGAACCTCCTTCGTTGGTTTATCTCGTTCATAAAGTCTTTTCAATGGTCTCTATGAACCTCCCTTCGCCGGTTTATCTCGTTCATAAAGTCTTTTCAATGGTCTCTATGAACCTCCCTTCGCCGGTTTATGATGTTACATTTTTTTCAGCCCCGTTTTTGCGTGATCAATGATCGCTGCTAAACGAATCCCGGAACATCTTCCAGCCCTTATCCGTTTTCTTCCACAACACCAGGTATTTGCCGGTGCCCATCAGGTTGCCCTTTGCATCCCTGGATTCATAAAGGCCGTACTCCGTTACATAATCCCCGCTGCCGTAGATCTCTTTGGTAATGAATTTACCGTTGCGTAAACCGTATTCATAATACCCCTTTTGAAAAAAGGCCAGTACTCCGGCTGGCCCGCACATGGGCTGCATATCCGGCGCCAGTATGCAGGCATCCGGGGCATAACGGTCAATGAAAATACTGGAATCCCCTTTTTCAAAGGCAGAAAAGTAAATGGCATTACTGGCGGCAATGGCGGCAGCCGCTGTTTTATCCTGCCCCAGAGCGGGTGCAGAAAAAAGTAATACCATAATCACGTATAATAGTTTGTTCATAGCAGGTATAATTATTGTTAGATGATACTACAAAGTACCGGCAATAAGGCGGCAATAAATTGTACAAAAGCGAACAAGGAAATTTTCCAGGAAAATAAGCGCTAAAGGGGGAATAATATTGGGGAGGAAATCCCCGGAACAGCGGGCAATAATGCAACAGGGGCAAACGTTACCTTCATGTCGGGGACTGCTAACTGCCAACTAACGACTTAATAGACTTAATAAAGGCTGAGCGCGTTATACATAGACACAATTCCAAGATTCATCTATCTTTTCTTTTTTTTACAACCCCTGGTTGTAATTTACTTTCACTCAGAATAAGACCATTTAATCATATCTGCCAACTGTCGTACTATCAGCCTGTAAACAAGCATGCTATGATAATACAATTATGCGGACTGTCGGGAGCGGGAAAAACTACCATTGCAACACATGTGCAGCGCAAAGCTGCGGCCCACGGTATACCCGTGGAAATTATTGATGGTGATGATTACCGGAAAGCATTATGTAAAGATCTGGGTTTTTC
Source organism: Chitinophaga rupis (assembly GCF_900109685.1). Classification (GTDB taxonomy): domain Bacteria; phylum Bacteroidota; class Bacteroidia; order Chitinophagales; family Chitinophagaceae; genus Chitinophaga; species Chitinophaga rupis. The sequence continues at coordinate 325,880 of NZ_FOBB01000003.1, read as the reverse complement.
AAAAGAAGACCGTTGCGAGAACATTCGCCGCCTGGGCTTTGTAGCCAGTAAATTATCGGCACATGGGGTAATATGCATTATCAGCGCCATTAATCCCTATGAAATGCTGCGCAAAGAGCTGGCCACTAAGTACAAACAGGTACGCACCGTATTTGTGGATTGCGCTATAGAAGCTTTGCTGAAGCGTGATACCAAGGGGCTGTATAAACGGGCGCTGTTGCCTGACGGCCACCCGGATAAGCTGCATAATTTAACCGGTATTAATGATCCGTTTGAAACGCCTGTTGCACCGGATCTGCACTTACACACCCATCTTAAAAATGTAGATGCCTGCGTAAATGAACTTTGGGGACTTATAAAAAGCGCGGTGCAGCTTACTGCCCGGCATTATGCGCGCATGTAAATTAAGTTGTTAAAATATGGAGAACAATGTTTTGGTAATTACCGGTATGCACCGGTCAGGGACATCGCTTATCACACAATGGCTGCATGCCTGCGGATTGCACGTAGGCGCGCATTTGGTGGGTCCTGCCATTGGCAATGAGGACGGGCATTTTGAAGATCTGGACTTCTTTAACTTTCACCGCAGCTCCCTCCACACGCAGCAGCTGCCGGATAGTGGTTATATACATCATACCATTAAAGATCTGCCTGTGCGCCAGGTGCTGCAGCTGCGGACATTATTACAGCATAAGAACAATGCGCAGCTGCAATGGGGCTGGAAAGACCCGCGCACCTGCTTATTCCTGGACCTTTACCGGCGGCTGTTACCACAGGCCCGGTATTTAGTGATATGGAGAAGATACCAGCGCGTAGTAAGCTCACTGATCACGCGCCTGTATGAGGAAGATGTGGCAGCGCACAAGCAGCAAAAAAGTATCTCTAGCTGGTGGTGGAACCTTACCAAACGCAGGCAGCATAAAACAACGCTTTGTGAAAAATACGGGGAGCACTTTTTGAAAATATGGATCAATTATAATGAAGCCATCCTGCAGCACCTGCAGCAGCTGCCGCATACCGCTTACCTGGTAGTGGAGCAGGCTGCGCTACCCACAAAAGATCAGTGGGTGTTTGAGCACCTGGCTACGGAATGGCAGTTTAAATTACAGTACCGTCATTTTGAATCCGTATACAAAGAAAGAATGATCAGTAAAGTGCTGGATATTGATGCCTGCATTACAGATAAAGATCTGTTAGCACACGCCGCCCGTGTGCAGCAGCAGCTGGCCACTGCAGGCATCAGCGCCGGTTAGCAGGACTTTATTCTGCAAACTCCCATGCGCTTTGATACGAATTGCGGTCCGTTGCATAAGTAATAAAGTCGGCATAAAAAGGCAGCTGTGAAAGGGTGCCGCTGTCACCGATCACCACCAGCTTTTTGCGGGCGCGGGTCATAGCCACGTTCATACGGCGTATGTCGGAAAGGAAACCGATCTTATTATCCGTATTGCTGCGCGTCATGCTGATGTACACAATATCGCGCTCCTGCCCCTGGAAGCTGTCTATAGTATTTACAGATATTTTATTGCGGTGGTTTTGTAATACCGGTGCGTGTTGTAACAATTCCTGCAGCAGCTGTACCTGTTGTTTGTAGGGTGAAATGACTGCAATTGTAGGAAAGTTAGCTGCCTGGTAATGCGCGCCCAGCGCGGTGGCCAGCTGTGTTAAGTGCCGGAACAGAAAGGCGGCCTCCTCCGGGTTGGTGGTGCTGGTGCCATCCTGTTTTTCATCAAACCCGCAGCCGGCGGTATCTACAAAAGAAAGCGGCGTATCTTCCGTGAACAGTAAGTGCTGCGCTACAGAAGCATGCGCTTTTAGCTGGTCCTGGTAAAAGATGTTAGACGAGTAACCCATGATCAGCTCGTGCATGCGGTACTGCTCTTCCAGCAGCACTACCGCTTCCGGGTGCAGGGTTACGCATTTTTCCAGCAGGGTGTTGTTTAATCCTTTGCGGGCGGCCTCGTTGGATTTGATGGTAGGCGGCAGCTGGCAATGGTCGCCGGCCAGTATTACTTTCTGTGCTTTTAAAATAGGGATCCAGCAGGCCGGTTCCAGTGCCTGCCCTGCTTCATCTATCACTACGGTATGGTATTTCAGATGGCGGATGGCGTAGTTGTTGGCGCCTACCAGCGTAGCGGTAATTACCTGTGCTTTGTTAAGCACATCTTCAATAATATATTCCTCTGTTTTATCCACCTGCTTCATAATATTGCGGGCTTCATCAAACAGGGCTTTACGCTGCTCGCGCTCTGATTTGCCAAAGTTGCGCTTGTATTTATGCGCCATATCCCGGAACTCATTGGCCTGTTTTTTCAGGCGTTTGATCTCCTTGTTGCTGCTGTGTTCCGCCATTTTGTTTTCCAGCGTCAGGGACAGCAGTCTTTCAGAAACCCGTGCGGGGTTACCAATGCGTAATACATTTACGCCTTCTTCAAACAGGCGTTCGCTCAGCAGGTCTACCGCGGCATTGCTGGGCGCCACTACCAGTATTTGTTTATGCTCCTGTTTAATAAGGGCTTTAATGGCTTGTATAAGTGTAGTGGTTTTACCGGTACCGGGAGGTCCGTGCACAATGGCAAGGTCGTTGGCCGCCAGTATTTTGTTAACGGCTACCTGCTGGGAGGCATTGAGTTTAGGGCTGGTAAAAGCCGGCAGCTCTGTATTAAAAGTGGGCTTTTGCTGGCCCGTGAGTATTTTTATCAAACGCCCTTCTTCGTTCTTTTCGCTGAGCGTGGCCGCCAGCTTTAGGGCGTTCTGCATTTCATCATAGCTGTTATCATCAAAAAGCAGGTCAATGCCCAGCTTTCCGTCGCGGCTCCATTCCGGCAGCTCATCCGTACGTAAGGCTATCTTCATACGGTTACCGCCCTGCCAGGAAATAGTACCTTCTACGCGGTCTTTTTTGGCATCGTGGTTGGAGAATAATACGGCAGACACGCCCGGGCGGAACTGGTGGCTAAGGTCCTGGTGGGTGGTGCGTTCTACTTCTACGGTTAAATAATCGCCCCGGCCCAGCTCAGTATCTTTAATAGCAATGGGGTACCAGGTAAGGCCATTGGCCCGGCGTACGTTTAAAGAGGCGGTTGCAGTAAGCTGTTGATAAGAGGCGCGGTCTTCTTCCTGTTCAATTTTCAGCAGTTCCTGCAGCTTTTTGAAATAATCCATCGTGCAAAGATAAGCAGTTAGTAGCAAGCTGTTAGTAGTTGGCAGTTAGCAGTGGGCAGTTGGCAGTCCGGGGATGGGTAGGGCGTTGCGGTAATATGCCACTTGCAGTAAGCAGTGTGGGATCATGGTTCCAGAGCGCCAGGGAAGGCATGGTTCTGGCAATGAACAGCGGCCTTCCTGCCCACTGTAGACTGTGCGCCCCTTCGCGGTCATCTCCGCAGACTGCCCACTGCCCACTACGGACCGTGCGCCCTTCGCGGCCATCTCCGCAGACTGCCCACTGCCCACTGCAGACTGCCAACTAAAATAAATTTGCGTAACCAAACGGTTTCTTATATATTGCAACCAATTGGTTACGCGAACCCACAAAAACTCATACTCATGCAACATGAACCACTTATGCTGGAGCGCACCTTTAACGCGCCCATAGACCGGGTATGGAAAGCCATTACCGACAACAAGCAAATGAAACACTGGTATTTTGACCTGGAAGATTTTAAGGCGGAGCCGGGCTTTGAATTTACCTTCTCAGGCGGCAGTAAGGAAAAAACGTATATACACCACTGTAAAGTAACAGAGGTGATAGTAGGCAAAAAGCTCACCTACAGCTGGGGGTACGAGGGCTACCCCGGCGAATCTTTTGTGACCATGGAGCTGTTCCCCGAAGGAGATAAAACGCGTTTAAAGCTTACCCATGCAGGCCTGGAAACCTTACCTGCCGGAAAAGACTTTGCAAGAGAAAGCTTCCTCAAAGGCTGGACACAGATCATTGGTACCCAGCTTAAAGACTTTGTGGAAAAACCTGTTCAGCAGGATTAAACACCGCCGTTGTGAAAATATCATCGCTCACAAACATCCCGGTAAACATCCCGCCGGAAGCATTCACCTTTTACACGGAAGTATTGGGTGTTGTGAAAAGACTAGCGATATCCGAAGCCAATGTATTCATTGTAGCATCGCCGGAAGAGCCGGAGTAATATTTAAAAAACCGCCCACTAAAACCGGATGGGGGAGTGAAGCTGTCATTCCCCCCTTTTTTTACCATGATGTAGTAATGATGTAGTCCCCAACTATCTGCTTATAAAACTTTTATTTCTATCTTCAGCCCATCTATAGAGCAAATCACGTTTACCCGTTTTAAAAGCAGAAATTCTTTCCAATGACTTCAAGAAGATCATTTATCAAAGCTACCACATTAGCTTCGGCCGGCTTACTCGTACGGCCTTCCGCGTTATTTTCCGTGCCATCCCAATATATAGGGTTACAGCTGTACACTGTGCGCGATGCCATGCAAAAAGATCCCGCAGGTACCTTACAGCGGGTAGCCAAGCTGGGTTTCAACTCAGTGGAAGGCGCCACTTACACCGGCACCCAGCAATTTTATGGTATGGATGCCAAAGCCTTTGCCGCCCTGTTAAAACAGCAGGGGCTTATTATGCCCAGCAGCCATTACCGTTTGGGCGAGCAGCAAATGAAAGGCGCCGATGTGCAGGGCACCATGTTACATGAATGGAGCAAAGCAGTAGATGATGCGGCAGCCGTAGGCATTAAATACATGGTATGCGCTTTCCTGGCGCCGGAGGAGCGCGGCAACCTGGACCACTACAAACAGCTGGCGGAACATTTTAACAAGGCCGGCGAAACCTGCAAAAAAGCAGGCATACAGTTCTGCTACCACAACCACGACTTTGAATTTCAGCAGCAGGATGGCCAATACCCGTACGACCTGTTGTTAAAGAACACAGATGCTAACCTGGTAAAAATGGAAATGGATATTTACTGGGTTACCAAAGCCGGCCTGGATCCGGTGAACCTCATCAATGAGCACAAAGGCCGTTTTCCGCTGTGGCATGTAAAGGATATGGATAATACGCCGCAACATATGTTCACCGAAGTAGGCAACGGCACCATCAACTTCAAGAATATATTCCAGCACGCACAGGCATCCGGTTTAAAATACTTTTTTGTGGAGCAGGATAAATGCCCCGGCGATCCGTTTGCCAGCATTAGCAAAAGCATCTCTTACATTAAAAAGAACCTGGTATAAAACAGCTACTGCTCCATTTTAGCGGAGGAGAACTGTAACAGGAAATCAAACAGGGTGGTTTCCGTAGGCAGCTGCAGCTTTCTTCTTAACCGGTAACGGGCCAGCTCTACGCCCCGTACGGATATGCTGGAAAGCTGCGCTATTTCCTTACTGCTCAGGTTCATGCGCAGGTATGCGCACAGCTTTAGCTCTGCAGGGCTCAGATGGGGATATTTCGCTTTCAGCACTCCCAGAAAATCCGCATGGATCTTGTCGAAGTGGATAGCAAAATTTTCCCAGTCCTGGTCTACCCGGGTTTCTGCACTCAGGGTCTGGAAAATCTTCTTAAAATCTTTCACCGCCTTTTCATCGTGAAAATTCTTTTTCAGGCGCAGCATTTCATCTTTAATAGTGGCCAGCAGCTCTCCTTTTTGCACCAGGTGCATGGCAGCGGATGCTATTTCAGAGTTCTTGTATTCAAGCTCCAGCTCCAGTTTTTCATTCCGCAGCTTTACGATCTCTTTCTCTGATTTTTCCAGCTCCAGCTGGTGCAGGTATAACAGGCGCTGTTGTTCGGCCTCATGTTTTTTGCGCTGCTGAATGAACAGTTTACGCAGCCACACACAGGCCAGGAACAGGCTGCCTGCAAAAAGCAGCGCATACAGCGCATAGGCCCAGGTAGTGCGGTACCAGGGCGGCAGTATGGTAAACGTGTAATGGCTAACGTTAGATGCATTGCCCAGGTTATTTTGGGCCTTTACTGCAAAAGTGTAAGTGCCCGCAGGCAGGTTGGTATAATCTTTCTCTGTTTTCCGCGACCAGGCCGACCAGCCTTTATCAAACCCCTGCAGGTAATAGCTGTACTCCACGCTATTCTGGTTCACATAAAAGGGAGAGGAGTATTCAAAGTGAAAGGAGTTAAAGTGATAGGCTATCCTGGGCGCGGGCTGCCGGCCTTCGGGGTAGTAACCGCCAAACAGCAGGCTGTCTGTTTGCCCGCCCGCGTTCACGGATCGCAGCTGTATGTTCAACTGGTGATTGCTTTTCTTATACTGCTCAAAATTAATATGGTAAAAGCCCTTTTCCGCCCCTGCCAGTATATTGTATTTGTTGTAGGGGTACACATGCTCAAAGTTGCTCACCATTTTACCGTTCAGCTCCGGGAAGTAGATGATCCTGGGCTGCGGGCCTGAAAAGTCTGCCACGCCCAGGTTCTTGGCTGCTATAAACCAGATGTTGCCATCTGCATCTTCTTTCAGGTAGCGGATGGGCTTTGTTCCAAACAGCTGCCGGAAATAAGGATCCGGTGCAAAACGTTTAGTAGCGGCATTGTACGCATAAATACCCTGCCCGCTGGTAACAACAATATGTCCTTTTATTTTAAACAGGTAATTCATGGTTAAAGGCGGCAAACCATCCTGCTCCGTAAATTTTTGCACCACTGCATTACCATTTGGCTGTAAAGCAATACGGAACACACCGCGGTAAGGGTGCGCCATCCATACGGTATGCGCATCTTCAGCAACCATGTAACGGGCCCCGGCATTCAGGTTGGGCAGGTTACCCTGTGAGGTAAATGAATGACGCTGATAGCGCATTACATCCAGCCCGTTATAATTGCCTGCCAGCACAGTGCCGGTATCTGCCACCGGTAAAAAGTTCCAGTAACCTGCGCTGGTATTAATGGGTGCAGCCGTACCACCCTGTATCTCAAAAGCCCCTTCATGATTAGCCATCAGCAGGTGATCTGCTACGGTGAACAGTCCCCAGGCAGGAGCCCTGGTACCGGTAACCGGAGTAAAATCACCATTGGCAAAGCTCAGGTCCTGCATAGGGCTGGCTATGGGAGCGGTGTATAGTCCGTTAGAAGTGCCTATATATAAATGCTGCTTAAAAATAATGGCGGAGTAACCCGCGCCTTCGTTCAGCTTTTCGGGGTAAATATGTTTAATGGCATTGTTATAGGCCATAAAGCTGATGCCGTTATCCAGCCCTAACCACAGGTTATGGTCTTTATCCAGCAGCACAGCCAGCACGCAATTGTTTTCCAGCCCGTCGCGGCGTGAAAAATGCTCAATGATCTCCCCCTGCCGGTTAATAATATAACAGCCGCTGAGCTGTGTGCCTATGGCCAGCCAGTCTTTATTTACCGCTGAGCAGCTGAGAATGCGGTCATTAATAAAGGTGCGCATATTCCCGGAAGGGAATGGGGTAAGCTGGTTATGGGCCAGTATGTATAACCCGTGTTTAAGCGTGGCCACTACACTGCTGTCTTTACCCAGCTGGGTAACAGCAGTGACGGCAAAACCCTGCGGTAAGGTGTGCTCTTTAATCAGCGGTATCCAGGTATTTCCGGCCAGGGTAAGCAGCCCTTTTTTTACATCCTGCGCTATCAGCTGCCCATTGGCCTGCCCCATGTACAGCCATCCGGAAGCAGCGGGATATACGGTGATGCTATTATTATGGAGGCGGAAAATAGCGGTGCGGGAGCGGAACAGCACCTCGTTCTTATACACGGCAATGTTCCAGATATCTGAAAAGCTGCGAAGGGATGCAGGCACCAATGGCACCAGTGAGGTAAAGCTAAGCCGCCCGTTCTTACCAGGGCTGAAGTAACCGAACCCGTTCTGTGTGCCGGTGTATATTTTATGATCGCGGCCAATGGCTACGCAGCGCGCCATGGAGCCATCCGGCAGGGGATAGGTTTTCCAGTAGCTGCCGTCAAAGCTCAGCAGCCCTTCTATATTGGCAAAGTATACCAGGCCGTTGCTGTCCTGCGCAATGCTCCAGTTGGCGGTACCGGCGTTGTAGGTGTTTTTGCTGTAGCTGACCACATCCGGGGTCCCGATCTTATGCTGGCTAAAGGCTAAGGATACTGGTAACAGCAATCCCGCAAGAAATATGCTTTTCATAGAGAACCGTGGAATGATAATTAGAGTATGTAGCTGTAAGGCGGCTATTATAAATATACAAAAAACAGAAGGAGCCTGGCGGCAGGGCTTACTCATAAAAAAGATAGTAAGCGCCGTTGCCAGGCTCCCGGTAATGGAGTTACAGTTTTAATTTTAGCCCGCCATTCACCACAAATCCGTCCAGGGGTGCATAAATATCCCTGAATACAGGGTGGGTGCGTGTGCCGGTATAAATGCTGTCAAACCGGGTTTGCCGTGTATCGGTGAAGTTCTCACAATTCACGAACAGGGAAAATCGTTCCCATAGCTTTTCGGCCATAAATCCACAGGTCCAGTAAGCCTTCCCGGTAGCGCCATCGTTTAGGGTTTGTTTGCTGTAATAGTATGCTTCCAGCCCTATCTTCCAGCTATCCTCAATTTCATACATCAGCACATTATTCAGGCGGTGCCGTGCCGTTAAGGGGTTCTCTTTTTTAGTGCCGCCTTCAACCAGCCGGGCATCTGTAAAGGTGTATCCGATAAACAGCTTAAAGTTTCCGTAACCTGCTTTTAAATTGGTTTCCCATCCTTTGGTATCCACATAACCGGCTGCATTTTTAAGCTGCTGCAAACCGCCGGCTGCATTTTCCAGTATTAAGGGGTTGTTAATACGGGTGTAAAAGAAAAGCTGGTTTATGCTTATGCTCAGCTTATTGAACAAAGATGTACGGTAGTTTATATCAAAGTTAGCACCGTAAGATCTTTCCAGCTTATTCATATCCGGGTTAACAGGCAGTACAGACCGGAACTGTATGCGCTCTGTTTCTTCCGTAAAAATGCTGGGCGTTTTATAACCAAGCCCACCACCCAGCCGGGAACTAAGCCGTGGTGATATTTTAAAGAGGGCAGAGATGCGCGGCAGCCACACAAATCCATAATCTGTTACATAATCGCAGCGCAGGCCGGTTTCCATTTGCAGCCACTCAGCAGCGCTGAAAGTGTTTTGTACAAACCCGCCGATCGTTTGCTGATCATAGTTCCTTTTAGGAAAGCTGTCTTTGGAAAGCTCTTTAAAATGATCTGTATATAAATTAATACCGCCCACCCAGTCTGACCGCTCCCGGTTATTATTAAAGGTGATCTCTGAATAGGTAGACCATTGTTTACCATCAAATGTATAATCAGGGATGGTGATGGTCCTATTGAAATGACTAATGGAATTTTTTACCGCCAGGCTGCTTTTTTCGCTGAGCTGATGTTCCAGTAAGAACTGAGTGGAGAACCGGCTGCTCTTATTCTTTTCAAAATAGCGGTGGGTGCTGTCGCCCCTTCCCTTAATATACTGAATGTCTCCGCCCGTGCGGTCTTCAAAGGTGGTATTTACTCCAAGGTTCATTTTTGTCCGTGAACTGAAATAAAGGAACAGCCTGGGATTAAATACATAACGCATGGTCTTTGGAATAGCGGTAAAACCTGTGCTGGAAGGGTCATAGGGCTTACTGCTGTTACGGGACGCAAAGAGGGTTACTCCTGCCTTTTTAAACTTCTGACCATAAAAGCCGCTTAGATCCAGGCCGCCGGCAGAGGTGCCATTTATTAAGAACCGCAATTCCCTTTCTTCTGTTGGTACTTTGGAGATCAGGTTTACCAAACCCGCAATGGCGCCCCCACCGTATAGGGTGGAGGATGCGCCTTTAATTACTTCTACCTGCTTCAGGTTTAAAGGAGCTGTTTGCAGCAGGCCCAGGCCGCCGGCAAATCCTCCGTACAATGGAAAACCATCAGTGAGCATTTGCGTATAACGCCCGTCCAGCCCCTGGATGCGGATGCTTGAATTGGCAGAGGTGGCGGATACCTGCTGCGTTTGTATGCCGGTGCTTTCATTGAGCATCATGCGTATATCCCCCGGTTTCATATTCCCTTTTTCTTCCAGCTCTTCGCCACCTATAAATTCAACGCGGGTAGGAATGTTCTGTATAGTACGGCTGCTGCGGGTGGTGGAGATGATCACTTCGTCCAGCTCCTCCACCGTGGTATCCGATGGTATTGTTAAGCTGTCTGTTTGATGGTTTTGCGCCATGCATAGCTTACCCATGCAAAGCAATAGCATAAAGGCTATAATTCTTTTCATTATAGTGTAGGCTGTATGAATAAATAAGAATAAATAAGGTTGTGTGACCTGCTGCCGGCCGGCAGCAGTTATGAAGCGCTTATGCTAACTGGGGCGGCTGCCAGATGGAAGCGGGAAAATCAGGCAGGGAAGGTGTGATATAAAAAAAATACAGGTTTTCAACGGTGGGTAATTGCCCCGGCAGCTTTATCTGCACCGTGGGTATTACAATACTATGGCAGGCGCCGCAGGCAAAAAAGGGAGAGCAGGGGCAGGCCGGCCGATGGTCATGATCCTTTGCGGTACGGTTGGAGCTTGTTTGTGCTATCTCATCTGCACAGCAGTCGCTATCCGTATCGCAGGGAACACCGGATAACAGCAGCACGTATAATGAGAACAGGTAAACAAGGAATTTCATCCTTGCAAAGATATTCAATTTTAAACAGGATCAGAAAGGCCATCAGAGGCGATTTTAGCATTATGATGTGGTGTTGATGTGGTGAAAAATAACCTCCCTAAGCCCGCAGCCGCTAAATTCGTTCCGCACCCATTACCATAATATATACAAATGAAAAAACTGATCGTCCACGTCATCTTTACCATTTTAGCTTTTAACGCAAGTGCGCAAAACAGCCCTTTAGGCATATTTGAAGGCCATGGCGATATAGGCAACCATGTAAAACCCGGGGCGGCCACCTATATTCCGCAAACACAGCAATATATTATCTCCGGCGCAGGCTATAATGTATGGTTTGATCACGATGAATTTCATTATGTATACAAACGCCTGAAAGGCGATTTTATCCTCTATACCCGCGCCGCCTTTGTTGGCGCAAAAGGTGTGGAGGAACACCGGAAAGTAGGCTGGATGGTGCGTAAAAGCCTTGACAGCAATGCCGCGCATGTAAATGTGGTAGAGCATGGCGATGGCCTCACTTCCCTGCAATACCGCAAAACAGCCGGCGCCACCACAGAAGAAGTACGCTCCGCCCTTACCCATGCCGATGTGCTGCAGCTGGAACGTAAAGGCAATACCTACACCATGCGGGTAGCCAGGTTCGGAGAGCCGTTTGTAACCGCGCAGGTAACGGACCTGGACCTGGGAGAGGAAGTTTATGTGGGCCTGTTTGTAGGCTCCCACAATGCCGATGTGCTGGAAACAGGCGTGTTCCGTGATGTGCGTATTACCATGCCCTTTAACGGGGAATCAGACCAGAACACCCGCATGACCCTGGGCAGCCACCTGGAGCTGCTGGAAGTGGCCACCGGCAACCGGGAGATCATTTATACCGTACCCTACTCCATACAGGCCCCTAACTGGATGACCAACGGGAAGTCGCTTGTTTTCAATGATAACAAAGGGCTGATGTACACCTTTGACCTGGCCACCCGGCAGCCGGTGCAGCTAAATACCGGGGATATAAAAAATAATAATAACGATCATGTGCTTTCCTTTGATGGCACCATGCTGGGGCTAAGCAGTAATGTACGGGAGCTGGGCGGATCAATTATTTACACCGTACCCGTAACCGGCGGCACGCCAAAGCAGGTAACGCCCAAAGGGCCCTCGTACCTGCATGGCTGGTCGCCGGACGGGAAATACCTGGTTTTCTGCGGGCAGCGGGATGGAGAATTTGATGTGTACCGCGTGCCGGCCGCCGGGGGAAAGGAAGAAAAGCTTACTAACACAAAAGGTTTGGACGATGGGCCTGAATATTCGCCGGATGGGCAGTATATTTACTTTAATTCCGTACGCTCCGGCACCATGCAGATCTGGCGTATGCATCCGGATGGCAGCGGGCAGGAGCAGGTTACAAATGATGATCTTAATAACTGGTTTGCACACATTTCGCCGGATGGGAAGTGGATGGTATTCCTCTCTTTCCTGAAAGAAGAAGTGCAGCCGGGTATACACCCGCCCTACAAGCATGTATACCTGCGCCTGATGCCGGTTGCCGGGGGCACACCCAAAGTGATCGGGTATGTGTATGGCGGGCAGGGCTCTATTAATACGCCCTCCTGGTCGCCGGACAGCAAACGTATTGCCTTCATCAGTAATTCGGATATGAGCAGTAAATAAACAGACCTTTTAGCAAATGAACATGAACAGACGTTCGGCCCTCCGCACCCTGATGGTGGTAACCGCAGGCGTTACGCTGCTGCCTTCATGCGTGCAGCGCCCGCGTAAAGCGGCAGTGGCCTACAAACACTTACAGCTGAATGGGGAGGAGGAAGATCTGCTGGCTACCATGGCCGCTATCATCATCCCCACCACCACTACGCCCGGTGCAAAGGAAACCGGGGCGCACCGTTTTGCCCTTACTATGATAGATGATTGCTGCAGCGCCAAAGACCAGGAGCAATTCCAGGACGGGCTGCACAAATTTCAGGCAATGGTAAAGGAAAAGGACGGCAGCACCTTTGGGAAATGTACTCCTGCACAGCAGCAGCAATGGGTAGCTATGTTGAATGATGGTAAAAGCTTACCGCATAATGTGGATGCCTTTTACCACATGCTGAAAAGGTATACCATCGAAGGTTTTACGGGCTCTCAATATTTTTTAACCAAAGTAAGGGTGTATGAGCTGGTGCCCAGCCGCTTTCATGGCTGTATAGCAGTGAATAAAGTATCGCCCTCCATAGATAACTGATAGTAGTATGAGTAATAGTAAGCAGGCCAATACTTTTGACGCCATTGTAATAGGTGCAGGCATGAGCGGCGGATGGGCAGCAAAAGAGCTGTGCGATAAAGGATATAAAACATTATTGCTGGAACGCGGACGTAATGTGCAGCATTTAAAGGATTATCCCACCACCAACATGTATCCCTGGGAGTTCCGCCACCATGGCGAAGTACCGGCAGAGATCCAGGCAGCCAATCCTTCCATTAGCCGCTGTTATGCGTACCGGGAAGATGCGATGCATTTTTTTGTAAAGGATACGGAGCACCCGTATGTGCAGGATAAGCCGTTTGACTGGATCCGCGGTTACCAGGTAGGCGGCAAATCCATTATGTGGGCGCGGCAAACGCAGCGCTGGAGCGATTATGATTTTGAAGGCCCGCAGCGGGATGGCTTTGCAGTAGACTGGCCTATCCGTTATAAAGACCTGGCGCCCTGGTACAGCTATGTGGAGAAATTTGTAGGCATCAGCGGTAATAAGGACGGCATACCCAACCTGCCGGACGGGGAGTTCTTACCTCCCTGGGAGCTAACCTGTGTGGAGGATTATTTTAAAGGCGTGGTAGCTAAGAATTATGAGAACCGCCACGTGATTTATGCGCGCTGCGCACACCTTACCAAACCGCAGGATATTCATAAGGAGCAGGGCCGCAATCAATGCCAGGGCCGCAGCCTATGCCAGCGTGGCTGCCCGTTTGGCGGTTACTTTAACAGTAACTCCACTACAATACCCTGGGCACAAAAAACAGGTAATCTTACTTTGCAGCCATTTTCAGTGGTGCATAGTATTATATACGATGAGCACAAGGGCAAAGCCGGTGGCGTACGTGTGATTGACGCAAACACCAAAGCAGTAACAGAGTACTACGCCCCGGTTATTTTTTTAAATGCAGGTGCTTTAAACACCAATCTTATCCTCATGCATTCCACCTCGTCCCGCTTCCCCAATGGTTTGGGAAATGAGAATGGTTTGCTGGGCAAGTATGTAGCCTTTCACAACTACCGCGCGCGCATTTCCGGCACGCACGATGGATTTAAGGAATTTACAACAGACGGGCGCCGCCCTACCAGCGCGTATGTGCCGCGCTTCCGGAATGTATTTAAACAGGAAACAGATTTCCTGCGTGGCTACGCCGCTTCCTTTTACTCCGGCCGCTTTCCGCAGCGGGATACCTCCGGTTTTGGAGAAGCGTTAAAACAGCAGCTGGGTAATGCCACATTAGGCCCCTGGTACGTATCCTCGCAAATGATGGGCGAAACCATTCCAAAGGAAAGCAATACCGTAAGCCTGCATGCGCAGCAGAAAGATGAATGGGGCATTCCATTGTTACGCATCAATATTGATTATGATGATAATGATGAGAAGATGATCAAAGATTTCTTTGAGCAGTTCAAGGATATGTTCGGCAAAGCAGGTTTTACCAATATAGAAACCTACGACAGCAAACAGGCGCCGGGACTGGATATTCATGAAATGGGCGGCGTACGTATGGGGCACGATCCTAAAACATCGCTGTTAAATAAATGGAACCAGCTGCATGCCTGCAAAAATGTGTTTGTTACAGATGGCGCCTGCATGACCTCTACCTCAACACAGAACCCCTCGCTCACCTATATGGCGTTAACCGCCAGGGCAGTGGACTACGCGGTGTCTGAAATGAAGAAAGGGAATTTGTAAACGTCATGTGATCTTATATATAAGCCCTGGCAGCCTGCCGGGGCTTTTTATTGATATCGCCAGCCTGCAAAATAGCCGGTATTTGCAGCAGGGCTTATTTTCCCTATATTTACCCCTTACAGTGCAAATCATTCATACAGGCATTACGGGAGAAGAAGAAAGACACCTGCTGGCAGATGTAGCAGCCGGCAGCTGGAATGCTTTTTCCCGTTTGTATGAGCTTTACTCCCCTTTAGTGCTGCACTACCTGCAAATTTATTTACCGGAAAAACAGGATGTGGAAGAAATAGGGCAGGAGGTGTTCCTGAAAGTATGGAAGCGCCGGGAAACGCTCATCACTATACGTTCCTTTAAGAACTACATTTTTATTATTACCCGCAATGCGCTGAACGACTTTTTACGCGCCCGCCAGGCCCGCCTCTCCAAACAGGCCGGTTATGAGCGGGACTTTGTACAGCCGCACCATTACAGCCCCGACGATAAATTAATAACCGATCAATACGAAGCCGTTGCCCGTGCGGCCCTGGCTGCGCTGCCGGAAAAACAGCGGTTGATCTTTGAGCTGCGTACCCGGGATGAGAAGACCATCCAGGAAATAGCGAATGAAATGGGCATGTCGCTGGGCGGGGTACATAAATCATTACAGCAGTCCATTGCTGTTTTAAAAGACTATTTAGGCAAACATGGGGTACACTTCCTGGTGCTGCTTTTTTTAATGGGCAGTAAATAAATAGAAACCAGCACATTAGCATATCAGCACCCCGGTACATCAAATTTTTTTTTGACTTCAGTGAAAATTCAACATTAACCACCGTCTTTAGTACGTACACATCATGGATCTTACCAGGGCAATAGCACATATTGAAGCTTTAACCGCCGGCCGGCCGGTGAATGAAAGTGCATCCGGCGCCTTCCGGGAGTGGATGCTGACCCAGGCCACCGATGAGGAGCTGAAAGCGCTGGCCACTGCTCATGAGCGGATGCTTATGAACGCGGAGGGAGCGCTGGTATACGACCGGGAAATAGCCGGTAACATTTTTTCTAAACTACAATACCTCCGCGAAGAAGCCGCGGAGGATCTCATAGAACAGGACAACACGCCAGTGGTGCCGCTACGTTCCCGGTTAAATTATTGGTGGGCAGCTGCAGCAATCCTGCTTTTAATATTGGGAGCAGGCACCATCTGGTTTTTGCGTCCGCAAAAAAATACGCCTGCACTGGCAGTACAGCCATTGCAGCCGGGCAGTAACAAAGCCCTGTTAACACTGGCTAACGGGCAGCAGATAGTATTGGATAATGCTGCTACCGGCCAGGTAGCCACCACAGGCGGTGTACAGGTAGTGAAGCTGGATAGCGGCTTAATTGCCTACCAGGGAACCGGCAGCATTGTAGAAAGCAATTTGTTGTCTGTGCCCCGGGGAGGGCAATTCAGGGTTACTTTACCGGATGGTACCAAAGCATGGTTAAATGCTGCATCATCCTTACGTTACCCCACTGCTTTTACAGGCGCTACCCGCAGCGTGGAGCTAACTGGCGAAGGGTATTTTGAAGTAGCGGCAGATGCCGTGCACCCTTTCATAGTAAAAGCAGCTGGTGTAAGTGTGCAGGTGTTAGGCACTTCCTTTAATATTATGGCTTATGCCGATGAAGCAGCCATCCGCACCACGGTGCTTACCGGCGCCGTAAAAGTGCAGGCCGCAACAGCGGCCGTGGTAACGCCCGGTTTGCAGGCCAGCCTGTACCCGCAGCAGAATGCATTTAAGCTAACGCATCCTGACCTGGAGGAAGTAATAGCGTGGAAAGAAGGTAAGTTCCGTTTTGGTAAAACCAATATTAAGAACATCATGCGGCAAATGGCCCGCTGGTATGATATGAATGTAACCTACGCCGGTAATGTGGATGATGTGCAGTTTGAAGGCATCCTGTCCAGGAAGGCGGCTGCCGCACAGCTGCTGGAAGCCATTGCTGCTACCGGCGACGTACATTTTAAAATAGAAGGCAATAACGTAACCGTTTTTCCGGGAAAGGGGGAATAAAGATAGAAGCCCGGATCACAGGAATAACATAGCAACAGGAAAAATTCAACCAAACATTAATTAAAGATCAACCAAAGTGTTCGTAACAGCCAACTGCAAGTTTATGTAAGCAACAAAAACCAACCGTGTTTCCGTAAAAAAATAGCGGGTCCTGATTGCCGTCAGAACCCGCTGTAACGGGAATACTTTGTAAATGCCTGAAACATTTTTTTAGTAAATCCCTAAAATGTACAAAAGTATGACTTGGATTGTACCTGGTAAAGGTATGCGAAATCTTTCGCTTATTAAAATGCTGATGATTATGAAGTTAATCATGATCCTTATGCTGGTGGCCACTTTGCACGTGAGCGCAGACAGCTTCGGACAGCGGGTGACAATGAATGTAAAAGATGCACCGCTAACACAGGTATTTAAAATGCTGAGCGCACAAACGGGGCAGGAGTTCTTATTGAACCCTGTAACAACGGATCATGTGCAGCCGGTGACCATCAATGTAAAAGACTTCCCGGTAGAAGCCTTCCTGGAAAGGCTTACAAAAGAACGCGGTCTGCATTACACTATTCTCAACAACATTATTATTGTAACGCGGGAGGTGGCAAAACAACCTGCAGATACTGTACCCATTGCAGCCCTGCGGCCTAATGTAGTTATCAGCGGTACCGTGATGGATATTAACGGGGAGCCATTGCCAGGGGCAACCCTTATGATACAGGGTACCCGCAGGGGTACCCAAACCGCTGCCAACGGCCACTTTGAAATACATTCAGACCAGGTGGAGAATACCCTGGTGATCACCTATACCGGCTATGGCGTATTAAGCACCAAAGCCATTTTGGGCCGGCCCATGGCCATTATGATGCGGCCCGCTAAAAATGAGCTGGACCTGGTGCAGGTAATAGGTTATGGCCGCACCAGCAAACGTTTTAATACCGGCAACGTGGTTACCGTAAGGGGAGAGGATATTCAGAAGAACCCGGTGACCAATGTGCTTGCAGCTTTACAGGGCCGCGTGCCAGGCATGATCATTACCCAGGCCACCGGTATACCCGGCGGTGCAGTGAATGTGAATATACGCGGCACCAACAGCCTGGCCGCCGGTACAGACCCCTTATATATTATTGATGGAGTGCCTTACCCGCCCGGCGCTATAAACGGTGGCGGCATAACCCTGTTGAACCAAACGCTGAAAGGCGGTAACTATCTCAATTATTTTAACCCCGCTGATATTGAAAGTGTGGATGTGCTCAAGGATGCAGATGCTACTTCCATTTATGGTTCCCGCGGCGCCAACGGCGTAATACTCATTACCACAAAAAAAGGTAAGCCCGGCAGAACAAGGATAGACCTGAATGCATACACCGGTATTTCCACTACTGCTACCGCACCTAAGCTGCTGAACTTACAGCAGTATCTTGAAATGCGGCATGAGGCTAAAAGGAATGATAATGCGGCTGCAACACCTTTAGACTATGATATTAACGGTACCTGGGATACCACCCGTTATACAGACTGGCAAAAGCTGCTGCTAAAGAAAAAGGCTTACCTCAGCAACGGGCAGATAAGTATGTCCGGCGGTGGTAATA
Organism: Chitinophaga rupis; assembly: GCF_900109685.1. Lineage (GTDB taxonomy): Bacteria > Bacteroidota > Bacteroidia > Chitinophagales > Chitinophagaceae > Chitinophaga > Chitinophaga rupis. Next base: position 307,710 of record NZ_FOBB01000003.1, on the reverse strand, counting down.
ACAGCAGCTACCTGGTAGGCGCAGGTTATACGCGGCAAACCTCTGTAATGCCCGGTGATGGCGCTAACCAGCAGGCGAATGTACACTTCAGCACCACGGCGGAAACCAATAATAAAAAGGTAGCTGTAATGTTGTCAGGCAGCTATAATTATACCTATGATAATATTCAGGCCTATGATTTTTCCCGTTCTGTATTGCAGCTGGCGCCGGATGCACCTAAGATCTATAACGATGACGGATCGCTGAACTATGAGAACAATACTTTTGACAATCCTTTCAGGGAGCTGAATAAAATATACAAGAACCGTGTAAATAACCTGGTAGGCAATGCCAGCATCAGCTACCGCCCGGTAAAAGGCCTGGAAATTAAAACCGTGCTGGGTTACAATAATGGGCAGATCAGTGAGTTCCTGGGCACGCCCATGTCCTATTACAGCCCTGCGAACCTGCAGCTGAGCGGCGCAGTAAATCAAAGCCTGTTCCGCACCTTTAATAACAGCACCTGGTCAGTGGAACCGCAGGCCAATTACAGCATGGCATTAGGCAAAGGGGTGCTGAATGCGCTGGCAGGCGCTACTTTTCAGAGCAGTAAAGATACCCGGCTGTCGCAAAAAGCAATAGGCTTCAGTAATGATGCGCTGCTGGAAAATCCCGGTGCAGCAGATAGCACCTTAATAGACGATTATAGTTACAGCCTTTATAATTACAACGCAGCATTTGGCCGCCTGAATTACAGCTGGAATAATAAATACATACTGAACCTTACAGGCCGTTATGATGGTTCCAGCAGGTTTGGGCCCGGCCGGCAGTTCCATTTCTTTGGCGCAGTGGGCGCAGCCTGGATCTTTACTGAAGAAGTATGGGTAAAGAATAATGCGCGCTTCCTGAGCTTTGGTAAGCTGAGGGGCAGTTATGGCACTACCGGTAACGACCGTATTGGGGATTACAGATTTTATGACCTTTATAATCCCGGCAGCCAGTACCAGGGGCAGCAAGGGCTGTTACCAGCCAGTCTTTTCAATCCTGACCTGCAATGGGAAACCAATAAGAAGATGGAATTGGGCCTGGAGCTGGGTTTCCTGAAAGACCGTATTTCAGTGGAAGGCAGCTATTACCGTAACCGCAGCTCCAACCAGCTGTTCCCCTATAACCTGGCAAGGACCACCGGTTTTAACAGCATTTTACTGAACCTGCCGGCTGTTATACAGAACAGCGGTATAGAAATAACATTAAGGACCACCAACATCCGCACAAAGACTTTTACCTGGACCACTAGCTTCAACATCAGCGCCAATCATAATAAGCTGGTAGATTATCCGGGGCTGGCCTCCTCCACCTACACCAACATCTTTGTAATAGGGCAGCCCATTTACCTGGTGAAAGTATTTAAATACGCCGGCGTGGATCCTGCAAAAGGCGTATATACTTTTTACGACAGTAAGGGAAGCATTACTACCACGCCCAGTGAAACTACGGATAGAACGGAGTATATAGATACATCGCCCAAATACTTTGGCGGTTTTCTGAACTCATTCCAGTATAAAGGTTTTTCGCTGGACTTTAATTTCAGCTTCATCAGCCGCATGGCCAAGAATGCATTTGGCCAGCAGCAAGGCATCCCGCCCGGCTTCTTTTATAACATGACCACCGATGTGCAGGAACGCTGGCAAAAGCCCGGTGATGTAACGGATACACGCAGCTATACCAGCAACATCCTGGGCTTTTTTGCACAGAGCAATGCCGTTGCCAGCACCCGTGCGTATAGCATGGCCCGTTATGCACGTTTGCAGAACCTGGCCTTCTCTTACCAGCTGCCGCAATCGCTGTTAGTTAAATGGCGCATCACCAACATCCGGTTATACCTGCAGGGGCAAAACCTGTTCACCATCTCAAATTTCAAAAATGTAGATCCTGAGAACCTGGATGCCACCAGCCTTCCGCCGCTGCGCCAGTATACTGCCGGTTTTCAGGTTACCTTATAAACTATTTGATCATGAAACGTACCTATAAAACAATCATAACTTTCGTTTTCCGCTATATACCCGTTGCAGGCCTGCTGCTTGTAACAGCCGCCGGCTGTAAAGATTTTGTGCAGGTAGATCCGCCTATCTCCGGCATTAATAAGGATAATGCCTATGATAATGATAAATCAGCATTGTCTGTAATGACGGGCATCTACGGCCGGCTGGTAACGCCTAATTTTGGTATTACCTATGGCAGCGGAGGCATTGGTTACCTGATGGGGCTTTATGCAGATGAGCTAAAGAACTGGAGCCCGAATAGTACCACCCGCCAGCAGTTCTATGTAAACAACCTGCAGGCCACCAATACCGTAAGCCCTTTGTGGAACCCGGTTTATACGGAGATCTATGCCTGTAATGCCGCTATAGAAGGTTTTACAACATCCGCTGCGTTAAGTGCGGCCGTTAAAAAGCAGGGTGAGGGAGAAGCAAAGTTCCTGCGTGCCTTTCTTTATTTCTATGCAGTGAACCTGTTTGGCGATGTGCCTTTAGCCATTACTACCGATTACCGCGCCAATACTGCTATGGCCCGTACCCCGCAGGCAACGGTTTATACGCAGATCATTGCTGACCTTAAAGATGCGCAGGCTCTGTTAGGCGATGCTTACCTGAATGGTAACGGCACTGCTGCGCAGGACAGGGGCCGCCCGAACAAACAGGCGGCTACCGCTTTACTGGCAAAGGTGTACCTGTACATGAACGACTGGGCCAATGCGGAAGCCCAGGCCAGCGCCGTAATAGCAGACAGCCGCTATGCGCTGGAAGCAGATCCTGCCAATGTATTCTTAGCAGCCAGCAAGGAAAGCATCTGGGGCCTGGTACCATCCGTTAGCTCAAATTATGTGGTAGAGGATGTGAACCTGTACACTTTTACACCCGGCATTGGACCGGATAACAGCAAAACGGTTTCACTTACATCTTTCATAGTAAATGCTTTTGAAGCAAATGATAAACGTTTTGCAGCCTGGGTAGGACGTACAGATGTACCTGCCAATGCTGTATCACCTGCAGGCACCTACTACTTCTCCAGTAAATACCGCTCTAAAACGCCTAATACAGAAAGCTACCTGGTGCTGCGTTTGGCAGAGATGTACCTGCTGCGTGCAGAAGCGCGTGCGCAGCAAGGCAACGTTTCCGGCGCAATCGCAGACCTGGATGCCATCCGTACCCGCGCAGGTTTGCCGGGCACCACAGCCACTACAAAAGAAACCCTGCTGAGTGCTGTGCTGCAGGAGCGCCGGGTAGAGCTGTTTGTGGAAATGGGCAACCGCTGGTTTGACCTCAAACGTACCGGCGCGCTGAATAATGTAATGGGCGCGGTAACACCACAAAAAGGCGGTACCTGGAGTGCAGACTGGCAGCTGTTACCCATTCCGCAAAGCGAGCTCTTACTAAACACTAACCTTACACAGAACCAGGGTTACCCGCGATAACATCCAATCATTAAAAAGTAATTTTTCCATGCAGATCAGGAATTACAGTACCGGCGCGCTGCGCCTGTTACTCCTTCTTTTTGCCATACCTGCCGTAGCGCAGAAAAAAGATACCGGCGCCGCTAAGAAGGTGGATACCGCTGCCGTAGTAAAGGCATTGCTTACTCCTAAGGCCGATGCGCCGAAACCGTATAAAGAGATCATCACCGCTGCTGCCGTTACCAGCAAAGGATTTTTTAAAGTGCATAAGGTAGATGAGAAGTATTTCTTTGAGATACCGGACAGCCTGCTGGAGCGTGATATACTGGTAGTAGGCCGTATGTCCAAAGCCCCGGCAGATTTTCGTTTTATTGGCGGCGCCTTCAGCTTTGCCGGCGACCAGATCGGGGAATGTGTGATCCGTTTTTCCAAAGTACCGGGTAACAAATTGTTCCTGGAAAAAATGTCTTATAAGGAACGTTCTGCTGATAGTTCCGAGAATGGCTTGTACCGCTCTGTAGTGAACAGCAATATACAGCCCGTGCAGGCCGTCTTTCCCATTAAGGCTTTGAATGACAGCGCCAGCAGCAGCGTGATAGATGTAACGGATTATATTATTGGCGATAATTCCGTACTGTTCTTTGATGCTGCCATCAAGAATTTTATGTCGGTAAGCATGCAGGCAGTAGACCGCTCTTATATTGAAAGTGTAAAAGCCTACCCCATGAACATAGAGGTAAAGGCGGTGAAGACCTATAACAGCAAACCTTACCCCGATGGCAGTACGAAGATCTATACTTATGAGCTGAACAGCTCTATAGTGCTGCTGCCAAAAGTACCTATGCAGGCACGTTACTTTGATCCGCGCGTAGGTTTTTTTGCAGATGATTTTGTGGACTTTGATGCTAACCCGCAGGGCGTAAAAAAAGAAAGCGTGATATGGCGCTGGCGTATGGAGCCCAAACCGCAGGACCTGGAAAAATACCGCCGCGGTGAGCTGGTAGAACCTGCCAACCCCATTGTAATTTACATTGATCCGCAAACACCTAAAAAGTGGGTGCCTTATCTTATTAAAGGTATTAACGACTGGCAGGCTGCCTTTGAAACCGCCGGTTTTAAAAATGCCATCATTGGTAAAGAAGCACCCATGGATGACAGCACCTGGAGCATTGACGATGCACGCCACTCTGTAATAGTATACAAACCATCCGCCATTGCCAATGCATCGGGCCCCAGCATTAAAGACCCGCGCAGCGGCGAGATCATGGAAACGCACATTAACTGGTACCACAACGTAATGGACCTGGTGCACCGCTGGTATCTTATACAGGCCGGCGCTATTGATCCCCGCGCCCGTAAGCTGCAGTTGGATGATGAGCTCATGGGACAGCTGATCCGTTTTGTATCCTCTCACGAAGTAGGGCATACGCTGGGCCTGCGGCATAACTGGGGCGCATCTTCCACCGTGCCGGTAGATAGCCTGCGGAACAAGCAATGGGTAGAGGCGCATGGCCATACGCCTTCTATTATGGATTATGCACGTTTTAACTATGTGGCCCAGCCGGAAGATAACATCAGTGAAAAAGGCATTTTTCCCCGCATAGGCGATTATGATAAATGGGCCATTGAATGGGGTTACCGGTACATACTGGAAGCTAACAGCGCCACAGCAGAAAAGCCCATCCTCAATAAATGGGTCGTGAATAAGCTGGCAGCCAGCAAACGTTACGCCTTTGGTATTGAAAAAGTACCCTGGGATCCTAAAACCTGGCTGGACCCGCGCAACCAGAACGAAGACCTGGGGGATGATGCCATGAAAGCCAGCGCCTACGGGATTAAGAACCTGCAGCGCATTGAAGGCCATTTAATGGAATGGACCCGCGAGCCCAATGAAGATTATGAAAAGGCCGGCGATATGTATAAAGAGCTGGTGCTGCAGTACCAGCGTTATATGGGCCATGTAGCAGCCAATGTAGGCGGCATTTACACCACACCTAAAACAGTAGAGCAGCCCGGCGCAGTATACGAATTTGAGAACAGGGAAAAACAAAAAAGGGCTATTGCCTTTTTACAGCAGCAGCTGTTTGCCACACCGGAATGGCTGAACGATGAAAAGCTGTTTAGCGTAACAGAAACTGGTTTCAGTATGGTAGCCAATGTGCAGAACCAGGTATTGTTTTCCCTGCTGGACGCAAAGATGATCAACCGGCTGCTGGAACAGCAGGCTTTTCAACCTGCCAAAGCCTATACGCCGGCAGAAATGCTGCAGGACCTGCAGCAGGGTATTTTCTCCGAATTGCCGGCGCATAAGCCCATTACTTTTTACCGCCGCAATTTACAGAAGGCGTATGTGGAAAAGCTGATCACCCTGTTGCCGCCCCTGGCAGAAAAGGCCGGGTTAAGCAGCCTGAATGATGGTATGTCTGTGGTAAAAGCCCACGCCAAAAAGCTGGCAGCAGAGATTAGAACGGCGGCTGTTACCGCACCTGATAATGCATCACGTGAGCACCTGCAGGATCTGTATGAGCGGTTGGATAAGGTGTTACACGCGGTAAAGGTAAGTTAGAGGATTGACACACTTTTTTGCCTTTATTCTCATATGAGCATGCCCGTGGTTTTTACCGCGGGCTTTTTTATTTAAAAAAGTGGGGTACCGGGTAGTACCATTTCCCTCCTGATCCGTCTTAGCCTGTACTTAAATATAATAACTCAAAATCACCATCATAAAACCATGATCGCCACACATTAGATCTGTCAGCATTAATCATTGAAAACCTAAATTGAAAGAACCTATGAGAAGCCTGTCCTGTACAAAAGGACGCATGAACCTTATGCAAAGGTGCAAGCGAAGTTTTATTGTTGTTTTATTCCTGTGCTGTATAACCACAGCCTTTAAAGGCGCTGCCCAAAACCTGGCAGATGTAATGACCAGCGCAGACTGGAGCACTTTTTTTCCGCATCGTTTTAACCCCGATGACCGTACCGGGGCTGGCACACCGCCTGCTACGCCCGCAAAAGATTTTTATTCCTACGCAAATTTTGCAGAAGCCGTGCGCCGCATGGGCAACATTAAAATTATAGTAGAACGCCGCTGTGCCACCAACGCTTACCGCCTTACCCGTGTGGATAAAACTACCGGCGCATCCCTGGTGTTCCGTACAGATGCGGATTTTAATATCAGTCCTAACATGATCGTCACAGAAACAGTGGATTATGCTTCCTTTGCCGGGGAAGGCGATCTGGCAGCACGTAAACGTGAGCTCATGGCTTTCCTGGCAAATATTTCCCAGGAAACCACCGGTGGCTGGCCTACGGCGCCGGGCGGCCCTTACGCCTGGGGCCTGTACTTCCGTGAAGAAGTAGGTTTTGAAGGCACCAATAACATTGGCTACCGCGATGAGAGTAATGCGCAGTATCCGCCTGCGCCGGGTAAATCGTACCATGGCCGCGGCCCTATACAGCTCAGCTATAATTATAACTACGGGCAGGCCAGTGAGTTTATTTTTGGCGATAAGAATGTATTGCTGGCCAACCCGGAGAAAGTGATCCAGGATGGAGTGATTGCTTTTGAAACCGGTATCTGGTTCTGGATGACGCAGCAATATCCCAAACCCTCCTGCCATGAGGTGATGATCCCCGGCAAATGGACGCCCACGGCCGAACAAACCGCCCTTAACCTGAAACCGGGTTTTGGCGCTACGGTAAATATCATTAACGGTGGGGTAGAGTGCGGCGGCAGCACAGAGAATGCAAAAGTATTAAGCCGTATTGGCCATTACCAGCGTTACACCGGCCTTAAGCAGGTGAGCCTTGAATTAAATGGCGGTAACAATGCGGTGAACTGCGGCTGCGCCAATATGGGCCGTTTTGCTATTGATGCTGCGGAGTGCAGCAAAGTAACTTCTCTTTCCTTCACTGCCCCTGCCAATGGCATTTTGAATGTAAGCAGCTTATCGCCGGTAACATTAACCGTTGCTAAGAATGATCCGCGCAGTGAGATCACGCAGGTGTTTGTTAAAATAGATGGTCAGCGCCTGGCAGGTACCTCTGTGCAGTGGACGCCATCTGCATATAAGGCTTACACCGCCACCGCTGTAGGCATCAGGAGCGGGAAAGATTCTGTGGTAACCACCACTACCTTCGCTATCTGGAACAGCCAAACATTTGAAGGCTGCAGCGGCCTGCCTTTGTGGAATGCCAATAAGGTGTATGATAAGCCAAACAACATAGTACGTTATAACAATACCATTTACCGTAACCAGTGGTGGGCCGGTGCTACGGATGTACCGGGCAGCAATACCACCTGGGCGGTAGTAGGCGCCTGCAATGGCGCTGCTGCCCGGGACTGGGAAGCCTTTAATGCAGGCATCGCAGGCCAGGCAGCAACGGTTGCTGAAATTACCGCTACACTGGTTGATAAAGCAGCAGATGCTGCAACGGAACCAACCGTGTATCCTAACCCGTTAGTAAAAGACGGCACTTTGTCTGTAAAGCTGGCAAAGTATGATGCGGCCAAACCGGTACAGGTAACCATCCTGGATGTCAGCAAAAAAGTAGTGGCCTTCCATAAAGGCAATGCTAAGGTGCTGAATTTTTCCACGGCTAACCTGCCCGCCGGGTTTTATATTCTCGTGATCACAAACGGCAATAACACTTCTACTAAAAAGATTGTAATACAATAAGAGAGCACTTGTATTACGGGGGCCTCCTCATTTATTGAGGGGGCCTTTTTTATGCGGTAACACCGTTAAGCGCGTTCAACGCAGCGGTGGGCGATTCTTTCAGCAGGTCATAGATAGCAGCTGTTTTACCGGTGTGTATGCTATATACATCCTGCTCCATGCTGTTCAGCAGATCTGCAGCTACTTCTCCGGGGGGAATACCGTTGGCAGCGCCGCCAATAACGGCAGAAAAATCAGTGTTCACCAGGGGCGGCATCAGCTCAAATACTTTAATGTTGGTATCCTGCAGGGATAAACGCAATATTTTGGAATAGGAGTTCAGGGCTGCTTTGCTGGCGCTGTAAGTAGGGATCCTTAAACCCGGCGCATAGGCGGTAATGGACGATACGTTCACCACTGCTGCTGCAGGCTGCTGGTGTAAAATGGGGAGCAGCTTTTCAGTAAGGCGCACCACAGATATATAGTTGGTATAGATTTCCTTTTCCGCTTCCTTCCAGCTTTCTTCGCCTACGGCTAAGGTGTGGTAGGCGGCATAACCGGCATTATTGATCAGCACATTCAGCTTTGGGAATTTTGTGCGGATGGTGTTTACCAGCTCATCTACTGCTGCTTCACTGCTTACATCACTCACCAGTGTATGTACGCCGGGAAGCTGGGTGGCAGCCTGTTCCAGGCGTTTGGCATCGCGCCCGGTAATAATTACTTCATTACCTTTTTCAAGAAAGGCTTTAGCGGTTGCAAGGCCAATGCCGGCACTGCCGCCGGTTATCAGGATGGTGTTGTTACTCGTTTTCATGTTGTTTATTTTTATTTATGTGGATAGATACCGATTGGTATCTGATGAAGCAAAAAAAATGTCAGCTCAATGAAATGCTGTTTATCAGGTCTGCAATAGCGTCTGATACCAGCTCTATATCTTTATTCTTTTTAGTAATACCGGAAAGCATAATACCACCTTCTACCATGGCCAGCAGGCCGGTAGCAAACCGGCGGGCATTTATACCGGGCAGGAACTCACCGGCGGCAATGCCTTTGCTAACAAGATCCTCCAGTAATTTGCGGGTGCTTTCCAGGGCCTGCGCAGCTTTTTCGCGCAGCAGCTCATGGGTGTCATCCGCCTCTATACCGGTATTCTGCATAGGGCAGCCGCCTTCCGGGAATGGTGTTTTTTTTGCCGGGCGAAAGATCTCCGCGTATACCAGCAGTTTTTCCTTATAGGTGGGCGCACTGTCCATTGCTTTGCGGAAAATGCTGCTGCGGTTTTTCAGGTTGTACTCAAACGCAGCCAGGGCAATATCTTCCTTGTTTTCAAAGTTGCCGTAGATGGCGCCTTTCGTCATGCCGGTAGCTTCCGTGAGGTCAGAGATGGATGTGCCGGCATATCCCTTTTTATTAAAAATGGGAGCCGTTGTTTCAATGATCCACAAACGTGTCTTTTCTGATTTAGGCTCAAATTTCATGACACAAAGATAGATACCAATCGGTATCTGACCAAATATTTTTTTAAAGATAAGCAGCACGTACAGGTTGGTGATGGGTAAAATCCTTTGCCAGCCTGCTTTACCGGGCTTCTGTCAGCAGCCGGGTAAAAACAGCTGAAATATTCCGGTATAATTTCTAAATTGGAAGAATGAAAATGGTTTACACCTGCATGGCTTTAGCCTGCTTCCACGCTGCTGTGCTGCATGCACAGGAAAAAACGGTTACACTGGATTCCTATTTCAATAATGAGCATCGCAAAAATGCTGCGGGTGAAATGGAATCTTTCCACTATAAATGGGAGGAAACAGGCAATAACGGCTACTCCAAACTGGGAGACGCGTTTAAAGCGCAGGGCGCCACCCTGAACACCTTACACGAAGCGCCGGCTGCCGCTAACCTGAAAAGTTCCGCTATATATATCATTGTAGACCCTGATAATGCAAAGGAATCGCCCACACCTAATTATATCGGCAAAAAAGATATCACCGCCATTAGCCAATGGGTAAAAGCAGGGGGCGTATTGCTGCTGCTGGCCAATGACAGCGCCAATACGGAGCTGACGCATTTTAATGAGCTGGCCGCCGTTTTTGGTTTGCATTTTAATGATGAACGTATTAACTATGTGAAGGACGATGCGCATTTTGAAAACGGCGCCATTGCCGTAAAAGATCATCCGGTGTTCCGCACAACCAAAAAGATCTTTATGAAAGATGCCTGCTCCATTCGCGTACAGCCACCGGGCAAACCTTTACTTACTTCAGGCGGCGCTACCATTATTGCCACTACTACTTATGGTAAGGGCACAGTAGTAGCTGTAGGGGATCCCTGGTTGTATAATGAATATGTGAACGGGCGCCTGCCCGCTGGTTATGAGAATGATAAGGCTATGACGGACCTGGTAACCTGGCTGATGACGAAAGCACCCGCCAAAAAATAGTAAGGCATTGGATTACAGCTCTCTGCTAAAACAACGGGGAGGGGCAATAGAAAATTTGCAGGCCAGGGAAAACTTGACTAAATTGTATCTCCTTTAGCTGCATAGCGTTATGAAATTTTGTGCCTTTATAGTTTTTTTAGTTTTGCTGCTGAATGAGGCCGGTTTTGCACAATCATACGGTTTACAATTCCAGAGCCACGAAGTAGTGCCGGAAAAAAGGACCGCCCTTAACCTGACGCCAACAGCACCTCTATGCCTGGATGGGACTACGGAAATTTCCTTCGATCTCAACTTTGTTCCTTATCATGATATTTATTTCGGTTACGTACTGCGCGTAATTTTTGATAACCGGGAAAATATTGACCTGGTATATAACCAGAAAACACTGCGTTTTGATTTCCTGATAGGAGAAAAATATTCCACTGTATTTACCATCGATCCCGCTACACTCTATAATAAATGGAGCACCTGCAAATTAAGGATCGATCCTGCAACGCAGGAAGCCGCTTTGTTTGTGAACAATACACAGGTGGCAAAAGGCAAAGGCAATTTCGGGAAAAAGGCCTGCTGCCGCCTGCTGTTCGGCGCCAATAACTTTGAAGGTTTCCAGATGCTGGACATTCCGCCCATGAACATAAAGGACGTGGCTATCCGCGAAGGCAGCAAAACAAAATACTACTGGCCTTTATCGGAAAGCAGCGGCAATCAATGCCGGGATACCATTCGCGGCAAAATAGCAGAAGTACGCAATGCCAACTGGATAAGGCCCCAGCACCAGCAATGGGCTTTAATGAGCGAATTGAAAATGAACGGTATGCCCAGTGTGGCATTTGATAAAAAGAACGAGGTATTGTATGTAGTATCTGCAGATTCTTTGTACAGGATCGCTTTTAAGAGCGGCGCTTCCAGTACAGTGGCGCTTGCGGAAAAACATGATTCGCTGATGGCCGGCAATCAGTCCATTTACGATCCTTTCCTGCAAAAGCTCTATAACTTTTACATTGATGGGCAAACTGTAAGTACCTTTGATTCCAGCGCGCAAAAGTGGAGCACCGGTTTTGCTCCTGCACCGCTTACCGTGTATTGGCATGCCAATAAATTTATTTCAGCCTACGATAGCTCCCTGTATATTTTAGGTGGTTACGGGCAGCTGGAATATAAGAACCGCGTACAACGTTATTACCTGCCGGGTAAGGAATGGGATACCATGCTGGCTACACATGGCGACCGCTTTATGCCGCGTTACCTGGCCGCACTGGGCACTAATGAAAAAGGCGATACCGCTTACATTATGGGCGGTTATGGCAGCAGCACCGGCAGTCAGGTGGTGAACCCGAAGTATTATTACGATCTGCTTTCCTTTAGTGTAAAAGATCATTCCTTTAAAACTATTTACCGCCTGCCGGAACCGGACCGCCAGTTCTGTTTTGCCAACAGCATGGTGATTGATGCCACGGCAAAGGAATATTACGCGCTGGTATACCCGAACGATAAATTTAACTCTGAGCTGCAGCTGATCCGCGGTTCCTTACAGTCGCCCAAATATCAGCTGCTGGGTACTACCATTCCATACACTTATCATGATGTGCAGTCTTTCGCAGACCTGTATTATTGTGCCGACAGTAAGAAGCTGGCCGGCGTAACCATTTATACTTCCAAGGAAGGAAAGGCCAGCGTAAAGGTATACACCATTGCATTCCCGCCTAACCAGCTGTTGCCCGCCACACCGGAAAAGAATACGTCTTACTGGTGGTATTACGGGATAGCACTGGCGCTTGCCGGCGCCGGCATTTTTGCCTACCGCAAACGGAAGCTGAAGGCCGTGCAAACACCTGCCCCCCCGCTAATAAAAGAACCGGAAACAGTAGCAGAACCCGCAGCCATAGCCGGGCTAACCATGCCCCTGCACACGCCGGAAGAAGAAGAAAGCGTGCATGCCAAAGTATTTTTATTCGGGCAGTTTGAAGTGTATGATAAGGATGGGCAGGACGTAACCCGCTCCTTTACGCCGCTGCTGAAAGAGCTGTTCCTGATCATTGCCACGCACACCCTGTGGACGGGCAAAGGCATCTCCTCAGAAAAATTATACGGCACCCTGTGGCGCGATAAATCCAGCAAAGAAGCTCAGAACAACCGCTCTGTGAACATGGTAAAGCTCAAGGCCATCCTGGATAAGCTGGGCGCCTGCAGCTTTGTAAAAGATGCCGACCGCTGGAGCCTGCATTACGACAAAGAAAACATCTCCATTGACCTGGAAACCTTTCTGCAATTATGCCGCCCTGCCGGAAAGCATACCAAAAAAGAGATCCAGCAGCTGCTGGCCATTATACAACGCGGCTCCTTACTGGCCGATACAGCTTATCCCTGGCTGGAAGATATGCAGTCGGAGATCTCCGGCATGGCATTGTCCGTACTATCTGCCGCCACGCTGCAGTTCAGCCACGATCCTGAATTTTTAATAGAGATCGCCAACGGCATCTTTATTTTTGACCCCGTGAATGAAGAAGCCCTACGGGTAAAATGTAAAAGCCTGGGCCAGCTGGGCCGCCACTCCATGGCCAAGGCGCTGTTCAATAAATTCGCCAAAGAATATCATCACATGTACGGCGAGGATTTCCAGGGTACTTTTCATGAAGTGTTTAATGAGGTGAAGTAGGGGGTACTAAGAAAATTTTGGTAATATTGCTGTTTAAGCTATGCTACGGATCCCTCCTATTTATCTGCTACTTTTGGTAGTCTTGTTTGATGCCCTATCTGTTTTGGGGCAAATTCAATCATCTGACACAAACCGGATATATTATAAGAACGAGCTGAAAGCTGATCTGCGTTTCCTGAGAAATAAATTGGATAAGATACATCCGGGGCTCTACCGCCATACTCCAAAACCAGCGTTTGATATTTTTTTTGACAGTCTATACAATTCCATTGTTAACCCTATGGATGAGCAGGAATTCTTGAGTTTAATTACCTTGCTGAACCCTAAGATTGGCGATGGGCACACGATGTTTTTGCCCAGTAAGACGGCAACTGATTATAACAACAAGACAGGCAGGTTTCTGCCCTTCTCAGTGGCTTACATAGGTGAAAGGCTTTATGTCGTTGAAAACTGCTCATCTGACACCAGCATTGAAAGGGGAGAAGAGATTGTAAGCATTAATGGAGAAAGAATAGCTGCTGTCATGGCGCAGCTGATGGCAAGGCAGATCAGGGATGGATACAACCAAACTTACCCGGTTTGGATACTGAATCATTATTTTGCTGCTTACTATAGTTTTGCATATGGCCATCCTTCACAGTTTTGCCTGGAAATGAAGAGCAATAAAGGCAGGCTCCAAAAAAAGCAGATAACAGCCTTAACAAAGGACAGTATAAGGTTCTTCCGTCAAATCCGCTATCCCGTCTTTGAAGAGCAGGGAATTACTTTAGAAAAAAATAAGGATGGTACAACTGCTATCCTGACTATTAAAAGTTTCGATGCTGATTTGCTCGAATCCATTCACAAGCAGGATTATAAATATGTAATGGACAGCGTCTTTACTATCTTGCAACGCAACCAGACCACAGACCTCATCCTGGATCTACGTGACAACCAGGGAGGAGATTTTGAACCGGGGCGTTATCTTTTATCCTATTTGCTGACTAATCCTGCCCGGTACTTATTGTCTGGGAAAGAAGCGAGATCAATACAGCCCAAAATCAATCATTTTACCGGAAGGTTATTTGTACTCATTAATGGAGGCAGTTTTTCTAACACTGCAATTGTTAGTGCCTGTCTTGAAAGAGATCAAAGAGCAGTTTTCGTAGGGGAAGAAACCGGTGGCAATAAGTATATCATTAGTGGACAACCAATAGAAATATCACTGCCCAAAACTCATATAAGAAGCTTTATTTCCACCACTACGTTCCGGATCATCCCTGGCGCCGGCGACGGCCACGGAGTTTTCCCTACACATCCGGTCCTTCCTGCTATTGCGGATATCTTGATAGGGAAGGATATAGCAAAGGCAACTGCGCTGAAGCTTATACCGGAACGTTAAAATATTATTGCCCAATTGATCATGGTACCATTTTTTCTCCCTTTCCCCCTGAGAATCACTACAATTAGTGCATTATTAATGCCGCCGTTAAGCCTCCCCGCCTATATTGCAGGGGTATGAATACTAAAAACAGGCTCCGGTTGTTCAAAGCCATCAGCATTGGCCTGGCATTACTGGCCATTGTGATGCTGGAGCTGTTGCTGCGCGCCTTCCATTACGGCCACGACCTGCGCCTTTTTATAGAAGCCCCTGCTGATAACCGTTACCTGGTATTAAACCCGGATGCCTCCAAAAAATATTTCCTGAACCAGCGCATTGCCACCACGGGCAACAGCGAATTATTCAAAAAAGAAAAGGATAAAAATACCTGCCGCATTTTTGTGCTGGGGGAATCCACTACTATTGGCTATCCCTACTATCATAACGGCGCTTTTCACCGCTGGCTGCAATACCGGTTAATGCATAGCTTTCCTGACCGGGATTTTGAGATCATTAACCTGTCGCTGACAGCAGTGAACTCTTTTACTGTACTAGGTTTTGCCAGGGAAGTAGTACGTTACCAGCCGGATGCCGTGCTTATTTATACCGGCCACAATGAGTTTTACGGCAGCCTGGGCGTAGGCAGTACTGAACGCATTGCCGGTAATCCCCGCCTGGTGAACCTGGTGCTGGCCCTGCGGGAATATAAAATCATGCAGCTGCTTACCAATACCTATGAAAAGATCCTGAGCCGTACTGCCGGCCCGGAGGCCACTGCCGGCAAAGCGCGTATGGAGTTGATGGTAGCCGCGCAGCAAATCCCGTACGGCTCCACGCTATACAAGCGGGGTATTGCGCAGTTCCAGGCCAATATGGATGCTACTTTACAGCTCCTGGATAAAAAGGGCATTCCTGTTTTTGTCAGCAACCTGGTATCCAATGAAAAAGACTTAAAGCCTTTTATTAGCCTGGGGCCGGATAGTGCACAGGCGCCGGCATTTCAAAAAACATACACCGCTGCTTTGCAGGCATTGGAAAATAAGGATAGCGCCGCTGCTTTCACCGGCTTTCAGCAGGCGGAGAAATTATATAACGGCTACGCCGCCACGCACTATTACCTGGGCCGCCTGTTGCTGGCTAAGGGAGATGCGGTTACAGCCCGCCAGGAGCTTTCCACTGCGCGCGACCTGGATGCCCTGCGCTTTCGTGCGCCAGCAGCGCTCAATAACATCATCCCGCAGCTTTGCAGCAAATACAGGAATGCACACCTGGTAAATGCAAAGGCAGCTTTTGAGCAGCTTTCCGCAGATCATATTATTGGTAATGAGCTGCTATTGGAGCATGTACATCCCAACCTGCAGGGATATGCCGTGCTGTCGGATGCGTTTTACAATAGTATGCAGCAGGCAGGCTTTTTTCCAAAAGATAGCATGAACCTCGCGCAGCTGCTGCGCGCCATGCCCATTACCAGGGTAGATTCCCTGGCAGGTGCCTACCGCATTGCCAACCTGAAAAGGAGCTGGCCTTTTACCACGGTACCGGTAAAGGATACTTTGGCTGTAAACACGGAAGAAGAGCGACTGGCCTATGGCCTTGCTTTTCAGCATACTTACTGGCCGGCTGTAATGGATACCCTGTATAACTATTATGCGGGTAAAGCAGATTGGGCCGGCGCAGCTGCCGTGGTAGGAACGCTGGTACTGGAACATCCTGCAGATGCGCCTTTATATGAGCGGGCAGCCAATTTATACGGTAAGCTGAATGATTTCAATAACGCCGCCTTTTATTTCCGCAAAGCTTTTGCGCTGGCGCCCACTTTTGAAATGGCCCGCACGCTGTTTGTGCTGTACCTGAAAATGGATCAGCCTTTGGCAGCCATGCCTTACCTGGATTATGCCATGCAGCATAACGACCGCGGCCTGAACCTGGCACCGGTGAAACAGCTTACGGCGGAGATCATACAGCTACAGCAAACCACTACCCCGGAGGCACTGAACCCGGTAGTGAATAAATACCGGCAAATGGGTAATAATGAAGGCGCCGCCAGTTACCTGGAGAAGCTATTAAAAACCGATCCCGGGAATAAGCAGGCATTATTGTTACTGGGGGAAGTAAGAAACAGGAGATAAGAAGTAAGAGGCAGAAAGCAGTTCATAAACCACTGCCTTTAATGGCAAATAACAGATCATGAAAAAATTCTTTCGCGCGCTATACGCTGCCTGGGTCAGGTTTGGAATGCTGCTGGGGTACATTAATATCCGTGTTATTCTCAGCATCCTGTTCTTTATCATCGTTACGCCGGTTGGGCTGCTGAGAAGGCTCGCCGGTAAGGACAGCCTTCGCATCCGGCAGTTTAAAAAAGGCCGCGGTTCTGTGATGGTGAACCGGGATCATGTGTATATAAAGGAGGATCTGTTGCACACGTTTTAGGAACAGGTAAGCATGTTTAAAGCGGAGAACACCACCATTTTAACCGGCACGTAAGCGGCTTTTATTAGAGCATACATGTATTTTAAACCACTGATCAACCACGTTTATGGAATTTTTTAAAGAGCTTTTTCTTTTCCTGCGCACCCGGAAAAAATTCTGGTTGTTGCCGCTGCTCATTATGCTGCTGTTGCTTACCGTACTGGTAGTGCTCACCACCGTACCGGCCCTGGCGCCTTTTATTTACACCTTATTTTAATGCGCCTTGGCTATCTGTATATTAGGCATCTCTGCATTTTACCACGACAGCGCCGCTGCCATCATTATAGATGGTAAAATAATAGCCGCTGCACAGGAGGAACGGTTTACCCGCATTAAGCACGATGCATCTTTCCCGGAGAATGCCATTCGCTATGTATTACAGGAAGCGGGCATTACCTACGGCCAGCTGACTGCCGTCGCTTTTTATGATAAGCCTTTACTGAAGTTTGAGCGCCTGCTGGAAACGTATCATGCCTTTGCACCAGCGGGGCTACTCAGCTTTTTAACTGCCATACCGGTATGGCTGCACGAAAAGTTGCAAATGAAAAAGCTGCTGCGCAGGCAGCTCAGGAAATTGGAAAAGGAAGATGATCTGGGTAAGGGAGCCAAAACAAAGAAGGAAAACAACAAAACCAACAAAGTTCCGATCTACTTCCCCGAACATCACCTATCCCATGCTGCCAGCGCATTTTATCCATCTCCCTTTGAAGAAGCGGCCATTCTTACCATTGATGGTGTAGGGGAATGGGCTACAGCTACTATTTGCCACGGGCAGGGTAACCAGGTAAAAATAATGCAGGAGCTGCGCTTTCCAAATTCCATAGGCTTGTTGTACTCCGCCTTTACTTATTACCTGGGTTTTAAGGTGAACAGTGGGGAGTATAAGCTCATGGGGCTTGCGCCTTACGGCGATCCGCAATCGCCGGAAACTATCTTGTTCAAAGAAAAGATCCTCTCTGCATTAGTAGATATCCGGGAAGATGGCTCTATATTATTAAATATGTCCTACTTCCGCTTTGTCACCGGCCTGCGCATGACCAATGATAAAAAGTGGGCCACGCTCTTAGGCATTCCACGGCGGCAGCCGGAATCCGCCATCACCCCATCGCACAGGAACCTGGCCCTGGCCATGCAGCAGGTTACGGAAATGATCGTGGTAGCGCTGGCCCGTACGGCGCAGCGTATTACCGGAAGTAAGAACCTGGTAATGGCAGGTGGGGTAGCCCTGAATGGTGTTGCAAATTACCAGCTGCTGCTGGCCGGTTGTTTTGATAATATATGGATCCAACCCGCCGCTGGCGATGCCGGTGGGGCATTAGGCGCTGCCCTGGCAGCATATCACATTGCGGAGCAAATGCCCCGGATCATGCGGGGCCAGCCCCCCGGTCCAGACGCTATGCAGGCGGCTCTTTTAGGTCCGGCTTATACCCGGCAACAAATCGCCACTGTCATTCACCGTTACAATGCCACCGCGGAATATGTAGCGGATTTTTCCATGCTCAGCGCCCGCGTTAGCGAGCTGCTGGCAGCAGGGAAGGTTATTGGCTGGTTCCAGGACCGTATGGAGTTTGGCCCCCGCGCCCTGGGCAACCGCAGCATACTGGCCGATCCACGCAACCCCTGCATGCAGCAGTACATTAACCTGCAAATAAAAGCAAGGGAAGCTTTCCGCCCATTTGCGCCCAGCGTGCTGGAAGAAGATGCCGCAGCATATTTTGATATGCAGGGCCCTTCGCCCTACATGTTATTTGTTACGCCATTAAAAGCAGCGCTGCGTTTTCCCGTGCCGGAAAACTACCGGCAAAATATCTATGAACGTTTAAATGATCCCCGCTCACCCGTACCCGCTGTTACCCATGTGGATTATTCCGCCCGCATTCAAACCGTTAGTAAAACAGCCCATCCAAAATACTGGCAGCTGATCCATGATTTTAAAGCACTCACCGGCTGCCCTATGCTCATTAATACCTCTTTTAATGTGCGTGGAGCACCTATTGTATGCAGCCCGGAAGATGCTTTCCTGGCGTTCATGCACACCGCAATCGATTACCTGGTAATGGGTAATTACCTGTTGGAGCGGGCAAAGCAAACCGCGGTACAAAATATTCCTGCACAGGAATATATGCCCGATTAATTAAAAACCACTTCACTACCAATGGGTTGTAAAAAAATAATATAACCGTTAAGGCTCCCGTTAAAGCATTTCCATAAAATTAATTTTTTCGTTAGCCCGTTATTAATGCCCGTGTTAGTGTGCCCCGCCTTACTTGCAGTATTATTTCAATCAAAAATTTAAATCGAAACTGTCCCGTTATGCAAAGATTAGTACTAATGCTTGTCATGGCATTTGTTTTCCTGGATGTGCATGCCCAGCAACACACAGTAAAGGGCACTGTGACCGATGAAGGCAACCAGCCATTACCCGGTGCTACGGTCAGGGTAAAGGCCTCCACGGTTTCTGCTATTACAGATGCTTCCGGAAATTTTCAGATCAACACAGGAGAACAGGCATCCCCCGTTCTGATTGTTTCTTACATCGGCTACGTTGAGCAGGAAGTAACTGTGAATGGCGCCAGCGTAACTGTGCGCCTGAAAACAGACGCACATTCCCTGAATGATGTGGTGGTAGTAGGTTACGGTGTGCAGCGCAAAAGAGATGTTACCGGCGCTACCAGCACCGTTAGGTCGGAGGAAATTGTAAAACGCCCCCTGGTAAGGGTTGAGCAGGCATTGCAGGGCACCACTTCCGGTGTGCAGGTAGCCAGCAACAACGGCCAGCCCGGTGCAGGTTTAAGCGTGCGGATCCGCGGGGTGAATTCCATTACCGGCTCTAACGAACCGCTGTATGTAATTGACGGTTACATTGGCGGCAGCGTGGAATCCCTTAACCCCAATGATATAGAATCCATGGAAATACTGAAAGATGCTTCTGCCACCGCTATTTACGGTTCCAGGGGCTCTAACGGCGTAGTGCTGGTAACTACCAAAAGCGGTAAGGAAGGCAAAACGCGTGTGGATTTCAGCACCTGGTTCAGTAAAGCCAGCGTACCCAAACAGCTGGATCTTATGAACGCGTACGATTTTGCCCGTACGGTAAATACGCAGTTCCAGCTTTCCGGCAACCCCGCTGCATTTACCGATGCGCAGCTGCAGGAGCTGCAATCCAAAGGCGGTACTAACTGGCAAAAAGAGCTGCAGCAAAGCCCCTGGATCCAGAACTACCAGCTGAGCGTATCCGGCGGTAATACCGGCGTGCGCTACATGTTCTCCTTTAACCACCTGGATCAGCCGGGCCTTATCCTGAACCAGTATTATAAACGCACTACCTTAAGAAGCAATGTGGATGTGAAGCTGAATGATAAAATGGATCTGAAGGTGAATGTAACGGCGCTGTTCCCGCAGAACCGCAATACGCAATACCCCGGCGACCTGATAGATCCGTTTGCACAGGCTACCCAGTGGGATCCTACATCGCCTGTGCGTAATGCAGATGGCAAATACATCCTCTCCGCGCAATACGGCTCCATACAGATCAACCCTGTAGCGCAGGCCAGCAACCAGCAGGTAGATAACAGCGCCACCAACCTAACGGGAACGGGCGTATTTACCTGGCGCATACTGCCCGGCCTTAGCTTCACCTCCAACAATACATACGAGATCCAGTGGTCATTGAACCAGCAGCTGTTCGGGAAAGAGACCAGCCTTGGAATGTCGGGCCGCGACTTTGCCTCACAGGGCAATACCCGCTACCGCTCTTACCAGAACAGTAACTTCCTTACCTACCGCGGTGATTTTGGCGATCACTCCCTTACTTTAACCGCGCTGTATGAGCAGCAGAACCGCCGCAACATTAATTCCAATGCACAGGGCGTGAACCTGATCAGTTATGTGAATGGCTATTATAATATAGGACTGGGCAGCACCCAGCTGGTATCATCCGGTTACTGGGCAGATGCGTTACAGTCTTATATGGGCCGTGTGAACTACGCCTATAAAAATAAATACCTGTTAACAGCAGCCGTGCGTGTGGATGGTTCATCGCACCTGCTGGATAAGTACAGCACCTTCCCCTCACTGGCCCTGGGCTGGAATATTGCCAAAGAAGGGTTTATGCAGGATAACCGCATTTTCTCCGACCTGAAGCTGCGCGCCAGCTTTGGTGTAACAGGCAACCAGGCCGTAAACCCTTATGCCACCATTCCGCAGATCAGTACCGGTGCGCCCTATTATTTTGATGGCAGCAAACCCACGGTAACCACTCCGCTGGGCAGCCCGGTATCCACCTCCCTGAAATGGGAACGCACGGAGCAGTATGATGCAGGTTTGGATGCTGCCTTCCTCAAAGGCCGCCTCACCTTTACGGTAGATGCGTATCACAAAAAGATCAAGGACCTGCTGTATTATTTCCAGGCCCCGTTCTATAACAGTGGCGCCACCTATGCCCGTAACATAGGCAGCGTAGAAAATAAAGGATTGGAGTTTGCCCTGGGCGGTACACCCATCAGCACTAAAAAATTAACCTGGAGCAGTAACCTGATCGCTTCCATTAACCGCAATAAAGTAGTGGACCTGGGCGGGCTGGATAACATTGTGGTGAATAACATCGGCTCCCCGCAAAGCAATGTATCCATTCTGAAGATAGGGCAGCCCCTGGGCGAGTTTTACGGCTATAAGTTCCTGGGCACCTGGAAAGCCAAGGAAGCTGCAGAAGCTGCGCTGTTTGGTATGAAACCCGGCGATGCAAAATATGTGGATGTTGACGGCGATAAAAAATACACCGCAGCAGATCTGCAAACAATCGGTAACGGCACTCCCAAATTCACGTTCGGGTTTATCAATGATATTAAGTACGACAACTTTACGCTGAGCTTTATGCTGCAGGGCGCTACAGGTTACCAGATCTATTCACAGACCCTGGCTTATGTATGGGGTGGTTTAGGCGATGCACGTAATGCCACCACGCAGGATGCGCTGGACATCTGGACACCTACGCATGAAACAGATAATCCCACCTTCAGTAAAAGCAGCACCAACTTTATTAACAGCAGCCGTTATGTGTACAATGCCAGCTACATGAAGCTGAAGAATTTGTCTATCTCTTATCACATACCTGAATCCCTGTTAAGCAAAGTGAAGCTGCGCAACCTGGAAGTATATGTGAGCGGGCAAAACCTTTTCACCGTTACCAGCTACCCGGGTTATGATCCGGAGATCACCAACGCCACCAACGCCATTACACAGGGCCTGGAAATGGGTGTGATCCCCAATCCGCGTACGTATACGTTTGGATTGCGTGCAGGATTTTAGGAGCAGAAAGCGGAAAGCATAAAGCATAAAGCATAAAGCAAAAAGCAAAAAGCATAAAGCTAAAAGCCAACAGCTAAAGGCTAAAAGCTAAAAGCATGCTATTTATTGATTCTTAATTATTAATTATAATGAAATTGAGATACATCACTTTTCTGTTAGGCCTCACCCTTGCCGGTGCTGGCTGTCAGAAGCTAACGGAAGATCCGAAGGGTAGCCTTACACCAGGCACTTATTTTAAAACAGCCTCTGACCTGGATGCCGCAGTGGCCTCCATTTACCTGCAGCTGGCAGTAGATGCAGCTTATGCCAACATCAGCAACAGCACGCCCTGTTTTGGTTCCGATGATCTTACCACAGACCCGGGATTGAATAAGCTGGGCTTCCGTTTATTTGACCAGTTAAATGGTAACTCCGATGCCGACGGCCGTTTGAACAACGTATGGCAGGGCCCCTGGACAGCCATTTACCAGGCTAACAACGTTATTGCCAATTATGAAAAGGTAGATGCTGCAGACGATGTAAAGCATGCTTACGCAGGACAGGCCTTTTATTTAAGAGCCTTCAGCTACTACATGCTGGTGCGCACTTTTGGCCCTGTACCGGTAATTGATAAACCGCTGGATGTAGATGCGCGTCCTGCAAGGGATTCTGTAAGCAATGTATACAATCTGATCGTAAGCGATCTTAAAACTGCTATCGGTTTTTTACCCACTTCTTTTCCGGGTGCACCAGGCAAAGCCAATCAGCAGGCCGCCAAAGCCTTGCTGGCAGAGGTGTATTTAACCATGGCAGGATGGCCGCTGAAACAAACTGCTAACTATGCGCTGGCAGCAGAACAGTCAGATGCGGTAATTAAATCAGGCCAGTTCACACTGGTACCCGACTATGCAAAAGTATTCACCACCAATAATAATTCAGAGTCCATCTTCTCCTTGCAATTCAATGTAGCAGGCGGTTTGCCGCAGCGTACCTTTGGCTCCTCCTGCATGCCGCTGGATGAAGTAGCGCTGAACGGTAACAGTGGCTGGGACGATTTTTACCCGGAGATCAACTTTTACCAGGCCGCACCCAAATGCGCCCGCACCGATGCTACTTTTTATACCACCATTAAACTGCTGCAGCCTAACAGAACCTTTAAGCTGGTACCCTGGAGCTCCACAGAAACACATGCCGGGCATCCGTATTACAAGAAATTCCGTTCAGGCGTTGGCGATGGTATCGTGGAAACAGATAACTCCATTATCTCTGCAAATCCCAGCACCAACAAAACGCTGGACATTATCCGCTATCCCATGGTGTTGCTGAACTATGCAGAAGCATCTGCCATGGCGGCTAATGCACCCACTTCAGAAAGCTATGCAGCTATTAACCAGGTAAGAAGGCGCGCGGGCCTGGCAGACCTTACACCCGGTCTGGCGCTGAATGCCTTCCGCGATTCCGTAGTACAGGAAAGGGCTTATGAGTTTGCAGGTGAATTTGGCATACGCTGGTTTGATATTGTGCGCCTGCAGCTGCTGCCGCAGATCCTGGCCAAACGCAGCAACCTCGAAAATCCGATCAACCCCGCAGTTGCCAATAACCCGGCAGCGCTGGCACAAAAATATTTAACACCCATACCCACGAATGAAATGCTCCGCAACCCGCAGTGGCAGCAGAACCCGGGGTATTAATAAGCGTGGTTAGCGGTGGAAAGCTTCCGCCGCTAACCACTTACTTTTAACCGTTTTATGTGAAACCATGCAGAGAATAGTATCTTTTTTTATCAGCCTTTTTTTATGTTATTATTCCACGTCATCAATTGCTCAAAAGCATAGTGAAAAAACGCTCTACCCCAGCTACAAGGGTTTGATTATGGCGGGGTACCAGGGTTGGTTCCGGGCGGCAGGAGACGGCTCCGCTGCCCGGCGCTATGCTTACGGAAGCGAAGAACGTAGTGGTATAGATGCCTGGCCGGATGTAAGCGAATACGAAAAAACTTATGAAACCCCCTTTGTTTTAAAAGACGGCAGTAAAGCCCGCTTCTTTAGCTCACTGGATAAAAGTACAGTAGACCTGCATTTTAAATGGATGCAGCAATATGGAGTAGATGGTGTGTTTATGCAGCGCTTCTTTAACGTAACACGCGAAGGCAGCGGCAAAAAAGAAGCCGCCACTATTCTTGGCAATGCGCTGGAAGCAGCTTCCAAATACAAAAGAGCTATTGCCGTAATGTACGACCTGTCTGGTTTAAAAGGTAAGGGAGAAGATTGTTCCGCTATTATTGAAGACTGGAAATATTTAGTAGACACCCTGAAAGTAACCCGCCAAAGCGGTGCCAATACTTACCTGCATGAGAATGGTAAACCGGTAGTATGCATCTGGGGTATTGGTTTTCCGGACCGGCCTTATGATATCCGCAACATTGGCCTGGAAAGGTTAATAGATTTTTTGAAGAACGATCCTGTTTATGGCAACTGCACGGTAATGTTAGGCGTGCCCACTGCATGGCGGGAGCTGAATGCAGATTGTATTCATGATCCCTATTTACACACCATCATTAAAAAGGCCGACATAATTCTGCCCTGGATGGTGCAGCGCTTTTCGCCCTTATTGCATAATGATATGGACCGCTACCGCGACATGATAGTGGATGATATGGAATGGTGCCGCCGGAACAATATTGAGTAT
The DNA here is from genome assembly GCF_900109685.1 of Chitinophaga rupis. Lineage (GTDB taxonomy): Bacteria > Bacteroidota > Bacteroidia > Chitinophagales > Chitinophagaceae > Chitinophaga > Chitinophaga rupis. The sequence goes on along the minus strand of NZ_FOBB01000003.1, from coordinate 282,717 downwards.
GTGCCATGCGTTTGTCCTGGGTTCAGCTGGCATAACCTGAGTAAGTATGAGTTCCCGGACGATGTAAAACCCGTAGGCTCCATACCCCGCCAGGGCGGCCGCTTCTACTGGCAGCAGCTGTCAACCGCCATACTGGCCGGCGCAGGCATGATCTACGTAGCCATGTTTGATGAAGTGAATGAAGGCACCGCCATTTTTAAAGTATCGGATAATCCACCGGTAGCTAAGAACGTATCGTTCATTAATATGGATGGGCAACCATCAGATCTGTACTTATGGCTCACCGGCGAAGCTGCAAAAATGCTACGGAAGGAGAAACCGTTAACTACGGTAATGCCGGTGCGCTAAACGCGCGCAAAGTAGAAAGCAGAAAGCAGAAAGCGCAAAGCATAAAGCGCAAAGCATAACAACAAGTAAAACTAAAACAAAAGCGCAAACCATATTTTAAAAACCATTCATAACAAGCCTTAAATCCATAAACCATATTAAAAACCTTTTCAGAAACCCTATCTCCGTTACGAGCTATCAATTCGTGATGAACCATGGTATACTTCAATCGCGCAGTACTCAATTCGTAATTGAATAATTCGTAATTGAACCTGGTTCGTAATTGACAATTCGTAATTCACTCAAAACCCTGTAAAATGAAAACGAGCACCAAAAATGCGTTCGCCGGCAGCATACGGCGGTATTCCACGTTATCCATTAACTGGAGGAATGTACTGTTATTCTTTGCTATTGGCCTGCTGGCCGCCTGCTCCAAGCAGGACCTCGAAAAACAATTAAAAGAAGGCGCTACGCTGAACAAAATGGCTGCCACCCCTTTAGCCTCCCCGGTGGGCGACGTAGTGGGAAAGGTGACCGTTGGTTACCAGGGCTGGTTTGCCTGTATCGGCGACGGATCGCCCATTAACGCCTGGTGGCACTGGACCCAGGACTGGGGCCAGTCACCCTCACCCACCAACAAAGGCATGAAATCATGGCCGGATGTAAGGGATTACACCACCACCTTTGCCACCAGCTTCCCTAACCTGGGCAACGGGCAGCAGGCGCGTTTATTTTCATCCTTCACAGACCAGACTGTGAACGTACAATTTCAATGGATGCAGCAATACGGTATTGACTGCGCCGCATTGCAACGCTTCAACCCCACGGGCGGCGAAGGGCCGGTGCGCGATGCCATTACCGCCAAGGTGAAAACAGCTGCGGAAACCTATGGCCGCAAATTTTACATTATGTATGATGTAAGCGGCTGGACCAACATGCAATCGGAAATAAAAACCGACTGGACCAACAAAATGAAAGCCTACACCTCATCCAGCGCGTATGCCGTGCAAAATGGCAAGCCGGTAGTATGTATCTGGGGCTTTGGCTTTAACGACAACAACCACAATTTTTCCGCCGCTGCCTGCCTGGATGTAATTAACTGGTTTAAAGGCCAGGGCTGTTATGTAATTGGCGGTGTACCCACCTGGTGGCGTACAGCACCGGCCAACTCCGATTCCCGTACCGGCTTCCTGGATGTATACAGGGCATTCAACATGCTATCACCCTGGATGGTAGGCCGTATTGGCAGCGCCGGTGAATCCGACAATTTCTACAACAACGTGAACATCGGCGACCAGGCTTACTGTAACCAGAACGGTATCGACTACCAGCCCTGCGTGCTGCCCGGCGACCTGCAGGAACGCCAGCGTGCGCATGGCGACTTTATGTGGCGCCAATTTTATAACATGGTACGTGTAGGCGCCCAGGGCATTTACATCTCTATGTTCGATGAGTACAATGAGGGGAACCAGATCGCCAAAACAGCGGAAAATGCCTCCTTTGTGCCCGCCGGCTCCGGCTTCTGGGCATTGGATGAGGATGGGGTAGCCTGTTCCGCAGACTATTACTTGCGCCTTACCGGCGATGGGGCCCGTATGCTGAAAGGACAGCTGGGCCTTACGGCTACACGCCCCACCCAGCCTATAGTGGGCAACAATAATGGCAATATACCCTTTGGGCAAACCATTACCCTGAAGGCAGCCAATAACCTGTATGTATGCAGCGAAAATGCCACCCAGGCTATGAACTGTAACCGTACGGCCGTTGGTCCCTGGGAACAGTTCACTGTGGTGAATGCGGGCAACGGCAAAGTAGCCCTGCAGAACCTGGGCAAATACGTATCTTCTGAGAACGGTACTCAGGCCATAACCTGCAACCGTACTGCCATTGGCGGCTGGGAGCAGTTTGACTGGATAGCTAATGCCGATGGCACCATTTCCCTGAAAGGCAACAATGGGGCATTTATTTCCGGGGAAAACGGTACCCAGCCTATGACCTGTACCCGCACCACTGCCGGCGCCACGGAAAAATTCCGGGTGAACCAGTAAAAAATAGAACACACAAATACACAATTTGTGCAACATGAAATGCCGCCGGCGGTTCTTATACTGCCGGCGGCATTTCATATTCAGGGAGTTGAGGGGGCTGATGATGGCATAAGGGCCGCTGGTGGCGATTATAGCCGCCTTATATTTAGCAGGTTTCTTCAGTTTGGGTAGCAATTTCCCCATATATAAAGCATGTAAATGGCTTGCACTGGCACGGCATTTGCCTTTTCCTGTTTTAAAACCATATCTTTTTATTAAGTCCACCGGGTAAATTCCTGTTAGTGATAAGCCCCTAAAATAACTGAACATGAAAGGAGTACATGCAGAAGATAATACGATAGGAGTGACAAATGATGATAGCGGGAGCGCAGAGTATTCATTGCGCCTGTTCATTAGCGGAGCATCCGCTAACTCCGCCAAAGCTGTGTTAAACCTGATCAGTGTGTGCGATACCTATATTAAAGGAAGGTATGCTTTAGAGGTGATTGATATTTTCCAGGATCATGAGCTGGCGCAGAAAGAACACATTACAGCCGTGCCTTCACTCATTATAAAAACACCCTTATCCGCAAAAACCCTGGTTGGTAATATGTCCAACTGCCAGAAAATACTACAGGAATTGCGACTTACAACCTGAGATTTACAACATAAGTATGGAAAAAGGCAAACCGTCATATGAAACGCTGCAGCAAGAGGTGCAGCAATTGCGTGTTGCGTTGGAAGAAGCAAGAGATACAATAGCCGCCATCCGTTCCGGGGAAGTAGATGCTTTGATAGTAGAGGGGGAGCTGGGCAATGAGATGTACACATTAACCAGTACAGATCTTACCTATCGCCGCTTTATAGAGAAAATGGCACAAGGCGCTGTTACTATCAGCAAAGAAGGTACTATACTTTATAGTAACTCCCGCTTTGCCAATATGATAGATACTCCTCTCTCCGGCGTAATAGGCCTTGCTTTCGGCCAGTTTGTGAAGCCGGAATACCAGGGCCACTTTGAACAGCTGCAGGAAAAAGGATGGATGGAAGATACCATTGGGGAAGTGGTGCTGAAAAATGCGCAGGAAGGTTTAACCGTACAGCTGTCCCTCACTAAGCTGGAGCTGGACGGTGGTTTTGCCATCAGTATCATCATCACTGATCTTACCGCGGAAAAAGAAACACAACGGCAGCTAAAGCAGCAGAACGATAAGCTGGAGCAGATCAATCATGCACTGGAGCTCAGCAATCACGACCTGCAGCAGTTTGCATCCGTAGCCTCGCACGACCTGCAGGAGCCGCTGCGTAAGATCCAGATGTTTTCCAGCCTGCTGAAGAAAAAGATCAACGGCCTTTCTGAAGATGCGCATATGTACCTGAATAAGATCATTAGCTCATCAGAAAGAATGAAGCAGCTGATGGATGATATATTGAACTACTCTATGTTATCCTCTAACCAGATCAAATATGAGCATATTGAGCTGCAGCAGCTGATGAACGACCTGCTGGAAGATTATGAGCTCATCATCCAGGAAAAAGGGGCCAACATTACAATAGAGGAGCTGCCTGCCATAGAAGCCAACAGAGGGCAGATCCGGCAGCTGTTCCAGAACATGATCAGCAATGCCATCAAGTTCTCCCGGCAAAATGTATCGCCCAGCGTTTTTATCAGCGGGCGCCGCATTCACTCCCGCAGCTTTGAAGCGCCGGAACAGCACGATGGCCCTTTTTGCCGCATCTCTATAAAAGATAACGGCATTGGTTTTGATGAGAAATATATGAGTAATATTTTTTCGCTCTTTGGCCGCTTAAACCCGCGGGGTATGTATGAAGGTACCGGCATCGGGTTGGCCATCGCAAAAAAGATTGTAGATAAACACGGCGGTTTAATTACCGCACATAGTATTGAGGGAATAGGTTCAGAATTTATTGTAGTGTTGCCACTACAGCAATTTTAGCGGAAATTTAATGCAAGTCACAGGGAAAAAAGCAAATGCAGCACCGTAACGGGCGCTGCATTTTGTTTTTATAAACTGTTCTTGCGCAAATACTATCTTTGCGGCAATCCTTTACCTATGCAGTTTCGTTTCAGCTGGAAATTTTTTGTGCTCACCGTATTGTTATTTATTACAGAAGTGCTGATTGCCGTGTATGTGCACGATAGTTTTATACGCCCTTATTTTGGCGATTTTTTAGTAGTGATACTGCTGTACTGTTTTGTAAGCACCTTTTTACAGGCGCCGGTGAAACCCTTAGCCATTGGTGTTTTGCTGTTCGCTTATTTAATAGAAACGCTGCAGTACTTTAACCTGGTGAAACATTTGGGCCTGCAGCATTCACGCCTGGCCAATATTGTAATAGGTAACCATTTTGAATGGACGGATATAGTGGCCTACACGCTGGGCGTTTTATTGATCCTGTTGCTTGATAAGTTAATACCAGCGCGGGTTTTGCCGGTACAATAATTGTTGCCTTCCCGTTATTCTGTACTTTAAATAGCTGAATAATGGACAACAAGCATCAAACGCCTGCCGGTAACCCGGTGATCAGGCATAAGTTCACCGCAGATCCAGCCGCCATTGTTTTTAACGATAAGGTATATATGTATACCGGTCATGATGAAGCGCCGCCCGGCGAATACAAATATGTCATGAATGAGTGGTTGTGTTTTTCTTCAACAGACATGGTTAACTGGACAGAACATCCTATTCCCTTAAAAGCCGCGGATTTCAAATGGGTAAAGGGCGGTGCCTGGGCCTCGCAGGTCATTGAGCGCCACGGCAAATTCTTCTGGTATGTAGCGGTGGAACATAATACTATTCCCGGCCGCGCAATAGGTGTAGCCGTGGCAGACCGCCCGGAAGGGCCGTATAAAGATGCCCGCGGATCAGCGCTGGTAAGTAATGACATGACGACCTTTATTGATAGTGATAAAGATGATATAGACCCCACTGTGATCATTGATGATGACGGGCAGGCGTACTTGTTCTGGGGCAATGGAATGTGTTATTATGCAAAGCTGAAGGAGAACATGACAGAGCTGGATGGAGAGATAAAAAAAGTAGACCTGCCTGATTTTTCAGAAGGCGCCTGGATCCATAAACAGGGCAGCTGGTATTACCTGTTATATGGTTACCAGTTCCCGGAAAAGGTAGCCTATGCCATGAGCCGCAGCATTCATGGCCCCTGGGAGTTTAAAGGTATTGTAAATGAAATAGCAGGTAACTGCCAGACCAACTCACCGGCCCTGCTGGAATACAAGGGCCTCACTTACTTTATTTATCACAATGGCGGTTTGCCCCCGCATGGCGATAGCTACCGCCGCTCCGTATGTATCGATTACCTGTTCTATAATGCAGATGGTACGTTGAAACGGGTGCAGATGACCTCTGAGGGCGTAGTGCCGGTAAAGTAAAGCTTGTATTAATCGCGTAGCAGCTCAATGATCTCTGTGCGTTTCATAGCCTCCGCTAATGATAACGCCGTATGATCCATTGCTACTGCATGCCGGTTGGCCCTGTTTTCCAGCAGCAGCCTTACCATATGTACATGGCCCATTTCGGCCGCGCGGTGCAGGGCGGTGAACCCGCGTGCATCTGCCGCATTCACATCGGCTCCGGCTAGCACCAGCAGGTTAAAATGCCTGGCAGCATTGGATTGTACGGCATTCATAACAGGTGTAGCGCCTTCGGCAGAGCGTACATTGGGATCGGCGCCCAGCGCCAGCAGCTTTTCCATAGGCTCTGTAGTTTCACAGGCCAGGCTCCAGTGCAGGGGCGCCAAACCATCCCTGGCCAGGCTGTTTACCGGAATGCCTTCCAGTACATATTTTTCAATATCCGGCATATTGCTTCTGGCCACAGCAATATGTAACAGGGAGTGAGAGCGTAATGGTTTGCTTACAACCGGTACAAAGTTTTCATTAAAGGTGCCTATCTGCGCCAGCTTGCCGTAAACGGAAAAAGCCCATAAGGCCGCCTCGCGCGGTTTATCTTTTAACGCGGCCGGCAGCGGCGCAGGCACCACTTCGCCAATGCCGTAATTCATCAGCAAAAAGCGCACAATGGCCCTGGTAAAAGCAGGGGTTTCATCTTCCAGGAACTTACCGGTAATGCTTTTAACAGTTAGCTGGTTGTGCTGCTGTACAGTAGTAGCGGTTACCAGCACCTGTCTAAGCCAGCTGCGTACAAATACCAGCGTATCATCCATAAAATAAATGGCCCACTTATGCTCCATGGTTTGCGGAATAAATAATACTCCGGGTGCCAGCTTACCATCTGTGGCTACCGTAATGCCGCCTTCAATTGTAGTGCTTTCCGCAGGAGAAATACCGGCAAATGAGCTCCCATCTTCCTGGTTATACGAAACCGCATTCATGGCCATTTGCGGGTTGGAAGAGGTAGCGGTCATACGAAGCGTAACCCCGCGCAGGTCAAGCAGTGGAATGCGCCAGGTATTGTTTGCCGCCGGAATAAGTGGAATGGTTTGATCCTGAGGGTCAGATGCCGCAGGACTGGTTTTTCGGAACAGGTTACTGAGGAACGACATAATGCTCACAATATAATAGATTTTTATAATGAATGTTATTGCTGCTGCGCGCTCATCATACTTAATACTGGCATAACATAAAACGTATTTTCTTTGTTACTTCGTTAATGGATTGAAAATAAACGGGGTTGGCAATCATCTAACAGCTATGCCGGAAAAAAGGGGCTTCAAAAAACAGATCATTATATTATGCATGGCGCTGGGTAGCTGCCTGCCGGCGCTGTTCAGCACAGGCTATCCCACTCATACCAATATAGGGGTAACACCGGCTGTTGCCTGGTTTAAAGCAGGCGCGCAAGATTTTGCTGCCACCACCGCACAGCTGCAAACCGCCCTGCAGGCTATAGATGAAAAGCATCCGCAAACCATTTTACAGGCACGCCAGGCATTAACTCAATGCCGCCTGCAATATAAACGGATAGAGTTTTTCCTGGAATACTTTTTCCGCAGCGCCGCCATGATCTATAACGGCCCGCCTAAGTATGAAATAGAGGAACCCTATATGGAATACATGACACCTATAGGCTTACAGGTAATAGAAAGCCTGCTGTTTGAAAAAGACGCCGCCGCACATCAAAAAGAATTATTGCAACAGGCAGCCGCCAGCAATTCCTCCGCACAGGACATGGCTGCTTTGTTATATGGTTTTGCCGCCACTGATAACCAGCTGCTGGAAAGTGTGCGCCTGCAGCTAATCCGCGTGTACACCCTTGGCATTACCGGTTATGATGCCCCGCTATTAAAAACCGGCATTACTGAATCATATGCTGCCATGCAGGGACTTCAGCATATTCTCACTCCCTTTTTACAAACGCATGCACCGCATGCAGATAGTGTTGGATATTATCTGGCCGGCTGCCTGCAGCTGTTGCAGGCCGATCAAAACTTTGACACGTTTAACCGTTTACAGTTCTTAACAGTATATGCCTTACCGTTACAGCGTAACCTGGGCTTACTGATCAATGAGCTGCATCTGCAGCATAATACTACAGGTGGCGTGCTTAATTATGACGCCGAACATTTGTTCAGCAAAGATGCCATTAACAAAAATGCATTTACTGCAGATAGCAACACCCTGAACACAGCCTTAATTACCCTGGGCAAAACACTGTTCACAGAAAGGGCGCTTTCCGGCAACAATAAAATAAGCTGTGCCACCTGCCACCGCCCGGAGCTGCATTTTACAGATGCATTGTCCGCCAGCGTAGCCTTTGACGGTCATTCACATGTAGGCAGGAATGCCCCTTCTTTATTATACGCCGCTTACCAGTACGCGCAGTTCTGGGACGGGCGGGCTAAAAGCCTGGAGGAACAGGTAAGCGCAGTAGTAAGCAACCCGCAGGAAATGAATGGCAATGCAGCTCAGACCCTGCAGCAGCTGCAGGCAAGCAAAATATACCGGCAGCTCTTTAAGCAGGCGTTTAACGACAGCGCTATCACCACACCAGGAATAGCTACTGCTATAGCTGCTTACGTGCGCACGCTAAGCCCGTTTAACGCGCCTTTTGACCAGTACCTGGCGGGTGATACCGCTGCTATGAACGGCGCCCAGCAACGCGGGTTTAACTTATTCATGGGCAAGGCCCAATGCGGCACCTGCCACTTTGCACCAGTATTTAACGGGCTGGTGCCACCGCTGTACAACTTTACGGAGCTGGAAGTATTAGGTACTACCCGCACAGATAATCTTAATAAACCGGAAGCAGATACTGACCAGGGGCGCTTTAATATTTTTCCCATTGAATATTACCAGCAGGCATTTAAAACACCCACTGTGCGCAATGTATCGGCCACCGGGCCATACATGCACAACGGCGCTTTCAGCACCCTGCAAGGTGTAGTGGAGTTTTACAACAAAGGCGGCGGCCGGGGATTAGGCTTACAGGTGCCGCAGCAAACACTGGCTGCCGCGCCTTTACAGCTAAGCAGTACAGAGGTGAATGATATTGTAAGCTTCCTGCATGCGCTGGAAGATCCTATAACCAATTAAACCATCAACATTAGCATATAACCAATGAAGCAAACACTTTTTTTACTCGCCTGCATGTGTATTATTATGGCAGGTTTTACACCCGCAAATGCACAGGAGCAGCGCAACCCAACTGTAGTGCCGGTATTATTAAGAGGCCCTTATTTACAGGTAGCTACCAGTAATAGTATTATTATACGCTGGCGTACTACCACCATGACGCGCAGCGTGGTAAAATACGGCAGGGCAGCCAATCAGCTGGACAGCACAGCGCAGGAACCCACGCTTACCTTTGAGCACCAGGTGAAATTAACAGGGCTTAGTCCCCGCACCAGGTATTATTATGCCATTGGCGGCGGCCAGGGCGCTATGATACAGGGCGATAGCAGCAATCATTTTGTAACCCTGCCCGTACCCGGCACAGAAGGTGCTTACCGTATAGGCGTGTTTGGCGATTGCGGCAACAATTCAACCCGCCAGCGCGATGTACGCGACCAGGTAGAAAAATACATTGCTGATAAGCCCATGGATGCCTGGATACTGCTGGGCGATAACGCCTACACTTACGGCCAGGACCCGGAGTTCCAGGAAAAGTTCTTTAACATTTATAAAGATGACCTGCTGAAGAAATATGCCGTGTTCCCGTCACCAGGCAACCATGATTACAACGATCTGTACCAGTTTAAAGCCACTGCGCAAACCACGCACGATATTGCGTATTACCACAACTTTTCCATGCCCACAGAAGGCGAAGCGGGCGGCGTACCTTCCCACACACAGGCATTCTATTCATTCGATATTGGCAACATCCATTTCCTGTCACTGGATTCTTATGGCAAAGAAGATAACGCCACCCGCCTATACGACACTACCGGCGCACAGGTACAGTGGATCAAGAAAGACCTAGAAGCATTTAAGAACACTAAACGCGGTTGGGTAATTGCTTACTGGCACCACCCGCCCTACACCATGGGCTCCCACAACTCAGATAAAGAAGGGGAGCTGGTGCAGATCCGCCAGAACTTCATCCGCATACTGGAACGCTATGGCGTAGACCTGATCCTTTGCGGGCATAGCCACCTGTATGAGCGTTCCCGCTTAATGAAAGGCCACTATGGTATGGAAGCTACTTTTGATTCCAGCAAACATGTGCTGGACCATTCCACTGCTTTATACGATGGTTCTGAAGATGCCTGTCCTTACATTAAAGACGGCAACAATACCGGCACCGTGTACGTGGTAACAGGTTCCGCAGGCGCCTCCGGCGATAAGCAAACGACCTATCCGCACAATGCCATGTATTACTCCAACTACGAAATAGGCGGCGCCTCTATGTTAGAGATAGACAGTAATCGTTTGGAATTAAAATGGATCTGTGCCGATGGGCAGATCAGGGACCATTTTGTGATGATGAAAGATGTGAACAAGCACCAGGTTATTCATGCAAAAAAAGGAGAGAAGCTAACGCTCACCGCTTCCTTTATAGGAACGTATAAATGGAAAGGCCAGAAGAACGCTACCAGCCGCAGCTTACAGGTAACGCCCAAAGCCGGAAAAACAGTGTACGAGGTAGAGGATGCATATAATTGCGTGAAAGATGTATTTGAGGTGAATGTAAAATAAGGTATGTGTGCCACATCTCAAAGGTGTGGCACACATCTATCACGGCAACGTATATCTTTGAAAGAAATCCCAGATCAGATCATTCGCATTGACCACCGTAGAAGGCGTATCTGCTTTAGCCCTTACCTTTTGTGAGCCCGGCCAGGCATGGCCGCCGTCTTTTGTAAGGTACAGCTGCATCATTACGTTATTGGTGCAGGAGGTCCATTGGGTGAGCTTGTAGCGGTTATCATCCGTTATTACCTGTTTAGTGCTGCAGGCGTTCTTACCCGCCCATAAATCCAGCCCGGAATCAACCGGGGGATAGTAATAACCAGCCAGTCCTATACCACCTGCATAAGGTACTTTCTGATCCAGTATGGAATGAATGTGCAGGATGGGCACTGCTCGTACCGGTGTGCAGGGTTTAGTGGTAACCAGGGTGCCGCTTACAGGTGCAATAGCCGCAATTTTATCAGACAGCTCGCAGGCCAGCCGGTAGCTCATCATAGCGCCGTTAGACATACCGGTTACATACACCTTTTTAGGGTTAACGTGGTAATGGCTTATTGTATAATCGATCAGCTCACGGATGAATTTTACATCGTCCACATTCTGCTCCATGGCGGCATCGCAGCAGGTACCTGCATTCCAGGTGCGCAGGCCCAGGGGGCCGTTACTTTGTATACCGTCCGGGTACAGGGCAATAAAGCCCGCTGCATTGGCTTTATCTGTAAAATGGTAATCCTTTTCAAACTGTGCAGCGCTGCCGCCGCCGCCATGCAGGCCCAGTACCAGCGCAAAGGAGGCGCTATCGTTATCGTAATAATGAGGCGGCAGGTTTAGCAGATAGGTACGGGTACGTTCATCCACATTCATAGTGCCATTAAACCGGTACTGTTGCCCATTGCTGCCGTTCTTCTGGCAATAGCTGAAGGTAACCAGTAACAGCAGCACAGAAAGATTTGTCAGAAATCGTTTCATGGTTCATTGATTATTGAGCACAAAGAAAGTTATTCCTTCAAAAAGCTGCCAGGGCAAAAGGGGGGAAGCTGTAATTTTCCGGGGCCAAATTGTTCGCCAGCGCACATGCCTGTATCAAAACCGGACATTTTGCTACCTATTTTGCTATCTAACACATTGAATCTGAAACAGGTAAAAAGGCGGCATCCCTCTTGGTGGCAGTAAACAGTTATCCATCCCCTTATAATACCGCTTATGTTCAAAAACTACTTCAAAACTGCCTGGCGCAACTTAATGAATAATAAGTTCTACAGCGCGCTGAATATTATTGGCCTTACCGTAGGCCTGGCCGTGGGATTACTGATATTGTTATGGGTAAATGATGAACGTAGCTTTGACCGGTTCAATAGGGATGCTGCCAACATTTACCGGGTAAATACGGCGCTGGGCACCGGCTTAAGCAAGGGCGTGTATGATGTAACACAGGCTACCATTGCCTTTCATGCATTAAAAGAAGTACCCGGCGTAAAAAACGCCGTACGCATTATGGGCAATGGGGATTATGCCTCTTTCAGCTATGGCAGTAAAGTGCTTAGCGGTAACCAGGGTTTGTTCGTGGACTCATCATTTTTTAAGGTGTTTGATTATAAGCTGTTAAAAGGCAGCCGCGAACAACCTTTTTCCGGCCCACAGTCGGTGATCATTACCCAGACTGCTGCACAACGTTTCTTCGGAGCAGCAGATCCTATGGGAAAAATACTGGTGGCTAATAATAAGGAGAGTTTTACTGTAAGCGGTATCATGGCCGATTTTCCTGAAAATTCTTCCTTTAAGGCGGATCTGCTGTTCCCTACCAGCCTGTGTCAAAAACGTTACCAGGTACAGGGAAGCTACTGGCCCTCGCTGGATGAAGACTGGGGTAATTACGCCTGGGGCACTTATTTGCAGCTGCAGCCCGGGGTATCCATAACAGCAGTGGCAGACCAACTTACAAAGATCAATGTTAAACATCAACCCGGCTTCAAACCCATTGAGATAGGTGAATACCGCTTACAGCCCCTTACAGATATACACCTGCATGCGCCGGATGGCAGCGGGGAGGGTAAACAGCTGGTGAACATTTTTACCATTGTAGCCATGCTTATCCTGGGCATAGCGGTTATTAACTACATTAACCTTTCCACTGCACGCGCTATGCTGCGCGCCAAAGAAGTAAGCCTGCGCAAGATCATTGGCGCGGGCCGGCAGCAGCTGATTACACAGTTTGTAATAGAAACCTTTTTGTTCTTTATCATTACCCTTTGCCTGGCTTTTGTATTAATGACGGCCCTGATGCCTTTGTACAACAATATTGCAGGTAAGCAAATGCACATAAACGTATTGGATGCGGGTTTGTGGAAGGTGATAGGTTTTACCGTGCTGGCTGCTATGCTGGCATCCGGCATTTACCCGGCGCTGCTGCTATCATCCTTTGAACCCTTAAATGCATTAAAAGGCAAGCTGTCCTGGGGCATTGGCAACATAGCTTTCCGCAAGGTGCTGGTGGTATGCCAGTTCGTATGTTCTATCGGGTTAATTATTGGTACGGTGATCATTCACCGGCAGCTGAGCTTTATAAGGGAGAAAAAGTTAGGCTATGATAAGTCATACGTGTTTTCCTTTAACATGCGTAACATGAAGGATCACCTGGATGCGGTAGCCGCTACCTTACGCAGCCAGCCTGCCATACAGGGCGTTACTACAGCCAGCGGTAATATTGTGAGTGTGCCTAATGCTACTGTAGACATAAGGTGGGAAGGCAAAGATCCTAACCTGAGCTTCTTCGTACATCCATTGGGTATAGATAAGGATTTCCTGGATTTCTTTAAGCTACAGCTGGCAAGCGGCGCCAATTTTACCGGCAGCAAAGCAGATTCCGCGCATTTTATTTTGAATGAAACCGCGGTAAAAGAGGCGGGCATTAAAGACCCGCTGGGCAAAAGCCTTACGTTTTACGGGAACACCGGCACTATTATAGGAGTGGTAAAGGATTTTCATTTTGCATCCCTGAAAGAAAAGATCCAGCCCTTTATTTTTTATTACCGGCCGGTAAGCAACCAGCTGTTTGTAAGAACAACCGCAGGGCAATCCGCAGCAGCCATTAAAGCGGTGGAGAAATTATGGCCACAGTATAATACTGATTTTCCGCTGGAATACAGGTTCATGGATGAAACCTTTGATAACCTCTACCGGTCCGACCGGCAAACCGGCGCACTGTTTGACTATTTTACCATTATTGCTATTTTAATTTCCTGTTTGGGATTGTTTGGCCTGGCTACCTATGCAGCACATGTAAAGGTGAAGGAAATAGGCATCCGCAAGGCGTTAGGCGCCAGTGTGCTGAACATTGCTGCCATGCTATCCAGGGATTTTTTAACCCTTATTATCATTGCTATTATTATTGCGATGCCCGTGGCCTGGTGGGCCGTGGATCAATGGCTGGTAAATTTTGCCTACCGCGTAACCATCCGCTGGTGGGTGTTTGTTACAGCCGGGGTAGGGGCATTGCTAATTGCCCTGGGCACTGTAAGTTTCCAGGCTATAAAAGCAGCGCTGGCGAATCCGGTGAAGAGCTTGCGCGCAGAGTAATTAATAATGAATAATTAAGAATTAATAATTGTGGGACAGTTATATCGTAGTACGAATAATTGCAAAATAAAAAGGAATGGCTGTTTGTAGCGCCATTCCTTTTTATTTACTTATAACTTCAGGGAAGCTGCATTCACCTGAACCAACATTCTCCGGTATTATTAATTATTCATTATTTTCAATCACAGAGAGAATATTCCCCGCCGGGTCTTTGAACCAGGCTATCTTGTGCGTGCCGTTATCCCGTATGCCTTTATCATTTGTTTCAATATCGCCGGTATAGTGCTCAAATTCCACACCTTTATCATGCAGCTCATCTACCGTTTTCTCCAGGTTATCTACCTGGAAATTTAATACCGTAAAAGTAGCCGGTGTATGATTTGGCTTAGGGTAAAGCATTACATTGCCACTGCCGTTCATGTCCAGCGTTAATACCCCTTCCGGTTGTTTAATAGAAGTTTTGATGCCCAGCGTTTTTTCATAGAACGTTTGCGCTTCCTGTACGTTATTTACAGAAAAGCTGCTAAAGGAATTTTTTTGACCAACCATAACAAAAGTATTTATTGGTGAATAATAGTGTGTTGATAGTGTGCTTATACTACCTCACAAATTTACTGCCATTACCCCAGCCTCAAGGGCGGCAATTGCGTCAATAACAGGGTGGATCTTACCACTGCTATAGGGCTGCTGCCTGGAAGGCAACAGCCATCAGCCAATCTCAACCATAAGAATATTTTCATAACAACGCAACCTTTCCCATCACTCGCGCGTAAACATAAAGCTATCGCCGCATCTTCGTCTTTGTTAGTAGCAGTAATCACCATATCAAAGAACCATGCAGCATTCCACATCTTAAAGAGAACGAACGAACATTACCCTGTCGATTCTTCACCATCTAAACAATTGATTGTTATGAAAAGCAATTGCACGTACCTCTTTCGCCTGCTGCAACGCAGTACGGCGGCCCCTTTCGTGTTAGCCCTGCTAAGTACCGTATGCTTATTGCAGAGCTGTAAAAAACATGATGACGACAAGCCCCCGAAGGCCGTAGATGTGCAGCTGATCGCAGACAACCTGGTATCTCCCTTAGGCGTGGTAACAGCGCCGGATTACAGCAAGCGCTTGTTTATTATTGACCAGGTAGGTAAAGTATGGATTGTGGATGCAAGCGGCAATAAGCTGGCTACTCCTTTTATTGATCTGAGCAGTAAGCTGGTGCCTTTACAAGCCGCTTATGATGAACGCGGCCTGCTGGGCCTGGCGTTTCACCCCGATTATAAGCATAACGGGCGCTTTTATGTGTATTACAACCTGCCGCCCCCCGCTGGCGGTCCGGTTAGCGGCACACCCTGGAATAACCTGAGCCGTATTGCAGAATTTAAAGTATCAGCCTCCAATCCTAACATGGCAGATATGAGCTCTGAAAAAGTGCTGTTTGATATAGATGATCCGCAGCTGAACCACAACGGCGGTACCCTGGAATTTGGCCCGGATGGTTACCTGTACATTGCTATTGGCGATGGCGGCGCAGCCGATGACGTAGCCCCCGGCCATGTGAACGACTGGTATGCCACCAATGCCGGTGGTAACGGGCAGGATGTAGAAGCCAACCTGTTTGGCAACATACTGCGTATTGATGTGAACAGTGGCAGTCCTTATGGTATACCTGCGGATAATCCCTTTGTAGGCAAACCCGGCAGGGATGAAATTTATGCCTATGGTTTTCGCAACCCATACCGCTTTTCTTTTGATATGGGTGGTTCCCACTGGTTATATGCAGGCGATGCCGGCCAGTCGTTATACGAAGAAATTGATGTAGTAAAAAAAGGCGGCAACTACGGCTGGAATGTTAAAGAAGGTACCCATTGTTTTGATGCAGCTAATGATAAGGTAGAGCTGCCCGGCTGCCCCGTGCAGGACACTTTCAACAACCCGCTGGTAGACCCGGTAATTGAAATGAACAATGCCGCTAACCCCAAAGGTGGTAAGGCCACCACCATCATTGGCGGTAATGTGTACCGCGGGCATGCCATTCCCGGCCTGCAGGGTAAATACATTTTCGGTATCTACTCACAATCGTTTACTACGCCGAATGCGGAGCTATATACCTCTAAACCCGGCGGTACCGGCTTATGGTCTTTTGAAGAGCTTACCTTAAAAGACAGGCCCAATGATATTGGTTATTACCTGAAAGGTTTTGGACAGGATTGGGATGGAGAAGTGTACATCACCGTATCCTCCATGGCAGGTCCTTCCGGCAATACCGGTAAGGTGTACAAGCTGGTGCCGGAAAAAGGTAATAGCGGCCACGGGAATTATTAACCGTAAGAAGGATGTAAAATAAAATTTTAAATCATAAATGTAAAAGTGGAATGCAGCGATTAGGTCTTGGTCAGACTCCGCTGCATTCCACTTTTACATTTATTTCGTTCATAAAGTCTTTTCAATGGTCTCTATGAACCTCCTTCGTCGGTTTATGATTTTACATTCTTTCCATTACTGCACCACTAATTTTTGCGTGGTATCTGATTTCGAATTGCGGATCCTTACCAGGTACACGCCGCTTTTCAGGGCTTTGGTATCCAGCAGGTAATTTTTGCCGCTGCTTACGGTTTCAAAAGCTATTTCCCCATTCAGCTTAATAACGGAAATAAAAGTTTTTTCCGTAGCTGCATTGGTGAATTCCAGCTTTACAATATGGCTGGGAGCTACCGGGTTGGGGTACATTAAAAATTCAGCAGGGTTGATCATCTTTTTAATGTCCGCTACTTCGCAGGTGGTAGGGTAGGCATGGTTGCAGTACTTTGACCAGTCTATACCTGCTGCGCTGTTGCTTTCTGTAGCAGCGGTACGCGAAGTAGCCAGCGTAGCTGAATTATACCATTTGGTGTTAATATTGGCTGTACCGGTAACGCCGGTCACTAAACGCAAACGGTAATTGTATTTAGCGCGGCGGGTGCTTTCCCCGTTATAAATGTAATCTGTATTGGTAATAACGGCAATGACTACACCGTTTGCAGGCGGGGAAGTAAGCTTCAGGCTGCAGCTGCCGCTGGATACATACTGGCTGTACACCGGTGTGCCGGTAGTGGTGCGGTATACCAGCTGGCAGGTCATGTTAGCGCCAATAGGTTCAAAGTTCACCGTTACCATATTACCGGTTACCAGCAAGGGTATCTGGTTACCGCCAGACCATCCCGGCAGGGTAAGCGTATCCGGTGTAAGCAGCCCTGCGTTGTTAGTGGTTTTTACATAAGGCGTGGCTATCCACGGTGCAGGATTTAACCAGGAAGGCTGCCACTCCGCGCCAATGGATTGCCCCATGTGCGCATCCAGCAATGCCAGCACCGCATTTTTCCAGGGGCCAAAATCCACCAGCGCCTGCTTGGCCCGGTACTCTGTTATTAAGCGCCGCATTTGTGCCGCGCCAATACCGGATGCAATACCTGCCAGCACACGGGTAGGCGAATTTCTCCATATCCAGGGTACGGAGCCGTTGCCCAGCACATTCCCCAAAAAGGTGGGGAATGAGCTGCTGTATTGATGTCCGCCTAAATAGGTTTTCCAGGTGCAGATCTGCTGCCCGCCGTTAAACATATTCACCCCTTCGGCAGAGGGCCCTCCGAAAGAGCCATCCTGCAACCAGCCGGAGTAACATTCAATAGGCATAAAAGGCGCAATAAAATCCGTACCATTCAGGAAACCCATGGAGCTGTAGTTGTTGTTACGCTGCGCATCGGCAGTTTGCTGCAGCCATACATTACCGCCTTCATGAAACCAGGCCGATTGTTTTACGCCCGGCAGGTCGGCCAGTACGGCATGTATACCTTCATGCACCATGGCGCTGCGCTGGGATTCCCTGTCTGAATAAGGGCAGGCCGGGTCAAAGGAATACACCGGGTAATAAGAGGCCAGTACCATAGGCCAGCTTGTACCATTATAGTTAATAGCGCTTTGCCAGCCACCCAGGTCGGTGTTGGAAGCATTATCTGTACAAAGCCCGGAACCATACAGGTATACCGCGCTGCGGTAACCGCTTTTTGCGCGCAGGTCCGGAGGCCATCCCATTTGATCGCGGAAGTAGGCAAATTCGCTGTTTAACCGCGCCAGCATGGGCGTAATAGCAGCTGTGGTTACCAGTGAGTTCTTATTGGGGCCCCAGCGGAATGTCCACCATTGGGACGATTGTGTGCCTACCACCTGCGGGCAGTCATTTAATACCTGCGTAGGCGTGGGCAGGGTGGGAAACTCATCCCTGAAATTGTAGCTGATGTTGGGTGAGTAGGCCGGCCATGTGTATGGATCTCCTACTGCCTGTGCCTGCAATAAAATGTTGTTGAAGAGTAAACATAGTATCAGTACAGAAAATTTTAGCTTGTTCATAAAGATAGCGTGACTTGTTAGTTAATAATAGGGTTGATGGATCTACTTTGGGTAGATGGTATTTTGAGAAAGAAAATACTTAAAGAAGGGTTAGGGCTACATGCATATAGGTTTTTCCGGTAGGTATCTTCCAGGCATGAAATTAGGTTAATAGGGAAGACCCCGGTACCTTTTTATTAACCACCTTTAACAGGATTTTATCAGGAAGGCTGGCACTTTAATTGCGCCGTATCCTGTTTTATATTTACAGCATTTTCAATCAACATTTTATGTCAGGGGAAACCAGCTTAACGGTATTGCTAAGTTCTATGTCGCCGGTATTACATGAAGGCGAATATGTTTTTTGTACGGTAGATGCCGGCCACGAACCGGATCTGAAAGAAGTGCTTTGTTTTTTCCGGGAAGCAGAAGGGCTCACCCTCATAATGCGTAAAAGCCTGGCCGATGCAAAGGGGCTGGTGTACACTTTTGTAGCCTCCTGGATCACCTTAACAGTGCATTCTTCCCTGGCCGCTGTTGGGTTAACAGCCGCTGTTGCAACAGCCCTGGCTGATCAGCGTATCAGCTGCAATGTAGTAGCTGCCTTTTGCCATGATCATATTTTTGTGCCGGTACAGGATGCGGAAAAAGCTATGTTAGCTTTGCAGGCTTTAAGCACCACAGCATAATGTTATTTGAATGGCATAACTTTAAGGCATGAAAGGAAAGGAAACTATCACGGAGTTTTTTGAACAGTACGGGCAGGTTTATGAGCAGCAGCAGTTCGCGGTATACCGCTTGCAGGATTTTGGCTGCGACAGTACTTACCTGCCGTCGAACCGCCGTGATTTTTATAAAATATCCCTGATGATAAAAGGGGAGGGGATCTTATCCTATGCAGACAGGTCTATTCACGCAAAGGATGCCAGCCTTTCCTTCACGAACCCGCTGATCCCTTATTCCTGGGAACCTTTAAGCACACAACAGGAAGGTTATTTTTGCCTGTTTAAGGAAGATTTTGTGGACGCAGGTTTAAAGAACGGCGGCCTGGCGCAGTCGTCTTTATTCAAGGCAGGCGGCCATCACCTCTTTTTCCCCGAAGCAGATAAAGTACAGTTCCTGGGCGGCATTTTTGAGAATATGTTCCGCGAGGCGCAATCTGCCTACGCCAATAAATACGAGCTGCTAAAAAGTTACGTGCAGATCATAATGCATGAAGCGCTGAAAATGCAGCCGGCAGCAACGTTCTTTCAGCCCGGCAATGCCGCGCAACGCATCAGCGAATTGTTCCTGGAGCTGCTGGAACGGCAGTTCCCCATTGATTCCCCGCAGCAGGCCATCCGCCTCAAAAACGCAAATGAATTTGCCGCACAGCTCTCCGTACACACCAATCACCTGAACCGCGCGTTAAAGGATATTACCGGCAAAACCACTACAGAGTGGATTGCCGAAAAAATAACCCGGGAAGCCAAAGCCCTGCTGCTGCATAGTGGCTGGGATGTAGCGCAGATAGGGTATTGCCTGGGTTTTGAACACGCCTCCAACTTCAACAGCTTTTTTAAAAAGCATAGCGGGCAAACGCCGAACCAGTTCCGCAAGACCATTGTTTCCATTTCATAATTACCTGTTTGAAACGCATAATTTCTGCCTTCACGGGCGGCCTACCTTTGGATCATCAAAAACAAGATGATCATGTCACAAGTGGATTTAACAAACAAAGTAGCGCTCATCACCGGTGGTACTACCGGCATAGGATTAGCCACCGCCGCATTATTCCTGCAGCGTGGAGCTAAAGTAGTAATAGCCGGGCGCCGCGTTACAGAAGGGCAAAAAGCATTACAGCAATTACAGGCCATCAGTGAACACGTACATTTTATTGCCGCAGATGTAGCTGACAGCACAGCGGTGCAGCACCTGGTAACCGAAACGGTAAGATTATTTGGGCAGCTGGATATAGCCTTTAACAACGCAGGTATAGAAGGCCGTTTTGCGCCTATTGAGGATGCTTCTGAAGAGGAGTTTGATAACGTGATGCGCATAAATCTCAAAGGCGTATGGCTAAGCTGTAAATATGAAATAGAACAGTTTAAGAAACAGGTTACCGGTGGTGCTATTGTAAATACCTCATCCTGGCTGGCAAGAGGGGCTGCTTTTGGCAGCTCGGTATACTCTGCCAGCAAAGCTGCGCTGGATGGTATGGTGCGGGCGCTGGCCATTGAAGGCGGCCCGGCAGGCATACGCCTGAATAACATTCAGCCGGGTTATATACGCACGCCTATGTTTGACCGTTTTTTCCCGGGTGAAAATGCGAAAGCAGCCATTGAGCCCTTTAAAAAACATGCGCCCATTGGCCGCTTTGCAGAACCGGAGGAAGTAGCTGAATTAGTAGTGTGGCTAAGCAGCCCGGCCGCTTCTTTTGTTACCGGAGAAAGTATGCTGGTAGATGGTGGCATTGCCATTGGCGGCCAACGTATGTAATGGAATGTAAAATAATAAATGCTAAAAGTAAAAATGGAATGCAGCGATACGGATCACTGCATTCCATTTTTACTTTTTAACTTTTACTTTTTAATTTTTCTGCGCCAGCGGGCTGCCAAACACGGTCTTTAACAGGTCGGTAACCCGCGCTGCAGGATCTTTCCGGATCTTCTGCTCTTCCAGGGATACTTCGTGGAAAATACCGTCAATAGCGCGCTGCGTTACATAGGCTGAAAGATCGGTATTCACCGGCTCTTTGGAAAAACGGTTGTATACGGTGAATACATCGCCCCAGTATTTGGTAGCATCCACCTTTTTCAGCGAGCTGGTAATAACCGGCTGAAAAGCGCTGGTTAAAGCAGCTGTGGTTTTTTCCTTAAAGTAATTGGTAGCCGCAAAATCGCCGCCGCGTAAAATGCCAATAGCATCGGTAATGCTCATTTGTTTAATGGCATTTACAAAAATAGGCGTAGCAGATTTGGCTGCTTCTTCTGCGCCCCGGTTCATAGACAGGATGGCTTTATCCACCACGCTGCCCAATCCCACATTCCGTAAAGTAGATTCTACCTTCTGCGCCTGCGGCGGCATCAGTATTTTCAGGGCCGCATTGGCAAAAAATCCGTTCACGGCAGAAAGGCGGTTGGCGCTGTTCTGGGTACCAATGGTCAGGGCTTCTTTTAACCCCGCCGCAATTTGTGTGGTATTTACCCCTCCGGTAGTAGATGCAGGCAGGTTATTCAGTACCTGCTGGGCAGTTTCACAGCCAGTGGAAAAAGTTAAGAGTGCGCAACAGATAAGCAGGCTTTTTTTCATAGTTAGTTTATATGGTATGGCAGCAAATATATAAACCTGGATAGCTATATCAAAATGATTAATTTCAGCAAATAACCCTTAATTATGAAAGCAGGAAATAAAATAAAGCGCGCAGGCAGTTTGTTCATAACCCTGTTATGCACATTTTTAAGCCAGGCACAGACGATCCGGCAGCTGGATGGCAAAACGATCACGGCGGCTGCCTTAACCCAACGTATTCAGCAGCTTATGGATACCGCGCAGGTAGCCGGTTTAGGCATCACCGTATTTAATAATAACCAGCCCGTATATACGCAGGCCTTCGGTTATGCTAAACAGCCGGAAAAACAGCCGTTAACACCTGGTACCAATCTATATGGCGCATCATTCAGCAAAGCAGTATTCGCTTACCTGGTAATGCAGCTGGTTGGGGAAAAGGTAATTGACCTGGATAAACCTTTGGTGCAATACCTGCCAAGATCCTTGATGGATTATACTTTCCCCGGCAGGCTAAAGGATTATAAAGACCTGCAGGGGGATGAACGTTATAAAAAGATCACTGCCCGCATGTGCCTGGACCATACCACCGGTTTCCCCAATTTCCGCTGGT
This sequence comes from Chitinophaga rupis, assembly GCF_900109685.1. GTDB lineage: Bacteria > Bacteroidota > Bacteroidia > Chitinophagales > Chitinophagaceae > Chitinophaga > Chitinophaga rupis. The sequence continues at coordinate 260,411 of NZ_FOBB01000003.1, read as the reverse complement.
TTGAGCCGGATAATAAGCTGCGTATTAAATTTGAGCCCGGCAGCCGCGTAAGTTATTCCGGCGAAGGCATATACCTGTTACAGCTTGTATTGCAGGAAATTACCGGCAAAGACCTGGAAAGCATGGCGCAGGAACGGGTGTTTAAACCCTGCAGCATGACCAACACCAGCTATAACTGGCAGCCCCGTTTTGAAACGCGTATGGCCGTTGGCCATGATTCCGGCGGCAAATCCCTGGGTTTTCCCCGCCGTAGCGCCAATGCCGCCGGCTCCATGACCACCACCCTGCAGGACTATACGCAATTCTATACCGCCCTTATACAGGGCAAAGGGTTAAAGCCCGCACAGTGGAAGGAGATGACCAGCCCGCAGATCCGCATACGCTCTGTTCAGCAATTTGGCCCCCTTTCCTGGAAAGACAGTACCCTGAATGATAACATACAGCTTAGCTACGGACTGGGATTTGGCGTGCTCAAAACACCCTATGGAAGGGGCTATTTTAAAGAAGGGCATGACGATGGCTGGGCGCATTACTCCATTGCCTTCCCGGACAAAAAGATCGCCATCCTGATCATGACTAATTCCGACAACGGGGAAAGTATTTTCCGCGACCTGCTGGCCGGCGCCATTGGCGATACCTTTACCCCCTGGTATTGGGAGAACTACATTCCCTGGGAGAATAAGCGGGTGGTTGCGCAGCAGTAATATTCTTTTACATTATTCTTTTAAGGCCCGGCAGGTTCCAGACCCCTGCCGGGCCTTTGTGTTTTTAGCAGACGGTTATACTTAACACGATAGTAATCCATTATTTAACTATTAGTAATCCATAGATAAGCCATCTCTTACAAGGGATAGCTTATAGATAGCTCAGATATAGCTTACTTATGGCTTATATATGGCTTATCCCTTCTCTGCAACCGAATGCAAGATGGCATTTCCAACTTTTAATACTACAATTATGATAGAATATTATTTTTGTCAACGTGGATCGCCGATAGAACAAAACAGGCCCCGGCTTATAAGGGCAATTAATATTCATTACTAAAAGGGTCTCACGTTTATTTCAGTCATATGCAGGAAAAACTGATCAGTGATGGGGAATTGTTGCAAGCCATAAAAGGTGATGATACCGCTGCATTTGAGATTTTGTATGACCGGTACTGGAAAGCCCTTTACCAGAAAGCCTGCCAGCGTGTGAACCAGGATGAGGCCAAGGATATGGTGCAGGAAGTAATGATCACCCTGTGGAAGCGCCGCAAGCAGGTAGTGGTAAAGGGCGGCGAAATAGGGGCCTACCTCTTCACCGCCATCAAATACCGCGTTATAAGTCATTATGCCTTTAGCGAAGCAGAAATTAAACAAGCTGCTTTTTTTGATATACTGGACGAGGCGCATACCGACGGGCTGGAAACCAAGGAGCTGAAACAGCTGATAGATGCTGCCGTAAGCCAGCTCCCCACCCGCATGCAGCAAATTTTCCGGATGAGCCGGGAGGATGATTACTCCATAGCAGAAATAGCCCGGCAGCTGAATTTATCTGAGCAAACTGTAAAAAACCAGCTAACAGAAGCACTGAAAAGGCTGCGTGTTGCCTTGCAGTCCCATGTACCCGGTGGCTGGGCACTGCTGCTGCTGTACCTGTTCTGTTATTACAACAAATAAGCGCCGTTGCTATTGCGGCGCAGTTCTCCGTTGTTCCTCAATCAATTACATCCGTTTATTCCATCCTGTGAGCAGGCCCGGAAGGCTACCTGCCTGCCCGGTTAATGCTATTCTTTTCCCTCGCCTAAAAAAAGTTTAAAAAAAGTTGGGTTTGGTCTGGTACCAAACAGCCGGTTTTGATATAAGCAATTTAAAACGCACCCTTTTGGAAGCAGGAAAGATCAAGCAATTGTTGCAACGTTATTTACTGGGCCGGGTTATTACCCCTGAAATCACAGCCGTAGATGAATGGTACGCAGCCTTTGACCAGGAAGCCCTGCCGGAGCTCTCCGCCCCGGAAGAACAGCAGCTGCGCATGGAGATCTGGCAAAAGGTGCAGCCGCAAATTGTGGTTACTAAAACGTTTTATCAGCAAACCTGGGTAAAAGTGGCTGCCATGCTCGTAGTGCTGCTGGGTGCAGCGCTGGCCTGTTACCTCTTACAACACCCATCGCATCCCATTGAATATACTGAGATCCGCACCGGGAACCGGGAAAAAAGAACCCTGCACCTGGCCGACGGTACGGAGCTTACCCTGAATGCTGGTTCCACCCTGCTGATAGCCAAAGACCTCTCTCAGGAAAGAAGGCTGCAGCTGGTTGACGGTGAAGTTTTCTTTAACGTAGGCACAGATCCCAGCCGCCCCTTTATAGTAGAAAGCGGGCCGCTGGTAACCACCGTATTAGGCACCTCCTTTAATATAGCCGCTTACAAAGCCATTCACCAGCTAAGCATAGCCGTGGTAAGCGGTAAAGTAAGCGTAGCCGGTAAAGGCAATAACATCCTGGAAAAAGGGCAGGCCCTGGTATACGACAGAACAAAAGGCAGCAGCACCCTGCAGGCGCTGGATACCACGCAGCTGCAATGGCAGCAGGGCCGCCTGGTGCTGAACGATGTAACATTTGATGAAATGACCGTGCTGATAGAAAAGAATTTTGGCATCCACATTTCCACGGCTACACCGCAGGTAAAACAGAACAGGTATACCACGGAGCTGAATACAGATATGGAGCCTGCACAGGCAATAGAAGTGCTGGCCGCCATTCACGGGCTGAAGATCAAACACGTAAACAACCAGATCATTTTATACTAAAGAATTGCACGGCTGCCCGGTACCGGCAGCAGGTGCTTTGGAACGAAAACGAAAAACTGTAAATCCGTTGCATCATTAATGCACCATCTATTAATGTAGAACTACGTATGAAAAAATTGAACACAAAGCTGCGAAAAGGCTCCCTGGCCTTTGTACTGCTGCTTACCTATGCCCTTACTATTTTACCTGCCTACGCGGGACAGGGGCAGGTGCTTACAGATACACAGGTCACTGTAACCTTCAAAGGCGGTTCACTGGAAGCTGCCATCAAACAATTACAACAGCTCACTAAAGTAACTTTTGCATATGATAAACAACTGTTACTCACTTATCCTGTAGATAGTTATCATTTCTCCAAAGAGCGCCTGGATCGTGTGTTGCAGGCATTGCTGAAAAATAAGTCGCTGGGTTTTAAAGAGGTGAACAATATTGTGGTGATCACAAAGGAAGCCGCGCCGCAGCTAACACAAAACACTACAGGCCGTGCCGACATTGTGTTATCCGGCAGGGTGGTGGATGAAAAAGGGCAGCCTATGCCCGGTGTAAGCGTAGCCGTTAGGGGCGCCAGCACCATGACCTCCACGGACAACGACGGCCGTTTTAAGATCATTGTAAAGTCGCCGGAAGATGTGCTGGCCTTCAGCTTCATTGGTTATGAAACCGCTGTTGTAACAGTAGGCAGCCAAACGAATATTGGCGTACAGCTGAAAATAGCCAGCAAAGCGCTGAACGAAGTAGCGGTAGTAGGCTTTGGCACCCAGCGTAAAGTGAGCCTGGTAGGCGCGCAAAGCACCATTAAACCGGCAGAGTTCAAGCAGCCTGCTGCAGACATCTCTACCATGCTGGCCGGCCGTATAGCCGGTGTAGTAGGCGTGCAGCGTTCCGGTGAGCCGGGCAAAAGCGCCGCAGATATATGGATCCGTGGTATTGCCACATTCGGGAATGGTAACAAAGCCACCCCGCTGGTGCTGGTAGATGGGGTGGAACGTTCTATTAACAACATCTCACCCGAAGACATTGAATCCTTTACCATCCTGAAAGATGCTGCCGGTACAGCCGTATACGGGGTACGCGGCGCCAATGGCGTAATACTGTTAAAAACAAAAACCGGTAAAGTAGGTAAGCCGCAGCTCTATTTCGACTACAACGAAGGCGTGAACACGTTTACCAAACGCCCGGAAATGCTGGATGGTATTACCTACATGAACCTGGCTAATGAAGCCAAGACCACCCGAAACCAAAGCCCGCGCTATGAGCAGGAAACCATTGACAAAACAAAATCCGGCGCAGATCCTTTACTGTACCCGGATGTGGACTGGATGGATGCTGTGTTCAATAAAATAGGGCATACCCGCAGCGCTAACCTGAATGCCAGCGGCGGCGTGGAAAATGCGCAGTATTACGTTTCCCTGGGTTATTTTAATGAAAGCGGTTTTCTGAAAACAGACGACCTGGCCCGCTATAATTCATCCTTAAAATATAACCGTTACAACTTTACCAGCAATTTAAACCTGCGCTTAACCAAAACCACTAAGCTGGATGTTGGCCTGCAGGGATATTTTTCAAATGGTAATTATCCCGGTATTAACACGCACGATATTTTCCAGAGCGCCATGGATGCCTCACCGGTGGCTTATCCCATCATGTATCCCGGCAACCTGGTACCCGGCCAGTCATCCAACGGAGGGTTCCGTAACCCTTATGCCGACTTAACCCGCCGCGGTTACCGCAATGAGTTTAAGAATCAGCTCTACTCTAACCTGCGCGCCACGCAGGAGCTGGATTTTTTAACGCGGGGCCTGAGCGCTACCGCTATGTTCTCATTTGACACCTATAACCAGAACTATATTACCCGCTCTAAAAGAGAGGATACTTACTTCCCCGACCAGGCCAATCCTTACAACCCGGACGGTTCCCTGAACCTGGTGAAAACCTTTACCGGCGATGAGTACCTGGGATTTGACCGCAATGATGGCGACCGGCAGACCACCCGCCAGTTCTATACAGAAGCGGCCATTAATTATGACCGTGCCTTTGATAAGCACCGTGTAACCGGCCTGGGATTATTTTACTCCAGCGACCGCACTAACACGCTGGCCAATGATTTCATAAATTCTATTCCTGAGAGATACTTAGGGTATGCCGGTAAAGCCGCCTACTCTTATGACGACCGTTATTTTGCAGAGTTCAACTTTGGCTATAACGGGTCAGAGCTGTTTGCACCCGGCCACCGCTTTGGCTTTTTCCCTGCTATAGGTGTAGGCTGGTTAGTATCTAACGAGAAATTCTTTGAGCCCTTAAAGAATGCAGTCACTTTCCTGAAGTTCCGCTACTCCAATGGCAGCACAGGTTTGGGCAGCACCAATGAGCGCTTCCTGTACATTACCAAGCTGAATACGGATGTAAGCGGTTACCTGTTCGGGCAAAACCCAACCGGCCCCCGGGGCGATAACCGGGACAATGGTATCAACATTAACCGCTATGCTACGGATGTGAGATGGTCTGTATCCAACAAACAGGACCTGGGCATGGAGCTGCATACTTTAAAAGACCGTTTGATCCTGATCGTAGACCTATTCAAGGAGCACCGCAAGGGCATTTTCCTGCAAAGGGCCTCCAACGTAGCTTTTATGGGATTGGAAACCCAGCAGTATGGCAACCTGGGGGTAGTGGATAATAAAGGTATTGACGCCAGCCTGGAATACAGCGCCAGGATAGGACAGGTAGATGTATCCGTACGCGGTAACCTCACCTACAATAAAGATAAGGTGATAGAAGATGACCGCCCGCCGCAGAACTATCCCTGGATGGAGCACCGCGGCAACAACATACTGGCCCGTTATGGTTATGTAGCAGAGGGATTATTTACCAGCGATGATGAGATCAGCAAGAGCGCTGTACCCGGCGACCGCTCAAAAGTAAAACCCGGCGATATTAAGTATAAGGACCTGAATGGCGATGGCCTTATTAATAATTACGATGTAACCAAAGTAGGCCGGGGCGATGTACCGGCAGTGGTATATGGTTTTGGCTTTAATGTAGCCTATAAGGGATTTAGCGTAGGCGTATTGTTCCAGGGCCTATCTGATGTAGACCGTATGCTGGCCGGTTCTGCCATTATACCGTTTAACAATGGCGGCGGTGAAACCAATGCCTATGCTATTGCAACAGACCGCTGGACCGTGGAGAATCCTAACCCGAATGCATTTTATCCGCGTTTGGCATATGGAGAGGCAGAGAATAAGAACAATACCCAGGCCAGCTCCTGGTGGGTGAAGGATGTAAGCTTTATGCGCCTGAAATCCGCGCAGATTGCGTATAACCTGCCCGATCATTTATTAAAGCGCATCGGCATCCGCAACTCCTCCGTATACCTGCAGGGCATTAACCTGCTTACCTTCAGCAAATTTAAGCTGTGGGACCCTGAGCTGAATACGGATAATGGCTCCACCTACCCGAACATACGCACCATTTCACTGGGCATGAACTTAAGATTTTAAATCACGTAATGAAGAAACGGATATGAAAAAGCTATTGATATATATACTGGTGCTGGGAGCATTTACTTCCTGTAAAAAATACCTGGACCAGGTACCGGATGATCGCCTGACCATTGACGAAACTTTCCGCACCTGGAATACCGCTTCAAAATTCCTGGCTAACGTGTACGCACGTATCCCGGATGAATTTGGGCAGCGCAACCCCGGTGATAATGAGAACCGTGGCCTGTGGACCGGTGGTTGTGATGAAGCGGATTTTGTATGGGGCTTTGTACAGTCAAATGATGTGAATATAGGCAACTGGGACGCTAATTCCGGTTTTGTGCGCGACTACTGGACCAACTTTTACAAAGGCATACGCGCAGCCAGTGTGTTTATTCAGAATGCAGATAAGATAACAGACCGTTCCCAGCAACAGAAAGAGCAGTATAAGGCAGAAGCGCGTGCGCTGCGGGCCATGTACTATTTTTACCTGATGCGTATATACGGCCCCGTGGTAATACTGGGCGAAACGCCTACTGCGGTAGATACCAACCTGCAGATACCGCGTAATTCCATTGATGAATGTGTAAGCTATATTTCGGCGGAATTAACCACTGCAGCCAGTGTGCTGCCCGCAAAACCGGCTACTGCGCAGGATTATGGGCGCATTACCAAAGGCATAGCGCTGGCTTTCCGCGCCAATGCATTGATGTACGCTGCCAGCCCTTTGTATAATGGTAATGCGGAACTGGCTAGCCTGAAGAATAAAGATGGCAAGCAGCTCATTAGCCAGAGCTTTGATGTGAATAAATGGAAAACAGCTGCAGATGCCTACAAGGAATTTATTACGCAGTTTGTACCCGGCACGTATAATTTATTTAAGAAGAACAATAGCAGCGGGGCATTTGATCCCTACCTTTCCTGCCGGGATGTGATATTGACGGATTGGAATGAGGAAGTGATCTTTGCCCGTACCCGTGGCTCCCTGGATTCGCGTCAGTATGAGCTAACGCCATACCATAGCGGCGCTCCCTCCGGCGAACTAAAAGGCAGCGGCGGCTTGGGCGCTACGCAAAATATGGTAGATGCCTTTTTTATGAAGAACGGCAGAAGCATTACAGATCCTTTATCACAATATGTATCGTCCGGCTATTCTGATTTTCAGGCCCCGAACACTACCCATACATCCAGTACCTATAATCAATGGGTGAACAGAGAGCCACGTTTTTATGTGAACATTACGTACGATGGCAGCACCTGGCTGAATACTGATTTTGGTGAGATAGTTACCCGCCTGTATAATACCGGTAACTCCGGCCGTAAAACCGGCGGCGGTGACTATTCACCAACCGGTTATATTGTACGTAAAGCCATGGGCCTGGGCAGGTGGAATGTGAACGACCGCACCCTGATCCTGATACGCCTGGCTGAAATTTATTTAAGTTATGCAGAGTGTTTGAATGAGGCTACGCCTAATGACCCGGACATTCTGAAATACCTTAACCTGATCCGCGAAAGGGCTGGTATTCCGCTTTACGGTTCGTCGGAATTGCCGGCCCCCGCAGGTCAGGCCGCTATGCGTGATGCCATCCGCAAGGAGCGCCGCGTAGAGCTGGCCTTTGAGAACAATCGTTTCTTTGACGTGCGCCGCTGGAAAATAGCGGAGCAAACGGAGAACGGGCCTATGTACGGCTTAAACATTAATGCCGATATGCCGGAGTTCCTGAATGTAGTATCTTTCGAAACCCGTGTATTTAACAAACGCCATTACTTTTTCCCGCTGCCCTCCGATGATATTAATAACGATAAGGAGCTGGTGCAGAATCCGGGGTGGTAATGGAGCATAAAGCGTAAAGCTGAAAGCATAAAGCGTAAGCAAAAAGCAAAAGGGTAAAGCATAAGGATCTGGAACAAAATATAAAAGGCTTTATGCTTTACGCTTTATGCTTTCTGCTTAAAACATAAGGGCCTTGAGCAAAACACAAAAAGCTTTATGCTTTATGCTTTATGCTTTCTGCTAAAATATTAACAAGTGGGAAAACTTTTCTTAGTCCTCTGCGCTAGCCTGGTGTTACACACCGCATGCAGCAAAAGTAACAGCAAGGCGGTAACGCCGGAAGATTCCGTGCACCTGCCCGCCGTATCATTTACAGACAAAGACGCTACTGCGGCCTTTAATAATTTTAATACGTATTTCTATAACCCAACAGAGCAGCTGTATTACGCCACTACGGAAAAAAATTCCACCGGCGCTATCTGGACGCAGGCTGTTTACTGGGACCTGGTCATGAACGCTTACAAGCGCACCAATGATCCTGCACAGCTGCAAATGATCAAAGACATGTACCAGGGCGGTTATAAAAAATACGACCGCTATAACTGGAACAACAAAACCGTATGGTTCATTTATGATGATATGATGTGGTGGATCATTTCACTGGCACGCGCCTACGAGATCACTAAAGACAGTACGTACCTTACTACTTCTATAGCCGGTTTTCAGCGGGTATGGAACGATTCATATGATGCTGCCAACGGCGGTATGTGGTGGGATTTTAACCACAGTGGCAAGAACGCCTGTATTAACTTTCCCACTGTAATAGGTGCTTTGCTGCTGTATAAGATCACCGGTGACAACGCTTATCTGCAAAAAGCAAAAGATGTGTACAGCTGGGCCCTTACCAATTTAACTGATCCTAATACCGGCCGCGTGGCTGATAATAACATTAACGGTAATAAAGGCTGGTCTGACTATACCTATAACCAGGGCACCTTTATTGGCGCTGCCACCATGTTATACAAGATCACCAACGACGCTGCTTACCTGAACCAGGCTAAGCTGGGCGCTGATTACACGCAAAAGTCCATGTGCGATAAGGATGGTATTTTACCGGCAGAAGGCGACTGGAATGAGCAGGGTGTATTAAAAGCCATTTTCGGGCACTACATGATGATGCTGATACAGAATGCCAATCAGCCGCAGTACCTGGCCTGGATCCGCAAAAATATTAATACTGCCTGGGGCAACCGGGATGCAACCCGGGGGCTTACCTACCGGAACTATAAAGTGCCCTGCCCCACAGGTACCATACAATCCTATGAAGCCAGCAGCGCGGTAATGCTTATGCAGGTATGCCCGCCGGAAAAGTGAGTGTACGTGTGCCACACCTTCAAGGCGTGGCACACTTTTATTATCAGATCCTCTTCTTCAGTCCATAACGTACCATTACAGCGCCTATACCTATCACCAGTAAGGCCATAGCGGCTTTTATCAATACCTCCGAACGTTTGGGAGCCGGTATGTATTCCACACCATTTACGCCCGCTACCGCAGGGTTACCTACATACCTGCCTGAAGCAGGTGCTGCTTCCTGTTGAAAGTTGGTGGCTAAGCGTTGTAATTCATCCTGCATGGCTTTGCCTTTCATAGGCTTGCCATGTCCGCTGGCAATGATCTCCGGCTTCAGTGCCGCCAGCTTGTTAACGGAGCTTGCTGCCTCCTGCCAGTCAAATGTAAAATACCGTGGCGGTCCCGATATTTTTTTTGCCTGTGTCATAACGGCGTATAGCGATTCCTGTTGGGTGGTAACCACGGCATCACCGGCCAGCAGCACACCATCCTGTTCACGGAACAGGCTTATGTGACCGGGCGCATGGCCGGGTGTATGAATATAACGCCAGCCAGGCAAACCGGGTATAGTACCATCTTCCGGTAATAGCAACAGCCGCCCGTTCATATCTATTGGCTGCCTGGGGAACAGGTCGGAGAGCAGGGTCATTACGCCGCCTCCGGCTGTTGGGTCGGGTGGCGGATAGGCCGAACGGCCTGTTAAATAAGGCGCTTCCAGGTAATGTGCATATACAGGCACATCCCATTCTTCTGCCAGTTTTTTTAATGAACCGGTGTGGTCAAAATGCCCGTGGGTAAGAATAATAGCGGATGGCGCAGTCTGCGGCCAGAACAGGTGAGTGGATACCTTGCGGATCTTTTCTGCGGAGGTGGGTAGCCCTGCATCCACCAATACCCAGTGATTGGCATCGCCGCTGTGTATGAGGTATACGTTCACAAATATGTCCTTAATGCCCCAAACACCAGGCGCTACTGAAAACCATTTGTTGTACAGCTTTTTTTGTACCGGCTTAAATTGCTCATTTTTCATAAAGCGGAATTTTATGGAAGTGAATGCCCTTTGTTAAACAGGCTTAGATCAAAAAGCATGCATATGCTGCAGCAGGGGGGGCTCCACTGGCACAAAAGCCATTAATGAGGACATTAAGTAACAGTATGGCGATTTAATTTTCCGGCTTTGTTGTATAGGTGTAGCTTCTTCAATGAAAGGTGTTCATAGAACAGGGTATTTGCACCAACCATTAATAGGCCATAAAAAAGATCTTCTATTGGAATGGTTAGTATGCGTGTGCCAATGATCTCCTTTGAATTGTACCATACTACCGGAGCAGGTATCCACGAGCCGGTGAGCAAGCCATTCACGATCAGGAAAGGCAGCAGCATTACGCCATAGGAAATATATAAGGCCCCCATCCACGCCTGCTTTTTTACATATGCATTGTAAAAAATAAAGGCCAGTAGCAGTACAGCTGTTACTGCAGGATAGGCTTTGTTATGGAAAAAAAAGACGGCTGCCGCCAGCAACACAATGATAATACCCGATATAATGCTGCTCAGCTGCCTGTAGCTGCGCTGTTTTAGCCAAAGCACCTTTATACAATGGTAAGAAAAAAGGCAGGCGTAGGGTATGCATACAAAAAATAATGCTTCTTCTACCGGCAGGTTATACATATACCAGCCGGTTACATAATCAGCATTAAAACCCCATACGCCTGCTTTGGTAAACCAAACATCCCATATAAGGAAAAACATACTGCATAAAATGTTGGCAGGCCAGAAAGCACCCCACTGCTGGTAAAACTGCAGTCTGGGGTGAAAGGAGGCCAGCAGCGGCACCAGTATGGTGAAGAGATCTATATAAAAGTAAGTATACTTCATGCCGGTTGTTTGCGGGCCTTTTGGGCTTCTCTTATATAACGGAACGGGAAGAACAGCATGCCAAAACATTCCCCTTCCTCTTTATCAATATGTTTATGATGCATTTTATGGGCGCGCCGTAAAGCCAGCAAATATACATTGTGCGTATTGCGGAACAGGTTAAACCGCTGGTGAATAAAAATATCGTGCACCACAAAGTAGGTAAAGCCGTATAATGTAATACCTGCTGCAATGGAAAGCAGCAGCGGCTGGCGGCCCATGGTTCCTGCCAGGAAAAGCAGAATGCCGGGTATGGCAAAAATGAGGAAGAAGTAATCGTTCTTCTCAAAGAAGCGGCCTTCTGTTTTTTTATGATGGTCGCGGTGTAAATGCCACAGCAGGCCATGCATCAGGTATTTATGCGTGCACCAGGCCACCATCTCCATTAACAGAAAAGCGCCTGTAGTTATCAGAATATACATCCACATACCACATGTTTTATTTAGGTAATCCTACCACCATGGTTTGCAGCATAAGTCCTATCTTATGGCTGTTACCTACCCGGATCCTTTCCGTCATGATCTTTTGCGGCGGCAGGTTCTTTATTTTATTGAACAGCACCAGGTAATAGGCATAGGCGAGGTATACCCCTTTGCGCGCCCCGGCGGGCAGGCGGCGTATGCCGTCAATAGCCTGTTTAAGATCTGCGCCTATTTCTCTTTCTATCTGCTGTTTGTCGGCTACTGTAAAATGATCCAGGTTTACGCCGGGAAAGTATAAACGTCCCAGCTCCTGGCTGTCGGCCTTTACATCCCGCAGGAAATTTATTTTCTGAAAGGCTGCGCCCAGCTTCATGGCGGGGTGTTGTAAGGCGGTGTACTGCTCATGATCACCTTCTGTAAATACCCGCAGGCACATGAGCCCTACTACTTCTGCGGAACCTAAGATATATTGCTCATACAGGCTGCGGGAGTAGCAGTGTTGCTGCAGGTCCATTTCCATACTATCCAGAAAGGTATTTATCAGCTCCATTTCAATATTGCAGGCATGTACCGTTGCCTGGAAGCTGTTTAAAATAGGGTTCAGGCTAATGCGATCGGCAATGGCTGCATAGGTCTGCTGCCGGAAATCCTTTAGCAGATCAGATTTCGGGTAATCGTGAAAAGAATCTACAATCTCATCTGCAAAACGTACAAAGCCGTAAATAGCGTAGATAGGCGCATGGAATTTTTTATCCAACAGGCGTATGCCCAGTGAGAAAGATGTACTGTAAGCTTCCGTAGTTATCCTGGAGCAGCGCGCGCTTACCTTGTCAAATAACGCTTTCATACACCCGCTTGTTATAATGTTTGATAATATAGCCGGCTGTTACCTGCCCGGAAATAATGGCTGGCGGCACACCGGGCCCCGGTACTGTAAGCTGCCCGGCAAAGAACAGGTTATTAACCCGTTTGCTTCTGATAGAAGGTTTTAATACAGCTGTTTGTTTCAGTGTATTGGCCAGCCCATATGCATTTCCTTTAAATGCATGATAGTCTTCGACAAAATTGTTGTGGGCATAGCTTTGCCGGAACACAATGTTTGAACTGAGATCCTCTCCGCAAAAGTCTGCGGTCCTTTTTATGAGCATATCAAAATAATGATTGCGGATGGTAGCGTTATCCGGCAGGCCCGGCGCGGTGGGTATCAGGAAGAACAGGTTCTCCATACCCGGCGGCGCTACTGTTCTGTCGGTTTTAGACGGGCAGCATAGATAGAACAGCGGATCCTCGGGCCAGGACCGGGTGTTGTAAATGCAGGCGGCGTGTTCGCTGAAGTCGCTTTCAAAAAAAAGGTTATGGTGCTGCAGGCGTGGCAGCTTTTTATTAACCCCTACATAATATAGCAAACAGGAGGGAGCCATTTTACGTGTTTCCCAGTAATGATCTGAATAGCTGGAATGCTGCGGTGACAGCAGGCACCGGTCCACATGATGGTAATCTGCCGCCGCAATGATTATGTCCGCGGAAAAGCAGCCCCTGGTGGTATGCACGTGCTTCACCTTTTTATTTTGCACATTTAATTTAAATACTTCGGTGTCTAATAATAGATCCACCCCCATTTCCTGCGCAAGCGACGTAAGGGCTGTTACCAGGCAGTGCATGCCGCCCTGGGGGTACCAGGTACCCAGGCGCATATCTGCATAGTTCATCATGCTGTAAAGCGCAGGTATCTTAGCCGGTTCCGCCCCCAGGAATAACACGGGAAATTCCAGGATCTGCAATAAACGGGGATGCGAGAAATATTTGCGTACATGTTTACTGAAAGAGGTAAGCATATCCATGCGGAACAGGGAACGGAATACTTTGGGGTCTATAAATTCCGTAAGGCTTTGCCCGGGTTTGTATGCAAAGTGCTGCATCCCGCTCTCGTATTTGTAACGGGCCTCCCGCAAAAAAGCGTCCAGCTGTGTGCCGCTGCCCGGCTCAATGGATTCAAACAGCTTTTTGAGCGCTTCATAGTCAGCGGGCACGGACAGAGCATCTTCCCCGCTAAAGATAACCTGGTAGGAGGGATCCAGCCGCTGCAGGTGAAAATAATCATCCAGCGATCTTCCGAAGCGTTTAAAAAACTGCTGTATCACCTCCGGCATCCAGTACCAGCTGGGGCCCATATCAAACCGGAATCCCGATGCTTCCAGCATACGCGCCCTGCCACCGGTCTGGCTGTTCTTTTCAATAATAGTTACGTCGTACCCTTCAGCTGCCAGGCAAATAGCGCCGGATAACCCGGCAAAGCCGGAACCAATAACAATAGCCGATTTGGAATGTGCCGATTTCCCCATAACAATCTTATTAGCCTTGTATACTCCAAATATAATGTTTAATGTTTTAACAAAAAAGTTAAACAAAATATGAAAGGCATTATGGGAGAAAGATCAACGAGGGCCTGACTTTATCCAAATAAAAATTAATTTTGATGTTACGTATGCAATCCACCGGCAAATATTCGATCAGGGACCTGGAACGCCTGTCCGGCGTAAAGGCGCATACTATCCGTATCTGGGAGAAAAGGTATGGTATTATTAAGCCGGAACGTACGGATACAAATATACGTTACTACTCCAATGACGATCTTCGTCATCTGCTGAACATCAGTGTGCTGAATAACCACGGGTATAAGATCTCTGCGATCAGTGAAATGTCGGAGGGCGAGATTGCGCGGCGTTTATCCGATCTGCAGGTGGTAAAGCAGGACAAGGACAACTACCAGGAGAACCTGCTGTTAAGCATGATAGAGCTGAATGAAGCGCAGTTCAACAAAACCTTTCATTCGGCCATAATGAACAGGGGATTTGAGAAAACGGTGGTAAGCATTATATTCCCTTTCTTTGAGCGTATTGGCCTGATGTGGCAAACCGGTACCATTAATCCTGCCCAGGAACATTTTATTTCAAATATTATCCGGCAAAAGATCATCGCAGCCACGGATGCGCTTAATGTGATCCCGGCTGCCAATGCCCAAACCGTACTGCTATTCTTGCCGGAAGGCGAGCTGCATGAGCTGGGCTTATTGTTCTATAATTACGCGTTCCGGGCAAGAGGGTATAAAGCTATTTACCTGGGCCAGTCTGTACCCCTGGAAAGTCTGCAGCGCATTACCGGCATCTGCCGCCCGGACCTGGTTGTAACGGCAATGATCAACGCCACCCAGCGAAAGGATTATGAGCATTTTACCCGGTTGTTAGCCAAAGCTTTTCCTGGTAAGAAAATATTTTACACCGGCCTGGTACCTTCATCTGCCGGTATTGAATTGCCTAAGCATGCTTACCGGGTGGCTGACCTGATTGCCTTTTTACGGTTGAAATGATGTTTAATGTTGTATGGATAAAGTTTAAACAAAATTTATCCCGCTATATACAGGTTATTTGCCGTTTTCTGCGCCATGGCCTGGTAATACAATACCACCACGCCGGTGCTGAAGGCTTTTGTTTTTAATAATTGCAGCTGGGCGTTAGGCCGTTTATCGCGGAACAGGGGCATTCCGTTTTGCAGGATCACCGGGTGCACCCATAGCCGGTATTCATCCACCAGTCCTAAACGGGTAAAGGTTTGCACAATGCTGCCGCTGCCGAAAATGATCATGTCCCTGCCGGGTTGCTGTTTCATTTCCAGGATCTGCTCTTTAATACGGCTGCGGATAATGTGCGTATTTTTCCAGCTGCCTTTGCGCAGTGTACGGGAAAAAACGATCTTGGTATAGTTATTCATGCGGCTGGCAAAGTCCATTTGCGCAGGGCTGGGCATAGTATAGCAGTCGGCATAGGGCCAGTACTGCGCCATTACCTGGTAGCTCATGCGCCCCAGTAAAATAGTGTCTACGGTTTGCAGCTGATCAGCTATGTGGCTGGTCATCTCATCATTCCACAGCGGAAAATGCCAGTCCAGCGTTCCGTTGGCGCCGGCCATAAAGCCATCCAGCGTAACGTTCATGGATACGATCACCTTTCTCATATCCAACCTTTTTCCAGGCTTAATAATATCGGCTCATGCTGCATCGGTTAGCTTTTATAGTAATTGATCCTCAAAGATACGCCGGTGCAAAGGGTTGAAAGGTGGGTGAACCGGACTTAGGGCAGGGTGGGTTTCGACTTTTTTCATTATTTTACAAAAACCAGCTAACCGGTCATGATAAGTTTTTTCACGGACTATGTTATGCGAAAGGCTGTCTAAACCGCAACAACAAAATAACATCAAATGAAACACGTATCCATCCTTGTGCCACACGAGGCTGTTTTAGGCACCATTGCCGATCCACGTTATTTGTTTACCACAGTAAATGACTTTTTAACTGCTGCCGGGCAACCTGCCTTATTCAACATACAAATGGTAGGACTCACCAAAGAGGTTAAGCTGAATGGCGGCATCTTTTCCGTGCATGCGGACCAGCTGACCACTGAAGTGAAAAAAACGGACCTGATCATTATTCCTGCACTGGGCAGCGATCTGAAGGTATCCCTGGAGCTGAACAAAGATTTTATACCCTGGATCATTGAGCAGCACAAAAAAGGCGCGGAAGTAGCCAGCCTTTGTATTGGCGCTTTCCTGCTGGCATCCACAGGCTTATTGAATGGCAAGGAATGTTCCAGCCACTGGAAAACAGCCAATGAGTTCCGTGAAATGTTCCCTGATGTAACGCTGGTTGACGGGCGTGTGATCACGGAAGAGAAAGGCCTGTACTCCAGCGGCGGCGCTAACTCTTACTGGAACCTGCTGTTATATATTGTAGAGAAATATACCAGCCGCGAAATAGCCATTATGGCGGCCAAGCTGTTTGCCCTGGAAATAGACCGCAAAAGCCAGTCGCCCTTTATTATGTTCAACGGGCAAAAGAAACATGAGGATGAGCCCATTAAACGTGCGCAGGAGTTTATTGAGACCAACCTCACGGAACACCTGTCGGTAGACGACCTGGCCGTGAAGTTTGCCATTGGCCGCCGCCACTTTGACCGCCGTTTTAAAAAAGCCACGAACAATACCCCCGCAGAATATATACAGCGCGTACGCATTGAAGCAGCCAAAAAAATGCTGGAGATCAGTAAAAAGAATGTGAATGAAGTAATGTATGAAGTAGGGTATAACGATACAAAATCTTTCCGCACCGTGTTTAAGAAGATCACCGGGCTCTCGCCCATTGATTACCGGAACAAGTACAATAATGAGGCGGTTGTAGCGTGAGGAATGTAAAAGTGGAATGCAGGAACACAACGGACTGCATTCCACTTTTACATTTTACATTCCATCAGAACCTCACAGAGAATCCAACATTCACCACATAATCAGCAAACGCAGCATCGCCGTTCACTTTATTGGTGGGGGTGCTTCTTTCCTTATCAGTAACGCTTTGCGTTCTGTTACGTACAAAAGCTACGGGTACAGATGCAAACAGCCGGGTTTTTCCCAGGTTGTAGGAAACGGCCGGTTCAACAGACCATACATAGCCGGGCCTTCTGAAATCGCCGCTGCCGCCTACCAGGTCATGCACGGGAATCCCCTCTATACGGGCGCCTACAGAGCCGGTGAATTGCGCGTTAGCATAGCTTACCCCACTGCGGAACATATACTGGTCAGGCACACTGCAAATGGCTTCGTTGGCCAGGGCAGGGGATAAGGTTTCCCGCCAGGTGCGCACGCCGTTCTGCTCCCGCGGATTCATTAAGTAATACGCATTTCCATATACGGCAATGTGGTGGGTAAAATTATAATAGCCATTCAGCTCCATGGTAACGCCGGTACCACCATCGCCCAGCTGTATGGACTGGTCCACTTCTCTTAGCTCCTTAGTGCCGTTGGGGCCTACGTTATACCAGTAATCCTTTACATCATAATCGCCGGTGGCAAACTTAATACCCAGGCCGGCCTGTATATTGCCGCGGGTATTTTTGTGAGGATCCAGCAGCCAGCGGTATACTGCTATGCGCATATCGCCCAAACCAAAAGAATGCATGCTGTGGCGCTGGTTAAATTTATTGACGCCGTTAACAAGGCCATGCTCATACAGGGAGGAGCGGGCATTGGCCAGGATGGGCACATCCAGCATAATGCTCCAGCGCTCGTCCAGGATGCGGGTCAGGGAAAGGTCAATGGCAGTTTGGTGATTGATCACTTCCGTACCCTGTGTTTGCCGTTCCTTTTGTTCTTCCCGGCCTTTAAAGTGTTTGTAAGACTTGAAATAGCGGGCTCCCGTGGTGAACAGCCATTTGCCGGAGCTGTTTTCGTCCTGGTGGGGGAGCATGCAGGTAGATCCGTTGCCGCGTAAAGCTACGCAACCCTGCGCCTGTGAATTGTTTGCAATAAATAAAGTCCCTGCTGCGATGAGGATGGTTGATAAAAATTTTTTCATACTAGTTAATGTGCGGTGA
The DNA here is from genome assembly GCF_900109685.1 of Chitinophaga rupis. Lineage (GTDB taxonomy): Bacteria > Bacteroidota > Bacteroidia > Chitinophagales > Chitinophagaceae > Chitinophaga > Chitinophaga rupis. The sequence continues at coordinate 242,248 of NZ_FOBB01000003.1, read as the reverse complement.
TGGTTTGAATAAAACGCTGTAATCAGCCATAGTAGGCATTTGTAGATTCATTGTTCATTTTAGGTATAAAAGTGATCGTTCCTGTCCTGCTCCCGTAAATACTAAAAATTCTTCATAACGTGGATCGTCTGTGATCAGCTGCGCTGCAGCTGCACCTAATGTAGTAAATGTTTTGAAATTTTCCAGTTCAAAAGGTGTTAGTTCCCACGCTTTCCGCTTTTCTAATTAGCTTTAGTAGCATGAAATTACCGGTTATGGATCATTTCCGGCCCCGGAAGACGGGGGTGGGGGTAAGCGGTAAATATTAACACAAGAATAATTTACTGCCGGGCACTACCATACTATGCATAACTTTTTTAAATTTACTGTATAACCGGAACCATATATGAAATTCAACCTTCTTACCTTATGCGCGCTTTTTGTGGTTGCTGCTGTAACGGCACAACAGAATAAGGCAGATGTTTTGCCAACCGCTAAGGGCAATTTAACCATTACACCTGTTCAACACGCCAGCCTGGCCTTTACTATCGGCAATACGACTATTTACGCAGATCCCGCAGGCGGCGCAGATTTTAGCGGCATAAAATCACCGGATATTATACTGATCACCGATATACATGGCGACCATTTTGATACCGCCAGCATTATAAAAGTAAAAACACCTAAAACCATACTGGTAGTACCACAGGCAGTGGCTGATCTGCTGCCGCCGGCCCTGAAGGCAAAGGCCGTGGTATTAAATAATGGGGGCCATACTACTCAGGCAGGCATTGCCATTACCGCCATTCCCATGTACAACATGGGCACAAATCCACGCCATACCAAAGGCCGCGGCAACGGGTATGTACTGAACATTGGCGGTAAGAACCTTTACCTCTCCGGCGATACGGAAGGCATTCCTGAAATGAAGGCGCTTAAGAATATTGATGTAGCTTTTGTTTGTATGAACCTGCCTTACACCATGGATGTAAAACAGGCGGCAGAAGCGGTGCTGGCCTTTAAGCCTAAGATCGTATACCCGTATCACTACCGCGGGCAGAACGGTTTGAGCGATGTAAACCAATTTAAAGAGCTGGTAAATGCCGGTGATAAGAATATTGAAGTACGCCTGCGTAACTGGTACCCGGGCAAATAAAGATTTTTTCAGGTAACTATCCCACTGCTGTACACAGCAAAGCCGGTCCATGAGGCCGGCTTTTTTATTGCTGCTATAGCTAAGCTCACCCTCTTTGCCGAGCTGGCTATAAAAATATATAGTAGTATGTATTGCATAATACTATTAAAAACATATATCTTTGTATTGCAATCGAAGTAAAAAATCTTATTTACCTGATAATCAATACAAATCGTTTATGAAAAAGATCCTTACCAACGTTTTATGCGTTGCCTTTATCTTTTCAGGCGCCCTAAAAGCCTTTGCCCAGCAACCTGAAACCGCCACTTCAGGGCCTTTATTTGATCAATTGTACCGCCAGGACAGCCTGCTTTTCCACTATGCCCAAAAAGACTGTAATACGCAGAAAGTGGAGGAAATACTTACAAAGGATTTTGTGTTCTACCATGATAACGGACTGGATAATCCTACCACGGTACAGCCGCTGGCCGACTTTACCAACAGCATAAAAAAAATATGCATGCAGGGCCACCTGCGCCGTACAATAGTACCCGGCAGCTTACAGGTATTTGCAGTAAGCGGGCAGGAGGCCATACAGACCGGTGTGCAGCATTTCTATATTTTACCGGATAATCAGCCGGAGCAGCTGGTAGAGATCTCCAAATTCACCCGTACCTGGAAAAAAGAAGGTAATGCCTGGAAAATGGCCCGTGAGCTGGATTACCAGGTAACCCGGCCCTTACCAGAAACGGCCGCCGCGCAGCAGTATACCCCCGCGCCCTATGTACCGGACAACAAAGCCTTGTATGATACCATTGCCGGTCTGGACAGCATTTTCTTTGAAACCTACAATACCTGCAACCTGGAAAAGATGCAGGATATGATTGCTGATGACCTGGAATTTTACCATGACCGCAACGGGTTGCTGGCTTCCAAAGCGGGTATGCTGGAATCAACCAAGAAATACATCTGCAATAAAGTGCAACGTGAAATAATGAAAGGCAGCATTGAGGTATATTCCATTAACGGGTATGGCGCGGTAGAAATAGGTTATCACCGCTTTCATAACCTGGTAGAGGGCTCCACCTCCCATGCCAGCAAATTTATTACCCTGTGGAAACGGAATAATGGGCACTGGCAAATGAGCCGTATTATAAGCTTGCATTAACCGCAAATGAAGATGATTGGCGGCTGAGGAGACAAGGCCCAAACGGAACGAGGGTGTATCCAGGCAGGATACACCCTCGTTTTTTATTACTTGTTCTATTGCTTAATGATGTCTTGAAACCCTTGTCGTGGCACGGGTTGCAGAACCACGGGGGCCACTAACGCTGGTCCGCTGGCGGGTGATCTGCCGGTTACCGTTAGGTGAGCTGAAAGTGCGGGTGTTGGAATTAAAGCTGCGGTTAGGCCCGTTAAAAGTACGGTTGGTGCCATTGACGCGTGGCGTACTAAAGCTACGGGTGGTACCATTGCTGCGCGGTGTGCTGAAGCTGCGGGTGGCGCCTGTACGGGGCCCGCTGAAACTGCGTGCAGGGCGCGGTGTAGCGCGGTAACGGTTCACTACCACCTGGTTGCGGGTACGTACGGTTACGGATGTAACGCGCATGGGGCGGTAGATCCTGGGTGCATACACGATCCGGTTGGTACGTACTATTGTATAATGTGGTGCATAATAGTAGCGGTAGGGGCGGTACACTGCCCAGGGCATGGGCCGCCAGGGGCGCCACCAGATGGGCCGTACACGCCAGCTAAAGGGAGATACCCATACCGTGTAGGCCGGCGCATATACAAACCGCACACAGGGCCAGAACCACACATTAACAATTATAGCACGGGCAGGAGCGTAGCGGGCAGCCACGTGCGGACCGCTGCCAAAGTAAGGCTGCTCTGCTTTTTCATCATTATCGCCGGTAGCTTTATCATTGCCGGAAGAAGGTTCAACAATAGTTTGCTCGCCGTAAATATCTTCATCGCCAACGATCTGCACCACGGCATTATCAGCAGCAGTTTTTTCGAGCTCTATTACTGCAATATCCTGGCTTTCTGTTTCGGAGATCAATGCCTGCAGCACAAAAACGTGCACGTCATTTTCCCGTTTATTCACCACTTTTATGTAGTCAATATTCCCGTCGCCATTGAGGTCCAGGTTGTTAACCTTATTATCCTGTGTATTCAGCAGCTTTTCAAACTCTTCGGGAGAGGCGGCTTTTTTAAACATTTCCAGCGCACCCTGTAAGCTGAAGTTGGCGCCCGGTAACTGGGAGGTATCTGCAGCAGCCGTATTTGCATCCTGCGCATGAGCCGTTATGTTCATCAATAACCCGCCCAGCAGGAATGATAAGTAATGCTTTATTCGCATAAAGATCGATTTGGTAAGTAGTCAGACCGGTAACAAGGTAAAAAGTTTAATTTTACCTGCGCCTGATTTATATATGAAATATAATATTTATATTTGATCTGGATTTGTAAGAGTACATGTGGACAATATCCCGACCCTGCCCTATGAACACCTCTATGAAATGTGTGACTTTGCTTAGCGCACTATTGCTTTGTTGCAGACTGGCCTTTGCCCAGCAGGATGCACAATACAGCCAGTATATGTTTAATGGCATTTACATTAACCCAGCCTATGCCGGGTATAAGGAAGTGCTGAACCTCCATAGTTTTTACCGTGCACAGTGGACGGGCGTAGAAGGCGCCCCTCGCAGCTTTTCAGTAGCGGTGGATGCTATTGCCAACGAAGGAAATGTGGGCCTGGCCCTGCAGCTGTTCAGCGATAAGCTGGGCGCACAAAGTACGCAGGGGGTGTACGCCAGCTATGCCTACCGCATACGTTTAAACGAAGATGGCAGCTCACGCCTGGCCTTTGGGTTAAGCGGCGGCCTGATACAGCTGGGCATTAACGGCTCACTGCTTACCACCAATGACCCGGAGGTGGATATGCCTGCCGGCACACAAACCACGCTGGTACCGGATGCGCGGGCTGGCGTTTATTATTCCACCAACCGCGCCTATGTTGGGTTTTCGGTCGATAACCTGATAGCCCCGCACATGAATAAATCGCGCTACTTATATATTCCACAGCCTAAACCACATTACTACTTTACTGCAGGCATGCTGCTGCCCCTGAATGAAAATATACAGTTCAAGCCTTCCTTCCTGCTGAAAGATGACCGGGGAGGCCCTACCAGCCTGGATCTGAACGCTTTCCTTTTACTGCAGGAAAGGATCTGGATAGGCGGCTCATACCGCAGCGGTATCAGTCTGTATGATAAGAACTACCTGCAAAAAGTGCTGGTAAAAAGGAATGCAGCGGTAGCGCTGGTAGAGGTATATGCTACGCCCAATTTACGCGTAGGTTATGCATATGATTTTGCGGTAGGGCCATTGCAGGGTTATAACAACGGATCGCATGAGATATCTATAGGTTACTCCTTTACAAAAGCAGATAGGGGTACAGAGAAGAACGGACAGGTGCCGCGTGTAGCGTGCCCAAGGTTTTTCTAAAAAAAATGCCCTGGCAACTTACCAGGGCGTTTTATTTATGATATTAAGCTCAATTGCCAGGATACTCCGAATTGATCATTCACCCAGCCAAACCTGCTGCTGAAAGGATACTTGTTTAACGGCATCAGCACATTGCCTCCTGTTGACAGCTGTGCAAACAGCGTATTAATTTCCTGCTCCGTTTCACAGGTTACATATAACGACATGGCCGGTGTAAACGTGAACGCATGTTTAACATTACTATCAATAGCCATAAATTGCTGCCCGTTCAGGGAAAAGGTGGCATGCATTACACTCCCTTCCTTACCCATTTCATTAGGCCCGTAACGGCTGATGCTGATGACCTTTGAATCGTTGAACAAGCTGATATAAAAATTAAGGGCTGCTTCTGCCTGCCCTTCAAACATCAGGAAGGTGGTGATCTTTTGCATGGTTTTTTATGCGCAAATTATGATCATAGCGGCATACTGCCTTCATACTTTTGAGTGATTTAGCTATAAAAAAGCATTTTTCACGCTAAAGCATGGGCCTCTTTTTCCGCTATTTCATTTTTAATATAGGCTTCCAGGGTAGTATTGCCTTTCACCTGCTCAATACCGTTCCTTTCAGCTTTGACGCGGCCATCTATTACGGCTTCCGTCATTTCTATAAAGTTCTTAATACCGTCCGGTGAAAAGTGTAAGCCTTCCAGGGTTTTACCCCATTCCGCTTTTGGTATCACCTGCACTTTCACGGGTTTGTTCAGCAGCTTACCAAAAACATTGGCTACATCCTGCGGGGTGTAAGGCCGGGGGCCTTCAATCTCATACACGGTACTTTTATGCCCATCGCCGGTTAACACTTTTGCGGCAAACTCGCCAACATCGGTAGGCGCTATCATGGGAATAGAAAAGTCGGCAGGGAAGAAGCTGGGCAGCACGCCCTTTTCTTTTGCTACCTCTAAGTAAGGCAGCCAGTTGCTGAAGTAATAAGCAGGCCTTATAAAGATCTGTGTTATGGAAAGGTCTTCAAAAGCATGTTCCAGCATATTCGACATCAGCAAATTACCGGTACCTTTTTCAATCTGCGCGCCCACGGATGAAATGCCTACTATTTTTTCAATGCCGGCATGCTGTACCGCATCTTTATAGTTGTCCAGTATCTGCTGTGTTTCTGCCAGCACATCCTCCTCCTGTCCGGTTTCAGGCGTAATGGCAAACAGGGAGGTACCACCCCTGAAAGCAGTGCGTAAAGCAGTAAGGTCTTTTGCATCTGCTACAGCTGCATTTATCCCTTTTTCTTTCAGGGAGGCTGCTTTTTCTTTGCTGTGGGTAATACCTACTACGGCTTCGCCCTTAGTTACCAGCTGTGTGGCTACGGTTCCACCTACGCTGCCGGTTGCGCCTAGTACAATATGCATATAAAACTGTTTTGGTGAGGCTGAATTGGCAACAAATACTATACCATGAGGTGAGGGTTAACCGGTAGGCTGCAGGGTAGCCAACTCTTCATCCGAAAATACACGGGAGCGGGTTAAAAACCTTACTCCCAGCGGTATTTCCAGCGAAAAGCTGCTACCCCTGCCTGGTGTTACATCCAATATTAATTGTGTATGCTGCCAGTAAGCAAACTGATCCCTGTTCATATAAAATTTACAACCGGCCACTTCACCTAATAGCACATCACTGTTGCCGGTTTTAAATTCACCTTCTGCAAAACACATAGGCTGTGAGCCATCGCAGCAGCCGCCGCTCTGGTGGAACATCAGGTTGCCATGCAGCTGCTTTAATCTTGCTATCAGCTCCAAAGCCTTGTCAGTAGCTATAATACGGGCAGTCATAATGTGTTGTTTAGAAAAATCCCAGTTTGGTTTTGCTGTAAGAGATCAGCATGTTCTTGGTTTGGCGGTAGTGGTTTAGCATCATCTTATGTGTTTCACGGCCGAAACCTGATTTCTTATAACCGCCAAATGGTGCATGTGCAGGATAAGCATGATAACAGTTCACCCACACACGGCCGGCCTGTATAGCGCGGGGCACCTGGTACATTTCATGCGCATCGCGCGTCCATACACCGGCGCCTAAGCCATATAAGGTATCGTTGGCTATCTGGATGGCTTCTTCTGTATTTTTAAAAGTGGTTACGCAGGTTACAGGTCCAAAAATTTCTTCCTGGAATACCCGCATTTTGTTGTTCCCTTTCAGGATAGTAGGTTTAATGTAAAAGCCGTGTTCCAGGCCACTGTTCTGGTGAAAGGCTTCCCCGCCGGTTAAGGCTTTGGCGCCTTCCTGCTTGCCTATTTCCAGGTAGCTCAGGATCTTGTTGTACTGGTCTTCAGATGCCTGTGCACCCATCATTACCGTGCTGTCCAGCGGGTTACCCATTTTAATGGCTTTGGTACGCTGTATCACGCGGTCCATAAATTTATCATAAATGTTCTCATGCACCAGGATGCGGCTGGGACAGGTACACACTTCGCCCTGGTTCAGCGCAAACATTACGGCGCCCTCTACTGCCTTATCAAAAAATTCATCATCCGCATCGCCCACAGATTCAAAGAATACATTGGGGCTTTTACCGCCCAGCTCCATGGTAACCGGTATCAGGTTTTCAGAAGCATATTGCATGATCAGGCGGCCGGTGGTGGTTTCGCCGGTAAAGGCTACTTTTTGTATGCGGGGGGATTGTGCCAGTGGTTTACCGGCTTCTGGCCCAAAACCGGTTACTACGTTCAGCACACCAGGGGGCAGTATACCATCTATCAGCTCCAGCAAACACATAATGCTGGTAGGTGTTTGTTCTGCCGGTTTTACAATGGTGCAGCAGCCTGCGGCCAGCGCCGGCGCCATTTTCCAGGTGGCCATTAGCAGCGGAAAGTTCCAGGGAATGATCTGCCCTACAATGCCAATGGGCTCATGCAGGTTAATGCTTACGGTGGTTTCATCGTGTTCGCTGATGGTGCCTTCCTCACTGCGCAGCACACCGGCAAAATAGCGGAAATGGTCTACCACTAATGGCAGGTCGGCCGCGCGGGTTTCCCGGATAGCCTTACCATTATCAATGGTTTCTACAATGGCCAGGTATTCCAGGTTATCTTCTACTACCTGCGCTATTTTCAGCAGCAGGTTGCTGCGGTAGGCTGCGCTGGTTTTGCTCCAGCTGGGAAAGGCCTGGCTGGCTGCATCAATGGCTTTTTCAATGTCTTTCGCATTGCCGCGTGCGGCCTGCGTAAACGCTTTGCCATCGATGGGTGAAATATTATCAAAGTATTCTCCGCTGTCTGGGGCCACCCATTTCCCGTTAATATAATGATCGTATTTTTCTTTAAAGGAAGGACGGGTAGCCACATTCGGATCGGATGCAACGGCTGTACTCATAACGTATGAATTTTTAGGTGAATAATGGCGGTAATTTCACCCAAATAAACCCATTGGCCTGCTACAATTGTACTTTTTTATAGCACGATTGTACCTGAAGTTTTGTAACTTCAGTAACACAGGGAGATCAGCATTACAAAAGTTTTTGTCGGGGATTAAAATCATTCATCGTGCCTATCAAACACTATCTGCAAAAGGCCGGGCTCACCCATCCGAAATACCTGCAAACACTGGTAGAGAACAGGCGTATCTTTAATTTAAAGAACTGTGAGCTGAATATTTTTGAAAGTTACCAGGAAGCGTATAATATACCCCTTACCTTTAATGACTTTGTGATCACCAGCATGATCCGGGGTAAAAAAGTAATGCACCTGCCGGATGTACCGGCTTTTGATTACCTGCCCGGTGAAACGGTGATTGTACCGGCCAATACCACCATGGTCATTGACTTCCCGGAAGCAGGGGCGCAGAACCCCACCCAATGCATGGCCCTTGCCGTGGATGCCGGTTATATTCATGACACCATTGATTATTTAAATGATTATTATAACAGCAGCACCGATGAGCATAATGCCTGGAAGCTGCAGTTTAACCAATATCATTTCTCCAACGATACTGAGATCTCTGACCTCATTAACAAGATCATCCGGGTATGCAGCAGTGTAGACCGGTCCAAGAATATTTTTGCAGACCTGTCCCTGAAGGAGCTGCTGATACGCCTGGTGCAAAACCAGCGCCTGCAGCAGTTTGCAGGGGAAAGTGCAGATAACGGCAATCAAACACGCCTGCATTATGTGCTGAATTATATACACGAGCACCTGTCTGAAAAAATAGCAGTGGACCTGTTGTGCCGCAAAGCTTATTTAAGCCGTAATATGTTCTTTAAATGGTTTAAAGAGCAGTTTGGCATCAGCCCCCTAGAATATATAAATGCGGAGCGCGTAAAGATGGCCAAACAATTACTGGCCGACGCGCATAACGACCTCCGCGCAGTAAGTAATCTTTGTGGTTTTAGTGATGTGAATTATTTTATCCGTGTTTTCCGTAAGCTGGAAGGCATTACTCCCGGCGCTTATCAATCCTGCATGGCGCATCCATCCTGATTTTTTTTCTTTTGACGTAGCCATTTCTGCAGCAGTAGGCTGCTTTACAAGGTACATTTATGTACACGCTGTATACCCTATTGGTACCAGGTGGAGGTGCTTTTTTAAGGATAGCAGTTGCATGTACACTACCATCCTGCACCAGGTGGAGAAGCTTTTTAAGGTTCACAATTGCGTGTATGCTACCCACTCCGTACCAGGTGGAAGCCTTTTAAGGTTTACAATTGCATGTATGCTGCATACCATTCTGCACTATTTTTTACAATGTATGTACCTATCCGCAGGGACAAACTCACCCCTTTCCCGGCCTGAACAATTGCATTTTTTCTTTCATGCGAATAATCCCGGTAGCCGAAAAAAATAGGAAAATCTGGAGAAGGGCCGTAAATTGACGGGGCTGCCAGAGAAGTCGTAATTTTATATAACAGATTAGAAATCAAAATGTAAAGTAGGGTTTAATCAGTAATTAGTATAATATATCTAAATATATTAATATGAAATTATAATCTTGAATCAGCATAATTTCTTACACATTTTAAATAAAAATATACATATATGATATTTGGTAATTTGAAAATTACTTACGTATTTTTAGACCGATAACTACAGATGCAATCGCCAAAATCAAATTACTGACCATGAAAGTTTGCTATTTATTATTGGTTACCCAATTGGCCTACACCAGTTTTGCCTATGCTACCGATGAGATTCCCCCCGGAAAAGAAAAAAAGTCAACTACAGATTCCTCTATTCTTGAAACCGGTAAAAGGAACTACAACCCGCTGCCGGAAATTCCTGATTTTGCAGAATTACGTAAGTATGCTTGCCTGAACATGAATAAAAAAGGCTTACAGGAAGATGCGCCTTTCAAACCATCCGTACAGGTAGGCGCCATTGTGCACATGTTTGCATCTGCCGAGCAGGATGGCTTTAGCGCGCCGCATACAGCTACCGCGCCATCCGACTGGAGCAAAGGCTTTACCCTGTACCGCGCCCGTGTACTGGTAGGCGGGCAGCTAACCCCTAAAGGCAGCTTCTTTTTTGAAACGGATATTCCCAGCGCTATTGGCGGTCCTAACCCGGATGGCACCAAGAACGTAAAAGTATCGCCCATTATACTGGATGCGCAGTTCCAATACAATTTCTGCGAAGCCTTCCAGGTAATTGTAGGACAGCAGCTCATCTCCAATAACCGCAATGGTTTACAGGGCGCTGCAGGCTTAATGGCCAATGACTTCTCTTACTTTCAGTACCCGTATAACCTGTTTGCGAACAGCCCTCTGCAGGGCAACTTTGGCCGCGACCTGGGTGTGAATACCCGTGGCTTTTTGTTCAATGATAAATTTGAATACCGCGTGGGCGCCTTTACCGGCCGTAATGTAGATGGCAAAGGCCCCATACGCCTCACCAGCCGCCTGGCATACAGCTTCATGGATGCTGAAAAAGATTATTATTATGCAGGCACTAACTTAGGTAAAGGCAAAACGCTTACCTGGGGCATAGGGGCCGATGTGCAGGGCACTTACCACAACTACAGCACCGACCTGTTTATAGACCAACCCATTACCGATAAAGGTTCCATTACTTTCAGCGGCGCCTTTCAATACATGACCGGTGGTACAGATACCGTTGCCAAGTATACTTTTGCACGCCTGATCCCTGCGCAAACCGTGCAGTTTGCAGAACTGGGTTATTATTTTAAAGCAGCCAAGCTGCAGCCCTGGGTAAAGTTTGAGCGGCAGCATATTTCCGCGAAGGATGCACAGGCACCTGGCGTACCCGTGGAGGATTTTAATAAATATAATTCCAGCACCGTATGGGGCGGGGGCATTAACTACTTCTTTAACGCGCTGGGTACTAACCTGCGCCTCTCTTACATTGCGCGCAGCTATAATGTAGCTAGCGCCACTACTGCTGATTTTGATAAAAAAACATATGGCCAGGTATGGGCCCAGCTACAGTTCTTTATTTTCTAGGATCCGTTTGTCTTTGTAATTCCATTTCAACTTTAAACTTATTACACCATGTATAAAAAAATAATTTCTGTTGCAAGATTGGCTATTCTGTTGCTGGGTAGCAGCACTATGCTGCTCACGGCCTGTAATTCCGGTACTTCAAAAACAGAGGATGCAGGTAAAGATTCTACGGCGGCCAATACAGTGAAAATAGGCGTGCTGCACTCTTTAAGCGGCACCATGGCTATTTCTGAAGTATCCCTGAAAGATGCGGTGCAAATGGCGGTGGATGAGATCAATGCTGCCGGCGGTGTGCTGGGTAAAAAAATAGAGCCGGTAATTGTAGATCCGGCTTCTGACTGGGATCTGTTTGCTGAAAAATCCAAAGAGCTGCTTACAGATAAAAAGGTAGCCGCCGTGTTTGGCTGCTGGACCTCCGTATCCCGCAAATCCGTGCTGCCTGTGTTTGAAGAAAATAACGGCTTGCTGTTTTACCCGGTGCAATATGAGGGTGAAGAAAGCTCCAAGAACGTAGTGTATTCCGGCGCAACGCCCAACCAGCAGCTGATACCGGCCGCTGATTATTTAATGAGCGCAGAAGGCGGCGGGTATAAAAGGTTTTATTTGCTGGGTACAGATTATGTATTTCCCAGAACTGCCAATAAGATCTTAAAAGCGTATTTACTTTCCAAAGGCATTCCTAAAGAAAATATCATTGAAGAATATACGCCGTTCCACCACCAGGACTACCAAACCATTGTATCCAAGATTAAAAAGTTTGCAGTAGGGGGTAAGGCCTGTGTGCTTTCCACCATCAACGGTGATTCCAATATTCCTTTTTATAAAGAGTTTGCCAACCAGGGCCTTACCGCTGCTACCTGCCCTATTATGGCCTTTTCCGTAGCGGAAGATGAGCTGCGGGCCATGGATACGGAGTTCTTAGTGGGCCACCTGGCTGCCTGGAACTATTACCAGTCTGTTGATGTGCCGGAGAACAAAAAATTTGTAGCCGGCTTTAAAGCCTTTTGTGAAAAGAAGAATTTACCTGGTGGCGCTAAAAGGGTAACCGACGATCCTATTTGCTGGGCTTATACAGATGTGTACCTGTGGGCCAAAGCCGCAGAAAAAGCGAAGTCTTTTGATGTAGATAAAGTACGCACCGCCTTACATGGTTTAACCTTTGATTCGCCTGCCGGTACTGTGAAGATGGATGATAAAGTGAACCACCTGGCCAAACCGGTGCTGATAGGGGAAATTAAGCCCGACGGGCAGTTTAGCGTGATCTGGAAATCACAGGGCTTGATTGATCCGCAACCTTTCTTTACGCTGAATAAACAATAAACGTTCGATACTATTTCAAATGGGGCGAACCAAAAAGAATGTAAAATCATAAACCGACGAAGGAGGTTCATAGAGACCATTTAAAAGGCTCTATGAACCTATCTTCCGGCATTCTGCTTTTACATTTAAGATTTAAAATTTTACATTCTTTTAGTCCCTTCAATCGTAAGTGATGGAGCTATTATTAAAGATCAACGGAATTAAAAGTGGTAAATGGACAGGGCCAAAATGGCTTTGGCCGGTGATACTGGCGGGCGCTGTTCTTTTTTTTGCCGTGCGTGTGGCTACAGACAGCAGCGGTACCTATGTGCAAAACCTGTTCAGCGGCATTAGCCTGGGCAGCATTTTAATACTGGTATCCCTGGGGCTGGCCATTGTATATGGTTTGGCAGGCATTATTAATATGGCGCACGGGGAGTTTTTAATGATCGGCGCTTATACTACCTACAGTGTGCAGGTATTTTTTACAAATGTGCTGCATGTACAAAGCAGCAACTGGTTTTTTATAACAGCGCTGCCGGTGTCTTTTATTGTAGCGGGTTTGGCGGGGCTTTTACTGGAAAGGCTTATTATCCGCCACCTGTACGCCAAGCCGCTGGAAAGCCTGCTGGCTACCTGGGGGGTAAGCCTGATCCTGATCCAGACCGCGCGTTCCCTGTTTGGCGACCTTACGGCGGTAAAGCTGCCGGAAATGCTGGCAGGCGGCTGGCGGGTAAATGAGAACCTGGTGTTGCCGTATAACCGCTTATTCATTATTGCATTAACCATTGTAGTGATCATAGCCCTGTACCGAACGCTTACGGCTACACGTTTAGGTATGCAGATAAGGGCCGTAACACAAAACCGCAGCATGAGCGCCTGTTTGGGCATTAATACCAAACGTATAGATGCCATGACCTTTTTCATAGGCTCCGGTCTGGCAGGTTTGGCCGGCTGCGCCATGACGCTGATAGGCAACGTAGTGCCGGATATGGGCCAAACCTATATTGTGGATGCATTCCTTACCGTGGTAATAGGCGGGGTAGGCAAGCTGTTAGGCACCATTACCGCGGGTTTGGGCATCGGTATTTTTTCCAAAGTGCTGGAAGCCTTTTTTGAAGCAGTGTATGGCAAGGTGCTGATACTATTGCTTATTATGCTGTTTATGCAGTTCAAGCCCCGGGGTATTTTCCCGGATAAAGGCAGAACAGCGGCAGATTGAAAACAATTGCAAACAAACGCACCAATCAAATCGTAGATCTAAAATCGTAAATCTAAAATCCACACCATGCAGTTGAAACCTGCTAAGCTGATCAACATATTATTTATACTGTTCTTTGCAGTGGTCTTGCCTGTGGGGAACATGCTGGGGCTTGTGTCCGTTAACAGCATTTCCCTGTGGGGAAGATATTTTTGTTTTGCCATTGCAGCTTTAGGCATTGATCTTATCTGGGGCTATACCGGTATTATGTCTATGTGCCAGGCTTTTTTCTTTTGCCTGGGCGGTTACTGCATGGGTATGCACCTGCTGCTGAAAGCCACGGCCCTGCAGCAGCAGCTGTTACCGGAGTTTATGACCTGGAATGATATTACTACGCTGCCCTGGTTCTGGGAGCCTTTTCATGGTTTTGTACCAGCTCTGGTATTGAGTTTGCTGGTGCCTGCTGCCGTTGCATTTGTGATCGGGTACTTTATATTCAGGAGCCGCATTAAAGGCGTGTACATGGCTATTATTACACAGGCGCTGGCCTTATCCATGTACCTGCTTTTTTTACGGAATGAGACGAACCTGGGCGGCACCAACGGCCTCACAAACTTTAAGACCCTGCTGGGTTTTGAGCTGCATAAGCCGGGCACCAAGCTGGGTTTGTACCTGGTAACCCTGGCCATGTTATGCGTGGCATACGGCTGCTGTTACAAAATAGTACACTCCAAATTCGGTAAGGTGCTGCAGGCCATCCGCGATAGTGAGCCGCGGGTAGGTTACACCGCCTACCGGGTGCTGCATTATAAGCTGGCGGCCTTTGTGGTGGCAGCTGCGCTGGGTGGTTTGGCAGGTATGTTATATGTACCGCAAACCGGCATTATTACGCCTGGCCGTATGGATGTAAAAGCATCTGTAGAAATGCTGATGTGGGTAGCCCTGGGTGGCCGTGGTAATTTAAAGGGAGCGGTAATAGGCGCGCTGCTGGTGAACTGTGTGTATAGCTATTGCACCAGCGTATTTCCGCAGGGATGGCTGTTTATACTGGGAATGCTGTACATACTTACCGTCCTGTATTTTGATAAAGGGTTCCTGGGCCTGTTTGAAAAGATAGGTTCTAAAATAGGTATTAAAACAAATAGTGAAAGGTATGCTACTGGAAGTAAATGAGCTGGCGGTTTCTTTTGGCGGGGTGCAGGCCCTGAACCTGCAGCACTTTCAGCTGGAAGACCGGGAGCTGCGGGTGATCATTGGCCCTAATGGCGCAGGTAAGTCTACCTTTATGGATATCCTTTGCGGCAAAACCAAACCGGATACCGGCAGCATTGTATTTAACGGAAAGCCCACCAGGGGCTTAACAGAAGTGCAGATAGCGGAAATGGGCATCGGGCGCAAGTTCCAGAAGCCATCCGTATTTCCCGGCCTTAGTGTGTATGAGAATATGCTGCTGGCCACGCGCATGAAAAAGGATGTATTTACTTCCTTATTCTCCAGGATGCCGGCAGGCGTTCAGGAAAAGATTGAGGCGATGGCAGAGCGGGTAGGGCTTACTTCTGCGTTACATAAACAGGCCGGCGCCCTTTCCCACGGGCAAAAACAGTGGCTGGAAATAGCTATTGTAGTGCTGCAGGATCCGCGTTTGTTATTGATAGATGAACCGGCGGCCGGTATGTCTGACAGGGAAGCGGAAAAAACCGGCGAGCTGCTGCTGGAGCTGTCCAAACAGCATGGCGTTATTGTAATAGAGCATGATATGCATTTTGTAAAACAGATCGCCACTAAGCTGGTAAGCGTATTGGTAAATGGTAAGCTGTTAATGGAAGGGCCTTTTGAAGAAGTGAAAAATGATCAGCGGGTAATTGACTGTTACCTGGGCAGGGTCAATGCACAACTGGAAAAACTATAGGATATGGAGCCAACAACACTGCTAACAGCCAGCAACATTATAACGGCATATGACCAGAGCACCATTTTGTGGGGCGTGAACTTATCGGTGCTGCAAGGTACCGTTACCACGGTAATGGGCCGCAACGGCGTAGGTAAAACCACCCTGCTTAAAACTATTATGGGCCTGCAGAAAGCGCGGGAAGGACAGGTGACTTTTAAAGGAGAGCACATTACTAACCTGGCGCCTTATAAAATAGCGCGCGCAGGTATTGGTTATGTACCGCAGGGGCGGGAGATCATTCCTAAGCTTACGGTGCAGGAAAACCTGCAATTGGGGCTGGAAGCCACGCCGGACTATAAACCCCGTATGGCGGAAGAAGAAATTTACACGCTGTTCCCCATCCTGAAAGAGTTCCGCCGCCGCGCCGGTGGTAATTTAAGCGGAGGGCAGCAACAGCAGCTGGCCATTGCCCGCACCCTTATCAGCGGCCCCGCCCTGTTATTGCTGGATGAACCTACGGAAGGTTTGCAGCCTTCCATAGCCATTGAAATAGGCGATATTCTGCGGCAGCTGGTTACCACAAAGGGAATGGCCGTATTACTGGTAGAGCAGAAAATAGACTTTGCCAAGCATGTAACCGATTATTTCTATTTTATGGAAAGGGGCAAAATGGTGAAAGAAGGCAATGCTGCTACGTTCGACTTTAATGAGCTGCAGGAACATATTGCCGTATAACCCCAAAATAAAGGCGGCGCCTGCATTTGAATTTGACCGGCAGATTTGATATTTTAAGGGGCAATCTGTTTTACTTAATGAAAAGTGATTTTATGATCATATCAGAAGGCAATAAGATCTTTAAGCACTTTACTATCCGGTATGGCATCGCGTTAACCTTTATCGCCGTGTTGTCCGTGGTGAGCCAGGTGCGCATACAGCAGCACCTGAACCGTTCCATGGACGATTCCCATGTGATTAATTTTGCCGCCCGCCTGCGTACCTACAGCCAAACGCTGAGCAAAACTGCGTTAATGCTGGAATATGGTTATGAATACGATATTAGCCGTAAAGAGTTTGTAAATACCCTTAAACAATGGGAAAAAGCGCAGGAAGGCCTGGAAATGGGCAGCCGCTTCCTGAACCTGCCTACGGAAAACATGGAGGAGATCAATACCATGTTTGACCTTATCAGCCACCCCCGCAAGGAAATGATGAATGCTGCAGAGCATATTGTAGCAGTGCTGGATACCTCCAAAGTATTTAATCCCCAGCTGATACGCCCCTATGTAAAAACCATCCTGGATTATGAGCAATCCTACCTGCTGGGCATGGAGCTGATCGTGTTTGATTACGACCGTTTTTCCAAAGAGCGTATCAGCCAGCTGAAACAGATCGATTACCTGATGCTGGCCCTGGTGCTGTTCACACTGGCGCTGGAAGCCATTTTTATTTTTTACCCGCTGGCTATTCACATTAAAAAAGTAGTGGTAGGATTGGTATCATCAGAAGAAAAGTCCAAACGCTTATCAGAAGAGCTGCAAGCTGCCAATGCCCGCATGGAGGAATCTTATAAGGAGCTGCGGGAAATGAACTATGCGCTGGACAAAGCCACCTACCTGGTAAAAACAGATCCTGAAGGGAATATTGTATATGCCAATGATAAGTACTGCCATGTTACCAAATACAGCATACAGGAGCTGCGCGGCAAACCGGTTTTTTACAATAACATGGGCGGCCATGAAAGTGTGATCTATGAGCACATACGTAACAGTAAAAAACAAACGGAAGTATGGCAGGATGAAATATTCGATAATGCATCCGATGGTACGGGCTTTTGGCTGGATGTTACGTTGATGCCGGTATTTGATAATGCCGGCAATTTGTATCAATACCTGCTGATAGGAACTGATATTACCAACCGTAAAAATACAGAGCGGGAAAACCAGCTGCTGATGGAAGAAAAGATCCGGCGGGAAGGCGTGGAGCAAAAAATAAGATCCTACGCCATTATCAATGGGCAAGAAAAAGAACGTAAGCGCATCACGGCAGAGATCCATGACGGCATTGGGCAAATGCTTACCAGCCTGCGTATGAAGCTGGAACAGATCCAGGACCGTACCACTACGCCCGACCCGGAAGTAGCTATGGTGAATATGATGCTGGCAAAGCTGATCACAGAAACGCGGCGTATCTGCTCAGACCTGCTCCCCAGCGTGCTGGAGGACTTTGGCCTGCTCTCTGCCATTGAAGACCTGGTGACCACCTGTAAGGATGCCAACCGTAAAATGGATTTCCTGCTGGATACCAACATACATCCCGGCCCGCTGTCAAGAGAGCTGGAAATAAGCGTGTACCGCATTTTGCAGGAAGGGTTGAATAATGTGATCAAACATTCACAGGCCTCCCGTGTGGAAATATTTATTGATACCTCCGGCCATTACCTGAACCTGATGATAAAGGATAATGGCAAAGGTTTTTATTTTGATAACCAACAATTACATTTAAAGAACCTGGCTAAGAAAATGAATGGTATACGCGGCATGAAAGAGCGGGCGGAATTACTAAGCGGTACCTTTAGCTTAAACGCCCAACCAGGAAAAGGCACTATTGTTCAACTGGAAATTCCTTTAGTATGACTATGACCACGCGCATAAAAGTTTTCCTGGTAGATGACCATGAAATATTCAGGAACGGGCTAAAACAGCTGATAGACAGTGAGCAGGACATGGAAGTAGTAGGGGAGGCCGGCGATGGAGAAACGGCTTTGCAGTCGCTTGCTTCTGTAACGCCGGAAGTAATTATCATGGATATCCGCATGCCGGGTATTAATGGTATTGAAACCAGCCAGGCCATTTTAAAACAGCAGCCGCTGAGCCGCATTCTTTTCTTTAGCTTGTATGATAGCCCCGATTATGTGGCCAAAGCGCTGGAAATGGGCGCCAGTGGCTACATTTTAAAGGATACCAGCAACAAGATCTTCCTGCATGCCATCCGCACCGTGCATAAAGGCAAGTTCTATTTCATTGGCGATGTATCGGATGTGCTGGTGAAAAAATACCAGGACCTGCAAAAAACATCCGGCCTTAAAACAGCTGCAAACGTGGAAATATCCCTTTCCAAAAGAGAGGAGCAGATCCTGAAGAAGATAGATGAAGATCTGAGCAACAAGGAAATTGCCGAATCATTAAATGTAAGCGTACGTACAGTAGAAGCGCACCGCCTGAACATTCTGCGTAAATTCCAGGCCGGGAATATGGAGGAAGTGCTTACCTTTTGCAAAGAGAACGGCATTATTAAATATACCTGATTTTAGATTTACGATTTTAGATTTAGATTTGATTGGAGCGAAGACCGCATTTTTAAATCTAAAATCGTAAATCTAAGATCTATAAACATTCCCGTATGAAAAATGATCCAGGAAGAAGGACCTTTATTGCCAATGCCCTGAAAGCATCTGCCGCCGCTACTTTGCTGAATATACCCGGTTTTGCGATGGCCCTGCAGCAAAAGAAATATACCATTAAGGAAGTAATGGATATTATCTTAAAAGAAGTACCCGGCGCGCCTTTTAAAACAACGGTAGATACGCTTAAGAGCGGTGATGAGCAGCAGACCGTTACTGGTATTGTTACCACCATGTTTGCCACGGTGCAGGTAATTGAGCAAGCCGCAAAGCTGAAAGCTAATTTCATTATTGCCCATGAACCTACCTTTTATAATCACCTGGATGATGTGAACTATGTAGCCAACAACCGGGTGGTACAGCAAAAACAGGCCCTGCTCAAAAAGTATAATATTACCGTATGGCGTTTTCATGATTACTGGCATTCCGTAGAGCCGGATGGTATTGGTTACGGTGTGCTGAAAAAAGCAGGCTGGGTGCAATACTACAAACCCGGGCAACGGATCCTGCAAATGCCGCCCATTACTTTAGAAAAGCTGGTGGCGCACCTGGAACAAACCCTGGCTATTAAACATGTAAGGGTGATAGGCGACCTGTCGCAAACCTGCGCCCGCATTGCCTTACTGCCCGGTGCTGCCGGCGGGCAAACACAGATCGCCATTGTGGAAAAAGAGCAGCCCGATGTGCTGATAGTAGGGGAGGTGCATGAATGGGAAACCGCAGAATACATCCGCGATGCACGGCAAATGGGCGGCAAAACCGCATTGATAGTATTAGGCCATTCCGTAAGTGAAGAACCGGGTATGGACTGGCTGGTAGACTGGTTAAAACCCAAGATCCCTGGTGTGCCGGTTACGCATATTGTTTCCGGCGATCCTTTTACCTGGATGTAATTACACCATTTTAAAGCTTAACACCCAGGGTGCTTTCACTGATCTCTTCAAAAGCACTGGCAGCAGCGCCACACAGGGAGCAGCTGAAAGAATCCGGTAAAGCATCAAACGGCGTACCCGGTGCAATGTCCTGCTCCGCTTCTCCTAACGTTTCATCATACACGCTCAGGCATTGAGTGCACTGGTGCAGTTTTTTATCAGGCTGCTGCAGGGGAGTAGCTGCTTCCTTACTGCTTACAAAGGCCTGCAAAATATTGGTTTCGCTGCCCTGCTCATAAAACTCTTTACATAAGGATACCAAGTAAGGGCCCAGGTGCTCTTTAGCTACCTGCTCCCGGTACATGAGCAGGGTAGAGGTGTTTGGATTAAAGCCGGGCGTGTATAGGATATCATAGCGCTGCAGGTATTTTAGCCTGCTGTTATATTTATTCTCCAGCTTGCGGATCACTACAGATCCGAACTGCCCGGAAGCAGATTCCATACGTATGCTGAAGCAAAGCCCGTAGGTGCGCACATCCTCTATATCAAAATGGCGGATGATATGGCGTTTCAGCACCAGCCCGTCCGCTGAATTATCTTCTACCTGCCAGTTCAGCTCATTGGCTGCATGCCGCACATTAATGCGGTGCTTGCCCAGCGTATAATCCCACAGGTTGCGGTGCGCCGGATCTATATTTTTAATGATGATGGTTTTCCAGGAGGTAGCGTAGAGCTGCCCGGTGCGGGTTTCCAGGCAAATGGCGCAAATATCCTGCAGGAAGGAAAGAGGAAAAAGCTCATCCCGCTGGTAAATGCCCAGCCAGTAGCCATTATTATAACGGTTAAAACCTTCATAATACGGCAGGTGAAAACGGGGCAGCTCCAATTCTTTGCTCAGGGGGCGGCCCATGTATTCCAGGGTAGCTTTCGTTTGCTCGTACAGGTTAGTTTCGCCGTTTTGTACCAGCGTTTCCACCTGCCGGCTTACCCGGGCAATGTGGTTGGTGTATACCAGCTCCGGCCAGGCCAGCAGATGATCTGTACCGGGGAACCGCACAAACAAATGCCAGTAGTGCGCATGCTCAGAGGCAATCCAGTTAATATGCCCGGTGAAAAAAGGCACAAAGGTTTGCCGGCTATCGCAGATGTTTAGTTTTAAAGCCGGTGTATAATCAAACAGGTCAAACACATCTTTATAAATGCCTTCGCTTAGCCAGCCGTCTGTAATAAAAATACCGGCAGCAGGGTAAGAGCTGGTAATATTAGGCCCTTCCTCTTCTCCGTAAAAAGTGATCCTTTGTTGTTTGCACTGGGTGCTGAACTGTTTAAAATTTTTCACAGGTACATCTACCAGCAATTGCTGCCGCAGTCCAAAGCGTACATCGGTAACACCGGCACCGGCAGCTATTTGCAGCGCTTCCTGCAAATGCCCGGGCGAGATGATACCGCCCGTAAAATTGATATGTATGGTACGTGTTCTGCCCATCAGATAACTGCTTTTACCAGTTGTTTTTTAGTAGTGGCGGCCGGCGCCTTTAATGTGCTGTCCAGGATGGCCTGTATTTCCGGCCGGCAGCTGCCGCAGCCCTGCCCTGCACCGGATGCTTTGCAAACACTTTCCAGCGTGGTATGCCCTTCTTTTATTTTATTGCAGATGTTGCCTTCTCCTACATTGCCACAGGAGCATACCAGCGGGCCAATAACCGGTTCTGCCTTTTTACCGGAGCGTAATAGTTCCAGGCGTTTATCACTCAGCTCCATATTGTTTTGCATCAGCTCCCGGAACTCAACGAACTCAGATTTATCGCCTATCAGTATAGCGCCTACCAGCCGGTCGTTATGGATAATGCACTTTTTGTAATAACGTTTGGCCTTATCTATAAACACTACTTCCTCATAAGCCGGATCGTCGGGGGTATTCACCATACCCAGTGAGCAAACGTCGGTGCCATGCATTTTTAAAATGTTCATGAACACGGATCCCTGGTAGTAGCTGCTAATGTCGCCACACAGGTAACGGGCCACTACGGCTGCCTGCTGTTCAGCTGCTGCGGTAATACCATACAGCGTGCCGTTGAACTCTGCTATTTCGCCAATGGCAAAAATATCCGGATCACTGGTTTGCAGGTATTCATTCACCACTACACCGCGTTTGCAGGCAAGGTGGCAGGCCTGCGCCAGCTCTGTATTAGGTACGGTGCCTATCGTAGCTACAAAGGCCTGGCAGGCTATCTGCTGCCCGCTTTTCAGCTGTATGCCTTCCAGGGCATGCAGGCCAATGAAACGTTCTATTTCGTCGTTGTATATGATTTCTATGCCACGGTCGGTCAGCTCTTCGTATACCAGTTGGCTGGCCAGCGCATCCAGCTGCCGGTCCATAAGGCGGGAAGTACGCTGTATAACAGTAACGGCTATATTCATTTCACGCAGGGAAGCAGCCAGCTCTATACCCAGCAGGCCTGCGCCTGCAATCAGCACTCTCCCTTTTTCAGGATCCAGGTGTTTTATGAAGGCATCGGCATCATAGCGGTTGCGCATGGTGAAAATGCCTTTCAGCGGCGGGGTATCCTTTAAGGTGGCGGCCCGGCTGCCCGTGCCCATGATCAGCACATCGTAGGTGTGTGTGTTGCCCTGGCTGTCGGTAATTATTTTATGTGAGCGATCAATATGGGTAATGCTGACGCCGCGGTGTAAGGTAATGTTTAAGCGGGCTTCTTCATCGTCCGTCATTTTTACCAGCTGTTGCCATTGCTGCGTACCGCTAATGTAATCCGGTAACATTACCCGGTTGTAAAAAGGCTGGTCCTCTTTGCTGAACACAACTATTTCATCGGTGCTGTTCATGGTGCGGTATGCCCGTACAAAACCACTGGCGCCGGCGCCTGCGCCTATGATCACGATCTTTTGTGCGGGTTTGCGGTAGCGTTGTACCTGCACGGCAGAGAATTTCAGGTCCGGCTGCCCGGAGATAGGATCTACCAATGCGTGAGTAAGGTTATTAGCCCGGTTCAGATCACTTTGTAATACTTTTCCCCAGTGCATGGGCAGGAATACCACGCCCTTTTTTATGTCCGTGCTTAGCTTGGCTTTCACACGTACGTTGCCGTTACCATTGAATATTTCTACAATATCGTCCTGCGCAATGTGCCGCTGGCGGGCATCTTCCGGGTGGATCTCCAAAAATGAATTAGCTATATGTTGCTTTAACCGGTTCACTTTACCGGTTTTGCTCATGGTATGCCATTGGTCGCGGATACGGCCGGTGGTGAGTATAAGCGGTAAAGTTTCATCCGTTGGTACAGAGCTATTACCATCTTCAAAGGAATGAATAATTGCTTTGGACGATGGCGTATAAAACCGGTGATCCGTAAACAGCCTGGGGGTGCCTTTGCCCGCGCTGCTTTTAGGGTAAGGCCATTGTACGCTGCGTTTTACCTGCAGGGTATTGTAATCCAGCCCGCTGATATCTATACGGGTGCCGGCTGTGAGCCGGGTATGTTCTTCATATATTTCTGAAAAGGAATTGAAATCAAAACCGTGGTAGCCCATTTTTTGTGCAAAGCGGCAAATGATCTCCGCATCCGGCAGGGCCTGTCCCGGTGCATCTGTGATCTTATGCAGGTAGCTGATGCGGCGTTCTGCATTTGTCATGGTGCCTTCTTTCTCTGCCCAGGCAGCAGCAGGTAATACCACATCTGCATAGCGCAGTGTTTCCGGTTTATTGGATATTTCCTGCACCACTACAAACTTTGCCTTTTGCAGGGCTGCTTCTGCAAAGCGTACATCCGGCAGGCTCACTAACGGATTAGTACCTACGATCCAGATGGCTTTAAGCTTCCCTTCATTCAGCGCGGTAAACATTTGCGTGGCCGTTAACCCTGGTTTAGGGGAGATAGGGTTGCTGTTCCAGAAAGCCTGCACTTCTGCACGGTGCTGCGGATTATCCAGCAGGCGGTGTGCGGGCAGCAGGTTAGCCAGGCCGCCTACTTCGCGGCCACCCATGGCATTGGGCTGCCCTGTTAATGAAAAGGGACCACTACCAGGTTTTCCAATATGCCCGGTAATAAGGTTCAGGTTAATAAGGCTCAGGTTTTTGCGCACTCCCACAGCGCTTTGGTTCAGGCCCATGGTCCACATGGTAATAAAACCTTTGGCCTGCCCCATGTAGCGGGCTGCTTCGCGGATGGCGCTTTCAGGCACATCGCAGATAGCGGCTGCTTCTGCTACAGTGCGCTGCATTACTGTTTCCCAGTAAGCGGCAAAACCTTCTGTATGCTGTTCTATGAATGATGCATCTGTATAACCGTTCTCAATTAGTATACGTCCTATTGCGTGGTGTAATACAATATCGGTACCGGGGCGCAGCTGCAGGTGCACATTGGCCTGTGCGCAGGTTTGTGTGGCACGCGGGTCGCTTACAATGATCTTCAGGTTGGGATTGGCTGCCCTTGCGGCTTCTACCCGCCGCCATAAAATAGGATGGCACCAGGCTGGGTTGGCGCCGGCCACAAAAATACAGTCGGCCAGCTCAATATCATCATAACACACGGGAACCGCATCTTCCCCTAAAGCCATCTTATAGGCGGCTACTGCGCTGCTCATGCACAGGCGGGAGTTGGTATCTATATTATTGCTGCCAATAAAGCCCTTTATCAGCTTATTGATCACATAATATTCTTCGGTAAGGCATTGACCGCTGGCATAAAAAGCTACCGATTCCGGGCCGTGCTGCGCAATAATGGTTTTAAAAACTGCGGCGGTGCGTTCCAGCGCCTGGTCCCAGCTTACGCGCTGCCGTTGCATTTGCCTGTTGTATCGCATCTCCGGATACAGCAGCCGGTCGCTGGTATCCATAACCGTGTAGTGCAGGTTCATGCCTTTGGAGCATAACATGCCCCGGTTCACCGGGTGATCTTTATCCCCGCTCACCTCCAGTTTACCCTGCCTGTTCTGCTGTACTACTATGCCGCAGCCTACGCCGCAATAACAACAGGTTGTTTTAAAAGATGCCGGCATGCACGTGTTAATTGGGGAGGCCGGCTTGAGCCGGCCCCGGGTTAAGAATTATTCCGCCAGCGCTACCTGCCGCCCCAGAGGTGCGGTTTTAGCAACGCTGCTTTTTGCAAAGCTGGTGATCATTACTATTACGGATACGGCTATTACAATGTAACCGATATACGTGAACGCCTGCACGTAGGTGATGTGCTCTGACTTAAATAAAAAGCCGAACAGCATACCACCCAGGTTACCGCCTGCGCCTACAATACCACTTACCAGCCCTACATTTTTTTCATTGATAAAAGGTACAATACCGTAGGTGGCGCCATTAGCCATTTTCAGGAACAGGGCAAAACCCAGCATAGCTACAATGGCCAGTACCAGGGAGTTGGCCTGTGCAAAAACCAGCAGGCCGGCGCCTTCAGCCAGCAGCACCAGCGCCAGCAAACGCCCTTTGCCTTTCATGCCTGCTTTGGCGCCTACTTTATCAGACACGATGCCACCCAGCGCACGGGCAAAAATGTTCATGGCGCCAAATACACCGGCCCATAAGCCTGCGCTGCTTTGCGATAAATGAAATGTATCTACAAAATGCAGGGAGGCTACATTATCAAAAGTGATCTCCATACCAAAACACATGGCATAGGCCATGGTAAGCGCCCATATGCGCCAGTCAGCCAGTACAGACCAATCCGTGCTGCCTTTCCTGGCAGTGCGGTCAATCTCATCGTAGTTACCCGCAGGGGTGTCTTTAGTATAACGGTAGTACAGGAAAGCTACCAGCAGCATCATAATGGCAGGTACTATCATGGCATAGCGCCAGGCTTCTTCCTTCGTATACCCGAAACCAACAATAGCGGCAAAGATCAGGGGCATTACCATGTTGGTAATACCGCCGCCCAGGTTACCCCATCCACCGGTAATAGCATTGGCAGTACCTTTAATGGAGGGCGCAAACATCATGGAAGTATGGAACTGCGTTACCACAAAAGAAGCGCCTATTACGCTAATGGCTAAACGGAACAGTAAGAACGTAGTATAGTCCTTTGCCAAACCTACCAGGAACACCGGTATGGCGCCTACCAGCAGCAGGCGCACAGCGGTTTTGCGCGGCCCCCAGGTATCGCACAGCTTACCAATGATCAAACGGGCTATGATGGTGCCTGAAACAGAAGCAATGATAATGTTGCCTACCTGCGCCTTGCTAAGCCCCAGGTCTGCACGGATGGTGGGCATTAAAGGCGCCAGGCCAAACCAGCCAAAGAAGCATACAAAGAACATCAGCCAGGTGATGTGAAAGGTGCGCATTTGCAGCGTATCCAGGCTAAAGAGTTTTATTTTTTGCAGCGGTTGTGCGTTAGGTACATTCGCCATAAATATTTTTTTTAAAGGTTGATTATTTGAACAGGAACGAGGGCCGGATGTTGATCATCAGATAAGCCCAGTTACTATTGCTTTTGGCATTTAATATATTTTTTACGCTGGCAGCTGTTAAGGAGTTGGTGCTCCAGTAATGGCTGTAACCTCCTTCAAAAGAGATCATGGGCGTAAGTGTAAAAACAGCGGTCAGGTCGGCTTCTGTGCCCAGCTGACGGGAAAGCGCCGGTTTAGTTTCTGCAACCGGAATGGCAGTGGCGCTGAGAAATTCATGCGCATCGGCCATTACCAGCCATTTGGTGTTAGGCTTCCATTTTGTTTTTACATAATAGTCCTGCAAACCGCGGTTGCCAAAACCGCTGGCTACGTAGAAATAATCCATATTGCCCCAGAACTTGTGCGGGGTACCATACAGCGGATCAAACGCATGGCTGGTATTGCCGCTGCCGCCGCCGGAAGTATAGTCAACTCCTGCGCCTGCGCTAAAAGTGCTGGTAAGCGCATACTGGAAAGCGCCGGAAAGCAGGGTGGCGCTCAGGTTGCGGCCATCTGCATTTTTACCGAACTGGTAGTAAGCAGCTGCGGTGAGCGTAAGGCGCTGAAAAGCATTGTTGAAATACAGGCCGCTGGTCATGCGGTTATAAGTAGGCCCTTCCCAGGTTTTCACGGGTGCATTGTTCACACTGTCAGTATGGTAGCGGGAAAACTGGTCGGCAAGGAACAGGAAAGAAACATTGCCTGCAGCCAGCTTTTTACCGGCGTATAAGAACTCTAAACTCTTGTAACTATTGCCCCCATTGGTGTTACCGGTATAATTACCGGCCGGTGTGGGATCATAAATGGTGTTGGATGCATTTTCCTTATTCTGGTTAAATGCGCCGCCGGCATGTAACATCCAGTTTTTGCGCTCATATTTTAATACGGCAGCATCGTGGCGGCGGGCCTGCTGTGCCCAGTCCAGGTTGCCCAGCAGGCGGCTGTCATCATACAGCAGCTCCTGCCTTCCTATTTTCAGCTTAAGGCTCTGATCTTTTAAAGTGGTATCCGTCAACAGTATTTCGGCCCAGGCTTCATGCAGCATCAGGCCATTGTTGTTGGCGGTGGTAGTGCGGTTAATGGTAGAAGCGTCCTGTCCCCAAACACGTACATCCTGCAGGGTTAGCCCAAACTGGATGCGATACGTAGTAAAGCCTGCGCTTAAGCGGGTACGCTGGGAAGTAAATATGGCGGGTGTGGCGCCGGAAGGTAGCGGGGCGCCCTGGCCGTCGCGTAATTCTGTGCGCGTTCGCAGCTGGGCGCTGATAGCCAGCTGTGCATGGCAAGGCTGGTAACAGCAGGCGCCTAAAAGAAGTGAAGACGCGCCATTAAGGAACATTTTTTTCATTAACTTTGGTTGGTTTTAAATGTGATGCCAATCATTTTAAAATCAGAAGCCCGGAGCCTGCCAGCTACCGGGTTTCGTCTTTATATGTTCTATGCCATTACGGTTTCAGTATCCCGCCCGTTTACAATACCAATGTATACCCGGTCATCCTCAATCTTTACCGGGTAGGTATTGAGCGCGCATTCAGTATCGTCCGACAGGCAACGCCCATCTACCAACGAAAATGATTTTTTATGAAAGGGGCAGGCTACTTTAGGCTCGCCTCCCTGTGTGCCAGTCATGCCGCGGCTAAGGGCCATTTGCTGCCTGTGCGGACAAAGGTTCTGCGTGGCGTACCACTCATTCCGCCGGGGAAAGTGGAACAGCGCGATCTGTTCATCCAGGTACTTTACGCATACACCGCCGTTGGCCGGCACATCTTCTACTTTGCAGGCAAAGAACCAGTTAATGGTTGCTGTGTTGTGTAATGACATATAAGGTGTTTTTTGGTTGGTAATTATTTAGCCCAGTTGGCGGCTTTCTTTTGTTCACGTAAGTTTTCAAATTGTACAGTAGGATCTTTTTCCTCCGGTGCATTTACAAAGTGGGAGAAGCGTTTACGCAGCTCAGGGCTATCGACCACCTCTTTCCATTCGCATTTATAATTATCCACCAGTACCTGCATTTCACTTTCCAGCTGGGCGGCAATGCCCAGGCTATCATTCACCACTACATTACGCAGGTATTCTATACCACCATCCAGCTTATTGAGCCAGGTAGCAGTGCGGGTTAAAGGATCTGCAGTTTTAATGTAAAACATCAGGAAGCGGTCAATGTAACGGATACACGTAGCGCTGTCCACATCACCGGCCAGCAGCAGCGCGTGCTGTGGTTTGGAGCCGCCATTGCCGCATACATACAGGTTCCAGCCTTTTTCCGTGGCAATAATGCCAAAGTCTTTTGACTGTGCTTCCGCGCATTCACGGATACAGCCGCTTACGGCAGATTTTAATTTATGCGGGGCGCGTAAGCCGCGGTAGCGCTGCTCTATCTGTATGGCAAAGCTTACACTGTCATGCAGGCCAAAGCGGCACCAGGTGCTGCCCACGCAGCTTTTTACAGTACGCAATGCTTTGCCGTATGCATGGCCGCTTTCAAAACCTGCCGCCACCAGCTCTTCCCAGATCAGCGGCAGGTCGCTTACATGCGCTCCAAACATATCTATACGTTGACCACCGGTTATTTTGGTGTAGAGATTATATTTTTCTGCTACCTGCGCTATTACCATCAGCTGCCGCGGGGTAATTTCCCCACCGGGCACGCGGGGCACTACAGAGTAGGTGCCGCCTTTTTGTATGTTGGCCAGGTAACGGTCGTTGGAGTCCTGCGCGGTATCATTGCCTTTGGCCAGGATCATCTCATTCCACAGGCTGGCCAGTATGCTGGCCACTGTGGGTTTACAGATCTCGCAACCTTCGCCATGGCCGTAATGATCCAGCACGGTATCAAAGGAACGCAGCTCTTTTATTTTTACCAGGTCAAACAGCTCCTGGCGGGAGTAGTCAAAATGTTCGCAGATCACGTTGCGGATGTATTTACCCTGCGACTTCATGGTGCTGGTGATCAGGTCCTTTACCATGGGGGCGCAGCCTCCGCAGCAGGTAGCTGCTTTAGTGCATTTCTTTACTGCATCCAGGGTTTCGTGGCCATCTATTACTGCGTTGCAAATGGCGGCTTTGCTCACATTTTCGCAGCTGCAAATGGTGGCATCATCCGGCAGGCCCAATACGCCGGCCCCGGCAGCTTCCTGTCCGCCGCGTGCGCCCAGCAGCACATCTTCCGGGTTGGGCGGCAGTATCACTTTATTCTTGGCGGTTTGCAGCAGCATATTATAGGCATCTGCATCACCTATTAATATACCTCCCAGCAGGTGCTGCCCGTCGGGGGTGATGTTAATGCGTTTGTAAATGCCCTTCATGGTATCTTCAAACACAATGCTGCGGCATTGGTCGGCAGGGGTGAAGGGGTTGCCGAAGCTGGCTACATCCACACCTATCAGCTTCAGCTTGGTGCTCATATCAAAACCGGTAAAAGCTTTGTGGTCGCCCAGGATATGGGTGGCTACTACCTCTGCCATTTCATAGCCGGGGGCTACCAGCCCGTAGATCATACCATTATATAAGGCGCATTCGCCAATTGCATAAATGAAGGGATCGGTGGTTTGCAGCTGGTCGTTCACTACAATACCACCCCGGTGGCCTATTTCCAGGCCGCAGAGGCGGGCCAGCTCATCGCGGGGCTGTATGCCGGCAGATATTACCAGCATATCTGCCTCCAGTATGCTGTCGTCAGCGAACTGCAGGCCGGTGATCACATCATCACCTACTATAGCGGTGGTTTGTTTACTGGTATGTACCTGCAGGCCCAGGGTTTCCAGCTTGCCCTGCAGCAGGCGGGAGCCGTTGTCATCAATTTGCCGGGGCATCAGGCGCGGGGCAAATTCTATTACGTGCGTTTTTTGCAGGCCCAGGTCCAGCAATGCTTTGGCTGCTTCCAGACCCAGCAGGCCGCCGCCAATTACGGCGCCGGTAGTGGCTTTGGGGGCATAGTCCAGCATTAGTTCCAGGTCCTCAATGGTGCGGTATATAAATACGCCCTTTTTATCTACCCCTGGAATGGGGGGTACGAAAGCGGCGGAACCGGTGGCCATTACCAGGTAGTCATAAGTTTCTGTAAAGCCTTTATGGGAATGAACGGTTTTGTGCTCGCGGTCTATGGATTGTACGGGATCGCCCAGGTGCAGGCGTATATTATTATCTATATACCAGCTGGCGGGGGCCATCTCCAGGTCCTGGGCTGTTTTCCCGGAAAAGAAGGCGCTTAAGTGTACCCGGTCGTAGGCAGGACGCGGCTCTTCACCAAAAACAACCAGTTCTACCGTGCCGGGGGTAGCCTTGGCTATCATTTTTTCACAAAACTTGTAACCTACCATGCCGTTACCTATAATTACAATTTTCATTGCCCGGGATATTTAGAGAATAAGAGATAAAAAGCTTCCTTTGTATTAATAAAAATTATATATGATGTTAATTCGCTAAAGTTGTAAAAATTTGAAGTGTTTTTGTGATCCGTATCATGAAATTAGGGATTTATAATTTAATTTTATAGTAGTTTCATGATATGAATCATATAATTATTTATTTAATATGAATTTTATGGTCAATCCACTTTTGACCCTGGTAGGGGCAGGACCCGGTGATCCGGAGCTGATAACGGTAAAAGCCATGCGCGCCATCGGGCAGGCTAAAGTGATCTTGTACGATGCGCTGGCAAATAAAGCCCTGCTGGAATATGCCGCGCCGGATGCCATTATCCGCTTCACCGGCAAACGGTATGGCTGCCATGCCCTTAGCCAGCAGGAAATTAACCAGCTGATTGTGGAAGATGCGCTGGCCTATGGGCATGTGGTGCGGCTAAAGGGGGGCGATCCTTTTATATTTGGCCGGGCGGCAGAAGAAATGGAAGCTGCCCGCAGCGCAGGCATACCGGTGCAGATGGTGCAGGGCATATCCAGCGCCCTGGCAGTACCGGCCAGCCAAATGATACCGCTTACCTGCCGTGGGGTGGCGGAAAGCTTTTGGGTTACCACCGGCACTACGCGTAACGGTGATATTTCTGAGGATATACAGCTGGCTGCCCGCTCAACCGCCACCATTGTTATATTAATGGCCATGAGCAAGCTGGAGGCTATTATGGATATTTTTGCCGCCCATGGCAAAAGCAACACCCCGGTGGCCATCATACAGGAAGGCACTACGGAAAAAGAAAGGATCGTAATAGGCACAGTACAGAACATAACCTGGAAAGCGCAATACGAGGGACTTTCCAACCCGGCCGTGATAGTTGTAGGGGAAGTGGTACGGCTGCATCCTTCTATGCTGGCTTCCAATATCCAGCATTTAACTGCAAATTTGCAGCACAATCTCCCAAATGAAGAAAGACAAACAAGGCTGTGATCTTACCACCTGCATGTTATGCCGGCTTTGCCTGAAGGAATGGACGCCCGCCGTGGAAGCGCACCGCCACAATTTTTCCCTTAAAAAAGGGGAAATGCTTTTTAAGGAAGGCGATAAGGTAACCGGTATTTATTTCGTATATGCAGGGAAGGTAAAGGTGCATAAACACTGGGGTAAGGATAAGGAGCTTATCGTACGGTTTGCGCAAAAGGGCGATATTGTAGGGCACCGCGGGGTAGGACAGGAGCTGGTATACCCTATATCCGCCACCGCGCTGGAACCGGTGACCATCTGTTATGTGGATATGGCCTTTTTCCAATCCAGCCTGCAGGTGAACCATACCTTTTTATATGAGCTGATGCTGTTTTATGCCAGCGAGCTGCAGGAGTCTGAAAGGCACATGCGCAACCTGGCGCATATGTCTGTAAAAGGGCGCGTGGCCAATGCCTTATTATTACTGCACGGCAAGTTTGGCTTTAATACCAGCGGTGTGCTGAATATGAAGATCAGCCGGAACGACCTGGCCGCCTATACCGGCACCACCTATGAAACGGTGTTCCGTACCCTGAGTGAGCTGGTGCAGGACCGTATTATTACCATCACCGATAAAGAAATTGCCATCATCAGCCTGGAGAAATTATTACGCCTGGCTAAAGAGGATGAAGGGTTGTAACTTTGTAGGAGAAATCTTAACATGAGAATCCAGGAGTTAGCAGCTGCCAGGCATATGCAGGACCTGGCCTTTGATATACGGGAACTGCATGCCCAAATTTTTATGCTTAATAACAGCTACCGCAATCCTTACCACATGATGGTATGGGTAACCGGCGGCGAAGGCGTTATGAATATTGACGGCACGCTTTATACCATTGCTCCCGGACAGCTGCTGTTAATGGCTGCCGGGCAAATGTACCAGGTGCTGAACAACCATCTTTTGCGGGGTTATGTATTAAGTTTCAGCGATGCCTTTTGGGAAAGAACACCTGCCAGCGCGCGCAACTGTAAAGCCACTTTGTTTAATAACGCCCGGCTGCAGCAGCTGCTGGTATTGGATGATGATGCCGGCGCCTCCCTCACTAAGCTTATGCAGCACCTGCTGGAAGAATACCAAGCCGATAGCTACTCCAACAAGCCGGATGTGCTGGCGGCTTTTTTAAAGATCATTATTATTAAGGCAGCTAACCTCAGGTCCCTGTTAACCATCAGCACCCATAACCATGATTACCGGCTGTACCAGCGTTTCCTTGAGCTGGTGAACCAGGAATATCACCAACAGCATAACGTTGCGGCCTATGCGAAAAAGCTGGGCCTTACCACGCGCAAGCTTACGGAAGTATGTAAACAGTATGGCGGCGAAGGCGCCAAGGAGCTGATCAACCACCGGCTGATAGTGGAAGCCCAGCGCCTGCTGCAATTTTCCGAACAACCTATTAAGGAAATATCCTTTTCCCTGAATTTTGCCACCCCTTACCAGTTCAGCAACTTCTTTAAGAAAAATACCAGCCAGTCGCCTGCTGCCTATAAAAAGCAGTTTGCAGAAATTGGTATCTGATACGTTGTTTTTGATATTTACCTGCGGGCGGAAGGGGTATAATTTTGAATGCAAAAATCAATATTATGTCAGTTTTGAAACATCGGTCTATAGCGGGTATCACCCTGCCCGACAGCACCATCGCGCAGCAAGCCACGGAATTGTTACTGGAACATGGTACGGAATTTATTTACAACCATTCTTTACGGGTATTCTTATTTTCATCGCTCAACGGGCAGCGTCGTGGATTAAAATACGATGCGGAGCTATTATATGTAAGCGCCGTATTTCACGACCTGGGCCTGGTGCCGCATTACAGCAGCCCTGATAAACGTTTTGAAGTAGATGGCGCCAATGCGGCCCGCGATTTCCTGAAAGGACATGGCCTGGCGCCGGCTTCCCTGCAGCTGGTATGGGATAGCATTGCGTTACATACCACTATTGGTATTGCAGAGTATAAGGAGCCGGAAGTGGCCCTGTTAAATGCCGGTGTGGGGCTGGATGTAGTGGGAAAGGGGTATGAACATTTATCTGCGGAGAACAGGGAAGCTATTGTGAGCGCTTTCCCGCGTGATAATTTTAAGCAAAAGATCATTCCCACTTTCTTCAGCGGGTTTGCACATAAAACAGATACTACTTATGGGAATATTAAGGCCGATGTATGCGCTTTCATGATCCCCGGCTTTAAGCGTAAGGATTTTTGCGATGAGATCCTGCATTCGCCCTGGAGCGAGTAGCGGTGCATACCCTGCGGGTCAGGGTGCGGCCGCCTCCGCGCCCTGACCCTGTTTAACCCGTTATATTTTTTCTATACCTGCCTTTATTCAACCAGTTGATTGCTAGCTGTTCCTTCACCTTCTTACTCCGTTTACCATTATATTTTTCACATATAATTATGCAGGCTTCCGGCATCTGCCTATTTTCCATCCCTGAAAACCTATTCATACATATCTGAAAACCTGTTCACTTATTCAATGGCGGCTGCGCCGTTATTCCACTAACTAAATATCTTTTTACATGAGAACCCTTATCTATTTCTGCTGTTGTGCACTACTGCTGTTCGGTTGTAATAAATCCCTGCAGCAAAATGATCTTTTAGCAGGCCGCGGCGCGCTAACCGATGTATCTGCCACTGCGGTAGCTATTCCTAAAAGCACCGCTAAAAAAATATTCATTCACTGGATGCCCTGGTTTGAAACGCCGGCCTCCCGCGGCGCCTGGGGTTATCATTGGAAAATGAATACCCGCAATCCGGATGTGATCGTAAACGGGAAAAGGCAAATTGCAGCCTACTACTATCCTAAAACAGGGCCTTATGCTTCCGGCGATCCGGATATTATTGAATACCAGCTGCTTTTAATGAAGTATGCCGGTGCAGACGGTGTATTTATTGACTGGCCGGGTACCCGCCAGCGGTACGACTATCCGGATAACCTTGCCAACTCCAATGCCCTGATCAATAAGCTGGGCGCTGTGGGGCTGCAGTTTGGTATTGTGCATGAGGACCGCAACTGGGACCCTGGTATGGCGGCCGATGCGCATGGCGATTTTACCTATATGCAAAGCAATTATTTTAACCAAAGCAATTACCTGAAAACCAATAATGCGCCGGTGGTGCTGAACTTTGGGCCTATTACCTTTCACCAGCCTGCTGAATGGGATGTGATCCTGAACGGGTTAAGTCCCCGCCCGAAAGTGATACCCTTATATGGTTTTACCAGCCAGGTAGGCAGCAATAATGCCGGTGGCGAGTTCCCCTGGATCTACCAGGATCACCCCACGGTGGTGAACAACTATTATGCGCAGGCCGGCAGTTTTCCCTTATCCATTGGCGTAGTGTATCCCGGTTTCAATTCCTTTTACGCAGCCGGTGGCGCCGATGGCCCCACCTGGCAAATTCCCTTTAACGGAACGGGCACCTTCTCTACTATGCTGGATAAGGCTTTGGGCTCCGGCGTGAACATCATACAATTTGCTACCTGGAACGATTACGGAGAAGGTACTATCATAGAACCTACGGACGAATACGGCTATTCTTTTCTTACCATTATGCAGCAAAAGCTGGGCGTACCTTATGGCCAGCATGAGCTGGAGCTGGTAACCCGCCTGTATAATGCGCGCAAGCAATACGCCGGTAATGGCAGCGTACAGCAGCAGCTGAACCAGGTATTTACCTACCTGGCCAATTTACAAACGGGCAATGCGGAGAACCTGCTCAATACCCTGGGTGGCAGTAATCCCCCGCCAACCGGTACCGGTGTGCTGATCAAAAACAAATGGGCTAAGCACCTATTTGTATGAAGATAACGGCCAGGTGAAATACAGCGCCGGCAATAGCGGCAACCAGTACCGGTGGGTACAGGAAACAGTGAACGGGCATATCCGGTTTAAGAACCTGGCTACCAGTCACTATTTAAATATTGAGCACCTGTACCCCTATGCAGAAAGCACGGATGTGCCTAATACATACTACAGCAGCTACTGGAAGCTGGAAAGCTATAACGGTAATGTACGGTTGAAGAATGAATGGCAGAATACTTACCTGAACGTGGAAAACCAGGGCGGCTTTGCACAATGTACGGCAGTGCCGGATTTTTTTGAGAGCAGCCAGTGGATACTACAGAACTGATGCCTCCTGCATAATAGGTTTTATAAAGAAGAAAAGGCTGGAAGTGATTCCGGCCTTTTCCTTTGTATCCTTTGCCAAACGGGCTGTTGGGCGTGATAGTACAATCAGCTGCCACGGGTGCCGCCGGTGCGCATTGGTTTTTTAGCATTACCGGCAGCTTTATTAGGTTTCATGAAATTGGTAGCCCCGGGAATGGCGTTGGGCGTTTGCTTTTTGTCCTTTTTTCCCTTTTTGTTGTTGTTATTCAGTAGTGACATAAGCTGTAGATTATTTTGCCTAAGATAAGTATAATCGTAAGATAAATGTAATACGATCTTATTTGGCCAGCAATTTTTTCCCGGCAGCTATCATCAGCACATCTTCCAGCAGCCCTGCCAATGGGTCCGGGAGGCCCGTTCTCTTCACTAATTGTTTGCGGGCATAAAAGGTAAGATATGTTAGCGCCAATGCCCCGGCAGCGCCTAACAGGCCGCCCAGCCAGGGATCTTTATGCCTGCGGCGGCTGAGCGTAACGCCAGTAATGGCGCCGGAAATGCTACGGCCTATAAGGCCGGGCATAGCAATACGGTCGCCCACACCCGGTACTTTATCTCCACACAATTCCATAACAGCCATCACGGTTAGCAGCTTGTTATCCGGGTTGGCCAAAGCCGGCGCCAGCATGGTTCTTGAGCCGGCAATGGCGCTGGCGCCGGCTATTTTTGCGTATTCTTTGGGGGAATTTTTCATGGTGTTGGTGTTTATGTGAGTATGTGCGGAAAAATCGTACCATACTACAACACCATCGTCATAATAGAATGCGGTAAACTCTCCGTACCGGCTGCTTTCCCTTTGATCCATAGCTGGAACGGGATCTTTTGGGAGGAGGTGTTCATAACTACTACGGCTATGCTGCCATCTGTATTCTGAAAGGCTGTTGTTTGCAGCAGCCAGCGGCTGGCAGCAGCGCCAATACGTTTAGCGCCCGGGCGTATGAATTTAGAGAAGTGCCCAATGTACCAGTAAGCATTGGTATAAATGAGCTTACCGTTCTGCGTATTTGCATGTACCGGTGCAAAGCAAAAATTGCCTACATGGTTAGGCCCGCCATGTTCATCCAGCAGCAGGTTCCAGTCAATCCAGGCTACAGTGCCATTGTTAAAATCATTGATCATGGAATGGCCGTAACGTTCGCCCAGGCTCCAGTTATTCACGCTGTCCATGCTGAATTTTTCTTTACAGCCTTCGGTAAATACAAGGTGTTTGCCGGGAAAGGCCTGGTTCACCAGCCGCAGGTTATCAAACTGCATGTCGCCACCGGTCCAGGTTTCATACCAGTGAAAACCTATGCCCCATACGTATTTGGCGGCTTCTTCATCTTCCAGGATAGTGCTGGCGCGCTGGAAAATAAGATCCCGGTTATGATCCCAGGCAATCAGCTTTTTGCTTTCCAGCCCATTCTTTTGTAACGTGGGGCCCAGGAAGCTTTTAATATAATCCCTTTCTTCTTCGGCAGTGAAAATGCAGGATTCCCATTTTTGTTTGGCCATGGGCTCATTCTGCACGGTAAGGCCCCACACCGGTATGCCTTTTTCTTCAAAGGCTTTAATGAACTTTACTACATAGTTAGCCCAGTTTTGCCGGTAAGCGGGCAGCAGCTTACCGCCACCCAGCATGCTGTTATTATCTTTCATAAAGGCCGGCGGGCTCCAGGGGCTTACCAGCAAGGGTAGCTTGCCACCTGCTGCGGTAATGGCCTTTTTAATAAGCGGTA
The DNA here is from genome assembly GCF_900109685.1 of Chitinophaga rupis. Lineage (GTDB taxonomy): Bacteria > Bacteroidota > Bacteroidia > Chitinophagales > Chitinophagaceae > Chitinophaga > Chitinophaga rupis. The sequence goes on along the minus strand of NZ_FOBB01000003.1, from coordinate 204,859 downwards.
TTTTAAACTGCTCATCATGCGCCAGGCTAAAGGTGCTCAGGGTGCTGTCGCCTTCCTTGATATAAGTATAGGAATCACTGGAAAAGTCGCAGCTGTGAATATTGGTGCGGCCAAGGGTATAGCCAATACCTTTGGCAGGATCGTAATACGCCGCCAGCAGGGAGTCCTGCGCCGGTTTGGGTAGTTTGGCAAAGGTTTCTGCTGCTGCATCTGTAAGCGCACCACCAATACCTTCAAATTGCTGGAAGGTAGTTTGCGGATCTACAAAAATGCAGGGCTGTGTTTCAAGCGGTTGAGGCAGATCCTCAAAATTCAGTGTACCCGTGGCCGTGATACGGTAGCCGGTGCTGTCTGCGGTAGTATATACCGTTACTTTGCGGCCGCTAAGGTTCAGTGCTGTTGGATGTTCCGGTTGTTGCGGTGTGCCCGCAGGCTGTTGACAGGCGCCTAAAACAGCCGCTGTAATGATGATGACGTAGCGTTTCATTTTGTAATGGATAAATGTTTAGAAACCCCGTGGTGCAGGTTTGTTATGCGCTAAGATAAGCGCTTTATCCGGATATGTAATGGTTAGCGGAGGGCGTCTATTTTTTCCCGGATGCCCTGTTTTTCCGTTTGTGTTTTGGCTAATGTATATGCCGTTTGGAGATGGGTGATGGCTTTTGCGGGATCTGTATGCTTATACAGCTCGCCCAATAGCAGGAAATAAAAGTGGTTATTATCCAGCCGTAGTTTTTCCGCTTCTGCAATGGCTGCGGCTGCGCCATTGGCCTTGTACAGGGCAAATGTGCGGTTCAGGGCTACACTGGGTGAGTAGTTGATGGTTAGCAGCTGGTTGTATAATTGCAGGATGTTCTCCCATTTTTCCGGGGTATCTTCTTTGGTACAGTGCCAGTAGGCAATGCTGGCTTCCAGGTGGTAAGAGCTGAGCTCATTCCCCTGTGCGGCCAGGTGTAAAAAATGGATGCCCTGGTTAATGAGGGCCGTATCCCACAGGGCTTCATTCTGCTGTTCGTAGAGTATAACGGTATCATCATTTGTTTCACGGGCCTCAAAGCGGGAGGCATGAAAACACATGAGCGCCAGCAGCGCATTGGTTTGGGGCAGATTGGTACGCTCATAAGCAGTGAGCATAACGCCCAGGCGCAGTGCTTCAAAACAAAGGTCCTTCTGCAGGATCTGGTTCCGCGTTTTGGAATAATACCCTTCGCTGAAAAGCAGGTAAATAATATGCAGCACATTATCCAGCCGCTGTACAATTTCATTTTCCGGCGGCAGCTCCATCTTTATGTTTTCTGCGCGCAGCTTTTCTTTGGCGCGGAATAAACGTTTGTTAATGGTTTCTTTATTTGATAAGAATGCTTCTGCAATTTCATCTATCCCAAAACCGCAAAGGATGCGTAAGGCCAGCCCTATCTGGGCTTCGCTGGCAATGGCCGGCGTACAGATGGCAAACAGCATTTGCAGCTGGCTGTCCTGTATGTTCTGCTGCGAAAAGTCCGGTGCATCCATTTCCTGTGTGGTTTCCTGTGCGGCGCTGAGTACCGGCATTACCTTTTCTTCAAATATTTTATTGCGCCTGAAATGGTACAGCGTTTTTTGTTTGGCTACGGCATACAGCCATGCAGTGGGGTTGGGAGGTATGCCTTTAACACCCCAGGTTTCCGTGGCCTGCAAAAAGGTTTCGCTTACAATGTCTTCCGCTATTTCAATATGCTGCAGGCCAAACAGTTTGCTGATAACAGCTACCATTTTGGAAAACTCCTGCTGGAATAAATGTTTTAACGGCGTGTGTTCTTTTTCCATAAAGCACGAGGCGGAGCCAAAAAAATATAAAATGTAAAATTTAAAGCCGGCGAAGGAGGTTCATAGAGACCATTAAAAAGACTTTATGAACAAGATAGTTATAAATGTAAAAGTAAAATGCCGCGAACATGTATGTACTGGTACCGCGACATTTTACATTTTACATTTTCTTTAGTCTACTCCACTGTAGTATTGATACAGGTTAAACGATCTCCCTTATTTCCACACTGCCATTGGCTTCCAGGGCAGGACAGCCATGAGCCAGGGTAGTGGCTTCGTCCGTGTTATCGGCCTTTACGATCATGAAGCTGCCTAAACGTTCCCTGATCTCCACAAAAGGACCGTCGGTAACCACACCGCCAGCTTTCAGCACTTTGCCTTCTGAAGAAAGGCGCTGGCCGGTGGCCTTTAGCTTTCCCTGTGCGGCAATACCGCCTACCCAGTCCTGCCATTTTTTGGTAAGGGTTTGCATCTCACTAGGCGATAGATTGCTATAGTCATAGCTGGGCTGGCGGAAAATTAACATGAAATCTTTCATTGGTTTATTTTTAACAGGTGATTGAATATACAATTAAATACTATTTCGCAGCTACTGCGTGCTGTCCGGGTTCATAAGATCCTGCGGCGGTGCGGAAGGCTACATTAATGCGGTTATAGCTGTTAATGGCTATCACGGCCAGGGTAAGGTCTATCAGCTCTTCTTCAGAAAATTCTGCATGCGCCTGTTCATACACTTCATCCGGAACATGTCCTTCATGCAGGCTGGTAACGGATTCTGCCCAGGCCAGGGCTGCACGTTCACGCGGGGTGTACACCGGCGATTCGCGCCAGGCATCCAGCATGTATAAACGCTGTTCTGTTTCACCGGCTGCACGCAGGTCCTTGGAGTGCATATCCAGGCAATAGGCGCAGCCATTCACCTGCGATACCCTGAAGTAAATTAAATTCCGCAGCCGCTCTTCTATGGACGATTTTGCCAGGTAGATGCCTATGCCATATAAAGATTTCATAGCTGCCTGTCCTTTTGCAAATGCATTGATACGTTGTTCCATTTGTATTGATTTAAAGGTTATTGATTGTGTTTATACCTGAATAATGACCGGGAAAAGACGAATTGGACATAAACGGGAAAATATTTTTTAAATACCCCGGGATCTAATGTTATCAAGAGAAGTTGTTTTATATCATAAGCACGTTAACTTTATAGATACCCGCTAAAAACTTCCCATGGAAACAGTATCTCTCTCCAGCCCGGCCGGCAAGTGGATCATGGTGTCAACCATCATGGCTTCTGCAATGGCTTTTATTGATGCTACGGCCTTAAACGTGGTATTGCCTTCCATTCAAAAAAGTTTGGATGCCAGCGGTACAGACCTGTTCTGGATCCTGAACGCCTATCTTTTAATGCTGTCGGCCTTAATGCTGATCGGCGGTTCTTTGGGCGATAAGCTGGGGCGTAAGAAGATCTTCATGGCCGGTATTTTTATTTTCATAGCCGGGTCAGCTGCCTGTGGCATTTCGGGAACTGTAACACTGCTGATCATTTTCAGGATGATACAGGGCATTGGCGGTGCGCTGATGATACCGGGCAGCCTTTCGCTTATTTCTTCCTCCATTCATGAAAAGGAGAGGGGCAAGGCTATTGGTACCTGGTCGGCCTTTACTACGGTGGTAACCATTGGCGGGCCGGTGCTGGGTGGGGCTTTGGCGGATGCCGGTTACTGGCGCTATATCTTTTTTATTAACATCCCCATTGGCATTGCGGCACTGATCATTCTCTGGAAGCTGGTAAAAGAGAACCGCGAGCAGGCGGCAGATCATACGCTGGATTATGCGGGCGCTGTGGCTATTATGCTGGGGCTGGCCTTGTTCACCTTTGGTTTTCTGCGGATGCCTGCCGTGGGCTGGCTGCACTGGCAGGTATATTCATCGCTGGGAGTAGGGCTGTTATTGCTGGTGGTATTTATTATTATTGAACAGAAAAGCAAACACCCCATGATGCCCCTAAGCTTGTTTGCCAACCTTACGTTTTCAGGCGCTAACCTGCTTACCTTTTTTCTGTATGCCGGTTTGGGCGCGGGTATGCTGTTCCTTTCCCTGAACCTGGTACAGGTGCAGGGGTACGACCAGCTGCAATCCGGGTTAACCTTTTTACCCTTTACTATTTTAATGGTATTCGTGGCCCGCTTTGCCGGCAGCCTGGCTGATAAGTATGGTCCCCGTTTACTGCTTACCATTGGGCCGGCCCTGGCGGGACTGGGCCTGCTGTTGTTATCTTTTGTGAAACAAACGGCCGGACCATCTGCTTATTTTACTACGTTCTTTCCCGGGATCCTTGTTTTAGGTTTGGGTATGTCGTTTACTGTGGCACCGCTTACTGCTACAGTGATGGGAGCGGTAAACCCTCATTTTTCCGGTACTGCTTCAGGAGTAAATAATGCGCTGTCGCGTATTTCCGGCGTTTTTGCCAATGCCATTTTCGGAGCGCTGGCCGTGGTGCTTTTTTCAGGCGCCTTACAAAAGGAGCTTGCACAGGTGCAGCTGAGCGATCAGTCAAAACAAGCGGTTATGCAGCAAGCCATGGAGCTGGGCAATGCAAAGGCGCCGGCCGCGCTGCAGGGCAGTGATAAAGAAAAGGTACAGAAGTCTTACCATGAGAGTTTTATAGCGGCTTACGGCAAAATTATGCGTATAGCAGCTTTGCTGGGTTTTGCAGGGGCTGCGGTAGGTTTTGTGCTTATCAGGAATAGTGTGGTGAAGAAAACGGACCAATAGTTTAACAATAATTTTACGGGTCTTTCTTGTAGCGCTCGTATAGCCAGGGTAATTTACCGGCTTAAAAATAAACCAGCAGTATATGAAGTATCTTTTTTTGTTTGCCGGACTTGTTCTTTCGCTTTCAGTATGGGCGCAGGATACCGCATTAACTGTGTACACCGGAAAGTACACTTTTCCGGCAGGTAGCAGCATAACGGAATCCCTGGTGGAGGTGAAAGATGGTAAGCTGTTTGTGAGCTCTACCTTAGGTTCTGCTACCCTTACCCGTCAGCAGGCCGATACGTTTTCGGTGGATGAATACGGCGGGCAGATAGCCTTTTTGCGCAGCAACGAAAAAGTAACGGGCATTAAAGTAAACATCCCGGCCGCTAATCTTGACCTGGAAGGCGTAAAGGCTGACAGCACCGGTGCTGCTGCCAGCGCACAGGCGCCGTTTGTAAATACGGCAAACCTGCAGGCTAATGGGGACGGTAACGGTTTGAACTGCTACAGTATAACATACACCTGGTCAGCATTGCCGCTGAATAAGGATATCCTTTTCCCAGAGGAACAAGGCCATTGAGGCTGCACCCTTGTAGGTTGTTATTTTGCTCCACTCATCTATAATGCCGCCAAGAGTAGCATTGCCGGGGATATTGATCAGTAATGGCGATATTTCGACATCTGCCAGGTAGGCAATTCCTTCTTCCAGGTTGGGGTGAAAGATCCCTTTTTTAATCTGCACAATATCATCTACAATGCAGGGCCAATCCTGGTAAGTAAGGGCAGGTGACAGCTGCACCGGCTCATCCCACAGCCGGCATATATCTTCTTCTTCATAGGAACCGTGTTTCCTGGAAGTTGCTTTTTGTACAGGCGTCTGGGTAAAACTGCTGTATAAGGTTTGATGAAAGTTTGTATGGATATTTTTATCTGAAATAAACGGCGTAGCCCGTTCTTTCCAGAAAGGATGATCGTTCGTCCAGGCACGCGCATAATAATCAGCAGTCCAGCGTGTATGGGTAACCACCGCATCTATTAGTTTTCTTTCATAGAGCCATCGCGCAAGCTGTTCATCGCCAGATTGTAATATGGTATTCACTGCAATTACTGCCTGCAGCGAAAAACGCATGGCTTTCTCTACACCTGAGGAGGATAGCGGATCTAAGGAAAAGGCAGCTTCACCTAAACGAATGTAACGCTCATCCCAGGGAACAGCATGCACGTAGTTGGATACCACGCAGGCTGCTATGTCCCGTGGTTGCCAGTTTTGAATAACGGAGCGGAAGAGCTGCGTTTTATCCAACGTTTGGCCAAATACATCTGCAATGGCGCCGGGCCTGATCTTAACCGGGTTCATAAATGATATGATCCTGAACCGCTGATCCGGCATAGGGGAGCCCCATGTCCAGCCGTCATCCCTGGCTTCTATCAATGTTTCATTGGGCATTTGCTGTGCGGGGGTATAGGCCCATAACGCAAGCGTGGGCGGGGCGGTAGTTATCCGGTGCGCATGGTCTGTACCATCACGTCCGCGTGCATCCAGCAGAAAGGTAGCCATAAGCACATGAAAAGCCTTGTCCATTCGTATATGCGCCCACCATTTGCCATCTTTCATAATCCCGTGGCCATGAAGCGAGGCTGGCTGAAACAGGTGCAGGCCCCGGTCAACGGCCAGCTCCAACAGGTCTTTATCCAGCAAACCTCTGTCAACCATTATACCCGGACCGCGTTGTTGTGGGCTGATGGTTTGTGCTGTGCTGGTTTCCCATATTACTTTAGCCGGCAGCTGTTGCAGGTAATTGTGCCGGGTAAGTAAATGGCTTGCATGCAGGTATTCAAATATGTTCCGGATACCGGGAGATAATGATTCTCCTATCTGCGGCCTCGGAAAGCTTTCTCTTTCTACTAATGCTACCCGGTAGCCCAGGCTTAGCAGGCGTAAGGCGGCGCAGGTACCCGCAGGGCCGCCGCCAAGGATCAGTACATCAAATGTTTGGAGAACCATAGCTATTTATACCAATGGGGAGCTAATCTTGTAATTCTTGCATGTGCCTGTATAGTATAGTGCAGCCAGCCGCGTATGTAGTCACAGGCGGTGCGGCCTTTTTCCAGCACTTCGTGATGGCAGCCGCCACCGCAAAGGTATCTTGCCCAGCACTGGTTGCAGGGTTGCTGCTGATGCACATGGCGTGTAGCCAGCCAGTTGTTCTGCAGCGTATGGTCTACACCGTTATCCAGGCTGCCCATACGGCCGGCGGGCTCATTTACAAAGCGGTGGCAGGCTGCCAGCTCACCGTCTGCAGATACGCCCATATACCCTGCGCCGGCGCCGCAGGGATATGGACGGTGCGTGCCTTTGGCTATTTCTTTGAGGGCATTTACCATATTCAGAAAGGGAAAGCGTTTGCCTGCCAGCACATGCTGTTCAAATAAAAGCCCGCAGGCTATCATGCCCTGCAGCATTTGCTCTAGGTCTTGCTGCGTCATTTCCCCCTGCCCGTTGCTGGACCTTAATAACGGTGAAAACCCTACGCTGTGAAAGCCCATACCAATAAATTCCTGCAGGGTTTGTGCAAGATCCATGTTCAGCGGTGTAACGGTTACCCGTGCAGATACCTGCATTTTCCGTTGCATTTGCAGCAGGGGCTGTATGTTTTCTATTATTTGCGCGTAGGTGCCGCTGCCGTTCTTTAAAGGCCGTAAGCGGTCGTGCTGCTCACCTATGCCATCCAGGCTGATAGTGACTGCAAACCCGTGCTGCTCAAAGAAGGCGGCATCATCTGCTTTCAGCAGTGTACCGTTGGTAGTAATGGAAAAATTAACCTGCACATTTTTTAGTTTGCCCTGTTCACTGGCATACTGTGTGGCTTCCCGCAGCGCTTTACGGTTCACCAGCGGCTCACCGCCTAAAAAAGTGAGCTGCACTTTGCTGCCTGCAGTGCAATCAGCCAGTAAAAGATCAATGGATCTTTTAGCAGTGGTCAGCGGCATGTTCTTGATAGGACCGCCAAAATCGCCCTGGTCTGCATAGCAATAGGCGCAGCCCATATTGCATTTCTGGGCAATGGCCAGGGAAAGCGCGTAGGTCTTCGGGTTTTTTAAAGGCGTATCATCAATGGCCGGCGGGGCATCCAGGCCCAGCGCAGCCAGGGTAGCTGTAATGGCTGCTTCATTTTTTTGTTCCTGTAATTGTTTTAACGTGGCTGCTGTTTCATCGCTTATACTATGCAGGCGGCTGCCATTGGCAAGGAACAGCTGTGTAGCGCTTCCGGCAGGCACCAGGTGCATCTGTGGTGAATGAGGCTTTGAATGCGTAGCTGCATGGTAAGCTAATTCACCGGCCATTACGGCCAGTGAATCAGCTTGCAAAAGTGTAGGTGTCATTGATTTCCGTTTGATTTGGTGGAAGCGGATACCGGGCGTTCGGCTGCCGGGTTGCCTGTAATGTGAGCGCCGGGCGCAGTATGCTTACCGTTACCAACGTCATGGCCATTTCCATTTGATGCTACGGATGTAATAACTTCAGGAAGCGGATTGCTTGCCAGTGCATCGCGCCCGTTGATAATAAAATTCAGCTCACCTTCCCAGTTTTTGAAAAGATCATCGTATGAAACCAGCCGGGTATCCACCCGGTTATCCGGTACATAATTGCCGGTACGCCGTTTTGAGAGCCACATATCGCCTTTACTAAGTCCGTTCTCCCCGGGTTCCACATTCACATAATCCGGCCGGCTGGCAGCCCAGTAATAACAGGCACATTCGCGGTAATCATTTTGCCAGGGCGCGCATAAGCCATGGGTAAGCTCACCGGGCATTACCATGAGCTCTGAAATTTCCGCCCTGCCTGCGCGGAAAAAATTATTTACAGTAAGCTCAAATACAGGATACTTGTCTTTATGTGCAAGGTCTTTTTTTGTAACCATTACCGGCAGTGGTGCGGGGCCACTGGTGAATTGTGCCTGCACAATATCTCCGGGCTGCAGCTTTAGTCCGGCAATGAGGTTAGACCATTCCATGAACACTGCGCCGCTGGGATTAGCGGAGGTGGCTAAAGGCACATTTTCGCCCCCGGGAAATACGGGGCCTACTCCGCGTACCATAGTACGATGCCCGTTAATGGCCACCAGCCTCCGGCCTGTTAAATTATTAGTTGTAGTATCCGCCAGCACATAGTTATCGTTCTCACTCAGCGTGATCTCTTTAAAGGTGCGCCGCCATAAATTCCTGAAATCAAATTCCAGCCCTGGGAAGCAGTTGGAGATAGCGGCCCTGGGCAGCACGCTGTAAGGGTTGCCTGCGCCACGGTAAAACAGCTGCGCTGTAAGATTATCAGCCTTTAAAGGATCGCCCAGGCCGGCGTAATTGTTTTTTATACTTTCATTATCCTGGAACAGGGCGCTTGCTGCGGCCTTTATAACGGTATTGATCGTACGATAAGTAAGAGTAAGCGCCCTGCCATCTGCGCCCCGCATAAGGCCCGGCATTTTGCGGCGCTCTGTATCAGAAAGGTCGCCTATCTTATCAGGCCGGCGCAGTGCATCGGCAAACCAGGCAGCCGCACCGGTGCTTAAACCGTTAAACACTCTTTCATGTAAGGTGCGCAGTGCCAGGTTATCTACCAGGGAGCCGGCCATAATAGGCTCAAACAAACGGCCCAGGTCATTCGTATCCTGCCTTACCATGGTGCTGGCTACATTTTCCCTGCCGTTAATGGGATTGCCATTCATTACAGCTGTGTTCATAAGTGTAATGGATTCAAATGCACGGCGCACAATCTCTTCTGCTTCTTCAATAGGCACTTCACCATCAATGTCAGTACCCTGCAGTATTTGCTCCAGCTCATCAGACACGGCGCGAATGGGCAGTATATCCGGGGCAAAGGCCGGAGGCCCTGCGCAGATATGTACGATGGAAACACGTTCGGGCGTTGCATCATCATCATCCTTTGCCAGCACGGCCATTACGCTGCCATCACATTCATCATCCAGGTAACCCCAGCTGATATGGTTGCCGGCTGCATCATCATACCCGGCAAAGATCTGCGCAGGCATGGTGTAGGTGGCGTTAAAGGCGGAGGATTCCTTATATCCCATCCATTTCCCTTTATGTTTATCATAAAGGATCAGCGAGGGATCATTGATAATAGGATCATCTACCGGATCTGCGCCTGCCGTTTCAATCCTTTTTAAAGAGGAGCCATATACTTTCCCGCCGGCAGGTGTGAAGCGGAATCTTAATCCCGGAAATTCATTGGATGGTGCAATGGCCTGTACCGTGCCCAGGGGCAGGGTTTTTCCGGGTAAAAAATTTTCACAGGTAGCCAGCAGCGGATGTACATCATTATCCCGGATGTTAATTACTTCTGCATGGATCTTATCCTTCTCATCACCGGTTCTGCGGAACAGCTTTAAGTTGCCTACCATCACACTCCACCTGATATCTTTCAGGGTATACCCTGCTGCTTCAAGCAGCGCAGCGGTTACCGGTACCAGTGTATCCGGCGCATCATCCGTAATAGCAAACAATTCCAGGAAAGGCGCTACCGGGCGTATGGTGCCGTTCTTGGAGGCCGTGGAAGCAGCATCTTTGAAGATGATCTCTGCAGGGATAGTTGCTGTTACCTGATGTGTATGTTCATCTATGGTAAATGTTTGCAGGGGACGGATCTCCCGGAAACCAACCGGTTTATTCTTCGGAACAACCAGGTCATAAGCAGCTACCGGAATGGGAGAGGAGCCCAGCCGGCCAATAGCTACCGGCGGCAGTATGCGGAGTTCTTTGATTTGCATAAATTTTTTTTAGAATAGTTAATGACAAACAGTGGCTTCAGTCAGTTCATTTATCAGCTGCAAAAGCTGCTGATCTGCTTCAAGCAGTGAATAGAGGTAACGGTGGTGGTGCTCTTTTGTAGTGGACAACAATGTTGCAATCACAGCTGCAGATGCCTGTATCAGATCTTTGTGGGCACGCCACCTGTTATGCTCACCCATGGGTAATGTAAGGGTATATGGGGTGAGGAAGGGAGGACCTGCAAATTTACCGGTATCCTGGCGGGTAAGCGGCAGCTGTACCAATACAGAAGATATGCTCCGCAGGTTATACATTTCACCGAAGGTAGAATTGATGATCATACCACGGGGTGAGATAGCGCCTACATTATTGGCGCCGCTATCCAGCAGAAAGCTGTGTGTAAGAAAGTTTAATAACATGCGGTAGCGGATGTTGAGCAAATGTGCCCAGTTCACTGCTTCCGGGTTGGTAATGTGCTCAATATCTTCATCAGCTACCTGTCCTTCTGATGGGGATGCATCCGGGTCATTGGTGCCGCTTTGTATTTCAGGATTGGTAGCTACATTCCGGGAAGGGTACCATCTATTTTCGTCCTTTATGGTATCCCGCATATCTGTATACACGTCAAGGAAGCGCCGGAAATGTGATGGCTGCGGGCTTTCCTGGTTAGTAGCCTCGCCCTGTTCTGCTATTTCAGCAAGGGCGTTGTATGCATCATCCCTGCTGGCCAGCGGCATTACCAGTACATCCGGGCTTCCTTTAGGACTTCCATGCATGGCATTACCCCGCTGTCCGCCGGCGTAACCGCGTCCCCATTCATCGAACTTAGCCTGTAACGGATATGTTTCCGCCTGGAAAGCTTCATCAGGAATAATGGCAGGATCGTTAATGTATTTCAGCAGCACTTCAAACAAAGCGCCTACTGTGTTGGGGTGTGGCGTTTGCAGCTGCACGCGCGCCTTGATCTCTTCTGCAAGCTCACTACCTTCATCCAGCCATTTTTGCGGCGCTTCTGCATACACATATTTGGCCAGGGAATCCAGGGTTAATCTTTCCAGCTTAAAAGGAAAGGGATAAAAAGGCGTATCCCACGGATAATCCTGTCTTTCAAAATGTAGTGGCGCACCAATAAGCTTTAACACATTTTGTACAGATACAAAGTGCCCCATTTCTTCCTTGGCAATACCTAAAATAACTTCCTGCCAGCTGCGTACCTTATCCTGGAATTCCGGCGGAACCTGCGGCCCGCCTAAGCTGTAGGCTGCGTAAAGATACTGCAGCATAAGCCCATGCTCTATTTCAGCATCAATACATAACAGGAAGCTTACATAATCCTTACCATTAAATTCAGGGGGAACGGGAAGAAATTCATCTTCATTGATCGCTGTTTCCTGTAGGGCAGTGGCGGCATAATTCACTGTTTTTATGCCTTTCAGGTTTCCATTATCAGCGGCAGCTTTAATGCGCGCGGCCTTTAAATTGTTAATTTCGGCTCTCTTGAAAACAGGGCCAAGATAACGTTCGTAGTTGCGTTGCATTGAGGGTCGTATTTGGTTAATAATTGCTTTGGAGTGAAAATCAAATGTGTGGCTGTAATACTGATATGGCATTACAGGGTATTCATAGTTACGTGGTGCGAATAGTTATTTTGTATTAAGCTTCTTATCGGATGATTATCTGAGTGTTTTAAAGGTAGCTACTTTTTTTTGAGCTGTCAAAATGAAATTTTAGATAGGAGATTGTAAATATATAATTGGATTGTTTTATTGTAAATATTTACAGCGGTATTTTTAAAGGGATATTATAAGGTAGCAAATTGCAGCTGCCGGGTTGAAAAGAGCCGGATGCAGTCAAATAATTTTTTTCGCGTACTGCTATTTTCAGAAATAAGTAGTAGATTGGTATGTAAAAATTTATTTATATGAAAAGCAGGGTAGCCAGGAAGTTCGTGGAATATGTATGTAACAACTACATTGGTAATTTTTTAGGGTTCGCGATCGGGATGGCGTCTACCCGGCTGGTTTCGCACTTCTTCACCACCCGCAGCATCCGCAATTTATGGGGACTTGCAGCCCACAAAACAGTAGTGGATAAACATACCTACAGCACTATGGAATGGGTGATCTCCATTGTGATCGGCTTCCTGGTATTTGAGATCGTTTCCAAGTGGCTTGGAAAGAAGATGAACGAAATATTCCCGAAATATAAATTAACGCGATGGATGGTAGAAGAGGAAGAGAAGAAAAAGGAAGTAGTGGGTTGATCATTCATTATGAGAATAGCTTTACTTTTTACAATAACATGCTTCCTGTTTTCCTGCGATAAAAAAGACAGGTACTTCAAAGCGATTGCAGCAAATGACGTTGCGCTGAATCCTCCTCAGAAAGGCGAATTGCTTTATCATCATAAATACCCCCTTTCAGGCATTCCTGCCAATATTAACTTATTGTGATCTTCCTTTCCGCCCGTTATACAGATTAATGAAAATTCCTACGTTTGAGTCATTGTTTAAAATGGAGCAATGTACGACCTGCCGCTTTACCTATAACTGAACTGGCAGGGTGAAAGAACCTATAATATGTCAAGAAGGAAGATCCTGTTCCTGATTGGTTCGTTGAACCAGACCACACAAATGCACCAGATAGCCGACGCGCTTCCGGAATACGATTGTTTCTTTAGCCAGATCTATAGCGATGATGCGATGATCAAATGGCTTGTAAAAAGAGGATGGCTGAATCATACCATTTTTGGCGGCGTTTTTAAAAAGCAATCCGATAAGTATATAGCCGAACATGGTTTACGGAATGATTATGCCTGCAGTATCTATCATAATAACTATGACCTGGCAGTATGCTGCACAGACCTTGTGATACCCAGAGGCCTGCGGAAAATAAAAACAGTATTTGTACAGGAAGGAATGACAGACCCCGTTACCTCCTGGGGTAAAATAGTGCGCGCGTTAAAGCTGCCGCCAGTACTGGCCATGAATACGGCTTTCAATGGCAGCAATAACATTTGTGATATTTATTGCGCTGCTTCCGAAGGGTACAGGCAGCAGTTTATAAAATACGGAACAGCCGCTGAAAGGATCTTTGTTACCGGCATTCCTAATTACGATAATGTAGCCATACATAATAACAATGATTTCCCTTACCATGATTATGTGATGGTAGCTACATCAGACATACGCGAGCTGGGCGGCCGTGACGACAGGGCAGCCTTCATTGGCAGGTGTGTGCAAACCGCGGCCGGGCGGCAGCTTATTTTTAAGCTGCACCCTAACGAGAACCGGGAACGGGCTACTGCAGAAATAAAGCAATATGCCCCACAGGCATTGGTATATACAGAAGGAAATGCAGGGCATATGATAGCCAATTGTGAGGAGCTGATCACGCAGTATTCAACACTGGTATATATGGGTATTGCCCTGGGTAAAAAGGTACATTCCTATTTTGATGTAGCAGCATTGAAGCGGCTAACACCCCTGCAGAACGGCGGTGCATCCGCACATAACATAGCAGCCATTTGCCGCGGTTATATAGAGCACAAAGGCAGCAGAGCCGATTTTTTGCAACAACCGGAATTGCAATATGCATAATACACACCACAACCTGAACATTGTAACAGTAGTACAAACCCGCATGGGATCAAGCCGCCTGCGCGGTAAGGCACTGATGCCGCTTATGGGCAAACCGCTGTTTGTACAGCAGGTGCAGCGTATGCGCGCAGCTGCTTTGGTTGGGAAAATTGTAGTAGCTACTACTACTGATGTTACGGATGATATTATTGAAATAACCTGTATCAGTGAAGATATTCCCTGTTACCGCGGACATGCCACAGACCTGCTGGACAGGCATTACCAGGCAGCGCTGCAATACCAGGCAGATGTAGTGATCAAGATCCCCAGTGACTGCCCGCTCATAGACCCTGCAGTGATTGACCGGGTGATCGGCTATTACCTGCAGAACATACACCGGTATGATTATGTAAGCAACCTGCACCCCGCCACTTATCCGGATGGGAATGATGTGGAGATCATGCCTTTTGCCGTGCTGGAAAATGCCTGGAAGCATGCACACCGGCTCCTGGAAAGAGAGCATACCACCCCTTATATATGGGAGCATCCCGAAAAGTTCCGCATCGGGAATGTAGTGATGGAAGGGGAGGTGGACCATTCGATGAACCACCGGTTCACGATTGATTACGCAGAAGACTATCACTTTATAAAAGCAGTGTACGAAGCTTTGTACGAACACAATCCTTTTTTCTCTGTAACAGATATTCTTACACTGCTGGAAGAGCGCAAAGATATTTTTCTTATTAACCAGCAATGGGCCGGCGTAAACTGGTATCGCCATCACCTGGATGAATTGAAAACCATTACACCGGATCAGACAAAGATCCCGGAAACTGAAACTGAAACAGAAGTATGACAAAAAATAAACTGGCGGAGCTGATGGCCCGCTCACTGAAAGTAAGGGAGCACATAATACGCATGACGGCAGGCGGCGGCTGTTTTATAGGCGCTTCATTGTCCTGCGTAGAGCTAATGGTGTACCTGTATTCAGAGCTGTTGAATATTGATGCAGATGATCTGCAAAACCCTGCGCGTGATTACCTGTTCCTTTCCAAAGGACATGATGTACCCGCATTATACGGCACGCTGGCTGAGCTGGGCTTTATTGAAACAGCACGGCTGCAGCAGCATCTGCTGGCAGCGGACAGCGTTTACTGGCACCCTAACAGGAATATTCCCGGCGTGGAATTTCATTCCGGCTCACTGGGGCATTTACCTGCAGTGGCAGCCGGTGTTGCGCTGGATTGTAAGCTGAAAGACCAGCCTAACCAGGTAATGGTGATCACCGGCGATGGGGAGCTGAATGAAGGTTCTGTCTGGGAAAGCCTGCTGGTAGCCAATGCCTACCAGTTAAACAACCTCACCATTATCGTAGACCGTAACCAGTTCCAGGCCAATATCAGAACAGAGGAATTAATTCCGCTGGAACCGCTGGCCGATAAGTTTGCTGCATTTGGATGTGCCGTAAGAACTGTGGACGGGCATGATCTGAGCCAGCTGGAAGCAACGTTCAAAACACTGCCTTTCAGCGATAACAAGGTGAATGTTGTTATAGCCAACACGGTGCGCGGCAAAGGATTACCCAGTATTGAAGCCCGTGCGGACCGCTGGTTCTGTGCATTTAATGATAATGAGATCCTGCAGCTGCTGGAAGAGCTGCATGGCAATAAGGAAGCAATTATTGAATCGGAAAGCTTAACGGTACGCTAATGAACTACGAAGAATTACTGGTACAAACAGCCAGTGCAGACGAACGTTTTGTTGTAATGACGGCAGAGAACAGGGCGCTGGTACGCAGCGCACCTAAGCTGCTGGGAAAACGTTTCATTGATACCGGCATTACCGAGCAAACCATGATAGGCATGGCGGCCGGTTTGGCCCTGCGCGGCCGCATACCGGTGGTGCATGCGCTGGCGCCGTTCCTGACCATGCGCGCTTATGAATTTATAAGAACGGATGTGGGCATTGCCCATTTACCGGTTAAGCTCAGCGGGTATATTCCCGGTTTCTTATCGGACGGCAATGGCCCTACGCACCAGGCCATTGAAGACGTAGCCATTATGCGCGGCATACCCGGCATGGAAGTATTTTGCCCGGCTGATGAAGATGACCTGGTACGCATGCTGCCGGCCATCTGGCAATCAGATGCACCTTCTTATGTACGCATCAATCATAAACAAGGCAATTATACGCACACGGATTTTGAAAAAGGAAAAGCAGAGATTATCAGCGAAGGATCAGATGTAACGCTGCTTACCTATGGCTTTTTGTTCAACAATGCGCTGGAAGCAAAACAGCTGCTGGAAAAAGAAGGATTGAGCGTAGGTCTGGTGAACATGCGTTCCTTAAAGCCGGTGGATGAAGCCTGTATTATCCGCTGTGCTGCCAACAGCAAGCTGCTGGTAACGATAGAAGATCACCTGCAAACCGGCGGCCTGTATTCCATAGTAGCAGAAACATTGGTGAACCAGCCGCATAAGGCCACCATCTTCCCGATGGCGCTGAAAGAGCGCTGGTTCAGGCCCGGTTCATTAAACGAAGTACTGGCCTTTGAAGGATTTACGCCCAACGCCATAGCAGCCACCATTTTAAAACAACTGTAAAAAACAATACAATGCCTAACACCATAGCATTTAACGAACAGTATCCTGTAATTACTGAATCAGATAATTTATATGCACGCGCTGTAAATATTATGACGCCTGTAACCCAAACCCTGGCCAAAGGCCCCGGCCAGTATATTACCGGTGTGGCCCCCAAGTACCTGAAAAGAGGGAAGGATGCGCACGTATGGGATGTGGATGGCAATGAGTTTATAGACTACAATATGGGCATAGGCCCTATTTCCCTGGGATATTGTTATCCGCGTGTGGATGCAGCCATTAGCGCACAGCTGAAAGACGGTATCACTTTTTCTATGATGCATGAGCTGGAAGTAACGCTGGCAGAGCTGGTGCACCGGGTTATACCCAACGCAGAAGCCATCCGTATCAGCAAAACCGGGGCTGATGTAACCAGTGCGGCTATACGCGTAGCTCGTGCCTTTACCGGCAGAAAGAAAGTGCTTTGCTGCGGCTACCATGGCTGGCACGACTGGTACATTTCCGTTACAAGCCGTAACAGCGGCATCCCTGAAGAAATAGCCGCGCTCAGCGCCACCTTTGAATACAACGATATTGAATCTGTAAAGCAGGCGCTGGATGCAGATACAGCTTGCGTAATACTGGAACCCTTTGTATTTGCAGCTCCTAAAGATAATTTCCTGCAACAGCTGAAAGCCGTTTGTGAAGCCAACGGCACCCTGCTGATCTTTGATGAAATGTGGACCGGCTTCAGGATAGCTGTAGGCGGCGCGCAGGAATACTTTGGCGTAAAAGCCGACCTGGCCTGCTATTCCAAAGCTTTTGCCAATGGCATGCCCATTTCCCTGTTAACAGGCCGTAAAGAGGTGATGCAGTTGTTTAATGAAGAAGTGTTCTTCTTTACCACGTTTGGTGGTGAAGCCCTGTCATTGGCCGCAGCAGTAGCCACCATACAGGAAATGATAGATCAGAATGTGCCTGCGGTGCTTGCAGCAAAAGGTAAGCTGCTGCGGGAAGGCTATAACCAGGTAGCAGCAGAAACAGGCATGCAGCAGTATACCAGCTGCACCGGCTACGATTGCCGCTCACTGGTAAGCTTCAATGCACCTGGCCAGGATCCGCTGCACATGAAATCATTTGTACAGCAGGAGCTATTTAAAAGAGGCATCCTGTGGTCCGGTTTTCATAACATGTGCTTCACCCACACGGATGCAGATATTGCGCATACGCTGGCGGCTTACCGCGAGGTGCTGCCCCTGCTGCAGCAGGCAATAGCCAATAACGGGGTAAGCAGCCTGCTGAAAGGAAAGCCGGTAGAAGCCGTGTTCAGAAAGGTGAGCAACTTTAATACTAAACCGGTTGTAAAAGCCCTGTAAAACAACATGGATCTTTTTTCTTTAAAAGGTAAAGTAGCGGTTGTTACCGGCGCCTGCGGGTTATTGGGCGTGCAGCATTGCCATGCGCTGGCAGAAGCCGGTGCCCAGGTAGTGGTAGCTGACCTGAACGAAGCCGCCTGTAATAACCTGGCCGCTGCATTAGGGCCGCAGCACCTGGCAGTGGTAATGGATGTTACCAGCCCTGCTTCCCTGGAAAATGCAAAGAACAGCATACTGGAACGTTACGGGCGTATAGACGTGCTGGTGAATAACGCCGCCATCAACGATATGTTTGAAAACCCCCTGCTGGCAAAAGAGCAATCGATGTTTGAAAACTACCCGCTGGAACAATGGAACCGTTCCTGGAACGTGAATGTAAGCGGTATGTTCCTCTGCTCGCAGGTAATGGGTACTGCAATGGTACAGCAGGGCAGCGGCAGCATTATCAACATATCATCCACCTACGGCGTAGTAGCGCCGGATCAAAGCATTTACCGTAATGCAGCGGGGGAGCAAACCTTTTATAAATCACCGGCCTATCCTGTTACCAAAGCAGCGGTGCTGGGCTTTACCCGTTACCTGGCCGCTTACTGGGGCAATAAAAATGTGCGGGTGAACGCGCTTTCCCCCGGTGGTGTGGAGAACAGCCAGGATGATCACTTCATACAGAATTACGCGGCCAAAACATTATTAGGAAAAATGGCATCGGCCGCTGATTATAAAGGAGCTGTTGTATTTTTAGCGAGCAATGCATCCGCTTACATGACCGGGGCCAACCTGGTTGTAGATGGCGGTTGGACAGCTATCTAAAATTTCAACAAACATCAACATGAACGAAACATTAAAAGAAAAAGCAGGAAAGATCAAATTACTGCTCACGGACGTAGACGGTGTATTAACGGACAATGGCGTGTATTATTCAGAAGCAGGCGAAGTAATGAAACGTTTTTCCATCCGTGATGGGATGGGCGTTGAGCGGCTGCGGAAGCTGTGTGGTATTGAAACCGGCATAGTAACAGGTGAAACATCCGGCTCTGTGGTAAAACGTGCAGAAAAGCTGAACATTACTGAGCTGCACCTGGGCATCAAAGACAAAGGCGGCTTACTGGCAGTGATACTGGAACGCAGCGGACTGCAGCCGGAAGAAATTGCCTTTATCGGCGATGATGTTAACGACATCAGCATTATACAGCTGGCAGGCCTTTCTGCCTGTCCGGCAAACGCCATGCCGCAGGTAGCTGCGATAGTAGATGTTCATTGTACGCAAAAGGGCGGCGAAGGCGCCTTCCGTGAGTTTGCAGAGTGGCTGATCGCATTCCGATCGTGACAGCATATCCACAACAAACAAAAATCTATATGAAAACAATTGCGGTAAGTAACCGGAAAAGTATTGGTCAGGGCCAGCCCACCTATATTATTGCCGAAATTGGCATCAATCACAACGGCTCCCTTGAAATTGCAAAAAAGCTCATTGACGAAGCAGCAGCAGCAGGCTGCGATGCGGTGAAATTCCAGAAACGCACTCCTGAGCTTTGCACACCCAAAGACCAGTGGCATATGCAGCGGGATACCCCCTGGGGCCGCATGACCTACATTAACTACCGGCATAAGGTAGAGCTGGGGTACGATGAATATGCCGCTATTGACCAGCACTGCCGCGATAAAAATATTGATTGGTTTGCATCCTGCTGGGATGAGCCTTCCGTAGATTTCATAGAACAGTTTAACCCGGGTGTGTACAAATTTGCATCCGCCTCTCTTACGGATTATGCACTGATAGAAAAAGTAAAAGCTACCGGCAAACCTTATATCTTATCAACCGGCATGTCTACTATGCGCGAGATTGAAAGCACCATTGAAAAATTTGGTACAGATAACCTGATGGTAGCACATTCTACTTCCGCCTATCCCTGCCCGCCTGCGGAGCTGAACCTGAAAATGATCCATACCCTGCAGGAGCTGTACCCGCAAACACCCATCGGTTATTCCGGTCATGAAACCGGTTTAGCCACCACACTTTCAGCAGTGGTAATGGGCGCTTATTTTGTAGAAAGACATTTTACACTGGACCGCGCCATGTGGGGATCTGACCATGCTGCATCTGTAGAGCCGCAGGGTATGCACAAGCTGGTGCGTGATATCCGCGATATAGAAACCGCTATGGGCGATGGTATTAAACGTGTATACGAAAGCGAAATGGGTGTATTGAAAAGATTACGCCGGGTTATTACACCACAACAGGAGGAGTTAAAGCCGCTTGCATGAACCATATAGTGTATTACACTACCGGCATTTTGCTGTTAAGCGTAGTGGTGCTGGTATTGCTGGAAAGAAAATATCCCTATACCAAAGGACTTTCCCTTTTCAGGGAAGGTTTTTGGGTGGACCTGGTTTGGTACACCTTTATACAAAGCTATTTCCTGAAGATTCTGATCTTCGATTACGTTATTCTTCCTGTTGACAGGGCCTGGCACTTGTCGGCCCTTCACCTGGTTACGGGCTGGCCTTTGTGGGTACAGGTGGTGTTCTTCCTCATCACGCACGACCTGTATATCTACTGGTTCCATCGCTGGCAGCACCATTCCAAATTACTGTGGCGCACACACGAAGCCCATCACTCCAATAGGGAAGTGGACTGGCTGGCCGGCTCCCGTTCGCATAGCCTGGAGATCCTGATTAACCAGACCATTGAGTTTGCGCCCATTATACTGTTAGGCGCCAACCCGCTGGTGGTGCCCATCAAAGCATTGATAGATGCGGTGTGGGGCATGTATATCCACTCCAACATCAATGTAAGGAGCGGCAAGCTGCAATATGTGATCAACGGGCCGGAAATGCACCAGTGGCACCATGCCAATGCAAGGGAAGTGTTCTATGCTAATTTCTCTACCAAGTTTGCGCTGTGGGACTGGCTGTTCGGCACCGCTTACCTGCCGGATAAAAAGCCGGATACTTTTGGATTACCATATGCCTATCCAAAAGATTACTTTGTGCAGCATGTGCATGCAGTAAAAAGGATTTCAGAGCAGGACCTGCTGCAGCATAAGCTGTTCAATAAATATTATCATTTACGCCCCGGCTTAATAAAATGGTTAGGGAAGATGGGACGCAGATCAGCGGAGCCACCACAGCGGAATCCCGAACCTGCTATTTCAAAATAAATGTTATGGCCTGGATCTATCTTTTGATTGCATCGGTTTTTGAAATTGCCTGGACCTTCTCCCTGAAGTTCCTTGACTTTAAAAAGATCGGTGCTATCCGCTGGCCGGCATTTTTCAGCAGCCGGCAAAACCTGCTGTTGTTAATGCCCCTGTTGGGATATATTGTTTTTGGCCTGGCCAATGTGTTCTTTTTCTCGCTCTCTGTAAAACAGATCCCCACCTCAACCGCGCTGGCAGTATGGATGGGCGTAGCGCTGATAGGCGTGAAGCTGGTAGATGTTACGCTCTTTAAAGAGCCCTGGCAGCCCATGCAGCTTATTTACCTGGCGCTGATAGTAGCGGGTATTGTGGGATTAAAGCGGGGAATGTAAAATAAAATCACCGATAGCTGCTGCCAGCAGGAACTGCGGGTAAGCAATGCGCAGCACTTTCAATGCCAGCGTTATCTGGTTCTCAACCGTACGTTTTGAAATATGCAGCCGGTCGGCTATTTCCTGGTTGCTTAATTGGTTAATGCGGCTTAACCAGAAAATTTCCTGGCAACGCCGTGGCAGGTCTTTCAGCAGCTGCGCCAGCTGTCCTTCCATGTTCTCATACACCAGTTTTTCCGGCGCAAAGTTGTAAACTACCGGCGTGTTTAATTCTGCAAACTGGTCCAGGTATTCAACACAGTTTATTTTTGCCGCTTTTAAATATTTATATACATGGTAGCGGGCGGTGGCCTGTATGTAATGCTGAAAATTCTCTATTTTGCTGGATTTGCGTTTTTCCCAGAGCGATACAAATACATCGTGCGTAATTTCTTCGGCAGCAGCTTCGTCTTTTAAATAGTACCGGGCAGTGGTATATAATTTTTTCCAATAGCGGTCATATAGCAGCGCAAAGGCTCTACTGTTATCAGAGACAACACCCTCCCATAATTCATGGTCAGAGAAATCGTTATTCATAATGTGGTGCCATAAAAATAATAATAATCCATAAACCCGGAATATTTTCTAAAAAATTTTAAAAAGTATGTGTGTGCCGGTTCCGTTTTACACACTATATATAGGAGTGGGCCTACTAATATAAAGCCAACAGCCAATTTTATCGCTTATTCCACCTTATGACGCCAGAAGAATATATATTGTTATACGAGAAGTACCGGAACGGAACCTGCACGCCCGAAGAAGCTGCGCAGCTCATGCAGTACCGGGATAATTTTCATTTACTGGAAGAAGAGGAAATACAGGCTGCAGCAGTGGACGAACAGCTGAAGGATCGTATTTATGGCAAAATAATGCAAACCACCGGCGGTAAAAAAGTTGCCCGGCTTGCAAGCTGGTGGCGGGCTGCTGCCGCGGTGCTGTTGCTGGCCCTGGGATTAGGCGCCCTGTTTACTAAGAATAATATTAAAAAGCAGCTGGCCGTAAAAGAAAGTAAAACGCCGGCAGCAGCGCCCAAACCCATTAAGCCCGGCACTAACACTGCCACCCTTACACTGGCAGATGGTTCTGTAATAACCTTGAATGATGCGCCTGAAGGGGTAGTGGCGCAAACCGGCAGCACAGCCATCATAAAAGCAAAGGGCCAGCTTTCCTATACCGCTAACAGTAATGGGGCGGTAAATGAAAATGCCCTGAACACCATGCATGTGCCCAGGGGAGGGCAATACGCCGTAACCCTCTCAGACGGTACCCGGGTTTGGCTGAACAGCGGCTCATCACTTACCTACCCCGAAGTATTTGCCGGGGCAGAGCGTAAGGTGGTGCTAAGCGGGGAAGCCTATTTTGAGGTAAGTAAAAATGAGCAGCAGCCCTTTATTGTACATACGGACCGGGCAGATGTGCATGTACTGGGCACGCACTTTAATATTAACGCCTATAATGATGAAGGCGTACTAAAAACCACCCTGCTGGAAGGGGCTGTCCGTTTATCCGCTGCCACTGCTTCCGTACTGCTGGCGCCCGGTGAGCAGGGCCTTATTACCGGATCGCGCCCGGGCATTGAAAAAAAGCGCGTGAATGTAAACCAGGAAATAGCCTGGAAGGCCGGCTACTTTGTTTTCAGGAATAACACGATCGGGGATATTATGCGGCAGATCAGCCGCTGGTACGATGTAGAAATAACATACAGGGGCGGGCTGCCGGCAGGAACATTTGGCGGCACTTATTCAAAAGGAAAAGATCTGCCGGAGCTATTGAATGGCCTTGAGCTTACCGGGCTGGTACATTTTAAGATAGAAGGAAGGAACGTCATCGTTATGCCATAACACGTCATTGCTGCACCATTAAAATTGTCTGTGATACAAAAACTTTAATTAAACCTGACATTCACATGTATAGAAATTTTACTGAACAAATGTTCGGGAGGCCACGTCATGCCCTTGCCAGATACAGGCGCATCCTGCAATTCAGCTGTATCTTATTACTTACAACCGCCTTGCAGTTAGGCGCACGCACCTATGCGCAAAGAGTGAACATTGAAGTGCACGAAGCCTCGCTGGAAGATGTGCTGTACACCATTCAGCAGCAAACCGGTTATGATTTTCTGTACAGCACACAGCTCATCCGGTCGGCCACGCCGGTATCGCTTTCATTGAAGAACATGGAAGTTACAGAAGCGCTGAAGATCATTTTTGATAAACAGCCCCTGGATTATATCATTAATAAAAAGACCGTAACGCTTAAGAATAAGCCGGTGCTGCCACCTGCTGTTTTCACAGTTCATGGTACCGTAACGGATAATAAAGGCGTACCCTTACAGGGTGTTAGCATACAGCTGAAAGGCACTACCACAGGCACAGCCAGCCTGGCAGACGGCACCTATAGCCTGAACCTGCCCGATGCTAACGGTACACTTACCTTTGGTTTTATAGGCTTTGCAAAACAGGAGATAGCAGTGAATGGAAAGAACCTGATCAATGTAACGCTGATGGAAGACGACCGTAAGCTAACAGAAGTAGTAGTAACCGGCTATACCACCCAAAGCCGGCATACCTTAACCAGCGCCATTGCCACCATCAATGGTGAGGACCTTACCAAAAGGGTAGCCACCGATGCCACTTCACTGCTGCAAGGGCAGCTGCCCGGCCTCTCTGTAGTGCAGAACTCTGCGGAACCAGGCAATGAAACCATACAATTACGTATAAGAGGTGTAGGCACCTTCAGCGGCGCAGGCAATAACCCGCTGGTGATAGTGGATGGCGTGCCGGGGAATCTGAGCGCGCTTAATCCCAACGACATTGAATCCGTAAACGTGCTGAAAGATGCATCAGCCGCCGCTATCTATGGCTCACAGGGCGCCAACGGTGTAATAGTGGTGAAATCCAAGAAAGGTAACCCGGGAAAATTTACGCTGTCATACAATTACAATATTGGTTTTGCAAAAGCCACCCGTCTGCCAAAGCTCATTACCAATTCAGCTACGTATATGACGCTGCTGAATGAAGCAGAGGCCAATTCCGGCAATGCGCCCATTTATACGGATGAACAAATAGCGTTGTACCAGAATGCAACCGACCGCGTAAAGTATCCCAACCACGACTGGCTGAAAGATATGTTCAGCACTGCGACGGTACAGAACCACTATCTTAATTTAAGCGGTGGTACTGAGAAAACCACCTATAGCCTGGGAATGGGATTTACGAACCAGCCGGGAACAATGAGGGGTTTTGAATACAAGAAGTACACCGTTGCACTGGGCTTAACCTCCAGGGTACATAAACGCGTAACGCTGGGCACCAACATCCAGGCGCGGTATGGCGACAGGCAATTTCCCTACAACAATGCCACCGACCTGTATATCTCCACCCTGGCGCAGTCGCCTTTATACCCGGCACAAACAGCAGACGGGTTGTGGATCACCAAGGCATATGACCGGGAGCTGGGGAATAAGAATCCCGTGCTCGCATCTACTTTAAGAACCAGTAATCCTGATTACTACGGGCAGGGAAATATTTCCATTGATGTAGATGTAGCAGAAGGCCTGAAGTGGGAGAACCGCGCCGGTATTAACTTTGAGTACTACAAAATGAAAACCTTCCGGCCGGTGATCCCCGTGTACCTGTACAGCGATCTTTCCTATAGCCGTAATGCCGATGTGGGTACGCCGGGCCTTGCGATGGATCATCATGACGAAACGCATTCCACCATCTACAGCCAGCTGAATTATCATAAGCTGTTCGGCAGCCATGACCTTACAGTTTTAGCCGGCGTGCAGCAGGAAACAGATAATAAAAGCTATATGGATGCCAACCGCATTGGCTATCCCACCAACCAGCTCACAGAGCTGAATGCCGGTGCAGTAAGCGGGCAAACAAACGGCGGCACCTCTGAAGAATGGGTGATCCATTCACTGTATGGCAACATGAACTATAATTTTAAAGATAAATACCTGCTGGGTGTAAGCCTGCGCTACGATGGTACTTCCCGTTTGCCTGCGGATAGCCGCTGGGGTTTATACCAGTCTGTTTCAGGCGGATGGCGTATTTCCAAAGAAAGTTTTCTTGCAAATGTTAAATGGCTGAATGATCTGAAGATCCGCGCATCCTGGGGCCGCCTGGGCAACCAGAACATAGGCACCTATCCTTACCAGTCGACCCTGGCGCAAACAAATTATGCCTATGCAAGCGGTATCCTTTCCGGCTTTATACCCAATATGCTGGTAGATCCTAACCTGACCTGGGAAACCACACGCATGACAGATATAGGTGTGGACATGACTGCCTTTAATAACCGGCTGAGCTTCACCTTTGACTGGTTCTCCAAATATACCTACGATATTTTAAGGCAGTCGCAGGTACCACAGGCCCTGGGCGTAAGCGCGCCAATTGTTAACAATGGCGCGGTAAGCAATAAGGGCGTTGAGTTTGGCGTACGTTACCAGGACAAGCTTAGCAAAAAATTCAGCTATTATGCAGCAGCCAATCTCCAGGTGTACCGCAACAAGCTGGCATCCTTTGGAGCTGATGAAATTGGCGGGCCCGATGGGCAAACGATTATGCGTAACGGTTATCCCATTAACTCCTTTTACCTGCAAACCATGGACGGCATTTTCCAGAGCCAGGAAGAGATCAACAAATCCCCTGACCAGTCATCCCTGGGTGGTGTGCCCACTCCCGGCGATATTAAGTACAAGGATGTAAACGGAGATGGGAGAGTAGATGCTAACGACCGATCTGTATTTGAAGGACAATATCCAAAGTTTGAATACTCCTATACCATGGGCGCCAACTGGGGAAATTTTGATGCCAGCATACAGTTGTATGGCTCCTACGGCAATAAGCTGTACCTGTATAAATGGGGCGTAGATCCGTTTGCGCAAGGCGCTATGCCAACCACCGACTGGCTGGACCGCTGGACACCGGAAAACCCATCTGCCACCAAACCCAAGATCTACATGGGTTTTTACGGGTATCCCAAAATAACCAACGTACCTTCTTCCTATTACCTGTTTAATGCCAGCTTTATGCGCATCAAGAATTTACAGGTAGGATACACTTTGCCACAATCCCTGGTAAAAGGCATAAGAATGATCCGCGTGTATGCCGCTGTTGACAACCTGGCGCTTTTTACCCCGTTGAAAATAGCAACGGATCCTGAAAGGCTCGATATCAATAACAAACCGGATGCATGGTATGGCTTTGCCAACTACCCGCAAAACCGCACATTCACCTTAGGTGCATCTGTTCAATTCTAATAAGCATAAAGTATATGAAAAGATATTACCACTTTATTCTGATAGCAGCAGTTTTTTTCACCGCCTGTAAAAAGCTGGATGTTACACCGCCGGATAAATTATCAACCGGCATCTTCTGGAAAACACCGGGGGATGCGGATCTGGCGCTTACCGGATTATATTCCACGTTAACAGCGGCCAATGGTCAGATCACCGCTTATGCGCCCATGTGGTGGGAGAACTTCAGTGATAACTCCTACAGTCAGAACAACCAGGGTGGCGCGCAGCAATCATTAATAGCAGGCTTAACACCAACCATTGGAGGTTTTCCAACCTCTAATGACCAAAGCCTGTACATTACTTCTTACAAGGGTATTGCAGCTGCCAACAGCTTTTTAGCCAATGTTGGTAAAGTGCTGGAAGGAGATAAGCTGAACCAGTATAAGGGAGAAGCATCTTTTCTGCGGGCCTTTCACTACTTTATGTTAGCGCAAACCTATGGTAATGTACCGCTGATCACGGACGATCCGCTGACGCTTGACTTCAAGACCAAGGTAACCAAATCGCCGCGGGCAGACATCCTCAAGCTCATTGAAAGCGACCTGGATGCAGCCATAGCCGGGCTGCCGGATGTTAAGTATACCACGGGGCATGTAGTAAAAGCATCGGCACAGGGGCTGAAGGTGCGCGTATTGTTATTTGAAAAGAAATACGCAGGAGCAGCCGTACTGGCCAAAGCAATTATTGATGGCGGCTTATTTTCGCTGAACAGCAATTATGCCGGCAATTTTTACAAACCGGATCAGCGCTCCAGTCCGGAGATCATGTTCTCTGTACAGTTCCAGGCGCCGGCCGTGCCCCATGATTTTGCGATCACCACCGCTATTATTGGCGCAGGATATAAAGACCTGCAGGGCACGCAAAATATGATCGATGAATATGAAGCCGGTGATGCCCGGAAAACCATGACCTTCTTTTTTCCTGGCGATACGCCTGCACAGGGCTGGCCTTATCCCGGTACAGTAGGCACTCCGGGCGTTAACAACTGGACCCGCGGGTTTTACCCCGGCAAAAAATGGCTGGATCCCAAGAACGTTGATCCGCAGCCCGGCATGCTGGATGACCAGGATTATGTTTGGTTAAGGTATGCAGATGTAAAGCTGATGTATGCCGAAGCGCAGAATGAAACAGCAGGACCTGATGCCAGTGTATACCAGCAGGTAAATGAAGTGCGTGCAAGGCCGGGTGTGGCGCTGGCGGCATTGCCGGCAGGGCTTAGCCAGGGGGATATGCGGGAAAGGATCCGGCATGAAAGGCGCGTGGAGTTTGCGTTGGAAGGCCTGCGCTATTTTGATCTGCGCAGGTGGGGCATTGCACAGCAGAAATTAAATGGTTTTGTGCAAAATCCCTTAACACCCAATATCAAAACCATTTACCGCCCGCAGTTCGATTACTGGCCCTTACCACAGATAGAAGTAGACCGCAATGCGCCGGTGCTTATACAGAACGATAATTATTGACCGGATAACTTTATATTTAGAGATCTGCTTCCTTGCTTTTCAGTTCAGGGAAGCAGATCTTTTTTATTTTACTAAACAGGATAGTATACCATGAGGCGCCGTTTGTTGTTGATGATCTTATTGTTTTGCTATGCAGCCGCCACCGCGCAAAGAACCACCTATTATATTCACCCCGGCCAGGGTAATGATGCAAATAATGGTGTGCATCCTGCACAGGCATGGAAAACATTTAATCATATTAACCAGCTGATCCTGCAACCCGGCGATGAGGTGGAAGTGCTGGCAGCAGGCGCATTTCACGGATCCTTGGTGCTAAGGGCAAAAGGTACAGCAAGGCAGCCGGTGAAAGTAAAGTTTGCTCCGGGCCGCTACGATTTTTTTCCCGACAGCGCCTTTAAAAAAGCATTACATATTTCCAATACCAACGATCAGCCTTATGAGCCCAAAGCCATGGCCCTGGTGTTTGACAGCTGTGAGCACGTACAGGTAGATGCGCAGGGGGCAACCTGTATGCTCCGTGGTAAGATGATAGAAACCTTTGTCAACTACAGCAAGGATATACGTATCAACGGGCTTACCTATGATTACCAGCGGCCTACTGTTTCAGAGCTTACGGTTACAGCCGTAAGCAATGGTTATGCAGATGCGGTCATTCATCCCGATTCAAAGTTCAGCATACAGGATAGCCTGCTTACCTGGATAGGCGAGGGCTGGCATTACCGGCCCGGTAGCTACTGGCAGGTGTTTGATCCGGTTACAAATGACCTTTCGCGTATGGAAATAGATCCGGAGGGCCTGCGCTTTGTTTTGCAGGATAACGGTAACGTACGCATCTTTTTCAAAAGAGATCCGGGATTTAAAAAAGGCTGTACCTACCAGAACCGGGATGTAACCAGGGATTGCGCCGGTATCTTTATGCAGTACAGCAGCAATATTGCGCTCAGGAACATTCACATAAACTTTATGCATGGCATGGGCGTAGTAAGTCAGTATTGCCGGAACATAAAAATGGATAGCATCGCCGTAAGGCCGGCAGCAGGCAGCGGAAGAACCTGCGCTGCCTGGGCCGACATTCTTCATTTTTCAGGATGCAGTGGCGCCATAGAGGTGAATAATTCCTACCTGTCGGCTGCTAATGATGATGCCATTAATGTACACGGCACCTATCTGAAAATTATGAAGATAACAGCGCCCAACAAGCTGCTGGTGGCATTCATGCATCCGCAAACTTTTGGATTTAATGCATTTGCGCCTGGCGATAGCATTGCATACGTTCATCCGGAAAGCCTGCTTTCAACAGGCGAAAATGTTATAGTAAATGTGACAAAGCTGAATGATAAGCAGTACCTGCTTACGCTGAAGAATAATATGCCCGCCACTGTTACTACCGGTGATGTGGTGGAAAATATAAGCGCTACGCCACAGGTATGGGTGCATAATACCACTCTTACCAGGATCCCGACCAGGGGCCTGCTGGTTACCACCCGGCGCAAAGTGTGCATTGATCATAATACTTTTGAGCGTACGCATATGAGCGCTATCCTTATTAATGACGATGCCGCTGGCTGGTATGAATCGGGCATGGTGAAAGATGTAAGTATCAGCAGCAATACTTTTAATAATTGCGGAGAACCGGTAATAAACATACACCCGGAAAATACAATGAGCGGTAAGGCTGCCGTGCATAACAATATTACGGTTACCCACAATACTTTTCAGCTGCAGGGGAAAGCACTGCTGGCTGCAAAAAGCACGGCGAATATAGATTTCAGGGGCAATACTATTCAGGCGGCCGGTGCAAAGGGAATGGATAAATTTTTAAAGTTTGAGCAGTGTACCGGCGTACACGTTGCGTATAATAAAATAGTTAATATTCGTCCATAAGCTTAGCAGTAGTTTTTTTCAATAGCCATTTATCTGCCAGCTGTATAGCCGTTAAGGCGCCTGCAGAGAATATAAAGAGCCATTTTTTTGCAATGATAACACCCAGGATGCTGACGGCAGTAGCGGGCGCAAAAGCCAGTAGCATACCAGCAGTAACGGCAGCGCTGCAAAATATGATAGCAGCTATCAGCAGGTAAAACCGCAAATTGCTGACCCGCTCCCTTTTTGCCTGTATACGCATGCTTACCCTGCTGGCAAAGCGGTTAGGGACATGCACGGAAAGCGGTTGCTGCAGCGCGTTGAATAACATTTTGTAAGCCTGCAGTTCTTCACTATCAGGAGGAATAGGCGCGCCTTCTTCCAGCATCCGTTGCAGCTGTTCATCATTCATATCTGTCATACAATTTCTTTTTTCAGGTAAGCAACTAATTTTTCCTTCATCATTTTCCGGGCCCTGAAAAGATAGCTTTTCACCGTGCCTTCCGGCATACCGGTAATAGCCGCTATTTCCTGGTAGGAAAATTCCTGTAAATGATAGAGTGTTAATACCGTGCGGTACACTGCCGGCAATTCGTTCATCAGCCGGTTTATATATGCGCTCGCATCTTTGCTTAAAGCCGCTGTTTCAGGATTTTCTTCCGTGAAATGCAGCTGCTCAAGATCTTCCGGTGGAAAAGCCGTGTTAAATCGCTTATACTTTTTCAGGTAGTTAATGGACGACAGGTAGGCAATACGTGCAATCCAGGTGGAGAGCTTGGAGGCAAACTTAAAGCTCCGCAGGCTGCGATGTACCTTAATGAACACTTCCTGGCAAACATCCTCAATATCCTCCTGTTGGTTTAGCATTCTACTCACCACCGTAAATACGAGCCGTTCATATTGTTTTACCAATAATTCAAAAACGGCCAGGTCGCCTTTAAGGATCTTCGGAATGTCTTCCTGCTCATTAAACATACACAGTAGACAATGCTTTATAAATAAAAGTTACAAACTTTCCGTTTTTTTGCAACTTTTTTTGAACCGGTGCTGACTACTACACAAATAACGTTCAAAATATGAAACAGATCATGCCTTTCCTGGCTATTATAGCTATACTCATCATTGTTGCAATACTGATCTCCAGCCTGTATAACTACCGGCTTAAAAAGCAGATCCTGGAAAATGGCGGCATGAATGAGAATGTGCAGCGTATCATGAATAAGCTCTCCGGTGGATCAGACCCCCTGAAATGGGGCCTGATATTATTATCCGGCGGTATAGGTCTTATTGTACTGGAGTATGTGCCATACCATGCAGATGAATCCCCCTTGCCCTATGGCGTGGAAGCCGTTTTCCTGGCAGCCGGTTTCCTGGCGTATTACTTCCTGGTAAAAAAGCCTCATGCTGATAAATAGATTGCCCCCACCTCTACCATCCTCCATCCCTTAACCACCACATAAATAGCGGTATGAAAATTATATTTATGTTAGCACTGGTTTTACCAGCGCTGCTAACTCCTATTGCCATAACAGTTGCACAATCAGCAGCACCGGCGCCGGATACCATTCCGGTCCGTGATTCAACCAAACAATTAAGAGAAGTAACAGTAAAAGGCGCTGCCCCGCTGGTAGTGCGGGAGGTAGACCGTATTACATACGACATACAGGCGGATCCGGAAAGCAAATCCAGCAACCTGCTGGGAATGATGCGCAAAATACCTTTCCTGTCCGTAGATGCAAATGAGAATGTGCTGCTGAAAGGCAATACCAGTTACAAGGTGTTGATCAATGGCAGATCTTCCGGTATGCTGCAACATAATCTCAAAAATATATTGCGCAGCATGCCTGCTTCCAGCATTCAGAAAGTAGAGGTGATCACCACTCCGCCGGCTAAGTATGATGCGGAAGGGCTGGCCGGTATTATTAATATTATTACTACCCGGAAAATAGACCAGGGATATAATGGCTCCATGAATGTTTCAGAGAGGTTTCCCATGGGAGGGCCGGATATTGGCGGCGCTTTAAATATAAAACCGGGAAAATTAGGGATCACGGTATTAACCGGCGGCAGCCTGAATTATAAGCCGTTAACAGACTACTCTATAAAAAGAGCTGCCGGCGGCCCGGCAAGCTTCCTGGATCAGGATGGCAGCCGCAGATCAGATAGCAGGGACGGGTTTGCAGGCACAGAGCTTAGTTATGAGCTGGATAGTATTAACCTGGTTGCAGGCCAGTTTAATGTAAGCGGTGGCAAATGGGATGGCCGTAATGATCAGCATACTTCCTCCACAGGAAACATTGAGCAGCAATACCAGCTGCAAAATGGGCTGTATGGGAACAGGGATGGTATAGATGCAGGCCTGAACTTCCAGCATAATTCTAAAAAACGTAAAGACCGTTTGCTAACCCTCTCTTACCAGTACTATAAGTATGAAAGCTCATTGCATGACCAGATCGCTTTTTCTCAAAAAATTAATTTTGATACACCGGACTACCGGCAGGAGAACGACGAATCTGCCAGGGAAAATACCGTGCAGGCCGACTATGTGCACCCCGTAAAGGGCTTGCGCATAGAGGCTGGTGTAAAAGGGATCTGGCGCAATAACCAAAGCGATTTCCGTTACCTGGCCCTTGATAAGGTGAGCGGTGATTTTAAACAGGACCCGGATAAAAGTAACCGCTTTGATAATACGCAACGGGTATTGAGTATCTATAATGCTTACCGTTACCGTTTGAAAACCTGGGAACTGAGTGCCGGTATGCGTTTGGAGCAAACCAGGATAGCAGCAAACTTCAGATCGGCAGACACGTTAATAAAGCAGGATTATTTAAACCTGATACCTTCTGTAGCCATTGGTAAACAGTTAAAGGATAACAGGATGCTGACACTGGGATATGTACAACGCATCGGGCGCCCCAGTATTAACCGGCTTAACCCTTTTGCAGACCGCTCTAATCCCAATTATATAACCACCGGTAATCCCGCCCTGCGGCCGGTTTTATTAAATGATATACAGCTGAGCTATAACATTTCAAAGAAAGTATCCGCAAACATAGCGCTCAGCTACACATTCTTTAATAACCTGGATCTGCGTATAACGGTGGTTGATACCGCTACCAACATTACCCATTCTACGTTTGAGAACATTGGTAAAGGTTACCGCCTGGCCACCGACTTTTACATTAATTACCCGGTTACCAGCCGCTTAAGCCTGAGCATGAACGGCGATATTGCTTATTTCCGTATTAAAGGCCTGGTAGATGGCACGCTGGTGAACAATGACTGGCTTATCTGCATGCTGGCGCCTTCTGCGAACTACAGCTTTCGCAAAGGATGGAATGCTTTTGCCAATGTTACCATTAACAGCCGTAACATTGTAACATTGCAAAGTAATACCAATGCCTATGTGAATACAGGCTTTGGAGTAAATAAAACGGTGATCGCCAATAAGCTTACCTTTTCAGCAACTGCCAGTAACCCCTTCTCAAAATACAGGAATAATATTACCCGCACCTCCGGCCCGGGGTTTTATGAGACCAATGATACCCGCGAATATTTCAGGTCATTTGGCATCAGTGCGAATTATAAATTCGGCAAGCTGAAAGAAGGCATCCGTAAAACAGAACGTGGTATTAATAACGATGATGTATCAAAAGAAAAGCGCGGGCAATAATTCCTCCACCCTGGCATGCCGTTTGGGTTAAGGTAACGAACCTATTTCTGTAGGGGCACAATGGTACCAGGCGCAACAATAGGATATGCCAATTGTTGCATCTTCAATCCGGATAACAGATTCAACATATTATGGAAATGACGAATAGAACGAAATGGCCTTATTCGCTACTCAAATTTTTGCTGGTGCCGCTGCTGGTAGCATTTCACGGTTATGCCTATAGCCAGGTTGCTTCCCCTGTCGATACTTCTCAAACAATAGTTCCCAATACCAGGGTACAGGAAAAAGGCCCGGCTAACGATTTCCATAAACAATACGATATTGGCGACATGATCAACGATGTGCTGCATCCCAAACGGAAAGATGACTCTTTGCGTAAAAGATCGGCCATTACCGTAGTACCCAATATAGCAGCCAACCCTACCATTGGTTTTCAGTTTGGCATAAAAGCCGTAGCCGGTAAGGTATTAGGCAACAAGCCCAACACTTATATGTCCGTGGCCGCTACATCTGCCTCCATTACCACCAAAGGCATTATTTATTTTTACTTCACGCATAATGTATTTACGCCGGGCAATAAGTGGAATATCCAGGGGAGCCTGGTAGCCTCAAAGTCCGTTACGCCCGACTTTGGATTGGGCATTGGCAAGACCTCCAATGGAAGTGAAGACGACAAGATACTTGCAAACCCCGACCGCAAACCTTTTGTATGGCATTCACAATACTATAAATTCTTTGAAAAAGTGTACAGGGAGGTAAAGCATAACTTGTTTCTGGGCGGCGGTGTACAGTTCGATATTAGAAGAAAGCTCACTAATGCCAAGTACGATTCCATACAGGTGCCTTACAAGATCTATAATCAGCGGTTTGGGTTTTCACAGGATCATTATTTTGCCAACGGATTCCTGTTTAATGTGGAATATATTACCCGCGACAACCCCAACAGGGCCTATAAAGGCATGTACCTGGATGCGGGCATACGGGTGAATCAAACCTGGATAGGCAGTTCCCGGAATGCAACGCAGGTAACAGTTGATTTCCGGAAATACTTCAGCCTTTCAGCGCGTAACCCGGAACATGTGCTTGCATTCTGGAGCTGGGGCTCCGGGGTGCTTACCGGTGCTGTGCCTTATTTTGAATTGCCCGGAACGGGCCGTGATCCCAGCTTCCGCAGCGGCCGCGGGTATGTGTCCGGTTATTATAAAGGCACGCAGTTTTTTTACTCTGAAACAGAATACCGCTTTCCCATTACAAGAAATAAATTATTCAGCGGCGTTACTTTCGTGAATGTGCAAACCGCTAACGACCGGGTAGGCACCCAATTGTTTGAAGTATGGAGGCCCGCTGCCGGCGCCGGTTTGCGCATCCTGTTCAATAAATCTACCCGTACCAACCTGTGTTTGGATTATGCATTTGGCATGCATGGTTCAAAAGGCTTTTTCCTGAATTTGAACGAGACTTTTTAATGCTCCTCTATGATCTTAGCGTCCCGGGGCAGAATAATGAAGCGTGCTGTTAAGATTATTTAGAAAACTCTCCGAAATGCCAGAGAACGCCGGATGGGTCGTGTAAAAAGCATTCCCGGCCCCAGGTATCTTTTCTGATGGGCGTTAGCTTTGCATCTTTGTATTTATCCGTAAGGTTCAATGCTAAAAGCCCGTTCCAGTACTGATCCACATCTTCCACCTCTAAAAAGATCATGGTATTGTTTATCCAGTCCTCAACATAAGCATCCTGCAAATAAAATCCTAATTCCCCTGTTTTGAATAAGGATAAATTATGCGTTAAAACCTTTTCTGTAAAACCTAAGTCCCGGTAGAAGCTCCGGGACACTTCAAAGTTTTTGGAGCCGATAAAGGGCCGGATGGATAATGCTTTATGCTGCATGGGTGTTTCTTTAATTAAATGCAAACATAAAGTATGTAAAAAATTATATTACTTGACCGGGATCAAGAAATTAATTTCTCTTAGACAGGCTTTCCCGCACCCTGCTTAAAGTTTCAGGGCTTATTTTCAGATAGGATGCAAGGAGCTTAAGCGGGAACTTTTGTATCAGCTGTTGCCGGTGAGTTAAGATATACTGATACTTTTCAAGGGGCGTTAAACGGTTATCAAAAAAATGGATCCGTAAGCTGGCCTGGTCAAAGATCTTTGCCAGCTGCAGAAAAGCGGGTGATCTGCCGATCAGGAAGTGTAAGGATTCAATATCCAGCTCCAGCATCTGACCATCTGTATAGGCTTTTATAAAGCTATCAGATGGCTTTTGGGAGATGAAGCTGCTATGATTTAAAAACCATTCATTATCACAATGCAGGTCAATTATATTTAAGTCAATTTCGTCTTTATAGTTAAACTGGTAAAAAGCGCCTGTTATGTTAAAAAAAGCAGCCCTGCATATTTCACCACGGTTAACCACTATCTCATCTTTTGACATGCTCCGTATGGTTGTACAGCGCTCAAACAGCGCTACCTCGTCGGGGTTGTAAAGCCCGGTGGATTTCAAAATGCCGGCAATCATATGCTAATGGATAATTAGCACAAATGTATAAAACTATCGCATGCAGTCACCGTAATGGCGGCTGCATGCGATAGCAGCAGGTTTTTTAATACCCTGGATTCTGGTAGTGTTGTTTATCAGGATCATTGATGGCATCCAGCTGTTTCTTTATAATAACCGCCACCCAGCGACCAGGTATTGCCGGTACTGCCGCCTGAAACGCCCAGGTTCTGATCCGTCACATGTCCATCCCCGGTATAGAGCGTATGCTTTAAAAGCCAATCGAATTGCCGCCATCTACCGGCATTACGATCCCGGTAATATACCGGGCCGCATCTGTAGCCAGGAATAGGGCTGCTGCTCCTATATCAGAAGGCTGGCCCAGCTCGCCCATGGGAGTTCTGCCCATTGCTTTTCCCATTCGTTCCGGATCAGTGTTCAGTGCTTTGGCGCTCATCTCAGTAGCAATAAAACCGGGTGCAATGCAGTTAACACGGATGCCTTTGGGTGAAAGCTCAGTAGCCATGGCCCGGGTCATACCTTCAATGGCCGACTTGGAGGCCGTATAGGCAATTACCTTTGGAATACCGTACTGCGAAGCCATGGAGCTGATATTAATGACGCTGCCTTTTATATTGTTTTCCAGCATGTGCCGGATCACCTCTCTTGAAATAATGAAAACAGCCGTAACATTGGTGTGCAGCACATTTTGAAAGTCTTCATCCGTTACATCGGTAAATTCCTTTTTCATGTTAATGCCGGCATTGTTCACGAGGATATCGATCCGGCCATGCTTTTCAATAATACCGCTTATCAGCTTGGGGATCGCGGCAAAATCGTCCAGGTCGCAGGTAAGGGCTTCGCACAGAGGGCCCAGCTTTTCTTTTGCTGCGTTCAATTTCTGGGTATTCCTGCCTACAATAATGGTGTGGATGCCTTGCTGTACGAATTTTTCTGCGATGGCCAGGCCAATACCGGACCCGCCGCCTGTTACAATTGCAATCTTTGATTGTGTATTCATGCTCGTTTTGTGTTGTATTACGTGGAAACTGCGCCTGTTTATCCATTCCCGGGCGCATATGGAAAATGCAGCCCCTTGTAGTATTCCAGTGTATGGTCAGGCTGCTCATACTGGCGGGGGATGGGCATTTTGGAGAAGGTCTGGAAGTAAAGCAGGCAGGCATTGCGCCACCAGCTGGCTTCTTTTACCTGTATGGCCAATAACATCTGCACCTGTTTAAAGCGTTCTTTATCCACCCGTCTCTCCAGCGTATTCCATTGCTGCTGCATAACCTTTGCAGCCGCAACCCCGGAATTATAGCGGTAGCATAATTCCTCCCACAGTGTTCTGCCGGACTTCATTTTAAAATTCCAGGGAACATGATGGAACCAAAGCAGGAACGCTTCCGGCGTTGTATGAACGTCCATGAATCTTTGCTGCATACCCGGTGCATATTGCGCCAGCGCATTGCTGCCGGAGGCTGTTCTGTCAAAGCCCAGCCCCACCGTATCTGCGCGGTGATAGTATACCGGGTTCCAGTCGGGCCTTCCTGCATTGGTGATCCAGGGCGCAGGGCCATAATGATGCCCTGTTCCCATAATATGATGAAGGCCAAGCGGTGTCATATAATTCACCATCGCTTCATATGAGGAGAGCATTATTTTTTGGGTAGTGGCTACCAGCATGGTGTCACAGCTAAAGGTTTGTTTGATCCACTCATCCGCTATTTGTGCGGCGCTAAGCTCATAGTTCCAGGCCAGCCTGCCGAATGCATACCAGTTAGCCTGCCCAAACGGGTGCCCGGTCCAGTTACGGTCGTTGCCTATGTTTGCCACACCTGCAATGCCGGTTTGTGGGTAATGATGCAGGTCGCCATCTATTACACGGGCCACGGTAGCGCCTTTGCCGCCCTGGTAGGTATCTGTTTCCAGCACTTCTTTAAACAGGGGCGCTTCATATACCAGCTGTGTGGATTGTCCCAGGTACTCTTGCGTTATCTGAAACTCCATCATGAGCGGCGTTTTTGGCATAGCGCCGAAAAGCGGTGAAACAGGTTCCCTGGGTTGAAAGTCAATAGGTCCGTTCTTTACC
Source organism: Chitinophaga rupis (assembly GCF_900109685.1). Taxonomy (GTDB): domain Bacteria; phylum Bacteroidota; class Bacteroidia; order Chitinophagales; family Chitinophagaceae; genus Chitinophaga; species Chitinophaga rupis. The sequence goes on along the minus strand of NZ_FOBB01000003.1, from coordinate 166,504 downwards.
TGCAGCAGCACATTGGCGCGGAATTGCCCATCCAGCGGTTTAAATTCATTATAGGCCTGCTTAAAACGGTCTTCCGGTGATGCATTGCTGTATACGAATGCCCGCCACATTACAATGCCTCCATAAGGTGCTACTGCATCAGCCAGCATATTGGCGCCATCTGCATGCGTGCGCTGGTAGCTCTGCGGCCCTGGCTGTCCTTCTGAATTGGCTTTCACCAGGAAGCCGCCAAAGTCCGGTATCAGCTGGTAGATCTCTTTTGCTTTTGCGTTCCACCAGGCCTTCACAGTATCGTTCAACGGATCTGCGGTGCTTAGCTTACCAATCTCAATAGGCGCGCTGAACCTGGCTGTGAGGTATACCTTAATTCCATAAGGGCGGAACACATCGGCCAGTGCTTTTACTTTTAATAAATAATCTTTCGTGAGCACCAGCGCATTGGCATTTACATTGGTCAGTACCGTTCCATTGATGCCAATGGAGGCATTGGCCCGGGCATAGTCAATATAACGTTGATCAATATACTCCGGCAGCGTATGCCAGTTCCATATGGAAATGCCTGCATAGCCTCTTTCCACGGATCGGTTAAGGTTATCCCAATGGTTTAAGATCCGGTGCTGGATCCGCGGAACGCTTGTAATATCAAGATGTTCAAGGCTTTGGCCTGTTTGTAAGAGGCGCAGAAAGTGAAATACGCCATACAATATGCCGGTGTCTGTATTAGCTGTTATAATGATGCTGCGCTTTGTACTGTTGATATAAAAACCTTCTTTTCCAAGGTCTTCATATTTAAGCGCCAGGGCGGGCAGGTTAAGCGGGGCATGCGCTTTAGTAAAAATGAGCAGGGAGCTGGCGGATGCATTATTATCCGTATTTATCTTCTTATCCAGCAGGCCTTCCAGGCCCGATAGCAGTTCCTGCCTGGCAGCATCCAGTACAGGAGTACCGGCCGGGAAATAAATAGTGTTCACCTGGTTAAGATAGGTGTACAATAGCTTTGAGTTAACAATCTTATCATAACGTAACCAAAGCCTGTAGCCATCTTCAGCTATGGCGGCGCGGAAATATAGCAGCAGGAAAATAAGAAGGGACCATCGTTTCATGTGGAATTTTTTATAGATCAATGACCTGCCGGACTTTTAAGTGACGACTGCCGTACAATCAGGTCAGACCGGAGGATAATGGTAGTCGTATTATTTATTTGCGAGGTGCTGTTAAGATGGTTCACCAGCAGCCGGCCGGCCACCTCGCCCATTTCAAAGCCTGAGTAGGCGATCGTGGTCAGCTTCGGCTCTATCACCGTTGACATGGGATCATTGTTAAAACCTACAAAAGCTATCTGCTCCGGGATGCGTATGCCCTTTTCCTTAAGCGCTATCATGCAACCAATTGCGCAACTGTCGTTGGCTACAAAGATGCCATCCGGCAGCGGTTTCATTTTCAGGATCTTTTCAGCGCTCTCATAACCCGCCTCCTGGGTAAGATTGGTAACGATCACATTTTCTTCCCTGAACTTGATCTTCGCATCCTCAAGGGCGCTCCTGTAGCCCGCCAGACGGTCCTTGTACACGTTTTGCATGGGGGGAGCCGTAATGTGAACGATCTTTTTGCAGTGCTGCTCTATCAGGTGTTTGGTAGCATCATAAGCAGCCTGGTAATTATCTATCAGGATGCTGGTGGCGCTCCGGTGCGGTTTTACACGGTCGAAAAAGATAACCGGTGTTTTTTTCCGGAAGAATTTATCAAAGTGGTCAAGCGTGTTTGTATCGTAGGCCAGGGATACCATCAGTCCGTCAACCCGGCTGTTAAACATGGCTTCGGCGCTGTCTGCTTCTTTACGGGCCGATTCTGATGACTGGCTGATTAACAGCGAGTAACCATGCTCGTTAGCCATCAGCTCAATGCCCGCGATCACGGATGACATAAAATGGCTGTTGAGACGGGGAACGATCACCCCAATGGTCTGTGTTTTCTGGCTGCGGAGGTTACCGGCAAAGTGATTGCGGCGGTAGCCCACTTCGTCGGCCAGCTCAAAGATCTTCTTTTTCGTTTTGGCGCTGATCCTGGGATGGTCCTGCAGGGCGCGGCTCACCGTAGCCGGGGATATCTTCAGTCTTTTGGCAATATCATAGATCGTTATTTCCTTATCTTCTTTCCCATTTGTCATATGAGCTGTTATGAGAGTTATTAGGCTAATGTAGAAATAATTTGGAAAAATGCGCAATCGGTTGCATATTTTTCGTAAAATGCCTGTATTACTGGAGTACAATTCTCCGCTGATCTCAATTCCGAAATTCACATTAACGGGCTTAAGTTCGTTTTTGTTCCAGTTGGGATTGAATGCTCCTGGTATCGATCAGGGACCAGACTTCAGCGATCTTTCCGTCTTTCAGCTGGTAAAAAACATGTTCTGAAAAAGAGATCTTTTTGCCGTTAGGGTGGAAGCCAAGAAATTCGCTTTGAGGTGTGCAGTCAAATTTTATCCGGCATGCAATGGTATCATCTTTAACAACAAGGAGGTGTACATTATAGTATAGATCCGGTATCGCAGCAATATCCCCGGCAATGAGGTTTTGATAGTCAGTACGTGTCATTGCTTTGCCATTATAGGTCAGCTTTTCCTGAACAAATTCACTAAGATCATCCAGGCGGCGCTCATTCAGAAAACTGATATAACGCAGGTAATGTGCTTCGTTTGCTGTTGCCATGATCAGCGGTTTAATTTTGAATATAAACTTTGATCACAAACATCAGACCATAGCAGCTAAGGTTAACCATATTGAATAATCCGGGCTTTTCACTGCTTATTTTTGAGCGCTATTCCAGGTATTATTGCTGTTATCCGCATCCGCGTCATAGGCATTCCCCAGCATTAGCTTACTAACCGCTTTGTTTGCAGTGAAATCCAGGGTGGTAGAACTATTGCCTTTTTTCCAGCAGGCTATATCCCTGCTGATGGTTTCTGTGGTACCGTCTTTATAAAATACGGCGAGGTGCACCGGGATCATTCCCTGGCCCTTGCGGACAATGACTACGGTATATTTAGATTGTTGATGAGAAACTTTCTCTATGGCAAGATCAGGAACATTTTTTTCAAAGAACCAGTTTTGCCAAAACCAGTTAAGATCAACCCCGGCGCCTTTGTTCATGCAATAAAAAAGATCATAGGGTGTTGGATGCTTACCCTGCCATTGGCTGATGTAGTAATTCATTGCTTTATAAAACACCTTGTCTCCCAGCATTTCCTTTACATAATGAAAGCCCAGCGCGGGTTTAAGGTCTTTGTTTGAAAACCGTGCCTTGCCATAAAGCTGGGGAGTAAGGGTCATGATGGGTACATCCTGGTCGATACCGGCGCTGCTGTTCACAGAACTCAGGTCATAAACATCCACAACATCAGGCGTAATTTCTTTTTGCAGCGTAAATTCAGAAAAAGTAGCCCAGCCCTCATCCATAAAGGAGTATTTGGTTTCGTTGGTTCCCACAAAAAAGGGGAACAGGGTATGATAAATTTCGTGCGCCGTAAACTCAACAGCTTCAGTGCCCTCAAATGGTAAATTATTCACCATCATCGGATATTCCATGGCATCCAGGCCTTCAAAAATAGTTTCATGCGGGTACGGAAAGGGCAGGCCCGGCGTTTTATAGCTGATCAGTTCTACGGTTTTCCGGGCATAATTTACAACCGGTTCAAAGCTTTTGTGCCGGGGATTATAAACAGCATCCACCCGGGTCCTTCTTTTTGTTTTGGGGTCAACCACCAGGCTGGATGCTTTCCATACATAATGATTACTGGCAACAAAAGCAAAGTCTGTAACATTATCCGCCTCAAAGATCCAGGTATTGGCAGGATGGTTAAGCGTGATGTTATGTGCTGCAAGACCGGCACTGGTAATAATATCTGTCACCCCATCACTTTGTGCCGCAGTAGTTATTCTTTCGATTATTTCAGGTGCATATACCTCCGCAGGGTTCTTCAATTCGCCGGTGGCCCAAACCTGGTAGCTGCCGGGGATAGTGATGCTGACCTTAAAATCGCAATAGTCGTTATAAAACTCCTCCTTACCTACATAGGGATATTCGTTCCAGCCATCTATATCGTCATAAACAGCAATGCGGGGGAAAAAATAGGCGATCATAAAGGCGCCTGAGTCAACCTGGCCCGTGCGTACAAAGGAAGTTTTATTTACCTGGTAGCCATAATCAATATCAAAATGGGTACTTTGTCCCGGAAGCATCGTTACACCTTTCAAATACATATTAGTACCCCTGACCACCAGCTTTTTGCTGTCAATGGCAGTGTTGTTAACAAGCATTGTTTTTATTTCAACACCATTGGTCAGATCTTCAGGCAATACGGGAACATTGCGCATGGCTTGAGCCTGATAGAGATTGGGATAGAGCTTGAAGACTACCTGCCTGAGGGTATCGGGACTATTATTAGTGTAGTCAACACCTACATTTCCTGACAGTGCATTTGTAATTGGATCAAAGGTTACCCTGATCGTATAGCTTCCTTTGTTTTGCCAATAGGCTTTGCCGGGAGACCCATTGGCATCCCGGGTGTGTTGCAGGTAAGCCTTTTTAAAATTGACGGCAACCGGTAGCTGCTGCTGTCCTATTGCCATGGTAATACTCAGGATGGTGAAAAGAAAAGTAAAGCTGAAATAATGCATGGCTTTAAAGATACGAATTACGAATTATCAATTACGAATGAGGTGCTACAAGCTTCTGATTGCATAATTGATAATTCGTAATTCTTACTGTCATTCTTTCTGCCCTGCAAATTGAAAGCCCATGGCTTCCATCTTCAACCCCGTCACTTTTTGTTTTTCATCGCGTATGAACAGGAGGGTTGCTTTTCCATCTGCATCAAATTTATCAGCCTCCTGCATGGGGGTAATAGCGCCGCCTTGTTCGCCAGCCTTCATCAGCAACTTTCCATCCTGCGTGCTTATTTCAATATAGGGGAATGGCAGCCCTGTCATCTTATATTTCCCTATATAATCGTTAAGGTCGGCTTTAGGAGCCGGGTTCACGCTTTGATCACTGGTGGCGTCTTCCGTTTTAAACGAGGTATTCAACACGATCATTAACGATGCGCCTTGCTGGGCTTTCGGGTTGCTGAATACAAGGTATATATCATGTACGCCTTCCGTAGGTGTAACTTCCAGCGGTACTGCTTTCCCTGCAAAGCTTAGCGCGCCGCTGCCTGCATCGCCTATAAACGCTGTTTGGCCAAGCAGCTTCCCGTTGGGGGCATCTGCATGCAATTCAATAATACCCCCTGCTGCATTCAGCTGCGCTTTGGGAGCCATAGCAGTTATATCAATGCGTTTAACAGCAGTAAGGTCAATTTGTTTTAAGCCGATATAGCTGCCGGATTTTGAGGGAATAACAAAGTTATTACCTTCATAGCTCATCTTGGTGGCGTCTGTTACTACATCATATTTTGTAGGATTAATATCCGGACTGCGCAAGGTGAACGCCCCTTCAGCCGGGATACCGGGCAGGCCATTGGAACCTTTATCCGTATAGGCTGCACGGAAAAGGTACATACCCTGTCCTTTGTCATTGGGTTGCTGTTTGGTGGTATAGGTACCTTCCACTGGCAGCGATCTAACTTTGGGTTTGGGTTGTGAAAGACTCAGGATATACTTCACCATTTCTGCAGCGTCTTCCGCAGCAAGCTGTGGATGCGCCGCCATCGGCACATCGCCCCAAACGCCTTTTCCGCCGGAGATCACCTTCCTGGTTAGTTTTTCTACTGCATTTGTATTGCCCTTGTATTTCGTGGACACAGCGAAATAGGAGGGGCCAATGGATTTTTTATAATCTCCATGGCAGGTCCGGCAATCGCTGGCCTGGATAAGCTTCAGGCCTTTTCTCACATTCACGGCTTCATCTGCAGTGCGGTGCCCCTGTACAATTTCTGCTTTATCAAAACCTTCCGCCAGGTAATCTATATTCACCACTACCTGCGATGGTTTTATTTTCGCATTGGCCAGGGAGCCATCTTCCTTATCCTTTACTTCTACCTGGTAGTGATAAGTTTTGTTGGGAACGTAAAAGGTCTTATTGCTCTTGCCAATATCAAAGGATACTACCGGTGGCTCATTACCTGCGGTTAGCTCCATAGATTGTGAGGACCGGCCGCCCTTATTGTCAGACACATTCAGCGTAGCCTTATATATCCCTGGCTTTGTAAGGGTAAGCTTTACATCCGGGTCGCTGCTGGTTTTCGTATAACCGTTTTTGGAAGTGATCTTCCAGGAATATTGTAAGGGGTCTCCATCCGCATCTGTTGTTCCTTTGGAAGAAAGGCTTAGCGTAAAGGGAAGCGCGCCGCCCATCTTGTCGGCATTGATGATTGTTTGCGGCTTCCTGTTGCCTGCATTGTATTCAATACGTATCAGCCTTGCATCGTCATTGGCTGTAAACCAGCCGGTACCATATTCAAGCATGTACAGGTCCCCATTGTCCGCAAACTCCATATCCACCGGATTGCTGAATTTATAGCTGGGCATCACCCTTTCCATAGAAACATAATGCCCGTCTTTATCCATGGTTACGGCCATGATCCAGCCACGCATCCATTCATAGATCAGTAATTTTCCATTATAATAAGCCGGAAAAGCATGCGCTGCATTTTTAAATGCATCGCTGTAAAATACCGGGCCGGCCATCGCGCTTCGGCCTCCTGTACCTACCAGCGGAAACTCTTTGGAGACGCCATAGGGATACCAGATAAAAGCGTTTTGTGCCGGCGGCAGCTCATTTAAGCCGGTGTTGTTGGGTGAATTATTGACCGGCTTTAGCGGGTTAAATATTTCGCCGGGTTTATTGGCAGCAAAATCAAAATGGTTGTAGGGTTTGTTGTCTCCTACAAAATAGGGCCATCCGTAATTGCCTGGTTTTTTTGCCTGCCCTATTTCATCCTGTCCTGCAGGGCCTTTTAATGGGTCCGGGTCATTTGCGTCAGGGCCTACTTCTCCCCAGTAGAGTGTACCTGATGTTTGATCAACAGAGATCCTGAAGGGGTTCCTGTTACCCATCACAAATATTTCCGGCCTTGTTTTGTCGGTTCCTTTTGGGAAAAGATTGCCCTCAGGAATTGTGTAAGTACCTTCGGGCTGTGGCGTAATGCGTAAGATCTTGCCACGCAGGTCGTTGGTATTGGCGGATGATTTTTGTGCATCCCAGGGAAATGCTCCTGGCCGTTCATCAATGGGGGCATAGGCTGTGGCCCGTGGGCTGGTATTATCACCTGTGGATAAGTAAAGATTTCCTTGTTTGTCCCAGGCAATAGAACCGCCGGTATGGCAGCATTGTTCCCGCTGGGTGGGTACTTCCAGCATTACTTTCTTCGACTGCATATCCAGCACATCGCCCTTCAGTGTGTAACGTGTTAAAACGTTGGCAGATTTTACAGGGTCGGAGTAATATAGGTAGATCCAGTGGTTCCTGGCAAAATTGGGGTCTTTGTTTAATCCCAGCAAGCCATCTTCCGCCTCTGACACCTTGCCCTCTTTGTCTTTATATTTTGTGCTTACGGCAATGGTTGCAATGGTTTTAAGCTGTTTGGTCTTTAAATTATAAAGTTTTACAGCGCCATGCCTTTCAATGAATAAAATGCGCCCGTCGTTTAACACGCTCAGCTCCATGGGTTCGTTCAGCTTTTCGGCAAGCACCACTTTTGAAAAGCGGTTTTCTTCCGGTTTGGCTTTTGAATAATCCAATGCAGCAGGCTTGTCGCCACCCATTACATAATGTAATCCTTCCCATAAATGATCTAAGAACAGCGGTTCAGTATAGGTTTCATTCGTATGCCCCATGTTGGTGTAAAAAGAGCGGCCACCGTCAAAATCATGATACCAGCTCATAGGGTGGTTAGCCCCGTTCTTACCGCCGCGGTAAGAGCTTTCATCGATCTTTACCAGCACATGTATGGTAGTGTCAATTTGTTTGAAGCTGTAAAACTCATCGCTGCGTTCAAACTGCTCCGGCATTCCTTTGGTAGCAAAGCTGTTCTTGTCTGTTACATAATATTTCCCTTTCTGCACATTATCCGGCATGGGATGGTCCAGGAAATAAGCGCCTACCAGCTTTCCGTACCAGGGCCATTCATATTCGCAGTCTGCTGCGGCATGTATGCCAAGGTAACCACCACCAGCCTGTATGTACCGTTCAAATTCCAGCTGCTGGGCATCATTCAATACGTCGCCGGTAGTGCTTAAGAACACTACGGCATTATACTTTTTCAGGATGGCTGTACTGAGTTGTGCTGCGTCTTCCGTAAAATCTACTGCAAAACCTTTTTCGGCTGCCATTTTTGAAAAAGCTGCTTTTCCTGCGTCAATGGATGGATGCCGGAACGCTTCTGTTTTGGAGAACACCAGCACACGCTGCGTTTGCGCATTGATGGTGTTTGCCAGGAAAAGGAGTAATGACAGCGCAACGGTAAAAGCGGGCACGGTCTTTTTTACTGCACCAGGTAGTTTCATAACTGTTATTTTGAACGTGGTAATCAGGCTATTGTGGTTAGTGGATTATTTTACCGGCATGTTATTTCCGGCGTTCGCCTTCCGCATCAAACATATTCATAAGGCTTCCGGTTACATGGTCTTCATCTTTACGCGTTAAAAGAAGGTTTACGTTATAACCTTGTGCAGTAAAGCTAAAGGCAATCTCATTATCCTTTAGTGTAACATCAGTAAGCTTTGATATTTCTGCACCGGTGGTGTCCTGTGCCACGCCGGCAATGGAATCGTTCTTTTGTTCCAGGAGGAACAGCATCCGGGCATCGCCATTGGGCGTGCCTTTGAAAAGCACACTCCATTTACCGGCAAAATAATCAGCCCCGGCTTTAGATTGCGCGCCTGCATTTAATACACCCAGGAGAAGGATCCCGGTTACAATAATAGCTGTCTTTTTCATTTGGTTAATTTATGGTTTATCAGAAGGGTTTATTTAATTGTTAACAGGAAGGCCTGGTGGGTAGTCAGTGAATATAGGACAGGTACATGATTGTACGTGGAACTCAGGTGGCAATCAATGGCTGCGAAACAACAAATACAACCTATATTGTATCACTTTGATACAATAATAAGGATTTTATGTTTTTTTCAAAAAAATATTTTCACTTACCTTAATTTAGTGGGAGTTAAGTAATGTTCATGTAAATGATGGTTGAATATGGGGAATCAGAATAAAGGGGACGTCAATGGGTTAAAAGAAGGGATCAGGGAGTTTATGGAAGCCGCTCCTGCTATTTATATGCCCGGTCTTTCCGTGGACACGGTGATCTTTGGCTTTCACAACGATAAGCTGAAAGTGTTTTTGCTGCGTTTTGCCAATACGCCTTACTTTGTATTGCCGGGGGGATTTATTAAGAAAGAAGAGAACCTGGACGATGCAGCCCTGCGCATATTGCAGGAAAGAACAGGCCTGCAGGATATTTACCTGGAACAGTTTTATACTTCCGGTAATACCAGCCGCTCAAAAGAAACGGTTGCAAAAGAGGAGCTGCAGAAGATCATCGGCAAAGCGCAGTGGAGCAACTGGTTCGATCAGCGTTTTGTGTCCGTATGCTATTATGCCCTGATAGATGATACAAAAGTGAAGCCTGAAACAGAGATCTTCTTTACAGAATTTAAATGGTTTGATGTGAATAAGCTGCCCAAGCTGTTGTATGACCATGATCTTATTATCAAAAAAGCGCTGAGCAGGCTGCAGTCAGACCTTGATGAAAAACTGGTAGGCTTTAACCTGATGAGTGAAACCTTTACCATGGGGCAATTGCAGAAATTGTATGAGGCGGTGCATCAAAAGAAGTTTGTGCGTACCAATTTCCAGCGAAAGCTGCTTAGCCTGAATGTGCTGGAGCGCCTGGAAAAGCAGTATACGGGAAAAGCGCATAAAGCGCCTTTCCTATACCGGTTTGTTACAGGGAATAGCGAATAAAGCAATACTATATTAGCAGGTGTATTTTCCCGGGTCAAAAAGAATTGTAAGCATAAGTTCCTCTATATTGTTAGGGATTGTCAAAGTTGTATGCCAGCCTCTTAATTCGCCGAGATGTTTTGCCGTATTGCGGGTATTAAAATCTTTTAATTGGTCTAGCGTGTCCTTTAAAGCATCCAGCAAATTTTCAGAGATCGCTGAAAGCCGTTCAAGCAAATAATCGGCAACAGCTTTAGTAGGGACATCCATTTTGGATTTAAAGGAGAAATAGTCTGGACATAAACAGGCCTGCTTATGCTGTAAAAGTGCAATCTTTAAAACAGTAGGTTGAAAGGTTCTGCTATGACGATAATGTTTAACCAGCATTCGCTTTTTTGAGTAAGCCAAATGCTTTTTATATTCGGATTTCAGAAAATCTATTTTCTCCTGCACGGAATAAAAAACCGGACTAAATAACATTAAGTTTTTTTGTAACGCCGGGATTAGTGTTTCCTGGTAATAAACTATCCGGTCTTCAGCAGCGCTTAATTGAGGTAAGTATTGTTTGTCGTGTTCAATTAGACTTTCTTCAATTTGTTTTATGCGCGCCGGCTTCCCTGATAAATAATCTTCAAATTGTGCCGGGGTTAAAATTTCCTGGAATTGATCCTGCTCATAGTCCAGTTCTTCCCAGGCTGAAAAGAAAGAAGAGGTGCCGGCGCTTTTTTCTGCTTCATATAAAAGTATTTTTTCAGCTTGATGGCCGGTTAACTCGATTCCCATTGTCTCTTTATATTGGGACTGCAAAGATCTTATTTCCCAATCATTGTCTTGATGTGTCATGGTATATGTGCTGGTGTTTGCGTATTAGTAATGTTTTTCAACTTCTTTGCAAGGGTTTAAACCGGCTATTTCCTGCCAGACGATTTTCTTAAGTCGTCTGTTTAGAGGATTGATCTTATTCTTTGACATATCTATTTAATTGACATGAAACTACGCAATATCTGCAACCTAAAGAGGCAGGATATTCAAATTTAAGGTATCAATAACAAACAGCCAGTGATGAGCAAAAACCGCCCAATAATACGGTTTGATGGAGACCCCGTAAATTTCCTTACCTTAATACAATAATTGAGCCCCATGCCTACCACCCCAGGTATTCAGCATTACGATGTAATCATCATCGGCGCGGGCCCTGCCGGCTGTGCCTGCGCTATGGCCCTCAGGGATTCCGGCCTGCGCCTAGCCATCATGGACAAACACCACTTTCCACGCGATAAGGTTTGCGGCGACGCCATTCCTGGCCTGGCCATTAAAGTGCTGCACCAGATAGATCCACAGTTTGCAGAGAGGTTAGCCGCTTTCAGTGAAAAGCTGCCCACCAAACGGACGGTCTGTTATTACAACAATAAAATGATCAACTTTTCATGGAGCCTGGAGGCCTATACCGCTACCAGGGAATGTTTTGACAACTTCCTTTTCTCCGGGATCAGGAACCATCCTGACATTCACGCACTGGAAGGTATTGCAGTAAATGATATTATCAGTAACCCTGAGGGATATACGGTAATAACGAAAGATAACCAGCAGTATCAATGCACCCTGTTAATTGGCGCTGATGGTATTAACGGCGTTACCGCCAGAAAGCTGGCGCTGCGCGAAATGGACCGAAAGCACCATGTGGCAGGGGTTAGAGCTTACTATAACGGTGTTAGCGGTATGGATGATACCTGTACGGAAATCTATTTTGACAGGAAATACCTGCCGGGATACTTTTGGGTATTCCCCATTAAAGGAGGTGCCGTTAACGCAGGAATGGGCATCTTGTCTGATGAAGTAGCGAAGAAAAAGATCAATGTTAAAGATGCTTTTCACAATTTTATTGAGCGGTCAGCAATATTGAAAGAAAAGTTCCGGGATGCGCAGCCCTTAGGTGCAATGCAGGGCTGCGGCCTTCCCATAGGATCAAGATGGGTGGTTATGAGCGGGGATCATTTTTTGCTGGCAGGTGATGCCGCCTCCCTGATAGATCCCATGAGCGGAGATGGGATCGGTAATGCCATTCTAAGCGCTAAGCTGGCAGCAGAACAGGCAATACAATGTTTTGCAGCAGGCAGCTTCAGGGCTGCATTTATGAAAAATTATGAGCAGCAGCTTTATAAAGCAGTGGGGGCCGATATGAAAAGAAAGGCAGGGGCGCTGAAAATGCTGGCCAGGATGCCCTTCTTTTTTGATATAGCATTTGCCATCGGCAAAAACAGGATCGTGAAAAAATTTATAAAGTGAGCTTTACCTGCTTATTGCACGATCAGCATCAGGTCTTCATAATCGTGTGCGGATACAAACACGGGAACATCAGCCCACGCAGCTTTGCCTTTGTTTGCAGTTAGCGTATGCTTAACCAGTTCCTGTACCCGCAGGATCACCAGGTATTCATGCAGCTCACAGGCCTGTCTCAGCTGGTCATCGCGGTACCCTTCTGATTTCATATATTTCTCGTTGGCTTTCTGCAGCGCTTCATAACCTGTGATGGTGAAGGTTTTTTCGGATTCTCCGCTGAAATCCGTCAGCCAGCTGAGGTCACCCAGGCGAGGTATCGATTCATAGGCCAATGCATGGAGGAACCAGCGCTCGTATTGAGTAGTAAAGCTATTCATTTCAACATACATAGCCTTAATTTCAAGCTCCTCTTCAACGGTCATTGCCTCATAAAAATAGTCAAGAAACTGCGTCAGCGCAGGCTGCAGGTGCAGCAGGTCTTTGCCTATTACCTGTTGAAAGTCTGATGACGGCAGCTGCTTAAGCTTTGCCTCTGTTTCCCGGATGGCTTCTCCTATTTTTCCGGCTTGTATAAGTTCCTGGATCTGTTCCATAGTTTTATTACTGTTCAACAAAGGAAAGATATATTGGGCAAAGTGTGTAGATTAAATATTCTGACAGGATTTCGTAGATTAGGGCCAGATACCCTGAGATTACATGAGAAAAGTATTGTTTTTTCTGCTACTGGCGCATCAGGGATGGGCGCAGCCATCCCTACAGGCTAAGAAACCTGTTGACAGCCTGTCTATCTACAACCGGCAGCTTGCTCCCGGCGAAATGAAGCAGGACCTGCAGGTGTTCCTCGACATCCGTAAAAAAACCAACTCCGGCCTGTATCGCTACCGTACCAAAAAGCAGATCGACAGCATTTATAAATGGGCCTTTACACAGGTACGCCAGCCCATGTCTACGATCGCTTTTTTTAAGATCATTTTACAGCTGACTGATTTTGAAGGAAGCTGCCATAATTATACAGAGCCCAATGCCCGCCTTGTTAAGTATCTCAATCAGCAACGCGGTTTCTTTCCTTTTGCGCTTAAATATATTGAGGGCCAGATGATCTTCAATAGCAAAACAGAGCAGATCCCTGTAGGATCGCGGGTGCTAAGCATAAATGGTGTTGCAGACAAGGATCTGATGCAATCCTTTTACAAATACTATACGGCAGATGGTTTTACCCAAACACAAAAGCTATCGGGCAGCGTAAACAGGAGCTATGGATTGCGTTACCTGTATGAGTACGGGATCAGGGATAGTTTTGCGATCCGTTTCACAGCGCCGGGCAGCACGCAGCAGCAAACAGTAACAGTGCCGGCAGTATCGCTGGCCGAGCGGGAGGCTAACTTATTATTGCGTCACAGTGCGCCGGTAGACAGTGTGACCGATTACAAAGTGCAGCCCAAGTATAGTTTTAAGATGCTGAATCCCACCACGGGCTTATTGAACCTGCGGATCTTCACCATGGCTAATGACGCAGACGATCCGGCCTTTCCGGTATACGTAGCGTTTATGGATAGCATCTTCCGGGTGCTTGACAATAATAAAATACCCAACCTCATCCTGGACATCCGCAGCAACCCCGGTGGCAGTGATCCCACTTTTGAACAGCCCATGATGTACCTGACAGATTCGAGCTTTAAAGAGAACACACTGGCCTATACCATCTTTGATAATGGCATTCCATATGAGGAATATTTTTGGGGTATTTCTACCGCAGTAAAGATGGATTCTGCAGAGAAAGTTGCGGGAAAACAGATGCTGAAAGATTATTTCCCGGCATTACACAATGGCCGCAATATGCAGAATCCTAAATACAACCCGGTGTATCACCCTAAAAGTCCCGGATTCAAAGGGAAATTGTATCTGCTCATTGATGAAGATGTGGCTTCAGCAGCATCACACCTGGCTTCCCTCGTAAAAGCCTATGCACGTAATGTCACTATCGTGGGAGTAGAAACCGTTGGGGGATATTATGGCCATAATGGGCATATGTCATTGATATACGAGCTGCCGCATTCAAAAATAAAAACGAAGCTTTCTATTGTTTATGTAGTACAGGATGCGCCTGTAAAGCCGGATCAACCGGAAGGCCGGGGCATTATTCCCGATTATACGGTGTGGCCTGCTTTCAGCGATTTTATGCAAAACCGTGATACGCAGATGGAGTATGTGCTGAAGCTGATCGCAGGGAAACCTTAAGGCGGCTATTATTGCCGGAAGGTAAGGGTCGTTTTGTATTCAGCAAATCTGCCGGACGCTAATCCTATTAAAGTTGAATATTGAATTTAACCTCGTCCTTATTTCCAATCAACTGGAATATCTCGGAACTCCACAGCAAAAGGTTCCCCCCAAGAATGGGTATAGCTGTAATTAAACAGCTTGATTTTTTTTACATCCGGCAAAACGCCTCCGAAAGTATAAGTACATTTTATAGGGACACCCGTCTTTAAATCAATACTTGTAATATAATCCGAGGCTCCAATTGTAAAAGACTTTAGCCTGTATTCGTTGCCTTCGGGATCAATAATGGATTTAACAGCCGACATGATATACCAATTGGCTGCACTCGTCGTGAGGACCATAGTTAATTTGATAGATTGTGCTTTAGAGTTGCCTTCTGCCTTCATAAGCTTGAATTCAATATTATCTGATGTGGTGGTTTGGATTGGCTCGTTTGTAACAGTGGGCATATTTACAGGGGCTTCAACATGCTTGTCAGACTGCAGTGTTGCCTGTAACGGCGTTGATTGTTCCGGTATTTGATTAAGGTGATTTTCAGAACGCCCTGCCTTTTTAATATAAGGTTTTTGGGGAGTTTGAATATATTTTGATGTTGTATCAACTGTAGGCAATGACTGCGATTGCGACTGAAGAATATCCGAGGTAGAAGAATATTTTTTCCAGAAACTTATTACGCCAATAAGTGGAGCTATACATGCAAGTAAAAGTAAAAAAAACTTAAACTTGTTGTCGAAGATTTTCTTCTTCCCTTCTGCATTATTTATTTTATTAGAGAAGGATTCTTTTTCATTTTTCTTTCTCAATGCTAAAACATATCCCCCCTCATCTTTCAATTTCCGTCCAGCGTGTGTTAAACTATATTGAGTACTACGGTTGTTTATACCTACCCCTGGATGCTTAGTTAAATACCCTTCGTTTATCAGAATATCCAGGGCAATAACGTGATATTTATCATAGAGGTCTTTATCATGAGAATCATTCCAATTAACGATATGTTTCAATTCTGCTTCATCTATCTTTTCCGCTCTGGGAATACAGAGCAAAAATCTGTCTGCCAGCTGGGCTTCAGGAGTTATGTATAAATTGGATTGATTGTTCATATAATGTAGAATGGATGATTCGTTTGTATCAAATATAAATAACTAAATGGTTCTTTGTTGAAACTCTCCTTTTTCTAAAGTCCCTTGTATAATTAAAAGTAAATAAATTATTATATAAACACATGTTCATCAAACTCTGCAATTCGTAAATTCAAGTTATTTTCTTAATTTGTTAAGAATCAGCCTAACTATTACAAGACCCTCAGAGCTTCCATCAATACAAAATCCAAAAATCCTTTTTATGAGTTACGATGACGGTTATCAACAAGGCTACTATGATGGCAAGTCTGCTAAACGTACAGCGGAAAATACGAGTGCTTTTATCAACATGCTTTTTGCCTTTCTCTTATTATTTCTGCAATTTTTATATTACTGTATTATTTTCAGCGGAAGCCTAATTCTGTCTCATTTATTGTTAAAGAGCTTGGGAGTCACCGATAAAACTGGAACATGGGAGTACCTGCTTTATCTTTTTGGTGTTGGATACATAATGGTTTGTCTTATTTTTTTTATAAAAGGAATTATGATTCAATATAGAATTGCTCAAAATAAGATATGGATTCCGCTGTTTATATTATGCTTATCAGTTGTCTGCCTTATTCCAATTGTTTTATTCCGCTTACTCATATACGATTGGTTTTTTCGTTCATATGATTTGAAGTCTGCATCCCCACTTTTATGGCCTACAATAGTAAGCTGGTTACTGGCAACAATTCTGGGGGCTATCGTTTACAGAAAGTATAGGCTAACCGAGGATTATGTTATTAATCTTGCCGCGTGGTCATATATTCTGGGCATTAAAGCCGGGAGAAAGCTAAACAAGTAAATTGATTGACAAAAAACAAATTATTATTTAATGCTGAACATTACGGCTGAATGCAGAACGAAGAAAAGATATCCTTAACAAAAAATGGACATCAAGCAACCATTCCATTCCTCTTCCATAAAAGCAGCAGCAGGGTATTAACCCCTGTAAGCAGGCACAAAAACAGGATGGGTTTATGATGATACAAGCCCTGGCACATCCGGCTCACGGATATTATAAGGGTCATCCATAGGAAAATATTGGATAATCTATTTGCTTTGAGGGAAGTATACCTGTCAGCAAGATACAGGAGCAAATGCCCGCTTGCCATGTGCACAAGGTACCAAACCAGGAATTGTTTGCCGGCTAAATGATACGGGATATAGCTGGACAGGAATAATCCGCCATACAAACAGGGGAGTAAGAGGTAGCCAGCCATTGCCGGCAAAAGCATTACATGTTTTAATCTCATAAGTTTGTTTTTGATTTAATTAACTTCCACAACCACCGCAACCTCCGCACCCGCCTCCGCATCCACTTCCACACCCGCTGCTGCATCCACCGCTGCTGCAACTACTGCCGCTGCTTTCATCCCGTTTTCTTTCTTTATCTGCAGATGTTCCCTGCGAGGCGGTCGCGATCGATCCAAAGACTATTATTGCGATGATAATGATAAAGGGGGCATACCCGCTGGAAGGTCCGTTGCAGGCCGCAAGCATCAGTAATGGAAGGAGAAGGAGAGATCTTCTTTTTAAGAACCGGTAAAGAAAGTTGAAGCGGCCTTGGGAAGGAAAATACCTATCGTCCCAGAAAGCCGGAGGGGGCGCTGTATGAAAAGTATCGCGGTAGAGCGCAAGCGTATCTGCCCGCCAGTTTTTGTGTTTTTCTTTTTCGGGTGATCCGCCTGTTGAAGGATAGTGATGAATATTTCGGTTCAATGTTTTGCCGCAAAATTCTTCCCAGTAGTTCTGCGTGTAGATCAGATGTAAATGCCATACCTCATCGATCACTTTAGAAGGAGAGGCGCCTTGTGGCGAAATACAGCAGAGGAAAATGAATTTCCGGTATTCTTCTATGGCTTGTAGCCCGAAATCATAGTCCCATTTATTTTCCCTGGCAAGTCTGCGTGAAAAGGGGAATTTGGCGCCAGGGTCATCAAAGGGAAAGGCCGCGATCTTTTGCCAGAGCTGGTCCTGTTCTTCCCTGCTGATAAGCGCTGCTGTTGTTTGTTTCATAACTGTTTGTTTTTTCATGCTGATACAAAGCTGCCGCTATCCCGGAAGATGGACGTATTGGAATTATCCTTTGAAGACTTATTTTCGTATTAAAATCGTATTATGAGTAAGGACGAGCTGGCACAACTTGAACGGTTAATGAATTACATTGCCCATCATTTTATCAGGAAGAACAGGTGGGAGGATGTGTCAAAGGCAGAGTGGCTGTATATTTCAGGAGAGTTCAATAAGTTAATGCAGAAAGGAAAGCACCCGCAGCAGGAAACCGCCTTCCTGGGTGATAACTACTTCTACGAGCATCTCATCATCAAAAGACTGAAGGCTGCAAAGGCGGGGAAAGCATTGTCAGACATCAGCAGCCCCAATTTTGGGAAAATGAATATTATAGCCGGCATACTGGGTTACGACAGCTATATGGATTTTCTCACAAATGCCGCAGCGGTTTTCAGCTTCCATGAACTTAAGATCAATATTCCGCTGGGTGTGGTCAACACTGCTTTACTGGATCACCTTACAGGATGCTGGTATTGCTACAACAGTAACCTGCCCTTAACAGGCCCTGGTACTAAAGAGGAAAGGGTAAGGCGCTCAGCTATGGAAATATATCGATCCGGCGATGAATACCTGGTGGAACGCAGCGGCAAGGACAATCATATGTATTACGGCAAGATCACCGCTTATGCCGATTACATTTTCATCATCATGAACAGCACTACTTTTATCCGCCAAAGACATTTTATCGGCCGGCTGAAAGATGCAACCGGTAAGCTGAAGCAAAAAGGTTACAGTGTGAATCAAATGAATTTCGTAAGTACCTGCGTTAGTTTTAATGAAGATCCGGTAGCGCTGAACGAAATATTTGACCGGGTACCTGCAAAGGATTTTGAGAAGCTGTCGGTGGACCTGCCTTTAAGCAGTCCTGAATTGCCGGCTCATATTTTACAGCAGCTGAAGAATAAAGGCCTGCACCAGATCACGGATTATTGAGTAGGTACGGAATGGGGCCAGCCTGAAAGCTTCTTTTACTTTTAGGCCAACCCCAGGCAAAACTCAATTATCCAGGATAAAGGTGCCGGCTTCCGCCAGGCCGGGTTGAGGTTGACTGTCAAGCCCCGATATGGGTACCAGCTTAAAATACCTGAATTGCTTCCTTGCAGGAAGATTAAAATATTGCTTATCAGGATAGAGATTAAGCAGCTCAGTGATACCAAGATCTTCCCATGTCTGGTTGTCATTGCTCACCAATACCTGCAGCTCCTTTATTTTCCGGTCGCCGGTTTTCTGAATGAAAACAAAACCATCTACGGGAGAAATATGTCCCATGTCTACCGTGATCCAATGATCAGGGTAATTGGTAGCAGCGGTGGAATAACGTGCTATCCAGTGCGTAGTGGGATCGCCGTCTATTATCCGTATCGCTAACCTGCTATTGTTAAGCTCTTCTGAGCTGAATCCGGCAATTGACCAGTTCTCTTTTGTATACATCTTCCGTATCGGTTCACCGGAAGGCTTTTGCACAGGAGAACCGATCTTTACCGGTACACCGAAATCAGGCGTGCCATCTGCATTCCATGTAAATTTCTGTATGCGTGCATTGCGGCCACCCCCGCCAGCTGCACTGCGTGCATGGTAAATGATCCAATCTTCCGTACCGTCAGGTGATTTGAAAAAACCATTGTGGCCCGGGCCATAAGCGCCGCTATCTGCGTTCATTGAAAAAACAGGATTGGATGCTTTTACCCAATCAGCAGGATTCATAGGATCACCGTTCAGGTTAAGGCTTAGTAAGCCCAGGCAATAAGTATCCACCCAGTAACCGCTGGCCGAATACACTATGAGCAGGCGTCCGTCCGGGTTAATGATCGCCTGGGGGCCTTCGTTAATTGCGTTTCCATTCATTTCCCAGGAATAGGTGGGGCTGGAGATGACCACTCCCGCGCCCGTAATTGTCCAGGGATTGCTCATTTGGGCAATGTAGATACGTTGTGGTGCAGCGCCTGCATTGCCGCCAGACCATAACATGTACATTTGCCCGTTATATTTAAAAACGGTTCCGTCTATCGCCCATTGATCCGCAGGATCGGCAACCTTTCCTTTGAATACCCAGGTGCCCTGTGTGGGGTCGGCAGAGCTATTTTCAACCACATACATACGGTGATTGGCGTTAGAGCCATCATCGGCGGCAAAATAGAAGTACCACTTATTGTCGATCTCATGAAGCTCCGGCGCCCAGATGTTTTTTGAGTACGGCATTCCCTGCGGAGGGATCCATGCATCGTACTGTTTCGCCAATGCCAGCTCGGTCATAGCGCTGGTTTTGTAAAGCACTAATTTACTTCCCTGTGTGTACGTGAAATAATACATGCCGTTCTTTTGGGCCACCCAGGGATCAGCACCGCGCGGTATCAGCGGATTTGTGAACGTGTTTTCAATCGTGAAATTTGCCTCATTCAGTGCAGTAGCACCATGAAGCATATTGGCATCATTAGCAATTAGCTTATCAGGGGTTGTTTTTTTACAGGCGGAAAAAAGTGCAAGGCATAACCAGGCAATCAAATGGATAGCATTTTTTTTCATGGAGGAAGTGGATTAACTGTTAACGTGGAAAAGTGTAATAAACGCGCCATACCCCCAAGATCCATAAAACTATCAACAGTGTCAAAGGTTCACAGTGATAACCTTTGACACTGTTCATTTACCTGTCAAATGCAATCGCAAAGGGTTTCCTTACGGGAGCATGTAGTGCAGGAGGTTTCCTCAAAGGAGGTCACACAAATACCGCCTCCTTTCAGGGCCGCCTGTTTTGATTTACTGAGATTTGAAATTTTGATCTTCATCAGCTGGAGCTTTTTTGGGTTCGTGGTCTTTTTCATATTTGGATAGTATTAAATCATCCTCTCCTGTCTTTAGCTTGAGGGTGCAATGCCATGGAGGGGTTGTTCAGCATGTAACTAAAGTTAGAACAATAGCTGCTGATAATCAATACCCATAAATGGGTAGATTTATGACCAATATCCAGGCCTATCAAAGAGAAAGAAATTATTTATTCCGTCCTTAAGCTTTTTACCGGGTTGGCAAAGGCCGCCTTAATTGCCTGGAAGCTCACTGTACAAAGCGCTATCATTACCACCAGGACCGCCGCTGAAACAAAAATAGGCCAGCTCAAGGTGATCCGGTAGGGATAGCTTTCCAGCCATTTACCCGCTGCCAGCCAGGCCAGGGGCATAGCAATGATCAGCGCGATCATAACCAGCTTTATAAAGTCTTTAGAAAGGGCGGCAGCTATGCTTTGAACAGAAGCTCCCAATACCTTTCTTATGCCGATCTCTTTGGTGCGCTTTTGTGCAGATAGAACAGAGAGGCCGAACAAACCAATGCAGGAGATAAAGATCGTAAGCACGGCCCCAAACAAAATTATTTGTTTCCACCGGGCTTCCGATTCGTAGCTTCTCAGGTTCTGCTCATTTTTAAATACATAACTGTAGGGGCTTAAAGGAAAGAACTGCTTGAATATTTTTTGGATATATTCCAGGCTTCTTGCAGCCGTGTTGGGCCTGATCTTAATATAAAAAGTCCCGTATGGGTTGGAATTCTTCATGGTGAACAGCTGCGGAGCTATCTTCTGATTGAGCGCAGCAAAATGATGATCTTTTACCACGCCAATGACCTGGTAAACCTTATTATTTTGGTAGTTAAAAATGACGGATCTGCCAACCGGGTTTTTCCATCCCGCTTTCTTTACAAATGTTTCATTGACCAGCACTGAATTAACGGAATCAGACGGGAAATCAGCAGAAAAATTCCTGCCCTGCAGCAAGGGGATCTTTAAGGTTTGAAGATAGGATTCATCCACGGTCTCCCATGCAAAGCTGATGGAAGAATCATTATCCAGCTTTGCACCCGTCATCCACGAACCGCTATTTTTAGGAGCAACATACTCAATATCCGGATATTTGAGCAGCTCCGCCTTAAAGATGGCTGCCCGTTGGTGCGCCAGGTTATCCTTATTGACCATCACAATATTGCTGTCGTCATAACCCAGGTCTGTTTTTGTCAGGTAATTGAATTGGGAATAGATCGTAAAAGTGGCAATGATTAAAAAGGAAGCAAGGGTGAACTGTAAAACCACCAGCGATTTTTGCAGGTAGCTTTTACCTTTCAGGTTAAATCTGCTATAAAGCGTTTCAACCGGTTTGTAACCGGATAATACCAGGGCAGGATAAAAGCCAGCCAGCAGGCCGGTTAGCAGGAACAATGCAATATAACCAGCAATAAGTTTGGCATCAAGTAAGTAAACGATCGCAAGCTTTTTATTCGACAGCTCATTGAAGAACGGCAGTATTATCTGTGCCAGCAGTATGGCCAGGATAAAGGCAATCGCGCATAACAAGAAAGACTCTCCCAGGAACTGGATCACAAGCTGCCGCCGCTCACTCCCCACCACTTTACGGATGCCTATTTCTTTGGCGCGCCTTACAGAACGGGCCACCGTCAGGTTCACAAAGTTAATACACGCAATGAGCAGCACAAACAAGGCTATTCCGGAAAGAATGTAGGCATACATCGGGTTGCTGGCGTTCTGCAATCCGTTCTGGGCCGGCAGCGTTGTACTCATATGCATTTCGCGGAAGGGTTGCAGGAAGTAGGTGCCCATTTGGGCATCTTCACTTTCACTGGTGCCGTATTTAATGTTGATGGCTTTAAAAACCTCCGCTGCATCCTTTTCATAGAACCGTTGCATCTGGGCCGATACTGTTTGCGGATTCGCATGGTCATCCAGCAGCACAAATGTGTTAAGGAAAAAGCTAAACCAGTTATCATTGTTCTTTGCATCTGCTTCGTTCTCCTTAAAGGGTAGCAGTATCTTGTATTGGATAGATGAGTTTTGCGGGCAGTTATCGGTTACGGCAGTCACCTTATAAGGCACAAACAGGCTGTCTTCCCTGAGCAGGAGGAATTTGCCAACAGCCGCTGTAGTGCCAAACTGTTTTTTCGCCTCATCCCTGGTAAGCACCACTGAATGGGGCTGCCTTAAACAATTTTTTGCATCGCCATCGGTTAAACGAAATGTAAATACCGACAGGAAGTTTGAATCTACATAAAGCAGGTCCCTGCTTTCCACTTCCGTGCCTTTCTTAAAATCCCTGCTGCCGCTTTGAATGCGTACGAATGATTTAATGCCTGTAACATTTTGTGTAAACCGGGGCCCTTGTAAAAGGCCGGTATTGCCATCCTGGTATTCAGAGCCGTGATGAACTGATTTTAGCGCAATCCGGTAAAGATTAGGGCCGTTATGATGAAAACGGTCAAAGCTAACCTCATCTTTTACATAGAGCAGGATCAGCATCGCGCAGGCAAGGCCAATGGCCAGCCCCGCGATATTAATGAAAGCATATACTTTATTGCGGGCAAGATTGCGGAGGGCGATCTTAAAGTAGTTCTTAAACATAGGCATTGAAAATGCCTTTTCGCGTCAATGCCTATGCCAAAGGATAATTTGTTGTTTTTTAATGTTTTGTGAAACATTGCTTGCGCCAGGCTGTCCGATTACGGACATGCGGTGTACGCTGCCGGACTTACTCCAAAGACCAAACCGCCAGCTCATAACCATCCGGATCTGTGAAGTGAAAACGCCTGCCGCCGGGGAAATTAAAGATGTCTTTTACTATGGTGCCGCCTGCCGCAACGATCTTCTGTCGGGTAGCTTCAATATCGTTTGAATAGAGGATAACTAAAACAGTACCTTTTACCGGTTTTCCGGAAGTGAATCCGCCATCTACATATGTACCCTCAAATGCCGTATAGTCGGGCCCGTAATCGGTAAACTTCCAGCCAAAGCTCTTTGTATAAAATTCTTTGGCGCGGCTAATGTCTTTTGACAGGAACTCAACATACTGTACCTGCTCATGTTTCAATTTGCTTTTGGAAGTGTCTGCCATAGATTGTATGCTTTTTGCAAAGGTATAAAACGGCTATTATTGCCTGTTTGGAAAAAAACGACAAAATCAGCATGGGCACGCATAAACGAAAAAAGTCCTTCATCCTGCCAGCGCTTCCACATAGCTCAGTAATATTCCGGTGTGGCGGATGATCATAATGGGCCGGCCGTATTTAAAAATCTAATCTTACCGCCAGCGCCGGATTGGAATTGCTCAATACCCCCGCTTGCATTTTAACAGGGCTTTTCTGCATTTCGAAACGGGAAGAAAGATGCATTGCTTTCCTTTTATTACTACCCGCAGAGATAAAAAAGGGGATGCTTACAAGAGAGGTAACAATACCGGTGCCGCTCATGAAAACAAGTGGGACCGCTGCTTCAGCTCCATCGTCATTGTGTTGGGAGGCAACAATGATACCTCCGGCAAATAGTGCAACGCCGCTCCCCAATATAATCCAGGCAGCCGTTTTCTGGTTTTTACTTCTTTTTTCATAGTAGTCCTGGCTGCGCAAAGGGGAAGGGGTGCTTCGGTCAAATACATTTTTTGAAGCCAGCTTATTCAGCGCTATTCCGGCAGTAAAGGTTAAAGTACTGATAGGCCTGTATTGCGAAGAAAGCCCGATATGCTCCGTAAACCCGAATTTTGTAAAATGAATGGACGCGTAAGGCGCTAATGCAGAAGCCCCCATGATACCAAAACCGCCGGATAGATATATTGCGCCATTCCTGCGAATATTATAAAATTCGCCCGAAAGATATTCCATGGGGTAAATGCCATAACCAGGGTCCACACTGGCATAAAGCCTCCATTTTGATAGCGGGTAATAATATTTTAGCGTGGCAAAAACGGGTATGTATAATTTACTGTGTTCCTCAAATTTCATGGGTTTGATGCCTAAGCCGATGGAAAGGTTTTTTGCCACCTGAGCATTGCCAACGATCTCTGCTCCATAACCTTTCGTTTTTGAGAAAACGCCTGATGCGCCCAGTTGAAGGCTGGATTGGGAAAATGAGGCCAGGCTGGATAATAAAAATAAGGCGATCAATGTAAGGGATAGCTGTTTCATGCGCTTGCGGCCGTTCAGAACTTTTAGCTTTTTTTCAACTGCCAAAAACAAATATAAGCATATTGATTAAAAAGTAATTGCCGGCAGCAGCTCATCTATATTGTTATGGAATGAACTCCTTTTTAATTCCCAGCTTTTTCATCTTTGATTTTAATGTAGAAGGGGGAATATTTAGAATTTCAGCGGCCGCTCCAGCACCCCAGATCCTTCCATTACATTTTTTCAGGATTGAAATAATGTAATCCCGCTCATTCTCATGAATGGTCTTTATGTACGAGCTTTCAATGCCTGCTGCTGATGTTTTTGGAATAGCCGGTAGTTGAATTTCTTCTATCAGGCTGCCCCTGGCAAGCAAAATACTTCTTTCTACCAGATGTTCAAGTTCACGGATATTGCCGGGCCAGTGATAAGCCATCATGCTTTTTAAAACGTTGTCTGAAATACCACTGATCTTTTTCCCGGATTTGTGATTGTAATAATTCATGAAGTGATAGGCCAGCGCAGGAATGTCTTCTTTACGTTCACGCAAGGGCGGGAGCCGGACGGGGAAAACATTTAAACGATAATACAGGTCAAGCCGGAAACGCCCTTCTGCAACTTCTTTTTCCAGGTTTTTATTCGTTGCTGCAATAATTCTTACGTTGATTTTCAGGGTATCCCTGCCGCCTATTCTTTCTATTTCTTTTTCCTGCAATACCCTTAGTAATTTTACCTGCAGTTCAAGGGGCATTTCTCCAATTTCATCCAGTAAAATAGTCCCATGGTCAGCTTTTTCAAACTTGCCGATACGTTTATCATTCGCACCGGTAAAGGCCCCTTTCTCATGGCCAAATAGTTCAGATTCAATTAAGGTGGGAGGCAATGCGGCACAATTCACTTTTATAAAGGACTTGTTTTTCCTGGGAGATAAATTATGAATAGCATCGGCAATTTTTTCTTTCCCGGTACCGCTTTCCCCAAGCAATAGAACAGAAGTATCTGAATAGGCTACCTGCTCTATCAGATCCATTACATTCAACAGCGCAGGGCTTTTCCCGATAATAGTTCCAAAATCCGGATTGGGATCAGGTGCCTTACGATGGGGAATGCTGGTAAGCTCATGGTGTATGGATAATGCGGATCTTTTTTCATTAGCGGAAATACTGTTCATAACAGCGATCAAGGGTTGTTGCAGCCGGAAAAGCAGGTCAAGATGTTCTGCATTATAACCTTCTTCCAGGCGGCGGAAGAAGCTAAGCGAGAACATATAGCTGTCGGAAGTTATGAACGGCAAAACAATATTGGAAGAAAAACCAAACACTTTTGCAAACAACGCTTTCATGGGATGAACGGGAAATAACTTTTTAAAATCATCACCGTTATACCACTTTGCTGTATTGTCAATGGAGTTATGCTCAAGCAGGTCTTTAATTTCTTCCATGGGCCTTCCTGACATATTTGAGAGGCTGTTAAGGTCAATGGTCTGGTATTCACTAAACCCGGCCCGCATAAAAGCAAAACCACTGTAATGCCTGCTTTCCAGGGGTTTGAATTTCACGTCCACACAATCGAATGGCAGGTGCTTTTGAAGCACTTTAGCCGTTTCAATAACTTTTGTATTCCAGTTCCCTTCTTCTTTCTCAATAGTATACAGATCTTTTGTCAGCTGTTTTTCACTGCGCCATTTCGATTCCTGGTTGTGTTTGTGGCGGTAGTGTGCAATTTCAAGCGCAACAAGCAGATCTTTTTCCCTGAAAGGCTTTACCAAAAAGCCATAAGGTTCAGTGGTTTTGGCTGCATTCAGTACCTCCTCATCTGAATTGGCCGACAAATAAACAAACGGAATATTATCAGCAGAGAGCTGTTTGGCCAGGTCAATCCCTGTTTGCTTACCTTTTAAAAAGATATCTACCAGCACAAAATCGGGCTTTTCACTTTTTATGAGCTGCTCCGCCTGTGAAACCGACCGTGCAATGCCGGTAATAATATAACCTGCCTGCGTAAGCATCAGCCTGAGATAATCAGCTTCCACAAACTGATCTTCAACAATTAATATTTTCTCTTTCATATGGAATAAATGTTTTTAGTCTTATTTATGATAGCAAAGGTCTTTGTCAGCCATCATAAATAAATTCCAGGCTTATTGCGGTTCCATTGTAACCGCTGATGCTGAATTTTCCGTCTATATCCTCGCTCAATCCGTACATAAGCTTCATGCCCATTGACTGAGGAACTGGGGTAGCGGGATCCTGCCGCAGCCCCACTCCATCATCGCTGATAGTTAATAATAAATTGCGCTCAGATTTATACTTTAATGAAATATTGATCGTGCCGTTCTTATTACCCGGAAAAGCATATTTAATTGAATTGGTAATAGCTTCATTCAGAATGAGCCCAAGCGGAATGGAATGTGAAAGATTTAATGCGATGGGCTCGATCTGTAAATTGAATTGAACCGACTTGCGGATATTAAAGCTATCCCGCAGGTAATCTGCCAGCTCATATACATAATCCGGCATATAGATGGCGGATAAATTCTCTGACTGATACAGCTTTTGATGAATGAGCGACATGGCCTGGATCCGGTGATGGCTTTCACTTACAGCCTCAATAGCTTCATCTGTTTTGAGATATTGTGATTGTGTTGCCAGCAGGCCTGATACCGTATGAAAATTGTTCTTTACCCGGTGATGGATCTCCTTTATGAGCCATTCTTTTTCTGTAACCAGGTGTTGAAGCGCCAGGTTCTTCTTTTCGATCTCCTTTTGCTGAGCTTTCAGTTTTTTATTAGCCTGCTGCCTGATCCATGAATTATTGGCCTGCAGGCCTATGATAATAAGCAGCAGTATCACAGCACCAATAACCCAGTTGCGGGTTTGATTGGCCTGTGATAGCTTATTTTGCTGCAGCTTGCTTGCATTTTCAAGCATCTTAATATCCTGGTCTTTCTTCTGGGTTTCAAACGCTATCTGCAGCTGTTCGATGTGATTGCTGGTAGTTTCATTTAATAAAGAATCACTTAACATTTTATAGAGCTGGTAATGGGTAATGGCGCCAAGGTAATTGCCTTGTATGGAATCCAGCTTAAACCATAAATAATGATTGTGGTTTAATTCTAAAGGGCTTTGAATGGCTTTGTAAAAAGTGTCTGTTCCGGCAAGATGTTTACGGGCAAGCTCATATTGATGCGTTGCCAGGTAAAATTCTGTCACCGGGTATTGGGCCTCACTCTGGTCCGGCTCATATTTATCGAGCCTTTTGGAAATAGCTAAGAGCTGATCGCAATATTTTTGAGCTTGCTGGTATTGCCTTAATTCTTTATAAGTGATCAAAAAACTTGCGGTGAGATATAGCTGTGAATAAATATCCTTTGACGGGTATTTTTGTTGCGCCTCCTGCAAAATTTCCAGCGCTTCCTGTGGTTTGTTTAATGCGATAAGCGTTCTTGAGATCTTAGAGCTTAGTAAAACAATGGTTTCAGTGCTGTTATATTTTTTCGCCACATATAACGCTTTTTGAAAATAATCATAGGCAGCATTATATTTTTTCATACGGCTATAGGTTGAGCCTATGCGGTTGAAAATGGTGGCCAGTTGAATAGTGGTGTCATTAATGGATGCTGCAGCTTTTACGGCAAGCAATCCATATTTTAAAGCTTGTTCATTATTCCCGGTAACGCTGTAAACAGTGCCTAAAAGGTCACAAATATCTTCAAGATTGGGATGCTTAATTGATTGGTATAACTGAAGGGAACGATGCAGCACAGATAAGGCTTTTGAATAATTCCCCGTTAGCTGCACCAGGTCGCCCAGCTCTTTCAGGATATCAGCTTCTTTTAAGGTGCTGCCGGACTTTTGAAATGCAGGGAAAGAAAGCTCCTCTACTATGCGGATCCTTTCTGTTAGTTCATCAGCATTATTTATTGAATAGTAGCCTGAGAGGTCATAATAAGCATAACCCAGCTCTAAAAAGAAGTTGTGTGCCTTAAAGATCTCTATAGCCTTATCCGCAAATTGCCTGGCCTGGGCCGTATTATTTTGTACATGAAGGATCTTGGAGAGCTGTTCGTAACTATTTCCAATGCCTTTGGGATAATTCAGCTTTTTACTAAGCTGTTCGGCAGCATGTTCATATACCAGCGCGCTATCAAGATATTTTGTGCCGCCGGATGCTTTCTTAAAATAGTGTTCGCTTAATTGCAAAAGCAGGTTTACGCTTACGGTGTCTTCTTTACTTTTTTTTAATTGCAATAGCAAACCATCGGCGCTGTGATCTGGTTGCTGCGCAGCAACCGCAGAATAGATCAGTACCGCCAGCATAAACACATATTTAATTTGCCTTCGCATGTGCCCGGGATGTTTTTGGGGAGCTAAATATACGTTGCTTTTGCTATCCTTTTAAAGATACAATTAATGCCGTTCTATTTCGTGGTATTGTTTTAGGACCGCGATATTTCGCGGTGGTTTTCTACTTCATTTTCATCAAGTATCTGATTGATACTCATTTAGGTTGGTGGCACTTTGTTTGGTGTTGGTAAACAATTATTAACCAAAAAATAGATCGTGCAAAATATTCCTCCAAAAACAATAGTTTTTATTACGGGCGCTTTTGTAGGCAACAATTGCTGGGATGAGTGGCGGCGCTATTACGGGCAGAAGGGTTACCAAACCATTGCCCCGGCATGGCCTCATAAAAATGCATCTCCTGAAGCTTTGCGTAATAGTCATCCTAACCCAGAGATAGCCTCCATCAGGTTACCGGCATTAATTGACCATTATGCTTCCATGGTAAAAGCATTGCCGGAAAAACCCATATTGATCGGCCATTCAATAGGAGGGCTCATCGTTCAGCTTTTATTACAGGAGGGGCTGGGTGCTTTGGGGATTGCCATTCACTCCGTTCCGCCACAGGGCATCTTTACTTTTAAACTATCATTTTTAAAAGCTGGCTGGGGGCCGCTTGGCTTTTTTACCTCAGCCCAAAGAACATTCTTAATGTCCTTTAAGCAGTGGCAATATGCATTCACCAATGGAATGAGCCCTGATGAACAAAAAGAGGCCTACTACAAATTTGCTATACCGGAATCAAAGCTTATTGTGAGAGACACCATAACAAAGGCTGCAAGAATAAAATTTGAAAACCCGCATGCCCCTTTGCTGCTTACTTCAGGCAGCGCTGATCATACCATACCTGCTTCGCTCAACTACGCCAATTACAGAAAGTACAGGCACAGTAATTCTGTTACCGATTACAAGGAGTTTGAAGGGCGCAATCACTTTGTTCTGGGCCAATCAACCTGGAAGCAGGATGCTGATTATATTCTTGAATGGATAGAGAAGCAGGCAAAGTAGTGATAGTGAACAAACCCCATAACGGAACCAAATTTAAATAAATACATAAAATTTTCTGCTATGAAATTAACAATCGTTCTTGTTGCCGGCCTTCTGTTTGCGGCCTGTAATAACCCCCAGCCGGATCTCAAAGCCGCCGGCCCTGTTAATACAGATACCATTACAGCAACGTTGCAGCCTGCGCAGCCACCGGCCAACTTTAAAAGCGCAACGGTCAATATTAATGGTACCGGCATACACTATGTTATAGGTGGTTCAGGTGAGCCATTATTGCTGATCCATGGATTCGGGCAAAACTGGTATATGTGGAACCGTTTATTGCCGGAGCTCTCCAAACATTTTACAGTTATTGCACCTGACCTGCCGGGCCTTGGTGAAAGCGGTAAGCCGGATAGCGGTTATACAAAAAAACAATTAGCACAGGATCTGCATGGGCTTGTAAAGCAGCTTGGTTACAGCAACATAGATGTAGTGGGGCATGATATTGGTTTGATGGTAGCCTATGCATATGCTGCGCAGTACAGTAACGAGGTGAAAAAAGTGGCGCTGCTGGATGCATTGCTGCCCGGCGTGGAACCTGTTTGGAGCGAAGTAAGAGCAAAGGCATGGTGGTTCGGCTTTTTTGCCCTGCCTGCATCCGCGGAGGTTGTTGCCGGTAAGGAAAAAGAGTTTCTAATAGGTTTTTGGCCGGTTGTAGGACATGTACAAAATGCATTTACTAAAGAAGAAACGGATGAGTTTATACGTGCTTACCGCACCCCAAGATCAACATACGGCGCTTTTCATTGGTTTGCCGCTTTTAACGATGATGCTTTGGATAACAAGGAGTTCATGAAGCATAAGTTAAAAATGCCTTTGCTAGCAATGGCCGGCGAATACGCAAGCGCCTTTTTGCCGGAGCATTGCAGGCTGGTTGCGGAGCATGTAACATCATCCATCATTAAAGGAGCAGGGCATTGGATCGTGCAGGAAAATACCCCGCAGGTACAACAGGATCTGCTTGGATTTTTGCTCGCAAAAGAATGAGTTTTCAGTAATCAATAACAAATGAAATTTATGCACACCATTAAATTAAGCATGTTATTCCTGTTATTGCTGTTTGTTACTTCGGCAAACGCACAGTCTGACGCCAGCGGGCAGCTGAGAATGACGCAGCAGGAAATTATCAATACAAAAGCAGCCGGAGTATCTGCTCCGGGTTCTTCCAACTTAAGCGCTGTACAGGTCATCGTTATTCATGGCGATCCTTCCAAACTTGGGCTTTACACTATTTTGTTAAAGGTGGCGGCAAACACAAAAATTCCGGCCCACCTGCACCCGGATGACAGGATGTGTACTGTGGTAGCAGGAACCTGGTATTTTGGATACGGCGACGTATTTGATGCTGGTAAATTGAAAAAGCTGCCTGTTGGAAGTATTTACTCCGAAATTCCGGATCAGAACCATTTTGCAATGACGAGGAGCGAAGCCGTTATAGTTCAGATAACAGGATACGGTCCTTCAGGAGTAACGTATGTAAACCCTGCAGATGATCCTGGAAAGCCGAAGTAATGAGTTGAAAAGTTGTATAAATAATAAAACCCGCGATAGCCGCGGGTTTTATGTGCCTGCAATAAAGCCTGTCTAACATCAGGATTTGTCGTTATTGATCCAATGCTGCTCATCGCGGTTAAGCAGCACGCCCGCTTCTTTTAAAGTCTCCTGCAACCGCTTTACATCTATTTCCTGTACCGGCTTTTTATTTTTAGCTGCCATTGTTGCGGCAACACCTGCGGCCTGGCCAAGCTGCATCCAGGTAACTTCAACCCTGATAGAACAAAAGCCGACATGAGAAGCTGAAGCGCAAACGGGTACCAGTAAATTTGTACATTCATTTTGTTTGGGCGTAATAATACGGTAGGAAAGTTCATACGGCTGTTCAACTTTAACCCAGATACGGCCTTCATTAATGTATTGCGTTTTGGAGATAGCTACCTTTTGCACATGATGGCAATCTACAAAATGTGATCCCAAAGCAATAGCGTCAGGTTTCTTTGGCTCATCAAAAATATCCCGCTGGGTTTGTAGGTAGCTGCCAATCATGCGCCGGGCCTCCCGCACATATAAATAATAGGGGAAATTATGATTGTCTTTAAATTCATCCGGGGCCAGGCCGTAGTGGTTCACCTCATCACGCAATGGTTTGGGTACGGATGGGTCATGCTGCAAAAAATAAAGTAAACCCAGGGTCCAATCCTTGTGGTCCTGGTAGATCTGTTTTCTTTTTTGGTAGTCTGCATCCGGATACCCGGTATTACCACCAAAAAGCCCTAATGAGATCACTGCATTTTGTTTGTTATTGGTTTCATACTTTCCTGGTGGATAGTTCCAGGAATAGATATCAATGATATCTGTCAGCTTCATATTGGGCTGAGCGGTCAACAGCCGTTTAAGCGTAATGAAGCGGTTCGGATCATAATGCAGGGGCGCCGGGAAGGGTACCCTGTCAGCGTTGGTAGACATCATTACCCGGAAATTGTAATTGATAATCCTTTTATTGGCTTCGCCGTTGGTTAAGTTTTTTGCCTCTACAAATCCGGGCAGTAAATGTCCGTTGTCATCATACGGCGAAACGTCGATCGGTTTATCTAAAAGACGGATCCCGGCAAGCGATTCATTGTATTGAGATCTGCTTTCGCGCCCATAAGTATAAGATACCCCCGCTCTTGCCATTAGATCGCCTTCATAGGTTGCATCGATAAATACATCGCCACGGATTGTTTTTCCGTTTGACAATACAATACTTTGAATAGCGTTCTCTTTTTTATTCACCTTATCTACGTAGGCCTGGTAGATGATGGATATATGCTGTTCGCCAAGCATATCCAGGAATATTTTTTCGGCCACATGCGATTCGAAATAAAAGGCGGGTTTATTGCTTCCGTAAGATTTGCCAATGCGGGTATAAACCTCCAATGGAATGCCCGAAATGGTTTCCTCGATCATGTGTTCAGTTTCGGCGGTACCGATCCCGCTGGTATTCATACCTCCCACATGACGGGTTTGCTCAATCAGAATAACTTTGGCGCCCTGCCGTGCAGCCGCCACTGCAGCTGATATGCCCCCCGGTGTAGCTCCATACACTATCACCGTGGGTTCACCGGAAGCATGGCTCCCTAATGCGTAAAGCATCAGGATAGCCATGATTATATATTTTCTTTTCATTTTTAAATTTTAATAGCCTGGGTTTTGCGTAAGCGCCTCATTTACGTCTATCTGGTGCTGTGGAATAGGATAAAGCAGGTTTTTTTGTGAAACAGGTATTCCTGCTGCCTGAAGGGTACTAATGTATTTGCCGGTCCGCAGCAGATCCCAGCGGCGGTGTCCTTCAAAGCATAGCTCCCAGCCCCTTTCCACTAAAACGGCATCCCTGAACTGGCCCTGTGATAAGTTTGCCAGGTTTTGCGGATTCGCGGATGGATCGCCATTTCTCGCACGGGTCCGCACCTGGTTTATTGCATCATAAGCATCCGGAGTGGGTCCGTTGATCTCATTAACTGCTTCGGCATAGATAAGCAGCACATCGGCATAACGAATGATCATGAAGTTGTTCCGGGCGGCAAATTCGGCACAGGGCGCCGGGTCCCAGTACTTATCAACTGCGGGGCCGGTACGCGATAGCACTAATGCGTTATTTGCAGGGTTCACCTTTTGTGTAATGATCGTAACCTGTTTCCGGTAGTCGCCGGGCAGGTAAGATCTTACATAATTGGAATCTGCCTGGTAAGCTCCTCCGCCCTGGTTAATCGGGTACGAAAAATAAATGGCAAAAGATTCGGCCATTGTACTGCCGTAGGTTGTTTTTATACAGCTGTACTGAGCCGAAAAAATATGCTCCTGGCCATTTCTGTTTTCAGGAGGAAAGATGTTTTTGTAATCAGGAAAAAGGCTGTAAACCTTTGAGTCTATCACTTCCTTGGCAACAGCCGCCGCATTGGTATAATCTTTACGGGTAAGATAAACCTTTGCCAACAGTGATTTCGCAGCGCCGCTGGTTGCCCGCCCGATCGTTCCCGGGGTAGTATATTTTGCCGGCAGGTTCGCGGCCACAGCATCTTTCAGATCAGCTATGATCTGGGAATACACGTCATCCACAGGTGTGCGTTTTATGCTGACATTCACCACATCGGAAGTAGGAGCGGTGACCAGTGGCACATCCCCGAAAGCCTGTACAAGATCAAAATAGATCAATGCCCGCAGGAACTTCGCTTCTCCAATGATCTGCCCTTTAGCGGCTGCATCCATCGTAATTCCAGGCACATTCTTAATAACCCTGTTTGCCCGGTCGATCATCAGGTAGCAGTTTGTATAAAACGCATCAAAAGAAGGATTAGATGCTGAATAAAGATTATTATCGAGCTCTAATGTGCTTGCGCCAACGTTTGATTGAACGGTCAGCTCTTCAGAATTTACATCTGCAAGATTGATCATCGTCATGTTATAAATATTACGCAGTCTGTCGTATACCGCATCAAGCGCAACGGTGGCATCACTTGCTGTTTTGAAAGAGTTTTCTTCTCCCAGGAACGAATAGGGAACCTCAACAAGGTTATTTTTACAGCCTCCCCCAAGCATTATTGCGATAGCCAGAAAACTGCCTGCCAACAGCGCTTTGTTCGATAGCTTATATTGTAGTTTCATCTGTCAGATTTTAATTATAAAGTAATGGACAAACCAAGAATGTAGATCCTGGACGGTGGGTAATTGAAGTTATCCACCCCATATTGAGTATTGCTATTGAAATCGCCGTTCACTTCAGGATCATAGCCTTTGTAGTTAGTGAATGTAAGAAGGTTTTGTACACTAACGTAAACGCGGGCTCTTCTTATGGCTTTCGTAAAACCGGGCAGCTGGTAACCCAAAGTGACAGTTTTTAGCCGCACAAATGAGCCATCTTCTATTGCAAAATCAGAAACAGCCGGTAAAACCCATTGACGTATAGCGCCGGCTGAGTTGCTGGGATTCGTGGCAGTCCAGTGATCCGCATAATATGATTTCAGGTGGTTATATTGTGCATCGATCAGGGTAGTGTAATTGTTATAGATCTTGTTACCCTGCACACCCTGCAGGAAAAAGGAAAAGTCAAACCCTTTGTAAGAGAAATTATTGGTTAGACCGAAAATAAATTTAGGAAGGCCATTGCCCAGCACTTTGCGGTCGCTGGACTCATTGTATATGCCATCGCCGTTTATATCCTTCCAGCGGTACGCGCCGGGCAAGCTGCCGGCCTGCGCTAACGGACCTGCAGCATCAATCTCTTCTTTTGTTTGCCATATACCGTCAAATACGTTACCATAGAACGAACCCAGGGGCTTTCCAACCTCTATAATGGTTAATCCGGAAAAATAATGATCCACGCCATTAGCAAGGGATATTACCTTGTTTTGGTTATAGGATACATTGCCGGCCGTGGTCCATTTAAATCCGTTTGCACCCTGGTCGATATTTACCGTGCTAACCGCAAGCTCAAAGCCTTTATTTTGTACACTCCCAATATTTCGCAGCACGCTGGTGGCGCCTGTAGTTGCCGGCAGATCCACGTAGAGCAGCAGGCCGCTGGTTTTTTTCAGATAATAATCGCCAATAACGGTGATCCTGTTATTCATAAAACCGGCGTCAAAACCAATATCCAGCTGGGCAGTTTTCTCCCATTTCAGATCCGGGCTTTCAATGCGCGAAACCTGGTTGGTAAGCACCTCAACATCGTTAAAGACCGTTTTCCCGATAGTGTATTGCGAAAGGGAGTTATAAAGGCCAATGCCATCATTACCGGTAATACCATAACTAACCCTTAGTTTCAGATCGCTTATGATGCGGCTGTTTTTTAAGAAATTTTCATCGGATACACGCCAGGCAAATGCACCGGAAGGGAAAAATCCATATTTATTATTAGCGCCGAAACGTGATGAGCCGTCTGCGCGGGCGCTGACGGTGAACAGATATCGATCCTTAAAGCGGTAATTTATCCTGGCCAGGTAAGAGTTTAGCCCCCATTTCTCTAAGCTGCTGCTGGAGATATCCAGTGTAGTAGCTGCCGACAGGTTGTTAGCTCCCAGGGTATAGTTGGGAAAGTTCTCCGCTTCCTGGTAGGTACGCTGCATTCTATTGCTTTGAAATGTTATACCGGCCAGTACATCAAAGGCATTATCACTGTTTATTTTCCTTGTATAGGTAAGTGTGTTTTCATTTAGAGTATTGATATTTTCCGAAG
Organism: Chitinophaga rupis; assembly: GCF_900109685.1. Classification (GTDB taxonomy): domain Bacteria; phylum Bacteroidota; class Bacteroidia; order Chitinophagales; family Chitinophagaceae; genus Chitinophaga; species Chitinophaga rupis. The sequence continues at coordinate 130,277 of NZ_FOBB01000003.1, read as the reverse complement.
TGCCATTGCTTCCATAGCCATTCCGGCCGCTGCCTGCAAGTGTTTGCGGCGTAAAGAATACATTCCTGAATGAATTTTGAACATCTGCTCCAAAACTAATGTGCGCCCTCAGGCCTTCCAGGATGCTGAAATCTCCAAATACATTCCCCAGTAGCCTATCTGTTGTAAGCAGGTTGGTAGAAGTATGCAGCATGGCAACGGGATTAGGAGTGCTCGCAAAGCCGGTACCCGGGCCCAGGTTAAGTAACTGGTAGCTGCCATCAGCAGCATAAACCGGACTGGCTGGCGAAATGGTCAGGGCCTCATATATAGGGCCGGCAACAAGGCCTTCAGAAACGCCGTTATTGATGGTGCGTGATGCGGTAAGGTTGGTCCCTATTTTGATACGGTCACTCAAAGTAGCATCTAAATTGATCCTGGAAGCATAACGTTTAAAGTTGTTATCAATAACGATCCCATCCTGGTTGAGATAGTTTCCGCTTACCAGGTAGCGCACTTTGTCGGAGCCTCCGGTAATAGACAGCTGATAGCTCTGCATCGGCGCTCTCCTGAAGATCTCTTTTTGCCAGTCGGTACCTTCACCGTAGGACGCAACGGGTTTGGGATAAGGCCCGTCAGGATTTCCAAACCTTAAAGCATAACCCAGATTGGAAAGCTGCTCATTTTTTAAATTCAGATGATCCATAGCATTCCCCAGCTTCAATTGTTTTACAACTTCCTGCGCACCTGCGTAGCTTTCAAACTCAATATTCGGCTGACCGGATCTTCCACGCCTGGTAGTTACCAGCACAACGCCGTTAGCTCCTCTTGAACCATATATTGCCGTAGCGGAAGCATCTTTCAAAACTTCTATTGATTCAATATCATTTGGATTAATAGTAGACAGTGGATTGGCATAGCTGGCGCCGCTTCCGCTTGCCCCATTTGCGGCAGTTGGTACGGAGATCGGAAACCCGTCAACAACGTATAAAGGATCATTGCTGGCGGAAATAGAGTTGCCGCCGCGCACGCGAATAGTTATCCCTCCACCCGGTGAATTGGATGCCTGTGTAATTTGTACACCTGATACTTTACCCTGCAATGCCTGGTTAAAAGAGTTAATAGGCTGCGACTTTATTTCAGTTGATCCTATGGAGGAAACTGAGCCGGTCAGATCTTTTTTACGGACCGTGCCATAACCGATCACCACTATCTGGTTCAATCCTTTTGATTCCACCTTTAGCTGAACATTAATGGTAGTGCGCCCCTCGATCGGAATCTCCTGTGTTAAATAACCAACACAGCTAAAAACAAGCGTCCCCTTGTTATCCGGAACATTGAGGAAGTAGTTGCCTTTGGCGTCTGATACCGTACCGGTATTGGAATCTTTCAGTTTGATGCTTGCCCCCGGCAGGCTACCCTGTTCATCGGTCACCTTTCCCGTTATCCGGATAGTGCTGGTAGATTGATCAGCTATGGGGGCGGACGATTTCACAGGTGTGATTAATATAGTTTTTTGATTAATCACATAATTAAGGGGCTGGTTATGAAAGCATATTTTTAAAGCATCTTCCAGTGATCCGTCTTTTATGCTAATAGTAACAGGTTTTGCAGCGCCCAAAATATCAGGGTCACAAAGAATACTGTAACCGGTTTGCTGTCGGATATCATTTAACGTTTCCCATAACGGGGCATTCTTTTTATTTAAATTAATTTTCTGAGCTTTTGAAGATGCGCTTACCTGCATAAAGGCGATAAGGCAGATTAAAAAAGAAAGTTTCATAACGCTCCACAGTTTAGGCTGGACATGGAATGGACATCCGCGTCCAAATGCAGGATAAATTCTATACATTTGAATGTCAGGTTAATTAAATAATTGGTTGATAACAGCGACTATAATGATTACCTGCGCACACAGCTCCCGGGGCTGTGTTTCGCCAGGGGCGGTTGCAACGCCCCTGGTTTTTTCTGCGGTAATTTCTTTTTAGTAAGATTAATTCATTAAGATGACCCGCCTTCCTTCTATTTTATAGTGGATCCCGGATGTAATTGTTATATTATCCAGTAGTTCCCGGATGTTGTTGTATTTAGATACTATGCCCCTTAATTTCTTTTGACTAACATCGGTTTGGTATTCTACATCCACGTCGTACCATCTTGCAGCTATTCTTAACACGTCTTCCATACGCTCATCATTAAACACAAACAATCCGTTCTTCCAGCCCATTACTTCGTCCAGATCTGCATTCCTGACAGACAAAGGCGCTTTCAGATCATTAACAGCCATTTGCCCGGGTTTTATAATGGCATGGCTGTTTTTACAGCTTACCTTTACCGAGCCTTCCAGCAAAGTGGTCCTGATCTCGGGATCATCATTATACGCCTTAATATCAAAATGTGTCCCTAACACTTCCACGGTTTGCTTACCATCTACATTCACAAGAAATGGTTTGCCGGGATCCTTAGCTACTTCGAAATAGGCCTCCCCGGTTAACTTTACCTGGCGTTCTTTTCCGGTAAAGGCAACGGGAAATGTTAATGACGAGGCGGCGTTTAACCAGACAAGGGTACCGTCCGGAAGCGTCAGTTCATATTGCCCGCCCTTGGGAACCGATAAAGTGTTTAACGCAGCTGCTGTACCTGGTTTAGCAGTAGCAGCATAATCTATTTTACCGTCTGCCCGCTTGCTCACAACCGCCCCCGCCTGATAAGCGATCTTTCCGCTTTGGGCCGCCTGAAGATCTATTTTAGCACCATTAGACAGGATCAATATTGCTTTATTGGCGCCAGGCGGGATCTCTGTGCTTTTTGCCTGATATGATAACCGCTCTGTAGGTGATTTAGCTTTATATATCCAAAAACTAACAGAAAGCGCTATAACAATGGCTGCTGCAGCGGCAATCTTTATTATATAACCCTTCAAAGTATTGCTGCCGGTGTTTTCGGGCTCCCCGATCCTGGCCCAGACCTTCTTTAACGCAGTTTCCTCATCAAATTCATGTAAATGCTCAATTTCCTGCTTCCGGATGCTTTCGCTCAAAAGCTTTTCAAGCACCGCTCTGTTATCAGCGCTTTCATTCAGCCATGCTTCCAGCTCAGCTTCCTCAGGCGCCGTCAGGGTACCATAAAGCTTGCGTGCCAACAGGCTGCTTACATGAAATGGATCAGATGACTTTTTATCGGACATGACAATTAATTTGGTGTTAATATAGAAACAACTTACTATCCCGTTTCCTCTAAAAGGTTTAAAAAATTTTTTTCCGGCGGCGTCGCGAACCCGGCGGTAAAAAGGTGATGTATAGATGGGAGGGGGGAGGGTATACCGGATAGAGGAAATGGGGGAGGGAAGGGCTTACTTGAAATAAATAGATAATATTAAAGATGTTAAAACGGCAAATCCTCTGTCTGAGAGGCGCTTCCTTAAAATGGAAAGCCCACGCATTTTTTGATTGTAAACCGTACTGATGGCAATATCAAGTTTATCTGCGATCTCTTTAGGCTGTAGCCCATCTTCAAAGATCATTTTAATAATTTTCCCGCATTGCTCCGGTAAGGCATTGACCTCAGCTGAAATTTCACGAAGGGCTTCAATGTAAATGATTTCATTGATGAACGGCTCCTCAAACCCATCTGTAAAAAAAGCAAATTCCAGATCATGCTTCATTTTACGGCTTTGTTTTTTTAAGGCGTTCATGGAAGCATTGCGGGTACTTATATAGAGGAAGGCTTTAATGGAGTTCAGGCTGTGAAAGTCAGTACGTTTACTCCATAGCTTACAAAAAATGTCCTGAACAATTTCCTCCGCTGTAAATTTATCCGAAGTTAACCGGGTGGCAAATAAGCACAACGCACCGTAAAATTTATGAAAAATATAATCAAAAGCGTAGGTGTCACCATTTAGCAACCCCTCTAATAACTCATCTTCGCTTAAATTTTTTATTTGGTTCGTGGACATCGTGGAATGAGAAAGCATTTCGAATATAAACATAAATATTAAAAACCAAAAATTGCCGGTTTTTTGCCGCCGGCAAATGGTGCTTATATATGTAATAATTCCTTAAAATGTAATTAGGCACTTATCTTGATGCCGGAAGATGGTGGAGATGGAGCCGGTTGCATTTTGGGATTTTTTCAATACTTTAGTGTTGTAAACACATACATGCGGCATTTACAGGCCGCAATATTTTCGGAGATGTTATTAAATGTCATTCTGACAAATAAAAGAGGGATTTGCGTTATGAAAATATTATTCTACCCCACCAGCTATAGTATAAAAAAACAGATCGTTCTTTTTTACATACTCTGCAATATATGCTGCCTTGGTGTTGTGGCGCAATCAAGGCTTTATCCCAACGAATTTCCGTTGAGTGACGTTGAGCTATTGGCCGGTCCGTTTAAACAGGCCAGAGACCTGAACATTAAAACGCTCATGCAGTATAATGTTGACCGTTTGCTGGCGCCTTACCGCAAAGAAGCAGGCTTAACGCCGAAAGACTCAAGTTATGCAAACTGGGATGGATTAGATGGCCATATCGGCGGCCATTATTTAACTGCAATGGCTATAAATGCTGCTGCCGGCAATGCAGGCTGCCGGCAGCGCCTGAACTATATGATCGCGGAATTAAAGACCTGCCAGGATGCCAATACAAAACAACACGCGGACTGGGGCACAGGCTATGTGGGCGGCGTACCTTATAGCAAGGCCGTTTGGCTGTCTGTTAAGCAGGGCGATTTTAAAGCCTTTCATGCAGCATGGGTACCATGGTACAATGTACATAAAATGTATGCCGGCTTAAGGGATGCCTGGGTATATGCCGGCAATGAGGATGCAAAGAATATCTTTCTTAAGTTTTGCGGCTGGGCGGTAAGCATAACCGCCGGGTTAACGGAGGATCAAATGCAGGCGATGCTTGATACAGAGCAGGGCGGGATGAATGAAGTACTGGCAGATGCATATCAGCTTAGCGGTGATGAAAAATACCTGGCTGCGGCTAAAAGGTTTTCGCATAGAATGTTGCTCAATTCAATGGCTGAGGGTATCGATAACCTTGATAACAAACATGCGAATACGCAGGTGCCTAAGGCAATTGGCTTTGCCAGGATCGGTGAGTTAGGCGGTGATTCCGTATACGAAGGAGCAGGCAGATTTTTCTGGCAAACTGTTACGGCAAACCGCACGCTCGCTTTTGGAGGCAACAGCCGGCGCGAGTTTTTTCCAAGCGCGCAGGCATGTACTGATTTTATCAATGACGTGGAAGGTCCTGAATCGTGTAATTCCAGCAATATGCTTAAGCTTACGGAAGATCTGTTCCGGATGACGCCCGCAGCTAGGTATGCTGATTACTACGAAAGAACAATGCTCAATCACATCCTATCAACGCAAAATCCCGAAACAGGTGGTTATGTGTACTTCACGCCCGTTCGCCCCCGCAGCTACCGGGTATATTCCGCTCCCAATGAAGCCATGTGGTGCTGTGTCGGAACAGGCATGGAGAACCACGGCAAGTATAACCAGTTTATTTACACGCACTCGCACGATTCGCTATACGTAAACCTGTTTGTGGCATCTGCCTTAAACTGGAAAGAAAAGGCTATACAACTGCGGCAGGAAACAGCCTTTCCGTATGAAGAGCAAACCAGGCTGGTTATTACAGGGGGCGCATCTTCATTTCCAATGATGATACGTTATCCGGGATGGGTAGCAGCTGGTGCATTGAAAATTACAGTGAATGGAAAACCTGTCCCCTTTGAGGGGCAGCCATCTTCATATGTCGCCATTAACCGCCGCTGGAAGAAAGGCGATGTAGTTGAAGTAAAGCTGCCAATGCATAATACCATTGAGCATTTGCCAAATGTGCCTGCTTATATTGCCATTATGCACGGTCCTGTTTTGCTTGGCGCAAAAACAGGTACACAGGATATGAAAGGATTGATTGCGGATGACAGCCGCTGGGGGCATATAGCCAGCGGCAAAAAGCTGCCCGTAGATCAAGCCCCCATTGTTATTGAGGATGATCTGCCGGCGATCACGGCCAGCCTTGTTCCGGTGAAAGATGCGCCGTTGCATTTTACTATGCCGGGAGTAAAAATGATTAATGCAGCCGGCACGGAACTCCAACCTTTTTACCAGATACATGACGCACGTTATATGATCTACTGGATGGCTTTATCCAACAAACAATACCATGCTTACCTGGATTCACTTACCGCAGTTGAAAAAGAAAAACTGGCGCTTGAAAACCGTACGGTAAGCTTTGTTGCCGCCGGTGAGCAGCAGCCCGAAGCTGATCATGCGATGCAGGCTGAGAGATCAAGAAAAGGAACAGCGCAGGACCAGTTTTACCGGGAGGCGTTTGACGGCGGTTATTTCAGCTATAGCCTTGCCACCAACCACGACACCAGCCTTAGTTTAATGGTTCGCTATTGGGGCGCTGAATGGGGTAACAGGAACTTTGAGATCTATATTGATGATCAAAAGCTGATTGCAGAGAACAATACAAACAGGTGGAATCAATCAAGGTTTTTTGATATTGAATACCGTATTCCCGCCGCCCTGTTGAAAAACAAAGACCAGATACGCGTAAAATTTAAGGCTTTGAACGGCGCATCAACATCGCCAGTGTATTATATACGTTTGGTAGATGACAACTAAGCGTTGAAGCCTATCCCATAGCATTGCTACAGCCATAAAACAGGAAAAGCCGGAGATCAATCTCCGGCTTTTCGCCATTGGGTGCCCAGAACTGGATTCGAACCAGCACGTCCTTGCGAACGCTGCGACCTGAACACAGTGCGTCTACCAATTTCGCCATCTGGGCAATTAAAATGTTTCAGGGGTGCAAAGATAGGAATAGAACTTGCTTTACCAAATTTTTTTGAACAGTTAGTTTTGATAAATTAATCTGTAGATTTCACTTATGCAAGTATCCCTTTTAAAGCCCGGCAGCAGTGAGCTGCAGAAATATATTGAATGCTTTTACATCCTAAAGCGATCCGCACAGGAGGAGCCCATAAACTATCTTACTTTTCCATCCGTTTTTTCCATTGTTGTGATCAGTCAGCATACGCGGACCGTTCACCATAAACAGCAGCTGACCATAACATACGATCCGGAAACACCGCTTGAGACCAAACTGGTGGCTAACTTCAACAAACCGGTTTTGGTGCGTTATGTGGGAGCAGCTAACGAAATAACGGCATATTTTAAACCACTCGGCCTGAATGCTTTCCTGGATGAACCACTAAGCACCTTTCAAAAGGAAGATTATACCGATTTCAAACCTTTCCCTGACTATGAAAGATCGATGCAGCGTATCTTGTCCATCACAGAACAAGCTGATAAAATAAAAGCTCTCGAGAGCTACTGGCTGGGAAAACTGAAAAGGTTTGAGCATCCTTTTCTGCCGCAACTGGTTCATGCATTCTCAGAGGCAGGAGAGATGGCTTCTGTTACCGCACAGGCAATTGTATTGGGCGTATCCCGGGTAACGGTAACTAACGAGTTTCGTAAACATCTTGGCCTAACACCTGGCCATTTCAAAAAGATTATACGCCTCCGGAAAAGTATTAGTGAACAGAAAAAGCAGCCCGGTAACCGCCTGAGCGATCTCACTTACGCGCTCGATTATTTTGATCAGTCTCACATGACCAGGGAATTCAGAGCATTGACGGGTATGCCGCCAAAAAAATTCTTCCGTGATATTGCCCATATTGACCCCGAATATATTAGCTGGATGTTCCTTTCCCCCCCACGGCTATAGCCCAAAATGCATCACTTTAAGCGGGGATTATAACCGCTTTACATTTGTACAATTCCGTTTCAGCTTCCTGCCTTTACTTTGCGCCATAATACAGTATAACTTAAGTTCTATGAGGAGAAAAGCATGTTGGGGAACGGGGCTCTTGCTATTACTTATCCTGGTTGCGCATGGGCAGAACGCGGCTACGATCCGACGCCTATTGACTAACAAGTTGAAAGAGATGGAACGCAGCCAGCATTTAAGCGGGGTAGTACTTGTAGCCCGGCAGGGGCAACCCATTTTTCAGGGAGCTTATGGCTGGGCCAGCCGTGAATACAGCAGAAAAAATACAATGGCAACGAAGTTTAATCTTGCCTCCATGAACAAAATGTTTACCGGCTTGTCGATTATGCAACTGTACCAGGCTGGTAAACTTAGTCCGGAAGATAAAGTAGGTAAATACCTGCCCGGTCTTTCCAATAAGGCCATCAGAGATTCGGTTACCATTCACCAGCTGCTGACCCATACTTCAGGAGTCGGTAATTTCTGGGAAGAACATGCAGGAGCGGCCAAAGAGAAATACCGGACAGCGGCCGACTATCTGCCCCTGTTCATCAACAAACCGCTGGCCTTTACGCCGGGCGCCGGCTTCCTTTACAGTAATGGTGGATACATATTGCTTGGACTTATTATAGAAGCCGTCAGCCATCAATCCTATGATGATTATGTGAATGAACATATTTACATCCCTGCAGGCATGAAACATACGGGTGCTTATGCCCTCGATGAGATAAATATAGGACTGGCCACGGGTTACATAATGGATCCGGAACGGCCAGGGCACTGGAAGAACAATACATGGCAAAACGTAATAAAAGGTACGCCGGCAGGTGGCGGCTATTCCACCGCCCGGGACCTGCTGCAATTCTCTAATGCATTGCTGCAATATAAGCTGCTCAATAAACAATATACAGCAACCTATCTTCAGGGGCGGGTAAAATACGGCAAGGGATTTTACGGGTATGGCTTTAGCTCAGATACAATCAATGCACACCATGTCCTGGGCCACACTGGCGGACATTTCGGTATTGCCAATGAACTGATGATCTATGAAGATCTTGATTATACAGTGATCATACTTACTAATGGAGAAGTAGAAGATTATTGGGAGATCAGCAATACCATCAAAGACATGCTGACCGGGCCATCGGCCGCCACTGCAGGTTATTTTTACACAACGCGCATCGTCAGCATAATTCATGAAAAAGGACTGTCTGCGGCCTTAGATGAGTTTAGAATGAAGCCTGCCAATATACAACTACGCGAATCAGTGCTCGAGCGTTTAGGTGCAGTGGCATTATTCAACAAGCAATTCAGCGATGCGGTAAACATCTTTTTGTTCAGCATCACCTGTTTCCCCCAGTCTGCCAGCGGGTATTACAACCTTGCCGAAAGTTTTCGGCTGAAAGGCGATACGGCCCAGGCCATCAGGCAGTATGATAAGTATTTGGCTATAGAACCTGATGATCCGCAGGTAAAGCAAAAGTTGGAGCTGCTTCGACGTTAGCGGGGTACTGTAGTTTTTGGAGATCCTGTACATCCTGTACATAAGAATTGCGTATATTAGTTGCCGGGTGCTATTTTCTTTAGACACCAAGCTTTTCAAAGAGATTGCAAATAGATTGGCTGGCTTTGGCTTCCACGCTACATTTAACGATGACTGCTATTCGGGACACTCAATACTACATTATGAGACCGTTTATTTTCATTCTATTCATAACATGCTCTTTTTTACCGTTTGCTTCAATCGCACAGCAAGACAGTATTGATATTTTTATAACCAGTCAAATGAAACAACAAGGGATTGTTGGACTATCAATAGGAATTGTAAAAAGCGGGAAAGTAATTAAGGCTAAGGGCTATGGATGGGCTAATATTGAATTGAATGTTCCTGCATCCGAAAAAACTGTTTATAAGATAGGCTCCATTAGCAAACAATTCATCGCGGTTGGCATCATGAAATTGGTGCAGGAAGGCAAATTAAAAGTATCTGACCCGGTAACAAAATTCATAAAAGGCGCGCCTGTAAAATGGAATAATATTACTATCCGCCATTTACTTAACCATACTTCAGGACTACCGGTGGACCCTCCGGGCTTTGATGGAATGAAAGAGCAGGCAGATTCTGTTTATATTAAAACCGCATTTACGGATAGTTTGGCATTCCCAACAGACTCAAAATACGAGTATAGCAACTTTGGCTATTTTATATTAGCTGATATAATTAGAATTACATCCCGCTTGTCATTTCCTGAATATATGAAGAAATGTATTTTTGATGAAGGAGGTTTGAGCAATACCAGGACAACATCATTGGAAGCAATCGTTCCCGACAGAGCAGATGGGTACATAAAAAATGCGAACGATTCAATATTAAATGCACCAAACTATATTGCTTTACGTCCTAGCGGGGCTTTCCTTTCAAACATAAATGATTTATTGAAATGGGAAATGGACATGCAGCATAACAAATTGCTTACACAAAAAAATTGGGATCAAATGTGGGACGATACAATCAAAACTCCTCTTACAATGGACAATGAAGCTATCTATTATGGTTATGGCTGGATGACAAATAAAGTAAATGGGAAACCATTCATACATCACGGAGGTTCATTGCCTGGTTTTAAGTCTGTTTATTTTCGTTACATTCAGGATAAAACGGCAATAATTATTTTAACTAATTCTGAAAATACAGATGCGTATGGGATTGCATTTGGAGTAGCGGATCTATTGCAGACAGAAGACAAAAAGTAAACGGCAGCCAACAAAAAGTATCGCAATTAGCAGCGCTTAACGAAAGAACAATCTGCATTAAATCGTAATCGGCTTTAGTGTAGTACTCAATACCGTATTCTCAAGGTACTAAAAATCAATACTATTGTAAAGGGTAGTTGTCAAATTGCTGTCAGGCGTATAAAAAGCCAGAATCACAATTGGCCAACCTATACCTACATTCAAAAATGAAAAATAAAGGACTAATCATAACGACGATTGCTTTCTTCCTGACTGTTAACACGGCGTATTTCTGGGAAGGTAAGCTCGGTCTTTTTGCGATACTGGCTTTCTTGATTTTAGTACTTGTTTACTTTGGACTTGCAATAGCCTTTGTTCGAAAACTATACTTCGCCGTCAAAGAAAAGCTTGTTGACAGGACTGGTCTAATAATGCTTAGCTTAATGGCGATTGTTTTATGCTTAACATTCATTTTTCCTTTTGGAATAATCGATTTTGATAAACTGAGTGGTGACGATTTATTAGTTGCTCAAAGAGAAGGAGTTGCAAATTGTATGACTACTTTCAAGTTAAAAGACAATCATACATTCAGAGAGAAACGTGTTTGCTTTGGTGTGACTGAAATTAAGGGCAATTACAAAATTGTGCATGACACGATTTATTTTGAAAATGTTGAATTGGGCGGACACGAAGATGCCTTTTACAAATTTGCAGTCATACGACCGTCAAAATTCAATGAGGACAACAAGCAATTTGACTTAGTAAGGTTTAAAGACTTCAAGGATACGACTGGTCATGTACTGGGGATTGTAAAAAATGATTTGGGCAAACCAGCAGGCAAAATCCGAACCGCTAACACCGGTTTTGTGCAATAGCGGCTGAACGTATATAATTTAAAAAAACTTAAGCAAATGAAATATTTAAAACTGTTTCCCTTTTGCCTACCGGTATGTTTTGCTCTATTAAGTTGTGGACTAACAACATCAAGCAACAAACTTTCTTCGGATAAAATAAAGTAATTGAAAAGCAGTTTGACCGAAGATAAGATTATGTAGCATTGTGGCTATGACCCTCAAATGGGCCAAAGGTTTATAAACCCGTCCGCAAAACATTAGCACACCCATAAAACAAGAAAATCCGGAGATCAATCTCCGGCTTTTCGCCATTTGGTGCCCAGAACTGAACTTCCAGGTGGTTAAATATCAATAAGTTATAAGTAAATACTGTCAGGATTGTTAACGGCAAGCATCAAACGGCCACATTATTTGTCGCAAATAACTCTTACAATGTCGCATTTGCCTACTCTGGTTGTAAGGCGCCAAACTACCTTTGTAAAAACTAAAAAATGAGAAAGTTAAAATTACAAATGAACATTGCCCTTGACAACAAATGGGATAGCGGAATGTCCGACTTTAGTATTGAGAACCTCAATAATGTAGATTGCATTTTACATGGGCGAAAAACAGGAGAAGGATTTATTCCATATTGGACTGATGTAGCAAACAATGCAAATGACAGTGAACATAAACTTGGTAAGCGGTTCAGCGAAATTCCGAATATTATTTTTTCAAATACGCTCAAGGAAAGCAAGTGGGACAATACAACAATTCTAAAAGGCAATATTAAGGACGCAATACAAGATTTAAAAAGTCAGAATGGAAAGGACATCATTGTTTATGGCGGTGAATCATTTGTATCGTCTTTAATAGAACATAATTTGATTGACGAGTATTATTTACTTATAAATCCTGTTGCAATTGGTAGCGAACAACCAATTTTTAATCCATTGAAAAATAATTTGCAGTTGACACTTGCGAAGTGCAAACCTTTCGCTTGTGGTGTAGTTTTATTATGTTATTCAAGACAGAAATAATATTGCCTGCAAATATGCCAGCCGCTAACAGGCAGTTTGGCAATATGGCGGGGTGACGAATATATGCTCAGCTTTTTGTTCGCTATTCGGCTTCAGCTCCAGCCGGTGAATAACACCGGGCAATAGAATCAACAATGAACTTTTAGTTATAAATTTAGCTTCGGTTACGGGCTGACGATTTTCAAATACCGCCACATCGCAAGCCGTAGCCGTTAGCGGCAAGGCCTGAGTGACCGCAATCTTTTAAATTAAGATTCTTATGAGCAAGATTAAAGTAACAAATTTTACAATCTCCCTGGATGGATTCGGAGCAGGAACTAATCAAAGCATGAAGGAACCGCTGGGCATAGGAGGAGAGGAGCTTCACACATGGATGTTCCCAACAAAAAGGTTTCGTGCAATGGGCGGTAAAAATGATGGGACTGAAGGTATTGACAACGATTTTGTGGAAAAAGCATTTGAAAATGTAGGTGCATGGATTATGGGACGGAATATGTTTGGACCAATTCGTGGGAATTGGACAGATGACGAGTGGAAGGGCTGGTGGGGCGAAGATCCACCATACCATGTTCCTGTTTTTGTTTTAACGCACTATGAAAGAAAACCTGTTAAGATGAAAGGAGGCACGACATTTCATTTTGTTACCACAGGAGTAAAATCGGCATTGGAAGAAGCAAAAAAAGCAGCGGATGGAAGAGATATACGAATTGGAGGAGGGGTGTCAACTATCCGTCAATTCCTGCAAGCGGGTTATGTTGATGAAATACATCTTGCCATATCACCTCTTTTCCTCGGTTCAGGAGAACATCTATTCTCTGGCATTGATATGCTCAACCTGGGATTCAACAACATACAAAGAATAGAAGGAGAACAAGCAACGCATATCATCATAACGAAAGGCTAATGTAGGCAAGAATAACCGGGTTACAGAATATAGTATCCACTACATTAACTTTACTCATCTTCGGTTCCGGGAATCACGGAATATCAGCACAGCAGAAAGCCCGGCCATTAGTGGCAACCTAAAATTGACGCCCTAAAAATTATGAAGCAAACAATATTTATATTTTTTTTATTATCCTTTTTGGCAAAGCCAACTTCAATTCATGCTCAATCAGATGAGGTGAAATTTCTTATTGACACTACTATATCAATAATGAAAAATAATGCTGTCAATGCAAATACAGTTAATTGGGATACACTAAGAAGTAATGCATTAATGCAAGCAAAAAATATTGATAATCCATATGAACTTGGTTCAACAATGAGATATTTGTATAGATCAATCAATGATTTTCATGGTGCTTTTTTTTGGAAAGATAGTACGTTTCAATGGCGTCATGGTGAGTCCGCCATTTCAGATAGTATAATGAACGAATGGAAAAAAGGTGTAAAAAGTATTACAATGGTTCTTGACAAAAATATTGGATACTTACGAATACCATCAATGCCGGGCGGTTCAAAAGAAGATTATGACAGTAAAGCACAGATGTTAAATGACAGCCTTTGTATTTTGCTGACTAAAAATATAAAGGGAATTATACTGGATGCAAGATTAGATGGCGGCGGGGCTATGTTTCCAATGATTTTGGGTGTGAAGCAGTTGTTATCGCAAGGATTTCTTGGCTCTTTTAGAACAAAGAAAAAAGAAGATTGGTTTATTAAAAGCAATGGTTTTTTCATTGACACAACTCTTCTAACTGAAGTGAAACCTAAATGTGAGCTAAATGCTCAGAAAATTCCAGTTGTTATACTTGTTGGACCTGGCACTGGAAGTTCTGGAGAGTTCTTTCTCATGGCTTTTAAGGGTAGAAAAAACACAATTCTATTGGGTTCTCAAACTGCAGGTTGGGTTACCGTAAATACAGGCATATCAATAAACGACACAGCATTTATGAATCTTTCAATTGGATATGGTGCTGATAGAAATGGAAAAATATACAAAGAGGCTCTTGAACCAGACATAAAAATTACAAGTGTTGACAAATTCAATGATATAGCAAATGATGAAAAAGTAAAAGCCGCGATAAAATGGCTGGAATCTCACATTCAATAGGCTGCCACCAACAAAAGCATTGCTAAAAGCGTGGCTGGACGGAAGAAAATTTAGCAGGAGTAATTCGATCAGCCAATAGTCATCGCTACGTAACGCTATTGAGCATTTATTTTTATCTTCAACTTCCCCAAGATTTTAACTTGATCCCATTTCAACTTGATCCGTAATACGATAATACACCCATAAAACAAGAAAAGCCGGAGATCAATCTCCGGCTTTTCGCCATTTGGTGCCCAGAACTGGATTCGAACCAGCACGTCCTTGCGAACGCTGCGACCTGAACACAGTGCGTCTACCAATTTCGCCATCTGGGCAACCGTGTTAAGGGATGGCAAAGGTAGGCACTTTTTTAAAAATTCCAAATTTTTTGAAACAAAAATTCTACAAAAAAATTGAAATGCCCACCCCGCTTAAATTTCATCCCTTCACAAATTTTTTCTTTCCCGCTTCTTCATCTTTCAATCAACTCACAATATCATTTTCCCAGCAGAAAATTTTACGCTATCACTGAAATATCTTCAATCAAAGCCATCAACAATACCAAACTACACCGCCACATTAAACGCCCTCAGCGTATCATTCAAACTTGTCTTCAGGTCTGTTGATTCCTTGCGCTGTCCAATGATCAGCGCACAGGGAACCTGGTATTCGCCGGCCGGGAATTTCTTGGTATAACTACCGGGTATCACCACACTGCGTGCCGGTACGCGGCCTTTAAGCTCCACAGGCTCGCTGCCGGTTACGTCAATGATCTTGGTCGATTGGGTCAGCACCACGTTAGCGCCTAATACCGCTTCTTTTTCAACACGCACGCCTTCCACTACAATACAACGGGAACCTATAAAGCAGCCGTCTTCAATGATCACAGGGCTGGCCTGTAATGGCTCCAGTACGCCGCCAATACCTACGCCGCCGCTCAGGTGCACATGTTTGCCTATCTGCGCGCAGGAGCCTACCGTAGCCCAGGTATCTACCATGGTGCCTTCATCTACATACGCGCCAATGTTCACGTAAGAAGGCATCAGGATAGCGCCTTTAGCTATAAAAGCGCCGTAACGGGCAATAGCATGGGGTACCACGCGTACGCCCAGGTCTTTGAAATTACTTTTCAGCTTCATTTTATCATAGAACTCAAAAGGCGCCAGGCTAATGGTTTGCATAGGCTGAATGCAGAAGTATAGGAGTATAGCCTGTTTCACCCATTCATTTACCTGCCATCCGTCTGCCGTAGGTTCCGCTACACGTAACTTGCCTTTATCTACAGCTTCTATAACCGCCCTGATGGCGTCTTTATATTGCATGTCTTCCAGCAGGTTACGGTCGTTCCAGGCGGTCAGTATTTGTTCTTTTAGTTCCATTGTTGAAATTTTCCACAAATATAAACGCCATTTGGTTAATAGGGTAGGGCTTTGTTCCGGATGCGGCTGGTTTCAGAAAAAGAGTAGGCATCGTTCGCCTTCTCAGAGCGCGGCAGCAATTGCCTGTATCGCATTTTCTGCAGCAGCGGCGGAAGCTTCATCGTGCGCGACGGTACGCTGCTCTTTCACTTTTACAAGCAAGCCGGATATAAAGGTGCCGGCGCCTTTTTGTTTATACCGGATGGCAATCTGCCTCATTAGCTCAATGCCCTGTTGTGCCAGCGCGGGATCAGGGATGCGCCCAACAAAAACAGCAAAGCTTTGAGTGAGTTGCGCCTTATCCCGCAATGAGCCATTCAGGAGCCGGTTATACATAAAAGGCCATTGGCTTTCATCGCCGAATGAACTGTAAACCCCGGCAATAGCCTTGCTAAGCACACCAGGACTATCTTTCTCCAGGCTTTTAGCATACTGTATAGCCATAGGCGGGTTTATTTGGGCAATGGCAGTCAATGCCGCGGCCTGTACCTGGTAAGAGATGCTGGATAATGCTTTTACAAATACCGGGAGGTAAGCGCTGTCTTTCAACACAGCCAGCGTTGTGATTGCCTTGGCCTGTACAAGCGTATTGCTGTCAGATGCTGCAATACCGGCTATTAAAGGCATAACCCTGCGCTGTAAGGCCTGATCCATATTACGGATGTCTTCCTGCTTTTGGGTAAGGATAGCCAATGCTTTTTTACGGATGCCGGGAAAACGGTCTTTCAGCGCAGCTGTAATGATCTGTTGTGCAGTGTCGTTGCCCGGGGCTGCGGCCGCTGCTTCCAGCGCTTCACAGCGGTCCATGAACAGCGGCGCGTGAAAGAACTGGTGAGCGAATGCCTGCATGGTTTTATGATCCTGTTTCCGCAATACCAGTACCTTGTCCGCATCTACATTCACCAGCAGCGGTTCCTGGTTTGCTTTAAAATGAAAAGTATCTTTCCGGTTGTACAGCCAAAGCTGTTTACGCTGTTTTCCGTCTGCTGCATAAATATCCACAGCCAGGGGTAAACGGAAGGTATGCCCCGGCTGCAGCTGGTCAATGAATACGGTCGCTGTACGTGAAGCGGCATCCCATTCATAACGTATATCCAGCACAGGATGGCCTGCGCCGAAAAACCACTGGTTAAAGAACCAGTGAAGATCAATGCCGCTGGCTTCTTCCATGGCTAAACGTAATTGTGCCGCTTCAGCGTTCTTATAGGCGTTTTGAACAAGGTACAGGTGCAGTCCTTTATAGAATACATCGTTCCCGAGGTAGTTGCGCAGCATGTACAGGATGCGTCCTCCTTTCTGGTAGGTAACCGCGTTAAAGATCTCACGCGGGTGTTCAATAGCATAGTTTACCAGTGGTTTGGCGGCATTGGCAGTATCGTCCAGGTATCCCTTCAGGCCCTGGTACCAATGTTCGCCGGCTGCATCTGCCCCGTATTTGTATTCCAGCCATAACAGCTCACCCAGGTCTGCAAAAGATTCGTTCATGCAAAGATTCGCCCAGTTCTTTGCCGTCACATAATCGCCAAACCATTGGTGAAACAGCTCATGCTGTATCCCGGTGTCATAATACCGGTCCGCCAGCTGCCGGGTGGTGCCTTGTGCTGCTTCCCCGGTCATGGTAGCAGTAGTATTTTCCATTGCGCCGCTAACGTAATCGCGCACCACAATTTGTGCGTACTTGTTCCAGGGAAAATCAATACCCAGCAGCCTTGAAAAAAAATCAACGGATTCCGGGGTTTGCCCGAAAATATCCCTGGCATAAGGGGCATAGTCAGGCTCCAGGTAATAGCTGATCTCTTTTCCATGCCAATAGTCTTTGTATATCCGGAAGTCGCCCACAGCCATCATAAACAGGTAGGGCGCATGCGGTTTATCCATTTTCCAGGTATCGGTGCGGGTGCCGTTGGGATTGTTCCTTTGCGCGGCAAGATAGCCATTGGAAAGGGTAGTATATTTTGCAGGCACGGTCATGCTGATCTCCGATGTTGTGCGCTGGTTCGGGTTATCGATCGTAGGGAACCAGACAGAGGCATTCTCCGGTTCTCCCTCCGTCCATATCTGCACCGGCTTGTCCTCACTACTGTCCGGGTTAATAAAATACAATCCCTTTTCTTCCCTGCGCCGTCCTTTGAGCTCATTGGGCCTGGCGGTATAATCAATATACAGGGTATAGGCATCTGCAGGGCTGTATGGCTTGCCCAGGCTTATTGCCAGTACTGTGCCATCGTAAGAATAATGTAATGCCTGCTTGCCTTTACCGGTTACAAGGCTTACTTCCCGTATGATCATGCCTTTGGCATCCAGCCGCACGGAATCGGCGGCATAAGCATAAGACCTGAGCTTTACCCATTCCCTGCCGTACAGGTAACATTTTTTATAGTCGAAACTTACATCCAGCTTTGTATGTACCAAAGAATGGTTTTTTACCTGCCGGGCAATAGTTTGCAGGGCCGTTATGGTAAGACATAAGGCCAGAAGTATTTTTTTCATCCGTATTTATTTCAGTTGTTGTTTTTCTTTAGCCAGGGATTCCATGGCTAAGCGGTCAGGTGTGGAGTGGATCCGGGAGATGGTTTGCTCAACGGCCGGCCATTGACCGGGACTTAAACAGGCTTTGTTCATCAGCAGCTCCAGCAATTTTCTTTTTTCATTATCCCCCTGCTGCCGGTCAATATAGGATAGGATACCGTTGAACACCTGGTCTGTTAAAACTTCGTTGCGTAACAGCTGCTGAAAGTATAGTTCTGATGCCGCTGAAGATCTGAGCTGGGGTATTGCCTGTAAAAGGGCGCTATCCCCGCCGCGTTCAAATACCCTCTCCATTCTTGCTTTTGCATCATAACCGAAGGCGATCATTTCATGAATAGCTTCCGCCATATTATCCTTGCCCGGAGTATCATATGTGATCGCTCCTTTTAGATCGCTTTCAGCCGAGAATCTGGTGTCATTGTGCCGGTAACGTATATAAGCGCCGGGCGACATATGCTCAATGCGCTTTTCATCAGGTGAGAAGCTGATCCTGCCAGCGTATTGTATCCGTTCATAATCGTCATCGACCCTTACCGTAATACTCACTTTGCCCGGAACATGAGGCCCGTGCCACCAGTTCTTAAAATATACCCGGAAAAAGATCAGGCAAAAGGCTGCCAGGAAAAAAGCCAGTTTCATACATCCCTTTTTGAAAGTAAGTAATATGCCAGCAAGCCCACGGCAATGCTGCCGGCCAGCACAGCTACAGATAATAAGGTAACAGGGCCCATATAATAAATAATGGCCAGGCCCGCAGCCAGCGAAGCCAGTACACAGCCCCATTGCAGCACTGCTTTCAGGCTATTGCCCTGTTTTTGCTGCAGCAACTGCATTATCACCGTTTCAGGCGTGCCCGCAGCCAGTATCCGGGTTTTAAGCCGGTTATCCAGGTACAGCTGCACCAGCGTTACTATAAACCTGGACACTACATAAAGGGCCAGGATGATCCCGCAAATGTTTACCACATCAAATACCAGCGCCCGGTCTATGAGCGGTTCATTACTAGGTTGGGCGCTGGCTGGTATAGCAGCCAGCGATGCAGCGCTACATAATATGATCTTCTTTTTCATCATTATTATTGTTTTCATTTAAGCAGACAGCCCGCCCGTAATAAGGTTGCACGACTGCCGGAAATTTTTCATCATTTTTATTACCTGCAGCAATATAACACCAGCGGTTACCGCCAGCGCCAGGTATAACGGAAGGCCGCTTACATTGCCCAGCAGGTATTTGCCATAGGCCCCGAAAAGGAAAAAGGTAGCCGCGACGGTTACTGCAACAATACCCGCCAGCACCCAGTCAAACCACTTGCGTTCCTTCAGCATTGGCATTACAAGCTGCACCGTGTCAAACTCCGGCGCCGCATCGGGCAGGTTTGCCGTAAGGCTAAATAACAGCCTGTAATTGTCCGCAGCTATTTTACACGCCGGGCAATGCTCAATATGATCAGCAACAACGGCATCGCAGCTACGCCGGTCCATCGCATACGCCTGTAGCGTTTCTTCGTTCACATGTTCTGTATTCATAAGCTGTCTTTTTTATGTCGCAACAATATGATCTGTTTCAATTGCTTTCTGGCCCGGAAAAGATGGCTTTTCACCGTGCCTTCAGGCATGGAGGTTATATTGCATATCTCGCTGATACTCAGCTCCTCTTTATGGAACAATACAAAGATAGTTTTGTATACCGGTGGCAGCTCATCTATGGCAGCATTTATAATCCCCGACAGCTCTTTTCCCTGCAGGCTTTGTTCAGCCGCCCCGGTTTCAGGTATATGTTCATAATTTTCACCGGTAAGCAGTATTTTCTTTTTCTCAAGGAAATTAATACAGGTATGATAGGCAATATTGGCTATCCATGTAGATAGTTTTGCATCAAACCTGAAGCCACCCAGGTGACGGAATACCTTGAGGTAAATATCCTGTACCAGGTCTTTGCGGTCTTCTGCCCGGAATACCATGCGCTGTACAATTTGTGCAACAAGCCTTTCAGTACCGGTTATAATGGCGCCAAAGGCGTGTCTGTCGCCTTGCAGCACCCTTTCTACCAGTTGCCGGTCTGTTTGATGTTGTAGTTCGTTGTAGCTCACTAATAGCTGATATGACGGTTACTGCAGTATAAAGTTGCAAAACACCCGAAATTAATGCGATCTCTTACTCCACAGCCACCTCCAACAAAATTTTCCTTATTTTGGCCCCTGGTCCTTCTTAAAAAGGTACCCATCAAACCAAAACCACTAAAGTTGAACATCGCCTTCGATGCCAAACGGGCTTTTCAGAATAACACAGGACTGGGCAACTACAGCCGGTCCCTGATCAGTGCCCTGGCCACGTATTTCCCGGAACATCATTACTACCTTTTTGCGCCAAAGCAAACAGGTATGTTCAACACCACCCTGCCGGCAGTGCTTCCGCAAAAGCCCTTGCACCGCTGGTTCCGCGCTGCCTGGCGCAGCAGGTATGTGGTAGGCGACCTGCTGGCGCACAAGATAGATCTTTACCACGGCCTGAGCCACGAAATACCTTTTGGCATTCACCGCAGTGGCATAAAAAGTGTGGTTACTATGCACGACCTGATCTTTGAACGTTATCCCGGCCAGTATAATCCTATTGATGTACAAACCTATCGCCGTAAGGCAAAGTATGCCTGTGAGCAGGCCGATAGGGTAGTGGCCATCAGTGAGCAAACCAAAGCAGACCTGGTCACTTATTATCATACACCGCCGGAGAAAATAGCCGTGGTATATCAAAGCTGTGATCCCATGTTTGCCCTAGCGCACACCGGGGAGGAGCTGCAGGAAATGCGGCAGCAGTACGGCCTGCCGCCGGTGTATTTATTGTATGTAGGATCAGTGATCGAGCGTAAGAACCTGTTAGGCATAGTGCAGGCATTACGGCAGCAGCAATTAAAAATACCTTTGGTGGTATTGGGCGATGGCGGCTCCTATAAAAAGAAAGTAAAGAGCTTTATAGCCGCAAACGCTCTGCAGCAGCAGGTTATATGGTTGAATGAACAGCGCCGCCCCGCGTACACGGATCTGCCCCTGTTATATCAGGGCGCACAGGCGCTGGTCTATCCCTCCATCTTTGAAGGGTTTGGTATTCCCATCCTGGAAGCATTATGGAGCCGTACACCGGTCATAACATCGCAGGGCTCCTGCTTTGCAGAAACCGCCGGGGATGCAGCTTTGTATGTTGATCCATTGCAGCCGCAAACCATTGCCCATGCCATTACGCAGGTGCTGGAAGATGCCACGCTGGCACAGGCCATGCGTGAAAAAGGCTGGATCCACGCACAACGTTTTACTGCGGATAAATGCGCCGCCGCCATGATGGACGTTTATAAAGAAGTAAAAAGTAAAAAATAAAAAAGTAAAAGGTAAGAAGTGATCCGCTTCAAACATCTTACTTCCTATTTCAAAAACATTCAAGGAAAAATGCCTTACGAAAACGACATAACACCCGCACTGCGCGTACTCCGCGAAGGCGGCCTTATTCTATACCCAACAGATACTGTATGGGGCATTGGCTGCGATGCCACCAATGAAACCGCTGTGCAGGATATATTCACCCTCAAACAACGGGATGAAGCTAAAAGCATGGTCATACTGCTGGCCGATGTACGCGACCTCATGCAATACATTGCCCACCCGCATCCGGATCTTGCCAACATCCTCGAAGGTTTTGACCGCCCCACCACTGTTATTTATGAAGGCGCGCTGGGCCTGGCCCCGAATGTGGTGCATAAAGATGGCAGCGTGGCTATACGTATTGTACAGGATGAATTTTGCCGCCACCTTATTAAACGCCTGCGCAAACCCCTGGTATCTACCTCCGCCAACCTCAGCGGACAGCCCACCCCGGCCACTTTTGCAGCCATTGACCCGCTTATAAAGGATGGCGTAAATTATGTGGTGCAATACCGGCAGGATGATACGGAAGTAAAACCGCCCTCCCGCATTATCCGCCTGCATAATAATGGCAGTATAGATGTGATACGCGAATAAGCAGGCGCAATAATTACAAGTAACTCATTCTGAGTAGGGTTACGTGTTATTGTTCATTATTAATTCTGAATTATTAATTAAAGGAATACTTTTGCGGTTTTTATATCTTTTTCTAGTATGATCAGCAGGAAGCCTATAGACATTCCCTGTACCTTGCAGGAACGTAAAGTGTTAGAGCAGATAGCGATGGCTGCCCGGGAGCTGGGTGTGCCCTGCTACCTGATCGGCGGCTTTGTGCGTGATAAATTATTGAACCGCAATACCAAGGATATGGACGTGGTATGTGTGGGCGATGGCATTGCCCTTGCCCATAAAGTAGCGTCTATCATAGGGGAGAATGTGCCGGTGAATTTCTTTAAAACCTATGGCACCGCGCAAATAAAATGGAACGAGCTGGAAATAGAGTTTGTAGGCGCCCGTAAAGAAAGTTACCGCGATCATTCCCGTAACCCGGAAGTAGAAGCCGGTACCCTGCAGGATGATCAGCTGCGCCGCGATTTCACCATTAACGCCATGGCCGTAAGCCTTAAGGAAGATGATTACGGCAGCCTGCTGGACCCCTTCAATGGCCTGGCAGACCTGGATCAGAAGCTGATCCGCACTCCGCTGGAACCTTCGCAAACATTCAGCGATGATCCCCTGCGTATGATGCGGGCCATCCGCTTTGCCTCCCAGCTGCAGTTCACGATTCATCCTGACGCCTTTACAGCCATCCAGGAAAATGCACACCGGATCAAGATCGTATCACAGGAACGTATAACCGACGAGTTTAACAAGATCATGTTATCCACCAAGCCCTCCGTAGGGCTGGACCTGTTATACCGCGGCGGTTTAATGAAGATTATTTTTCCGCAGATGATAGACCTGGTAGGCGTGGAAATGGTGGAAGGCAAAGGGCATAAGGATAATTTTTATCATACTTTGCAGGTGGTAGATAATATCTCCCGCCATACCAAAGACCTGTGGCTGCGTTGGGCCGCGCTCCTGCACGACATTGGCAAGCCCGCTACCAAACGCTTTGAGCCGGCCCATGGCTGGACCTTTCACGGGCATGATGCGGTGGGAGGGAAGATGGTGCCCCGTATCTTTGCACGCCTGAAGCTGCCGCAGCATGAAAAAATGCGCCTGGTAAAAAAGCTGGTAGAGCTGCACTTGCGGCCCATCAGCCTCACAAAGGAAAGTATTACGGATTCGGCTATACGGCGTTTGCTGTTTGATGCCGGGGATGATATTGATGCATTGATGATGCTGTGCGAAGCAGACATCACCTCAAAGAACCGCGCAAAAGTAAAGCGCTACCTGGAGAACTTTGAGCTGGTACGGCAACGGCTAAAGGAAGTAGAGGAAAGTGACCGTATCCGCAACTGGCAGCCACCGGTAACTGGCGAAGTAATTATGGAAACATTCGGGCTGCAGCCCTGTAAGCAGGTGGGCGACCTTAAAAACGCTATCCGTGAGGCTATCCTGGACGGGGAGATCCCCAACACCTACGAAGCGGCTTACGCATTTATGCTGGAAAAAGCCGGCGCTATGGATTTGCACCCGGTTAAATAAAAGTGGTAAATTTACGTGGTTAAAGGATCGATCTTGAATCAAGCATCATTTTTGCGGCGGTAAATGCCACATTGTTACTAAAACATTACTAAAACCTATAACATATATTTGTCATGCCGGTTTTGAAATTCAGAGTTTACTGGGAAGAAGATGAAAGCGTTTACAGGGATATAGCCATAAAGCCAAATCAAACCTTTCTACAATTTCATCAGAGCATTTTACAATCTTTTGAGTTTGACACTAAACATAAAGCCACCTTTTACCGTAGCAACGATAACTGGCAGCGCGGACGTGAGATCATACTGGAAGCTGATAATGTGCCCCGCAAAGCAGAACCCCTGCTGATGTCGGATACCCCTATTGCAGCAGCTGTAAAGGCCCCTAACCAGAAGTTTATATACCTCTATGACTTTGCCAAGAACTGGACGTTCCTGGTTGAGCTGATCGGCATTTCCAAAGAGGAGAATGCCAAAATGATGTACCCCTTCTGCGTACGCAAAGAAGGCCTGGCCCCCAGCCAGTACGGCACCAAAGGCCTCATAGGCGATAAGCTGGTGGAAATGGAAGAAAAATACGATCTTAATAAAGAAGGCATGAGTGAAGATGGTTTCGGCGAAGAAGGCGAAGACGACGAAAACGCGGAGGATGATGAAGAAGAAGTAGCCGGAGACGAAGAAGCGTTTTAATTCCTCCCATGCGCACTGTCATCATCCTCTCCGGTCCTACCGCTTCCGGCAAAACCGCCCTGGCTATACGGATAGCGCAAACATTTGGAACGGCTGTTATTTCTGCGGATAGCCGTCAGTGTTACAGGGAGTTAAGCATTGGCACAGCCAAACCCTCCCCGCAGGAATTACAAACCGTTCCACATTATTTTATTGATTCCCATTCCATAAAAGAAGAAGTAAGCGCGGGTCTGTTTGAAAAACTGGCCCTGCAATACACCCAACAGATCTTTGCAAACAATGAGGTAGCAGTGATGTGCGGCGGCACAGGCCTGTACATAAAAGCCTTTTGCGAAGGCATAGATGATATGCCGCCCATCCCTGCAGCCATCCGGCAGCAAATTACCGCTCAATATGAGCAGAAAGGGCTTCCCTGGCTGCAGCAGCAGGTACAGGAGCAGGATCCCGGCTTTTATGCCAATGCAGAGATCCAAAACCCCATGCGTTTAATGCGCGCGCTGGAAGTGCTCAGGGCTACAGGCCGCTCCATTACCACCTTCAGAACGGCGCCCCGCGTACAAAGGGATTTCCGCATTATTAAAATAGGCATCACCTTACCTAAAGAGCTCCTGCATCAGAACATCCATACCCGGGTAGATCATATGATAGCCTCCGGCCTGGTAGCAGAAGTGCAGCATGTATTGCCCTACCGGCATCACAACGCTTTACAAACTGTGGGTTACCAGGAAATATTCGATCACCTGGATGGCGCCACTTCCCTGGATACCGCCATAGACCTCATTAAAACCCATACCCGCCAATACGCCAAACGCCAGCTTACCTGGTTCCGTAAAGATGCAGAGATCACCTGGTTTGATGCCCGCGACCATCACGCAGTACTGCAGCATCTCCAGCACACTGTTTAATTAATAATGAAGAATGAATAATTAATAATAGCGGATGTAGTACCACACCGGCCATCAATACTGTATACGCAAAAGCTATCCATATAAAAAAAGTCCTGCATGACAGTGCAGGACTTTTTTTATATGGAATACAATTCGTAATTAAAACTTGAACCCTATAGTCGCCGTTACATTCGCAATATTATTCTTGATCTCTGCCGGTTTGGGTGATGGTACATTCTCCTGGTTAGGCAGCACTGTGTAAGGCTGATCCTGGCGGGTATTGCTGCCATAAACCAGCGCCAGGTCAATGTACAGGCCATGGTTACGGTAGCCTACGCCACCAGTATAGTAAGTACGGGAACCATCTATACCGCTGATCTTATAGGGATTGCCATAATAGGCAAAACCTGCGCGGACAGCGAAAATATTCAGCTTCAGCTCACCGCCAACACGGAAGTTGGAAGCCGCCTGGTATGTATTATCAATAGCCTGGTTCAGCGTTTGAGAATCCGCCTGGTCATTAGGGCCGCCATTCTTCATCTTCATTTTCATGGAAGAAAAGTTCGTATACTCATAGTCCGCCGTAATGAAACCGGAAGGCTTGGTCATATCCCCGCCTGCCGGGCGAAATACATAGCTTAAGCTGGCAATACCCTTCATAGGCGTGGTAACGTTATATTTGGACTCATCGGAATAACCATTATTGGTTTCCGTTGAGTTGGCCACCTGCACGCCAAAATCCTTGGTATCGGTTACCATGCTGGTAATATAATTGTCCGTGAAAGATGCCCAGGTAGGCGATACATAGGTAAGGCCTATCCGTAAAGGCGCTACAGGCCGGTAAATAACCCCGATCTTCGTATTAAAGCCTACCCCGTCAGTGGTCAGGTCTTCCACTACATCATAGTAGTTCAGCGGGCTCTGTGTGCTGGAAGTGTTCGTTTCCCGGAAAGTGCGGGTGCTTTCATAATGGTACTGCGGAATGTTTAAGCTGCCGCCAATATAGAACTGGTCGCTGTAATTACCGCCCACAGAAAGGTTGATCTCATTGGCGCTGCCTTTGGAAAGGAAGGTGTTTTCCTGGGTAATGCCGCTGGTTACCGGAACAATGCTTTCCCAGGCGCCATCCGGCTGCCCATTGGTAGTATGGGGGCCTATCAGGCCGGTTTTATAGGCCAGGTCGGCGCCATGCGCATACTGCCCGTCGCTGCTTAGCTGGTTCGGGTCTGTAACGCCGCGCAGCTGTATCAGGTAGTTATCTGAAAAAGACGATTCTTTGTTTACGCCCCGGTAATATACCTGGTCGTTATAGTTATTGGTACGGGTAATGCCCAGGCCAATGGAAAAGTTCTCCCATTTGCTGTTGGGGTTCTTCTTACTGCCGCCAAATATAAACGCCGCACTGTTCACATACAGGTTACCCCGGTTATCGCTTCCCTTGGTACCCAGGTAAGTGCCGGTGTTCGACGAGTTCTGGAAACCCAGTGAAAAACCAGCCTCGCTGGTCTTAAAGAAAGCCACACCTGCGGGGTTAATGAACATGGAGCTGTAGTCGCCGCCCAGTGAGCCGGCCGCGCCGCCGGTAGCCAGTATGCGGGATGAACCGGTTGGATTGGTGGTGCTGTAACGCAATGCATCCGTAATGGTTTGCGCGCTCACGGCATAACAGATCCCGGTCATTGCAAAGGTCAACGCAACTTTTTTAATCATTCTTTTAACGTTTTGAGATAGTATAGCTGAATTAAAAAATACCCTGGTGTTTGATGCCAGGGTATTTGTTTTCTCTATAGGAAAGAAGGTGGTATTTAGTTTCTGGTACGGAAAGTACGGCCACCGCCTCCGCCGCCACCACCGCTGTTAGACGGTGCAGAAGGCGCGCTAAAGCTACGGCTGGGTGCACTAAAGGTACGTTGCGGAGCAGGAGAATTGTTTTCAGGAGCGGAGAAGATCCTTCTGCCGCCACCGCCGTTGTTACCCGGGTTTACGGTCGGGGTTTCGCTGGGAGAGGAGCGGAAGATCCGGCGGGGCTGGTAGCCACTGCCATTATTACCACTGGTTCTGCCACCGTTGTTAAAGCCGCCGTTATTATTCGGGCTGGAGAAGATCCTGCGCGGGCGGTAATCGCCGCTGGTATTACCATTGCTTCCAATTACACGGTTGCCGGTATAGCCGGTGCCGCCAAAGCTGTTACGGGTACGGTACCCACGGCTTGGAGCAGAATAGTAGCCGCCGCCATATGCGCCCGGGTAGTGGCCATAATAGCCGCCGCCATAATAACCACCGTAGTACGGTGAGTACCAGGGGCTATACCATGGGTTGTAAGCCCAGGGGCTGTAGCCATAACCAAAACCGCTGCCCCAGCCAAAGCCTAAGCCAATGCTGATGGAAGGACCCCAGTAGCTGCCATAGTAGGGGGAGCCAAAGCCACCGCCCCAGTAGCTGTAAGGACTATAACCATAGCCAAAACCGCTGCCGTAATAATTGTTCATGTAAATATTGGGAGCGCCATCGTTATAGTAGGAACCACTGTAAGATGGGTTGTTGAAACGGTCTAACCTGCGTGCATAATCTCCCTGGTCTTCATCATCGTAGGTAACATAGGTACCGTCCTGGTCATCGGCAGCCGCTACGCTCGTTTGTCCCTGGTTCTGCCTGTTGTTGCTGTTGGACGCATAGGTCTTTTCGGACTTGGGTGAGTAGTAAACATCATCCGGGGTACGGGCGGACTTATACGCGGTAGAACAGCTGCTCAATATAAGCAAAGCGGCTCCGGCTGCATATAGTGTGGATTTCATTTTGAAACTGATTTAATCAACAAATTATATAGTAAATTTACTCTATTTTAACGGAAACAAAACAATATAAAAGTATAAACGGTAATGGGCTATAAAATGTTACAATCCTGTGTCCCTGCTTACATACATCCATTATTTTTAACGAAC
Source organism: Chitinophaga rupis (assembly GCF_900109685.1). Classification (GTDB taxonomy): domain Bacteria; phylum Bacteroidota; class Bacteroidia; order Chitinophagales; family Chitinophagaceae; genus Chitinophaga; species Chitinophaga rupis. The sequence continues at coordinate 101,833 of NZ_FOBB01000003.1, read as the reverse complement.
TGTTTGCGGCTTTCTGATTTTCATGTAGGTTTGTAAGATTTTTCCTTTTAATATTATAGCAAAAACTAAGCCAAAGGCCCTGTGATTACATTCGCGGGAGATCAGCGGCCCATCAGCGTATCTAACGTTTTATGAGTAAAGAAATTACGTCCCGTTCAGCAGATTATTCCCAATGGTATAACGACCTGGTTTTAAAAGGCGGTTTAGCAGATTATTCACCTGTAAGAGGCTGTATGGTGATAAAACCATATGGTTTTGCGTTATGGGAAGGCATGCGCGATGTGCTGGACAAAAAGTTCAAGGACACCGGCCACCAGAACGCTTATTTTCCCTTATTCATTCCCAAGAGCTTTTTAAGCCGCGAAGCAGACCACGTAGAAGGTTTTGCCAAGGAATGTGCCGTAGTAACCCACTACCGTTTAAAGAATGATCCCAATGGCGGCGGCGTAATAGTAGACCCGGAAGCAAAGCTGGAAGAAGAGCTGATCATTCGCCCTACCTCCGAAACTATTATCTGGAACACTTATAAGGACTGGATCCGTTCTTACCGCGATCTGCCGCTGCTCATTAATCAATGGGCCAACGTAGTGCGCTGGGAAATGCGTACCCGCCTGTTCCTGCGTACCGCAGAATTCCTGTGGCAGGAAGGGCATACCGCCCATGCCACCGCAGACGAGGCCGTAGAGGAAACCCTGCGCATGCTGGATGTATATGCCGATTTTGCGGAGAATTATATGGCCATGCCCGTTATTAAAGGTGTAAAATCACCCGCAGAAAGGTTTGCCGGTGCTATTGATACTTATTGTATTGAAGCATTGATGCAGGATGGTAAAGCCCTGCAGGCCGGTACTTCCCATTTCCTGGGACAGAACTTTGCCAAAGCCTTTGAAGTACAGTTCTCCAATAAAGAGAATAAGCTGGAATATGTATGGGCTACCTCCTGGGGAGTTTCTACCCGCCTCATAGGCGCGCTGGTAATGGCGCACAGCGATGATGATGGCCTGGTGCTGCCCCCGCGCATAGCCCCCCTGCAGGTAGTGATTGTACCCATCTACAAAAATGATGAGCAAAAGGCTAAAATTGATGAGAAAGTGGACAGCCTTATGCAGGAGCTAAAACGTGCAGGCATCAGCGTTAAATATGATGATAACGATAATAACAGACCTGGCTGGAAATTTGCTGAGTATGAAATGAAGGGCGTGCCCGTACGTATAGCCATGGGCGCCAGGGACCTGGAAAATAATGTAGCCGAAGTAGCCCGCCGCGATACTAAAGAAAAAATGAGCCTTTCGCTGGACGGTCTTGCACAGCGTATTAAAGACCTGCTGGAAGAGATCCAGCAGAACATATACAACAAAGCAAAAGCTTACCGCGACGACCACATTACACCTGCCGATACCTTTGAAGAATTTGAAAAATTGCTGGACGAAAAAGGAGGATTTATTGCAGCACATTGGGACGGTACAACCGAAACAGAAGAGCAGATCAAGGAACGCACAAAAGCTACCATACGCTGCATTCCACTAAACAATAAACCCGAAGCAGGCACCTGTATTCTTACAGGCAAGCCATCAACACAACGGGTATTGTTTGCACGCGCTTATTAAGGCATCTGTATAATGAATAGCCAGAAATCAGAGGGCCGGCGTTACCATACAACACTGGAAGGAACACGCCGCGCCCGCACGATACTTTTACTGTTACTAAGTGTATTATGCACGGGAAAGTATGTCCTGGCGCAGGGGCTCATCATCCGTAACTACAACGTAAAAGAAGGGCTGGCCAATGCCACCGTATACACCGCCGTACAGGACAGGGACGGGTTTATCTGGTTCGCAACCCCTACCGGCGTTAGTAAGTTTGATGGTAAACGCTTCCGCAATTATTCCAAAAAAGATGGGCTTACCGATAATGATGTGATCAAGCTGGTTCCCGATACCAGGGGACGCGTTTGGTTCTTCACATTAAACGGTAAGCCCTCTTATTATGGCAACTATACCATTCACACTGAAAGCAACGATTCTTCCCTGATCTTCAACAACTACGGGCATTACATGCAGCATGCCTTTGAGGATTCAGTCAACATGGTCTGGTTCCAGAACTCGGATAACCGCGTTTCCCTGTATGATAATAAAAAGATCGAATACAAGTACAAACGCCTGCCAACAAACCTTTTCTACTTTCTATGGCATAATGATCTCTTTAGGCCCCTGGAACCCTATTTTCATGTAAGCTACGTTAAAGACGACGATTTTGGCAAGGATCAAAAGAGCTTTCCGATCTCGCCTTACCCGCTGGATGATGAGACTTTTGTAGCACGCATCCGCGGTAACCCGGTGCTTATTCTAAAGAATACCGTATACAGCTACACGCCTAAAGAGGTGATCTGCTTCTTCAATGGCCACGACTGGGGCATAACAGACGAAATTACCAGCCTTTGCCTGGATAACGATAACCTGTGGGTAGGTACCCAACGGGCCCTGTTTTACCTGAAAGACTTTTTCCGGGGCGCCCGGAATGTAACCAAGCTGCTGGATAACCACTACATTACCGGTTTGCTGAAGGACCGGGACGGTAATATCTGGATCACCACGTTTGGAGATGGAGTGTATAACATTCCTTACAAAAACTTTTACTTCAATTACCTGGATAATACCAACGGCCTCTATTCCCATTCCATCTTCAGCATTCTGCGCGATAAAAAAACAGGTATGCTGCTGGTAGGGCAAAATGCAGGCGTACTAAGTGCAGGCGTGTTAAATACCCGGGATGCCAGCCGCCGCTTCCGCCAGTATACGCTGGATACCTCCAGTGGCCGTAACAGCATACTCTGTATTTTACCTTACAAGAATGATGAAGTATTAATAGGAGCCGACAATGGCCTTTACACCTTTAACACCACCCGGCAAAAGACCGCCCTGTTAATGCCGCTTAAGAACCTGAAGGACGTAGATATTTCTGCTTCCGGAAAAGTAAGGGTAGCTGCTAAAGACCAGATCACGCTCCTGGACGGTTATACCATTCCCTGGCAGGAGTCCCAGCCCCTCATCACTTCAATAGCCTGCAGCGGCGATACAGCCTATTACCTGGGCACCAACAACGGTTTGTACTATGCCACCGATACCCGCCGTAACCTGCACCTGGCCCCTGTAGATGGGGAGCTGCAGAAGCAAAGCATTAAAGACCTGAAATGGGTGGATGGCTATTTATGGGTGGGCACCAGCGACCAGGGTATTTATGCAGTACGTAATAATAAGGTAGAAAAACACATCACTTCTGCCGATAACCTGGCCAGCGACATTTGCCAGCAGCTGTATTATGATGGCATTGGACGGCTATACGTATCCACCAACCGGGGCGTATCCGTTATAGATATAAAAAAGCAGACCATTATCCGCAATATTACCTCTAATGATGGGTTGATGTCGGACGATACCCGGGGCGTATACTACCAGCAGGGCATGTTATACATTGCCACCTCCAACGGGCTCTGTTATTTCAACGACCATAATATGCCGGTAGATACCATACCACCCACTGTGTACCTGAGCGCCATCCGCTACAGCGATACCACCTACCTGCCCCGCAATAACTTTGTACACCTGTACAAACGCAAAACTTCTTTTGAGGTGGAGTTTGGCGCTATAGCCTTTGACCTGCCGGACCTGGTGGAGTACCAGTACAACTTTTCCAGTGATACCGCCAGTGGCTGGACCACCACCATGAGTAACATTATTCCCTTCCCCGACCTGCAGCCCGGTGACTACAAGCTGTTGCTAAGGGCCCGCAAATATAAAAGCGACTGGAGCCAGCCGGTAACCATCTCCGTAAGCATACTGCCGCAGTGGTACCAGCAGTGGTGGGCCAGGGGCATCCTTATTTTAATAGGTATGCTGGGCGTGCTGGCCATCCTGCGCTACATTGTAAGGCGCATTAAGCTGGCAGAAAAACGGAAAACAGAATATAACCGGCGCATTGCCGAGCTGGAAGCCAAAGCGCTCACCAACCAGATGAACCCGCACTTCATTTTTAACTCCCTGAACTCGGTACAGCACCTGATCCTGGAAAAAGAGGAAAAGCAGGCGCTGAACTTCCTGGCCGATTTTGCCACCCTCATGCGGCAAATGTTGAACAACTCCCGGAAGTCTTACATATCCATGGAGGAGGAAATAGCCTTCCTTACCCGCTACCTGGAGCTGGAAAAGATCCGTTTTGCCCATAGCTTTACCTATCACTTTGGTATTGAGCCTGAATTAAAGGATTATACGGTATATATTCCGCCCATGATCATACAGCCCATTGTGGAAAATGCCATTAAACATGGCCTGGCGCCTAAGAACAGCGCCGGTCACCTGGAGATCCGGCTGGAAATGGTGGACGACCTGCTTTACTGCGCCGTAGACGATGATGGAATAGGCTGGGAACACTCCAATAGTATTAAAACAGGACGCCTGGTAAAGCACGAATCCACTGCTTTGAGCGTCATTAAGGAGCGGTTGCAGATTATAAAATCTTTTAATGGAAGTGTTGGAAAGTTAGAAATAATTGATAAATTTAAGTCTGGGTTTGGAAACAAGGAAGGTACGCTGGTAGAAATTCTGATTCCCATTGTTAAGATGTTATGAGTAATATAAAAGCTGCGATTGTAGACGATGAAGTCCGCAACATCCATATTTTACGCAATATTTTAGAGAATTACTGTAAGGATGTTACAGTGGTCGGGGAAGCACAGAATATACATGAAGCGGCTGAAATGATCAAGAACAACCCCATTGACGTGCTGTTCCTGGATATTGAAATGCCCCCTCACAATGGTTTCCAGTTGCTGGAAATGTTTCCGATACTGAACTTTGAAGTCATCTTTATCACCGCCTTCCAGGAATATGCCCTGCAAGCCATAAAGTTTGCTGCGCTGGACTACCTGCTGAAACCTATTAAGGTAAGCGAGGTGGAAGATGCGCTGGAAAAAGTGAAAAAAAGCAAAAAAGGCAGGCTCAATGAGCTGGCATCCATCCTGAAAGATTATGTGAAGAATAATGATAATGCCTTCTCCAAGATCGTAATACCGGTGAACGACGGGTATAACGTAATTGACCTGAAAGACATTATTTACTGCGAAGCCTTTGACAGCTACACCAAGATCCAGCTGATCAACAATGTATCGCACCTGATCTCCAAATCCCTGAAGGAGTATGAGGAAATGCTGTCCGACAAAGGATTTTACCGCGTGCATAAATCCTTTCTCATTAATATTCACCACATTGTAAAGATCATCAAAGGCCTGGGTACCGCCGTGGTCATGAGCGATCAGAAGAATATTCCCATCTCCTCCCGTAAAAAGGACGAATTCTTTGCCCAGCTGAAAGGGGTGATTAACCTATAAGTTGGCAGTCGTTAGTTGGCAGTTGGCAGTCCTTGGCAGGGCTGCATTTTTTTTGCATATACCTCCACCTCGCAATACATTTAACAAACAAAACCTCAATAACTTAAACTTATTGCCTGTACGCACACATGCTGTGTACGTACTTGCCCCCGACTGCCAACTGCCCACTGCAGACTGCCAACTATTTCACTGCCAACTAAAAAACCCGGCAGCAATGCCGGGTTTTTCCTTAACCTATAAAACCTATATAGAACAATAAAAACGATCCATTAGAATTCTTCCCCGCCAGCCAGGTCTACATTGTAATAATACACGCCGGTATAGTCAGGGTACATACCTTCCAGCTGCAGCTTACCTTGTTTCTGCAGCGCCTTCTTCAGGTCATCTACAGAAGCTACAGGCTGGCCGCCGGCCTTCAGGATCACAAAACCTGCTTTCATATTGGTTTGTTTTTTCAGCAGGCCGTTGCCCACATCATTTACAAACACCCCGCCACGTATGCCTAAACGGGCCGCATCGGTTTTTTGCAGGGAAATAAGGTCAGCGCCCAATTTATCCAGCACGCTGGTTTTAATGATCTCAGTGGTGCCATCCTCATTTTTCAGCAGCACGTTATTCACCGTATATTCCTTCTCGTTACGCAGGTAGCTGATGCTGATCTTATCACCGGGTTTGTAGCGGGCGATCTGCTCGGTCATTTCCGGGATGGAAGGCGTAGCAATACCATTTATCTTCGTAATAATATCGCCTTTGTGAATACCGGCAGTAGCCGCAGCGCCGCTGGTAGGCACATCCTGTACCAGCACACCGTCAATATCCCGGCGTAAACCGCGCTCGCGCAGCTCATCTTCAGAAAGGCCCATGGGATCAATGTAGTTAATACCCAGGTAAGCGCGTTGTACATTGCCGTACTTCATCAGGTCATTCACTACTTTCTTTACCAGGTTCACGGGTATGGCGTAGGAGTAACCGGCGTAAGCGCCCGTGGGGGAGGCAATGGCAGAGTTAATGCCTATCAGCTCACCAGCCGTGTTTATCAGCGCACCGCCACTGTTACCCTGGTTCACCGCAGCATCTGTTTGAATAAAGGATTCAATGGCAGAACGGCGGTTACGTTTGTTAATACCAATAGTACGGGCTTTGGCGCTCACAATACCGGCAGTTACGGTGGTTTCCAGGTTTAAGGGGTAACCAACTGCCAGCACCCACTGACCGATCTGTACATCGTCAGAGTTACCGTATAATAAGTAAGGAGCGTTTTTAGTATCTATTTTAATTACCGCCAGGTCAGTGTTGGGATCAACGCCCACTACCTTGGCCTTGTAATTACGGTTGTTGTTCAGTGTTACATCAATTTCATCCGCCTGGTCTACCACGTGGTTGTTGGTAACAATATAACCATCGTCGGAGATCAGCACACCGGAGCCGGAAGCCATTTGCCCGGGCACATAATAACGGCGTCCGCCGCCTTCACCCTGGAATTCATCGCCAAAGAAATCATCGCCAAAAAGGTCCTGCAGAATGCTTCTTCTTTTTTGCAGGTTATTGGTCACCTGTTTGGGATTGATCTTTGTTTTGATGTGTACTACGCCCGGCAGCGCAATCTTTGCAGCCGACTGAAAATCAGTGGGCGGGGCTATGTTCTTGGCATCGGTACCAGGCATGTAGCTGGTGTAGTTCACAGGAATGTTGTTGGAGCCATTTTGATAGGGACCTGCCTGCCGGGGTTGCATGTATTTGCTGTAAACAAATATGCTGGCAAAGGCAGTGGCCGTACTAATAAGCACAGTCGCAGCAATTTGTCGAAATTTCATATAAGTGAGTATTTATTGTTAAAGTAGACATTGTTTCCTTAGGGTATGTATCAATTTACATGCCTTTGATACAAATTTAAGGCTCCTGTTTAATCAAAGCATTTTGGGAAATATCACTTTAACACATTTTTATATGAATCATTAATGAATAGTTAAAGGCATAGCCCTGAGGGGTTTAAAAAACTGCCAGCTTGGGTTAAAAGTGTCGCTTTTTCCTGTCATAATAACAACTAAAACCGCCATTCTGTTCGGTTTTAGTTGTCCATAGTCCATGGTCCATAGTCCATAGCATACTTCGTTCGGCCATTCTGCAAGTAGCATAACTTGCTAATCATCTATTTTGCAGTAGGCAATGGACTATGGACCATTGACCATGGACCGCTTGCATTTTTGCGCGGCCTATAGGGCCCGCAAAAATGCAAGCGTATCAATTCCATCTGCATAATCCGTTAGGGAAGGTTGCTGCGCCAGTCCAAAAGGCGTAAAGTCCTGGCCCACCAGGCATTGCAGGTCAGGGTTGGCTAACAGGCCGGTTGCCAGCGTAGCAGCATCCTCGTAATAGCCGTAATGCAGCACGCTGATGGCGGAGAACAAAGATTCATGCTCCTGCACCAGCAGGCTGCCATTGGTCAGGTAAGGGCTGCTGTTCAACAGAAACAGCGCCAGGTTATAATCGTAATTATTCCGGTACTTATGATGTTCCATCAGGTACGCATACTTTCTTTCATGCGCCTGCAACAGGGGCGTAAAGTCGTAGCCCTCCGGAACAAATATCTTGGTTACATTGCGGCAGCCCAGCCCAAAATACAGCATCATATCATCCGCCAGGGCTTCCAGCTCCGCGTCCGTTTCGTTCCCTGTAAGCAGGGCCGCGGAGGTACGGTTACGGCGTATAATATGCGGAAAGCGGGAAAAATAATATTCAAAGTACCGGGCAGAGTTGTTGCTGCCCGTAGCAATATAGGCATCACAATCCTTCAGCATTTCACTGATTGTGGTCTGTTGGGCAGTTTCGGGGTACCAGCTACTCATCACTTGCAGCAGGTGCTGCAACAGCAAGGTATCCTTAGACGATAATTTCAGCTTTACATGGTGCCCGCTCACAAAACCGCAGAGCCAGTCGTGAAAGCCCACCAGTGGAATGTTACCGGCAGTCGTAATGCCCACGGTTTTGGGAAGCTGCCCTGCAGGCTGGGGGTAAGCTGCCAGCCAGTTATTCAGCAAAGTCTCATCCAGGTAATATTGGCAGATATTTTGAATGGCAGTATCTATGAAAGCAGGCGTAAACCAGCCATTGACCTGGGAAGCCTGTATTTTAACCTGTTGCAGGGCTTCATCATTACTGGTCAGGTATTCGCGTAAACGTAATAAAGCGGCTGTTTTTTGCGTGTTGTTCATGAAACGGTAAGAAATATTTAAACTTTTAATCCGGGAAGTTCTATTTTTGTTCACAAAATTAATGGCTTACCACTTAAACAAAAAGTTTATACTATGGCAATTAAGATAACAGATGAATGTATTAATTGTGGCGCCTGCGAACCAGAATGCCCCAACAATGCAATTTATGAAGGTGGCGTTGAATGGCGTATTGCAGATGGTACTACGGTAAAGGGCTCCTATACCCTGAAGGAAGGTACAACAATAGATGCAGATCAGGCCAATGCTCCGATAAGCGTGGATACTTATTATATTGTACCCAATAAATGTACAGAGTGTCAGGGCTTTCATGAAGAGCCGCAATGTGCTGCCGTTTGCCCGGTAGATTGTTGCGTACCGGACGAAATGTACCAGGAAACAGTAGATGAGCTGTTAGCCAAGAAAGAGAAACTGCATATTTAATATATTATTACAGGAAGCTTATAATTAATAAAAAGGAGAGAGGCGTATGCCTTTTCTCCTTTTTTCTTTTATTTACATGTGAAAATCACCGTTTATATGCAGCGTACCCTGTTAGCATTCAGTATATTCCTGTTAGGGCTGGCCGCCTGCCAAACACCGGCCGCCGGCGACAAAGCAGGCGCAGAGGAGTCCTTACGGCATGCCGACATTGCTTTTTCCCGTGTTTCCAAAGAAAAAGGCATGCGCCTGGCTTTCCTGGCTTATGCAGATAGTACCGCCGTATTATTACGCCAGCACCATTACCCTATTGTAGGGCCGGAAGCCGTGAAGTACATAGAGCGTATGAACGATAGCGGTATTACCCTTACCTGGGAACCCACCTTTGTTGAGGTGGCAGCCTCAGGGGACTTGGGATATACCTATGGTACCTATACCTTTACCACCGCAGATACCAGCTCCCGGGGAACCTACGTTACTATCTGGAAAAAGAGTGCCTCCGGCGGCTGGAAATACGTGCTGGACAGCGGTAACGAAGGTTTGGGGAAATAAGGGTTTTTTCTTTTATCTTTACCCGCTTATAGGAAAGGTATTTATGTAACCGGGCCGCTTTCATTGGAGCGCCACGGGGGATAATACAAAGCTCCAGCAGACCAATAAAAAGACGAATCATTAACAGATGAAAAAAAATATTGCATTGGTAGCCGGCGGATATTCCGGTGAAGCCGTAATATCTGTACAAAGCGCAGCCGTAATAGAAAAACAGCTGGACAGCAGTAAGTATAATGTATACAAGATCGCCATCAGCCGCAATAGCTGGACCTATACCGGCGCCGATGGTAAAACGGCGGAGATCGATAAAAATGATTTCAGCCTTACCCTCAACGGCAGCAAGGTTACTTTTGACGCTGTTTTTATAGGCATACACGGTACTCCCGGGGAAGATGGCCGCCTGCAGGGCTATTTTGAAATGCTGGGCATACCTTACACCAGCTGCGGCATGGTAACCTCCGCCCTTACATTTAACAAAAGCTATTGCAATAAGATCGTTGCCGCGCTGGCTGTGGTGAACGTATCTAAGTCCGCACATATTTTTAAGGATCAGCCTTATGATGCCGCCGCGCTGTTACAGCAGCTGCGCCTGCCCGTATTTGTAAAACCGGCAGAAGGAGGCAGCAGCATTGGCATGTCTAAAGTAACAAAGGCAGAGGAGCTGCCCGCCGCCATAGAAAAGGCTTTTAAGGAAGATAGCCAGGTGCTGATAGAAGAGTTCATTAAAGGCCGTGAGCTTACCTGCGGCTTATTTAAGGTAAATGGCCAGCTCACCGTGCTGCCCATTACAGAGGTGATCAGCAGCAAGGAATTCTTTGATTACGAAGCCAAGTATACACCCGGCGTATCCCAGGAAATTACGCCCGCGCAGGTACCGGATGAGATCACGCAGCGCGTGCAGCAAACCGCCGGCGTCCTGTATGACAAGCTGAATTGCCGCGGTATTGTGCGTATAGATTTCATTTGGGAAGAGGCCACCGGTAAGCTGTTCTTCCTGGAAGTGAACACCATGCCCGGCCAGTCTGAAAACAGCCTGGTTCCGCAGCAGGTAAGGGCTTCCGGCCGCACCTTGCAGGAATTTTACGGCATGTTAATTGAAGAAAGCCTGAGAAAAGCATAAAGCGCAAAGCATAAAGCATAAAGGCTTCAGCTATTGTAGGTGCTTTGTGCTTTATGCTTTCAGCTTTGAGCTTTCAGCAAAACATAAAACAAAAAATCGTGTTTGAAAAAATTACCAGACGCTCTTTTAGATTTAACTTATTAATAGCAATAGGATTGCTGGTGGTACTGGGTATCCTGTTCTTTTCAATGCTGGGCATTATAACCCGGCATAATGAAACCTTAAAAGTACCGGATGTACGCCGTAAGAATGTGAAGGAAGCTATCATGCTGCTGGAAAAAGCCGGCTTTGAAGCAGATGTGCGGGACTCTATTTATTTAGACAGCATTCCCCCGCTAAGCGTATGGGAGCAGCAGCCTGAAACCGGCGCTGAAGTAAAGGTAGGCCGTACCATTTACCTGACCGTAAATAAGGTGGTACCCCCTATGGTGGCCATGCCCGACCTGGAAGGACTTACCTTCCGCAGTGCTGAAATGACGCTGCACAGCCGCCGCCTGAACGTAGGAGACACTATTTATAAACCGGATTTTGCCACCAATACCGTATTACAGCAATTACTGAACGGTAAGCTCATAAAGGCAGGTAAAATGATCCCCGAAGGCAGTAACATTACCCTGGTGCTGAGCAGTGGCACCGGTAGCATAGAGAATCCGGTACCGGATCTATCCGGTCTTACTTACCTGGAAGCGCGGGAGATCCTGAGCGCCAGTAACCTGAACCTGGGTACCGTGCTGATAGATGCCTCTGTAACAGATACCGCCAATGCTTTCGTAACCAAGCAGGTACCGCCCCGCCATAATAGCATCGGCGACCTGAATAGGGTACGGGCCGGCGAAACCATTGATATATGGCTGGCCGCCACCCGGCCGGTAAAAGATACTGCTACGGCAGATAGTTCGAAGTAGCGTAAAGCACAAAGCATAAAGCACAAAGCAAAAAGCATAAAAGCGTAAAGCATAAAGCATAAAGCACAAAGCGTAAAGTAAAAGGGTCTTCAATCACTGTAAGCGCTTTTTGCTTTCTGCTTTCCGCTTTCCGCTTTCACCTTAAAAAACAAATCATAAAATATAAGGCGCAAGCATAAAAGTATAAAGCCAAAGGTCTTCAAACACTGCCAAAGCTTTTTGCTTTCTGCTTTCCGCTTTCAGCTTAAAAAAACATTACAACCATGGAAAATATAACACCAGAAGAAGTAAAAAAACGTTTAGACAGCGGCGAACAGCTGAATTTAGTAGATGTACGGGAGCCGCATGAAAACGCTGAATTTAACATAGGCGGTACTTTAGTACCTCTGGGCGATATCCGCGCTATGCAGATAGACGAAATAGAAGGTCTGAAAGATAAAGAAGTAATTGTATACTGCCGTAGCGGTAACCGCAGCGGTCAGGCCGCCATGGTGCTGGAAACCATGGGCTTTGAGAACGTAAAGAACCTCACCGGCGGCATGCTAAGCTGGCAGGAGAAATTCGGCGCATAACGCCGGATTAATTACGGATTATTTAATTACAGCCACGCCAAAGCGGGGCATAGCCTGCCCCGCCCAGCGGGGAATGCCATTGAATGTAATTATGACTATGAATAATTACGTTCAATGGCATTACTATAATTAAGCACTTAAAGGGTCAAGGGTAATGTAATTAAGTAGCAGTACCTGTTGTTGCGCTTTGCAGGCGGTCAGCATTAAGCGTTCCGCGTTCCGCGTTCAGCATGATTCGTAATTAACTCACGATCGCTGTTGCTTCAATCTCCACCAAAAACCGTTTATCTATTAAACGGCTCACCTCCACCATGGTGGTCACGGGTTTTATGCTCTGGAAAAACTCTCCATGCGCCCGTCCGATCTCTTCCCATTTAGAAATATCAGTTACAAACATACGGGTGCGTACTACATCGTGCAGGCTGGCGCCGGCAGCTACCAGCGCCGCTTCTATGCGGGCCAGTATGTATTTGGTTTGTGCATAGGCGTTACCCTCACCCATCACTTTATCACCATCAGCCGCTACTGTGCCGGATACTTCTACCACATTACCCATCCTGACGGCACGTGAGTAGCCTACTTTGTTTTCCCAGGGGGCGCCGGACGAAAAGTTAGTGCGTTGCATAAGCGGTATATTTATTTGGTTTGCTGTACAGTAGTAGTGCTTACCTGCGGCCCTCCTGTTCGTACCTTAACTATGCGGTTCAGCAGGTCAAACCAGAAGGGGGCGCCCAGTGAAACCGCCAGTGCAGTGATCACCCATCCCAGGAATACCAGCCAGCCGTTCTGCTGATAGGGGTGCGTATAACAGCCCACATTCCGTTTAGCCACAGTTTGCATGGCCTGCTTGTACTTTTGCAGCTCCGGGCCCGATAGCAGCTTGCCTGCAATAGAATCCAGCCGCTGGTGAATTTGCGTATAGGCGGTATCGGTAGTAGCAGTATCCTTACAATTACCACGGTTAATGCCTAATATATTCTGTATATCCGCCGCATCGGTGGTCAGGCTGCGGTACAGGCTATCCAGCATGGCATCTTCCAGGCTTACCTGGTACACCGTATCCGGCTTTACAAAGATACTATCTCCAATGCGTATGGTGTCCTGTTTAATTACCAGGGTGCGTTTCAGGCTGTCTTTCCACTGGCCGTACAGCTCATAACGTTGGGTAGCCAGGGTTACCATCTGCTCCCTTGCTTTTTTGTCTTTGGTAAGTATGCGGGCAATGGCAATGGAATCCACGTTAAACTGCCAGGCAATAATAAACCCAATAATGATCAGCAGCAACTGTATCTGTTTACGGTACCAGCCGCTGGTGCGGGCCATTACTTCATCAAACCATTGTTCCACTTTATTGCGGAAGCGTTCTGCATCCCGCTGGGCATCTTCCAGCAGGTTAAGCAAATGGTTGCGTGTAGGCTGCCCCAGGTGCGGCAGGCCGCTTTCCAGGTTTTGTTTTACCAGGGCTGCCTCCTGCTGGGTGCTGCTGTCATAGCCCGGGCCGCGCAGCAGGTGCATAAGGGTTTGGGAAAACAGCTGCGGGCTAATGTAAGAAGGGCGGCTGGACGATTTGCTTTCCCCCAGCGAGTGAATGCCCGGTTCAGTATAGAACTTTTTCAGGAAAGGGCTGTTCTTAAAGGGCGCAAAAAAATAGATCACACTCCATCCCAGCTCATAGAACCAGGTAAAAAAGGTGAACTGTCCCAGCCACCCCAGCGGGTTACCACGGGGATCATTATCCAGTATACGGCGAAGGGCTTTGGTCAGAAAGCGGGCGCGCAGGTTAAAAATGCGGGCTATTATTTCCTGTATAATAGAAGCCAGCAAACTATAAAGCAGGTAAATAAATATCAGGCTAATGGCTACATCCAGGGCTGTATTTCCAAACATAAGGGTTCTCAGGATTTGCGGTTAAATTATAAAAAATATTCCGATATAAAGGTAGCGGGGTAGTACGCAGTGTATATGTTACATAACAAAATACGCCGGAAAAATGCTATATTAGGAATATGCATTTCCCTCATCCCCATACCCCTGCTACGGAGCCGGGTAAAGCCGTTGCCAATAATACTAACGGTAACGGACGTGCCCTGAAGCCACCGGTACAACTTTTTTCTTCATATCTGCCAATACCGCATATTCCACCACCGGTCCCTGTTATACAAAGAGTAGTGGATACGCAATATCCTATTAGCGGGTTACATGATGAGAATGAACCCGACCGGGTGTTTTTTGAGCGGGGAGAGGTTACCATTGAGAACACAGAAATACCTAAGATAACCACTATTGCTACCAGTGATACTGAGGCGAAGTTAGTGCTGACCGGTTATGCCAGTGAAGACGAAGCCCTTAAGAAAGAGGAGGACACGGAGGAAAGTGGCGCCAAGCGCAAGCTCACAGGAGAAGAAAGTGTAAAGAAAAGAGCAAAAGTAGAGAAGAAAGATAGTAGCGATGATGAGGAGGAAGATGTAGCCGTGGACGAAGAGGAAGCAGCAGATCCGGAAACATATGATCTTGAATCCTTGAAAACAATTGCAGATGACCGTAGCGAAGCGGTGGAACATGAACTGACAATGAAAGGCCATACCGGCGAAAAAGAGAAAAAATCAGCCAATATCAATGGCATGCTGGGCAGGTCCGACTATAGGTTAATGCGTTCCGTAACCATTGAGCCGGAAGAAGAGGCGACCGTAGAACCGGAAACAGTAGAGCTGGTAGATCCGTCTAAAATAGAAGCGGCAAAGAGAATATATGAGGAAGCGCTGGAAGCAGCCATTACAGATGTGCATCTGGCCCATGAACGTTTGCAGGCAAACCACCATACGTACCAGGAGGCCCTGCGGCAATACTTTGGTACGGCAGATGTAGCAGAGGGGGTGATACATAACCTGGCTGCGTTAGAAGCCCAGTTAATACTAATGCGCGGAGCAGAACGTTATAAATTCACCACAGCAAAAGATCCTAAGGCAGGTACCGGCCTGGCTAAGAACGAGGGATTCGGAGCAGAAGCAATTATTACCATACGTCCCAGGTTCCTGGAAAAAGGGCTGCCGGACCGCCTGGATACCTTGTTGCATGAAGCTACCCACGGCACGCCGGACATTAAATCTGAAGACTATGCCTACATGGACGACCGGATGTTGGATTTCATTATTAATGAAGAAAAGATAGCCAATGCAGATAGCTATGTATTGTTTGTGCGTTCCCTGTTAGGAAAGGATACGATAGCTGTCCGGCAAGTGGCTGCTGACCAGTATGAGGGATTTGAAAGTACACCAGGCGAACAGCTGATGGCCGTAAAATATTGTGTGGCCATAGCCGAAAAAAGCCTGGGCGTAACGGTGCAGGACCTGGAAGGGCTGTACGACAGAATGAGTACTGCAAGAACGGAAGGATGGAAAACAGGTTATTATTTTGATATAGCAAAAGCAGCCAGCGAAGAATTAAAGATTACGGAACCTGTGGAAGGCAGCTATCCAACATTAAACGATATTGTTCAGGTACGGGGAGTGGCAAATAAATTCAGGGCAGCTAAAAGATTTATTTCAGGTGACGTTACCGTACGCAAGGTAACCAGCGATTCGCTCCTCAGTATTAATGACGATGATGTTTTTGAAGTGAACGCAGCCTTCCTGGAATTATCGCGCAAGGATCAATTAAAGGAAATATTGATTGAAATATTTGATTTGTACGGCATGACCGGTAATGGTTATATTTTCATGATACAGGATATTACAGAAGAAGCGGGGATCACTACACCGCTCTCTGACTAAGCTACTGCTCAAAAAAGCAGCAGCTGCCGCCCACCCAGGTATCCTGGGCATTATTGCTCACGCCAATCATCTTTCCTTTACTGATACGCGCCAGGTTATGCACCAGCAGCGGGCGCGGGCTGTCGTCCGGCCATATATACATCATCCGTATTTCACAATGGGCCGGGCCGCTGGGCGTATAAATTACCGGGGCGTACTGCACTTTGTGCTGCAGTATCCAGTTTTCAGGGTCTTTAATATTATCAATATCCGCCGGCGTTACATCTATGATCACGCCCTGCCCTGCAAAGGAGAACAGGGGTTTCAGCACATAATTTTCCAGGTCGGCAGGTATTACCGGCAAGGTGTGCAGGTACCAGCTTTTAGGCGCAAAGGGGCTTTGTATAAGCGGCAGCATGAATTTGCTGATGCGGTAAAACCAGTTAGGGTGTGTGATCCATTCCACATCCAGGTGCTGGAACAGGTTGGGATAGCTGCCCAGCGTAGCCTGCTGTTTGATCAGGTCATCAAATATAACCCGGTTGTATATACGTTTTACCGGCGTTTGCTTGCCGTTGTTATTATAATAAAGATTGGAGCCATCCTGTATAAGCTCCGTTACGCATACCGGGTTTATGCCCAGGCGTTTTTGCGTACAGTAAAAATCCACCCTGGTTTTTTGCAGCTGGGGCGCTACTTCCAGCAATATTACCTCCTGCGGGTCATTGTCCCCAACGATCAGCTGCTGCAGTAATTTAAAATAACTATCTCCATCCAGCCCGTTAAAGAAATTAGTAACAGTACCGGGTATATTAAAATGATGTTTGAACTGCCGGGCCATTACTTCCTGGAAAGCAAACAGGGTAGGGAAGCCCTGCAGCTCTATCAGCTGCGGCGCCAGTTCCCCGTTTTCCTGCCGGCATACTGCAAAATCAATGATCAGGAAATGCGGATGCGTATTTTCTGCCGGTACCTTCAGCGCATTGGGAATAGCGTCGCGGGTTATGTCTTTGAAATCAGGACGTAATATTACCTCCACTACCTCTTCACAAGCCTGCACCAGCTTGCTGGTAAGGGCGGCCGGTACAAACACCGGCGTTTCTGCTACCCGGAAGGCAGGCGCTTCCCCGGCTTCAGCAGCCAGGCTGTCCAGGAAAGCCTGGTATTTACCGGTAGTAAAATGCTCGTTATAATATGTGCGTAAGGAGGGTATCATAATTTGGTCATCAGCGGTGTGTGAACCTGGGACAGTGGCCCCAAAATAATATCGTTCAGGAGGGTAGGAATAAAGCGGTTATGCGTCAGCGTTATCTTTCCCGGATCGGTCAGCTGTTCCAGCATGCTTTCATATTTCTCTGCCCCGTAGGTAGCTGCTACATGCTGCCTTTTATCGTCCTGTAATAAGTATTTGCGCATACCTGCTGCATCAGCCTCCGGGTGAAATTGTGTGCCCAGGAAGTGCGCGTTAAAACGGATGGCCATCACGGCCCTTTCCAGCGGCACATGTGGGCGTTCCTTTTCTATGGCCAGCACCTGCGCACCCATAGCCTGCAGTTTTGCGGGCTGCAAACCTATCACCTGCCAGTTGCGGCTGTCTACCACGTAAAACGGTTCCGGCAGCTGCTGCAATAAGGGCTCCAGCTCGCCGGCATGGGTCTTATGCACCGGGAACACCCCAAATGCAGGCGACCGGCGCCGGCATACCTGCCCCAGCTCAAAATAGCGGCACATGAGCTGAAAAGAGTGGCATATGAACAGCATGGGCTTCTTTACCTCCGCGCTTTCATTCCACTTTATCAGGTCCTGCACCAGGCCAAAGTAGGCCTTTTCCCAATCGCTGCCAGCACTGTCTACCGGGCTGCCAGGCCCGCCGGTAGAGATGTAAATATCGTAGGAAAGATCAGGTACCTCGTTTGCAAGACGTATTTCAAACTCATCTGCCTGCAGCTGTAAACCGTGCGTGGCGCTATAATCCGCCAGTATTTCCCGGATACAGCGCATGCCCTCATTGGCCACACCTTCGTACATATCCAACACAGCTACTTTCCACTGCTGTTTAACGGGTAACATCATGTTGCAAAGTTAAGCAACATCTTTTTATTATATAGGCTGGTAAAGGGCATTAGGATCTTCTTCATTTACAGCATTCATAGCAGCAATAGAAGCATCCTCTTCAAATGTCACGCTGATTTATTTCACCAGCCTTTATACCCCTTTTAAAAACTGCTCCTGTATAAAATCTGCCACTGCTACCAGGTCATTGGTCTGTTCATAAATACGCAGCTGTTTGTCTGCGCCGGTGCCCTGTTCCAGGATCCGGCTGGTATTTTCAATGAACGGGCGGGAGCCAAGATCATCTACCACATCATCCACAAAATCCAGCAGCTCATAAATAAGAGCGCGGGCATTCACTTCCATTTCCTTTCCAAAATCAATCAGGTTGCCATCAATGCCATAACGGGAAGCCCGCCATTTATTTTCATTTACCAGGGCACGGTTATAAATAATGAAGTTCAGGTTTTGCGCGCGCAGCTTGTAGATCTTGGCGCATACGGCCTGGAACAGCGCCGCCAGGGTACAGGTTTCATCAGTCGTGAGCGGAATATCGCAAATGCGGAACTCTACGGTATTAAAGAACGGATGCACGCGCAGGTCCCACCAGATCTTTTTGGCATTATCAATACAGTTGGTTTTAATAAGCAGCTTCACATAATTATCATATTCCTCTATGCTGCCAAAATAATCGGGAATGCCGGTGCGTGGAAATTTGTCGAACACCTTGGTGCGAAAGGATTTGAAGCCGGTATTGCGGCCCTCCCAAAAAGGGGAGTTAGTGCTTAGTGCAAAAATATGCGGCAAAAAATAACGTACGGAGTTGGCTATGTGCAGGGCCATTTCCCGGTTCTCCATGCCAACGTGCACGTGTAAACCGAAAATAAGGTTGGAGCGCGCAGCATCCTGCATTTCATTCACGATCTCAAAATAGCGGGGATGGTCGGTGATCAGCTGCAGCGCCCATTCAGAAAAAGGATGGGTGCCGGATGCGCCAATACTGTAACCCAGGTCGCCGGCAATGGTCCAGATGGTTTTGCGTAGCAGGGCCACATCCTGCCGGGCTTCTTCAATATTGGTGCAGATCTGTGTACCTACTTCCACTACGGCCTGGTGAAACTCTGCTTTTACTTTATCGCGGATCAGCTTATGGGCCTGTTCTACGATCTTTTGCTCATGGGAGCAGAGTTCCCGGGTTTTCGGGTCCATCACCATGTATTCTTCTTCAATGCCAAGCGTGAATTGCATAAGGTTTAGTTACGAATGACGAAATTACGGATTACGAATGGATCAGCGCGGTTTATAGTAAATGTTGGGTTATACAGTCTGATTTAATGTCTGAATATTTGATATGTGTGATGCTTTCACTGCATTCCAATTCGTAATTACTCATATCGTAATTGCTTTCCATAGCCTGCCCCGCCCCGCGAGGCAGGCTATGGCCCGTCTTGCGGGGCCGTAATTCGTAACTGACAATTCGTAATTCTTCCTACGCTTCCTTTGCCTTCGCCTTCTTCGCTTTCACTGGCTCATCCTCTTTTTTCTTAACCGGCGCTTTCTTCTCCGCCGTCTTCTTTTCCACGCTCTTCTTCTCTACCGCTTTTTTCTCCGTTACTTTCTTCTCCGCAACTACCTGCGTATTCTCCTGCAAAAAGCCGCCCCAGCTAAGCTTTGCTGTACCCTTCTTAGCTGCCGCCGCTTGGGCCTTTTCAATTAAAAAAGCAGCGCTGGTAGCTACTATCCATTCAAAATTGGCTTCGCCAATGGTATGTATATCCGCTTCCGGGGCCGGGTTAAAGAAATCAATGGCATAGGGCACGCCCTGGTGCACAGCTATTTCCACAGTATTAAAATCATACCCAAGATATTGATTCAGCTTGGTTACCTGTTTCACCAGTGTTTGCTGCAGCTGCTCATCCGGCGTAAAATCAGCTTCATAACGGTGCTGGTGCAGGCGGCGCGGATCATAGGGCATAATACGTACCTGCCCGCCAATATAAAAGCAGCGGTAGTAGCTTTCAAAGTGAATTTCTTCCTGCAGCAGCATTACCTGGTGGCCGGTGGCGGCATGGCGGTGAAAGCATTCTTCGGCAGAAGTTACGCGGTGCACATTACGCCAGCCTCCGTCCGATAAAGGTTTCAGGTAAGCGGGAAAACCAGTATAGGCAAAAATGGCATCCCAGTCAAACGGGTAAGCCAGGTTACGGAAACTATCTGAAGTAGTATGCGCAGGATGCTCAAAAGTAGGCAGCAGCACGGTTTTAGGTACCTGCAACCCAGCCTTCAGGGCCAGCTCATTGTTCACAAATTTTTCATCGGCGCTCCACCAGAAAGGGTTGTTAAGCACCACCGCGCCGTTTAATGCAGCATGCTTTACCCAGGAACGGTAAAAGGGCACGTGGTGGGATATACGGTCCAGGATCACAGCATAACCGGTATCCTGCCCCTGTATCACCTTATCTATTACCACAGCTTCCGCCTGAATGCCTTTATTGTTTTGCTGGTTTATTCTGTCAATTAATGCCTGCGGAAAAATAGTTTCCTGGCCAAAGAGCACACCTATTTTTTTCATGGTTGAATTTTTTTTGTATGATGATCTTGCATGGTTTCAATCTTACTTGATCAGGGATAAATAGTACGGCAGCATCTCCTTCCACCAGGACCAGTCATGCACTGCATTGGGGCGTACATCCAGCCAGTGGGAGATCTGCTTGCTGGCCAGTATGGCCGATAAATGTTCGTTCTGCGCACGGGCCACATCATGCTCCGCCACACCTAATATGATGCCCATGCGCCAGAGCGCAGCAGCTTTATTGCCCGGCATATAATCCACCGGGTTATTAAAATAAACGTTGTCATCATAATGCCCGTCCAGGCGGAAACGTACATCAAACGTACCGCTCAGGCTAAACAGGTAAGATACTTTCTCCGGGTAGCGGAAGGCAAAGTTTGCCGCATGGTACCCGCCAAAGCTGCACCCTGCCACGGCTACACGCTGAATGCCGGTTTCCTGCACGGCGCGTTCCAGCACCTCGTGCAGCAGCGCCTGGTCATAACGGGTATGGTTATAGGCCCGCGCTGCAGGGGGAATGTGCCGGTTATACCAGCTGTGATGATCTATGCTATCGGGGCAGTAAATGCGTACCAGCTGCTGATCCACAAACCAGCGCAGGGATTCAATCAGGCCCCTGTCTTTGCTTTCGTAATGCCGGCCCATTGAGGTGGGGAACAGTATCAGCGGGTATCCCTCATCACCGAACACCAGCATTTCAAAATCTTTGCCCAGGTAGGGCGAATGCCATTTGTAATAGTTTTCCGTCACTTACTAAAAATAGCGAAAAATGGTGGGATTTTGTTACCGCTGCACTGCACATCTCTGCATCCGCTGCATTCCAATTATTCATAACCATAATTATTTTCAATGGCATTCCCCGCTGGGCGGGGCAGGTTATGTTCCGCTTCGGCGGGATCGTAATTCGTAATTGAAAAATTCGTAATTGTAAAACAAGAAGGGTGTCTCAATATATGAGACACCCTTCTTTATCAGGAAGAAAATATTGTGCTTAGAAGCTATAACGCAAACCTACCTGCATGTTCCAGCGGGAAAGGAAGTTGGAATAAGCCCAGGGCTCCTTCGTGTACTGGTTAGTGCCGAATTGCGGGTTAAAGGTAAAGGTAGGCGTGTTGGGATCTATCCAGGCAGTGGTTTTAGCCAGGTTAAGCGGTTGCAGCTCCTGGTTAGTATTACCCGGGTAGTAAGCACGTCCCCAGTTCTTGTTCAGCAGGTTGCTTACGTTAAAAATATCGAAAGTAAGGCTCAGTGTATGATCCTTAATTACAGCAAAATCTTCGGCCACTTTCAGGTCAAAGTGGTTTTCCCAGGGCAGGCGTGCGCCATTCCTTTCGGTATTCTTACCCACGTGATCGCGCAGGTATTTGTTGGAATTCACATATTCCTGGAACATAGCATACTGCTGCTCCGGAGTATAGGTTACTGCACTGGCGCCGGTACCTACTACTAAGGTGCTGAACTGGGCTGCGCTGTTGGGTATATACATCAGGTCAGCGCTGTTGCTGGTGTTGGCGGAGGTACGGGTGGTACCATCATCACCATTCACATCACCAAAATAAACATAGGAAAGCGGCTGGCCAGACTGGCCGGTGTACACTAAACCAATGTTGGTAGAGAACTTACCATACCTGAAGCGTTTGCCAACATAACCCACAATGCGTGAACCCTGGTCGTAGTTGTTACGGGCCAGGTCCAGGTTGTTAAGGCCATTGATGTTATAGGCAAAACGGTAGTTGGAAGTAGCGGTAGAAGAAGTACCATCATTCACACCGTAAGAGTGGCCCAGGCTGTAAGACAGGCTGGCCGTCCAACCCTGGCTGAATGATTTCTGCAGCTGTGCGGTAATGTTATAAGAGTAACCTTCAGTGGTATTACCCAGTGACAGGATCTTGGTAAAGTTCGGGTCTACCAGGGAACCATAAAAAGGACGCTTGGTATCGCCCAGGTTAATAGTGCCGGTAGAAGGCGCCAGGTTCAGATCATGATACAGGATGTCCTGGATGGTTTTGGTATAAATACCTTCTAAGGTACCCACAATGCCGAAAGGCAGCTTCTGGTCAATGGCCAGGTTAGCACGCAGCACCCGCGGGAATTTGAAATCACGTTCTGTTACGTCAATTTCAGTAGGCGCTGGCGTACCGCCGGTGCTGGGGGCCGGACGGTAAGGATTGTTAGGATTGAAGGTGATACCTGCAGCTTTTACCGCAGCGGCATTGTTGGCAGAATAGCTGATCCTGGTCACACCGGTACCTGCGTATTGGTTAGAGATCCATACAAAAGGAACACGGCCGGTAAATAAACCTACACCGCCACGCAGCTGGGTAGTACCGTCTTTTTTAACATCCCAGTTAAAACCAGCTCTTGGAGCCAGCAGTATCTGCGACTTAGGCATTTGATTGGTAGCCACATTATTTGCTTTGGCTATTGCTGAATTATTGAAGAAATCATTGGCAGCCGGTTTATTGAAGAACACCGGCATGTCTGCCCTGATACCGTAGGTCAGCTTAAAGTTATCAGTAACATCAAAAACATCCTGTACATACAGGCCAAACTGAGCGGCATGCATTACAGAAGCTGCCAGGTCGTTACCACCTTTGGTAGAGTAGTTGGTGGTGTAGCTGTTCAGGGCAACATTCGCCTTAAAGGAATCTATGCTGTTATAGCTATAGTTACCTAATATACCCTGCATAAATACGTTGTTGGTATTATAGAACTGGTTGTCCGTACCAACGGTGAACGTATGCTTGCCGTAATAAATGGTTAAGTTATCAGTAATGGTATAGTTGTTCTGGTCCAGTTTGTTGGCTTGTGAGCTGTTCTCTGTACCAAAACGGTAAGTAGCGCCATTATCTGAAATGCTTACAGCCGGGAACGGATCGCCGGGAGTAGCGCGGTTATCACGGGTAGCATTATACGTTACACGCAGCATATTGGAAAACCTGCTGGATATATTGGAGTTCAGCTCCAGTACAGTAGAGTTGTTGGTAGAGTTGAACTTGTAACCGTTATTCAGGAAGCTCATAGCTGTGCGGGAGTCGCTGATGATCAGGTTGCTGCCTTTTACAAAGCTGTGGCGGAGGGTCAGCTTGTTCTTTTCATTGATGTTCCAGTCAACACGCGCAAAAACGGAGTTGGCTTCTTTCGGAATGCTAATATTGTTGTAA
This sequence comes from Chitinophaga rupis, assembly GCF_900109685.1. Classification (GTDB taxonomy): domain Bacteria; phylum Bacteroidota; class Bacteroidia; order Chitinophagales; family Chitinophagaceae; genus Chitinophaga; species Chitinophaga rupis. The sequence goes on along the minus strand of NZ_FOBB01000003.1, from coordinate 78,114 downwards.
GCACCCGGATCATAGCTCCAGCCGGGGTGTTTGGTCTCATCTTTCAGGAAATCGCTCAGGTCCTTTACCACATTTGCGTCAATGGAAGAAGCGCCGCTGCCGGGCTGGAAGTCCAGCGGACGGCTGCGTCTTTGTCCTTCATAGTTAACGAAGAAGAACAGCTTGTCTTTAATGATCGGGCCACCTAAACGGGCGCCAAAGGTCCAGTCATGGAAATCACCATATTTATCACGGGTATCGGCACTTTTACCTACAAAAGACTGGTTCTGGTTAAAAGTGTAGGCAGATCCGTGCATCTGGTTGGAGCCGGAACGGGTTACTGCATTCACACCACCACCGGTAAAACCGCCCAGTGTTACATCGTAGGGAGACAGCACTACCTGTACCTGCTCAATAGCGTCAAAAGGTATAGGGTTGATGCTGGCCTGTCCGCCGTTGGTGCCGCTGGCTGCAAGGCCAAATACGTCCGTAGCATTGGCGCCGTCAATAGTGAACTGGTTATATTTATTACTTGCGCCGGCAAAGGAAATACCCATGGTAGAGCCGTCAGAGGCGTCCCTTCTGGCCTGTGCCTGTGGTACCAGACGCACAAAATCGTTAATGTTACGGCTGGTAGTAGGGAGGGTTTGCAGCTGCTGCTGCGACAAGTTGGTTTGGGTACCCTGTCTTTCGGGGGAAATAAGGGCGTTCCTGTTATAGATCACCTCTACTTCGTTCAGCGATTTGGAGTTGTCCTCCAGCTGAACATTCAGCTTGGCGGGTACACCCAGCTGCAGGGAAATATCCTGGTAGGTACGGGTTACATATCCTATAAAGGTTACTTCTATTTTATAGGGGCCGCCAACCTTCATGTTAGGGATGTTGAACCGTCCTTCTGCCTGGGAAATGGTTCCGTAAACGGTTCCCGTAGGTACGTGGGTGGCTTTTACGGTAGCCCCGATAAGTCCTTCATTCTTATTGTCCTTTACAACACCGGTAAGGCTACTCGTCGTAACCTGAGCATAGGAAAAAATAGTACTCAGCACGAGGGTAACAGTGAGTAGAAATTTGTGAAATCCCATAATTCTAGCAAGTTTGATTTACCCCGCAAAATTGAGAAATAATCATATTAAAATTTTAACGGTAAATTAACAAATTGTTAAGGTGTGATGGTTTTTATTAGGCGCTACAGGCTGCTTGGAGGTTATTTAATTCTATGCCTGTACGTTTCTATTTATTCAAGGACTGTTCACAGAAATTAACATTCTTCAAATCTATTTGTTTTTAATATGTAAAAAATGTGGAAAAGTGGCGGTGTTTTTGCAGTGCCCGGGCTCATAAGCCTGATTTTCGGTATAGAGATCAGCTTTTATAAGCCCGTTTTCCGCTCATTTTTTCAATAAAAATGCCACCTCAACCCCGCCTCACTCCCGGATCAAGTCCACGTCAAGTCCACCTGTTTCTCTATTATTATTAATGTAGTCTCCGTGTGAACAAAGTGAAATACCCGTTGTTAATTAAGGAAAAGCTCATCCTATGGCTATCTTAAAAGGTCCTATGAAGCTGGAGGGCAGGGTAGGAGACCTGATCTTTTACCGCCGCGGTAATAAAACCTGCTGCCGCAGCATGCCTGCCTACAAACCCGGCAGCATGACCACTGCCAGTAAGCAAAGCGCCGGCGAGTTTGGCCAGGCCAGCAAGGCAGGGAAATTATTCCGCCAGGCGCTCATCGGCCTGTGGCCCATACCACAGGATAGCGGTATGGTGAACCGCCTGAATAAAACGATGTACAGCGCCCTGCGGTCCGATCCGCATCCGAGAGGCCAGCGGGTTATTACGCCCCTTGCTTTAAAGGAGGCCCTGAAGAATTTCCGGTTTAATAATAAAGCAGTCCCTAACATCCAGGTTAGCTGCACCCGGGAAAAGGGGCAGCTGCGGATCCTTTTGCCCGAGCATTGGGTACAGCGGTTAAAATGCCCCCGTTATGCCTCCCATGTGCAGGTGCAGGTAGCTGCCCTGGCTATGGATGCCACCACCGGCGCCTGCCGCAAAGTGGCTACCGTAACGGATTGCGTAGCGCTGGATGCTTCCCACAGCGGTGTTTTACCCCTGCTGCAATCGCCCCCGGATCAGAGGCTTACCACCGTAGTGGTGCTGCAGCTGCGTTTTATTAAAGAAGAAGCAAATGGTCAGATCTATTCCTCTGCAGAAAAAACAGGGATGCTGTCCTGTATAATAGAAGTATTGCTGCCGGAGAAAAAGCTCAAACCGGCGCTGGAAAAGCGGCCCTCGTCACGCCCCCCGGCAGCCTTGCCGGGTAAACAGCCGGTAGCCATTACCCGCAAAAAGCCACGTGTGCCGGAGGCCGTTGCCGCGGCCCCGGGCCGTAAAACACTGGTCCACGCACCGCAACCTCATGGCTTCCACGAAAGTCCCTCGTAGCCTCCCCATCCCCAGGCAACTTATTCCCCCTTTCCTGCGTATAAATAGCAGTAGCGCAAACGTGCTGCGTTTCGCGCTGCGCATTAAGCGTTAAGCGTTTCGCGTTAAGCGTTCCGCATTTTAATTTTGCTTTTTCATGACAATCACAACTATGCCATCAACCAGGGGCCCCTGCACCTGGTTTTTCTTTAACTGTACCTGGATCAACATCTTAGGAATAAGGATCCGCAATTCATACGTGCAGGGAGGCACTTACCTCCCGGTACCTTACCTGCCCATAGCAACCTAATTTGTGCTAACTTTGCCCATTATTTCAACTGACTGATCTTTATATATGCTAGACACAATTGAAGCAGCCCTGGACGACATTAAAAAAGGAAAGCTGGTCATAGTAGTGGATGATGAAGACCGTGAAAACGAAGGCGATTTTGTGACGGCCGCTCACAACGTAACACCTGAGATCATCAACTTCATGAGCATACATGGCCGCGGCCTTATATGCGCGCCCCTGGTAGAGGAGCGCTGCGAGGAGCTGGGCCTGGAAATGATGGTGCGTGACAATACCGCCCTGCACCAAACTCCCTTTACCGTAAGTGTAGACCTGTTAGGACATGGCTGTACCACCGGCATCTCTGCCCACGACAGGGCCAAGACCGTACAGGCGCTCATTGATCCCAATACCCGCCCCGAATACCTGGGCAAACCCGGACACATTTTCCCGCTGAAAGCCAAAAAAGGCGGAGTGCTGCGCCGCGCCGGCCACACAGAAGCCACCATTGACCTGGCCCGTTTAGCTGGTTTTGAACCCGCCGGCGTGCTGGTAGAGATCATGAACGAAGATGGCTCTATGGCCCGTCTGCCGCAGCTGCGCGAGATAGCCACTAAGTTTGACCTGAAGCTCATCTCCATAAAAGACCTTATCGCTTACCGCCTGCGTACAGAAACTTTGATAGAAGAAGAAGTACGTGTGCAAATGCCCACCAAATACGGCAACTTTGAGCTGATAGCTTTTAAGCAGCTGAACTCCGGCGATATGCACATGGCCCTGAAAAAAGGAGATTGGGAAAACGGCGAGCCCGTGCTGCTGCGCGTACACTCCTCCTGTTTTACCGGCGATATCCTGCACTCCCTGCGCTGCGACTGTGGTGAGCAGCTGCACGCTGCCATGACCATGGTAGAAAAAGAAGGCAAAGGCCTTATATTATATATGAACCAGGAAGGCCGTGGTATTGGCCTGCTGAATAAACTAAAAGCCTACAAGCTGCAGGAAGAAGGCCGCGACACCGTGGAAGCCAACCTGGAGCTGGGCTTTAATATGGATGAACGTGATTATGGTATTGGCGCGCAGATCCTGCGCCACCTGAACATCAGCAAGATCCGTCTCATGACCAACAACCCCCGCAAGCGCGCCGGCCTGAAAGGTTATGGACTGGAGATCGTTGAGAATGTACCCATCGAGATCCATCCCAACCCGCACAACGAGTTTTACCTGCAAACCAAGCGGGATAAGTTGGGACACGAAATTCTTGGGAGAATTACGAATTAATCAATTACGAATTACGAATTGAGTACTACATAAAAAAAGGCCTGCACATATGTGCAGGCCTTTTCATTTATGTTCTTTTTAATAGTTTAATGCCTTATTATCTTCGATACTAATCAACCAACAAACTCAATCATCTGCTGCATTCCATTCGTAATTCGTAATTGATTAATTCGTAATTGATAATTACTCTTCCCCCGTTTTCCTTTTCAGCGTATCCTCCGGCTTCAACGCTTCCGTGCGCCTCATAGAATCCAGTAAGCGCCGGGAGGGGCGCCTGCTTTCAAACAGCTCCCGTAGCCGGTTGTACTCACGTACATAGGAAATACCCAAACCGGCCTTATTACGGTTCACCAGGTTATATACGTCATAATCTGTTTTACTAAAGGCATTGATACGGATACGGCCGTCCTGGGTCAGCAGGTATTCAACCCGGAAGTCACCGGCAAAGCGGTTGGAGGTTGCGCTGGTAGCCGTTCTTCCCCAGTCGTAATCACCACCAACGTATAAGCGTACACGATTATTGAACAGGTTACTGGTGATACCAGCGCTTAGCTGGTTACGGTCCATGTTGGTATTATCCTGGTTGCCTATGTTATAGGCCCGGTAATTCACATTCACGCCAATACCGCTGTTCTTCAGGATAACGCCGGTAATATTATTCAGGATGGCAGATGCCTGGGCCGATAAAGCCTGGCCCACACTGTTCTTACCCACTATGCCTGCGCTGCCGGTAGCCGCATTATCATCTGGTATGAACTGGTTAAACAGCAGCAGGCCATACACCTGCAGCAGCGCCTTGTTCTGGTCCTGGTTAATTTCCCGTATACGTGCAGCCACGCCGCTTTCATAGGAAAGCGAGCCTACATCCGGCAGCTGTATCTCGTAGGCAATATCCGGTTTCATCATTTCACCGCGCAGGTTTATCACTACATCCACCCTTTCCTGGCGGGTAGCCAGCTTATCGCTGCTAATGGCCGCAGAGGCGTTGGCGTTATACTGGCCTACCAGGTTATATAAGCTTACTTTGGGTACGCTGTATTTGGCGGTAATGTTCATGCGGGCTTCCCGCGGATCGCCATTCCAGGTAATGGTGCTGTTCTTGGTAATATCAAATTTCCAGCTGGTAAGGCGCTGAAAGGTAAAGTTGTAAGATCCGTTGTTGATCTCGTAATCCCCGAACATGGAGAAGTCGCCATCGGTATTCACATTGATCTGCAGGTTCCCGTTACCGTTGGCGGAGATCACATCGCCGGTAGTGGCATCCAGGATCACATCTATCTGTGCATCCGGGTTGGCGGCAATATCCAGGCGTATGTTCAGGTTCACATTATCCTTCTTTTTCTTTTTAGGCTGCTCCATTTCTGTGCCGTAGGTCTTAAAGGTAATGTAGTCGTATTTACCAATATCCTTTGTGTCAGACATCGGCAGGTAAAAGTGCGTGCCTTTCACCGGGCGGGCCAGTATGTGCAGCTGCATATCATTCAGCGGGCCGGAGAAATATACTTTACCGTCTGCGATCACATCCCCGTAAAACAGGTCGCTGTCTGCCCCGGTAGTGTTCATGAACATGAACTTGCGGCCGGTAACGTCAAAGTCAAAATTCAGCTTGGAGAAATGATCGTGGGAAATATAACCGCTGGCGCTTGCCCGGTTATTGTACTTATCAACAATACTAAAGTTGCCGAACTCTATCAGGTTATCATCCACATTAATATTCAGCCGCGGTATTTTATAATAGGTACCCAGGTATAATACACGGATGCCTACACTATCCAGCTGCACTTTGCCTTTTACAGATGGCTGATCCGTAGTGCCGCTAATAGTAAGCTTGCCGGTGGCCAGGCCGGAAAGGCGGTCCACATAATCGCCCAGGTATTGGTTCAGCGGGTCAATGGAAGTGCCGTTCAGGTCTACAGTGCCGCTAAGCTGGTTATTTTCTTTGGTAAGGCCGGCAATGCCTTTTATGGTAAAGTTGCGGCCTGCATTTTTGGATTCTATCTCAACGTTGGATTCGCCGGTTTGCTGCCGGTAACCGCCCCTGATGGTCACCAGGCCCAGTGAATCATTGTTCAGCTTTAAGTTGCTGGCCGTAATGTCTGCATCAATATCCAGGTTGCGCGTAGGGTCAGATATGTTGATCACACCATTGGCCTGCCCCTCAACCGGCATGGGCAGCAGCTGTGCGGGAATAGCATCGGCCAGGTTCAGGTTTTTAAGCGTGATCATAAAGCGCGATTCATCTGGGTTAAACTCATTGGTTTCTACCGTAACGCTTTGATCATTGCGGGTAATGCGCAGGTTGTTAACGGTAAGGAAATGCTTGCTCCAATAAATTTCATTCCCGGCTGTAACATTCCACTGCCGCTCATTTACTGTAAAGGAGCTGTTCAGGAAGTTGATCTTTACCCCATCATTCACAGTAACTACCCGGGCATAAAAACCATCCATGTTGGTGGAGTCCTGGCTGGCCTGCACATCCATCTTTATAAAAGAAGTATCGTGGCCTGAGCTGGCCAGTATCAGCGGGTTTTGCAGCCATACACGGCTACCGGAGTACACCTTGCCAATGCTGGTGCTTACATTGATCTTATTAAAATTGCCGTTGCCTTTTACTTGCAGATCCTGCACACTGTAGCCCTGGTAGGCGGCCTGCGGCACAAAGGCATTCAGGGAAATGCTGCCCTGCATGGTATTTAAGCCACCGCTTATCCGGGCCTGGTCAAACCCGGAAATATCTTTTGTAAAGGCATGTATCAGCTTATCCACCTGTCCAAACTGGAAGGCAAACGTAAAATCCTCTTTAATATTAGCTGTAGGTGGGGAAGAAAAGAAGCTGGGATAATACTTATTCAGGAACAGACGGAAGGCATCCGGCAGCTCCACAAAACTATAGGTGCCTTTTACATAGCCGGTTATCTCGCTGCCCACAATGCCCAGCACCTTGGCATTGTTTTCCATATGGGTGCTGATGTTGAGGGAATCAAAATCCACTCGGCTCTGGTTCTTGTACAGGGATACGTCGTATATACGTGCGGTACCATCAAAGTTATCAATGTTGTCACCGGCAAAATTCAGATCCAGCTTGGTTTGCAGGGTAATGGAGTCCGGTGTAAGGCGCAGCGCTTTCAGATTGCTTTTGCGGATCTCTGAGTTGAATTTGAACACTGGTACAGAGTCATTAAAGTCAATGGTACCGGCAAAGTCCATATCCAGGTTAGGATCCTTTACTGTCAGGGAGCCGTTAAAGAACTTGCGGTTCATTTCGCCCTGGGTCTTAATATTCGTATAGGTATAATCGTAGAGGGCTATTGCCTGCACATCCGCATCCAGGTTAGCCTTCAGTGTTCTTATATTAAAGCCTGCGCCGTTCACTTTTGCGCTGAGGGAAATAGTGGAAAGCTGCGGCACATCCAGCAGGGAGCCCAGGTTAAAATTATTGGTGGTAAGGCTACCGGAGTACACCGGTACATCGCTGCTGGTCTTAAAGTTCAGATCCGAGCTTACATTCCCCAGGTTGGTCTGAAATTTACCGTAGGCCACAAAGTCATTCACAAAACCGGTAAAGCTACCCTGGAAGGCAATGTTGGAAAGGCGGTCTATATGCAGCTGCGGCACATCTTTAATAGTAGGGAAAATGCGCTGTACATCCTCACCGGTAGTTACCAGGTCCGATGCCTGGAAGTCGATAAAGGTTTCGTTGATCTCCGGCAGGCCGCGCATTTTAAAATGCCCTTTCAGGCGGGTGGTGTTGCCGGCCTGCAGGCTTACGCTGTCTGCATCCAGGTTGCTCACCGGGCCTTCTACCACGCCATTCAGGGATATTTCCCTTTTCCAGCTGGCAAGGGGCGGGGCAAAGTAGGCAATATCGTCAGAAGATAAGGTGCTGTTCACAAAACGCGCTTTCATAAACACCAGGTCCACGTAATCACTCATGTCGCCAAGATCAGAGTACTGCATGGTGTAATAGTTGCGCAGGTGGCTGCGGTTGGTAATGAGGTCCATTTGGGAGAACTCCATTTCCACCGGCGACATTTTAAAACGCGCTGTCAGCTTTTTTACTTCAAACCCGCTGCGTTCTTTCGTGCGCAGGGTCAGGTCGCCGATAATACTGTCTTTTATAAGGCTGGTGTTCAGCAGGGTCAGGTTTATATCCGCAAAGCGGATGTGGTCCGGATCAAAGGCCCCGGCACCCAGGGGCCTGGTATCTTCCAGGTCCTCCAGTCCAAACACCCCGTTGCGTACCGCCAGTTCCCTTACCAGCAGCTTCCAGTTACTGCTGTTCCAGCGCAGCTGCCCGGTGCTGTCTATAGCCGGTAAGGACGAATTGGTGCTTTTGCTCTTTTTATGCCGCAGGGGAGAGGCGGGGTAACGGCTAATAATAAACGAAGGTTGATCCAGCAGCAGCTGCTGGATATCTATATTATGTTTTTGCAGGTCCAGGTTCTGGGCATCCAGGTAGATCTGTTTGGCTGCTATGCGCATATCTTCACCCACCCATGCATCTATCTGGTTAATGCGTATGTTACGCAGGTCTATGCGGCGCAGGTCCAGGGCCACCCCGCCGCTGCTTTTGGGCGTGGTGCTGGTATCCGGGCCGGATGAGAAGGCATCTACAATAAACTGATAGTTCCAGGCCGAATCATTGCGGTGGCGCACCAGGTTCACCTGGGCGTTTTCCAGGCCTATGAACTTCAGCACGGGTTTTTCCTGGAAAAAGAACCAGTCGGTAATGCGCACCTGCATGGCGCCGGCATACAGCAGGGTATCGTGATGGCGGTCTTCAATATAAGTGCCTTCCAGGCGCGCACTGTTAAACAGCCGCAGGCTCACCCCTTTCACCTCCACTTTTGTATGCAGCTGTTCTGATAGCCGCCGGGCCGTTTCCTGCACCAGCCAACGCTGCACCGCAGGAATGTTCACCAATATGCCTATCAATATAATAATGCCCAGCAGTGATAGCAGGACAATCGTTAATATTTTACGTACTTTTTTCAGCGATCTGCATTTATCCGGCAAAAATACCATTTTCAGCCAGACCGAACCGGATTTTAGATTTTAGATTTATGATTGTAGATTTAATGGACAATCTTCAATAATTTCCAGCCATGCTTTCCACCTTTCTTGCTACTGCTTTGCTTATGACCACCGGTATACATTCCGCAGGCACGCTGCCTGTTAATGACACAGTTACGGCCAAACCTAAATATGTAATGGTGATACACGGCGGCGCCGGCACCATTCTGAAGTCGCAAATGACGCCGGAAAAGGAGCAGGCCTATAAAACGGCCCTGGAGCTGGCTTTGCGCAGCGGCTATACCATTCTGCAAAAAGGCGGCAGCAGCCTGGATGCTGTGGAAGCGGCCATACGCGTAATGGAAGATTCGCCTCTCTTTAATGCCGGAAAAGGCGCGGTGTTCACCCATGAAGGAAAAAATGAAATGGATGCCGCTATTATGAATGGCAAAACACTGGCCGCCGGTTCTGTAGCCGGCGTAACCGTGATCCGCAATCCTATTACCGCTGCAAGGGCCGTAATGGAAAAGTCGCAGCATGTAATGCTCACCGGACCGGGGGCGGAAAAGTTTGCCAAAGAGGCCGGGCTTGAGATCGTAGACCCCTCTTACTTTTATACGGAAGAACGCTGGAAAGCTCTGCAGAAAGTAAAGGCGGCAGATGAAAATAAAACGCAGCTGGACCATGATGCCGATACCACACGCAAAACCTCCCGCTTAGGCATAGAAAATAAAGATAATAAGTTTGGTACCGTAGGCGCAGTAGCGCTGGATAAGCAGGGTAACCTGGCCGCAGCTACCTCCACCGGCGGCATGACCAACAAAAAGTATGGCCGTGTAGGTGATGCACCTGTCATTGGCGCCGGTACCTATGCCAATAATGCCACCTGCGCTATTTCCTGCACGGGCTGGGGCGAGTTCTTCATCCGTTTATGTGTAGCCAAAACCGTTAGTGACCTGATGGAGTATAGGAATGAAACCGTGCAGCAGGCCGCCAACGAGCTTATTATGAACAAAGTGCCTGCCCTGGGCGGCGATGGCGGATTAATAGCTATTGATAAGAACGGGAACATTGCTATGCCTTTTAATACGGCTGGCATGTACCGCGGCAGTGTAACGGAGGATGGGAGAATTGAAGTAGCGATCTATAAAGAGTAAAAAAGTTGGCAGTTTGCAGTCGTTAGTTGGCAGTTGGCAGTCTGGGGCAGGGCTACGTTTTTTTGCTCATAACCCGCTTATCCGGCTCAAAAAATATTAACTGAATAGCTTACAATAAATGCAATTGACTAATGTGCGCATTACCACCTAATAGCTACTTCCAAAACTGCCCACTACACTAACGCACTACTAATATTGTGCGTAATACTTCAGCGGACTGCCAACTGCTAACTGCCAACTATCTCACCGCCTCTACATTATACCCTTCCTTTCTCAGTAACGCAATCACTCCATTAGGCCCACCCAAATGCCCCGCACCAAAAGCAAAAAAGCTGGGAGTAGCCTGTATCTGCTGTGTGATGATGGGGATCCACCTTGCATTCCGTTGATCCAGCAAAATATCCTGGAAAGGGCCAATGTCTTTAGACGATTGTGTAAGAGTATACAGCTGTTGAATGTCCTGTTTCTTATAGGCATTTAGCATGGTGTCGAACTGCGCGCGTTCTTCAGCAACATGATCCAGCATTTCCACTAACATGGCAGCTTCATCCTTATCAGGTATGCTGTCAAATACCGCTACCTGGTCCTGCAGGGTTTCCAGCCCGGCAATACTTTTTTGCTGTTCCCTGGCTATTTTCAGCAGTTCGTTCTCAACAGAAAAAGGCTCGTTGCAGAACAGGAACAGTTTAATGGTCAGCAAAGAGGTTAAGGCCATGGGTTTCATGCGGTCAAACATCGCCATATCCAATCCCACTTCCTTTTTACAGTAATCATTTAATTTTTGATAATCGGCAGGTTTAAACAACTTTTTCAGGGAGTATCCTTCGGGCATTAGCAGCAGCTGCTGCATTTGCTGCAGCATCAGGGAATCGTCCATATTAATTTCCAGGTACAGCTGCTGGCTGGCCTGTAATGCGGTGGTAACGCTGGCCGGGAAACTAAAATCCTTTTCACAAAGCAGGTGCATGGTGCCATACAGGAAAGATGGCTGCATCATGCCTTTGCCAGAGATCTTCCAGAGCAGGGAAGAGCTGGGCTTATCAGGGGCCGGCTGCGCCTGTGGCTGCAGCCAGGGCAGGCATAACAGCAGCGTGATCCATTTACGCATGTACAAAATTTACGGAAAGATAAGGCATTTGCATTCCTTTAACACAACTTAAGAAGAGCTTAAAATACACTTTTGTATTAAACGCAAAAAATAAACGTCCGTCTTATACCCGATAACTTTTTTAAGTGACCCACAAATCAGATTTTATGAACGGGATGAGCTTAATGGCTATAACAGCCATGATGACAACCGGTGCTTTTGCGAGTGCAGGCAACGGTAACGCAGACGATATTGCATTGAATAAAATGGAGATCCAGCAGCAGAAGCAACAGAATGATGATCTGCAGTCAAATATTGCAGATCAGCAGCAGGCGATCTATGACCTGGTACAGGTGAAAACAAGCTTAGAGGACGATATCATGACGATAGAAGCCAGGCAGCAGCGCGCGGAAGCAAACGGCAAGATCGCAAAAGCCAACCGCCTCGACAAACGAATAGCCTGGGATCAGGCCCTGCTGAAAGCAAATGAAGATCATATCCGTGAATACCTGGCAGTAGAAAGGAACGACATGCGCCTTATGAACCATAACGGCGAGCGCATAGATAATGAAGAAGCAGCAATAGCGAAAGACAAGGAATAATTACGAATTATTCAATTACGAATTACGAATTGGGTTGTGCAATGGGGTAGTAGTGCGTGTAAGTGCAGTAGCAAAGATTTTGAAGATATAGCATTACTAATACATTGGTCAAAAAAGATGGTAGGCAAAAAAGATGGTAGGCAAAAAAGAATTTGGAATAAAGGTTCCGTATAGCAATGGTTCCTTTTATAGAATGGCTTAAAGGATCAACAGAAAGTAATAACGGACAGTAATTGTAAATATTCGCTGCATTATAATTCGTAATTCGTAATTGAATAATTCGTAATTAACCCGCCAAGTCTTTCCAGATCAAATGCTTCATGCAACGCAGAAACCACCACCCGGTGAATAGCAGGGCTGTCAGGATTAGGATACGCAAAAGAGGAAATAATGATATCGTGTTCCAGCAGGTATTGATCAATATAGGGGTGATGAGGCGCCGGCTGTAACAGGAAAACGGGCAAATGGAAAGGGTTGTGTACAAGCGTGCTTTTGGCAACCTGCTGTTGTAGATAGTGGATGTTAAGCTGCAGTTTATTACGCCCTGCAGCGTACAGGGGTTTACTTTGCAAAAAGGCGTAAGCGTTGGCTGGCATAATGGGTGTGCTGCCGGTAAAAAAGGGTAGTTTTTTCATGGCGGAAATATCGGCCGCATGCCCTGCCACCAGCCCGCCTTCTACACTGTAAGCCTTTGCAAGGGAAGCCGTGATCAGGTACCGCACCGGCGGATGCAGGGGCAAAGTATGTACAATGCCTTCCCCTTCCGGCCCCAGTATACCGGCGCCATGTGAATCATCAATTACCACCATCACTTTACGCTCAATGGCCGATAGCCAGCTGAAGTCATGAATAGTGCTGGTTAAGGGATTCACCCCATCTGCGGCAATTACAAATGTATGATCTGGTTTGCTGTTGATGAGTGTAATGGTTTGCTGAACCCATTGTTCGTGGGCCATTGCCGGCAATACAGCATTATACAGGCGCAGCGCCGGATGTGTGCCGGGCGCATATAATACTTCTCCTTTGGTTTGTGCATAATGAATGGCCGCCTGCGCAGCCAGGTACCCGGATGAGAAAGCAGCAGCTGCCTGCTGCCGGAACAATACCGCCAGGGCATGCTCCAGCTCTTCGTATATACTTAAGCGTATATTGGCAACCCGAGAGGAAATAAATACCGGCCCAAACAGGTCGAGGCCAGCTTCAAATACTTCCCGGAAAGCCGTTTTTGCATGCGCGCCCAGGTAAGAAAAGCCGGAGAAGAAAAGATGACTTTTGCCATCAATGATTGCGGTTCTGCCAGGTGTGGTATCGGTATGAAGGGGGAACATGAGTTAATTACGAATTATTTAATTACGAATTACGAATGTAGCTCTTCGTGGTGATCTAATTCGTAATTCAGTAATTTATCATTGAGAATTAATTTATGATTTAATAAATAATTCCTATCTGCTTATATTCTAGTAGTTATCCAATTCGTAATTATTCGATTCGTATCCGTATTTGACTAATTCATGATTAGATCTATATCCTTCACGAACAACTCAATTCGTAATTCGTAATTGACTAATTCGTAATTGAATCCGGATCCTACTCTGCTTTCGTCCTCAACACAAAATAATACTCCCCGGATTTTACCTTCATATCAAAAAGCTGATCATCCAGGTGTACAATGGTAACCAGGTTTTCCGCACTGCGCAGGCCATTGCTGGCTGTTACACTGATAATGCTGCCGTTGCTGAGCAGCGAATATTTACCCGAATCCGGTTTATTATCAATAGTGGCAATAAATACATTATTATCCAGGAACTGGTAATATACGTTGCTGTAGTAGCCTCTTTTAAGATCAGTAGCCTGTGTGATCTGTGTATTGTCATACGGATCGCCGGCAGGTACCTGCACATCATATACCCGCCACTTTTTATGCAGCAGCAGGCGGTTGGCCTTGTTGCTGTTGCAGGCCAGCGTGGTAAGGAATAGGAATAATAACAGGTAACAGCTTCTTTTTATCATAACATTTTATTTACGCTCCGACATATGTTTGTTAAAATCATCCGACTTCCCTTTGGGAATAGACAGGCTTTCCCAATGCTCCTGCAGCAACATTTTGCCAATATACACGATCTGTCCCACATGATACGGGATATGTGCCAGCTGCCGGTTAATGGCATCCACTACAGCATGCGGTTCCGTGCGGATGTACACCGTTTTTTCCAGGTCGGCCTCCTGCAGGCTGTCCAGGGCGCCCATCATACAATCCCAGCCTTTGTTCCATAGCTCCAATATGGTTGCTTTGGATGCCTGGCTGTTCTCAAATTCTGCATCCCGGTTGCGCCAGGGCTTTTCGCCGTCGCTGGTCAGGAAATCGGTCCAGCGGGAAAGCATGTTACCGCTTATGTGTTTAATGATCAGGTAAATGCTGTTGGAGCCATCATCCGGCTGCCAGTTCAGCTGAGCTTCGTTTAGCCGTTCCAGCGTTTTCTCACCCAGCAGGCGGTGAGTGATGAAGCGTTTCTTTACGCTATCCAGATAAATATTAGCGAATGACATAAAATTATCAATTACGAATTATTTAATTACAAATTACGAATTGGGTACTTCATTTTTGTACTGCATCACATCATCAATCTCACCAGCACATTAGCATATCAGTACATTAGCACATTCCAAGCCATCTGCACATCTAATATCCTTCTGCACTATCATCTCCCCGCTTATCACCCACTGCTTCCAGCAGGCCCTTTTCATTTACCCTGATTAACTCTGTGCGGCCAATAACATCGCCACGCACAACTTTATAACCCATCTGCTCCAGGGAGGAGACCACATCTGCAGGGAAGTCCGGCTCCACATCCACCTGGTCCGGCAGCCACTGGTGATGGAATTTACTTTCAAACACCACCCGGTCAGCAGGCAGGTTAAATTCCAGTATATTCATCAGCGTTTGAAACACAGATGTAATAATGGTAGATCCGCCCGGCGTACCTGTTACCACATAAGGTTTGTTATTCTTTAATACGATCGTAGGTGTCATGGCGCTGAGCATGCGTTTACCCGGCGCTATGGCATTGGCTTCCGTGCCTAGCAGTCCGTACATATTCGGTACACCTGGTTTTACACTGAAATCATCCATTTCATTATTCAAAAAAAAGCCGGCGCCGCCGGTTACTACTTTACTGCCATAGTTGCCATTTAAGGTAGTGGTTACCGCTACGGCATTGCCCTGGTCATCCATAACGGAGAGGTGGGTGGTTTCCATGCTCTCTGCCGCTACATTGCCGGCTTTTACGATTTCGCTGCTACCGGCTTTGTGCGGATCATAATCTTTCATCCTTTCCTGCAGGTATTTTTTAGACGTAAGCTGTTGTACAGGTACTTTTACAAAATCAGGATCGCCCAGGAACTGCGCCCGGTCGGCATAAGCGCGGCGCTCTACTTCTATCATCAGTTGAACAGCCTGTGGTGAATGAAAACCCCAGGCAGCGAGCGGGTAATTTTCCACCATGCCCATCATCTGCTGTAATCCTACACCACCGCTGGATGGCAGCGGCATGGTTAAGATCGTATAACCTTTATAGTTAAAAACCATGGGTGTTCTTTCCCGGGCTTTATAAGCTTTCAGGTCGGCAAGTGTTATCAGGCCATGGCCGCGCTGCATTTCGTCTGTGATCAATTTGGCGGTAGGCCCTTCATAAAAGCCGGCTTGCCCTTTATCGCGAATCCTTTTCAGGGTCTGGGCCAGGTCATGCTGTACCAGCGTATCGCCGGCCTGCCAGGGCGTATCCTTTTCAAAGGTGTTGGGGCGGGTGTTCAGCTTACGGAAATCAGCTGCGTATTTATTCAGTTTACGGGCTTCTAACGCCGTTATTACAAATCCTTTTTCTGCCAGCATAATAGCAGGCGCTATCAATTTGGTCATAGGCAGTTTGGCATAACGCAGAGATGCAAAAAGGCCAGCCACTGAACCGGGCACACCGGCCGCCAAATGACCATCCTGGCTAAGCTGTGTGTTGGCTGCGCCACTGGCATCCAGATACATATCGCGTTGCGCTTTGGCCGGCGCTTTTTCACGGTAGTCAATAGTAACATTCTTTCCATTGCTTAAATGTGCCACCAGGAAACCGCCGCCGCCCAGGTTGCCTGCAGCAGGGTACACCACGGCCAGCGCCAGCTGGGTAGCAATAGCTGCATCTACCGCATTGCCGCCCTGCTGCAATATCAGCGCACCGGCCTGGCTGGCCAGCGGGTGTGCGGATACCACGGCGCCATGCGCCGCCACTACCTGTTTTTGTATGCTGTAATGATACGGATCGATCTTAGTGGGCGACTGTGCAGAGGTGCATGCGGCAACGGATAGTAACAGGAGTGGTAATAACAATAAACGCATGGCAAAGCTTTGATTTTATAGAACTAAGGTACTACTTACAGTAGTTAGTAGCAAGTAGTGGTGCATACAGCGCGCATCATGTTTAAATGAAAGCATCTTATCATGAGGAACTGCCTGTTCCGGCAACCACTAAACGTTTTTATTCGTATTTTAAAGTAACCAAAATCTGTAGCATATGAAAAACCCACTGACCACTCTTAGGTTGAAACCCACTTTATTGCTGTTAACCTGCCTGCTCACTCATATTATGATCGTAAAGGCGCAAACCGGCACTATCCAGGGTACTGTCACAGACGGCCGCGCACCATTAGCAGGTGCTACCGTTCAGGTAGAACGTACTAACAAAGGCGGATATACGAATGCATCCGGTGCTTATACGCTGAGCATCACCCCCGGCAGTTACACCGTTATTGTTAGTTATGTAGGTTATGCTACACAGCGGCAGCCTGTTACGGTAACTGCAGGACAAACAACGCAGCTGGATTTTAAGCTGCCGGCCAGCACAACTATGAATGAGCTGGTAGTACTGGGCAACCGCACTTTACCGCGCACGCAAACAGAAACCCCGGTGCCCGTAGATGTAATAGACATTAAACGGGTAGCCGCCGATGCGCCACAGGTATCCATTAACCAGATCCTGAACTATGTGGCGCCCTCATTTAGCTCCGGTACACAAACAGTAGCAGATGGCACAGATCATATTGATCCCGCATCCCTGCGCGGCCTTGGTCCGGACCAGGTGCTGGTGCTGGTAAATGGCAAGCGCCGCTATAATACCGCGCTGGTGAATGTAAATGGAACATTCGGCCGCGGCGCTGTAGGCACGGATATGAATGCCATTCCCACAGCCGCCATTGACCGTATTGAAATACTGCGCGATGGCGCCGCTGCGCAATATGGCTCTGATGCTATTGCCGGCGTTATCAACATCATTCTTAAGAACAGCGTAAATCGTTTAAACGTAAGCGTTACCACCGGCGCCAATGTAACGGATAAATCGGTTGATAACATTGACGGGCAAACGGTGCAAACTGCCGTAAACTATGGTATACCGGTAGGGGAGCGTGGCGGCTTCATTAACTTTGGCGGTTCTTATGATTACCGCAACTACACCAACCGCTCCGGCCCCTGGCAGGGCCCTATATACCGCACCTATCCCGGAGCAGTAGACAAAACAGATTCCTTTCTGGTAGCCAATAACATTACCCGCGATGATATCCGCATGCGGGTAGGCCAGTCCAAATTACGCAGCGGGCAATTATTTGTAAATGCCAGCGTACCCATGGAAAATGAAGCGGAGTTTTATTTGTTCGGCGGCCTGGGCTACCGCAATGGCCAGGCAGCCGGTGTGTACCGCCTGCCCAGCGATAGCCGCAATGTGCTGGACATTTACCCGCTGGGATTTTTACCGGAGATCCATTCTGATATTTATGATAAGTCGCTGGCCTTTGGCATCCGGGGTAACCTGGGTAAGTGGAAAGTAGATGTAAGTAATACCTTTGGGCAGAACCAGTTTATTTTCAGCGTGGAGAACTCCCTGAACGCTTCGCTGGAAAAAGCATCGCCTACACGCTTTAGCGCCGGCGGACCTGTGTTCACGCAGAACACCACCAACCTGGATTTCTCTCAGCGTTTTGATGTGCTGGCAGGCCTGGATGTAGCCTTTGGCGGAGAATACCGTTTTGAAAATTACAAGCTGGAAGCAGGCGCAGAAAATTCCTACACCGATTATGGCCGTGCTACTAAAATAGGCGTGGGTGCAGATGGTAAGGATATCCTGGTACCTGATCCGAAGGGCGCAATAAATACTAAATTCGGGCCCGATGGCACTGCGAGAGCCGGTGGCGCGCAGGTGTTTCCCGGCTTCCGCCCGGAGAATGCAGTGAATACTTCCCGCAGCTCCATTGCAGGTTATGCGGATGTAGAAGCCAATTTCAGCAGCGCATTCCTGTTAGGCGGCGCCTTACGTTTTGAGAACTATAACGATTTCGGCTCTACGCTGAATGGCAAGCTGACAGCCCGTTACAAGCTGAGTGAGAAAACTGCGTTGCGCGCATCCGGCAGTACCGGTTTCCGTGCACCATCCTTGCACCAGCGTTTTTATTCCAGCACCTCTACACTTTTCGTAGATGGGCTGCCGTATGAAGTAGGCACCTTCACCAATGATAGCCGTCCCGCACAGCTGCTGGGCATTCCACAGCTGAAACCGGAGAAATCCAAAAGCCTGAGCGCTGGTTTTACTGGCGCTTTTGGGAAGTTTAACTTAACAGTAGATGGTTATTACACCCGCATCAACGACCGCATTGTATATACCGATCAGTTCTCCGGAAGCAATGCACCCGGCGCTTCGCCGGTTGATAAAGAGATCTACCAGCTGCTTTCACTCGCTAACGCCAACCGTGCTGCATTTTTTGCCAACGCTATCAACTCTGAAACAAGAGGGGTGGACCTGGTGCTGACCTACGGTACCCGTTTAGGCGCCGGCAGCTTCCGTGCAGACTTAGCCGGTACTTATTCTTACACCCAGCAGGTGGGCGATATCAAAGCATCCGCAAAGCTGGCAGGCAAGGAAAATATTTACTTCAGCCGCGCCAGCCGCATTTACCTGGAAAGAAGTGTGCCGCGTGAAAAGATCAACCTTACCCTAACGTACAACATTAAACGTTTTAATGTATTTGTGCGCAATGTATACTTTGGCAGCGTAGAAGAAGCCACTAATGATCCCGCTTTTTTCCAGACATTTGATCCGCGTGTGGTAACAGATGTAGCCGTAGGGTATAAATTCACACCGGCTATAAAGCTCAGCATCGGTTCTAATAATGTGTTTGATATTTACCCGGAGAAAGTGGAAAACCCTGCCAATACTACCAATGGCCAGTTCCTGTATAGCCGCCGCGCTACACAGTTTGGGTATAATGGGAGGTTTTTGTTTGCGAGGCTGGAGCTGAATTTGTAGAAGATAAGAAGAAAGAATAATTTAACACGGATCGTAAAGATGATAATGTCTTTATGATCCGTGTTTTTGTTTACTATGCATGATGCAGGCACAAACCGCGGCGGCTCCCGGGATATATATTATTATAATTTTACTGTAAATTGTGGCATCGGCCGCCAATCACCTATGAAACTATTTTCTATTTCCTGCCTGCTTATTTCCTGCCTGCTTTCAGGCTGCATGTACCTAACAAAGGAAATGCCTTCACACCCGCTACAGCAGGAGTTCCTGTCCGATGTGCGCGACTCTATGATACTGGACGATTTTCACAATGTACATTATGGAGCTATTGAAGTATCAAACGGATTTTTGATCAGTGAAGTTTTTGATAAGATCACACGGCAGAATGCGAGATTCCATTTACACGATTTAAACACTAAAAAGGATTATGGTTATTTCCCCTGGCCGAATAAAGATGGCAGTTTTTATTTTGGAATAGATCACTGCAATGATTACCTGTTATATTTCGAAAACGACTATTTCAAGAGGGTAAACATCTTTACAAAAAAGCTGGATACTGTATACAATGAAAGATTTATATACAGCGGCGACTGGACAAGTATGGTGGTAATAAATGATATAGCCTACTCCACTTACAGCGGCAACGGTTTTTCAGTGCTTAGTATGAAAGATAGCACGAAGCTGCTTTACCGGCCACATGAAACAGGTAACAGTTTGTACATCCAGAACAACATATCCCTTCCGGTATCTTATTCATCCAACCTGGTGGCATCTGTAAAAGTAACACCAGACAGCAGTGAGCTTTATTGCATAGATACGGCTATGAACGTGTTATGGAAAAAGAGGATAGCCGCTGCAGGCACAATGTATGACCAGATCGCCAGCCTGAATTTTAAAGACCGTTTCCTGGTAAAGCATGATAGTGTTTTTGAAGTGATCAGCAAAGCCGGTGGCCGCCGCCTGTTTTATCACACATTCAACACTAAGGTGTATGACATTTGCAAGATAGATGATGCAAATGTATTGGTGATCTTATCATCAAATCCTACTCTCTCAAGGTTAGCGATGTCCATGAGCACTGATTATAAAACGCTGCTGTGTTACAATCCGCAGAATGATTCAGTTAAATACACTATAGACAGTCTTAAAACGGCTTCAGAACGGTACTTCAGGTTGAATAACAGGTTTTACTTTTTTGCAGAAAATGACAAGGCTGTTTCTATGAATATAAAAGATGGCGCTATAGATACTTTCCGGTTACAGCATGATTTCCAGAACGAAGTAAGGGTGTTGCAGGATAAAAAAACGGGGAAGTGGTATTTGTTAAGTGGGGGAGTGGTGTATTGGTAAGGAGATCCACACCCCATAATAAAACATAAACCTAACCTTTGTATAAACCATCATATTAAATAATTATAATACGTATTTTATATGATTTTTTCCCGCAAGAAAAAAATAAAAATTATTGTTTAGGCCGTTTTATATTGCGCCCCGTTAACCATAATAACGTCCCTATACAAGTGTTTGATACTGGAGTACAATGCCTATGTGCGAAAACGCTATTACTTTGTTTTTGTTACCTGGTTGTAATAAGTAAACATACAATAGCCCAGGCTCCCCCCGGGGAAGCTTACATAACCGCCTACGATACGGTGCCTGAAAAAGGACCGCAAATGGTGGACAGTACTTATTTTCTCACACGTACAGGATGTAAATCAATGTTGGTGGTGCCCATTCCTCCATACCCGTTACCTTACAACGGCGTTAAGGGAATTCGTATGCACGGCTGGGTTATACCCACGCAGGTAAGCATTCCGCCGCAGCGCAAACCCTTTCTGGTAGTGCATGGCAACGTAATGTATGATCTGTATTACCAGTCAAATGCAGATACGCCTTACCTGGAGAAAGACCTGTACCAGCATACGCTGCAAACGTACCTGGATATTACAGTAAAGGACCAGTATCCTTTACGGGTAGCGTTTAGCACCCAGCAGGGAAATTCTTCCCTGTTCAGGAATATTACCGGTATGAACCTGCAGTACACCAACCGTGATTTTAAGAACGCCCTGCTGCAAAAAGCGCAAAAGTGGGATGCCGGGCAGCTGCAGCAGTGGGGGGAGCTGGATACTATCAAAAAGCGTATAGCAGATAAGGTGAATGAAATAAACCGCCTGAAAGATTGGTCTGTAGGGCCTTCCCGGATCCAACAGCTGGTAGAGGCCAGGGAAAGGGAATTGTATGGCCGTGCAAAAGATTCATTACATGGGAAGCTGCCGTCAGATAGCCTGCAGCCTGGAAAGGCAGATACTGCTCTACAGCGCATAAAGGACGGGTATACAGAAAATGCAAAACGTATTGACTCTCTGCAGCAGCAGCTGGCTAAATGGCAGCAGCTGTACCGGGAAAAACAGCAGCTCTTTGCAACACGCAGGCAACAGCTTACAGATGTGCTCATAAATAGCCGTAATAACAGGGAGTTGGCCAATAACCTGGAAGCCCTTAATCTGCCGGACACTATTCTGCCTAAAGGATACCGCACTTTACTGGCGGTAAGATCAGTAGGCGTTGGCAGAACAATGGTAGATTATTCTGAGCTTACCGCTAAGAACATTAGCATTACCGGTTTCCAGGCAGAGTATAATCCTTCATATTATGTAGCGGTAGCTACAGGCGCGGTAGATTACCGCTTCCGGGATTTTGTAGTGAATGATAACCGCATCAGCCAGTACCTGAATATGGTGCGGGTAGGTACCGGCATGAAGGAAGGTAATAACATTATCCTCTCTTTTTACACAGGTAAAAAACAGGTCTATAACTTTAATACAGACAGCAGTAATACCACCAAACCGGATTATCACATCATGGGGCTGGCATTGGAAGGCCGCTGGCAGCTGAACAAAGATCATTATATGACCGGGGAGGTAGCCAAGTCCTCCATGCCTTACTACATGCGTAGTACGCATGATCAGGGAGCAGGCAACAGCATGCTGTCTTTTAATGATCATTCCAATGAAGCATTTGCAGTAACCGCAAACTCGTTCATACCGGTTACGGGCACACGCCTCAGCGCTATGTATAAGCGGATGGGGGCTAATTTCCAGTCCTTCAGCCTGTACTCCACCGGGGCGTCGCAAACCGGGTGGCTGCTAAAGGCAGATCAGCCCTTTTTTAAACAGCAGTTAATGATCACCGCTTCCCTGCGTCAAAATGTGTACACCAGCATATTGGATAACGCCAGCTACAGGAGCAGCACCGTTTTCAAAAGCGTGCAGGCCACTTTCCGCCGCCGGCGCTGGCCCGTAGTGTCTGTTGGCTATTTTCCCAGCTCTCAGCTCATGAAGCTGGGAGAAGGTAAGTTCATAGAGAACCTGTTCTACACAATGGTTGGAACAGCCAGCTATTTCTACGAATACAGGGGCATTAGCATGAACACTATCTTCTCCGGTACCCGGTTCTATAACCACCAGACAGATAGCAGCTTTGTGTATTTCAACAGTACCAATTTGATGCTGAACCATACGGTGTTCCTGGGAAAGTTTACGGTGAATGGAAGCCTGTCATCCGCCACCAACCAGGATTATGCATTGTATGGCGCAGACGGCAATCTTCAGTACAGGATCACTTCCTGGCTGGAAGTAGGCGGCGGAATAAAATACAATTATCAAACGCAATATAACCTGCAGCAAACTGGCTATACTGCAAATGCAAGAGTGAATGTGCCTAAGGTTGGAGAGATAGCATTGATGGCGGACAAAGGATTTGTACCAGGTGTTAACCGGCAGCTGGTAGCCAATAAAACAGGACGATTAACCTATACCAAGATATTTTAAACAGGATACTATGAAACGATCCCTATGCCTGATATTATTCTTGCTGTCACTACGTGTAAGCGCCCAGGTGAGCATGACCGTGCAGCTGCCACCGGCAGGCGTGCTGTTGAAAGCGCAGCTATGGAATATAGTGCTGGTATCAGCTTCCGACAAAATAGCCTATGCCAGGATAACCCTGCGTTTAATGGATGCCACTACCAATCAGCCGGTGCTTACCGGTATTACCCGCAGCATAGCCTTAAACAAAGGCGGCCGGCAGCTGCAGGTAAAGGATGTAATGCCCGTGCAGTATGAATACCTGTCTGCCGTAGTAGACAGGAGTGTGAATGGTATGCTGCCCCCCGGCAATTACCTGGCTTGTTATACTTTAATAGTTGAAAATGATAAAACCGGTAATCAGCCGGGTGAAGACTGCATCCCCTTCACCGTAGAACCGGTAAGTCCGCCTATGTTAAATACGCCGGTTAACCAAAGCGTTGTGGAAACAAAGCTGCCGCAGTTCACCTGGCTGCCGCCTGCACCGGTAAACCTGTTCAATGACCTGAACTATGAGATGATCCTCACAGAGGTGCACAAAGGGCAGTCTGCAGCAGAAGCCATCCAGCAGAATATTGCCATTTACAGGGCGCCCCGGTTAAAGAATATGTTTGTGAATTATCCTGCAGGCGCTATAGCATTGGATACCACTAAACAGTATGCCTGGTCCGTAATAGCGCGCAATGGTAATTTGTTCTCCGCGCAAACGGAGGTTTGGACCTTTCGCGTACAGGGTATACAGAAAAAGGCAACGGATAACAACAGCGCCTATATACAGCTGAGAAAGGAGCTGGATGGTAACGTAGTAAGCTGCAGCAGCCTGCAATGCGGGTATAAGAATGAAACCGGCGACAGTACCGTGCAGTATGAGCTGGTAGCTCTGGAAGACAATAATAACATCATTTATAAAGGTACGTTAGCCATTAAACCAGGTGATAACCGCCTGGAAGTGCCGCTCAGTAAAAGAAAAGGATTGGATAGCGGTAAAAGTTACCTGTTCCGCTTGCGCAATACCCGCAATGAATACTGGCAAATGAAATTCATTTACACCCGGGAAAACTAATCATTACAAAAAGAAATTTGGCGCAACGCCTTATACCTATAAAATAACGCTGAAATGATACTGGCTCTTGTTGCAAAAGGGAAGAAAACGATTGCGTGTGGCATGCTGGCCCTCATCTACCTGGAAATGGTGATCCCCTCCTGTGCGCTGGGTGCGGACCATACTGCTTTTCATAACAATGTAAGAACAGGAAGTGAAAGAGTATTGTTCAATACCGCTCCGGTTGTTACACCGCCTGTTGTGCCGGTAGCCGCCAAAGCAGTGAGCATCGGTGGGCCAACACAACCCGAAAGCCAGTCGTTCCATTCCGTGGGTAACGATAATATGGTAGACCTGTTCAGCGGGGATTTTTCCTACAATATCCCTTTGCTGGATGTGGGTGGTTACCCGGTGGCCTTAGGTTACAGCAGCGGTATTTCTATGGACCAGGAAGCCAGTTGGGTGGGTCTGGGCTGGAACATTAACCCCGGTACCATTACCCGTAACATGCGGGGCCTGCCGGATGATTTCAACGGCGTTGACTCTATTGTGAAAACAGCCACGGTTAAGGAAAATAAAACCATTGGTGTAACAGCAGCCGGTGATATAGAGATCCTGGGTTTCCCGCTCAGCCTGGGCGCTTCATTAGGCATCCGGCATAACTCTTACAGGGGTATTGGCCTTGAATCCGGCATCAGCGCCAGCATTAATGCAGCTTCCGGTACAGCGGGCAGTTTAGGTGCAGGGCTATCCCTCACTAACAGCTCACAGGATGGGCT
The DNA here is from genome assembly GCF_900109685.1 of Chitinophaga rupis. GTDB lineage: Bacteria > Bacteroidota > Bacteroidia > Chitinophagales > Chitinophagaceae > Chitinophaga > Chitinophaga rupis. Next base: position 53,261 of record NZ_FOBB01000003.1, on the reverse strand, counting down.
TACAATATCACCCAGTTTATCCTATTCGTTGCAGGAAAAAAATGTGAAGGAAGAAGGCGGTTATGGCGGCAGCGTTTCTACCAGTCTTTCCTATAACACCCGCTCAGGAATGAAGGCCCTGCAATATTCAGCAGGCATCACCCAATATGTAAAAGACGAGAATACTATAAAGAATGCAAAAAAAGAATCCGCGGAAGATGGTATCCCCGTAGCGCCCTGGGTAGGGCAAACCGGCGCCAGCACTGTATTCTCAAGTTATATTTCTTACGCTTATCCAACATTTACGCCCACTATCAACCTGCCTTATACCAGCCGTATGTACACGGTAACGTTAAAAGCAGGCGCAGAAACTAAAATAGTGCACCCTAGCTTGTCTATCAGCGGTTATATTTCCAAACAGTGGATTGCAGCAGGCGACAGAACCCTGTACCTGCCCGCATATGGTTACCTGAACTATCAGAATGGATCAAGGAACCCCGGCGCGCTGCTGGACTTTAACCGCGAAAAAGAAATTCCTTACCGCAACAAACCGGAAGTGCCCAACATTGCAGTACCGGCCTACACGTATGATATCTTTACCATGTCCGGGGAAGGTACCGGTGGCTCTTTCCGGGCTTACCGGGGCGATATAGGTTTTGTATACGATCATCGCATGAAAACCAACGACCAGTCCGGGAGTGTTAGCGCAGACGCCGGTTTTGGGGATATTTTTCATGGTGGTATAGACATTAATTACACTTATGCCAACACATTAACCGGTCCCTGGCAAGGCTCCAATCCGCTGGCAGCTACCATTGCATTTAAAGGGAACAGTAAGAATTATGAGGCGGTTTATTTCAGGAATCCCGGTGAAAAAGCCATTAATACAAGGGCTTTTTATGACTCTATCGGCGGCGACTACACGGTGATACCAAAGCTTTACCAGTCGGGCAATAACTCACCCTTTATCAGTACCACTAACTATTTAACAAAATATGCAAATGGTCAGAAGCTGGGAGATGTGAAGCTCACCGCCAATGCAGCCACGCGGCAGGTACGTGATAAAAGGACCCAGGTTATTTCTTACCTCTCAGCAGCAGAAGCCGGCACTGTAGGGTTGAATAAGTATATTGAAAATTACAGGACCAACCAGTACGCATTACAGAATTGTGATAATACTTTGCCGGATGGTGAGAATAGCGGCCCTGGTAAAGGATTACGCGGAGATTATTTCAACGGGAAGGAGCTAAGGAACTACATGTTTAGCCGGGTAGATCCCTCGATCCGTTTTAATAAGGACGGAGGCTCCCCTTATAACATCAACCTGAACCTGCCCTCCGGTGCCGCACAGCTGAATACGGAATTTTCTGTACGCTGGACCGGCCGTATTAAAGCCCCCGTAAGCGGCAAATATATATTTTCCACAGAAAGTGATGATGGTGTAAGGCTGTTCCTGAATAATAAACCCCTGCTTGCATACTGGGACGATCATTCCAACTATACCAATAATGGTGAAGCAGTGTACCTGGAAGCCGGGCAAATGTATGATGTGAAGCTGGAGTATTACCAGAACGGCGGTCATGTGATGATGACACTGGCCTGGGAATATCCCGGGCAGCCCAGGCAGTTCATACCCACAGAGTACCTGTATGAAATGCCAAAAGCAGATACCTTCAGCGTAATAAGCAATATACTGTACCGGGAAAAAAGAGTGAACAGTTTCCGCAAAAGCAACCACATATCTGAAATAGATGTGTTAAATGCCGATGGAAAAAGGTACGTGTATGGCTTACCGGTATATAACCTGAAACAAAAGGAAACCACCTTCTCTGTTAAACATGAGAATGGAAATGCAGCAGAAGGTACAGTTACCTATAACCCGGGATCAGATAATACCACCGGTAACACCAATGGGAACGACAACTATTTTAACAGTGAGGAAATACCCGCTTATGCACACTCTTTCCTGCTAACAGGTATTGTTTCCCCGGATTATGTAGATGTAACTGGGAATGGTATCTCCGGTGATGACCTGGGAGACGCCATTAAATTCAATTATACAAAAATAGCCGGGGTGGGCAATCCCTTTAAATGGCGGACGCCTTATGCCAGCACTGCTAATTTTAATGAAGGCCTGAAAACAGACACGCGCGATGATAAAGGCAGTTATGTGTATGGTGAAAAGGAGCTGTGGTACCTGAACTCCATTGAATCCAAAAATATGATCGCCACCTTCAAGGTAGCCGACCGGAACGACCTGGTGCCGATTGATGAAAATGGCAACAAGGATACCGCCAGCCATGTAGCTAAAAGGCTGGAAGAAATTAACCTGTACACAAAAGCCGATTTTCTGCGGTATGGAACTAATGCCAGGCCGGTAAAAACCGTACACTTTGACTATACCTATGAGCTATGCCAGGGCATAAATGCACCCAAGAACAACGGTGGCAAGCTCACGCTGAAGCGCGTATGGTTTACTTATAACGGTAATAATAAAGGACGTAAGAATGCTTACGTATTTAACTACAACAGCAACAATCCCGGTTATAATACCAAATCATATGACCGTTGGGGTACTTATAAAGACCCATTGCAGAATCCCGGATCTTCAGCGTCTAACCTTATTACCAATGCAGAGTATCCCTATGCTTTGCAGGATAGTACAGCAGCAGCCAAGAACGCCGCAGCCTGGACACTGGATTCCATTGTGCTGCCTTCGGGCGGACGTATGAAGATCACTTATGAAAGCGACGACTATGCCTATGTGCAGAATAAACGTGCAACGCAGATGTTAAGCATAGCCGGTTTTTCATCAGGGGTGCCTTCTGCAGGAAATATTAGTAATCGCTTGTACAGCGGAAATAATGATAACCTGTATGTAGCCATTCATGTGCCGCAGCCGGTTAGCTCTAAAGCAGAAGTATACCGCAAGTACCTGGAAGGTAATGATACCATGTATTTCCGGCTGAATGTAAGAATGCCTGCAGATAAATTTGGTAAAGGGAACGAGTTTGTACCCTGTTATGCACGGCTGGAGAAAGATGCATATGGCATTATTAATAGTAACACCATCTGGGTAAAGCTGCAGGGCATTGATACCAAGGGTAGTCCCGGTGGCAGCTTAAGCCCGCTTGCCAAAGCAGCAATACAGTTCCTGCGCTTAAACCTGCCATCCAAAGCCTATCCGGGATCTGATGTAGGTGATAACCTGGACCTTGCAGATGGTATAAAAGTATTGTTCTCCCTTGCAGATAATATTAAAAATGCCTTAAGCAGCTACGATGGTACTGCCCGCAATAATGGATGGGCGCGGGATGCGGATCTGAGCCGCAGCTTCGTAAGATTAAACAGCCCTGGTTATAAAAAGTATGGAGGTGGCCTGCGCGTAAAACGTATTATGATCTATGACAACTGGAAGAACATGACCGGGCAGAAAGAAAAAGAATCCGTATACGGCACAGAATATAAATACACCACCAGCAAAAAGATCAATGGTGTGAATACAGAGATCAGCAGCGGCGTAGCGGCTTATGAGCCTATTATGGGCGGAGAGGAAAACCCCTGGCACCTGCCTATAGAATATAAAGACCAGGCAGCACCGCTGGCGCCCACTAACATGGGATATGTAGAGCAGCCTTTGGGCGAAGCATTTTTCCCCGGCGCATCAGTGGGGTATAGTAAAGTACGCACAAAGTCTATTCATTCAAAGAATACCCGCTCAGCCAGCGGCTTTGAAGAAACCTGCTTTTTTACCGCGTACGATTTTCCCGTTATTACAGAACACTCTTTGCTGGATAAGCAAACCAAGCTGACGTATAAACCCAAGCTGGCCACCTTCCTGCGTTTTAATGCAGCCAATTACCTGGTAATGAGCCAGGGGTTTAAAGTGGAGCTGAATGATATGCACGGCAAACCTAAATCACATGCTGTGTACCCTGAAACAGACAGTATAAACCCTATTTCTTACACGGAGAATTACTACCACGTAGATAACCTGAATGACGAAATAAAACACCTGAATAACACTGTACTTACTATGAATGCGCAGGGCGAGATAGATACCCTCGCGCAGATAGGGAAGGATATGGAGCTGATGATGGATATGCGGGAACAGTATTTTCTGAGCATTGGCGCCAATGCCAGCGCCAATGGAGATATTTTCTCTTTTGCCATTCCACCGGTATTAGGTGCGGTATCTTTCCTGGGCCTTCCCCAGTCAGAGGAAACCCTGTTCCGCTCAGCAGCAGCTACTAAAGTTATTACCCGCCATGGTATACTGGATAGTGTGCTTACCTCAGACAAAGGCAGTAAAGTAACTACCCATAACCTGCTGTATGATGGAGAAACAGGAGATGTGCTGTTAACATCTGCCCAGAATGAATACGGGGATCCCATTTACGCATTCAACTACCCGGCAGGCTGGGTATATGACGGTATGAGCGGGGCCTATAAGAATATTAACGTTTCCCTGGACCATGTGAACATCCTGGAAGGTAAGATCACCAGTGATGTTCCGGTGGCGGATTATTTTGCTTCCGGCGATGAAATACTCATTTACACAAAAAATAAGGTAAGCGGCAGCGCCTGTGCTCCTGACCTGGCCACTTTCCCGGGTACCGGTAAAATATGGGTGGTAGATGCCAATGCCCTGAATGGCAATACGCCCAACCTGTTCTTTATGGATCAGGAAGGAGCGCCGTTCACCGGTAACGATGTAACGTTGAAGGTAGTACGCTCTGGCAGAAAGAACATGCCGGCTGCAGCGGTAGGCTCTGTTAATATGCTGGTAAATCCGCTGGTGAAAACAGGTGGAAAGTACAACCTGGTCATTGATAAGAACTCAAAGATCATTAACGCAACGGTTACAGAGTACAAGCAGAACTGGCAGGTGCAGGACCGTAAAAAGCAAAAGATCACCTGCGCGTACGAACAATAAACTGTAAAATGGAAAAACTCAGATATATGCGTTTACAAAAGATAGTAATGGCGCTGGTAGCAGTGCTGAGCTGTGGCAGCCTGTATGCACAGCAGGCATCAGATGCCGCCGGCTTAAAAGGAGAGTGGCAGCTTATAAAGGTGGAGATGCAGGTATTCAGTCAGCAGGGTAACCAGCTGCTGGAAGAAAAAACTATCACTTTACCGGCTGATGCAGATAAGGTAAGCGGTTTGGTGCCACAACAGCTGCAGCTGCTGGAGCATGATTTTGTTATAAAGCGGAAGAACAGTACAGAATCGGGAAAATATATGTTGCAGGGCAAGGGAGTGCTGGTATTCCAGCGCGCAGTTCCGCAGCAGCAATCAGCTGCGCAGCCACCTGCGCCGGGAATTACCTACACTTACCGTTTACAGGAAACATCGGAGCTGGTGCTGCTGTTGCCGGCATCTTTTTATAAAGACAATAACAGGAATCAGGCTGTAAAACAGGTATATACCTGTTACTACCGGAAAAAATCATAGGATCCAATGACACAGAACTTTCATAGTAACAATAGGTATATAGCTTTCCTGGTAGCAGTGCTGGTGCTTACACTATCAGCCACCGGTTTGCGGGCCCAGTGTAGCTGGGGGCTTACAGCCACCGCCACTGCCTCCACCTGTGCGGCAAACGGAAGTATCACAACTTCCCTTACCGGTGCGGATGCAGGCTCCATTACTAATATACTATACAGCCTGCAGCCACTTAGCGGGGGTGGTTATTCTGTATCGCCTAATACTTCTGCAGTATTTGAAAACGTACCGGCCGGGCAATACCGGGCCATCGCAGAAGGTGTATGTAATGGTGCCGCAGTATCGGTTTCCTATACCATTACAGTGCCGGGCAATTATATCCCTTTTACGGCAGCAGCCACGCAGCAACGCCTTACGCTTAACAGCTGCAGCACCGGGCAGGTGCTGGTATCCCTGGCAAATGGTAAGCTGCCTTACAGCATAAGCATCACCGCCAAACCATCCGCTTATACAGGGCGTACCGCCTTTACAGTAAATGGTAACCTGACCATTGACAGCTTACCAAAGGGAAGTTATACGATGGTCATTACGGACGCCTGCGGCGCTACAGCAGCCACGCAAACAGTGGTTATTGAAGAGCTGCCGGTGTTACCGGCAGGAGATGTATACACTGGTTCTCTAACGATGATAGGCTGTAACCAGTTTATTGTAAGCGTACCGGCTTTCTATTCTAACAGTCCCTTTTATTCTACATATACAAACTTTGATACACCATTAAAATATACAATAGCTTATAACGGCGGCGCCAAACAACCATATAAGCAAATGATCTCCTCTAACACGGATGCCATTACATTGCCTGCAGGACAAACTTTTAAGGATAGCTACGGCAAAGCGCTTACGTTTTACATACAAACGCCCTGCGGGCAGGAAACGCCGGTTTCGCTTGTACTGCCAGCACCCTATGCACCCCTGGGATATACCCCACATTGTGCCCTGAATTTTGATGCTACCTATTATATTTATCCTGACCCAAACCTGAATATTTGCCTCCCGGTTTATACAACAATAAAGAATAACAGCACCAATGCTATTTGGTATGATACAGTAGGCGTTATAAATCAAAGCCGTATCATTAAAGGCCTTCCCTATGGCAGCTATACTGTTACTATTACAACAAAAGATGGTTACCAGATAGTAAATAATCCTAACTGGCAGGTATCTGCCCCCAATAACGCTAATCCATATACGGTTTATAAATATAATAACGCTGGTGCTTATGGTAATGATGGCGCGATTTATTTCCAGCTCAATAAGACTACTGGCAATTTTAGCGGAGGTACCCATGTACAATTGCTTACACCCTCTAATTATATCTTTTCTGAGATAGTATCGGAGGGGTATCCCAACGACTATTATTTTGCGCTCAAACCGTCTAACGGATATAATTTCTATCCGGGTAATTATACTTTCAGGATCACAGACGAATGTGGAACTTATGACCTGCCCGTTCTCGTGGAGGAAAGAGATGTTTACCGCTATACCTGGAGTTTTACAGAAGAGCAAACCTGTACCGGCCTGAAAATAACGCCCTCCGGCACCGCTATGTACCAGGATGAAAGCCTGCCGGTTTATTTCAAAATAACCCAGGGCCCCGGCGCATTTGATGGCAGAATAATAGCAGAAGGCGCTTCACTGCTCTTGCCTTTGGAAGGAGAATATAAAATTGCAATTGGCGCTAACGGATCCGGTGTGTATGATTATTCTTATCCGGGTAATGATGTGAATATGCAATCAGCTACGTTCATATACCGTCCATTAGCCATAGACGTTAACCATTCCCTGGGGTGGGTATGTCCGGGCCTGCCGGAAGACTCCGGTAACATAACCGCAGTAGCCATTAACGGCAGTAAAGCAGCCACCGGTGTGTATACCTACAGGTTGGCAGCTGCCGGCCAGGGTGCCACAGGGCCTTTCCTCGCCACTAACACCACTGGTAAGTTCAGTACGGCATCATCCGGTGGCACCTATACGCTAAAGAAAAATCTTAATTACGATGTAAGGGTAGAAGATGAATGTGGTGCAGCAGCAGTGCAAACCATCAAGGTAATAGATTTTGCCACCGCGCAGGTAGCCTCTTCAGATAAACCGCAATACTGCCTGGGAGATGAGATCCACTTTAAAGTAATTAACCTGCCCACAACAGCCATCAGGTATGAATGGAAGGACCCGGACGGTAATATTTTCGATACCACCCAAAACCCGGTGCTGAAGCCGGTAACCAGTGGTACTGGAGGTAACTACCATGTGAAGATCAGCGCAGACATCTGTCATCAGCCTATTGAAGACGATATAACCATTGTGCTGGCGCCTTACGTAATAACCTGCTACAGCGCTATAACCGATACCAGTGTAAACCCTTATGCATACGGCTTGTTAGGCAACTGGCGCCCGGTACGCTCTTATGATTACTATGGCCTGCGTGAACAGTCGGATCCCGCACCATCGGCAACAGACATACGCCATGACGGTGCCTTTAATGACTTTTCTGCTTTCTGGAAAAAACAAACCAGTCGATGGACCTCCCAGCCGGTAGACACCACTCGCTGGGTATGGAACTCAGAAGTTACCATATTTAATAAAAAAGGCTTTGAGCTGGAAAATAGGGATGCATTTGGCCGTTACAACAGTGGTTTATACGGTTATGATGACGCTGCACCGGTAGCCATCGCACAGAATAGTCATTACCGGGAAATTGCATTTGATGGTTTTGAAGATTATGGTTACGGCAGCAGCTGTGATCAGGGCTGTGCTACCGGCCGCCGGTTTTATCTGCCAGGTACGGAAGTCCGTCTGGATAGTACACAATGGCATACAGGCCGCTATAGCCTGCGCATCCGCAAACAGGATGGCGACAGCATCGGCATAAAGGTGCCGGTGTCCGCTACAGATATGGCGTTAACCAATCCATCCTTTAACCAGGGCGGTAATACCTGTAGTCCTTCACCGGTATTAAAAAGTGTGCGTGCCAATACCAGTGTGCTGCTGCCTTCTTTCTCGCCGCTCGCAGGCAAAAAGATATTGCTCAGCGCATGGGTAAAAGAATCGCAGGATTGCAAATGTACCGCCTATACCGGCAACCAGATCACACTGATAGTAAGTGGCGCCGGTAATACAACCGTTATAGCCAAACCATCCGGTAGTATTATAGATGGCTGGCAGCGTTATGAGCAGGTGGTAGACTTACCGGCAGGTACAGATACACTGTCGCTAATACTGCAGGCCACTGGCGATGCTACCGCCTATTTTGATGATATCCGCATTCATCCCTATAACGCTAATATGAAGTCCTATGTCTATGATCCGAAAAACATGCGGCTGATGGCGGAGCTGGATGAAAATAACTACGCAACTTTTTATGAATATGATGATGATGGTACGCTGACACGTGTGAAAAAGGAAACAGAAAGAGGCGTGAAAACAATTAAGGAAACAAGAAACGCTTTCATTAAAGACGACGCTGCAAACACCGGTAACTGATATGCAAACACGCAGGATATTTTTGATCATGGCAGCAATAACATTGCTGCTGCAGGTACAGGCAAAAGCCCAGACAGTAAACGACACTACCAGGCTGTTTGCTGAAATGAAACGGCTGCAGTCGGTATACCAGGCGCATGAGCTTTCATTTGATATTAAATATACCTATACGAGCGAACATCAGCCGGAGCTGGTACTGGACTCATTACAGGGTAAAATGGAGCTCTCCGGCAAGCGTTATCATTACTGGATGACCAATATGGAAACAGTAGTAAATGAGCGCTATAATATTACGCTGTTCCAGCAGGAGAAAATGATCTATCTCACCAAACCCGCCGATTTTGTAACCGGCGATCCGGTAGCACAGCTGAGGGATATGCTGGAAAGGGCCGGCGTAAAGCAATGCAGTGTGGCAGAGCAAGGTGATCTTAAAACATTGCGTATCTATTTTCAGCCCGGCGGCGCCTGCCGGCAAATGGAAATGCTCATAGACAAAAGCTCCGGGTATATCACTGCTACGCGCTATATAGTAAAAACAGCCCTGCTAATGGACCCTGGTGTATCCGCAACAGATGCCGGCTACGGAGAATATGCGGTGATACAAACCTCCTTTGACCATTACAAGCAGATCAAAATAGATAGCAGAACGTTTAGTGAGGATCAGTTCTTTCGTAAAGAAGGGAATGAATTCAAAACAACCCCTGCCTATAATGAATATAAAATATTTACAGGATCGCCTAACCTATAGAAATATATGAACCCATCTTTGCTGCAACAGACTGGTAAATGGCTTTTACTGGCGTTCTTGCTGATAATAATAAATAGATCACAGGCACAAACCGGATCAGGTATTGTGCTCAAAAAAGTGCTGGATGGTAACACCGGACAGCTAATAAAAGGTGCCACCGTGATGGTGCAGGACAGCATTTATTTTGATGCATCCCTCCAGAGCAAGCTGGATACCCCTTATGCTGTAAGGAATATTATTACGTTTAAGATCAACGAATATTCCAACGTATATCTCCCGGCTACATTCAGCGCAACCGCCGGGGTACGTATCTACTATACCAAACCGGATCTGTCGGTTGATTCAATAGACCAGGATCTTATCATCAATTACGATACGGCGCATACCTACACTATGCGTAACAGCTTTGTGTTTAATAATGCACACCGGGTAAATGTTAAGATCCTGAACCTTACAGCCCCTGCTAATGTGCTGAAAGCGTTGATGGTAGAAAATGAAATGGAGCTGCATCCCGCCTATAAATTATCCTGTACTGGCGATGCAGTTAAGTCGATCAGCAGTAACAATCCTGCCAACACGGATTCAACAGATGAGATTATTGTAACCTGGCCGACGGCTATCGGTGCAGATGTGTACGACCTGGAATGGGCCTATGTAGATTCCACTGCGCTGAACCGGTATGACAACCCCTTAAGTCCTCAGCTTATTTTTGCCTATAACACCACGCGTGTAACCATTACCGGTAATACTTATGCCATTCCCCTGCTGTATGATGATGGTGGTGTGCTATTTTACCGGGTAAGAGCCGTTCAGGAAAAAAAGAATTACAACCGTATGGAAACTGCCTGGAGCTCTGATGCCGGTGCTGCAGGTTTAGGCAAATATGGATTCCGCGGGCATCAGCGCAGTCTTAACTGGCAGTCATCTATTAGCTTTGCAGAAGATGGTAAGCGTAAGGTAGTAGTACAATACTTTGATGGCAGCTTAAGAAGCCGGCAAACCGTAACAAAGGATAATATTACCAATACCACCGTTGTAGCAGAAGCAAAATATGATTACCAGGGACGCCCTGCCATACAAGTATTACCGGCGCCCACCCTCAGCAATGTGCTGAAATATACGAGTAACCTTAATAAGATCAATGGAGCAGAATATGATAAAGATCATTACGACTACATTGAAAAACCGGCAGACTATTTAACAGCCAGTGCTCCGCCAATGGATAGCACCAGCGGCGCCAACCAGTATTATTCTGCACTGAACCCGGAAAAGAATAGCGGCATTAACCAGTACATACCGGCTGCAAAAGGGTACGCTTTTACAGAAACACAATACACACAGGACAATACCGGCCGTATCAGCAAGCAGAGCGAAGTAGGAGAAACTTTTAAGATCGGTAGCAACCATGAAACTAAATATTTCTATGGAACGCCGGCCCAGGAGGATCTGGACGCCCTGTTTGGAACTGAAGCAGGTGACAGAACGCACTACTTCAAGAACATGGTAAGCGATGCGAATGGGCAGTATGCAGTGTCTTATAGGGATATGCATGGCCGTACCATCGCAACTGCCCTGGCAGGTTCACCGTTGAACAGCAGCCTTTCTGACCTCCCCAATAAAGAATCAATAGAAGTTACAGATAGTCTTTCCGGTCCGGGAACCAATACCGTAAAGGACCTGGTAATGGAAAGCAAACAAACGCAGCTGGTGGCACAGGATGGTAACTACCACTTTAAATATGTGCTTACGCCGCCGGTTATGAAGAAGAAGGATTGTGACAGCAATAACGTTTGTTACCCGGGATTATATGACCTGGAGATCAAAATAACCGACGATGCCTATAACCTGCATTTAGGAGGCCATCCGTTTGATACCATTATTCATAATTATAAAGCCGATTCCATTATCGCTACCTGCAGCACACCCACACCCATTGCAGTGGAGTTTGATATTTATCTGGTAAAAGGCAGTTATGAAATTACCAAGTCGCTTTCTCTTAGCAAACAGGGAATGGATTACTATCGTGACAGCATTTTCCTGAAGAACAATGTTTGTACCACGCTGGAAAAAGTGATAGAGGAGCAGAAGGCAATACAACGTACCACGCAGTGTTACCCTGATTGCCAGAGCTGTAAAGCCGGTATAGGTACCTGGGATGATTTCCGGGTAAGTTATGTGATAAGTGCGGGCAATAATATTGCAGATACCGCGCTGTATGCCGGTGAAGCCTGGACAGCTTACCAGGCCGCAGTAGCAGCCTGCCAGGCTTTATGCGGAGAATCCACTGAAGCGGATGATATTAAAAAGACCATGCTGATGGACGTATCTGCGCCCTCCGGGCAATACGCTCAGCTAAGCGACAGCAGCAACACATATTCTATCTATTACAGGCCTAATGAAAATACAGTGCCTGTTTATAAACGTGACGATCTGGTTTACCTGGATGAAGCCGGTAAGCCGGACCTGGTGTATGATGAGAACAGCAACACGTATGTAAAACCGCAGGCGCTTACAGCAGAACAGTTTGCCGCCAAATTTAAATCTTCCTGGGCCTCGGTATTGCTGCCCTTCCATCCTGAATATTGCAAGCTGCAGGAGTACCTGAAATATCAGGCCAGCAATACCTGGGACCGCACGTTTGAATCAATAGATAATTATGCACAGGCAAAGGCAGGTGGGTATCTGAACCCAACGAACATCGCTGGTCTACCTTTCCCTCCGGGAAATACAGATCCGCTGGCGCAAACGCAAAAAGCGGCGCTGGATAGCAAGTTAAATAACTACCAGGGTAATTATTCATTATGGAGCCTGGCAACAGCCTCTGTAAAATGTGGTAAGAATGAAACAGGATGTCCGGTTAAGTATAACAGCCCTGCAAAAGCATTTGATGAAATCAATTTATGCGATGGCGACCGTGATATGGCCTGGCGCAGTTTCCGCCAGCTATACCTGAACATCAAGAAAGATATTATTAACGCAGCACTGGCAAATGCCACCTGCGCCGGTAAAAAGAGCCCTACCCCAGCAGTACTGTCACAAGCCGGAAAAACAGCGCGGTTTAACACCGGGTCCGATGCCCTTGCACAGGGTGGTTTGGGCGATCTAACCAATCCTAATCCTAACCAGCAGCAGGCGGAAAATAATGCCTCCGCTGCAGAAGCGCAGTTGTATGCTGATAACTGTAACGCTTATGTGAAATACTGGATCCAGCAGCTGGCGCCCTGTAAATACGACTCAGCATCTGTACAGAATGATATTGTGCCCAAGCTGTTGGAAATATGTAAACAGGGAGCGGATATTAATCACCAGCAGGGATCCAGCACAGTAAAGCCGGGCAGCACCTATGCTTACAAGAGCTTTGAGCAGGTATTGGCCGAATACAATGAACAGCATCATATTACAGACCCGCTTACCTGTAATACACAGCTAATCACTATTCCCCAGCCTTACGATAAGCAATCCGCTTTCGTTGATAAGAAAAGTTACACCAAACCGGACGAGTGTGAATGTAACAAGCTGAAAGATCTGCAACGTGAATACCTGGCCATAAAAAAGCCAGGGGATGCTAATTTATCAGCTTACCTGCACCGCACAAGAGGCGTGGATATTTCACAAACAGACCTGGATGTGCTGCTGGATGCATGTAATACAACCGGCACTGCCAGCTGTTCCTGGCTGCCTAAACCCATAACTATCCCTGCCTTAATACAGTGTAATGTTGGTGCAGCCTGCGCCAGCTGTGCAGAAGTAACCGGTTTATATAATACATTCCTCAGCACTTACCCGGGTGTAGAACCGTTAACCGGTGATGTGGACTCCGTTCAGCAAATGAAGAACGACCTGTTCGCCAAATACATGAACAACCATTTAGGATTCAATAAACAGGCCTGGGAGTATCTCAGCTTTATGAATGATTGCGGCCAGGCGCCCGCGCCGGGTAATGGCGTAGTGGTGTGCAAGCCCGGTGGAGAGCAGTCAAAACAAATGGTAAGCAGCTATACCAACGGCGGAACAGATTTTATCACTGATATTCACCGTACCACTGATAATGGTTATGTGCTGGCCGGCGCTACTACCGGATGCAGCAAAGGAGGCAAAGATGCTTATGTAATTAAAACAAATAGTGCAGGCGAAGTTGTGTGGGCTAAAACCTATGGTGCAGAGCAGGATGATGAGTTTACCCGCCTGGTGCCCACAGCAGATAGCGGTTACATTGGGATCGGTACCACCTCCTCTTATTGTTATGACCGGGGAGCCATCATGATCGTGAAGCTGGATGCAGCAGGCGCCGTAACCTGGAATAAGGTGATAGACTTTGCGGATCATGGCGGTAAAGGCACGGATGTTATTCAAACGCAGGATCACCGGTATGGCTTTGCCGGCCTTCGTACCATGGCAGGCAATAATACAGATTGGGTAATAGGGGTGCTGTCAGAAGAAGGTGAAATGAGCTGGATGAAGCAGCTTAATATAACCGGGGATAAAAAACCGGTCGTTTTAACTGAGGTTAAAAACTTTTATAGTGATGAAGTAAGTACTTCCCTGCTTTTAGCCGGTACATCCGTTAAAACGCAGGATACTTATGATGCACTGGTATTTGAGATCGTGAGCCAGACAGGTGATGTGATAGAAAAAAGACAGTTTGACCTGGACCATTTAGACAATGCTGTAACAAGCATCTTTAAAGCAACGCGCACCACTAACCGCGTGGCAATAGAAAGTAATGGCGCCGGCATGTTAATGGACCTGAACTTTGATTATGCTGGTTTAAGCCCCATGAGGCTGAATAGCCCCGGAACCCTGGTGCCGCAAACCTGGACCGCTATTCCTGCGGCAGACGAAGGTTCCTATGCAACACAGTCTGTATCCAGTCCTCAGCAGGATGTGTACTGGCATAAGTTTAATAATGAGAATGCTTTACAATGGTCCAGCCATGTAAGGATAGCGGCCAATGAACGTTTGGGCAGGATCTCCGTTAACCCGGATGGCACTCTTGCAGGCAGCGGTATTTATAATGGCCAGTCAGCCATGCTGATGCTGGCAAACATAAATGGCAAAACCGGGTGTAATGATACCACTGTGACATTGCCGGTACAAAGTACTGTGAATGTAACCGATCTCTATCCGCAGCTGCAGACAGACAGCCTGCTGGGTACAGACCGTATCAGCACGGTAGTGATCGGAGAAACCGTTTGTATCCCCACCCGCAGTATTGTAGGCTGTCCGGGTTTGGATAGCTGTTACACCGTTTCCGACGGGCCGCTGCTTTGTGGTAACGCAGCAGCTGTATTCCCGGGAATAGAACCGGATGATATCAGCAGCTGTTCAGACAGTACCTATTTTGCAGTAAGCGCAGGCACCGTATTATATAATGCGCTCCGCGATTCACTCCGGAATGATTTTGAGCAAAATTATGTACGCACTGCCCTGCAGGCTGGTGTACTGGAAAAGTTTGCGGTAACGTATAACAGCAGCGAGTATCACTATACGTTATATTACTACGATCAGGCAGGTAACCTGGTTAAAACAGTACCACCTGCAGGTGTGGTAAAAGACCGTTCAGACAGCTGGCTGGCGCAGGTAAGAGCAGCGAGGGCTGCGGGGCAGCAGAAGATACCTGTGCATACAATGGTGAGCAGTTATAGGTATAATACCTTAAATCAGATAATAAGCCAAAAAACTTTAGATGCCGGTAAAAGTTTGTTCTGGTATGATCGCCTGGGGAGGTTAGCCGCTTCCCAAAGCGCGCAGCAGGCCCTTACAAATAAATATAGCTATACCTTATATGATGATATAGGCCGTATTTCTGAAGTAGGTGAGGTTACCAGTGGAGTGCCTATGTCTGATAATATTAGCAGGAACGCAAACAATATGTCGCAATGGATCAGTAATGTAGCCGGAACCAAAACACAGATCACCCGCACAGTATATGATCTGCCGTATGAAGCATTTAAAGGGAAGGGAGTACTGGATGCCACCAACCTTCGTAACCGCATAGCATGGATGGCTGTATATGAAAATGCAGCCAGGCTAGATACGAATGGCTATACAGCAGGTACATTCTACAGCTATAATATTCATGGAGATGTGGACACATTGCTGCAGGACTTTAAGCTGGGCACCATGCGCAATAAAAATAACCGTTGGAAAAAGTTGGTGTACAACTATGACCTGATCAGCGGAAATGTGAATATGGTCAGCTATGAACCCGGTCTGAAAGACGCATTTTATCATCGCTTTAGCTATGATGCAGAGAACCGCATCACCAACGTATTAACCAGCCATGATAGTATATACTGGGAAAATGATGCTTTTTACCAGTACTATAAACATGCTCCGCTGGCAAGGGCCGTAATTGGCCAGCAGCAGCTGCAAGGACTTGATTATGCCTATACCCTGCAAGGGTGGCTGAAAGGAATAAACAGTACAGCCTTAACAACCGGATTTGATATGGGCCATGACGGTACTGCCGGTAATATAACCGCAAAGGATGTATTTGGATTCTCATTGCATTACTTCGGGGATAATGATTATAAACCGGTTAATGCAATGGTGAATGCATTTGCAAATATCACAGCCGCCGGTAATTCTTTTAAACCAGTGTACAATGGTAACATTGCTGCCATAAGCATAAACATACCCAAAGCAGGGGAACCGCTCTTATATACCTATAAGTATGATGCCTTAAATAGGCTGGTTGGTATGGATGCCTTACATACAATGAATGTTGATGCCAACACCTGGACGCCGGTAGCAATACCCGATTTTGGTGAGCGTATAAGCTATGATCCTAATGGTAACATCTTACGCTACAAACGTAATGGCAGCCCTGCATTGACGGGCAAACCCAGAGAAATGGACAGTCTTACTTATCATTACGAGCCTGGTACCAACCGGTTAAGTGCTATCAATGATTCAGTAGGGGCGGGAAATTATGATACGGATATTGATAGTCAGCTGCCTGGTAACTATAGGTATGATGCAATTGGTAACATGGTGTTTGACTCCGCAGCTGATATCGCTAATATTGAATGGAACGTTTATGGTAAGATACGGAATATCACCAGGAAAAATGGTACTACTATTAATTACACTTATGATGCTGCTGGTAACCGCATCTGCAAAACAGTGAACGGTATCGAAACTTGGTACGTACGTGATGGAAATGGTAGTGTAATGAGTGTTTATGTGAATGGGGATAATAATATAAATGGAGGCCTGTTGAGCCAGACGGAAGTGCACTTATATGGCAGCAGCCGTATAGGTATAAGTAACCGGGCTATTGATGTACTGGATCTCACTATACCACAGGGCCCCGGTTTAGGCAATTTTGAAAGAGGCAGGAATGTCAGTTTCATAAGAGGTAATAAGTTGTTTGAATTAAGTAACCATCTGGGTAATGTGCTGGTTACCGTAGCAGATAGTAAAAAAGCAATGTCTGTAGATGGCAATACTGTTGAGCATTATGAGGCTAAAGTGACCTCTGCACAGGATTATTATCCGTTTGGTATGTTGCAGCCGGGACGGAACTGGAATATAGAGAACTATAGATATGGTTTTAATGGGAAGGAGAATGATAATGAGGTAAAGGGCGAAGGGAATAGTTTGGATTTTGGAGCCAGGGTTTATGATCCCCGCGTCGGCAGGTTCTTAAGTGCAGATAAGTTTAAGAAAGAGGCTGCTGGTTGGACACCTTACCGGTTCGCCTTCAATAACCCGATGAGGGTGGTTGACCGGGATGGGAACTGGGAAGAAGATGGCCATTTTTGGACCGTGTATGCAATGGGAGTGGCAATGGGATTAACGAAGCTGAGGGCTTTTGAAATAGCGATCAAAGCAGAATACTTTGATCACTTTGTGCACATGGATTTAAGTATGCACATCCATCCTCATAAATCAGGGCTTGCATGGGGAAAAGATGGTGGTTTGGGAACATGGGCAGATCCAAAATTACAGGGGAAATGGCATGGCTTAACTGGCGGATTGCAAATGTATGTTAACAGGAATGCCAAGAATAGTATTTTAGAGGATAAAGACCTGAACTATTTGCACACATTAGGCGATTCCTGGGCGCACAGTTATGTAGACGAGAGAGGAGTGCGTGTAATGTATGGTAAGAAGAACAGGAATAATCCCAATGATTTTGTACGTATCGGCGCACGTGTTGCACTGGGCGATATTACTTTTGAACATGCACAAGGCGGACCTGAACATGGTAAAATTGCTGATAATATTGCGGACCGTCGGGTTGCTTATGCAAATTATGTGGATGATTTACAATCAGTATTTAATGATCCAAGATTTGCTTATAATTCTGAAGTATTGGTTAATAACCCGGATAAGATGATTTTTGCTTATGTGCAGCGGTTTGGCAAGACAAAGGATAATAATATTTTTCTATTGCAATCTTTTATTCACTATAAAACAGGGAATGGAAGTTTTCAATCAATTTCAGAAGATCAGATTAAGTTATTAGCTGGATATTTTGATAAACTAGGTGTGAAGTATGAAACCTTTTCCATAGAAGAAAAGAAATCAGGCGGAACTAAAACCACCTACTTTTTAAATGTAAAAAAGAAATAATATGACACTCCTTACCGGTATAACAACAAGTGCTTTAATGACTATTTTCCTGGTCTATTTGGCTTTGACCAGTATAGTATTTTCAGTAATGTATCTACTCATGTTGCTTATATTCAAAATAAGGAAAAAGAGAGTTCGGTATTATCATGTTATAATACTGGTTTTTGTAAGCTTCATTATTACAATTTGCCTCCTGGTTATACAATTTCAGTTTACAGGAAAGGGCTTTTTGGAATATTGGAATTTCGGATAAATATTATAAGCCTTAAATAGAATAATTAATACTAAATATCTATACCATGAAAGCACTGGTGAGTGCCGTTGCATTATTGCTGATTGCCAATTTTTGTTTTGCCCAGCACGTATACCAGATCCGTGCAGATAGTGTACGCATCTATAATACCTGCGATACCGCAGAATTGATCCTGGAGAACCGCACACAGGATACGTTAGGCTTTTTGTTTAACAAGGGAAGAGGACGTACAGAATTCCGAAAGCTGCAACTGAGCAGGATTGGCGCCAGCCAGCTGGCCATACCCGGCCAGGATACGGTAGATCTGAACTTTGGTTCGTTTGGCGATACCCGTTATGATCTGTTGTCAACGAACTTTGTAGTAGTGCCAACTACCACTTTCCCATTGGCAAGCTGGCCTTTAAGAAAGGTAGTAGGGTATTACGCTTATGATAACCCGGATATGCCGCCGCTTTCTAACCAGGCAGCGCCAGGTAAAGCAGGAAGCAAACTTTATTATGATGGTCTGGTAGTGCGGCATGAAAGCACTGCTTTTGATCTGGCAGTGAACTGGGATGGCGAGCTGCGTGGTCCCAACGGCGTATTTGTAAGAACAAGGGATGATACACAATCCGGTTGGAGCAATTGGCGGGAGCTGTTATTCAAAGACTACGCGGATACTACTTACGCCACCAAAGCAGGCGCAGGTAACTATATACAGAATCAGCTAACCGCAGCGCAAACCGGTAACTTCTGGATCAATGGAGAAGGAAGGGCCAACATCATTCAAACACCTGTTGTGTACACGAATAATTCTGCAGGGCAACTGAACCTTTTTGGTGGTGCAACAACCGTGAACAGTGCGAGAGGGGGGGAGATTGTATTATTAGGAGGTGCCAATGCAACCACACCCGGTGAAATTTTATTCAGAACAGGTAACGGCGGCGGTGGCACCGCACAGCCGGAAAGAATGCGGATTGATGCTACCGGTGAAGTAGGTATCGGCACCGCTACACCCGGCGCTAAGCTGGAAGTGAACGGAACTGTAGTAGTGAATGGCAGCGCCGACCTTACTATGAAAAGCGCCACCACTGATCCCGGGGATGTTGTGTTCAAAGCCGCTGACAATACAGAATATGGCCGGATGTATGCAGATGCTGCTGCATTAAACCTTAGCGCAGGTACTACACCCACTCCTAAAATAAGGCTGCTGACTAATGGTAACGTGGGCATAGGTACTACCAGTCCGCAACACCTGATGCATATTGTGACAGCAAATACTTCCGGATTTGCCGTGCAGAACATCGGAACATTAAGTGCTACATCAGGTGGTTTTGCCCGTTTTTATAATAGCGGTGTTCCAACTGCTGCCGGCCAGCGCTTGGGAGGCATTTTAATGGGTGCAAATACAAGCGGCGCTACTTTCCGTACCGGAGCACAGATAGAATCCAGCAGCGAAGGCGCCTGGACAGATGGTACCTCTCACCCGGCCTACATTAACTTCTTTACCGTTCCGTCAGGCAGTGCTGCCCTGGCAGAAAGAATGCGGATCACTGCCGCAGGTAACGTTGGTATAGGCACAACCACACCTGCCAATACATTGCATGTAGTGGGTACCGCACGCATACAGGGAATAGCAGACTTCGCAAATACTTCCCTTATTAGGGGAGATGGCACCGGTGCTGCTACTTCCTCTTACATGAGATTTACAGAAAGCGACGGTGTTACCCGTAAAGGATATGTAGGTGATGCCAGTACCGGCAACAGCGATATGTATCTTACTTCTGATGCCGGTGGGGTAAGGCTGGTGCCGTTGAATGGTACCACCGGTAACCTGAATGTGCAGGGTACCTCTATGGATTATAACGGTGGTCAGTTGTTGTTAAACAATACAACCTCCAACCTGCTAAGCATAAATGCAGTTGGTTCAGGCGCTCCTACCTTTACAACCCGCAGTATAGGCGCTAAGATCTCCCTGTGGAATTCAGCACTGTCGTCTACAGTTGGGGGATGGGACATAGGTATAGAAAATTCCCATATATGGAGCAGTGTGCCGCAAAATACAACAGCCAACGGCTTCAAATGGTATGGCGGTACCACCCAGATTGCCCGCTTGGATGGAACTGGTAATTTAACATTAGCCGGCCAGGTACAGGCAACCTCTTTTTTCCAGTCATCTTTAAGAAGCCTGAAAAAGGATATTCAGCCCTTTGACAGATCTGCATTAGCCGTATTTGAAAAAGTACAGGTGCGTACGTTTAAGTTCAAAGCCGATCCTGAAGCTAAAACCAACATCGGTTTCATTGCAGATGAAGTACCGGATGAAATGGCCACCCCCAAACGCAACGGGGTAGACCAGGCCAGCACCGTGGCTCTGCTGGTAAAAGCCGTACAGGAACTAATGGAACAGAACAAAGCCTTACAGAAAGAAGTGAACGAAATGAAGCAGCAGCTGAAGTCAAAAGCTGAGCAACAATAAACCAGGAACAACTAAATGAAACAGTTTTTTTTATTGATAGCAGCGATATTATTTTATCAGTCGCTGCCTGCGCAGGGAATTTTATCTGCAAAGCTAACCGGCAATAATTATGTGATAACTGCTGAAGGTATAAAGCAGTTATCAACGGGCAATGTAATTAGCCCCAGGCTGGTAACCACCAACTACCTGGTATCACATCATGAGATCCTGCAGAAGATCCAGGAAGGCTTTTTTATAAAAAAAGTATCGGTTACTGTGCCGGACGACAATCTTTGTATTACCGTAGCAGAAGCAAAGGCCTGGCTTACCCTCGATGAGACCAAGCTACCAACAAACGGGCGTATGCCCCTGTGGCAGGAGCTGGTACCCACTGCTCAATGTACCGGTGTGAATAAAAAAGTAGTGAACGGTATCTGTGAAACAGGGGTGCAGGTCTGGACCAGAAGCGTATTGAACGAGACCACGCATATATGGAGATGTTACTACGTTTGGCGTTGGTCTGATGGGAGCCAGAGTATTGAATATTACGTAGATAATGGAGCAGGCTGTATCTTATAGCAACTGAATTCACTATCTTAGGCATATAAATCCTTACATACAGTATGCGCAAATGCTTGTTGCCGGTTATATGCCTTTTATTAATATTTCAGCACGGCTTTTCACAAACCCTCCTAACACCAGACCAGTTCCTGGGCTACCCCCTGGGTACCCGGTTTACCCCGCACTATAAGGTGCTGGAGTATTTCAAAGCCGTGGCCGCAGCTACGCCCAATATGCAGCTGCAGCAATACGGTACTACCTATGAGGGAAGGCCGCTGATGATGGCCATCATCGCATCGCCGGAGAATTTTGGCCGGCTGCAGGATATACAGCAGCAGAACCTGGACAGGGCAAATGATAAAGGCCGCGGCAGCGCAGACCAGCCGGTAATTGTGTGGTTAAGTTATAATGTGCATGGTAATGAAGCCGTATCTACAGAAGCCGCTATGCGCACTTTATACCTGCTGGCCGATAAAGGTAACGCGCAAACGCAGCTCTGGCTGCGCAACCTGGTGGTGATCATAGACCCCTGCCTGAACCCCGACGGACGTGAACGTTATGTAAGCTTTTATAACCAGGTGCATAACCTGGTACCCGACGTGCAGCGTTATTCCCGGGAGCATAATGAACCCTGGCCCGGCGGGCGCGCCAACCATTACTATTTTGACCTGAACCGTGACTGGGCCTGGCAAACGCAAACCGAATCGCAGCAGCGGGTAGCCATGTACAACAAGTGGATGCCGCAGATCCATGTAGATTTTCATGAACAGGGTATTGATGCGCCTTATTACTTTGCCCCGGCAGCAGAACCCCTGCATGAAGTAATAAAACCCTGGCAGCGGGAAATGCAGGTGCTCATTGGAAAGAATAACGCAAAATATTTTGATGAACAGGGATGGCTATACTTCACCAAAGAAGTATTTGACCTGTTCTATCCCAGCTACGGCGATACCTACCCAACCTATAACGGCGCCATCGGCATGACCTACGAGCAGGGTGGGGGCGGCCGCGGCGGGCTGGCCGTGCTGAAAGAGGATAATGATACGCTTACCCTCACAGATCGTATAGCCCATCATGTTACTACGGGATTGTCTACCATTGAAATAGCCTCCCAGCAGGCGCAAAGGATCACAGAAGAGTTCAGCCGGTATTTTCATAATGCAGCCACCGCACCGGAAGGGGTGTATAAGAGCTATGTGATAAAGGCAGCCGGTAATGCAGAAAAGCTGGCTAACCTGGCCGCTTTGCTGAAGCGGAACAATATTACGTTCGGCTATGGCTCAAAAACACCAAAGGCCAGCGGCCTTAATTATTTTACGGGCAAAACAGAGAATGTGGACATAACCCGGGAAGATATGGTCATCAGCGCCTTCCAGCCACGCTCCAACCTGTTGCAGGTATTGTTTGAACCACAATCCCGTTTAAGCGATTCCGTTACTTACGATATTACTGCCTGGGCTATTCCATATGCTTACGGCTTACCGGCTTATGCCATACGCCAGCAGTTAAGCCCTGCCACCGATTCAGTGGCAGCAGATAACAATAGTTACCTGGCCGCCACGCATCCATATGCTTACCTGGCCCGCTGGAACAGCGTTAAAGATGTACGTTTGCTGACAGCCCTGCTGCGGCAACAGGTAAAAGTGCGTTATGCAGGAGCGCCCTTTACCACCGGCGGACGTACCTTCCCTGCCGGTACGCTCATTATTCCCCGTTCCGGGAATGAGCACATTGGCAGCCGCTTTGATACCTATATCACTTCCCTGGCCAATGAGGTGAAAGTGAACCTGGACGCCGTAGCAACCGGGTTTGTGGAAAAGGGTACCGACTTTGGTTCTGATAAAGTGCGCTACATTCAACCCACAGAAGTGGCCATGGTGGTGGGAGATAATGTATCATCCCTGAACGCCGGCGAGATCTGGCATTTCTTTGAACAGCAGATAGGCTATCCCGTTAGCCTGGTTAATGAGAAGAACCTCAGCCGGATAAACTGGAAGAATATTAATGTGCTCATTTTACCGGATGGAGATTACAGTTTCCTGGAAGACAAAACGCAGGTAGCCCGCCTCAAAGATTGGGTGAGCGCCGGAGGCCGCCTTATTGCACTGCAGGGTGCGTTGGCCCAGCTGGCAGGCGGCGACTGGGGCATTCACCTGAAGAAAGAAAGCGATACCACCACTGATAAAGATATTTATGCCCCCCTGAAATCATACGCCAACCGCGAGCGGGAGAGCGTAAAGCAGTTCATACCCGGCGCCATTTACAAAGTACAGCTGGATAACACACATCCGTTAGCGTTAGGCTATCCTGATACTTACTACACCCTGAAGCAGGATGATCATATCTATGAATTTATGGATGATGATGATAACGGCTGGAATGTAGGCGTACTGAAAAAGGATAATTACCTGAGTGGCTTTGTAGGCGTAGATACCCGTGCCCACCTGAAAGATGGCCTGTTATTCGGCGTAAAGGATATTGGGAATGGTAAGCTGATCATGCTGGCAGATGATCCGCTGTTCCGCAGCTTCTGGGAAAATGGTAAGCTGTTATTCAGTAATGCCGTATTCCTGGTATTTTAGATTTACGATTTTAGATTTTAGATTTGGTCGAAGCGGGGACTTTCCCAAATCTAAAATCGTAAATCTAAAATCTAATATCTTTTGATATTGCATCCCATTGAAGCAGTGCTGCTCATCTTAACAGCGCTCCCAGCCAGCATTTCATTGATGGCATTATACAGGTGCCGTACCTTCACGGCATCAGCATTACCCGGGTTATCATCAATAGCGCCTTTGTAGGAGAGGCGGCCGTTCTTATCAAAAAGGTAACACTCCGGTGTATGGCCGGCATCAAAGGCATCGGCAATCTCCGCCTTCTTATCGATCACATAAAACCAATTGTATTGCTGTGAGGCTGCATAGGCCTTCATGGCATCCAGCGATTCTTCATCATTCTGCAGCGCAACATTGGAATTTACCAGTATTACACCTATGCTGTTCTTTAACGCATAGGCACAAACGCTGTTGGTTCTGTCCTGGTTACGCATTACATACGGACAATGATTAGCGGAGAACATTACCAGTAAGCCGTTGCTGCCACGGGCGGCATTCAGCGTAACTTCCCGGCCACTGATGTCTCGCAGTTGTACCTCCGCTTTGGGAATAGGTGCGCCTATTTCCAGGTTGTTATCGCCGGAACGGAATGCCAGTAAGGTATAGAGCACAAGAAAAAGACAGGTGCTTTTCATGTTACAGGATTTGGGTATTCGGTATTCGGTCGTCAGTTATAGGGTCTGATATTTAATATAAAGGTAATGTAATATGTATGAATTTATTAATTTATTTGATCGGCGGTGGGTCAATGGGGGATGTGCAGATGGTTGTAAAGAGGTTGCCGTTAACAGCTTGCAAATCAGGATGATATCAATTAAATAGCAACGATCAAATTACCCGGTCATAAAAGCCGCTGTATTTCAACAGGTTAATCTTCCCCTGGCTCGGCAGCCAGTTCTTTCAGGGTACTGATACTGGCATTCAGCTCAAAGCCTACCAGCAATATAAAGGAGTTAAAATAAATGAACAGCATCAGTATCAGGATGGTGCCAATGGAGCCGTAGATCTTGTTGTAATTGGCAAAATTGTTCACAAAATAAGAGAACCCCAGCGTTACCAGTATCATCAGCACCGTGGCAAAGGTAGAGCCGGCGGTAATGAACTTCCAGCGTTTGGTTCTGGCCGGCGCAAAACGGTAAATAACCGCCAGGATGGAAAAGAACAACAGGATGATCAGCAGCCAGCGGATAACATCGATACTGGAACGGATGAATGTACTGTGAATATTCAGCAGGTTAAAAACGTAACGTAAAATGGTGCCCTGCGCAATGATCAGCACTACTGTAATTAACAGCAGCAGCACCAGCACCGCTGTTAGCTGTAAAGCCAGCAGCCTGGTACGCCACCACTTGCGCCGCCGGAAGCCCGGCTGCTCTTTGTTAAAAGAGCGCATGATGCCCATTAACCCGTTAGATGAATAAAAGAAGCCCATTAAAAATGAGATAGACAACAGGCCCGTGCGGTTGGTGTACAGGAAATCATGGATCATGTTCCGCACGATCATATACGTGTTGTAGTTGGGTGTAACATCCTCCGCAAGCCGGTACAGCGTGGGTTCTATGTTTTTCATAGGAATGAACGGCACCAGCGTGAACAGGAAAATAAAAAAGGGAGGAATAGCCAGCAGGAAGTTGAAGGAAATAGCCGCCGCACGATCGCCCAGGCTTTTGCTCCTGGTTTCTTTCAGAAAAAACTTCAGCACATCATACAACGGCAAACCCTGGAAACCGGGCAGCACCAGCCTTTGGCTAATGCCTATCAGCTTGCGGTAAGGCCTTGTATTGCGTAACAGTTTTTTGAGATTGAGCATACCCGAAATGCGTTTAGTATCCCGCCTTGTTCAGCGCTGCCTGGTATTTATGTGCATTTTCCAAATGTTCCTGGTAAGTGGCTGCAAAGGCATGGTAACCGGAAAAATCAGACCGCGCGCAGAAATAGATATAATCTGTTTCCGGCGTGTTCAGCACGGCATCCAGCGTTTTCACAGAGGGGGTGCAAATAGGGCCCGGTGGCAACCCGCCATAACGGTAAGTGTTATACGGAGAATCGAACTGGGTATGTCCTTCACGGATGCGCTTCAGCCCAAAGTCCTGCAGGGCAAATTTCACGGTAGGATCGGCCTGCAGGCGCATGCCTTTTTTATAACGGTTCAGATACACGCTGGAGATCAGCGGTTTTTCATCATTTTTATTAGTCTCTTCCTCCACAATGGCCGCCAGTATGGTCACTTCATTCATGCTCAGTCCCAGGTTGCGGGCTTTGGCCTTCCGTTCTGCATTCCAGAATTCTTCCCTTTCTTTTTCCAGCTTTTCAAAGGCGGTTTCGGCAGAGGTGTTCCAGTAATATTCATACGTATTAGGCACTACTGCGCACATCACGGTATTGGAGTCCAGACCGAATTGGCGCAGGTATACCTGGTCGTGCAGCAGCAAACGCAGGGCAGTAGAATCGGCCTCCAGGTTGTTGGAGATCTTTCTTACAAAATCATCCTTGGTGCGTAGCTTGGTAATAACCAGCTGCACCGGCGCTTGTTTGCCGGAGCGCAGCAGCTTTACGATCTCAAAATTGCTCATGCCCCACTTGATCTGATAGCGGCCGGCTTTTACGCGGGAAGGGTAGCCCAGCCGCCGCGCTACAAAGTCAAAGCTGTTACGGCTGCTTACAATATTCTGCTCTTCCAGCCCTTCCAGTACATTGGCGTAGGTGCTGCCGGTACGTATATAAAAGTATTTTTTATCGGCAAAAGCACTGGTATTTGGGCCAAATACACGATAGGCTATAAATACCAGCACGCCTGCAATGATTGCACAAACAATCACTACTGCCCGCCGGATCCAGGAAGCCTTTTTTGTTTTTGTCTTTTTAGAAGCGTTGTTTCTCTTAGTAGTTGCCATAGTGGTTTTACATAAAAAAACCTCGCGTTTTAACGGCGAGGTCCGGAAATGGATTTATAAACAAACGTTTATTTTTTGTTAGGAGCCGGTTGCTGTTGCGGCGTAGCAGGCAAGGTAGCCGGCGGTGCAGTAGGCTGTGGTACAGGACGGCCTGCATTCTGTTCCATAATGGTTTTTGACTGCTGCTGTACGGCTGCGTTCTTGTCAACGAAGAAAGAAGAGGTCAGACACAGTACTGCAATGATGGCAGCCAGCACCCACGTACCTTTTTCCAGCACATCTGTTGTTTGGCGTACGCCCATTACCTGGTTACCAAAACCGCCGAAAGAGCCGGATAAACCGCCACCCTTGGGGTTTTGTATCAGTACAAAGAAACCCAGCAGCACACAAGCCAGAATGATCACAATACCAAAGAGTAATAACATAAGTATATCAGTATTTCCTGTTAATTTTTATTTGAGCCGGACTGCATTTGCATTTGCTGTAATTGCAGTTCCTGGATCTTTTGCGCAAAATAAGTGCTTTTGTTGGGATTAAGCAAACTTAATTTTTGATATATCTGGATGGCCGTCTGGTACTGGCGTTGGCGCGCCCAGATCTCTGCCAGCGTTTCGGAAACAATATCATCATTCAGGGTAATGGATTCCATGGCCATTTTCTCCACTGTTTCAGATACTTCCGGGTCTGTGTCCGTATAGCTGCGGGTCAGCTGCTCATGATACCAGTCTTTATTGGCTTTTTGCGCAAAACCCTGTTTCATTTCCCGCAGCCAGTCGGTAAAGCTGCGCATTTCTGCGGCGCCTTTTTCATTGAGATCATCTGCCTGCTCGGGCTCTTTCAGCTTTTTATAGGCAAAATAATCATCGGTGTATAAAGGCTGGAAGGTGAGCGTGGTTTCCGTTCCCTCCTGTCTTTCAAAAGGAAAGATCTTCAGCGGCTCTTCTTCAGGTGAGGCCGGCGTATGCGCTGCGGCTGCAGGAGCCGGCTCATTTTCAGCGGCAGGTGCGGCATATGTTTCAGGCGCAGCTGCTTCCGGAGCGGCTGCCGGCGCCTCTGTATCGTCATTTTCAGTTAAAATATCCAGCTGCTGCTGCTCTGAGGTTGCCCACAGGGCATCTGATGGTTTGGTGGGCGGCGCTTCAATCTCGTCCTCCTCTTCTGCCCACTCTTCCTCCAATACCGCATCGGGCGGCGGGGTGGTATCCAGCTCTACCGGTTTACCCCATTCATCCACCACCGATTCAAATTCCGATGGGGCAGGGGTGGCTGTACCTGCAGCCGGTTCTTCAGCCCACTCATCCACCACGGTTTCAATTTCATCGGCCACGCCGGGCGTAATGCCTGTACCGGCCACTATTTCAGTAGGTACCTCGGTCGTTTCATCTGCCGGTGCAATTGCTGCCGGCGCTTCCACTTCCGGCAGCTCCAGATTGGCCAGGGGCGTTGGATCTGCCGGTGTATAGGTAGTAGGCGTAAATGCCGAATCTATCAGGGACGTAACCGATGGCGTAATACTTTTTTCCAGCTCACCCGTTACAAACTGGAAAAAGTAGTGCGGGTTATTGCTGTATAGCTGTGCCTTTTTAATAGCAGGTGCATGCAGGTTCAGGTACCGGTCGTAACTTTTCTGCGCCAGCAACAGGCGGGCGGCGGTAAAATACGGGTAGTCCGTCACCATCTGCTCCAATGCAGCTTCAGACACCTGCGGCAGTGACGGTTCCTGGAAAATATGCTGAATGATCCTGTTTGCGGTCATATTGCTGCTAATATATGAATATTATTTATATCTGTATCCTACCAGTTTGCAAAAGCCCTGTTAAAGATGGCGTCCGTGATCTGCGGAATGATGGTTTCATCCAGCAAACGGTTTTCCACCTGGCTTGGCAGCTGATCTGCCTGGAAGTCGGCCGATTGTGAAAAAGGTTGTGTCCAGCCTTTTTTATCGCCTACCCGTTTAATAAACACTACGTTAATGGTTACGGTTAAGCGGGAGGTGGCCGCCTTATCCACATTGGTTACCGCGGCATTGGAGAAGTTATAACCGGTAATAGTGGCTTTAAATTCATAGTCCGCATTATCCTCGTTGATCTGCGTTAGCTTGGTTTGGGCCTGGATCTTGTTGCGTATTTTTTCCGATACCCGCTGACTCAGGGTTGGGTTGTTAATAGGCGCCCTGTTCTCCACAAAACGCACATTTACGGTTTTTGCTCCCTGGTCTATGCTGGCGCCGGAGGTGGAATATTTTACAGAGCATCCGCCCAAAACTAACAGGACTACGGCGGTTATGCTCACTTTCAATAATCTGATCATCTCTCTATAAGAATGTATGATTTAATGGATGGTGTTCACAAAGGTAATCAATCACCAATGTTATACTCTTTCAGTTTACGGTATAAGGTCCGCTCTGAAATGCCCAGGTCCAGGGCCGCATCTTTTCTTTTCCCTTTGTGTTTTTTGAGCGCTTTTACGATCAGCTCTTTTTCCTTATCGGCAATAGAAAGGGTTTCCTCCACTTCCTCATGATGGTCTATATCATGATCCTGCAAAATAATACGTGAGGGCGCCGGCAGCACATTATTATTTTCTGCGGGTGCAAAATTATGCAGCACATGCTCATGATTATTTTCCTGGTAAGCTGCAGCATGCGCTATGTTTGGATTTTGCAGGATATCAAAGAACATTTTCTTCAGTTCTGTAACATCTTTTTTCATGTCAAAGAACAGTTTGTAAAGAATGTCCCTTTCACTTGCAAAATCGCTGCTGCCCTGTTGTGGCAAGGCCAGCATAGGCAGGCGCGAGGTTTGGGGCACTTCCGGTAAAAAGCGTTGCAGCTCCTGTGCGGTCACCAGCTTATCATTCGCCAGTACAGAGATCTGTTCTGCCATGTTCTTCAGCTCCCGCACATTACCCCGCCAGGGATAATTAACCAGTATATTGCGCGCCTCATCATCCAGCTGAATAGAGGGGGTTTTATACCGCTCTGAAAAATCCACGCTGAACTTACGGAACAGCAGGGGAATATCTTCCTTACGATCCCGCAGGGAGGGCACGCGAATGGGCACTGTATTTAAACGGTAATAGAGATCCTCGCGGAACTTGCCGTGCTGCGTTTGTTCCAGCAGATCGCGGTTAGTGGCGGCTATTACCCGTACATCTGTTTTCTGTACTTTGGAAGAACCTACGCGGATGAACTCCCCGGTTTCCAACACCCGCAGCAGGCGGGCCTGGGTGCCTAGTGGCATTTCGCCAATTTCATCCAGGAAAATAGTGCCGCCGCTCACGGTTTCAAAATATCCTTTACGGCTGTCTACCGCGCCGGTGAAAGAGCCTTTTTCGTGGCCGAACAGTTCCGAATCAATAGTGCCTTCCGGGATAGCGCCACAGTTCACCGCTATGAACGGGTTATGCTTACGTGCGCTTAATGCATGGATGATGGTAGAAAATACTTCCTTACCTACACCGCTTTCCCCGAAGATCATCACTGTGAGGTCGGTGTTGGCCACTTGCGCCGCCACCTGCAGCGCATAGTTCAGTGCAGGTGAATTTCCAATAATGCCAAATCTGTTCTTTATCGACTGTATTTCCATAGCATCTGCCTCCGGCTTAATGTTTTTTATATCAACAGGTATGGGCTATACTACCTTGCCTATTAAGGTAGCGGCGGTACAATCTACCACCTTTACCTGCACATACTGTCCTTTTTCGTAATTGCCCCTGGGGAAAACGATCACCTTGTTCTGATCATTTCTTCCAAAGAGATCATTTTCTGAGCGTTTGGAAGTGCCTTCTATCAGCACCTTAAACGTTTTGCCCAGGTCTTTTTGCATGCTTTCCAGGGCCTGCCTGCGGTGCAGCTCCACTACTTCGGCCAGCCGGCGTTTTTTCACCTCTTCCGGTACATCATCCTGGTAACGGCGGGCGGCCAGGGTACCCGGGCGCTCGGAGTAAAAGAACATGTAGGCCAGGTCATACTTCGCAAACTTCATCATGCTCAGGGTGTCCTGGTGGTCCTCCTCCGTTTCAGTACAGAACCCGGTGATAATATCGGTTGAAAGGCCGCAGTCCGGCAGTATTTCACGGATGCGCGTTACTTTTTTCATGTACCATTCCCGAGTATAGGTGCGGTTCATGAGCTGCAGCACACGGGTACTGCCGCTTTGCACGGGCAGGTGAATATAATTGCAGATGTTCTCGTACTTAGCCATGGTGTGCAGCACCTCATCCGTAATGTCTTTGGGATGAGAGGTGCTGAAACGTACGCGCAGCAGGGGACTGATCTGCGCTACCTTTTCCAGCAGGCCGGCAAAGGTAATGATCTCTTCCTGTGCGCTTTCCGGTGAAACGCCCACCCAGTAATAGGAATCCACGTTCTGCCCCAGCAGGGTTACCTCACGGTAGCCATTGTTGAACAGGGCCGCTGCTTCCTGGATAACGGAATAGGGATCGCGGCTGCGTTCCCGGCCACGGGTAAAGGGCACCACGCAAAAAGTGCACATATTATTACAGCCCCGCATGATGGATACAAAGGCAGTTACGCCGTTACTGTCCAGCCTTACAGGGTTAATGTCTGCATAGGTTTCCTCCCGGCTTAAAAGCACATTCACTGCTTTCTGGCCGGTTTCTGCTTCTTCCACCAGTGCCGGCAGGGTACGATAGGCATCCGGTCCCACTACCAGGTCCACCAGCTTCTCCTCTTCCAGCAGCTTGGCTTTCAGGCGTTCAGCCATACAGCCTAATACGCCTACCAGCATACCGGGATTGCTCTGCTTTAGCTTGCGGAACTCCTGCAGGCGCTTACGCACGGTTTGTTCTGCCTTCTCGCGGATAGAGCAGGTATTGAGCAGTATCAAATCGGCCTCCTCATAGTTACGGGTAGCCCCAAAACCTTCCTGGTTCATGATGGAAGCCACGATCTCACTATCGTTAAAGTTCATCTGGCAACCGTAACTTTCTATGTAGAATTTCTTGTGATACGTTTGGTCAACAGCCGGTTGCGGGGCGAAGGCTTCACCCTGGCGGCTTTCATCATGCACTTTTGTAACCTGTTCCAGCATCGTTCTGTCAGAAAATTTTAGAATAGCAAAAGTAATAAATTAAATGGAAAAATGACAGAATGGCAGCAGCAGAAAGGTTATGTTGTGGTTATATATGTTCGAGGATGAATTTGGGCGTTGGGTTACTCCACCACTTCTACTTTTGACTGTTCTTTTTGCTGGCCCTTATTTTTTCCCCATGCATATCCGCCGCCTGCGCTGATAATAGCTGTGGATACGATTTCCAGTATGCGTAAAGCAATTTCTTCCTTGCCTAATTTAATGCAGTACACCAGTACACCTGCCACTATCAGGAAGATGATAATGAAAAATGCGATCAGGATAGTACGATTTTTAAAATCGTGCCTCGGCGCTGCTTTTAAATATTCACCTTGCTGTTTAAGGCTTTCTTTGGAGAGCTCATAACTATGCTGCAGCTCCAGCTGTCTGAGGGTATTCTCCTGGTGCCGGAGCCGTAATTCTTCTTTTTGAAGATCAATGAAATCCCGGACGGATTGTTCGGTTAAAGAAGCATTCTTGTTATTTGGTTGCGGAATTGGGTTTTGAGGCATAAGATGTACCAGGTCTTAATTTTACCCGTACGTATCCTCCGATTTCGCGGCTACCCAGCTTTGCGGGAACAAAGCGTGCAGATATTATAGCCGATCTGTTCCTTTCAAATAGCCGTACAAAAGCCTTGGAGGATAAAAGTAATTCCTCCTGTATTTTGAATGG
The DNA here is from genome assembly GCF_900109685.1 of Chitinophaga rupis. Lineage (GTDB taxonomy): Bacteria > Bacteroidota > Bacteroidia > Chitinophagales > Chitinophagaceae > Chitinophaga > Chitinophaga rupis. Next base: position 20,435 of record NZ_FOBB01000003.1, on the reverse strand, counting down.
GCTTGATTTAAATGTGAACATGAGCGTGGATTTACCGGATAAAAATATAATTAATGCGTGGAAAAATTTGTTAACGGCTCATAGATTTTTTCTATTTGCCAGGGCAACAAATATCGGGCGCCTACCCCGTTCTATAAATCAGTAAGAGAGAGGAGCGGGAAACGGGGCTCGAACCCGCCACCTACGGCTTGGGAAGCCGTCGCTCTACCAAATGAGCTATTCCCGCTTATCGGTTTATCCAAAGAATAAACCGGGTGTCAAATGTAAAGATTATTTTGAAACGCTGGCTACTTTCTTCATTACCCAGCTGTCTTTTACCGGGAGCAGCCACTTTTCTTCCAGCTCCTGTTTGGTAAGCACTGTATTATTCAGGTACAGGGTGTTCTCATCAATGAAGCCTTTTTCAAAAGCATAGGGCAATTGTGCCATGGGCAATAATTGCAGCTGATCTTTCACCACAAACCCCAGCAGCAGCCGGTCAAACAGATTCACTTCGTATTGGCGTTCCAGGCTTTTGATAACCCGCACAGAGCTATCGGTACTGCAGCCACTTACACCAGTGGCATTTTCATCGGCCATGAGCACGATCACCTGGTTAAAGAACAGTTGTCCAAAACCCTTTACCGGCGTGCCATGCGATTGCCATTGTGTGGCAAACTGGTGTAGCTGTTCATTAATTTCAAGGGTTTCCCGTTCATTGAACGGGCGGTTGCTCTGGTATATCCATACGCGGGAGTCGGGTGCAAAATCCGCGGGTAATAATTGTTTTATTGCTGCTATCGTCATAATACTGCAAAGCTACGATATTCACATTAATCGCCCAGCTGTTTGGCTACTATCTCGGCAATGTCCAGCACCTGTACGCTGTCTTCCTTGCCCTGCTCTTTTACGCCATCCGTAAGCATGGTCATACAAAAGGGGCAGTTGGCGGCAATTACGGTAGCGCCGGTGTCCACGGCTTCGCGGCCACGTTCAAAGTTCACACGGGTAATGCCTTTTTCTTCTTCCTTGAACATTTGCGCACCACCGGCGCCGCAACAGAGTCCCTTGCTGCGGCAGCGTTTCATTTCCACCAGCTCGGCATCCAGCGCTTCCAGCACTTTGCGCGGAGCTTCGTAAATGTTATTGGCCCGGCCCAGGTAGCAGGAGTCATGGTAGGTGATACGGCGGCCTTTGAAGGTGCCGCCTTCTGTCATTTTTATTTTGCCTTCGTCTATTAACTGTTGTAAAAAAGAGGTGTGGTGCAGCACTTCATAGTTACCGCCCAGCTCCGGGTATTCATTTTTGAAAATGTTGAAGCAGTGCGGACAGGCCGTAACAATCTTCTTTACGCCATAGCCATTCAGCACCTGGATATTGTTCTGCGCCATCATCTGGAATATGAACTCATTGCCTGCCCTGCGGGCTGGATCGCCGGTACAGCTTTCTTCCTTACCCAGGATGGCAAAGCGGATGCCTGCTTTATCCAGGATGGTTGCAAAAGCTTTGGTGATCTTTTGTGCCCGCTGATCAAAGCTGCCTGCGCATCCCACCCAAAAGAGCACTTCTGGTGTTTCACCGCTGGCGGCGTATTCGGCCATTGTTTTAATCGTCATGCCATACTAGTTTGCAGTTGGCAGTTTGCAGTTGGCAGTCGCCATGCAAAACTGCAACCTATTGTAATAGTTTATTATTTAGGTTGATATTTTTCAGGATAGGTTTGCATATAATGTAATAACCTGCCAATTTCTGACATCTGTTGCATGCAATATTCATAATCCTGCCTGCTGAGATAATTACAATTCAAAGCAAAATCCAACCAGGTTTGTGTTTCTGTACTTTCCATATCAGCATCCGTTAATTTGGCAATAAAATGCGCTTTATATATTCTTTTTCTATAAGCTTCTGCCAGGTTTACGCAAATAGCCCTGGAAGATCTTCTGATCTGATCAATAAGACTATACTTTTCCTCTTTGGGGAATTGTTTGGTCATCTCAAATATCCTCATCGCTACATCAAATGCCTTTTGATAAACAATCAGGTCTTTGTGGCTACCCATTGGATGAAACGTACTTTAAATAATAAATATTCTTTGCTTCAATAACTGCCCACTGCCAACTACTAACTGCCAACTACCCACTGGTCCCGGTCGTCCGGTGAGAACTTCCAGGGCGCCATATTATTTTCAATATTGCCGAACATCATGTTCCATTCTGCCGGTGCGCTGGATTCTTCCATCACCAAATGGCGGCGCAGCTGTAAAATAATATGCAGCGGGTTAATGCTTACCGGGCATTCCTGCACACAGGCGTTACAGGTAGTGCAGGCGCGCAGCTCTTCTTCAGAAATATAATCGCGCAGCAGCGCTTTGCCATCTTCCTGGAAAGTACCTTGCTTATTAAGCGCGCGGCCAACTTCTTCTGCCCGGTCGCGGGTATCCATCATGATCTTACGGGGCGAGAGCTTTTTGCCGGTAATATTAGCGGGGCAGGCGGCGGTACAACGTCCGCATTCTGTACAGCTATAGGCATCCAGCAGGTTTTTCCAGGTAAGGTCCTGCACGTCTTTGGCGCCAAACTTAGGAATACCCTCTGCCGGCGGCTCGCTGGCGGCCAGCTCCGGTTGCAGCATTAATTGTACTTCTTTTTGTACAGCAGGCATGTTCTCCATTTTACCCTTCGGCCGCAGATCGGCGTAATAGGCGTTGGGAAATGCCAGGATGATATGTAAATGTTTTGAAAAAGGCAGGTAGTTCAGAAAAGCCAGCACGCCTAAAATATGCAGCCACCAGCAACCGCGTTCCAGCGCCATTAAGCTGCTGTCAGACAGGCCGTTCAATAAAGGCGTTAGCAGGCCGCTGATCCAGAAATTGCCGGTAGCTATATAGTGCTCTGAGCCACGGCTTTGCAGCACCTGGTCGGCGGTGTTCATGGTAAGGAATAATACCATCAGCACTATTTCCGTGATCAGGATATAATTGGCATCGGAGCGGGGCCACCCGTCCAGGTCATGACCAATAAAACGTTTCAGTTTCAGGATATTACGGCGTATTAAAAAGATGGCGCAGCCGCTAAGCACCAGCACGGCCAGGATCTCAAAACAGCCTATCAGCACCGGGTATAAGCTGCCTAGGGGTGATGCAAACAGTCGGTGTGTGCCTATTGCCCCATCCAGGATGATCTCCAGGATCTCTGCATTAATAATAATAAAGCCCGCATATACGAAAAAGTGTAGTACAGCTACCAGCGGGTTGCGGAACATTTTCTTTTGTCCAAAGGCCAGTAATAATACATTACGCCAGCGTTCCCCGGGGTTATCATTTAAGGATACATCGCGCCCCAGCAGTATATTACGCCTGATCTCCCGCACTTTACGGGCAAACAGGTATACGGCTGCTGCTAATACCATTACAAATAAAAGCTGCTGTACTAAATGCATATTCCAGATTTGACTTTCTAATTTACGGTTTATTGGCAATGTAAGTAATTTTTTGATAGTCGATGATCCATGGTCGATGGTCCATAGTCGATGGTCCGTGGCCTTTACCATTTGGTAGTACTTCGTGATTTGCCAGCTGCCTAAGCACGTAATGCATATTTTTGCGCTAAACGCCATGGATTATGGACCATCGACCATGGACCCCAATTTTTATTACTTTTGCACTCATCAAAGCATCCATATGGCAACAAAAAATGTGATCCTTACCCAGGACATTATTCAAAAGAAACTGGAACGTATTGCTTATGAAATATATGAGCACAACAGCACGGAGCAGGAAGTGATACTGGTAGGTATATGGGACCGGGGTATGATACTGGCACAAAAAATAGCCGGGATCCTGCAAAAGATCGCGCCGTTTAAGATCAAGCTGATAGAGCTGCGCCTGGATAAACAACACCCGCTGGAGGTGAAGCTGTCTGAAAATATAGACCTGAACGATAAGGTAATTATATTAATAGATGATGTGGCCAACTCCGGCCGCACCATGTTATATGCCCTGAAACCCTTTCTGCAATACCTGCCGCGTAAGATCCAGACCGCGGTGCTGGTAGACCGCAAGCATAAATCTTATCCATTAACCGTGGATTTTACCGGTTATTTACTTTCCACCAGCCTGCAGGATATGATCATGGTAGATGTGGAAGGGGAGGAGATCCTTTCTGCGTACCTGGTGTAGGGTAAAAGCATAAAGCAAAAAGCATAAAGCCAATGCAGCGAACCGCGCACATAGCTTTATGCTTTTTGCTTTTACCTTTCAGCTTATTTCAGCTTCATATCCTTTATTATCTTCTGCACCCGCTCATCCAGCTGGGTATTCACCTGGTCAAAGTCTTTAGCAGCTGCCAAAGGCTGCTGCACACTGAAGTAGAACTTGATCTTAGGTTCCGTACCGGAAGGACGTGCAGAGATCTTGCTGCCATCTTCCAGTATAAACTGCAGTACGTTAGACTTAGGCAGATTGATAGCCTCTGTGGCGCCGGTTTTCAGGTCTTTTACCTGCTGCAACTGGTAATCGTACAGCTTTACCACGGGCGAGCCGTTAATGGTAGCCGGCGGTGCATCCCGGTAGCTGCGCATCATTTCGGCAATTTCATCAGCGCCTTTCATACCTTTTTTGGTGATGGAGATCAGCTGCTCTTTATAGAAACCGTATTTCACGTAAATGTCTATCAGCTGCTCGTACAGGGAGCGGCCTTCATTACGGGCATAGGCCGCCATTTCGCAGATCATGGCTACAGATGCAATGGCATCCTTGTCGCGCACGTTGTCGCCTATCATATATCCGTAAGACTCTTCCCCGCCGCAAATGAACTTTTCCTTACCTTCTTTTTCGCGGATCATGTCGGCAATCCACTTAAAGCCGGTGAGCACATTGTAGCAGCGTACGCCGTTCTTAGCAGCAAATACATCTATCAGGTCAGAGGTTACCACGGTTTTACCCACATAGTCAGTAGGTCCGCTCAGGCCTTTCTTTTTACGGCCTTCAATAATATAGTTGAACAGCAGCACGGCAGTTTGGTTCCCGTTCAGCAGGATCCATTCCCCTTTCAGGTCTTTTACGGCAATGCCTACACGATCTGCGTCAGGATCCGTACCTAATAAGATAGCTGCATCCAGCTCTTTGGCTTTTTTAAGGCCCATGCTCATGGCTTCTGACTCTTCCGGGTTAGGATATACCACGGTAGGGAAGTTACCATCCGGCGTGGCCTGCTCCTGTACCACCTGTACATTGGTAAAGCCAAAGCGTTTCAGTATTTCAGGCACCAGGGTTATACCGGTACCGTGAATGGGCGTGTACACGATCTTCATATCATGCTGGGCCGCTATAATGTCCGGGTTAATGGACAGGCTTTTCAGCATTTGCAGGTAGGCTTCGTCCAGGTCTTTACCAATAGCGGTAATATTGGCTTCGCCGCCGCTCCACTTCACTTCATCTATACCGGCTATTTTCTCTACTTCTGCAATTACATTTTTATCGTGCGGGGGCACCAGCTGGCCGCCATCGTCCCAATAGGCTTTATAACCATTGTATTCCTTGGGGTTGTGGGAGGCGGTTAGCACTATGCCGCCCTGGCATTTCAGGTGGCGGATGGTGAAAGAAAGCTCCGGGGTGGGACGCAAGGCTTCAAACAGGAACACTTTAATGCCGTTGGCGGCCATTACATTGGCTGTTACCTCCGCAAAATAACGGCTGTTGTTACGGCTGTCATGGGCAATGGCTATTTTGATCTCACCTTTTACAGCTTTTTTCAGGTAGTTGGCAAAACCCTGGGTGGCCATACCTACGGTATATTTGTTCATCCGGTTGGTGCCTACGCCCATAATGCCGCGTAAGCCGCCGGTGCCAAACTCCAGGTTACGGTAAAAAGCGTCGGCCAGCTCATCGGGGTTGCCGCGCTGCAGTTGCTGAACGGCGGCCACGGTTTCGGCATCAAAACCGCCTTGCAGCCACTGGTTTACCTTGTTCTCGATATTAGTATCCATGTTCCTGTTTTATTTGAGGTCCAAATATAAAGAGGAAAAAACGTATTTCCCCTGCTGTGGACATTCCTTATGTTAGTAAAAAAGCTGAAAGCCGAAAGCAGAAAGCAAAAAGCAGTCCAAACACTCCGCTGCACTAGCTTTCTGCCTTCTGCTTTCTGCTTTCGGCTCAAACAAGTAATCCACACCGCATTGAAAATTGACCGGTTTGGTTAATTTTGCGGCTATGAGGCGGTACGACGATTCCTACAAGCAAAAAGGATTGCGGAAACAATTGGTAGACACACTTCGGCAGAAAGGCATCACAGACGAAAATGTACTAGCGGCTATCAACAACATTCCCAGGCATTATTTCCTAGACACCGCGTTTGAAGGCATTGCTTATGAGGACCGGGCATTCCCGATAGGCGAGGGGCAAACCATTTCCCAGCCTTATACGGTGGCTTACCAGACCCAATTGCTGGAAGTAAAACCTTTTGAAAAAGTACTTGAAATAGGTACAGGCAGTGCCTACCAGGCTTGCGTATTAGGCGAGCTAAAGGCCAACCTGTTCACCATAGAGCGGCAAAAAAAGCTGTTTGACCAGGTAAAACAATTCCCTTTTAAATCCCGTTACCCCACCATCCGCTTCTTTTATGGGGATGGTTATGAAGGATTACCCACTTTTGCCCCTTTTGATAAGGTACTGATCACTGCGGCGGCGCCGCAGACACCTCCCAAGCTGCTGCAGCAAATGAAGATCGGGGGTAAGATGGTGGTGCCGGTAGGCGGCAGCGAGATCCAGCGCATGATCCGCATCACCAAAACAGGCGATAATGATTATGAGCAGGAAACCTTTGATAACTTCTCTTTTGTACCGATGCTCTCCGGAAAAAGATCCTAATTGTGAATGATGGGCTCTTCCGGTTCTTCAACCTGCTTCTTTTTCTTAAACATATTCGGGTCCATCTTTCCAAACCGGTAACGCAGGTTCAGGCGAATGAAACGTGTGGTGCGTTTGCGCTCATAGTCCTGTATAAAAGCCTCCGTTTCGTAGTGGTTGCTGAATTGCTGTGTATTTAAGAGGTCGGAAATATTCAGGGAAATAGCCAGCGCATTATTCTTCAGGAACTCCTTACGCAGGCCCAGGTCTATACCGTTCATAGCTTTGGTAGTGCCCTGCGGCGATACGCGGGGAGAGCGGTAGTGCCCCTGCAGCTGTACATTAAAGTGGGATGGTAAACGAAGCGTGCTGTTTACATTCACGCCGTAGGTCAGGTATTCATTGGTAAGGGTGCTGAAGCTGCCGGATCCTGTAAGCTTGCTATATTCCAGGTTCAGGTTACTGGTTACATCCCACCAGCGGAAAAGGTGCAGCTGGTAGGTGAAGTTGCCGCCCCAGTCCTGGTCTTTGGCCAGGTTCATGGGTTTGGTGGTGGTAATGCCGGTAATGGTATCCAGTATGCTAAGGCGGTCTATATCATCATTAGCTTGTGAATAATATACACCCGTGTTCAGGAAGTCGTGCGATTTGGGATAGTATTGCGAATAGTTTACTTCAAACTTATGCGTGAGCGAAGGTTGCAGGTCCGGGTTACCGGTACGTATGTTCTGCGGGTCGGAGTTATTAATATAAGGCAGCAGGTCATTAAAATCCGGCCGGTCCACGCGGGTAGCGTAGTTGAACACCAGGCTCTGGTCCTGGTTATGGGGTAGATTATACTTCAGGAACACACTGGGAAATACGTTAAAGAAGCTGTTATCCACTGCAGCATTCTGGCTGTAAGAGAATCCTTTTAACTGCGCCTGCTCTATACGGGCGCCTACCTGGTAACCCAGGTTACCAATAGCGCTGGACACATTCACATAACCCGCATAGATATTTTGTTTGTAAGAGTATGTGTTGGAGAGGCTGTTGCTTTTCTCAAACTGGTCCGTATCATAATTAAACAGCAGGGCTGTGTAATCATTATCTATTTTCCGGAAAGTACCTTTTACACCCGCTTCAAACTTACCTTTTTTACCCATTGGCGTGGTATAGTCCGATTGTGCATTCCAGAACTGGTTGTGATTAAGGCCGGTGTTGGATTGCCGGTCCGGATCTTCGGCACCGCCGGGTTTCTGGTACAGCGTATAGTAGTCACTGTTACTATTGCCCTTGTTGTTGCTGTAGCTTACATAAGCGGTCAGCTCCTCGTTCTCCTTATTGGTGGTGTGCCGGAAGTTAAAGTTGGTATTATTGTTCGGGTTATAATAATGGCTGCTGTTATTACGGTCGCCGGAGCGCAGGTTTTGTTTATCTGCATCCAGGTAATTAAGCAGGATATGATTTTCATTATTTCCGTTGCTGAAGTTAATACCTTCAGAAATGGATACGGTATTGTATTTATCCAGGTAATAATCCAGGCCCAGGCGTCCGCCATGCGAGCCATCGCTGTTATGGCTGTTGTTAGCCTGTGTAAAGTAGGCGGTGTTGGAGCTATCCGGCACCAGGTTATGGCGGTTGCTGAAACCACTGCCTGCCTGTGAGCCGTAGCGGCCATAGTAATTGGCAAAAAAGTTAAAGCGCCGTATGCGCAGGCTGCCGTTCACGCTGCCGTTCAGCTGCCCGCGGGTGGCTACCCCGCCGTTGAACATCACGTTATAACCAACAGCCTTATCTTTTTTAAGCACAATGTTAATGATGCCGCCGCCGCCCTGGGCTTCAAACTTGGCGGATGGGTTGCTGATCACTTCCACATGATCTACCGTTTCTGCGGGTATCATTTGCAGGGCTGTTTTGGCGTCGCCAAAGGGAGAGGGTTTACCATCCACATAAATGGTTACGCTTTTGCCACGCAGGGTTACATTATCGTCAATATCCACATCAACGCCGGGCACGTTCTTTAACAGGTCGGTACCGGTGCCGCCGTCTGCGGTTACCATGCTGCCGGCGTCAAATACCTGCCGGTCTATCTGCATGCTGAAAGCCGGTTTTTCTGCTTTTATTTCCACGGCAGATAATACTTTGCCGGCTGTATGCAAACGCAGGGTACCTACTGTGGTGGATGGTTTCAGCGCTGTAACACGTACCTCTTTCTCCATTTTCTCATATCCCATGAAGGTAATGCGCAGCACGTAGTCGCCGGGTTTTACAGCTGTAAAGCTGAAGTTGCCGGTAGGCTGGGTGTACATGCCATAAGCTACGGTGGAATCGGCTTTATGCAGGAGTACTACAGACGCATACTCTACCGGTTTGCCGGTGGCCCCGTCCAGCGCCTTGCCGGAAACTTTAATGGTTGCATTGGGGGTATTGTCCTGCGCTAAAGCATGGTAATAGCCGCACAACAATACGCATACGAGTAGTAAGCGACTGTTCATGATCAGGTGGAATGATAGCATTAATACCGTAAAAATATTCATCTAAGGGGGAACCGGGAGTGATTTATGATGAGCGGTGGATGGGGTGGAGAATTACGAATTATTCAATTACGAATTACGATCCCGCCGAAGTGGGACATGAATGCCATTGAAAATAATTACGGTTATGAATAATTGAATGCAGCGGAGTAAAAACGGGATCAAATAAATATAACTATAGCGCGTATCCCAGTTCAACAAACAGGAGCCCGTTTATAAATAGAAAAGTCCTGCACCTGGTGCAGGACTTCCTTTATGAAGTACCCAATTCGTAATTCGTAATTGAATAATTCGTAATTAGAACGATTGCTCGCCCTGTATATTCTGCATATTCTCGCGCTCTGCTTTTGTGTTCTTACGTTTGAAGATCTGTGCATCGAACTTGCCAAAGCGGTAAGCAAAAGTAAGGCGCAGTATGCGCGACTCACGCTTACGGATATAGTCCTGCGAGAAAGCCGGCGCTACCTGGTTCAGCTCATACTGGCGGGTATTAAATACATCGGAAAGGGCCAGGGTAAGGGAGGCTGTTTTGTTCTTCAGGAAATCCTTTTTCAAACCTATATCCATACTGCTGAAGCCTTTAATAGTACCCTGGGCAGAGGTGGGCACCATCATAAAACCACCGCCTCCGCCGCCGCGTCCACCACCACCGCCACCGGCGCTGTTGTTAGGCAGGGCTATGGTTGGCGCCTGGTAGTTACCACTGATCTGCAGTGTAAAGTTAGCCGGAAGCTTGGTCTCTGAATTGAGCTTTGCATTCCAGCTAAAGTTGCTGTTCTTAAATACTTCTTTATCCTGTGTTACAGAAATTTCCGTGCGGTACAGGTTAACGTTGGCCGTTACATCCCAGATACCAAAGAAGGTTTTTTTACCGGTCAGCTCCGCGCCGTAAGAGTTATTCTTATCCGCATTCACAAAGGTGGTGAGCAGGGTATCTTTCCCTAAAGGCACGCTGATGGTAGACAGCAGGTTATTGGTATTCCGGTAGTAAATGGAGCCCAGGAAATTGCTGTTCTTCCAGTTCTTGGCATAAGAAAATTCCAGGCTGTTGGTATACTCCGGTTTCAGGTTCGGGTTACCCTCGCGCTGGTTCAGCGGGTCAGTATAATCGCGGTAAGGTATCAGCTGAAAAAAGTTGGGACGGGTTACGCGGCGGCTGTAGTTCAGCTGCAGCTCCTGGTCGTTCTTGAACTTCTGCGACAGGTATATGCTGGGGAAGAAACCCGGCGTGGCTTTGGTAGGCTTGAACTTCATTCCTTCGCTGGGGATCTCACCGGAGTAAACATACTGCTCCACACGTAAGCCACCCTGGTAGCCAAAGTTACCAACGGTGCCGGAGTAGTTGACATATCCTGCATAGATCTGTTCTTTGTATTTATAGTCGTTAGACAGCAGATCGTTAAACGTGTAACCCTTTGTGATGGAATCCTGGTCATACACATTGTAAATGCTGCTGTAATTACGGAGGGTGGTCTTTAAGCCCAGCTCCAGCTTGCCATTCTTACCAATAGGATCGGTATAATCCGTTTGTGCGGTAATAAAGGTGGTTTTACCGTCGGAGTGGTTGTTCTGCAAAGCAGCCTGCCCGGTAGGCAACCCGTCCGGCGTAAGCGGCTGTGTATTAAAATCACCGTTGCGGTTATTGGTGCTGTAGTTATAGTTAACACTGGCCGACAATTCCCGGTTAGGTTCTGCAAAAGTATGTTTGAAATCCAGCGCAGTAGTGTAGTTGCGGAAACCGAACTTGTTGTTATTAATACGGTTGCTCAGGGAATCGCCTTTATTAAAGGTGCTGCGCAGGTCCTCGTAGTTCTTAAAATTACCGTCTACAATATTCTGTGAAACAGAGATGGTGTTGCGGTTATCCAGATAATAATCCAAACCTACCCGGCCAAACTGGAAAGTAGGGGTGCTGCGGCTGTTGCTTTGCTGGTGCAGGAAGCTGGTATCGCCATTCAGGTAGTTGGTACGGTCCGTAGTACCATCGCCCCAGTTGCGGTTGGCATTCACCATGTAGTTGGCAAATACATTCACCTTTCCCTGGCGCACATTAATGTTGCCGCCGCCGTTGTATTTATCGCCGGTGCCAATACCTGCGGTTACCATACCGTTAATGCCTGCACGCCGGTTCTTTTTCAGCACAATGTTCAGGATGCCGGACATGCCTTCCGCATCATACCGGGCAGAGGGGTTGGTGATCAGCTCCACGCTTTCAATAGCGTCTGCCGGTATCTGGTCCAGGGTAAGGGTAGAGGGTTTACCATCCACAAAAATGGTGGGGGAGGCATTACGTACGGTTACATTCCCGTCAATATCCACATTCACGGCAGGCACGTTCTTCAGCACATCCTGCGCGGTGCCGCCCACGCTTACCAGGTTACGGTCTACGTTAAACACCTTTTTATCAATACCCATGGTAAAGGCGCTTTTTTGCCCGGTAACTTCCACGGTGCCCAGTAGTTTGGAATCCGGCCGCATTTTCAGGTTGCCCAGGTCCTGGTCCATGGTCTGGGGGCTGATGGCCACCTTTTTATAAATGCTGCCATAACCCATAAAGGTAATGCGCATATTAAAGGTGCCAAAAGGCAGGTTCTCAAAGTTAAATTCGCCGTTCTCTTTGGTGAGCATACCGGTTACCACGCTGGAATCGCGCAGTTTCAGCAGGGCTACTGCCGCATAACCAATAGGCTTTTTGGTGTCAGCATCTACCAGCTTACCATAAACATGTCCGATCTGGGGCATTTGCCGCTGGCCGTTAGCGCCGCCACGGGCGCCTGCTGCTGCTCCCTGTTTGCCGCCGGTAGCGGGCATAATTGGTATTTGCGCATGTAAGGATGCGTGCCCTAACAGGGCCGCGGCCAGTAAAACGTACCATTGTTTCATCGCTCTTATATTCGTTGATCTTAATTGTAGTGTGAAAATATTAACAGGTGATTTGGGTTCGATGCCGGGCACAAAATTATTGGTAATTTATATGCCGCTTTGCCTAATATGACGAATGGGGTATTTTAGCCGAGGAAACCAATAAAAACAGCGGTAAAAGGTCTTAACAGTAATTAACAATCAGCTGGTGCCGGGCTGCCGGAAGCAGCCATCCCGCAGTATTTAAATAGGGATAAGCGCTGTAATGCGCGGTATTGATATGCTTACGCCATTAGCAGCTGCAGCAACCCGATCAGGAAACCCAGCACACCGCCAATGATCTCTACGAAACGGAACTCGCGCGACATAATTCCCTGCAGGATCTGTTCCAGCTTATCAGAAGAAAAAGCAGCTACCTTGTCGGTCACAATACGTTCCAGGTCCAGCTCGTCTTTTACATTGTCCAGGTATTGGGCTATCATCATGGGGAAAAGGGTATCCAGCTCTTTTACCAGCACATCCTTGATCTGTTTAATGGTGCTGTCGCCAATGAACATGGAAAGCACGGGCATAGCATCCGGCAGTTTTACACGCAGGAAATGTTCCAGGTGATCTTCAACCAGGGGGATAATATTTTTGATCTTTTCGGGATCGGTGAGCTTTTCGCGGATGTCTTCAAAGGATAGCAGCTCATCTGCTACCAGCTTGCCCAGCTTTTGGGCAAACTGCTGCTGCCGTTTGGGAAAGATGCCCTGCAGGGTCATAAAACCCAGGTTCATAGGCTGCCGGGGATGGAACAGCATTTTAATGGCGATCCAGTTAGTGAACCATCCTATGAAAGCGGAGATGAACGGAATCAGGTAGATAGACATTGTAAACTCACAGTTTTAAAGAGCGCAAAGAAAGGGAAAAATGAGCAAATAGCGGCGGATTGTTAAGGTGGACTGGCAGGATAGAATTTTTTTAGGCAGCTATTTGGAAATTGAGAATGATTTCACTTATCTTTGCAGTCCGCAAAATGAAACGGTGGTTGTAGCTCAGCTGGTTAGAGCACTAGATTGTGGTTCTAGGGGTCGTGGGTTCGAACCCCATCATCCACCCGAAATTTGAGAGGGCTTCTGGTAACAGAGGCCCTTTTTCTTTTATTTCACTGTATTGCGCGCGAAAATTGGCTTACCTCACCAAAGGGTATGGGCAATGGCAGATAGATCCGGCTTACTTAAAAATGCACACTTAATGTGCATATTCGGACAGTTAAGAAGGATAATTCTATACAACCAATTCATAATCAATTACTATAGGAACCGGCATCATCCTTGCCCCCTCATTGTTTTGCATGTAAAAACTACCCGGAACAGGTCTCGTTCCAACAACAGTCTTAGTCCATAAGAAAAAGAGCTCCTTATGTCTAAAATTTACTTCAAACTCATTTGGCGCAACCTTGTAAAAGACCGTCAGTTCAGTTTCCTTAATCTATTAGGACTTTCTACGGGCCTGGCTTGTGCTGTGCTGATCTATTTGTGGGTCAATGATGAATTACAGGTCGATAATTTTCATGAGAAAGATAGCCGCCTTTACCAGGTAATGCAAAACGTACCGCTGGCCGATGGCGGTATTATGACCACTGAACATACACCAGACCTTTTAGCTGAAGCACTGAAGGAGGAAGTACCCGGAATCGAAGACGTAGCAATGACACAGTCGCCTGATGAAACGGAGAACCCTAAAGGATTACTTTCTGTAAGTAACACGGGCATCAAAGCAAGAGGCCTGTTTGTAACCGGCAATTTTTTCAATATTTTTTCCTATCATCTCATTGAAGGAAATAAAGAGCAGGCTTTTTCAAACAAGTCTGATGTGCTTTTATCAAAAGATATAGCAATAAAATTATTTCATGACTTCAGGAATATAACAGGTAAAACAATAACCTGGTACAGGGGTAAAGGAGATCCTGTAAATGGAACATATATGGTTTCCGGTATTTTTGAAGCACCCCCTTCCAACTCAACCCTTCAGTTTGATATTTTGTTCAGCCATCCATTATATGTTGCAACCACCCGGCAGGATATAAACTGGTATAGCAGCGATCCATCCACTTATGTTGTCCTGAAAAAAGGGATCGATCCGCAGCAGGTCGATAAAAAGATAAAGGATTTTATTAGGTCAAAAAATGGTGCTGAATCGGATGGCACTTTATTTCTCCAGCATTATTCCGGTAAATATTTATATAACCATTATGAAAATGGTAAGGTCTCAGGCGGCAGAATAGAATATGTAAAGCTATTTTCCATCATAGCCTTTTTTATACTGATCATAGCTTGTATTAATTTTATGAACCTTTCCACTGCCAAAGCTTCTCAAAGATTAAAAGAAGTGGGAATAAAAAAAGTGGTTGGCGCCAGCCGGAGATCCCTTATTCTCCAGTACCTGGGTGAATCTGCACTGATGGCTCTTTTATCACTTGTCATAGCCCTGCTGCTGGTTATTATTTCCTTACCTGCATTTAAAGGCATTACAGGAAAGGATCTTACCCTGCATTTCGATGCCAGCTTTATTCTTTCGCTTACAGGCATTACCCTGGCTACCGGTTTTATAGCAGGCAGCTATCCTGCTTTGTACCTCTCCGGCTTCAAACCTTTAAGGGTATTAAAAGGCGGATCAAATACCGCTGCAGGTGAATCCTGGATAAGAAAAGGATTAGTGGTGTTCCAATTCACTATTTCTGTTGTGCTGATCGTATCGGTGCTGGTTGTTTATTGGCAAATGAAGCTCATACAAACTAAAAATCTGGGGTATAATAAAGATAATATCATCCGTATTACAAATGAGGGAAAGATCCAGGAGGATCTCTCTTCCTTTCTTTCGGAGCTTAAAAATACACCGGGTGTTATAAATGCATCGGATGTAGAGGGGGATATGCTGGGCAATCACAGCGGCGGTGGCGGTATAGACTGGCCGGGGAAAACAGGACGTATTGAATTTAGCGGCCTGTATGTTGATTATGATCTGATGGAAACCATTGGTTTGAGCATGAAAGAAGGGCGTATGTTTTCCAGGAAAATCAGTTCCGACAGTACCGGCGTTATTTTTAATGAAACAGCCATTGCCGCTATGAAGCTGAAGAATCCTGTAGGCCAAACCGTAAAGCTCTGGGGAAATGAGAAGCATATCATTGGCGTGGTAAAAGACTTTCATTTTGAATCGTTGCACAAAAAGCTGGGCCCTTTCTTTTTAAGCTATCAAACGGGTGCCGGCAATATTCTTGTTAAGGTCAAAGCAGGAGCTGAAAAAGAAACGCTCACCCGGATCGGGCGGGTATATAATAAATTTAACCCGGGACTTCCTTTTGAGTATAGCACCCTGAATAATGATTATCACGTGTTATACGCCTCTGAGGAACGGGTTGCCATACTATCACGCTACTTCGCAGGAATTGCTATTGTTATTTCATGTCTTGGTTTGTTTGGTTTGGTTGCCTTCTCTGCTCAAAAACGGCAAAAGGAAATTGGCATCCGCAAGGTGATCGGTGCCTCTGTTCTTAATATTGCAACAATGTTATCAGCAGACTTCTTCAAGCTGGTGCTGCTGGCATTTTTAATAGCTATACCTATATCCTGGTGGGCTGCTGATCAATGGCTGCAGAACTTTGCCTATCATATCACCATAAATGGGGTCCTGTTCATCGTAACAGGAGCCTCCATCATTCTTATAACTTTACTGACTGTGATTTTCCAAACAATAAAAGCAGCCATTGCTAACCCGGTAAATAGTTTGCGGGCGGAGTAAATACTCATTCCAGTAGCAAATCCTTTATACAACGTTAATACTTTGTTAAAGCGGCCTTAACATACGGTTTTAATATTTGCACCTTCCTAAATGCAAATTTAAAACCGTCATGATGAATCTTTTAAGAGGATCATTCTTTAGTATTATTCTGTGTCTGTTTGCTATTTATTCAATAGCACAAACCAACCTGGCAGGCATTTCCGGTAAAGTAAGCGGAACAAACAACACACCATTACCAGGTGCATTCATACTGGTAAAAAATGAGTCAACAGGATTTCAGACAAGAGCTGTATCCAATGATAAAGGTGAGTTTTTTTTGAAAGAGCTGCCATTGGGCGCTCCCTATTCCATTACGGTGGAAGCAATGGGAATGGTGTCCCAGAAACAAACCGGTTATGCATTGAACCAGGGCGATCTGCTGAAGGTTACTTTCAGCATGGCGGAGAAACTGACCGACCTGCAGGCCGTTGTTGTTACCGCAGGATCCCTTAAAAATAAGATTGAAAATATAGGTGCATCCACTGCTGTAACGGCAAGGGATATAGCAAAGCTGCCGGTGAACGGCCGTAATTTTACCTCGCTCATGGATCTTTCTCCTTTAAGCAGCGGCACCAACTTATCCGGGCAGCTGGCATCCGCCACCAACTTTACCATTGACGGTATGGCGGCCAGGGGTACCATTTCCGGCGGGCAGCCTACCGGGGCTTACTCCATTACTATGGAAGCTGTGCGCGAGTTTCAGGTGGTTACCAACCAATATGATGTTACGTATGGGAATGCAGGCGGCGGTACTGTAAGTACGGTTACCAAATCAGGTACCAACACGTTAACAGGAAGCGCCTTTACCTTTCTGCGTACGGATTGGCTATCCAGCCAGTACGGCCTGAACGGACAGAAACGTAATCAGCCCTTTTCTACCTATCAGTATGGCTTCTCAATAGGTGGGCCTATTATTAAAGATAAAGCGCATTTCTTTTTTGCCTGGGATCACCAGGAAGATTCTCATCCTTTATATATAGCCAACATCCAGTCAGCGGCCGATGAAAAAAGATTTAATGTAACGCAGGCTACGCTGGATCAGTTCCTGACTATTGCAAGGGCCAAATATGGCGTTGCCGCCACCCCCCAGTTTGGCCAGTTTGATAAAAAGAAAAATACCCATGCTGTTTTCGGAAGGATCGACTGGCAGTTAAACCAGAAGAACCTGCTGACTGTCAGGGACAACTTTATTTATGATATGGATAACCAGTCAGATGGGGATAATACTGCTATTAACATCTATGAGGTGTACAGCTCCCGCAAAAGCTTAAACAATAGTTTGATCGCCTCCCTGCGTACTTCCATCAGCTCTAACCTGACCAATGAGCTGAAACTGCAGCACTATTGGGAATACAATAAATTGTTTGCCAACGATCAGCTGCCGGCAGCTAACATTCCCAGGGCCATTGTACAGAATATTCAATCCAAGGCCAGCGACAGCTCAACGGTAACCACTGCCATTCAGTTAGGCGGTCAGCGTTATGGTGGCGACTATTTCAATAATAACCTGGTACAGCTGATAGATAATGTATACTGGAATACAGATAAGACCCGCTTTACCTTTGGAGGTGGCGTTACGTTTACCAATCAGAATTCCATTTACGGAAGCGAAACCAATGGCCGCTTTTATTTTACCGGCCTGAATAATTTTGATAACCTTACGCCTTACCGTTTTGCAAGGGATATTTATTTAACAGATGATCATAACGTCAAGTTTAATATCCTGGCGCCGAATATCTATGCGCAAATGCAAACCAGCCTGTTCCCCGGCTTTGATATCACTGCCGGTGTACGGGTGGATTATACCGCATACCTGAACCAGGCGAACTATAACGAAACCGTGTTCAATACACTTGGTCTAAATACCGCTAATAAGCTGAGGACTTTGCAGGTACAGCCCCGTATCCAGGCCACCTGGGATGTAGGACAGAACAAACGTGATATCATCAGAGTAGGTGGTGGTATCTTAGGCTCTGCGCTGAACCCTTATTCCATGATCAACAATATGCTGTTCGATGGCTCACATATCGTTGGCGTTGATCTTACCGGCGCAATGGTGCCCAGCCCGAATTTTGTATCCTACCGTAAGGATCCTGCATCTGCCCCCGGTATGGATCTGCTGAATAATCCCAATATTCCAAAACTGGCCACCATCAATATGAATGGTAAAGATGCTAAAGTACCTACCGTTTATAAGGCTAACGCGTCCTATTCGCATTTCTTTAATGAAAACTTCAGGATGAGTGTGAACGGTTACCTGACCTTTGGCCGTAACAATTACACGTATGTAGACCGTAACATGGTGGAGCAGCCTTACTTCCGTATTGCTGCAGAAGATAACCGCGGGGTATATGTACCCGCATCTACTATCAATACTATAAATGGTTCTGCCGACTGGACCCAGAGCCGTAAAACAACACAGGTAGGCCGTGTGCTGGAGCTGGTAA
This sequence comes from Chitinophaga rupis, assembly GCF_900109685.1. Taxonomy (GTDB): domain Bacteria; phylum Bacteroidota; class Bacteroidia; order Chitinophagales; family Chitinophagaceae; genus Chitinophaga; species Chitinophaga rupis. The sequence continues at coordinate 1,962 of NZ_FOBB01000003.1, read as the reverse complement.
GCACCGGAAAGGTAAACCAGATGGCATTTGTAGTAGACGGTAGCTATCGTTATTTCAGAGATGGGGAAATTGCTTTTTCCTACACCTGGAACCAGACCAAGGACAATACTTCCTATAACGGTAACGTAGCAAATACCGCAACGCTGGTACAGTACATAAAAGACGATCCGCGCGATCTGAGCAAAACAACCTATTCCGATAACCAGTTCAGAAATAAGATAGTGGTTTACGGAACAGCGCCTACCTTCTGGGGTATCAGCGCCGGTGTTCGTTTCTCCGGCATTGGCGGCACCCGTTATTCCCTGGTAGTTAACGGGAATGTGAACGGCGACTTTGTTGCCACTAACGACCTGGCTTATGTATACGATCCCAATTCCGCCAGTACGCCGCAATACCTGAAGGATGGTATAAATGCTATTCTGGCAAATCCCACTGTAGAAAAGGGCACAAAAGATTATATCCGGAAAAGCTTTGGCAAGATAGCTGAGCGGAATGGCGGCGTAAATCCTTTCTATGGTGTGTTTGATATAAGGCTGGCAAAAAAGATAAAGACCTTCAGAAAACAATACCTGGAGGTATCTATGGACATGTTTAACGTGGCTAATGCGCTGAACAGGGACTGGGGTGTAAACCATAATGTTGGCGCAACCAGCTTATACACGATCAAGAGCTTTGATGCCACTACAAATACCTACAAGTATGCGGTTAATACCAATGCAGGTGTTTCTGCTTTAAGTGGTAATCCTTACCAGGTACAGATAGGTGTAAGATATGGATTCTGATAATGCTGAATAAAGGATGAACACGCTTCATCCACCAAAACGGGAAGCCTTCAAAAGCTTCCCGTTTTTTATTTGTTTAAGCTCCGCTGGAGCAGCGCCCATCATACCTTGAAACTATATTTTTTAGTTTTTTGCTAAAAATATTAGCTTTACAGAAAAAGAAGGGCTATGCCAGTTGAATTAGAGGAGGTTAGAATGGGCAATTATTTTGCCCTGGGAAAGGAGGTGATCAGGATCTCAGAACATCACTATCCTATACTGACGGCATTGTGTGATCAGCTGCAACCTTTACGCTTACAGGCTCCCCGCCTGAGCAAGCTGGGTTTTAACCTGGTACGGCCCCAGGATTTTAATAACTGGACCAAAGTACACCATGGCCTGCCCGTTTTCCTGAAAGCTGCTGCCAATAACCGCTATATACTGCAATTCACAGGGTACGACAAGGTGCGGGTGGTGGAATACATTCATGAGCTGCAGAATATCTGGTACTGGTTATTTGCAGAGCCCCTGCAAAAGAAAGAAGATCTGCCCCAGGAACCGGATAGCTCCGGCGCCCTTGCCAACCACGCCTATCAGCCGTTTTATCTTACCTGGGACTGCCAGTTCCTGATCTGCACCAAACCGCATGTTTTATGGCGCATTACCAGCGATAAGCCCCTGTTTGAACATGCGGGTAAAAAGCTGGGGCTAAAGCTCATGCAGGGCCAGGCCGGTAACACTTTACAGAACCAGGCCATAGAATGGCTGAAGATGGAGCTGCGCAGAATGCCGGCATTAACTGAAAAGGGTGCCTCCTGATGCTGCATAAAGAGCTGATCTCCTGGCTGCCTGCTGGTGATGGATCTGTATTGATTCAGAATTGACTTTACATGTTGGGGGTTAATTAAGGATTAATTAAATTACTAACATGAAAGGAAAATCATTAGGACCACCTCCTATCTACGCCGAGACCTTGAAAATCAGCGTTGCCCGGGAATATCTATCGACAGATCAAAGCTATGGGGAGTTGGCAAAGAAGTACGGCCTTAAAAACAGAGAGGTCGTTAGGAGTATGGTGTCCTGGTACGAAAGGCATTACAGCCAGGATCAGCTGCCAGTAGTTAAAAATGCTCCAGCAGTTGGCTCACCGGACCTAAAAGCAGGAGCCTCCAATACAGATAAGGAAAAACAATTAAAGGAA
>NZ_FOBB01000012.1 GCF_900109685.1 Chitinophaga rupis | reverse complement strand
GGCTTCCTTTAATTGTTTTTCCTTATCTGTATTGGGGGCTCCTGCTTTTAGGTCCGGTGAGCCAACTGCTGGATCTTTTTTAACTACTGGCAGCTGATCCTGGCTGTAATGCCTTTCGTACCAGGACACCATACTCCTAACGACCTCTCTGTTTTTAAGGCCGTACTTCTTTGCCAACTCTCCATAGCTTTGATCTGTCGATAGATATTCCCGGGCAACGCTGATTTTCAAGGTCTCGGCGTAGATAGGAGGTGGTCCTAATGATTTTCCTTTCATGTTAGTAATTTAATTAATCCTTAATTAACCCCCAACATGTAAAGTCAATTCTGAATCAATACAGGGTTTGCAATAAAGGTGTTGGGCTGGCTGGAAGGGATTGGCGCTGGGCAGGATGGCACTGAAACGGCAGTTTGTACTAATAAAAAAGCCCGGAACATGGTTCCAGGCTTTCTTTTATAAGTTAAAACTTATTAGCGCTATTTTAAAGGCAACAGGATCCGCAATTTATGGAACTGCTGCATGTTAGTAGGCTGCTGTACCTGAACATTGTACGGCAGTACAAACGTTACATTCCCTTTTTTATAGGTCATTACGGACTTTATGTTCCAGGAAGTAGGGGATATTAGCTTAAACTCAGAGCTTAAGGTACCGCTGTAGCGGAAACCATCCAGGCTGAGGTTAGTTTTGGGCATGGCCCCCAGTAAAAAACGGTTTTCCGTTTTTTTAGCCACTTTGTCTTTATCACTGTTAAGCGCCAGGTCGTTTGCCCGTGCGGTCAGCACGCAGCAAATCAACATGCCTGCCAATAAACAGGTCAATGAAAAAGACTGCAATATGAAGGTTCTCGTTTTCATTGTATCTACAAATGTACAAACTTTTCAATATATCATATAACAAATTCTTAACGCAATTTACAACTATTTCCTAAAAATCTGTTAAAAATTCCATGAATGGCGTCCTTTTGTCTGCATTTGCGTGGTTCAATAAAAGTATTATATTTACAATAATGAATCAAGACTTTCCATTATTTAACGAGGATTTTGAGGAGCTTAGAGACTTGTTGCAGCAGTTTGAAAACCTCAGAGCTGGCCAGTCTCATTCCTTTTTAGACGAAGATTCCTTTGAGCAGATCATCGACTACTACGATGAGCATGACGAGCTGCCGAATGCAATTCAGGCTGCAGAAATAGCTATCGAACAATTTCCTTACTCATCCACCCTTTTACTGAAAAAAGCAAACCTCCTTATAGAAACCAAGAAATACCCGGATGCGCTGGAGCTGCTGGAAAAGGCTGCTATCCTGGACAGTACGGATATTAACCTGTACATCCTGCAAACGGATATTTACCTGGCCCTGAACCAGCACGAAAAAGCTGCTTCGGTACTGGAGGAGCAGATCAAACAGTTTGACGGGGATGACCGCACGGAGCTGCTGCTGGAGCTGGCGGACGTATATGATGACTGGGAGGAGTTTGACCGCGTATTTGACTGTCTGAAAATAGCCCTGGAGCATGATCCTAATAACGAGGAAGCCCTCCATAAGATCTGCTTCTGGACAGAGTATACCGGGCGCAATGAAGAAAGCATACGCCTGCATACCCAGATCATTAACGACCACCCGTATAACCAGCTGGCCTGGTTTAACCTGGGTACTGCCTACCAGGGGCTAAAGCTGTATGAAAAGGCCATAGATGCCTATTTGTACGCTGTAGCCATTGATGAAAAATTCGACTACGCTTACCGCAATATGGGCGATGCGTATATCCGCCTCCGTAAGTTCCAGGAAGCTATTGAAGTGTTGCAGAAACACCTGGAAATAGCCAAGCCGGAAGATGTGATCTATGAAGCCATAGGCCACTGCTACGAGAAGATGCGTAAATTCACCCAGGCCCGCTATTACTATCGCAAGGCATCGCACTTAAGCCCGCAGGATGATAAGCTGTATTATAAGATAGCTGTTGCCTATATGATGGAGGCTAACTGGGAAAATGCGGTAAAATCCATCGCCAGCGCGCTTAAGATCAACAAAGGCAGCTCTGAATATTTCATAGCCCTGGGCCAGTGTTACCTGGAGCTGGGCAAGAATAAAGATGCGCTGATCCAGTTTATGAGCGCCCTGCGTATTAAACCGCGAAGCGTTACCACCTGGCAGGAGTTCATCCGCGCGCTGTATGTAGCCCGCTTTTTTGATGAAGCCATGGTGCAGCTGGATGAGGGCGAGCAGAAGCTGGGCCGCAAGCCGGTATTTATTTATTTCCGTGCGGCGGTATTGATCACCACCGGCCGTACCAAAGAAGGCCTGATACAGCTGGAAACCGCGCTGCAGCTGGCCCCCCGCCAATTGAAGAAGATGGTGGAGCTGGACCCTACGCTTTTGCAGCATACCAGCGTGGTAGAGCTGATAGCCCGGTATAGAAAAAAGAAAAAGTAAATAGTGAAAAATTAAGATAAGTGCCTGTTCCGATCCATTGGGACAGGTTTTTGTTTTTTAGGGAAATGTGTTGAAACACCGTTTAGAAGGCGGTGGATGTGTAGGTATAAATCAGCGGACTGCCAACTGCCGGCTAAAGACTGCCAACTATAGTACGGGGATGCATAATCATAAATTAATCCTATTGTTTGGCTGCCCTGCCGAAAAGCAGTTTATAAATTAGAGATAGTTCTTATTTTTGCGCCGGTTTTCCACTTTGGTTTGACTTGGCATAAATAACAGACAGCATGAATTTCAATCTTACTCAGCTCCCGGACCGTACAAAGCAGCCCCGCACCCATGGGTTAACCATGGTAATGGATAAAGGCCTTAGCGTGGAAGAAGCCCGCAACTTTTTGTCAGTGGCGGCACCTCATATGGATATACTGAAGCTGGGCTTCGGCACTTCTTTTGTTACGCCCCGGTTGCGTGAAAAAATAGAACTATACCAATCGCATAACATACCTGTGTATTTTGGAGGCACCCTGTTTGAAGCCTTTCTGATCCGCAACCAGCTGGATGAATATATTAAAGTGGTGCAGGACTATGGCATTACCTACATGGAGGTGTCTGACGGTTCCATTACCATACCGCATGCGGAAAAGTGCGGTTATATTGAAAAGCTGTCCAAACTCGGGCTGGTGCTGAGTGAAGTAGGATCCAAAGATGCAGAACATATCATTCCTCCCTATAAATGGATAGAGCTGATGCGTGCAGAGCTGGAAGCCGGCGCCACCTATGTAATTGCCGAAGCCCGCGAAAGCGGTAACGTAGGCATTTACCGCGGCAGTGGTGAGGTACGTGAAGGTTTGGTACAGGAAATACTAACACAGATCCCGGCTGAAAAGATCATTTGGGAAGCGCCGCAAAAAGCGCAGCAGCTTTACTTCCTGGAGCTGGTAGGGTGTAATGTGAACCTGGGCAACCTGGCCCCGCATGAAGTAATAGCCCTGGAAGCTATGCGTATTGGCCTGCGTGGCGATACGTTCCATTTGTTCCTGGACCAGGAATAATTACGAATTGTCAATTACGAATTACGAATTGAGTACTGCGGTAAAATAGGTATCCTTACTTTTATGCAGGAAATCTGCCTTTTGAGGTACACAATTCGTAATTCGTAATTCCTAATTGAAAATTTATGAAAGTATACGGTCTAATCGGTTACCCGTTGAGCCATTCTTTTTCCAAGGGATTTTTTGCCGAAAAATTCCAGCGGGAAGGGATCACCGGCTGTGTGTATGAAAACTTTCCACTTACCAGCATCAGTGAGCTGCCGGCATTGCTGGAACGTACAGACCTGTATGGCATTAATGTTACCATTCCCTATAAAGAAGCGGTATTACCTTTCCTGGATGAATTTAGCCCTGCCGCAGAGCAAATAAAAGCGGTGAACTGCATCTGCTTTCATGCCGGTAAAAGAAAGGGATTTAATACGGATGTAATTGGTTTTAAAAGATCCTTACTGCCGTTAATAAAACCGCATCATACCCATGCGCTGATACTGGGTACAGGCGGCGCTGCCAAAGCCGTAATGTTTGTGCTGGAAGAGCTGAATATACCCTTTACTGTCGTAAGCCGCAGCGCGCAACCCGGTACCGTGGCTTATGAAGCATTGGACGCTGCTGTTATTGAAATGCATACGATCATCATTAATACCTCGCCCGTAGGCATGTACCCGCAAACAGATGCGGCGCCTGCACTGCCGTATGATGCTATTACCCGGCATCATTTGTTATATGACCTGATCTATAATCCTGCTGAAACATTGTTCCTGCAAAAAGGTGCGGCACAGGGAGCTGTTACCAAGAACGGCCATGAAATGCTGGTGCTGCAGGCAGAGGCCAGCTGGGAGATCTGGAATGAGAAGCAGTAATTAATTAATAATTAATGGGCTGGTTTGCGCGATAGAAGGGAAAACGTAAAAAGTAGCAAAACATCAAACATTCGTAATTCGTAATTGATAATTCGTAATTAAAGTACCTGCCGGCATTATTTGATCAGGTAGTATACGCAGGTAGTTACAAAGTTCCGAACAAAAGGTAAATGTGTTACAGGGCCCCACTGGGTGCGGGGTTGCAGCCCGAACTTATATTTATAAATAGGATTAATGAGGTAATGTTTTTTAAGTGTTACCGTAAACCCCTGCTGCTTCACTATTTTCTCAAAACGTTCAATAGAAATACCGGTATCCTTTATTTCCATTAGCTCCTGTATGGTGCTGCTATGCTCACCGCCTGCTTTCAGCAATGCGCGGTATAAAGGGCGTGGCAGCAAATGTATGTAAGGCAGCATGCTTAATACCTTGCTGTTACAGATCTGCTGGTGGCCGCCATGCGGCATATACCAGGGCGGAAATCCAAAGTACACCTGCCCGTTGGGTGTGAGCAGGTTTTTCAGATAACCAATGATCTTTGACTGATCCGGGATGTGCTCAATAGCATCTTTAAGGATGATGAGATCAAAAGAATTTCTGAACTCGCCCAGGAAATCAACGTCGTAAATATTTTTGGAGATCAGGCGCAGCTGCCCGTTCTGTACATAATTACTTAAGAAATTATTGGCCAGCTCAATACGGATGGGATCCAGGTCAACCCCTACACACTGGCAGCCCTTTTCCAGCAGGGGTGTTAACACACCGCCTTCCCCGCAGCCTATTTCCATTACGCGCATACCAGGCACTAAAGGCATGGCCTGTTCAATGAACGGAAGTACGTAGGTGCGCGAGTTATCTACCTGTTGCTGATACCGGAGGTTGGCGTCTTTATGCTGTTGTAAGGCCATAAGGCGCTAAAATAATAAAAAAGCGGCAAGGTGCAAGTTGTGGGGTGGCATGGTTCATTATCTTTGCGCCATGAATCAGAACCAGGAAAAAAATATTTACGAGGAAGGACAGGTGCTGTTGATGAATAAACCCCTGCACTGGACCTCTTTTGATGTAGTGCGCAAGATCCGTAATACCACCAAAGCCAAAATAGGACATGCCGGCACGCTGGACCCGCTGGCTACCGGTTTGCTTATTTGCTGTACCGGTAAAATGACTAAAAAGATCAATGAATACCAGGCACAGGAAAAAGAATATACCGGTACTTTTACATTAGGCGCTGTTACCCCCACATTTGACCTGGAATCTGCCCCTGAACAATTTAAAGATACTGCTGGTATTGATGAAGCGCTGCTGCACGCCACCACGCAGCGTTTTATGGGACAGCAGCAGCAGCTGCCGCCCATTCACTCCGCTATTAAGCAAAACGGTAAGCCCATTTATCACCTGGCCCGGCAGGGGGTGGAGGTAAAGGTGGAGCCCCGCAATATCTTCATCAAAGAATTTGAGCTCACTAAAATTGAAATGCCGGTGGTGTTCTTTCGCGTAGTGTGCAGCACGGGTACCTACATTCGCTCACTGGCTAATGATTTCGGCGCTGCGCTGGGTTGTGGCGCTTATCTGAGCAGCTTATGCAGAACGCGCATCGGGGAATTTAAGCTGGAAGATGCGGTAGAGGTGAGTGAGTTTATAGAACAACACAAGAAATAATTTGTAATTAAAACGGGTATCCGATCGCTACGTTCCAGATGATATTTTCCCTTCTCCATTTGGAATCTGCCAGGTTCCATTCACCAATGTACCAGCCGCTTTTCTGGCCGGTAAAGTAGGGTACTTTCAGGGGAATGCCCCAGTCCAGCCGCACCAGGAAGAAGGTGAAATCCAGGCGCAAACCCGCGCCGGTACCTACTGCGAGGTCGTGATACAGTTTGTTCAGGCGGAACTCGCCGCCGGGGCGCAGGTCATCTTTACTCAGCATCCAGATGTTACCAATATCCAGGAAGGTAGCGCCTTTGAGGTTTACGCTGCCGTTAAACATGCGCAGCATGTCAAAGCGGAACTCCACATTGCCCTCCAGCTTCATATCACCGGTTTGGTCGGGGAAGATCCTGGCAATAGCAGAAGAGTCTTTATAAGAGCCGGGGCCCAGGGTACGCAGGCGCCAGGCACGTATGCTTAAAGGGCCGCCTGACGTGAACTGCCGTATATAGGGCAATACATCCGACTTGCCATATGGAATGCCTACGCCGCCGTATACACGGGTAGCCACGGTATTGTGCAGATTTATGTTCCAGTAGTGCCGGTAATCGGCCTCCAGCTTTACAAAGTTGGAGATCGTTAACCCGGTTACGGATTCCAGGTTGCTTTTATTTCCGGTAATTCCGTTCATAATACTGTTAATGCCATTGAGCCACAGGCCGGATTCTTCGATATTAGCGCGGAAGTAGGAGTTATGCCATTTATGCAGCACATCGTTATTGCTGAAAATGTAGGTAATATTTTCGCCGCCAATGAATGCCGGTTCAAAGCTCCTTTTCAGGTAAGGGTTCTGGGCCACTACCGTGTCCCGGAAATCAGGGTTCAGGCTTACACCCACGTAGTTAAGCGAAATGGGTTTTACGATCCAGCGTTTGTAAATGGTTTCATTCCACTCATATCCAAAAGAGGCATTGATGTTATTGATCTTAAAACGATCGATCCTGGAAAGGTAATCCCAGCCGGCGCTCAGGCGGGTGCGGATGGTGGCGCGGTTACTGCTGCGGATGCGGAACGGCGTAATAAAGCGCGGAAACATCAGGTCTACCTGCCCGCCCAGCTGTTTGGCCTGTAGCACAAAGGCATCGTCCTGGTTGCGGATCATTTCCAATCCTGCATTCAAGCTTACGCCTAACTGGTTGGCGGCGCGGTTCACATTCAGGTGCCGGTAGTTAAAGCTTACACCGCTACCCACCAGGTAATCGCTGCTGGTGCTTACCTCAAAGTTGGCGCCCAGCTCCTGTTTACGTTTAGGCGTCATGTACAGGAAGGCATCCAGCTTATTGGCGGTATCCTTCTTCTCCTTATACTGCAGGGTTACAAACTGCCAGATGTTCAGATCGTACAGGCGGTTAATGGCGCTGGTTTGCTGCTGCTGGGAATACAGATCACCACTGCGTAACAACACGGAGCGTGACAACACTTTGGGCTTCAGTATTTCCTGTTTGGAACGGATGGTGATGTATTTGCGGTTATCGGTCTTAAAACCGGTATCGGCCGGGTTGCCATTGATCGGGAAATCCGGGTACACGTAAATGGAATCTATGTAATAACGTTCCCAGGCCGTGAGTGTATCTTCCGGGTTCTTGATGCGCACCGTAATATCCATGGTAGGCTTTTCAAGCCCTTTACGCTCATTAAAAATATTGGTGATGCCTTCAAAAGGGTTCAGCGGGTTGCGGAACAGCGCTTTATGCAGGGTATCTATCTCAAACTCAATGGCATCGCGGCTGAACTTAAAGTAACCGGCATTTTTTACCAGGCGCATCAGGCGTTCCCGCTCACTTACCAGGGCATCCTGTTTATAAGGCGTGTTCTTCTTGATCAGGGAAAAGGCGGCTGCATCTGTTACCAGCTTATGTATGGAAGAATCTTTAACATCGTAATAAATGTTGTTCACTATAAAGTTCTTACCGGTATTTACATAATAGGTAACACTGGCTTTCTGGCGTTTGATCTTTTCGGTATAAGTGGCCGTGGCATAAAAGTAACCCTGGTTATTCAGGTAGCTTACCATGCGCTGCAGGGATTCTTTTGTTTTAAGGGAATCGTACACCACCGGCGCTTCCAGGTTGCGCGGAGCCAGGATCAGGCTCCAGAACCAGTTGGATTTTTTTTCGTTATACTTTTCGTTGTACAGGAATGTTTTGATGCGGGTGCCTACAAACTTGGTATTGGCCTGTTGCAACATTAGCTGCTTGGAGCTGAGAGAGCTACGGAGGTCCTGCCGGTCGGCAGATACCAGGCCTTCCCCTTTTACGCTTACATCGCTGGTAACATAAAGGGCCTGATTTTTTTGCAGGTATTTGGTGTTGGAGCAAGCCGCCAGCGTTAGCAGGGCAATCAGTAGTACTGTTGTATAGTTCAGGTTAAAAGAATGGGAACTATGTGGCGGCTGCATCTCGGTGAAAACAATTATGATATTTTTTAAATAGTTTTGACACCATGTTGTCAAAGGCGCAAATTAAGCATATTCAATCATTACAGCAGAAAAAATACCGCCAAAAATACGGTCAGTTCATGGCGGAAGGCGATAAGATTGTGCAGGAGCTGCTGCAGGCAGGGCTTGTACAGGAAGTATATGCAACGGCTGATTGGCTGGAAGAGCAGCATGCTTTAGTAGCCACACTTCCTGCTGCTAAGGTGCATGAAGTGGAGCCGCAGTTGCTAAAACAGCTGTCTGCACTCACCACACCTAACCGCGCCATGGCCTTGCTGCCTATACCGCCTGCAAAGGCAACCGGTGATCTGAGCGGTACAATAGCGCTGGCATTGGAAACCATACAGGACCCGGGCAACCTGGGTACGATTATTCGTATAGCCGACTGGTTTGGTATTCCGCAGGTGATCTGCTCACCAGATTGCGTGGATGCCTATAACCCTAAGACCATCCAGGCCACCATGGGCAGCATTGCACGTGTGCAGGTAGTGGAGCATGATATTATCCCGCTGCTGCACCAGGCCAATGTACCTGCTTATGCGGCCACTTTGCAGGGAAAGAATATTGTTGAATTTTCACCTATTAAAGAAGGGATCATACTCATTGGCAACGAGTCGCGTGGCCTTAGTCAGCCGGTAATTGACCTTTGTAAATACCGGATCACTATTCCCAGGCTGGGCGGCGCAGAGAGCCTGAATGCCGCAGTGGCGACGGGGATTATTTGTGGTCGATTGCTTTTGAATTAATAATGAATAATTAAGAATTAATAATCGCAAGGCTTTTAGAACGCGGCTATGTGGTTGCCCTTAAGGCAGGTGAAGTGATGGTATTCTTTATTATAATTGTTCATTGTTCATTCTTAATTATTAATTACTTGAACTGGATTGCTTTTACAGGTGTGATCCGGCGAATAATGAGAGAAGGGATAAGTAATACCAGTATGCAAATACCAAAGGTAGAGAGGTTAATGAGCACTACTTCCCACCAGCGCAGGTCAATGGCAGCTACAGACATATAGTAGGATTCTTCCGGCAGTTTAAAAAAGCCGGTTGCTTTTTGCAGGAAGGCCAAACCCAGACCCAGCAGGTTCCCCAGCAATAAACCACTTAATACAATATACCCTGCCTGGTAAATAAATACTTTTTGAATATGCCAGTTGCGCATGCCTAATGCCTTTACAATACCCACCATGTTGGTACGTTCCAGTATCAGGATCAGGATGGCGGTGATCATGTTGATCACGGCTACAATAGTCATGATCACTACTATGATCACCTCATTTTTATTCTGTAAGCGCAGCCAGTCGAAGATGTTGGGATATATTTCCCGGATGGTGCGTACGAACAGTTTTTCCGGGATCTGGGAATAGATCACCTGCCCAACATCGTCCATCTCCTGGTAGCGCTTCACAAAGATCTCGTATCCCCCGATATCCGTGGGGTTCCAGTTATTGAGCTTGCGGATCAGTCCCAGGTCGCCAATGATGTAGGTTTTATCATATTCCTCAATGCCGGTTTTGTATATGCCCGTTACCGTTAGCTTACGTGCACGGGGGGCCTGGCCGCCGCCCTGTATAAAGTATACAATGATCTTATCGTTCAGCTTTAATTGCAGCTCTTTAGCCAGGCTTACGGAAATAATGGCTTCGGGCGCGTAGCTGCTGTCTGTATAATGAATAGGCCGGCCCTGCACCAGGAAACGTTGCAGGTGCTGCCAGTTATAACGGGCATCCACTCCTTTAAAGATCACGCCTTCAATATCCTTTTCTGCCTTAAGGATGGCCGATTTGGTGGCGTAGGCATTTACGGCGGTTACACCGGGTATACGGCTAATGCTATCGGCCAGGGAGCTGTCTGCCATAAAAGGGATCTGTTCTGTAAGCGGCCCTGCATTAACCTGGTACTGCGTTACATGAATGTGGCCCCAGAAGCTGAAGATCTTTTCCTGTATCACCTGCTGAAAGCCGTTCACCAGCGCAGTAGCCAGTATCATTACCGCTACGCTGATGGCAGTGGCAATAATGGCAATGTTGATGATGAACCTTGAAAAGGAAGATCCTTTGTTGAATGCGATCCGCCTGGCGATAAAGAAAGATAAACGCATGATGGTACGAAGAAACGGAAAAAAGAGGAGAAATTGAGCGGGAAGGTAATGGGGAAATGATGAAGGAATAGTTGTAACTTAAACCCTCTATTCAAGTGTTATGAAGATACAATGCCTTTTCCTGCTGATGATGGCAGGACAACTGCTGGCCACCTACCCTGCTGCTGCACAGGAAACGTCCCCCTCACCGGACCATATTTACTACAACAACATTAAATCGGTGAAATTCAGTGCCAACGGCGATCCGCTGAGCCTCCCGGTGATACAGCTTAACTCCAGCGAGAAACTGGAGCTGAGCTTTGATGACCTGGATAACGATACCAAGAACTATTACTACTCCTTTGTTTTATGCAATGCCGACTGGAGCCGGGCGCAGGTAAATACCTTTGATTACCTGCAGGGTTTTTCAGAGAACCGTATACAGAACTACCGCTTTTCCAGCATTGCGTTACAGAAGTATACGCACTACAGCGTATCTGTACCTAACAGCAACAGCTACCCGAAAAAATCAGGCAACTACCTGCTGATGGTATACCTGGACAGCGATACCAGCCAGCTGGCCTTTACCCGCCGTATGATGGTGGCGGATAATAAGGCGGGGGTAGCCGGTTTTATACAGCAGCCGGTAAGTCCCAAACTGTTCCGCACCAGCCAAAAGGTGAACTTTTCCATTACTACCGGCGGGCTGAATATCAACAATCCTTTTGACCAGATCAAGATATACATATTGCAGAACTACCGCTGGGATAATGCTATCAGTAATATTAAACCCATGTTCCTGAAGGGATCGGAAATTGTTTATAATACGGAGGTGGACTGCGTGTTCCCGGCGGGTAAGGAATGGCGCTGGGTAGACCTGCGCAGCTTTCGCCTGCAAACGGAGCGGGTAGAGAAATCGGACTACCGGCGTAACGGTACCGATATTTATGTCCGGCCGGATATAGCGCGGGCCAACACCATGTACCAGTTTATTAAAGACATTAACGGCCGTTTTCAGCTGGCTACCCTGGATGATTACGATCCTAATTTTGAAGGGGATTATGCGGCGGTGCATTTTACATTCCCTTCACGGGAGCCATATGCGGGATACGACATGTACATTTTCGGCGAGCTAACCAGCTATGAGTTCAATGAGAGCAATAAAATGGTATACAACCCTGATAAAGGCGCGTATGAAGGCACCCTGTTCCTGAAGCAGGGCTATTACAATTATATCTATGGCCTGATAGATAAAACGGTACCCAACAGCAAGTTCAGTACGGAATATACGGAAGGCGACAGCTGGGAGGCAGAAAATAATTATACCATCCTCATATACTATCGTGCCCTGGGCGGTCGTGCTGATGAACTGGTAGGAATGGTGAACCTGAACAGCATACTTAACAGGAAATAAAGGTTATTCAGCCCCTAGATATGTTCCGGCTGGTGTACTTCAGCTTCCTGCTGCAGCACGCTTTGCCGTAGTTTTACAATATTGGCAGCGCCGCGCTTGATGATGATGCGGGTACCGCGGTCAAACGTAAAGTAGCGGTAAAACCAGTTGATCAGTACCACCATCTTGTTACGGAAACCCAGCAGGCTCATAAGATGCACAACTGCCCAGATAAACCAAGCAAAACGCCCGCTTAACTTTGTTTTACCAATTTCTGCTACGGCTTTGTTGCGCCCAATGGTGGCCAGGTTACCAAGATCCTTGTATTTAAAAGGCAGCATGTTGGTGCCTCTTAAACGTTTGGTCAGGTTCTCTGCTACCAGCTTACCCTGCTGTATGGCCACCTGCGCCACCATGGGGTAACCCCGGGGAAATTTAGGATCGTTGGTCATTTGAGCAATATCGCCAATAGCCAGTATGTTCTCATATCCTTTTACCTGGCAAAACTCATTTACCATAATACGGCCATTAGGCAGTATGATATCTTTTTCAAAACCATTAATAGGCACGCCTTTAACACCGGCGGCCCATATGAGAGATTTGGTAGCTATTTTTTCGCCGCTGCCCAGCAGTAATGTTTGCCCATCATAGTCCTTTACCGTGGTATTCACCAATACCTTAATGCCTAAACGCTCTGAACCTTCCCGGGCTTTGCCGGATGAGAACTCGCTCATGGCAGGCAGCAGGCGGGGGCCCATTTCTACCAGGTAAATTTTCATACAGTCAAGGGGCAGCTCGGGATAATCTTTAGGCAGAATGTATTTACGCAGCTCGGAAATGGCGCCGGCCATTTCCACGCCGGTAGGGCCGCCACCCACTATTACAAACGTGAGCTTGGCTTTTACTTCTGCTTCATCAGTAAGCAGCAGGCTTTCCTCAAACTGTTTTATTACGTAGTTACGGATCTGAACGGCTTCTATCAGTGATTTCATACCAATGCCATGCTCTTCTATCAGCTTATTGCCAAAGAAATTGGTATTGCTGCCGGTGGCTATTACCAGGTAATCGTAACGGATATCTCCGATGCCGGTTTCCAGTATATTTTCTGCGGGCCGCACGCCTTTTACTTCGGCCATGCGGAAATGCAGGTTCTTTTGAGTACCAAAAATGCCACGTAATGGGAAAGCAATACTATCCGGCTCCAGCCCGGCAGTAGATACCTGGTATAAAAGAGGTTGAAAAAGATGATAGTTGTTCCTGTCAAGCAAAACCACCTGTACCGGGGCTTTGCGGAGCTTTTTGGCCAGGTTAACGCCTCCAAAGCCACCACCTACGATCACTACACGGGGCAAGCTGGTTTCCGGAATATTGGGCTGCATCATAACAAATTATTTATTGATGAGACAATCTTTAGTACTGCACTACAACAGGCGACAAATGCTGTACCAGCGATAGTGCTTTTAGGTTTAAATTACATATCAAAATTACAAAACTTTCAGAAAATAATGAAAGATATGTTTAATCCCTGATATAAATCGTGTGGAAAACTAAGAAGAGGCTGGTATAAATACGCATTTTCCTATATGCGTACCCGTATAAATACGTGTTGGGGGAAATGAGGGAAAATACTGAAATCTGCTAAATGCTAAACGCTGAATGCTGAACGCCGAACACTTAATGCGGTGCAATAAGGGAACGGGCTGAATATAATGTGGGAAAGCGTTATGCGTTCGGCGTTTAGCATTCAGCCTAAAAAAAATCCCGGTACAACTGGCATTGTACCGGGACACCATCTTAAAAAGTATACAATCTTTACCTGGTTTTCTTGGCATCTTCCAGGAACTTGGCCAGGCCAATATCGGTAAGCGGATGTTTGAGCAGGCCCAGGATTGAATCTAACGGGCAGGTACAAACGTCGGCGCCGGCTTCTGCGCACTTTACAATATGTAAAGCGCTGCGGATAGAGGCAGCCAGTATTTCCGTTTTAAAGCTCTGTAAGCTGTAAATGTTGGCGATCTGGGCAATCAGGTCCACACCATCCCATGCGCTGTCATCTATACGGCCAATGAAAGGCGATACATAGGTAGCGCCGGCTTTGGCAGCCAGTATAGCCTGCCCTGCTGAGAACACCAGGGTACAGTTGGTTTTGATCTTATTTTCGGTGAACCATTTAATGGCTTTTACCCCGTCTTTGATCATGGGCACTTTTACCACAATGCGGGGGTGCAGGGCCGCCAGCTTTTTACCTTCTTCAATAATACCGTCAAAGTCGGTTGAGATCACTTCCGCACTTACATCACCCTTTACCATATCGCAAATGGTTACGTAATGCTTCATGATGGCTTCTTCGCCTTTAATGCCTTCTTTGGCCATCAGGGAAGGGTTGGTGGTTACCCCGTCTAAAATTCCCAGGTCGTGCGCTTCCTGTATCTGTGCAAGGTTAGCTGTATCTATAAAGAATTTCATATAATAAAGTATTTGTCTTTTAATTGAGTTATTGATCTGCTTCACATGACGCTTTTGCAGCAGGATAATACTTTTCAGGATTAGATGCCTACGTGCATTTGCAGTACAATGATAACAGGAGCAGTTGTTAGATGGATCAGGTCATTGAGCGCCGGTATTGGTCATTAGCGGTGGAGGAAGAAAATAGCCACCGGATGACTATTTGATGGCACTAATGACGCTGGAAGAACTTGGAACTTAAGGAAAAAAAAACGGCAAGTTACTTACATCGCACCGCTACAACCGCCTACCCTTGCTACATTCCTGTCCTGGGGGAGTTCAGCAGGAGCTGGTCGTATAAGACTTGCCGGTTGCAAAGGTAAGGGAATTGAGGAAAAATGCAAACTTTCTGTAGAAATAATCATATTGGTTCACACGTAGTTATACGTATATTTTAAAAAATAATATAAATTAGTGAACATTTCCATAGAAATACGGTTTATTTGTGATGTATTCTTTAACCTATTTTAAAACCTCTGTTTAAAAACCAGTTATTTTATGGATTCTGCAATGTCATCCTTCTTCATTGTTTTTGGTATTATCATCCTGGCTATTGTCGTGCTGATAGTTGCCAGTATGTGGAAGATCTTTGAAAAAGCCGGACAGCCTGGCTGGGCCGCCATTGTGCCTATTTATAACTTATACATCCTTACCAAGATCATTGGTAAACCAGGATGGTGGGTTTTATTAATGATCATTCCTTACCTGAACATCATTTTCATGATCTGGGCTTATAACCTGCTCAGCAAAAGCTTCGGTAAGGACACCGGTTTTACCGTTGGCCTGGTATTACTGGGTATTGTTTTCTTCCCGATCCTGGCATTTGACAAATCTATCGTGTACCAGGGACCTGCCGGTAACCCTTCTGCCGGTTTGGGCGATCAGATCCAGAGCATTGGCGCGGACATTAGATAGGCTGGAAAGCTCTTCACAAGGGAAAAGTATTAACTGAAGGTGTTCCGCAAAGGCGGAGCACCTTTTTTTATCCTGAAAATGCCCCTTTCGGGTCATGGATTTGCCGGCCCTGCGCAGTAATTTTAAAAGCCTGAAAAAGGGACATCAAAACTATACCTCTATGGAAACAATTCATCCATCCTCCGGCCAGCAAGACCTATTGGCTGATCTTGACGAAATTGTAGTTTTAAATCATGCTACACAGGGGCAGCGTTTTGCCAATTACCTGATTGACCTGATCGTTACCTATTTAATTGCGTTTGGCCTGCTGTTCCTGCTGGGTGTGGGCATTAGCCTGAACGGCGGCGATACGGAAGACCTGCCGGATCAAACGGGGCTGTATTACCTGGCTGTGTACTCTTCCCTGATCCTTTATACCAGCGTAATGGAAGCCTTTAACAAGGGCCGTACTATTGGTAAGCTGATCACGGGCACCTATGCGGTAAAGAATGACGGGCAACCCCTGGATTTTGGTACTGCGCTTAAACGCAGCTTTAGCCGCATTGTACCTTTTGAACCGTTTTCCGGTTTTGGCGCAGCGCCCTGGCATGACAAGTGGACGGATACTACTGTAGTGAAAAAATAAGGCGGGTTAATCTTTTGTAACGTAGTAATTATAATCGTTCAAAAGGGTTTCGAGGAATTGCACATGTTCCATTTCCGTTTCAATCTTAAGTACATCCCTTACCCGGTAGGCCACCTTGGCGCTTAATTCCTGGTTATTGGATTTAAGTGCCAGGTCCATCAGCTCTTTTACTTTATTGAGGTCCTTATCCGAAAGGCGCAGGATCTGTGGAAAATGGGGCTGGTAGTCTGTTTGGGATACTTCCCGGAAAATAGTGTCGCTTAGCTTGCTTTTGTTTTTGGTGTTCACCACAATGGTGCCGGCTACCAGATCGCCCAGGCGCTGGTTGTATTTGGAGCGGATGATGGACACAAGAGGTACTACACCCCATATGATCACCGGCGTTTCCAGGATACGGAATAACCAGCGGATCATATGCTGGCTAAAGCTGGGCGGGTTACCCAGCAGGCTTACTACTTTGATACCAACAGCTTTTTTACCCGGTGTTTGTCCGCGCATGAACATTTCCATTAACAGGAAATAAAAGCTAATGGGGATCAGGATGCTCCAGAAAGCAAAAATGTTTTTGCCATCGCTGGGCCAGTTAACATTCGACACTACTACCAGCACCAGGCACAGGTAGGCGCCCCGCACCAGCAGGTCAATAAACCAGGCGCCAATACGCTGGCCAATGTCGGAAGCCTCAAATTCCAGGTCAATGTTAAAAGCAGTTGGTATTTTTATAGCAGCCATATTACAAATTTACTAATTAATGCATATGTTTGTTCGATATGAGAGAATCTACTTTCATTAAAAAGAACCTGGCCCGCTGGAAACAGTATCAGGAGGAGCCCAGTGAAGACCCGGATGTGATGGCGGAGCGGTTCACCAGTTTGCTGGATGATCTTGCCTATGCGAAAACTTTTTACAGTTTCAGCAAAGTAACCCTGTATATCAATGGCATGGCGGCGGCCATTTACCAGTATATTTACCGCAACCGCCGGGAAGAGGCAGGGCGGGTGCGCCGGTTCCTTTTATACGAGCTGCCTTTGCTGCTGCGCAGGCACCACCGGTTGCTGCTGTTCACCTTCTCTTATTTTTTACTGTTCAGCATCATAGGCGCTTTTTCTGCGGCGCATGATGAAAGTTTTGTACGCGGGGTACTGGGAGATGAGTATGTGAACATGACGGAGCAGAACATCAGCAACGGCGATCCGTTTGGCGTATATAAAAGCGGTAATGAATGGGTCATGTTCCTGTCCATTGCCTACAACAATATTAACGTGGCCTTTATGTGTTTTGTGAGCGGGATTATGTTTGCCGTGGGCACTTTATGGCTGCTGTTCAAGAATGGTATTATGCTGGGATCTTTCCAGTATTATTTTTTTGCCAAAGGACTGGGCTGGCAATCGGTACTGGTAATATGGATCCATGGTACGCTGGAAATATCGGCCATTGTAATTGCCGGTACTGCAGGTATGATCATGGGCAGCGGTTTGCTTTTTCCCGGTACGCGCAAGCGGGTAGATTCATTAAAAAGAGCCGCCAAAGACGGTGTAAAAGTAATTGTTAGCCTGGTGCCGGTGTTTATTGTAGCGGCTTTCCTGGAAGGGTTTGTAACCCGCCACACGGCAATGCCTATGTGGCTGAGTATCTCCATCCTGGTGTTATCACTCACTTTTATTGTGGGCTATTTTGTAATATACCCCATACGCGTGCAGCGCAAAGGCTACCGGCTGACGATCGACGGGACATTGATAAAACCTGCGGATAAAAAGGATTGATCAGATCCGGCAGGTTTTCAGAAAAATAACTATATGCGAATAACGGATAGGTATACACGCTACTGTTGGTTAACTGCCTGCATATTGCTTATGCTGCCGGCATTACTGCATGCGCAGGATGCAAAGGATACCATATACGCTCCATTAAGTGTAGAGGATATGAGCGGGCCGGCAAAGGAAGCCGGGGTAAATGAGGACACCTATAATGCTCCCGATGCGGATAGCGATTCAGAAGATGTAATGGAAGATACCGTTGTGGTACCTCCGCATTACCTGTGGGACCAGGCCGTACCGGCTGATGCCGATACCCTGGAATGGTGGGAGAACAATGGGCTGGTGCTACGCAGAGTACCGGCTACAGTAATGGAAAAACTAAGGGCTGATAAAAAGCTGCAGTATGATAAGAAAATAAAACCACCCTCCGATAATTTCCGGTGGCTGGCAGTGGCATTAGTGGCCCTGGCGGCTTTTTTACAGAGCATTCGTTATATTATTTATACCCTGCTGATAATAGGGCTGGTATTGCTGGTGCTGTTTTTTATGCGGCAGCAGGGCTTTCGTTTTTCCCGGCGGAAAGGCGGCCTTGAGCTGCCGGAAGTGGAAGCAGAGAACATTGCGGCTACCGCCTATGAAAAGCTGATACAGGAGGCCATTAGCGGAGCGCGCTTCAGGCAGGCCGTGCGGCTGCTGCATTTGCAGGCGCTGCACTTATTGTCAGAGCAGCAGTTGATCACTTTAAGCAAGGATAAAACCAATACGGATTACCTGCGGGTGTTATCTAAAACCCAATGGTACCAACCCTTTGCACGCCTTACCCGGGATTATGAGTATATCTGGTACGGGGAAATAGCGGTGAATGAGGAACAGTTTGCGCTGGTGTACGGGCGGTTCCGGGAATTTCAAAAAGAACTGAATCATCTTTAGTTAAGGCTGCAGGGCGAAAGCCATGCAGGCCTGCATAAAAATCTTGTTAGTTGAAATCAAAGTTTTCCATAATTATAGTAGTGCTGGTGGTGGTGTGCATCATTCTGCTGCTGGTGGCGGGTACCCGGTCGGTGGAGGATGAGATCCAGGACCTTACCAAGCAAAGCTTTTCCTACAAGGATAAAAAGCCGGGCGGCTGTTATGCGTTGTTCCAGGTGCTGCCGCACCTGTATACCAATGAGCCGGTAAAGGTGGTGACCAAACCCTTTAGTCTTACCTACAAGAAAAATCAATCCTTTGCAATGGGGGAGGAAAGTCTGTATATACTGGTAACGAAAAAACTATACGCCAGCGAACAGGATGTAACGGATATGCTGCAGTTTGCCGCCAATGGCAACCAGCTGTTTATAGCCACAACAGAGCCTGACAGCCTGCTGCAGGCCCGTTTGGCCGTTGAAGCAGATACGCTGGACGGTGGTTTTGGCATGCCGGTAAGCACCCAGCATTATATAAATCCGAACCTGGCGCCGGATACTGTTTTTTCCCGCAAGGGCATTGCTGCTGGCCGTTATTTTACCAGCTATGATACAAGCGCTACCACTATTTTAGGTACCGGTATTGTACCGGATAGCAGCACCGGCCGGGCAAAGCCTAACTTTATACGTATTGCTTATGGCAAGGGCGCGGTGTTCCTGCTGCTGAACCCTTCTACGCTTACCAATTATTTCCTGATGCATGAGCCTAACATGGCATCGCTGGAAAAACAGCTGGCTTATACCTATAACATTCCCACTGCTATTTATTGGGATGAATATTATAAATACCTGAACGGGCCCCGGGGCGATTTCAGCGAGTGGCAGGTGCTGATGCGCTACCCCGCTATTCGCTGGGCATTGTGGCTAGTAGTGGCATTGCTGCTGTTATATGTGCTGTTTGAAGGTAAACGCCGGCAGCGCATTATACCGGAAAAGGAAGTGCTTACCAATAACTCGCTGGAGTTTGTGGAAACACTGGGGCAGCTGTATTACCAGCAGGGCAACAACCGTAACCTGGCGCATAAAATGGTGCTGCACTGGACGGAGTATATCCGTACCCGTTTTTACCTGAACACCACTTACCTGAACCAGGCATTTATAGATACGCTGGTGCGCAAGTCGGGCTTGCCTTATGCAGCTGTGCAGGAAATTGTGGACAGCATACATCATATACAGCTGTCGGAACAGATCAATGATAAATATTTAGAACAATTTTATAAGAACATACATCAGTTTTACCAAAACACGAAATAGATGGACGTGAATACATTTGAACCCAGGTCAGACCTATCCTCACTGCATCAGTCAGTGGAGGCTATCCGTGCGGAGATCGGCAAGGTAATAGCCGGCCAGCATGAAATGATAGACCTGCTGATCACGGGGCTGCTTACGCAGGGGCATGTGCTGATAGAAGGCGTGCCCGGCGTGGCTAAAACACTTACTGCCAAGCTGCTGGCCCGCTGTGTGGATGCGGACTTTTCCCGTATACAGTTCACCCCGGATATTATGCCGGCCGATGTGCTGGGCACCTCCGTATTCAACCCCCAGAGCCGGGAGTTTGAATACAAGCGGGGACCGGTTTTCAGCAACCTGGTACTGATAGATGAAATTAACCGTGCACCTGCCAAAACACAGGCGGCGCTGTTTGAGGTAATGGAAGAACGGCAGGTAACCAATGACGGTATTACACACCCGTTGCCATTGCCGTTTATGGTAATAGCCACGCAAAACCCTATTGAGCAGGAAGGTACGTACCGCCTGCCGGAGGCTCAGCTGGACCGCTTCCTGTTTAAGATAGAGGTGAAGTACCCGGCTGTTGCAGAGGAAGTAGCCATGCTGCAGGCTATGCACCAGCATAACAATATACAGGACATTACACAGCTGGTGAACCGTGTAATCACGGCCACCCAGGTAATGGAATACCAGGCGCTGGTACGCAAGATCCATATTGAAGAAAAGCTGCTGCATTACATTGCAGCGCTGGTACAGGAAACCCGTGTGAATGCCTCTTTGTACCTGGGCGCATCGCCACGTGCATCCCTGGCCGTTATGAACTGTGCCAAAGCCGTAGCCGCCATGCGCGACCGTGATTTTGTAACACCGGATGATATTGTTGAAATGCTGCCGCATGTGCTGCGCCACCGTATTATGCTAACGCCGGAACGCGAAATGGAAGGTATTGCTACGGATGAAGTGATTGCACAGATTATTAAGGCTGTGGAAGTACCCAGATAAGCGGAAAGCAGAAAGCGCAAAGCATAAAGCTTAATGCAATGCAGAGCGCCGGGCAATGCTTTCGGATAAGGGCTATATACAATGTGGGAAAGCTTTATGCTTTCAGCTTTGTGCTTTATGCTCATTAAATTTTAAAGAATGTCCATCAAAGAAATATACCGCGCCTTTTTCTTCGGCAATCGCTTTTACCTGTGCCTGGGTGGGAATGTACTGCTGTTTATAGCAGCCTTCTTTTTCCCGGCACTGTATGTTATTGCGCAGCTGGTGTTTGCTGTGCTGGTGGTGCTGCTGTTGCTGGATATCAGCATGCTGTTTGGCGCATCCAAGCCCTTGCAGCTGGAACGCAGTATGGCGGCACGTTTCAGCAATGGAGATGATAATGAGGTACGGATAACAGTGCAAAGCAGCTTCCGCTTTCCGGTAAGCCTGTCTGTGATCGATGAGCTGCCCTTCCAGTTCCAGCTGCGGGATCATGTATTAAAAACCTGGCTGAAACCCGGCGCTACGCACGTTTTCAACTTTACGCTACGCCCGCTGGAAAGAGGCGTGTATGAATTTGGTAATACCAATGCATTTGCTGCCAGCCCCTTTGGCCTGGTAAAGCGGCGGGTAGTGTTTGAAAATGAGCAGGCGGTAAAAACCTATCCATCCTACTTGCAGCTGCGCAATTATGAATTGCTGTCTTTCACCAACCGGCTGAATGAGCTGGGAGTGCATAAAAAACGCACTATTGGCCACAGCATGGAGTTTGATCATATAAAAGAATACAGCCGTGGCGATGATGTGCGCATGCTGAACTGGAAAGCCACTGCCCGCCGTGGTAACCTGATGGTAAATACCTATGTGGAAGAACGCTCCCAGCAGGTGTACTGTGTAATAGACAAAGGGCGTAATATGAAAATGCCTTTTGAAGGATTAACGCTGCTGGATTATGCCATTAACGCTACGCTGGTATTCAGCAACGTAGTATTACAAAAAGGCGATAAAGCCGGCTTAACCACACTGGGTGCACAACAGGTAGATATTTTACCGGCCAGCAATAAAAAAACACATCTTAACAAGATCCTGGAAATGCTGTATGCGCAGCAAACCCAATGGCAGGAGAGTGATTATGAACGGCTGAGCATCAGCTTACGCAGCGCATTATCCCAACGTTCGCTGCTGATCCTCTTCACCAACTTTGAATCTACCACCGGTATGCGCCGGCAGCTGCCTTACCTGCGCCGGCTGGCAAAGTATCACCTGGTGCTGGTAGTATTCTTTGAAAACACAGCACTGAAACAGATTACGGAACAGGAAGCCACGAATGTAGAAGAAGTATATAAGCAGGTAATTGCACAGCAGTTCACCTATGAGAAGAAATTAATTGCAAAGGAGCTATCGCAGTACGGGATTATGTCGCTCTTATGTACGCCTCAGCAGCTTACCATACAGGTTATTAATAAGTACCTGGAGCTAAAGGCGAGAATGCTGATTTAAGGGTCCATGGTCGATGGTCCATAGTCCATTGCCTATAACGGTGGTAATGGTACCAGTAATGAATTGTAAAACTGCTATATGATTATATGCCATGGACCATCGAGTATGGACCATGGACTGCCCAACTACCCCCGCTTTTTCTTTTTATTATTATTGTAAAGCTGCCGCTCGTCGTTGATGATCATGGAATCATCATCCGGTTTTTGTTTTACGGGGATCACGGAGTGTATCACCAGGGAAGGGTTATCCCGGTAGGTAGCTGTTACGTTAATGAAACGGGTGGTATCTGTTTTATTTAATAACAGATCCTGCCCCAGCAGCTGGCCGGCAGAGGTCTCAAACTGTATACTGGCAGTATCCAGCGGGTATATTTTACCGGTGTTAAAGCGGCCTTCTACATTCAGGTAAAAATGGATATCGCGTTTTAAGCTATCAGCGTAATGGTGAAAACGGATGCCGGTAACATAAGGCAGCTGTAAAGCCGCTTCTATGGGCTGCTCCGCATCGGGCAGGGTAACCAATAGCTTTACCTGGTAACGGTTTTGTGCCAGGTAGCTGCGGTCAAAAGTGAGTACTCCGTTACGGCAGGTACCATCGGGGGAGGTTACTTTAATATATTTCCAGCGGTAATCGCCTTTCAGGAAACCTTCTGTTGAGCGTATCTCGCCATTGGTATACGTGATCTCCAGTCCAATAGGCGCCTGGTTATACAGCTCCACTACTGCAGTAGTATCATAATAAGCCACAATGCTTTTTACCGTATGCTTTTGAGCATGCAGCATAAACGGCAGCCATAAAAAAGTGAGGAACAGGTATCCTTTCATTATCCATTAGCTTACTTATACATTCACCAGCCATTGCGCGTTGTTCATACAGATCCTAACTGTGACGCGGCTTGCAGCGTTTCGTTCAATTCTTGTACCAGCTTTTGAACAATAGCCTGTGTGGGCACAATATCTTCCACCATCTCCACGCTTTGCCCGGCGCTCCAAAGCTGCTGGTAAGTACCGGGGCGTACGGCCTGCTCCAGCTTTTTCATGCCGCGCAGCTGTACCAGCATTTTAAAATATTTGCGGGTACGCGGGTTGTGGCTCAGCATTTTTTCCATCCAGTTCTGCTTATAGCCTATTTTTTTTGCGGCAGGGGTATTGATGATATTGCAGGGCGTACCGGACAGGCGCTCAGTAAGCACAATATCTTCCATGCCATATTCCAGGATGGCCTGCTTATACTCATCACTTACGCTGGCTTCTATGCTGGCAATAAAACGGGTGCCGATGGATACCGCCTGCGCCCCCAATATCATTGCACTGGCTATTTGCTGGCCGGTAGCAATACCGCCGGCCGCTACCAGGTATTTATCCGGGAAGGCTTTTTGCAGGGCTGGCACCAGCACGTGCATAGGGTAGGGGCCTGCATGCCCGCCTGCGCCTGCGCATACGGCAATAAAGCCATCGCAGCCTTCTTTGGCGGCCTTTTCTGCGTGCTGCAGGTTGGTTACATCGCACAACACTTTACCGCCATAGCTGTGGGCGGCATCAATTACCTGGCGCGGATTACCCAGGGAGGTGATGTATAAGGGCACTTTAGCTGCTGCACAAACCTGTAAATGCTTTACATATAGCGGGTTTGTTTTTTGAACGATCAGGTTTACGCCATAGCTGCCGGCAGGGTTATGGGTAGTAATGTGTTCATTTAACCGGTCCAGCAGGGCTTTCAGCTCGCCTTCCTTACGAAAGTTGAGGGATGGAAAGGTACCGGCAATGCCATTGTCCATGGCGGCTTTAACCATAGCTTCATTACTTACCAGGAACATAGGCGCCTGGATAATAGGGTAACGGACGTGGAATGCCTGGGTGAAGTTGAGCATGCAATTCGTAATTAATTCTTCGCGGTTACTGCCAGCTGCCTTGCCACATATTTTCCCAGGATGTCAAATTCCAGGTTAACGGTATGACCGGGTGCTACGGCAGATATATTGGTGTGCTGATAGGTGTAGGGGATCACGGCCACGGAAAACTCCCGGTCCGTTACGTTAAAGATGGTAAGGCTGATGCCGTTCAGGCAAATGGAGCCTTTTTCCACCAGCAGGGCGGCAAAATCGGCCGGGTACCGGAAACGGTATTCCCAGCTGCCATTTTGTGAGGTTTTGGACAGGCATTCGCCCACACCGTCTACATGGCCCTGTACCAGGTGCCCATCTATACGGCCATTGAACACCATAGCCCTTTCCAGGTTCACCCGGTCCCCGGGGCTTAGCTGGCCCAGGTTGGATTTTTGCAGGGTTTCAGCCACGGCTACTATTTCGTAGGTGTTGTCCTGCAGGCCGGTTACGGTCAGGCATACGCCGTTGTGGGCAATGCTCTGGTCTACCTTCAGCTCCGGCGTTAGGTTGGATTGTATGCTGATAACCAGGTTGCTGCCTTCCTTTTTAGTGGATACTACTTCTCCTAATGATTCTATGATACCGGTGAACATAACGTTTACTTTAGTATTTAAAAGTAAGCAACTTGGAGGAAAAAGGAGGGAAGAAGTAAGAGGTATGATATAGAAGAGGCTCCCAGCCTGATCAAGGAACTATTCAGACT
This sequence comes from Chitinophaga rupis, assembly GCF_900109685.1. Classification (GTDB taxonomy): domain Bacteria; phylum Bacteroidota; class Bacteroidia; order Chitinophagales; family Chitinophagaceae; genus Chitinophaga; species Chitinophaga rupis. The sequence goes on along the minus strand of NZ_FOBB01000012.1, from coordinate 248,445 downwards.
GATCAGATCAGGGCTTTGACATGGACTTCACCAGGGATGGACCAGGGAAAAACATGGGATCCAGTAGGGAAAGACACGAGAAAGACATGAGAAGGACATGGGAAAATGATAGGGGAGGGTTATGGGTAGGGTTTTATGTAGGGGGGAGGAGTTGCGCACGGGTTGCACACGGATTACGGGGCTGTTTTAGGAGGGGAGGGTACCAGTTACACCCGAATGGAACACCGGTTAAATTACCTTTACCTTTGCTTTCCAGGCTCCGGAAATGTGAAATAGTGAACCTGATTGCATTTGGTATTTTTAAAACATTGATTTATCTTTGCTCTCCCTAAAATTATTAAAGGAGTTTTTACTATGTTAATCATCGATTCTAAAGATTGCGAAAACATTGACAAGGCGCTGAAGAAGTATAAAAAGAAGTTTGAGAAGGCGCGCATTCTGCTGCAGCTGCGCACCCGTCAGTCTTTCACCAAGCCTTCTGTAAAGCGTCGTAACCAGGTGCTGAAAGCTGTTTACAAACAGCAGTTAGCCAGCGGTAAATTTGAAGATTAATCGGATAAAAGTATCCGTTCAAAATACTTGATGATTGTAAGGTTTTGTATAACTTTACAATCATCAAATTTTTTGTATTTGAGCAAGCAGCCACTTCACCCTGCCGTAGCCAAGTTCCTATCTTACATACAGCTGGAAAAACGTTATTCCGATCATACAGCTGTTGCCTACGAGCAGGATCTCCGTCAATTTTTTGATTATTTACAGACCCAATATGATGGCGTACCTGAACTTACAGCCATTGGGCATTTACATATCCGTTCCTGGCTGGCCAGCCTGATGGCAGAAAAACAGCAGGCCCGTACGGTTAACCGCAAAATTTCCGCCCTTAAATCTTTTTTTAAATATACTGTTCGCCAGGGTTGGGTAAAACAAACCCCCATGGTGAAAGTTGCTGCGCCTAAAATAAGCCGTCGCCTGCCCGGGTTTATTGATGAAAAGGGCATGCAGGCCGTGGAGGACAATAAAAGCCTGCGCCGTGGCCAGGAAGAAACGCCTATTTTCGCCGATGACCTGGAAGGGGATACCCACCGTCTTATTTTTGAGCTGCTGTATAATACCGGCATCCGCTTGTCGGAGCTGATCAACCTGCAGGAGCGCAATGTAGATACCGGCAACCTGACCATTAAAGTGCTGGGAAAGGGCAATAAAGAAAGGATCATTCCGGTGAGCCGGGAGCTGCTGCAGCAGGTACAGGACTACAATGCCCGCAAGCGCCGGGAGCTGGAGCAGCCGGAAGGGGTGGTACTGCTGGTGCACCCTAAAAGCGGCCGTAAGCTATATCCCAAATACGTATATAATATGGTACGGGGCTATCTCACGGAGCACCAGATCACCACCATTACACGCAAAAGCCCGCATGTGCTGCGGCATACCTTTGCTACCCACCTTACCAATGCCGGGGCAGATATTAATGCCATTAAAGAGCTGCTGGGGCACTCCAGCCTGGCTGCTACCCAGGTGTATACGCATAATACCATTGAAAAGCTGAAGAATGTATTTAAACAGGCGCACCCGAAAGCGTGATCTTAAGTAAAAAGTAAAAAAGTAAAAATTAAAAAGGATTGGCGGGGAGGTTCAAAATGGCGATGGAGGCATGAGGGGCCGGGGTTCTGTGTTTTCGGCGTTGTGGGCCTTTTGCCCGGATTTTTTGGTGCTCTTCCTTGATTTTCTTTTCTACTTTGCGTTTTCTGTTTGGTTTCTCCCGGGCTTTATGCCTCCTATTCCCTTGCGCTTTCGGCTCCGTTCCTGGGCTTCTTTTAGGCTTGTACTTTACCCCGTTATCCCCATTGGGCCCTCAGTTGGGCTTTCAGCTGCAGTTTCAGGCCTTTCTTCAGGCTTTCCGCTTTCTGCTTTGCGCTTTCAGCTGCGCGGTTCCTTTTTTGCTTTTTACCTTTTACCTTTTTACTTCTAAAAGCGCGCCCAGCACTAACTCCCGGTCACCATTTTTTTTTGCGGTATTAACAAATTATTATGCTTTAAAAATGCAAAAGCAGATAAAAAGCACTACATTAGTAATAGAGTTCTTTCCCACACATTTAAACAAAAAAAGCCTATGAAGTGAATGTTTACCAATTCTAACCGAGATTGTTAAATATTAAAAAATTAAGTGTCATGAACGTTCAAATTCAAACTGTGCATTTCGATGCGGATTCAAAACTGATTGATCATGTTAACAAAAAAGTTCAAAAGCTCACTAATTTTTACGACCGGATTGTTAGTGTAGATGTTTTCCTGAAGCTAGACAATGTAGCACACCAGATCAAAGACAAAATAGCTGAGATTAAGATCCGAATACCCCGCCAAGATCTTTTCGTCAAGTACGAGACAAAATCCTTTGAAGAATCCTTCGATCTCGCCTTCAATGCCGCTGTAACCCAGATCAAACGCCAAAAAGAGAAGAAATTTCAGTAAATCCTGAAAAATATTTTGAAGTTAATAACCTCTTTACTACCTTTGCCATCCCGATTCAAAAAGGGATTGGTGAAGGTAGTAAAGTTCTTTACTGTAGGGCATTTTAGCCAAAACACATCAGGTAGAATTATTGGCGGTTCCGGGTGCTGAAAAAACAATTTTGAGAATTCAACAAAGCTGTTATTTTTGCGCTTCCTTTACGGACACCTAAGCATAAATTACTTGGTATGCCAGCATAGCTCAGTTGGCCAGAGCTACTGATTTGTAATCAGTGGGTCGGGGGTTCGAATCCCTCTGCTGGCTCCTGATAATCTTCCCGCAGCCGGCGGGATGGATTGGGAGAAAATAATTGGGCAGGTTCCAGAGTGGCCAAATGGGGCGGACTGTAAATCCGCTGTCTTTCGACTTCATAGGTTCGAATCCTATCCTGCCCACCGACAAAGGTGAGTTCCGCTTTTGCTTCCCGCAGAGGCGGAACTTAGTTGTTGAAAGGCATTGTTCTTTGGAAATAGTTTTTTGAAAATATTATGCGGGAGTAGCTCAGTTGGTAGAGCGACAGCCTTCCAAGCTGTAGGTCGCGGGTTCGAACCTCGTCTCCCGCTCCCAGAGTTTTCAATTATGAAATGTGAAGCGATTCCTTCATTCGTAATTGGAATTTTGAAATTAATTTTTTCGCTGTTGTAGCTCAGGGGTAGAGCACTTCCTTGGTAAGGAAGAGGTCGTGAGTTCAATTCTCATCAACAGCTCAAGAGTCTTTGATAAAACAGAGTTGCCTTGTATCAGGGGATTGGGTTCCTTCTCCTAACCCGGCATCTTTGAAACAGGGTTTAATTTGCGATCTGCGCGCATTCGGTGAGAACCGGAAAATCGTAAGTTCAATTCTTCATCAACCACTCCAACATTGTTTCAGTAATTCCTTACGGCCTGCTGATCAAAGTTTTTATAACTAAGCGTTGTAGCTCAGTGGCAGAGCAAGTTCCGGGTCACTCAATCAGCCAGGAAAAAGACATGAGTTCAATTCTCATCAACTGCGCAAGTTTGTAAAACAGTTTTTAACAACTATTAATACAATCTTTACAAACCATCTAAAAAGAAAATAAAATGGCAAAAGAAACCTTTAAGCGGGATAAACCCCACGTAAACATTGGTACCATCGGCCACGTGGACCACGGTAAAACTACCTTAACTGCTGCCATTACAACCATTTTGGCAAACAAGGGTCTGGCAGAGAAGAAAGGTTATGACGAGATCGATGCGGCTCCTGAAGAAAAAGAAAGAGGTATTACCATCAATACAGCACACGTTGAGTATCAGACAGCTAACCGTCACTATGCTCACGTTGACTGTCCGGGCCACGCTGACTATGTGAAGAACATGATCACAGGTGCTGCGCAGATGGACGGTGCTATACTGGTGGTTGCCGCTACAGATGGTCCGATGCCGCAAACAAGGGAGCACATCCTGCTGGCTAAGCAGGTAGGTGTACCTCGTATTGTTGTTTTCATGAACAAAGTTGACCTGGTAGATGATCCGGAACTGCTGGAACTGGTAGAGATCGAAATCCGCGAACTGCTGTCTAAAAACGGCTTTGACGGTGATAACGCTCCTATCATTAAAGGTTCTGCAACCGGCGCACTGGCTGGCGATGCTAAATGGGTAGGTGCTATCGACGAACTGATGGACGCTGTGGATTCTTACATTCCGCTGCCTCCTCGTCCGGTTGATCAGCCGTTCCTGATGTCTGTAGAAGACGTATTCTCTATCACAGGTCGTGGTACCGTTGCTACCGGTCGTATCGAGCGCGGTCGTATCAAAGTGGGTGAGAACGTTGAGATCGTAGGTCTCCAGGAAGAAAAAATGACTTCTACCTGTACAGGTGTGGAAATGTTTAAGAAAATACTGGACGAAGGCGAAGCTGGCGATAACGCTGGTCTGCTGCTGCGTGGTATTGAAAAGACCCAGATCCGTCGTGGTATGGTTATTTGCAAACCCGGTTCCATCACTCCGCACACTGAATTCAAATGCGAAGTTTACGTACTGAGCAAAGATGAAGGTGGCCGTCACACTCCGTTCTTCAACAAATACCGTCCTCAGTTCTACTTCCGTACTACTGATGTTACCGGTGAAGTTGAATTACCTGCTGGTGTTGAAATGGTTATGCCTGGTGATAACGTGTCTCTGACCGTTAAACTGATCCAGCCCATCGCTATGGATAAAGGTCTGAAATTCGCTATCCGCGAAGGTGGCCGTACCGTAGGTGCTGGTCAGGTGACTGAAATCATCAAATAAGCATCTAATTCTAATATAGCCGTAAGTTGCAAGTCGTTAGGAGTTAGTTTGTAATTACATAATAATAAATTAACTTACATTTCTAACAATTTGCAACTTACGGCTTCTTACGGGCATAGTTCAATGGTAGAATAGCGGTCTCCAAAACCGTTGATACGGGTTCGAATCCTGTTGCCCGTGCTAAAAAACAGCAATGAAAGAGTGAATAGTAAGGGGTGAATGGTATTAGCAAAAAACCTTCACTTTTTACCGTTCACTTTTCACCATTACAATAACCCATAACGGTTAACTTTATACCATGAACAAGATCAGAACATATTTCCAGGAATCTTATCATGAATTAGTACATAAGGTGTCCTGGCCTACCTGGCAAGAGCTGCAATCCTCTACTATGATCGTGCTGGTAGCTACGGTTATCATCACCCTGTTGGTATGGGGTATGGATGCACTTTCCAACGTAGTGCTAACTCAATACTATAAATTATTTTAACAATGGATGCATCCAATACCAATACCGCACCCACCCAGGAAACAAAGTGGTATGTACTACGTGTTGTTAGCGGCAAGGAAAAGAAAGTGAAAGAGTACCTGGATATTGAGGTGCGCCGTTCCGACTGGGGCAACGTAATTACCCAGGTTTTTCTGCCGGTGGAGAAAGTGTACAAAGTACAGGCAGGGAAGAAAGTGATGCGCGAAAAGAATTTTTACCCCGGTTACGTGATGATCGAAGCAATAGATGGTAAAATGACCGATGAGGTGATCCAGTCTATACGTAATGTATCCGGTGTGATACACTTTTTAGGAAAAGAACATCCTATTGCGCTGCGCAAGGCAGAAGTAAATAAAATGCTGGGTAAAGTAGATGAAATGAGCGACCAGGGTATTACCATGAGCGAGCCTTTCATTGTTGGCGAAACCATTAAGATCATTGATGGTCCGTTCAACGACTTTAACGGTATGATCGAAGAAGTGATAGAAGATAAGAAGAAGCTGAAAGTAACGGTGAAGATCTTTGGCCGTGCTACCCCTGTTGAGCTGAATTTCATGCAGGTAGAAAAGATTAGCTAAAAAAACGAGCCGGAATATTATTTGCAACGCCACAATCAAGCAATTGGTTGTGGCGTTTTGCTATATTTGTGTACTGTAGTTATTAGTTCCTTTTACCCCGTACCGTTAACCTACAAGCCGAAGACATGCTCGTAAGCAACAAGCATTTTACGCCAGTTATAGGGTTGGATATCCATATCGTTATATTGTTTGGTTTTCCCATACCCTTACCACACCCATATATTGGATTTGTAGTTGATCCCATGGATTATATTCCTTTTATTGGCGCTACTACCAAGGTGAATCATGTACCCCGCGGTAAAAGCGATACCAGTGGTATCTTCATTATCCTCTTTCATATTCCCATGGGCGGGCCTTTTCTGCTGGCGCCAATGATAGGCCATGATTCTGTGAACTTTTTTGGCAGTAAGACCACCAAAGTGGAAGGAAACCTCTTCAGCCCTTCCGGCCATATGCTGATGACCTGTAATGATATCGGCATACCCTTATCTCTGCAGCCGGGAAAGAAAATGAAACCCATTCCCAGCATGTACCTACCCACCTCATTCTCCATTCCATTGTCGTTCGGCAAACCGGTAATGGTAGGCGGGCCTTATGTGCCGGATTGGGCAGGCGCTTTACTGAACCTGGTAATGAGCTTTGGCTTTGGCGCGCTGATGAAAGGACTGGGCAAGGTGGGCAAAAAGGCGCTCACTAAATTTAATCATGCGCTGAAAGGAAAAATAGGCAGTAATAAGCTGAGCAGGGCCCTGTGTAAAAAAGGTTTTGAACCGGTAGATCTGGTACAGGGCATTGTAATTTATGATGGTACTGACTTTGAGCTGCCTGGCCCTATTCCACTGAAATGGGCCCGCTCCTGGAACAGCGATAGTGAATATACCGGTGTATTAGGCCATGGCACGCATTTTAACTATGACCTGCGCGTACAGGAATTTGTTGAGGAAGATGCAACGGTTGTATTGCTGGGAGATGGCCGCAGTGCAGTGTTTGATCAATTGCCGTATGTGGGTGACCGTGAGTATAACCGGCATGAGAAACTAACGCTTACCCGTACCGACAACGATGAATACGGATTGTTTGATCATACAGAACGTTTGCATTACAGCTTCCGTAAGCTGCATCCGCTGGATGAACAGTACCGTTTGTATTCTATTCGCAGTGAGGCGGGTTTTATGATCAGCTTTCACCACAATCATAAAGGCCACCTGGTACAGGTAATAGACAGCGCCGGCCGTCACCTGCATGTGAGCAATGACACCGAAGGCCGTATGACCAGCGTAACAGCCAAACATCGCGGTGCTGAACAGGTTATGATCCGTTATGCTTACAATGAAGCCGGCGACCTGTCAGAGATCACCGATGCGCTGAACCAAACCACCCGTATCCAGTACCGCAATCATTTAATGATTGCTAAAACCGACCGTAACGGCCAAAGTTTTTACTGGGAGTATGAACGCGCCGGTGCAAAGGCCCGCTGCGTGCACACCTGGGGCGATGGTGGCTTGCTGGAAGGCTGGCTGGAATACTTCCCGGAAAAAGGATATAACATTATTACCAACGCTTTAGGCCACTCTACTACTTATTACTATACCCCGGATTTTGTGGTTACACAGATCAAGGATCCGCTGGGTAATTCGCAATTCTTTGAATACACAGAGGACTTTGAGATATACCGGGAGATAGATGAAGAAGCTAACGTTACCGGGTATACGTATGATGAAAGAGGGAACCGTACAGGGATGATACAGCCCGACGGCAGCACATATACATTCAGCTATGATGCAGAAGACCGGCTGGTATTGGCTACAGACCCGCAAGGCGCAGGCCGGACGTATATTTATTATAAGAAGGAGGAGCATAAGGGATTGCTGCATACGATCACGGAGGCAGATGGGGCGATCACGATCTTCAGGTATAATAAGGAGAATTTGGTAAGCAGGGTGGAAGATGAGCAGGGGCGGCAAACATTACTGACCTATGATGAAGATCATAATCTTGCTGCATTAACCTTACCAGATCGTGGACGTTCTACATGGAGCTATGATACACTAGGCCGTTGTACACAAACCAGCAGCCCACTGCAACAGGAACAGCATTTTAAATATGATCTCCTGGGAAGGCCAACCGCAATTGATTTACCGGATGGGAACCATATTCAATTCCAGTATAATGCATATGATGAAATATTGCAGGCGCAGGATAAGCATCATAACGTACGTTTTGACTATACTCCATTAGGCAGTATGAAGATGCGTGAAGAAAATGGCATCCGGGTACATTATGTATATAATAAAGCGGAACAACTTACCGGTGTAGTAAACGAGCATGGTGAGATGTATCGGTTCTCCCGGAATGATCGTGGCGATATTATTCAGGAAACCGGTTTCGATGGCCTGGTAAGACGGTATGAGCGGGATGCCGCCGGTAAAGTCATTAAAGTGCAACGGCCAGGCAAACGCTGGACGGAATATGAATATGACCTCAATGGACTTCTGGCCCGTGCTGAATATAGTGACGGTAGCTGGGAAACGTATAGCTATGACCGTGTTGGTTTGCTAACAGAAGCTGCTAACGAACATGCCACCCTTAAACTGCAGCGCGACATTATGGGGCGTGTAACACAGGAATGGCAGAATGGTTATATAGTGAATAGCACTTACTCACTTTATGGCCGCCGTAGCGGACTGCAAAGCAGCTTAGGGGCGCATATAAAGCTGCAACGAAATGATATTGGTGATATAACCGGCATGAATGCACAGGCTACCGGCTTGCACAATCCCTGGACCGCTCATATTGAACGCAACCTGCTGGGATTAGAAATAGAACGTACGTTGCCAGGTGGTATTAAAAGCAGCTGGACCTATGACAAAGCTGGCATGCCGGAAAGTCATACGGTAAGCAGTGAGCAGCGTATCAGCCGCCGCCGGCATTATCGCTGGGATCCTAACCAGCGGTTAAAACAGATCATTAACGGAGTAAGCAACGGCACCCTAAAATTCGGGCATGACGAATTTGATAACCTGGCCTGGGCACAGTATGAGGATGGGGAATATGATTACCGGCTGCCTGATAAAACCGGCAACTTGTATAAAACACAGGAACGTAAGGACCGTAAATATGATACCGGTGGGAAACTACTGGGAACCCAGGATGCCCGTTTCATTTATGATGACGAAGGGAACCTGCTTAAGAAAATAGTAACCGCTGCACCGGCAGGAAATGCAACCTGGGAATATGAATGGAACGGCAATGGTACCTTAAAAACAGTAGTGCGCCCGGATGGTAAACAGGTAGCATTCCGTTATGATCCCCTGGGCCGGCGTATTGAGAAACAATACAGCGACCAGATTACCCGTTTTGTCTGGGATGGAAATGTACCCTTGCATGAATGGTATTATCCGGTAAAAGAAAAACCTGTTATTACCATTGACGAGCTGGGAGATATACAACAAAGCCACCCGGAACCAGTGCCAGCTGAAACGCTTACCACCTGGGTGTTTGAAGAAGGTTCTTTTGCTCCGGCGGCTAAGATCATTAATGGACAGCAATATTCTATTATAAAGGATCATCTTGGAACGCCCTGTGAAGCATATAATGAGGCTGGTGAACAGGTATGGACTTGTGAGTTGGATATTTATGGTAAGGTACGTAAGTTAGCAGGCGACCGTACATTGATACCTTTCCGCTATCCCGGTCAGTATGAGGATGTGGAAACAGGTTTGTATTATAACCGGTTCCGGTATTATAGCCCGGAAGAAGGAGTGTATATAAGCAAAGACCCTATCGGGTTGAAGGGAGGTATTATACTCTATGGGTATGTACCTGATACCATAAGCTGGATAGATCCTTTTGGATTGAATGGCGCTATTTCCAGTGCTGTAAAATGGAAAGGATTTTCTAAAGGGCAATTGGCAGAACACTTCCAAAAACATGTTATTGATCAGCAGGAATTTGGTGATATTACACAAGCGGAATACTTAAAAAGAGCCAAAGCCTTTGGAGCAGCAACCGGCGACCATCTGAAGGAAGAGCAGGTAGGGAATTTTGTGATCAAACATGATCCTGCATCGGGTGAAGTTTTTGTAGGGCATATAAAGCAAAAGGAAATACGAACCTATTATATTGATGACGGACGTAGTGCAGATGCATTTGAAGACGCCAAAAAATTAGCAGGAGAAATAGGCGGCGGTGGATGTCCATGATAATAAAAAACAATAGCCATGGTTATATTAAACAGAAAAGAAGCATTAACGCTCTTATCACTCCATTACCTGATAAAGCTAACGGATGAAGAGCGGGAAAATGTTCTATTGGATATGGTAGAAGATCTTGATGAAAGTAATGCTGCTTCTGCAGCTTATAATGAACAGGTCTTAGCCTATTATAATGAAATAAACATTGGCGTAAAAAATGATTTTCTTTCACAGGAAATATTTGATCTGACCGGGATCACAGTACAAGTGGAGGGCTTAGAGGAAGAATTGTATAAATGTCCCTGCTGTGGATTTAAAACACTTAAAACAAAAGGCGAGTATGAGATCTGCCGGGTGTGCAAATGGGAAGATGATGGCAATCGCGAACCTGACAGCTACAGCAGCGCAAACAGGAAAACACTTAGCGAAGCTTTAAAAATATTCAGTGAGAAAAGGAACGCGCACCCTGATGAAAAGCGCTACCGGGCTTTCCTTGAATGAGTACCCCTCTGGAAGTAATATGTCAAATATTCCCAGGTTCTGTATGCAGAAAATATTTTATTGGAGATGAGTTTGAGCAGTAATAATTGGCCGGACATCAACACATTACTTTCGTTTAGAGATCTACGCGCTATCGGTCATGAAGAGCCAATGGAAGCCGGCCTGCTAGTTAATAAAAAACAAAAGGGGATTTTTTCCTGCTATTATGAAGATACTGCTATTGACGATTTTATATCGGCTGAATTATATGATGAACTGGCAGGCTTCAGCCATGACCAGGCCTATAGTGATTACCTGTTTTTAACAGAAATAGTGCTGAATACGCTTAGTTACAGTAAAAAACCTTCAGCTATTAACCGCAGGTTGAAACTATTCTGTTTTAAGAACATGATGTTGCATCTGCCAAATGAGCAGGAGTTATACAGAACAGATCTATTCCGGTTCTTTTTATTTTTTCACCCCTGTAAAGAAGATCTTCTAAGATCATTTGTTCTAAATAGTAAAGGTTTTGCATACAAAGGCGAACAGATTGATCTTCATCAACAGATAAAAATACTTTTTGAAGCCATCTTTAATAAAAAAAGTCATTTCCCCTCTTTGAGCAGATTTACAGAACAATCCTTGTCCCTTAGCCGGGATATTGTGTTATCCTTACTGCAAAGCATATTATATCCAAGCCCCTGCATATCTTTTCTGGATATGGGGAAAAACAAAGATCTACTGGCAAGGATTTTTACAACACCTGCCCTTTTCTTTGACCTTTATCAGCATGACCAGAAAAAATTCTTCCGCCTGCTGGAGGAAAATATAGACCAGTATATTGTAAAGAGCTGGGATAACGACGCAAAGCTTCAGGCATCCGTATATTATGGGGCTACTAAAAATGATGCGATTGAGAGCTATTTTGACCGGCCTTCCAGGTTGTTCCCCAAAAAGAAGTATCTGGTAGAGTTTTTTATAGACCTGTATGTTTTTTATATGCTCCGGCAGCCGGCAGAGCTGGAAGGCCTGATCACATTTTTTGCAGGCAAACCCCGTGTACAATTAAAAATGATTGCTATTCTTTTCTCGCATCCTTTTTATAATGGAGAAGCCAAACTGCAGCTTGTGCAGTCTGGAAGGGATACATTATTACCGCATGGTTTCTGGACTGAACGGTTGAAAAAAATGAAAGACAACGTAACGAAGTCATAAAATCGCGAATGGTAACTTCTAAGGCGAATGAAACGCATACCATGTATATGAATATGAAAGAATCATTAAAACAATATGTTGAATATGTGGGATCAGAAGATGAATTTTCTTACAAAGTAAGAATGGAAGGGGAATGGGATGATGATGAATACCATCGATTTATAACCCTGCTACTGGCTGTGATTGATGATTATAAGGATACGGACCTGATGCCGGTACCAGTGATGCTGTTCTTTACTTCTCAATTAAATCACCTGGTGGGTACTATTTCTCACCCCGACTTTTTTAATAATACTACCAAAGAGTATGAAGAACTTGTAAATACAAGGAAGACAGAATTACTGGAGTTACAGAAAAAGTTTTTTTCCGGTGAGCTATTGATTAAAACTAATTAATAATAAGAATAATTCATCGCGGAGAAACAATACGGAGAAACAACCCCAAACAGCGTACTGATACACCTCTCATCAAAAAACCATATCTTTATACCAGTTATATCAACTTTTAGAGCGTAGCCAAGGACATTCATAACCCCAAAAATTCTGTCACATATGGCCGCCCCGTTAAAATCGCTGTTACCCCAGCGGCGCAATACCTTTATTGTGATCGTTATATTATTTGTGCTGGGCACCGCCTTTGCCACCTACTATTTCTATTACATTCCGGGTAACCGGCAAAGACTGCACCAGTACGCCTTCCAGGTGTTGAGCGGTATTTCTGCGAACATGAAAGCCCGCAACAGCGACCTGCTGAAACTTTACACCAACCTGGTGAACGGTGAGTTCCGCGATGCCAGGACAAAAGAGGATTCCGCCGCCATGAAAAAGGCGCTGGAGGCCTTACCGGAACAGGTAAAAGCCAGCTTTAGCCGGAACGCGGATACCACACGGGCCGGCACTTACATTAAAGGCAGCCTGCTGGAATACCACATTATCCCTAAAAAGCAGGATGCAATAAAACTGGTACTACCGGTGGAAAAACTGATACAGCCCATTATTGACTACCGGCATGAGCTGTTCACCTCTTACCTGCTGATAAAGCTGGATCATGGCCCCGGCACCATGGTGTATTATGATGAGCGCCTGGGGCTGGATAACCAGGTGCAGCCGGATAGTTTGCTGATGCATTACCGTGGCACTACCTTTTCACAGATCATAGATATCAGCATACAGGGCATTTCCTACAAGCTGTTCTGCTTCCCGTTTGTGATGGGGCAGGAGCGCCTGGTGCTAGGCGGGTTAATAAAGAACACAGACTACCGCCAGCGCCTGGGCAGCATTCCGGTGTACCTGGTGTACCCGCTTATTATTGTGCTGCTGCTCATCATTATTAGCCTGCCCTTTTTGAAAATATACCTGATGGGAGCTTATGAGCAGGTAAAGTTCAGCGACCTGGTAAACCTGGCGCTGGCTATCTTCGGCGGGATTACGGTGATCACCATGATCGTGATACAGGTATTGCTGCTGGCCAGGGGATATATGACGGCCAATATCGGGTTAAGAACCCTCTCCGGCCAGATTGAGCAGAGTATGACAGGAGAGGTGCAGCAAATGCGGCAGCAAATGCGCTTCTTTGACACTTCTTTTCTGCGTGTGCTGCAGCACAACGATAGTATACGAACAACCAATAAACTGGTGGTGCAGGTAAGAAGTAAAAAGTCACGTTACGCAATTCCACTCACGCCGCCATCCGGAAAGCCCTATTATAATTTTGAGCGTATTAACTGGGTGAGCAGAACGGGCATGCAGCGTTTTCGCGTACAGCTGCCAGATACCTCCAGCCTGTACCTTATCAGCGTAAAGGAAAGGGACTATTACCGCTTTTTTGCGCAGCAGGCCGGCAATGGAGCAGATACCGGCATTTCCCTGATGGATCCCGTGTATAGCTGGTCCGGGGGCGATTTTGTAATTAACCTGGTAGAAAGCAGCCGGATAGATTCTATGGCGCTGGTGTCTCTTTCAGCTCGCATGTATTCCTTATTAAATACCGTAATGCCGCCGGGCTATGGCTTTTGTATTATTGATAGTAAGGGCAAGGTATACATTCATTCAGAAGCAGACCGCAACCTGAAAGAGAACTTTTTTGACGAAGCCGCTGAAGCAGGGTCTTTACACGATGCCATTAACAGCCGGCAGGATACTACTTTGAACAATGTGCACTGTTATGGCAAAACCCACTCCTTATATATACATCCGCTGTCGCAACGCCTGGTTATGCACCCGGTAGCAGGCCGTTCCTTTTACCTGCTTACGTTTTATAATAATGGTTATATAACGCCGGTTAACCTGCGCATACTGCTGTTTTCCCTGGTGTGCACGTTCTTTACTTTTCTGCTGGTGTGCGGCTGGCTGCTGCTGCACCATGGGTTTTCCAAACGTTCGCTGCTGTACCGCGATCCGCTGGCGGCGCGTTTCACCTGGATCATTCCCCGGGAGGCAGATGATGCCATATACCGCAAAGGTTTATGGTTCCTGGCGCTTTACCTGGTGGTGCTGCTTACCTGCGGTGTGTTTGGGAAGTGGTTTGATGATTATGTAACCTTTGCGCTGGGCCTCATTTCGCCGCTAAATATCCTCATACTGCTGTATGCCTACCATTCCTGTTCGCAACCCGGGCGCCGGAGCCACTCCTGGAAAATAGCCGCTTACCTGCTGTTGATGCTGGGCTACAGTGTGTTTGTATACTGGCTGCTGGCCATTGGGCAAAGCGGGGGAGGGGCTGCCTTCTGGCTGTTCCAGAGTGTGCTGCTGCTGATACTGGTTATCATGTGGGGCTGGCCGCAGGCTAATGAAGCTACAGCCGCTGCGCCGCAACTGCCGGTATCGTTAATGCATTACAGCTGGTTTGTATTACTGCTGGCATTGTGCCTGGGGGTAATGCCCATGGCCGTGTTCACCTGGTATGCGCATAACCGGGAAATTGTACAGTCGGTGAAAAGACAGCAGCTGTGCATGGCCCGTTGCCTGGAAAAACGCAGGCCGGCTTTGTTAGGGCTGGTAAAGAACTTCCGCAATACGGGGGCGCCTATAAAAGGTTATTACACCCACTGGTGCTGGCAGCAGGGTATTTACAGCACGGGCCGGGATCATATTATGCCGGTAAAACCCTGGGACCAGCTGCCCGCTAATACCCGGAACGTACCGGAGCTGTATTACAGCAGTCTGTCAGGGCAGATAAATATGAATAATGAAGAGGACCCTTCCAGTTTGCCGTTACTGCAACAGGCGGCAGACGGGGCCTGGTACTGGGATCAGCAAAAGGGCGGGCTGGCGCTGCATTACCGGATGGCCCCTGGTAACTACCCGGATAAGGTGCAGGCCATACAGATCATTACGCGGCCGCCGGTACGTTACCTGTTCCTCAGTGGCTGGCAGCATATTACTATGCTGTTACTGCCGGTACTGCTGCTATTGGGGGGCATCTTTTTTTTGATCCGCAGCGCAGTGTCGCGCATTTTCCTGCTGGATTTTGTACGCATTTTCCGGGATGCTGAGCCGGATAAGACATTGGAAAAAAACACGCTGCCCTTTACGGATGAGGAAACCAAAGCCATGATACAGCAGCAATACCAGCGGGCCGTGTTTTTCAAAAGCAAGTGGAACCGGCTTTCCGGCAGCCAGAAGATCATTTTGCTGGACCTGGCGGCAGACGGGCTGGTGAACTATAAAAATGCGATGGAGATCAGCACCCTGCTGGGAGCAGAAGGCGCCCTGGGTATTTATAATGGCCTGATCGTGATCCGGGACCCGGTGTTCCGGCAGTTCCTGCTGGAGCAGCGCCATACAGCAGAATCGGTAGAACTGCGTAAGCAGTATAATGCCCGCAGCCTGTGGGAATCCATCCGTACGCCTTTGCTGGTGATAGTAGCGCTGGTGGGACTATTTATTTTTACTACGCAGGAAGATATTTCCAAGAAGCTGCTGGTGCTGTTAACCACCCTCAGCACTTTACTGCCCCTGCTGCCGAAAGTGCTGAGCAGCTTCAGGGCCACGCCGCCGCCGCTAAAAAATGAATAATGAAAATGCAGCGGTTAACGGCCGCTGCATTTAACTTTTACATTTTAAAACTTTTAGCTACTTCCGTGTAAAGGTAATTTCCATGTTCTTCACTTCTTTACCATTTACTACGGTGTACATTTCCATTTGCTGGGTATTGTCATCTACCCACTTATAAATTTCTTTCACATCACAATCCTTACCGGTAGTAGGGTCTAACATTTTGCCGGTAAAGTGAACGGCTTTGGAGGCTTCGTCCCACTTGCCTTCCATGTACATCATGCCGGTGCCCATATTATCAACCCAGGAGCTCACAAAGATCTTCTTGGCATTGTCGTACCCGGTGGTGCCCATACCTTCAAAAGGCATGTTCATTACGGTGCCGGTGCAGCGCATTTCCTGGTAGCGGCCGCAAGGATCATGTGGTAGGTTGCATTGCCGGTGCTTTTCATGGGTTCGGCATTGGGGTCCATCCAGGAGTTCATGGTAAAGGTCCATTCACCGTCTGATTTGGCCAGCATCTGATGCATAGCAGTAGGGGTCATATAATCCATCCATGCTTTTTGGGCAGCCTGTTGATCTGCGGATTGTGCCTGCGCGGGATGGTGTAGCAGCAGGACCAGCAGGGTGGCTGTTAACAATAGACATTTCATAAAGGTGGTATTTATATTAAAGATACTGAAAATCAACAGGGTGACCGGAGGACGGGCGGGGAATTAATGATTAATAATTAATACGGAGTAGTCCGTGGGAGGAGAGTGATCCGGGACAATGATCATTAATGAAGAAATTGTTTCGGGGGAGGGGGACCTGAAGGCCAGTATAAAACCGGGAAATATTTTGTATTTTTGCAGCCGGTTTGTTAGCTATAACGGAGACAAAAAATAAATTCCAGGGGAGGCGAAAAGTGGAGAATTGCAATAGAATTGTAAAAAATTTATATCCTAAGCAAAAAGAGTGCCCAACTTCAAAAACTTTTTGCCATAATAATTATATTAGCTACCTTTGCATCCCCTTTAAAAGGCAAAATTTAATTAATCAGTTAGATTTTAACACCTTTTAGTTTGGGAGTTCCGCCCTGCGCGGGACGTTTTCACCAAATTAAAACACACATTTATGGCAAAAGAGATTGCAACGTACGTGAAATTGCAGGTAAAAGGCGGCCAAGCCAACCCTGCACCTCCAATCGGACCTGCCTTAGGTTCCAAAGGTGTGAATATCATGGAGTTCTGCAAACAGTTCAATGCCCGTACCCAGGATAAAATGGGAAAGGTACTGCCTGTATTGCTGACCGTGTACACCGACAAATCCTTCGACTTTGTTATTAAAACGCCGCCCGCAGCAGTACAATTACTGGAAGCTGCCAAGTTGCAAAGTGGTTCCAAAGAGCCTAACCGCGTTAAAGTAGGTAAAGTTAACTGGGCACAGATCGAGGCTATCGCTAAAGATAAAATGTCCGACCTGAACTGCTTTAAGCTGGAAAGTGCTATGAACATGGTAGCCGGTACTGCACGCAGTATGGGTATCACTGTAGATGGTAAAGCTCCCTGGGAAAACTAATTCTGTCAAACCTCCGCTCTAACGGAGTAACCATTCAAAAACATTGACAAATGGCAACTAAAAAAAGAAAAGCGGCTAATTCAAAGGTAGACAAGAACAAAGTCTATACCCTGAAGGATGCGTCTACGCTTGTAAAAGATATTAACTGTACTAAGTTCGACAGTTCTGTTGATCTGCATATCCGCTTAGGCGTTGATCCTAAGAAGGCTGACCAGGCTATCCGTGGTTCTGTAACGCTTCCCCACGGTACCGGTAAGACCAAAAGAGTGCTGGTGCTTTGCACCCCGGATAAAGAAGCCGAGGCGAGAGCTGCCGGCGCTGACCATGTAGGGCTGGATGAATTTATCCAGAAGATCGAAGCTGGATGGACGGATGTTGACGTAATCGTTGCAACCCCGTCTGTGATGCCTAAGATCGGTAAGCTGGGTAAGATCCTGGGTCCCCGTAACCTGATGCCGAACCCGAAAACAGGTACTGTTACCAATGATGTAGCAGCTGCTGTGAACGAGGTAAAAGGCGGTAAGATCACCTTTAAGGTAGATAAAGCTGGTATTATCCACGCTTCTATCGGCCGTGTTTCCTTTGCACCCGAAAAAATTGAGCAGAACTCTCAGGAGCTGATCAATGCTATCGTAAGGCTGAAACCGTCCACTGCAAAAGGTACTTACCTGAGAGGGTTATCTATGGCCAGCACCATGAGCCCAGGCATCATCATAGATACTAAATCTGTTCAAATCTAATCCGTTCCCTGACGGATGCAAATCAAAAAGCAATGAACAAAGATCAAAAAAATGAAGCGATTGAACTGCTGAAAAGCAAGTTCTCTCAATATAGCAACTTTTACATCACCAATACGGAATCATTAACCGTAGCCCAGGTGAACAAGTTAAGAGCAGTGTGCTTTGACAAGCAGGTGGAAATGAAGGTGGCTAAGAACACCCTGATCCGCAAGGCGCTGGAATCACTGGATAACGAAAAATACGCAGGTGTATACGAAGCACTGAACGGTGTAACTGCCCTGCTGTTCTCTGATAGCCCGAAAGAACCCGCTTTGATCATCTCCACTTTCCGTAAAGAAAGCAATGGTGATAAACCGATCCTGAAAGCAGCATTCGTAGCTGAAGAGATTTACAGCGGCGATAGCCAGCTGGCTGCCCTGGTACGCATCAAAACCAAGAACGAGCTTATCGGCGAAGTTATTGGCCTGTTGCAGTCACCTGCCAGCCGCGTAATTTCTGCTTTGCTGGAAAAAGCAAAGAAAGAAGAAGCAGGCGCAGCCGCACCGGCAGCGGAATAAACAAACAGCTATTAGCCTTTAGCTATTTAGCTTTTAGCAGAACACAACGCTAACAGCTAAGCGCTAAAAGCTAACCGCTCACAAATTTGGCTTCCAAGTCACTCTATAAACAACAACATTTAAAACATTCAAAAACATTATACAAATGGCAGACGTAAAAGCATTGGCCGAACAATTAGTAGGCTTAACTGTTAAGGAAGTACAAGAACTGGCTGACGTACTGAAATCTGAGTACGGCATTGAACCTGCTGCTGCTGCAGTAGTAGTTTCTGGTGATGGCGGTGGCGGAGCTGCTGCTGCTGAAGAAAAAACTTCCTTCAACGTTATCCTGAAAAGCGCTGGCGCCAGCAAGCTGAACGTAGTTAAGATCGTAAAAGATCTGACTGGTCTGGGTCTGAAAGAAGCCAAAGAACTGGTAGACGGTGCACCGAAACCGGTTAAAGAAGGCGTTAACAAGGCTGAGGCAGAAGATCTGAAAGCTAAGCTGACTGAAGCAGGCGCTGACGTTGAGATTCAGTAATTCTTTGCTTAATTATACCTCTTTTAAGGTCAAAAGTGCATCCAGCACTTTTGGCCTTTATCCCTTTGGGAAAGTTGTCTTTTTTAGCACCTTTTGATGGTATATTGACGAAGAAATCTTAACTTCAAGGATTTACGTTGTGAAATTTAGCTCACAATTTTACAAGTCATATAACTGCTAACTTCGAATATGTCTCTAAAACAAGCCCAAGCAAACGAAAGAGTTAATTTTGGAAAGATCAAACAAGTGACTGAGACACCGGATCTGTTGGCTATCCAAATTCAATCTTTCAAGGATTTCTTCCAGTTAGAAACCACACCAGATAAGCGGAACAACGAAGGCCTTTTTAAAGTATTTAAAGAGAACTTCCCGATTACGGATACACGAAATATCTTTAATCTGGAGTTCCTGGATTACTTCGTAGATCCGCCGCGTTACACGATTGAAGAGTGTATAGAAAGAGGGCTTACCTACTCCGTACCGCTGAAGGCCAAACTGCGCCTGAGCTGTAATGATGAGGAGCACGTAGACTTCCAGACCATTGTACAGGATGTGTTCTTAGGGAACATTCCTTACATGACCCCGAGAGGAACTTTCGTGATCAATGGTGCGGAGCGCGTGGTTGTATCCCAGCTGCATCGCTCACCTGGTGTGTTCTTTGGACAATCCATACATCCGAACGGAACAAAGATCTACTCTGCCCGGGTGATCCCGTTCAAGGGCGCCTGGATGGAGTTTGCAACGGACATCAATAATGTGATGTACGCCTATATAGACCGTAAGAAGAAATTCCCGGTTACCACCCTGTTACGTGCCATTGGCTACGAAACAGATAAAGACATCCTGCAGCTTTTCGGCATGGCGGATGAGGTTAAAGCAGACAAAAAAAGTCTGGATAAATATGCCGGCAAAAAGCTGGCTGCCCGTGTGTTAAGAAGCTGGGTAGAAGACTTTGTGGATGAAGACACCGGTGAGGTAGTAAGTATTGAGCGTAATGAGATCATGCTGGAACGCGATAGCATCCTGGATGAAGCCAATATTGAAACCATTGTGGATATGGGTGTGAAAAGCGTGTTCGTGCAGAAAGAAGAGGTGAGCGGCGATTTCTCCATCATCTACAATACATTAAACAAGGACACATCTAACTCCGAGCTGGAAGCCGTTCAGCACATCTACCGCCAGCTGCGCGGTGCCGATGCGCCGGATGATGAAACCGCAAGGGGTATCATTGATAAATTATTCTTTTCCGATAAACGTTACGACCTGGGTGATGTAGGCCGGTACAAGATCAACAGGAAGCTGGGATTACCCACGCCCCTGGATATGAAGGTCCTGACCAAAGAAGATATCATTGCCATCATCAAATACCTGGTACAACTGACCAATGGTAAAGCTGAAATAGATGATATCGATCACCTGAGCAACCGCCGTGTACGTACGGTGGGCGAACAGCTGTACGCCCAGTTCGGCGTTGGTCTGGCCCGTATGGCCCGTACCATCCGCGAACGTATGAACGTGCGTGATAATGAGGTGTTCACCCCGGTAGATCTGATCAACGCCAGGACACTGTCCTCCGTGATCAACTCCTTCTT
This sequence comes from Chitinophaga rupis, assembly GCF_900109685.1. Lineage (GTDB taxonomy): Bacteria > Bacteroidota > Bacteroidia > Chitinophagales > Chitinophagaceae > Chitinophaga > Chitinophaga rupis. Next base: position 227,770 of record NZ_FOBB01000012.1, on the reverse strand, counting down.
TGGTACCTCCCAGCTGTCACAGTTCCTTGACCAGACCAACCCGCTGTCTGAGATCACGCACAAGCGCCGTATCTCCGCACTGGGCCCCGGCGGTTTGAGCCGTGAAAGAGCCGGCTTTGAGGTGCGTGACGTACACTACAGCCACTACGGCCGCCTGTGTACCATTGAAACACCGGAAGGTCCCAACATCGGTCTGATCTCTACCCTGTGCGTACACGCCAAGGTAAATGATATGGGCTTCATTGAAACGCCCTACCGTAAAGTAAAAGACGGTAAGGTAGAAATGACCAAAGTACAATTCCTGAGCGCTGAAGAGGAAGACCTGGTGAAAATAGCCCAGGCCAATGCGGAGCTGGATGAGAAAGGCGCTTTTGTAAATGATAAGGTAAAATCCCGCGAAACCGGTGATTTCCCCATCCTGGACCGTGAAGAAGTGGAATACATGGACGTAGCTCCGAACCAGATCGTAGGTTTGAGCGCCTCCCTGATCCCCTTCCTGGAACATGATGATGCCAACCGTGCATTGATGGGATCAAACATGCAACGTCAGGCCGTACCGCTGATCGCTCCGGAAGTACCTATTGTAGGTACCGGTCTGGAAGCGAAAGCAGCCCGCGACAGCCGCCTGCAGATCACTTCTGAAGGTAAAGGCGTGGTAGAGTTTGTTGATGCCAACGAAATACATGTACGCTACGAGCGTGATGAGATGCAGAAGCTGGTGAGCTTTGAAGACGATCTGAAAATTTATCGTTTGACCAAGTTCGTTAAAACCAACCAGAGCACCTGTATCAACCTGCGCCCCTGCGTTAAGAAAGGACAGCACCTGGTAGAAGGCGACTTCCTGACCGAAGGTTATGCTACCCGTGGTGGTGAGCTGGCCCTGGGCCGTAACCTGAAAGTGGCGTTCATGCCCTGGAAAGGTTACAACTTTGAGGATGCCATCGTGATCTCTGAGCGTGTGGCACGTGAAGACCTGTTCACTTCCATCCACATTGATGAATATGAGCTGGAAGTACGTGATACCAAGCTGGGTGAAGAAGAGCTGACGCCGGATATTCCGAACGTGAGCGAAGAAGCTACCAAAGACCTGGATCAGAACGGTATTATCCGTGTAGGCGCCCATATTAAAGAAGGCGATATCCTGATCGGTAAGATCACCCCCCGCGGTGAATCTGATCCTTCTCCGGAAGAAAAGCTGCTCCGCGCCATCTTTGGTGATAAAGCATCTGATGCGAAAGACGCTTCCCTGAAAGCGCCCCCGAGCACAGAAGGTGTGGTGATTGACAAGAAATTGTTCAGCCGCGCCAAAAAAGATAAGAACTCCAAGACCCGTGAAAAAGCGGCGCTGGAAAAACTGGAAAAAGTTCACCAGAAGAACGAGGAAGACCTGCTGGAAGTGCTGATGAGTAAGCTGCTGGTACTGCTGAAGGATAAAACCTCTGCCGGTATCACCAACACCTACGGTGAAGTGCTGATCTCCAAAGGCTCCAAGTTCTCCCAGAAGAACCTGGCTAATGTGGACTTCCAGAATGTAAACCCGCTGGGCTGGACCACCGATGATACTACCAACGACCAGATCAACTGGCTGCTGCATAACTACAACATCAAGTACAATGAAGAGCTGGGCCGTTACAAACGCGAAAAGTTCAACATTTCAATTGGTGATGAGCTGCCTGCAGGCGTGCTGAAACTGGCGAAAGTATACCTGGCCAGCAAGCGTAAGCTGAAAGTGGGTGATAAGATGGCGGGCCGCCACGGTAACAAGGGTATTGTAGCCAAGATCGTGCGTGATGAAGACATGCCGTTCCTGAACGATGGTACTCCGGTAGACATTGTACTGAACCCGCTGGGCGTACCTTCCCGTATGAACCTGGGTCAGATCTATGAAACCGTATTAGGCTGGGCCGGTCTGAAGCTGGGTGTGCGTTTTGCAACCCCCATCTTTGACGGTGCCACTACAGAAGAAATAGCTGAATTTATTAACAAGGCTGCATTGCCCAGCTTTGGCCATACTTACCTGCACGACGGTGAAACCGGCGAGCGTTTCCACCAGAAAGCTACCGTAGGTGTGATCTACATGCTGAAATTAAGCCACATGGTGGATGATAAGATGCACGCCCGTTCTATAGGCCCCTACAGCTTAATTACTCAACAGCCGTTGGGTGGTAAGGCACAATTCGGTGGTCAGCGTTTTGGTGAAATGGAAGTGTGGGCTTTGGAAGCATACGGTGCATCCAACATCCTGCAGGAACTGCTCACTATTAAATCTGATGACATCGTAGGCCGTGCAAAAGCTTATGAAGCCATTGTTAAGGGCGACAACATACCGAAAGCCGGTGTGCCTGAATCCTTTAACGTATTGATACATGAGCTGCGTGGTCTGGGTCTGGACCTGAAGTTTGAATAAAGCTTTTAGCTATTGGCCGTTAGCAGTCAGCTATCGGCCAATAGCTTTGAAATAGTTGAGGAAACATATTTGCCAATAGCCAACAGCTAAAGGCTAACAGCTAAAAGCTAAATAAAGATGGCCATTAAGAAAGAAAATCGTCCTAAATCAAATTTTAGCAGCATTACCATCAGTCTGGCCTCTCCGGATGCAATCCTGGAGCGTTCTTACGGTGAAGTGCTGAAACCGGAAACCATCAACTACCGTACTTACAAGCCGGAGCGTGATGGTTTATTCTGTGAAAGGATATTTGGCCCTGTAAAGGACTATGAATGCTATTGCGGAAAATATAAGCGTATCCGTTATAAGGGTATTGTGTGCGACCGCTGTGGTGTGGAAGTAACGGAAAAGAAAGTACGTCGTGAAAGAATGGGCCACATCCGCCTGGTGGTGCCTGTGGTGCATATCTGGTACTTCAAATCCCTGCCGAATAAAATAGGCTACCTGCTGGGTATGTCGTCCAAAAAACTGGAAACTATCGTATACTATGAAAGATACGTGGTTATACAGGCGGGCGCCAAGCAGGAAAAAGGTATGAACTACGGCGACCTGCTGACAGAAGAAGAATACCTGGATATACTGGATACCCTGCCGAAGGACAATCAGCTGTTGCCGGATGAAGATCCCAACAAGTTCATTGCCCGCATGGGTGCTGAAGCGGTAGAAATGATGCTGGCCCGCATTGATCTGGACAGCCTTTCTTACCAGCTGCGTAACCAGGCTGCCACTGAAACTTCCCAGCAACGTAAGGCAGAAGCCTTAAAACGTTTGAGCGTAGTGGAAGCTTTCCGTGAAGCCAATACCCGTGTAGAGAACCGTCCGGAATGGATGGTGATGCAATACATCCCCGTAGTTCCGCCGGAGCTGCGTCCCCTGGTTCCCCTGGATGGCGGCCGTTTTGCGTCTTCTGACCTGAACGACCTGTACCGCCGGGTAATTATCCGTAACAACCGTCTTAAACGTCTGATAGAGATCAAGGCGCCTGAGGTGATCCTGCGTAACGAAAAACGTATGCTGCAGGAAGCCGTGGATTCCCTGTTCGATAACTCCCGCAAATCCAACGCGGTGAAGGCAGAAGGCGGCCGTGCCCTAAAATCACTCTCCGATGTGCTGAAAGGTAAGCAAGGCCGTTTCCGTCAGAACCTGTTAGGTAAACGTGTGGATTACTCCGGCCGTTCCGTTATCGTGGTAGGCCCTGAGCTGAAGCTGCACGAATGCGGTTTGCCGAAAGATATGGCTGCTGAGCTGTTCAAACCGTTCATCATCCGTAAGCTGATCGAAAGAGGTATCGTTAAGACCGTAAAATCTGCAAAGAAACTTGTTGATAGAAAAGAAGCAGTGGTTTGGGACATCCTGGAAAATGTGCTGAAAGGCCACCCGGTGATGTTAAACCGTGCTCCTACCTTGCACCGTCTGTCTATCCAGGCCTTCCAGCCCAAGCTGGTGGAAGGTAAGGCGATACAGCTGCACCCCCTGGTGTGTAGTGCGTTCAACGCCGACTTTGACGGTGACCAGATGGCGGTACACGTGCCTTTGAGCAACGCGGCCGTACTGGAAGCCCAGCTGCTGATGCTGTCATCCCATAACATCCTGAACCCGCAGAACGGTACGCCTATCACGCTGCCTTCTCAGGACATGGTGTTGGGTCTGTACTACATCAGTAAGGGTAAAAAATCTACTGAAACTGAAAAGGTTCAGGGAGAAGGTAAAGCCTTTTACTCTGCAGAAGAAGTGATCATTGCCTATAACGAAGGCAAGGCCGACCTGCATGCGCACATCAAGGTAAAAGCCTGGGTGCGTAACGTAGCAGCAGGCGTGCTGGAGCACAAGCTGATCGATACTACTGTAGGCCGTGTGATCTTTAACCAGTTTGTTCCAAAAGAAGCTGGTTATGTGAATGCGCTGCTGACCAAGAAATCACTGCGTGAGATCATCGGCGACATTATCAAATACACCGACATTCCGAAAACGGCCAAGTTCCTGGATGATATCAAGACGCTTGGATTCCGTACGGCCTTCCGCGGTGGTTTGTCCTTTAACATCAATGACCTGATCATCCCCGAAGTGAAACAGCACATGATCGATGGCGCTGCCTCTGAAGTGGATGAAGTGTGGGATAACTACAACATGGGTCTGATCACCAATAACGAACGTTATAACCAGATCATTGATATCTGGTCACGTGCGGATACCAAGGTAACGGAAACGCTGATACGCGAGCTGGCAACAGACAAGCAGGGCTTTAACTCTGTGTACATGATGCTGGATTCCGGCGCCCGTGGTTCCAAACAGCAGATCAAGCAGCTGGCTGGTTTGAGAGGATTGATGGCCAAGCCGCGTAAGAGTGGCTCTACCGGTTCTGAGATCATCGAGAACCCCATCCTGTCTAACTTTAAAGATGGTCTGAACGTATTGGAATACTTCATCTCTACGCACGGTGCGCGTAAAGGTCTGGCAGATACCGCGTTGAAAACAGCGGATGCCGGTTACCTGACCCGCCGTTTGGTGGATGTGGCACAGGACGTGGTGATCACAGAAGAAGATTGCGGTACCCTGCGTGGTATTGCCACTACTGCCTTAAAGGATAACGAAGAAGTGGTAGAACCACTGTACGACCGTATCCTGGGCAGAACTTCCCTGCACGACGTATTTGATCCGCTGAACGATGATGAGCTGATCGTAGCTGCCGGTGGAGAGATCACAGAAGAAATTGCACACCGTATAGAAGAAAGCGCAATAGAAACCGTAGAGATCCGCTCCGTATTAACCTGCGAAAGCCGCAGGGGCGTGTGCGTGAAATGTTACGGTAAAAACCTGGCAACCGGTTACCTGGCGCAGAGAGGTGATGCCGTAGGTATCATCGCCGCCCAGTCCATCGGTGAACCGGGTACACAGCTTACCCTGCGTACCTTCCACGTGGGTGGTGTGGCCGGTTCTACTTCAGTAGAATCTGCACTGCCAGCTAAGTTTGACGGTACCATACAGTTCGATGGCTTACGTACAACCACCTACGAAAATAACGATGGTGATAAAGTACAGGTAGTTATTGGCCGTACCGGTGAGCTGCGTATCATGGACGTTAAGAACGACCGTCTGCTGATCACCAACAACATTCCTTACGGTTCTACCCTGCTGGTTAAAGACGGGCAGAAAGTAGCCAAGGGAGATGTGATCTGCACCTGGGATCCGTTCAACGCCGTTATCGTATCTGAAATTGCGGGTTCCGTACGTTTCGATAGCATCATAGAAGGTATCACCTTCCGTGAAGAGGCTGACGAACAAACCGGTCACCGTGAGAAAGTGGTAATTGAAACCAAGGATAAGAACAAGATCCCATCCATCGTAATAGAAGGTAACAAAGAGGTGAAATCTTACAACTTACCGGTAGGTTCCCACATCGTAATTGATGAAGGGGAAACCGTAAGGGCCGGCCAGGTAATTGTGAAGATACCGCGTGTGCTGGGTAAGCTGCGTGATATCACCGGTGGTCTGCCGCGTGTAACGGAGCTGTTTGAAGCCCGTAACCCGAGCAACCCTGCCATTGTATCTGAAATAGATGGTGTGGTAACCTTCGGTAACATTAAACGTGGTAACCGCGAGATCATCATCGAAAGCCGCGAGAGCCAGGTGAAGAAATACCTGGTGCCTTTAACCCGTCACATCCTGGTACAGGACGGTGACTTCGTGAAGGCTGGTACTGCGCTGTCTGACGGTTCTATAACCCCGGCAGATATCCTGTCCATCAAAGGACCTTTTGCCGTACAGGAATACCTGGTGAACGAGATACAGGAAGTATACCGTTTACAGGGTGTGAAGATCAATGATAAACACATTGAAGTGATCGTACGTCAGATGATGCGTAAGGTAACCATCGAGGATCCGGGAGATACCCGCTTCCTGGAAGGCGATACCACGGATAAATTTGAATTCTTTGAAGAGAACGATAACATCTTTGACAAGAAGGTAGTAACGGAAGCAGGTGAATCTGCCAGCCTGAAAGCAGGCCAGATTGTGACCCTGCGCCAGGTGCGGGAAGAAAACTCCCTGCTGCGCCGTGCAGATAAGAAGCTGGTAGAATACCGCGATGCAAATCCGGCTACCTCCAGCCCGCTGCTGCTGGGTATTACCAAAGCATCACTGGGTACGCACAGCTGGATCTCCGCTGCGTCCTTCCAGGAAACCACCAAAGTACTGTCATCTGCAGCCATCAACGGTAAAACAGATGATATGCTGGGCCTGAAAGAGAACGTGATCACGGGTCACCTGATCCCGGCCGGTACCGGTTTGCGTGAGTTTGAGAATATGATCGTTGGTTCCAAAGAAGAATATGATATCCTGTCATCTTCCAAGGAAGTGTTCCAGTTTGATGAAGAAGAATAAACGAATCATGCATAAAAATGAAAAAGTCCTGCCAGTAACGGCAGGACTTTTTTGTGCGTAGTTATTGCATTAAAACGTGTTACTTTGCGTACAAGACTGTTATTACGAAATGAAAAAATGGATACGCCCTGCGTTGATCATATTCCTGCTGGCAGCCGCTGTGGCCTGCAGTAAAAACAGCGATTCCGACCTGCCGGATACCAGTGCCAGTGTACGGGTATACCAGTTTGTTGACAGCAATACCGCCCACTTTGACTTTAAGCTGGATACCGTTACCCTGGGCAGCAACCTGGGGTATGGAGATAACACGCAGTATAAGCAGTTCCGCGCACAGAAATACAGCTTTTACGTATATGCTGCCGGCAGCGCGGCGCCTATTCTGGGCGGGGAGCTGAACCTGCGTAATGGCAAACACCTGTCTGCACTGCTTTGCAGAAATCACCTGAATGTGCTGCAGCTGGTGGTTTTAGACGATGATCTTGCACCGCCCACTGTAGCGGCCAATGCCCGCATACGGGTGGTGAACCTGTGTGATACCTATTATGAGATAAGGGGGAGAAATAACCTGCAGCCGCTGTCTCTTGATTTCAGGATCCGCTGGGGCACTAATGATACTTTACGGATCTTTGACGGCATTGCATATGGCGCTGCCACCTCATCACCGGAAATACGGGCCAATCCTTACCAGATAGATTTTAATTTCCGTGATTCATCACTGGTGCTGGGTACCTTCCCGTTCCAGGCCGATTCCGGTAAGGTATATACCCTGGTTACCACCGGTACGGCTACGGATAAGACCCGCTTTAAAATGTGGAAACTGCAACACAACTGATACAACACCTTAAGGAAAAGTTAAATATCGCAAGAACTTGTACTGTAGCACGTTTCCGGCCAACGGATTTCAGTTTTATCTTTTTCCTTTCTGCTTTTTACCTTATTTTAGCCCTTCATATTTTAAACTATAGTTTCATCGGAGTTCAAAAATCCATTTATCAACATGCATAATGTTCAACAAACTGTGAAAAACGGATGCTTAGTTGTTCTAGCGACCGGCCTATTTGCAGCCTGCCAGCAGGGAGGAAAAAGCGCGAATACAAATACCACTGCATCACCGGCTACTACCAGCAGCACCAAAGCAGGCGACGCCGGCCCGCGGATAGCTTATGTGGATCTTGATTCTGTAGAAGCCCGTTATGAATATTTCAAAGCAAAAAAATCCGAGCTGGAAAAAAGACAGCAGGCTATTGATAATGAGCTGAAAGCCAATGTACGTGCGCTGCAGAATGAAGCAGCCGATTTTCAGCGCAGGGCCAATGCCAACCAGCTTACACAGGCAGAAGGCGAAACAGCACAACGTACGCTGATGGAAAAACAACAGCAGCTGGAAGCTAAGCGCCAGAACCTTTCCCAGCAATATATGGAGCAGGAAGCCAAGTTTAATGAAGACCTGCAAAAGCGCCTGGATGATTTTCTGAAAACCTTTAATGCAGATAAGAAATACTCCTTCATTTTCTCTTACCGTGCGGGCGCCAGCAACATTTTGTATAAAGATGAATCCCTGGATATTACCGCGCCGGTAATTGAGGGCCTGAACAAAGCCAACGAGGGAAAAACTAATTAATGATTAAAAATTAATAATTAATAAATTTGGTGCACTTGTGTATGTTTGAATAATAGTGCCTTTATCAAATTAATTATTCATTCTTAATTATTAATTACTTCTATCTATGATTGAAAACCAACAAGCGTCTTTCAAACCTAGTTTAAGTTTACTGGATGCTACTATGATAGTTGCCGGTTCCATGATTGGATCCGGCATTTTTTTGGTATCTGCTGAAATAGCCCGCAGTGTGGGCTCTGCAGGATGGTTTACCGTAATGTGGGTACTGGCCGGTATCGTAACTATGATAGCGGCGGTAAGCTACGGAGAGCTGTCGGGCATGTATCCCCGTGCCGGCGGGCAGTATGTGTACCTGCGCGAAGCCTATAATCCATTTGTAGCTTTTCTTTTTGGCTGGACCCAGTTCAGCGTAATTCAAACCGGCACCATTGCCGCCGTGGCAGTAGCTTTTGCCAAGTTCACAGCCTACCTGATACCGGCGGTGAGTGAGCAGCATATACTATGGGATGCCGGTTTTATGAAGGTGTCTGCTGCGCAGATCGTGGCCATCATTTCCATTATACTGCTCACGTATATTAATACAAAGGGTATACGGAATGGGAAGATCATTCAAACAGTGTTTACACTTGCCAAGCTGCTGTCTTTATTCGGATTGATCATTTTTGGTTTCCTGATAGGTGCCCGTGCAGAAGTATGGAACGCTAACTGGCAAAATGCATGGGGCACTTTCTCTATGCAGCAGGTGAACGGCCAAACTGTAACCACTATGCTTACCGGCATGGCGGTGCTGGGCGCTATTGCGGTATCTATGAAAGGTTCCCTGTTCTCCAGCGATGCCTGGAACAATGTAACCTTTATAGCCGCGGAGATCAAGCACCCGCAGAAGAACATTGGCCGCTCCCTGTTCCTGGGCACGTTGATCGTTACCATCATTTACGTAAGCGCCAACCTTATGTACCTTTCTGTACTGCCCTTAAATGAAATTGCTTTTGCTGCTAATGACCGGGTTGGGGTAGCTGCTGCAGAAAAGATCTTTGGCAACAGCGGATCGCTGATCATTGCTGTTATGATCATGGTCTCCACCTTTGGCTGTAATAACGGGTTAATACTGTCCGGCGCGCGCATTTACTATACCATGGCGCAGGACGGGCTGTTCTTTAAACAGGCAGGTTCCCTGAACCGTTACAGCGTACCGGAAAAAGGCATGTGGATCCAGTGCCTGTGGGCCTCCCTGCTATGCCTGAGCGGCCGCTATGGGGATCTGTTGGCGCTGGTGATCTTTGGTGTGCTGATCTTTTATGTGCTGACTATACTGGGTATTTTTATACTGCGCAAAAAACAACCGGCTGCACCGCGCCCCTACAAAGCGTTTGGCTACCCGGTGCTGCCTATGATATATATTGCGGTGGCAGTAGGATTGGCTTTGCTGCTGCTGGTGTTTGAAGTTAATTACACGCTGCCGGGCTTAGGAATAATCTTACTGGGCATACCTTTATACTATTGGGCTATGCGAAAAAAGCAGGCTTAAAATTATTTTGTTAATGAATTGTTATTGATGGTTGGCAAAGGCTATGGATACATAAGCAATTGCTAACCATTCTTTTTGGGTATAATTTACCCAATGCTAACACAAACGTTGTATAGAATCGACAAAAAAAACCTGCTCACTGCGGTATTTTTTACAGTGGGGTGGTTTAATTTGCACGTATAGCGTTCAAGGAACCCGGATAAAGTTAGCGTGAGTAGCCCTGTTTATTATAACACGTATGAAAAGAAAACCCGTTGCCTGCTTTAGTGATCCTGTTTATAGTAATAGTATCCTATGCGCAAGGTATATCTTATCATATCAGGCCTTCAACAGAATATAAATAATTACCAGTGCTGGTAGAATGTGTTGTTTGCTGTTAAGCATAAGATACCTGCATTGTAAAACATAAAATCATTTAAAACTTATAACTAGGTGGTTAAAAAAACGTGAAGGTATTCTAGCCCCAGAATAACCATTAAAAGCCTACACGATTTGCATTCTCGAACATTCACATGACAATCTTTTACAATAAGCGTAAGGTTTCCACCCTACGCTTTTTTGTTTTTGGCTAAAGCCGTGAGGTTGTTGCTTTTATTCTAATCATTATTCTACTCTTATCCTTCCTTTTTACTTTTTAACTTTTTACTTTCCCTCCGCTAATATTAACAAATTGTAAACTCCACTTTTGCCATTGGTATCAGCTGCTTTTGTGAACGTACTCTTTTCTGTATGCACATAGATAAAGAATTACTGGAAAAGTATTTTAAAGGCCGCTGTACGGCGGCAGAAGCAGCAGCAGTGGAGGCTTACCTGTTACAGGAAGCTACCCCTGAGATGGATGCATACCTGCTGGAAGCTTGGGAACAAACATCCCAAACCCCTATTATCCCTATACCGGCAGCTGCGCCACAGAAAGTAAAACCTTTATACCGCAGGTGGTATAGTGGTGCCGCAGCCGTGCTGCTTTTAATTGTTGGTGCGGGCGCATGGCTGTGGCAATCACAGCATGGTTTACAGGTACCGGCCCTGGTGCAGCAATGGGATACTATTTATAACAACGGCCGTAACATACGCCTGGTATCTATGCCGGATGGCTCCAGGGTATGGCTGAATGCCTATGCCGCCGTAGCTTATTCCCATGATTATAATAGCCAGGCGCGCGACCTGTGGCTAAAGGGCGAAGCTTATTTTGAAGTAGCGCAGGTTGCCGGTAAACCTTTTCGTGTACATGCCGGTGAGTTAGTGACCACCGCATTGGGAACGGCGTTTAACATTGCTACCGCTAACCATGCAGACAGCAGCATTGCAGTAAGCCTGCTATCCGGTAAAGTGTCTGTAAGCACTGCTGCATTCTCTTATGTACTGCAACCGGGCGAAGTATTATTATATAAAAAAGGTGCGCTGCCTGCACCCGCCACCCGCTTTAATACTGCCGCCACCCTTGACTGGAAAAGCGGGAAATTAATATTCGATAATGCCACTTTGGAAAATGCATTTGCCAAACTGCAAAGCCGCTATGGGCAAAGGATTATACTGGAAGATAACAAGCTCGCAAAACGGAAGGTATCCGGTTCATTTACCTCAAATGAATCGCTTGAGCAGATACTGACCACGTTAGAATATGTATATGGATTCTCATACCATCTATCCGGTGACAGCAGTGCTTATGTAGTAGAAGGAAAATAGTAAATAACCATTAGCTAAAATAATAAAGGGCACTGTAGAGACAGTACCCTTTAACCGGACACTTCCCGGTTAAGTATTCATTTTTAACTAAAAGCAAAACAAAAGTATGCAAAAATCTACAAACAGATTTTTTGACAGGGGTACTATGCAAAAACTAGCGGTTTCCCTGTTGTGTTTTTTATGCACCGGTACCTTACAGGCGGTGGCAATACAATCATATAAAGGGTTAACAGACAGGGTACACATTAACATGCAAAAAACAACGGCAAGGGCCGTAGTAAAGAATTTAGCGCAACAAACAACTTACACTTTTATTTACGATCCTGAATATTTGGACCAGTGCACACTGGCAGCAGTAAAGTTCCAGGATCAGCCTCTGGCAGACGTACTACACTACTTAGATGTATATGCCCCCATTGATATTGCCTATACCAACCATACCATTGCCCTGCGCAAAGGCAGGCAGGAAAAGGTAGCCGGCCAGGATAAAGGCCGTGTGAGCGGTAAGGTGGTGGATAATAAAAATGAACCGCTGCCGGGTGTTACCATCCAGGTATTGGGCGGTCAGGGTACCGTAACCAATGTGGATGGTACTTATGAGCTGCAGCTGGAGCCCGGAACGTATACGCTAACCTTCAGCTATATATCTTATGACACGCGTAGAATAACAGAAGTAACGGTAACAGAAAAAGGGGTAACACCATTGAATGTATCACTGAAGAGTGGCGGCTCCCGTTTGAAAGAAGTAACGGTGACTGCTAACTATAAACGCGCTTCTGTAGAAGGTTTATACGCCCTGCAAAAAAATAATGCAGCAATTACTGACGGTATCAGCGCAGAGCAGATCAGCCGTACACCGGATAAAAATATTGGAGAGGTGCTGAAACGTGTGAGCGGCCTTTCCACCATGGATAATAAATATGTAGTAGTGCGCGGCTTAAGCGAACGTTATAACCAGGCAGTGCTGAACGGGCAGATCATGCCCAGCACGGAGCTGAACCGGAAGAACTTCAGCTTTGATGTGATACCCTCCAATATTGTTGAGAATGTAACTGTAGTAAAAACCATTACGCCAGACCGCAGCGCAGAATTTGGAGGCGGCCTGGTGGAGGTAAATACGCTGGACATACCCACCACCAACTTTCTGAACATAAGCGCGGGCGGCAGCATTAACGATAAAACCACGGGTAAGGACTTTTTAACAATGAAGCTGGAAGGCAAGGAATACTTTGGCCAGGTGGCGGACCATCGCAAATTAATGGGCACGCTGAACTGGAAAAGCGAAACGGATATTCATAATAAATTCCTAGCATCCGGTAAGGATGCAAATGCCTTCAGCAATAACTGGGGTTTATACAACCTAAAGGCGCACCCCTCACAGAACTACCAGGTGTCTATAGGCCGGGTTATTCCCGGAAAAAAAAGTAACCAATTTGGCGTAGTGGCATCTGTAGGGTACAGGAACACACTTGCCACGCAGGATATACGGATGAGCCGCGATGGATTTGAGGGACAGCAGGATGGCCCTGCATCAGAATTTGCGGCGTATAATGGTCAGCGTTATGGGTTTACCACTAACCTGGGAGGCTTGCTGGGCGTAGGTTACAGGAATGAACGTAACCGTATTGGTTTTCAAAGCTTGTACCTGCGCACGCTGGATCAGCAGCTGATCATTGGCGCTGGCGTGAATGTACCGCGTGGTTATGCTTTAGGTTATTATGATCTTACTTCACAAACGGCCTTGTGGCAGAACCAGCTGAAAGGTGAGCATACCGTAGGTAATAGAGGCATTAAGCTGAAATGGTCAGGCAGCTACTTACGCCTGGACCGCCAGAAACCGGACAACCATCAGCTTACTACAGAATATATAAAAACAGATTCCAGCGCTTTAAACGAATACAGCATATTAAGCGCCACCAGTAATGGCATCAGCACCGGTGCGCTGCGCTGGTGGAGCCGTGCAAAGGAAAATAATTATACCTGGGATGCGTCTGCAGCGGTTCCTTTTCAGTTCAGCGCCGGCCGGATAGCCATTAGCAATACTTTTAAAGCAGGTTATGGCGGCTGGAGCAAAGACCGCTTGTTCTATGTGATCAATACCGGCGCTACTTTTGACAACCATGAAGGTTATTACCAGCCATTGGCCCAGGCTTTTTCTCAAGCTAATAATGCAGGTTTTGTTTACAGTCAGTTCAGTGATGATTTTCACCGCACTGCTACCTTACACGCGGTGTATGGTATGCTGGATAATAAGATCGGCGATAAGCTTAGACTGATATGGGGCGTAAGAGCAGAATACTATAACCTGAACAATGCTAATGCCGGCCTGGATTCCCTGGAAAACTGGATTAACCAGAGCCGTGGCGGATCAGGGGTGGATAAATATGATTTCACCGCATTGCGCAACCGGGAACCTAACTGGAATATTTTTCCTTCCGCTAACCTTACCTATAGTCTTACCCCTGCCATGAACCTGCGGTTAGCCTATGCTAAAAGTATTATCCGCCCCGATCTGCGGGAGCTGTCTTTCTTCCGTGAATATGATTTTGAATTAGGCGGCGCCTATGTGAGCGAGCTGGTAAAATCCACCATTGCGCATCACCTTGACTTCCGCTACGAGTGGTATCCCGGGGCAGGCGAGTTGATATCCTTCTCTTTATTCTACAAGAAGTTTGATTATCCCATGGAGATCTATGCGGATGAGCAAAGCGGCGGCATATTCGTATTGCGTAATAACAAAAATGCAAAGAACTACGGCCTGGAGGTAGAAGCGCGTAAATCGCTGGCATTTACAAAAGTGCCGGTGCTGCAAAACATAACACTGTATGGCAACTTCACGGCGCTGGATGCACGCGTAACGCCTATGACCGTTAACTATAATGGTGTAGATCCGGATAATGCGCTGAAGGTGATACCTAATGAGCAGGTATTAAAAGAGGAGAAAAGGCCGCAGACAGGCGCCAGCAATTACATTGTAAATGCCGGCATCTATTATGACACGAAACCGGTTTCCCTTAGCCTGGTATATAATTACGTGAGCAACCGCATGTTCCGTCCGGATAAATCTTACCAGTTCTCTCTTTTCGAGCGTCCCTTAACAGCTTTAGACGGGCAGGTAGCGGTACGTTTCTTAAAACAGCGGGCAGAGGTAAAACTGAATGTCGGCAATATCCTGAATAGTTTTTCCGTGGTGTATCAGAACCGTTATGATGATGACCAGGCTGTTAACAACGGAGAAAAGGATCCTTCTACCAAACAGCTGTTATACCAGTCGGGAAAGGATGTTATTAATTACGAAGCGCGGCCCGGCCGCACCTATAGCACTACTTTGAGCTATAAATTCTAAGCATACGCGTAACAGTTATATATCCTGATCAGGTATTCATTTTTAACCTTAAAAGCTAAATCATGAAAAGGAAACCCTTGATTTTAACCCTGGCCACGGCCGCTTTTGCAGGAGTTGTATTGGTGAGCTCCTGTAAAAAAGAAGGCCAGCCTATTGCTGACCGTTCAGTATCTGCTACCCAGATCATTCCCACGAATCCTTTAAGCGGCGTATTGGGTACAGGTCATGCCATTAAAGACACTATCCACCTGACCAGCTCCGTAGCCTGGCATCTGAGTGGCCTGGTGTATGTTGATTCATCTGATGTGTTGATCATTGATGCCGGCACTACTATTCAGGGTGACAAGAGCACCAGTTCAACTGTTCCCGGTGGCGGCCTGGTAGTAACCCGTGGCGCAAAAGTACTGGCACAGGGTACTGCTACCAGCCCTATTATTTTCACATCTAACCAAACGGCGCCGGCTTCCGGCGACTGGTCCGGTATTATCCTGCTGGGTAATGCATCCACTAACCACAGCGGCCGCGTACAGGTTGAGGGTATTCCCAGCAATCCCCCGGCTGACGCTACTTATGGTGGTTCGGTAGGCACCAACGACAACGACAACTCAGGTATCCTGCAGTATGTACGTATCGAGTATGCCGGTTTTGAGCTGTCAACCGACAATGAGATCAATGGTTTAACCCTGGCCGGTGTAGGCCGTGGTACCACACTGGATTTTATTGAAGTGTACAAATCAAAAGACGATGCTTTTGAATTTTTTGGCGGTACGGTAAATGCTTCCCACCTGATCTCCGTAGATGCATTGGACGATATGTTCGATACAGACAATGGTTACAGGGGTACCATCCGTTATGCTTTAGGCCTGGCTGATACCACCCGTGCAGACAAGAGCCAGTCTAACGGTTTTGAAAGCGATAACAACTCAACCGGTAGTACTGCTACGCCCATTACACACCCGGTTTACCGCTACATTACTATCGTTGGTTTACCCAACCAGGCAAGGGCTTCCATCACCAATGGCCAGCCTTCCGGCACCGGTTTATATGGCCGTGGCGCACAGCTGAGAAGGAATGCTGAATTTGATATTGACAGCGCTATTTACCTGGGCTACAGATATGGTATTTCCCTGGATAGCGCGCTGGGTACTACCCGCGATAAGTTCTACGCCGGTACTTCTGTGCTGAAACACAGCTTTGTACATGCGTATGTTAAACCTTTCGTAACTGAAAGCGCCGGTAACCCTGTTACAAATGTAGGCTTCAATGCAGCAGCCAACCAGTTCACCATTTTTGCTACTTCAGCTACAAATGGCAATACTGGCTTTACTACTGCTAACCCGAATGCCAACATTGGTCTGGCTAATCCGTTTGTTCGTCCGGCTACCGCTACCAACGCGGCTAACTGGATTCCCGGATCACTGAATGCTTCCCGCACTGTGGGTGCCTTCCCTGGCCGTGTGGACTGGACTTCAGGCAGCAGCGGCTGGCTGAGATGGTTATAATCAATTTCATAACACCTGTAATAACGTATAAGGCCCGGCCTTATACGTTATTACTTCAAAAAAGATATCAAATTACATTATGCGATTATTTACATATTCCATTATTACTTTTATAATTATTTCCGCCTTATCCTGTAGTAAAGGTGAGCTGCCGGAAGAACATTTTTTTGGTAAAGTAGATGTTACACTGGCGAACTTACCCAACACGCCTGATGTGGACCTGTACTTTGATGGAAAGAAAATAAACAGCATTGAACCTTCCAACACCTCCGTAAGCGTGGTGTTACCGGCCGGCAGATCCGGCAAGCTGGCATTTTATAAAGCCAGTACAGATTCACTGATAGCAGACAGCATGATCACTGTTTTACCGAATGCCGCCATTGCCCTGAAACTGGCGTACAGTGAAGCCATTGGGTTAAAAGGATTTGTAACCAGCACGCCGGTATCGCCGGACTCCCTGGCCATGCAGATATTTGAAACGCTGAGCGATACCTATTTCCCTTATGAAAAGCTGGATCTGCATATTATTTATGTAAACAACGAAACCGGTAACCTGGATGAAACAGGTTTTGTGCTGAAAGGATTAACGAAGGGAACCCTTTACCCTCAAACTATTGTGCTGCCATTAAATGATGCCAGCGGAATGCCGATCACCTATGGTGGCAGATTTGTAAACAGTGAAACCGGTGCGCCGGTAACACAACCGGATGGCGTTACGGATATTTTTGCATTGCCGGTAGACCCGGGAAAATTTTATCTGCTGAATATACATGATGATCCCTCCGGCAGCTTTTACCCGGAAGTGATCAATCTCTAATATAAAAGTTACTATGCAACACCGGTCCGTTAAATATAAAAGCTGGTTATGGTCTCTTTTTTACGGGGGCTGTACCCTGGCAGCTATAATGCTTGCCGGCTGTGAAAAGGAGCCGGTGGCTGCTGCAGCAAATGTAGGGGTGCAAACCATTCCTTTACATGATACCCTTCGGAAAATAATTACAGAGAATATATTGCTCACAAACAATCATCCCTGGTATATAGAAGGCTGGGTGTATGTAAGCAATGAAGCTACTTTACACATTGAGCCGGGCACCGTTATAAAAATAATTACACCACTATCTGCATATGGTAAAGAAAGCGGTGGCGGTTTGGTAATAACCCGCGGCGCAAAGATCGTAGCAGAAGGATTGCAACATTTACCTGTGCTTTTCCGGTTAAATGATACCACCTGTAACACAGGCTGGAAAGGTATTATACTTTTAGGCAAGGCGCCGCAGACCGGTGCAGGTAAAGTACTGGAAAATATAAGCTCCCTCACCGGCAGCACCGGCCTGGCTTATGGCGGGCATGAGCCGGAAGACAGCTCCGGGATAATGCGCCATGTACGCATGGAAGGTATGGAGCTATTATTAAGAGGTACCGGCAGCAGAACAGTAATAACTGATATTACCATACAACCAACAGGGAATAAACCTTATCATCTTAAAAAGGTTTCACTACCATAATGGTTTAACAGCAATAAACAACGTAAGCAATTTGAAAACCCTGTTTATGAGAAAACAAATTCTGATGATTCCTCCATCGAAATGCAGCGTGCGCCGTATCTACGGTGTACAGTTTTAAGATCCATTGTTTGTTACCATCCCAAGCTTTCCCTGATCTGATACTACTGATTATTTATTGCCTGCAAGAGAAAGGCCTACCGCGCATATATCATATCTATATCCAGTACTTTTATTTTCTGAACAAGGCTGCCGGCAGTCTTACCACATTCCTGTCTGCCTGTTGCTGCCTGGTATCAAAATATACCCGGGGGCTTATCTGCGGCGCCGGCGCTGTTTGCCGTCCATTGCCGTTTAAGATAGAAATAGCCCTTGCAATGAGGGGATCAGTATTATCGCCCACCGGCGACAGGGGTTGTTTGCTTAATTCATCAACAATGTATTGCGGGGTAAGTCCGTTGGTGTAACCACCTTCTCCTTTGGAGTTAGCCAGGTTGTAGCTGATGGGCATCAGCGTCCAGGGAATGCGCTTGGGTGTGCGAAGGTACTGTATGATGATGGCGCCTTTATCTTTACCAAAAGTTTGCTGCCCAATGAGATATACCTGCATGTAAGGCCGGAGATTATTGATCAGCAGCTCCGCTGCAGATGCAGTTTGGCTGCCGCATAAAATAAATACCCTTGACAAAGAAAGGCGTGCAGGTTCCAGTGAGCTGAATGCAATAGGACCGCCTGATTCAGGAACGGATAAAGCAGATGTAAATGAAACAATGCGCTGTCCCAGGTTGCTGTTACCGCTGTATTTTACAAAACCGCTTTGCCCGGTAATACCGGGTGCTATTAAAGCAGCCAGCATGGCAGCAGCAGCTACGCTGCCACCGGGATTGTAACGCAGGTCCAGGATCAGCTCATTTGCGCCGCCTGTTTTAAAATCCTGGAACACGCCTTTTACGGCCGTGTTATAACCATCATTAAAATAGTTATAGAACAGGTAAGCCACTTTACGGCCATTCACGATGCGTATGCCCTGCCCGTAAATAGGATTTTCACCCAGCGATTGCGCCGGCAGGGTAACGGCTGTATCTTCTTTTACTGTAGCACCGCTTACAGTGGCCAGCGTAAACGTACCGGAGGACTGCTGCAGTAAGTTTTCACTGAGGGTAGCTGCATTACTGCTGCTAACTATTGTACCGTTAATACGTGTAAAATAATCACCCCGCCGTAATCCCAGCATTGCAGCGGGCGAGCCTTCCAGCACAAGCTTGATGACCCCGACAGCACCTGCAGGTGCATTGGGGAAGGATATAACGGTGAAGTCTATACCAAAATTATATAGCATGTATTTAGGATAGGAGGACAGGTCATTAGGGTCATAGATAAAAGAAAACCGGTCATCCTTATTCTTCAGCGAATTAAAATAAGCCACGGCTCCCGGCTGGGTATCCGCCTTAGCCGGTAAGGAGCTGCTCCACAAATAGAAATAACGCATGCTGTCCAGGATCCAGCTATTGGTTTCTTTTTGGGTAACTGGTCCGGTGGGAGCAGGCGGGGGAGCAGGGTCTTTTTTGCAGGCATTTACCAGCAGTACGGCTGCGGCAAATACTGCCAGTTTGGACAAAAGGTTATGTTGAGGCATGCGTGGAAGTTTATTTGGTTTCTATGTTATAATGCATCAGCATTTCCCTGCGGATAAACTGCAGTGCCAATGCCAGGTGGTTACGTACAGTGGAGGGGGACAGGCTGAGCTGGTCTGCGATCTCTTTATGACTATGGCCTTTGTCGCGGCTAAGCAGATAAATGTTGCGGCGCTGTTCCGGCATTTTATCGATCACTTTCTGGATTTGCTGCCAGAATTCTTTTCGCATCAGCAACATTTCTTCCCGGTTATCAGCAGGGTGAACCGGCTGCCGGGACGACATTTGGGCCAGCGTTTGTTTTTCACGGTATAATTTACGGGTTTCATCCACCACAATATGTTTGGTGAATACAAATAACAGGGGAAAAACATCTTGTCCCGCTTCTATCTTGTGAATATTTTCCCAAAGCCTGATGAAACACTGCTGGGTAATTTCCTGCGCACGTACCGCGTCTTCTGTCAACTTATATGCGAACCGGAACACTTTATCGTGGTTGACTTCAAACAACTGCTGAAAGAGCGCTTTTGACGGGTTATCAGACATAGCTTATGCATTAGCGATTTGCGACTTTAAATGTAGAAAGAATATGTTACTACAATGTTAAGAGTGTGGGCGAAGCCCACAGACCACAGTCCACGGTCCACTGCCTTTTGCGCACGTGTAATTCATCAAGTAAAGGCAGGTAATGTTGTCAGTCCATGGACCATAGCCGATGGTCCATGGCAGTGTGCAACGGGATGAATGTATCGTTGTAATGAAAAAGCAACCTGCCTTTTTTAATATTTTACATAGTGTAGTATGCTATGGACTATGGACCGTGGTCCATGGACTAATTTTTTTATCTTTACCGGATGTTTACAGAATTATGCAACCAGGTATTTAGCCAGAGCATCAAGGATTATCATGTGAAAAATGATGTGCACCAGGATATCGTAAATCCCTACGAAAGCAGCAGCATTGAACACCTGCTGTACCTGAAGAACTGGATAGATACGGTGCAGTGGCACCTGGAAGATATTATCCGGGATCCGGCCATTGACCCGGTTAAAGCGCTGGAGATCAAACGCTGGATAGACCGCTCTAACCAGGAGCGTACGGATGTAGTGGAGTATATTGACAGCTATTTCCTGGAACGCTATAAAACGGTGCAGGCAGCTCCTGAAGCAAAGATCAATACAGAAAGCCCGGCCTGGGCGGTAGACCGTTTATCTATACTGGCGCTGAAGATCTACCATATGCTGGAAGAGGCTACCCGTACAGATGCCACGCCGGAGCACCGCGCTGCCTGCCAGCGTAAGCTGGACATTTTACTGGAACAGCGCCGCGACCTGAGCACCGGTATTGAAGACCTGCTGACAGATATTAGCACCGGTAAAAAATATATGAAGGTGTACCGGCAAATGAAAATGTACAATGATCCTTCCCTGAACCCGGTATTATACAGCAGCCGTAAGTAAGCCGCATGCAACAAACCATTCTCGTGCTCCGTTTTTCTGCTTTGGGTGATGCCGCCATGACCATTCCTGTAATGCGACAGGTGCTGGCGGAAAACCCTGCAGTGAATATTGTTTTTGTTTCCAACAAGAACTGGGGGGCTTTGTGTAAGGATATTCCCCGTCTTACTTTTTTTCCGGCCGATCTCAAAGGCAGGCATAAAGGTGTACCGGGTTTATACGGCCTGTTCCGCGAGATCCGCAAACAGCATCGCATACATGCGGTGGCCGACCTGCACCAGGTGCTGCGCTCCAAAATAGTGCGCACTTTTTTCCGTTTCAGCGGTGCGCCGGTAGCTGTGATAGATAAAGGCCGTGCAGAAAAGAAAGCGCTCACCCGCCAGGAAAATAAGATCTTACAACCACTTACCACTACTATTGAGCGTTATGCGGCTGTTTTCCGGCAGCTGGGGCTGCGGTGCAATATGTCACAGGCGCAGGTAAAAGTAGCGCCCCTGCCCTTAAATGACCGCATTACGTCCATTACCGGGCCTGTAGTACCGGGTAGCTGGATAGGACTGGCGCCCTTTGCCACCTACAGAGAAAAAATGTACCCGCTGCAAAAAATGGAGCAGGTGCTGGCGCAGCTATCGCAGCATAAAGTGCTGCTTTTTGGCGGCGGTGCAGCAGAGGTAGAGCAGCTGACCGCATTAGCAGCCCGCTATCCCAATACCGTAGTAATAGCCGGCCGTTTTACGCTGGAGGAGGAGCTGGCCATTATCAGCCACCTGAGGCTGATGATCAGCATGGATTCTGCCAACATGCACCTGGCCTCCCTGTTCGGCGTGCCGGTAGTGTCTGTTTGGGGCGCTACCCACCCTTTTGCCGGTTTTATGGGCTTTGGCCAAACACTGGACCGGGCCGTGCAGATCGATAACCTGGAATGCCGCCCCTGTTCTGTATTCGGGAATAAACCCTGCTTCCGGGGCGACCATGCCTGTATGGAGTGGATAACACCGGAAAGCGTGCTGGAAAAAATAGGGCAGGTGTTGTATAAGTGATTGATTATGTGCGGGTAAAAAAATGAGCAAGATATTTTTTGAAGTAATAAAAAAAAGGCTAATTTTGCCATCCCAAATCATGGAAACATGATGTCCCATAGTATAATGGTAGTACGACAGATTTTGGTTCTGTTTGTCTAGGTTCGAATCCTGGTGGGACAACTTGATAGGACTCAGCGGAATTTTTCTCTGAGTCCTATTTTTTTATGCAAGCCCGCTCTCTTTGTAGCGGGCTTGCTGTTTTTATAACTACTTAATCATCGTCCTGTACAATCCCGTACGCCCGGTAAAATATAAAGTATTACCATTCGTAATAACCAGTGACGACGGGCGTTCCGGCACACGGATCCATTCCCGTTGTTTGCCTGCTGCATCAAAAGAATAAATATCTCCATCTGCTATCCACACATTGCCCTGCTGATCAGGGATAGAATTGAACTCACCTTTTTCTGCAAAATATTTCAGATCAGAAAGATACCCCTGTGCATCTACCTGCATTTTCACGGTACGTTTGTCATATTCATCCACCGCGTATAAAGGCTTACCCGGGAAAGCGTTTACCAGGGCGCAGGAACGGGCAAGATCGTAACACACAGGGATGATGGTTTTTCCATCCGGCGCTACCCAGCATTCTTCATTCCTGTTTAATGATACGGTATTGAAATCATGATAATCGCGCCAGCGGTTGGAGGGATATAATGCTTTGTACACATCCTTCACCGTGCCCATTGTTTTTTTATCCAGCAGCCGGATGGTATTTTCCGGTTGTCCAGGATCTACTGCATACACCAGGGTGCCAAAGCCGGAATTACCCCAACCACTAAACGAAGTACCGCTGGCATCCGGCGGATTCTGATAGCGTTCCGGCTGCCCGTTGATGATGTAACCGGGTTGCGGGTTGTAGCGGAACACTACCAGCAGGTTGTCTTTGGAATCACAGGCCAGTGAAAGCGGCTCCCAGGGGAAATCGGCCAGCAGCTGCAGGGATTGTGTAGCAGCCGACCATTTGTACACATGTTTCATACGCTGCTCTGCAAAGTATACGTTGCCTTTTGAATCTGCACAAAGGCCAATGGCAAATTCAAAACCTTTAGCTAGCAGCTGCAGAGGCGCAGCAGCTTTTGCGGGTTTATTATCACTGATAAGTAAGCGTGCAAACTCTGTAGGGCGAACAGTTATATCGGTATTAATATCATAGAGCGGGTTATCGGTGGTGTATTTGATCTGGCTGTAGTTGTGTACATTCAGCAGCTCAAGGTTAGAACAATCCCAGGTACGTACGGAATAAGGGTAAGGCACTTTAACCCTGATCACGCGGAACATGTACAGGTTGGCAAAGGTCATATCCTTGCAGGTTTCAATTTCCAGTGGCTGGCATTCGGAGCTTTCCACGCTTTCTTCTTCCAGTTGTAAAGCATATACTTTCCAGTTGGATACGTTTTTGAAACGTACCTCATTCCGCACATGATGTTCTACCGACATGGCATATATCCTGCCACGTGTAGCCGTATTGTTTACATAGCACCCGGAGGTAGCAAAGGTGCTGGCAGACCAGATGTTTTTGAAAATACCGCCGCCGTTATTGGTTACCCATAGGCTCCAGTATTGTGTATCCCACAACGGATCTGCCGCCGTGCGGCGGCCTGTTTGCGGCTGCTCTCTTTCGTCCCATTTCCAGCGCAGCTGCGGGCCCGGGCGCATGGTGCCATGCCCGCCAATGAACTTCACATCATCCACCATTGACTTTTCACCGGCCATCCATTTACAGGCCACGGCGCGGTAGTTACTTTCTGCAGTGTACAAACCAATTCCGGTAATGATGTTGGTGCCGCCTTCCGGCGCTTCTACCATAGCTTTGGGCGCGCCAAAGCTGCCGAATGCCGCTGCGTTCTCTGCCAGCGCAAAGTTGGTGGCCATGGGATGCAGGCCTATTAATACGGTATTAGGTTTTAGCCGGATGGTTTCAGAGATGCGGTAAGAGCCTTGCGGTACGTAAATTACAGGGTGTTCGTCAATGGCTTTTTGAATGGCTTTTGTGTCGTCGGTAACACCATCGCCTGCTGCACCTAATGTTTTCAGGCTCACCCAGTCGGCCATGGGCGGCAGTGCGGGTATATCATTACTAAGTGTGGCCGGTAATGTTTTTAGCGCCTGTATTTCGCTGATGGTTTTATATACCGGCTCTTTATCCAGGTCATCTATCTGCAACCCATATACGAGGCGTTGTACTTCGTACGTGGTAAAAGCAACTTTGGTTACACTGTCTGCTTTTGGGTAATGCACTAATACGGGCACCTGCCTGCAGTACAGGTTGCGGATATTCAGCTGCATATTGGCATTGCCTTCATTACTTATCCTGAT
Source organism: Chitinophaga rupis (assembly GCF_900109685.1). GTDB lineage: Bacteria > Bacteroidota > Bacteroidia > Chitinophagales > Chitinophagaceae > Chitinophaga > Chitinophaga rupis. The sequence goes on along the minus strand of NZ_FOBB01000012.1, from coordinate 203,267 downwards.
GGCGGTATCGCGGATATTTTCAAATTTGCAGTTTTCCAGGAATAGCTTTTCCCAATAGTTGCTGTCTACCTGTATAGCGGCCGGCACATTTTTTACCTGCATGCGCACAATGGTAAATCCTGCCTGCTGTGTTTTAATAGCAGTTTTACGCTGCCCTTCAAAGTAAGTGTCCATCATCATGAACTGCCAGCCGGGAGACGCTTTGGTGGTATAGATGCCGTAGTCACCGCCAAAGAATTTTACATCTTCCATAAAATTGCCAACATCAAACAAACCGGCTTTTCCTTTTCCTATATCAATATTGCAGTGCGCTACATAGCTGTGCTGTGCAAAGTGGGTACGCAGCGCTACTGCAGCGGGATTTCCGTCTTCGATCTTCAGATCAATGTTGGTGAGGGCGCTGTAAAAAGTACCGGCGCCGGCATCGCTTACATTACCGCCGGGTTCCACTATGCTGCTGGTGAACCAGAACATATAAGATGCTTTGCCTTTGTCCTGCTGGTTTACCTCCGCAAAAGCGGGTGAGTGCTGTTTTAAGATGATCAGCGGGCGGCTTTTTCCATAACCTATTAAGCGAATGGCAGCGGGAATGTAAATGGTTTTGGAGATAAAGTAAGTGCCTTCCGGGATAAAGAGGATGCCGAAGTTCCTGTCTTTTTTCAGCTGGTTGATGGCGGTTTGCAGCTGGTCAGATACATCGGCTGCTTTGCCGGGAGTGAAGTACACCGCCTCGGGATCGTCCGGTTTCTGCGTGTACAAAGATTTGCCGGGTGTGAATTGACTAAAAGCGTTGCTGCAGCTGCCGGTTAACAGCACCAGCAGCAAAAAGGCCTTGACGTGGTAAGCCATATAAAGTGGAATTTTTTGCAGCAACAAAATAGTGCGGAAAGAGGTAGATTCAAAGGGTATCCAGGTAATCCGGCGGAAAAAGCTGCTGCCCATATTTTTCACTGATCTCTTTCATTTTGTTGATGCCTGCTTCATCCATTGGTACCGGTGGTAAAAATGTGCCGGCGCTCACCGGTGTACCTGCTGCCCTGAAAAAATCATCTAACCCAGCCGGCACCACAATACATAACAGGTGCGCCATTTGCCCGCTCTTGTTCTTAAATGCATGTACAATACCGCCTTTGGGTATATTCACAAAAGCGCCTTTGCGGGCTACGTAGGTTTGCGTTTCCGTTCGTACTTCTACTTCTCCATCCACTACATAAAAGTTTTCCTGGAAACTGGCATGTGCATGCGGGCCAGGGCCACTACCCGGTGGCACCAGCATATCGATCACGGCAAATTCACCCTGCGTTTGCTGTCCGCTGATTATAATACGATAGTTGCCGCCTGCCATGGCTAAGCTATCGCCGGCTGTAGGGTCTACGGTAATGGCAGGTTGTTTGGTTTGTTCCATATAGCAGTGTTTAAAAAAGTTCAGGATCAAATTGGCACAACTACTGTGCCGTTACTAATGATCTGAAACTTTTAAAATTTAATTGAACAAAGTTCCTCCTGTGCGCGTACTAATAATAGCTAAACAAAGTACCCGGCTGAGATGGCTGAGTAATACCCAGGTAACATTGTGATCTTAACTTAAACCCTCATTAAAAATAACCCTTATGAAAACGAAAACCCTTATTGTACTGGCCTTCCTGGGCCTGGCAACCGCCTGTAGCAGAACAGAACAAATAACAGCCCCGCAGCCTGCTGCAGATACTTTGCAGCCGGTAATATCCAAAACAGCTATTAATAATTTTGTGCAGCAGCAGCTGAAAGCGAACGACCGGTTTGAATGGCGTATGGCCAGTGATGAAATGGTATGGAGCGCGCTGGTGCAGGGCGACAGCATTCTTTCCGTAGGTTACCAGCCTGCCGGTTTCCAGGACATTAACAAAAAGATACACACCATTAATATTAACAGCAGCGAGTGGAAAGCCGCACGGGAGCAGGTATTACAGCTGATCATTGCGCAGGAGCAAAAGAGTGGGTTAAAGGTGAATGCGCAAAGTATTACCGCTTTTGAAGAGAAAGTATTGCCGGTTATAGATGTAAAGGTAAGCCGGCTATCCACCATTAAAGCACTCAGGAAATCGCTGCTGGTGCGTTATGCGGAGCCAACCGGTTATGGCGCTGTAATGAACACCGGTAACAGTAATGGCAAAACGGCATCCGACATCAGCTCATCCGGCTGCGGGGATAATACGGCCAATACCGCGCTGGCAGCCGGACAGGATTATACTGTAATAACGCCTGCCGCCAAACAATCCTGGAATTATCCATATCACAACATTAACGCAGTATGGAATGCAGGCATTACCGGCGCAGGCGTAAAAGTAATGATCATTGATACCGGCGTAAGCCCGGACCAGGAGAACCTGGGCAGCGATATTAACCAGGGCCTTTCTGCCGGCAGAACGGTGGAGAAGCTGGTTACCTCTCCGGGTGGCAGTATAGATGACGGCTGTGGGCACGGCACCAAAATGGCGGGTGTATTGGGCGCACCCAGAGGCACTGACGGAAATACTGCCGGTGTTGCCTACAATGCTAACCTGGTGCTGGTACATGCCGCGCAGGATGTTTTCCTGCTGGGCAGCAGCGAGATCAAAGGTGTGGCGGATGCTTATGTGCTGGCCGGTAACCGCAGCGATGTAAAGATCGTGAGCATGAGCATGGGCACTATTTTTTCCAGCTCGCAGATCAGTGATGCCATCCGTTATGCCAATAACAATGGTAAGCTGTTGTTTTGTGCAGCCGGTACTTCTTTTGACTGGACAGCCGGTTGGGCGGGCGTAATATTTCCCGGCAATATGAGCGAAGTAATGGCCGTAACAGGTATTAAAGATAATTTAACAGAGCGCTGCGGCACCTGCCATACCGGATCTGCAGTTGATTTTACAGTGGTAATGGAAAAGGTATCCACCGGCAGAACCGTGTTATCATTAGCCATGGACGGTGACGGACCTTCTACTGTAGGCGGCTCTTCTGCAGCCACGGCCAGCTGCGCGGGTATAGCCGCCCTGGTGTGGAGTAAATTTCCTGCCTATACTAAAGACCAGGTGATCGATAAAATGGCGCATGCCGCAAATTATTATCCCAACCGCAATGGTAGCTTTGGCTGGGGCAGGGTGAATGCGCTGGCGGCTATCCAGTAAAATAATGTTGCTGGTAAAAGCGCCCATAGCTATGCTTCATGGCGTTTTTATTTGTAATAAACTTACTTGCTGTGCGCCTGGTAAAGGGCGGGCCACTGCTATTATTTAAAATTTATAGCCGGGTATTGCATAACCAATGCAGTGACGGAGAAAGTTGTCCCGTTTTACACTAAATGGATTATTAAGAGGAGGTTACATGTTAGCAGAACCGTATAATTACCCTTTATTTCACCTGCTAACCGTTACGTATAAACCCGGTTTTTTACAGCCCGGGCGGTCTGCAGGCGGTAAAGACGATTATTTGTATATTTTTGTACCCATTCTGATTAACCTTAATCTCTCCTCAAGAGTACAACAATGAAAAAATTATTTGTAATTGGGACCGCCTGTATGTTAACCTGTACGATAGTAAAGGCACAACTATTTGACCGCATTAAAAATAAAATGGAGCAGAAAGCAAATGATGCGATAGATAAAACTATAGACAACGCGGGTAAGAAAAAAGACAAGAAAAAATCTGGTGAAAACTCCCCTGAAAGTACTGATAGCGGCAGCACTGGCACTACTACCACTACGAACGGTGAAAGCAATGCAGGTGCGGCCATAGGGCCTAACGTGGATATTACCTCTTATTCCAAATTTGATTTTGTGCCCGGCGCCAAAATAATTATGGATGAAGATTTTTCACAGGAGGCCATTGGTGATTTTCCCGCGCAATGGAATACCCGCACCGGCGCAGAAGTGGTGACCGTGAACAACCGCCCGGGTAAATGGCTGAGCATTAAACAGGACGGCGTTTTTTACCCGGAATACCTGACCAGTAACTTCCCCGACAACTTTACGCTGCAGGTAGATCTAATGGCCAATAACGGCATTGCCAGCATCGGGCAGCTTACTATCAGCCTGCTGCAAACAAAAAATGCAGATGAGAAGTTTGATTATGGTAAAGAGACCAGTACCAGCAGTATTCCCAACTTTAAGGTGAGCTTTAACCCCAAGTCTTCCGGGGATGGCGATATGTATTATTCCAGCAATGTTATCGGTAATCATAACATCAGCGCTACGCCAGAGTTTAATGTACCCAAAAAGAACGCTGTAAGAGTATCCATCTGGCGGCAGAAACAACGCATACGTGTGTACCTGGACAGCACTAAAACGCTGGACCTGCCCCGTGCGCTGGATGCCAACACTGTGCTGAACTCCCTGGTATTTGCCACCTATGCGCCGGATTATGGCAAGGAAGGCGGAACCTTCTTTATCAGCAACATCCGCCTGGCAGTAGGCGCACCGGATACCCGCAACAAGCTGATAACAGAAGGCAAGTTTGTAACACACGGTATTTTGTTTGATGTGAACAGCGATAAAATACAGGCCGCATCTTACGGCAGCCTGCAGGATATTGCCAATGTGCTGAAGGAAAATGCCGGGGTGCGTGTGAAAATTGTAGGCCATACAGACGCTAACGGTGATGACCAGCTGAATCAGGACCTTTCCAAACGCCGCGCTGCAGCGGTAAAAGAGGCGCTCAGCAAAAATTTTGGCATTGATGCTGCCCGCATGGATACGGATGGTAAAGGCAAAACACAGCCTATTGATGATAACAATACAGCTGCCGGCCGGGCCAATAACCGGCGGGTAGAGTTTATAAAGCTGTAACCCCGCTGTTGTAAAAGCATATAATTATAAAACCCGCTATGGTTAGCACCGTAGCGGGTTTTAATTTTTAACTAAAGCTGGCGTAGCGTAGCCGCTGACGTTAGTTTACGTCAGACGGTAATGAAAATTTTATTGGTAAAGTATGGCTCATTTTAGCTGTAACGGAATTTTGTTTGCCCGGTATCCATTTACCGCTTTCCTTTATCAGGCGCACGGCTTCTTCTCCCATAGCGGGGCTGGGTGATCGCATACAGGTAACATTAGACAGGGTGCTGTCTTTTGCCACCACAAAATATACATAGGCAATACCTTGCAAACGTGCCTGCTTATCTTTTTCAGGATAGCGTAAATTTTTGCTGATGAACCGCTGCAGGCTGTCCGTACCTTTCAGGTAGCTGGGCGGTTGTTCAATAAGCACAAAAATACGGTCATCCCCATCACTTTCCTTTGTAAGCGGTATATCGGCCGTTTTAGTTTGTGCCATGCCCGGGATAACGGTTCCTAAAAGTGTTATCCAGAGTAAAAGTCGAATCATATTAATATTATTTAATATGGCAAGATAGGGACTTTTCTGAAAAAGCCGGTTATGTGGATGTTAAGGTTAAAAAAGTATCTTTAAAAGGTATAAATGTATTATTGGTATGCTGCTGAATTATTGCGGAAATAAAATAATGCCACACCGGAGAGGTGTGGCATTATCTTTTAGCTATCTCCGGCGTTTCCGCAGCCGCCTGCTGTATGGCCTTTTGCCAGGAGTGTTACAAAGAATGTTTCATTTTACATCTCAGCCTTATAGAACACATAACCGCCGTGGTACAATACCCCATCCCGGAAATCGCCATCAGCGCTAAAGCCGGAATCATCCTGGTATTCTATATGATCACCGTTAATGGTATAGCTGCCGGTGTAGGCGCTTTGGCGGGTGCCTCTTGCTTCATCATACCGGCCATTGGGTAACAATTCCTGGCGGATGTGGCCATCTTTCGTCATCCACATGCCGGTGTAAGGGGAAGGTGTTTGCATACAATACAGTTTTAAATGTGTGTACTATGCATTAACTGCTTCATAAGCAGTAGCAGTAGCCAGTGTTTTCCAGCTTTCCAGGTCCTTTTCAATAGCGGCAATTTTTCCATATGCCAGTTCGTAAGCGTCTGCTCCCAGGAATAGGTGTAAGGGCGGATTTTTTTCATTGGCAATGCGGATCACCAATGCAACAGCCTTTTCAGGGTCGCCGGCCTGGTTACCATTTATTTCCTGCTGGTGCAGCTCCTGTACATCTCTTACTGATTTGTAGGCTGCAATTTCATTAGCAGGCACGCGCAGGGAATCGGCAGTCAGAAACTGTGTTCTGAAATAACCCGGTGATACAATGGTAACGTTTATACCAAACTCTTTCACTTCTGCGGCTAACGATTCTGAAAATCCGTCTACTGCAAATTTGGTAGCGCAGTAAATGCCGAAGCCGGGGAAATTACCGGTAAAACCTGCAATAGAAGAAATGTTGATGATATGGCCGGATTGCTGCTCGCGCATATACGGCATTACGCTGCGTATTACGTTCAGGGTACCAAATACATTCACATCAAAGTTGTCGCGGCTTTCCAGGTCGCTAAGCTCTTCCAGGCTGCCTGCCAGGCCGTAGCCGGCGTTGTTCACTGCTACATCAATACGTCCAAAATGGTGAATGGCAGCGGCTACGGCATTTTTTACGCTGCTTTCTGATTTAATATCAACAGCCAGCGGAAAAAATCCTTCCACATTTTCACCTACTGCGGAGATCAGGTCATCTATATTCCGGGAGGTAGCGGCTACCTGCTGGCCTTGTTCCAATAGCTGCTTCACAAAGGAAAGACCTAAACCTTTGGAGGCGCCGGTAATAAACCATGTTTTTTTGCTGTTCATATGTTTGTGTTTTTGATGCAACAAAATTAGCGCAGGGAAACATGCGGGGACTTACGCGGTTCAAACGTATTATTGCAAAATTCAAACAACGTAAAAAGGGGGTAGCGTTGGATAGCAGGGTATACGCCTTTAAGAGGGGAGTACGGCTATTATTAATCAAAGAATTATAATGGGACTAGTTGTCATGCAGAGGTATTAGCAGCACCATGAATAGTGGCGTAACATCAGGCTGCTTGCATAACATTACATTGTCTATAAAGGGCAACATATTGTTTATAAAAGGCCGCAATCATTTGTTGCCTGCGGTGTAAGCGCAAACTGGCGCGATTTTTCTCCCCTTTTTTTGGTATGGAAAAGCAATTTAAAAAGGGCAATACGGTTCACTGGAAATCATCCACCGGTAAAATTATAAAGGTGCATACCAAAGATTTTACTTTTAAAGGTGTAACACACCGTGCATCTGCCAGCGAGCCGCAATATGAAGTGGAAAGTGATAAAAGCGGGGGAACCGCTGCGCATAAAGCATCTGCACTGCATAAATAGGATATAGTCATTTTATTTGATCATCAAAAAATTTGTTATATGCCTACCACACACAAAAAAGCAACGGCGCATAAAACTACCCGGAAATGGTCTGCTGAGGTAACAGAGAACAGTGATGCGCTTGACCTGAAGAAGAACATTTTTGAATCACATGACCCGAAGGAGATTGCGCAATCCCTGAAGTCATCTGCCAACAAAAGTCACCGGCGTAAATCCAGTCCGTACAGGTCTGCTATGTCGATGTTAACTTTTTATATTAACCGCGCGGGAAAGAATTTGCCGAAGCGGCAAAAGAATGTATTGGAAAAAGCAAAAGATGAGCTGAGAGTGGCTTTTGGACGAGAATAAACTTTAATTTTTTAAATCTTAAATGTAAAAGTGGAACGTAGTCCTTATCCGCTGCATTCCACTTTTACATTTGAAGTTTTATATTCTTTTAAGTTTAGTATCATCATTATTTCGCCGGCAACGCAAACGCTACATACGTATCTCCCGACTTACTTCCTATCTTACCACCACCGCATGCAATTACCACATACTGCCTACCATTCGCCATATAAGTAGCCGGCGTTGCATAACCTGCAGCGGGCAAAGGCGCTTCCCACAACACTTTACCGCTGGCTTTATCAAACGCGCGGATCTTTTCATCTTTAGTGGCTGCAATAAATATTACCCCGCCTTTAGTAACCAAAGGCCCGCCATAATTTTCAGTGCCGGTTACAGGAATACCTTTTTTTGTCAACTCCGCATATTCACCCAGGGGTACTTTCCATAACAGCTTACCGCTGTTCAGGTCTACGGCATTCAGGGTGCCCCAGGGCGGCTTAATGCCGGGGTAACCGTCTGCATCCAGGAAACGGTTATATCCTGTCATGGTATAGGGCACTTCATCCAGGATACTTTTTTTCATGCGCATACTGTCTGTGCTGCCCGGCTCTTTGGGCATCTCTTTTTTAGTGGCCGGTATGGCTGGCTGTTTTTCCTGCAGGTGCAGTAAAAAGGCCAGCAGCGCCTGTTTTTCACCGTCCTCCATTTTGAAGGCCGGCATCATGTTCTTGCCGTGGGTAATAATTTCCTGTACCTGTGCCGCGGAATATTTTTTATCAATATCTACCAGGGAAGGGTAGGAGCTGCCATTGCCTTTCAGCTCCGGTCCGTGGCAGGCCACGCAGTATTTGCCGTACACCGCTTTACCCAGGTTTTTAGGAGATGCATCTGCCGTTTTAGCCGGCATATCTATCATGGTTAATGACCAGGGCAGCTCGCTGCTGTTCACATACAAAATACTGGTTTCCGGATCCACGGCTGCACCGCCCCATTCGCCGCCGCCGTCAAAACCCGGGAAGATCCATACACCGGCTTTGCTGGGCGGTGTGAACATAGCATTGTATTTCACCTGGTGGAACTTTTCCATCAGCAATGCATATGATTCATGCGTAAGACCAAATACGTCGGCAGAATCAAAATGCTGGCGGGCAAAAGGTTCCGGCAGGGTGGGTATGGGTTGTGTGGGCCATACAACTTCTCCCGGCAGGTCAGAAGCTGGTACCGGCGTTTCATTGATAGGGAATACGGGCTGTCCGTTGCTGCGGTCAAATAAAAAGATGTACCCATGTTTAGTGACCTGCGCTACGGCTTCAATCTTTTTACTGTTATGGGTAATGGTTACCAGGTTGGGATTGGCTGCCAGGTCGCGGTCCCAGAGATCGTGGTGCACAAACTGGTAATGCCAGCTATATTTGCCTGTAGCCGCATCCAGCGCTATCAGTGAATTGCCATACAGGTTAGCTCCTTTGCGGATGCCGCCATAAAAATCGCCCCCGATAGACCCGGTAGGCACATACAGGATGCCGGTATTTTCATCTAACGACATACCGGCCCAGCTATTGGCGCCGCCGAACTTTTTCCAGGCATCCTTATCATCCCAGGTATCATAACCTTTTTCGCCGGGTTGCGGAACGGTATGGAAGATCCAGGCCCGTTTGCCGGTAAGCACATCATAGGCGCGGATATGGCCGGGTGCTGCATCCGCAGATTCTGCTACCCGCATGCCAATGATCATTAAGTTTTTATAGATAATGCCTGGTGTGGTAGCTGCAATAAAAGGATTATAGCTGGCGGTGTCACGGTCCAGGTCTTTGGAAAGATCCACGTAACCCTTTTCGCCAAAGCTGCTGATATGCTTACCGGTAGCGGCGTTAATAGCATATACCTTTTCGCCCACACTGTAAAGAATGCGTTTATCTTTTCCGTCTTCACTTTGCCAGTACATAACACCGCGGCTTACTTTAAAGAAAGCCATAGGATCGGCATTGGTAGTGTCTTCCAGGCTGGCGGGGTCAAATACCCATTTAGGTGTGCCGGTGGCTGCATCCAGCGCCAGCAGCTTCAGGCGCGGAGAAGTGCCATACAGCACGCCATCAATTATAATAGGATTGCACTGGTTCTGGGAGTGATTGTCCGGGTCTTTATCGTGGGAGCTGTAGGTCCAGGCTACCTGCAGCCGGTTTGCATTCCCCGTATTGATCTGGTCATTGGATGAATAACGGATACCGTCTTTGGAACCGGCATAGGTGCGCCAGCCGCTGTAATCACGGTGGGTGGAGGGTTGCCGGCAGGCCGCCAGCATCAGCGCTAACAGGGCTGCCTGCGTGAACGTGCGTAAGGTCATACGTGGATTAGCTTATCTTCCAAATATAAGCGTCCGGTCCTGTATTTTATAATTTGCCGGGGAGATGAAATACCTTTGTATAGTAATACAGGACAGACAGATGAAGATGATATTCAAAGATCCCGCTGTTGGCGGAGAGCTGCTATTAGTGATCAATGAACCGCAATTTGACCGGTACTTTTTTACCCGCGACAGTAAAACAAAATACCTTACCATTGCCTGGAACCGGGGCCCGGCGCAGCAGGTGGTGATAGATGAGATCAGCTATACCTTCCCGGCCAATGCCATTCTGCCGCTGGTCATTAACCAGTCGTTCCGGTTTGAAAGGCCGGAGGATATTACCGGCTGGCAGTTTAACCGCGACTTTTACTGTATTATTGACCACGACAAAGAAGTGAGCTGTATAGGTTTCATCTTTGGCGCATCGGAGCCTATGTTCATTCATATAGATGATGCAGAGGAGCATAAGATACAAGCCCTGCTGGAGGTATTTAAAGACGAGCTGGCGGATGAAGATGAGATCCAGGCCACCATGCTCCGCACCCTGCTGGTAAGGCTGATCATTAAAATAACCCGCCTGGCTAAAAAGCAATATATAGATCCGGAGAAGATCAATAAGAACAAGCTGGATATTATCCGCCACTTTACCCTGATGGTGGAAGAACATTATAAACAGCAGCACCAGGTACAGTTCTATGCCAATGCGCTCAACAAATCGCCCAAAACACTTTCTAACCTGTTTGCCCTTTATAACCAGCGGTCACCCTTGCAGATCATCCAGGAAAGGATTATCCAGGAAGCCAAACGCCTGTTCTATTATACAGAAAGATCGGCTAAGGAAATAGCGCTGGAGCTGGGTTTTGAGGATGCCGGGCACTTTAGCCGTTTCTTTAAGAATCAAACAGACCTGAGCCCCTCTGACTTCAAAAGATCCTTACAAAACAGGGCGTAGGGAAAAATCGGCAAATCTTCGGGAAGAGTGTCCATTTTTAAAGGACTGAAATCGTAGCAATTTTACATCGTCAACAACGACAATGAAAATTAAAACGATAAAAAATGAAAACGTTCAAAGTTCCCGCCAAAGAAAATGTATCCCCCGCTAACCAGCAGCTGTTTGATAAATTAGCCAAAGGTTTAGGTAAAGTGCCTAACCTGTACGCCACCATGGCCTATTCTGAAAATGGCCTGGGTACCTACCTGGCGCTGAGTAGTGCTAAAAGCTCTTTAAAAGCCAAAGAAAAAGAAGCCGTTAACCTGGTAGTAAGTGAAGTGAATAGCTGTGACTATTGTTTAAGCGCACATACTATGATCGGTAAGCTAAACGGTTTTACGGATGAGCAGATCCTGGAGATCCGCAGTGGTGAAGCGCCTTTTGACAGTAAGCTGGATGCCCTGGTGAAACTGGCCAAGAACCTGACTGAAAAACGCGGTAAGGCCGATGCGGAAGTGGTTGACAACTTTTTTGCCGCCGGTTATACGGAAGAAAACCTGGTAGATACCATCCTGGTGGTAGGCGATAAAACCATCACTAACCTGCTGTATGGCGTAACCCAGATACCTATTGACTTTCCGGCAGCCCCTGCTTTACATGCTGAAAAAGCCTAAAATAATTTTATAACAATAATGGCTCTATATATAATTGACCGGGATATTCTGGTATCTTTATAAAGGCCCCGTGAACCTGTAAGCGTGTGGTATCAGATATCCCCTTCAATGAATCCCAAATCCATCATCTTTAAAAATCCAGCATCATGAGTAACACAATTGTCGTAGAAAAGAACAGCGCCGTAGCCAACTATGCAACAGATCCTCATCTTGACAGCGGTACCAAAGCCGTATTAAAAGTATTAAACTCCGGTGGCGCCCCGGTAGAGAGTCTTTCCAAGGAAGATGCCCGCAATGTATTGGTAACAGTGCAAAACTCTGTAAAAGTAGACCTGTCAGGTATTGAAGAATCAGAAAAAACTATTAACGCAGATGGCTACACGGTGAAGCTGAATATTGTGCGCCCTGAAGGTGTAACGGAAACCCTGCCGGTATTTATTTTCATCCATGGCGGTGGCTGGATCCTGGGCGATTACCCCACCCACAAACGGATGGTGCGCGACCTGGTGGTGCTTTCCGGCGCAGCTGCGGTGTTTGTGAACTATACCCCTTCTCCCGAAGCCCAATACCCGCAAGCTATTAACGAAATTTATGCTGCTACCAAATGGGTGGCGGAGCATGGCAGCGAAATTAATGTAGATGGTAAAAGACTGGCAGTAGTAGGCAATAGCGTAGGTGGTAACATGACTGGTGTAACGGCTTTGATGGCTAAAGAAAAAGGCGGCCCGGATATTAAATTGCAGATCCTGATGTGGCCTGTAACGGATACCAACTTTGAAACGGAATCTTACCAGAAATATGGTGAAGACCGTTTCCTGAGCGCTTCCTTAATGAAATGGATGTTTGACCAGTACACTACGGATGCTGATGAGCGTAAAGAGCCGCACCTGGCCATTTTACGCAACCCTGTAGAAAACCTGAAAGGTTTGCCCCCGGCATTGATACAGGTAGCGGAAAACGATATTCTGCGCGATGAAGGTGAAGCATACGGCCGCAAGCTGGACGAAGCCGGTGTAAAGGTGACCACGGTACGTTATAATGGTATGATCCATGATTTTGGCCTGCTGAATCCCCTGGCAGAGCTGCCTACCGTACGCTCTCTGTTTGAGCATGCCGCTGCGGAGCTGAAGAAATATTTAAAAGCATAAAGCGGAAAGCATAAAGGAGAAAGCCAATACAGCGTATATCTCTGGAAGCTTAAATATATAAAGACCGTTGACTGGTTATTTTGAAGTGTGAGATGATCTGTGTATTGCGTTAATGGTTGCAAAAGGAGCAGGTGTTTAAACCCACGGTTTAAACACCTGTTTTTATTTAAGGTACCTGCCATTCATTTGGCCTGGCAGGTTATAGTTAAAAAAGGTATTGCGCGATGATCTCCACCAGCTCATCCTGCGAGAACCGGTCTGCGGGATCTCTTTCCTCATCCACTTCAGCAGGATAAGCATCTACCGCCCATTCCCGCGGCAATCCGGCAGCGCCACACAGTGACCGTGGTGCTGCCGGCGTTTCGGGCCATTGCTGGTAGATATTCATTTGCATGTTGCTGGTCATATCCGTTATTATTTGCTTGCTGATACAAAGTAACTACCGGGTTGTGACAGCATTATGTCAGTAGGAAAAAGGAAAAAATAATTAAATGGCGTATCTTGATTAGATCGTTGATAATTAACCCATTTCATGCTTATGCGGAGCCTGTTTTACCAGTTATTCCTGGTCATAAATATTGTTATTGCAGGGGCTGTTTACACGGCGCCTGTATGTGCGGCGCCTGCAGATAGTATTGTCAGCATTTCACGCGGGGTAATGGAGCGGCTCATCGGCAGCAGGGCGCAGCACATTCAGCTGCAGGTGATCCCTGCGCCGGAGGAACATGATGTGTACGAAATATCCGCCCATAACGGACAGCTGCTGGTACGGGGCAGCAGCCCATCCGCTATTTGCCACGGTTTTTACAAATACCTGCAAAACGCCTGCGGAAGCATGGTTTCCTGGAGCGGCAGCCACCTGCCCCTGCCGGCTAAATGGCCTGATCACCCAAAGGAGCGGGCAGTAAGTCCTTACCGGTACCGCTATTACCTGAACGTGGTAACCTTTGGGTACACCACCCCTTACTGGGACTGGGCCCGCTGGGAAAAGGAGCTGGACTGGATGGCGCTGCACGGCATTAACCTGGCGCTGGCGCCGGTAGCCAGCGAAAGTATCGCCGCCCGGGTATGGCAGCAAATGGGCGTAAAGGAGGCTGACATTCAGAATTTTTTTACCGGCCCTGCCTATTTTCCCTGGCACCGCATGGGCAACCTGAATAAATGGAACGGCCCTTTTCCTGCCACCTGGCCGCAGGATCAGCTGGCGCTGCAACACTATATTATTAACCGTATGCACCAGCTGGGCATATCACCCATAGCACCGGCTTTTGCCGGGTTTGTACCGGAAGGTTTTCAAAAGCTGCACCCGGAGCTGCCCGTGAAAAAGCTGGAATGGGGCGGTTTCCCGGAGGGGTATAATGCCTATGTGCTCTCGCCCAACACGCCCTTTTTTGAACAGATAGGCCGCCTGTTTGTGCAGGAATGGGAAAAGGAGTTTGGGAAAAATACCTTTTACCTCTCCGATAGCTTTAATGAAATGGATGTGCCGGTACCTAAGAATGATCCTGAACAAAAATACCGGCTGCTGGCAGATTACGGGCAAACCATTTACCGCTCTGTAATAGCCGGTAACCCGGATGCAGTGTGGGTTACCCAGGGCTGGACATTCGGCTACCAGCACACTTTCTGGGACCAGCGTTCTTTAAAAGCCATGCTTTCTAAAGTGCCTGATGACCACATGATGATCGTGGATCTGGGCAATGAATACCCGCCCTATGTCTGGAAGATCCCTGCACTTTGGAAAACGCACCAGGGTTTTTACGGCAAACGCTGGATCTACAGCTATGTGCCCAACTTTGGCGGTAAAACGCCTTACACCGGTGTGCTGGACCTCTATGCAAGCGGCTCTGCCACAGCCCTGCAAACGCCCGGCCACGGTAAGCTGGAAGGGTTTGGCGCTGCACCGGAAGGGTTGGAGAATAATGAAGTGATCTATGAGCTGTTAGCTGATATGGCCTGGACGAATAAACCCATTAATTTAACCCGATGGCTGCCTGCGTACTGCCGTTCCCGTTATGGGGGCTGTCCGCCAAAAATGGTAACTGCCTGGCAGCAGCTGCGGCAGTCATGCTACAATACTTTTTCGCCCTATCCCCGTTTTGTATGGCAGCTGGTAAAACCAGACCGGCGCCGGGTGGGGAAGGTAGATGATAACCCTGCATTCTTTACCGCCGTGCAAAATTTCCTGGCCTGCGCACCGCAGCTGCAGCAAAGTGATTTGTACCGTAATGATGCAGTGGAGCTGGCAGCGCTGTACCTGGGTCTGAAAGCAGACCGGTACTATAAAGCCGCTTTGCTGGCAGATTCTTTGGGCCAAACTGCACAACGGCAAACCGCTTTGGATACTTCCATCCGGCTGTTGCTGGCTACGGATAGCTTGCTGGCATCTCACCCTACAGACCGTTTACAACCCTGGGTAGCTTTAGCCCGTGCACATGGCGCTAATGAAGCTGATAAGAATTATTATGAAGCTGATGCCAAACGCCTTATTACCACCTGGGGCGGGCGGCAGGAGGATTATGCAGCACGGCTGTGGAGCGGTTTAATACGGGATTATTATGTACCGCGTATACGTATGTATTTTTCTGATAAAAGAGCTATGCTGCCGCAGTGGGAAGAGCAGTGGGTGCAAAAGCCTGGTATAAGCACGTTACAGTCTTATGCGGATCCGGTGCGACGTGCAAGGGAGCTGGTGAAGGAGTTTAGTAAATGATAGCATACCGTTACACTTTGTAAAAATCTGTGAACGGCAAATTGGAATCCGTAAAAAGCAGATATTATAAACTCCAGGATGCGCCATCATCCGGCACGCTGATCTGCGCCTGCAGGTTGTTGGCTTCAATAGCGGCTTTAAAATCAGGTCTTCTCTGATAGCAATGGTTCACCGTTTCCAGATGTACTACCTGTATAGGCGCTTCTGTAAATTGCGCTACCGCCAGCACATCGTTGATGGTCATGGTAATGGGATCGCCCTGTACAAACTGCGCCCCGCCGCCGTTTACAATAATGTGGGTGGGCAGGTGGGTGGTAATGGCATCTTCTACATCACTGCACCAGATGGTATCCCCGGTAAGATATAAACGCTGTTCGCCGTATGTAAGCACAAAGCCTGAAACGGTTCCCATTTTCTGCCCGATCTCGCCGGTGCCGTGCTGCCCATTGGTGCGGTGAATGGAAATATCGTTCCAGATGAAATTACTTTCAATGGGTTGTACACGGGTAAATCCCTGCGATTGTATCAATGCTACATCAATAGGCTGACAAAAGATGATCTTGTCTTTTGCGATCTTTTCCTGCGCCGCAGCATCCCAGTGATCGCGATGGGTATGGGTAATAATAACGGCGTCTATATCATTTAATAAAGTGGCTAATTCAGTATCGGAAAGGGGGAGGTCTACCAGGGGAATGCGGTCTTCGTTAGCGGCCATAGGTACGGGGTCCATAGCAGCTCTTTTGCTGAGCATAGGATCTACGAGTATGCGTTGATTATTGATGGAGAGGAGGAGGGTAGCATGGCGAAGAAGCTGGATGGTAATGGTAGACATGGTAACGGTTTTTTGATGGGATAAATATAAGGTGATAAGGCCTTAAAATGGTGTTTTTTATTTGGTGGCCAACCCTACACCTTTATCCACCCCTTCAGCAACATGCCTAATGAACTATACGCCAGCTGATAACCCTGCGGCATTTCATCCAGCAGGCTGTGAAATGTTACTACCCGCGTTCCCGCCGGTTTGCTGTCCAGCGCCAGGTACAATGCACGGGCATTAAAGTTATACATCCCTTCAGAATAATCTACTTCATCATCTATGCGGTCATCAGATTCAACCAGGTGCTCATAAAAAGAATTGTAAAAATAAAAATGATTATACGGGGTTACATCCAAACGGGTAAAATCACCATGTATAAAAGTTACGTTCTCCACACCGGTCAGCGCCTGTGCTGCTTCCGCATGCTCAATCAGCTCCCGGCGCTGTTCTATCCCGTAAAAATGTTGATCCGGACAGGAGAAACCACCCACCAGGCAAAACTTGCCCACACCGCTGCCAATGTCCAGGATCTTATCACCTGGTTTGGCTGCCAGGAATTGCGCTGCCTTTTTTGCTACACCCAGCGGAGTCCAGTGACGTTTGGATAATTTCCGGATACGCTCCGGGTAAATACTATCAAGATCCGCATTAGATGAAAAATAATGCGCCTGCTCTGGGTCAATCATTTCACCGTTTTTACTTTTTCCATCACAAAGTTAATCCCAAAAAAATAAATTAGCGAGTACATAACGGCATGGCCCCGTGTGGTAATAACATAGAAGATCAGCTAGCCCTCTTTTCATGCAGCAGCATATTCACTGCATGTTCCAGTGAGCCGGCGCGGATCACTTCACCTGCATTCACAAAAAAGATCTCATCTGCATTTTCAATGGTGTTCAGCCGGTGTGCAATGATCACGCGGGTAGTAGTATCCGGCAGCTGTTGTAAGATCTTTTCCAGCAGCTGTTCGGTAATGGTATCAATGTTAGCGGTAGCTTCGTCTAATATTAAAAGCTCCGGTTTGCGCAGTACAGCGCGGATAAAAGCGATCAGCTGTTTTTGCCCAAGGCTTACTGCATCTCCGCTGGTTAGTATCTTAGTGTCCAGTCCCTGTTCAAAACGCGCCAGCAGGCTTTCCAGGTGAGCTTCTTTTATTACTTCGCTCAGCTGCTCGTTTGTCATGCCCACATATTCTGCGTTGCCAAACAAAATGTTATCGCGCAGTGTGCCACTGAACAGGAAAGGCTCCTGTAATATAAACCCGATCTTGCTGCTGCGGGTAGCTGCTTCGTAAGTGCGGATATCCTTACCATTCAGGAATACCTGTCCTTCCGTAGGATCGTACAGGCGTGCTATTAAGGAGGCCGTAGTGGTCTTACCACCGCCGGTTGGTCCTACCAGGGCATAGGTTTTACCCTGTTCCATGGTAAAGCTTACGTTGTGCAGTACGGGCGGACTATCGGGATAACGGAACTGCACGTTCCTGAATTCCATAACGGCCGTGTTGTTGCTTTCCGCTGCAGTGGCCAGCAAAGGCAGGTCAGATTGCAGGGTAAGGATCTGTGAGATGCGGTCCCATCCGGCCAGCGCTACCTGGAAGTTGGCCCACAGCACAGAAAGCTGGCGTATAGGATTATAAAAGCTAGTTACATATGCAAAGAAGCTGATGAGCATTCCAATAGTGAACTGCCCCGTGGATACCAGGTAAATACCGTACGTAAGCACGGTCAGCTGCGCCAGCTGCGCGCATAAGCCGAACACCGGCATAAATACGTTGTTGGCCATGCCAGCACCAATAGCAGTACCGTAGTTCTGCTTATTCACCTCATCAAAACGTTTCCGGAAATAATCCCGCCGGTTAAAGGCTATGATCACTTTAAAATTGTTCAGGCTTTCCTGGATCTCCGCACTCATGCTGCCGGTGCTTTTCATGTTGGCGGCATTTTTTCTGCGCACCCAGGGCGAGATCAAACGGGTAAAGATAAGTAGCGATGCGGCAGGTACCAGCGCAGCCCCACCCAAACGCGGATGAATAGACAGCAGGAAAATAC
Organism: Chitinophaga rupis; assembly: GCF_900109685.1. GTDB lineage: Bacteria > Bacteroidota > Bacteroidia > Chitinophagales > Chitinophagaceae > Chitinophaga > Chitinophaga rupis. The sequence continues at coordinate 185,018 of NZ_FOBB01000012.1, read as the reverse complement.
CGGAACCCGTCATCAGGAATATATTGCTCACAAACTGCAGCAGATACTGCGAAAAGAACTGGTTCACCTTATCCGTATCATTATTGATGCGGGAAATAAGATCACCGGTTTTGTTCTGGTTAAAGAAAGCCACAGGCAGCTCCTGCAGCTTGGCAAACACCGCATTCCGCAGGTTAAACAGCATACGCTGGCCTATACCGCCCATCAGGCGGGCCTGCAGGTAATTGGCTACAAAGGCTGCGGTATAAACCAGTAACAACAATCCGCAAAAGAGCAGCACATTGCTGTATTGATGGTTTTGTATAAAATGATCGATCGTATAGCCGATAATGATAGGGCCTGTAAGGTTTAATCCTGAGCTGACGATAATAGTAAAAAATGCCAGCATCAGGGTTTTCTGCTCCGCCGCCAGGAACCGGAATAACTTTTTCAGCGCCGAAAAGGTGCTGGTTTTCTGTGCCGGATCAGCGGTGCTATTTAGATTGTAATTCATAGTGATTGGTGCTGCGTTGTGATTGATAGATCTGTACATATTCCGGACAGCTTTGCATCAGCGTTTCGTGGGTGCCGGAAGCCACAATTTCGCCTTCCATCAGTAATATGATCTGATCATAATGCTCAATGGAGGCAATCTTTTGCGTTACGGATACCAGGGTAAGGTCCGGGTAATACAAGGACAGGTTTTGCAGGATCTGTTGTTCGGTGCTACTGTCCACCCGCGCGGTAAAATCATCCAGCAATAAAATTTTCGGATCAATGGCCAGCGCACGTGCCAGCATAATACGTTGTTTTTGTCCGCCGGAAAGGCTGGTGCCGCGTTCAGATACCATGGTTTCCAGCTGCTGCGGCAGCGCATCGGTAAAGTCTTTCAGGGCAGCAGTGGTAATAGCGCGTTCCATAGCATCTGCCGTTACGCTGTCATTGAACGCAATGTTCTCCCGCAGGCTGATGTTGAAGATAATGCTGTCCTGGAACACCATGCCTATCTGCTTGTGCAGGGAATCACGGTTATAGGTGCTCAGCTCATGCCCGTCATAAAAGATGGTACCGCTATCCGGTTTGCCAAGATTGGTGAGCAGGTATAACAGCTGTGTTTTACCTGCGGCTGTTGGGCCAATGATGGCTGTTTTTGTACCGGCTTTTACGGAAAAGGAAATATCCTTTAGTACCGGTTTTCCTTCATACTGCAGGCGCAGGTTTTGTACGGTAATGTCGCCGCGGATAGCTTCCGTTACGGTACCGGTTTCCACGGCATCCGGCATGGATAATACCATCTGTACGCGCTGGTAGGCAGCCGTGGATTGTGCGATCACGTTACTCATAATACCGATCAGCACAATGGGAAAAATGAGGATGGCAAGATAGCTGTTAAAGGCGGCCAGGTCGCCCAAGGTCATGCCGCCGCTGATTACAAAATGCCCACCCAGCGCCAGGATGGTTACAATGGCTATACCGGCAATAAAAGAGATCACTGGTATCAGCAGGGCATACAGCCGCATAATGTCCAGGCCAATGTTCCTGGCATCTGTATTGGCGGTATAGAACTTATCGTATTCCAGCAGCTGTGCATTCAGCACCCGTATAAGGGCCGAGCCCAATATGCTTTCCGTGATCACTTTATTCAGCCAGTCGGTGGTAGCCCTTACTTTCAGGAACAGCGCCCTCATTCTGCCAAATACCATTACAAAAGTTATCGTGATCATCGGGATGATCATAAGCACGGCCAGGGCCAGCTTCCAGTTGATCTCCATTAATAATATAGCGGCGCCTATGATAATAACCACGGAAGATGCAATAGAGGATACGGCCTGTGAAATGAACAGCTTTACCGTATCAATATCCGCCGTGAAGTTGGTGAGCAATTTGGCCGGGTTACTTTCCTGGATCTGTGCATAGCTCTGTCCTGATACTTTTAACGCCAGCCGGGTACGCAGGTCGCGGGCCACCCGTTCAGAAGCATAGGTTTGAACAATGTTCTGCAGGTACGTAAAAATGAAAATGAGCACGCTGGCGCTGGCAAAGTAAATGAGAATAGGCTTATATACCAGCTGCCCTTTGCCAAAGGAATCAATCCCGTAGGCAATAATGCGGGGTATGACCAGGTTTAACCCATTGCTGAGAAGCGCCAGCAATACCAGCAACAGCACCATTCCCCGGTAAGGCTTAATAAGGGCAGCTATTTTGGGAGGCTTGTTTCCGGCAGGTGTGGCAGTTCCGTTGGCTTTTTTCATAGTTGATCTGAATGAGGGTACTAAGGCATGACGGATTAACCGGCAATTATATTTTAAAAGTAGAAAAATATTATGGGTTTCACCGCCCCTCAAAGTTGTTATCTTGTAATAACAATGCCTTTTATGCGTATTATTTGTTTGATATTATGCTTTTACGGTAGCTGGCTAATGGCTCAGCAGCCTGTGGATACCGGTTACATACTCCTGCAGCCCATGCAGGTATTTGACGGCCACACCCTGCAAAAAGGCTGGCAGGTGCTGGTAAAAGGGAATACCATTGCAGCTGCCGGCCCGGTGGGTTCTTTCATGGTACCGGCGCAGGTGCGCAGCATTGCCCTGCCGCAGCAAACCTTGCTGCCGGGGTTAATAGAGGGGCATACGCATATGTTCCTGCATCCGTATAACGAGCTTACCTGGAAAGAGCAGCTGCTTACAGAATCCCGGGCAGAAAGGGCTATACGCGCAGCAGAACATGCAAAGGCCACCCTCATGGCCGGTTTTACTACGGCCCGCGACCTGGGTACAGAAGGCGCCGGGTATGATGATGTAGGCCTTAAACAAAGTATTGCCAAAGGCGTAATACCCGGCCCGCGCCTGCTGATTGCCACCCGGGCTATTGTAGCAACAGGCAGCTACGGAGTTAAGAACGAAATGGCCGACCTGGAGCTGCCCAAAGGCGCGGCAGAAACAGATGGTAAGGAAGGCATGATCAAAGAAGTACGCACACAAATAGGCCAGGGTGCAGATGTTGTAAAGGTGTATGCGGATTACCGCTGGGGCCTGGATGAGCAGCCGGCTCCCACTTTTAGTATAGAGGAATTACAGGCAGCCGTGGAAACAGCTGCATCCAGCGGGCGTTATGTAGTAGCCCATGCCGGTACAGCAGAAGGTATGCGCAGGGCTATCCTGGCGGGCGTACATACCATTGAGCACGGGGATATGGGTACGCCGGAGATCTTTCGCCTGATGAAAGAAAAAGGCGTGGCGCTGTGTCCCACCATTATGGCAGTAGAAGCAGGCGCTATGTACAAAGGCTGGCGCCCGGGTATTGATGCGGAACCGGAACGTGTGGTGCAGAAACATAAAAGTTTTAAAGCAGCCTTACAGGCCGGCGTTACCATTTGTGCCGGTGGTGATGTGGGTGTGTTCTCACATGGTAAGAATTACCTGGAGCTTGAAAAGATGGTGGAATATGGCATGCCCACAGAAGCCGTGCTGCAGGCTGCTACCAGCGGTAATGCGGAAGTTATTGGCTGGGGCGCTAAAATAGGCAGTATCCGTAAAGGTATGCTGGCAGATATAATTGCAGTAAGCGGCAACCCGGTAGCTGATATTAAAGCGCTGGAACAGGTAAAGTTCGTAATGAAAGATGGAGTGATCTATAAGCTATAACAAGAACAGGGAAAGCAAATACACCACCAGCAGTGTTACTAATCCCATCCATAAGGTAGCAATGGAGTATACCTTTAACATGATTCTCATTTCCAGGCCGGAGAATTTGGAGATCACCCAAAAGTAGGCGTCATTGGCATGGGAAAGCGTCATAGAGCCGCCGCCCAGGGCCAGTATGCACAAAATGCGGCCCATATCGCTGTCTAATCCTAACGCCGGCAATAACGGCTGCACAATAGAAGCGGCCGTAATAATAGCTACGGTAGATGAGCCCTGCGCTGTTTTCAGCAAAGCGGCTAACAGGAACGGGAACACGATGCCAAAGCTGCCCAGGGGTACGGCTGCGCTTACATGCTCCCCGATCTTTGCGGCAGCCAGCACCGCTCCAAAAGCGCCGCCTGCACCAATGATCACTAAAATACCACCTGCTTTTTCAGCAGCTTCTCCCAGCAGCTTACCGGTAGTGGTTTTGTTCCAGCCCCTGCCGCCTGCAAAGGCCAGCAGCACACCTACGGATAAAGCCAGCACAGGGTCGCCCAGGGTATGAAAGAAACGTAATGTACCATTAGTGGTTTTCTCAATATTGGTAAAAGCGCCTATGGCAATCAGCAAAATGGGGACTGCTACCGGCAAAAAGGCCAGCCATACCGGTGGTGCAGGGCTGTTAGCGGCTTCGGATGTTTCCGCCTGCTGCACCACGGGAATTTTTTTACCTGCATAATGCGCCCACCAGCCGCCTGCAATGGCTGCAGGAATAGCCACGCCAATACCCATCAGCATTAGTTTTCCAAAATCAGCGCCTATGGTGCCTGCAGCGGCAGTAGCGCCGGGGTGGGGCGGTATCAGGCAATGTACCGCATACAAACCTGTGGCCAGTGATACGGACATAATAACTACGGAAATGCCTGTACGTTTTGCCAGGGATTGGTTTAACCCGCTTAATACAATGTAACCGGAATCGCAGAAAATGGGCAGACCCACAATAAAACCTGTAAGGCTCATGGCCACAGCGGCATACCGTTCTCCCACGATCTTTAATATAAATGCTGCCATTACCCGGGTGCTGCCGGTATGTTCCAGCAGCACACCCAGCGTGGTGCCCAGCACTATAATAAAACCCAGGGATTTCATGATGTTGCCAAAACCATCTTTCATGGCGGTAATAATATCTGCTACAGATAATTGTACCACCAGGCCGGTTACAAAACAGGCCAGGAACAGTGCAAACAGGGCATGTACGCGGTATTTGGCTGTAAGCAGTATAATAACGCCAATGCCTGCCAGTAGTGCAATTAATACCTGTATCAGATCCGTGGTCATGCGTGGGTGGGTTTAGTCACACAATATAACAAAACCACTTTTAAACAGTACCCTGCCTTGCTACCATGGAACGGTAATGTTTATACAGCACGCTGTAAATGATCATTTCATAACGGCGCTGCGCCATATGGAACAAGCGGTTAATGTGCATGTGCAGCAGATCGCCTGCCAGCTGTTGTAAGGCCGTGCTGTTACGTTTTTCCAGCAACGGCGGCAGCAGGTGGGCCCAGGCAGGCTGGGGGCGCGTATTTTGCAGCAGCTGTTGTATTTCAGCGGTATGCTGCCGGTAGTACTGGTTGTAAATTTCCTTTTCTTCCCTGCCGGGGTTAAACTCCCGTTCAAAAGCATCCTGGTGATGCGTTACAAAAGCCAGCTTTTGCGGCAGGGTAAAATGGAATAAGGTCAGCAGGTCATCCGCATACTGCAGGGCGCTGAACAGCAGGGAAGGAGTTTGTGCATCATCTGTGTGCTGTTGCAGCAGCTGCAGCACATCCGTACTGTCTGCATAAAAAAGCTGCTCAATAGCAGTAATATCTGCTGCGCCATAACGTTCCAGCTCCCGGCAATAGGTATCTGTTTGCACTTTCCACACAAAATGGCTTTGTATGGCATGCTGCAGCGTGGTTTGCAGGTGGTGGATCACTGCGCCGGTATGTATAATATTGGTGAGGTGAAACCGTACGCGCAGGTGTGGTTCGGGATCCTGGTAGCGGATAAAGAACCAGCGGTCGGCCAGGCCATGCAGCAGGAACAGCTCTGCGGCTGCGGCAATAGTATGCTGCAGCAGCTCATTGGCGTAATGCGTGCTGCAATACAGCTTAAAATATAACCACTCCGACCCTACAGCAAAATGCCGCTCCGGCAGGGTAACGGGTGTTTGCAGCACAGGATCATTGGCGGGCGTTTCATTTTTTACTACTGCAATGATCTGGTGGGCGTAAGGTTTGTTGTGCTCATCCTTCACAGTGCCGGAGGCGTATAGGAATTCTTTCAGCACTATTTGCTGCTGGTCTTTAATAGCGCTGATGAAAGCCTGTACGCTGGCTATATCTTCCTGGTCTACCAGCAAGGCCTGGTCGCCATTGGCCAGTACAAAAAAGGGCGGCAGCTTCCATTTGCTGGCAAACAGGTAAAAGGCCGCAGCTCCATCGGGCTGCAACAGGTCTTTATAATGTTTTAAGGACAAATGCCACTGCGCCGGGCAAAGGATCACCTCCCGGTATTGCACGCGCGGAAAAAAATGTATACCCGGTAACGTTATATTCCATGAAAAGCTGAGCGCTGTTTGTTTGCCCTGGCCCTGCAGCTCGCCCAGCAGGCGGTACAGCGGCAGGGTATTAAATACATAGTTATGCGCATTGTCTATACGCGGCAGCACATTTTTTTCATGCTGGGGCGAGTAAAGGATCAGCTCTTTGTTTTGCAGGGTTATGTACAGGTCTGCTACAGACAGCTGTCTTTCCGGCGGCAGGGAGGAATGTGCCAGGTAAGGTATTTCCAGGCAGCGCACGGCAGGGTGCTGTAAAATATTCCCTGTCCTGTCTTCCGGTAAGTGTACTACAGAGCTTAAGATGCTGCCTGGGTGGCGGCCCTGCTCAAAGGTATGTATAGATTGCAGCAGTGCGCGGATGGTGGCATCCGTATGGCCAAAACGCCCTATCAGCGTGCTGCCGCTGGCGCCGCCCGCATTTTCCATTAAGATAGTATTGCCATCATTCACAAAGCTGAACATCACGGAAAAAGTAGCGGGCAGGGGCTGGAGTGTAATTTTTTTACGCAGCCCATTGATCTCTGCATCTGTAAAAGTTACGGTGTAGTCGTCACGTTTAAACGCCTGTAATAATTTTTCTGTGATCAGTGTTTGCACCTTTTGCCGGTCAGGCGTATCCTGCGCAGCGTTGTTAGTGGAGGCACTGGCGGCAAAGCCCTGCAGGGGTTGCCCATCCAGCTCAATGCCACCGCCCCCGTTGGTAATAATGCCAGTGTCGGGGTCGATGATATGCGTAAGGGGCACGGGTTCAGTATCATAGCGGCTGGCAAAAACAGTTTTTAGCTGCTGCAGCCAGGGGCTGTCTGTTTGCCCGGCGCATAATACCTGTAACACTTCCAGTGCTGCAATAATATCTTCCTGCAGCTGCTGGTGCACGGTTTGTTCCCTGCAACCTACCGTGCCATCCAGCTGGAACAGCCGGTTTTCCTGGAAGCTAAAGCCTGCGGTGTTCAATTGGTTGCCTATGGCTTCCAGCGCGGCGGGCAAATAACCGGCAGCCGGCGCTTCCCGCAGCTGTTGCTGCAACTGTAATAATTGCTGTAAGTAATGGCCGGTCAGGGCATCCGGGTTGGCTGCGTGGATGGGTTCCAGTATGCGGATGATGCGGTCTAAATAATCTACACCCGTTACCTGGAAGTGCAGGTTGCTTTCCAGCAGCTGTGATTGTATCAGCGCTTCCAGGTATTGTTCTGCTTCTGCTGCGGGCACCTGTTCCCGCGCAATAATATGATCGCGCAGCATATAAAAAGCAGTTTCCTTTTTCCCGCACAGCGCAGCTAAGTGCATGAGCAGCGGCGTGGCAGCTACAGCGCTCACCTGGTATTTGCGCTGGTTGTTTTCCAGCTGGTATTCATAATACCGGTATTCATTACCTACTTTATATACAGAGGTATTAAAGCGGTAGTGCAGCTGGTGGCGGATGGCCTTGTGCTGTTGCAGCTGCTGTACCAGCGCGCACAAAAAATCCACATCAAAGCGGATGTGCCGCTGCCATTTACTACTGTCTAAAGTAATACGTGTGTCAGCGCCCCACTGCAGGGTGGTGCAGCCGGAGAACAGGCCAAATGGCGTAGGCCTGCTGCGCATACGGTTGTAGTACTTGGTTAGGCTGTTCTGCAGTTTCTGTTTTTTGGAAACATCTGTTCCACCTGCCTGGTACTTGCGGCATTGCTCGTACAATACAGGGGAGGCCAGGTGAATGGCTTCCATAAAAGCAGCGTCGTTCAATAAAGTGGTTATGTCCGGCGTTATGGCAGTATCCTCAAATGGTTTAGCAGGACACCTGCATAACAGTGCCGGAAAAAAGGATAGCCCCATACACTATGGTTTTGATTAAATAGGCTTCTTATTCCCTATGATCGTTTGTTTCAGCAGGTCAAAAAATGCCTGCCGGTAGGTTTCGCTTAATGGTATGCTCTCTTTTACATTCTTCAGAAATATCTGGTTCCCCTCAATAATTTTTATTTTATCAATAGATATGATGTAGGATTTATGTACGCGGATGAACTGGTCCTTAGGCAGATCGTTGTCCAGGTCTTTCATATTCAGCAGGGTCATCACCTGCTGCTGCTCTTTGTGGATCGTTACATAGTTCTTCATGCCTTCTATGTACACGATCTCATCCAGCTCTATTTTTTGCAGCTTATTCTTGGCATCTGTTTTAACAACAATGTAGTTTTTTGTTTGTTTGGTTTGATTGTCCTCTTCTGCAAAGGTAAGCTGGTTCATGGCTTTTTGCACGGCTTTCAGAAAGCGGTCGAACGAAATTGGCTTCAATAAATAATCCAGCACTTCGTACTCAAAACTTTCCAGCGCATACTCTTTAAAGGCAGAGGTGATGATGATCCTGGCCTTGCCTTTCATGAGCTTAATGAAGTCCATGCCGGAAAGCTGCGGCATGTGCATGTCAATGAAAATAATGTCTACATCCGTTGCTGTTATAGCGTTCAGCGGATTGTTGTAGGTGCCCCTTAGCTCCAGGAAAGATACTTTTTCAATGTAACTTTTCAATAGGTCTATGGCGTGCTGTTCATCATCTATTATAATACAAGATAGCATAACAGAAATTACAGGTTTAGGTTAAGGGTAACAGTGTACAAATTACTATCCTCTTCAATATCCAGTTTATATTGATCGTTATTATACATCAGGTTTAATCGTTTCTTAACGTTGGCCAGGCCAATGCCACCGGAAATTCCTGATGGGAACGGTACTTTTTTCTTGTTCCGGATAAAAAAATGCAGCTGGCCGTCGTTCATGTAAATGTTTACCTGTAGCGGATGTGCGGCATCCTGCAGGTCTCCGTATTTAAAAGCATTTTCAACAAAGGTGATCAGCAGCAGTGGTGCTATTCTGCGGAACTTAAACTCCACCGGCTCGCCGATCTTTATTTCCGTATACAGTTCGTTATTAAAACGAAGCTGGTGTATTTCTACCAGGTTAATAATATGCTGGATCTCTCTTTCCAGCTCTACTTTTCCCTCTTCATCATGGTTATCCAGCGCATAGCGCATAATGTCTGACAGCAGCATTACGCTTTTGGATGCCGTGGCAGAAACCGTTCTTACCTGTGTGTAAATAAAACTGAGTGTGTTGAACAGGAAGTGCGGGTGTATCTGGTAGCGCAGGTAGCTGAGCTCTGTACTGAGGATCTCCTTTTCCAGTGAGGCCTGGCGGCGGCTTTCCTCTATTCTCAACTTATCCAGCTTACGGAGCTGGCGTTCTTTGGCAATAGTGTTCAGCGCAAGATAGTAACCATAGCTTAACGATATAAAATAAATAAAACGGAATACCCGTAGTAATATAAACGACTTTATAGTTTGTATGGTATACAGCGTAGGAATTTCGTGGCTTTCCAGGTTATGGGTGATCATGTAGTTCAGCGCCAGGTACAGCACACAGAGTAAAAAGGTGAGCAATACCAGCAGGGGTGCCCTTTTGCGGCCAAAGGTATAGGGGAGTATGAGGTAGGTATTTACATAAAAAATAAAAGCATTGAGGATGAAAAAGATAAGGGTAGAGAACAGCGTAACCTGCGAAGGTTCTATGATCATTACAATGCCGTTCTCATAGAAAAAATACAACACCCATACCAGGATATGCAGTCCCAGCCTGTTTATAAGGCTTTTGTGCCGCGGTTCATCAGGAATTATTGTTGCCACATCGGTCATGTGAGGAGGAAAGGTGTTTTATATAGAAAAAGGGGATTTCGTGTAATCATCAGGCAATCTTATGTAATTAATTTTTGTTGCTGCCATGTTCTGTAGATATTTGAATTGTAATTACATGGCACGGTAAAAAATATGGTTAAACACATTACAAACGTTTCTTTATGGAAAACTTATTTAGAACCACAGGCAAATTGCTCTTCGAAAAAAGAGTAGTAATAAAAATAATAAATAATGAGGTAACCGACAAGAAAAGGCAAGCATATCATACCGTGCCTACTACGCTCCCTACTACCATTACAGGGTTTCATGCCGGCAGTTAGCGAATGGTTCTTATTTGTTCTAACTAATATTGTCAAACGATGATAAAACCCGAAACCCCGGAGAGCCACGTGCTTGAACGACTTACAACCATTATCGGCAGGCAATTTGATGAAAGACCGGGGTTTGGGATACAGGATATTTCATTCGCGCTCTTTTATCACTACCTGTATAAAGCAACAACAGATAACGATCATTTAACACGACGGAACCAGTGCCTGGAAGTAGTTATAAATGATCTGGAACAGCAAGACAGTGCCACCGCAACCTTAGGAAGATACCCGTTTTTTTTTAACTGTCTGGCGCATCTGTTGCAACAAATACAAACGGAAAATTTGGTATTGCAACCTTTGGTGCAACGTGTAAATGACTGGAACAAGCAGCTGGTAACCGACACTGATTTTGACATCACAACATTACCTTCAATGGGTTACCTGACAGGTTGGGCCGGTGTACTCTACTACTTTAAGAATTTACCGTCGGCGTTTGAATCGAGGCAGCTTTTACTGGACCGGCATTTTGAACCCATTGCTAATCATGTGCAATGGATGTGCGAGCAGGAATTATTCCTTTTGCCGTATGAAACAAAGGAAACGGACATGGGACTGGCAAAAGGGATCTGCGGATTACTAATGGTAGTAGCAGATGTGGCGCACCTGGTAAGCTATCCGAAAACCGGCAGCATTATCGGAAGCTGTGTGCACCAGCTGATAAGGTTGCGGCAGGAGGTAGACCAGTCCGCTGATAAATGCTCTTTTTTTCCTTACCGGATCGATAATGAACAAAAGGTAGCATTGTACAATAACAGCCTGGGCTGGGACAGCAGTGATCTGGGACATGCATTGCTGCTTTGCAGGGCGGCGCTGTTGTGCAAAAATTCAAATTACCTGCGTATGGCAGAATTAATCGCGCTCAATACCCTGTTAAGAAAAAATGAAACGCATACCGGCATACACAATGCCTCTGTACAATATGGCGCTGCCGGGGTTGCTATTTTATATAAAAGATTATTTGCCTTCACAGGCAGAAAGGACTTGCTAAAAGGATATCATTACTGGATGGATCAAACCCTTACGCTGGCGCAGGCCGCGCTGGAAAAGGAGGAACCACCAGGGAATAACACCGGTATCCTGGAAGGACTAACCGGCATAGGACTGACCCTTTTATCCCGCAAATACGATTACGCAGCAGACTGGAGTAAGATCCTATTAGCCTAGAATGGATATAACCATGTAGTATTTAACCTGCACTTTCTATGTCATTTATGGAACAGGAATTAATCCCACCGTCACTGACGGAAGCCCTCCTCATGCTTAAAAATGAGGCACATACCGGTATTACATTCATAAGCGGCAGCCAGCAGGAAACCTTTGTTCCCTACAACCTGCTGTATGCGCAGGCGCTTAGCTGCCTGGGTTATTTACAGCAGCAGGGCATGCAGCCGGGTAATGAGCTGGTATTACAGGTGGATGATAATCACAGCTTCCTGGTAACATTCTGGGCAGCCCTTATGGGCGGAATACGGCCGGTACCGCTGGCCGTAGCGCATTATACGGAGAGCAACCAGAAACTGTGCAGGATCTGGAAGATCTTAAACCACCCTTATTTGCTTACTAACCGCCGCGTACATACGAACCTGGAAAAGTCTGCCGATGATCCTGCAATGAACATGCAGGAGATCTTATCCGGCGGGCGTTTGCTGTTGTTTGAGGATATGATGCAGCATGAACGGGAAGGGAATATACAGATGCCTGCTGCAGATGATATTGCGTTCATCCAGTTTTCATCCGGTTCTACCGGCACCCCTAAAGGCGTTACGCTTACCCATCATAACGTGATCACGAATGTAGGCGCTATCATCAGCGCAGGCGCTATTTCAAAGACCGATGCTACCTGCAGCTGGATGCCGCTTACGCATGATATGGGTCTTATTGGCTTTCACCTGGTACCGCTGGTATTGGGTGCACAGCAATATATGATGCCTACGGACCTGTATATACGCAGGCCGGCATTGTGGTTACAGGTATTGTCGGCCCATAAGGCTACGCTCACCTCATCGCCCAACTTTGGCTATAAACATTTGTTACAGCGCTTAGATGAAAATGCGCTGAAAGATATTGACCTCTCCTCCGTCCGCCTGATCTTTAATGGTGCAGAGCCTATTTCCATGGACCTGTGCCGCACTTTTCTTGCTGCCATGCAGCCGTATGGTTTACATCCGGATGTGATGTTTACCGTATACGGCCTGGCAGAAGCTACGCTGGCCGTGGCTTTCCCGCCACCGGCCCGCCCGCTTACGGGCATCCGTCTTTCCCGTTTACGCCTGGGTGTAGGGCAGCGGGTAAAGGTAGATGCTACGGAAAACCAGGTGGAATTTGCCAACCTGGGTAAGCCGGTGCCTAATTGCCGTATCCGCATTACCAATGAAAAAAATGAAGTGCTGGATGAAGGTAAAGTAGGGTATGTGCAGATCAGCGGCGATAACGTTACCAAAACCTATTATAATAATCCTGCTGCCACCAGAGAGGTGATCAAAGCCGGCTGGCTCAATACCTACGACCTGGGTTTTGTGCTGGAAGGCAACCTGTTTATTACCGGCCGTGCCAAGGATATCATTTTTGCGGGAGGCCTCAATTATTATGCGCACGATATTGAGCGCATTGCAGAGGAGCTGGATGAAATAGATACCGGCCGCATAGTAGCCTGCGGGGTGCCGGATACGGCTACGCAAACAGATGCGCTGGTATTATTTGTACTGTATAAAAAATCACTGGAAAGTTTCTACCCATTAACACAGGCGCTGAAAGCCCTGATAGCGGCCCGTTTGGGCATTCGTGTGCAGCAGGTGGTGCCGGTAAAGCATATTCCCAAAACCACCAGCGGCAAAATAAAAAGGTTTATGCTGCTGGATGATCTTTTAAAAGGGGAGTATAACGCTGTGCTGGAGGAGCTGGAGAAAATGCAGGCTGCGCCGGAACCCGCAGCCCTTGCTGTACCACCTTTGCAGGAGCTGTCGGCCGCTGCTATCCGCCAGCATATTATTCAATTCCTCTCCGGCCGCCTGCAGGTACGCCCTGAAAATATAGATCCTTCCCGTGCGTTTGCAGAACTGGGCGTAACCTCTATGATAGCTGTGGAGCTGGCCGGTCACTTAGGGCAGCTGCTGCAGCGGGAGCTGGATACTACCCTTGCCTGGAACTTTGCCAACATACAGGCTTTAACAGAACATTTGAGCGGCGCAGCAGTACAAACCACTACTGCCCCTGCTGATCATACTGTAACGGAACCCATTGCCATCATCGGGCTGGCCTGCCGTTTTCCGGGTGCAGAGAATGCCGCTGCTTATTGGGAATTGCTGAAGAATGGAACAGGTGCCGTAGGGCCCATGACTGCAGCACGCCGCGCCCTTACACCTATGAACGGCCTGGCCGTACCCGGTGGCTACATTAGTAACATTGATGCTTTTGATGCGGCCTTTTTTGGTGTATCGCCCAAAGAAGCGCCCTGTATGGATCCGCAACAGCGCATTATGATGGAAGTATGCTGGGAGGCGCTGGAGCATGCCGGCCTTACAGAAGAAAAGCTGGCCGGCTCTGATACCAGTGTATTCATTGGTGTTAGTGGAAATGATTATGCACGTATGCAGCTGGCTGCGGATGCTGCGTTAAGCCCATACGCAGGTACAGGTAGCGCGTTTTCCATACTGGCCAACCGCTTGTCTTATTTCCTGGACCTGAAAGGCCCCAGCATGGCTATTGATACGGCCTGCTCCTCCTCCCTGGTAGCACTACACCAGGCCTGTAACAGTATCCGCAACGGAGAAAGCCGTATGGCTATAACCGGCGGAGTGAACTTATTATTAAGCCCTGAGCTGAACGAAGTATTTGGCGCAGCCAGCATGTTATCTGAAGATGGTAAGTGTAAAACCTTTGATGCTAACGCCAACGGTTATGTGAGGGGAGAAGGCTGCGGTGTGGTGATCTTAAAAAAGCTGTCGGCTGCTATGGATGATGGCGATACGGTGCTGGCTGTTATCAGCGGCAGCGCCATTAACCAGGATGGACGTAGTAATGGCCTTACCGCACCCAACGGGCTTTCACAGCAGGCCGTAATAATGAAGGCCATGCAGCAGGCAGGGATAACACCCGCTGCAGTAAGCTATATTGAAGCACATGGCACCGGTACACCTTTAGGCGATCCTATTGAAATGAATGCGCTGAAAAACGTGCTCATGGAAGAAGGGCGGCAGCATCCTTTATGGATAGGCGCTGCAAAGGCCAGCATTGGCCACCTGGAAGCTGCAGCCGGTATAGCGGGTGTTATTAAAACCGTGCTGGCCCTGCAGCACCGGGAAATACCCGCTCAACTTAACTTTCAGTCCTTAAATCCTAATATTTCCCTGCAGCAGCTGCCCATGCACATACCGGTGCAGCATACTGCATGGGAAGTGCCGGAAGGCAAAAAGCGGGTGGCCGGTATTAGCTCCTTTGGTTTTGGCGGCACCAACAGCCATGTGCTGATCACAGAAGCTGCTACTGCCAGCAAAGCCGTTACAGAAGCGCCGCATTACCTGCTGTTATTATCTGCCAAAAACAAAACAGCTCTGCAGGACCTGTGCCGCAAATACATAAGCTACCTTCAGCAGGATGATATAACATTAACCTCCGTTTGCTACACCGCTGCCACTGCACGCACACATTTCCCTTACCGCATGGCTGTTTCCGCAGCTAATGTGCAGGAAGTACAGGCACAGCTGCAAAGCTATTTACAGGCAGCTGATACTACGGCTCCGGCCCAGCGTAAAAGTGCGCCGCGTGCAGCCTTCCTCTTTACCGGGCAGGGAGCACAATACACGGGTATGGGTAAAACTTTATACGAAACCTACCCGGTATTTAAAGATGCAATTGATAAGTGCAGCGAATTATTGCAGCCCTGGTTACCAGTAGCCCTGACGGATGTTTTATTTAACCCCGCACATACAGCCTTACTGCATCAAACAGCTTATACACAACCGGCATTGTTTGCTTTTGAATATGCGTTAGCGCAGCTGTGGATAGCCTTTGGCATACAGCCCACAGTAGTAATAGGCCATAGTGTTGGTGAATATGCCGCTGCTTGTATAGCGGGTGTATTCAGCCTGGAAGATGCTGTTAAGCTGATCGCCAAACGCGGGCAGCTGATGCAGCAATTACCTGCCGGCGGTGAAATGGTGGCCATTTTTACAACAGCCGATGCAGTGGATGCACAACTGGCAACACTGCGGGATACTGTTTCCATTGCAGCTATCAATGGCCCTAAGCTGACCGTGATTGCCGGTGCAGCTGCTGGTGTGCAGCAGGTGGCTGCGCATTTTGCAGCAGCAGGCATACGCACCAAAGCATTGCAGGTGTCGCACGCCTTCCATTCCCCGCTGATGCAGCCCATGGTAGCGGCTTTTAAAGAGGCGGCAGATAGCGTTACCTACCACAAACCCAATATCAAGTTCATCTCCAATCTTAGTGGCGAAGTAATGCATGATGCGCTGGCTACCCCGGAGTATTGGACACAGCATATACTGGCGCCCGTACAGTTTGAAAAAGGTATTCACATCCTGGAACAAACAGATTGTACGGCATGGATGGAAATAGGGCCTGCACCCAGCTTACTGACCATGTGCCGCGACTTTACGGATACGGCTGCACGCCTGCAGGTAATGAGTGTTAAACCCGGACAGCAGGACCTGCCTTTGCTGCTGGAAGCACTGGGCGCTTTATATGTGAATGGCGCGCACATTCAATGGCAGGCGGTGTACCAACCCTGGCCCTGCGCCCGCATTCCTTTACCAGCTTATCCTTTCCAGCGCCAGCAATACTGGATAGAAAAACCTGTATCATACATGAACAAGCAAGAACAACCAGCTATGCAATACCGTGTTATTACCCCGGTAGCGGCTCCCAAACCCGCTACTACCGGCGTATTGGAAGCCATACAAAATATTATGGCCGCTGCCCTGCATGCCCAGCCGGATCAGCTGGATGTGCAGCTGCCTTTCCTGGAAATGGGCGCTGATTCCATTGTGCTGGTAGAAGCCCTTAGCAAAATTGAAAAGATCTACGGTATTAAAATAAGTATTGCGCAGGTGTTTGAAGAGCTGAGTACCATACAAGCCCTGGCAGATTATATTGAAGAACAAAACGGCCCTGCTGTACCAACAATGGATAGTATGGCAGCCCCGGTAACAGTACCTGTAAAAGCCCTTCCCGTATATCAGCAGCTGCTGCATGAAATGGAAGTGCTTAGCCTGGACTATGTGATACAGGCCTTACAGGAGCTGCATATGCCGTTGCGGCAGGGCCATCAATTTCGTTTAGGCGAGCTTGCGCAGCAGCTGGGTATAGCCAAGCCGCACTACCGCCTGTTACGCCGCATTTTAGAAATGCTGGAAGAAGGCGGCATACTGCAGCAGTACAGTGATGTATGGGAAGTGCTGCAAACGCCTGTGGCAGTGAACCCGCAGCAGCGTATGGCTGTCTGTTTGGAGCAGTACCCCGAAGCGCAGGCGGAATTAATGCTGCTGCAACGCTGTGCTGCACAATTGCCGGCAGTATTAACCGGTGTTTTAAACCCGCTGGAAGTATTATTTCCCAAAGCAGATACCAATGGCGCTGCACAGGTATACACCAATTCCTTTGGCGCACAGGTGCTCAACACCTGCTGCCAGGAAGCTGTAAGCGCCTGGCTGCCGCTGTTCCCGCAGGAGAAAACCGTGAAGATACTGGAGATTGGCGGCGGCACCGGCGGCACCACTACCTATGTGCTGAAAGCATTGAACACAAGGCCGGTGGAGTACACCTTCACAGATATTTCCACTTACCTGCTGCATAACAGCAAGCAACAGTTCAGCGCCTATCCCTTTGTGGATTTCCGCAAGCTGGATATAGAGCAGGATCCCATTGCACAGCAATACCCGCAGCATGGCTATGATATGATCATTGCGGCCAACGTATTGCACGCCACCAAAAATATGACGCAAACCCTGCAGCATGTGCGCTCCTTACTGGCGCCGGGCGGGGTACTGATGCTGATAGAAGGCGTGCGCAAACAACGCTGGCTGGACCTCACCTTTGGCTTAACAGAAGGCTGGTGGCGCTTTGAGGACCAGCAGGTACGGCCGGATTACCCGCTGATGTCGCGTGAGATGTGGATGCAGCTGCTTACCCGTACGGGTTTCCAGTCTGCAGAATGGTCATCGCCCATGATGCAGGATCAGAACGACTTTTTAGGTTATACGTTTATGATAGCGCAGGCAGTGGTAGCACAAATGCCGGCAGCTGTTACGCCTGTAAGTGTGCCTGTGCCTGCTGTTGCATTGCCGGCTTCCAATAATACGCTGGAAAATATATTGCTCAAACAAATGGAGCTGATGAATGCACAGCTGCAGGTGCTGAAGGGAATGCCTGTTGGTGGAGATGGTGCTGTTGTGATGGCGCAAGCGCCTGTGGCGGGAGATGTGGATAATAGAGCACATGCATCTATGTATGGGCAAAGTGCAGTGCAAGTAGCTGCCGGGACTATGGTAACAGCAGGTGAAAGATCAGTGACAACAACCATGGAGACAGCCGCAATGCAGGAGCGGCCTGCGGTTGCTATGAAAGCAGCCACTGCTCCCATTCGTGCAGCTAAACAGGAAACTGTAAAATTCAACCCCGTAAAGCTGGCAGAAGATAAGCCGCTCTCATTCCGGCAGCTGGCTTTCCTGGAAAATTTTATACAACGTTATAACGCCAAAACCGGCGCCTCCAAAGAATTTGTACAACAGCACCGCCGCGTGCTTTCCGACTGGATCAATTCATTAGGTTTCCGGCAGGCCCTGAAAGAAGTGCTGTATCCCATTGTGTCAGCTCATTCCGCAGGCGCGCATTTTACAGATATTGACGGTAATGAGTATGTGGATATTGCCATGGGCTTTGGCGTGAACTTTTTTGGCAACAGCCCGGCCTTTGTTACTGCCGCCATACAGGAGCAGCTAACAGAAGGGTATGAGCTGGCCACCCAGTCGGACCTGGCTGGCGAAGTAGCCAACCTGGTGCATGAGCTAACCGGTGTGGAAAGAGTAACCTTCACCAATACCGGTACTGAAGCGGTGATGAATGCCCTGCGTATTGCCCGTACCAAAAGCGGTAAAAGCAAGGTAGCAGTGTTCAAAGGATATTACCATGGCACCTTTGACGGACTGCTGGCACAATCGCACAGTGATGGCAGCAACGTGTACACTTCACCGGTAGCACCCGGCACCACGCAGGGTATGGTAGAAGATATGGTGCTGCTGAACTATGGCACCGATGAAGCGCTGGAATATATTATAGCTAACGCACATGAGCTGGGCGGAGTATTGGTAGAACCAGTGCAGAGCCGCCGCCCGGGCTTTTTCCCGAAAGACTTTTTACTGCGCCTGCGGCAGATCACCGCAGAGAAAAATATTCCCTTCATACTGGACGAGATCATTACCGGTTTCCGGATGCATCCCGGCGGTATGCAGGCTAAGCTGGGTATACAGGCCGATATTGTTACCTATGGTAAAATTGCCGGCGGTGGAATGCCCATTGGTATTGTAGCCGGTAAAGCCGCTTTCCTGGATGCCATTGACGGCGGCTGGTGGAACTACGGAGATGATTCTTATCCCGGTGCGCAGATGACGGTATTTGGCGGCACCTTTTGCCGGCATCCCTTAGCCATGGCTGCTGCCAGGGCAGTGTTACAGCACATCAAAAAAGCAGGAACCGGTTTACAGGATGGAGTAAATGAAAAAACCGCCCGCCTGGCCGCAAAGCTGAACACCTTTTTTGAAGCCTGTAATGTAAGCATCCGCATGGTGCACTTTGGTTCACTGTTCCGCTTTGAACCCTTTGGAAAATACAACCCGCTGTTGCAGCCTATAGAAATGGATGTGTTCTTTTATATGCTGATAGAAAAGGGGATCTACACCTGGGAAAGAAGGATCTGTTTCTTATCAGCCGCACATACTGAACGGGACCTTGACCTCATTGTACAAAAGGTAAAAGAAACCATCCTGGAAATGATGGGTGGTGGCTTTTTTCCGGAAGCGCGCTATGAGGATACAGTGGCAGCACCTGCCATGGATAGCCTGATTATGAACAGCCACGCGCCGCTAACAGCTGCTCAGCAACAGTTATGGGTGCTGGCGCAGATGGAGGAAGCCGGATCGCTGGCCTACAATGTACATGCCTGTGTGCAAATGGAAGGTCCCGTGCAGGTTGAAGCCCTGCACCAGGCTTTACAAAAAGTGGTGGACCGGCATGAGGCGTTAAGAACAGGTATCAGTGCAGATGGCGAACAACAGATCATACATGCACATGCAGAGGTTTGTTTTTCCCTGGCCGATTGCAGCAACCTGGCCGGTGACGCACAAGCTGCCGCCATTACGCAATGGAAACAGGAAAAAAGCCAGGTATTGTTTGATGGGCTGCAGCAGCCTTCCCTGTTCCATGCAGACCTGCTGCGTACCGGCCCGGCCACTTACCTGCTACTGTTAACCGTACATCATATAGTATCTGATGGCTGGTCAATAGGCGTATTGCTGCAGGACCTGGCCAGTTATTATACAGGTATCTGCACCCAGCAAAATATAACCTTAGATGCGCCCCAGCAGTTCAGGGAGTATATCCGTGAACGTGATCAGCAGCTCACATCTGAACAGCGTAAGCAGCATACTGCTTACTGGCTGCAAAAGTTCGCCGGCGCACAGCCGGTGCTGGCCCTGCCTTTGGACCATGCACGGCCCCCGGTAAAAACCTATACCGGCGCCAGCTTGTCCAAACACCTGGCTCCCGCATTAATGCGGGAAGTCAAAACCGTTAGCAAACAAAATGGCGTAACACCTTTTATGACGCTGCTGACTGCCTACATGCTGCTCATGCATAAGCTCTCCGGCCAGGATGAAGTGATAGTAGGCATACCTGCCTCCGGCCGTTTTGCAGCGCAGGATGAAAATACCATTGGTTACTGCGCGGGTATACTGCCGCTGCGCAGCCAGCTGGCAGCAAGCTGCAGCCTGGCAGACCATATGAAAGCCGTGAAGCAGGAATTTATTAACAGCCTGCAGCATCAGGATGTGCCTATGGCCGATTGGATGCAGCAGCTGGATCTGCCGCAGGACCTTAGCAGCACACCCTTATTCTCTACCGTGTTTAATGTAAACCCGGCCATTGTGAATGCAAGTGCCATGGAATTTCACGGACTGCGCACTTCCTTTTTACCGCTGGATATGCACTTCACAGCCTACGACCTCATTTTTGATATGATGGAGGAGAACGGGGAATGGGTACTCTCCTGTGTATACAATACCGATCTTTTTGAAGCTGCTACCGTACAACGTTTTGCAGACTTCTATGAAATAATGCTGCGCAACATCACCGTCAGTGTAAGCACACCGGTAGCTGCCAGCTCCATCTTAACCGCAGCAGAACAGCAGCAGCTGCTGGCTTTTAATGATACAGCCGCTGATTTCCCGGATGATAAAACCCTGGCACAGCTGTTTGAAGAGCAGGTGCTCTTACGCCCGGATGCTACAGCCCTGGTGTTTGAAGAAAAACGTTTATCCTTCACAGAGCTGAATGAAAAGGCCAACCAGCTGGCCCATTACCTGCAAACCAATTATCAGCTGGGTCCTAATGACCTGGTAGCGCTGATCATGGACCGTTCTGAATGGATGGTGATAGCGTTGTTAGGCATTTTAAAGGCAGGAGCGGCTTATGTGCCCATTGCCACGGAATACCCGCTGGAACGGATGCATTATATCCTCAACGATACCAAAGCCCGTGTGGCCATTACAGATAGTGCCATACCGGAGCTGGCCATAGCCTTACCGCTGGCTGCCAGCTGGGCTAGCATTGCCGCCTGTAGTAATAAGAATCCTGAACATACCTGTA
This sequence comes from Chitinophaga rupis, assembly GCF_900109685.1. Taxonomy (GTDB): domain Bacteria; phylum Bacteroidota; class Bacteroidia; order Chitinophagales; family Chitinophagaceae; genus Chitinophaga; species Chitinophaga rupis. The sequence continues at coordinate 163,888 of NZ_FOBB01000012.1, read as the reverse complement.
CTGCCACTGACCTGGCTTATGTGATCTATACCTCCGGTTCTACCGGCCAGCCCAAAGGGGTGATGGTAGCGCATAAGGGCGTGGTGAACCGTTTACACTGGCAGCACGGGTATTACAATATTACCCCGGCAGATGTGGTGCTGCAGAAAACCCCTTATGTGTTTGATGTATCTGTATGGGAATTTTTTGTGCCGCTGTGTTATGGTGCACGCCTGGTGCTGTGCCCCAAAGATGCTGCTTATGATCCCGAATTATTAACTGCATTGGTGGCCGCACACGGTATTACGCAGATCCATTTTGTGCCCAGCATGTTAGGCTTGTTCTTACAGGCGCTGGATGCGGAAAAGGTGCGGCAGCTGCAATCCCTGAAACAGGTGTATTGCAGCGGGGAAGCGCTGAAGCCGGAGTTTGTAAAGCAGTTTTTTACCGTATTATCCTGCGGGCTGCATAACCATTACGGGCCTACGGAGGCCTCTGTGGAAGTAAGCAATTACAGCGCCCGGCCTAATGATGTGGTGATACCTATTGGTAAGCCTATCAGCAACCTGCAGCTGTATGTGCTGGATAAAGCACTGCAGCTGGCGCCCATTGGCGTAACCGGTGAATTATACATCGGTGGGATAGGGCTGGCTAAAGGCTACTGGAACCAGCCTGCGCTTACCAAAGAAAAGTTTATCAGCAATCCGCATAAAGCCAATGATACTTTATACCATACCGGCGATATTGCCCGCTGGCTGCCGGATGGGAATGTAGAATACCTGGGCCGTACAGACCAGCAGGTGAAGATCCGCGGTTACCGCATAGAGACCGGTGAAATAGAACATGCGCTGGCTGAACATGAGCAGGTGAAAGATGTGGTGGTATTGGCTCGCAGCGGAAAAGGCGCAGAGCCTTACCTGGCAGCCTATTTTACCAGCGAAGTGAATATAGAAAGCGCGGTGCTGCGCAGCTACCTGCTGCAACGCTTACCGGAATACATGGTGCCGGCATGGTTTATACAGCTGGGTAGTATTCCGCTGAATGTAAGCGGCAAGGCCGACCGTAAATCATTGCCTGACCCCGAAGTAATGGGCCTGGTGCATAACAATGATTTTATAGCGCCGCGTAATATAGCAGAAACAACGCTGGCCGGTTTATGGGAAGAAGTATTGGGCCACAATCATATCAGCGTGCAGGACCGGTTTTTTGAAGTAGGTGGTCAATCGCTGAAAGCGGCCCGGCTGGCAGCCCGCATCCAACAGGCTTTCCAGGTACGGGTACCTTTACGCCAGCTGTTCCGCCATACTACTATTGAAGAACAGGCCATGATGATAGAACGGGCCGGTAAAAAAGAAATAGCAGCTATTGACGTAATACCCGAACAGCCTTATTACGAGGTGAGTCAGGCCCAGCGCAGGTTATGGATGATGAATGAATTTGAGACCGCGCAAACCGCCTTTAATATGACCGGCGCTGCCATGCTGGAAGGGCAACTGGATATTAACGCCTTCCGCGAAGCTTTCCAACAGCTCATTAACCGTCACGAAATATTGCGTACCACCTTCATTCGTGTGGATGGGGAACCCAAACAGGTGGTACACGCTAACACCAACTTTGCAGTAACGTATATAGATCTCCGTAAGGAGAACGCACCGCAGCAGCAATTAACCCGCCTGCTGGAAGAGGCTGCAAAATGCTCCTTTAACCTGGAACAGGGCCCCTTAATGCAGGTGCTGCTGATACAGCTGCAGGATGAGGTGTACCGCATCAGCTTTACCATGCATCATATTATTTCCGATGGCTGGTCGCTGGAAATACTGATCAATGAAGTATGGCAGCTGTATGGCGCTCTTGTGCAGCAAAAGCCTGCGCCCTTAGCCCCACTGCGCCTGCAGTATAAAGATTATGCACACTGGCGTAACCAGCAAATGCAGCAGGGTGCTATGGAAGCACACCGCCGTTACTGGCTGAAACAGTTTGAAGGAGAAGTACCGGTGCTGCACCTGCCTGCCGACAAAACCAGGCCGGCAGTGAAAACACATCGCGGCAGCACTGCCTGGTTTATGCTGGATGCAGCTCTTAGCGCAGCTATTGACCGTATGGCCACAGAAACGCAGGTAACGCCTTTCTCCGTATTGCTGGCAGCCGTGAACCTGCTGTTATACCGTTACACCGGGCAAAAAGACCTGGTAGTAGGCGTGCCCATTGGCGGCCGCGACCACCCGGAGCTGGAAAACCAGATCGGTTTTTATACCAACATGATAGCAGTACGCAGCCAGCTGCCCGTGCAGCAATCTTTCAAAGAAGTATTAACCGCAACAGAAAAATGTTTTATAGAGGCTTATGAGCATGGCATATATCCCTTTAACCAGGTAGTAGAAGACCTGCACCTGCAGCGTGATCCGGGCCGCTCTCATTTGTTTGATGTAATGCTGCAGTATGAAAGCTTTACATCCATACACAGCACGGGAGAACGTTATGCCGGCATTACCTTAAGAACGCTGGATATAGATGATGGCGCCAGCAAGTTTGACCTCACGTTTGCCTTTAAACCAGTGGAAAATGGTTTACAGCTGTCCATCAATTACAGTACAGACCTGTTCTTACCCGCCACCATTGCAGCTATGAAAGATGAGCTGGTGAAGCTGCTGAATGCTGTACAACAGAACATGCAGCTAACGCCTGTAGCACTGAAACAGCAGCTCTCCGGTACACAGCAGGAGCAATGGCAGTTTGCCACCACCGCCATCAGCGCAGATTTTTAAACGCCTTCAAAAGATAAATATGAATAAGAAAATTCTTCATACGCTATTTGAAAACCAGGCCGCGCAAGCGCCGGAACGTATAGCCATACAGGAAGCACAGCGCAGCCTTACCTATGGCACACTGAATGCAGCGGCCAACCGCCTGGCCCATTATTTACGCAGCCTGGGTATTGGCCGGGAAAGCATGGTGGGGGTGATGATCCCCGGCGGCGGTGCGCTGGTAGCTGCTTTGCTGGCAGCCTTTAAAGCCGGCGGCGTATACCTGCCTATAGATACCGCTTTTTCCGGCAAGCGTTTGAAACAAATGTTCACACTCAGCACACCGGAAGTATTGATCATCCCTGCTGCACAAAAAGCAGCTATCCTGGAATTGCTGGACGGCTTGCAGATAGCTATACCGCAGCTGGTGGTGCTGGATGAAATGTTGATGTTTGAAGGCGCTGATAGTTTGGCAGCTACCAATCCGGAACTGATCAATGACCCGGAAGATGGCAATTATCTTTTTTATACCTCCGGCTCTACCGGCGACGCAAAAGCCTTCCTGGGCTGCCACCAGAGCCTGAGCCACTTTATACACTGGGAGCTGAAGGAATTTGGAATAACTGCTGAAGATAAGATCAGCCAGCTGTCGCAGTTCACTTTTGATGCTTCCCTGCGGGATATTTTTCTGCCCCTGAGCTGCGGCGCTACATTATGTATGCCGGAGCCGGGCATTAAATCCAATGTGCTGCAGCTGATAGACTGGATCAATAACAGCGGTGTTACACTGGTGCATTGTGTGCCGGCACTGTTCCGCCTTATTACCAGAGAGCTGCTGCAAAATCCGCAACCCGGCATATTCCCGCAGCTGAAATACATACTCATGGCTGGTGAAGCGCTATATGTAAAAGATATACAGAACTGGCGCAGCGCTGCAGGTACCCATGTGGAGATCGTGAACCTGTATGGCACTTCTGAAACCACGCTGGCCAAAACTTTTTACCGCATTGGTGAGCTGCCTGATAATCCGCAGCTGGCCATTCATGCCGGCAAACCTATTGACAATGCTGCAGTGCTGATCATGAACGATGGCATTCCCTGCGCGGTGAATGAAGTGGGTAATATTTATATCCGCACCCCTTTCATGACCAAAGGTTATTACCGCAATGAGGCCCTGAACCGCGAAGTGTTTATACAAAATCCTTTGGTGGATTTTAAAGATACCCTGCACCAAACCGGCGATATGGGCCGGTTTAATGCAGACGGTAATATTGAAGTGCTGGGCCGTACAGACGACCAGGTAAAAGTGAACGGCATCCGCGTAACGCTGGGTGAAGTGAAGCAAGGGGTGCTGGAAGTAAGCGGCGTACAGCAGGTGGAAATTGTAGCTGCTGAAAATAACGATAATGGCAACGACCTGTTATGTTACTATACCGGCGCTGTTACGGTAGAAGAGCTGCGTAAGCAGCTGGCTTATGCCCTGAATGAGAATATAATGCCTGCCTTTTTTATTCAAATGGAAAGTTTCCCGCTTACCATTAACGGGAAGGTAGATAAAAAGATGCTATCTAAACCCGCAGCAGTAATAGAAGATGCCGGTTATGAAGCGCCGGTTAATGATACGGAAAAGGAGATGGAAGCCATGTGGATAGAGCTGTTAAGCCTTCCGCGGGTAGGCCGCAATGTATCGTTCTTTAAAGTAGGCGGTACCTCTCTTAAAGCCATACAGCTTATTTCCCGCGTGTACAAAAAGTACAATGTGCTCATTAAGGTGAACGACATATTTACCCATGCCAGCATTGCGCAGCTAAGCGCTTTCCTGCTGAATAAGCAGGCGCCTGCCACGGGCATTACACCGGTAGTCCCACAGCCCTACTATGATGTAACACATGCCCAGAAACGTTTGTGGATGATGGACCAACTGGAAGATGCACAGGCAGCCTATAACATTCCCGGCGCGTTTATGCTACAAGGTGATTTAAATATAACAGCACTGGAACAGGCCTTTCTCCAGCTGATAACCCGTCATGAAAGTTTGCGCACCACTTTTACAGCAGTTGACGGTGTACCTAAGTTCCGGGTACAGGAGGCGGGTGCGCAGATCTTTCATATCGACTGTAAAGACCTGACCAATGATCCGCAGGCCATGCAAACAGCCCAGCATATGGCCAGTCAATTGTTCCGCACACCCTTTGACCTGGAAAACGGCCCGCTGTTAAAGGCTATGCTGTTAAAGGTTGCAGCAGATCAGCATGTGTTCGTATTTGCCATGCACCATATTATCTCCGATGGCTGGTCAATACAGGTAATGGTAAAAGAGCTGCTGGCATTGTATAATAATAAGAACACAGCCTTGCCTGCACTGAAGATCCAGTACAAAGATTATGCAGCCTGGTTAAATAACCAGATGAACGATAAAAGCTGGCCAGCCCACCGCCGTTACTGGCTGCAGCAGTTTGAAGATCTGGCGCCTGTCTTGCAGTTGCCTACTGATCACCCGCGGCCATTAGCCAAAACCACCAATGGTGCTACGCTGGAATTTGAGATCAATGAAACCTTAACTGCAGGTATTAAAGCGCTGGCCCGTGCGCAGGATGTAAGCGTGTATATGTGTCTGTTAGCTACGGTAAAAGTGCTGTTATATCGCTACTCCGGCCAGGATGATATTGTAACCGGCATGCCGGTAGCAGGCCGCGTACATAAAGACCTGGATGAACAGCTGGGCCTGTACGTGAACATGCTGGCCATCAGAACCAGGCTGCAAACAGACAATAACTTTTTACAGCTGCTGAAGAACATAAAACAAACTTTACTGGGCGCTTATGAACACCAGGTATATCCATTTGATCAGCTGGTGGAAGCCTTACACCTGGAACATGATACCAGCCGCTCTCCCTTAACGGATGTATGGGTGCAGCATAGTGATACCCCCTGGGTACAGGCTGAAGATGCCAACCTGAAGATCACAGCTTTTGAAACCGGCCATACCTACAGCAAGGTAGACCTGACGGTGAAGTTTATTGAAACAGGCAGTACCATCAGCGTGATCCTGGAATATAACACAGACCTGTTTGAGGAAAGCACCATGGTGCAAATGAAAGATAACCTGCTGGGGTTAATGAATGCCATCCTGCAACAGCCGGAGCAGTCCTTAACCGCCCTTAGCGCTCACTTACCCCGCATACGCCAGCATGCACCCGTACATCAACTGGAAAGTATCAGTAACGACTATTAATCTCTTTTTATGAATAAAAGGATCATACATACCGTATTTGAACAACAGGCGCTGCGCGTGCCCAATAATATAGCCGTTGCGGAAGAAACGCAGCAGGTCACTTACCGGGAGCTGAATAACCAGGCTAACCAGCTGGCGCACTTGTTAAGAGAAAAAGGCATGGGTAGAGAGGAAGTGGTGAGCGTGCTGGTGCCTGCAGGTATTCAGCTTGCTACTGCGCTGCTGGCAGTGTTTAAGTCAGGCGGGGTGTACCTGCCTATGGACCCGGCTTTTTCCCGTAAGCGTTTGCTGCAGATGTTCACGCAAACGGCTACACGGGTATTGATCACCTGCCGCGCCTTACAGCAAACAGCGCAAACCCTGATCCGCGAGCTGGAGCTGGACATACCGCACCTGCTGATAATGGAAGATTTGCCTTATGAGAATTATTCAGCTGAAAACCCGGCGCTGATCAATGAGCCGGGCGACAGTAACTATATTTTTTACACCTCCGGCTCCACCGGCGCTGCCAAGGCGTTCCTGGGCTGCCATGATAGCCTGAGCCATTTTATACACTGGGAGCTGAAAGAGTTTGGCGTAGATGAAACTTTTAAGGTAAGCCAGCTTTCACAGATCACCTTTGATGCTTCCCTGCGCGATGTGCTGCTGCCCCTGAGCTGTGGCGGGACCTTGTGTGTGCCTTTACCGGAAACTCGCTCCAATGTAATTACGCTGATGGCCTGGCTGGAAGCGCAGCGCGTAACGCTGGTGCATTGTGTGCCCTCCCTCTGGCGATTAATGAGCAAAGAATTAGCTGTGCAGGATGCTACGGAAGTACGCCTGCCGGAATTGAAACATATCCTGATGGCCGGCGAGCCATTGTATGGCAAGGATCTGCAGCTGTGGTTTGCCACCGGAGCACAGCATGTAGAGATTGTGAATTTATACGGCACATCTGAAACTACTCTGGCCAAAACCTTTTACCGTATTAAAGAAGCCCCGGCAGATGCTTCCCAGGTAATGCACGTAGGGCAGCCTATCAGCAACACGGCTGTAATGATCTTACACCAGGGCCAGTTATGCGAGCCGGGTAAGATAGGGGAAGTATACATCCGTACCCCTTTCATGACCAAGGGTTATTATAAAGACCCGGCTTTAACAGCCAGCGTATTTATCCAGAACCCTTTTGTGAAAGACCGTATAGAGCTGATGCACAAAACCGGCGATATGGGTAAGTACCTGCCGGATGGCAACATAGAAATACTTGGCCGTTTGGACGAGCAGGTGAAAGTGAACGGCATCCGTGTAGAGCTGAACGAAATTAAACAGGCTGTGCTGGGTATGCCCGGTATGCAGGAAGTAGTAGTACTGGCGCATAAGAACAGTGATCACCAGAACGAGCTGGTTTGTTATTACATAGCACCCGGTATAACAATTACAGAGCTACGCACTTACCTGGAAACTGAGCTGAATGAGAACGTGATCCCGGCCTGGTTTGTACCCATGACAGAGTTTCCCTTAACTATTAACGGCAAGGTAGATAAAAGGGCCCTGCCCAAACCGGAAGCCCTGGTGCTGGATCCGGCTGACTATGAACCTGTGCAGGGTGAAACGGAACAGCAGCTGGAAACTATCTGGAAATCCATCCTGGGTTTGAATAATATTGGACGCAAGGCAAACTTCTTTAAAGCCGGCGGCACTTCTTTAAAAGCCATGCAGGTTATATCCCGCATCTACCAGCAGTTTGAAGTAGGAGTGAAACTAAGTGATATGTTTGCCCGCCCTGACATCAGGCAAATGGCCGCTTTCATAAACAGCGCATCTACCAGCGCTTACCAGCCCATACCTGTTGCAGTGCAGCAAACTTATTATCCCGTAACACCGGCCCAGAAAGGATTGTGGATCCAGGACCAGTTTGGATCACAACCCGCCTTATACAATATGCCCGCGGCATTTATACTGGAAGGTAAACTGGATAAAGCCGCTTTGCAAAAGGCCATCACCATCCTGGTAATACGGCATGAAAGTCTGCGTACCACATTTGTAAGCAGTGGCGGCACCGTACAGCAAAAGATCCATGCTGTAATGGAAGTGCCCCTTTCCACCACGGACCTGCAATCCGTTAAGGACCCGCTGGAAGTGGCTAAGAAAATAGCTCTGCAGGCCATGGCCATACCTTTTGATCTGCAGCAGGGGCCGTTGATCCGTACGCAGCTGCTGCAGCTGGCAAAAGACCGGTTCATTTTCCTGTTCAATACCCATCATATTATTTCCGATGGCTGGTCCGAGGAGATCCTGGTAAAAGAGCTCTTCATACTGTATGCCGCCTACAGCAAACAGCTGGCAAATCCTTTACCGCCTTTAGGTATCCAGTATAAAGATTATGCAGCGTGGTTAAATACCCAATTGAGCGATGCCGCATTACGGGAGCAGGCCCAGTACTGGCAGCAGCAGTTTGCCGGCGAGCTGCCGGTGCTGCAGTTCCCTACAGATTATCCCCGCCCGGCAGAACGTACTACTAACGGGGATGTATATAGCTTTTCTATCCCTGCAACCATTACTGCACAATTACAAGCCTGTGCGCAGCAGGAAGGCGCTTCCCTGTTCATGGCGCTGGTAGCAGCCGTAAAAGCCCTGCTGAACCGCTTCACCGGCCAGGAAGATATGATCATTGGTGCACCCATTGCCGGCCGCACACACAAAGATGTGGAGCCGCTGGTAGGCTTGTTTGTGAATATGCTGGCCTTGCGCACACAGTTCAGCAGCGGGCTCACTTTCCGCCAGCTGCTGAATAAAGTAAAAGAAACGGTTACCAACGCCTACACACACCAGCACTATCCTTTTGATGAGCTGGTGCGCGCGCTGAACCTGGAATTTGATAACCGCCGCGCGCCGCTTACAGATGTATGGGTACAGTTAACAGATGCTCCCATGACGTTCGATGACAAAAGTGACCTGCAGGTAACGGAATACAATCCGGGTTACCTGACCAGCAAGGTAGACCTCACCTTTAAATTCACTGTGCATGACGACTGTCTGCAGGTGATCCTGGAATACAATACAGACCTGTTCCGCCGTGAAACCATGGAACAGCTGGAGGCGCATTTTAACTATGTATTACAGCAGCTGCTGGATAATGACAGTCTGCCCCTGAGCGCTGTAACCCTGCTTACTTCCGGCGAAGAAGCTGCCGAAGCAGACGATTTCCTCAACAGCATGTATAACCTATCATAAACTATAAAACAGAAGACTATGGAACATACCATGTTACAGGAAGCGCTGGTGAAGGTGGATGAACAACAGTTCCCGCTGACCATCACTTTTGAAAAGAACACACCCGTAGATACTTTAATAGAATGGTACAGGAATAACACCGCATATATAGATGAACAGCTGCTGAAAAAAGGCGCTGTGCTGATCCAGGGCGTAGCCATTAACACCGTGCCGGACTTTGAAAGAATGACGGCCTCGGTTTCCACCAAGTTCCGCAACTATGTAGATGGCAGCTACCCCCGCCGCAACCTGAAAGGCCATGTGTACATCTCCACGGAGTATGACCCGGCTTTTGACATTACGTTGCACAATGAGCTGTCTTACTCTGTAAAATGGCCGTCACGCTTATACTTTGGCAGTATCATACCTGCAGCTACCGGCGGCGAAACACCGCTGGCCGACAGCCGCGAAGTAGTACGGGTAATGAATCCCTCCCTGCTGGACGAGTTTGAGAACAAAAAAGTGCGCTATGTACGCAACCTGCATGCCGGCGATGGTTTAGGCCCCACCTGGATGGACACTTTTGAAACAGAAGACCGCAAAGTAGTGGAACGCCACTGCGATGAAATTGAAATAGAGTATTACTGGAAAGATAACGGTGGCTTAAAGCTGGTACATACCCGCCCGGCTACACGCAAACATCCGGTTACCGGAGAGCGTGTATGGTTTAACCAGGCAGACCAGTTCCATCCATCCCACTTCCGTAAAGAAGTATATGAAACTCTGATGCTGCTGGCGGATTTCAATGAAGAAGAATTGCCTTTGTACGCCTGTTTTGGTGATGGTACCAAAATACCGGAAGCTGCCATTAAAGAGGTGATCGATACCATTAACGGCGTTGCGGTAACCCGCCCCTGGGTAAAAGGCGACTTTGTAGTGCTGGATAATATGCTGGCAGCGCATGGCCGCAAATCTTACACCGGCGAGCGGCAGACGGTAGTGTCTATGGCGCCGTGATTAACAATCCGTAATTATCCTTCGAACTACTTCACTCAAAAAACAACACCATGTGTGGCATAACCGGGATTTTCGATATTAAATCAAAATATACCATTGAGCGGTCAACCGTAATGGGAATGGCAGATGCCATACAGCACCGCGGGCCGGATGAAGCATCCTGCTTCATTGATAAAAATGTAGGGCTGGGTTTTCGCCGCCTCAGTATCATTGACCTGGCGCATGGCCACCAGCCTTATTTTACAGCCGATGAGCAGGTGCGCATGATCTGCAATGGCGAGATCTATAACTATAAAGAGCTGCGTGCAGAGCTGCAGCAGAAAGGTTACCACTTTACCACCAATTGCGATGTGGAAGTGGTGCTGCATGCTTACCTGGAATATGGCACTGCTTTTATTGAAAGGCTGAACGGGCAGTTTGCCTTTGCTATTTCCGATGCGCGTAACAATAGCTTTTTGCTGGCGCGTGATCACTTTGGCATTTGCCCACTGTTCTATACCATTACAGACGAGATGCTCATTTTTGGTTCAGAGATCAAGGCCATCCTGCAGAACCCAATGGTAAAAAGAGCGGTGGACCTCACGGGACTGGACCAGGTATTTGCATTCCCCGGTTTGGTGAGCCCGGCTACCATGTTCAAAAATGTGATCAGCTTAAAGCCTGGTCATTACCTACAGGTAAAGGACGGGAAGGTAAGTGCCAATGAATACTGGGACATTGATTACTACCCGCAGGAACATAATTACGAGAACAAACCGGAATCCTACTATGCGGAGCAGCTGGAAGAGATCCTGCTGCAATCCATCCGGTACCGGCTAAACGCAGATGTGCCGGTAGGCTTTTACCTGAGCGGGGGCCTGGATTCATCGCTCATTGGCGCTATGATGAAAAAGATCCACCCGGATACCAGCTATCAGTCGTTCTCGATTGGTTTTCCCACGCTGGATCACAAAGAGATCGACGAGCGCAAATACCAGCAGATAGTAGCTAAACATGTAAACTCCCGCCATACAGAAATACCGTTTGACTGGCCGGAAATAGAGCAGCGTTTGCGGCAGGCAGTTTATCATTCCGAATGCCCCTTAAAAGAATCTTATAATACCTGCTCCCTGGCCTTATCCGAAAATGTACGCAACAGCGGCGTAAAGGTGATCCTTACCGGTGAAGGTTCTGATGAGTTCCTGGGTGGTTATGTAGGTTACCGCTTTGATGTGCAGCGTAGCCAGATGCCGGTGGAAAAAGACCTGGAAGACCTGCTGGAAGACCAGATGAATGAGCAGCTGTGGAGCGATCCTAATTTCTTTTACGAGAAAAGGCATGTCTCTTTCCGGGAAACCGTACAGGCCTTATACTCTGATGAGGTGAATGAAGGCTTTAGTGATTTTGACTGCCTGACGAACCTGGGCGTTGACAAACGCAAGCTGGAAGGCCGCCATGCTTTTCATAAACGTTCTTACCTGGATATGAAGCTGCGCCTCTCAGACCATCTTGTAGCAGACCATGGCGACCGTGTAGCCTATGCAAATTCCATTGAAGGCCGTTATCCTTTCCTGGATGTGAACCTGGCTAACTTTGTAAAAACCATCCCGCCTGAAATAAAATTAAAGAACCTGGTAGAGAAATATATACTGAAGGAAGTAGCAAAGAAATACCTGCCGGAAGAGATCTATGCCCGCCAGAAACAAGGCTTTGTAGCGCCTGGCAGTCCGCACCTGTTAAGGAATAACATAGAATGGATCAATGACATGCTTTCTTATGACCGCATTAAAAGGCAGGGTTATTTTAATCCCGATACCATAGAAAGGCTGAAGAAGATCTACCGCAAAGATGATTTTAAGCTGAACCTGCCGTTTGACAGTGACCTGTTAATTGTGGTGCTCACCTTTAACATTTTCCTGGATGTATTTGATATGCCCGCCTTTTCCCATTCAAACGCTCAAAAATTAGTTTATGCAAGTTAATAATGTATCTAAAAAGAAGCTGGGCATTATAGGCGGTATGGGATCGCATGCCGGCGTATGGCTTTTCAACCGGATCACGGAGCTGTCTTACGCGCAAAAGGACCAGGAGTACCTGGACATTTTAGTGCATAACAACAGCGCTATCCCTGACCGTACCCGCGCCATTGTTTATAAAGAATCCAGCCCTTTACCTGAGCTGGAACGCTCTATCAGCATTTTTAACAACAGTGCCGTGGAAGTGGCTGTGCTGGCCTGTATGACGGCACATTATTATTGTGAGCAGCTGGAGCAGCATTTCCAGGGAAAGATCCTCAGCGCAGTGAACCTGGTGCAGGAAGAGCTGACCACTAACCCCCTTTATACCGGTAAAAAGAAGATCGGCATCATTGGTTCTACAGGCCTGCTGCGCTCCGGTATTTACCAGCAACGGCTGGAACCCCTCGGTTATGAGGTAGTGACCCTGAATGAAACCGAGCAGGAAGAATTTTTTATGCGCCCCATTTATATGGACGGCGGCATTAAATCAGGCTGCCTTACAGACGAGGTGAAGCAAATGTTCTGCTGCCAGGTGCCTATACTGGTGTCAAAAGGTGCGGAGGTAGTGATAGGCGCCTGCTCTGAAGTGCCGCTGGTAATGAAGGGAAGCATGGTAGTGCCTTTTATAGATGCATTTGAATTGCTGGCCCGCAAAACAGTAGAGTACTGTTACTATGGCGCCCGTACTATTTCCAAAATTAAAAACTGATAACAATGGAATACCAACATAGAATATTAATAGGCGGCATTGGCGATGATGCACATTCCGTGGGAATAGGGCTGCTGGAGCTGGGTTTCAAGGATGCCGGATTTTTTGTAAAGAGCCTGGGCATCCGCAATCTTATCTCCTCTTTCTTTGATCATGCACCGGATTTTGACATCATTATGATCTCTAACAAGAACGGGCATGCGGAATTATACCTGCAGGATTTTGCCCGTCTTATGAGCCAGTATAAGCTTACGGACGATAGCACCAAGCTATGGTACCTGGGTGGCAGCCTGGCAGTGAGCGAATCAGATTTCCAGATCAAGAAGAAGTACCTGGGCATGGGATTTACCAACGTATACCCGAAACCGGTACCCTTTACCCAGGTGTTGGAGGAGATCAGGAAAGATATTCACCGGCATGAGATCCCCAAACGGGAAAGCAATTACCGTAAGAACAGGCGGCGCTCGCTGGTAGCAGAAAAGCTGCGGGTAGATGAGATCACGGATCGCCAGTGGACCCGTGAAGAGCTGACCACACACCGTAAGGAGGTGCTGGCAGAGTGGCATACCGGCCGGGAGGTAATGACGGATACTTACCAGAACGCAAACAAGCAGCACACGCTGGGCAATATATTATGGAGCAACAAACAGGCAGGCAACAAACCCCTGTTCCAGCCCAGGACCGGCGTAGCGGATATTGAGCAGCAGATAACCCTGCTGCAGCACCTGGAAGCAGAAGGCAGTGACGTAAGCTCTGTGCAGCTGGATGCGGCCTCACGTTCACGTATGTATGATAAGGCTGAACTGGGAAAGGACCTGAGCATAGAAAGAAAACAATCGCAGCTGAACGGTTTCCCCATCCCGGTGTACGGCGTAAAGGAAGTACGCCGCCTAATCACTTCCCTGAAACGGCCTTTCCAGCTGAGAGGCGGCGGGCCTGATCACCGCTTTACTTACGAGATTGCGCTGGCTGCCGGCATTACCGCAGTAGAAGGCGGCTGTATCTGTTACTGCCTGCCTTATGATAAGCTGACCAACCCGATAGAATCTTTACGCAACTGGCAATTCATTGACCGCCTGAGCGCCTTTTATGAGGAAGTGCATGATGTAAGCATTAACCGTGAATATTTTGGTACACTTACCGCTACACTGATAGAGCCTTCTTTAGCTATATCCGTGAACGTTATACAGGCTATCCTGACCGCACAGCAGGGTGTGAAAAATATCACTGTAGGTTATGCAGAGCAGGGCAACCGTGCGCAGGACATTGCCGCCATACAGGTAATGGAAGAACAGGTGAACGCTTTCCTGCAGATGTACGGTTTTATGGATGTGCGGGTAACCACCGTGTACCACCAGTTTATGGCTGCTTTCCCATCTGATTATAAAAAAGCGGAAGACCTCATTTTCAATTCCAGCATTACCGCCACGCTGGCCGGCGCTACCAAGGTAATGGTGAAAACCGCTGTGGAAGCCATCCGCATCCCGGACCGTTTTGATAATGCCAAGGCCGTGAAGCTGAGCAAACAGGGCGCCCTTACCGCGCATCACAGCATGGTGAATCAGGAAAAGCTGAAGATCGAAAAGCAACTGATCCGCTCTGAAGTAAAACAAATTATGGACGCAGTAATGCAGCTGTCCAATGGATCTATTGCCAAAGGCGCTATCAAAGCCATTGAAGCAGGGATCCTGGATATTCCATGGTCGCCCAGCATTTACAACAAGGGAAAGGTAGTAGGCGTGCGGGATATAGATGGCGCAGTACGCTTCTATGATTTCGGGAACCTGCCTTTTGATGAAAAAACAAAAGATTTCCACCGGGAAAAAGTAGTGATCCGCAAGAACATGGAACGTGATTCCAGCATCTTTTCCCTGTTGGAAAAAGACCTGAGCCGCATCTGGCAGAACGATTACAAGACCTGGCCCCTTGACGGTACCTATGTTTATTAATTAAGAATAAACCCAAAACGCATGGCACAGTTATTAGTTGCAGATTTTGAAAGAACGGTAGCGCAATACCCGGAACAGCCGGCAGTGGAGGAGTGTAGCCGTAAGGTCACCTACCGGGAGCTGAATATAAAAAGCAATCGCCTGGCCTGGGCATTGAAAGCCGCAGGTGTAAAACAGGATACTATTGTAATGGCAGCCATGCCTTCCGGTATTAACCTGGTGGCATCATTGCTGGCTGTGTTTAAGGCAGGTGGCATTTACCTGCCGGTAGACCTGGCTTTCCCGCTCCGGCGTATGACGCAGATCTTTGAGCAAACCGCCTGCGAAGTACTGATCACTACCACGGCGCAAAAAGATGCAGTGAATGCATTGCTGAAAACCCTGCAGGTAAGTGTGCGCTATTTGTTTGTGCTGGATGAGGATACGAAAATAGCGGAGTGCCTGCATGATGCTGTTCATGATCCCTTTGATGGCAAGATCTGTGACAAGAACCCCGATGAGCTGATCCTGGATACTGACAGCTGTTATATTTTTTATACTTCAGGTTCTACAGGCGAGGCGAAAGCCTTTGTGGGTGTGCATCGCAGCCTGCACCATTTTATTGGCTGGGAACGTAAGGAGTTTAATGTGCAGCAGAATATCCGTGTAAGCCAGCTAACCCAAACAACCTTTGATGCTTCTTTAAGGGACATATTTTTGCCGCTTACCTCCGGCGGTACGCTTTGTATTCCACCGGTGGAGTACCGCACTAACATGACGCAGCTCACCGGCTGGCTGGAGGATAACGGCATTAACCTGGTGCATTGCGTGCCCTCTCTTTTCCGCCTGCTTATTAAAGAATTATCAGGTGCTGAAACATCCAACACCCGCTTTCCGGAATTACAATATGTGCTGATGGCCGGTGAGATCCTTTACGGGCGGGATATACAGCACTGGCAGCAGGTAGTGGGTACGCATGTGGAGATCGTGAACCTGTATGGTACTTCTGAAACTACACTGGCTAAAACTTTTCACCGTATTAATGAGCTGCCCGCAGATCCTGCACAGGCTATTCATGCCGGTAAGCCCATAGAAGGCGCTTTTATAGCAGTGATCAGCAATACCGGTAAATTATGCCGCATAGGGGAAATAGGAGAGGTGTACATTAAAACCCCTTACATGACCAAGGGATATTTTAAAAATGAAGCCCTTACCCAAAAAGTATTTGTACAAAACCCCTTAACCCCTGAACCGGATATTATTTACAAAACCGGTGACCTGGGCCGCTATTTGCCTGACAGGAGCCTGGAAGTGCTGGGCCGCCTGGATGAGCAGGTAAAGATCAGCGGCATACGGGTAGAGCTAAACGAAATTAAACAAGCCGTACTGGGTAAAGACGGGATCCGGGAAGTGTTTGTAACCACGCACAAAAACCGCGAAGAACAGCAGGAGCTGATCTGTTATTACATAGGCAACAACATTACTATAGAAGACCTGCGCGCTTTCCTGCAAGCGGAGCTGCCGCAAGGCCTGATCCCTTCCTGGTTTATACCCATGGAAGAGTTTCCCTTAACCCTTAATGGCAAAGTAGATAAGAAAGCGCTGCCTAAACCGGATAGCCTGATCATTAGTGATGAAGATTATGAAGCGCCGCAAACAGCAACAGAAACATTGCTGGATGAAATTTTCCAGGAAGTGCTGGGCCTGAAAAGGGTAGGCCGCAAGGTATCCTTTTTCCGGGTGGGCGGTACTTCCCTAAAAGCTATGCAGGTAATATCCAGGGTGTACAAGGCGCTGGATATTTCCCTGAAGGTGGCGGATATTTTTTCTAACCCTACCATAGCGCAGCTGGCTACAGTGGTGGCACAGAGTGGCCAAACCACCTATGCTGTTATTAGTCCCCTGCCTCTGCAGGAACATTACGAGGTATCCCATGCGCAGAAACGTTTGTGGATCTTAGATAAGCTGGAACAGGGACAGGTAGCCTATAATATGCCGGCAGCTGTAGTACTTAACGGAATGCTGGACCGGAGCGCTTTTGCAAGGGCGCTGGAAACCCTGGTGGACCGGCATGAAAGCCTGCGCACTGTT
Source organism: Chitinophaga rupis (assembly GCF_900109685.1). GTDB lineage: Bacteria > Bacteroidota > Bacteroidia > Chitinophagales > Chitinophagaceae > Chitinophaga > Chitinophaga rupis. The sequence goes on along the minus strand of NZ_FOBB01000012.1, from coordinate 146,996 downwards.
TTTATTACAGTAGATAATGAACCCCGCCAGAAAATATTACCGGCTGCAAGCTGCGGTTTTAAACTGCAGTACCATGATCTGCAGCAGGAAGCAAGCAAGGAGAGCGTAACAGCGGAGCTGGTGCAGGCGGAATTTAATACTCCTTTTGACCTGGAAACCGGCCCGCTTTTCAGAACCACTTTATTACAATCAGGAGCCACGGAATACGTGTTTGCCTATACGATCCATCATATTATTTCCGATGGCTGGTCTATGGAAGTACTGGTGGATGAGGTGTTGTCTTTGTACAATGCTTATGTGAAGGGAGAGGATAATCCGTTGGCACCGTTATCCATTCAATATAAAGATTATGCAGCCTGGCAGCAGGAGCAGTTGAATAATGAAGCTGCAAATAACCATAAGGCTTACTGGTTAGATCAGTTCAGCGGTGGGTTGCCGGTACTGAACCTGCCTGCAGATCATGCCCGCCCGGCTTTACTGACCTCTAATGGAAATGCGGTGAAATACAGCTTGGATAGCTCATTGAGCCAATCTTTAAAAGACTTAGGCAAACAGCAGGGCGCCAGTTTATTCATGGTACTATTGGCTGGTGTAAAAGCGCTGCTGTACCGCTACACAGGCCAGAGCGATATTATTACCGGTTCCCCCATTGCCGGCCGTGATCATTACCAACTGGAAAATCAGATCGGGTTTTATGTGAATACCCTGGCATTACGCACGCAGTTCAAAGGCAGTGAAAGTTTTGTGCAGCTGTTAAACAAGGTAAAAGAGATAACAGTAGGTGCTTATGACCACCAGCTGTATCCCTTTGACCGTTTGGTAGATGACCTGGACCTGCAGCGGGATATGAGCCGTTCTCCTTTATTTGACGTAATGGTAGCGCTGGAAAATGTGGAGCTGTCTACTACTGAACAAAGAGACTTTGGCGGCATTGTAGTAAAAGATTACCCGGCAGATGTGACCATCAGTAAGTTTGATCTCTCTTTTGATTTTTATGAATACGGCGATAACCTGCAGCTGCGCATAGAATACAATACCGACCTGTATAACAGGGATCGTATTGAAAGAATGGGCGCGCATTGTCAGCATATATTAGCATCTATTGTAACTGATAGCAAAACATCTATAGATAAGCTGAGCTATCTTACCGCTGCAGAGCAACAACAATTGCTGGAAACCTTTAATGCCACTGCTGCCACTAACCCGGCCGGCAACATTCTGGAACTGTTTACCCAACAGGTGCAGCAAAACCCGGAAGCTGCTGCAGTAGTATTTGAGGATAAAGTTTTAAACTACCAGGAGCTGGACGAAGCCAGTAACCAGTTAGCCAACTACCTGCTGGCCCGCTATCATGTGCAGCCAGAAGATCGCATTGGCATTATGGTGAACCGCTCCGAACAAATGCTGGTGTACGTGCTGGGTGTGCTGAAGGCCGGTGCAGCTTATGTACCCATTGATCCTGCTTACCCGGCAGACCGCTTGCAGTACATGATCAGCGACAGTGGCATTAGCGTGCTGTTGACCGATAACCAGCTGGATGAACGTATTCATGGCATGGGCATTATGATGGTAGATCCTGCATTGAATGCAGATGAGATCCATATCTACAGCACTTATGCACCGGTGATGAACATCGCTGCTAATCAATTGGCTTACGTGATCTACACTTCCGGTTCCACCGGGCAGCCTAAAGGTGTAATGGTGGAGCATGGTAATTTACATAACATGGCGCTGGGCTGGCGGGAAGCATACAAGCTGAATACTTTTGAAGTACACTTGTTACAGATGGCCAGCATGTCGTTTGATGTGTTCTTTGGAGATGTGTGCCGCGCATTGCTGAATGGCGGCAGTATGATCATTGCCCCGGCTGATCTGCGTACTGATCCTGAAGGCTTATATAAATTAATTGCACAGCACCGCATCAATATTTTTGAATCCACACCCGCACTGGTGCTGCCGCTCATGGATCATATCTATGAGGAAGGATTAGACAGCTCCTTTATGCGGCTGGTGATCCTGGGTTCAGATACCTGCAGGGTAGAAGATTTCCGCCGTTTGCAGGAAAGGTTTGGCAGCCACCTGCGCATTCTTAACAGTTACGGCACTACGGAAACCACTATTGATGCATCTTACTACGAAGCTACCTTGGACACCATTCCTGCATCCGGTCATGTGTCCATTGGTAAGCCTATGCGTAACATGCAATATTACATCCTGGATGCACAGCAGCAATTGTTGCCGGTTGGCATACCCGGAGAGCTGTACATCGGCGGTGCCGGTGTGGCCCGTGGTTACCTGAACCGGGAAAATTTAACAGAGGAACGTTTTATTACCATCAACAATAACCGTTTATACAAAACCGGTGATATGGCCTGCTGGCAGTCAGATGGGAATCTATTGTTCCTGGGTCGTAATGACCATCAGGTAAAGCTGAGAGGTTACCGTATAGAGCTGGGTGAAATAGAAAGCGCTTTACAGGCACACGCAGCTATTATCCAGGCAGTAGTATTGCTGCAGGGCAATACGGAAGAAGACCGGCAGCTGGTGGCCTGGTTCACTGCCAGCGAAACACTCACGGCAGCCGCTCTACGCTCTTTCCTGGAAACCCGTTTACCGGTGTACATGATCCCATCCTGTTTTGAACAGCTGGAGAGTTTCCCGCTGACCGTAAATGGCAAAATAGATTACAAAGCCTTACAGGCTACTACGGTTACTACAACAGTCACGAATAATTATGTAGCGCCACGCAATACATTGGAAACAAAGTTGGTAACCATCTGGGAAGAAATATTAAACAGAGCGCCCATCGGTGTGTTAGACAACTTCTTTGAGATAGGCGGGCATTCCTTAAAAGCTACCCGCGTATTATCGCAGGTGCATAAGGTGTTCCATGCAAAAATGGACCTGCGCACTATTTTTACGCATCCTACCATTGCTGCACTGGCAGAAGTGATTGCACAATCCAATGTAGTGGCATATGAAAATATTACACCCATTGCTGATGCAGCGCACTACGCTATTTCCCATGCACAAAAACGCCTCTGGATCCTGGACCAGCTGGAAGAGGGTCAGGTGGCTTACAATTTGCCCGGTGCATTTATACTGCAAGGAAAACTGGAAGTAGCTGCCTTTGAGCAGGCGCTTAGCACCCTGGTGGCAAGGCATGAAATACTGCGCACTACTTTTATTACGGTAGATGGTGAGCCGCGCCAAAGAATACATACGCCTGAGACCTTTGCCTTTAAGCTGGCGCAAACTGATATGCAGCAAGCGCCGGAAAGCCAGGTGGCTGAATGTGTAACAGCAGCAGCCAACCATGTATTTAACCTGGAACAAGGGCCGCTGTTAAAAGCTGATCTGCTGCAACGCGCTGCGGATAATTATGTGTTCCTGCTCACCATGCATCATATTATTGCTGATGGCTGGTCAATGGAAGTGCTGGTGGATGAGGTATTGTCTTTGTATAATGCTTATGTGAAGGGAGAGGGTAACCCATTGGCACCGCTGTCCATTCAATACAAAGATTACGCCGCCTGGCAGCAGGAGCAATTGAATAATGAAGCAGCAAATAATCATAAGGCTTACTGGTTAGATAAATTTAGTGGTGAGCTGCCGGTACTGAACCTGCCTGCAGACCATGCCCGTCCTGCTTTACTGACCTCCAATGGAGATATGGTGAAGTACAGCCTGGATAGCTCATTGAGCCAATCTTTAAAAGACTTAGGCAAACAGCAGGGCGCCAGTTTGTTCATGGTGCTCCTGGCGGGAGTAAAAGCTTTGCTGTACCGCTATACGGGGCAAAATGATATTATTACCGGTTCCCCCATTGCGGGCCGTGATCATTACCAGCTGGAAAACCAGATCGGTTTTTATGTAAATACCCTGGCATTACGCACGCAGTTTAAAGGAAACGAAAGTTTTGTACAGCTGTTAAACAAGGTAAAAGAGATAACAGTAGGCGCTTATGACCACCAGCTGTATCCCTTTGACCGTTTGGTAGATGACCTGGACCTGCAGCGGGATATGAGCCGCTCTCCTTTATTTGACGTAATGGTAGCGCTGGAAAATGTAGAGCTGTCTACCACTGAACAAAGGGACTTTGGCGGTATTGTAGTAAAAGATTACCCGGCAGATGTGACCATCAGCAAATTTGATCTCTCCTTTGATTTTTATGAATACGGCGATAACCTGCAGCTGCGCATTGAATACAATACCGACCTGTATAACCGGGACCGTATTGAAAGAATGGGTGCGCATTGCCAGCATATATTAGCATCTATTGTGGCTGATAGCAAAACGTCTATAGATAAGCTGAGCTATCTTACAGCCGCAGAAACAGAACAACTCTTAAATACGTTCAACGCCACTGCCGCCACTAACTCAGCTGGTAACATCCTGGAACTGTTTACCCAACAGGTACAACAAAACCCGGAAGCAACTGCAGTAGTGTTTGAAGATAATATACTTACCTACCAGGAGCTGGAAGAAGCCAGTAACCAGTTAGCCAACTACCTGCTGGCCCGCTATCATGTACAGCCTGAGGAGCGTATTGGTATTATGGTGAACCGCTCCGGACAAATGCTGGTGTATGTGCTGGGTGTACTGAAAGCCGGTGCAGCTTATGTACCCATTGATCCTGCTTATCCGGCAGACCGGTTGCAATATATGATCAGCGACAGTGGCATTAGCGTGTTGTTGACGGATAATCAGCTGGATGAACGCATTCACGGTATGGGCATCATGATGGTGGATCCTGCGCTTAATGCAGATGAGATCCATATCTACAGCACTTATGCACCGGTGGTGAACATCACTGCTAACCAATTGTCTTACGTGATCTACACTTCCGGTTCCACCGGTCAGCCTAAGGGTGTGATGGTGGAGCACGGCAACCTTTTTAACATGGCGCTGGGCTGGCGGGAAGCATATAAGCTGGATAGCTTTGAAGTACACCTGTTGCAGATGGCCAGCATGTCCTTTGATGTGTTCTTTGGAGATGTGTGCCGCGCATTGCTGAATGGTGGCAGTATGATCATTGCCCCGGCTGATCTGCGTACAGATCCTGAAGGACTGTATAAACTCATCGCACAACACAGCATCAATATTTTTGAATCCACACCAGCACTGGTGCTGCCGCTCATGGATCACATCTATGAGGAAGGATTAGACAGCTCTTTCATGCAGCTGGTGATCCTGGGTTCAGATACCTGCAGAGTAGAAGATTTCCGTCGTTTGCAGGAGCGTTTTGGCAATCATCTGCGCATCCTTAACAGTTACGGCACTACGGAAACTACCATTGATGCATCTTACTACGAAGCTACTTTGGACACCATTCCTGCATCCGGTCATGTGCCCATTGGAAAGCCTATGCGTAATACGCAGTACTACGTTCTGGATGCACAGCAGCAATTATTGCCCGTAGGCATACCGGGAGAGCTGTACATCGGTGGCGCAGGTGTGGCCCGTGGTTACCTGAACCGGGAAAGTTTAACAGAGGAACGTTTTATTACCATCAACAATAACCGTTTATACAAAACCGGTGATATGGCCTGCTGGCAGGCAGATGGGAATCTATTGTTCCTGGGCCGTAATGACCACCAGGTAAAGCTGAGAGGTTACCGTATAGAGCTGGGTGAAATAGAAAGCGCTTTACAGGCACACGCAGCTATTACCCAGGCAGTAGTGTTGCTGCAGGGCAACACGGAAGAAGACCGGCAATTAGTGGCCTGGTTCACAGCCAGCGAAACACTCACGGCAGCCGCTCTACGCTCTTTCCTGGAAACCAGGTTACCAGTGTACATGATCCCATCCTGTTTTGAACAGTTGGATAGCTTCCCGCTGACCATGAATGGCAAAATAGATTACAAAGCTTTACAAGCTGCTACCCTTATTGCAACCACTACTAACAATTATGTGGCGCCGCGTAATACACTGGAAACAAAGCTGGTGGCTATCTGGGAAGAAGTATTGAACAGAACACCTATCGGTGTATTGGACAACTTCTTCGAGATAGGCGGCCATTCCTTAAAAGCTACCCGCGTGTTATCACAGGTGCATAAAGTGCTGCAGGCTAAAATAGATCTGCGTACCATCTTTGCACATCCTACCATTGAAAACCTGGCCACTGCCATTGCGCTTACCGGTAAAACAGTATACCAGTCTATTGTGCCGGTTCCGCAGCAAGCGCACTACGCGCTTTCACCTGCGCAGAAACGCCTTTGGATAGCAGACCAGCTGGAAGAAGATACGCTGGCCTATCATATGCCGGAAGCCATTTTGCTGGAAGGTGCATTGAACATCCCTGCATTATGCGAAGCCTTTAAAGCGCTGGTGCAGCAGCATGAAATATTACGCACCCGTTTTATTATTGTGGATGGAGAACCGCGGCAGCAAATACAGGATGGTACCACCTGCGAACCGGATATAAAGGTAACAGACCTGCGCAGCCAACCGGATAATGAAATGAAAGCGCATGACCTGATGAAGCAGGAGCTGGTGCTTCCCTATAACCTGGCAGCCGGCTCACTGTTGCGCATCCGCTTGTATCAGCTGCAGGATGAACAGCACATTTTCCTGTTAAACATGCACCACATTATTGCAGATGGCTGGTCAATGGAAGTGCTGGTAAAAGAAGTGTTTGAACGCTACACTGCTGGCAGTGCATATAGCAATAAACCATTACCCATACAGTATAAAGACTATGCCAGCTGGATCAATGAACAGCTTTCCGGTACAGCTATTCAGCGGCATGAACAATACTGGCTGCAACAGTTCAGCGGTGAAGTGCCGGTGCTGGACCTGCTCACAGATCACCCGCGCCCGGCTGTTAAAACGTCCAATGGCGATACCGTACCCTTTGTGCTGGATGCTGTTTTAACAACAGCTTTATCTGAATTGGCATTACAGCAGGAAGCCAGCTTGTACATGGTATTAACCGCAGCAGTGAAAGCTATGTTACACCGCTACACCGGCCAGCAGGATCTTGTGATAGGCACACCGGCAGCCGGCAGGGATCATGCGGACCTGGTGAACCAGATCGGGTTATATGTGAATACGCTGGCGCTCAGAACGCAGTTTGAAAGTGATGATAGTTTTAGCGCTCTCTTAGGAAAAGTAAAACAAACCACGCTGGATGCATATGATCACCAGCTGTATCCTTTTGAGCAGCTGGTAAAGGCTACGCAGGTAAGCTACGACCGGAGCCGCTCTCCGCTCGCAGATGTATGGATCCAGTACATGGACAGCTCCCTGCAGGAAAAGCAAAATACTACCTGGAACGGGTTAAAGATCACAGACCTGAAGCTGGCGGACAGAGCCTGCAAGTTTGACCTGGCATTTGAATATATAAAAGCAGGGGAGCAGGTAAATGTGATCATCCGCTACAATACAGACCTGTTCAAAAGAGCTACTATTCACGAAATGCGCAACAACCTGCTGTTTTGCCTGCAACAGGTAACAGCCAATGAGCACATTACATTACCCGAAATACAGTTATTACCATCGGAACGGGAGACAACAACAGAAGATGAATTCATGGCAGCCATTATGAAATAAGTAATTCCTTAAAAATCTAACACATGAGAAAGTCTAAAAAACTAGGTATTATTGGCGGCATGGGGTCCAGGGCCTGTTCCCTGTTCTTCAACAAGGTCATTGATTACTGTCCCGCAGTAAAAGACCAGGATTTTATAGAAGTGATCATACACAATAATACGGCTATCCCTGACCGTACACGTGCCATCCTGCACAATGAGCCATCTCCGCTGAAAGAGATCGTACGCTCGATTCAGCTGCTGGACCAGAGTAATGTAGATGTAATGGTGCTCACCTGTAATACTTCCTATTACTATTATGATGAATTTTCCAAATACGCAGTAGCTAAGATCCTGCATCCGGTTGAGCTGGTAAGGCAGCATGTGCAGGAGAATAATTTCTCCAAAGTAGGGCTGCTGGCCACTAGCGGCACTATCAGCTCAGGGATCTATCACCGTGAATTTCATAAGCATGGATTGCCGGTGCTTACTCTGAATGCAGAAGAGCAGGAAGCCCTGTTCATGCAATCTGTGTACATGGAGAATGGCCTTAAATCTTCCAATATCTCCAAACGCGCTATCCGCCTGATGCAGCGGGCTATGGACCGCCTCCTGGAAATGGGCGCGGATGCAATTATAGCCGGCTGCACAGAAGTGCCGCTGGCATTGAACCAGGATAATGTGCCGGTGCCTTTCATTGATCCCATGGACATACTGGCCAAAGCGGTGATCACGGAGTGTTATGAAAAACTAACGCCAGTATTACCGGTACCTGCCCTGATAGCCGTATAAGCATGCCCTTAATCTTCAATCAGTCCGCCATGATACATATCGATTTTGAAAATAAAGCCCAACAGTTCCCTTCCCGTATAGCCATAACCGAAGGAACACAGGAGATCACCTACCATGCATTAAATACGGGCGCCAACAAGCTGGCTGGCACACTGCGCCAGTTAGGCGTGCAGCAGGATACCATTGTAGGCGTAATGCTGCCTTCCGGTATTAACCTGGTGCGTTCCTTGCTGGCTGTTTTTAAATCCGGCGGTATTTACCTGCCGGTAGATATCAATTTTGCCTGGAAACGCCTGCTGCAAATGTTCACCCAAACCGGTATACAGGTGCTCATTACCCGGCTGGATATGAAAGAGCAGGTGGAAGACCTGTTACAGCAGCTGGCTCTTAAGATCCAATACCTGGTGCTGCTGGATGAAGCAGGAAATGTTACGGTGAGCCAGCACTGGGGCAGCTTATCATCTCCCTTACCCGCAGCGGCTCCGCAGGTTGCAGTAGCTGATACTGACAGCAACTATATTTTTTATACTTCCGGCTCCACTGGTGAAGCTAAAGCCATACTGGGTAAGCATGAGAGCCTGGCACATTTCATTCGCTGGCAAATAAAAGAGTTTGGAATAGATGAAAATTGCCGTGTAAGCCAGCTGATCCAGTTCACCTTTGACGCATCCCTCCGCGATATTTTTGTACCCTTATGCAGTGGCGGTACTTTATGTATACCGGGTGAAGAGATTAAAAGCAACATCGCTAAGCTGATAGACTGGATCAATGATGCCGGCATTACACTCATGCACTGCGTGCCTTCCTTGCTGCGCTTAATACTCAAAGAACTGCAAACAGCGCCTGCGGCCAGGCATTTCAGCAAGCTGCAGCAGGTAATAATGGCCGGGGAATTATTATATGCAAAAGATGTTCACACTTTCCGCGCCGTAGCAGGTGACCATGTGGAGCTGGTAAACTTCTACGGCCCTTCTGAAACTACGCTCATTAAAAGCTTTCACCGCATCCACGAAGTAGCGGAAGCGCCTTCACAACCAATACATGTAGGCAAGCCCATTGCAGATACAGCGCTTATTATCCTCAATAATAACGGGCAGCTATGCCGTATCGGCGAAACGGGGGAAGTGTATATCAAAACCCCTTTCATGACCAAAGGCTATTTTAAAAATGAAGCCTTAACAAAAACCGTGTTTGTTCAAAACCCGCTGATAAAAGACCGTACAGATATTATTTATAAAACCGGCGACCTGGGAAGATACCTGCACGACCGTAGTGTGGAAATACTGGGCCGTACGGATGAACAGGTGAAGATTAACGGCATCCGTGTAGAGCTGAATGAAATAAAACAGGCCGTGCTGGAAATGAATGGTGTTAGTGAAGCCCAGGTAATTACCTGGCAGAATAACGACCATCAGCATGAGCTAGTGTGTTATTATACCGGCGCCGCCATCCCGGAGACCACGCTACGCCAACATTTAAAAGGATTGCTGAATGAGAGCCTGATACCCGGTTACTTTATACAGCTGGAAAAATTTCCGTTGAATGCTAACGGTAAGGTGGATAAAAAACAGCTGCCCCGCCCGGAAGCTATTGTGGTGGATGCTGCCAGCTATGAAGCCGTGACCAATGTAACAGAACAACAGCTGGAAAATATCTGGAAAGAGATCCTGGGTATAAAGCAGATCGGAAGGAAAGTGTCCTTTTTTCGTATAGGCGGCAACTCCCTGAAAGTAACACAGCTGATATCCCGCATCTATAAAACATTTGCAGTGAACCTGCGCATCCGTGATGTATTTGACCATCCCAGCATTGCGCAGCTGGCAGCGCTGATCGCTAACAGTACTACGGAAACAAAGCCCGCTATTGTACCACAACCAGTACAGGAACATTATCCACTGTCTGACGGGCAGCGCAGGCTTTGGGTGCTGGACCAGTTCAATGAAGGTAAAACTGCCTACAACATGGCCAATGCCTTTCGCTTAAAAGGCCAGCTGGACAAAGATGCGCTGGAAAAAGCATTTGCCGCACTTATTACCCGGCATGAAATATTACGTACCACATTTATTACCATAGCAGAAACACCCCGCCAGAAAGTGCAGGCAGCTGCCGCTTTCCGCTTTAACCTGCCGGTGATTGATCTGAGCAGTACGCCCGATCCTGAGCAGGAACTGCAAACCCACGTAACCAATGATACCGCCGTAGTATTTGACCTGGAAAATGGTCCGCTGCTGCAGGTGAAGCTTTACACATTGAGCGCAGATGAACAGGTGCTGGTGATCGTAATGCATCATATTATATCTGATGGCTGGTCTGTAGCTGTTTTCTTCGGAGAGCTAGTGAACCTGTACCAGTCCTATACACAGGGCGCACGCGAAGCGCTGGCGCCGCTGGCCATTCAATACAAAGATTATGTGCACTGGCAGCAGGAGCAGCTAAGTGGTAATAACCTGCAGCAGCACCGTGATTACTGGCATGCACAATTTGCCACCGGTGTTCCCAAGCTGGAGTTGTACCCCGATCTGCCAAGGCCCGCTGTAAAAACTTACAATGGTAGTTCCGTTAGCTTGCAGGTAGATGCTGCCTTACAGCAGGCGCTCACCATTTTAGGCCGGCAGCAGGATGCCAGCTTGTTCATGGTATTGCTGGCCGCGTTACACGCTTTATTATACCGCTACGCCTACCAGGAAGATCTGGTGATAGGTACGCCCATAGCCGGACGTGATTACGTGGAGCTGGAAGACCAGCTGGGTTTTTATATTAATACACTGGCACTGCGTACACAATTTTCTGGTACCGGCACTTTCACAGAGCTGCTGCAACAGGTACGCAAAACCGTGCTGGATGGTTTTGAGCACCAGGTATATCCCTTTGACCGCCTGGTGAATGAGCTGCAGCTGGAAAGGGATACTAACCGCTCTCCCTTGTTTGATGTGGTGCTGGTATTACAGAATGCCGGCATGGGACAGGCTTACACTGCACCGGAAGGGCTAAGCGTATCGTCTTATCCTTTCAGCAGCAATACCACGAAGTTTGATCTCATTTTTAATATCACGGAAACAACGGAAGGACTGCAGCTGCTGCTGGAATATAATACAGACCTTTTCCGTGAAAGCAGGGTACAGCGCATGCTTGCGCATTATAAGAATGTGCTGGAAGGCATTGTACGGAATAGTAACACAGCCCTCACGGCAATGGACATACTTTCCGCTGGTGAAAAGCAGGCATTGTTATATACCTTCAATGATACGGTAGTACCATATGCAACCAACAGCACGCTTCATGGTCTGCTGGAAACTCAGGCTGCTTTAACACCGGATAATATAGCCCTGCGGCTGGATGGCGTAGAAATGACCTATGCGGAGTTGAACAGTAAAGCGAACCAGGTAGCAGCCTATCTTATAGAAAAAGGAATACAAGCCGCCGATAATGTGGGCCTTATTAGCGGCCGCGGTTTTAACATGATCATTGGCCTGTACGGCATCCTGAAAGCAGGTGCGGCTTATGTGCCCATTGACCCCACTTATCCGGCAGACCGGCAGTTATATATCATTGGCAATTCAGGCGTATCACTGGTATTAACAGACCAGGCAAATGTGGTGGCAGCGGATGCAGTGGATATAACAACCGTATTAAATGCTGGTTACCCGGATTATAATCCCGGCATAATAAAGAACAGTAAAGAGCTGGCATATACTATTTATACCTCCGGCTCCACCGGCCGCCCTAAAGGTGTGATGATCGCACACCATGCAGCAGTGAACCTGATAGCCTGGGTAAATAAACGCTTTAGCGTGAATGAGCAGGACCACCTGTTATTCATTACCTCCATGTGTTTTGACCTGTCTGTGTACGATATTTTCGGCATCCTGGCCGTGGGTGGTACCGTAGTGATTGCGCGGCAGGAGGAAGTAACCGACGTGGAAAAGCTGCGGCAGCTGATGCTGGAAGAGCGTATCACCTTCTGGGATTCTGTACCCACCACCATGAATTATCTGGTGAATGAAATAGCGGAAACAGGCTTGCCATACCAGCAAAATGATCTGCGGGTAGTGTTCATGAGTGGGGACTGGATCCCGGTGAACCTGCCGCAACGCATTAAACAATACTTCCCGCAAACGCAGGTGATAAGCCTGGGTGGCGCAACAGAAGGCACGGTATGGTCTAACTACTACCCGGTGGAAAAGGATATGTCGGCACAATTGAGCGTGCCTTATGGCAAACCGATCGACAACAATTTCTTTTACATACTGGACGAACATTTAAATCCCGTACCACAGGGTGTAGTAGGGGAGCTGTATATAGGCGGCGCAGGTGTAGCAGAAGGTTATGCCAATGATGCAGAGAAAACAGCTTACTCTTTTGTAGTCGATCCCTTTAATACACAGCTGGGCGGCCGTATGTACCGCACCGGTGACCTGGGCCGCATGATGGAAGATTACAACATGGAGTTCATGGGCCGTAAAGATCACCAGGTGAAGATCCGTGGCTTCAGGGTAGAGTTGGGTGAGATCAAGAATGTATTGCTGCAGCATGCAGATATTAAAGAAACCGTGATCATTGCAGAAACAGATGCAGGCAGTAATAAATACCTGGTGGCTTACCTGGTAGCACAGCAGCAGCTGGACCTGGCTGCAGTAAAGGAACATGCAGGTAAGCACCTGCCGGATTATATGATACCGGGTTGTTTTGTTTGCCTGGATGCATTGCCCTTATCCTCCAATGGAAAAATTGACCTGAAAGCCTTACCGGCGCCGGGTGAAGCTGCCTTTACCGGTGTGCAATACCTGGCCCCACGGAGTGCTACGGAAAAAATACTGGTAACCATCTGGCAGGAGGTATTAGGCAAACCGCGTATAGGCGTGAAGGATAATTTCTTTGAAACCGGCGGACATTCCCTGAATGCAACCCGTGTTATATCCCGCGTAACGCAACAGCTAAACGTAAAGCTGGCCCTGCGCGATCTGTTCGTACACCCTACCATTGAGGCGCTGGCAGCACTGGTAAGTAATACTGCAAACAAGAATGCACAAGCCATTACAGCCGCTGCAGCACAACAGTACTACCCGGTATCCCATGCGCAGAAACGTTTGTGGCTGCTGGAACAGGCTGCAGAAGGGCTTACTGCCTTTAACATTACCCGTGCATTAAAGATCAGCGGCTGGCTGGATACAGCAGCGCTTACCAAGGCATTTAACCACCTGCTGGAACGGCATGAAATATTGCGTACTCGTTTTGCAGAGGTACAGGGTATACCGGTGCAGCAGGTACAGGAGCCGGCGGTTACTGTTATTTCTGTGAAGGATTTGCGCACAGAAAATAACCGCGAACTGCTGTTGAATATGTTGCTGGCAGAAGCGGCTAACCACTCCTTTGACCTGGCCAATGAGCAGCTCATCCAATGCACCCTGTTCCGTTTGGAAGACCGGCAGCATGTATTGCTCATTAACCTGCATCATATTATAACCGATGGCTGGTCGCTGGAAGTGCTTACCAAAGAATGGCTGGCATTGTACCACCATTATGCCACCGGTGCGCCGCATAACTTAACACCACTTACTTTACAGTATAAAGATTACGCAGTATGGCATAACCAGGAATTGAGCGGCAGCCGTGCCGCGCAGCTGCAGGCTTACTGGTGGAAACAGTTTAATGAGCTGCCACCGGTGCTGGCATTGCCCACCAGACAGCGCCCGGCTGTAAAAACCTATAACGGTAACGATCTTACATTTGAAATAGACAATGCACTTGTAAAAGCCCTGCAGCCCATCATCCGGCAACATAACAGCAGCTTGTTCACCGGATTATTAACGGCTGTGAAAGTATTGCTGTACCGGGTAACGGCGCAGGAAGATATTACCATCGGATCCGTACACGCCGGCAGGGAAGATGCAGCGCTGGAACAACAGGTAGGGCTGTACGCCAATACCCTGGCGCTCCGTACTTTATTGCAGGGCAGCGATTCCTTTGTGCAGGTATTGGAAAAGGTACAGGAAACCATGCTGGGCGCTTATGAGCACCAGGCCTATCCTTTTGACCGCTTAGTGAGCGACCTGCAGCTTGGCAGGGATGAAAGCCGGCATCCGCTGTTTGAAGTGTATGCCGATCTGCTGAACATTGGAGCTGTAGATGTGCAACAAAACCAGCCGGATGCCCTGCAGATCACGGAGCTGGAAGCCGGCGGCGCTACCAGCAAATACGACCTTTCTTTCAGGTTTTATGATGCCGGTGAAACCATCACCACCGTACTTGAATATAATACAGACCTTTTTGAAGCGCATACCATAGCACAGATCCGGGATACTTTCCTGGAACTGTTAACAGCCCTGGTACGGCAACCGGAACAGCCTATTGCTGCCATCACCTTAGCGGATAGTAACAATGGCGGCACAGATCCAACAGCCCTGGAAGAAGCATTTGATTTCAGTTTTTGATGACCCTTAAAATCTAAACCAATGAACGCAATAGATAAAGTTCGTTTCCTGGACCCGGTTTACCAGCCCAGCCAGGAGTTCTGGAGCCGCCGGCTGGCAGCGGGTTATGGCGCGTTTAAATTCCGGCAGACCAATGCCAACACGCCGGGAAACGACAGCCGGCAGGCCGTGCAACATTTTGAGCTGAGCAGTGAATTGTACAACAACCTGGTAGCGCGTGTTGGCGATAACGATACCGGTGCATTTGTATACCTGCTGGCGGCCTTTGGTATCTTATTAAAAAAATACAGCGGCAGCAGCCGGGTAACCATTGACAGTCCGCTATATACGCCCGGGTTTAAAGGCAAGATACAGGCGCCGGTAACACCGCTTGTGCTGGAACCTGCTAATGAACTATCCTTACGCGATTACCTGTCAACTGTAAAACAAACCGTGAAGGACAGTTACACGCATCAGAACTATCCCCTGGAATTGATCTATGAGCAAAAGGAAATGCGCAACAGCAATGTGCTCATTCACTGGGATACCATTCATATGCCGGTAACACAGCATAACAACTACGACCTGGTGATCAGCATTAAACGTTCTGCCACCCTGCATATCAGTCTGCATTATAATACTACTGCTTTTGAAGCTGCCTTTATGCAGCGGCTACCCTCACATATAAGCAATGTGCTGGCCTGTTTTGAATCCATGGATACCCGGTTACAGGATGTGGTGCTGCTGGACCTGGACGAGAAAATGAAACTGGTGCGCGACCTGAACCGCACCAATAAAGATTATGCCCTGTTAAAAACTTTCCAGGAGTTGTTTGAAGCGCAGGTAAGGAAAACGCCTTATGCTACTGCGCTGGTGTTTGAAGAAACGGAGCTTACGTATGTGCAGCTGAATGAAAAAGCCAACCAGCTTGCGCACTACCTGTTACAGCAATACCAGGTAAAGCCGGATGATATTGTTGGTGTACTGGCAGAACGTTCTGAACGGCTGATCATTGCCATACTGGGCATACTCAAAGCAGGAGCAGCCTTCCTGCCGATTGATACCAGCACGCCCGCTAACCGCATTACACATATTTTACAGGATGCCAATGCCAAAGTATTACTCACGGAAAATAACCAGCTGCAGCATCTGCAGGCTTATACCGGCGCGCAAGAGCTGCTGGATCTGTTGCTGCCATCGCTGAATGGCAAGACGGAAAACCCCGGTTTATCCAGCAAACCCTGTAACCTGGCGTATGTGATCTATACCTCCGGTTCTACCGGTTTGCCTAAAGGCGTTATGCTGGGGCTGGATAACCTTTCCCATTACCTGTTATGGGCTAATGATTATTACTTTAACAACATACTGGGTAAAACCTTTGCGTTGTTCACCAACATATCTTTTGACCTGACCATTACCTGCATTTTTACTACTCTGCTCAGGGGAGATACTTTATTTGTATGTGGCAATAAGGATATCAGCGATATTCTGCTGGAGCTGTTCAGCGGCGCTGCCGGTGTAAATACGGTAAAGCTCACCCCCTCCCATATCAGCATGCTTAGTTACCTGCCGCTGGAAAGCACGCCGGTGCAGTATGCGATAGTAGGTGGGGAAACGCTTACCGCCTTCCAGGTAAGCACCCTGCAGCGGCTGAACCCCGCTATGGATATCTATAACGAATACGGTCCTACGGAAATAACAGTTGGCTGTACGGTAAAGCATGTAAAAGATGTAGCTACAGACCTTAGCACCATTGGCAAACCCATTGCCAATACTCAGCTGTATATTATGGATGAAAACCTGGAACTATTGCCCATGGGCATTACCGGGGAAATTTGTATAGGCGGCGCAGGTGTTGCCAAAGGTTACCGTGGCCGCCAGGAATTGACCAGTGAAAAATTTGTGAAAGATCTCTTTGGTGCAGAAGATGACCGCTTATACCGCACCGGCGACTTGGGCCGCTGGAATGAAGACGGCGAAGTAGAGTTCCTGGGCCGCCGGGATAACCAGGTGAAGATAAGAGGGTACCGCATTGAGTTAGGTGAAATTGAAAATGCCTTGCTGCAATATGAAACGGTAAAAGAGGCGGTGGTGCTGGTGCATGAGCAGGATAATGCTGTGAAAAGCCTGGTGGCCTATTGCACAGCCACTGCGCAGTTATCCATACCTGCATTAAAAGAATTTTTAACCACCCGCTTACCGGAATACATGATACCGGCGCATATCATGTACCTGGATAAATTCCCCGTTACCAATAATGGTAAGGTAGAACGCAGCGCCCTGCCTGTACCAGGAACAGTCAATAACAACAAATGTTATGAAGCTGCCTGCAATGATTGCGAAGCAGTATTAATAGCAGCGTTCAGCAAAGTATTAGGCGTTAACAATATTGGTGTGCAGGATGATTTTTTTGCATTGGGCGGAGATTCCATCAAAGCCATACAGATCACCTCTCACCTTTATGAAGCGGGCTACCGGCTGGAAGTAAGGCAGGTACTGCGTTACCCGGTTATCAAAAGACTGGCGGCGCAGGTAAGCCCTTTAAGCCAGCTGGCCAACCAGGGCGTAATTACCGGCGAGCTGCCCTTAACGCCTATCCAGCAACAGTTCTTTGCCTTTAAGCGTAAAGCGTATGACCATTTCAATTTTGGATTATTATTCTATTCTAAAGAAAGATTGCAAACTGAGGTAGCAACAACCATTTTCCGGAAGCTGCAGGAACACCATGATGCGTTAAGGATCACGTTCCGGTTGGAGAATAACACTGTTACCCAGTACAACCACGGATTGGATCATCCCTTTTCCATAGAAGAATATGAGTATACGGAAGTAAAACAGCTGGAAAAGAAGCTGCGGACCATGCAGGCGCAGATCAACCTGGGTGAAGGGCCGCTCTTAAAGATAGCCCTGTTCCACCTGCCGGATGGCGACCGCCTGGCTATGATCGTGCATCACCTGGTAACAGATGTAGTATCGCTGCGCATCCTGTTTGAAGATCTGGGCACTTTGTACCGGCAGCACCTGCAGGCGCAGCCTTTTAGCCTGCCCCGCAAAACCGATGCATTCAAGGTATGGGCGGAAAAGTTACAGGCATACGCCAACAGCGCAGCTTTCCTGCCGGAAAGAACCTACTGGCAAAAAATACTGGCCGTGAATACGCCCCTGCTGCAACCGGATTTTCCCCAGGGCAGTAACTTAATAAAGGACCGCGCTACCAAACAAATATCGCTGGAAGCAGATGCAACGCATTTATTGCTTACAGCCGTGCATAACCGTTTTCATACGGAGATCAATGACTTGCTGCTTACCGCCCTGGCATTAGGCCTGCGCCAGTCATTCGGATGGGAGCAATGCCGCGTGCTGATGGAAGGGCATGGCCGGGAAGATATTTTAGACCAGGTGAATGTGAGCCGTACCGTTGGCTATTTCACCACGGTGTACCCGGTAATACTTACTGCTGCCGGCGATGACCTGACCACTCTTATTAAACGTAATAAGAAACGCCTGCATGCCATTCCGCATAAAGGCATTGGTTACGGCATCCTCAAATATTTAACAGCAGCAGAGCATAAGCAGGAGCTGGATTTTAGCGCGCCGGAACAAATTGCTTTCAACTACTTCGGGCAGTTTGACCAGGACATTGCGAACCTGCCCTTTGGTTTTGCAAAAGAGGATACCGGTCCCTTGCAGGATACGCGTGAGCAAAGGGAGTATGAGCTGTACATTACTGCCATGACAGAAGGCGGCCTGTTCACGCTCACTATAGATTACAGCGTGAAACGTTTTGCTGCCGATACCATACAGGGATTGCTGGAAAACTACCAGGCGGCATTAAACGGTATTATTGAACATTGCGCTGCACCTGTAACCGCATAATTGTTGACCTATAAAACTAAAAGAAATGCATATTCTTCAGCTATTACGGAAACAATCAAAATACTTCCTGCTGTTCGTAGGAACGCTGGGCAGCGTAAACAGCATTGTGTACCTGGGCTTGCTGGCATTCATCAATAATGCGGTGAACGGCTCTTCCCTGTCTTTTGCAAAAGGTTACGATGGCTGGATCTTTGCCGGCTTAGTGCTGCTGTCGCTGGTGTGCACCAAGGTGTTCCAGACCTATATGGTAAAATTAACCCAGGAGCTGCTGCTGCATTACGAGCTGTCTATTTTGCAGCAGCTGCGTTTTGCCACCTGGGAAGCCTTTGAAAAGCTGGGCGCACAGCGTATTTACACTGCCATTGGCGATGTGCGCATACTGGCTTACATACCGGAGGTGCTGGTAGCCGTTGTGAACTCCGCCGTGATCATCGTTTGTGCGTTAGCGTACCTGTTCTGGGTATCGCCCCTGGGCGGCCTGGCTGTGCTGGCCCTTACCGGCGCACTGCTTACCTTTTATATGTGGCGCAATAAACGCATTGAAAAAGACCTGAACATAGTGCGGGATCTGCAGAACGATTATCATCAGTACCTGCGCGATCTGATCTACGGGTTTAAGGAAGTGAAAATGAGCACGGAAAGGAATGACCGCATTTATCATGATTACCTGAAAGAGAACCGCCTGAAGGGGAAAGAGCTGGGCACCCGCAGCGCCGTAAAATATCTGGACAATGAGCTTACCGGCACTTACAGCTGGTACATAGCGCTGGGCGTTGGTATTTTCCTGCTGCCAAACCTGCTGCATCTGAGCCTGGCGCAAACGGTGCCTTTCATTGTAGTGATCCTGTACCTTATGGGACCACTGGCTTCCCTGGTAAAGATCATTCCTTATTATACCAATGTAAAAATTGCGCTGGAACGCATTGACGGCATCCGTGCAGATATTGAGGCGGAAGTGACCGTAACGGATTCTTTCGGGGATGCGCCTGCCATTAAAGGCGAATTTGCGGAGATCCGTTTCCGTGAGGTAACCTTTGAGTATAAGGATGAGAAACAGAACAAAGTGTTCCGTGTAGGTCCCGTGAGCCTGACCTTTAACAGGGGTGAGGTGGTGTTTATTACCGGTGGCAATGGCAGCGGGAAAAGCACTTTTATAAACCTGCTAACCGGTTTGTACCAGCCCACCAGCGGCACCATCAGCCTGAATGGGCAGGTAATTCCGCTGGCAGCTTACCCGCATTACAGCAATCATATTTCCGCCATCTTCACCCATGCTTACCTGTTCAATGAAAATTATGACCAGTTTGATCTGAGCGCAGACAATAAGGAATTGAGTAAGCTGATAGAAATGATGGAGCTCACCGCTGCCATACGCATCGGCAACGACCGCAACTTTATTGATAACAATTTATCGAAAGGGCAGCAGAAAAGGCTGGCCATGATCTACGCCATAATGGAGAACCGCGACATACTGGTGCTGGACGAATGGGCTGCAGAGCAGGACCCGCATTTCAGGGCCTACTTTTATAAACGCCTGATCCCGGAGCTGAAACGCAGGGGTAAAACTATTATCGCTGTAACGCATGATGATCATTACTTCGATTGTGCCGACCGTATGCTGAAGTTCGATTACGGTAAGATCGTAGCTGATACAGTGATCACTCCTGAAAATGCCCATTTTTCCATTGATGTATGTAATAACTGAAAAGTATGAAAGTGAATATTTTTTGTTTGCCATTTGCAGGCGGTAGCCGTTACTCTTACCAGGGATATGAAAAGTATGCCAGCCCGCAGGTTAGCATTATACCGGTAGACCTGCCAGGCAGGGGCAGCCGTTTTGCCGATCCTTTGCTGGGCGATATATACGAAATGGCAGAGGATGTTTTTCAGCAGCTGCAGGACCGCCTGCACGAACCTTATGCTTTGTACGGACATAGCATGGGCGCGCTGCTTTGCTACCTGCTTACGAAACGCATTTTGCAGGAAGGTTTACCCGCGCCTTTGCACTTATTCCTCACCGGCCGTGCAGCGCCGTCTGTTGTAAAACAGGATGCGGTTATTCATACTTTGCCTAAAGCGGACTTTTTTGAAGCATTGGCAAAGCTGGGCGGCTGCCCGGAAGAGCTGCTGAGGAACGAAGACCTCAAGGATTTCTTTGAGCCCATTATCCGTTCCGACCTGGGTGCATTACACACCTATCAGCATGAGGAAACCACTCCTTTTGATATACCCATGACTGTTATGACCGGATTGCAGGAGAATATCAGCTTTGAAGATGCGCTGGCCTGGCAAAAGGAAAGCACGGTACTGATAACCGCACGCAAATTTACCGGGGATCACTTTTTTATTTACGATCATGAAAGAGAGATCGTGCAGCTAATGGCCGGCTTGCTAACCGGTGCAAGGAAAAAACAGCATACCGCAGTGTATGCATAAAGCAGTGTATGCATAAAAATGATGAGTTATGGTAGTATTACAACAGGTGAAGAAAGCATATAAAACGGCCAACGGCCAGCTGCCCATCTTAAAGGGCATTGACCTGGAAGTGGCCACCGGTGAGTTTGTAGCCATTATGGGGCAGTCGGGCTCCGGTAAATCCACACTGCTGAATGTGCTGGGTATACTGGATGATTATGACACCGGCAAATATTACCTGGATGGCACACTGGTGAAACATCTTTCCCAGTCGAAGGCTGCCTGGTTCCGGAACCAGTACATTGGTTTTGTATTCCAGTCATTTAACCTGCTGCCGTTTAAAAATGCGATGGAAAATGTAGCGCTGCCACTATACTACCAGAAAGTAAACCGCCAAAAGCGGAATGAAATGGCGCTGGAGTTGCTGGACCGCGTAGGACTGAAGAACCGCGCCGATCATCTGCCCACAGCTTTATCCGGCGGGCAGAAACAACGTGTGGCCATAGCCCGTGCGCTGGCAGGTAATCCCAAGATCATACTGGCAGATGAACCCACCGGCGCGCTGGATTCCAATACTTCGGATGAAATTATGGAGGTGTTTAAAGAGCTGCATGAGCAGGGTATGACCATTATTATGGTTACCCATGAACAGGATGTTGCGGATAAAGCAGAACGCGTGATCCGTGTAAAAGATGGTTTGGTAACTGCTGACACAAATATTTTATATCATGTTTGACTTTGATAACTGGCAGGAGATCTGGAGCTCTGTCAAAAAACATAAACTAAGAACCTTGCTCACGGCCTTTGGCGTGTTCTGGGGCATTTTAATGCTGGTATTGTTGCTGGGCGCCGGTAAAGGCTTGCAGAACGGGGTGTATCAGATGTTCAGCAGCGCCGCGCGCAACAGCATTTACATTTGGCCGGAAATTACCCGTACTCCGTATAAAGGATTAGCGCCGGGCCGTAAGATCACATTCGACAATGGCGACTATCAGGCCATTCAGCACAAGGTACCCGATATTCAATACCTGGCGCCAGGCCTAAACCCCAATGGAAAAATAAACATGGTGTACCGGCAAAAGAGCATGGCGTTTACTCTTAAAGGCGTGCACCCGGACCTGCAGCATATTAAAACCATGGCATTTCCCAAAGGCCGTTTCCTGAATATCCTGGACCTGCAGCAGGAGCGCAAGGTAGCCGTGATAGGGGAGCGTATCCGGGAAGTATTCTTCCCCAGGCAGGATCCCATCGGGCAGTTCATTAATATACAGGGTGTGCCTTTCCGTGTAGTGGGCTGTTTTACCACGGAGGAATCAGCCAGTCATAAAGAAGATGCAGAAACGGTTTTCGTACCCCTTTACACGTTACAGCACACGTTTGACTACAAGGATAACATTTCCCTGTTCACCGTTTGCCCAAGACCCAATGTGCCGGCCGAGAAAGTGGAAGCGGCTATCCGGAGCCTGATGGCTGCCCGGCATACCATCCAGCCACAGGATACAGAAGCCATGGGCTCTTTTAACTCCGAAAAAGAATTTAACAAGTATGTGAGCCTGTTTGCCGGCATCCGGCTGTTCATCTGGATCGTAGGCGCAGGTACCATCGTGGCTGGTATCATTGGCGTGAGCAACATTATGCTCATTATTGTAAAGGAACGTACCCGGGAAATAGGCGTACGTAAAGCCTTAGGCGCCACGCCGGCGTCTATTATAAGCCTGATCATCATGGAATCTGTAGTCATTACCAGCGCTGCCGGTTATGTAGGACTGATCACCGGGATGGGCATTATTGCCGGTGTACGCAACTTCCTGGACAGCTCCGGTTTTAAAAGTGAATTTTTCAAGGACCCGCAAATAGATCTGCAGGTAGCCCTTACCGCCGTAATAATACTGGTGGTAACCGGCGCCCTGGCCGGGCTGGTGCCGGCAGGCAATGCAGCCAGAATAAACCCGATTGAAGCACTTAAAACTGAGTAGACATGAAAACGAGAAAGAAAAGCGTATTACTGCTAACAGCAGCGCGTGTAACCCTGGTGCTCTTAAAAATAATAGCCGGTTACAGAACTATAAAGATATGGCAGAACCTGGGCATGTATACCACTGCGGCCGCTGGTTTGGCTTTGCTGGTAATAGTACCCGGTTGTTTATCGCAACGTTCCGGTAAAGTAAAAACCGTGTATAGCACCGATACCGCTTTTGTGACCGACATTGTACAGAAAGCAGTGGCCACCGGTACGGTAGCGCCCCGCAAACAGATCGAGGTAAAAGCGCAGGTATCCGGCATTATCGAGAAAGTGTATGTAACAGCCGGCCAGCCTGTGAAAGCCGGTCAGCTGCTGGCTAAGATCCGCCTTACACCGGATGCGGTGAACCTGAGCAAAGCGGAAAGCGAGCTGCAGAAAGCCCGCATTTCCTACACCAACGCCAAAATAGAAAAGGAGCGTTTTGAGCAGCTGTTCAAGGAAAAGGTAGTAGCGGAAAAAGAGTACCATGAGTATCTGCTGAATTTCAATAAGGCCGATGCCGACCTGAGGGAAGCGCAGAACACCCTGCAGCTGGTAAAGGTAGGCGCCTCCGCACAATCCGGCATTGCCGCCAACGAAGTACGCTCTACCGTGAATGGCATATTGCTGGATGTACCTGCCAAGGAAGGCAACTTTGTAATAGAACGGAACACCTTCAACGAAGGCACCACCGTTGCCACCATTGCTGATATGAACGACATGATCTTTACCGGCAAAGTGGAAGAAGCCGATGTAAACCGCCTGAAACCCGGCATGGACCTGGCCATTACCGTACGGGCCACCGAAGAAAGGACCTATCACGCCCAGCTGGAATTTATTTCACCCAACGGGGTAAAGGAAGAAGGCGCCACCACTTTTGAGGTGCGGGCCGCCATTAAGCTGGACAGCACCCAGTTCCTGCGGGCCGGTTATAGCGCCACGGCTGATATTGTGCTGGAAAAACTGAATAATGTGCTGGCCGTGCGGGAAAGCGTAGTGCGGTTTGAAAAGGAAAAACCTTATGTGGAGGTGGAAGTACAGCCCCAGACCTTTGAAAAAAGGTATGTACAGCTGGGTTTGTCGGACGAGATCAATATCCAGGTGCTGGGCGGGTTAAAGGCCACGGATAGGCTGAAAGCGGTTTTTTAGGGGAGAAAATATATTTTGTTGGCTATTTTTTAAAAAATTTATACATTTGCCCTCCCAATTCGCGTAATGCCCGATAGTATAACGGTAGTACGACAGACTCTGACTCTGTTTGTCTTGGTTCGAATCCAGGTCGGGCAACAAAAGCCGAGGCTTCTCCTTCAAGAGAGTTTCGGCTTTTTCATTTCCTCTCACCTTTAGGCGACTAAAAACTTACAATTAGTCATCAATCGCTGTAGATGTTTCTATATCCGCCAGGGCAGTGCTTAATAGCTTCTCCCGATTTTGCTGTTCTGTCTGATCCTTTTTGATCTTGTACCTGCACGCATTTAGCAGGTAACCACTAAGATTGATTATCCGTTCGTTCTCATATTGTTGCTTGAACCAGAAATCTATAAATACTTCTGAGTAACTTCTTCTGCTGCATGCCAAGGTATGAATGTCAGGATCTATCCATGCATGGCCCAAACCTATATAAACAGACTAGCATGTTCAGATGTATTGATATATACATGAATAAAGAAGTTCTGTACAATATGACTGTATTTCAGTAGAGAATGTAAGGATTGTATTTTGCTATTTAAAATGCAGTGTGCTGTCCTTATCCCAGTAATATTCCACCTGTCCTTCCAGCTGGAACATGGAGAGTTGTTCTTTTAAAGACATGTTACGGGAAAGGCCGCCGGAGAATTTAAAATTGGCGATCCTGTCATTGTCCATGACCGCAGAGATCCCAAACCAACGAGGAAGTACTTCACAGATTTTTGACAGCGAGAGATCCTGGAAACGGAAAATACCCTGTCTCCAGGAGAGGATGTAGGAAGGATCGAAAGGCTGCACGAGCACTTCTTTATTTGAAGCAACAGCCTGCACTCCAGGTTTGAGCATCACCGGGCCAGCGGTATTTGCAGACGGGTCTTTCACGATTACTTTTCCGCTGACCAGGGAAACACGGCTGATACCAGGATCATAGGTATTGACATTGAATGCCGTACCCAGTACCTGCACGCTTGCATTGGGAAGGTGTACGATGAAAGGTCTTTTGGCATCCGGTGCTACTTCTAAATAGGCCTCGCCATTAATGGTTACTTCCCGGTGGTCGGCAAATGACAGCGGGAATGTGATAGAGGTGGATGAATTCAGGTGCACGGTTGTCCCATCGGAAAGCGCTATAGTATAGTCTTTACCGATGGGGACCAATAACGTGGAATTACCAGATGCAACCGCGCCTGTAGGGGTGTATGTTAATGTTTTATTGTTGTTGCTGAAGGTGGCGCCGGCTGTATTTACCTGTCCTTGCCGGGCAGAAAGGTCAACCACCTGTCCGTTGGGTAGCCGCAATTCGATTCTGGACTTTGCTTCGTTAACTGCGGAGAGATGGTTGATATCCTGTTTCTTGGGTAGCAGGATGGCGATCCCTCCGATGGCTATACCGAATATGATAGCAGCGGCAGCAGCTATGGACAGGGTTCTGCGGATCTTTATGACTTTGCGGCGCCGGTTGTCTTTATCAATGCCTTCCCATACTTTGTATAACATGGAAGGAGCATCATGTTCAGCTATAATCTGGTTGATCTCCGAACTTTGACCCAGTGCCACCTGCGCATCATTAAATTCACTGGCTTCCGGATCACTGGCCAGCAGCTCACTAAGCTGCTCGTCCTGTTCAGGAGAGATAATTCCAGCAGCTTTGAGGCCGGACAACTGATCTATTATGCGGAATTTTGGATCCATGCTAACTAAATAAACCTGCGAATATGCGTTTTGTACTGTTCTTACAGCTGATTCTTTAAAAATTTCCTCATTGTTTTCAACCCTTCAGATACAAAATTGCGGAGGGTCTGGTTTTTCATCCCGGTTTCTCTGGCCAGGCTCTCATAGTCTTCACCGTCTACTACGTAGCGTCTGATAATGTTTCTTTTGACCGGGGAGGAGATGTGCTCTATGGCATTATGGAGGATTTCTGCGAGTTCTTTATTTTCAGCGGAAGGAGTGATCATCTTGTTATTTGGGTCGCCCAGTTTTTCATCCAGGTATTTTTGGCGTACCTTATTTTTAGCGATCTTATTGATACATGCATTATGCATGATGGTATATATATAATTGAATACCTTGCCACCGGACTCCAGCTTTTCACGGTTGTGCCACACCTTTATAAATACCTCCTGCACGACGTCTTCAGCGTCCTGGCGGTTTGGACCCAGTCGCTTCAGCGATTCGCGCAATACATAACCTTCGTAGTGGTAAAAGATTTCATTGAAGGCTTCTTCACTGCCTGCAATCAGCCTTCTGACCGATTCTATTTCGTTGAATTCATCCATAATCCCCAAGCCTTGTTGAGAAAACGACGCTACCACTAAATTTGGAGATCATTGAATGGAATAGTGGTAACTTATCTATTGTTGGTAAATTTTTACGGTTGAGCTTGTCTTCGTAAAATTATAATTATTGGCCCGTAAATCAAAATGCTCCCTTAAAACGATATTGACCATATCCTTATCCAATCCAAATATAACTGGTTAGGATCAGCCTTAAAGTTAATGTGTTGTAAATGCTGGGCAATAACCCCTTGGTGCCAATTTTATTTGGGCTAAAACCCAATTTTTTTTAGAATTGAACAGTACAAAATGAATTTTTAACGGTTTATTAATATAGCACCCGTTTTATAGCAAAAAACAACTAGGTCCTACTGGGACATATTATTAAGTCATGTGAATTCATAATAAGGATGTTACGTCCTTAGAAAAGCCTGTTATAATATGGATATATGAAGGTCCTGAAAGGCGTCTCAGGTCCCTGCGGAATTGACATTTTTTCTCGGCATACCTACAGCGTAATAACGAAAGCTAAAATTTATCTAAATCCTTCATCTATGGGACAACTTTATTCCGTTCTCACACGGTGCATAGCGCTATGCGTCATCTTTTTATCCCTATCCCTAATGGGATTTGCCAACCAGGGGGAAATAAAAGTCACTTTAGAGGTCTCCAACAAACGGCGGGCTGATGTTCTACACCTGCTGGAAAAACAAACGGGCATGATCTTCTTTTATGCCTCTAATCTTTTTAATACGGAGCAGAAGATTTCTATTTCTGCAGTTGATAAGACATTGGATGATGTCCTGGATAAAGTTTTTGAAGGGACTGGAATGGTTTGGTCTTATGAGAGGGAGAAGTTTATCTCTATTAAGCCTAAAAAGAAGATTGTAGTTGAGGATGGATTGCCTGCAGATTCAAATATTGTTTCGATTGCTTTAACTGGAAAAGTAATGACAATAGATGGTACTCCGATCCCTGGAGCAACGGTTAGGATTAAAAGAACAAATGAAGGGTCAACTACTGACTCTGCAGGTGCTTTTTTCATATCAAATACTAAAAAAAATGATTTGCTAATTGCGAGTTCGGTTGGTTTTGAAACAAGAGAATTGGTCATAACCGGAAAAAGTATTATAATAAAACTAAACATTAGTATAAACGATTTAGATGAAACAGTTGTTAAGGGTTACTACAACACAACTAAAAAACTTAATACAGGATCAGTAACAAAAATTAGTTCTAAGGACATTTCTAAACAACCAGTTGCTGATCCTATACTTGCCTTGCAAGCGATAGTGCCCGGATTACAAATAACACAAACCTCTGGAATTGCTGGAGCAAATATAGTTGTAAGACTACGTGGTCAAAACAGTATAGCAAATGGAAATGACCCACTGTATATCATCGACGGTATACCATTTCCGTCGCAAAGTTTAACCAGCAAAGTTGTTGGAGGTGGGGCGACATCATTAAGCCCATTTGCCAATTTAAGTATAGCGAATATTGAGAGTATAGAAATACTAAAAGACGCAGATGCGACGGCAATTTATGGATCAAGAGGAGCTAATGGTGTAATTCTAATAACTACGAAGCGTGGCAATATTGGTAAAACTAAAGTAGACGTTAATATTAATTCAGGTATCGGAGCCGTAGGAAGTAAAATTAAACTGCTGAAAACGGAGGAATATTTAAAACTTAGGCGATTAGCATTTACGAATGATGGAGTTAGTCCTCAAGCTTCTGATAACGATATTAACGGTAATTGGGATACTACAAGATACACAAATTGGCCTAAAGTTATTATTGGTAATACCAACAAGTTAATTAATGCTGATGTAAGCATTTCTGGTGGTAATGAATTGACTCAGTTTCTTATTAACGGGACGTACAGAAATGAAACAACTGTATTTCCGGGAGATTTTAATGACAGAAGGCTATCGTCATTAATCAGCCTTTCTAATAGATCCAGAAATGGAAAGTTTAAAACTACAGTGACAAGTAGCTACTCAAATGACAATAATATTATTCCTCTCTCTGATCCAACAAACAGTATATTTTTGGCACCCAATGCTCCGTCTATATGGAATGCTGAAGGCCAATTAAACTGGGAAAAAGATACTTGGATTAATCCCATTGGAGAGTTACAACGAAAGTCTATTTCATCAACAAAGAATGTTATGGGAAATGCCAACTTATCATATGATGTAGCCCCTGGTTTGGAAGTAAAGAGTTTATTTGGATTTAGTAACATTCAGATGAAGCAATCGATGACGACACCTCTAACTTCATATGGCCCATCCTACGCGGACAAGCCATATTTTCGAAAGAATACTCAAGCTACAAATAGTATTAATACTTGGAGTTTCGAACCTCAAGTTTCTTTCTCAAGGAGAATATTGAGTGGAGATTTAAATATTCTCTTTGGTTCAACGATACAACAAACCATTAATGAAAGTTTAGTTGTCGCGGCATCAAATTTTCCATCAGACGCGCTGATTGGGGATATAGGATCTGCTACATCACTATTCAGCCGAAGCGGCTACACGCAGTACCGATATATATCCTTTTTTGGGCGCATCAATTATAATTTTAAAGAAAGATACTTAATCAACCTAACTGCTAGGCGAGACGGTAGTAGTAGGTTTGGTCCTGGAAAAAGATATGGAAACTTTGGGGCTATTGGAGCTGGATGGATTTTTACAAATGAGAACTTTTTTAAGAGCCAAAGTATTTTAAGCTATGGAAAGGTAAGAGCTAGTTACGGTACAGCAGGGAATGATCAATTATCAGACTATCAATACTTAAGCAGTTATTCATCTTATAATATACCATACTTAGGTGCAACAGGATTGTTTCCAACTAGAATTGCAAATCCTTATTACAACTGGGAGTCAATACGTAAGTTGGAACTTGGATTAGAACTGGGAATTCTAAATAACTCTGTAGTTCTAACTACCGATTTTTATGAAAATAAAACATCAAATCAGCTAGTAGGGTATTCATTACCGACATTGACAGGTTTTGGGTCAGTGCAGGCCAATCTCCCGGCTGTAATAAAAAACTGGGGTGTTGAATTTGAAGTAAGTACTACTATATTGAATAAAAGAGGATTTAATTGGAAGAATAGTTTAACGTTAACCATTCCAAGGAATAAACTTGTTTCTTATCCAAACTTGGAAGCCTCGCCATATAACAATGTTTATGCAGAGGGGCGATCACTATTTATATACAAAGGCTTCCATTATATTGGACTTGAAAAAGCGACAGGAGTATATGCATTTGAAGATGTTAATAATGATGGCAGCATTACCTTCTATCAAGACTTTACAGCCTATAAAGAAATTGCGCGTAAATTCTATGGTGGCTTTAGCAATACTCTTACATTAAGAGGATTTCAGATTGATATTTTATTCCAATTCGTAAAGCAGAATGCTATAAACAGTCTATATTATGGATTCATGCCAGGAGAGTACAATTCAAACCAACCATCTAATATTTTCAGACGTATTGAGAATGGTGAAATTGGAAGGGTGAGTCAAGACTATGGGGGCGTAAGCACATCAGCCTATTATAACTTTATATATAGTGATGGTCAGATACGCGACGCTTCTTATGTAAGTCTTAAAAATATTAATATCTCCTATAATCTTCCAGAAAATCTTTTCGGCTCAAAATTTAAAGTTAATAGCCTCTTATATATTCAAGCACAGAATCTTTTTACAATTAGCAATTACATTGGACTGAATCCAGAGACGCTTTCTGTCTCTCAACTACCTCCATTGCGAATGGTGACTCTTGGATATAAACTTACATTTTAGCATAAAATGTTTGGATTGACTTATTTAATTGACAAAATTCGATATGCGATGAATAAATTTCATGGGAAGTGTAATCTCTTCAAAATTACCTTTAAGTATTTTAAAGCAACAATCATATATATAATGATTACCTGCTGTTCAGGGTTCCTGACTGTTGAATCACCCAAAAATGAGCTTGTTTCTGAGGAGGTATTTCGGGATCCATCAACAGCTAACGCTGCAATGCTTGCAATTTTCTCTCAGATGTGCAATGAACTGGGTGGGCCTTATAGTATCTCTCTTTATACAGGCTATACATCGGATGAATTGAATTGCCATTCAACGGATCCTAATTTAAAGATGTTTTATAATAACAAAATTCTACCAGGGAACGAATATCTCTTGCAGGAACTGTGGAGTCCCGGCTATAAATATATATATGGATGTAATGCTATAATAGAACAGTTGGGAAAGCAAAAAGCCATACCTGTTGCATTAAGTAATCAATTAATAGGTGAAGCAAAATTTATTCGGGCATTTTGGCATTTTTACCTCCTCAATTTTTTTGATGCTATTCCCTTGATTATAAGTACAGATTATACTGTTAATTCTGTCAGTTCACGATTTTCAAAGAAAGTTGTTTATCAACAAATCATAAATGATCTGAGAGACGCAGCAGAGTTGTTAACCGAAACATATGTCGCAGTGGATGGCATATCTAAAAGTGAAACCCGCGTTCGTCCAAACAGATGGGTTGCGTATGCACTTTTATCAAGAGTTTATCTATACAATGATGAATATTCGAATGCAGTCAAAATATCTTCATTGTTAATAGATAATAATCCAAATTTTAGGTTACTCAAAGATCTTAACACTGTATTCTTGGTAGGCAGTGTGGAAACTATTTGGTCTTTACAACCATCAAATAAGTCCGGATTTAATACTCAGGAAGGACGTAACTACATACTAACAAGTATCCCGCAAATTATGGGTAGTAGTCAAACCTCAACTATAAGTGATCATTTATGGAACGCATTTGAGAAAAATGATCAGCGAAGAGTTGAATGGATTTCATCTTTTCAGAACTATCGTTTTCCTTATAAGTATAAAGTGGCCGTCGGATCCGAGCTAAACGAGTATTCTGTAGTTCTTAGATTAGCGGAACAATATTTAATTCGTTCCGAGTCAAAGGCACAACAAGGTCTATATGAAGAAGCCGTTCGAGATCTTAACACAATAAGAAATCGTTCCGGGCTTGGAGATTATTCAGGCCCTTTGGACAAAAATTCGATTTTGGAATCCATTCAGCATGAAAGACAAGTGGAGCTATTCACTGAGTGGGGGCATAGGTGGTTTGATCTTCGCCGAACTAACGGAATAGATTCGATAATGATACAAGCCATGTCAGAAAAGAAATCTACTTGGAGTTCATATGAAAGAAATTACCCAATTCCCCAACTGGAGAGAGATAAGAATCCAAATTTGGATCAAAACAATGGTTACTAAATTTCTGAAATAAAATTAAAAGTTATGAATTTCTTATTTAGGGTACTAATTTCTATGTTGTTTATAGTCACTACTGTTACTAATGGATACTCAAAGGAGAGTTATGATGATATTCAGAGCATTTTAAAAATTGGATATAAAATGCCCGTGGTTCAGTTTAATGATGTTGAATATAATAATACTAAAACTGTCAAGCCAAGTGATTACAAAGGGAAATGGTTAATACTTGACTTTTGGCATGAATACTGCTCAAGTTGTATATCAAGTATGCCACACAATCAGTTCTTACAGGATAAGTTTTCTGGTTCTGTACAATTTTTGCTAGTGGGAATGATAATTAAAAAAAAGGCAACTATACAAACCCTTTATGAAAAGATAAGAGAAAAAAATAACCTTAGTATTCCAATTGCATACGATTCTATCGTTCATAAAAAACTGGGAATATCGGCGGCACCAATACTAGTAATTATTAATCCAAGTGGTATAGTAGTAGGAATAACATACAGCTTAAATGAAGAACAACTATCTGCATTTATAGCGGGACAGTCGCCTCAACTTGCGCGTAGTTACTTGGCATATGATAGCTTGAGTGATAAACGACTTGGACATTCAGAATTAATTTCTGAATCTATTAAGAATGGAAGCTGCTTATTTAGTTCTGTGCTTTCAACATATAATCCAAAATTTAAAAGTAATGCATACCTCATTACAGAGGACCGAGTAATCGCATTTAAGAAGGATTTGAAGAGCCTTTACAGAATAGCTTATACTGGGCATACGGATTGGTATTTCGGAGATTCTTTATACGGTAAAATCAATTTGGATCCTATATTGTTAGTTAGGGACTCTTCAAAATTTCTCACCAGCGAGATTACCGATGATAATTTATTTAATTATAGTTTAGTATATCCTAAAGGTATAGCGAGACAGAATAATGATGGACATTATTCTCTTTCACCGGAGATTATGGAAGCTGTTCAAAAGGATTTAAAAACAGTTTTTGGTTATGATGTGAGAATTGAGAGGAGAGAATGCCGTTGCGTTAAGCTTGTGAAGAATGGCAATTTCAATAGTAAATCATATTCCAATAGTTCCATTCCAAGCTTACAGGAGCCATTTGGACCAAATCAAGGTATTAAAGCAACTGCAATATCTCCTTCTGAATTGCTAGGTTTGCTTATAACGCAGCCAGGGAGACCGTCTTCTTTGAATGGAGTAATATTCGAAGATGAAACAGGGATATTTAAAAGAATTGATATCACTATTCATGGAATATACTATGATGAATGGATATCAGAGCTTAAAAAGTTTGGATTTGAACTAATCCCCTGCAAAAAAATCATAGATTACATTGTTATAAGAGATATGAATTAATAGTTAAATGGCTGATGGGTTTTCCCATCAGCCATTCTTTTAGAATTCTCAGGGTTGAGTGTTCTGAGTCAGCGGATCGGCACAAGTGGTTGTATTAACAAATGTGTCAAAAATCTGCCTTTTAGTTGTCCCTTGACCAGGAATAACCTTTTGGCATGGGAATGCACCTCCAGAGCAAACTGGTAGAGGAGATACAACACAATTCCCAGCGGTGTTAATGTAGTATTCTGGAGCCACATTTGCAGATGCAATTTTTGTCGCTCCAATGGCTGCTACCGCTAAAAGCAGAGAAGAAAAACCGATGAAGAATCTAACCTTTTTCATAATTATATTTGCTTTATGTAAAGCAATAAACTTAAAATGAAAAAATATGCCTACTCTATTTTACAGGTTTTCGGCTTTCCCTGTATTTCGCAGCGAAAATGACTCTTATAGGTTGCAATAGGGATGAATGGATATCCTATCTGATTGTAAGCTCCTCAAGTGGCTGCGGCTTTGGTAACAATAATCGCAACAGATCCAGCAAACAAAAAGGGAAGGTTATCAATACACGTTGCTTAAGCATGATTGCTTTTTATTAGTTTTCTTCCAGACATGTTATACATTGAGTTGCTGAGATCCTATCGTCATACATTTGTACCCAACCTTGACCTGGTATCATCCTAACACATGTACATTTACCTGGTGGGCAGTTTGTAGTCGGCCCTATAACACATAAACCTGCGGTATTAACGTAATAGTCGGGGGGAGCTTGATCTAATGACATACCTTTAACCACAAAAAGCAATAAGGCAGATATAACTATACAAGTAAATGGAATAATAAAAGGTTTATTTTTCATGTGAATTTGTTTAGGATTTTATTAAATGACTTTGTACATCATGTAGGTTATTTTTTTTATAATCTATCCTCCCTAGTTTTTTATTCAGTACGATACCAAGCAGCGCGATTGTTGTAAAAAGAATATTGAAGACCAAATGCGTTTCCCAACTCATTGCCCTTATAACACCGCCGCAAGTGCAGGGCCTATGCCCACCTTTTAATAAGATCCCTCCTACATATATTGTGAATACCGTCATTAGTACAAATGAGCTCCAAAGCCCAATTTTCTGGGTTTTATTAAATAATAGCAGTATTGCAGTAAGTACCTCAACGGATGGGATGACCGCATATACCAATGTTGATAGTTTGCTAATGATCGGTGCATTAATCAGATCGAATTGAAAAGTGTCGTGATCTATTATCTTCATCACACCTGTATAGAAAAATAGTATGATTAGCAATCCACAAATGATCTGTAGAATATTGTGTTCCTTTTTCATGGTACTTTTATTTTGCTTTATTTAATACTGCTAGTAAATCATCGATCTTTGCCTGTCCACTAAATGCAGCTCTCATTTTCTTCTCACCGTCATAGACGATCGTATAGGGAGTACCGCTTGGCTTGAATAGCTTATAGAATGACTGGCTATAGTCTCTTCCTAAGACAATATTTTTATGTTGATCGATTTTGAATACCTGATTGAAGAGTTTCATTCTACTGAACTGCAGATCAGTTATAAAATACAGCCTGGTATCAGAAAGCTCATCCTTGTGCTTTATGATCTCTCGTGTTTCGTCCTGGCATTCCCTGCAATCGGGATCGTAGTACACCAGGACAAAAGGTGTTCCCTTCGGTATTTGTGTTGTGCTCATAATTGTAGAGCTGTCCAGTAACATAAAACTGAATTCCGGTAGGGGGGGGTATCCTTTATGACTGGCACCGCATGCTGTGATCCAAATGCTGCAAAAGAGAATAATTATAAGTCTCATATTGATGTTTTTTCTGTTTGATCTTCATCCGTAATGCGCTTTACAAAAAAGACAGCAATAGGTACTTGAATAATCATAAGGAACAATTGGTACCTGAGTACTATCGGTGATGCCATCACGCTAAACAGAAGGTTAAGACCCCACACAATACCTACAATGGCGATGACTACCTTCTGGTTTTTACTCAGCTGCTTCATAAAACCATAGTATGTGAAGCCGATGCAGCTCAATATGAATAAGAATTCAACTACCATCTTCAAAGCAGATGAGTATTTCAACAGCTTGGGCTCCATGGAGTAAGCCTTAACCTTTGAGTTATTATACCCAAACCATGTCTGCGCTAATGTGCCTACGCTATCCCTCTTCAAATTATATACACTCATAAACTCTGGCGAAGGATAGAAGTAGTTCAGGAAATTCGCTCCCAGGAAATACTTAACGTATTGTAAAGGGTATTTTGCAATCAAATAACGACCATATGCAGCATACATAGGCGCCACAGATGACCATGCCTTAAAGAAATCCTGAGATGCAACCGGATCACGCATTAAATGACTTTTCAATGGTCCGCTCCATAGATAATAAGTACCCAGTACCGAATCGGGCCTATGGCGTAGCGCCCTCAATGAATCCATATGATGACGCACCTCATCATCTATCCCTTTAAACCGATCGGTCACTGGTACTCGAACAGTTTCATCCAGGCGCCGATACATGAAAAGAGCATTGCTGGCAAGCTGCCATCCGCTGAAGGGCGCAAATTGTGCAGAACCGGCAAAGGATCTGTATTCACTTTTATTTTCCTTGATGAACATTCCGAGCAGTACCGCTATCCAACAGAAACAGGCCAGCCTATACGACCAGGAAACCCGGGCAGCCAGTAGCACCAGAACTGAAATGATCGGATAATACAAGGCATTATAACGCACGCTCAGCAGTGCCAGTAGCAGAATGCCGTGTAATACAATGAAGCTTGCTGACGGCCTGTATATTAGCCACAACAGCTGGGTGAACCAAAGTAGACTAAGACTTGTAAAGAGCGCATCAGCGGATACATAATTACTGATAAATATTATCATTGGGTTCAGCATGAGCGCCGCTATCAATATGAGCACAAGTTTGCGTGACATCTTCAGGAAATACCCCATGGAGACCACATAAAAAACAATCGTCAATTCAAAGAACAGGAACTGTGTGAACACCAGTGCGGTATCTGAACGGAAGAACGTATTTACTATACGGAGGAATTTTGAATACCCGATTGGCCATATATTGATATTACTATTATTCCACGCTGCCTCCAGGTAGTAATAGGAATCAGGCATATAATTGGCAAACGGATAGAGCAATTTGAATAATAAGAATTGTAGTATAATTAACGAAGCTGTACCTATCATCAATCCCTTATTGCCAAAGAACCATTGAATTCCGGCCGACTCTGATTGTGGGAGCTTTACATCTTCCTTCCCTTTTTTGTCACTACCATCCGCTCTGGCAACTTCATGATAATCCTGCTCCGTATTAATCGACCAGATATTATCTTTATCAGTAACACCAGCTGCGATATTATCTACCGCCACCATTGCTGTCAACATTGAGTGATCGGAATTATTGTACTTATGCATACCATTCCTACCTATGAGGAAGAGGTTTTTCAGCTGGTCTGTATAGTTGCGTACCTGGTCAAAGTTTTTATATGCTCCGAAATATGCTGGATAGGTCTTTTCCATCCTTATGACGGTTGCATCCATCACATTGGCTGGGCTGGCCAGCCCGATCTTTTCAAGTTCGCGGATCGCCAGAGCTTTTATATCCTGGTCATGCTTGTTCCAGAACGCATCTGTGGAATTACAGAAGAATTCCATTCCCACCCATACAGTACCTGGAATATTTACCATATAAGGACTCCAGTTATTGAAGATCTGCAGCCGGCCCACGGTTACTTCTTTTTCCTGGATATAGATCCAGGTGTCCTTCAGCTCCAGTGGATGCCACTCACCAGTAGCCTTATCTTGTGATGAGAGTTGCCTTAACAGTATCCCAACGGTAATAAAATCCCGATACTGCAGACCAGCAGCTATTTCCTTCACATTTTCCGGCACGCCGGTATCTACTGCAGCAATCAGTTCCTTTACCGGCATAGTGGAAAAGAAATAATCTCCTTCTAAGTATACAGTCTTGCCAGAGGTATTGTCTGCCGCTGCGATGGCGGTTATGCGGGATTGTTCTGTATTGGTATAGACATGTTCCACATCATGGTGCATCAGGATCGTACCACCCATGCTTTCAACCTGCCTTGCGACTTCTTCCCATAACTGACCAGGGCCATACTTTGGGTAAAGGAATTGCTCGATCAAGCTGGTCTCTGTAGCTTTCTGCAAGATGTCTCCCTTTGCGTTGCGCTTTGTGGCAGATTGAATAGCATGTTGGATGGCTTTGGCGATTGATACGCCTTTGATCCGTTGTGCCCCCCATTCAGCCGGAATATCTTGACAGGGCACTCCCCAGACCTTTTGCGTATAATCCTTAAAAAAGAGCTTATAAAGAACTTGTCCAAAGCGGTTGATCATAAAATCTTCCAGGTTCTTTTCCGGCCGGCGCGGTGAGAGCTGTGCCTTCAGGTAGGAGAACATGATTGCTATGGTAGTGGATAGGCCCAGCTTACGCAGGGTATCTATAGATAACTGTATTGGATAAGTGAAAAATTTACGCAGGAAATAAATCCGGGAAAGTCGTGGTCGTACCAGCATAACTTTATCAGGATCTGAGATAGGTGCACCATTGTTGGTCTCATTACTGAGATCAACTTTTCGGCTTTTATTTTGATAGGTGATGTTAAATGCTTCTTTCTGGTTTTCCTCCACCGGCATGATGTTCATCCACCAGTTCATTACACGATCTGACTTTGAAAAGAACCGGTGCCCACCAATATCTATGCGGTTCCCTTTATAATTGACGGTCTTTGATATACCTCCTATGTCACCGGACTTCTCCAGGATCACCGGCTTGATGTCTGTGCGCTTGAGTAATTCATATGCGGCGGTAAGGCCGGCAGGGCCGGCGCCTATAATGATGGCTCTTTTTTCCATAGTTTTTCCAATAAACCACCCGGCACCTCCCTCGAGGATTACGAGAGAGGTAGCCTTGGTGGTAGGCAAAAAAATAGTTGACTGCGCTGTAGCGCCGTTGTATATTAAAATACTAAAAGCTTAAAGAGTAGCGCTATCGTTTTTCATACAGGATCACTTACTTTAAAAATTGGCAAAGTATCAGGGTAGTTCTGCCTTGAAAGGCAGAACATAATTTTCCTCAAAATAACTGTCAAATATCGCGGTTATAACCGATCGTGACACGGGCGATACCGACGGTAAGGTGAGGGAAGTCAACGTCTAATGAAAGATTTACGGATTATGGTGCGTTTTCTTCATACATCTGGCGGATAGCCATGGTGAAGAGAGATGATACCTTTTGTTTGAGATATATTTCCGCCTGTTCAGGTGTACCCTGAAAGCTTTTCATATCATCAATGGCAGTATGCATTTCGGGAGTTATATGGCCAGCGTCCATCAATACGGCGGCAGTCGGTATTTCTGAGGATTCAGACTTGTGTCTTTTACTTTGAGTCATGGTTTGTCAAATTACAGGACCGGTAATAATTAGCTCCGACAGCTCAAATGGTTTCGTGTAACGTGATGCAATACTTAGCCGGGCTAATTGGATATTTTGAGTATAAATCTAAAGTGGATTGGAACGGGATTACAGGGTTTCTCTTCGCTATCGATCACTACTTCCTTGCTGCGTGTTCATTACAAATATCGAAGGATAATTTTTAAGATTTCTTTCTTTTTGACTAATAAAATTCCGGCTGTTTGTTCACGAATGCTGCTTTTTAAACGCAGTAGGTGTCATTCCTACTCGTTGCCTGAATGCACGTGAAAAGTTGTCCGGATCAGCAAATCCTATCATGAATGCTACTTCATTTACTGTCAAACCTTTTTTTAACAGGTCCATCGCATGATCCATCTTTTGCTTGTGGATATATTCCTGTACATTGTCGCCATACAGTTGCGTAAAGCCGTGATAGAGCCATGTTCGGCCGATGTTGAACTCTTTGCAAAGGTCATTTACAGTAAGTTTGCGGTCCAGATTTTTTAGTATGTACGTTTTGATCTGCTCCAGCTTTTGCATTTCTGTTTTACGAATGGGGATCGTTGCTTCCCGGTGTTCAAGTAGCAGTGTGATCCCGTTCACCAGCAGTTCCTTTGCTGCAGCTTCCATTTTCACGGATCCTTTAATGCCTGGTACTTTATTGGTGATGATCTTCTCTGCCAGCATCCACAGGTCCACCGGAATGTTGAGTGAAAGATTATTGTACCGGCGCACCGCAACACCTGCCATTTCTCCGTATTCGTCATAAAAGAAGCGTTTGTCGGTGATCAGGTCATTGACATATTCCCGTCTGATCTCCAGCTGCAGGAAACGATACAGGCCAGGAGGGTAAAACACCTGGTAGTTACCCGGTTGCATATGCAGCAGCTGGTATTGCCCCTCACGGTAATCATCTGTTACGCCGGCCGCCTCGCTGGAAAGTAAGGGGTTTCCCAGCACGAAATTCAGCAGGTAGGTGTCATCGTCCAGAAAGCAGTCAATCTCTGTTGTGCGTTCTACCTGGATGAGAATATAATGCACTACCAGGATATCAAGGGGAAGTTGCTGCACAAGGACGGTCGCAGTATCTGTTACCATCGCAGCGGGTAACGTGTTCGTGATCTCATAAGATTGCAGTGCAGGCTCTATCGTGGAGGATACCTTCATCCTCCTGGCTGGAACAGGTTTTATTACCATGGTCATTTTATTGAGGGATATGGTTAACGAATCAAAAAGTCTTTAGGCTTTAGCTGATCATAGATATCATGTAACACCTGGGAAATATCCTCCCGCATCTGGTTGTAGGGTACATCGGCCTGGTAGTCATCAGCGGGATATTCCCTGCGTAGATCTTCCAGTAACGGAGCCCATTGAACCATGACCTGATGGGAGAAGGGCAAAATGTAATGTGGGGCATTTTGAGGATTTTTCATGCCGGGTATTTTATTGCTGCCCCGGGGTCGGGGGCTTATAGATCATTTTGTCATATTCCATCAACAGGTTGTATATCCATTGTTCATCCTCCAGCAGGTATTTAAAGTTGTCAGCTACGACCACACAAATGGAAATATAGGTGCCCGCTCCAAAGATCATCCGGTGAATGTTGGTCACCAGATTGAATTTCAGCTCCGTGATGGAACGGGCTTCCAGCACTATTTCAGACAAGTTCCCGGGGTCCATTCCCATAAACACCGGGCTGCCCATCACAGAGAAGAAATAGCAGGTGCAGGGCTCTATGATATTTAGCACGAGCGCAGTTGGGTGTCTGAAATCGGTGTGGTGGACGTAGATGGCAAATTGTTCTTTTTCCAGCCCCTGTTTGATGAGTATACCGTGGAGCCCTTGCTGGACAACGGCTTCATGCATGGGCAGGGTAGTCCATTTATATAGCGCTGGAATCTTTGTGGTATTTAACACCGTGCCTTCTGAATTGTCTATTACCAATTGCATAGATATCTCTTGTGTCTCCTCGGTTGCTAAGTTGGATAGATCGTTCATATGCTTTGAGAGTTTCATAAGCTTGTCATAATGCACAATAGCAGTGCGTGGAATTCCTGTAGCCTTGGCGATAAGGCGCTGGCTGAACGGTTACAATAAAAGATGGAACGTAAACCTGACCATATAAAGCAGGCTGCTATCTTCCCGCTGGTCAAATTTTTTCTCCGCTACTATACAATACGGCTATTGGTTGTTTCCCGGATAACAGAAATAAAATAAATCCTCAAAATTTTACTGGCTATTTTGGCTTCTTGCGCCCGCATTTTGGGGATTGTCCTGGTGTTGTCTTGTCTTTAGCACAATTGCTCATGTCACATAAATCACTATATGATGCAATGTAAATAAATCTTTGCAACTCATCAAAAAGCTAAAGCGGACAAAATGTGCCATGCGCTTAGGATTCTCCGTGAGGAGGGCGCGCTGGCGGCGGTAGAATCAACGTCAAGCAAAGAAACGACTAATAAATAGCATCGGGGGCTCAGGAAGGTAAAAGGTAAAGAAAAAATTTATCCTCGAACAGTACAAATCCACTTATTACCGGTTTACTTATATGGGAGATCCTTCTTAAAAATAGGGCGGGCCTGTAATTGCATTGTGACAATAACATTAAATAACCGGATAGACTTACCAACACATTTTAGTCATAAGCATGTTCACTTTGATCTCGGCAACAGCCTGGTGTAAATACCAGCTGTTGCTTTAAAATGTACACATACTTTATATACCGTTTGTATTCTAAATCAGTAGATTGTAATGAAAAATATAATAAGGAAGCTTGTTGTGCTCAGTGCAGCGCTTTTAGCATCAATACAGTATCGGCTCAACTCGAAAGGCCAGTTCAATGGGAGTTTACCAATATAGTAGGAGAGGTAAAGTTTATGGCCTGTAAGGATGAGGAATGCCTCCCGGTAGATAATGAATCGTTCAATCTTGCTTTAAAATAATTCTCGTTCCCCAAATAAGTTGAATCAACGTTTTCTGGTTGATAAATTGGTAATAACACAGTGAGCTGCGGAATGGTGAGAACGGATTTCCTTACCATTCAAACTAAGGAATCTGTAGGTGATGCCTATCAGAAATGTCAATATCCGCAGGTACCTGTCCAGGTATCTGCTTTTTTGTTTCGTAAATCCATTGTTGAAATCCATCAAAGCCTTTGTTATGCTGATGTTCTATAAGCTCGATGAAAACAATAACCCTATTCCGGTTGGAACGACAGAAGAACTGATGGAAATGATGGAAAAAGGCGAGCTTGGAGTAGAAGATATGAAAAGTATGAAAAGAAAATCACTGTGGTATGATAGTATAGATGAGATTACAATCTCCACAGTATTTCTGGCTTCTGACGAAGTTTCAATAAAAAAGCCAATGCTATTTGAAACCCTGCTCAGAGACACTAGCGCTGTTCCACAGTTTAAAACTGATGAGGATTATGAAATTTGCCAGGCTATTCAAAAGGTGCTGGAAGAAAGGAAATCGGCATAAGAATCCACAAAAATTGCTTAATTCAAAGCTGTAGCTTTGCGAAAATTGGCCAATTAATTTAAAACCTTGTTAAGATATATATTACCCTCAAGGAGAGGATGAGCTATGGGCAAATGTATCAGAAAGACAGATTCTGACGCTGTTTGTCTTGGTTCGAATCCAGGTCGGGCAACAAAGCCGGAATTTTTCTCATGAAGGTTCCGGCTTTTTTTATTCCTCCAAGCCTTGAGGTGACTAAAAACGATTCAAGTTTGAAATTGATGCACTGTAGGAACACTTTCCCTGGAGGAATATTTCACAGCGGTTGTAATGTCCTCATAATAAAGGCAGGATATATCTACGATACGAAATCACCAGACCATCATTTTAAGAATAACAACCAACCCGTTTATGCACTACTGCGGTAGAATTTCATGGAACGGGAGTTAATTTCCATTCCGGAGCTTTTCATAATCCTCAATGTTAACCGTTAAAATAAGCTTGCCATGTAGAAAATAGTCTCAAATAGATCGTCCATTTCCAAATTCAACATCTACCTATCCTCATTTCAGACATCACTGCCAGAAGCATTGATTTCTATCATTAACTGTTAAACATCCCAGGTAACCATGAATTCAGAAATGCTTTCCAAATTTCGCTATCCGTTTCCAACACTTAAAAACCCTTTTGCAGAGACACTTCAGGAAGTAACAAACAATGAGTGGATAGACAAAGAATACCGCTGGCTATATTATAATGATGAATCTACGAGGTTAAAGTACAAGAAAACAAAAACAGCCCACATTGCCTCTCAATGGTTTCCTACGGCGAGCTACGAACGACTACAACCTGTGTGCCGCTTCATGCTCTGGACGCTCTATAATGACGACATGTACGAAGAAGTCACACCTGAAGAGATACAGTTGGTTCACAAACATACCATTGCAATATTGAAAGGAAAGGTAACCGCGGAGAAATCCGGCCTGCCACTTGGCCAGCTATTATCTTCTTTAAGGGAAGAACTATTAAAATACCTCACGCCAGCGTCGTTGCAGCGTTTTATTGCCGCCCTCAGCAGGTATTTCAATGGGCTTGAACAAGAAATGGCCTATAAAACCAGGAGAACTTTCCCGGGTATTGAGGAATGC
The DNA here is from genome assembly GCF_900109685.1 of Chitinophaga rupis. Lineage (GTDB taxonomy): Bacteria > Bacteroidota > Bacteroidia > Chitinophagales > Chitinophagaceae > Chitinophaga > Chitinophaga rupis. The sequence goes on along the minus strand of NZ_FOBB01000012.1, from coordinate 103,761 downwards.
CTGGCCATCCGGGAAAACTCACTATGCCTCCGGCCCTTTCTGGAGCTGGCGGACATAGAAACTGAACAGCCATTGCCGGATGAGATACACGATCATCCCGTAATACAACGCATTATTTCACTTGCTATACGGATGATGGTATGCTTTAATGAGGTACAGTCGGTGAGAAAAGATGAAGCTACAGACGGCATATATTATAACGTGGTGAAGGCAATTCAGCATAATCGGAATCTTTCGCTTGAAGAGGCTTGTTTAGAGGACTTACGTATTCATAACGAATACCTGAGAGAGTTCATACACCTTCAGTCATTTCTGCCTGATTTTGGCCGCTGGCATGACCTGGTGGTAAATCGCATACACTATATCAGTATGACGCTTAGTGGCTGGAAGGCCGTTTCCTTTAATTTACCACGCTACAATAGCACTGAGGGATTCCCGTCTATCGAAACCATCAGGCAAAAAAACAGTAAGGTCGGCACCTGAAGCCATGCGCCTGCAAGATCATCTGCAATACGATATTAATCAATGAAAGCTAATTGTATCTCCACATTATCCAATAATCATAAATTTTTAGTATGAAACAAAAAGATGTCCCCGTTTTACAATACCCCTGGCCATATGAAATTGGCCCTTTTTCAGAATCATTCAACGAAGAGGAAATTAACTGGATCGACACTGATTATACATTCATGTCTGAAGCAACAAGGCGTAAATACAAAGGGCATGGCTTGGCACAGGCCACATCATACATGTTCCCGGGTGCAACCAGCATTGAGCACATACGGCCTATTGCCAGGTTTATGGTATGGTTAACGTTATACGATGATTACTATGAAGTTTGCCCGGTTAATGAATTGGCGGATATCCGGGATCATATTATAGAGATAATGCTTGGCGGGAATCCGGGGCCGGATGATATTGGGCTATTAAGACAGGTCGCTTTGAGCAGGGAGGAATTCCGTCCCTATGTTAACAATGACTGGTTTCAACGCTGGGCGCAATCTTTCTATGATTATACTACTTACGGAATCATGGAAGAAACACCTTACAAATTATCCACGCAATTCCCCACTTTAAATAATCTGTTGCTGATCCGTGAATATTCAATTTCCATGTATCCATATGGAGACCCGGTCGAGCCTTCCATTAATTTTATTGTACCTGACCATATTTCAAAGCATCCGGTTATTAGGCGATTGAAAATGCTTATGTGTCGTATTATGGCGATCCAGAATGACTTTGCCTCAATAGAAAAAGAACTGGCGGTCGCTACTGAGGTACTCAACATAATTCTTGTGATCAAACATCAATATAAGATCTCAATAGAAGAGGCCATTACAGAGGCAATGCGTATACACGACGATTATGTAGCAGAATTTGTAGAAATACAAAACAATCTTCCCAACTTCGGCTCATACCAAAAAGACATTGAACGGTTTGTTCACTATATGACTTTGATGATTTCCGGGTTGGGAGCATGGTATCATAAGGGCCGCTCTACGCGTTACAAAGCACCAGGTGAGTTTCCCAAACCCGAATATGGTCACAGGGTATAGCTACCGGGATTGTAAAAGTCCGGAAAAGTATGGGGAGCTGGATTTCTATGACTTGTTTGTAAGGTATTCAGGTCGTAGCTCTCGGCAACTCAATATAAAAGGTACTGCCATTACCCGGAGAACTTTCGCACCAGATGGTGCCGCCATGCGCTTTTACGATCTGCCGGGAAATAGATAATCCAAGACCGAAAGACTGTTCTCCTGCTGCTCACCAGCGAAAAATTTCACGTCCGGTATGCTAAACTCCTTGATTTGCGTACAAGTTTCAGGGATTTGCATACAGCTGCCAAGTTTGATTGAATGACCTTTGAGTTATGGAAATAAAAAAAATTGCATTGGGTAGCCAGGGTTTGGTTGTCCCGATGATCGGGTTGGGTTGTATGGGTATGACCGGTTTTGAAGAGGGGCATATGTATGGCCCGGCGGATGAGCAGGAAGCAATTGCTACGATCCATCGTTCGCTGGAACTGGGCGGCAACTTCTTAGATACAGCCGACCTGTATGGGCCGCTGAAGAATGAGCAATTGATCGCGAAAGCGATTAGTGGTAACCGTGCCCAATATATTTTGGCAACCAAGTTTGGCTGGGAGATCAATGAAGATGATAAAGTGACCTGGGCGATCAACGGTAAAAAAGATTATGTTAAGAAAGCCCTGGAGCGTTCGCTGAAGAACCTGAAGACAGATTATATGATCTGTATTATTTGCATCGCCTGGATAAAAACACGCCGGTTGAGGAAACAGTGGAAGCCATGGGTGAGTTAGTCAAAGAAGGTAAAGTAGGTTATATCGGTTTGTCGGAAGTATCGTCGGAAACGGTAAAGCGTGCGCATGCGGTACACCCGGTCACGGCAGTACAGAGCGAATACTCTTTGTTCGAACGTACAGTAGAAGAACGTGGCGTATTGACAACGTTAAAAGAGCTGGGTATTGGTTTTGTAGCATATTCGCCGTTGGGCCGCGGTTTTTTATCGGGACAGATCAAAAGCCTGGATGATCTGCCGGAGAACGATTTTCGCAGGGCGATCCCGCGTTTTCAGGGCGATCAATTTAATAAGAACATCGAATTGGTAAAAGCGATTGAAGCCATGGCGCAAGAAAAGAACGTAACCTCTTCACAATTGGCTTTGGCCTGGATTATGAGTAAAGGTATCTTGCCGATCCCGGGAACGAAACGCCGGAAATACCTGGAGCAAAATATAGCAGCAACAGCGATTAATTTAAGTGACGCAGAGATGGCGCAGCTGGAAAGTATCGTGCCGTTGGGTACAGATACGGGGGCGCCGTATGATGAATTCAGTATGAGCTTAATTGATTAATTTTGTTTATGAACTCCATTAACTCCATATCCGAATTTCACCGCTTGCTCAGTTTGCCGGAACCGCGGCACCCCTTAGTGAGCGTGATCAATCTGGCCGCGAGCACTTTTTTGGAAGATGAGGTCTGGAAGGGTTTTGTCAACCGCTTTTATTGCGTGGCTTTGAAACGGGAAGCGAAGGGTAAGATAAGGTACGGGCAGCAGCATTACGATTACGATAAGGGAGTTTTGAGTTTTACGGCGCCTAACCAGGTGCAGTATCTCGACCTGCAAAATATGGAATGTGCCTCGGGTTACCTGCTGATTTTCCACCCGGATTTTTTATTGCAGCATACTTTAGCAAATAGCATACATAACTATGGTTTTTTCGATTATGCGGTTAACGAAGCCTTGCACCTGTCGGCTGAAGAAGAAGATGACCTGATCACCATTTTGAATAAAATTGATAAGGAGTGCGGGCATATCGACAAGCATACGCAGGAGATTATTTTAACGCAGATCGAATTGCTGCTGAATTATTCCAATCGTTTTTACGAGCGGCAATTCATTACGCGAAGGAATAATAATTCTGAGTTGCTTGTCAGATTTGAAAAGCTGCTCGATGAATATTTTTATGGTGAGGTGAAAGGTTTACTGACCGTACAATATGTTGCTGAACAAATGAACCTGTCACCAAATTATTTGAGTGACTTGCTGCGTGTGCATACCGGGCGGAATACCCAGCAGCATATTCACGAAAAGCTGATCTCGAAAGCCAAAGAAAGGCTTTCCACAACCAGCCTTTCAGTCAGCGAGATCGCTTATGCTTTAGGATTTGAACACGCGCAATCGTTTAGCACACTGTTCAAAAAGAAAACCAATCTGTCGCCGCTGGAATTCCGGGCGGGTTTTAACAATGCATGAATGGGAGTATGACGTGCTTACCTGCCTTGCAGGTCTGCCAGGATTGCGGGATAGCGTTCTCCCTGGAGCCTGATACTGTCCAAAGACTTTTTGATATTGCCTAAATCATCATCGCTTAAGGTGATGTTTGCACCACCTATATTTTCTTCTAAGCGAGTCATTTTTGTGGTTCCCGGAATCGGTACAATCCATGATTTTTGCGCCAGTAGTCATGCCAATGCAATCTGCGCCGGTGTTGCGTTATGTTCTCCCGCAATCTTTGTTACAAGATCAACAATGGCTTGATTCGCTTCGCGGTTTTCTTTGCTAAAACGGGGAATGACATTTCTCCAATCGGTCTTGTCAAATTCAGTGTCCGCATTCATCTTACCCGTTAAAAATCCTTTGCCCAACGGGCTAAACGGAACGAAGCCAATGCCCAATTCTTCAAGCAATGGAATGATCTCTTTTTCAGGTTCGCGCCAGAACATGGAGTACTCGCTTTGCAGGGCGGCCACGGGTTGTACGGCATGCGCTCTGCGTATACTCTGCACGCCGGCTTCACTCATACCGAAGTATTTTACTTTACCTTCAGCAATCAGATCTTTTACGGTTCCCGCAACGTCTTCTATAGGCACATTCAGGTCCACGCGATGTTGATAAAATAAATCAATATAATCGGTTTGCAGATACCGGAGCGAGTTTTCCGCCACTAGCCTGATGCGTTCCGGGCGACTATCCAAACCATCTGTATTCCTGCCGTTTGTAAAGCCAAACTTGGTAGCGATGATCACTTTATCACGTACATCGTGCAATGCTTTTCCCACCAGCTGTTCATTGGCGCCTTGTCCATACACTTCTGCGGTATCAAAGAAAGTAATGCCCGATTCATAGGCTTTTTGAATGAGTGCAATGGCATCGTTTTCATTTGTTGCCGGACCATAACCATGGCTTAATCCCATGCAGCCGAAACCAAGTTCGGACACTGCTAATCCTGATGTTCCTAATTGCCGTGTTTTCATTTCGTGTGTTTTTGTATGTTTATTGCTGCAAAATTGTAGAAAAGGGCGAGCCGTTTTTTATACAGATTACGGGTTTTACTACCAATTTTACTGATTGGGAAGGCTGGTCTCAAAAGAGCTTGCCGAAACCTGTAATTTTGTAGCGATAAAAGAATAAGGTATGGAAGAGATTATAAAAATTGGCAGCATCGCACAATACAATTCCATACGGGGCCTAACTACCAAACATCCGCTGGTTTCGGTGATTGACCTGTCGAAAGCGTTACCGATGCCCGCCAGAACATTCAACTTTGGTTTGTATGCGGTAGGTCTGAAAGAACTAAACTATGGCCAGTTACGCTATGGAAGAAGTCACTATGACTACCAGGAAGGAAGTCTGATATTTGTAGCGCCCGGACAGGTGATAGGTGTGGAACCTGGCATTGAGCTCTTTGCCCCGAAAGGCTGGGTATTACTCTTTCATCCCGACCTGATAAATGGCACCCCGTTGGGCAAACATATTCAGGATTATTCTTTCTTTTCATACGATGTAAATGAAGCGCTTCACTTGTCGGATAAAGAAAGGAATATTGTGATTGATTGCTTCTCAAAGATCGGGTATGAACTTGATCAGAATATAGACAAGCACAGCAAAAGGCTGATTGCATCCAACATCGAGTTGCTGCTCAATTACTGCACCCGTTTTTACGACCGCCAGTTCATTACGCGCGACAATGCAAACAAGGGGATCCTGGAACGGTTTGAATATTTATTGAAAAGCTATTTTTCATCCGATAAACCGCAGAACGAAGGCTTGCCTTCCGTAGCTTATTGCGCCAGAACCCTGCATTTATCATCCAACTATTTTGGTGACCTGGTGAAGAAAGAGACCGGCAGATCTGCTCAGGAATACATTCAGTCAAAAGTTATAGATGTGGCGAAAGAGAGACTGTTCGACATGAATAAATCTGTGAGTGAAATTGCCTATGAGCTGGGCTTTAAATACCCGCAGCATTTCAACCGTTTATTCAAACAAAAAGCAGGCGTTACGCCGAATGATTACCGGATGATGAATTAAATGAACCCATCATCCAGGGCGATGATCCCTGAAATAGGAGCTTTTCAACTACCGGACATCGCCTGATAACCGGATCTTTTGCGATCGTTCCAGGAAGCCGGATACCTTCAGCTTCTCTTCTGCTTCTATAATCGCATCCATCAGGTTGTTTTTGTTGTCTGCAATCTGTGATAACGCCTTTTGCATATTGTTCCATACCGGTTGCATAGCGCTAACCAGTGCTTTCCCTTTGGGCGTAAGAACTATTAATCGTTTTCTTTCGTCCGTTTTATCTTTCTTTGATTTAATGATCTGCTGCTTTTCCAGCTCTTTAAGTAAACTGATCGTAGAAGGATGAGCATAGCCGATTTCGTTGGCAATTTCCACCACACTCATTGAAGTTTTTAAATGCAGGGTATAAACAACCGGAAACCATTTTGGCTCAAATTCTATCCCAAATGACTGATAGATAAGCTGCCCCTCCTTTCTTAAGGCATCGGCCAGCCGTTGCAGCCTGGTAGAAATGGCCAGTATACCTGATTGGTCTATTACGTTATCCATAAGTTACTTTAATTGCAGATGAAAGAACATGCTATCGCTGCTCATTACCGGAAAGTAATCCGGAAGATCTGTTTTTTGGATCAGGGTGAATTGGTTTTTCTCATAAAATCGCTGTGCTGCTTTCAGCTGCTCTACTGTACCAAGGTAAATATCCTTGATTCCCTGTTCCCGGCTATAAGCCAATAATTTTGCCAGCAGCTGCTGGGCAATTCCAAATTCTTTTCCTCTATATTCTTTTTTTACAAACATCTTCCTGATCGCACCTGCCTGGTGTCCTATGTTGATCAGGGCAATCGTACCCACTAAGGTATTACCATCGAAGGCGCCCCAGAAATTTCCGCCTGTTTCGCGATAAAATGCATTTATGGCTTTTAGATCCGGCTGATCTTCCAGGGTTACACGAACACCGAATTCAATCTGTTGAATGGGAAGTATCAGCTGTATTACATCATTTGAGTACTGATCACCTATTGTTTTGTATACTATGTTTTCCAATTGGAGGATTATTTACGTACAAAACTACGTAGTTTCCTACATAAATTAAAATTGATTTGTTCGGCCGTCATAATGGTGGTAACATTAGGATACGCTGCGCCCGGTATCCTGGGATAAACGGTTGGCCATAACAGCGCCGGCAGAGCCGCCGCCAACGATAATTGCATCGTATGTCATAATTATTTATTGGTTTGTTTTATTACAAAATGCGCCATGTTGCTGAGGGCTTTGCGGGACGCTTCGGTATGGATATTCATGAAAGGCCATACATGCAGCTCGTCTTCGAACAGCTCAAGCGTTGCGTCCACACCGGATTGGATCAATTGCTTGTGTAAGTGGATGGAATCGTCTTCCAGGATCTCGTTTGTACCACACATGATGAGCACTGGGGCGAGATCATAGAATACCGCATTTACCGGTGATAATAAGGAGGCAGACAGTTCCCGGCCGGCAGCGTAGATCTTTGCGGCTTCCAGCAGGTATTCCCCGGATAGGACAGTGTCTGCTATTTTATTACGGATGTAGCTTTCATTCCTGCATGTAAGATCTACCCATGGGGAGATCACGATGCTGTAAAGTGGGGCAGGTCCATTGACCGCTTTTAATTTGAGCTGTGTGGCCATGGTGAGATTGCCACCGGCGCTATCGCCAATGATACCGAAGGGCAGGTCCAGTTGTTGAATAACGGCTACGCAATCGTCGATACCCGCCGGAAATGGATGCTCAGGAGCAAGGCGGTAATCTATTATCAGCACTTTCCTGTTCAGTGCCTGCGCGATGTAGCTTACCATCGGTGCATGAGAATTGATAGAGCCGAAGATGAAAGCGCCGCCATGAATATAGACCACGATATCTGCTGTATTCATATCTGTTGGTGTGAACCAGGCGCATGGAATACCTGCAATCGTTACGTTCTCACGGGTAACATTTTCAGCAGGCGGGTATGTGTTGCCTATGGCTTCGAAGCCAATTCGTCCTTCATTAAAATTTATCATGGTTTTAAAACTTGTACACAAAACTCTATGTTGCGCCGGTTAAAAAACTTAATATTTCTTAGTTTTTTACGGAAATTGAGATGGTAACTTTTCGCCTTATACATTATTTATTATTAATTATCTGATCATGGCATTCGAAAGTATTTTAAAGAACATAAGCCGCTTTGCTTCACTTACACTGCAGGAAGAAGAAGCGTTTTGTGCATTGCTTGCCATCAAAAAAGTAAAGCGGAAAGAATTTATTTTACGTGAAGGGGATATATGTACTGCTGAATATTTTGTGAACAAAGGATGCCTGCGGACTTATTTTGTAGATAAAAAAGGATTTGAGCATAATCTTTATTTCGCCATAGAAGACTGGTGGATATCCGATCTGTACAGCCGCACACAAATGGCGCCAACGTACAGTAACATTGTGGCTTTGGAGGATTCGGAGCTGGTAGAGATTAAACACCAGGCACTGGAGGAGTTTATGGTAAAAGTACCTGCGCTGGAAAGATTCTTCCGCCTCTCTTATCAATTATCGCTTGTGAATCAGCATCTGAAAAATCTCGATATGCTGCACTTGAGCGCTGAAGAGCGATACGTCAATTTTATAGAAAAATATCCCGGGCTGGCAGGCCGTATCCCACAAAAACATATTGCTACTTATTTGGGTTTAACACCTGAATTTTTCAATACGGTACATGCGAAAGTGACGCGCGCAAGAAAATAAGATTTCTTAATTTTTTCAGGGCCTTTAAACCGTCTCATAAGCAATTGTGAGACGGTTATTTTTTTCAATGCAACACTACATTCCCGGATTTCTTAAGTTTTCTTAAGAAACGATAGGCGGCATGGGAATAGTTTTGCATAAAAATATTCTGAACCTTATGAATTCATTACTTACTAAGATCGGACAAACAAATCCTGCAGCCATACCGCTGCTTATTCTGAGAATTGCTTTTGTTATCGTGATGTTCCCGCATGGAGCACAACTGCTTGTGGGATGGTTTGGCGGATATGGCTATGCTGCATCTATGGGTTATTTCTCTTCGATCGGTATACCATCGGTGATCAGTTTCCTGATCATCTTCCTGGAGTTCTTCGGCAGCATTTTTATTTTGCTTGGCCTGTTTACCCGTTTGTTTGCATTGGCGCTCACCGGGCTTGTGACGGGGATGATATTGATGGTGCACATTCATGCAGGCTTCTTTATGAACTGGTTTGGCAACCTCAAAGGGGAAGGATTTGAATATCATATCCTGATGTTGAGCATGCTGCTGTCTTTATTGATCGCAGGTGGCGGAAAGGCCAGCCTGGATGCTTTATTATTCAACAAAAAAGTGTAACGCTATGTCATCTGATTTAAAGTTATCCGGAATAGTACAACTTGTTCAAACCGGCAACCCGTCTTTTTCTGCATTCAGGGCTAACAGGCAGGATTATGCAGGCTTGTTCTCGCCGCTCATGGGATTCGATAACTTCCGTTTAAGCAGCGATGTTTTTGGCCCGCATCAACACCGGCATATGTCTGCATTGAGCTATCTTTTCGAAGATTCGGCGGCATATCATAATAAAGACTCCATGGGGTCAGATCTCACTATCACCACCGGCAGCCTGCTGTGGACCTGGGCCGGCAGTGGCGTTACGCATCACGAGTTCCCGGAAGAGAACAATACGCGGATACACGGGCTGCAGCTCTTCCTGGATATCCCCGCTGAAAACAGGAACCGGCCGCCAAAGAGTATACTGATCCCCGTTGAAAAAATGCCCGTATGGGAAGCCGATGGCGTACGCGTAAAAGTAGTAACAGGGGCAACCGGTGATCTGGTGAACAGTGTGAAAACGCCGGAGGATATTACCTTTCTTGATCTGACAATCAATAGTGGTAAAGTTTTCCGGCATGGGCTGCCCGCCGGTTGGAACGGCACTGTTTACTTATTGTCTGGCGCACTGCAGGTAGATACGCCCGCCGGAAGTTTCGAAATGCAATCAAATGATACGATCGCTTTGGGAGCTTCCGCTGAAAACGCATTGATCACTTTAGTTGCAAAAACCAGGTGTCATATGCTGTTCATCAGTGGCCTGCCTGTTGCGTAATGAAGCAGCGGTTTCTGGAACAGGAACCGCTGCTTCGTAAAAAATTAATCTACCTTAATTTTTTTTGATCCCCAAGTTGGGATATTTGGCTTTTCAAAGCCAGGTATCTTTATGGAATTTGAACGTATTCTTACAAATATCCGCCGTCACGTTACACTTACAGAAGAAGAGGAGACCCAGCTTTGCGCCATTATGAGCATAAAGCAGCTGAAGCGTAAAGAATTTCTGGTTCGCAGTGGCGAAGATGCGCGCCACGAATATTACGTGAACAAAGGTTGTTTAAGAACATACTATATTGATCACAAAGGGATGGAGCATAATACATATTTTGCCGTGGAAGGTTACTGGGTGTCCGACATATACAGCAGGACCTTTAATGCGCCGGCTTTGTGCAATATCATAGCGCTGGAGGATTCTGAGCTGGTGCATATACCGAATATGGCGTTAGAGGACTTTCTGAAAAAAGTACCAGGGCTGGAACGCTTTTTCAGGATCTCTTATCAGAATGCACTCGCTATGCATCATCTGAAAACAATACAGCTGCTTTCTATGAGCGGCGGCGAGCGATACAACTATTTCCGCACGAAATACCCCGAACTGGACAAACGGGTACCGCAGAAACATATCGCCAGCTATCTTGGTTTTACTCCTGAGTTTTTCAATACTATCCGGTCAAAGGCAATCCGGAGCAGCAATACAGGTGCTACGGTAAAAAGCATGTAATTCCGGCGAAAAAGCCTGTCAGAACTTGATATTCAATTTCCGGGAAACAAGTTTATTATCTTTATAGAATTCGAAGAACCATTCACTATTTTTCCTGAAAACAATACCTTGCGATGCACCATCATCCGCAATAAAATGATCCTGCTGGGATGTTTTCAGCAAGGTCATTACTTTTTTGGGAGTGGTATCTATCAGCTGATAGCCGTTATCATTAGCCTGAGCATATAAAATGTTCTTGTCTTCATTAACAGTAGTAGGCTGGGCAGGAGCTACAGGCGCAGGCGGAGCGCTCACCGTTGGTTGTGTAGCCTGTGGTACCGTAGTGCCATCGTACTTATATTGTGCGGCATTCAGTGAAGTGAAGGCATTTGCCAGCGCTTCTGAATAGGCTGCCTGCCACTCTTTCTCCCTGCTTTTTCCTTCCTCGCCTTTATAAACGATCGTACCCTGACAATCTTTTAACAGCAGAGTTAAACCAGTGGATAGGAATTTTTTCTTCTCTACAACTTCCGCTTTGAGTGCCTTGCATTTATTATCGGCAACTTCCGCAGGCAACGCTTCACTGGTCATGAAAGCGGTAAACCCTACCTGTTGAAGTAATAATTTTGTCCGCATATTCAACCCATACTGATCATCTGTTTTAAGAAAATCGAACCGATCGGGTACCAGAACGTATTTATAATTATTGATGGTATTTTGCGAATGAGCTGTGATGGCAAAGGACATTGCCAGTAATAAAGCAACTATTTTTGTGTGAATTTTTGTCATATAGCTAAGATAAAAAAAACTTTGTTACAGGAGCCAGGTTGTATAATATTCTGATTATTAATGTATAATTATTGAATATGGAAAAAAATTACTGCGATTGCACACAATGCTAATTTCTTTCCGTTATTAAAGTGCCTTCCGCATCTAAATACAGGAGCTTTAATGTCCAGCTGGTATGGTCGGTGAACTTTATATTTATATAACGTCCATCCGTTTTGTTAACTAAGGCCCATTTACCTTTTATGGCTGTTTCTTTAAAAGTTTTTTATAGTAATGGGTTGCTAAGGAGGTACTTGGGCTATCCAGGTCTATATGGTGAACCCTTGTGAAGGAGTTGCCTATAATTTCATCTGTTACCTTCACCTGGCCCTCCGCTTTTTCATCGCCATTTTTGAAATATTCATACAGCAGGTATTTGTTTTCATCAGCCTTAAAGTATTCTTTCTCTTTGAATTTACCACCCTCATAACTTATGCAAACATATAGCGGAGCCTTGCTAGCGTAAGGAACCACCCTGTTATCATAATTGTAAAGATTAATGGGTTTTATTCCAAAAAAGCTGATAGCGGTGTCAATAGTATTTGCCGGAACATTGTGCTGAGAACGGGCATTAATAGTAACAGTCAATAAAAGAAAAGCGAGTATAACTTTCATAGGTCAGGCGATGGGAGCTAAGTTTTATTTCCCCTAAATATAGTGAACGCTTTCGTTAACTCACGAAATATCGTGAAAACGTTCCTATCTGATTTTTACGTAACTATATCATAATCATTCATTTATGTCCGTTGGCACGTGCGTTGCAAATTTGTATGCGCATTCGGAACGCATACAGCACAAACCACATCTTTAACATCAAAATCATAACGCATGAAAACGTTCTCCTTTCTATTCCGCAACATTTTCCCTGACAAAGAAGCAAAACCATCGCCGGAGCTTGTACAAACAGCACTGGAACCTTTGCATGAAAAAGACCCCAACCAGGGCGGTGAATTCCTGGATGACTTCATAACAATGGACGATGAACCACAAGAACAGGACTAAAAAATGTTACCCTTTAACCATTAAAATTAAAAACAATGAAAGAGTTCTTACTGGTATTCCGCAGAGACTATAGAACAAAGGAGCTGCAGCCCACAACCGAACAAATGAACCTGCATCTCAAACATTGGCGCGACTGGTACATCAGCCTTGCAGCAGAAGGTAAGCTGGCCATGCCAGTACAACGCTGGGACCCTGAAGGAAGGGTATTAAGACAAAACCTTACAGTAGCCAATGGTTCTTATGCAGAAGTGAAAGAATCCATACGCGGCATCATCATCATAAAAGCAAATGATTATGACCATGCCGTGGCCATTGCCCAAAGGGCGCCGGTGCTGGAGCTGGGAGGAACCGTAGAGATCCGCATGGCGGTTTAAGCCGGGAGATTTTCACTAGAAAAGAATTTAATTATTTGAACAAATGCATGTAGGCAAATCGTATAAACTATCAGAATTCCTGATCTGGACCAGAAGAAAGATCTATGTGTTACTTGTTTTGGGCATTATACCGGTGATCCTGTACCAGGTGCTGGGCATAAAATGGCTGGCCGTACCCTGGACAGTAGTGGCGCTTTTGGGAACAGCAACCGCCTTTATTGTGGGCTTCAAAAATACTCAAACCTATTACCGTACCCGGGATGCCCAGCAGGTATGGACAAACATCTTAAACAGCAGCAGGGCATGGGCCATTATAAGCAGGGATTACCTGCATGATCCTGAAAAAACAAAAATACTCATCTACCGCCATTTTGCCTGGCTTACCGCTATGCGTTACCAGATGCGGGAAGACAGGGTTTGGGAAGGAACAGATAAAAAGCACAATGCAGAGTACCGGCGGTATTACACGATACCTGAAAGAGAAACAACTTTTGAAACAGCGCTGGAAAAATATATGCCGGGCCATGAGCTGCATTACATTCTTAGTACAAAGAACAAGGCCACCCAGATCATGGGTATGCAAGGTAAAAGCATCAAGGAGCTTTACGATAACCAGGAGATTGCCCTGGCCCAGTTTATGGAGATGCAAAAGGCCCTCAATAATTTTTATGTGCAACAGGGGCAATGCGAGTCTATTAAAGATGCGCCCTATCCCAGGCAATATTCCGTTATTAATACCCTCTTCGTCCGGCTTTTTTGCCTGCTGCTGCCTTTTGGCATGTTACAGGAGTTTGATAAGCTGAACAACAGTATAGAGGGAATTATGAAAGGCAGTATGGTATGGCTGGTGGTTCCTTTCAGTGTTATTATCTCCTGGATGTACACTTCCCTGGAGCAGGTAGGGGAAAGCACGGAAAACCCTTTTGAAGGCAGCGCTAATGACGTTCCCATCTCGCAAATGTGCCGCGCTATTGAAATAGACCTCCGGGAAATGATCGGTGAGCGGGATACGCCGCCCTACCTGCAGCCGGAGAACAATATCATTCTGTAACCGGCACAGCAGCAAAAAAAGTTAGGGGTTTTTGTCCAATAATGAAACTTCAGTTGTTATTAGTGTGTTACAAAAGATTGAGCCGTTGGCCCATAAATTATAATACTATGGAAAAGACTAATAATACAGAAAAGAAACAGGTAGTGGTGATCGGGGGTGGTTTTGCAGGGCTGAATTTTGTCAAAAACCTGTTCCATAACAAATATTATGCTGTGACCGTTGTTGACAAGAACAACTACAATTACTTCACGCCGCTTTTATACCAGGTGGCTACCAGCTTCCTGGAGCCTTCCAGCATCAGCTACCCGTTCAGGAAACTTTTTAAGAAAAAGGACGTCTCTTTCAGGATGGCTGGCCTGTTACGGGTAGATACGGCTGCAAACAAAGTGTATTTAAGTGATGGTGGTGAGCTGCATTATGATGTGCTGGTGTTTGCCGCCGGTTCCAAAACTAATTTCTTTGGAAACGATGGCCTTCGCCACAGTACCTTTTCACTGAAAGGTATTGATGATGCGCTTTATATGCGTAATGAGCTGATCAAAACCCTGGAAAGGGCTGTTATTGAGCAGGATCCCATAGAAAAGGAACGGCTGCTTACCATCGTGATCGCAGGCGGAGGCCCAACGGGCGTGGAAGTAGCGGGTATGCTGGCTGAAATGAGAAAATACATCCTGGGCCACGATTATCCGGAGCTTAAAAATACGCCGACTGAGATCTATGTGGTGGATGGCGCACCTTACCTGCTGGCGCCTATGAGCGATAAAACACATAAAGCAGCTCATAAAGAGCTGGAAAAATTAGGGGTGCATGTAAAGCTGAATACCCGGGTTAAAAGTTATGAAAATGACCAGGTTCATTTGTCGGACGGGGAAGTGATTGAAGCCAAAAGCCTGATATGGGCAGCCGGGGTCATTGCCAATTCCTTTGAAGGCATTTCAGCGCAAAGTATAGGCAAAGGCGGAAGAATGATCACCGACGCCTTTAACCGGGTGCAGGGGTATGAAAATGTATACGCCATTGGCGATATCAGCATACAGTTTACAGACAGTGCTTACCCCGATGGCCACCCCCAGCTTGCCCAGCCGGCTATTCAGCAGGGTAAATCGCTGGCTAAAAATTTATTGCGCATGGCAAAGGGGCAGCCGCTGAAACCGTTCAAATATTTTGACCGTGGCGATATGGCCATTATTGGCCGGCAGTTTGCCGTAGCAGACCTCTTTAAACACAAAGTGCATTTAGGCGGTTTGCTGGGTTTACTGAGCTGGCTTTTTATTCACCTTGTTTCCCTGGTTAATTACAACAACCGGATAAAAACATTGTATAACTGGGCCGTGGCTTATACCACCCGTGACCAGGCATTAAGAATGATCTTCCGGTCCGGGAACCGGGAGAACCGGTATTAATTCCCGTCCCTTAACGGAGAAGGGCGCGCTTATCCACAACTTTAAACGAGATCTATTCATGACCAACTTTAAGCAATTCTTCAACTCATCTCTTGGTAAAAAGCTGATCATGTCCATGACGGGACTGTTTATGTGTCTTTTCCTGATCGTACACCTGGGAGGAAACCTAACCTTATTTGCAGGCGATGAGGGTTATACCTTTAACATCTATGCACATTTCATGACACACTTTCCGCCAGTGGAAATAATCAGCTATATTTTGTATATCTCCATCCTGGTGCATGCGCTGTATGCACTTATACTTACTATACAGAACCGGAGGGCCCGGCCCGTTAAATATGCGGTGGCTTCAAAAGCGCCTGTTAAATGGGCTTCCCTGAATATGGGACTGCTGGGCAGCATTATATTCCTATTCCTGATTGTACATATGAGCAATTTCTGGGGCCGGTATAAGTTTACGGAAGGGACTTACCGGGAATACCACAAGAACCTTTTAACCGGTGAATTAACGTCAACGGTGTACAAACCGCTTTCACCTCATTTTGAATACGCGGTTACTACAGAAAATAATATTGAGATCGTAAGGGTGAAAGACCTGTATGTTATAGTAGCGCACAGCTTCAGCCTTTTATGGTATGTGACGCTGTACCTGCTGGCGATGGTAGCGGTTGCCTATCATTTATACCACGGCTTTCAAAGCGCTTTCAGAACCGCTGGCTGGGTACATAAAAAATATACGCCCATTGTACAGTTTACAGGCATCTGGTTCTTTGCGGTTATTATTCCGTTAGCATTTGCCTCCATGCCCATTGTGTTTTATATAAAGTCGTTGTTCTGATCCGCTATCGTGAAAGCTATGGGCGGAGAAATTGGTTGCTCTCCTGACTGCTCAATACCCGGAAACCATAATGGCCATTCTCTCCTGAAGCGCCCCAGGTGGCTGTAATGTAGTGTTCAATTTTGCGGATGGCAATTTCTTTTGTTGGTGCTGTTTCCTGCAGGTATTCTATTTCCATTTCTCCGATCCTGTCTATCACAGCAAATAATAATTTAACGTGGGATGGCATTTTCATAAGTTTAGGTAAAGGATGAAAAAGAGAGCCGCCCTAAAAAGAGCGGCTCTGGTATCCAATTGTTTGTTAACCCCAAAGTAAAAATGTCTTTAAATAATTCTTCATAGGATAGTCTGAAAATATTCACTGTTTCGTTGAATCAAAGATATAGTTGGATTGAACATTTATGCTAACATTTATGTGTGATCAAATATTCACGGAAATGAATGCCTGATCAACTATAAGTGATTAAAAATGAATGCTCTAGCATTATCAAATGTTAACGGTTCCGTTAACAAATGGTGTTGCAATATTTAGTAGTCCCACGAACATTTATTTTTAGTATTTATAAATAAAATAGTATTTACCTGCTTATGGTAATGGCAGCTGAATGCGCGGAAGGTATATAGGTTATGATGCAATTCCCCTTCCCATCACTGCGCACTTTTTTTACCACTTTCCCATCCACGCTGAAAGTGTGATCAGCGCCGGGTTTTAGCCCATGAATATTATAAGTGAGCGGGCTAAGGGTGGGCGCTGCAGTTGTTTGTGTCCAGCGCATGTTATCAGCGCTCCAGTTTTTTATATGAATGGTTAAGGGGTTATTAGTGGTAACCTGTAACGCGGCGCTGCTGCTATCCCCATCAAAATAGAAAACATTATTTTTTGTAGCGTTAAAGCCAAAGCGTTTAGGGCTGATTATTTTAAACACCTTATTGGATACCGCATAATTATTACTGTCAAGGTTTATAACCAGGCGCTGGTGCTGGTTGTTATAGGTAAGCTCCGTACCTGCCAGCGCAGGTGTAATATGCGGATCCAGCAGCAAACGGTTATACAGGGGATTAATGCCATAAATAGCCTGGTACAAGCCTACTATGGAAAGACTGTTACCTGATAAAATATCATCTCCACGGCCATCCTGCTTAATGCGGCCGTAACGCTGAAATGCAAGCCCGTCTTTGTTGTATTGCTCCAGCACATTTTTTACATACTTCAGCGCAATTTCCGGATCATGTGCTGCATAGGCTTTAATGGCAACAGAGCCCCAGGATAAGAACAGGTCCCCGTTCTCATATTCAGGAAAGGGATACTGGGATTCACGGCCTTCTCCGGCAGCGTAGGATGTCATGGCCAAAGGCCAGAAGAAAAGCTGCTCCTTCACCATTTGCTGCTCAATATTATCCAGGATTAATTTCGTTCTGCCGGCATCATCACAGATCCCGTAAGCAATAGCCATAAAGTTAACAGGGGTTACCATGTTGCGCCCATGCGGCTGCTGCGCTTTATCCAGCCAGTGTACATAACATTGATGGTCATTATCCCAAAAACCGCCATTGCTTACCGGTTTATTAAAACTGTTTTTCAGCTTGGCTGCGAAAGCCTTATACTGCTGCTCTTTTGCCGGATTGCCCAGCTGGCCTTCAATAGCGGCCCATTTTGTTAAAGCCAGGTAAAGCTTGGCATTTACAAAGGCATTTTCATACGATGCCCAGATAATATCTATCCAGTCGCTGGAACGTTTTTGTTCCTGGGAATCGGTCATCATTTCCACCAGCCCGTTATTATTCGCATCCCTTTTCAGGATCCAGTCCAATGCTTTTTCGCAGCTGCGCTGGTGGCTTTTAACCCAGCTCTTATTCCCTGTCATATCGTATAGCTCTGCCACATTCGTAACAAAGTCGGGGTTTGAATCCATCAGGATGCCCCATTGCGCTTCATAAAAACCTTCTTTGTTAAATGCGCCCGGCATGGCATCTTCATTGGTATAAGCCCAACGGGGATACACCCGCCCGTCAGGTTTTATAGCATGGTCCCGGTAATAATCAAGACAGCTTTGATAACCGTTTAAATAATCGGGATCATTAATGCCCAGGCCCATTTGTGCTATATATTGTTCATGCAGGCAAATAGGCCCGTAGGGCGTGTGCCAGCTGTTGCCGCCAAAGTGCAGGGAATCGATCACGCCTATCCTGGCAATGGTATTCAGTACTGCGCTTACTGCTGTTCCGTTTATGCCGGCAAATTTTCCCCTGCCGTATTTTTCATTAAAATCAAAATAGCGGAATGTTATACGTTGGCTGCTGGCGCCGGCAGGCATAGTGAAGGGTGCCCAAACATCTGTTCTGTTCCTTACAAATAAGCGCCTGTTGGTGCCGCTGTCCGATACGGGGATCATTGCGTTATTGGAAACAGTAACGGCATACGCCAGCCTGTTATCATTTGCACGGCTGTATTTCATGGCTACCTGCTTACCCGGTGCATCCACCGTTACCGTTAAGCCATTTCCGCTTTTACTGTTCCAGAAACTGGATGACTTTGTATGTACACCATATGTGGATTCCTTTTCATTAAAAAGATAAAACCAGGCTAAGCCGCCATAACCCTGGTACGCGCCTTCCCAGGTATCTATACTATTGAAATTCAGGACCGGCATACCGGCTTCCTCCACCTTTATTGCCTGGGGCAGCGCTCTTTTTATTTCCCACTGAATAGCCTCACCCACCCTGGTGAAGATCCAGCTTTCCCGGATCGTAATATTTTCATTGCCATAATTAATACCGCTGATGATCGTGCTGTTCGGGGTTTGCTTAACCACCGGTTTGGCTTTGAGCTGCATAGAGGAGCAGAGGATCCCTGCTGCCTTTACTGCAGTATACATCCCGTCTTTGCTGCTAACAACCTCCTGGCCGTTAATAACCAGCGAGATAATGCTCGCCTTGTTATCGCAGTCAATGGTCATCGTAATTTTGGGACTGCTGATCCGGATGATATTTGAGTCCTTACGTGGGCTGCCCTGGCTGATCACCGGCAGCAATAAACCTGAAAAGCAGGTAAATACCAAACAGAGATTTTTTATAAACATCTTATTTGCGGGTGTTGTAAACAGATAAATGTAATGATCTGAAATTTTTTTTAAAAGTGGGATAGCATGGGATGGAAGTGTCAAAAAGTACAAGTAAATTATCAATTAGTATATTTATCGATAATTCCGCTGTTGAATATATAAATTTCATGTGAGAAATGCTCCGATACAATTCATTGAGTGATTTGGAATTGGTGGAGTTGCTGAGGACCGGTGATCAGAACGCGTTTGCTGAAATATATGAACGGTACTTTGAGCTGCTTTATTTACACGCCTACAACCGGTTAAGGGACAAGGATGAAGCCAAGGACCTGGTTCAGGAACTCTTTTCACACCTGTGGTCAAAACGCGGCACGCTGGAGCCTAAGACTAATTTTTCCAACTACCTGTATACCTGGGTACGGAACCGGGTGCTTAATGCCATTGCACATAAGCAGGTGGAGGAAAAGTACCGCGCTGCCTTGCCGGGCTGGATCAGCGGCACGGAAGCGCTTACAGACCACCGGGTACGGGAGCGGCAGCTGGCAGCCATCATAGAAAGCGAGATCCGGGCATTACCCCCTAAAATGCGGGAGGTGTTTGAGTTAAGCCGCAAATCCAACCTAAGCTATAAGGAAATTGCAGAAAAACTAAACCTGAGCGAGCAATCTGTAAGAAGCCACGTAAAGAATGCGCTTAAAGTGCTGCGCATGCGGCTGGGCATCCTGTTATACCTCTTCTTTATTTTTTACAAATAATTTTAAATTCATTACCCCCCTCACCGGTACCTTCCTTGTCTATCTATTATAAGACACAGGAGCATACATGCAAAAACCGGACATACCGCATTTACTGGAAAAATACAGGACCGGCACTATCAGCCCGGAGGAGCTGGCTTTGCTGGAAGCCTGGTACCTACAATGGCAGCCTGAGAACCAGGATATATCCCTGGAGGAATTACAGGCTATTAAGGCAGAGGTTTGGCAGTCTGTGAAGCCGCCGCCGGCAAGGGTTATCAAAACCCGGTCATGGCCGCGTATAGCTGCAGCAGCATCCCTGTTGTTATTACTCGCTGCATCCGCTTATTATTTATTACACCAGTCCACACAGCAGCCTAAACAAAAGCAGGTGGCAGCAAGCCCAGTTTATGATTTTAAACCGGGTGGTAACAAGGCTTTGCTAACCTTATCAAACGGTCAGCAAATTGTGCTTACGGATGCAAAAAATGGTAAGCTGGCAGATCAGGGATCTGTAACCGTTAATAAAACAGCCAACGGGCAGCTGGTGTATGGCGCCGGTACAGGCAATGCATCCGCTAACATGATCTACAACACACTGGCCACTCCTAGGGGAGGGCAGTATCATATTACCCTTTCAGATGGTACACAGGTTTGGATGAACGCCGCATCTTCCATCACCTACCCGGTAACATTTGCAAATAATGAAAGAAAGGTGGTTATAAACGGGGAGGTTTATTTTGAAGTAGCTCCTGATGAGAACAAGCCTTTTAAAGTATCCACAGGCAACCAGGAAGTTACGGTACTGGGTACCCGCTTTAATGTGAATGGTTATGCAGATGATGCAGCCGTCAGCACCACGCTGCTTTCCGGCAGCATTAAGGTCCGGAACCTTACATCCGGACAATCCAGCTTACTGGCCCCGGGCCAGCAGGCTAATATCTTTAAGAACCAGGCACCCATCCACATCAAAACAGTGAATGCTGAAGATGCTATTTCCTGGAAGAACGGGTACTTCCTGTTCGACAACCAGGATATCAGCAGCGTTATGAAAATTATGAGCCGGTGGTACGATGTAGATGTAGAATACAGCAATTACAACAGGCAGGACCGGTTTGGCGGAACGTTTTCCCGTTCAGCCAACCTGTCGGAGATCTTACACAATCTGGAACAGGTGGGATCTGTTCATTTCAAAATGCAGGCTAACAAAGTTATTGTTACAAATTAAGCGCAACCAGGATCAGGGAATTTATCCGTTCATTAACAGTAGAAAGCAGAACGATCGGCCGATCAGTAAGCTAAGTAATTCCAAACCTTTATCACAAGCAACCAGGCGCCTTTGATGCGCCCTGGCGGGAAGCTGTATGCCAAACCAGGTCATGTTAAAATAAGCAAACCAATAGATCCAACTTAAATCTGATCAACAAATGTATAAGAACGTTATTGAATTACTTCTCAGGAGGGATCCCTATGCACATTCCACGTTTTTTCTGAGAACCAGGCTAACCTTCATCTTCTTAACGATCATGTTCCTGCAGGTACAGGCAGCAACCTATGCGCAGAAGATCACGGTAGTTGCACAAAAGGCAACTTTAACAGAAGTCATTGCCCAGATAAGAAAACAAACGGACTATGATTTCCTGTATAATAACACTACGCTGAAAAATGCCAGGCCCATTACAATACAGGCCAGGAATATGGATCTTGTTAAAGTGCTGGATCTTTGTTTTGAAGGGCAGCCCTTTAAATATGTTATCCGCAACAAAACCATCCTGATCCAGGAAAAGAACAGCAGCGTTCCTGTAAGATATGGAAATGATATACAGGCGCTGAGAATATCCGGCGTGGTCAGGGACGGCAGCAGCGGCGATCCTTTGCCCGGGGTAACCGTTGGCGTGGAAGGCACTGCCACTGGTACCAGCACAAACGGGAACGGAGAATTTTCAGTGGAGGTGCCAGGCCCCAACTCCATCCTGGTGTTTTCATTCATTGGCTTCCTGACCCAGCGGATAACGGTGAATGAGCAAACCAGTATGCAGGTTAACATGGTTAAGATTGATACCAAGCTGGATGAAATAGTGGTGGTAGGTTATGGTACGCGCACCAAAGGTGCGGTTACCGGCGCTATCTCTACCGTTAAGTCAGATGTGTTTGAGAACCGGCCATTGAACAACAGCTTTGATGCCCTGCAGGGTACCATACCGGGATTAACCATCACCAAAGGCAGCGGGCAGCCCGGCAAACAAAGTTACGGACTGCAGATCCGCGGTTACTCCTCTATAAACGGAAACCAGCCACTGGTACTGGTTGACGGTATACCGGGCGATATCAATACCATTAATACAAATGATATTGCGGAAGTATCTGTGCTGAAAGATGCCGCAGCCTCCATTTACGGAGCACGCGCTGCAGATGGCGTAATACTGGTAACCACTAAAAGAGGAAAAAAGGGACCGCCGGAAGTTACCTATAACGGCAACATTGGTTTAAAAACACCCACCTACCTGAGAAAGATCCAGAACACCTTGCAGTTTGCAAAGTTTATGGATGAAGGATTGCGCAATGCCGGCATCAACGGTTTTTCACAGGAGGTATTTGACAAGATAAAGGCAAATGCGCCACCGGAGCTGGATGGCGGATGGAATTATGGCATTACAAGCTACCCGGGCTTTTACGGGTATACAAACTGGAATAAGGTCATTTATGGTAACTCTACACAGCAGCTGCATAACATAGCTGTTTCAGGTGGGGCCGATAATAATAATTACCTACTATCCGTAGGTTATAACCGCGATGAAGGTTCATTGAAGTTCGGAGAGAACAAGTCTGAGCGATACAACCTCCGGCTTAATTATGATTTTCGGATCAGTAAAAAAATAAGCGTGGAAACCCGCAGCATTTTTGAGAACCAGGCTACGGTAACGCCCACCATGATCGATAATGCGCTTAGCAATGTGCCCCGCCAGTTCCCCTACCAGCCGGTGTATAACAGCGTAGGCCAGTTCTATGGATACCAGGGTTATGAAAACCCCGCTCAGTCGCTGGAAGAGGGCGGCCGGCAGCAGAATAATTTTTCAAGGTTCGCTACGAATCTGAAAATTGATTACAGCATTATATCCGGATTAAAATTAACCGGGCAAACTGCCGTGCGATTTGATTACACGAACGAAAACGGCAATACCCGCACCTTTACCCGTTATAATTATGTAGGCGGGGTACAGGATATCCGCAACACACCAAATTCAGCGTACTATGCAAACCAGAAGCTGCTGAATAAATTATACCAGGCATACCTGGATTATAACCGGCAGTTTGGGGAAGATCACAAGATCAATGTTACCGGTGGCGCATCACTGGAGCAAACCCGGCGGGAGGGGCAGTCAACCACCGGTTACAATTTCGTTGGCAATAATATTTTTACCCTTAACCTGGCCGACCGTACGAAAGCAGCTTACGCAAATTTCACCGGTAACCTGGATAACCAGGCCCTGGCCTCTTATTTCGGCAGGTTAAGCTATTCCTATAAAGACAAGCTGATACTGGATGTAACAGCGCGCGCAGACGGCAGCTCCAAATTTGCGCCGGAAAAACGCTGGAGCGCAGTGTTCCCATCGGTAGCGCTGGCGTATAATTTATCGGAAGAAAGGTTTATCAGATCCCTGCGCACCTTTGACCTGTTAAAGCTAAGAGTGTCCTATGGAAAAATGGGTAACCAGGAAATAGGCAATTTAGGGCTCTATGATTATATTCCATTGGTATCTGTAAATGGTAATTATCCTTTAGGATCACCCAATGCCGGGCTCACAGGGGCCAATGCCAACCCCGCATCTGCCGGCAGAACCTGGGAAACCATCGAGAATAAGAACATTGGTATGGATGTAGCGGTGTTCAGCTCCCGGCTTACTTTCTCCTTTGATTATTATAATAAGATCAATAATGACATGCTGGTGAACATAGCAGTACCGGCTACTTATGGCGCTACGCCTCCCAGCACCAACCAGGGCAAGGTGGTGACCAAAGGTTTTGAAGTATCGGCTACCTGGAAAGATCAAATCAATGATTTCCGGTACAGCGTTTCACTGCAGCTAAGCGATAGCAGGAACAAGCTGGTAGAGCTGAAGAACAGCGATAACTTCCAGGAAGGTTTGAACTATACCAGGCAGGGTTATCCCATCTACTCTTATTTTGGATATGTATATGACGGCATCATTAAAACCCAGAAACAGCTGGATGAATATAAACAGCTGCAGGGCGTACCGTCCAGGATCTCATTGGGAGATGTGATGTATAAAGATGTGGACGGGGATGGAAAGCTGACCGCTTTCGGTGATAAATCCAAAGGCCTGCCGGGCGATATGGTTTACCTGGGCAACCTGATACCCCGGTATACTTTTTCATCCAACATCACGATGGGTTATAAACAATTTGACCTGCAGGTATTTTTACAGGGCGTAGGTAAAAGAGATGTTATTTATGAAGGCGCTATCAGCACGCCCAATACCTTCTTCTGGCCCTCGCTGGCTTACTATTCAGATAAGACCTGGAGCCCGGAACGGCCGGACGCTAAATATCCCCGGTATCTTCCCGGCAGCGTAGGGTATGATGATATCAGGAGCTATGATTACCGCGCCTCCGCATTAACCCTGCAAAACGTGGCTTACCTGCGTTTTAAAGTGATCACTGTAGGATATAACCTGCCCACTGCTGTGGCCATGCGCATTAAAATGAAATCAGCCAGGATCTTTTTTAGCGGGCAGGATCTGTTCACCATTTCAAAAGGAACACTGGGCGGCAACTTTGACCCGGAAGATGGTTACCGTAATGAGGGCACCTACCCGTTCAATAAAGTTTACTCACTGGGCATAAATGCTAAATTTTAAACGTAGAGATCATGAAACTTATATATAGGTATATTATACTGGGCCTGGGGTTATTCACTGTAATGGGCAGCAGCTGCAAGCGGGATCTGAACCTGGTATCGCAGGACAGCATTACCGATTCCACCTTCTGGAAAACAGCGGGTGATTTTAAACTGGCCGCAAATAATCTTTATAATGGGCTGGACCGGTTCGGGTTTGAGGATACGGAATCTGATATCGCGTTTAATTTCCCCAACTCGGTTAGTAACGGCAATTTGCAGCCGGCAGAAACATCTAGCCAATGGAGCAGCAGTTATGGTTATATCCGGTCCGCCAATAACATTATAGAAAAAGGCGCTGCCAGCGAGGATGCAGATATTAAGCGTTATGTAGCGGAAGCAAAGTTCTTCCGGGCCTGGTATTACTGGAAGCTGCTGCGTATTTATGGCGGTGTGCCCCTGATCACAAAAGTTTTATCGGCTGATGATCCAGCTTTGTTTACACCACGCTCAGGCCGGGGAGAAACAGCAGACCTTATTTTGAAAGACCTGGATGAAGCGCAACATGACCTGCCCGCCCAGCCGGACCTTTCATCATCAGATATAGGAAGGATCACCAAAGGCGCAGCGCTGGCTTTAGCCGCCAGGGTAGCCCTGTTCGAAGGAACCTGGGAAAAGTTCAGGGGAGAGGCCGGCGCAGCCAAATACCTGGATGCTGCTGTTACTGCTTCGCAGGCGGTTATTAACAGCGGCGCCTATACGCTGTATACCGGCAGCGGTGCGCAAAGCTACCGTTACCTGTTCCTGGAAGCCGGCGATGATTCACACGAAACTATACTGGACCGCAGGTATGCAAGGAACATCCTGGGCCATGATATGCCTTACCAGTATGACGGAACGGGGTATAACCCAACACGGAAAATGGTGGACCTGTACCTGGATAAAAATGGATTGCCCATCACGGCTGCCGGTAGTGTTTTTCATGGGTACAGTACTTTTAGCTCCGAATTCCAGGACCGGGACCCGCGCATGACCATGACCATGATCATACCAGGTACGCTCACCAACCGTGTATTCTTCCCCGTTACTAAAGTGGCTAACTGGCCGGATAAGCCGCAGCGTAACTTCAATACGGGTTATATCCTGTACAAATACATGTCTGAGGATCCGGTGGCCAACAACTCCGGCCAGCTGGGTGATGCCAGCCTGTTTGATTATGACCGGCACCTGATCCGTTATGCAGAAGTGCTGCTGATCTATGCAGAAGCAGTCTATGAGAAGAATGGCTCCATCAGCGATAATGACCTGGCCCTTTCCATTAATAAGCTCAGGGACCGGGTAAATATGCCACACCTCACCAATGCCTTTGTTACAGCTAATGGTCTTAACATGCGTACGGAGATCCGGCGGGAAAGAACGGTGGAGCTAACGCTGGAAGGATTCAGGTACGATGACATCCGGCGCTGGAAAACAGCAGAAACCGAATTGCCGCAGGATGTGAAAGGTATTAAAATTACCGGCACAGAATGGGCTACCAGGGCGCCTTACAGTGATCCAAGCTACCAGAACAAGGTAGATGCAAATGGTTTCCTGATAGCAGAAACCAGCAGAAAATTTGATCCCAATAAGGATTACCTGCAGCCCCTGCCCACACGGGAAGTGGCTTTTTATTCCGCTAATGGAAAAACGCTGGAACAAAACCCGGGTTGGTAATAATTAAGGTATAATTGCACACAAATACGTATCATCAGAAATGAATAAAGGAATAAGATCATCGGTTTTTATGATGGCAGGCATAACATTTTTATGCCTGCTGTCTTCTTTTGCTTATGCTTTTCAATCAGTAAAAAAAACAGCGGAAACCAAGGGCGGTCCTAAGATTGTGAACATTGTGAACTTTATCCGTTTACTGGAACCCAGGGATCCTAAGATCACGGAAGATGTGTTGTACCAAACGGTTGTAAAGCAGGTGCAGATCATGAAGCAATACAACCTGCCGGGAACCTTCTTACTGCAATATGATGCGTTAATGGATCCCCGCTACCAGCAGCTGTTAGCGGCGCTGCCCAAAGGATCATTTGAGGTAGGCGCCTGGTGGGAGATACCCCAGCCGCTGGTAGAAAAAGCCGGCCTTAAATGGCGGGGGCGTTATCCCTGGGACTGGCACGCCAATATTGGTTTTTCAACCGGCTATACGCCTGAAGAGCGGGAAAAGCTGATTGACGTTTATATGGCTGACTTTAAAAAGATCTTTGGTTATTATCCCCGTTCAGTAGCCTCCTGGTTTATAGATGCGCATAGCCTGAATTATATGTATGAGAAGTATCACATCGTAGCCTCCGCTAATTGTAAAGACCAGTATGGAACAGATGGTTATACGTTATGGGGCGGTTACTGGAACCAGGCCTATTATCCCAGTAAGATCAACTCTTATATGCCGGCACAAAATGCGCAGCAGCAGATACCGGTTCCCATTTTCAGAATGCTGGGCAGTGATCCTATCCGGCAGTATGATCAGGGCATAGGTTCAAACCGGCAGGGTGTTATTACCCTGGAGCCGGTATATGAATTTGGCGGTGGCAGCACATCCTGGGTGAGCTGGTTCTTTAAGACCTTTACAGAAGATGCGGCATTAGGTTTTAACTATACACAGGCAGGGCAGGAAAATTCCTTTACCTGGGATGGCATGTCAAAAGGATTTGAGATCCAGATGCCGCTTATTGCGCAGCTGCGGAAAGCCGGCAAGCTGCGTGTGGAAACGCTGGAACAATCCGGCCTTTGGTTCAAAAAAAGCTATAAGGTAACGCCGCCTACTTCTTTTGCCGTTACCAAAGACCTGGAAGGCAGCAACCTGAAAACGCTTTGGTTTAACAGCCGGTTTTACAGGATAAATATGCTCTGGGAGAAGGAAGGCCTGCGCATCCGCGATATCCATTTATTTAATGAAGAGCTGCCCGATGTATACACTACGCAGGTAGCAACCACTAATGAATGCACATTCTTTACCCTTCCCGTGGTAGATGGATACCTATGGAGCAAGGCTGATCAGATTGCAGGCCTGCGCTTCAAAGCATTGATTGATGGAAAGGAGCTGCTGTTAACGGGTAAAGATCCGGTATTCACTAACAGGGGTACGGGCGCGGTGCACATCTCATGGCCCTTAACCACGGTAAGCGGTTCGCTGGAGATGGACCTGGATGAGAGAACCCTTACTATAAAACTGCTGAGTAAGCGACCCTGTAACTGGTACCTGGACCTGAACACAGCCCCGGATGCTAAGCTGCCTTTTCAGCAAATTGCCCCTGCACAAATAACCTGCAGCTTTGATGGACTGAACTATAAGCTGCCTGCTGTGAAAGGTGCCTTCTCAAAACCTGGTAACGGTGCGGTATTAAGGCTGCAGCCGCAAATGAATGTTATTAGCCTGAACCTGGCAGATACAAAAGCGCATTAACCATCGCCCTATAAAAAGCAGAAAAGCCACCCTGGAAAGAGTGGCCATATTCATGTTATTTGTTAACCCCAAAAACTTATAGTTATTAGTTTTACAAGCAAATATTCATAGGATAATTGGATAGTCGTTATTCTTAATCTGCAATAAAGATACTATCCGGATAATTACGGCCGCTGACATTTAAATGCTATTAAATTGTTAATGTACATCGGATCAAGATCCGGTTTATAATTTCCTAATTTGTTATAAGCCAATATTTTACAGGTTTTATATTAAGGAGAATTGTTGTTGGCGCATTGGGTGAGCCCTTTTTTTCTACTACTTTTTGCGCAACCGCATTTTCCCGTTGTTGCGCAGCGCTCAGGTTAACCCCCTGAAAATAAGTTATCTTTGTGCCCTCATGAAGTTTGAACAATACCGTATTGCGGAAGAAATTAAAAGAAGCCTGGAGGAGCAGGGCTTCAAACGCCCTACAGATATACAGTACAAGGCTATTCCATCTATTCTTAAGGGAGATGATGTGCTGGCCATTGCACAAACCGGCACCGGTAAAACCGCGGCCTTTGCCATTCCGGTAATTCAGCTGCTGCACCAGCAAAGCCGCTCCCGTACCAGGGGCGAAGTAAAGTGCCTGGTAATGGTGCCTACCCGCGAGCTGGCTATCCAGATCTCCGATGTATTTAAGCAGCTGGGTAAATATACCCGGGTGGATATTATGGGCCTTTTTGGCGGCGTGGAGCAGGAGGCGCAGATCAAAAAGCTGGATAAAGGAGTAGATATTTTAATTGCTACGCCGGGCCGTATGTTCGACCTCATTAGCCAGGGCCACCTGGATCTTAGCCATGTGCAAACCCTGATCCTGGATGAAGCAGATCATATGCTGGACCTGGGTTTCATACGCGATATACGCGATGTGATCAAACATCTGCCCCGTAACCACCAGACCCTGTTCTTTTCTGCCACTATTGATGAAGAGATCAAGGACCTGGCTTATTCTATTGTCCGTAATCCCATCCGCATCCAGATCTCGCCGGATGATCCGGTATCCAAGAACGTAAGTCATTCAGTGGCCTTTGTGGAAATGGATGATAAGCGCTTTTTCCTGGAACGGCTGGTAAAGGAATTTCCGGAGAATAAGATCCTTGTATTTGTACGTACCAAAGTGCGGGCAGAACGTGTGGCGGCAGCCATGGAGCGGGTAGGCATTAAAACCCTGACCATGCATGGCGGTAAGGAGCAGGATGACCGCCTTACTGTAATGAAGGAATTTAAACAGGGCGATATCAAAATACTGATCACTACCGATGTGAATGCCCGTGGTATTGACATTCCCAACGTAGAATATGTAGTGAACTACGACCTGCCCGACGAACCGGAGAACTATGTACACCGTGTAGGCAGAACCGGCCGTGGCGTGCAAAAAGGCCAGGCCGTTACTTTCTGCAGCCCGGAAGAAAAACCTATACTGGATACCATACAATCCTTTCTGGGCAAAGAGATCCAGGTAATGAAAATAGATAAGAACGATTACCGCCAAACCATTAGCTTCTCTGAAGACATACCCAATGAGAACTGGCAGCTGCTGATAGAACAGCATGAAAAAGCAAAGAAAGAAGGAAAACGGAAAAAGAAATAACTACACTGGTAGCTTTAATGCCGGATGCCGGGGTACGGGCGAACATTTATTGCTCAACGAATTTTTTCAGCAATACCAGGGTCACATTCCAGTAAAAGGCCAGGTGTTTATAAATAACGTCTGTAGGAAAATTACTGAGCGTGAGGGTTAGCTCCGTCCCATCTTCCAGGGGCGCCAGGGCAAATTTGATTACGGAATAGTTTTCAACCTGGTCCGCTAATCTTGACAGGGAGCTTAAATGGCTATACTCCAATACGCGCTCAGGTTCATATTGCAGCACTACTCCTTTATTTTCAAAACGGCTGTGGTACCAATCGCCCTGGATGGTGATAGGTTCTCCCACTTCCCAGCTGGTAATAATTTCAATAGGGGTTTCAGTCATCCATTGCTGCATTAATGCGGGTTGGGTGATGGCTTCCCAAACCTTTGCCGGAAGCGCCTGAATGATGATGGTCTTATTAATTACCGGGTCTGTTGATGTTTCCATAATGCGCTGCTAATATAATTTATCCACGGCATGCACCGGAAAATAATTAGCGGGAATTTACCAAGGCCATAAAATTATAAATGACCGGTATGCCCGGTCATTTATACGTGTCAAACCTTTTGGGGTCTCAGCTCTTTTAAGCTACCAGGCTGGCTTCTGCTCCAAACGCATGGTCTATCAGGATCTTCCAGCTGCCATCATTCTGCTGTATCATTACTTCAATGCCTTTGGCGCTGACCTTTACTTCATCACCATCTGTAATGCTCCATTCAGACCGGCCCACTGCAATGTCGCCGGTTTGCAAACAATACACCGTTTTAATTTCCATTTTACCTTTAATAGATAAGATGCCTTTGATGGCTTCTTCAAATTTCTCTGCGCCGGATACCGGTTTACCGGGTTCGGGCACAATAAAGCCGCTCACATCGTACATGCTCATTACGGTATTTACATCGCCGGTATTGAAAGCGGCGGCCAGTGCGGCGTGCGCATCTTCTGCTTTTTTAGGTAAGTTCATTGTTTATTGATTTAGGTTTTAGAATAAGGCGGAGAAATTTTCTTCTGTGGCAATGGTTTTTGCAAGCATGCCAGCATGCTCATATACCTTATCAAACAAAAAGCTGCCCATGCTGATCCTTTTTACACCCAGCGATGCCAGCGCCTCAAAATCCGGCAGCTGCGGCATACACATTACATTAATGGGCAGGGTAGTGGCTTTAACCACTTCACGGATATCATCCGGGCGCGTAATGCAGGGTACAAAAATACCGTCGGCCCCGGCGCTTTCATAATGCTTAATGCGGGTAAGCGTTTCGCTTAATGCGGTGGGCATGCCCAGCAAAAAGCCATCTGTACGGATGTTCAGGAAGATGTGCAGGTTATTGCGGCTGATGTGGTTTGCTACTGCAGATAATGTTTTTTGAAAGGCGCTTGCTTCCTGCAGCACACGGCTGCTGCCGGCAACGGTATCCTCCAGGTTAATGCCCACCACACCTGCATCGTGCAGCTGTTGTATATGATCAATAATACCTGCTGCACTGCGGTTATAACCACCTTCTATGTCAACGGAGAATGGTATACGTACCGTTTCCGTTACCCGTTTGGCCAGTTGCAGCAGTATATCGAAAGGGAGCTGCTCCCCATCTTCATAACCGAAGGATTGTGCCAGCGCCATGCTGGAAGTGCCGATGGCTTTATACCCGCTGGCTTCAAATACCCGGGCGCTATGTACATTCCAGATATTGCCCAGCAGGAGTGGTGTTGCATTTTGATGCAGCTGCGAAAAGGTTTCAAATGCGCTCATATAATGAAAGTTTTATGCTTGCTGATATTTTTCAACAAAACTAGGATAGTGCTGCGCTTTGAAATTGTACAAATCGGAACAGCGTACTTATTGTACGAAAGCCTGGGTAATGGGGGAGTTATTTTCCAGGTAGGCAGAGGGGGTAATGCCGGTAAATGATTTAAAATCCCTTATAAAATGAGACTGGTCAAAGTAGCCACATTCATACGCAATAGAAGTAAAGGGCTGATCATTTCTGGAGATCAGCTTAAGACTGTGCTGGAACCGGTGTATTTTATTAAATGATTTTGGGGACAGGCCGGTATGCTGGTAAATTATTTTTTGCAGGTAACGGGGCGTAATGCCATGTTTGGTGGCAATGTTGCTGATGTTTGTTTCTGCTGCGTTATTTTTTATACTGGTTAAAATGTGCGCTACTTTATCAATGCTGAAGGATCTTTTTTCGTTGCGTGATAATCTCTTTATTAAGAAATCCTCTACCAGCGCAATCCTTCTTTCCGCTGCGGTTTCTTCCAGCAGCTGCGCATGCAGGATCTTTGCGGGCTTGCCTATAATGTCGCTGAGATCAGTGACCCGGTTGTTGAACACGCCCAATTCATCATCAAAAAAATAAGCGGCGGAATGGGTCAGGAAGCGGATGCCCAGCATGGCATGCCTGCCTTTTGAGCGGATGGCCAGTGGTTTGGTAATCTGGCCCCATAGCTCTATAAGTGGGTTTTTATAGAACTCATTTTCTACTTCAGCCTCCCAGGCGCCTTCTCCCAGGTTAAAGATCACTTCCATATCACCGCTGGGAAATACCGTATCCTCGAATGCAATGTTGGCATTGGATTCAAAAATATAGTAATGCCGGATGTACGGCCTTAAAGCAGGGGATGGGAGGAAGTGTTTAAATTCCATGTAATAAAATTAGGGATTTTAGGTTATAAATCCCGCGCCTTCTATATCTTCCTGAGACTCATGGCACTAACGCAAACTATTATATTAAGGGACGGAGCATAGATGACCGGTACCTCCACGCGTCAGATTGAGCATTTTATTACGCAGTTCGCAGCATCACCTATGAATATATGATATAATTAAGCCGGCTTAACGGGGCTGAAAATTACAGTCAGAGGAGGATACATATCTGGTTGATAACTTATCTTTAGCACTATGGCCGTTACAAGAGGGGCATATCAGGATAGGCTTTACGACAGATGAAACATAAACATTATGTTTAATGCGGTGTTTTTAGTATGATTTTTGAGCGGCATGCATTTAAGAGGCTACAATGATGTAAAAGTACTGTGCTGTTGGGAACGAATGCATCTAAATCTATTTTAATTGTTATTTGATAATTCCTTTATTTGCAGTTAAAAAAGGGGGATTTTTTCTTCCAAAAAGATAAAGATTATTATGACGACGAATGTTAATCAAGAGCTGACACATGTATTAATGGCTGAGGATGACGACGACGATTACTTGATTTTTTCTTTGGCAATTAATGACCTGACAACAGTTAAGGTGGTATTAACAAGAGCGGAAAATGGTGACATCCTGATGAGGTTACTGGATGAAAAGCATCCGGACCTGTTATTCCTGGACCTGTTGATGCCCTGTAAGGATGGGCATCAGTGTATAAAGGAGATCCGTGCCAATAAGAAGTTTGATTCGCTTCCTATTATCGTATATTCTTCCCTGAGTGATCTGCGAACCATTGAATTCTGTTACCGTGAAGGCACTAACCTGTATGCCAGGAAACCTTCCTCCCTGGCAGATCTGAAAGATGTGCTGGAAAAGATCTTTGCGATTGACTGGAAAAGGATGCTTTACTATCCACCTATGTCACAGTTTGTGATCAATGGGTAAGTAACAGCGCGCCTTTTCAAATTTTAAAGCAGAATGCTGCGTTTTCCGGTGGCCTTTCACGCCCCATAGCCGGATATTTTCTATTTGTCAGCCTGGATGGCAACATCCCTGATAGCACTTTTAAGATCTGATCCCGTAACCTGTCCTTGTAGAGTTGCCGCCATCATTTGACCTGTTGCGCCTGACAATCCTTATTAATTTTCTATCCGCTTATAGAAGCTATCAGAGCTTTAATTCCCTGGCCGCATCCTGCAATATCAGGATCCAATCCTGTCCATACCCCGTGCCGGGCGGTGTAAACTTTTGCTGCCCCTGGTTTTCCACCTGGCCAATACGTTTAAGCTCGCCATTACGGGGATTGTACCAGCCTGCCTGCAGCCGGGCGCCGCTTATTTTTCCCAGCACTATTGTAAAAGGCTGTCCGGATACCGTGTACACGTACAGGTAGTCTTTACCGCGTGTGGCCTGTACACGTTCGGCCGGCGTAAGGTTATTTTCCAGGATCAGTGATTGATCGGGTACCCGTTCCAACATGGGATTAGCTTCCATGAGCTTACGCACAAATTGCATTTGGCCGGCCCCGGGCAGGTCCATAGCCTGCTGCCACAGTACATGCGGGTTGTTCACCGCTTCATAGCTGGTGGAGTAGAACTGCCAGATATCATGGCAGCCGTAAGTATGCCCAAAGGCGCCGGCAAAAAGGTCCAGGTAGGCATAGCTCCTTACATCATATGCGCTGGAAGTACCCAGCTCTTTTGCATTAAAGCATACGGGATGGTCTTCATAAATGGGCTCTCCATCCAGCACAGGTTTTACAGGTGTTAGGTTGTAGGCCGCCTGTATCTTATCATAAACAGGCGTATTGCGGCAATGGCCATTCTGGAACATGTTAAAGCTTAGCCAGGCATCTTTATGGAACCATTCCGCAGAGCCTAATGCATTGGGCTGGGTATGAAAGGTGATGACCGCCTTATTCTTTTTGCCCAGCCCTTCCTGGATACCGGCTGCCATTTGCCGCCAGATGCTGAGCTGAAGGTCATTTTGTGGTATACGGTCGCCGCCCAGGATCCAGACAATGTTTTTCCGGGTACGGTACCGTTTTCCCAACCACTTTCCATACACCCTGGCATTTTGCGGGGTAAAGATCTCCGGCCCTTTTCCCCAGGATGATTTCCACACTTTATCGCCCCAGGTGGGCAGCAGCCCTATTACCAGGTCATTGGATGCGGCTTTGTCAATGATGTAGTCTACATGTTTAAAATAGGCCTCCTCCGGTTTGGTGGGATCGTCTTTTTGCAGCGGCAGGTTCCCGTAAGCATTGGGTGTATGCAGGCCGTCAAATTCTGCAAGTATAACAGCCTGTATCACCGTAAATCCCTGGCTGGCGCGGTGTTGCAGGTATTGGTCGGCCTGTTCCCGGTTCAGGCGGTGAAACAGCTCCCAGGCAGTATCGCCCAGCCAGAAAAAGGGTTTACCATCGCGCAGCAGGTAACGGTGGTTATCGCTAATGCTTATCTGGCCAAATAGGGAAAGGGCACAGCAGCAGATACAGGCAGTGAACGTGGAACGCAGCATAAGGGTTAATGGTTTAGGGTAGTAATAATAACAAAATAAGTAAATTATACGGTATTGTACTCCGGGCTGGTTTGCCATAGGTATTGTTAGTATTGGCAGTGCTTAAAATCCTATTGGTGTTATCAGATTATTTAATTAGATTGTTGAAAGTATACGTTAAGCCCGCTAAGACATGGCTATAATAACCACGGCCCTGATCATCCCGATGAATTGATTATTGCTTACCTCCTAATAACCAAACTATGTCTTTATTTAAGAAACTCATCAAAAGGATCCCTTTTGCCACAACCATCTATGCGTTTGGAAGAAACAGGTACTACCAACTATGCGAATGGCAGCTTTTTAAGAACTACTCTCAATACCGGCAGGCGCTTAACAGCAGAGGGAATGAACGTATTATCCTGCACACCAGGGGAGGGTTAAAGATCAGCATCCGGCAGAATATATGGGATGCGCGAATTGTGCGGGAGATATTTATTGAAAAACCTTATTTACGTTATTGTGTACTTCCGGAAAAGCCTGTTATTGTTGATATTGGAGGTTACATCGGAGACTTTTCTATTTACTGCGCCAAGTACCTTAACCCTGCAAGAGTAATTGTTTACGAGCCTACTATTGAGAATTATGAGGTGTTGTGTGAGAACATTGCATTGAACCATTTTGAACATGTTATTGAGCCAATAAATAAAGCAGCAGGCAGGTCCGGTGAGTTAGTGCTGAATGTACAGTCGCTGGATAATGGTGAAATGCATGTTTCCTCCTATTGGTATGAAGGATGCGAGCGTAGAAGCGTACAAAGCATTTCACTGGAAGAATTATATCAAGCGCATCACCTTCATCAGCTGGACCTTTTAAAAATTGATTGTGAAGGAGGCGAGTATGATCTGCTGCCGGAGGTATCAGATGCCCTGCTGAGTATTACCCGGAATATTGTTTTTGAGTTTCATGAGGTATCAGAATATGAAAGAAAATTAGATGTCATTCGTAAACGCTTAAGAGCGGCGGGATTTGTGCTCTACCAACATGGCATCATTATATCCGCATGTAAGCCGGCACACATCCCGCTCGCGTCTAAAGCTGCAGCGGTAGCTAGTGCTTAATACCCGTATTCCGGTGGCTCAATTCCCTGGCAGCGCAAATACGTTACTGCCTGCCCGCGATGATGGGTAATATGATCCAGCGTGGCATGAAAGCCTTTAACAGCATCCTCCGTTAGTTTGCTGCTATCCACCGTAGTTTTCAGCTCATCATATGCCTGCTCCAGGTAGCTGTGCAGCTCCTTTTTCTTTACCACAGCGGCCGGTGGCGCCCAGGCAATTTCATTGCCTATTATATAATTCTCCTGCCACCATTGTATGCCGTAGGCAATGTGGTGTAACAGCTCGCCAAAACTCCAAACCGTTTCTACAGGCTTAAAGGAATAACCGCGCTCCGGCATTTTACCGGCAACGTTTAAAGTGTACTGTTTTGAATTTTCCAGTGTAGCTAATAATTGCGCTTTCATAAAACATAGATTTTATGCAGCAAAGCTATTGGTAGCATCAGGCAAACACTTAAGGAATCTTGCTCTTTTAACGGAAGCTGGGGGTACCGGTGCGGAAGGCCGCGGGAGGACATTGATATTGCTGGCGGAAGGCCGCTGTAAAATGTTCAATACTGTTAAAGCCGGAGCTAAAGGCAACATCCGCCACGGTTTGCATGGTATTGCGCAGCAGCAGGGCCGCATGCTGCAAACGGATGGATAGCAGGTATTGATGCGGTGAGCAGGAAGTAAAGGTTTTAAAAATACGGCTGAAGTGAAAGGGGCTTACATAACAATACGCCGCAATTTCAAAAAGGGAGATATCCTGTGTAAAATGCGTGGTAATGTATTCCTTAGCCCGCTCTATGGTGGTAAGATGATTCTTCTTTAACCGGCTGTTAATGCGGGTATCCGGTGCATAGTCCGTAACGGAGCCTAACACCTTATCCGTCATTTGCAGTACCAGCTGGTCTATCTGCAGCTTGCTGCCGGAACGTAAGCCCACTAACTGGCTGATGTGAAAATGCAGGAACTCTGTTTCCGTATTGGTGCGCAGCAGGGTAGAGTGCAGGTCATTATCCCGGAAGAACTTCGTATGTCCGTAACGTTGAGTCAGCTCCTGGTGAAAGCTGTGTGTAAATTCAAAGATGGTACATTCATCGGGTATGGCATGCGTATGTGTAATAGTACGTTCATAACCGGGTTTGGTAATGATCACGCAGCCGGTATAAGAGTCCATAGAATGCCGGAATACATTGTACAGGAAATTGCCTTTGCGCACAAAGCTGATGCAAAAGCTTTCTGCATACTCCGGCTTGGAAGTACGGCAATCCGTGCACCGGCATTTAAAGTCCAGCACGCGATAAAAGTCGGAATGGTAACGGGTATGGATATCGGCGTCCATGCTGTGAAGTTAAGAATTTGCCGGTAGAGGGGGAAGGAGAAATGAACAGGATAAAAAAAGGACTCCGCTTTGCCCAGAGGAGTCCTTTTTAAAAATTAGCGTGGTAAGAATACCTGCTATGTCTAATAAATTCTTGACTTTAAAGATACTGTGTGGAAACCTGCTATTTGTTAAGCATTGGTTAATCGCCCTCAGTTTTTTTAGGATGGGTGCTTATCCAGCCTGCGTAGGGGAGCAGCCACATGTTTAGTGCTGCTAAACGTAATGAAAATACGGGCAAAATGCTATAGTTTCGCATCTTCCATGTATCCGTTCATTCATAGCGTAGTTAATATTGGAATCAGGCCTGATCATCCGTTCGAAGAGCAAAAGAAAATAAGGTCCCTGAATGCAGGGGCGCTGCTGGGCGCTGTAATAGTAGCAGCGTTATTGGTGCTGAACCTGGTAACGGCACATCTGTGGTTAGTCTGCTGCTACCTGTTGTTATCCCTGGTGATAGCGGGCATTTTCATGCTACAGCAACGCCAGCTGTTCCAGCCTGCCCGGTTTACGGCTATCACAACTATTGCCCTGTTCTTCAGCTTTATTTCACTGGCCTATCATAATAATACAGAGCTGCTGCTGTTATTAAATATAGCTGTGATCATAATGCTGCTGGATTCCTGGTGGTTAATAGTTGTAATGGCGCTGCTGGATATGTTCATATTCATCTTCACCCATATTTATAACAGCCATCACCAGCCGTTAATAGAGGCTTTGCCCCCTTCCCGCGATATCATTAGCGTGACCTCTTTGTTTGTGATGATGATGGTAGTGCTATTATACAATAAGTATGAGCAGCAGCGCTACCGGCAGCAGATGGAAGGACTGAACCGGCAGAATGAAGATAAAGCCATGCGTTTGGAGAACCTGAACAAATCCAAGGAAAAAATACTTTCCATTCTTTCGCATGACCTGCGGGAGCCTCTGGCTGCTATGCGCTCCCTCTTAAGCCTGGATGCGGATATGGCTGCGCCCCTGTTCAACGAGTTTGCGGGCCGGGCACGTAACAGTTTGGATAACGTGCTGCTGAGCTTAGATAATACCCTGCGCTGGTCGCATATACAGTTAAAAGGCACTATGGCTTACCCCCAGTACTGCGATGTGCAGGAAGCCATTGCACAACTGCAGCAAAAAATGGGATCGCAGATGGAGGAGAAAGCCCTGGCCTTTCACCAGCAGGTACCCAGGGATACGCTGGTGTATGCTGACCCGGATCACCTGGCCATCCTGCTGCGCAACGTACTCTCCAATGCTATTAAATTCACACATGGCGGCGGCAATATTACCATAGCTGCTGCCACCGAAAAAGAAACCGTACATATTCGTGTAACCGATACCGGTATAGGGATGGATCCTGCTACCCAGGCCCGCCTGTTTGACCTGGAACGGCATTTTACCCGCCGGGGTACAGATAATGAGCATGGAGCCGGTTTGGGATTGCTGGTGGTAAAAGAGCTGGTAAGGATCAACGATGGGCGGCTGCAGCTCTCCAGCGCTGTAGATAAGGGAACTACCGTAAGTATTCAGCTCCCAGGCTCTTATGTATAAACCTGCTTAAAAAGAAGACCTTTCTACCAGCCTGCAGGGGTTTTGCAGGTGCGCTTTTTTCTTCTTTAAGATCATATTGATCACATCCATTCCCATTCTTGTAAAGTCACTGGAAATAGTAGTAATGCCATTACCCACAATCTCTTTCATAGGAAAATCATTGTAAGAGATAATGCCCACATCCTTACCTAGCTTATAACCAAAGGTGGTGGTCTTTTTTACCAGGTGCACCAGGTCCTGGTCATTTACCAGCACATACAGCTCCCCGCGGGCCGGCCGTTTGTTTTTTGCATGGGAAATAATGGAAAAGTCCAGCTCAAACTCACGGCAGAACTGCCGGAAACCTTTTTCGATCTGTTTCAGGTTATAAAATTGCGGGCCCAATACCAGCACCAGCTTGTTGTATTTACGGCGGATGGTAGGCAGGCCCTGTTGTAACACCTGGTAAATATCTGCTTCAAAATGCTGGCACACGGAGGGGTAGGCCTGGCCCCAGTCCTGGTAGCCCATATCCAGGATGTATATTTTATCCTGCGGTAATTTTTTGAGCGCGGGTTTCATGCCTTTGTCAGGTATGGGCATAATAATGTACTCCGTGTACTTGCCTGCGCTCTGCGCGATCAGTGTTTTAAACACTTCCATATTATTGTGATGGAAGAAAATATCCACTACGCCTTTTCCGTCCAGCGTGCTTTTTATGCCTTCGTAAATATCCTCTTTATACGCCGTCAGGTGGTTGAACAGCACAAATATATTGTGCTTGGAATGAGTGTTGGCGCTGGCTACAAAATAACCTTTATACTTTACGGCAGATATTACACCGGTTTGTTTTAGCTGCTCAAATGCCTGTACCACGGTCTTTTTGGCAATACCGGTGCTGTCGCTCACTTCGTTTACGGAAGGTATTTTATCCCCGATCCTTAACTGCTTGTTATCAATAGCGCTAATAACAGATTGTATGATCTGCTGATACTTTGGCGCCCCCGAATTGTGATCTACTGTAATAATAGATTTCATATAAGTTAATTAATGCTGAATGCTTAATGCAAAACGCTTAACGCAAAACGCTGAATGCTGAACGCTGATTGCCGGATGTTGAAGGCCCTGTGTGCTGCTGTATGCCCGATCCGCTGCATTAAGCGTTTAGCGTTCGGCATTAAGCGTTCAGCGTTCAAACAGCCAATCCAGTCCTTCTGCTGCATCTTCTGTGCCGCCTCCCGTAAATCCCAATACCAAACAGGCTCCTTTACCCAGTGTAAGCGTATGCTCACCTGCTGCAAAATAATAGGTATGCACATTCACCGGCGGCAGGGAAGGTATGCTGATGGCATGCCGCAGGCGGATGGCTGCCTGCCCGTAGTTATCAGCGCCGGCGTCTGTTTCCAGGTCCGGCTCCTGTAAAAAGCTTTTGTCCTTACTTTCAAAGAAACCTACCACTACTTTTACCGGTTGCTGGTTGCGGAATTGTAAAGTAGTACCGGCTGTTTGCTGCTGCTGCATGGAGCAGGTAATGCCCTGCAGGTCTTTTAACGCAGGTGCTGCAGCTGCCAGGCGCAGGTCTTTATCTGAAAATATCCTTGCCCCGCTTAAGGGCTGGTAACGGCCATTAGCCGGGCTTAATAGTGTAACGGCAGCCGCTTGTAAATGCATGGTATTAGCCGGTGCGGAAGTGCCGGATGGCGCTGCCTGCAAAGTTTGCAGGTGCTGTTTAAAATACTGCAGCTCTGCTTCATAATGAGGCAGCAGCTCGGTCCAGGTTTTATTCTTCCCGTCATCACCCCCAATAGGCACTTTTCTTTGCGCGGTTTGCATGCTGTTGGCATACAGGTAAGTATCTTTTGTAAGGGCCGCCAGCTCCCGGTAATGTTGTACGCTTTGTTCCAGCAGGGGCAGCGCTTTTTGCAGATCGCTCAGCTGGTGGCTGTGCTGGTATTGCAGCACCCATAAGGCAGCCTGCACTTTGGCAGCAAAATAACCGGCCAGCGCACGGTAGCAGTATACGTCATTTTTCAGCCGGGTAAATTCTGCCTGGTTTTGCTGTACACTGCCAGTAGCTCTGTCAATGGCGGCTGCTGCCAGCTCCCCGTGCTGTACTACTTCTTTAATTACCTGCACAGGTGTTTCGCCGGTATGCGGTGCATGCTGCCATTCCTTCTCTGCATATTGCAGAAGGGTTTCTCCTTCCGGCCCGTCGGAATCATACAGGTCGGGCCACACCCGCCATTTTTTAGGATTGATCAGCTGGTTCATGAACATGCCCAGCGTAAGCGTTTGCCGGTTACCGTTAGTAATGCCAAAACGCCGTAACAGCTTGGGGGCTATTTCGCCGGTTTGCTCGTAGGCTTCCAGTATATCTTTACCGGCTTGTGTGCCGTATTTTTTATTTAAAAGATCGCTCCAGTAAAGGTCTTCCGCTGCCCGGTCCCGGTGGCAGTTCCAGGCATAACGCGCCCAGGCCTGGTACCAGATCCAGTCACGGTCTGTTTGCAGCAGGCGGGGCGTGGTTTTATCCGCGGTATAGGGCCAGTCCCAGTAAGAGGCCTGTGGGTATAGGTGCAGGCCATTGGCGCCATGGGCTGTATGCATGGCCTGCACACATTTTTGAATAAAGCTGGTAGCGCCGTAACGGAAGGGTTCCAGGTTGGCCAGTATATGCACATTATCAATATCGGCAGCAGCCAGCCGGCTGATCTCCCGGTGCATGGCGGCCCAGGGGCCACGCGGGGTATAGGTGGTAAGCGCTTCCCCGTTATATTTATTTTCTACATACAGGTTTGAATAGAGTGGGAGGGCAGCTTTCAGCAATAGCTGCGGATTGCTGTCATGTCCGCGTAGCACAATAGGAGGCAGTGTTTTCTTTCCCAATGTTTGCAGCCCGTCCTTAACCCCTGGAATAATCGTTTCAGTAAACCATTTCACATCCATGTCATCGCCTTCCATGGCTTCGCCCAACGTTACCAGCAAGCCTACATTGGGATATTTGGCTACAAAAGCGGCAATGGATTTACGGGTATAATCCGCTATCAGCGGCGTAATAGGCCGTTTACGGTCCTGGGTTACCAACCCGTGTTTTTCCGCAAATGGTTTGGAAAGAATAATGTTGTAGAACATCTGTATCACCCAAATGCCGCGGCGGTCTGCTTCTTTGGTGAGGAAGCGGTACATATCCTCATTCTTTTTAAAGGTAGCGCTGTCCACCTCTACTGCGTAAGGGTATTCCTTTAACCGCACCAGCGATGCAAAGGGGTGCCCGTTCCACAGGTACAGGGAGTTCATACGGTTTTCCGCCAGCATATCCAGGTAGCGGATCCACAAAGCTTTATCATACAGCCAGGGAAATACTTCCGGGGTATAAGGGTATTCATACACCATTCTGCCCGGCAGGTAAGTAGGTTTCTGAATACCTACGCAGGTGCCGCGCAGCACCATTTCCGGCTGGTCGGTAAAGGAAAGCTGTGTAGGTAAAGCGCCTGCCGCACGTACGCGGGCAGCCAGTTCCAGGCAGCCATACAAAGCGCCGCTGGCATCCGTACCGCCAATAACGGTATGGCTGTTTGCTGCTGCAATCGTAAAACCTTCTTTACCCGGTGCTTGTGAAATGGTTAACTTATAAGTACGTATAGCCTTTTGGGTAAGCGCATCGTTCAGGAGGCCTATTACGATAGCCGCTCCCGACGGAGCATTGGCCTGTGTAAGCAGCTTTACCTGGTAACCCGCAGCCTGTAAGGCTTTGCCCAGGTGCTCGGCTCCAT
This sequence comes from Chitinophaga rupis, assembly GCF_900109685.1. GTDB lineage: Bacteria > Bacteroidota > Bacteroidia > Chitinophagales > Chitinophagaceae > Chitinophaga > Chitinophaga rupis. The sequence goes on along the minus strand of NZ_FOBB01000012.1, from coordinate 60,889 downwards.
ATTGTACCCTTGCATTGGCATGCGGTGCTGTTACCAGCGTTATATTTTTATCTCCTGCTGCAAAACAGAAATGCCAGCAACAGCTCACCAATAAAATACAAAACAATCGCTTCATACATCCATTTTCATAACGTACATCAATCAAACATTCAGTAGCAATCCCCAATATTAAAAAAAATCAATTTCAATTATCTTGCTTCAACCCATCCATTACCTGGTCCATCACCTGCCGGTTCAGCTTTACCTGCACCATTCCAATGGGATGGAAGCGCTGGTTATTATTAATAGCTGCATACAGGATGGTATAACGGTCATCCCCCTCCGGTATCAGGCAAAGCGGGGTACGCATAATATCCCACCACTTTTTTACTTTGGTATGAATGGGAAAGTACTGGGCAGCGGTCCAGTGCAGGCCATCCCTGGAAAGCGTGTACCCCATCATGTTAGGCAAATGTAAACCAAATCCCTCCGGTCCGCCGTCAAATACGGCAATATATAAACCATTCGGTAACCGGCTTACAATAGGGTTTTCCACAAACCAGGGATGTATGGAGGTTATGGGATTCACAGTAGTATCCATCCGCGTCCAGGGGCCTTCCATGGAGGCGGACCTGGCTAATCCAACATACCAGCCCTTGCCCGATCTGGTTGGATAGTCAGCCCATTTTGCATAAGGATATGCGCCGCCGTAAAAGGCCAGCCATTCATTACCCACCAGGTAAGGATAAAAGAAAGCCACGCCCTGGCGGCCTTCCCATAGCTGGGAATCTACGCCGGGTTCCATTACAATGCCCTTATCTTCATAAGGGCCGCCAATGCCTTCCGGTCCTTCCTTTACAGATTCCGCCCGCCAGATGCGCCCAAAGGAATGATTGGGCTCAATATTTTTGTCTACCGTATAAGCCAGGTAATAACCATACCAGCGGTTATGCGCTTTGTTAAACACCGGCATAAAAGACCAGATGGCTGCGCGCCGGTCGTTCACCGGGTTATCATCCACTGCCACTGCATATTGCCCGCTGGATGCGTATAAAGTGTTTTCCCGTTTCCAGTGAATGGCATCTGTGCTGGTCCAGTGCCCAATGCGGGTTTTCACCCGGTCATAATATGCTGCCACCCCTTTTTCCCCTGCTCTTTCTGTGGGGAACAGGTGGTAAGTACCATTCACCTTTATGCAGGTACCGCCTTCAAACCCGCCCTGTATGCCGGTTGTACCGGGCATACCTTCCTGTATCACCGGGGCATCCGGCCCGCCCAGGATCTCAAACAGGGGAGTAGCAGGGTTCAATAAAGGGGAACCTGCCTGTGCATGGTTCCCCTGCGATACGGACACTTGTGGGCCCTTCTCGTTCACGTTATGAATGGAATGTTGAACTACGATCCTGAATACATAAGCAAGGTCTGAGGGGATCCTTGTTTTCTTTGGGATAGTAAGCGCCAGCCCCTGCTCATCCATCTTAAACGGCATGGTTTCCAGCGATTTTAAACCCAGCATCTGCAGCGATTGAATGCTGCCTCCCAGGCTGTTATTATTCAGCGCTTTCAGATGCACGGTGCTGGAATCCCCCGGCCAGTCCAGGAAAATAGCATAAAGCGTGTCGCCCTTGCGGGTATAGTGTATGCGCTGGCCTTCCGGCGTGGTTTCGCCAAACACGCTGAAAGGGCGGGTACCATAAATTGATTCACCATTAGCCCACATCCATTTACCTACGCGGAACATTACTTCCTGCTGATTATCCGGGATAGTGCCGTCAGAGCGGGGAGAAAGGTTCAGCAGCAGCTGTCCGTTCTTGCTCACCACTTCTATGATCTTATGTATAATTTCTTTAGGGGTACGTATCTCCATACCGTCCGTATACCCCCAGGAAAGGGCATAGCCGGTACCAATGGAATAATCGCAAAGCCAGGGCTTTTCCACAATATGATCAGGATTGCTGTTCTCATGGTCCAGCATACCAATACCATCCGGTATATCATTGCCTTTGTAGGTCATGGTTACATCCTGGTGGCGTTGTTCCGCCGCATTAAAGTAATGCGCCAGATAATGTTGTATGTAGGTAGGGGGAATATTTTCCAGCCAGGAATCGTGGTATATAATATCAGGGTGGTATTTGTCTACTATTTCCTCGCACTTGCCTTCCCACATTTTCAGCCAGGCTTCGTGCGGCATGGGGGTGCCGTATAATTTGGCGTATTTGGGATTGGCTGCTGCCCATCCGGGTTTGGGCTTTACATACCCGTAATTCAGCTCATGGTGCAGGGATACGAAGAATTTCAATCCTCTTTTGCGGATGGCTTTTTCCAGCTCGCCCACCACATCGCGGTGAGGGCCCATTTGTTTGGCATTAAAAGGTGTTAGCTGGCTGTCCCACATGGCAAAACCATCATGGTGCTCCGCCACCGGTCCGGCAAAACGTGCCCCGCTTTTTACGAACAGGTCGGCCCAGGTATCGGCATTAAAATGTTCACCCTTGAACATCGGTATAAAATCATGGTACCCGAATTTGCTAAGAGGGCCGTACAGGGCTATATGCCGCTGGTAGGTACCCAGTTTGGAGTACCCGGAGTCCGCATGCATATGTGAGTAATAATGTTCATTATTATAGGCAGGCACGCTGTATACACCCCAATGGCAATAGATGCCGAATTTGGCATCGCGGATCCATTCCGGTACTTCCGTGTGTTGCTGAAGGGAGGCCCAGTCAGGTTTATAAAGAATATTTTTTTGTGCAAAGGATACAGAAAAGGAAAAAACTACCAGCAAAAGGGCAAGGGCCCCAAGCCGGCACCGGAACATAACATGCTTCATAACCTGGTTTTATAATAGAACGTGGAACAGCAGTCAGGATTGAGATTGAAAAAGACCAGGGTGATTAAATCTAATTAACCCCAAGGTACTATATTTCTCTTATCTATACTATACTATGGTAGTCTTTTTTAGCTAAAGCAGGCACGCCATCGTTGCCGGTAACGATTGCGTAAAAAAAAAGCCGCTATGCTCCTTTTTTAACTGATTATTTCTGTAGCTTGACCCCTGAGATTATTACCTCTCTTACTGAAGGGAGTTATCAGGGGGGAACAGCAGCCTTGATTGTTATGGGAAAGATCGTCATCTTAAAATTCCGTTAGTTATGAAAAGTATGCTTCTTTTTTTATGGGCTATATTTTAATTGTCCAGCCGACACCAAACTACTTAGTCCTGTTCTATCAACTTATTTAGTCCTATTCTTAAATCATTAAAACAATGATTAATCATTTACTTTCTGGTAAGCGACTTACCACAGGGGGAACTGTATTGCTGATACTACTATACTTATGTGCCAACACCACAACCACGTATGCACAAAACAACAACACACCTGTTACCGTTGCCGGAAAACCAGCAGGTATTACTGTCAGGGGGAAAGTATTCTCTGAAGATGGTTCCGAAGTTCCCGGCGTAACCGTCCGTTTAAAAGGACAATCAAAAGGTACCGTAACAGATATTGATGGCAACTACAGCATACAGGTACCGGATGGAAAAGCTGTACTGGTTTTTACCTACACAGGCCAGGCCCCGCTGGAACAGCCTGTGAATGACCGTTCTGCAGTAAATGTAACTATGAAAAGAGGGGTTACGGACCTTTCTGAAACAATAATAGTAGGTTATGGTTCCCAGAAAAAAATTCATTTAACAGGCGCCGTTGCCACAGTGAACGTAAAAGAGATTGAGGACCTGCCTTTGGGCAACCTGTCTGCAACACTCGCCGGTAAGCTGCCGGGAGTAAGCGTAGGTGGTGGTACCGCCCGCCCCGGAACTCCAGGTACTATTACCATCCGCAACCCTGTTATTTATGCTAAAGATGGAGGTACTTTACAGCCGTTGTATATCATTGATGACGTGATCCGTACCCCGGATGATTTTAACCTGCTGGATCCTACGGAAGTGGAAAGTATTTCCGTGTTAAAAGATGCCGCTGCAGCGGTGTATGGTGCACGTTCCTCACAGGGCGCCATTGTGGTAAAAACCAAAAGGGGAAAGGCTGGTAAGCTGGCTATCAATTACAATTCATCCGTGGGTTTTAGCCAGGCTACCAAGCTGCCTACCATGATGACGGGTTATGACCTGGCTACTTACCTGAATGATATGAACACTACCGGAGGCAAACCAGCTACTGACCCGGTTATTTATACGCCCGATGAATTAGCATATTTTAAAGATCATAATTACGACTGGCTGCGCCAGGCCTGGAAAACCTCCCTTACTACCCGCCATACCTTTAATATCAGTGGCGGTACGGAAAAAGCTACCTTCTTTGCAGGTGCTACTTACTTTTACCAGAACGGTAACCTGGACAAGATCAGGAACGACCGCTGGACATTCCGCGCCAGCACGGATGTGAAGCTGGCCACCGGTTTAAAAACATCCCTTTCTGTAAGCGGCGATCTGTCTAACACCAAAATGTTCCTGCTGAAACAGGGTGGTGAAAATGCAGAGAATGACCTGAAAGGGCTGATCTATACCCCGCAGTTCAATCCCCCTTATGTAAATGGTTTACCCGTGCTGCTGAGCACTGCTAATAATATTGATGCCTTCCACTTCTTTGCAATACAGGCATTGGACAACTATAGCCAAACACGTTCCAACAGCCTGAATGTAGTAGCCAACCTGGAATACCAGCCCACCTTTATTAAAGGCTTAACCGCCAAAGTGCAGTACGCCAAAATAATGGACAATGTATTCCCTAAACAGTTTGGTACTTACTACAACCTGTACTCTTTCACCGGACTGGGTGAGCACAAGCATATCATAGGCGGTGATGTGGTAGGGCCTACCCGTATGAAGAACGGCGCCCGGGTATTCTTCAAACCTTCCTATGGCGACCGTTACCAGCTGGATGGTTACCTGAGCTACAACCGCAAATTTGGTAAGCATGAGATCTCCGTGCTGGCAGTAGCAGAGCAGTCTGAATACAGCTATGACGATGTGCAGGCTTATACAGAAGATCCTACTGAAAGCGCCCCGGATATTTCCCGTTTTGCATTCGGCGCTATGAACGTATATGAAACAGCCAATGAAACCGGTAACCTGTCTTACATAGGCCGTTTGAATTATACTTATGCAGATAAGTACCTGCTGGAATTTGCTTTCCGTTATGATGCCTCCACCAACTTTGCACCGGCTTACCGCTGGGGCTTTTTCCCATCTGTGTCCGCAGGTTGGGTAATATCAGAAGAGAATTTTTTCCGGCAGAATGTGAACGCAATTGATTTCCTGAAATTACGTGCTTCAGCCGGTCACCTGGGTGGTGACGCTACCAAGGCCTGGGGCTATTTACAGCGTTATACGCCCAGCCAAACCGGGGGCGCCGTATTTGGCGGCAACAGTGCCAAGTACGTAGGTACCAGGCCGGAATCTATGCCTAACCCCGCCGCCCGCTGGGACGATGACCTGAAATTTAATGCCGGTATTGATGCTAAAGCGCTGAATAATCGTTTATCCGTTACCATTGATGGGTTTTACGATCACCGCTATAACATGCTTACTTCCTTAACAGCAGCCGTACCGCTTACAGTAGGTTCTGCTATTTCTGCGGAGAACTATAATACCATCAATGCATACGGTTATGAGCTATCACTGGGATGGAATGACCGCATTGGTAAGAACATTGATTTTAATGTGGGCGGTTTCCTGGCCTGGAGTGATGCCAAAGCAGTGAAAGTAGATGTGGACCGCGGTGTAATCGGTACCTGGGAAGATCCCAACGGCCACTCCCTGGATATGGGTTTGAAAGGATATGTATACGAAGGCATGTTCAGAACACAGGCCGATGTAGATAATTTCCTGGCAAAGAATCCTGACTATACTATCATGGGTAAAAAACCTGCGCCCGGTATGTTATACTATAAAGATATCCGTGGTGCAAAAGATCCGCTCACTAATCAGTATGCCGGACCAGATGGTAAGATCGATGAAAATGACCAGACCTTTATTACCAATAAAGCCGACAATCACTACAGCTTCGGTATAAACATAGGCGCAGGTTATAAAGGATTCCGGCTGGATATGGTAATGGCCGGTTCCTTCGGTGGTGTAGCGCAGATAGAAAGCGGTGCCCGTAAACAGGCTACTGCTACCTCTTCCCGCCCGGCTTTCTGGACCGATCACTGGACACCGGAAAATACCAACGCAACTTATCCGGATCCTTATTATAGTACTACCTACGACCTGGCTTCATCTTTCTGGAGCAAGAGCGCCTTTAATTTCCGGATGCGTACACTGAACCTTTCCTATACTTTCCCAAGGTTCATGACAAGGAAGATGGGCATGGAAGGTCTGAAACTTTATATCAGCGCTACCAATCCCTTTAACTTCTACAACCCGTTTGATTACAGGGATAATGCACTGGGATCATATGATGTGTATCCCAACCTGAGAACATTTGCGTTTGGAATTAATGTAGGTCTGTAATTAGTAAGAAAAAAACAACGACAATGCGTACACGAATTCACATATTTATATTTTCGGTTTTGCTGTTATCCATGGCAAGCTGTAGTAAGGTGCTGGATAAAAGGGATCTGGGCTCATTACAGGGCGACCTGGTATTTAATGATTCCGTGCTGGCACGTACCTATCTTGATTATATCTATGACCAGAACCTGCCTGGCTGGGGCGGCACCTGGGGCCCCAGCGGCAACCTGTCCGACGAATCTTATGGAGAAAGCAAATACTTTGAAGGTACCCTGCAGCCAAATGATGTAAATGATTTTGGCACAAAGCTGGATGCCAATAACGCCTTTGGTAAGATCCGCGCTATTAACCTGTTCATACAACAGGTGGATGGCGGTTCCTTAACCACTACCTGGAAAACAACTTTAAAAAGCCAGGCATTATTTTTCCGTGCCTGGCGTTATTTTGAGCTGGTGAAATTATATGGTGGCGTACCCATTATCCTGGAACCGCAAAGTGCAGTGGGTGATGAAGCTAAACAGGAAGCTTATGTGCCCCGCAACAAAACTTCCGAATGTATTGCTCAAATTGTAAAAGACCTGGACGCAGCTATTGCAACCCTGCCCGCCAGATGGCCCAATACCAATGACTGGGGCCGCATTACCAGTGGCGCAGCTGCTGCATTGAAAGCAAGGGCACTGTTATACTGGGCCAGCCCCGAATTTAATCCTTCCGACCTGGCAGACAGGTGGCAGGCTGCTTACACTGCAGCCAAAGCAGCAAAAGACCTGCTTTCTTCCAACGGTTATGGCCTTAATTCTTCTTTCCAGAATATGTGGTTTTCAGAAGTGAATAATCCCGAGGCGGTATTTGTAACCTGTTACAACAACCTCTCCGGCGATCAGACAAAAAAGAACAATGGGTTTGACAATAGCACACGTCCGTCTATAAATGGTACCGGTGGCGGTTCTAACCAGCCATCCAAAGAGCTGGTGGATGCTTTCCCCATGAAAGATGGTAAGAAGATCACGGATGCTACCAGCGCTTACACCTACAATGCACAAACCTTTTATAAGAACCGCGATCCCAGGTTTGATAACACCATTGCTTTTAATGGTGCTACCTGGCCATTGAACGGGATAAATGATTATAAGATCTGGACCTACTTTGTAGGCAATACTTCTACGGAAACCGGGAAGGCCAGCAGCACCGGCTTCTATTGCCGCAAAGCAATTGATCCGGCCGTAACTACCGGTAACGTACAATACTCCGGTACCGACTGGATGGAGATCCGTTATGCAGAAGTGTTACTGACCCTGGCAGAAACTGCCTGCGGCGTTAATAACACTGCAGAAGCATATGAACAGTTAGTAGCCATTCGTAAACGTGCAGGCATTGATGCCGGTGCAGACCAGCTCTATGGCCTGAAAGCAGGTATGACACGCGCTGAAATGTTTAACGCCATCCTGGATGAAAGGCTGTATGAGTTTGCATTTGAAGGCAAACGTTTCTGGGACCTGCGCCGCTGGAAAATGTTTGAAAATGTGTTGAATGGCAGGAAACGTACCGGCGTTATTATTAAATTGAATACCGATGCGATCAGCGCTGACGACTTTAAAGCGCAACGTGATAAAATGGACCTGGATCTTGCTTATACCAGCTATTTCACCATCGCACCAAAAATAATGGATACCAAGTATGCCATTAACTGGAAACCGGAATACTATTTCTTCGCCATCCCTAAATCAGCCATAGATAATAATCCTAAGCTGGATCAGAATGTGGGTTGGGGCGGAAGCTTTGATCCCGTACAATAAGATACGAACGGATACACGGACATGCTTATGTTGTTAAACTGAAATAATAAGAAGATGAAGAACTATTTTGTTGCACTTACGTGCACTGTTGCACTGGGACTGGCCCAGCCCGTGCTGGCACAATATCCAACTATACCAAAGGATATACAGGCGGCCAATGAAGCAGCTTTGAAGGAGGCGCAGCGCTTGTCTGATGAAGCATGGGAAAAAGCATTGCCGGTCATTAATGAGGATGCAAAACATGGTAAGCCTTTTGTCCCCTGGGCTTCCCGCCCAACGGACCTGCCGCAGGCAGATATTCCTGCATTTCCAGGTGCAGAAGGCGGCGGCGCGTATACATTCGGCGGCCGTGGCGGCAAAGTGTATGTGGTAACCAGCCTGGAAGACCGTGGCCCCGGCACTCTGCGCGATGCAGCAGAACAGGGCGGCGCCCGCATTATTGTATTTAACGTGGCAGGTATCATACATTTAAAAAGCCCGCTGATCATCCGTGCACCTTATATCACCATTGCAGGACAAACTGCACCGGGCGATGGCGTATGTGTAGCAGGGGAATCAGTGTGGATCAACACACATGATGTGATCATCCGCTTTATGCGTTTCCGCCGTGGCGAAACTAATGTAGGCCGCCGGGATGATGCGCTGGGCGGCAATCCTGTAGGCAACATTATCATAGACCATTGCTCCACCAGCTGGGGCCTGGATGAAAATATCTCCATGTACCGTCACATGTACAATCCCGGAGATGGTTCACCGGACGAGAAGCTGCCTACCGTTAACATTACCATCCAGAACTGTATCTCTTCCGAAGCGCTGGACACCTACAACCACTCTTTTGGCAGCACCATTGGCGGTGAGAACTGCACGTTCATGCGTAACCTGTGGGCCTGCAATACCGGCCGTAACCCGTCTATCGGCTGGTTTGGGCAGTTTAACTTTGTGAACAACGTTGTATTTAACTGGAAGCACCGTACCATGGATGGCAGCGATTACCGTGGCTTGTTCAACATCATCAATAACTATTATAAACCCGGTCCCATTACACCGAAAGATGAGCCGGTGGGCCATCGTATCATTAAACCGGAATCAGGCCGCAGCAAGCTGAAATATAAAGTGTTTGGCCGTGCGTATGTGAACGGTAACATTATGGAAGGTTACGACAAGATAACTAAAGATAACTGGGCCGGTGGCGTGCAGGTAGAAGATGAGGAAGATGCCGGCCCGTACCGCGATGATATGCGCATTGTAAAACCTTTACCCATGCCGGCTATTACAATAATGTCAGCCAAAGAAGCATATGAATTTGTACTGGCCAACGCAGGCGCTACCTTACCTAAGCGCGACCCGGTAGATACCCGCGTGGTAGAACAGGTACGCACCGGCAAGATCATTTACAAGGATAATACGGCTACAGATGTAGGCAGCCAGTACATTCACCGCCGTTTGGACAAGGATTCCTACAAACAGGGTATTATTGCCGACATCAGCCAGGTGGGCGGCTACCCGGAATATAAGGGTACGCCTTACAAAGATTCCGATAACGATGGAATGCCCGATGAGTGGGAAAGCAAACATGGGCTGAACCCCAAAGATGCTGCCGATGCGGCGAAGGATATGAACGGCGATGGGTATACGAACATTGAGAAATTCATCAATGGCATTAACCCGGATAAAAAAGTGAACTGGAAAGATCCAAAGAACAATTTTAACACGCTTTCAGGTAAAACCAGCGGCCAGATGAGCCGTTAATAGCAATTGACTTGTTATGAAACGATTACAATATTTATTTTTAGCAGGATGTATGCTGGCCACTGCCCCGGTAGTTGCGCAAAGCGCAGGTGCGGATACGGCCTATGTGAGGGTGGTAACCCAGCGTGCCGATAAGATCGTGGCTTCCATGAACATGGGCAATACCGCGGTATCCACACAGGTGCGTGATATTATTGCACAGCAATACCAGGATCTGAATAAGATCCAAATGGAACGGGACACACAGGTGAAGGCCGCCAAAGAGGAATTGAAGGACAACAAGCCTGCGCTGGATACCCGTTTACAGGGTATTGAAGACGCTACCAATAAAAAGCTGGATGCGCTGCACCAGGCATACCTGGCTAAGCTGTCCGCAAAGCTGAACCCTGCGCAGGTAGACCAGGTAAAGGATGGCATGACCTATGGTGTGCTGCCGCTTACTTACGGCGTGTACATGGATATGCTGCCTAACCTTACCCAGCAGCAGAAAGCACAGATGATGGCCTGGCTGGTAGAAGCCCGTGAACATGCCATGGATGCAGGTTCTTCAGAAAAGAAGCACGCCTGGTTCGGAAAATACAAAGGCCGTATTAACAATTACCTTTCCGCTGCCGGTTACAATATGAAAGAAGTAGAGGCCGACTGGAAGAAAAGAAAGGGAATGTAGAAGCAGGAAGTAAGCATACGGCGCAGAAATAATCTATATGAAGTAGGATGTATGATGTAAGTAGCAACCAGGCTTCTTATGTCGTACATCCTACTTCTTACTTCGTTCTATGCTGCTTCGTTTTAACAAAAGAAGAATGAACTGGAAACTGATCAACATATTTTGTGTGCTAACGCTGGGTACTACAACCGGTGTGTATGCACAGAAAAAAAATAAACCTGCACCACCGGTGGAGCTTAATGCCAGCGGACATTTGGTATATGCGCCAGATGAGCAGGGCAACCGGATCCCTGATTTTTCCTATTGCGGTTATATGGCCAGCGAACAATCCATTCCGGATGTACCGGTACGTATAGTGGTCCCTGTTATAAAGGGCGATGCTACCGTACCAGTACAGGCGGCATTGGATTATGTGGCAACGTTGCCGGCGGATAAACAGGGTATACGCGGTGCAGTGCTGCTGCAGAAAGGCCGCTATGAAATAGCCGGTAGCCTGCATATGCGCGCCAGCGGCGTGGTATTACGCGGCAGCGGGGCAGAGGAGCAGGGTACTACACTGGTGGGCACAGGTCCTGACCGGCAAACACTCATCCGCATATTTGGCCGGCCTGACCGCAGCACCAATACCCCTGTTAAAATTACCGATGCTTATGTGCCGGTAAATGCCCGTACTATTCATGTGGCTGCTGCGCAGGGTTTTAAGGTGGGCGATAAAGTGCTGGTTCACCGTCCCAGCACTAAAGAATGGATAGAGGCTTTAGGCATGGATCACATGGGCGGAGGTATTACTACGCTTGGGTGGAAACCGGGCGAGCGTGATATAGACTGGGACCGTACCATAATAGCAGTAGACGGAAATGCCATTACTCTGGATGTACCCTTAACCACTGCGCTGGATACCGCTTATGGCGGCGGCACCCTGGCTACATACAGCTGGCCGGGCCGTATTGAGCAAACCGGTATTGAAAACCTGCGCTGCCAATCCACTTACGATGTAAATAATCCAAAAGATGAAGCCCACCGCTGGATGGCCATTACCCTGGAAAATATTTGCGATGCCTGGGTACGCCAGGTCACCTTTGAACATTTTGCAGGATCGGCTGTGCTGGCGCTGGAAACAAGCAAACGGATCACGGTAGAAGATTGCAAATCGCTGCTGCCTGTTTCTGAAATAGGCGGGCAGCGCCGTTATAGCTTTTGGACGATGGGGCAGCAAACCCTGTTCCAGCGTAATTATGCGGAATACGGCTATCACGATTTCGCGGTGGGTTTTTGTGCAGCAGGTCCTAATGCATTTGTACAATGTGAATCACATTTACCCAATAATTTCAGTGGTGCCATTGATAGCTGGGCCTCCGGGGTATTGTTTGATGTAGTGAATGTAGATGGTAATGCCCTGCGTTTTGGTAACCGCGGTCAGGATGGGCAGGGCGCCGGATGGAGCGCTGCTAACAGCGTATTCTGGCAATGCAGCGCTGCACGTGTGGACTGTTACCGTCCACCAACTGCCAACAACTGGGCTTTTGCAACCTGGGCACAGTTTGCAGGCGACGGGTACTGGGGCGATTCCAATGAGCATATTCCCCCCCGCAGTTTGTATTATGCGCAGCTGGCCGATCGTTTAGGCAAAGACGTTAAACAGCAGGCGCAGCTGATGCCGGTGGAATCAGAAGCTTCCAGCAGTCCCGGTGTAGAGCAGGCCGTTGCATTGACCCGGGCAGCTGTTAAACCGCTGCCACAGCTCACAGACTGGATAGATGATGCATCAAACCGCAATCCGGTTACTACAAAAGCAACCGGTGTTAAAACTATTAACGATATAGGTTATACGAAACCAGCAGTGCCCGCGCTGGCTGCTCCCATGCATGTAGGTAATGGCTGGCTGCTGCGCGGCAATGCCGTATTAACCGGGGAGCATTTTGAAGTGCCCTGGTGGCGGGGAGATGTACGGCCCGATGGTATTAAAGAAGCTAAGCCCGATGTAACCCGCTTTGTGCCCGGCCGCATTGGTACCGGCCTCACAGACGATCTGCAGGAAGTAGCACAGTGGATGAGGGATAAGCACATTGTATCCCTGGAACATAATTATGGGTTGTGGTATGAGCGCCGGCGCGATGATCATGAACGCATACGCCGTATGAATGGCGAAGTATGGCCTCCCTTTTACGAGCTGCCTTTTGCCCGCAGCGGGCAGGGAACCGCCTGGGATGGCCTGAGCCAGTACGATCTTACCAAATACAACGCCTGGTACTGGATGCGCCTGAAACAGTTTGCCAACCTGGCCGACCAGCAGGGATTAGTGCTGGTGCACCAGGATTATTTTCAGCATAACATTATTGAAGCCGGTGCGCACTATGCAGATTTTCCCTGGCGCAGCGCCAACAATATCAATCATACCGGTTTCCCCGAACCGCCTCCCTATGCAGGTGATAAGCGCATCTTTATGGCGGAGCAGTTCTATGATGTAACTAACCCGGTACGCCGCAAGCTGCACCAGGCTTACATCCGCAAGTGCATGGATAATTTTGCCGGCAATACAGGGGTGATCCATTTTATCGGAGCGGAATTTACCGGGCCGCTGGCCTTTGTGCAGTTCTGGATAGATACCATCCTGGCCTGGGAAAAAGAAACCGGTAAAAAAGTAACTATTGGCCTTAGCACCACCAAAGATGTGCAGGATGCTATACTGGCCGATCCTGTACGTTCAAAGCTTATAACTGTAATAGATATACGCCAGTGGCACTACCAGCCGGATGGCAGCGCCTATGCACCATTAGGTGGCCAGAACCTGGCGCCACGCCAGCATGCCCGCCTGCTGAAACCTAAGAAAAGTACTTTTGAGCAGGTATACCGGGCCGTAAGCGAATACCGTAATAAATACCCGGAAAAAGCTGTGGTATATGCCGGCAGCGCATACGATGAATTTGCCTGGGCAGCTTTTATGGCCGGTGGTTCTTTGGCCGGTATCCCGGCAATAGCAGACAAGGGCTTCCTGGAAGCAGCTGCTGCTATGCACCCGGTAGCAGGTACGCAGGGGCAGTGGAGGTTAACTAACGGCAAAGCATATATTGTTTACAGCAATGCATCCGGCCCAATACAGCTGGATCTGAGCAAAACTACCGGTACCTGTAGTATCCATTGGATAGATCCTAAGGACGGGCGGCTGTTGAAAACAGAAGAACAGGCAGGCGGTAGAGATCTTACCTTACAAAATCCAGGCGCAGGCCCGGTAGTGGTTTGGGTAAGCAATAAATAAACATAAATGGGAATCATGCAAAAGATCGGTTTTATACTATCCATAACATTATTAATGATCACCGGCGCTGTACAGGCACAAATGAAGCGGGTAGCTCCGCTGCATATCTCTGCCAATGGCCGGTATTTTACAACCGCCGGTGGTGCGCCCTTTTTCTGGTTAGGCGATACCGGCTGGTTACTGTTTAATAAGCTCACCCGTGAAGAAGCAGATAACTACCTGGAGAACCGCCGTCAGAAAGGGTTTAACGTAATACAGGTAATGGTGGTGCACAGCCTGGGCCAGGTAAATGCCTATGGCGACAGTGCCCTGGTCAATAAAAATGTAGCGACCCCTAAAACTACACCCGGCAATACATTTACGGATACCGCGCAATATGATTTCTGGGATCATGTAGATTATATTGTTGATAAAGCAGCGGAAAAGGGCCTGTACATGGCGCTGGTGCCGGTATGGGGCTCTAATGTAAAAGAGGGGCATGTAAGTGAGCAGGAAGCAAAGATCTATGCAGCCTGGTTAGCTGCCCGTTATAGGAATCGGCCCAACATCATCTGGCTGAATGGAGGTGATATAAAGGGAAGCGATCACATACAGGTATGGAACGCCATTGGCAGCACTCTGCATGCAGCAGATACTGCGCACCTGGTTACTTACCATCCCAGGGGACGTATGCAATCCTCCACCTGGTTTCATAAAGAGAGCTGGCTGCAGTTTAATATGATGCAGTCCGGCCACCGTACTTACGCGCAGGATACCAGCGCAGAAGACATGCACTATGGAGAAGATAACTGGAAATACATTGTAACAGATTACCGTCTTACGCCCACAAAACCAACGCTGGATGGAGAGCCCTCTTACGAAGGCATTCCACATGGCCTGCACGACAGCCTGCAGCCCCGCTGGACCGACAGTGATGTGCGCCGTTACGGTTACTGGTCTGTTTTTGCCGGTGCTGCCGGTTATACATACGGGCATAACGCCGTAATGCAAATGCACAAATCCACGGATAGTAACGGCGCTTACGGTGTACGTGAAGTATGGACCAGCGCCATGAACGATCCCGGTGCACAGCAAATGGTGTATCTGAAAAACCTGCTGTTGTCACGTCCTTATTTTGAACGGGTACCGGATCAGTCGTTGATAGCCAGCGGGCAGGGAAGCCGCTATAACCGGTTGCTGGCTACCCGCGGGCAGCAGTATGCATTTATTTACACGTACAATGGCCGCAATATACCGGTGAACATGGGTAAGATTGCAGGAGATACTGTAAAGGCATCCTGGTATAACCCGCGCAATGGCGCTGTAACCATCATTGGTAAATACCCGAACAAAGGTGTTAACACTTTTGACCCGCCGGGCGAGCAAAAAGATGGGAATGACTGGGTATTAATACTGGATACCTACACGCCCGGCAAGGAAGTGTATTTGTTCACCTCTTTCCGGGAGCCTGCTACAGACGGTCTGCACCTGTTATACAGCTATGATGCTTATCACTGGCTGGATCTGGGCCATTCCTTCCTGCAGCCGCAGGTAGGTGAAAAGAAATTAATGCGCGACCCTTCTATGATCCAGGACGCCGATGGTACTTTTCACCTGGTATGGACCAGCGGCTGGAAAGGAGATAAGGGATTTGGTTATGCCAGCTCCAAAGACCTGGTACATTGGTCGGAGCAGCGGGCCATTAACGTAATGGAAAAAGAGCCCACAACCGTAAATGTATGGGCGCCGGAACTGTTTTATGATAAGGCTACCAGCCAGTATATTATTATCTGGGCATCCACCATTCCACGCCGTTTTCCTAAAGGGCAGGAGGATGAGGATAATAACCACCGCATGTATTATACCACTACAAAAGATTTTAAAACCTTTACCCCTGCTAAGTTGTTCCTGGATCCCGGCTTCAGCGTAATTGATTGTGTGATTGCAGAGCAGGCGGCAGGTAAATATGTGCTGATCTTAAAAGATAATACCCGCCCGGAAAGGGATATCAAAGTAGCCTTCAGCACGCAGGCTTTAGGCCCGTACAAAAATGTATCAAAGGCATTTACACCCTCTTTTACAGAAGGTCCTGCCGTAGTAAAAGCAGGGCAGAACTGGCTGATCTATTTTGATGCCTACCGCGATAAAGAATATGGCGCGGTTAGAACATCGGATTTTAAAACATTCACAGATATATCCGGGGAGGTGCTGGTACCGGAAGGGCATAAGCACGGCACTATCTTAAAGGTAAAAGAAGAATTATTGGATGCGCTACAGCGCTAAACGTGTGGCACACATAAAAACTAAAGCATGAACGGGAAACTACTGCATATTATTCCACTCTTATTACTCGCTATTACAAGTAAAGCGCAGGACACGGTACGTTATACCGGCCAAACCCGTGTGAATATTGATTACCACCATGGGCAGCTAAGCCCGGCCATGGGCGTACATAACATACAGGTGCTGCGCGCTAACCGTGAGCATCCTGAAATGGCAGAAGGCGCCGGCTGGACATACAACCACGCACCCATGCTGGCTTACTGGAATAACAAATTCTACCTGGAATATTTAAGTGACAGTATTGGTGAGCATATACCGCCCGGCCAAACACTATTAACCACCTCTAAAGACGGTTACAGCTGGACCAAACCGGAGGTGATCTTTCCGCGGTATAAAATACCGGATGGCACTACCAAAGAAGGCCACCCTGGTGTAGCGCATAATTTATATGCCGTGATGCATCAGCGCATGGGATTTTATACTTCTAAGAAAAAGCGTTTGCTGGCACTAGCCTTTTACGGTTTTTGCCTGGATATAGATGATGACCCAAATGATGGAAAGGGTATAGGCCGTGTAGTACGGGAAATACTGCCGGACGGTAGCTACGGTCCTGTTTACTTCATTCATTATAACCCTGCCTGGAATGCAAAGAACACCTCCTATCCCTATTATACCAGCAGCAAGGATAAGGGTTTCGTGGAAGCCTGTAACGAGCTGCTGGCCGATCCGCTTGTAACGCAGCAGTGGAATGAGGAATCAGATCGCAATGATCCGCTTATACCGCTCAAAAAACAATACAAAGCATTAAGCTATTACCATTTGCCGGATGGCAGGGTAGTGGGGCTGTGGAAAAATGCGCTTACTGCTATCAGTAAAGATGAAGGCAAAACCTGGCCTGAATCTGCAGTAAGGGCGCCGGGCTTTGTAAATGCCAATGCCAAGATCTGGGGGCAGCGTACAGCCGACGGCCGTTATGCCACAGTATACAATCCCTCTGAATACCGCTGGCCGTTGGCCATTTCTTTAAGTGATAACGGCCTGGAATATACGAACATGTTGCTGGTACATGGTGAAATTTCTCCCCTGCGTTACCATGGCAATTTCAAAGATTACGGTCCGCAATACATCCGGGGCATCACTGA
Organism: Chitinophaga rupis; assembly: GCF_900109685.1. Lineage (GTDB taxonomy): Bacteria > Bacteroidota > Bacteroidia > Chitinophagales > Chitinophagaceae > Chitinophaga > Chitinophaga rupis. Next base: position 43,566 of record NZ_FOBB01000012.1, on the reverse strand, counting down.
AAAGAATGGCACACCGCCGGATGGCGACCTGTGGGTGACATACAGCATGAGTAAGGAGGACATCTGGGTATCCCGCGTAAAAGTGCCGGTCATGGAGAAAGCAACGGAGCAGGTAAATGATGTGTTTAAAGAAATGCGGCCGGATACAGCGCTGAATTTATGGAATATTTACAGTCCCTGCTGGGCGCCCGTGAAAATGGAACAAACACCGGATGGCTCCGCGTTGGTGCTGAAAGATAAGGACCGGTACGATTATGCTAAAGCAGAACACCTGTTCCCGGAAACACAAAGAGCAGCGGTGGAGTTTTCCATAACACCTGCACAAAATAACAAAGGCCTGCTACATGTAGAGCTGCAGGACGCTAAAGGCAGCGGCTGCGTGCGGCTGATGTTTGAGCCGGATGGTGTGCTGCGGGCAAAGGCCGGTGCAAAGTTCAAGAACATCATGAAATACGAGGCCGGCACTACCTATAATATCCGCATCACGCTAAATACTTACACCCGCTTTTATACAGTGAACATTAATGGTAAGGATGCCCTAAACCAGCTTACGTTTGCGCCCGTGCGGAATGTGAGCCGTATTGTGTTCCGCACCGGTATGCCACGGCATGAGCCTAATGCGGATACGCCTGCTGCACAAACCTACGACCTGCCCAATGCCGGTGAGCCGGAGGATGAGGCAGTCTTTTATATCCGGTCATTAAAAACAGCAGCAGCAAACTAATGCGCTATTTTATTGCCATATTAACAATACTCATTTCTGCCGCGGGGCCGGCCACCGCGAATGTGCAGCTGCAAAACCTGCGTTGCGAATTGTTATCTAACCCAACAGGTATTGATGTTACAACGCCCCGCCTGAGCTGGGAGATCAGCAGCGCGCAGCGCAATGTGCTACAAACTGCTTACCAGGTGCTGGTAGCATCATCTGCAGAAAAGCTGGCTGCAAATGAAGGCGATCTGTGGAACTCCGGTAAGGTAAGCAGCAGCCAATCCGTACAGGTGCTGTATGCAGGAGCTCCTTTACAGAGCAGAGCAATCTGTTACTGGAAAGTAAGAACCTGGACCACGCAGGGCGCCAGTGAATGGAGCGCGCCGGCACAATGGAGCATGGCGCTGTTAGCCACAAAAGATTGGCAGGCCAGCTGGATAGGGCTGGATCGTGCATTTCCCTGGGATAGTGCGCAAAGTAAGTTCTCCCGTTTGTCGGCCCGTTACTTCCGTAAAACATTTACAGTAAAGCAAGCTGTCAAAAAGGCTACAGCCTATATAGCCGGCTTAGGCTGGTATGAGCTGTATATGAACGGACAGCGCATCGGTAACCAGGTATTGGCGCCCGCGCCCACAGATTATACCAAAAGTGTATTGTACAATACCTATGATGTAACTGACGCTTTGCATCAGGGCGATAATGCAATAGGAACTATACTTGGCAATGGCCGTTTCTTTACCATGCGCCAGGCTTATAAACCGCAAAAGATCCGCACATTCGGTTATCCTAAAATGTTGCTGCAGCTGGAAATTGAATATACCAATGGTACCCGCGAAACCTTTGCCAGTGACGCTTCCTGGAAGGTAACCACCGATGGGCCTATCCGCACCAATAATGAATACGATGGTGAAGAATATGATGCCACCAAAGAAATGCCCGGCTGGAATACTGCCGGTTTTGATGATCATGCCTGGCTGCAGCCAGAATTGGTACAGGCCCCCGGTGGTGTAATAAGGGCGCAGCTGAATGAAAAAATGCAGGTGATGGAAAGGCTGCAGCCCAGGTCCATAAAAGAATTAAAGCCAGGTGTGTACATCCTTGATATGGGGCAGAACATGGCAGGCTGGCTGCAAATGAAAGTAAAAGGTCCGCGCGGTACAAATGTCACCTTACGTTTTGCAGAAACCTTGCAGCCTGATGGCTCCCTTTACACCGCTAACCTGCGGGATGCCAAAGTAACGGATAGGTATACACTAAAAGGCGGGGGTACAGAAACCTGGCACCCGGCGTTTGTATATCATGGCTTCCGGTACGCAGAGATCAGCAATTACCCCGGCACACCTACTGTACAGGATTTTGAAGGGCAGGTGATCTACGATAATATCAGTACCACCGGCACGTTCACTTCCTCAGACACTACCCTGAACCAGATCTTTAATAACGCTTACCAGGGCATTCGCAGCAATTACAAAGGTATGCCGCTGGATTGTCCGCAACGCAATGAGCGTATGCCCTGGCTGGGTGACCGCGCTACCGGCGCCTACGGGGAAGCTTACCTGTTTGACAATGCAAAACTATATGCCAAATGGCTGGATGATATTGAGGAAGCACAAACGCCGGAAGGCGCCATACCGGACGTAGCGCCGGCCTACTGGCGTTATTACAGTGATAATGTTACCTGGCCGGGTACCTACATCCTGGTAGCTGATATGTTGTACGGGCAGTTTGGCGATCAGCGGGCTATTGCCAAACATTATGATACTATGAAGAAGTGGCTGGCCTACATGCGCGCTAAGTACATGAAAGATTACATCGTCACTAAAGATAAATACGGTGATTGGTGTGTGCCGCCGGAATCATTACAGCTCATTCATTCCAGGGATTCTACCCGAAATACGGATGGTACCTTACTGGCCACGGCTTATTACTACCGCCTGTTATTTTTAATGCAGCGTTTTGCAAACGTGCTGCATAAACCGCAGGATGCACAGGCATTTGCAGAGCTGTGCGCGCACATCCGCACTGCCTTTAACCGGAAATTCTTTAACCCGCTTACTGCACAATACAGCAATAATACGGTAACTGCTAACTTATTGCCATTGTATTTTGGAATAACACCCGCTGCAACGGAAAAGCAGGTGTTCAGCAATATTGTGAATAAAATACAACAGGAATATAAAGGACATATCAGCACCGGGGTAATAGGCACGCAATGGCTTATGCGCGGTTTAAGCCGCTGGGGTAAGCCGGAGCTGGCCTTTCACATTGCCGCTAACCGCGATTATCCCAGCTGGGGATATATGATAGACCGTGGCGCTACCACTATCTGGGAGCTCTGGAATGGCGACACGGCTAATCCAGCCATGAACTCCCATAACCATGTAATGCTGCTGGGCGATCTGCTGATCTGGTATTATGAGGACCTGGCCGGCATCCGCAGCAGCACAGCATCTCCGGGCTTTAAACAGGTGATCATGCAGCCGGTTTTGCCGGAAGGGTTACAAACAGTAAATGCTTCCTATCAATCCATTCACGGTACTATCAAAAGCGAGTGGAAGAATGTGAACGGTACATTTACCTGGAATATTTCTGTGCCGGGTAATACAACTGCGTTAGTATATATACCCGCTACCGCTGCTGCACAGGTAAAGGAACGTGGTAACGCCGCTGCCAAAGCAGCTGGTGTAAGGTGGTTGCGTATGGAAGGTGACCGGGCCGTGTTTGAGGTAGGCTCCGGGAATTATGAATTTGAAAGCAGTAAATAACTATGATGTATAAACGTATTTTTTGCGCCGGGTTTCTATTACTCGCAGCGCTCATTAGCCAGGGGCAAACAGGTAAGCCGCGTACTTTTAAAGAAGGGATCCTGACAGATGAATTTATTTTTGAGAAAGCATCCTTTCCATCCTGCCACGCGGCTACCATTGCAGAAACCCCGAAAGGACTTGTAGCAGCCTGGTTTGGCGGTACCAAAGAGGGCAAACCGGATGTAAGCATCTGGGTAAGCCATAAAGCAATAGCCAAAAGCCAGTGGACAACACCGGTGAAAGTAGCCAATGGTAAAAAGAACGACACTACCCGCTATGCCTGCTGGAACCCGGTATTATACCAGGTGCCCGGCGGCGATCTGTTATTGTTCTATAAAATAGGTCCTAAAGTAGCGCAATGGAAGGGCTGGATGATCAGCTCAAAAGATGGCGGTACTACCTGGTCGGCTCCCAAAGCCTTGCCCGATGGTTATTTAGGGCCTGTTAAGAATAAACCGGTGTTGTTAAGTGATGGTACTTTGCTCTGCCCGTCCAGTACAGAAGGCGATGGCTGGAAGGTACACTTTGAGCTCACAAAAGACAATGGCAATACCTGGGAAAAGGTAGGCCCTATCAATGATGGAAAAACTTACAACGCTATACAACCCAGCGTGCTGTTTTACAAAGATGGCAGGCTGCAGATCCTTTGCAGAAGCAAGAACCGCGCGATACTGGAATCCTGGTCAACAGATAACGGCCGCAGCTGGTCGGCCATAGCGCCAATTGATCTGCCAAATAATAATTCCGGTACAGATGCAGTAACCATGCAGGATGGCCGGCAGCTGCTGGTATATAATCATGTGCTGCCACCGGATGGTAAGCCCAAAGGCCCGCGCACACCTTTGAACGTAGCTATATCCAAAGATGGTAAGGTATGGAATGCCGCGCTGGTGCTGGAAGACTCACCCATCAGCCAGTATTCCTATCCTTCTGTGATCTGCGCAAAGGATGGTTCTATTCACATTGTATATACCTGGCGCCGGGAGCGCATCAAGTATGTGAAAATAGATCCTAAGCAATTACAGCTCACAGAGATTAAAAATGGCCAATGGCCAAAGTGAATTACGAATTATCCAATTACGAATTACGAATTGAGTAGTTCGTAATTACGGTGTTCGCACTATTAAATGCTGACCGGAATTTGTAGTTGATAATTTGTGATCAAATAATTGTACCAATACTATTGGTAGTTATATAGATAACATTCCAAAACGTAAAACCAATTCGTAATTCGTAATTGAATAATTCGTAATTAAATGGACCGTCGTCACTTCCTTCTCAATACTTCTCTGGCCCTTACAGCGGGTTTATTACACCGTCAGTTATCCTGGGCTGCTACCACGCCTGCAAATACTGATCAGCGTTATAAAATAGCCGTGTGCGACTGGATGATCCTTAAAAGGCAGAAGCTGGGCGCATTTCAGCTTACCAAAGATATTGGCGCTGATGGGGTAGAGCTGGATATGGGCGGTTTAGGTAACCGGGAAACTTTTGATAATAAGCTCGTAGATCCTGTTTTGCGCCAGCAGTTCCTGGACAAAGCAAAAGAGCTGAACCTGAAAATCAGTTCTGTTGCCATGTCGGGTTTTTATGCACAGTCGTTTGCGGAACGTCCGGGGGTAGACAAAATGGTGCAGGACTGCATTGATACTATGACCCAGCTAAACGTAAAGGTAGCTTTCCTGCCCCTGGGCATACAGGGCGACCTGGTACAACATCCGGAGCTGCGCCCTGTAATTGTGCAGCGTTTGCAGGCAGTGGCCAAACAGGCAGAGAAAGCAAATGTGATCATTGGAATAGAAACATCCCTGGATGCAGCCGGAGAGGTTAAGCTGATGGATGATATTGGTTCTCATGCCATCCAGAGTTATTTCAACTTTGCCAATGCGCTGGAAGCAGGCCGCGATCTGCAAAAGGAATTGCGCATCCTGGGTAAGAACCGTATCTGCCAGATCCACTGTACGGATAAAGATGGTGTATGGCTGCAGGATAACCCGCGTATTCATTTACCTAAAGTAAAACATACGCTGGATAAAATGGGCTGGAGCGGCTGGCTGGTGATAGAGCGCTCCCGCAATGCGAAGGACCCACGTAATGTAAAATGGAACTTTGGCGCAAATACTAAATATCTGAAATCGGTTTTTCAACAGGCTTAATGAAAGGTATAAGAACGATACTGTTTTACGTATGGGCGTGTATGTTATCACTGCCGGCTATAGCGCAGCAGCATGACCTGGAAAGGGATTTCCGCCAACCGCCAGCTGCGGCTAAGCCCTGGGTATTCTGGTACTGGATGCAGGCCAGCGTATCAAAGGCCGGTATTACTGCCGACCTGGAAGCAATGAAAGAGGCAGGTATTGGCGGCGCTTACCTGATGCCAATAAAAGGCGCTGCTAACCCGCCGCTGATGCAGCCGCCGGTAGCGCAGCTAACGCCGGAATGGTGGGACATGGTGCGTTTTGCCATACAGGAAGCAGACCGCTTAGGTTTGCAGATGGCGATGCATGATTGTGATGGTTTTGCATTGGCTGGCGGCCCCTGGATAACGCCGGAGCTCTCCATGCAAAAAGTGGTTTGGTCAGAAACACAGGTGGAGGGCAACCGGCTGTTTAATGATACCTTGTTAACCCCGCCTGCCTATAAAGGTTATTATAAAGATATCCAGGTGCTGGCTTATCCCGCATTACCAGGAACAGGGCCCGCTCCTGCGCCGGTGGTAAGCACCAGCCAGGCCGGCATAGATGCACGCTTTTTACTGGATCCCAATAACAAAGAGAACTTCCGCAGTGAAGCCGCCTGCTGGATCCAGTATGCATTTGATAAGCCCTTCACCTGCCGCAATATTCACATCCGCACCAATGGACCTAACTACCAGGCGCAGCGCCTGATAGTAACTGTTAGCGATGATGGACGAAACTTCCGTAGCATTGGCCGTTTGGAGGCGCCCCGCCATGGCTGGCAGGATAATGATTTTGGCGTAACACATGCCATCACCCCCACGACTGCACGTTATTTCCGGTTTGTATATGACAGCACCGGCTCAGAAGCCGGATCCGAAGACCTGGATGCTGCCAAATGGAAAACCACTTTAAAGGTCTGTGGTATTACATTATCCAGTGAGCCGCGCCTGCACCAGTTTGAAGGAAAGAACGGGGAGATCTGGCGTATCAGCAGCCGTACTACTACAGCGCAGGTGCCGGATTCATTATGTGTGCCGTTGAATAAGATCATTAACCTTACCGGTAAATTAGATAAACAGGGCCGCCTGTTATGGCAGGTACCACCCGGCCGCTGGACCATCCTGCGTATCGGCCATACCTCTACAGGTCATACCAATGCTACCGGTGGCGCGGGGATTGGGCTGGAGTGTGATAAGTTTAACCCTGTTGCCATCCGTCTGCAGTTTGATAAGTGGTTCGGAGAAGCTTTCAGGCAGGTGGGACCCGCATTAGCCGGCCGCGTGTTAAAAGTATTCCATGTGGATAGCTGGGAATGCGGCAGCCAGAACTGGTCGCCGGTGTTCCGCGAAGAGTTTCGCCGCCGCAGAGGCTATGATCTGTACACTTATTTGCCGGTAATGGCCGGTATCCCGGTGCAAAGCGCCGCCATCTCAGAACGGTTTTTACACGATATCCGCCAAACGATCTCTGAGCTGGTAGTAGATAATTTTTACGGCACCATGGGAAAGCTGGCGCATGAAAAGGGTTGCAGCTTTAGTGCGGAAAATGTAGCGCCCACCATGACCAGCGACGGCATGGCCCATTACAGCGCAGTGGATATTCCCATGGGTGAGTTCTGGCTACGGTCACCCACACACGATAAACCCAATGATATGCTGGACGCTATTTCCGGTGCGCATATTTATGGGAAACAGATTATACAATCAGAAGCTTTTACGGAATTACGCATGGCCTGGGATGAGCATCCTGCCATGTTAAAAGCCTTGCAGGATAAGAATTATGCCATGGGCGTGAACCGACTGGTGTATCATGTATTCGCGCACAATCCCTGGACAGACCGTGCTCCGGGTATGACGCTGGACGGAGTGGGGCTTTACTTTCAGCGGGATCAAACCTGGTGGAAACCGGGCCGCGCCTGGGTTACCTATGCACAACGTTGCCAGGCCCTGTTACAACAAGGCCGGCCGGTAGTGGATGTAGCCGTATTCACTGGCGAGGAAATACCCCGTCGCGCCATATTACCGGACCGCCTAAACACTTTACCCGGTATTGTAGAAGATGGATATGATTCTTTTAACCGCGATGCTTTGTTACGGTTAACGGAAGTGCACAACGGCCGTATTGAGCTGCCGGGTGGTGCCAGCTATGCCGCATTGGTATTACCCGGCCCGCATGCTATGTCGCCGGATGCAAAAATGTTGTCGCCGGAAGTGGCTGTCCGCTTGCAGGAGCTGGTGAAGGCTGGTGCTACAATACTTACTGCAGAACAGGCAGATCATGCGCCGGGCTTATCCGGTTTCCCTGCCAGTGATGATACGGTGCGCCGGATCATGCAAACATTAAAATTGAAAACCTGGCACGAATGGCGCCTGGAAAGAGATGTAATTACACAACCCGGCGTGGTCTGGACCCACCGCCAGCTGCCGGATGCAGATATCTATTTCATCGCTAACCAGCTGGATACTGCCCGCATCCTGGATGTTTCGCTTCGTGTAGCCGGTAAGGTACCTGAGCTATGGGACCCGGTTACCGGTGATATACAAACAGCAAAAGAATGGTCTGTTGAAAAAGGGCGTACGCTCCTGCCGTTACAGTTAGGACCTTCAGGTTCCATATTCGTGGTGCTGCGTAAGCCAATCACGCAAAAGGAACAGCATACCGGTCAGAACTGGCAGCAGCCGCAAACGCTGCAAACCCTCACGGGTAGCTGGCAGGCTGCCTTTAATAAAAAAGCAGGCGGCCGTGAACAACCTATAACGTTCCATCAGCTGCAGGATTGGAGTAAACACACAGACAGTACCATTCGCTATTATTCCGGTACTGCCACATATGCGAAAGCATTTAACTGGAAAGCAACTACCGGCCGTATATGGCTGGATGTAGGACGGGTAGCCAATATTGCGGAAATTACCCTGAATGGCATACCCTGCGGTGTGGCCTGGACCGCACCTTACCGTGTGGATATTACAAAAGCCTTACACAACGGTAGCAACGAGTTAAAGATCGAAGTATCCAACACCTGGGCCAACCGTTTGATCGGAGATCACAGACTGCCGGAAGCACAGCGTATTACCCGCACTACCGCGCCTTATCGTTTAGAGGGAAGTCCGCTGCTGGAAGCCGGTTTGCTGGGGCCTGTAACAATAGTGAAAACAAATGAATGACACGATGAGACACATGCTAACATATATACTGCTTTTAATTGGAACGATTGCCTGTGCGCAAAGCAAACCGCAGGAGGTACCCGCCAATGTAATGCAGCATGTTTACGACCAGGTGAAAACACCCTATAAATACGGGCTGGTATTGGTACCCTCAGATAATGCAAAGAAAATAGATTGCCCAAGCGTGTTCCGCAAGAACGATAAATGGTATATGACCTATATTGTTTTTGACGGAAGGGGTTATGAAACCTGGCTCTCCGGCAGTGACGACCTGCTGCACTGGAAAACAATGGGCCGGCTCATGTCTTTTTCTGATACTACGGATTGGGATAATAACCAGAAGGCAGGATACATAGCCCTGCAGGATCCGCAATGGGGCGGCAGCTATGAATGGCAGCCCTATAAGGGTAAATACTGGATGTCGTACATTGGCGGCAGCAACCGCGGTTATGAACAGGGCTTGCTTTCAATTGGAATGGCGTATACAAAGAAGAATCCTGCAAAAGCCCATGAGTGGCAGCGGTTGCCTAAACCTGTACTGATGGCCACTGATGCAGATGTTCGCTGGTGGGAGAACAACACCTTGTATAAAAGCACGGTATTATGGGATAAAACCAACAGCATTGGCTATCCTTTTATACTGTATTACAATGCAAAAGGCGACAGCCTTAAACCCAAAAGAGGGAAGGAGCGTATAGGTATGGCAGTATCTGACGATATGGTGCACTGGAAGCGCTATGAAAAAGAACCGGTGCTGAACCATCACGCCGGCATTACCGGCGATCCATGGATCCAGCGCATGAATGATGTATGGGTAATGTTCTACTTCGGCGCCTTCTGGAAAGACAGGCCCGGCGCCTTTAACCGTTTTGCCTGTTCCTATGACCTGGTGCACTGGACCGACTGGACCGGTGACGACTTAATAAAGTCCTCAGCATCCTTTGATGATCTTTTTGCACATAAATCCAGTGTGGTGTTTTACAAAGGCGTAGTATATCATTTCTACTGCGCCGTGAATAAGGCCGAGCAGCGGGGTATTGCCGTAGCTACATCTGTAGATAAGGGAAAAAGTGAAGTGCAGTTTGTACCGCACGTGGATAAATGATGTGGGATGCTCCCTTAATTTTATATTGCATTTATAATTAAGCACATGCGATTATTAACAGCTATATTTTTACTGATAAGCATCTATGCCCAGGCCCAGGATAGCAGCCGCACACAGTTATTTGATGCAGGCTGGCGTTTTCACAGGGGCGGGGCGCAAGGCGCCGATGAGCCGGATTTTGACGATTCCCAATGGCGTGCAATAGACCTGCCGCATGACTGGAGTATTGAAGACCTGCCAGGCACACAATCGCCCTTTAGCCCGGATGCCATTAGCCAGGTAAGCGGTGGTTTTACCACCGGCGGCACTGGCTGGTACCGCAAAACATTTACCATACCTGCTGCGCAAAAAGGCAAGCGTGTACACCTGCAGTTTGATGGTATTTATATGAATGCCGAGATCTGGCTCAATGGAAAAAAGCTGGGTAAACACCCTTACGGTTATACGTCCTTCTGGTACGATGCTACAGATCGTATCAAATGGAATGAAAAAAATGTGCTGGCTGTAAAGGTCAGGAATGAAGGAGAGAACAGCCGCTGGTATGCCGGTTCAGGCATTTATCGCCACGTATGGCTGCAGGTGATGGATCCGGTGCATGTAGCGCAGTGGGGCACTTATATTACAACTCCACAGGTAAGCGCTGCTACGGCTGGTGTACATATAAATACTACGGTATTGAATGAAGGCGCCGGCACTACATCCATAAAGCTGGTTACCCGTATTTTAAACGCAAAAGGAAAAGAAGTAGCCACTGCCAACAGCACGCAAAGCTTAAGCCCCAAAGATACTGTTACCTATAACCAGGATGTGGCAGTAGCCCGCCCTGAGCTGTGGTCTGTTACCACGCCGGTATTGTATACCGCTGTAACATCCGTTTACCGCGATGGGCAATTGGTTGATCAGCTGCAAACTCCTTTTGGCATCCGCAGCATTACCGCTGATGCCGTGAATGGTTTCCGTTTAAATGGGCAGCCGTTGAAATTAAAAGGGGGGTGTGTGCACCATGACAATGGTCCCTTAGGTGCAAAGGCCTACGACCGTGCAGAGGAACGTAAGATAGAAATACTAAAAGCCAACGGGTATAACGCCATCCGCTGCGCGCATAATCCACCCTCACCCGCTTTCCTGGATGCCTGCGACCGTTTGGGCATGCTGGTGATAGATGAAGCCTTTGATGCCTGGACGCAGGGTAAAAACCCGGACGATTATCATCTCTACTTTAATGACTGGTGGAAGAAAGATATAGAGAGCATGGTATACCGCGACCGCAATCATCCGTCCATCATTATGTGGAGCACCGGTAACGAGATCCCGAACCGGGAAAAGCCGGAAGTAGTAAGCGTTGCCAGAATGCTCAGTGACCACATCCGCACGCTTGATACCACACGGTTTATAACCTGTGGGGTGAATGGTGTAACGCCGGATAAAGATCCTTTCCTGGCTACACTGGACATCGCCGGTTATAACTATGCACGGGATAAATACGTAACCGATCATCAGCGTTTACCCGATCGCGTTATATTTGCCACGGAATCTTTACCGCTGGAAGCATTTGATTACTGGATGGGTGTAACAGATCATCCCTGGGTGATCGGTGATTTTGTATGGACTTCCTTTGATTATATAGGAGAAGCCAGCATTGGCTGGCTGGGTTACTGGCAGCGGCAGCACTTCTACCCCTGGAACCTTGCCTATTGCGGCGATATAGATATCTGCGGCTGGAAACGCCCGCAATCCTATTACCGGGATGTACTGTGGAAACCCGGCCAGGTATCGGTTTTTGTAAAACCGCCGCAGCCTTCTTTTCCCACCAATCCAAATAAAGTGGACTGGAGCCATTGGGAATGGCATGATGTGGTACCAGACTGGAACTGGAAAGGTTATGAAAAACAGCCGCTGGAAGTGGAAGTATATTCTTCCTGTGAGCAGGTGGAGCTTTTCCTGAACAATCGTTCTTTAGGAAAACAATCCACCAGCCGCGCTAATAAGTTCACCGCTACTTTCAAGGTCCCTTATGAAGCAGGTACGCTGGAAGCAATAGGTTATAATGGCAACAAAAAAATAAATACTGCTGTATTACGCACGGCGGCTACGCCTGTACAGCTTAAGCTCACAGCAGATCATAACACCATGCAGGCTAATAACCAGGACCTGGTATATATCACAGTAGAATTACTGGATGCCAGCGGCGTGCGCGATCCTAAAGCAGAGAACCTGGTCCAGTTTTCTATAACTGGTCCGGGCACCATTGTGGGTGTGGGTAATGCAAACCCTATCAGTACAGAAAGCTACCAGCTGCCGCAGCGTAAAGCCTGGCAGGGCAGGTGTTTGGTGGTAGTGAAAGCTACAGGAGGGCCGGGGAATGTTGTGTTAAAGGCAAAGGCGGAGGGGTTAAAGGAGGGGCAGGTGAGTGTTGTGGTGAAGTGATTATCTCCGCACCGTGTAGACAATCCTACTTCAACATCACCACCACATCTTTCTCTCTCTCCTTCGGCAGCACTTCCAGCTTCACAATCTTCCCATCCTTCAAAATGCCCTCCACGGTTGTCTCATATGGTGCATGCAGTTTAAAATGTACATCCCATTTGGGCGGCCAGGCAGGAAAAAGATAAATATGCTTCCCATCCGTTTGCAGCAGCATTTCCTGCAATCCTATCATTCCTGATCCACCCTGGTTATGATCCGGTGTCCAGTCAAAACCAGGCCCCCAGAAAGCAGGGAAACGGTTGGTACTATTTTTCAGTTTTTCCAATGTGTAATAAGCTGCTTCTTTGGTAAGCCCTAAACGTGCACAGAAAATATTATCCTGTTTCCAGCCCACTGCGCTGCGGCGTGATATGGCATCCGTATCATACAGCCAGGTATTGCGTGCCGTATCCAGCCCGGGCTTACCAATACCATACATGCCATAAGGGAATACCGGGTATAACTGCGGTGTTTCCTGGTTATTGATCCGTTGCCAGGACTGCGCAGGTGAAATAGTCGTATATCCCTGCATGTTACGGAAGGAGAGAGGCGGTATGCGTTGCAGGAAAGCCTGCAGCTTTTTGCGTGTACTGTCTGCAATAGATAATTCCAGCAAGCGGCTGGTAACGGTATGTAAACCCACAATAGTAGTAGCGGAGTTGTAAGCCAGCTTGTATGTTTCGCCAGCCGAACCGGGATACAGCACCAGGTGCCCGTTGCTATCCAGCGCAGCGCCGCCGCGTAAGGTAGCCAGGTATTGATAGTGCTCATCAAAAAAGGTAATGCAGCTTTCAATAAGCGGCAGGTACTTTGAAATATCATGCCCGCTGAAACGTTCCCAATCCAGTATCATCAGGCAAAATTCCAGTACAGTATCCCATTCGTATTCCAGCCAGTTATTGTATTCTACGCCTTTATCAAAATCTGCTGGGCGCTTCCAGCCGTATTCACTGGCAGCAGGTAGGCCAAAATTTTCCATCTGCTCTGTAAAGCTGGCGCCTGCATGTCCCCAGTAAAAGCGGGTACGCGCGGTTGCATTTTGCAATGCCCGCCGGTAAAATTCAAACTGCGCGGTCATCAGATCAAAGTCGCCGCTTTTCAGCAACGGCCAGTACACCAGGCGCTGGTTCTGCGCGGTGAAGGTACCGCCACCCCAGCGCCGGAAATCCGGTGAGAAGGGAGTGTTTTTATTTACAAAAACGGGATCGTAGGTAAACAGCCCGCCGTTAAACTTGGTAGGGTAGGCGCCGTAGGCATTACAGCCCAGCATATAGCGGAACAGCTGATAGTTGCGGCTGGCCTGCCATTCAACAGTGTTGGTGTCTTTCTGAATGAAGATAAAGCTCCGGTCCCAGTACTGTTGCCACCAGGCTTGTGTTTTTTCAAAGCTGCTGCCGGCAGCTGCTGCTATTTGCTGCTGCAAACCCTGGTACCAGTTAATCGTATCTATATGTAGCAGCACATTAATAGTATGATTACGTGCCGCCTGCCTGCTTTGCAGCTGCCACGCGGTGTAAGGTGTGTTCAGGTATTTGCCGGTTGCAGTACCGGCGGCCTGCATATTACTGCCCCACATTGCTCCGCCGGACGTAAGCCCCCGCTGTGGATTCCAGAGCTGTGACTTTATCGCATTCAAGCCTTGTTGCCGTACGGTAAAGTCAAAGATCAGCTTATCATCGCGATTGCGATGGCAGAACAGCACCTGGTTTTCATGAAAAGTAATACTATCATGATAGGCTGTTACCGGGATGGTGCCGCCTTTATAACCGGAAGAAGCCAGCAGCTCACCCGGCGATAATAACCGGTCTTTCGTGCGCCAGTTCTCATAACGCGCAGTAGCTTTTACAGGCTGGTTGCTGTTTACCTCCACATGTATCAGGGGCTGAAAAACATCTACCCATATCCGGATCTTCGCTTGCAGCGGGCCTTTGCTGCCGCTGATATCAATATAACCCTGCCGCAGGTGCAAGGTTTGCCGGAATTGCGTACCATTCTCAAACGGGTTAGGCGTAAGCTTTACCCGAAGGCGCCCCTGTTTGAGCATAATGTTATGTTCATCAAATGCGCCGCTGCGGGAAAGGTAGCAGCATAGCTCCCCTTTCTCTACCCACACGTTCAGGCCTATATCACCGCCACCACAAGGCATAGATTCGCCGGAGCTGCGGCTCTGGCGGGTCCAGGTAATATTGCAGGAATCCAGCTCCGGTTGCTGCGCTTGTGTGTTAAAAGCGCATATAACCGGTAACAGCCAAAGTAATATGTTGCGAAAAACCTGGTACATATTGTATAAGCGGGCAAAGTTAACAGAACATTTTTAAACGCTTGCTCCGGCAACGTTTGCGTAAAAAAATACTAATTTACCTGTATATTTCTGTAGTTTGATCGCTATAGCGGAGATCTAAAATTCCATGTTGATGAAAGTACGGGGACTTTACCGTTTTACGCAGCTGTTGTCGAATAAGTGTTACTTGTACAGTTATACTAAGATTGCCATTGGTATTATGTGCCTGTGGGTATTCCCTCTGCATGCCCAACAATCCACTAACATCATTGACTGGCGGGCAGATGAAATGCTCAATACTTACCTGATGCAGCAAATGCACCAGCAATATGTATTACGCAATACCCGTCTGCAAACGGCCCTGCAATCCGCGCAGGGAGTACACAGCTACCAGCAGCAGCTGCAGGCTGCTTATCATAAATTATTAGGTCCCTTGCCGCAAAAAGTACCACTGCAGCCGCTTGTAACAGGCACGCTGCAGCAGGATGGTTACCGCATTGAAAAGATCATTTATCAAAGCCTTCCTCAACATCATGTAACGGCCAACTTATATATACCAGCAGGCAAAGGCCCTTTCCCTGCTGCGCTGTTGTTTTGCGGGCATGAGGCCACAGCAAAGTCCACCCCCTCATACCAGCAAACAGCTATACTGCTTGCAAAAAATGGTTTTGTGGTGCTGATCGTTGACCCCGTTTCACAGGGAGAGCGTCATCAGCTTACGGACAGTACCGGCAAACCTTTAACCAGGGGCGGTACCACTGAACATACTTTATTAAACGCAGCAGCTGCCCTGGTAGGTTCCAGCGTAGCGGCTTACGAGTTATGGGATAATGAGCGCGGGCTCGACTACCTTTTATCCCGCAGGGAAGTGGATACTACCCGTATTGGTTGTTTAGGCAATTCTGGAGGCGGCACGCAAACTGCTTACTTTATGGCCTTTGAGCCACGCATTAAAGTGGCGGCAGTGTGCAGCTACATTACTTCCCGCGAAAGAACATTTGAGCTGGCCGGCCCGCTGGATGGCTGTGTACAAATACCCAATGAAGGCAAGCAAGGCATTGAAATAGCCGACTACATGCACATGCTGGCGCCGAAGCCTTTACTGATATTATCCGGCCGGTACGACTTTGTAGATTATATCGGCGCTGTGCAGGCCTACAACGAAGCCAAACAATGTTATACTACTTTAAATGCTGCAGATCATGTGCAGCTGGTAACAGTAGATGATGGCCATGGCATTTCTCAACCCAAGCGGGAAGCTGCTGTACGCTGGTTCCGTAAATGGCTTTATAAAGATGATGCGCCGGTAAAAGAAGGTACGCTGAATGTATTACCTGCCGCAACACTGAACTGCACTACTAGCGGTGAGCTGAATAACAGCATGCCCAATGAGCTTACGCTACAGCAGCATTTCCTGAAAACAGCTACCGTGCTGTCTAACAGCCGGAAGAAGCTCACGGGCAAAGCGCTGGCAGATACCCTGCAACAGTTATTAGCATTACCATCCGCCCGCGAAAAAGTACAGGTAGAAGATACCGGTACTTTCTCACACCCATTAGGTAAAATAGAAAAGAAGCTGTTACGCAGCGCCCATGAGCCGCCCCTGCCTTTTTTGCTCATACGCCCGCAGGAGCAGGCTATCAAAAAAGTGCTGATCTGCTTACAGGACGAGGGCAAACGCGCCTTGCTGGATAGCGCTGCTTTGTTACAGCCGTACCTGCAAAAAGGTTACGCCATCCTGCTGCCCGATCTGCGGGGTACCGGTGAAACTGCCGACCGGCCCGAATTTAACAATACCAAGTTCTATAATAAAGAATACCGCAATGTAATGTCATCCCTGCATTTGGGGCGGCCGCTTATAGGGCAGCGCGTAACCGACCTGCAGCTCTTGCTGGATTATTTGCAAACAGATGCTGCTTTCCGGCAAAGAGAGGTGGCCGTACGTGCTACAGGTATGAGCGCCCTGGTAGCGCTGCATGCCGCTGTGGTGGATGATCGCATCAAATACCTGCAGGTAGCGGATCACCTGCCTTCTTTTACCACTATCATTCAGCAGGTGTTGCAAAAGAACTGGTATAGCGTTGTAATACCGGATGTTTTGCGGTATTACGATGTACCGGACCTGCTGCGGATCCTTGATAAGCGGTTTGATTTTCCGTAACAGGGCCGTTAAGTTTACACCATAGTATAATTGAACGTTGTGAAAATATTTTTCATCTTTTGATCTCAGTCAATGTCTGTCAAATCTTTTTTGCTGTATAGCACCATCATTGTAAGCCTTGCGGCCTGTTCGTCGGGGAAGAAGGAAACACTTCCGGTCGAAAGTCTGCCCATGGATCCGCTTAGCCTGGATAACCTGGATGCTTTTACCACACCGGGTAACAGCTGGCAAATAGCCGGTAATGTATACATGAATCGGCAGCAGCCGCACCAGCTGGAAGTAAAGGAGGGTAAAGGCATCCTGGTATTTAATGCAGCTGCTAACGGTGAGCTGCCTACGAAAATGACCCATGGGGATATAGACCTGGAGCTGGACTTCATGCTATCGCCGCAGGCAAATGCCGCCATTCTTTTTCAGGGTAAATATCCATTGCAGCTGCAGGATAGCTGGCTTAAAGACAGCGTTACTGCAGCAGATTGCGGAGGGGTAGCAGATAAAGCACCCTTGCTGAATGCCTGCAAGGCGCCTGGTTTGTGGCAGCACCTGGTGGTGAAGTTTAAAGCAGCGCGTACCGGTAATAATGGCACTACAGAAGCAGGTTTTGAATCTGTAATGCTGAACGGGCGTACCATTCAGCAGGATCCTGTATTGGGCATCACAGCGCAGGATACCTTGCGTAAACAGGTGCAAACGCCCGGTCCTCTGCGCTTTGTGGTGCATAATGGCCCTGTAGCGTTCCGCAACATCCGTTATAAAACCTATGGCGATGCACGTGCAAGTATAACCGGCCTGCATTACCGTGTATACAAAGGCGTATACAAGAACCATGATACGTTGAAGCTATTACTGCCCACCCGCTCAGGTAATACAGATTCACTCAGCTACCGCGTAGGCGATAAACGTGCGCAGCTGCTGCTGGAAGGTAAGCTGCAGCTGCCCACAGAAGGGCACTATGTATTCAGCATCCGCGCCGGCGGACCGGTGCGGCTGATGATCGATGGGAATGAAATTGCCAATAACGGCGGTACCCGCGACTTTGAACGCCCCTTTTACGGTGATACCTTGCTGAAAGGCGGTCCGCACGATTTCCAGCTAAGCTATGCAAATTATGATGAGAGCCTGGTGCTGTTATATGAAGGACCGCATATTCCTTTTACTGCGCTTACTACACCTGCATCTGAACGGCAGGTGGAGGTATCCCCGCAAATGGAATATCCTGTTAAAGCAAGCGCTGTTATTCAGCGCGGCTTCATGGAGCATGGCAATAAAGTGGATCCCTATAGCATGGCGGTAGGCGCGCCGGGCGGCATTAATTATGCGTATGATATGGTGAACTATAGTCCTTTACTGGCCTGGCACGGGCGCTATATTGATGTAGCGGAGATGTGGCATGAGCGTGGAGAAAAACAGCTGGCCCGGCCCTTAGGCGCTCCGCTGGAGCTGGCAGGCATTCCCTGTATTGCAGAATTATCCGCTAAGAATGCTGCCTGGCCGGATTCTATACGGGAAGACAGCAGCAGCTATACCAACCGCGGTTATAAAATATTACCCAATGACCTGCCGGTATTCTTTTACACGCTGCATCAATGGTCGGTGGAAGATTATCTGCATCCTCGTGCAGATGGAAAAGGGCTGGAAAGGGAAATCACCATCAACAGTCCTGCATCGGCTAACGGCAACGCATACTGGTTGATGGGTGGCGGCGGCCTGATAGAAAAACTGCCGGATGGCAGCTATGCGGTAGATGATAAGCACTACTACATTGAAACAAAGGATCAGCCGGAGATCGTGGAAAGCAAAGGGCAATACCGCCTGGTGCTGCCCTTACAGGCTGGTAAAACTATGAACATTCATTACTCCATTATCTGGTAAATAATATGAAGCGTCAATTGCATATAGCCTTTTTATCATTGTTATGCGGCCTCCCCTTTATGGCAAATGCGCAAACAGAAATGAAGGCAAAGGAAGGTAAGTATTATAGTATAACGGATGTGCCTATACCGGATAGCGTGGTGCTGGAAGTAGGCGGGCTGGCCTTTACGCCGGATGACAGGCTGGGCGTGTCCACCCGGCACGGGGAAATATGGCTGATCACAGACCCATACCAGAAGAAGTCTAAACAGCCGCAGTACAAACGTTTTGCATATGGCATGCATGAAACCCTGGGCCTGGCCTGGCACAACGGATCTTTCTATACCACACAGCGTTCAGAGCTCACGAAAGTAACCGACACTAACAACGACGGGAAAGCAGACCTGTTCCAGACGGTAGCCTCCTGGCCTTTGTCCGGCAACTACCATGAATATTCTTATGGCCCGCTGTTCCTGCCAAATGGTGATATGATCGTTACCCTGAACCTTTCCTGGATAGGGCGCGGTGCAAGCCTGGCTAAATGGCGTGGCTGGATGATGCGCATAAAACCGGATGGCACTATGCAGCCTTATGCTGCGGGCATGCGCTCTCCTGCAGGTTTTGGATTGTCGGAGAATGGAGATATATTTTTTGCGGAGAACCAGGGCGACTGGATAGGCTCCGGCCGCATCACGCAAATGGACTATGGCGATTTTGCCGGTCACCCTGCAGGCCTGCGCTGGTCCGGTGAATATGGATCGCCCATTAAGCTAAAACCGGAACAGTTCCCGGATTCAATAGGCATTCTGCACGACTTTGCTAAAAAAACGGAACACTTCAAAGAGCCCAGTGTATGGTTCCCGCACACGCTGATGGGTATTTCCACTTCAGAAGTATTAACCATTAATTCCGATGCTTTTGGTCCTTTTAAAGGCCAGGTGCTGGTAGGTGACCAGGGGCATAGCAAAGTAATGCGCGCTTTCCTGGAAAAGGTAAAGGGAAAATACCAGGGAGCCTCTTTCCCTTTCCTGGAGGGCTTTTCATCCGGTGTGCTGCGCATGGCCTGGGGAAGTGATCATTCCCTTTTTGTAGGCATGACCAGCCGCGGGTGGGCATCCACCGGCCCGGCATTGTTTGGTTTGCAACGGGTAAACTTTAAAGGAGCGACGCCTTTTGAAATAAAAGCCATGCGTGCCCAAAGCAATGGCTTTGAGCTGGAATTTACCCTGCCGGTAAATAAAAAACAGGCAGCAGATGCCAGCTTGTACAGCGTAACCGGTTTTACCTACGCTTATCATAAAACATATGGCAGCCCTATTATTAACCAGCAACCCTGCGCGGTAGTAAAAAGTGAAGTATCTGAAGATGGACGCCGGGTAAGGATCTATGTGGAAGGTTTGCGCGAAGGATATATTCATGAGCTGCATGTGAACGGCCTGCAATCACAATCAGGATTATCCCTGCTGCATAACGTTGGCTACTATACGTTAAATGCCATTCCAGCCGGCGTAGGTCCCAGCTGTGCAGTTACTACTAAAAGCCTGGCTGCCAGCGGCGCCAGTAATAAAGGCGCCTGCGGTACAGATCCCACCAAATGTGTAAGCGTGCAACCCGCCGGCTGGGCTAAGCCGGATATAACCTTACAGGTAGGCACCAAACCAGGTTTAAAGTTTGATGTAGCGGAGCTGGAAGTAACTGCCGGCAGCAAGGTAAAGCTGGTGTTTAATAATAATGACGATATGCTGCATAACCTGGTGATCACCGCTCCGGGTAAAGGAGATGCAGTAGGTAAGCTGGCCATGGAAATGGGTTTAAGCGGCTCACAGCTGGCCTATGTGCCGGGATCAAAAGATGTGTTGTACAATACCTGCCTGCTGCAGCCGGAAACCTCGCAGAGCATTTATTTTATAGCGCCTAAAACACCGGGTGATTACCCGTACGTATGCACCTTTCCCGGCCACTATGCGGTAATGAAGGGCATCCTGAAAGTAAAAGCGAAATAAGAAATAGAAGTAATCAAAAGAAACCAATGCAACGTTTTTTAAGTGTTTGTTTATGCCTGTGTGCAGTAATGAATGGATGGACGCAGCAAAAGACGCCTTTCCTGAAAGGCGGCCGTTTACAGCAATACGTAACATTCTTTAACCGGATAGACGATAAAAAGAATGTGGTGAATTATGTGCCGGATGAACAGGCTGCCACCTGGCTGCAGAGCAATATTCCTTTACTGGATTGCCCGGACAGCACCATTGAACAAACCTATTACTACCGCTGGTACAGCTTTCGCAAACACTTAAAGCAAACACCGGATGGTTTCATCTTTACAGAATTTATTGAACCGGTAAAACATGCCGGCAGGTATAATGCATTAAGCTGCGCCACAGGCCATCACATTTATGAAGGCCGCTGGCTGCGCGATACGCAGTACGTGGATCAATACATCCGTTACTGGCTGGAAAAAGACAAACACCAGCCTAAGCCACGTTTTCATCAGTTCAGCGGCTGGGCCGCCGATGCCGTTTATAATTACTACCTGGTTACCGGCGACCGCAATTTTGCCATCAGCATGCTGGATTCCCTGGATGCCGATTACCGTTTGTGGGAGCAGGAGAAATTATTGCCGGATGGTATGTTCTGGCAGTTTGATGTAAGAGATGGAATGGAAGAATCTATCAGCGGCTCCCGGAAAGAAAGGAATATACGCCCTACCATCAACAGCTATATGTATGGCAATGCCCGCGCACTGGCGCTGATAGCCGCTATGGCCGGGCGCGACAGCCTGCGTATCCGGTATACGAAATTGGCCGCGCAGTTAAAAGCAGCCGTGCAGGAAAAGTTATGGGATGATACAGCCGCTTTCTTCAAAGTACGTTTTGCAAAAGGCGGTTTATCCGGCGCAAGAGAGGAGATAGGTTTTATACCCTGGTATTTTAACCTGCCGGATGATAAGGCCACTTATGCAAAAGCCTGGCAGCAGCTCACTGACCCAAAAGGTTTTGATGCACCCTGGGGCATTACCACAGCAGAACAGCGGCACCCTGCTTTTCGTACACACGGTACCGGTGGTTGTGAGTGGGATGGCGCTATATGGCCCTTTGCCACTACGCAAACATTAAAAGCATTAGCCAACCTGTTAACAGACTACCGTAATCATGATGGAATGAATGCGCAGGTATATTACCGCGCATTGAAAACATACGCCCGCTCTCACCAGAAGAACGGACAACCTTATTTAGGCGAGTACCAGGATGAAAAGAACGGGTACTGGTTAAAAGGAGATGATCCGCGCAGCAGCTTTTACAACCACTCCGGTTTCTGCGACCTGGTGATCAGCGACCTGGTGGGACTGAAGCCCCGCAGTGATGAACAGCTGGAAATAGCACCGCTGATCCCTGCCGGAACCTGGGACTGGTTCTGCCTGGACCAGGTGCCTTATCATGGCCGCCTGCTCACCATCCTGTGGGATAGGACCGGGAAAAAATATAATAAAGGAAAGGGCTTTCAAATATTTGCAGACGGTGAAAAGATCTACAGCGGTAATAATCTTACCCGCGTCGTAACACCGCTGCCTGCAAAAAAGCAGGCGCTTACTTTGTGGTACAACAGCCCGGCCGCTAAATGGACCGCTGCATTGCCCATTGGTAACGGGCATCAGGGAGCTATGATCTACGGTGGTGTGAACACAGAGCACTTACAGTTTAACGAAGCTACCTTATGGACCGATGGCCCGCGGGAGCATGCCCGCATTGGCGCAGTACAGTACCTGCCACAGATCCGTGCACTGCTGGCAGCCGGTAAGCAAAAAGAAGCAGAGCAGCTGGCTGAAGAACATTTCCTGGGACAAAAAAGTGCCCCACCTGCCTCCCGCTACCAGGCAGCATACCAGCCTTTTGGCGACCTGCTGCTACACTTCAGGGACACCACTGCAGCAGTAACGGATTACCACCGGGAACTGGACCTGAACAGGGCCATTGCCCGCACCACCTATACTACCAACAACATTCATTATACCCGGGAATACCTGGCCAGCGCGCCGCAAAAGGCGATAGCAGTACATTTAACAGCAGACAGGCCAGGCAGTATCAGCTTCACTGCAGCAATAAAAACATCACACAAAACTTACAGCATCCGCAAGGTGAATGACAGCACACTGGCGCTTTCCCTGCAGGTAAAGGACGGTGTACTAAAGGGCGAAAGCTGGCTAAAGCTAAGCGCACATAAAGGACGTGTAACCGTTGGGGATAGTACCATTACTGTTGAGGATGCAGATGAAGCCACGCTGTACCTCACCGCTGCCACCAGCTACAAAAGCTACAAGGATGTAAGCGGCAACCCTGCTGCACTTTGCGCGCAGGTAACAGCTAAGCTGAAAGGTCTTTCTTACACCGGCATTAAAGCAGCGCATATCAAAGATTACCAGCAATACTTTAACAAACTGGATCTTAACCTGGGCGAGGGGCAAACACAGCTGCCTACAGATCAGCGCATCCGCCAATTTACACCGGCTACCGATCCGGCGCTGGCCGCATTGTACGTACAATATGCCCGTTACCTGATGATCGCAGCATCGCGCCCGGGTGGGCAGCCCATGAACCTGCAGGGCATCTGGAACGATCAGCTAACGCCGCCCTGGGACAGCAAATACACCACCAATATTAACTTTGAAATGAACTACTGGCCGGCAGAGGTCTGGAATCTTTCAGCCTGCACAGCGCCTATGTTTAGTTTAATAGATGATGTAGCGCAAACCGGCCGCGTTACAGCAAAGGAGCAATATGGTGCTCCAGGTTGGGTATTACATCATAATACCGATCTGTGGCGGGCCACTGCGCCCATTAATGCAGCTAATCACGGCATATGGGTAACAGGAGCCGCCTGGCTCAGTCATCATTTATGGGAGCATTATTTATTTACAAAAGATCCTGTTTTCTTACAGCAAAAGGCGTATCCCATTATGAAAGCGGCGGCCAGCTTTTTTGTGAGCTTCCTGGTGAAAGACAGCACTACCGGCTGGTTGATCAGCACACCTTCCAATTCCCCGGAGAACGGCGGCCTGGTAGCTGGTCCTACAATGGATCACCAGCTGATCCGCGACCTATTTAAGAACTGCATAGATGCAGCGGCTATCCTGCATACGGATGCTGCTTTCAGCCAAACCCTGCAAACAAAATATAAACAGATAGCGCCTAACCAGATCGGTAAGTTCGGACAGCTGCAGGAGTGGTTGCAGGATGTAGATGATACTACCAGCCGTCACCGGCACGTATCCCATTTGTGGGGTGTGTTCCCCGGTAAGGATATTACCTGGGATCAGTCGCCGGAATTTATGAAAGCCGCGCGCCAGTCTTTATTATTCCGTGGTGATGGCGGTACCGGCTGGAGCCTTGCCTGGAAGGTGAACCTGTGGGCCAGGTTTAAAGATGGCAACCACGCATTGCTCCTCCTAAAAAACCTGCTAACGCCAGCTGAAGACCTGAACGGCGGCAAAGCACATGGCGGCTCATTCACCAACCTGTTTGATGCGCATCCGCCTTTCCAGATCGACGGTAACTTCGGCGGCGCTTCCGGCATTGCAGAAATGCTGGTACAAAGCCATATGGGATATATTGACCTGTTGCCCGCCCTGCCGGATGCCTGGCCAGCCGGCCATGTAAGCGGCATTTGTACCCGTGGTGGTTTTGTGCTGGATATGGGCTGGGAGCAAGGTAAGCTGCAACAGCTAACGGTAACGGCTACTGCGGGTGGCCCCTGTGAGCTGAAGTACGGTCAGCAATCGCTGAAGCTATCTACCCAAAAAGGAAAGAAGTACCGGCTACAGGTGAGAGATGACCGGTTGGAAGTAGTGAAGTAAGCAGAAAGCATAAAGCGTAAAGCATAAAGCTTAAGGCAGTAAACTAAAAGTGATGGTATAATAACGCAGGCTCCATTCAACAAAGCCCTGCAAAGCACCATACTTTTTAATTACCAGCCTTTCCAAATAAATACATTTAACCACGCTCTACCCAATTCGTAATTCGTAATTGACCAATTCGTAATTAAAAATGAAGTGTTTCTTCACATTGCTCACTCTCTCCTTTGCCCTCCTTCCGGCTGCTGGGTTCTCTCAAAAGGTTGCGCCTGAAGCCACCGAGGACTGGTCGCACCAGCCGCCGGTAGTAACCCCTGCGGATAAACGTCATGCGCCTTCAGATGCCATCGTGTTATTTTCCACTGCGCAGGACCTTAACAAATGGGAGCATCCGGACAGCAGCGCTGTAAAATGGGCAGTTAATGGCAATGAGCTCACCATTGTACCCAAAGCAAAAGATATCCGTACCAAACAGGCCTTTGGCAGCATACAGCTGCATATAGAATGGAAAACGCCTGATCCCGGAGAAAATAAAGGCCGCAATAACATGGGCAACAGTGGGGTGCTGTTCATGGGCCTGTATGAGCTGCAGATCTACGAAAGCTACCAGTACCGGGAACGTATATATTATAACGGCCAGGCCGGCAGCATTTACAAACAATATGCGCCCCTGGTAAATGCAAGCCTGCCGCCACAAACCTGGCAAACCTTTGATGTGGTGTTTGAAGCGCCGGAATTTAATGCCGATCAGTCTTTGAAAACACCCGCTTATATCACTGTTTTTCAGAACGGCATTCTTATACAGAACCATGTAGCCATTAAAGGTCCCATGGTATATGCCGGTTACCCCAAATATGTATACCATGCCGCTAAGCTGCCGCTGCTGCTGCAGGAACACGGCAGTAAGGTGAGCTTCCGCAACATATGGGTAAGGGAATTATGACAGTGTAGGATAGTTAGCTGGATATAATTTATTATATTCCGCTAACTCACCATACGTAATACCACGTGGAAGATCAACTTTGGGATGCCATAAGGGACAATGACAAAGAAGCCTTTACCATGTTGTACAAGGCTTACTACCAGCTGCTTTTTGCAGAAGGCTTCCGCACCTGTGGTAATAAAGACCTGGTGAAAGACTGTATTCATGAGCTCTTCCTCGAAATATGGTATAACCGCCACAAACTGCCGCCGGTACAGCATGTAGGCGCTTACCTCAAAACCTATCTCCGCAGGAAAATTCAGCGGGAAGCCGGCAAGCTGCAGCATTACGCTGTGGCCGATATGGAAACCCGCATTACCGAAACAGAACGCCCCTACGAAGAGCTGCTCATTCTCATGCAATCAAAAAAAGAAATGGCCGACAAAGTACGGGCCGCCATGCAGCAGCTCTCCCAGCGCCAGATAGAGATCATCCGCATGAAATTCTTTGAGAATAAGAGCTACGAAGAAATATCCGCCCTTACCACCACCACACCGCGTACCATTTATAACCAGGTATACGACTCCCTCAAGATCCTGCGTAAGTGTTTAAGAGTGGTGCTATTTTTCTAATTATCAGCCCGTTAAAAATTATTTTTAAATTTTTATAACAATTCCATAGTAAAAATGGAATGTTGGTTGCACTTATATATATACAAAGCCCCCGTATGGATTATACATTATATGCACCGGAAGACTTTGCGGCCAATGAATCCTACCTGCGGTACTATTTTAAATTAGACCCTGTAGATGTTTTTTTCTGGCAGAACTGGATCAGCAATCATCCGGAAAAGCTGGATGTGATCATGAGCGCCGATCAGCTCATTAGCTTTGCTGCCCTGCAGCTGCCGGAAGAGGAATACCAGCAGGAAATGGAACGCCTGCACCGCGCTATCAACACCCATGAAGGCGAAGCTCCGCAAGAGGAAGCGCCGCTGACAGCCACCAAACAGGGCCGCCTGATACGCCTGTTTGCGCTGGCCGTGATCACCATTGGGATTGTACTAACAGCAATACTGTTCCTTTATAATAAGGAGTATTACAGCAACAGGAACACCCGGCAGCTACTGGCCACCCAATACCTGCAGGAGAAAAAGAACAACGGCACACAGGCGTTAACCATACAGCTGGAAGATAGCAGCACCGTGATACTGGAAGCAGGCGCCAAACTCTTATACCCGCCGCATTTTAAAAGCGGTAAAAGGGAAGTATACCTGGAAGGGGAAGCCTTTTTTGATGTAAGCCATGATGCAGACCGCCCTTTTTATGTGTACTACAATAACCTGGTAACACATGTGCTGGGCACCAGCTTCCGTATAAAAACCAATCCGAAGAAACAGGTAGAGGTAACAGTGCACAGTGGTAAGGTAGAAGTGTATGAGCAGGTTACCGCTTCCCGCAAACGGGAACGTACCAACGTTAGCAATGGAGTGATCCTTACGCCAAACCAGAAAGTGATCTATTCGGAAGATAGCCGGCAGTTTGAAGCGTTGCTGGTAGAAGATCCACTACCCTTATTGCCGGTAATGCCGGCAGATAGTTTGCATAGCGCCGGTTCAGTGGCGGCAGCAGCCAGCTTTGTGTTTAACAGGGCGCCCTTACCGGAAGTGCTGCACACCTTTGAACAGGTATACGGTATAGAAATAGAAGTAGAGAATGAGCGTATTAATAACTGCCATTTCTCAGGAGATATATCTGATATGGATTTTAATGCCAGAATGGAAGTGATCTGCCAGGTATTACATGCAGCCTATGAGATCAGGGGTACAAAGATCATTATCAGGGGCAGCGGTTGCCCGGAGTAAACATGTATAGTCAGCAATAATAACGGTCAGCAAAAAAACAAGCCGGCAATGTGGCGCATTACCGGCTGTTAGTGTTGTCCGGATCCTTTTACTAAACGAACAAACAATTCCAAGTTATGAAAAATTAACCAAAATCAATTCCACCAGGCCAGCCGGTATTGTGGCGCAATACCGTTTAGCACGGCCTTAATTCCCGGATCCTTTTATTAAACAACAAATTTTTCATGTTATGAAATCTGGCGATTACTATTCATCGCGGGTCATTCATGTGCCGCAACACAGGCCATGGAAGGCCAAAATACTGCTTGTCATGAGGATAACAGTAATACAGCTGGCACTGGCAGGTATGTTTGCCTGCACCGTGTATGCCAGCAAAATATCCGCACAGGATGTATTGAACAAAAGAGTAACACTAACAGTACAGCCTACACAAATTTCCGGCATTATTGAGCTGCTGCAGCAGCAAACAGGTATCCGCTTCCTGTATAGCCCGGAGGTGATCCGGACAGACCGCAAGCTGTCGTTCTCCGTAAATAATGAGAAGCTGGGCGTACTGTTGGATAAAGTATTAAAACCAATGGACATTGGTTATAAGGTGATGGATGAGCGCATTTTATTGTATGCGCTGGATAAGGACAAGCTCATTGCCGTTGCAGCCTTCCAGGAAAAAGTGATCACCGGTACGGTAAGGGACGAACTGGGCCATCCCATACCCGGCGTAACGCTGGTGATAAAAGGCTCCACCAATGGTACCGTTACCGATCCCGAGGGCACCTTTAAATTACGTATAACCGGCAATAACCCAATGCTGCTGGTAAGCTTTATCGGCTATGAAACACAGGAGCTGTCGGTTGAAGGCAAAACTGCGGTAGATATACAACTGCGGCCGGCCTCCCAATCCCTGCAGGATGTAGTGGTAGTAGGTTATGGTAAGCAGGAGCGGCGTAATGTAACCGGCGCAGTATCCACCGTACGTGCAGAATCCATCAAGGACCTGCCGGTAACCAGCGTAGATCAGAAGCTGACCGGCCAGGTAGCCGGTGTGCAGGTAATGCAGGTAACGGGCACGCCTGGTGGAAGCCCGGTGGTACGTATCCGTGGCGCCGGTTCCATAGGCGCGGGTGATGATCCGCTGTACGTGATAGATGGATTTCCCATTACCACCAACTATAACAAATATTCAAACCCGCTCAGCCTTTTCAGCCCTAATGATATTGAATCCATCACGGTGCTGAAAGACGCCTCTGCAGCGGCCATCTACGGCTCCCGTGGCGCCAATGGCGTAATACTCATCACCACAAAAAAAGCAAAACCCGGTACCAGCCGCCTGGAAGTGGATCTGTATACCGGCATTCAGCAGGAGTATAAACGTAACCGTGTAAAGATGATGACGGCGCAGGAGTACGCACAGTGGCGTACAGAGCACCGGCAGGATATGGCCGCATTTACCGGGCAGCCTTTTGATCCGGCATCCGTACCAAAGGAATACCGTAACCCCGATTCATTAGGAGCCGGTACTAACTGGTACGATGCTATGACGCATGCAGCGCCTATTCAAAGCTATAATGTAACCTGGAGCAAAGGATCGGAGGATATCAGGGTGCTGCTTTCCGGCGGATACTTTAACCAGCAGGGCATTGTACGCAATACCGCTTTCCAGCGCTATACCTTCCGCGCAAATATTGAAGGCAACGTACGTAAGAATGTTACCATAGGCCTTAACTTTTCACCTACCTATAACATCCGCAACCTGCAGGAAACAGAAGGCCACTTTAACACCGCCATTCTTACACAGGGCTTGCTGAACAGCCCTTTGCCGCCTGTAAAGCAGCCGGATGGCAGCTTTACGCCGGTAATAGGATCCACAGATGCTTTTTCCAATGCCAACCCGGTGAATGTATTGGAGAACACTACCAACAAGGTGAACAGCGTGCGTGCGTTAACGAATGTGTATGTGAACTGGGAAATTATTCCGGGCCTGAATTTTAAAACCACCCTGAATGTTGATTACAGTAACGATAAGCAGAATATTTACGTGCCTTCCTTTGTGGGCAGCTTCCGCAGTCCGCCCCCACAGCCTGCAAGCGGCCAGTATAATACCGGCAGCGTGTTAAGCCTGCTGAATGAAAATACGCTTACATACGATAAGCAATGGAAGCAGCACAGCTTTTCCTTACTGGCCGGCTACACCGCGCAGCAGGAGCGGGGCGAGTTCGGCAACTTTACCGGCACACAATACCCGGATGATAATGTGCGCACATTAAATGCAGCAGCCGTGATAACCGGGCAAACCTCCGTACAGGAATGGCGGCAGCTTTCTTACCTGGGCCGTATTAACTATGGATTTAAAGACCGTTACCTGGCCAGCGTGGTATTCCGCCGCGATGGTTCTTCCCGTTTTGGTGAGAACAACCGCTGGGGTAACTTCCCCTCCGCATCACTGGGATGGCGGGTATCTGAAGAACCCTTTTTTCCTAAAACCCGTTTTATTGATGATCTGAAATTACGCGCCAGCCATGGTTTGGCAGGCAACAATAACATTGGTAACTATACCTATTTACCCGGTGTAGTAATTGACAACAACGGCAACTTCTTAAACAATACTAACTATGTGCTGGGCGGTGGCTTGGCCAGCGGTGTGCGTGTGAACGCACTGGCTAACCCCGACCTGGGCTGGGAATCATCCCGGCAAACAGATGTAGGTCTTGACCTGTCCCTGTTAAAAGGCCGCATTTATTTTATAGGTGAATACTATGTCCGCGATACAAAGAATATGCTGCAAACCATTGATGTACCCAGCGTATCCGGCTTTGAAAGCGGCATTGCCAACATTGGCGAAGTACGTAACCATGGCTGGGAATTTTCTGTAAGCACCCGCAATTTTATAAATGCCTTCCGCTGGAGCACGGATTTTAATGTAGCCTTTAACCGTAACCGCATTCAGAACCTGGGCAATAAATCAAGGATCATTTCCGGTAGTGAAAGCACGAATATTTCCTTAATTGGCCAGCCCATGGGCATGTTCTACGGCTATATTTTTGAAGGCATTTTCCAGAGCCAGGAAGAGGTAGATAAATCACCGCATCAAACCGGACAGGTACCGGGTACCGTGAAGTATAAAGATGTGAATGGAGATGGTAATATTACCAGCGCCGACAAAACCATTATGGGCAGCCCCTACCCTGATTTTACATGGGGGCTTACCAATAAGTTCAACTACGGCAATTTTGACCTGTCTATTCTCATTAACGGATCACAGGGCATTAAGGTGCTGGACCTGTACAAACGTTTTACCACTAACCTGGATGGGGTGTTTAATGTAGAAGAAGATGTAAAGAACCGCTGGCGTTCGCCACAGCAGCCGGGCAACGGGCAGCTGCCCACCACGGTGGCCAGCACACCGCTGGCGCGTGAGATCAACTCCCTGTGGGTAAAAGATGCATCGTACGTAGCGCTAAGGAATATTACCCTGGGCTACAGTTTTAAAATAAAAGCAGCCAATAATGTGCGGGTATACTTCAGCGCGCAGAATGCCTGGATCTTCTCTTCCTACAGGGGCAACCCGGAAGTGAATGTGAACGGCAGCAACTCCCTGGCGCCGGGCGTTAACTATACCGGTTACCCGGTACCAGCCACATTTACACTGGGCGCAAACCTGAAGTTATAGGATGTGATGGCTTACTAAAAACATGTAACATGAAACACACAAGATATTTATTGCTTATATGCCTGCTGCTTACTGCCTGCGGAAAAAGTTTTCTGGATATATCGCCGGAGCAGTTCCAGAAAGAAGGCAATTATTTTAAGACCGCCGACCAGTTTGTACAGGCCTTAAACGGCGCCTATGCGCCATTGCAGGGTTTATACACCGGCAGCCACTGGGTACTGGCGGAAATGCGTTCCGACAATACCTCTTACCAGAAGAATACCGGCGACGCTTCCGGTTTTGCACGCGAGGAGCTGGATGAGTTCCGCGAGCAGGATGATAACAGTTTTGTATACGCGTACTTTAACTATAGCTACAATGGCATTGCACGCTGTAACACTGTGCTGGACCACTTAAGCGGCGCCACCATAGACGCAACCATAAAAACACAGATCACCGGCCAGGCCAGCTTTCTGCGGGCTTTCTATTACTTTAACCTGGTACGCGCCTTTGGCGATATTCCATTGGTTACGCATGAAGTAACCTCCACCAGCGATGCCTTTAATGTAGCCGAACGTAAACCAGCTGCCGACATCTATACCCAGATCATAGCAGATGCGCAAACAGCTATCGCCAACCTGCCGGATGCATGGACAAATGCCAAGGATAAAGGCCGTGCAGTAAAAGCCAGCGCACAAACCCTGCTGGCAGAAGTATACCTTACGCAAAAACAATACAATAACGCAGTACCGTTGTTACGCGCTGTTATGCAATCGCCCAACGGATACACCCTGCTGCCGGATTATGCCAGCCTGTACACACTGGCTAATAAGAACAGTGTAGAATCCATCTTTGAGATCCAGTACATGGAAGGCAGCTCCAATGAGTTCAGCGATTTTATGTACCAGTTTGCGCCTTACAATGCAGGCACCAGCATTACCGGTTTTGGTTTGTATACAGGCTCCGGATCCGGCTGGAACATTCCCACCCAGGATATGCTGGATGCATATGAAGCAGGCGATAAACGTAAGGATGCATCCATCAGCCTTTCCTTTACGGATCCCAATACCAGTAAGATAGTACCTTATGTGATCAAGTATAAAACACCGCATGCCATCCGTTACCAAACGGCCAGCAATTTCCCGGTATACCGTTTTGCAGATGTGCTGCTGATGCTGGCGGAGTGTTTAAATGAAGCCGGTTTTGCAGCTAACGGGGAAGCATATACATTGTTGAACCAGGTGCGCCAGCGCGCAGGGCTGTTGCCCAAAACAAGCGGTAACGCCAACCCCGCGCTGAATGTAAGCACGCAGGAAGCCTTTCGCCAGGCTGTATGGCAGGAACGGAGGGTAGAGCTGGCCTTTGAAGATCACCGCTGGTTTGACCTGCTGCGCACCGGCCAGGGCACTGCTGTTATGCTGGCGCATGCAGCCAGGGAAAAGGCATTGAAAGCTTACCTGGTGCCTGCCGCCTATACCGGCATAAAGCTTATCTACCAGTACCCGCGCAGGGAAGTACAGCTGATGGATTAAATGATTATCCGCTTTTCTACACCAGCATAATTGCGATTGCCATCTGCTACGTCATTGCGAGGCGTAAAGCGAAGTTACTAAGCGTGGGCGCCGAAGCAATCTCCCGATGGCAGGAGATTGCTTTGGCCCTGCTCTCTGCTGGCCCTGGGGCGCGGCCACGCAATGACGTTGGTATAAGAAAGCGGATAATCATTATAATTTTACATTTTTTGAATAAACACGCGTATGAGATCCAGCATCATCTTAACCGGCCTTTTATCCGGTTTGTTACTATCACAACAGGCATTTGCACAACAACCCAATAACAACACCAATACACAACTTTCTGAAACAGCCTTTCAGCAGCCGCCTGCTGCTTACGGCATCCGCTGCTGGTGGTGGTGGCTGAATGGCAATGTAAGCAAACAGTCTATTACCCGTGACCTGGAAGCTATGAAGGCAAAGGGTTTCAGCGGAGCCTGTATCTTTGATGCAGGCGGGCAGGATCAGCGTGGAAATAGTAATGTGCCGGAAGGTCCCCTGTTTGGCTCACCCGCCTGGCAGGAGCTGTTCCGCTTTGCCGTACAGGAAGCCCACCGCTTGGGTTTGGTATTAAGCCTTAACATACAAAGCGGCTGGAACCTGGGCGCGCCGGATGTAAAACCGCAGGAAGCCGCCAAACGTTTAACCTGGTCGCAAACCATCATCAATGGTAATCAGAACTACGTACAGGCTTTACCGGTACCAGCAGCGCTGGACGGTTTTTATAAAGACATTGCAGTGCTGGCCTTCCCATACAAGGATACCACCGGCATACAACCTCTGCATAACCTGAGACAGAAAGCAGCTTTTGATGAAGTAGGCGGCTCCGCTACGGATACACGCTTTCTGCTGAATGAGGATACCACCAATAATAAGCTGGTACATGCACAGCACAGTGCCGTTATTAACCTTACGCAAAAAATGAATGCACAGGGTATCCTCAGCTGGAAAGCGCCTGCCGGCAAATGGGTGATCCTGAGATTTGGGTACACCCTCAATGGCGCAGAAATTTCTACCTCCAGCGGTAAATGGCAGGGCTTAGTAATTGATTACATGAGCCGGCAGCATTTTACCCGGTATTGGGATACACATGTACAACCGCTGCTGCAAAGCATTGGCAAGGATGCAGGTACTACCCTGCGTTACCTGCAAACAGACAGCTGGGAGCTGGGCGGCATTAACTGGACAGAAGATTTTCAGCAGGAATTCCGCAACCGCAGGGGATATGATCTGCTCCCTTACTTACCCATAGTGGCCGGTAAGCTCATTGACAGCCGCGAGGTGAGCAACCGTTTTTTAGCAGACCTGCGCAAAACCATCAGCGATTGTATAGCCGATAATCATTACAAGGTATTCCAGGAAAAAGCCGCCGCTTATGGCATGGGCATTCAGCCGGAAAGTGCCGGCCCGCACGCAGGCCCCTTTGATGGATTAAAGAATTTTGGGCACAGTGAAATTATGATGGGCGAGTTCTGGTCGCCCTCCGCACACCGCCCTTTGCCGGAAAGCCGCTTTTTTGTGAAACAGGCCGCCAGCGCAGCGCACATCTACAATAAGAACCTGGTAGGTGCAGAAGCCTTTACCACTATTGGCCATCACTGGGACGATATTATCTGGAAAGAAATGAAGCCCAGCTTTGACCATGAACTGTGTGCAGGCCTGAACCTTACTTTGCTGCATACCTTTACCAGCTCGCCGCCTGAAATGGGTTTGCCGGGGCAGGAATATTTTGCAGGCACGCACTTTAATCCCAACATAACCTGGTGGAAATATTCAGATGCCTTCTGGAGCTACATGGCCCGCGCGCAGTACATGATGCAGCAGGGCCGTTTTGTAGCCGATGTGCTCTATTATTATGGAGATCATGTGCCGAATATTGCACGGCTGAAAGAAGATGATCCCGCGGGCGCTTTACCCGGCTACGATTATGACGTGATCAATGAGGAGCGGTTAATGGCCTTACAGGTACAGCAAGGCTGGATCACGCTGCCCCATGGTATGCGTTACCGCGTGCTGGTATTGCCCAAACACCGTGTACTGTCACTGGCTGCGTTGCAAAAAATAGATCAGCTGGTAAGCGCCGGCGCCACGGTGATAGGCACGCGTACACAGCGAACGGTAAGCCTGGAAAAGTATGCTGCCTCCGGCAAAACATTACAACAGCTGGTAGCGCATTTATGGGGTACAGATAGTACGGCCAATCAGCAAGCGGGCAGCCGGGCAGTAGGTAAGGGTCGTATGGCCTGGGGCTACACAGCCGCAGAATGGCTGGCCTTACAGCACATAGCGGAAGACTGTCATTTTGAAGCCTCAGCTACGGATACATTTGGATATATCCATCACCGTTGGAATGAAGCGGATTATTATTTCATCAGCAGCCGGAAGCAAACACCTGTAAACGCTACTGTTAGCTTCCGGGTAAGCGGGCGCCAGCCTGAGTTCTGGGACCCGGTAAGCGGCCGCACCCAACCGGCAGTAGCGTATACACAGGCTGGGGGCGTTACTACAGTGCCGGTATCTTTTGCGCCTTATGGTTCCTGGTTTGTGGTGTTCCGCAAACCTGTACCGGTTACACAGCAAGGCACAGCAGCCACCAACTTCCCTGAGTTCAGGGTAACAGATACCCTGCAGGGCCCCTGGCAATTACATTTTGATGAACGCTGGGGCGGCCCGGCCTCCGTGGAGTTCCCATCCCTGACCAGCTGGACGGAAAGGCCGGAACCGGGCATCCGTTACTACTCCGGTAGCGTGGTATATCACAAGGAGTTTAATTATGATCCAAAGCAAAAGCACATTTACCTGAACCTGGGCGCGGTAAAAGATGTAGGCATCGCTGGAGTAAAGTTAAATGGAAAAGAGATCGGGGTATTGTGGGCGCCGCCTTATCGTATAGCCTTAAACGATATACAGCCGGGTAAGAATGTGCTGGAAGTAGAAGTGATCAACAGCTGGCGTAACCGCCTGGTGGGCGACCGTGGTGTGCCTGCGGAAAAGCGGTTCACCAAAACCAATATCACCATCCGCCCGGAATGGCAGCTGCTGGAATCCGGTTTATTAGGGCCGGTGGTGTTGGAAACGCAGGATCAGTAATGGAGCTGGGGACTGCGCAGCAGCAGGTTACGTACAATGCGCAGGGAGCGCGCCAGCTGGTGCTTAACGGTAGAGGGGCTGATGCCAAGCTGTAAGGCTACCTCCTTACGGTTCATGCCGTGAAAATAGGTGTACCGGAATACCTGTGCAGATGCGGGCGGCACCTGCTCAACCACCTGCAGCACGCGTTCCCAGAAATCACTGTTCTCGGCAGGCTGCAGAGGCAGCTCGGTAGCCTGCTGTAGCAGTACCTTTAATTTCTTCCGGCGCAAAGCCTCATCCCGCAGTCGGTTCAGGCAACGGTTCTTCATGGCGCAGTGTAAAAAACTTTTCAGTGAGATGGTTACGTTCGTGAATAATTGTTTCTCCCAGCAATCCATAAAAAAATCCTGCACAACATCATGCGCTTCCGTTTCATCTTCCAGCAGCGTATAGGCTATATAAACCATCCAGCGGCGGTACTGGCTAACGAGCTGCGTAAAAGCGGTAACATCACCAGCTTTCAGGCGGTTTAATAAGAGTTGATCATTCGGATTCATACTGCCGTAATTGGGTAAGATGAATAATCAAATGCAGCTAAATTCCGGACAAAGTGAACAGTAAGAAGGTATCAGTATAGGAGGCGTTCCTTGGAAATATACGGCGTACCTGCCCGGCCGGATCTTAGGCCGGTATATTTATAATTTACTAAAATGTCCTGTGATGGCTGCTTGAGAGGATGGTAGTGTTATTTATAGCGGGGCGTAATTATTCTGAGCATTATAAGCGCAACACCCCCGGAACGGTAGGGAAAATGACAATTATTTTTTCTTCCGGGGCTGCGTTTTTTCCAGGAAATTTTCCAGCGCATCCAGTTTCGCGGTCCAGAAAATACGGTACTTTTCAGTCCACTCCGCTACCTCCTGCAGTTTTTGCAGCTCCGCATAGCAATACCGTTCCCGGCCCTGTTGTTTGATCACCACCAGCCCGCATTCCGTGAGTATTTTAATATGTTTGGAAATAGCCGGCCGGCTGATATCAAAGTTCTCTGCTACCGCATTCAGGTTAAGGGCCTGCTGGGCCAGTAAGTGTATAATCTCCCTTCTCGTTGGATCCGCGATCGCCTGGAAAACATCCCGTCTCATGATAAATGTAATTAACCGGGGATGAAAATTTCCCCCGCCACAAAAATAATGAAACCTTTTGGTTACTGAAACATTATTACCAGGGGAGCAGTCTTTACAATGCTTTGCTGTAGCCGGATTGCCGTAGCGGCTTATAACAAATACCGGGTTAAAACAGGCCGGTTATAGGGGGGACTGTACCTGATCTGCCAGGGGTGCTTGTAAAAAGCATTGGCGGCCATGGCCGCCAATGTGCATTTGTGGCGCATGCCGGCATCACCCGGAATGCGCCGGAGGTACTTATTATTCCCTTGTAACGTACCTCAACCTTTAAGCAAACTATAACAGCAGTAATGCTGTATTAAGCAGTTTATCTGAAATGCAGGATACCCTGCGCGTCAAAGTAATAATCTACCCCGGTCATGTTCTTCACATCATCCATAAACTCCTGGATGGGTTTATGCTTATCCACCATACCGTTAAAGTGAATATCATGCCTCCGCAGGCTGCTGTCTATAACCGCTTTAATACCCATATGGCGGTACAGGATCAGGCAGATATCTGACAGGGAGGCCTTATCAAAGAAGTGCTTACCGGCTTTCCAGCTCAGCACCGTTTTTTCGTCAAAGGATTGTGTATATAAGCCTTCGGGCGGCGTGTACACCGCTTCCATACCGGGTTTTACCACCACGGCTGCGCCATGGGTGTTCATTTTAACAGACCCGCTTACCAGCGACAGGCGCACCTGCTTTGGGTTGTAGGCATTAATATTAAATGCCGTGCCCAATACCTGCACCGTGCTGTTAGGTGTGTGTACAATAAAAGGCTGGCCGGCATCAGGGGCCACCTCTATAAACGCCTCCCCGCTCAGCAGGGTAATTTCCCGGCTGCTGCCGTTAAAACTAAAGGGAAATTGCAGGCGGGTGTCGGCATTCAGCCATACAGCTGTACCATCAGACAGGGTAACCCTGTACGATTTGGCTACCGGCACTATCAGCGTGTGCTGCCCGCCATATACAGAAAAATTATCCGGGCTGCTAAAGGTGAGCTGGTCTGCCGCGTTGTGCAGCTGCACATCGCCCAGGCGAATGTTGGTGGTTTTGTCAGACAGCAGCACAGTTTTACTGTCGGCCAGCTGTAATACTACTGCCTGCGGGGATTCGCCGGCAGTAACAGCAGCTAAGGGTGGGGTTGTTTTACGGTTCGTTAAAAAGTACAGCCCTGCGCTGCTTACCAGCAGGCCAGCCAGCACAGCTGCCACGGTATATTTACCAAAGCGGTGCTGGTGGGTGGTGCGTGGCCGGGTTTTGATCACGCTTAAAATATCGATCCAGTCCTCATCCTCCTTTAAACGTTCAAGATCTTCATGACCAAAGCTGATCTGTATTGCGTGGAATGCTTCCTGCATGGATTCATCTTCCCGGAGCTGCGCTTCCAGGTAATGCAGGTCTTTCGTGGAGATCACGCCGGCAACTTTCTCAAACATCAGTTGCCATAGGTGTTCGTTCTGTTGTTGTGTGTGTGTCAAGGCTACAATGTTGTTTCGTTGGCAGTCATACAAATAATGACATGGTCGAAGTAGAAGTAATAATGTTACTACCGGTCAATAAAATGGCATATTGTTGATCTATTCCCGAAGATTTATCAGGGGTACATGTTTATCTGTATACCCTGTTTTTTGCAACGCTCTGTAAGGGTTTTGAAAAGAAAAGTCCTTAACGGAACGCGAACATCCTTAAATAAATTTTTATCCCAGCATTCTATAAAAAAGTCTTCCACCAGGGTTTTGGCTTCAGCTTCATCGGTGAGATAAGTAGTAGCTACCACCAGCAGCCATACACGGTATTGACGATAGGCATCGTTCAACGCATTTGGGTCGCCCGTTCTGAGTCTGCGTAATAATTGTTTGTCATTGTGTTGCTCCACTTTTCGTTTCATACACTAGATTTGGTTTTTCTGTTCATAACGTTGGCCCGTAGCCGGTATATGATTCCCGATGTCTACGATACAATAGCCGGAACCAGGCAACAATTCTAAGGAAGAGCATCTAACTTTCAGGGCAAGGTTCGTAATTCTTATGACAAGCAGTTGTGCCTAACTTATACCAACTAAAAGTACAGAAAATATTATTTGACCGTTGTTAACGTAAATAATTTTTTTTGTGAATGACTGTAGCCGTAATTCTGTAGAACAGGCGGGCATGATCATGTACAACTAACACGGTACCAGGGCGGATTGCAGGAATAAGCAATTACCGGATAAATATATGGTGGCCGCTTTACCACCATCAGGTAAAAAGCCCTGCAGTGAAAATATCGTGTAGGCTATGCTGTTATAGATCCGTCCTCCCGCCATTGCCCGATCCGGTTCAGATTTTTTCGTATCCCGTAAATATTTTTCCCGATCCCGTAAACACTTTAGCCGCTTTAATCGCAATTTTGCCAGGTAATCTGATAAGTGACAAAGGCATTAACAAATGGGGACCACTGCTGTAAGGCAAACGTTTTTATATGTTAAATACCTATAATAAGGCGTGTTAGGCCGCCGGCTTTACCATATGGGAACTAAGAAAAAGGATCTGAAGTACTGGATAGGGAAAATACATCTTTGGCTGGGGCTTACCTCCGGCCTGATAGTTTTATTCCTGGGCCTTACCGGCTGTATACTGGCTTTTCAGCACGAAATTGAAAGTGTAACTACCCCTTACCGTTATATTAAAAATGAGCAGCGCCCTTTTCTGCCTCCTTCTGTATTAAAGGCCGCCGCAGAAAAGGCCCTGCCCGGCAAGCACCCGCACAGCGTAAGCTTTTTTCCCAAAGACCGGGCCGCTGAAGTGGCCTTTTATGCGGCAGATCCCGAATATTATTACATCGTATACTTTAATCCCTATAGCGGGCAGGTGCTGAAGGTAAAGGATATGAACCGCGATTTTTTCCGGATCGTGATCATGGGCCATTACTATTTATGGCTGCCGCCTGCCATTGGCCAGCCCATTGTAGCCAGCGCCACCCTTATTTTCGTGATCATGCTTATTACCGGCCTGGTGCTGTGGTGGCCTAAGAACCGGGCTGCCAGCAAACAGCGTTTTTCCATAAAATGGAATGCCCGCTGGCGGCGGGTGAACTATGACCTACATAATGTGCTGGGCTTCTATATTAGCTGGGTGATCATTTTTATAGCCCTTACCGGTTTGGTGATGGGTTTTCAGTGGTTTGCCAAAACCGTGTACTGGACAAGCTCCGGCGGTAAAAGCCTGGTGCAATATTACGAGCCCTTCTCTAAAAAGAACACCGCTGCACTGGCCGCTGCCACCCCGGTTACAGACCGGCTCTGGGAAAAAATGAAGGCAGATTATCCTAAAGCGCAGATCATAGAAGTGCACTACCCGGAAAGCGATACCGCCGCCATTTCTGCCGTAGCCAACCCGGATATGGATACTTACTGGAAGCAGGATATTCTCTATTTTGATCAATACACCCTTCAGGAAATACCGGTTACCCACTCCTACAACCGTTTTGCCAAAGCATCTGCTGCAGATAAGCTGGCCCGTATGAACTATGATATTCACGTAGGCGCCGTACTGGGCCTGCCCGGCAAGATCATGGCTTTCTGTGCCAGCCTTATAGCCGCCAGCCTGCCCGTTACCGGCGTTTACATCTGGTGGGGCCGCAGGCATAAGAAAAGCAAGGCCAAACCCGTGGCCGCCAAACAGGCGGTAATGGCGTAACCGTGTGCCACACCTCAAGGTGGGGCACACACAAGCTCCGCACCTCCCGTTCAGATTCGAACACTCTACTGCCTTAAAACCGGACACTTCCCCTTACGCATACATCACAATCATCTGGGAATCAATCTCTACATAATCCAGCACTCCCTTTGTGTGCCCCTATATGCTTAATTCCCGGGTATGTTTAAAAACTATCTTAAAACCGCCTGGCGCAATATGTGGCGCAATAAGGTGTTTTCCATTATTAACGTAGCTGGTTTGGCCATTGGCCTGGCTTGCTGCATGTTCATTTTATTGTATGTGCAGGATCAGTTCAGCTATGACCGGCAGCACCGGCGCCCCCAGGACCTATACCGCCTGGGTACTATAAGCATTGGCCGGGAAGGGGCTATTCCCAATGCTGTGAGCGCCGCGCCCATTGCGGCCGCCCTGCAGCTGGAATTTCCGGAAGTGGAGCAGGCAGCCCGTTTGTTTGTACCCTATAATGAGGATAAGAGTTTGTTGCAGTATTATGAAGGCGGCGCCCTGGTGAAGTCATTTTATCAAAGCCATGGTTATATGGCCGATGCGCCTTTTTTCCGCATCTTCAACTATCATTTTACAGAAGGCGACCCCTATAATGCCCTGCAGGAGCCCAATACCGTAGTGATCTCTAATGAAATGGCCCTGAAATTATTCGGTACTGGGCCTGCATTAAATAAGATCATCCGCATCAATAACAGCAACGGGCAGATTGATTACCGCATTACCGGCGTGTTTACCCCCACCGGCAAATCGCATATTGACGGTACCTTTTTTATGTCGCTGCAAAGCGGGGGCATGGGCGAGTTTGCACGTACCACCACAGACTTTGCTGTTAACAATATCTTCTATACCTATCTCCGGCTTAAACCCGGCGCCCGTGCGGAGGTGCTGGAAAGTAAATTCCCCGCCTTTATAGAAAAATATGAGCGCAAATGGCTGAAAGCAGCCGGGTTCGATAAAAAACATTTCCTGCAGCCGGTAACGGCTATTCACCTGCACTCCCACCTGGATGCGGAGTTTGCCCGCAATGGCAGCATTACCTATGTATACATGCTCATCCTGATCGCGGTATTCATACTGGTGATTGCCTGTATTAATTTCATGAACCTTTCCACTGCCCGCAGCAGCAAACGCGCGGTGGAAGTGGGTATTCGCAAGGCCATTGGCGCCGGTAACGGCTCGCTGGTACAGCAATTCATAGGCGAATCGGTGCTGGCCAGCGTGATTGCATTAGTGCTGGCCGTTATTTTACTGGCCGCTCTGTTGCCCTTGTTCAATGATATTTCCGGAAGCGCCATCACCTTAAATGTGCTGGCCAATCCTTTGTACATTACCGCTTTTGTGATACTTACGCTGGTGGCGGGTTTGCTGGCCGGCAGCTATCCGGCTTTCTACCTTTCCGCCTTTCGCCCGGTGCAGGTATTAAAGGGCCGGCTAAAGAACAGTTTTGCCGCAGTGTTCGTACGCAAGGGGCTGGTGGTTTTCCAGTTTGCCATTGCCATTTGCCTCATCCTGGCCTCCATCATCATTTTGCAGCAAATGCGGTACATGCAGCACCAGCAGCTGGGTTTCCAGCAATCGCAGCAAGTAGTGATACCCCTGAGAACAGCGCATGCCAAAAAGATGTATGAAGTTTTTAAAACAGAGGTCAAAAAAAGCAGCTTTGTAGCAGAGGCCTCCGGCTGCGATACTTACCCGGGCACCTCCGTACTTTCTGATAAAAGTTTCTATACAGAAGGTAAATCGTCCAAAGAAGGAGTAAGCATCCGCTCCAACTGGGTAGACTATGATTATGCCGCCACTTTGCGGATCCCCTTGCTGGCCGGCCGCTTTTTCTCCAACGGATTTGCAGCAGATACTGCCGGTTTTAACAAGATCGTATTAAATGAAAAAGCCGTCAGGGAGCTGGGTTACCAGCCGGCAGAAGCTATTGGCAAACGCATTTTCTTTGACTGGCAGGACCGCAAGTATACCTACGAGATCATTGGCGTAACGAAGAACTTTCACTTTGAAGGCTTGCAGGAACCCATTAAATCTTACAGCTTTGAAATGCAGCAGGGGCAGTATAACTACCTGATGGTGCACCTCAATACAAAGCAGCTGCAAAGCGCCCTGCAATCTCTGGCCGCTACCTGGAAAACCCTTAACAGCGAAGAGCCTTTTGAATATTACTTTTTAGACCGGCAGTTCCAGCATAATTATGAAATGGAGCGGCGTACCGGTACTATCATTACCATTTTCACCATTATGGCCGTATTTATTTCCTGCCTGGGACTGTACGGCCTGGCCCTGTTCACGGCAGAGCAAAAGGTGAAAGAGATCGGCATCCGTAAAGTGCTGGGCGCCTCAGTAAGCCAGGTAGTAACCTTATTATCCAGAGAATTTTTGCAGCTGGTAATTATAGCAGCGCTCATAGCCGCTCCCATTGCGGGTTGGGGCATGCAGCAATGGCTGCAGCATTTTGCCTACCGTATCAGCATCCAATGGTGGGTATTTGCCATAGCCGCCTTACTGGCATTATTAATTGCCTTTTTTACCATCAGCTTCCAGGCGGTAAAAGCCGCAGTAGCCAACCCGGTAAAGAGTTTGAAAACGGAATAACATAAAAGATATCCTTTAAGAAGGGAACAGGCTGTATCATATACTGATACAGCCTGTTTTTATTTGGGTACCCCGTGGAATAAACCAGGTATCCATTACTACTTGCATTCTGTATTGATTCAGAATTGACTTTACATGTTGGGGGTTAATTAAGGATTAATTAAATTACTAACATGAAAGGAAAATCATTAGGACCACCTCCTATCTACGCCGAGACCTTGAAAATCAGCGTTGCCCGGGAATATCTATCGACAGATCAAAGCTATGGGGAGTTGGCAAAGAAGTACGGCCTTAAAAACAGAGAGGTCGTTAGGAGTATGGTGTCCTGGTACGAAAGGCATTACAGCCAGGATCAGCTGCCAGTAGTTAAAAAAGATCCAGCAGTTGGCTCACCGGACCTAAAAGCAGGAGCCTCCAATACAGATAAGGAAAAACAATTAAAGGAAGCCCTTTTAAAAGTAGAA
>NZ_FOBB01000011.1:131611-312861 GCF_900109685.1 Chitinophaga rupis | reverse complement strand
GGCGGCGGTGGTTACGATCGCGGCGGTGGCGGCGGTGGTTACAATCGCGGCGGTGGCGGCGGTGGTTACGATCGTGGCGGCGGCGGTGGTGGTTACAACCGCGGCGGTGGCGGCGGTGGTTACAACCGCGGCGGTGGTGGCGGTGGTGGCTATGGCGGCGGCGGCCAGAGAAGACCTGGTGGCGGCGGCATGAGAAGGCCTTTCACGCCCAAACCCGATAACAAAATTTACTTTATTGCACTGCTGCCTACTGCCGAAGTAGGTAAGGAGATCATTAAAATAAAACAGGAATTTGCAGAACAATATGGTCCTACTTACGCACTGAAAGTATTACCCCATATTACACTGCAGGTACCTTTCACGGCTGATCCTGCACTGGAAAAAGCCTTCTGCGATGAATTGGCTGAATTTGCTAAAAGCCAGGCGCCTTTTGAGGTATCCCTGAATGGCTTTGGTACTTTCCCCAACAAGCAGAACCGTGTACTGTTCATTAACGTAGAAAAAAGTGAAACCATGTCTGCTATGCACCGGCAGCTGATCAACTTCCTGCGCAAGGAATTTGGTTTCAGCACCATGCTGGCCCGCACCGGTTTTACCCCGCACGTTACCGTGGCCTTTAAAGACCTGGAAGATGATCAGTTCAACAAAGCATGGCCGGAGTATGAGAACAAAGAATACCAGGCCACCTTTAAGGTAAATAACCTGTACTTCCTGCGCCATAACGGCAAATCATGGGAAGTGCTGCAGAAATGCAAACTGGGTGGTGGTACAACTCCCGCCTGATCTGATTAAGATATGATCTTATATAAAAAAGCCCTCCGCTAGCGGAGGGCTTTTTATTGCTGTTTATGTGGTTGTGTTAAAGGTCTAATTGTTTGTGTAAGGTATATTCACCCTGCTGGTTCTTGGTCCAGCGCAGGTTCATGGTAGGGCATATTACTTCCAGCACGCTCTCAACATTCCCCAGTTGTTCCGGATCAAAGGTACCATTGTAGCGGAAACGCGCCATATCACTATCAGCTAGCGTTATGCGCACATCAAAATAATTCTGTAAAGTATTGATCACATCACCCAGGCGTGTATCCTGGAAAGAAAGACGGTTCTCTTTCCACGCCATAAAATTGGGATCTTCAATGCGCATTTGCTCCGGGCCTTTGGTATCTTTTAATACACCGCGGCTGCCACCGGAGAGCAGCAGCTTTTCCTGCTGGTTATCACGTTTGGAAAAGGCTACCTTACC
Source organism: Chitinophaga rupis (assembly GCF_900109685.1). Lineage (GTDB taxonomy): Bacteria > Bacteroidota > Bacteroidia > Chitinophagales > Chitinophagaceae > Chitinophaga > Chitinophaga rupis. The sequence continues at coordinate 311,621 of NZ_FOBB01000011.1, read as the reverse complement.
CGTTACCACCGCTACTTCTACCTGGCTTACATCATAAGCCTTTACATCAAAGGCAGTACCCAGCACCTGTGTTTGCGTATGGCTGGCATATACAATAAAAGGTTGCGCAGTATGTTGTGTTACCTCAAAAAATGCTTCCCCTTCCAAATGCACGGCACGTTCCTTACCCTCAAAATTAGCAGCGTAGGTAAGCTTGCTGTTCTGGTTCAGGTAGGCCTTGCTGCCATCCGGCAGAGTAACGGTTTTCTTCTCATGTGCAAGAGTAGCAACCGATACTTCCGGGTGTTGGAAGAACATGAAATAGGCTGTAGCAGCGCCGCCCAGCAGTATAACGCTGGCCGCTATACGCAGCACATGCCGGTAGGTATGGAATATACTACGTGTGGGCGTAGCAGTTATTTGCTGTTTGAAAGCTTCCCAGTTCCTTTCCGTTGAGGGTGTAAAATCCGTATCTGCCTTGCCGGTGAGCGCCCAGGTGCTTTTCAGCGCAGCATAGTATTGCCGGTTGGTCTCATCCTCATCCAGCCAGGCCTGTAACACCTCTTTTTCTCCGGGGCTCAGGCTGTTGTCAATATCACGGGCAATAAGCGTTTCTATATGGTCTAACTCGTAAGACATACCATTAAAATTGTAGGAGTAAAAGATATAAGGAACTGCATGCTACCAGGAATATCACAGCCAGGTAATCCTGCAGGGATACTCTTAGTTTCTTTAACGCGGTGATCATCTGGTTCTCGACTGTTTTTATAGAAATATTGAGCGTAGCGGCTATTTCCCGGTAGGTCATTTCCTCAAAACGGCTCAGGATAAATATTTCCCGGCACTTCTCCGGCAGGCGGTCAATAGCCTGGTGAATGTGCGCGGTGGTCTGTTTTAGCCGGTGCGGACTTTCCGCTGTACCGGAGCTGGCCGGCAGCTGTATCATATCCTCTTCTATAGACAGGTGTTTGCCCTGCCGTTTGTGCTTGTCCAGGTGGTCTAATGCCATGTTAATTGCTGCTCTGTGCAGGTACGCTTTAAAATACACCTCCTGTAAGGCGCTGCGCCGGTTCCATATCCGTATGAACACTTCCTGGGCAAGGTCTTCTGCAGTGGCGGTATCTTGTACCAGCCGGTAAATGGTTTTACAAACAAGGGGAAAGAAGGATTTAAAGAGCAGTTCCATAAAGGCCTGTTCATCTTCCTGTAATAATTCGTGTAACCTGGCATTATCGGGCATAGCACAAAAATAGCTTTTGTTACCATTCGGTAGGCTATCACTTATGCCAGCTCCTGCAAGCGCAGGTGTACTTTGTGTGTGCATAGTGTGACGATTTTGGCGGCATTTACAGGATATAGCTGAAAATGACGATCAATAAAAGCAGGCAGGTGATGCAAAGGCTGCCGTTTACGACAAGGACATCCTTTTTTATAATCATAACTGTTGCTTTAATACTATAACGGAAAAGGGAAGAGCTACCCCTACAAGGAAAGGAAAATTAGTTGGCAGTTTTTAGTTGGCAGTTTGCAGTTGGCAGTTGGCAGTCATAAGGCAGTACATCAATAAAAAATACCTATCACATTATTGTAATGTAATAGGTATTGTATACTTAGTTTATGTGAGCTACTCTCCCGCTGACTGCCAACTGCCCACTATTCTGCTAAAAAAAGAAGCCGGTGATACAGACGTATCTAACCGGCTTTTTGATTAACCCCTATGAAAACCAACTATTGCTCTTGGTTATTGTTGTAAATTGATCTCGCCCAGGTCAGTGGCTTTCCCATCTTCCACTTTCACATCGTTAATGGTGGCGTCCTTAAAAGGATCCTTGGCATCTATCACCACGGTGTAGGTACCAGCCCTGGCACCGGTGAAGGTAAATGCGCCATCAGAAACCGCTGTTTTCAACGTATCTGACCCTTGTACCGCCCATGCTTCTGTAGCCCCATCTGCCGGCCTTACTTTGCCTGTTATGGAGCCATCTACGCCTTTGAATGCATACGCACTGAAGGCAACGGCGGCGAGTGCTAACAGGCTTACTTTGATCTTATTCATAACACACACATTTAATTGTTTTAAAAGCTGATCTGTTGTAAGCGGTGTATAGCGGTTTGAAAGAACTTGTATTGATTGCCAGGAATCAGCCTGCATAGAATTTTACAATTACCATGCCACAGTGGCCCCTGAAATTGTGTGTGCCTTATTTAACATTTCTTTAGCGAAACCCGCCCTTGTGGCGTGTTTTAAGCGTTTCAAGAAAAACGCAGGCATGTTGTTTTTGTTGTGTTATAGACTTGTTAAAACAGAAAGGGCTACCATCGTATCAAGATGGCAGCCCTCACGGATGAGTTATAAACTGTTTGTTTAGCGGCGGTTTAACTTAGATAATAAGCGTAATATTTCCAGGTATAACCAGATCAGCGTTACCAGTAAACCAAAGGATGCATACCATTCAAAGTATTTAGGCGCACCCTGCGCTACACCATTTTCTATCAGGTCAAAATCCAGGATCAGGTTTAAGGCAGCAATAGCCACTACTACCAGTGAAAAGATCAAACCTATGGTACTGCCCTCATGCAGGAAAGGAATATTGATGTTGAAAAAACGCAGCGCAAAAGCAATCAGATAAAATATAGCAATCCCCGCAGTTGCAGTGAATACAATAGCCTTAAACTTTTCCGTAGCACGGATCACGCGGGCACGGTATAAAACCAGCATGGCTATGAATGTACCAAAAGTAAGACCCACTGCCTGCAGTACAATACCTTCATATAAGCTGCTGTACATGGCAGAAATACCACCCAGGAACAAACCTTCGCACAAAGCGTAGGCAGGTGCCAGGTAAGGCGCCCAGTCTTTTTTGAAAACAATTACCAGCGCCAGCACAAAACCGCCAATACCACCACCGGCCAGGTAAGGCAGGATGGATGCGCCTTTGGCAAAAATACCCCAGGAGTAAACGGATGATGCCATTACCAGCAGGAGTAAAAAGACCATTTTGTTTACGGTACCGCGCAGGGTCATAGCGTTGCCGTCCTGCACAAGTGTTGCCTGTTGAAAAGTACTCTCTTTCAGTACAGGGTTGTTGGATTGAAATAATGCCATAGTGTAAATGTTGTGTTACAGATTAACACATCAAAAATACAAAGAATAGTTGGTATGCCGGGATCACTTCGCAGGGGTGATCACGATCTTCCGGAACTCAATAGGGCCATGATCTCCCTGGATATAAATGGGCCCCGGCTCGCCTTCATTGCTATCCAGCGCACCACCGGTAATGCCGGGTATTTCCTGGTTGCTGATCACGGTTTTCCCGTTCACTACCACGGTTACCATGCGGCCAATTAAGGTAATATCATAGGTCTGCCATTTATCAGGCCCCAGGGCTGCAATTTCGCTGGGCGCCAGGAAACCATATATGCCGCTGAACAGCACACTGGCAGGATGTGCATCTGCCGGGCTATCTTCTATCTGCGTTTCATAACGGCCTCTCAGGTACACGCCGCTGTTGCTGCCTTTCTGGTACCGGAACTCAACATGCAGCTTAAAATCTGTAAAGGTTTTTTCGGAGATCAGGTTAGCCCCTGAATGCGGGCTGGTAAGCACCCCGTCTTTTACTACCCACTGGTTTTCGCCCAGCGCTTTCCAGCCACTTAGATCTTTTCCGTTAAAAGGGTTAATGGGTTTATCCCAAACCGGTGCGCTGGCCCTTTTCAGGTAAGGCGCTTTTACGCCTTTCCAGTTGTAGGTTTTACCCTCACTGGTAGTAATGGTACCCTGTATGCCTTCCCCGGTCAGCTCTCCCTCGATCACAAAATCCTGGTCGCCTTTTTCCCATTGCGGCGGAATGGTAAAGCGGAACTTACCATTGTCAAAATACACATGGGATACCGGGCGCGCGCTGCCGGAAACGCCTACAAAATAGCCTACCAGCGCACGGTTGCCGGAGAGCTTTACTTCGAGCCAGGAGGGGGCAGGTTTACCATTCTGGTCAATGGTAAGGTCCCAGCGCCCGATCAGGTTAGAGGAATCGGCCATAACATGCGCCGGAGCAGTAGTAAGGGATGTTGCCTGTGCAGCGCCTGCAGCCAGCAAACAGCTCATTCCCAGTACAAGAAATTTTTTATGCATACAATTGATTTTTTTAGTGGAAGCTGCGTGGAACCAGCTTTTATGAACAGGCGAATAAGGTAAGATTTATCTGCATTTTATGCAAATACAGAAAGATGCTTAACTTTACAAAATGATGATGATGGCTCCCACACTTTAAGCTTCCTTTTATACCGCAGGTATAATACCTCCCTCCCCGGGAGGTAAGTTTAGTTATTGTATTTGTTCATCTATACTCATTATCATCATGCAGGAAGTTTTAAGTAAAGAACAGCTCACCGCTTTTATCAATAATGGTTTTGTACGTATTGACCATGCATTTCCCACCACGCTGGCGGAAGAAGTGCGGCATATACTCTGGAAAGACATTAACGCAGATCCCCATGATCCGGCAACCTGGATAAACCCTGTAGTAAGGCTGGGTATGTACACCCAGGCACCTTTTATACAATCGGCCAACACACCGGTGTTACATAGTGCATTTGATCAGCTGTTAGGCACCGGAAGATGGATCCCGCCGCGTGCCATGGGTACTTTTCCCGTGCGTTTTCCCTCGCATCAGGACCCTGGAGATACAGGCTGGCATGTGGACGCCGGCTTTCCGGGCAAAGATCCCGGTAATTATTTTGACTGGCGTATTAATGTGCGGTCAAAAGGCAGGGGACTGCTCATGTTATTCCTTTATTCGGATGTGGGCGCGCAGGATGCACCCACCAGGATCCGCACCGGTTCTCACCTGGATGTGGCCCGTTTATTACAGCCTGCCGGCGAACAGGGGCTTTCCTTTATGGAGCTGGCCCTCGGGCTGGACGGTCTGCCGGCAAGGGATGAAATATTGGCCACAGGCAAAGCAGGCACCGTATACCTGTGCCACCCCTTCCTGGTACATGCCGCCCAGCCTCACCATGGTACGAAGCCCCGCTTTTTAGCCCAGCCTCCGCTGCTGCTGAAAGAGGACCTGGTTATTGAAGGCCGGGATGGAGCTTACAACCCGGTGGAGCAGGCCATACGTAAAGGCCTGATAGACAAGTCTCCCTCATAACTTTAAGTTATTACCCATAACAAGAAGCAATGCCCATAAACGTTTCCGCCGATTAAAGTCTACCTGCTTTGTGTACTTTTGTGGTGGATACGTATTATTCCGCATATGAGTAGGATTACTCCCTTGTGAAATGCTACATTTGCACTTTAATAAACAGTCGATTCAATGTCTAACACTCCTATTCAACAGATAGAAGACGTAGTAATAAAATTTGCCGGCGACAGTGGTGACGGGATGCAGCTTACCGGCAGCCAGTTTTCAAATAACACCGCCCTGATCGGGAACGACCTGAGCACCTTCCCTGACTTCCCCGCTGAAATACGCGCCCCCCAGGGTACCCTGGCCGGCGTGAGCGGTTTCCAGTTGCACTTTTCTTCTAACCGTATATTTACCCCGGGCGATGCCTGTGATGTGCTGGTAGCGATGAATGCCGCCGCTTTAAAAGCCAACCTGAAAGCGCTGAAAAAAGGCGGTATTGTAATAGCCAATACAGATGGTTTTGATTCCAAGAACCTGCGCCTGGCTAACTACCCGGAAGGTGTAAATCCCCTGGAAGATGGTTCCCTGGTGAATTACCAGCTGCATACCATGGATGTTACCAAAATGACGCGCGAAGCGCTGAAGGATACCACCATGGGTATGAAGGAAAAGGACCGCGCCAAGAACATGTTCGTGCTGGGCTTCCTGTACTGGTTATATAACCGCAGCATGGAAAGCACCGAGAACTTCCTGAAAGAAAAGTTTGGAAAGAAACCGGAGATCTTTGACAGTAACATGAAGGTGCTGCACGCCGGCTATAATTTTGGCGATACGGTAGAAGCCTCTTTCAGCACCCGTTTTAAGGTAGAAAAGGCCCGCATGGAGCCCGGCACCTACCGCAGCATTACTGGTAACACGGCGCTGGCCTATGGGTTGATAGCAGCCTCACAAAAGGCAAACCTGCCGCTGTTCCTGGGCACTTACCCTATTACGCCGGCATCCGACATCCTGCATGAGCTGAGCCGCTATAAGAACTTCGGCATCCGCACCTTCCAGGCGGAGGATGAAATTGCGGGTATTACCTCTGCCATCGGCGCCTCTTACGGCGGGCAAATGGGAGTAACCACTACTTCCGGCCCGGGTATGGCCCTGAAAGGGGAAGCTATGGGCCTGGCTGTAATGCTGGAAATACCCTTACTGATCGTAGATATTCAACGCGGCGGCCCCTCCACAGGCTTACCTACCAAAACAGAACAGAGCGATCTGTTACAGGCTTATTACGGCCGTAACGGCGAGTGCCCGATGCCCATTGTATCCGCCTCCACACCTTCTGATTGTTTTGAAGCGATCTATGAAGCATTCCGCATTTCTGTAAAACATATGACGCCGGTGATCTTCCTGAGCGATGGTTACATTGCCAATGGTTCTGAACCCTGGCGTTTTCCCAAAAGCGCCGACCTGCAGCCGATAGAAGTGAAATTCAAGACCGGCCTGGCAGAAGGAGAGGAACAGTTCCTGCCTTACCACCGCGATGAGAACCTGGTACGCCCCTGGGCAGTACCCGGCACACCCGGCCTGGAACACCGTATTGGCGGCCTGGAAAAACAGAACATTACCGGTAACGTAAGCTACGATCCGGAAAACCACCAGCTGATGGTGAAGATCCGCCAGGAAAAAGTAGACCGTATTGCCGATCATATACCCCCGCAAACCATTGAGCTGGGACCGGATACCGGCAAGGTGCTGGTGCTGGGCTGGGGCTCCACCTATGGCGCCATTAAGAGCGCAGTATTGGACCTGCTGGAAGAAGGCCACCAGGTAGCGCATGCGCACCTCCGCCACCTGCGCCCTTTCCCCAAGAACCTGGGCGACCTGTTAAGCAGCTTTGACAAGGTACTGATCCCCGAGATCAATAATGGCCAGCTGATCAAAATCATCCGCGACCAGTACCTGATCGATGCGCAGGGTTATCACAAGATTATGGGCGTACCCATTACCAAGGGTGAGCTGGTGGTAAAGATCAAAGAAATGCTGGCCTAAACGCTGTTTACCGGCTTTATATTGCATGAATTGAAATAATTATTTTTTTAAATATTTTAAGCGAATCCTGCCCATCCGGGCAGGATTTTTCGTATTTTCCATATTGTAGTACAGGAGTATTTTTATGAATCGTCTTATCCGCCTGTGTTTTATAATTGGATCTTGTTTAGTGGCCAGCAACCCGCTTCAGGCACAGGTACATACATTTGAGATAAGACTGGGCTCGCACCCTGTAGGAACCGTGGAGGCGCGTTGTAACATAAACGGTGCAGCCAGGCACATGGAAATAAAAAGCAGCCTGGAAACCCGCTTTGTATCCAAGTTCACGGATATATCCTGCGACTACAATAACAATGTGCTGGTACAGTCGCGGGTAACACGCAGCTCCGGCAAGAACAGTGATGATGCCAAGGCCACCATTACCCGCCGGGAAGGCGCCCGTTACCTGATAAATGTAGAAGGGGAACAAAGCGCGCTCAATAATACCGAGATCCTGCATTCCGTATCTGATCTGTACTTTGCAGAACCCAAACAGATCAACCGTATTTATTCCGAAACCCTGGGTAAGTTCCTGGTGCTGAAATCCCTGGGTAATGGCGAATATGAACTTACATTACCGGATGGTAAAAAGAACTTTTACCGCTACCAGAAAGGAACCTTAAAAGAGGTAGAAGTAAATCATACGCTGGGGAAAGCGTTTATTGTGAGAACGGGTTGATTAGATGTGCAGATGAATTGATCTAAGCGAAATACTTTGCCATAATATAAAGCCCTGACAAGTAAAATCTGTCAGGGCTTTTTGCTTTTTATCAGTAATGTCAGCGCATTTACAGCGTTTTCTCAATAATCTGCCCGCTCTTTTTATCTTTCAATATCACTTTCTTTGCGCCAAAGTGGGTCATTTCTTCTTTTACCAGGTAGTACTGCTCATCATATTCCGTATAGCCTTTTCCTTTTTCCACACCGGTTTTACCCCGCCATACATCCAGCTGCACAGGCTCCCATAATTTGCTTTTTGCGCTGCGGTAAGCGGCATCCAGCACGGCATTCACCACATATCCGTCATAGAAGGTTTCACGGGCAGGTTTGCCGCTTTCCATGGAGTTGAACATATCGGTGAACATATGGTTATAACCCAGCTCATTCAGCTCATCGCCTACGGGGAATAACCAGCCGGTGTTGCTTTCTGCTTTTTCCGCAACATAGTCTGCGCCCTTGCCGGTGGTGAACATTTCAAAACCGGTACGCAAAAAGCTGTTCACCCAAATGGTACCTTCCGTACCCATTACTTCATCGCGCAGGTCCAGGCCGCCGCGGAAGGTCCAGCTTACTTCAAACTGCCCGATAGCGCCATTCTCATACTTTACCAGGCCAATGGCATGGTCCTCCGCATCAATGGGTTTTACCTGCGTATCGGCCCAGCACATTACTTCAACGGGTTTAATATCCTTGCCAATAAAGCTGCGGGCTATTTCCACGCAATGGCAGCCCAGGTCAAGGATACAGCCGCCGCCGGCCTGCTCCTTATCCCAGAACCATTCGCTGTGCGGGCCAGGATGTGTTTCTCTTGACTTAGCCCAGAGTATGCGGCCCAAAGCCCCGTTTTGCACGCTTTCCAGCGCTTTCAGGAATTTGGGGGTATACACCAGGTCCTCCAGGTAACCGTTAAAAATACCGGCCTTTTCTACGGCCTCCATCATACGTTTGGCTTCTTCCGCATTACGGCCCAGGGGCTTGGTGCAGATAACGCCCTTTTTATGTTTGCAGCATAACAGCACGGCTGCCTCGTGCAGGTTGTTAGGCAGGGAAATACATACTACTTCTACCTCTGGATGCGAAATAGAAGCCTCCATTTCGGTAGTCCAGTGGGCTACCTGGTAATCTTCCGCAAACTTCTTTGCGCTTTCTTCCCGGCGGGAATAAATACTAACAATCTTGTCCCTGCTTCTTTGTCCCTGCAGGGAATCTGCATAGAAGCGCCCGATAAAACCGGAGCCTAACATTGATATTTTAGCCATAGTATGAAGAGATTTTAGATGTACGATTTACGATTTTAGATCTGATGACCGTGGATGATTAATGTATACGATCCCCAAATCTAAGATCGTAAATCTAAAATCGTAAATAGAATCATTTCGTTGTTTTGCTTTCGCGGAAAAACAGCACAAAGTACACCAGTACAGCTGCTGCAATATAAACAGGCACCATCCAGATAGGTTTCCAGCTATAAGTATGATTAACGGTATAGTGTTCGGCTACAAAGCCGGAGAACCAGGTACCGATGAACATGCCTAAGCCATAAGTGGCAAAGGTAAACATGCCCTGTGCAGCGTTCTTTATATTTTCACCGGCTTTCTTTTCCGTGTACATATAACCTGTTACAAAGAAGAAGTCGTAGCAGATGCCATGCAGCACTATACCGGCATATAACATCCACAGGCCCGCTCCGCTATCGCCATAGGCAAAGCAGATGTAACGCAGTATCCAGGCGGCCATGCCCAGTAACAGCATGTTCTTAACGCCAATGCGGTTAAATAATAATGGAATAGCCAGTATGAACAGGCCTTCGGAGATCTGCCCCAGGATCATTTTACCGGCAGCATTATGCATACCTGCATCATTGAGGAACAGGTTGGCAAAGCCATAATAGAAAGAGAGCGGTATGCACACCAGTATGGCCGCAATGAAGAAGATAACATAAGACCTGTCTTTGAACAGCACAAAGGCCTCTGTGCCCAATGCTTTAGCAGCGCTGACATCACTGGCTTCCCGGGCTTTGGGCGGTGTTTTAGGCAGCATGAAGCTGAACAGGCCCAATAGAACAGAGGCGCCTGCAGCAATGTAAAAGGTGATGGAAGTAGTTTCTATACCCAGGTTGCCTACCAGTGCACCGGCTGCAATCCATCCAATGGTACCAAACACCCGTATGAACGGAAACTGTTTGCCCGGATCGCTCATCTGCGAAAAAGCCACTGTATTGGAAAGCGCTATAGTAGGCATATACAGCAATGAGTACAATAATATCACCCAGTAAAATACCAGCGTATTAGTTATTTGCGGGGTTAAAAAAAGTACAAGGCCGCCCACCAGGTGCAGCACCCCCATGAGCTTTTCCGCTGCAAAAAAGCGGTCGGCAACCATCCCTACAAAAAAAGGAGAGATCATGGTGGCAATGGCCAGTGCGCTATAGGCAGAGCCTATCTGCACCCCATTAGCCTGCAGGTGTACCGACATGTAGGTGCTCATAGTTACGTACCATGCGCACCATACAAAGTACTCAAGGAACATCATGAGGGCAAGCTGCAATATAACGGCTGGTTTCATACGTTGGACCTTTAGCTTGTTCTTGTAATAAGGGATGACGATTAGGCATTTAAGATAGTAAAAAAGATTTACGATCTGTACTACAAATTAAAACATGCAGGCAGCTTACAAACGCAGCTTGGGCTGCACGCTGATATCAGAACCTTCCGCCAGTAATGCAGATACCGGCTTTTGTGCAAGCGCCTCTGCAAATGCAGGCCCATACAGCGCTTCCGCGTTACAACGGTAATCATAATCAAATACTTCATGCACGCGCCACTGGGGATGTGTTACTTCATAAACAGAGGTAAGTTCAGGACCGCTTTGCGTATAGCCCCAGTAGTGTTCCGTAATAAATTCAGCTTCGCTGCCGGGTATAATAGCGGTGGGGGCCGCAGCTGCATTGGCTTTCAGGAAGTTCCATTCATTGCCTACTTTCCACTCATACGCTACGTGTAAGGTATTTTCATCCGGCGAATGCCAGCGGTGCCGCATGGGCAGTGTAGCATATTTTTCTTTATACAAAGTATTGGCTACAAAAGTGATCAGGTATTTGGGCACCAGCTCTTTAATGAATACCACACCGCGTTTCCAGCTGCTGCCTTCTTTATAACGAACATAAAAGCGCAGGTTCACCTCCTCAAATGTGCGGTACATGGGAAAGCCAATACCTTTTACTTTGGTATCCCGGAAAAGGAAACCCACAAGACTTATGTAGTTCGTATCGTTCCAGGTATCCAGCTCCGTGCGGTGTGGCACATATTTTTGCAGCAGGGCAGGCGTAATGGCAAAATTGATCATGAGCAAATTGCGCCATTGTGCTGTGAGGAAGGGCTTGGCCATGTGTTATTGTTGTTTACTGATCACCTGTTGGTAATACTTGCACACCTTTCTTAAACCGCATTCTCCGCACTTTGGTGTGCGTGCCACGCAAATGTAGCGCCCATGCAGTATAAGCCAGTGGTGGGCAATATGTACTTTCTCTTTAGGAATGTATTGCAGCAATTGCTGTTCTGTTTGCAGCGGTGTTTTGGCATTGGTGGTCAGGCCTATCCGGGCCGATACGCGGAACACATGTGTATCCACCGCCATGTTGGGTTGCTGATGTACAACAGAGGTGATCACATTGGCTGTTTTGCGCCCTACACCCGGCAGGGTTATCAGTTCAGCTACCGTGGCCGGTATTTCCCCGTTAAAATTTTCCACCACCATATTGGCCATGCCAATGAGGTGTTTGGTTTTATTGTTGGGGTAACTGATGCTTCTGATGTAAGGGAATAATTCGTCAAACGTGGCTTTGCTTAAGGCATAAACGTCGGGATACTTTTCAAAAATAGCAGGGGTGGTCATATTCACCCGCTTATCGGTACACTGTGCAGACAGGATCACGGCTACCAGCAGCTGGTAGGGATTGTCATAGATAAGTTCCGTTTCAGCATTGGGTGCGTGCTCTTCAAAGTAGTGCAGCACGAATGCGAAGCGCTCTTTTTTCGTCATGCTGTAAAAATAGCTTACAGCCAGCAAATTGCAATTATTTCACGTCGGCTTGTAGTACCGCCGCTGCCGCTTAGCCTTTTTTCCGGGCGTGCTCGAAAATAGCCTTTAGGGTTTCAGCGCGGGGAGAGAACTTGATGGTGTTCAAAGCCTTTTTGGTTTGGGTATGACAAACCCGCTCCTCACGGGGGAGCTCCTGATCTTTAGACATATCCTGAAAATTGTTTTTGCTATCAGCCACAGAACGTAAAACAGCAGAGAAGGATAGAGTAGAATTGCCCATGCAAATTTGTTTTAATACAATAAACTAATATTCAGCTTAATAACGGAGAACACGCGGAATCTATTGTTAAGGTATAGCAATTTTTTAGAAAAGTGCAAGCTTATTTATCAGTGGTGGCTTCTTCCCTGATAATGAACAGGTCTTCATTATCCTTTTTCATCAGGTATTGTTCCCGGGCAAATTTTTCCAGTTTTTCGGGGCTGGAAAGCAGCTCCCGTTGTTCCTCGCGGGTTTTGTCTATTTCCGTTCTAAAAAATGCTTTCTGGGACTCCAGCTTGTTCACTTCAGCTTGTAGCTGGTACTGGGAGAGCAGGTTATTACGGTCCAGGAAACCCAGCCATATTACAAAAGCTGCAATAGCTATCACAAACTTGTTGCGCAGCAGCGGGTGTATTTTTATGGACTTGGGCAGTGTCAAAATGTATTGGTTTAAGTGGCAAAGGTCTTAAAAGATCCGGGTTCTGGAATAACCCAGGACCCGGACGTATTGACCACTAAAATTGAGATCTGGTTTATTTCTTACCAAATTTAACGGATTTTCCCGGATAAAAGCCAACATTACCCAGCGCTTCTTCAATACGCAGCAGCTGGTTGTATTTAGCCATACGGTCGGTACGGGAGGCAGAACCGGTTTTGATCTGTCCGCAGTTCAGGGCTACAGCCAGGTCAGCGATGGTAGTATCTTCCGTTTCGCCGGAACGGTGGCTCATGATGGAGGTATAACCGGCTTTGTGGGCCATGTTCACCGCATCAATGGTTTCCGTTACGGTACCAATCTGGTTTACTTTGATCAGGATGCTGTTGGCAATATCCTGGTCAATGCCTTGTTTCAGGCGTTTTACGTTGGTTACGAACAGGTCGTCACCTACCAGCTGTACAGTGCTGCCTACAGCCTGGGTCAGTTTCTTCCAGCCATCCCAATCGTCTTCAGCCATACCGTCTTCAATAGACAGGATGGGGTATTTCTTACACCACTCAGCCCAGTAAGCAACCATATCATCGCTGCTGATCACTTTCTGAGAGCTTTTGTAGAATTTGTAAGTTTTGTCAGCATCGTTAAACATTTCGCTGCTGGCAGCATCCAGGGCAATACCTATCTGCTCGCCTGCTTTGTAACCGGCAGCTTCAATTGCCTGCAGTACGGTTTCAATAGCTTCTTCGTTGCTCTGAATATCCGGCGCAAAACCACCTTCATCACCTACGTTGGTGCTGTAACCTTTCTTCTTCAGTACGGATTTCAGGGTATGGAAGATCTCAACACCCCAGCGCAGGCCTTCAGAGAAGGAGGATGCGCCTACTGGGATGATCATAAATTCCTGGTAATCGATCTTGTTATCAGCATGCACACCACCGTTCAGGATGTTCATCAGCGGCAGGGGCAGGGTAGTTGCGTTTACGCCGCCCAGGTAGCGGTACAGGGGCAGGTTGCTTTCTTCAGCAGCGGCTTTGGCTACGGCCATGCTCACTGCCAGGGTAGCATTGGCGCCCAGCTTGGCTTTATTGGGGGTGCCATCCAGATCGATCAGCATTTTGTCGATGCCTGCCTGGTCATTTACATCCCATCCGGCCAGTTCTTCCGCAATGATCTCGTTCACATTTTTAACAGCCTGTAATACGCCTTTGCCTACGTAAGTTTTTTTATCGTTGTCACGCAGTTCTACGGCTTCGTGCTTACCGGTAGAAGCGCCGGAAGGTACGGCAGCACGGCCAAAATGGCCATCTTCTGTAGTGATGTCTACTTCTACGGTAGGATTACCACGGCTGTCTAAAATTTGCCTGGCATGGATCTCTGAAATGGTACTCATGGTTTTACTATTAGTGTTTTAGGATTGATTGAAGAAGTCCGTTGTCCGTGGTCCATAGTTCCATTGCCTTGTACGCAAGGCAGTTGATGCTTGTAGTTTCTATGGACCGTGGATTGTGAACCGTTATCAATTCGTAAGCTGCCGGAAGATGGCTTCCAGGCTTTGTGAATTGCTCTGCAAAGAAAGGATGTTCCGGTTATTTATCAAAGCAAATTGCAGCAGGTTTTTGCGTACTGCCTCTACATTACCTGTAAAAAGCTGCCAGGTATTGCCCTCGCTGCCCACTACCCGCGTTACTTCGGGCAGCTGTTCCAGGGCGGCCGCATCTACCGGCTCCCCAAAAGTTACCTGTATATAACCGTTACCAGCCTGGCGCTGCTGCAGGTTTTGCAGGGTATCGTCCGCAATCAGCTGGCCTTTGTTAATGATAATTACGCGGCTGCACATGGCTTCCACTTCCTGCATAATATGGGTGCTGAGTATAACGGTCTTGTTGCTGCCCAGGTTTTTGATCACCTGCCGTATATCCGCCAGCTGGTTAGGATCCAGGCCGGAGGTAGGCTCATCCAGTATCAGTACTTCAGGATCGTGCAGCAGGGCCTGAGCCAGGCCTACCCGTTGTTTATACCCTTTGGAAAGGGCGCCTATCTTCTTTTTGCTTTCCGGTTCCAGGCCGGTGAGCGCTATTACAGTACGGATGCGCTCCGCCGTGCTTTTGCCCAGCTGGTGTACGTTTGCAATAAAGCTGAGGAACTCTTTCACATACATATCAAAGTAAAGAGGATTGGCTTCCGGCAGGTACCCTACGCGTTTGCGCACTTCCAGCGGGGCTTTGCTTACATCAAACCCGCTTACCAGGGCTTGTCCGCCGCTGGGGGGCAGGTAGCCGGTTATCATTTTCATGGTGGTGGATTTGCCGGCCCCGTTAGGTCCCAGGAAACCTACAATCTCTCCTTTGTTCAGGGAAAAAGAAATGTTATCAACCGCCTTTTGTTCACCGTATGTTTTACTAAGTTCAGATACCTGGATGGACATGGTTTTATATTGCGGATACTAAAGTAAAAAAATAAGTTCACAGTATGTTAGGGAGTATTTTTGGCCTCCATTAACAATTAGTTATCAATCGTTTAGTCGATTTTTAGCCCGGATATCCAAAAATGTTATAATTTTACGTCTACAATTAACATGAAACACAAGATGTAATCAACCGTAATTATTCCTAACCTGATACCTTGAGGCGTATTTAATTTTAAATGACCCGAATCGTGTACCTATACCTGCGTCTATTCTATTAAATCACTCACCCCTGGTAAGTTAACGTAACCCAGCCTAACTGGACAATACTTCAACAATTCGTATGCACTAATGGCAAACTTTCTTAAGAAGGCGTTGGGCCTGTTTGTGGAATTTGAGCCCAATGAATCTTCATCATCTAAAGCGGAAGTAAACCTTTCGCAAAAATTCCCTTTGGGTAACATCAAAGGTCAGCCGGCCGTAACTATAAGCGAGGCGGATATTGACAAATTTGAGCAGCACTTTTCTGCACTCTTTGAGCGCAGCAACCTGCCCGGACCAGACTATTTTGAGTTCTGGAAGATGATGGAAACACTGGAGGCCCATGTACCGGACGAAAAAACACGGATGGCTGCTGTATTTGCCACGCTGAGCGTGCAGGGACTGAACAAGCAGAAACTGCTGGAAACAGCCGCACAATACAAAACCATCGTGGAAAAGGACCGTGCCGACTTTGAAAAAGCTGCCAATGAAAAAGCGTTGGCAGAAGTGCAGGGCCGCCAGCAGCAACTGTCTGACCTGGAAAAAAAGGTAGCGCAGAATGCGGAAACCATTAAAAGGTTAACCGAAGAGATCACAGCTGCCCAGCAGCAAATGGGACAAATGAAAGCACAGATCTCAGAGCAGGAGCAGAAGATTGCGGGTAGCCGTCAGGGTTACCAGCTGGCCTGCAATGCCATGATCAATAAAATAGAAACTGACTTGCAAAAAATACAAACATCCCTTTAAACTAACATCCCAAAAAAATTATGGAAACACAGTATTTCCCTGCACCTGCAGGGCAAAAGCTAAAGTCATACTGGAACCGGCCGGGCGGTAAGTTTGGTCTTATCATCGGTTTGGGTTTACTGGTACTGATCGGCTATTATGTAGTGCCCATCCTCACTAAAGTAGTATGGAACACGCTCAACTTTGGTATAGCCCTGGTATCCCTGGGTTTATTCCTGTATGCCGTTACACACCGTAAGCTGCGCTTAAGCCTGTTTTACCTGTATGAATGGCTCATGAAAAAACTGGTAGGCATTGTAATAGAGCTGGATCCCTTCATTATAGCAGAAGACTATGTGCAGGATATGGAAAAACAGCGCGAGAAGCTGTATGAGCAGTCTATTGAAGTAGACGGGCAGAAGGAGAAGATCGACATGAAGATAAAAGAAAAGGAAAAAGAAGCTAACCAGCTGATGGCACGCGCCAAAGCGGCGCAGGATAATAACATGCTGCCGGAGCTGGGCAATGCTACCCGCCAGATAGCGCGTATTAAAGAATACATTCTGCAGCTGGCGCCTATACGTGATAACCTGGCCAGGATAGGCGACTATCTTACCAAGGTGCACAAGAACAGCGGTTACATGATAGAAGATGCGCGCAATGAGCTGGAGCTGAAAAAGGACCTGTATAAATCTGTTACATCCGGTAACAAGGCGCTGACCTCTGCCCTGAAAATATTCAAGGGCGATCCGGAGAAAAAGCTGATGGTAGAGCAGTCTATGGAATTCCTGAAAGAGGATATTGCCACTAAGCTGTCCAGCATGAAAAAAGCCATTAACTACTCAACGGATTTTATGCGCTCCATTGACCTGGATAACGCTACCTATGAGCTGCAGGGCTTACAGATGCTGGAATCCTTTGACCCGGATACTACTTTCCGCCTGGATACACAGAAGTGGACACCGGCGCCGGAAAATCAGCGTGTACCCGGTACCGTTGCTAAGGATAACTATAATGATTTGCTAAGCTAAATGTTGAATGCTTAACGCCGAACGCTTAACGCTGATTGCAGCGGATGGGCGGAAAGCAGAAAGCATAAAGCACAAAGTAGAGATAAGCAGCGTTAGGCGTTTAGCCCTAAGCGTTGAGCATAATAAAAAAATTATAAGCTGAAGCAAAAGGCAGGAAGCGTTAAGCGTTCCGCATTAAGCGTTCAGCGTAACAAACTAAATTATTTAAAGATGTCAATGAAAGTAAAACCTGGTGGTAAAATATTACTGATCCTATTATTACTGGGTGGTATTTATGCAGCAAAAGTATTATGGTGGGATAAACGTCCGCAGGAAGCAAAAGCGGCTACTGATATTGGAAAGGTATCCCTGCCGGATGCACCGGAAGCTTCATTAAGCAAGAACGCAGTAATGATGCCCTTACCCGGGCAGGACGAAGCGCTGAACGGCGGTACTAAAATAGTATGGAAAATTATGGCCTGGAACTCCCAGTTCCCGGTAATGTATGCCAATGGTGGTATTAACACCACCAAGGGTTCCCTGCTGGACAAAGCCAAGCTGCAGCTGACCCTGGAACGCCAGGACGACTGTAACAAGTCTGTTGCCGACATGGTGAAGTTTGCACAGGAGTATAAGAACAACCCGAATGCACCGGGCGTATTCGCTTCTTTCATGGGCGATGGGATGCCTATGTTCTTTGCTGCTTTAAGCAAAGAGCTGGAGCCTCTGGGCCCCGACTACCAGCCTATTGCATTTTATGCCATGGGTAAAAGTTATGGTGAGGATAAGCTGATGGGCCCCTCCGATTGGAAACGCGATCCTAAGAATGCACTGGGTAAAACAGTTGCCTGCGTACTGCGCGACGGTGATATGAATATCCTGCTGAAATGGGCCGGTGATAACGGTTTGCGCGTGAACCCGGATGAAACCTCTTACGATCGTAATGCAGTGAACCTGATTGCCGCCAACGATTTCCTGGATGCCGGTAATAAATACATTGCCGGTTATTCTGAAAGCCGTAAGATGATCGTAGATGGTAAAAAAGTAAGCCGCGATACTACTGTAGGCGTAGATGGTGTTGCAACCTGGACTCCCGGCGATGTGAACGTGGCACAGAAAAAAGGCGGCCTGGTGAACATTGCCTCTACCCGCGAGTATGCATCACAAATGCCGAACATCACCATTACGATTAAAAAGTTTGCATACGATCACCGTACGGATATAGAGAACCTGATCATGGCCCTGTCGCAGGCAGGCGACCAGGTGCGTTCTTTTACAGAAGCCAAAGCCTTTGCTGCAGACGTTTCCGCTAAAGTGTATAACGAGCAGAATGGTGCATACTGGCTGAAGTATTATAACGGTATGGAAGAAAAAGACGCGCAGGGCATTAATGTGAGCCTGGGTGGCTCAATGGCCTTTAACCTGGCAGATGCCGCTAACCTGTTCGGTTTAGGTAAAGATGGACTGGACCGTTACAAGATCGTGTACAACACCTTTGGTGATATCATCATCAAAATGTACCCCGAGCTGATCCCCACTTACCCTGTGTATAATAAAGTGGTCGATAAATCTTTCCTGACCTCCGTAGTGTCTAACCACCCGGAGCTGCTGGAAGGTACGGCTATCAAGGAAACCTACGCACCGGAGATCACCCGCGAGGTATCTTCAAAGTCATACGAGATCCAGTTTGAAACCGGTAGCGCTGTGATCAAACCCGCCTCTTATACTGTGCTGGACGAGATCCTGAAAAGCGCCGTGGTAGCGGAAGGTCTGAAGCTAGGTGTTTATGGCCATACGGATAATGTAGGTAATGATGCCGCTAACCTGAAGTTGTCTGACAGCCGCGCTGAGGCGGTGAAGAGTTACCTGATCAGCAAAGGCCTGTCAGCCGACCGTTTGGAATCTAAAGGTTTTGGCGCTTCCAAACCAATAGAAGATAACGCTACTGCAGAAGGCCGTGCCCGTAACAGGCGCGTGCAGATTGTGCTGGGTAATTAATTAAACGAAGCAGGAGGTAAGACTGCACAGCAAAAGGCTGGTTTTGTATCGCTTACTTCCTGCTTCATCCTAAATAATTGAGATGAAATTCATCAAATCGATCTTTGAGCCGCTGCGTATTATCAGCAAACGTAACATGGTGTTGCTGATGGCCGTGGAAATGGTGCTGGCGCTGATAGCCTGGCAGCTGAGCGGAGGCGGGTTAATACCCACGCCCACCAAGGTGCTGCAGGCATTGGGTACCATTGTAAGCAGCCGTGATTTTGTAGATAACCTGTTTGCCAGCTTATCGCTCACTATTAAGGGAATGGTGATCTCTATTGTGATCGCATTGCTGATCAGCTACCTGGCTATGATCCCGGTCTTTTATCCTGTTGCGCGGTTTGTGGTAAAATGCCGGTACCTCACCCTCACCGGTTTAATATTCCTGTTCACCTTATGGACGCAGAACGGGCACCAGCTGAAAATAAGCCTGCTTATTTTTGGTATTGTACCCTTCTTTGTAACGTCCCTGTTAAGCGTGTTTGAAGGCATTAATGTGCAGGAGTTTGAGCTGTGCACCACCCTGCGTATGAACAGCTGGAAAACCTGGCTGGAAGTAGTGGTACGCGGGCGTTTGGACCAGGTGTTTGAAGTAATGCGGCAGAACTTTGCCATTGCCTGGTTAATGATCACCAGCGTGGAAGGCTTAAGCATGAGCGAAGGCGGCCTGGGCGTAATGCTCATTAAAGCCAACAAGTACGTGCAGCTGGAAACGGTGTTTGGTACCCTGGTCATTATTTTCATACTGGGGGTATTGTTTGATTATGTGCTGGGGCAAATGCGCCACTGGTTATTTCCTTACACCCAACTTCAAACCCGCCGTTAATGAATACTTATACCAAGCATAAAGTACTGCTGAAAGCTGAGGATGTAAACCTGCAGTACGGCGATAAACAAATACTACGGGACATTAATTTCTCCATCCAGGATATTCACCGGGAAGGCGTTGCGCAGGGACAGGTAGTATCCCTTATAGGCCGCAGCGGTATTGGTAAAACACAGCTGTTCAGGATCCTGGCCGGCTTAATTAAGCCTACTTCCGGTGTGGTACATATTGAGGAAGATCAGCACCCCGTGCAGGCCGGTGAAATGGGCATTGTACCGCAGCACTATGTGCTGTTTAATCATCGCACCATTTACCAGAACCTGAAAATAGGGCTGGATAATGCCGCGGTAAAACTCTCTGATGCGGAAAAGCAGCAGATCATAAAAGATTATGCGGACACTTTTGAGCTTACAGAGCACCTGAAAAAGTACCCGGCACAGCTGAGTGGCGGCCAGCGCCAGCGGGTAAGCATTATTCAGCAGGTATTAACCGGCAACAAATTTATTCTGCTGGATGAGCCTTTCTCCGGCCTGGATATACTGATGGTGGATAAGGTGATAAACCTGCTCCTGAAGGTATCTACCCTGCATGAGCAGAACACCCTGGTCATTGTCAGCCATGATATAGAGAATGCCGCCGCTATTTCAGATACCATCTGGATCCTCTCTACCGAAGAAGGTAAGCCCGGCGCTACGATTGTAAAAGAATACGATCTGTGCCAGATGGGCCTGGCCTGGATGCCGGATATACGCTCCAACCCGGCGTTTGTATCCCTGATAAAGGAAGTAAAGTCAAAGCTGTAAAAAGCGTTGCTGAATAGCTTATACCTCCCGAAGCAAAACCTTCGGGGGGTATTTTTTTATACTGCATATTTCCCTGACCCTTACATTTGCACTCATGATCAGGAAATTAATAGGCTTTTGCTGTTTATTCCCCCAACTTTTAAGCGCGCAGTACTTACCCGGAAAAAATTATCCGCAGGGGTATTTCCGTAACCCGCTGAATGTTCCTATTGTGCTGGCCGGCAATTTCGGGGAGCTGCGGCCCAACCACTTTCATTCCGGTATGGATATTAAAACCCAGCAGCGGGAAAACCTGCCGGTACATGCTGCTGCAGACGGGTATGTGAGCCGCATCAGCGTATCGCACGCGGGCTATGGGAATGGATTATACATTACACACCCTAACGGGTACACGACAGTATATGGGCACCTGAACCGCTTTTTCCCGGCCCTGGAGCAGTATGTAAAACAAAAGGCCTATGAGCAGGAAAGCTGGGCCATGGATATACGCATACCGCCTAACATGTTCCCGGTTAAGAAGGGCGACTTTGTAGCCTGGAGCGGTAATACCGGAGGCTCTGCGGGCCCGCACCTGCATTTTGAGATCCGTAATACGCAAACAGAAAAACCACTGAACCCTTTATTGTTCGGCTTTGATGTACCGGATACCCGCGCCCCGGAAGTATACCGCATCGCCGTGTATAATATGGATAAAAGCATTTATGAGCAGCAGCCTTTAATGGTAGGGGTGAAAAAAGTGAACGGGGAATATGTGACCACCACGCCGCTCGTTAAGGTAAGGGCCTCGCAGGCAGGCATTGGCCTGAATGCGCTGGACCGGCAGAGTAATTCCACCAATCCCAATGGCATCTACGAAGTAATGCTGTTTGATAACGATATACCCAATGAAGCCTTTCAACTGGATGATATTGGCTATGAAGAAACCCGTTACCTGAATGCGCATATCGACTATAAGGTGAAAAAAGGCGGTGGACCTTTTATACAGCTGGTATTTTCCCTACCCGGTAATAAGCTGAATATTTATCACGATATAAAGGGTGATGGCACCATTGACCTTTCTGATGGCGCGCCGCATCATATAAAGCTGCTGGTTAAAGATGCCTATGGCAACAGCAGCACTGTGAAATTTGACCTGCAGCAGGCTGGTGAGGCACCGCCAGACCCGCCCTGCGCCAATACCATGTACCCGGAAAGCCGCAATATTTTTGAAAATAACTGGGTAGAGTTCTTTTTGGATGAAGCTGCGCTGTACGACCGTATCTGCTTCCGCTATACGGAAATTCCCAGCATGAACCCTAAAGCCTGGTCCAACATCTACCACCTGCATACGCCGCTGATACCCATTCACAATGAATTTGACCTGCGCCTGAAAGCCAATAAAATGGTGCCGCTGGAGCTGCAGCATAAGATAGTGATGGTACGTAGCGGCATGGGTGAAAGTGTATCCGGCACCACGCTGGAAAATGGCTGGTACAAAGGCCGCTTCCGTGATTTTGGCGATTTTCACCTGGAAGTAGATACCACGGCGCCAAAGATTGCGGTGCTGGGTGCTGTTAAAAATGGCGCTAACCTTGCCAAAGCCGCTAAGCTGGCTTTCAGCATGAACGATAACAGCGGTATTGAAAGCTACCGCGCAGAGCTGGACGGGCACTGGCTGATGCTATCCCGCAAGAGCAACGTGCTTACCTATACTTTTGATGAGCATTGCTCCCCCGGCGCCCATACCTTAAAGCTAACAGTAACGGATATAGCCGGTAATACAGGCACCCATGTACTTACGTTTAACAGGTAGTAAAAACCAACAGCAATGGCAATAGCAACGCATCATTTAAAGGAAGGCGATAAAGCACCGGCATTCAAAGGCGTGGACCAGAACGGCAATACCGTATCCCTGGCCGGTTTAAAAGGCAAAAAGGTGATCCTTTATTTTTACCCGCACGATATGACGCCCACCTGCACCGTGCAGGCCTGCAACCTGCGGGATAATTATGAAACCTTGCTGGCAAAGGGCTACGCCGTAGTAGGCATCAGCATTGACAGTGAAAAGAGCCATCAGAAATTTGCAAAGAAATACGATCTGCCTTTTCCCTTACTGCCGGATGAGGATCTGAAGATCGTACACGCTTACGGTGTATTTGGCGAAAAGAAATTCATGGGCCGCATCTTTGACGGCACGCACCGCACTACTTTCCTGATCAATGAAAAAGGCATAATAGACAAGATCATTAACAAGCCGGTTTCCAAAAATCATACGGAGGAAATACTTCAGTTGTGGAAGTGAGCATAAAGCATAAAGCACAAAGCACAAAGCATAAAGGCCCTGACGAATAAAATACAAAAGCCCGGTATCACTACCGGGCTTTTGCTTTATGCTTTCAGCTTTACGCTTTCTGCTATCTTTTCTGTCTTTGTTTCTTAAACAGCTGACCTGTTTTAAACTTGTTACCTTCCGGGCTACCTACGCGGTCCATTGCGCAACGGAAGCCAACGGTATTGGTAGCCATATCTTCCTGCATATAGCGGCGGGTACCGGGAGACAGCCAGTAGGCACGGTCGTTCCAGCTACCACCTTTTACTACACGGGATTTATCGTTTATCAGAGAGGTTACACCGTAACCGTATTGTACCTGTGATAAGGTATCACCATCCAGGTAGTTGATCACATCACCTTTCTGGTAGTTCAAACGGTTAGCGCTTTCTTCATCGGTTACATCACGCATTTTCAGCGCACCCAGGCTATCTTTTTCCGGCTCATTTTCACCGTTCATGTAGGTAGTCTGGAATTTGTTACCACGGAAGTAGTTGAAGTCATCCCCGTCTATCGGGTTCAGCGGTCTGTAAACGTCCAGTACCCATTCGCTTACGTTACCGGACATGTTATAGATACCAAAGTTGTTCGGGAAGAAAGAGCGGATAGGACCGGGAATGGAAGCACGGTCATTCAGACCACCTGCCATACCCATGTTATCACCGGAACCGCGTTTAAAGTTCGCCAGGAACTGGCCCTGCCAGTTACCACGGCGGATATCCCTTAAACCGCTGGTGTTGGTGCCCCAGGAGTAGATCTGTTTGTTCATGATCAACTCTTCACCACGTTTACCTTCTTTCTTGGAAGGAGAGGGGTTCTGACCTATATAACCCAGTGCGGCGTATTCCCATTCTGCTTCTGTGGGCAGGCGGTAAGCCGGCAGCATAATACCATCTTCAAACTGCGCAGTACGGGGTGAGCCGTCGGCATTCTTGAATTGGTCTTTTACGCTTTTAGACATTTTACCCGGCGTACCTTCGTACAGGCCGGCGGTATATGCTTTAGTATCAAAAGTATTGTCATCAGCCTGGTTGGTGATATCACCCTTGGAAAGCAGGCCTTTATCCATCAGCAGCTTTTCGTTCACACGGTTAGAGCGCCATTTGGCATAATCGGTAGCCTGTTTCCAGGTTACGCCTACCACCGGGTAATCGTTGTAAGCAGGGTGACGGAAGTAGTATTCCACCAGCGGCTCGTTATAAGCCAGCTCGCTACGCCATACCAGGGTATCCGGTAAAGCCTGGCGGTATACCTGCGGGAAGCTTTCGCCATACATACGCTGTAACCAGAACAGGTATTCGCGGTAGTGTACGTTGGATACTTCGGATTCGTCAATGTAGAAGGAGGAAACCGTGATACGACGGGGAATGTTGTTCCAGTCCATCATCACATCCTGTTCGGTAGCGCCCATGGCAAAAGTACCACCCTGCACAAACACCAGGCCCGGACCGGTTTGCTGGTCCTTACTTTTAGCCACACTGAAACCACCCATTTTCTGGTCATTATAGTTCCAGCCGGTTGCGGAGGATTTTTCTTTTTTCTTGCCAAACAGCCCTCCGCCATCCTTATTACAGGCGGTTGTGGCCAGCATTACACTGGTGCCTAAGAGCAAAGACAGAGAGGTTAATCTATGCATGAGATTCAGCTTTTAGTATTGGTTTTATAGGTAAACGCAAATTTAGTATATTTTATTTTATAGTGAAAAAAATTAATTTGTAATGGTTTGGCCCTTAAATTTACTACAAACCGGTTTGTCTGTCAAGGGGTTATTTGCACTTTGTGTCGCCGGTTTATTAAATTTACGGGGCATACGGCCTCCGTATCCATAATAAAACCCTTATGAAGCTGTATTGCCTGCTGCTTTTGCTGTTGTGTAGTGCCTGGTTACCGGCACATGCGCAGCGCACCTATGCTTCCCATTCCGTATTGGCCACCGGTACCTGGTACAAGCTGGCGGTTACCCAACCCGGTATTTATAAGATCCCGGTATCCCAGCTCAATAGCATGGGGATCAATACACAATCGTTGTCTTCCAATAACATACGCATTTTTGGAAGCGGGGGGCAGCTGCTACCGGAAAATAACAGCCTGCCCCGGGCAGACGACCTGCCGGAGCTGGCCCTGGAAGTATCAGACGGGGGCGATGGCCTGCTGAACGGGAACGACTATGTGCTGTTTTATGCCCCCGGCCCGCATGGCTGGGTGTATAACTCTGCCGGCCGCACCTTTACCCACCAGTATAATTTGTATAGTGATACGGCCTGGTATTTCCTGGGTATTGGCGGTAACGGCCGGCGTATTTCTACGGATAATGCCACACCACCCGCACCTACGGTGGATGTTACGGCTTTTGACTACCGTGCTTTTTATGAAAAGGATAGTGTGAACCTGGTAAGCAGCGGCAAACAGTGGTGGGGCCCGGTGTTTAATAATGCACCCGGCGGCACGCTTACCCGCAGTATAGATTTTACCTTACCCGCAGCTGCCGCCCAGGTGCAGGTACGCGCCCGGGCTGCTGCCCGCAGCAGCGGCAGCCGTTTTGATATTACAGTGAACCAGGCCGCCGCCGGCAGCCTGAATTTAAACCCGGTGAGCGGAAATATATTTGAAGCCTTTGCCACCGCTGCCTATGGCGCTTTTAATGTGAATGTGAACAGCGCCCAGCTGCAGGTAGGCCTGCAATACATTGCCGGTAACGGCGACCAGGGCTGGCTGGATTATGTGGAGCTGCAGGCCCGCTGCCCCCTTACCCTGCCGTCCCAGGGCCCGCTCTTTTTCCGGGATGCAGTAAGCACAGGCCCCGGCGCTACCGGGCGCTTTACCCTGAATAATGCAGGCGCCGGCACCGCAATATGGGAGCTTACCAATACCAGCACGCCGGTGGCTATACCGGTGCAGCGCAGCGGCAGCCAGCTGCAGTTTATGCGGGATGCAGCCACCCTGCGGGAATATGTAGCCTTTGACCCTGCCCAAATGCCGCAGCCGGCCTTTGCAGGCACAGTGCCTAACCAGGACCTGCACGGCAGCGCAGCCGCAGATATGCTCATTATTACTACGCCGGCCTTAAAAGCAGCAGCAGACCGCCTGGCAGCTTACCATACCGCCCATGACCAGCTGCAGGTACAGGTAGCCCTGGTGCCGGATATTTATAATGAATTTGCTTCCGGCACACCTGATCCCACGGCTATACGTGATTTTGTGAAAATGTTCTACGATCGTGCAGGAGGTAATGGCAAAGGGCCGCGTTATTTATTGCTGTTTGGCGATGCTTCTTTCGACTACCGCCACCGCATAAACGCCAACACCAACCTGGTGCCCACCTGGGAAAGCGATGCCTCGCTGGATTTTATAAACTCCTACCCATCTGATGATTTCTTTGGTTTCCTGGATGATGCGGATAACATAACGGACATTAATACACGTAACCTGCTGGATATTGCCATTGGCCGCCTGCCTGTGCAAACAGCCGCCCAGGCCCAGCAGGTGGTAGATAAGATAATGGGTTACCATAACCCGGCAAACTTCGGCCCCTGGCGCAATCACCTCACCTTTGTGGCAGATGACGGGGACAATAATCTGCACCTGCAGGATGCAGAGGAAGTAAGCGGTATGGCTGCCCAAACCTGGCGCCAGGGCATTCCGGATAAGATCTACCTGGATGCCTATCCTAAAGTACCATCCGCGGGCGGCAGCCGCTACCCGGCCGTGAACAGCGAAATACAGCGGCAGATGAGCACCGGCAACCTGGTATGGAATTACACCGGCCATGGCAGCTACTCGCGCCTGGCGGAGGAAGTGGTGGTAGATGGCAGCACCATTAAAAACTGGAATAATGCGCAGCACCTGCCGCTGATGATCACTGCTACCTGCGATTTTGCGCCTTTTGACAACCCGGCCTATAACTCCCTGGGTGAGCAGCTGGTGCTGCAGCCAACCGGTGGCGCCATTGCGCTGATGACCACTACGCGGGCCGTATTTGCCTACTCCAACCGGGTTATGAATACCAACTACCTGCAAATGGCCTTTACGCCTTTGGCCAACGGGCATATGCCCAGCCTTGGAGAAGCAGCCATGCTGGGTAAGAACCTTACCTATACCAATTACAGTGATATAGCCAATAACCGCAAGTTCCAGCTGCTGGGCGATCCGGCGTTAACGTTAGCCTTTCCCCGGTACCACGTGGTTACAGACTCCATTAACGGGCAGGATGTTACACAGGTAACAGATACCCTGAAAGCCCTGGGAAAATATGTGGTAAAAGGCCACCTGGAAGATGAGCAGGGCCAGCCTCTGGCCGGCTTTAACGGCCAGCTGGATGTAGCGGTGTATGATAAACCCGTAACCCTGCGTACCCGTGGTAATGATGCGGGCAGCCAGCCGGCAGATTATACCCTGCAGCAGCAGGTGCTGTTCCGCGGCCAGCAAAGCATCCAGAACGGGCAGTTCAGCTTCACCTTTATTGTGCCCAACGATATTGATTATAAACCCGGCGCCGGTAAGATCAGCTATTATGCAGCTAATGAGCAGGCAGATGCTGGAGGGTATTTTGATGGCTACCAGGTGGGCGGTACTGCAGCCAATGCCCCGCAGGATACTACCGGGCCGCAGGTACAGGCTTTTATGGATACCGAATTATTCCGCAACGGCGGTATTACGGGGCCCAACCCGGTGCTGCTGGTAAACCTGTATGACAGCAGCGGTATTAATACTTCCGGTTACGGCATTGGTCATGATATGATAGCGGTGCTGGATACGGCCAGCCAGTATTTTGTGCTGAATGACTTTTATACCGCTGCGCTGAACAATTACCGGGCAGGCGCCATCCGTTTTCCCTTCTATAATTTAACGGAAGGGCCGCATACCCTTACCATTAAGGCATGGGATACATATAATAACTCTACCACGGTTACTTTGCAGTTTGTGGTGGCAGGCGCAGGTACCCTGGAGGTACAGGATGTAGGCAACTATCCTAACCCGTTCACCACAGAAACAAGATTCTTTTTTACACATAATCAGCAGGGACAGGAAATGGATGTTACCTTGCAGGTTTTTACCGTGTCTGGCCAGCTGGTAAAAACGAAGCGGCAAACAATAAATGCAACTGGTAACCGTTATGATGGCATGCTTTGGAATGGTACTGCCGACTCCGGAGCTAAACTACCACCTGGAATTTACTTTTACAGGTTGACTGTCAGCACTAAACTAAAAACTAAAATTTCAGGAGGAAAACTGATCTTATTTTAAAACCTATGCAAAAAAACATTAATTTCAGCATCCCTGGCCTGCCCCATTTTCTTGATTATTATAAATTAGGCATTATTTTTACACCTCGTTCCAAATATAGAAATTACATGATCCGTAAGGTAACATTGAGCCTTGTGTTCGTATACTGCACAGTCATCAGTTTAAAGACCTCAGCCCAGATCGGCACTGGTGATATAGACGGCCGTACTAATACCATTAATACTGCCGTACCGTTCCTACGGATCTCCCCTGACGCAAGGAGCGGCGCTATGGGCGATGTAGGTGTAGCCCTTTCGCCCGACGCTAACTCCAATTACTGGAACCTGTCCAAGCTGCCTTTTGCCACCGCTAATTCATCTGTATCTGTTACGTATACCCCCTGGTTAAAAGAGCTGGTGAACGATGTGTTCCTGGCTAACCTCAGCGGTTATTATAAGCTGAATGACCTGGAGGCTGTAGGCGCTTCACTGCGTTACTTTTCTTTAGGTACCATCAACTTTACAGATATTACCGGTACGCCCACATACGATTACCGTCCGCGTGAGCTGGCTTTTGATGCAGGTTATGCCCGTAAATTATCCGATAACTTTTCCGTAGGCGTAGCCCTCCGCTATATTTACTCCAACCTGGCCAATGGCGATATCAATGGCCGTGTAATACGCCCCGGTAAAGCATTTGCCGGCGATGTATCACTCTTTTACACGAAAGATTATGAGAAGGATGATGGCCGTGTGAACACCTGGAATGTAGGCCTGGCCATTACGAACGTAGGTACTAAAATATCCTACACCCAATCTGCCCAATACAAAGACTTTATTCCCACCAACCTTGGTTTAGGCACTGCCTACACCCTGGGCCTGGATGAATACAATAAAGTAACCTTTGCCCTGGATATTAATAAGCTGCTGGTGCCCACCCCGGACAGCAGCGGCGCTTACCGCGATAAAGGCGTGGTTGAATCCATTTTCACCTCTTTTGGTGATGCGCCGGGCGGCTTCAGCGAAGAGCTGAAGGAGCTGATGTTCTCTTTAGGTGCAGAGTACTGGTATAACAACATGTTTGCCGTACGCGCCGGTTATTATAATGAGAATAAATACAAAGGCAACCGTAAATATTTCACAGCCGGTATAGGCATTAAGTACGATGTATTTGGCCTGAACTTCTCTTACCTGGTACCCTCTGGTACCGGTATTCAACGGAACCCGCTTTCCAACACCCTGCGCTTTACCCTGACCTTTGACCTTACCAGGAATGAGGGGGATAGCGGCAGCGCCAGTAACTGGTAATAACTATTCATGGCTAAGATACGTATAGGACAAGGCATAGATTTTCATCAACTTACAGAAGGGCGCGACTTTTGGCTGGGCGGCGTATTGGTGCCGCACCATAAAGGCGCGTTAGGCCACAGCGATGCAGATGTGCTGCTGCACGCCATTTGTGATGCCATGCTGGGCGCATTAAGCCTGGGGGATATTGGCGTACACTTCCCGGACACGGACAATACCTATAAAAATATTGACAGCAAGATCCTGCTGGCCCGCTGCGCTGAGCTGATTGCAGAAAAAGGCTACCAGGTGGTGAATATAGACAGCACCCTGTGCCTGCAGGCGCCCAAAATAAAACCTTATGTGCCACAAATGCGGGAGGCCATAGCCGGCATTCTGCACCTTACCGTGGACGATGTATCCATTAAAGCTACCACCACGGAAAAGCTGGGCTTTGTAGGCCGGGAAGAAGGGGTGGTGGCGCTGGCCAGCGTGCTGCTGGAAGCGGGCGTTTAATTACGAATTAGTCAATTACAAATTACGAACTGGGCATTTCGGATGGATTGTTGTTCACGGAAATGGCGTGAATTATTTTGAGTATCAGGTAATTAATCATTAATCCTATTATCCCCAGCTAACCTTTAACCAGCTTTTTCCCGGACTACATAATAAACGTACTACTCAATTCGTAATTCGTAATTGACTAATTCGTAATTGTTAAAAATGGTAGTCCATGGACCCTGAACCATCGACTATTGACCATTAATGCTATCTTTGTCAAATGGCTGAAATAATAGTAAAGATCATTAACCGGTCGGCCAATGAGCTACCATCCTATGCCACTGCCGATGCAGCAGGAATGGACCTGCGGGCGCACCTGGAAACAGCAATGACGCTGCAACCGCTGGAAAGGTCGCTGATCCCTACCGGTTTATTTATGGAACTGCCGGAAGGTTATGAGGCACAATTAAGGCCCCGCAGCGGCTTGGCCATTAAACAGGGGCTTACCCTGCTCAATACCCCGGGCACTATTGATGCCGACTACCGGGGCGAGATCAAGGTGATTATCATCAACCTGTCCAACGAACCACAAACCATCGCTCCCGGCGACCGTATTGCGCAAATGGTCATTGCACCCGTAACCCGGGTAACCCTGGCAGCAGTAGAGATATTAACAACAACAGACCGCGGGCATGGTGGTTTCGGTCACACGGGAAAATCCTGAGGAATGCGTGTATTGATTACCGTTATAGGATTAGGATGCGCCCTTACCTGGGGCGCGTGCAGTAGTACAAAACACACGGCTACCGGGAATGTGCGTGCAATAAAAGATCCTACCATTATACAGCAGCGGTCAGACAGTTTGTTCTTTGCCGCACAGCGCTCCAAAATGCTGGGCGACTATAAAACCGCTATCACCCAATTTTCCGATTACCTGCGCCTGAACCGGCAAAATCCAACCGTATTTTACGAGTTGTCACGCCTTTTTATGGAGGTGAACAACCCTTCCTACGCGCTGGGCTTTGCACGCCGGGCAGCAGCCATGGATACTACCAACCGCTGGTTTCAGCTGGCCCTGGCCGATGCGCTGGGTATGAACCAAATGTTTGACAGCGCCGCCGTGGTATACGACCGCCTGAGCCGGCAGTATCCCGAAAGCGAGGATTACCTGTTTAACAAAGCCATGCTGCTAAGCAAAGCCGGTAAAACAGACGAAGCCCTGGCCGTATTTGATAAGCTGGAGGAAAAGACGGGCATAGTAGAGGAGCTGGTGTACCAGAAGCAGCGCCTGCTGCTAAAACAAAGCAAGGTAGAGGAAGCTGCCGCGGAAATACGGAAGCTGATCGACCAGAACCCGGCAGAAGTACGTTACTACCAGCTGCTGGCCGATGTATATGATGCCAACGACCGGGTGCAGGAAGCCACCGGTATTTACGATACTATTCTTACCAAAGATCCCAACAACGCCCGCTCCCTGATAGCCCTGGCCAATTACGCCAAACAGCGCGGGGATAGCACCGTGTACTGGGAATACCTTACCAAAGCATTTGCCAACCCGGATTACAGCATTGATGAAAAAGTAGCGTTCGTATATCCGTACCTGCAAATGATGACGCTGGACAGCTCCAAGCTGAAAGAAGGCCTGCAGCTTACCCGCCTGGTAATACGGGCCCATCCCACAGAGGCCAAGGCATATGCCCTGGAAGCTGACATGTACTCCCAGGCCGATATGCTGGACAGTGCGCTCAACGATTATAACAAAGCCATTAGCCTGGACTCTACCCGCTTTTCTGTGTGGTACCAGCTGATGTGGATCTACTCCCGTAAAGATGAAACCAAGGAGCTGCTGAAAGCCAGCACCGTGGTTACACAACGTTTTCCGGAAGAGTTCATGGGTTTTTACTTTAAAGGCGTAGCTACTTATATGCTGCAGCAGTTCCCGGATGCCATCAGATCCCTGAACAAGGCGCTGACACTGGGCAGCGGCGATAAACGTTTTATGGGTGATGTGTACTCCCTGCTGGGCGATTCCTATCACGCCCTGGGGCAGCACCAGCAGTCGGACAGTAGCTATGAGCGGGCGCTGATACTGCGGCCGGATGATGCCATGGTACTGAACAACTACAGCTACTACCTGTCTATGCGGGGCGAGCAGCTGGAAAAAGCAGCGCAAATGTCGCACCGCTCCCTGGAGCTGCAGCCGGGCAGCGCTACCTATATGGATACCTATGCATGGATCCTGTTCCGCCAGGGTAAATATGAGGATGCAAAGGAGTGGATAGAGAAAGCCCTGCAGGACCCGGAAGCTCAGAAAGATCCAAGTGTGCTGGAGCATTACGGAGATATTTTATTTAACCTGAAAGATGTTGCAAAGGCACTGGAGTACTGGCAGCGGGCTAAGGAGAAGGGCGCTTCTTCCGTAGGGCTGGCCAGGAAAATTGCTGAAAAACGGTATATTGACTTATAGTTAGGCTTAAGGCTTAACGCTTAATGCCGGACGCATAACGCTAAAGGCATAACGCAGAAAGCGTTCAGCGTTTAGCATAAAGCACTCAGCGTAATTGGACTTATGAAGCAAATCATTTTATTAGGCATCACCTGTATAATATTCGTGTCGTGCAGACATACGCGGCAGTTAGCCCGTACCAGCTTCCCGGTATCAGACACCGGTCATGTTAGTGCTACAGACAGCACTGCTTCCGCAGCCAGCATGGAGTTTAACCGTAATCTGCTGGCCGGCATTCACAAAAATCATATTGACTTCCATACATTTTCCGGTAAGCTGAAGGTAGATTTTGAGAGCGATAAGCAAAAGCAGCAGAACATCAGCACCAATATCCGTATGCTGAAGGACAGCATTATCTGGATCTCCGTATCAGCCCCTGTAATTGGAGAAGTAGCCAGGGCCGTTATTACACCTGACAGCCTGAAGGCATATGATAAGTTTAACAAACGCGTGTTCCTGCGCGCGCTGAGTGATGCCAAAGACCTGCTGAACCTTCCTTTTGATTTTACCACCCTGCAGGATCTGATCATTGGCAACCCGCTGTTCCTGACCGATTCTATTTACCAGGTGGTAAAAACCCCTGCCATTATATCTTTCAGCTGTGATACCACCATGTACACCAGCCTGTTTAATGTGTTTGCAGATGATTTTCAGCTGCAGCAAAGTAAGGTAATGGACAAGGACAGCAGCCGTAACCGCTCCTGCGAGCTTACCTATGGCGAGTATAAAGAGGTAGAAGGCCATAAGGTGCCCTTTGTGCGCCGCGTGTTCATTGAGGAAAAGAACGTTACCCGGGTGGCAATGGACTTTTCTAAAATGGAGTTTAACCAGCCACAATCCTTTCCATTTAACATACCTGCATCATATAGCAGGGAATAAGCCTGACTAATATATTGGTTTTTAAGATTTGTAAATTAACTTTAGCCTTCATAGAAATTTTTGCAGACATTCTAAATCGATCATGTTGTATCTGAAGAAGCTTATTCCGTTCATGCTTTTTATATGGTTAGCACCTGCGGTATTACACGCGCAGAGTAATCAGAATCAGCAACCCACACGGGAGGAGCTGGAGCGCCGGAAAAGGGAGCTGCAGAAAGAAATAGATGAAGCCAATGAAGCGCTGAAGGAAACCAAACGCTCTACCCGCGAAAGTATGGGCCAGCTACGGGCCCTGCGTAATAAGATTATGCTGCGCTCCCGCCTAATCAACAATATTAACGAAGAGATCAACTTTATAAACGGGGATATTAACGGCGCTTACCGCGATGTAAAAACTTTGCAGAAAGACCTGGATACCCTGAAGGCGCAGTACGCCCAGCTGGTAGTATATGCGTACAAGAACCGCAGCACGTACGACATGATCAACTTCGTGTTCTCTGCCCAGAATTTTAATGACGCCATCCGCCGTTATGCCTACCTGAAACAATACCGGGAATACCGGCACCGGCAGGCCTCCAACATAGTAGAAACACAGGAGCTGCTGAACCGCAAAATAGAAAGCCTGCAATCACAAAAGGAGAAACGTGCAGATGCGCTGAAGAGCGAGCAGGATGAGCGGCAAACACTGGAAAAGGACCGGAAGGAGCAGGATGAAGTGTTTAACAAGCTGAAAGGCCGTGAAAAAGAGCTGGTAGAAGATATTAATAAACGGAAAAAGGATGCGCAGAACGTGCAGGCCGCCATACGTGCGGTAATACGCCGTGAAATTGAAGAGGAGCGCCGCAAAGCGGAAGCTGAAGAAGTGGCCCGCAAAAAAGCCGTGGAAGAAAAACGCAAACGGGATGAAGCTGCCCGCAAAGCCGCTGCTGCTGCTGCAGCTGCCGCGGCGGCCGCCAACAATAATAACAATAATGTAGCTACCACTCCGCCGCCGGTTAAGGAAACGCCGAAAGCACCGGAACCGGAACGCCCGGCGCCCGCGCCTTCCCGCAGCGCGAATGTGCTGGAAGCTACGCCTGAAGCCCTGGCCCTGTCAGAAAGCTTTGAGAACAATCGTGGCAAGCTCCCCTGGCCGGTAAGCAATGGTAACGTTATTGGCCACTTTGGCCGCCAGCACCATGCAGTAGTGGAAAAGATCGATGTGGAGAATGATGGTATTATCATAGCCACTTCCAAAGGAGCCGCCGTGAAAACCATTTTTGAAGGAGAGGTAAGAAGGGTAATGGTGATACCGGGAAGCGGTTATGTGGTGATGATCCGCCATGGGCAATACTTTACCAACTATGTACGCCTGCAAACCGTAAGTGTAAAAACCGGTGATAAGGTACGTACCGGCCAGATGATAGGCACTGCCAGCACCAACGATATAGAAAACCAGGGTGAAGTGGAACTACAGATCTATAAAGGCGTAGTGAAACAAAATCCTGAGATCTGGATCATGAGAAGGTGAGAAAATAGCTATTAGCCTTTAGCTTTTAGCTTTTAGCCATTAGCTTTTAGCTATTAACTTTTAATATTGGGGTCAACAGCCAACAGCTAATAGCTAAAGGCTAATAGCTAATAATGCTCTTTCCCGCACACGCTCATACAACGCTTCATACTGCGGTACAATATTGTTAATGTGAAAACGCTGCGCCTGTTCCAGGGCTCCTTTGCGAACGGTTGCCAGCAGCGCCTCATTCGATAGCAGGTCAATGGCATGACGGGCCATACCGTCCACATCGCCCACAGGGCTCAGGAAACCGGTAACGCCCTGTATATTTACTTCCGGCAGGCCGCCGGCATCAGAAGAAAGTACCGGCACTTCAGAAGCCATTGCTTCCAGGGCGGCTAAACCAAAACTTTCATATTCAGAGGGGAGTACAAATAAGTCGCTGATAGACATAATATCCTCCAGCTGCTCCTGCTTGCCTACAAAACGTACATCGTCACAAATACCCAGGTCACGACACATGCATTCAATAGTAGGACGGTCGGGGCCGTCGCCTACCAGCAGCAATTTGGAAGGCAGCTGTGCGCGTACCTGCTGGAAGATCTTGATCACATCCGGCACCCGTTTTACTTTACGGAAGTTGGAAACGTGCAGCAGCACCTTTTCGCCGTTAGGTGCAACAGCCTGGCGGAAATGCGGCAGGCTGCGGCGTTTGAAGCGTTCAATATCTACAAAGTTGTAGATCACCTCAATATCTTTCTCTATCTGGAAATACTTATAGGTTTCTTCCCGCAGGTTGTTGGACACTGCGGTAATAGCATCAGATTCGTTAATGGAAAAGGTAACCACCGGTGCATAGGTCTTGTCTTTACCTACCAGTGTAATATCCGTACCGTGCAGGGTGGTGATAAAAGGCACCACGCGGCCCTGCTTGCCCACAATCTGTTTGGCCAGGTAGGCCGTGCTGGCGTGCGGTATGGCGTAATGCACATGCAGCAGGTCCAGCTGGTGGTTCATGATCACATCTACCATCGTGCTGCTGAGCGCTGATTCGTAGGGCGGAAAATCAAACAGGGGATAGGTAGGTACCTGTACTTCGTGATAATATATGTTTGCGTGAAAAGCGTTGAGGCGTACCGGTTGCTGATAGGTGATGAAATGCACCATATGTCCCTTATCTGCCAGGGCCTTGCCCAGCTCCGTTGCCAATACACCACTACCTCCGTAGGTAGGATAACATACTATTCCTATACGCATGGGAATTACAGTTTTTTGAAGAGCTTAAAGCTGAAAGCAAAAAGCGTAAAGCTTTTCACCTTTTACCTTAAGTAACTTTTGTGCCTGATGCTTTGCGCCTTTCGCTCTGAGCTTTCTGCTTTCTGCTTTCTGCTTTCTGCTTTCTGCTTTCTGCTCTGTCGCATTCTGCCCCGCTAAGGTACTTTACAAAATTCATTTGCCCTTTACCGCTTAGCCATTTATTTGTAATAACAGTGCGAATTAGTTAGTTTTAGCGCAAAAATCCGCCTGTTTATGCTACGATTACTGTTGCCAATTACAATGGCTTTTTCCATATCTGTGGCGCATGCCCAAACTTCTCCCGACGATTCTGTGACTTTGCGCAAACTGGCTGATGAAGTGCTGACACATAGCACTGCCTATGCAAATTTAAGGATACTTACCAAAGAGGTAGGCGGCCGCCTTGCCGGCTCCCCGCAAATGCCCAAAGCAGAGCAATGGGGCTATAAAGCGCTGAAAGCTGCCGGTGCAGATACTGTGTATTTCCAGGAGTGTATGGTACCGCATTGGGTACGCGGCGAAAAGGAGGAAGTACGCATTATTTCCAAACGCCGCGATTTTGTGCCCGCCCTGCAGGTGCTGGCCCTGGGTAATTCAGAAGGCAGCGGCGCTGCCGGCGTAACGGCGCCGGTGCTGGAAGTAAGCTCTTTTGACGACCTGGAAGCTAAAAAGAATGATGTGAAAGGGAAGGTGGTTTTTTACAACTACCATTTTAACCCTACGTTCATTAAAACCTTTCATGCCTATGGCGATGCGTTCATGTACCGTGCCACCGGCGCCAGCCGGGCTGCCAAATACGGCGCGCTGGCAGTAATAGTAAGGTCTATGTCGCACGGGGCTAATAATTTCCCGCACACCGGTGCTATGCGTTATAATGATTCCTTTCCCAGGATCCCTGCCGTGGCTATTGGCCTGGAAGATGCCGACCGCTTAAGCGACCGCATAAAGGATGATAAGGACATGAAAATATACCTGCACACCAGCGCTAAATTTTTACCGGATACCATTGGCCATAACGTAATTGCAGAGATCCGCGGTACAGAGCACCCGGAAGAGATCATTACCATTGGCGGCCACCTGGATTCATGGGATGTGAATGAAGGCGCGCATGATGATGGTACCGGCTGCGTGCAGTCCATAGAAATTATCCGCGCATTCAAAGCGCTGGGCATACGGCCTAAACGTACCATCCGCATTGTATTATTTGCGAATGAGGAAAATGGTACGCGTGGCGCCAATAAGTATGCGGAGGTGGCCAAGGCTACTCCTGCCGAACATCATATTTTTGCACTGGAAAGCGATGCCGGCGGCTTTACACCCCGTGGTTTTTCATTTACCATGCCTGCAGAAAAAAAGGCAAAGATCATAAGCTGGAAACCCCTGTTCCTGCCCTATGGCTTATATGATTTTGAAGATGAAGGCGGCGGTACGGATGTAGGCGCATTAAATGAAGCTGTAGGCACGCCAATGGGCGAGCTGGCGCCGGATTCACAGCGGTACTTTGACCTGCACCATGCAACCAATGATGTGTTTGAAGCCGTGAATAAACGGGAAATGGAGCTGGGTGCTTTTGGTATGGCTGGGCTGGTGTATATGATCGATAAATACGGGCTGTAATAAACGATGGAAGAAGTAAGAGGTCAGCCTCTTACTTCTTATCTTCATATACCTCAAATAAAAAGCTATGCGCAGATTTGTACTTCTGATCTTTGGTACCATAGTGCTCATTGTAGCGCTGTTTATTGCCTACCGCTATTACTTTGTATTTGGCCGCGGCGTAAAGGCCGGAGAGCTGAACTTTTTTGTGCAGAAGGGATATATCTTCAAAACCTATGAAGGGCGGCTCATTCAAACGGGCTACCGGTCCAAGCAGCCGGGTTCCCTGCAGTCCAATGAATTTGAATTTTCTGTGGTAGATGAAAAGGTGGCGCAAAAGCTGATGAGCAGCAGTGGTAAGCTGGTAGAGCTGCATTATAAAGAATACCTGGGAGCCATTCCCTGGCGTGGCTTTAGCCCGTTTATAGTAGATAGTATTGTTGCCATCACGAACCAGCAGAATATACAGACCATTCCTTAGCGGACCACAGTCCTCCGTCCGAGGATAGAATGTGCGTGTTGCTGTATGCTTAACGATATAGTTGTAATTACACTCCCCGGACTGCCAACTGCGGACTGCCAACTATTTAGCATGCAATAAAAATATAGCAGGCCGCTTGTGCAGCTCCGGCAGCGCGGCTTTCCACTCCTTCACCGTTTTGGTGTGAATGTACTCCTCCGGCCCGGTAATATCTGCGGCAATACATAACAGCGTTTGGTCCTTACAGTTAGCCAGCAGATCTTTCAGCAGCGGATTATTTCTATAAGGGGTTTCAATAAAGATCTGCGTTTGGTCCTTTTTCAGGGAAAGGGCTTCCAGCTCACGGATGGCTTTAATACGCTCCGGTGGCTTTACCGGCAGGTAACCGGTGAACTGGAAATTCTGCCCGTTCATACCGGACGCCATTAAAGCTAATAAAATGGAATTAGGTCCTACCATGGGTATTACCTGGGCATTGATCTTATGCGCCACCTGTACTACCAGATGCCCGGGATCGGCTATGGCCGGGCATCCTGCCTCACTCATTATACCAATGTCATTACCTTCCAGCAGTAATTTTTTTGCCAGCGCCGTATCCGGCGGATGGTTTTCGTGCATCAGGTGCAGCTGCAGCGCATCAATGTTAATGTTACGGTCCAGCGCTTTCAGGAAGCGGCGGGCCGTACGCTCATTCTCCACAAAAAAGAACCGTAACGGCTGCACGGCGGCAGTAATATATGCAGGAATGGTATGCAATGCCTCCGGGCTCAATACGGTGGGTATCAGGTACACTTTGCCGGGCGTGCTCATTACAACAGGCGTTTATCTTGTAAGTGAATAGTGGCTGCTATTACGGCGTAGGACGGCGCCAGCGCCCAGCCTATAACAGGTATGAACATGAACAGGTAAAATACAATGCCATTGCCCAGGGCCATACCCCGGTGCGCTTTTATGAAGATAATGCTTTGGCGCATGTTCATACGGTGGCGCTCGCAGCTATAATCCATCATGGAAAAACCGTAAAAGTAGGCTTCAATGAAAAAGCCTGCCAGTGGTGTTATCCAGCCCAGTATGGGTATAAAGGAAAGCAGGAATAGCAGCAGCAGGGTAATGGTTTGGAATACCATATTGCGGAATGATATGCGGATGCCGCGCACCATATCTTTCAAAAACTCCTGCCAGCTGAAAGGGAACTCACGGTGCTGTAAAATAGCTTCTGTTTTTTCTGAGAGGTAGGCAAACAGGGGCGAGCCCAGTATGAGGAAAAAATATTTGAAGTAAGCAAAATAAAGGAGCATCAGGATAAGGCGGATGCAGAGCCCCAGAAGAATAAAAACAAAGCTTACCCAGCTGCTTTCCAGGTCCTGGATCCAGGTGCGCAGGGGCAGCAGCCCAAGAAGATACTCCACAAAATCACCTGAATAGCTCCACACAAAATAAATACCGGCTATAAATAACAAACAATAAATGATACCGGGTAACAGTATCCATTTCCAAAGTTTATTGGCGGTGATGAAGTGATGGGCCTTTCCGTAAGATTGTATGGCAGCTATAACTTCTCTGAATGAAAACAAGGTCCGCTTTTTTAGTATGACAGAATAAATAATGCCGTAAATAACTAAAAAATCAACGGAACGAAAATAAAAATATTTCAGCCACCGGCTTTGTGCCGCTGGTAATTAGCTTTTACTCAAAGAATATTTGCATTGCACGCGCTAACCGCTGCCTACCAAATGGTATCAGCAGCAGCCGTACTAGAACTTCGGGCACAAGGTTTTATACTTGCTGTTTTCGCTGGAACGGTGAATATAAATAACAGATATTTCCATACCGCCCCTGTAGTTGGAGGCCGGTTTCAGAGAAGACACGTTCAGGTCATAGGTCAGGCCTACGTTAAAGCCGCCGATCTCTAACCCTACATAGGGGTTAATAGCATCTTTCAGGCGGTACCAGCTACCCAGGTAAAACATAGTTGGGTTATCTTCCGGCACACCGCTCAGGTTAAAGCCGTAGGCTGCACCAAAAGAGGTTTCAGAAGCCGTGCTTTGTTTCATGTACAATGCGCTGGCATGTATGCGGTTATAACCATTTACCGGGAAAGAACCCCCACCGTGTATGGTATAACGGTAGCTTAAACGGTTGTTATCCTGGCTCATGAAAGTTTCAGTAGGCTGGGTAATGTGATAATAGGAAGCGCCCAGGTAAATATTGGAAGCTTCGCCCACCAGGCCATTATATAATATACCTACGTTGGGATCAAAGTAAGATATTTTAGGATTGGTGAGGAATTCGTTGCTGGGCAGCCCAGGGTTGTACCCGTTATTATCTATCTGGTTCTCAAACATCAGCTTACTCTGGTCAATACGTTTTTGCATAAACGCACCCTGTAAACCGATAGCCAGGGTATGGTTTCCTTCCGGATCCAGACCTTTATGATAAGAAGTGCTGATAGCGATATAGTTAGATACCAGCGCGCCGCCGCCGGTTTTATCGTACAGGGCCATAATACCTACGCCCCATACATCTGTATAGGAAATAACATTCTTTAAAATGCTAAAGTCGGCAGAAAGGGTTCCCGTAACATAGGGGGTGGCGATGCTTCTCCACTGTGAACGATAGTTGCCGGCTATACGATAATCGCCGGAAAACAAGCCGGTAAAAGCCGGGTTCAGGGTCATAGGCGAGGCAAAGAACTGCGAAAAATGCGGGTCCTGTGCCTTGCTGGCAGGAATCAAATAGAGAAAGATGGTTAATATTAGTAAAGCCTTTTTCATAAAGGTTAATGCATTATGGTATAGGATAGGATAAAAACAGTTCACTTTTACCAGTCTAAGGTACGAAAAGAGCTTAATATTTCAAATTTAATTCATATAATATAGAACGTTTTACTGCTGCAGTTTGTTACCAAAGGCCAGATCACCGGCATCTCCAAGGCCGGGAACAATGTATCCTTTGGCGGTAAGCTCGTCGTCAATATCCCCTGCCCATATGCTAAGATTGGGACTGGCATGGCGTTGTACGTATTCTATACCAACAGTGCAGGCAATAGCTACTACCAGGTGAATGTGTTTAGGTTTGCCTATATCCTCCAGGTGCTCAATGGTTTTTACCAGGGAAGCCCCGGTAGCCAGCATAGGATCGGAGAGGATAACCACCTGCCCGTCAATAGAGGGGCTGGACACATATTCCAGGCTAATATCAAAAGAACCGTCTGTTTTATGTTTGCGGTAGGCAGATATAAAGGCATGATCGGCTTTATCGTAATAATGCAGTAATCCCTGGTGCAGCGCCAAACCGGCCCGCAAAATGGTGGCCAGCACCGGCTGCTCCTTCAATACCCGGCAGTTGGCAATGCCCAGTGGGGTCTGGATCTCTTTTTCCTCGTACTCCAACGTTTTGCTGATCTCGTAGGCAGCCACTTCGCCCAGGCGTTCCATATTACGACGGAAACGCATGCGGTCTGTTTGGATGTCCATACTTCTGATCTCGCTAAGCCATTCTCCCACCAGCGAATTAGTCTCACTCAGATTAATTATCATTACTAGCCGTTTGGGGGGCAAAATACCAAAAAACACAGGAAAGGCGAAGGGAAAAGGTTTTTTTAACATGAAAAAGCAAATGCAGTGCAGACGGGGAGCCCGGGAAGGCCAATGGAAATAACATTAGGTGATATCATTATATTATGATGCAGGAAAAGGGTAGGGTTTTATGTAGGGGGGAGGAGTTGCGCAGCAATGTCGCAGCAATTACGGGGCCTTTTTAGGAGGGAAGGGTACCAGTATCACAGCAATTGGAATAGGGAAAAATGGATGAACTAAAAGGAATGTAAAATTATAACTGCAAAACTTCAAACCGGCGAAGGAGGTTCATACAGACCGTTGAAAAAACGTTATGAACGAGATAACCCTAAAAGTAAAATGCCACGATACCGGGTACAGACCCATGTTCGCGGCATTTTACTTTTACATTTTACATTCTTTTGGGTTACTCCCCTGCGGGAAAACAACAACGGGAAAGGCCGGCCGCTATTCCCGGGAAGCCTGGCTGCCCGGTTGCAGCAGGGCGGCCTTTTTTACCAGCTGTAAAAATTCAGCGCGGTAACCTTCCGGATCATCGCCCCGGGCATCCTTAGCCAGGGAAAGCACCTGCTCATAGCTGGCCTGCCCTTTATGGGCGGAGTTACGGAGCAGCTGCCCAAACTCAGCTACTGCAGCGCACATACGAAAATCTATAGGGGCGGCGGTAATGGCCTGTACCTGGTAGGGCAGCACTTTGGTCATTAGCTGGCTTTGACTGTCGGCGGGCCTTTTATAGCGCAGTTTTACGGTCAGCACTTCGTTTGCCGGGTTGCTGATCACCGCTCGTTGCTGATACTTCAGCGGATCCACCCAGCTAACGGCATCTGTTTTAGCGCCGGAGGGTACTATCTCGTACAGGGCGGTTACAGTGTGGCCGGCGCCCATATCGCCCGCATCTTTTTTATCGTTATTAAAATCTTCGTTCTGCAGCAGGCGGTTTTCGTACCCTACTAACCGGTATGACTGCACGTATTTGGGATTAAACTCTATCTGCAGCTTTACATCTTTGGCAATGGTGAACAGGGTACCGCCAAATTCCGTTACAAAGGTGCGGCGGGCTTCTTCAAAATTATCTATGTAGGCGTAGTTGCCGTTGCCTTTATCGGCCAGCAGCTCCAGCTTATTATCTTTATAATTACCCATACCAAAGCCTAGCACAGACAGGAAAATGCCTTTATCCCGCTCTTTTTCTATAATGCGCTGCAGCTCGCCGTCGCTGGAAGGGCCTACGTTGAAATCGCCGTCTGTGGCTATGATCACGCGGTTATTACCTTCTTTCATAAAGTTGGCGGCAGCGGTTTTATAAGCCAGCAGAATACCTTCCCCACCGGCAGTGGAGCCACCGGCCTGCAATTGATCCAGCGCATCCAGGATGGTGGTTTTTTCACTGCCGGGTGTAGCGGGCAGCACCAGGCCGGCAGCGCCTGCATATACGGCAATGGCTACTTTATCTGCAGGGCGCAGCTGCTGCACCAGTGTTTTTAATGCCTGTTTTACCAGGGGCAGCTTGTTGGCATCTTCCATAGAGCCGGAAACATCTATCAGGAACACCAGGTTAGAGGGCGGTACCTTATCGGCCGTAACAGTTCTGCCTTTCAGGCCAATGCGTACCAGCTGATGTGCGGTGTTCCAGGGACATATAGCCATATCCGTATAAATAGCTACGGGGTCTGCACTGCCGGGAGCTTTGTACTGGTAATCAAAATAATTGATCATTTCTTCTACCCGCACGGCATCGGCAGGTGGCATTTGCCCGTTGTTCAGGAACCGGCGGATGTTGCTGTAGGCAGCACG
This sequence comes from Chitinophaga rupis, assembly GCF_900109685.1. Classification (GTDB taxonomy): domain Bacteria; phylum Bacteroidota; class Bacteroidia; order Chitinophagales; family Chitinophagaceae; genus Chitinophaga; species Chitinophaga rupis. Next base: position 267,965 of record NZ_FOBB01000011.1, on the reverse strand, counting down.
GTCCACATCAATGGAAAAGGTGCTGAGCGGCTGATCCGTAGCGGTATGAAAATCATTTTCATTAATAGGGCTGTAATCTTCTGTGTTATAATCTTTGTAAACGCCCTGTGGCATAGGAGCGGCGTACGACATAGCCATATCAGCGTTTGTCTCATATTCCACCAAACCCCTTGCGGCCTTTGCCTGCACACTTTGCGCAGCCCGTACCCGCTTCTTTTCCTCCAGCTTAAATACCCGCGCCGTGGAATCAGCCAGGGTTAATGGCTGCAGCAGGATCAGCACCTTACCTGCGTTGGGTTTTATTACTACTTCCTGGGTTTGATAACCGCTATAACGCAGCTGCAGCACTACGGGGCCGGTTGGGATCTGCAGCCGGAAGCCGCCCGCAGCATCACTTTGTACGGATGGCTTACCTGCTTTTACCTGGATGGTAACCCCGGCAAGCGGTTTATGGGAGCCTGCTTCCTGCACAATACCTTTGATCTCACGGGTTTGTGCATTGACTGTCAGGGCAGTAAAACAGGCCAGCAGCAACAGGGAAAAATATTTTTGCATAGTGATTTGTTTTGATCTGCTAAGAGGATGCATCAATGAGGTCAAATTCCATATTATCTTTGATGAAAATTTTTTGAGCATGGTATATCATGTAATTGGCATTATGTCGGGTAGTTCGCTGGACGGGCTGGATATTGCTTTTGTGGAGCTGGCCGAAGTACGCGGCAAGTGGGAGTACACCATTCAGGCGGCAGACTGCCTGGCGTATGAGCCGGAGTGGGTGGAGCAGCTGAGCGGCGCTACGGGCCTGCCTGCAGGCGAATACCTGCTGCTGCACAGCCGTTATGGCCATTACATAGGAGAAAAAATAAAACAGTTTATAGCGCAGCATGGGCTGGAACATAAAGTACACTTCATAGCCTCTCACGGGCATACCACGTTTCATATGCCGGCACAGAAAATGACGGCGCAGCTGGGCGAAGGCGCTGCTATAGCTGCTGTTACCGGCCTGCCGGTGATCAGCGATCTGCGTGCCATGGATGTAGCCCTGGGCGGGCAGGGCGCGCCCATAGTACCTGTTGGCGAACAACTGCTGCTGCCGGGTTACCAGTACTGGTTAAACCTGGGCGGTATTGCCAATGTATCCGCTAACCTGGAAAGCGAGTTTACAGCTTTTGATATTTGCCCTGCCAACCGGGTGCTGAATGCCCTGGCCGGCGAGCTGGGACGCGCTTACGATGAAAACGGTGCGCTGGCAGCCGGTGGCATTACGGATAAACATTTACTGGCCGCATTAAATGAGCTGCCTTATTATACATTGCCCTGGCCAAAATCACTGGCCAATGATTTTGGTACAGATACAGTGCTGCCATTAATAAAGAACACGCGCATTTCCATACAGGGTAAGCTTAACACCTATACGCAGCATATAGCCGTGCAGGTAGCCCATGCAGTAGCACAGCTGCAAAAGCAGCAAGGGGCAGCGGAAGGAGAGCAGAAGATGCTCATCACCGGCGGCGGCGCTTTTAATGGATTTCTGGTAAAACAGATCCAGGAACAATTACAACCTTATAATGTAACGGTAGTAGTGCCGGATGCCCAGACAGTAAATTATAAAGAGGCGCTGATAATGGCGCTGATAGGTACTTTGCGCTGGCGGCAGGAGCCGAATGTACTATCCTCCGTAACGGGTGCGCAGCGGGATAGTGTGGGGGGAGCGCTGTGGCAATCTTAAGTAAAAAAGCAAAAGGTAAAAATTAAAAAGGGCACGGAGATCTTCGCGCCCTTTTTAATTTTTGCTTTTTTACTTTTTATTTAATCACAGAAGTAAAGGTGAAGGTATCTCCATTAAACAGGCCTTTATCGCTGAGCTTTAAGTGTGGTATTACTAGCAGCGCCATAAAAGAGAGGGTCATGAAAGGTGCGGCCAGCGGGCTGCCCAGGGCTTTGGCCGCTTTATCGAGATGACTGTACCGGGCCGCTACTTCGTAGCCATCCAGGTGGCTCATTAAGCCGGCTACCGGGAGGGGCAATACATCTATCTCCATACCATTTACTACACTAATACCACCTTTTTCACGGATCACGGCATTTACTGCGGCGCAAATACTTTCATCATCTACCCCAACGGCAATAATGTTATGGCTGTCGTGCGCTACGGAAGATGCAATAGCGCCTTTGGTAAATCCAAAGCTGCGGATAAAACCTGCTGCTGCCGGCGCCGGAAAATAGCGGTTCACCACCACCATCTTCAGCACATCCTGTGAGGGATCGCTGTGCAGGGCGCCGTTTTGCACGGGCAGGGTGGCGGTAATGTTATTGGTGATCAGCTGCCCGTCCAGCGCTTCAATTACATTTACAGCTGCGCTGGTACCGTTGGCGGGTATACGAAAATCTTCCACATGCTGCGGGCGGCAATCAAAGTTATTGATAATGCCGGCGGTAACGGGCTCAATCAGCGTTTGGCCGTTAGCCGCTACCTGTATGCCATTCACATAGGTAGCCTTTACAGTAAAATCGGTGGTGTTGTTAATGATGATAAGGTCTGCAGGATCGCCTTCACGCAACAGGCCTACCTCCATTTTATAATGCAGCACCGGGTTTATACAGGCGGCGCGCAGCACTTTAAACAGGTCGATACCCTTTGCCAGCGCACGTTTTACCAGCACGTTAATATGCCCTTCCACCAGGCTGTCGGGATGTTTATCATCGCTGCAGAACATCATTTTTTCCGGGTAGTCGTGCAGCAGGGGGATCAGCGCTTCAAAGTTCTTGGCTGCGCTGCCTTCCCGTATCAGGATGTGCATGCCGTACTGTAGCTTGTCCTGCGCTTCTTCCAGTGTAAAACATTCATGATCGGTGCTGATGCCGGCATCTATATACTGTTTGGCAGCAGCGCCCCGCAGACCTGGGGCATGGCCATCCACCGGCTTACTGGCTTTATGGGCAGCGGCTATTTTTTCCATTACATCCGGCTGCTGCTGCAGCACACCGGGAAAGTTCATCATTTCAGAAAGGTAGCGGATCTCGGGGTGTGCCAGCAGGTTTTTTACATCCTGTACGCTTACCACTGCGCCGGCTGTTTCAAACGGGGTGGCCGGCACGCAGGAGGGCGCGCCAAAGTTGCATTTGAACGGGGTATGCTGGCAGTTGGCGATCATGTAATTCACGCCGGCCACGCCTAATACATTGGCTATTTCATGCGGGTCGGAAATGGTGCCTACGGTGCCGTGCACTACTGCCAGGCGGGCAAATTCCGCCGGGGTAAGCATAGCGCTTTCTATGTGCACATGCGCATCAATAAAGCCCGGTAGCAGGTATTGATCATAAGGCTGGCTATCGCGCACAATTTGCCGGATACGTCCATGTGAGATGTGTACGGTAGCGGGGTATATTTCCTGGTTTAGGATATCTATCAGGTTGCCTGAAAGCTGGAAAGTACTCATATGTTAAAGATATAATTACCCGGTGGGAATTGGCATAATTCGTGTAATTTGTGTACCACTAAAACGAATAATATGAGAGTAAATAAAATGTTAACCCTCCTGTTCCTGGCCGTTATAGCAGTATGCAGCGGGCTGCAGGCGCAAACAGTAGATGAGATCGTAAACAAGCACATTGACGCCATGGGCGGCAAGGATAAACTGAAAGGCCTGCAAAGCATGTATACAGAAGGAATTATGGAAGTACGCGGTATGGAAATACCCCTGAAGCTGTGGCTGGTAAACGATAAGGCCATGCGTATGGAGTTTGAGGTTATGGGCTCCAACAACATACAGGTGGTAACCCGCAACGGCGGCTGGATGCAAATGCCTATGCAGGGACCGGATCCTAAAGTAATGGATTCCAGCATGGTGCATGCTATGCAATCCCGCCTGGACCTGGCCGGCGAGCTGTATGATTATAAAGCCAAAGGCCGTACCGTAACGCTGGAAGGCAAGGAAACCAAAGACGGAATGGATACTTACAAATTAAAGGTAACCAACCGTGACGGCAGCGTGATCATCTTATATGTAGATGCCAATACGTATTACATAGACCAGATGCAGACGCATATTAAAGCACAGGGACAGGAAATGGATATTACCACTGTATTATCCGATTATAAGAAAACAGATAATGGTTTCGTGTACCCCGCATCTACTTCCCAGGAGCCCATTGGCACCAAGATCAGTGTAAGCAAGGTAGAGGTGAACAAGCCGGTAGATGATACCATTTTTGTAATGCCTAAGAAATCATAAGCATAGCTTATTTATATAACTCCTTCATGGCGGCTGTTTCGGCCGCCATTTTTTGTACCAGCTCCTGTGGTGCCAGCACTTTTACATTAGCGCCATAACCTAACAGCAGCATATGCAGCTCCGGGTTAATTACTACGTTCAGGGATATACGGCATTCCTTCTCATTATCTTCCAGCACCTGCTGGGAAGTATGAATAGGTTGTGATTTAATGTATTTACCCTGGTGCGGGGTAAAGGATAACACTACATTTTGCGGCTCACCTTCCAGCACCGTAATGCCAATGGCGTGGCGGTAGTAGCTGGCATCATCAAAATTCTTTTCATCAAAATTAGTATTGGTAGGCCACAGCTTTACAATGCGGTCCAGCGCAAACGTAAGCAGGGTACCGCCTTTGGCTTTCTGACTTTTGCCGATCAGGTAAAAGCGGTGCTGGTATTCCCGCAAATGATACGGCTCTACCCAATGCTCTTTAGGCTCATTCCGGTCAAAGCTCTGGTAGGCAATACGGATCACCTCCAGGTTCTTGATGGCATCTACAATATCGGGGATATGCTCTGCGCCTTTGTACTGCGCGGTGCGTGAAAATTTGATCATGCCTTTATGTTCCAGCGTTTGCCGGTTCATTTTCAGGCTGGCGGCTATTTTCAGGATAGCGTCCTCAAACTGCTGTATTACAGGCAGGCTGCGGAACTGTTCCAGGATGCCGATGGCTATTTCCAGCCCCTGCAGGTCGGCCTCTTCAATGGGTATATTGCTGATGGAGTAAGATTCATCTTCATAGCGGTAAGTACCGGTGCTGCGCTCATATAAGATGGGTGCCATATAGTTCAGCTCCGGATCCTGGCGCATATCCTGTATATCCTTTTGTATGGTGCGTGTAGAGATAGATGCATCCATTTTTTCAGACACATAGGCAATCAGCACATCCAGGGTAGGCTTGGGCAGGCGCTTGTTGCGCAGCCGTTCATCTATCCAGCGGTAACGGGAAAGGGCATCTTTATTCTTTGGCATGAAGAGGGTTTTGGTGCGCAAAATAATGTAATTGTACAGATGTGCAAATATGCAGCGGTGCAAATAAAGATTGCTTAAACTCATCTGCACACCTGGATATCTGTAGATCTGCACATTTTTTTTTGCTACGCAAATTCCCTGCGTTTTGCGCGGATAGCTTTGTATTGTCATTAAACATCAGGGTTATGAACAAAGTAAAAAATACAAGCACCGCCGCCAAATGCCAGGCCATCTCCATCAGCCAGATCATACTGGATGAGTCTAATTTTTTAACCTTCTGGGGTTATATAAAGCAGGAAGGTACCTGGCACCGTTGCGATTTTGTAACTAATTACGATGTGCTGAATGATATACTGCGCTATTCCGGCCACCAGAACGATGGCATACAAATGAGCATTGTACAGCACCTGGAAGATATGCGCCACATACCGGAGGTCATTGACCTGGAGGCTACCCATGGGGAAGCCGTGGTACTGGAAAATATGAGCTTTCAGCTTAGCCGTCCCCGCCTGCAGCAGCGTGGTAACTGGGTAGAATATACGGATGGCGAATGTTACTACATCAGCAAAGTAACCCCGCAACCCGCACCGGTAAAGGAAAAAGAAACAGCACATACCGAACAGCAGATAGACCAGTGCATGCTGCTGCTGAGCAAAAGCTATGAGCTGTACCTGGGTTACCTGGAGCTGGAATTTGACGAAGCAGCGGCCCGCCAGGAAGCCAATTTACTGGATGACCTCAAATACACCATGGCATATTGCGCCTGGAAACAACACGGCAATTGAACACTACATATTCATCCCTGTTAACCCTATACCATTGAAACTGTTAGCCCCGAATGCCCTGACCCTCAGTTGTTTGTTAACACCTTTCCCTACCCCGCAACGGGTAGGGAAAATTTTTTTCCAAAAACCATCCTAAAGTCTATAAAAATTGTAGGAAATTATTACATTTGGAGTCATAAAAGAGGTGTAATATGAGTTTAAGACTAGGAGACATAGCGCCTAATTTCAAGGCGAAGACCACACAAGGCGACATCGATTTTTACGAATACCTGGGCGATAGCTGGGGCGTTTTATTTTCGCACCCTGCAGATTATACCCCGGTATGTACCACAGAACTAGGCAGAACCGCCCTTTTGAAGGATGAATTTGCCAAGCGCAATGTAAAAGTGCTGGCCCTGAGCGTAGACCCGCTGGATAAGCACCTGGGCTGGATCAATGATATTAACGAAACGCAGAATTGCGAAGTGAACTTCCCGATCATTGCGGATGAAGACAAAACGGTGGCCAATCTGTATGGTATGATACACCCGAATGCTTCTGAAACATTCACCGTACGTTCCCTGTTTGTAATAGGCCCGGATAAGAAAGTGAAATTAACCATCACTTACCCGGCCTCTACCGGCAGAAACTTCTTTGAAGTGCTGCGGGTAATAGATTCCCTGCAGCTGACAGCCCAGTACAGCGTGGCCACACCGGCCAACTGGCAGGAAGGGGAAGATGTGATTGTAGTGCCGGCAGTGAAAACGGAAGACATTCCGGCGAAGTTCCCGAAAGGGCACAAAATTATTAAGCCTTACCTGAGAACCACTCCGCAGCCGAACAAATAGGCGGCAGAGCGTGTTTTAACCGGTAACAGTAAAGCGTAACGAATAGGGCCGCAAGGCTTTTATTGATAAGAATTTTTAATGGTTGGTTTTTGATTTTTACGAAACGGGGATTTTTCCCCGTTTTTTCGTTTTACCAACCGGGAGGGGGAGCGTTTAGCTTTTAGCGTTCGGCCTTCAGCACTTAATATCCAACTTTGAGCCTTAAACATTCAGTTAGGTATCCAACATTCAGCTTCGCTTTTGTCTTTAGCGTTTCACGTTCGGCCTTTAGCTTTATGCTTTCTGCTTTACGCTTTCAGCTTCTTATGTTTTCTCAACTGGCTTAACACCGCCTGCAGATCCTTTGGCAAGGGGGCTTCCAGCTGGTGGGCCACGCCCTGCTGATCTTTAAATTGCAGCTGCCAGGCATGCAGCGCCAGACGGGCCATAAGGGGGCGCTCTTCTTCCGTGAACTTACCTAAACGGTATTTTTTCTTGATAGTGGATAATAAAATGGGGGCGGGATCGCCATATAGGTCATCCACAGCTATGGGATGGCCCAGGTGTTTCATGTGTACGCGGATCTGGTGGGTACGGCCGGTATGGATCTCCAGCTTCACCAGGCTGTAAAGCCCAAAGGCTTCCTGCATCTCGTAATCCGTAAGGGAAGCCTTGCCCCGGCGGTTGGTAACCATTTTACCCTTTTGCACCGGGTGCTCCATAATGGGCTCATCCACGCTGCCCTGCGGCGGTTCCAGCTGGCCGGTAACCAGGCCCAGGTAAAACTTGCGTACTTCGCGGGATTCAAATAACTGGGAAAAATAACGGTGCGCGGCCTCATTACGGGCAAACAGGATCAGGCCACTGGTATCCTTATCCAGCCGGTGTACGGTAAAAATATTGCCATAAGCCTTTTTCAGCAGGGTTTGCAGGGAAGGTAGCTCCTGGTCATGCCGGTCCGGGATGGTAAGCATTCCCGCCGGTTTGTTGAGCACCATAAAATCGTCCGTAATATGTATGAGGAGTTCGTTAACGCGCATAATATTCAAAAGTGGTTAGCGGTTAGCACAAAATTACTAACCGCCAACACTAACAACTTTATTTAAAATGTTTCAGCAGTATCACTTCTTTTTCCGTTAAAAGGCGCCACCTGCCACGGTTTACGTTCTTTTTGGTTAAGCCGGCGTACATCACACGATCCAGCTTCTCCACCTGGTATTCCAGGTGCTCGAAAATACGGCGCACAATACGGTTCTTACCGCTGTGGATCTCTATACCTACCTGTGATCGGTCCTTGCTGTCCACATATCCCAGGGCATCTACCAGGGCCACACCGTCTTCCAGCGTAACGCCGGCAATGATCTGGTCAAAGTGAGCTTTGGTTAAGGGTTTATCTAACCCCACCTGGTATATTTTTTTGATGTTGTGCTTGGGATGCGCCAGCTTCTGGGCCAGCTCACCATCGTTGGTAAGCAGCAGCAGGCCGGAGGTATTGCGGTCCAGGCGGCCTACGGGAAATACCCTTTCTGAAGTGGCATCCTGGATCAGCTCCATCACGGTCTGGCGGCCTTCCGGATCATCGGTGGTGGTAATAAATCCTTTAGGTTTATTCAGCAGAATGTACACCAGGTTCTTTTGCAGGCTTACAGGTTTGTTGGCAATCTTTACCCGGTCTTTGTCCGTTACCTTAAAGGCAGGTTCCAATACCGGTTTATCATTCACCGTTACCTTACCTTCTTTAATAACATCCACAGCTTTACGGCGGGAGCACAGGCCGGTGTGGGCAATGTACTTGTTCAGCGGCATGCCTTCGCTGCTGCCGGGTGCTTCCTCGTTCTGGCGGCTTTTGCTAATGTTTTTGTTATCGGGTTTACGTTTTGTGGGATCGGTTTTGCGGGCCTGTTTCTCAGCAAAACGTTCGTTGGTGCGGTCAAAGAATTTTTTACGGTTAAAACCACTGGGTGTTTCCCGGGTTGGGCGGTTGCCTTTACGGTCGCTGCTCCGCTGGAAATCGCCATGGAAGCTGCTGTCGCCATCATCCCGTTTGGGTGCGGTATGTGCGCGGCCGGACGGGCGCTTATCCCCGCGGTCACCATCATTACGTTGAGCTCTGGGCTGAAAACCTTTTTTATCGTCATCTTTAGGCGCGGTGCGTACACGAACGCGCGGGCGTTTATCCCCGTGGTCATCGTCACTGCGCTGGCTTCCCGACTGAAAGCCTTTGCTGTCATCATCTTTGGGCTTGATGCGCACACGTATGGGCGGACGTTTATTTTCACCACTGTCTTTCCTGTCCTCGCCACTGCGCTGGAACTTGGGCCGGAAGGCTTTGTTCTCCTCCTCACGTGCGGGTGCAGGGCGGGTGGGGCGGTCGGTGCCGCCGCGTTTAAAGTCTTTACCGGCGGGTCTTTCACGATCCCCGGACTGCGTACGGTTCTTATCACCGGTACGGTTACTGCTCATGTTCTCTTTAAAGGGAGAGAAGCCTTTTGTTGCAGCAGGTTTGTTTTTTCTCATACTATCTGTTGGCGGAAGCTCATGATTTCCACGATCCTCCTGTTGTTAACGCTTTTATTATTAACCCTTGTTGGCCAGCTGTCCGCAGGCGGCATCAATATCTTTGCCCCGGCTGCGGCGCAGGCGTGCATTTACGCGGTGCTTGCCCAGGTACTGCATGAATTTTTCCACTGCTTCCTCATCCGGTTTCTGGAACCGGGCCCTATCGATCGGGTTGTATTCGATAATGTTGATCAGGTCTGCCGGTACCTGCCGGTAGATCTTGATCAGCTCATCGGCATCCTTCTGGGAATCGTTAAAGTCGCGGAAAAGGATGTATTCAAAAGAGATCTGGCTCTGGGTAGCTTTATAGAAATAGTTCAGCGCCTCTATTAATCCCTGCAGGTTGTTGGTTTCATTTATGGGCATGATCTCGCTGCGCTTTTTATCATTGGCGGCGTGCAGGGATAGGGCCAGGTTAAAACGTACCTGGTCATCGCCTAGCTGTTTGATCATTTTTGCCACACCGGCAGTAGATACAGTAATACGTTTAGGCGACATGGCCAGGCCATCTGCCGCAGTAATACGCTCTATTGACTGCAGTACATTCTTATAGTTGAGCAGGGGTTCGCCCATGCCCATATATACGATGTTCGTGAGTTTTTTGCCGGATGATTCCAGGGACTGCTGGTTCAGCAGGGCTACCTCATCATAGATCTCATCAAAGTCCAGGTTGCGTTTACGGTCCATGAAACCGGTGGCGCAGAACTTGCAGCTCAGGCTGCAGCCTACCTGCGAGGATACGCAGGCTGTTTGCCGGCTTTCGGTAGGGATCAGTACGCCCTCTACTAAGTGGCCGTCGTGCAGGCGGAAGCGGTTTTTGATGGTGCCGTCCTCACTGTGCTGGGTAGCATCTATTTTTAAAGCCGGGAGGGTAAAATGCTCCTCCAGGGAGCTACGCAGCGTTTTGGAGAGGTTGGTCATGGCCTCAAAGCTGCCTGCATGCTTTAACCACAGCCACTCATACACCTGTTTGGCGCGAAAGGGCTTTTCTCCAATTGTGTTAAAGTATTCCTGTATAGCAGGTAAGCTGAGGTGCCGGATGTTTTTCTTATCAGATTTCATATTCTCAAGTTAATGTCTGCCTTACGGCAGTCGGAAAGAAGCTGCAAAGGTAGTGAAAATAGTTGACAGTCCACGGGTGGGGGGCTACGGGCCACTGTAGCTGTGCGTAGTTGACGGATTACAGACAACGGGATAGTACAAGGGGGCCCGTGGACTTTAGTCCATGGTCGATGGTCCATAGCATGGTGCGGAGATGAGGTGCTGCAGGAAAGACCGTTGTTGGGTGGGGTTAGAACATGGCCTGGAGAAGGGATAATAAGTGAAGGCTTTGAGACCTATAACCATAAACCACGTACATCAACTATACGCAGTAGGCCATGGACCATGGACCATCGACCATGGACGGCGGACGCAGTCCGCCAGATTTCATATATTCACACCTCAATTTTGAAAAATATGCAAGCTGCTTATATAGTAGATGCGGTACGCACGCCCATTGGCCGTTATGGCGGGGCGCTGAAGACCGTACGGCCGGATGATATGCTGGCGCTCATGATCCGTTCCCTCCTGGTCCGCAATCCCGGTATAGATCCCGCAGCCATTGAAGATGTAATTGCCGGTGATGCTAACCAGGCCGGGGAAGATAACCGCAATGTGGCCCGTATGGCTGCTTTGCTGGCTGGCTTGCCGGTAACAGTGGCTGGCAATACCGTGAACCGCCTGTGTGCCAGCGGATTGCAGGCTATTATGGATGCTGCCCGCGCCGTGATGTGCGGGGAGGGCGAGGTATACCTGGCTGGTGGCGTGGAAAGCATGACCCGCGCACCTTTTGTAATGGCCAAGGCAGACAGCCCCTTTAGCCGCAGCGCTGAAGTACATGACAGCACCATTGGCTGGCGCTTTACCAATAAAAAGCTGGTGGAAATGTATTACCCTTATTCCATGGGCGAAACTGCGGAGAATGTAGCCCGGCAATGGAACATTAGCCGGGAGCAGCAGGACCTGTTTGCCTTTAACAGCCAGCAAAAATATAAAGAGGCCTTTACTGCCGGCAGGTGGGAGGCGGAGATCATTCCCGTGGAGATCACGCCCAATAAGGAGGAGCGCGTAGTGTTTTCCAAAGACGAACCGCCCCGGGAAACCTTCCTGGAAAAGCTGGCCGCCCTGAAACCTGCATTTGCAAAGGATGGCACGGTAACGGCAGGTAACTCGTCCGGTATTAACGACGGCGCTTCTATGGTGATGATCGTTTCTGAAAGCGCCTTAAAACGCTTTGGGCTCACACCCATCGTACAAATAAAGTCCATGGCCATTGCAGGGGTAGACCCTTCCATTATGGGCATTGGCCCTGTACCGGCTACTACCAAAGCTTTGCAGCGCGCCGGCTTAACCGCGGCGCAGCTGGACCTGGCAGAATTGAATGAAGCATTTGCCTCCCAGTCCCTGGCCTGTATCCGCGACCTGGGCCTGGATCCTGCAAAGGTGAATGTGAACGGCGGCTCTATTGCCATCGGGCATCCGCTTGGCTGCAGTGGCGCACGTATTACCACTACCTTGCTACATGAGCTGAAACGCAGACCGGCAGCACGTTATGGGCTGGCCACTATGTGTGTGGGCGTAGGGCAGGGGGCGGCTGTGGTGTATGAGAAATGTTAGCATTTAGCAGTTAGCTGTTGGCTATTAGCAGTTAGCAGTAATGGAGGTAGTGTGGGGAAAATTAAGCCTGTGATTGTGGTTGACGGAAGTGTAAGGTAGGTGCCAGGTAGTTAAAGTTGCAATTAGTAGAAAGTATATGAGATGAATAGATGGTGGTACAAAATAGGCCGTACGGTTGCTATGATTGCATAGGGAAAGAATAGATAGCGGTGCAAATTATTTGTAATTGCACTTGACGAAGTGCGGTTGCTATAATTGCGTAAAGCAGGCAGGATGCAAGTAACTAAGGTTGCAATGATGGTGGGTGAAAGTATATATCAGAAAATATGCAGGATAGGTGCAGATGCAAATAATTAAGTTGCAGCTGTAGTTGTTGTAATTGTAGTTGTAGTTGAGGTGTACTTAGTTAAGGCGGTATGCTAGGGCGGCATACTCAAAAAAATTAAATCCCTGAAAAGCCCCATGGGCACTCTATAAACCTGGCAGCCCGCCAAAGTCTGCCAGCTGCTAACTGTCCACTGCTAACAGCTAATCGCCAATAGCTAACTGCTTAAAAATGAACGAGCGGTCGGACTTTCGCCGGCCGCCCGTTGATGGCAAGCAAAAAAGGGATTATTACAAACAAATCTGCTTCTCCGTCATCATCTTCCGGAGATTGATCAGACCGTAACGCATACGGCCTAATGCGGTATTGATGCTCACTTGCGTGAGGTCTGCAATTTCTTTGAAACTTAATTCAGCGTAGTGCCGCAGGATAATTACCTCCCGTTGCTCTTCCGGCAGCATATCCAGCATCTTACGTACCCGGTCATGGCTCTGGCGTGTGATCATCTTGTCCTCGGCACAGCTGTCGCTGAAGCCCAGCACATTAAAGATGTCTTTATCATCGCCGGTCTTAATAACAGGTGTCCGCTTGATCTTCCGGAAATGGTCCACACACAGGTTGTGTGCAATACGCATAGCCCAGGGAAGGAACTTACCTTTCTCCGTATAACGTTCCGCGCGGATCGTATCAATAATCTTAATAAAGGTATCCTGGAAAATGTCTTCAGCTAGGAAGGGATCTTTTACGAGTAATACGATTGAAGTAAACAGCTTATCCTTATGCCGTTGCACTAATTCCTCCAATGCAGAGGTGTGCCCCTTTTTGAAAAGGGTAATCAATTGTTCATCGCTTAATTTATACATTACTTGCATAAACTTTCTACTAATAGACGGGTGAGTAAATAATACGAACCTAACAGTCTGTAGGTGTTTGTTTGAGTAGAGTTTATGCTATAATTTGGATGTTTTTTTTGTTAAAATTCGCTGTTCTGTCTAAAGGGTATAGGTGTTCGTCTGGATGCAAATATAATTGAATAGTTTATAAAAACAACTTCTCCAAAATAAATTTCACCGGGAATTCATCGATACATTTAACCCGCTGTATTTGCCTGCCAGCAACGGTTAGCCCTGCCCCGCCCGGGCTAAAAAGCGTAACTTCAACATTATCAGCTTTATTCGTTCCTGTCACCCCGCTGTCCGCGCTCATTTGCGGCTATACGAATAATATCTAATATGGGGAATTGTACCCCATATTGGTAAAGCCGGCAACCGCAAATTCAGATGGTATGATAGTATATACGTCAGGGCGCCGGCAAAAGTTCAAAAAATGTAAAACAAACGCTAAGCGGAACAAGGCGGTGGTATCTGTTACCTTAACTTTCATCAGAAAATCTTACTTTCGGAGATACATTTGGCGGAACCCTTTTTCACAGAACCGTTCCCGCATCTGTAACGGATACATTGCTTAATAACAACCGACAGTGAGCCTGGTCCCTGAACCGTGGACCTATTCAGATTGTCAACTTTTTCGTGGAAATTTGCCCAATAATCATGGCTACAAAAGTTAAGAAACAGGAAGCAGTAATTGATGATCAGTCAGTTAGCACACAAGATCATATTTTCATAAAAGGCGCCCGGGTACATAATCTCAAAAATGTAAGCGTAGCTATTCCCCGCAGCAAGCTGGTAGTAGTAACCGGGGTATCAGGGTCCGGTAAGTCGTCCCTGACGATGGACACCCTGTATGCAGAGGGGCAGCGCCGTTATGCGGAAAGCCTCAGCTCCTACGCCCGGCAGTTCCTGATGCGTATGAACAAACCGGATGTGGACTATATCAAAGGTATTTGTCCGGCCATTGCTATTGAACAAAAGGTGATCACCCGCACGCCCCGCAGTACCGTGGGGTCTATGACGGAGATCTATGATTACCTGCGTTTGTTGTTTGCACGTATTGGTAAAACGTATTCGCCCGTATCCGGCCAGCTGGTTAAAAAGCATGAGGTGAGCGATGTGGTGGACTTCATTACCAAACTGCCTGCCGGCGCTAAAGTACAGATCCTGGTACCTTTCCGGCGGCATGCCAAACGCGATGTAAAGGAGGAGCTGAACATCCTGATGCAGAAAGGTTTTTCCCGCCTGTATATGAGTGGTAAGGACGGCGGGCAAATGCAGCGTATTGAGGAGCTGCTGGAGGAAAAGAAACCCGCCATCAACGAAAATACCTATGTGCTGATAGACCGCGTGGTGGCAAAGGATTTTGATGAAGATGATAAACACCGCCTTGCAGACAGTGTGCAAACAGCATTCTATGAAAGCGAAGGCGATTGCCTGATAGAGATCGACGGTAGCCGGCACCAGCATTTCTCCAGCCGTTTTGAGCTGGATGGTGTGCAGTTTGAGGAGCCGGTGCCCAACTTATTCTCCTTTAACAACCCATACGGCGCTTGCCCGGTGTGTGAAGGTTTTGGACAGGTGCTGGGCATAGACCCCGACCTGGTAATACCGGATAAGCGCTTAAGCGTGTATGAAGGCGGTATTGCACCCTGGCGAGGGGAAAAAATGGGTGAGTATAAAGAAACGCTCATTAAAGCATCCCGTAAATTCAACTTCCCCGTACATAAGCCTATTGCAGAACTGTCTGATGAGCAGCAAAAACTACTTTGGACCGGTAACGAGCATTTTTACGGCATCAACGAGTTCTTTAAAATGGTGGAGCAGAACCTGTACAAGGTGCAATACCGTGTGCTGCAGGCGCGCTACCGGGGCCGTACCGTATGCCATGAATGTGGCGGCGGCAGGCTGCGTAAAGAAGCGCTGTATGTGAAAATAGGCGGTAAAAATATTGCCGACCTGGTAGATATGCCGGTAACGGACCTGAAGCAGTGGTTTGATGAGCTGACCCTCAGCGAGTACGATCAGCAGGTGGCCAAACGGATCCTGATAGAAGTGCACCACCGCATTAAAACCTTGCTGGATGTAGGTTTGGGCTACCTTACCATGAACCGCGTAGCCAATACGCTCAGCGGCGGTGAAAGCCAGCGCATACAGCTTACCCGCTCCCTGGGGAGCAACCTTACCAACTCATTATACATACTGGATGAACCCAGTATTGGCCTGCATGCCCGCGATACGCACCGCCTGATAGGCGTGCTGAAAGAGCTGCGTAACCTGGGTAACACCGTGGTAGTAGTGGAGCATGATGAGCAGATGATGGAGGAAGCGGATTACATTATAGATATGGGCCCGCTGGCCAGCCACCTGGGTGGGGAAGTGATCTTTGCCGGCGATTATCCCACCATGCTGAAAGATCCCAACAGCCTTACCGGTAAGTACCTGAGCGGCGCCCTTACCATAGAGCCGCCCACGCATGTACGTAAATGGAAAAAGGCTATTACCCTGGAAGGCTGCCGGCAGCATAACCTTAAGAATATTTCCGTAGACTTTCCTTTGCAGGTGCTATGTGTGGTGAGCGGCGTAAGCGGCTCAGGTAAAACCACATTGGTAAAGCAGATCCTGTACCCGGCCCTTATGAAGCTGAAAGGCGAGTTTGCAGAAAGGGTAGGGCAGCACCGGGCGTTAAAAGGCGCGGTAGATGATGTTACCCAGATAGAGATGATAGATCAGAACCCGATCGGTAAATCATCCCGCTCTAACCCGGTTACCTATATAAAGGCGTATGATGAGATCCGCGACCTGTTCTCCAAACAGCCGCTGAGCAAAATGCGCGGTTTCCAGGCCAAACATTTTTCCTTTAACGTGGATGGCGGCCGTTGTGATGCCTGTAAGGGAGAAGGAGAGGTGATTGTAGAAATGCAGTTCCTGGCAGATGTGCATCTGACCTGTGAAAGCTGCGGTGGTAAACGCTTTAAGGATGAAGTGCTGGAAGTGAACTATAAAGGCAAAAGCATTTATGATGTGCTGGAAATGGGAGTAGATGAAGCGCTGGACTTTTTTAAAGATGAAAAAGATGTGTGCAACAAAATACGCCCCTTAAGCGATGTGGGTTTGGGATACGTAAAGCTGGGACAAAGCAGCGATACCCTGAGCGGCGGCGAAGCGCAGCGTGTAAAGCTGGCTTCCTTCCTGGGCAAAGGCCGTGCACAGGGGCATATCCTTTTCATTTTTGATGAACCTACCACGGGCCTGCATTTCCACGACATTAAAAAACTGCTGAATTCCTTTAATGCCCTCATTGACCAGGGCCACACTGTGCTGGTGATAGAACATAACCTGGATGTTATACGCAGTGCCGACTGGTTAATAGACCTGGGGCCGGAAGGCGGCGCCGGTGGCGGTAGTCTGCTGTATGCCGGGGTACCTACGGGATTAAAGAAAGTAAAGGAAAGCTATACGGGAAAATACCTGTAATAACTAATATAAGTATTACTTAAATGAGCACACCAAATGGTGTGCTTTTTTATTGCAACGCCGCAACAGGAGCGCTTATTGTGCTATTAAAAATGAGCCCGCTGATGTATATTTGATGCTGTTGTTCATGGATAAGGAATTGTAATTAACACCGGCCATATAACCCAACTGCATGTTATTTAACTCTATTGATTTTGCCATCTTTTTACCAATAGTATTCGGGCTCTATTGGCTGGCTAACAACAAACTGAAACTGCAAAACATCCTGCTGCTGGTTGCCAGCTATTTCTTTTATGCCTGCTGGGATTGGCGGTTTATGTTCCTGCTTATTTTCTCTACGCTGCTGGATTATTATACAGGATTAAAAATGTCGGATACCAACAGTGCAGGCATGAAAAAATTCTGGTTCTGGTTAAGTATTTCTGTGAACCTGGGTTTCCTGGGCGTATTCAAGTACTATAACTTTTTTGTAACCTCTTTTGCAGATGGGCTCTCGCAGCTAGGGCTACACGTAAATCCATGGACCATAAAGATCATACTGCCCATTGGCATCTCGTTCTACACCTTCCATGGCCTCTCTTACGTGATAGATATTTATAAAGACCGTATAAAGGCAGAAAAGAATTTTATTGACTATGCTTTGTTCGTAAGCTTCTTTCCCCTGCTGGTGGCGGGTCCTATTGAAAGGGCTACGCACCTGCTGCCGCAGATCCAGCGGGAACGGCATTTCAATTACGCAAAAGCGGTAGACGGTTTACGGCAGATCCTGTGGGGGCTTTTTAAGAAAATTGTAATTGCAGATAACTGTGCGGAATACGCCAACCAGATCTTCAACCATTCAGCCACCTACTCCGGCAGCACGCTGGTGCTGGGCGCGTTGTTCTTCACCTTCCAGATCTATGCCGACTTTTCCGGTTATTCAGATATAGCCCTGGGTACAGCCAGGCTGTTTGGTATAGAGCTGTTAAGGAACTTTGCTTACCCGTATTTCTCCCGCGATATTGCGGAGTTCTGGCGGCGCTGGCATATTTCCCTTTCCAGCTGGTTCAGGGATTACCTGTACATACCGCTGGGTGGCAGCCGTGGCGGCACCTGGATGAAGGTGCGTAATACCTTTATTATTTTTATTGTAAGTGGTTTCTGGCATGGCGCCGCATGGACGTTTATTGTATGGGGCGCATTAAATGCCGTGTACTTTTTACCGCTGCTGCTTACCAATAATAACCGTAATAATCTTGAAACCGTAGCACAGGGTAAAACCTTTCCTACGTTCCGGGAATTTTTCAGCATCCTGCTCACATTCGGTTTAACGGTGCTGGCCTGGATCTTTTTCCGCGCGGCAGATATACACCATGCCATCAGCTACATTGCAGGTATCTTTAAACCTTCGCTGTTTAGCATACCGGAGGTAAAACCGCTCACCGTTATACTGCTGGTAATACTGTTCATATTAATAGAGTGGAGGGGCCGGGAGCAGCCCTATGCAATCGCTGATTTTGGCCTGCAGTGGAAAAAACCGTTGCGGTATGCCTTATACTATGCCATCATTTTTGCCATCATCTGGTTTGGAGGTAAGGAACAAGAATTTATTTATTTTCAGTTTTAGGTTATGCGCAAGTTCATTGTAAAAATATTTTCCTTCAGCATTATTCCTTTTATCCTGATACTGGTGCCAACGTTGCTGTATATGAAAAGGGATGTGTATGCTGATTTTAAACAGTATAATAATTACTCCTGGAAATACTCCTTTCAGCAGCTAGGCGATCTGTCCACCAAAAAGCTGCTGAAGGCGCCTAACACCAAGTATAACTCTTTCATTTTTGGCAGCAGCCGTACCACCGGTGTATATGCCTGTTACCTGCAGCAAAAGATCCCGAATGCACATTTTTTCCATTATGCCAACTGGAATGAAAGCATTGGCGGTATGGATGAAAAGCTAAAGCTGCTGGATACTTTAGGATATAACATCAGCAACGTGATTATATACCTGGATACGGATAACACTTTTGAAAATGACGGCGCTTGCCACCCCTCAGACCATTACCTGCTAACCCAAAAGAGTGAAAGGGATTATATGCTCAGCCATTATAAGAGCTTTTTTTCCTCGTTGAATGCAGATAAGATAAAGATCCTTTGCGGCATGCCGGTAAGCGGCGGTATCTACCCTAACTGGGAATCGGACCCGGTGACCAATGATTGCAAGCACTTTTGTACGGATAGTATTATTGCTACTTATGACGATGTGCTGCACGATGAAAAATTCATACATAAAATGGATTCCCTGAAAGCAAACGGGTACTTATATAAAAGAAGTGCTACCCAGCAATACAGGCCGCAGCAGATCTCAGCAGGAGAAGAACGGATGCTGTTAAGCATGAAAAAGACCTTTGAGAAACATAACACCAGCTACTACATTGTAATAGCGCCTTTATATGACCAGGAGAAATTTGCCCCGGCGGATATGGCCATCCTGCAGCGCTGTTTTGGCAGCCACCTGTATGATTTTTCAGGTATAAACGCTATTACAAATAATGTATACAACTACCCGGACCGCAAACATTTTCAGCCCTATATTTCAAAAATGATCCTGGATTCCATTATCACGGATAAAAGCAGTGTGCGGGTGCAAATGACCAAAAGATAACAAACAATTAAAGTGCTATAAATACAACAGCCGGATGAGATCTTCATCCGGCTGTTGTATTATATTCTTTGCTGGTGGCCTATCGCAGCCGGTCAAGGGATTTGATCAGCTTTTCATCCTTATAAATACCCCGGGCGGCCAGGAACAGGAATATTAATATGAGCACCGGTAAAAAGGCGCCGGGTAAATAGGTAGCGGAAATAATGCTTACGCCGGAGCTTACCAGCGTATTGGCATGGTCCTGCACTTTAAAATATTGCAGGATAATAGCGGCAACGGCAAAAAGTATATTGATCACCGTTAGGCGGAACTGTAGCTTACGGTTCTTGTACAGGAAAATACAGATCAGGGCCAGCAGTACAATCAGCATGTAAAGAACAAATACCAGGAAGCTGGATTGGGCGTTAAAATAACTTTCGGTGTTATTGCTGAGCTTAGCCTTCCATAAGTTCAAAAACCAGGTAGCAGTGCCGGCGCCGGCGGCCAGCAGCAGGTATAGACTTTGAATGCGTTGTATCATGATATTTGCCAGTGTTTTAACTGCGTAAATGTAATAATTTATGCTTAAACAGCAGTGCCTTCCTGTGTCATACAACCATTGGGTCATTTAGCCATAGGCCAATACTTTGTATATTGCAGCCCCGAACGGTCTTTTATAATTTATTTATGGCGAGAAAAAAACTGAATAAGCAGGATGCGCTGGACTACCATGCATTAGGCAGGCCAGGCAAAATTGAGGTAGTACCTACAAAGAACACCAAAACACAATGGGACCTTTCACTGGCTTACTCTCCCGGAGTAGCAGAGCCCTGCAAGGAAATTCATAACGACGTGGAAAATGTTTACAAATACACGGCTAAAAGCAACCTGGTAGCGGTTATCAGCAATGGTACAGCTGTGCTGGGCCTGGGCGATATTGGCCCGGAAGCAAGCAAGCCGGTTATGGAGGGCAAGGGTGTATTATTCAAAATATTTGCGGATATAGATGTATTTGATATTGAGCTGAATGCCCGCGGGGTAGATGAGTTTGTGCAGGTGGTAAAGGCGCTGGAACCTACATTTGGGGGCATTAACCTGGAGGATATTAAAAGCCCGGAATGTTTTGCCATTGAGGAGCGCCTGAAAAAAGAGCTAAAGATCCCCATTATGCACGATGATCAGCATGGTACCGCTATTATATCCAGCGCCGCTCTGCTGAATGCGCTGGAGCTGGTAAAAAAGAAAATAGAAAAGGTAAAGTTTGTAATAAACGGCGCCGGCGCGGCCGCCATGGCCTGCGTAAAGCTGTATGTAGCCCTGGGCGCTAAACCGGAGAACTTTATCATGTTCGACAAGAACGGCGTTATTACCAAACAGCGTACAGATCTTACTGAGATGCACCTGCAGTTTGCCACCACCTCGAAAGTAACGGAGCTGGCAGCAGCTATGAAAGGCGCCGATGTATTTGTAGGCCTGTCTGTAGGCAATGTGGTAACCCCGGAAATGGTAAAAAGCATGGCCAAGCAGCCCATTGTATTTGCCATGGCCAACCCGGACCCTGAAATAGCCTACGAGCTGGCCATACAGGCCCGCCCGGACATTATTTTTGCTACCGGCCGCTCCGATTATCCCAACCAGGTAAATAACGTGCTGGGTTTCCCCTACATTTTCCGCGGTGCGCTGGATGTAAGAGCCACGCAGATCAATGAGGCCATGAAGCTGGCAGCAGTACATGCACTGGCAGAACTGGCCAAGGAGCCTGTACCGGATATGGTAAACCTGGCCTATAATGAACGTAACTTATTTTTTGGCCCTACCTATATTATTCCCAAACCGCTGGACCCGCGCCTGCTTAGCATGGTAGCGCCTGCGGTGGCCCGTGCCGCCATGGAAAGCGGGGTAGCCCAGAAAGCCATCACTAATTGGGAGGCTTACCGGGATGAGCTGAATCACCGCCTGGGACTGGATAACCAGCTGTTCCGCGTAATTGGTACCAAAGCCCGCCAGGATCCGCGCAAGGTGGTATTTGCGGAAGCAGATAACCTGAAAGTGCTGAAAGCCGCACAGGTAGTACGTGATGAAGGTATTGCCTACCCAATATTGCTGGGTAACGAAGCCCGCATTCGCCGCCTGGCAGAGGAAAACGGTATTGAAATAGATGATACGGTGATCATTGACCCTAAGAGCGATGAAATGCAGGAAAAGCGACATCGCTTTGGGGAGCTGTTCTTTGCAAAGCGGCAGCGTAAAGGGTTTAATAAGTATGAGGCCAATAAGATCATGCGGGAACGTAACTACTTTGGCTGTATGCTGGTGGAAACCGGCGAGGCCGATGCCCTTATTTCCGGCCTTACCCGCAAGTACCCGGATACGATACGCCCGGCGCTGCACGTAATAGGTATGGAAGAAGGCGCCAAGCGCGTGGCCGGTATGTACATCATTAATACCAAACGCGGCCCGCTGTTCCTGGCCGATACCACGGTGAACTTTAACCCCACCTCCGAAGAGCTGGCAGAGATCACCATAATGGTGGCTAAAGAAGTGCGCCTGTTCAATATTGAACCGCGTATAGCCATGGTCTCTTACTCCAACTTTGGCTCCAGCCCCACGCCGGAAGCGCAAATGGTAAGCAAGGCCCGGGAGCTGGTAAAGAAAATGGATCCTACCCTGATAGTAGATGGGGAAATACAGGCTGCCATGGCCTTTAACCAGGAAATTTTAAAAGATAGTTATCCTTTTTCCGAGCTGATAGGGGAGGAAGTGAACACCCTCATTTTTCCAAACCTGAGCGCCGGTAATATTGCCTATAACCTGCTGCAGGAAGTGGCCGGCTTTGATGCCATAGGCCCTGTGCTGCTGGGTATGAAAAAGCCCGTGCATATATTACAGTTAGGCAGCACCGTACGGCAAATTGTGAACATGGTGAATATTGCCGTGGTAGATGCCCAGCATAAGTGCTGCAAGGAAGTAGAGGAACCGAAGAAAAAGAAAAAATAAGAGGTGCTAATATACTGATGTGCTAATGTGCTGGCTTATTTTGTATTAATTTACACGCCGGCATATTAGCACATTGATTTATGCAGCACATTTCCCGAAAAAAAATATTCTTTCCGCTCAACCCGGCATTCAGAAGATACCTGAAGCTGTATGAAAGGGAATTGCAGCTGCCGGTATCCTATGAGGAGCTGCGGTATTATGAAAGCGGTATACCGGTATATGATAAAAGCGGGAAAGATACTTTATGGGAAACCGTACTGTACCCGCAAAGCATGGTGGGGCAGCTGCACGCAGGGCTGAAGCGCATTTACTCCTTTCTGAAAGCCGGCGGCGACCAGGCTGCTGAAGAGCACCTGCATATAGAACGTATTGATTACTGCACCTTTGGTAACTCGCACCCTTTCCGTATTAAGATCGTCAATAACTATAATGAGGTGTACGACTATTTCTATATTAAAATAGCCGATGCCTCCCGTATTTACGGCCTGGAGCTGGAACACATCCTTTCCCCGTACTGGATGAACTTTTTGGTAGATGGGAATACCCTGGTGGAAGAGCATATTGCCGGGGTGCCGGGCGACCAGTTCATTCTGCACTACCTGCAGCGGCCGGAGTTTAACCCCAAACGTATAGCCAAGGAGTTTGTAAAATTCAATGAGCGCTGTTTTGTACGCCTGCTGGGCGATATGCGCTCTTACAACTTTGTATTTGATATTACGCCGGATTTTGATGACGTGCAGTTCCGCATACGCGCAATTGATTTTGACCAGCAGTTCTATGAAGGCAAGCGCACCCTGTACATGCCGCAGTACTTTAAGGAAAACCGCGTGTTTGTGGACCTGGCTATTAAACACCTGAATGCAGAAGTGGTAAAACAATACCAGCAGGAGGAGCGGGCGCTGATTGCCCGCCGTATTAAAGTACAGCGTCACCGTATTAAAGATCTGCGTGATGTTATTATGACGGACCATGTATCTTTCCCGGATAAAATTCAGCAGCTGGGCGATGAGCTGGCCCAGTATTATGAAGATCCTGTATTTGCCAAAAGTAAAACCATGGGGGAGATCATTGAGCGGAGCCTTAAGCGGCTGCTGGTACAAAGCCTGCGGTAGCAGCTATTAGCTTTTGGCTATTAGCTATTAGCTTTTAGCCAGGTTACAGCTAACAGCTAAAAGCTAATAGCTAACAGCTGTTAATTTTACTATCTTTGAAAATCTATGGAATTTAGATTCTTTTACCATTTTGGCGCTTATTTGCTGATGCTGAAGGGGATGTTCTCCAAACCGGAGAATCCGAAAATGTACTGGAAGCAGCTGATGCAGCAAAGCGTGGATATAGGCATTGGCTCATTAGGCATTGTGTTCATCATTTCACTGTTCATGGGAGGGGTTACCACCCTGCAAACCGCCTACCAGCTGGTAAGTCCCATTATTCCTAAAGCCACCATAGCCCAGATTGTAAGAGATACCATTATCCTGGAATTTGCGCCTACCCTCACCAGCATAGTGCTGGCCGGCGTGGTAGGGTCTAAAATAGCATCGGAGCTGGGTAACATGCGCATTTCCGAACAGATAGATGCGCTGGAGATCATGGGTATTAATACCAGGGGATACCTGGTGATGCCTAAGATCCTGGGCGCCCTGTTAACCATTCCCTGTTTGGTAGTCATTGCCGGTTTCCTGGGTATCTGGGGTGGTAAAATGGCCGGTGTAATGGCCGGTATTATTTCCAATGATGAATTTATACAGGGCCTGCGCCAGGAGCTGAAGGTCTATAACATCTTTTTTGCCCTCAGCAAATCGTACACCTTTGCGTTTATCATTTCCAGCGTATCTGCCTACTACGGCTACAATGTACAGGGGGGCGCGCTGGAAATAGGTAAGGCCAGCACCACGGCCGTAGTGGTAAGCTGCGTGTTGATATTGTTTTCGGATTATGCGTTATCGGCAATATTGCTGTAAAATAGTCCATTGTCCATGGTCGATAGTCCATAGCATACTCCGTAATACTTATACTACGATATATGCAATGGACCATGGACTATGGACCATAGACTTACGAAAGAACTATGATCGAACTAAGAGATATTAAAAAAGGATTTGGTGATAAGGAGATACTGAAAGGCGTGTCCGCTACCATGGAATCCGGTAAGGTGAACCTGATCATTGGCTCCAGCGGCAGCGGTAAAACGGTGATGATGAAGTGCATAGTAGGCCTGATGACGGTTAACAGCGGTACTATCCTGTATAATGACCAGGACTTTACTGCAATGGACGAACACGAAAAGAAAACCATCCGCCAGGAAATAGGAATGCTGTTCCAGGGATCTGCCCTGTTTGACAGTATGACGGTGGAGCAGAATGTGATGTTCCCCCTGGATATGTTTGGCAAAGGCAGCTACAAGGAAAAGAAGAAGCGGGTAATGGAGTGCCTGGACCGGGTGAACCTGAAAGACGCCGCCAAACGTTTTCCCGCTGAAATAAGCGGGGGTATGAAAAAAAGGGTAGGCATTGCCCGGGCTATTGTGCTGAACCCCAAATATTTGTTCTGTGATGAACCCAATTCCGGCCTGGACCCGCAAACTTCCCTGCTTATAGATAAGCTGATCAAAGAGCTGACCCTCGAATATACCATCACTACCGTGATCAATACCCATGATATGAACACCGTAATGGAAAGCGGGGATCATATCATTTACATGTATGAAGGCTACAAACAATGGGAGGGCAGCAATGAGGAGATCATTTTCGCAAAGGACGAGAAGCTGAACGACTTCATTTTTGCCTCCGAATTTCTCCGGGATGCCAAAGAAATGCGGCAAATGGAAATGTTCCGGGATAAAAACTGGCGCGACCGCCTGCAGGGCGGCAAACCGGAAAAGTAGTTGGCAGCCTGCAGTGGGCAGTTGGCAGTCAGGTGCCGCCGCTACAGCCAAAGTGAACTACTCCGGGACTGCCAACTGGCAATTGCCCACTGCCAACTTGCCAAAGGTTTGGTATTTGGCTTTGGTAGTTTTATTTTTGCCCCCTGAAAAGATTTAACTAATAATAGTATAACTAATAAACCAAGCGTAATGAGTGTTTTACTTAATAAGCAGAGCAAGGTAATAGTGCAGGGATTTACCGGTACAGAAGGTACTTTCCATGCTACGCAGATGATAGAATATGGAACCCAGGTAGTAGGTGGCGTAACGCCCGGTAAAGGAGGCTCCACTCACCTGGAGCGCCCGGTATTTAATACGGTGAAAGACGCGGTAAAAGCTACCGGCGCAGATGTATCTATCATATTTGTACCGCCTGCCTTTGCTGCAGATGCTATTATGGAAGCCGCTGAAGCGGGTATTGCGCTGGTAGTTTGTATAACGGAAGGTATTCCCGTGCAGGACATGGTAAAGGCCAAAGCTTACCTGCAGGGTCGCGAAACCCGCCTGATAGGGCCTAACTGCCCCGGCGTTATTACTGCTGAAGAAGCCAAAGTAGGCATTATGCCTGGTTTTATATTCAAGAAAGGCCGCATCGGCATTGTATCAAAATCCGGTACCCTTACCTATGAGGCGGCAGACCAGGTGGTAAAAGCCGGTCTGGGTATTTCTACCGCTATTGGTATTGGCGGTGACCCCATCATTGGTACTCCTACCAAAGAAGCGGTAGAGCTGTTGCTGAACGATCCTGAAACCGATGGTGTGATCATGATCGGTGAAATTGGCGGTAGCATGGAAGCTGAAGCAGCTTACTTTATAAAAGAGCAGCGCGAAAAAGGTAATACCAAACCCGTAGTAGGTTTTATTGCCGGCCAAACCGCGCCTCCCGGCCGCCGTATGGGCCACGCCGGTGCTATTATTGGCGGTGCAGATGATACTGCTGCCGCTAAAATGAAGATCATGGCTGCCTGTGGCGTGCATGTGGTAGAAAGCCCTGCAAACATCGGTAAAACCATGGCAGAAGTGCTGAAGAAAGAGCTGGTGAAATAATTTAATGATTTGTTCATAAAGCAAGCGCCCTGGTTGATGATAACCGGGGCGCTTTTTATTTGGAAGAAACATCAATGCATAAAAGCAGAAGCGTTAGGCCAGTGCAGAATGCGCACTACCAGCTCGCTTTTGGAATTTACATCCAGCTTGCGGTAAATGTTCTTGGCATGAAAACGTACTGTTTCAATGGAAATTTGCAGGTCGCCGGCAATGAGCTTATAGCTGCTGCCATTCATCAGGCGTTTTAATATTTCCAGCTCGCGCTTGCTGAGCAACGTAGTATAATTGCCGGGTTGCGCCATTACCAGGTCGTGAATAAATTGCTGTGTAATAAGCGGCGATAAAGGGAATCCCTGCTGCAGCAGCACATTACCGGCATATGCAGGTAATGCAGCATTTACTTCCTGCTTCAGCACATAACCATTAAAACCTGCTTTCAGGTAATTGATCACAATATTCAGATCACGGCAATCGGAGATACCTACTACCTGCATGGCATTGGGCAGCGCATGCCGGCTACCCATAAAACGTATAAGAGCAGCAGCTTCGTAAGAATCAATATCTATGAACAGTAACAGCTTATCGCCAAATTCATGGCTAAGCTGCAGGGCATGATCCAGGGATGCTGCGTGTATGCAAAACGGTTGCAGGTCAGGGATGGCAGTAATTAACGTATGATGAAAATGGGGATCAGCCGTAATAATAACCGGCTGTAATGAACTGCCGGTAACGGATGGTGAGGGGCCCTCCAGATGCCTTGAAGAATGCTGCATATTTATTTCAAAGGATATGTTTGGGGTGATCAAAAGCCTCTTCTACCTTGTAAATTTATGGTAATGGAAAGGAATGAAAAAAAATATTATGGGTATCTTAACATAAAATACACCATCCTATATGCGATGCAAATTCCTCTGGATACTTATTTTAGTTTGTTTTTATAAACCCGTTATGGCACAATACAACTATACGAATGAATGGAAAAAGGTAAGAGAGCTGGATGATAAAGGCCTGCCCCAATCAGCCCTGCAGGTAGTGGAGGGCATTTATAAACAGGCGGTAAAAGACGGGCGCGATACGGATATTGTAGCCTCCCTCATTTTCCGCATAAAATACCAGGAAGACCAGGAGAATGGCCAGGTAAAGAACCTGGAGGAAATAAACCGGCAGATAGCACAGTTTAAAGACCCGGTACGTGCAATACTGCAAAGCATAAAGGGGGAAATGTACTGGCGTTACCTGCAAAACAACCGCTACCGCTTTTATAACCGCACCGCGCTGGCCAGCGATACGGCTACGGATATTGCCAGCTGGGACATGACCCGTTTAAACCGGGAGATCACCCTGGCATATACCGCCTCCCTGGAAAATACGGAGCTGTTGCAAAAAACAGATCTGACAGTGTACGATGGCATACTGGAAAAAGGCAATGCCCGCGTGTTGCGTCCCACCCTATACGATCTGCTGGCGCACCGTGCGCTGGATTATTTTAAGTCCGGTGAAAATAACCTGAACCAGGCAGCTAATTTATTTGAGCTGGATGATGCGCAGGCTTTTGCACCTGCTGCTGATTTTGCAGCACATCACTTTACTGCAAGCGATTCCAGCTCCCTGCAGTTCAAAGCCATTTTGCTGTTACAGCAGCTGATCAGCTTTCACTTAAAAGATAATAACCGCGCTGCTTTGCTGGATGCAGACCTGGAGCGCATGCGTTACGTAAACCAGGTAGGCGTAATGGCAGATAAGGAAGAGCTGTATGTAAAAGCCCTGCAGCAAATGCAGCAGGCTTACGCGCAGGAGCCGGAAGTAACCCGTGTTATGTACATGCTGGCGCAGCTTTATTACCAGCAGGACCAGCAAAGTAAAGATAGCGCCACCGGCAAAGCTGCGCAGGCCGTGGCTTTGTGTAAGCAGGCCATACAACATGCGCCAGCCAGCTATGGCGCCAGCAATTGCAGGCAGCTGCTGCAGCAGCTGGAAGCCCATGAGCTGCAGCTAACCACAGAGCTGGTGAACCTGCCGGAGCAGCCTTTCCGCACGCTGGTTACTTACCGTAACCTGTCTAAAATATATTTGCGGGTGGCGCGTGTGAATGAATCGTTTATGGAGCAGCTGCGCAGCGCACAAAATGATTACCGCGATACCACTAACCGCTACTGGCGCCTGATCATTGACAGGAAACCCAGCCGCCAATGGGAGCAGGCCTTACCAGATCCTGTAGATTACAGGGAGCATAATACAGAAATAAAAGCGGAGGCTTTGCCGCTGGGCCAATACGTGCTGCTGGCAGGCACCACGCCGGATTTTGATATGGCGCAAAGCATACTTGCCGTGCAATTCATTCACATATCGCAGCTTAGTTACATTAACCGGAATAATGATTACCTGGCCTTGCACCGGGAAACAGGAGAACCGCTTTCCGGCGTAAAGCTGCGTATATGGGAAATGGTGAGGGACAGCCAAAGCGGGCGTATGGTAAGTAACCGCCTGCTGCAAAGCGCCACTACCAATAAAAGCGGACGCATTACTTTGGATAGGAGTGTGAATAAGCAAAACCGGA
Source organism: Chitinophaga rupis (assembly GCF_900109685.1). Lineage (GTDB taxonomy): Bacteria > Bacteroidota > Bacteroidia > Chitinophagales > Chitinophagaceae > Chitinophaga > Chitinophaga rupis. Next base: position 239,071 of record NZ_FOBB01000011.1, on the reverse strand, counting down.
ATGTACGGCTGGAATGGAGCCTGGGAAAAGATACCCTGTTCACCGATAACTATAAATACCTGTACCGGTATTACCAACCGGAGCCACGGGAAAAGGAAAAACCGCAAAGCTTCCTGTTCACAGACCGGGCTATTTACCGCCCGGGGCAAACAGTGTACTTCAAAGGAATTGTGGTTAAAACCAAGGATTCCACTAACGTTAGTAATGCAGTAGCAGATTATAAAACTATGGTGCAGCTAACGGATATGAATGGGGAAAAAGTAGATTCCATAGCCGTTACTACCAATGAATACGGCGCTTACAACGGTAAGTTCAAATTGCCGGAAGGTGGGCTGAATGGATCATTCACCATTTCAGATGTAATTACAGAAGGCCGCGCTTATTTTTCAGTGGAAGAATATAAACGTCCTAAATTTTATGTGGAGTTTGATACAGTAAAAGGCAGCTACCGTGTAGGCGATACCGTTACCATACATGGGAAAGCGCTGGCTTATGCCGGTAATAATATTGATGGCGCCGCGGTAAAATACCGGGTGGTGCGGGAAGCCCGCTACCCTTATTACTGGATGTTTATGTACCGGCCGATACCTGCGTTCGCATCCCGTGAAATAACGCATGGGCAGCTGCAAACCGGCGCAGACGGTACTTTTACCATTCACTTCAGCGCCCTGCCGGATAAACAGATAAAGCCGGAGCTGAAACCTATTTTCACCTACCGTGTTTATGCAGATGTGACGGACCTGAATGGCGAAACCCGCAGTGGTGAACAACGTGTATCCGCCGGTTACCAGCTCATGGAAATAAAGCTGGATGTACCAGATGAGCTATCTGCCAAAGAGCTGCAGCAGGTAAAAGTAACTACCGCTAACCTGAATGGTACTTTTGAACCGGCTACGGTGCAAATGCGCTTATTACCCCTGCAGCATCCCAACCGCCTTATGCGCGCCCGTTACTGGGAGGCGCCGGACCAGTTTGTATTAACGGAACAGGAATTTCTGCAGGCATTTCCGCTGGATGTATATAAAAGGGAAAATGAACCATCGCAGTGGCCGCGCAAAGCGCCGCTGCTGGAAAAAACATTCACCACCGCAAAGGATGGCCATACAGAGCTGTCTGTAAAATCACTGCCTCCAGGAGCTTATGAGCTGGAAGTAACTGCCAGAGACGCTGCAGGCGGTACTCTTACGCAGAAAAAAGTTTTTAACCTGGTAGATGCTGCTGCGTCCCAGTTGCCTTACCCGGACTACTTCCGCATACTGGCAGATGAGCAGCCGCATGAACCGGGAAGCGAAGTAAAACAGGTAGTAGGAACCACTGCCAAAGACCTGCATATACTGCAAACCATTGAAAGAATGGACCAGCAGCCGGTAGATGATTTTGTACAACTATCTGCCCAGCAAAAATCGTTTGCCTATAACATTACGGAAAAAGACCGCGGCGGCTTACGTATAACCTATACCGTGGTAAAGGATAACCGCGTATTCAGCCAAAAACAGGATATTGCTGTACCCTGGAGCAATAAAACGCTGGATATACAAATAGGCACGCACCGCGATAAGCTGCTGCCCGGAGAAAAAGAAAAATGGCAGGTGCAAATAAAAGGCTACAAAAAAGACCAGGTGGCTGCAGAGCTGCTGGCTGCTATGTACGATGCCTCCTTGGATGCTTTTGCACCGCAGCAGTGGACGCTGCCGCCGCTGTACCCGGTGTTTAGCCCGGGGCAAACCTGGCAGGATACGGATAACTTTACCAAACAACAATCCTTTAACCGGTACCCGCCGGTACCGCCGCTGGAAGATAGTGTGATCATCTATGATGCGCTGCGCTGGTCTGACTGGCTTGGCGGGTATGGTGGCGGAATGTATAAAAAAGAATTACGGGTGGGTGCCGCTGCACCAGGCCTTGCCCGTGACAGGGCTGCTGTGGCAGCTGCCGCTCCCCCGGCGCCGGTAATGGCGGAAGCGGCCATGGATAAAAATGCCTCGTTATCAGAGGTTGCAGTAGTTCAAAAGCCTGAAGCAGCCGCAAAAGAACTACCTGCCGCTGTTACACCGCGCACCAACTTTAATGAAACAGCCTTCTTCCTTCCGGACCTGCATACGGATAAAGACGGTAATATCACCTTTGAATTTACAGTGCCGGAAGCCCTTACCCGCTGGCGTTTCATGGGCCTGGCCCACACAAAGGAAATGGCTTTGGGCTATACGGAAACCAGTATTGTTACGCAAAAGCCATTAATGGTGCAGCCCAATGCGCCCCGCTTTATGCGCGAAGGTGACCGTATGGAATTCAGCGCCAAGATCAGCAACCTGGCAGATAGCACCTTGATAGGCCAGGCCCGCCTGGAGCTGCTGGATGCCACCACTATGCAGCCGGTAGACGGCTGGTTCCAGAACACTTTCCCGGTACAGCATTTTACTGCATACAAAGGGCAAAGCACCCTGGTAACCTTCCCGGTACAAATCCCTTACAACTTTAACAGCGCGCTGTTATATCGTGTGGTAGCACAATCCGGCCAGTTTAGCGACGGCGAGGAGAATGCGCTGCCCGTGCTTACCAACAGCATGCTGGTAACAGAAACCCTGCCGATGGCGCTGCGCGGCGATGGTAACCGCAGCTTTACTTTTGACAAGCTGCTGCATAGCGATACATCTGAAACCCTGCGCCAGCACGCCGTAACCGTGGAGTTTACCGGCAACCCGGCCTGGTATGCCGTACAGGCGTTACCGTATTTAATGGAATACCCGTACCAGTGTGCGGAGCAAACCTTTAACCGGTATTATGCCAATGCCCTGGCCACCCATATGGTAAATGCTTTACCTGGTATTAAAACAGTGTTTGACCAATGGGCTAAAAAAGATACCGCTGCCCTGCAAAGCAACCTGCAAAAGAATGAGGAGCTGAAAGCCGTGCTACTGCAGCAAACACCCTGGGTGCTGGAAGCTAAGAGCGAAGCGGAGCAGAAATCGCGCATAGCCCTGCTGTTTGACCTGCACCGTATGAGCAGGGAGCTGGAAAAAGCGCTGGGACAGCTAAAACAGATGCAGTTGTCCTCCGGCGCTTTTCCCTGGTTTACCGGTATGTGGGAAGACCGTTTTATTACCCAGTACATTGTTGCCGGCGTAGGCCGCCTGCAGCAGCTGGATGCGCTTTCCGCCGCACAAAAAGCAAGCTGCCGTGAGCTCACAGATAAAGCGCTCAACTATCTGGATATGCAGCTGGATAAGGATTACCACCAGCTGCTGCAGCAGAAGGTAAATATGAAAGAGCAGCATATTGGCGGTATACAGGTGCACTACCTGTACATGCGCAGCTTTTATAAAGACAAACCTTTAGCCGCTAAATACCAGGCCGCCTATAGCTATTACCTGGAACAGGCCAAAAAGTTCTGGCTGCCGCAAAACCGCTACGTGCAAGCGTTAGCAGCTGTTGCACTATATAAGAATAACGATAAGGAAACACCCGCCGCTATTTTAAGATCGTTAAAAGAACATGCTATTACCAATGAGGAAATGGGCATGTACTGGAAAGGGCAATGGGGCTACTGGTGGTACCAGGCGCCTATTGAATCACAGGTAATGATGATAGAAGCTTTTGACGTGGTAGCAAAAGATACCGCTGCGGTAGATGCTATGAAAACCTGGCTGCTTAAGAACAAGCAAACCAATAACTGGAATACCACCAAAGCCACGGCAGATGCTTGCTACGCCATGCTGCTAAGCGGTAACAACTGGCTGGCCGCCAGCCCGCAGGTAACTATACAGCTGGGGAGTGAAACCATTAGCAGCGCTAACCAGCATACAGAAGCCGGCACCGGTTATTTCAAAAAACGGCTGGAAGGTAAGGACGTAAAACCCGCTATGGGCAATATACAGGTAAGCATGCAGGGCAGCCAGGGGCAACCCTCCTGGGGCGCTGTGTACTGGCAGTATTTTGAGCAGCTGGATAAAATAACTCCTGCCGCCACACCGCTGAAGCTGGAAAAACAGCTGTTTATCCAGGAAGTAACTGACAAGGGCCCGGTGTTAACGGATATCTCAGACAACAAGCAGCTGAAAATAGGAGATAAGGTAAAAGTGAGGATCGTATTGCGTGCAGACCGTGATATGGAATACATTCACCTGCGCGATATGCGGGCCGCCTGTTTTGAGCCGCAGAATGTGATCAGCAGCAGTAAATGGCAGAATGGGCTCAGCTATTATGAAAGCACTAAAGATGCCTCCACTGATTTCTTTTTCAGCTATCTGCCCAAAGGCACTTACGTGTTTGAGTACACACTTTTTGTAACACATGAAGGCACTTTCTCCAATGGCATCAGCACCGCACAATGCATGTACGCGCCGGAATTCAGCGCGCATAGTGAGGGGCTGAACGTGAAAGTAGTGAAGTAGTTTTTTTAGTCCATGGTCCATAGTCCATGGTCCACTGCATATATCGTAGTACAATTATTACGGAGTATGCTATGGACTATCGACTATGGACCATGGACTTTTCACTACTTTCGCACTATGCAATTCGACTACCTCATAGCCGGCCAGGGCATAGCCGGCACTATGCTGAGCCACCGCCTGTTACAGGAAGGGCAGCGGGTGCTGGTAATAGATGCGTATAAACCCAACAGCGCATCGCGTATAGCCGCGGGGGTAATTAATCCTGTATCGGGCCGCCGTTTTGAAATGGCTTGGATGTATGAGCAGCTATACCCCTTTGCAAAACAAACGTACCGGCAGCTGGAACAGCTGTTGGGCGTACCGGTGTTTAAGGAAAGGGATATCTGGATGGCCCTGCCATCGGAGCAGCTGCGCACGGCTTTTAATAATAAAACCACACAGGGATTAGCGCAGCAATACACCCATCCGGCGAATGCCGCCCTCATGGAACCCTGGCTGTACCAGCCTTACGGCGCAGCCATAGTAAAAGGCGCTACCGTATTGCTGCATCACTTATTACCTGCATGGCGGCATTATTTAGCAGAAAAGCAATTGTTGCGGGATGAGCAGCTGGACCTTGCACAATTGCAGCACACTGCAGCCGGCGTACAGTATAAAGATGTGCAGGCCCGCGCTATTATTTTCTGCGAAGGGGCGCAGATCATTCATAACCCCTGGTTCAAACACATTCCTTTCCTGCTGAATAAGGGAGAGGTATTAAAGGTGCACATTCCCGGCCTGCATACAGAGAACATCCTCAAAAAAAGTATTACACTGGTGCCGCAGGAGCAGGAAGTGTTCTGGGCAGGCTCCACCTTTGTATGGGATTATGTAGATGAGGCACCCACAACAGAAAAAAGGCTGTTCCTGGAAGAAAGTTTGCAGCAGCTGCTGAAAGTGCCCTACACGGTGCTGGAACAGCAGGCCGGTATACGCCCCTCCGGTAAAGACCGCCGCCCTATTATGGGGTTGCACCCGCAATATCCTGCCCTGGGCCTGTTCAATGGGCTGGGAACCAAAGGCTGCTCCCTGGCCCCTTACATGGCGCATTTGCTTACACAGCACTTATTGCAGGGTGTGCCCCTGCTGCCGGAAGCCGATATTAAACGATATTTTAATAGATGAAGGGCTACAAATGCAGGCGTTAAAATGTATCTTTGCCCCCCATAAAATACTTTTTTGAGGTGTAATGTCTGGTGAACCATATCCACCAAACAGGCACTGTCAAAGTTCAAAACATCAACTTTTTTCTATGTATAGAACGCATACTTGTGGTGAACTCAGGTTGGAGCAGGCAGGCCGGCAGGTTACATTAGCCGGTTGGATACAAACAGTAAGGAAATTACATAAGACAGTTACGTTTGTGGACCTGCGCGACCGTTATGGCGTCACGCAATTGCTTTTTGGCGAATCCCTGGTTATCCAATTGGAAGAGCAACCCCTGGGACGTGAGTTTGTGATACAGGTAACCGGCACTGTTACAGAGCGTACCAGTAAAAATCCAAATATGCCTACCGGTGATATTGAGATCACTGTAAGCAATTTTTCTATACTGAATGCCGCCAAAACGCCTCCCTTTACCATCCAGGATGATACGGACGGTGGTGATGAGCTGCGTATGAAATACCGCTACCTGGATCTTCGCCGCAACCTGGTGAAGCAGAACCTGGAGCTGCGTTACCGCGTAAACCGCTCTGTACGCAACTTCCTGGATACCAGGGGATTCATGGATATTGAAACACCTTTCCTTATAAAATCCACCCCGGAAGGCGCCCGCGACTTTGTGGTGCCCAGCCGTATGAACCCTAATGAGTTCTACGCCCTGCCGCAGTCGCCCCAAACCTTTAAGCAGCTGCTGATGGTGAGTGGGTACGACCGCTATTACCAGGTGGTAAAATGCTTCCGTGATGAGGACCTGCGTGCCGACCGGCAGCCGGAATTTACCCAGATAGACTGCGAAATGAGCTTTGTAGAGCAGGAAGATATCCTGAACACCTTTGAGGATATGGTGAAACATGTGTTCAAAGAGATCAAGGGTATTACTTTCAACGAAGCTTTTCCCCGCATGACCTGGGAGCATGCCATGGAGTTTTATGGCAACGATAAGCCGGACATCCGCTTTGAAATGAAGCTGGTAAACCTTACTGATACTGTTCAGAACCAGGGCTTTAAGGTGTTTGACGATGCGGAGCTGGTAATTGCCATTTGCGCAAAAGGCTGTAGTGAATATACCCGTAAACAGCTGGATGAGCTGACCGATTGGGTGAAACGCCCCCAGATAGGCATGAGTGGCCTTATTCACCTGAAATATAATACAGACGGCACGCTGAAGAGCTCTGTGGATAAATTCTTTGACGAAACCAAGCTGAAAGGCTGGGCAGAAAAATGTAATGCCCAACCCGGCGATCTTATACTGGTATTGGCCGGCCGCGAAGAGCGTACCCGCAAAGCCATGAGCGAGCTGCGCCTGGAAATGGGCGAACGCCTTGGATTTCGCAACAAAAACGAGTTTAAACCGTTATGGGTCATAGACTTTCCGCTCTTTGAGTATGCTGAAGAGGAAAAACGCTGGGTAGCCCGTCACCATCCGTTCACCTCCCCCAAACCGGACCAGGTAGCGCTGATGGATGAACCATCCAGATATGGTGAGATCAAGGCCAATGCATATGATATAGTGTTGAACGGCACGGAGATAGGCGGTGGCTCTATCCGTATTTTCCAGCGCGAGCTGCAGGAGAAAATGTTTGCCGCCCTGGGTATGAGCCCGGAAGAGGCCCGTCATAAGTTCGGGTTCCTGCTGGGCGCCTTTGAGTACGGCGCACCTCCCCACGGTGGTATTGCCTTTGGTTTTGACCGCCTGTGCTCCCTGCTGGGCGGCAGCGAGAGTATCCGCGATTTCATTGCGTTCCCCAAGAACAACTCCGGGCGCGATGTAATGCTGGATGCTCCTAGTGATATAGACCAGTCTCAGCTGGATGAGCTGAAAATTGGGTTGATTAAGTAGTCTATAGTCCATGGTCCATGGCCTTTTGCGCAGTGCCGTACTACGCTCTATGCTATGGACTATCGACCATGGACCATGGACTGAGTGCCAATAGGCACGCTATTTGCGAGAGGCTGATGCTTTTGATAAAAGATCCCCTTTGGCGCCTGATCAAAAGGTACCAAAGGGGATTGGCACAATATAGAGAGCGTATTGATATTTAATTTATATTACATAAATTTGTAAATTATTAACACCACAAAAAATATACTGCCATGAGAGGCAACAAACTACTCAGTCGTGTGGTATGGTTTTGTGCAATGCTAATATGTGTGCTGATAGCACAAACAGCCTACCCACAACAGCATAAGAAGCGCTACCTCGACAAATACGAGGACCTGTCAGTGAAGCTGATGAATGAAACGGGTATCCCGGCCAGTGTAATACTGGGCATAGGCATGCTGGAATCAGGAATGGGCACCAGCCGCAACGCAAAAATGCTACATAACCACTTTGGTATTGTAGGGCGTAACAACCTGGCCAAGCGGCATGCCGGCTATCGTTCAAAATACAAGGAGTATAAAACGGATGAAGATTCTTATGAGCACTTTGTAAAGATCGTCCGTAAAAAGAAATGGTATGCAGAAATGAAAGGCAATACGGAATATTCCCTTTGGCTTAAGCATATGAACCATACCGGTTACAGTACTGCCGGTACAGAATGGATCAGAAGAGTAACAAACCTGATTAAACGATACAAATTGTATAAATTGGATGCGCAAATGGATTTTGCGAAACAAGACAATTAATTACGCAGAACGCATAATGCTCAACGCCGAACGCATAAAGCAAAAAGCAGAAAGCATAAAACAATCAGCGTTTAGCATTCAGCGTTAAGCCTTTAGCGTAACAACACGACTCATGCCAGCCAACAAATCCGCCCACCCGTTCTATATCATTGCCGGCACTATGATATGCTTGCTGGCCTTATCGTTTGTACATAACAGCTTCTCCTTCCAGGGTTTTACATCCCGGCAAATAGATCTGCTGGCCGATGTGAAAGCTACCCCGGCTCCTCCTGTTGTTAAGCACACCATTGTTGCCAAAGGAAAGCCAGGCGATTCTGCCAGGCAGGTTACCGGCATCCCGGAACCAGACCACCGCAGCTATGATTTTATGACCTACACCGGCATACAGGAGTATACGGATACGGTAGCAGTAGCCCCGGGCATGCAGCACTTTTTGCAGGCTTTGGAGGAGCTGAAAGCCGGTAAACGTAAAAAAGTGCGTATCGCCTACTTTGGCGATTCCATGATAGAAGGTGACCTCATCACCGGCGACCTGCGCGACAGCCTGCAAACACAGTTCGGCGGCGCCGGCGTGGGTTTTGTACCTGTAACCTCTGTAGTGGCTTCTTTTAGAACCACCATACAGCATACTTTTTCCAATAACTGGAAAGATTATCATTTCCGCAACAATCCCCCGCAGGACCTGCCGCTGGGCCTTTCCGGGCATACCTTTATACCTGCCACAGAAAGCTGGGCGCGGTATAGTCCTGTGCGTAAACATGGTTTGGACCGTTTCAGTGAAGTAGTTCTTTTCTATGGCCCGGGTAACAGTAATGTGATCATTAACGGTAAGCCCTACACGCTCTCCGGCGGCGACCCGGTAAATGAGCTGGCCTTTCAGCAGGACACTGCGCAGCCATCCGTACTGCTGAAGTACGCAGGCGGCAGCGCACAGCCGTTCTACGGGTTAAGCTTTGAAAGTAATAACGGGGTATATGTAGATAACTTTTCGTTCCGCGGTATTAGCGGCATAGAGCTGGGTAAGCTGGGCCGGGGCGTGCTGCAGCAAATGCAGCGCCAGCACCCGTATGACCTGGTAGTGCTGCACTACGGCGCTAATGTGCTGTTCCGCCCGGAGCTGACGGATTACAGCTGGTATGAACGCCCCATGCAAAGGGTAATAGACTCCCTGCGCAATAACTGGCCCCAAACCTCTTTCCTGATAGTAGGCACCGCAGATAAAGCTTACAAAAAAACAGACCGTTACATTACGGCGCCCGGTGTACCGGCCCTGCTGAAAGTACAGCATGAGCTGGCAGAGCAGCATGGCACCGCTTACTGGAACCTGTACGCAGCCATGGGCGGCGAAGGTTCTATGACGCACTGGGTAGAAGGGGATACCGTATTAGCTAATAAAGATTATACACATTTTAACAGGCAGGGAGCGGCCAGGGTAGGAGCGCTGCTGTATAAAGCGATCATGGATGAGTATAAGCAGGAGCTGCACCCCTAGCGGTTTTGTGAAAGCGCTTGTAAAAGCATATTTGGTTTTATTCATGGACAGTAAGGGTAAGAGCGCGAAGGTGCTGGTTTTTTTCATTGGAGTACTGTTGGTAACAGTTGATGCAGTGGCGCAACACGCCGCAGCAACAACTGCGTCCAATAATATCATACAGCAGGATACTGCCCTGTACCGATTTTTTGCAGCGCTGAACCAGGTAGATAGCAATGTGGTAAGCATATTACACCTGGGTGATTCTCATATACAGGCAGGCTTTTTCCCGGTTGCCACAGGTGGAGCGCTGCAGCAGCAGTTTGGCAATGCCGGCCGTGGATGGGTATTCCCCTATAACCTGGCAGGCACCAATGGGCCGGATGATTACCGCTGGAATAGTACGGTAAGATGGCAGACAGACAGGATCATAGATAAGCATAAAGACCAGGAGCCGGGACCCGGAGGTATTGTGATCTATTCACAAAGCGCCGCGCCCACACTGGCTTTCAACGGCCGGGGCGATAACGGGATGGAAGATGAGGTAACGCAGGCGCAATTGTTTTTTGATGCAGGAACAACTGATGTAAGTGTACAAACGCCGGGAGCGGAAGTAACGGTAATGCCGGCGCCCTATCCCGGTTCGCCTACGTTAAGCAGGGCTACCTTAAACTTTTCGCAGCCTATGTCTACTTTCCAGACACGCTGGGAAGATAATGGCAGCACCATTTTCAGGTTCTATGGCGCTATTCTGCAGAACGGGCATAACGGCATCCTGTACCATGCCATTGGTATTAATGGCGCGCAGTACCAGCATTACGTGGAAATAGATAATACGCTGGCCGCACAATGTCAGGCGCTGCAGCCGCAGCTGGTGATCATTTCACTGGGCACCAATGAAGCATACAGCGGCCTGGGAGCAGCGGCCATCCGCGATCAGGTGGATAATGCAGTGCGTTTAATAAAAGAGCAGCTACCCAATGTGAATATTTTACTGACCACGCCCCCGGATTGCATGCGCACATCCAAAAAGGCGTTCAGGAAAAAGGCAGGTAAAAAGTACCGCACCTATTACCGCATTAATTTCTATCCTAATCCGGCCATTAACATGGTTACGCAGCTGCTGATCGATTACAGCCGTGAGCATGGGCTGGCCTACTGGAATTTTAATGCGGTGAATAAAGCTATGAAAAGCAGCTTTGCCGGCGCCTGGGCGCCTGATCATATTCATTTCAGCGCAAGGGGTTACCAGCTGCAGGGACGCTTGCTGTATGAAGCGCTGCGCCGCTCATACGCCCTGTACCTGGACCGGAGATAAGAAGTAATAAGACCGTTAAATTGAACCGTTTAAATGATTGATGTTACTAAACTGTTGTCAACCTTGTTGTACGATCCTAAGGATCCTGTACTGTTCAACAGCGCATTTTTCTTTTATTACTTTGCCATTTTCCTGTTCTGCTACCTGGCGGTATCCGGCAGCAAAACCGGGCGGGTATGGGTTTTTACCCTGTTCTCCTTATACTTTTTTTACAAAGCCTGCGGGTTTTATGTAGGGCTGGTGATCTTATCGGCCATCGTGGATTTTAATCTTTCCCGGTGGATCTACCGCGCGCAGCAGCGATCATTGCGCGTGTTCCTGCTGGTGTTCAGCATTGTCATTAACATAGGACTGCTGTTCTATTTTAAGTATACTGATTTCTTTATCGGCATTGTGAACGAGGTAACGGCCGGGCATATACGCCCTTTGCATTTGCTGCTGCCTATCGGGATCTCCTTTTATACGTTCGAGAACCTGAGCTATACCATAGATGTGTACCGTAAGGAGTTTCCGCCAGTGGACAATTTTATGGATTACCTGTTCTTCCTTTCCTTTTTTCCCAAGCTCATGATGGGGCCTATTGTGCGGGCGGCAGACTTTATTCCGCAAATATCCCAGCCTTATGTGCTGGACCGGGAGGATATAGGCACCGGCATGTACCTTATTATCAGCGGACTGTTTAAGAAGATCGTAATATCGGATTTCATTTACCTCAATTTTGTACAATACATTTTTGACGATCCTTCCAAGCACACCGGCCTGGAATGCCTGCTGGGCGTATATGGTTACGCATTGGTGATCTACTGCGATTTTTCCGGCTACTCTGATATGGCCATTGGTATTGCCCGCTGGACCGGTTTTAAAATACCACCCAACTTTGCCACGCCTTACCAGAGCGCCAGCATTACAGAGTTCTGGCGCAGATGGCATATCTCCCTTTCCTCCTGGCTGCGCGATTACCTGTATATTCCGCTGGGTGGTAACCGTAAGGGCAGGGTGCGCCAGTATGTGAACCTGGCGCTGACCATGCTGATAGGCGGTTTCTGGCACGGGGCCAGCTGGAATTTTATTTTCTGGGGCGGCCTGCATGGCGTGGCCCTGGGGCTTGATAAAGTAAGGATAGACTGGCTGAAAAAGACCGGTAAGGTGTACACCGGTTTTAGCAAGTACTTTTTTAAAGTGCTGGGCATTCTCATTACTTTCCACTTTGTATGTTTCTGCTGGATCTTTTTTAAGGCATCTTCCTTTCACGATGCCTGGGCGCTGATACACCAGATCGCATACGACTTTCAGCCTGGTATCTGGTATGATCTGTATCAGGGTTATACCGCTGTATTTGCCTTAATGCTGCTGGGTTTTGTGCTGCATTTTGTAACGGCTTCCGGCGGCCAGCAGGTGATGGAAAAAACCATGGCGCGGGTACCTGTATGGGGCAGCGTGGCCATTATGGTAGTGTTCATCTGGCTGCTGATCCAGGTAAAATCCACCCAGCCCATGATCCCGATCTATTTCCAGTTTTAAAGGTTTCTGTTACATTTGCCCCCAAATAGCTATCAACATGCGAATTTCGAGGCGCCTGACGGCGTTATGCCTGTTCCTGTTACTGTCTGCCACTGCCGCCAGGGCTCAGTTCCTGATGGATATGATAGATACCACTACCGAATTGGGTAAGGGCATGTTTTCCATGTACAAGAAGTACGATGCGCTGCGCTTTAGCGGTTATATACAACCCCAGTTCCAGTATAGCAGCGGCAAAGGCGCTAAAGGCTTTGCCGGAGGCGATTTCCCTGCTGCGGTTGATAACCGTTTTACCTTACGCAGGGGCCGTCTGCGGGTAGACTATGAACGGGATAATGATAACCACATGCCGGTTGTGCTGTTTGCTTTCCAGTTTGACGGATCGGAGAGAGGGGTATTTATCCGTGATTTTTACGGCCGTTTCTTTGAAAATAAGTGGGATGTGCTATCCATTTCCGCCGGTATGTTTGCCCGGCCTTTTGGGTATGAGGTGAACCTGGCTTCCGCCGATAGGGAAAGCCCGGAAAGAGGGCGTATGTCGCAGCTGCTGATGAAAACGGAGCGTGACCTGGGCGCCATGCTTAGCTTTGAGCCCCGCCGTAAAAGCCATCCCTTACGCTATATAAAAATAGATGCCGGCTTTTTTAACGGGCAGGGTCTTTCCGGTACCACGGATTTTGATAGTCACAAAGACCTCATTACTCGTATATCACTGAAACCGGTAAAGCTGAATGCAGGCGGTATGCGGCTCTCCGCCGGTATCTCCTGCCTGTACGGCGGTATGCAGCAGTTCACAAAATATATTTACCGGTCAAACGGCGCCGCTGGTTTTAATATTGATTCCACAGCTGCCAATGAAGGCAAAATAGCGCCCCGCCATTATTATGGCGCAGATGTGCAATGGAGGATCCCTAACCGGAAAGGATTTACAGAGCTTAGGGCTGAATATATACGCGGCACCCAAACCGCTACTGCTGCCAGCAGTGAAACACCGGGAGTGATCCCGGTAGATGCTGCAGGGCATCGCCAGCCGTTATACATCCGTAAGTTCAATGGAGCTTATGTTTATTTTTTACAGCACCTGGGCAGTGAGCAGCACCAGCTGGCGCTGAAGTATGATTTTTATGATCCCAACAATGAGCTGCATGGTCACCAGATAGGGCAGGCTAACAGCAATACTACGGAAGCGGATATACGGTTTGATACTTTTGGCGGCGGTTATTTATACTACGTGAACGAGCACCTGAAGCTCACCCTCTGGTACGACCTGGTGCGTAATGAAGCTACCGACCTGCAGGGGTATACTAAAGATGTGGCGGATAATGTATTTACCTGCCGCCTGCAGTTCAGGTTTTAAATGCAAATGTGCCGGCAAAGCAAGCTTCCCGGCACATTTGCATATTAACAGATCAGCACATTATTTCTTCGGTACAAACAACAATGCATCTGCCATCAGGTTGCCCTGCGTACCAGGTGGCAGGCTGATATCCACATAATAAGGGGCTCCATTCTTATATTCAAAAGTGCCCAGCGGCAGCCATTCATTCCCTTCTTCCTGCAGGGGCAGCGTAACTGTTTTCTTTTCACTGCCGGCGGTAATGGTAAATACAGCGGTAGGCGCTTTCTCTTTCTGGTGAATATTGTAATAGTAAATAGTATAACGCCCGTTATGCTGCATGGGCGGGGTAAACCGCACACTGTTATTTGCGCCGGTAGCATTCAGCACCGACATGCCATAGTTACCGGGCGCTTTAATTTTTTGCCAGCTGCCTATGCGTTTTACATAAGCAGTGTCAGTATCGTCTACCAGCACTTCAGGTATGCTGCCATCTGCCAGTGGATCCTGTTTCAGCTTTTGCTGCAAGGCGCTAACATCAATATCCTGAATAGCCTGTTTGTTATTAATAGCCATTACTGCTGCTGCGGCAGATGACTGGCCCAGCACCATAAACACCGGTTCCATACGGATAGAGCCATAGGCAATATGTGTGGCGGATAAGCAAACCGGCACCAGCAGGTTTTTGCATTCGCTGGCTTTAGGTATTAAGGAACGGTAGCTAATGGGGTAGGGACCGGGTGTGCCCATCTGCACATCGCCTTCATTTTTTACCATACCGTTCACCACTACACGCTGGCAGTTGTGTGAATCCATGGTGTATGCTGCCATGCCAATGCCATCCTGCACTTGAGCATGCCCTTCGCAGTTAGCCTGCGTCATTACATAATCACCTACCATGCGGCGCGCTTCCCGTACATAAAGCTGAAAGCTCCAGTTGCCATTATCGGTATATTCATCTTTAGGGTAGCCCCATTTTAACATGAGCTGGCGTATGTTGGCAGGCACGCGCGTATCATGCCCCAGGAAGTACAGCAGGCCTTTGTTATAGTCCTCATGCATTTTAATGATCTTTTGCCGGGTGGCATAATCAGCTTCCGGGTAATCATAGTTCATGCCTATCATGTCTGTTGAAATAGGACCGTTGTTGTTGATGTCTGTTTTATGGTTAGGCATCAGGTCAAACTTAAGGCCGTTCCAAAGGCTGGTCCAGGGCGTTTTTTGCATGTAGCGGAGCACCAGCTCAAACTGCGTGGAATCATAATTATCCGGTTTGGTAATAGGTACCAGGTTATCCGGATCATCGGTAAGGCATATACGATAATTATAGGCCTGCACCTTTTTATCGCCGCTGCCATGCTCTGCTACCGGCGTAGGGCTAATACCCCATACCAGACCGCTTTCCGGCTTGCCGGGTATTTTATAAGGGTCTACCCCATCGGCAAACTGGTGTTTGTTCAGCAGCTGTACGCCGTTGTAGGTTTCCTGGTACTGGCTGTTGGCTTCGCGCCCTACTGTATAGCTTACGCCTGCTTTGGCCATCAGATCGCCCTCATAGCTGCAGTCAATAAACATTTTGGCCTGTATGGTGCGCTGTGCAGCGCCGGTGCCGCTTACTTTGGTAAGCGTAATGGATTGCAGGTTGCCCTGCTCTTTAGCGGCATTAGTAATGTAGTAGTGATATAACACCGGTACCTTTCCCTTTTGGATGTAGCTTTTAATAATATCCTCCGCTACATGCGGCTCAAAGACCCATTGTTCAAACTTACCATAGTGCTGCCCTATGCGCCGGTAAAAATCCCGCGCCAGCCCGCTGATGGCGTATTTGTTACCAATATCCGTATAACCTAATCCGCCGGTGGTCATACCGCCCAGGTGCGTACCCGGTTCAACAAGCAGTACGGTTTTACCCATTTTCTGCGCTGTATAAGCGGCTATTACCCCGGCTGCCGTGCCGCCGTACACACAAATGTCATAACTATTGGCCTGCTGCGCCAGTGCCGGTTTTGCCGGCATTAAAAAAGGCAGCGTTACCGCCAGCATAATTGACCTGCTAATTTGTTTCCGTATATTCATTACTGTTAGTTTATATTCCTGTTTAATAAAACAATCACTTCACCGTTTTATACACAACACAATCTCCGCTGCATTCTAATTACTCACATCATAATTTATTTTCAATGGCATTCGTGAATGCTTCGCATTTCGTAATTTGTAATTGAACAATTCGTAATTCTACTTGTATCCCGGGTTCTGCTGCAGCGTTGCCTGCCCGTTCACATAACTGTTCTGGATCTCTGTTTGAGGAATTGGGTAATATTCATCTTCATTTTTGGTGAACGTGGCGCCTTTAAGATATACTCTTTTAATGGATTCTTTAGCCAGGTAGGCATTCAATTCTGTATCGGCAATACCCCAGCGTACCAGGTCAAAAAAGCGGTGCCCTTCCATGGCCAGCTCCAGCTTGTTCTCAAAACGTATAGCCTTCAGTGCGTCAGTGCGGGATGTCCAGGGTGCCTGGTAAATATCCACATGATAATCTGCGGCCGGCGTGCCATCCGGCTGCTGTACATAACAGCCGTTGCGGGCGCGGGTGCGCAGCTGGTTCACGTAGCTGCGGGCTTTATCCGGATCGCCAATTTCCGCTTCGCATTCTGCGGCCCACAGGATCACTTCTGCCAGCCGCAGCAGCTTAATGTTGTTGGCCACAGCGGTAGGGCTGGATGCATCGGAGAATTTGCCCTGCTGCTCTTTATAATACACATTCTTTTTAGGGCTGTAAGGGCCGGCATAGGCCTGGTTACGGATCCAGGCAGCGCCCGGGTGCGGACCCCAGTCCAGGTAGGGAATGCCCCGGCGGCCTACGGTCCAGTCTACCCGCGGATCCAGCTGGCCGGTGTAAGGCGTGAACGGCTGGTCGGAAGGAATACCTTCATCGTTCTTCACATCTTCATCGCCATAGTTCACTAACAGCGGTAACCCGTTCACATCTGTTTTATAGGAATTTACCAGGTCCTGGCTGGGCTGAAAAGTGCCGCAACATTTACCCGGGCCGCCGGTGTAAGGGTAGTTGAGCACATCCGAATTACCATTGGCGCCGTTTGCACCGTCGTTTACAGAGGTTTGCGCTTCCAGGATGGCTTCCGGGCTGTTCTTGGTAGCGGGGTTAAAGTTGTCCTGGAAACAGTTGTTCAGCTGGTACTTAACGCCACGGGAATTTTTACCACTGGTGAGTACCGCTTCTATTAAAGGTTTAGCTTCTGCAAACTTACGCTGGTACATATACGCTTTTGCCAGGAAGGCGGTGGCGGCCCATTTGTTTACCCGCCCTATCATATCCTGTGTTTCCGGCAGGTTATCGGCAGCAAACTGCAGGTCGGCAACAATATCCGGCCAAATGTCCCGGTTGTTGGGGATCTTCGGGTTCAGGTCTGTAAGGCTATCGCTCAGGTAAGGCACGTTATTCCATAGCTTTTTGGCTTCAAAATGGTAAAAGGCCCGCAGAAAGCGTGCCTGCGCCGTTACGTTCTTCTTTTCATCGTCCGTCATATCATTCACCAGGCGTAATACTTTCAGCGTATTATTGGCCCGTACCACCCCTTCGTATATGGTACGCCATTTACCCAGGTAATAATTATCCGTTGGGTTGGATTCATATCTTTCAATGTTATTAATATCCGGCTGGCTGCTGGGATCTGCGCCTTTATGAGCATCCCCGCCGCGTATGCTGCCAAAGCTCCAGTTGGAGGTGGTGTTCTCGTAGCTGCCTCCTGCGCCCCTGCCTTCCAGCAGTGAGTAGGCGCCTATGAGGATGGCATTTACCCCTTTTTTATTGGCCAGCGCTGTTTGGTCCAGTGAAAGCGGCTGCTTATCTAAAAAACCATCAGAGCATTGCACGTGGCAAAACAGCAAAATACACAGGCCGCTAATGAGCGCTATTTTATGATGTTTGAAAAACTGTTGCATAACCATACACATTAAAAAGTAAGTGAAATACCCACCAGCACCTGCCGGGAGTTGGGATAAAAACCATAATCCACACCTTTGTTCAGATCTCCACTGCCGCCAAAATCGGCATTCATAATATCCGGGTCCAGGCCGCTGTAACCGGTGATGGTGAACAGGTTGGTGGCCTGCACATACAGGCGCAGCTGATCTATTTTTGCTTTTTTCAGAAGGGATGCCGGCAGTGTATAACCGATCTGCAGATTCTTCGCGCGCAGGTAAGAGCCGTTCTCTATATAATAGCTGTGGGAAATGCCGTTGCTGATGTTATCATTAGCATCCAGTATAGGGAGTTTTGCATTGGGATTATCCGGCCGCCAGGAATCATATAGCATGCGCTTGCTGCGGTTACCGGCAAAGGTCTGGAAGTCTGTATAATACTTGGTGATGTTGTAAATATCGTTGCCCTGAGAGCCATATAGGTACAGGTTCAGATCAAAGTTATGCCAGGCCAGGCTAAGGTTAAAGCCATAGGTAAAATCAGGATGCGGATTGCCAATGAAGGTACGGTCGTTCAGGGTTACTACGCCGTCGCCATTCACATCTTTCAGCTTATATTTTCCTACAAACTTGGCCGGGTTATTTTTATCCATACCGGTTTGCAGGGCATGCGTTTTTACTTCGTTCTCATTCTGGAAAATGCCTTCTATCTGGTAGCCATAGAACATGGATACGGGCTGCCCTTTCTGGGTAAGTGTAATGGTGCCGTAACGGGTGCCGCCGCTGAAGATCTGCTCTGTACCGCTATCGCCTAAACGAAGCACTTCATTTTTATAGTGGCTGAAAGTAACGCCCACTTCATAGCGGAGGTCACCGCCTATTTTATCGTGGTAGTTCAGGTTCAGGTCTATCCCGGTATTCTTCATATCGCCAATGTTCACAAAGGGCGCATTAGCACGGCCGGCCAGCGCAGTAAGCTGAGGCTGGGTAAGCATGCCGTTGGTGCGGCGGTCATATACTTCTGCATTCAGCTCCATACGGCCATTGAGAATGGTAAGGTCCAGGCCAATGTTGGTCATTACCGTAGATTCCCATACGGTTTCAGGATTGCCTAGGTTAGCCAGGTAATACCCGATCACGGTGCTGTTGCTGGTACCGCCCAGGTCATAGTTGGAGGTACCGGGGCTGGTGCCGTATTCATAGGCGTAGTTATATGCACGCGGAATTTCCTGGTTGCCCGTAGCGCCCACACCGGCGCGCAGCTTCAGCTCATCTATCCAGGTTACGGATTTCAGGAAAGGCTCTTCAGACAAACGCCATCCCACACTGGCAGCAGGGAAAATACCATAACGGTGGTCCGGCGCAAAGCGGGAAACCCCATCCCGGCGCAGGATGCCGGTAAACAGGTATTTATCATGGTAAGCATAATCAACCCGCCCGAACATAGATGCCAGCGCCGTTTGCGTACGGTTGCTGCCGTTGGTTTGTGTACTGGGATCGCCATTATTCAGGTCCCATACAAGCGGCGATGTGCTGAAATAATTAAAGCGCCCGGCTTTCAGGTTACGGCCATTTTCTGAAATGGCTTCTGTGCCTAATAAGACGTTCAGCGAATGATAACCAAAGTTCCTTTTATAATTGAGCGTGTTGGTAAATACCCAGCGCAGGTTGTAGTTGGATGATTCGTTGAAAGAGTTATTGGCCGCAGGCTCTGAATGTTCCGGGTTCAGGTAGGAGAAGCTATAGCCGGTGCTGTTGGTATAATCAATACCAAAGCTGGATTTGAACTGCAATCCCTTCAGCAATGTAATTTCCGTATAGGCATTACCGAATGCGCGGAAGCCTTTTGTTTTATTATCCTTACCGCGGTATAACATTGCATAGGGGTTAGAAGCATTGCCCAACCCCGCCCCGCGGGTACCGGCAAAATTGCCGTCAATATCATACACCGGTATAATGGGCGGCAGGCGCATGGCATTTACAATGGCATTGCCTTCCCCGCTGGCATAATCCCCGCCGGTAGACTCTGTGAAGGATACCTGCAGGTTCTCCCCAAAACGGATATGCTCCTTTACATTCAGCGCCGTATTAATGCGGGCGGAGTAACGTTTGAAGTTGGTGTACTTTAAAATACCCTGCTGGTTAAAATAGTTGAGCCCAAAAGCATAATTGCCTTTGTCAGAACCGCCGCTGCCGGTAAGCTGGTGGTTCTGGATAGAAGCGGGTGCAAATATTTCCTTATACCAGTTAGTGCCTGCCTGGTTAGCCTTTACGATCTGGTTGGTGCTAAGGTCGTATTTACTTTCATCCACCGTACCCTGCGCTTTGCCGGCAGGTAATATGTAATAAGGCACTACCGGCTGCGCGCCATTGCCAAACTGCGGATGATTGGGATTGCCGTTGCCGCTTACCTGGCCTGCATTTTTAAGGCCGGTCCAGATCAGGTTTGCCCATTCATTGGTGTTCAGCAGATCCGGTCCTTTGCCGGGGTACTGCATACCGTAATACGCATCGTAAGATATTTTAGATACGCCGGCCTTACCTTTTTTAGTGGTGATGATCACTACGCCGTTGCTGGCCTGTGCGCCGTAAATAGAGGCGGATGCAGCATCCTTCAGCACCTGTATGGATTCAATATCGTTCGGGTTTAAGCTGTTCAGGCTTTGACTGCGGGTAGATACCCCGTCAATTACATACAGCGGGCCATTATCATTAATGGTACCAATACCACGTATACGCATGGATACGCCGGCGCCCGGGGCTGCGTTGCTGGTAACGGTTACACCGGCTGCCCTGCCCTGCAGCTGCTGTCCGAAGTTGCCGGCCGGTACCGATAGCAGGTCTTTAGTATTCACCACTGCAACGGAACCGGTAATATCTTTCTTTTGCTGCGTGGTATAACCGGTTACCACTACTTCTGAAAGTGAGCTGGTGCCGGATGACAGCGCCACGATGGCGGTTGCCTTATCCGTAGCGGCCAGCTCCCTTGAATCAAAACCAATGTATTGATACAGCAGAATGGCATTATGGTCTGGTACCTGTAAATGGTACACACCATCTGCATCAGACACTGCGCCTTTATTACTGCCTTTTACCAATACGCTTACACCTGGCAGCGGCTGCCCGTCTGCGGCAGATACAATGCGGCCCTGGATAGTGGTATCAGCCGGTAGGGGAGCAGCAGGTGCAGTGGTGCTGTTTAACCTTTGCACAGGCGGCGCTCCGGGGATATAGATGGTATAGCTGCTGCTGCCAAACTGCTTTACCTTCATCCCAAAAGGGGAGAGCAGGTCTTTTAACAGCGTATCCAGCGTAGTGTACTGGCGGTTATTCCTGATGTGTTGCAGCACCTTTTCAGCCGTAACCTGTTTTTGCTGCAGGGCTTCACTGTCATAGTCAAAAGTAACATGGTAGCGGCTGGCAATGTTGGATAGCGCTTCTGTAAGCAGCATGCTTTTAGACGCTGTTTTGCCCTGGCGCTGTTCCCCGTGGCTGTTCCAGGAAAGGTCCTGGGCAGCGGCCGCCTGCTGAAAGCACAGGCAGCACCCCAGGAAAAATAAGCGCCCGGAGCATCTTTTGTGAAAGACGTTCTTCATAACTGGAATATTTATTAATTGCGGTTGTTGTACTAACTAATGCTTGCTGCTTTTGCTGATAAATACCGTGTCGGCACGGCGTTCCATCTTTAGTTGATAAATGGTGCTGATCTTTTCCAGCAGCTGGCCGGGGGCATTTGCCGGCGCAGTGCCATTAAAACGTTTATTCCCCAGGGTTAGCTGGTCCTGTATAACAAATTGCCATCC
The DNA here is from genome assembly GCF_900109685.1 of Chitinophaga rupis. GTDB lineage: Bacteria > Bacteroidota > Bacteroidia > Chitinophagales > Chitinophagaceae > Chitinophaga > Chitinophaga rupis. Next base: position 217,458 of record NZ_FOBB01000011.1, on the reverse strand, counting down.
GTAAACATCCGTGAGGTAAGTGAAGATCTCTGCCAGCGGCGCGTCGGAAAACAGCAGCTGGTTATTACGCCAGGCCGTGTGCCATGCGGCGTGTACGCGTTTGGTATGTAGTCCGTGCGCATCCATCGTAACCATTTCCCCTGGCTGCATTTTTTTTGCAGGCAGCTTGGGGTTAGCGGGTACTACCTGCACAGCGCCCTGTTCCAGCACTACTTTTAAGAGCTGCTGCTGCGTATTTACATTAAAAGCGGTACCCAGCACCTGTATATTGCCCCGGCTGCATTGTACGGTGAAAGGGGCATGGGCGCTTTTTTGTATAGTAAAATAGGCTTCGCCTTCCAGCTGTACCGTATAGGGATGCCGGTTATTATACCGCAGGCGGGATTGCTGGTTCAGCACTACCTGTGAACCATCTGCAAAAGTAATGCGGCGCATTTCACCGGCACCGGTTATTACCACGGTGTTTACTGCCCTGAAATGGCGGTAGCTGAAAATGCCGGCTGTGATCAGTAACAATATAGCGGCTGCATAACGCCACTGTTTGCCAAGCCTGCGTAACAGGGAGCTGCGCTGAGATATATTTTCCTGTGTAAGCTGCAGCTGCTGCCAGATGTTTTCCACTACTACCGCATCTACCGGCGCCGGCGTAAAGGTGTAGTGCAGCAGCAGGGCACGGGCTTCCCGCAGGGTAGTGGCTTTGTGCGGATGATCGGCCAGGAATTTTTCCCAGAAGCTATTGTCCGCCGCATCCGGTGTTTTTACCCAGCGGATAAAATCATCGTCCAGCGCCAGGTCACAGGCAGTATATGTTATATAGGCGGCAGTTGTTTTCATGCAGGCCGGGCATTTTTACACAGAGTATCGGAAGCGCTGATTTTATCCCTCCGGATCTCAAAAAATTTTAGAATTGGATCTTTTTCAAAAAAGAGAGGATTCTTTGAATACTATTTAATGAAAGGAGGTACGGAGGAGTAAGTATAACCAGGCGAGTGCGGGCCCCGGCACTATCTGGCGCAGAGCTTCCAGCGCTTTATACACGGTTTTGTAGGCCGATTTCTGGTCTATCTCCATTATTACGGCAATTTCCGCATAGCTGAGCCCATGAAAAAAGCGCAGGTAGATGATCTCTTTTTGCCGGGCTGGTAAGCGGTTAATATATTGCTGCAAGGCGGCCAGCTGCTCTTTCTGTAAAAAAGCATCTAACTCCGGCGGCTGTGTGGTGGCTGGTTCCAGCTGCAGCACGGTTTCAAACAATTGTTCCCGCTGCTGTTTGCGCAGCAGCTTTAACAGCTCATTACGCACGCAGCGCAGCAAGTAGAATTTAACGGATTGCGGCAGGGGTAATTGCTGCCGGTGCAGCAGCAGGTAGGTGAATACATTTTGCACGGCATCCTCTGCCAGCGCTTTTTCCAGGCATATTTTATAGCTGTAATCCAGTAAGGTGTGAATGAAGTGCCGGTACAGCCATTCAAAGGAGCTCAGGTCATTGTCATGGGTAAATGCCTGCCAGGCAAGCTGGTCTGCTGCTCCCGGCAAAGGAACGTGGTCATCATATTTGTCCCTGGTTGACATCCAGCAACAATATAACGTGTAGATATGCAGATATGCAAATTATTCTCTTCCGGTATCCAGGGTAAAACCGAAGGTGGAGCCTATTTCCGGTTTGCTGCGTACGTTTATGGTTTGGTTGTGGGCTTCTATAATGTGTTTTACAATGGCCAGCCCCAGGCCGGTGCCGCCAATATCGCGGCTGCGGGCGCGGTCTGTACGGTAAAACCGTTCAAACACCCGGGGCAGGTGTTCTTCAGAAATGCCAATGCCATCGTCCGATATTTCCACCAGCACCTGCTTATCGTCCATCACATAAATGCTGGCAATGGTATGCCCGTCGTTCTTACCGTATTTAATGGAATTATCCACCAGGTTCATAAGCACCTGCCGGATCTTTTCCTTATCGGCCTGCACAGCTACCGGTGCTTCGCAGCCTTTTTTAATATTGAACTTAATGCCTTTGGTATTGGCTTTCAGGGAAAGGGTATCAAAAATATCCTTTATCATATCCTGGATCACAAAGGTTTCCTTGTTAATGGTCATTTCCCCGCTTTCCAGCTTGGATATTTCGTCCAGGTCATCCAGCAAATGGCACAGGCGGTCAACATTTTTGGTGGCGTTTTTCAGGAATACCTTGTTCACATTCGGATCGTCTATAGCGCCATCCAGCAGGGTATGTATATAGCCCTGCACGGCAAAAATGGGTGTTTTCAGCTCATGGCTCAGGTTCAGCAGGAACTCTTTGCGAAACTCCTCGTTGCGGCGTAAAATATCCAGCTCCTCTTTTTTCTGGATAGCCCATTTCTCTACATCCTCACTTACTTCCTCAATGGTTTTCAGGGGCAGTATGTTCTTGTTAAAGAACTCCTCCCGTTTGGATGCCTTGGTCTGGTAAATGAATTTGTAAATGAGCTTTATTTTCCGGTAAATAAAGTTCTGTAACGTGTATAGGTACAGGTAGTACGAAACCAGGAAGGTAAGTATAAAGGCGGTGAGCATTACCTGCCAGGAACCATCTGCGATCAAACTACCGAGCGCTATTACGGCAGAAATAATAAGCGCTGTAAATCCCGCCAGCTTTTGAGGCGATAAATTCTTTGCTTTAAACATACTCCAAAGTGAGTAATTATTGTAATAACGGGAAATTAAGGTAAATTTTTTAGAAGCGGAAAGCATAAAGCTAAAGGCGCAAAGCAAAAAGCATAAAGCAGAAAGCACAAACCCAAAAGCTGCTTGCTATTTGATATGAAAATAAATGAGTTGGATAAAATAGGTTAATGAAAATGCAGATCAGCAAACGGCAGGCAGCTTTCAGCTTTATGCTTTGCGCTTTCTGCCCGGCTTACATTTCAAACTTATAACCTACTCCCTTTACGGTGGTTACCAGGTCAATTCCTATTTTCTGGCGTATTTTACGGATATGTACGTCAATGGTGCGGTCGCCTACAATTACTTCGGTACCCCATACCTGGTTCAGGATCTCGTTGCGCAGGAACACGCGGCCTGGTTTGGATGCCAGCAGCTGCAGCAGCTCAAACTCTTTTTTAGCCAGTATTATTTCCTGTCCTTTATAGGTTACGGTGAATTTTTCGCGGTCAATGATCAGGTCTCCCAGCTGCATCTGCATTTCTTCTGTTTTATGCAGGCGGCGGAACAGGGCATTGATGCGGCTTACCAGTAATTTGGGTTTAATGGGTTTGGCTATGTAATCATCGGCCCCCATATTCAGGCCGTCTATTTCAGACTTTTCATCATTCAGGGCTGTGAGGAACAGCACCATGGTATCTTTAAATTCAGGTATTTTTCTGATCTCCCGGCAGGTATCTATCCCATTCTTATTAGGCATCATAATATCCAGCATAATAAGGTCGGGGCGGAAGATGCGGGCTTTCTGGATGGCTTCACTTCCATCTTTGGCGGTTACGGTATCGTACCCGGCTGATTTGAGGTTGTAGCTGATAATTTCCAGTATATCCGATTCATCATCCACCACTAATATTTTACCTACTACCGCTTGGTCTATCATAAAAATTGCACTTTATTAAGATGCCACAAAATTAAACAGCCGCTGCGTTAAGTTAACATTATCTAATTGTTAATTAGTTGTCACCAGGCTGTTTGGCCTACTGTAAGTTACGATAATTCCAGGTACCCGGACAGGGTGGCAGGGCTACATTATTATTTAGGCACATTTGTATCCTTTTGGTTATGATCGGTGTTTTTGCCATGCAATTGCTTCAGGGCATGTGTAAGCTCATTCAGCATCTCTACCTGCCCCTGTTGCAGCTCCAGCACGTTCTGTTGCTGTTTTAACTCCATGCGGTCTATTTTTTCATTCAGCAAACGTATTTCCAGCTCTGATTTCAGGTTGATCATATAGTCATTTTTAGCCCGCTGCCGGTCTTTTTCCTCCTGCCGGTTCTGGCTCATCATGATCAGGGGCGCCTGCAGCGCGGCCACACAGCTAAGCAGCAGGTTCAGTAAAATAAAAGGGTAGGGGTCAAAACCTTTGTTACTAAGCCAGTAAATATTTACGCCCGTCCAGGCCAGTATAAAACCCATGAACAGCATTATGAAGGTCCAGCTACCGCCAAAATCGGCTATCTTATCCGCCAGCCGCTGCCCATAGGTGAGCGGTATTTTTTGCATGTCTTCTTCCAGCTGCTCTGTAAGGGTTTCATGGTCGCGCAGTTTTTCCATCACCGTTTTTTCCAGCTCCGTCAGCTCTCCGATCTCTTTGGCAAAAAAAGCTTCATAATACTGCTGCCGGTAATGGTTCAGCTCCGGCATAGCCAGGCTGCATTTAATATTAAAGTGTGGATGATCTTTCCTGATCAGGTCAAACAGCTCTTTTTTAATAGACCGGCCACTTACCTTTTGAGAGGTAGGAAAGTGCTCGCCGGAAAGATCGCTCACAAAGGTTTGCATAGTATACTATTCTTCTAATATTAAAACGTTCAAGTATTTATAACTGTCATGCCGCACGCAGCATCTGGCTGCAATTTATTAAACTCTGGCCATCAACAACCATCTAAAAATAGCCGTCCCGCGGGGCAGTAAGGAAATTGGTCGTAAATTTGCTATAAGGGAAAGCGAAAAGTATAGCTATAAATGAATAAATTTTTAATACTCGTATGCCTGGCTGCCTTACAGGGCGCTGTGGTATATGGACAGAGCGAGCAAAAGATAGACATCCCTATCGGCCGCCAGGGTTTTCACGATAACATAGACAAAGAACAGGCAGCAGCAGCTAAATTTGACGGGAAGGCAGATGACCTGGTAAAAGTTTCCGACGACCAGACCATTAACCTGCAGGTAACGAATGCCCTGATAAAACAGGTGGATGATATGCAGCTGGATATAGAACGGGATACCACCCTGGATCACCGCCTCAAGATCCGCTACCTGTCTGGCTTATACAGCGTGCTGCACGACTACAATAATAAACGCGCCTACCATAAAATAGACCCGGCAGAAGCCCCCGCTATAATACAGGCCTACAGGAATATGATGCAGGCTAACATTAAGGGAGAAAGCATTCTGCCCATAGCCCGCGAGCTTTCCTTTAACTCCGGCGAGAACCTGATAGAGATCTTTAAGGAAAACCCCGGTTATAAAGAGGCCCGGGGCGTTATGTTCGGCAAATACGCCTTTCAGAACCTGGAAACCGTAATGGCGGAAATAGGCAACTACCTGGATTATCCGGTAACCGATTCTGTAATAGCCGCTGTGGCCCGTAAATATCCTAACCAGGTGCTTACCTATGCTACCTCTTACACACCGGTAGCTACTGCCATAAAAAAGAACCAAGACCCTGTAGTGCAGCTGATCGTAAAGATCGGCAACTCCGGCCAGTCAACCCGTATACTGCCTTTTATTGATGAGCTGATAGACGGCTCTATGAGCATAGATTCCCTGGAAACAGTGGTGGATAGTGACTATCCTTACTTTAAGCAGATGGTGAAAACCTCTGTTGTATTACAGCAAAAGAAAAGTAATGGCCAGAATCCGCTGGGGTTAAAAGCCATGATGGAAAATATGCAGGCCCGCTCTCTGCGCTACATTCGTGAGGTGAACGACCTGCACGAAGAACCGGCGCCCGTACGCTTCCGCGTGGTAAAGGATTTTACGCCGGAAGAGCTGTACTACCTGATCGTGAACGGGCAGGAAGAATTATTTACCTCCAGCTACACCAACCATAACAACGCCGGTTTGTACGACCAGATGATGGCTCGCATGAAACCTGCGCGTGGCGACAGCCTGCTGATGGTAGTAAGCTTTGACCGTTTTAAGAAGTTCATTGCCATGGCAGCCGGTTTTAACACCCTGGATAACTTCCTGAAATCCATGGAGCCGGAAAATGCCAATTACCTGATGAAAAAATACATCAGCAGCCTGGAAAAAACAGAGGACCTGGAAGATGCGGTGGATGTAGCCAACTCATTTGGCAGTATCCGCGATCCCAAGCTGCTGGACTTTTTGCGGGAGGAAGTGAAAAAGAACTACCTGTTTGTATCTAAAAAAGGTGATAAGCGCGGTACCGTGATCTATGAGCTGCTTTCCAGCCTGTTTGATACAGAGGTGAGCAAGGGCAGCGACTCCACCAAAGCTACTGATATGGCGGCCAAGTTTAAGCTGCCCCCGGTGAACTATGTAGATTTCAGCGGCCTGGTGAGCGACAGCGGTACGGTTTACCAGCAGGTATTTTTCTATGGTGATAAAGACGGCCAGGAATCTTATGCCAGCTTTATGACCAGCTTTTCCGGCGGCGACTGGAGAGTGAGCAAAGGCCCCTCCTGGACCACCATTACCTCTGTAAAAGGCAAGCCCATTACCATTTTTGCCAACCTGCCGCTGGATGAGCCCAAGGATAAGGAAGCCATTCAAAAGCTGAGCGATTACCTGGACGAAAAAGATATTCACCCAACAGTATTCATACACCGCGGCCATAGCTACCATGTAAATACTACGCTGGATAATCTGCAAAGCTCTGCCAAGATAGTGGTGCTGGGCTCCTGCGGCGGTTATCATAACCTGGCGGTAGTATTGCAGAAATCGCCGGATGCGCACATTATTTCTTCCAAACAGGTAGGTACCCGCTTTGTAAACGAGCCTATTATCCGTACACTGGAAGAGGTGATCCGCAGCGGTAAAAATGTTGACTGGGTAAAAATGTGGGCCAGCCTTAGCGCCCGTTTTGCCGGTGACGCCCGCAACAAAGAGCTTTTCAGCGATTACGTACCCCCGCATAAGAACCTGGGCGCTATTTTCATAAAGGCGTACAAGCAGATTATGAAGGATGATAAGATAGTGAGTAGATAGTCCATAGTCGATGGTCCATAGCCTAATTCGTATAGTAGATTAGCGTGGTATACCATGGATGATCGATGATGGACAACGGTCCACAGCACAGAGTTCACTGCCATACAATATCTGCAGTAAACCGTGGTCTGTGGACCGTTGGCATTTCAGGTGCCCTGCTTGACAAGTATAGCCTATAAACGTAGGACGCAATGGACTATGGACCATCGACCATGGACCCCAACTCACCCACTTTTAAGCAAAAAGCCGTAGGTTTGCATAACCCATGGAGAATTTTACAATCAAGCGGATTTTTGACTTCAGTTTGTTACGGCGCCTCTTCTCTTTTGCAGTACCTTACAAAGGCTCCTTTTACTTGTCTATGGCGCTTACCATTGTGCTGGCGGTACTATCGCCCCTGCGCCCTTACCTGATACAGGTTACCGTAGATAAATATATTACCAGCCAGTGGATGCAGATGCTGATAACCATTACCATTATCCAGATCCTACTGCTGCTGGTGGAAACCGTGGTACGCTTCTTTTTCTCTTACCTTACCAACTGGCTGGGACAGTCTGTAGTAAAGGATCTGCGGGTGGCAGTGTATAAAAAGATCGTGCACCTGAACCTTTCCTTTTTTGACAGAACCCCCATCGGAACCCTTACTACCCGCACCATTAACGATATAGAAGCTATTAACGACGTTTTTTCCGAAGGCATTATTTCCATTGTGGCTGATCTGCTGATGATCGTAGCCATCCTGGTAGTGATGTTTGCGGAAGACTGGCGCTTAACCCTCATCAGCTTATCGCCCTTCCCGGTGCTGATCATTGCCACCTGGATGTTTAAGGAAAGCGTGAACAAATCTTTCCATGCCGTAAGAAATGCCGTAGCGGCACTGAATGCTTTTGTGCAGGAGCATATTACCGGTATGGTGGTAGTGCAGGCCTTTTCTGCAGAAAAAAGGGAATACGCCCGCTTTAAAAATATTAACAAGGAACACCGCAAAGCCAATATACAGGCCATTTTTGCCTACTCCGTATTTTACCCGGTGGTGGAAATTATACTGGCCATTTCCCTGGGCCTTATGGTATGGTGGGGCTCCAACAAGGTACTGAGCTATGAAGTAACGCAGGGGGTGATGATCGCTTTTATCATGTACCTGAACCTGCTGTTCCGCCCGCTGCGGATACTGGCCGATAAGTTTAACACCCTGCAAATGGGCATGGTAGCCAGCGAGCGTGTATTTAAGGTGCTGGACAGCGAAGAGCATATACCTGATAACGGGACAGTGAAAGCCACTAACATGCAGGGCGATATTGTGTTTGATCATGTATCCTTTGCATACACGGAAGACCGTTATGTGCTGAAAGACATTTCCTTCCATGCCAAACCCGGTGAAACGATTGCCATTGTGGGCCATACCGGCTCCGGCAAAACCACCATTATCAGCATACTGAACCGCCTGTACGAGATCCAGAAAGGGCAGATAAAGCTGGATAACGTGAACATACAGGATTATGCGCTAGATGAGCTGCGCAGTAAAATAGGGGTGGTGCTGCAGGATGTGTTCCTGTTCTCCGGCTCCATTTATGAGAACATTACCCTGCGTAATTACGCTATTAGCCGGGAGCAGGTGGAACAGGCTGCCCGCCTCATAGGCATGCACGAGTTTATTATGCAGCTGCCGGGCGGCTACGACTACCAGGTAATGGAAAGAGGCAGCACCCTTTCACTGGGCCAGCGCCAGCTGATCTCTTTTGTACGCGCATTATTGTATAACCCTGCTATACTGATCCTGGATGAGGCCACCTCCTCTGTGGACACCGAATCTGAACTCCTGATCCAACAGGCCATAGACAAGCTGATTGCCGGCCGTACCTCCATTATAATAGCTCACCGTTTAAGTACCATCAGCAAAGCCAGCCAGATTATAGTGCTGGATAAAGGCGAGATCCGGGAAATGGGTACGCATGAGGAGCTGCTAAAGCAGGAAGGTTTTTACCACAAGCTACATAGCATGCAGTTTAAGAAAGCAGTAAGTATTTAGAAAAATCATATATTTATATCGTTTTTTAATTCGTAATTCAATCCTATACCTTTTATGAAGTTCTTTCTACGCAACGTGGGGGCTGCGTTATTGCTATTGTTACCCATTACACTGTTAGCCGGTGATTATGAAAAAGCCTGGGACGCTTTACACCGCAACGATAAGCAGCCTGCACGCGAATTTCTGCTTAAAGCAATTAAAAATAATGTGAACCGCGATAATGCGGTGGCAACACTGATCCTGCTGGAAACCTATGATGGCATTGGCACCAGCTATCTTGAAAGATATCCTGATCCGCTGGATCAATGGAGCCAGCCAGGTCCATATGCCTATGCATTTTGGTTCAATTACGCTGTGCTGGGTGAATACGGCAAAAAAAGCGGTAAGCAGCTGGCCAACCTGGAAAGGCTGGCAACAGACACTACCTTCAATGGCTCTCTGCGCGCGGCAGCCAATTATTTTAAAGGCTACCATTTATTCTTCTGTCAGCAGCAACAGCAGTCCAGGGCTATGTATCCTAAGATGGGAGCTTTGGAAGACTGGCAATGTGTGGGCCCGTTTGATAATATATCCCGTAGCGGTTTTAATAAGGAATATGGTCCGCTGAAGCAGCCTGCCACCGGCAAAGGATTTACCTCCTATAACAATGCCGAAGTTGATTGGTTTACCCCTCTGCATGGTACGGGCCAGGGCTGGATCTTTGTAGGCGCTTCTTTTCCCGCCACGGATGCAGTAGGATATGCGCAAACCTTTGTGCTGTCGGACCGTGAGCAGGATGCTGTACTGGCGCTGGGCGGAAACGGCGCGCTGAAAGTATGGATGAATGATAAGCTTTTACTGGCGGAGGAGGAAGAGCGGGCTACAGAGCTGGATGCCTTTAAAGCACGCTGCCACCTGCGTAAAGGATACAACCGGGTATTGGTGCAGATCGGTTTTACCCATGGTAATAACCTGCCCAATTTTATTGTACGCCTCACCGATGATCAGTACAATCCCCTGCGGAATATTTCAAGCACCTCCGTCTTACAAACCTACCAGGCAGATACCACTACAGCAGCCCCGCAAACCATTATGCATTTTGCGGAAGATTTTTTCCGCCGCCGTATGACGCAATACCCGCAAGATCCTGCGTATGCATTTTTGCTCAGTAAAGTATATGTGCGCAACCAGGAATATGACAAGGCCAAAGCCATAATGCATGACCTGTATAAAAAATATCCAAACAACCCGATTGTGCTGAACCAGTATGGGGAATGCCTTTCCACTAAATATGATGCAACAGAATTACAGGAGCTGCAGGAAAACATAAAGCAGCAGGACCCTGATAACTACTGGGTGCTGTACAGTAAAACCAATAAGCTGGAAGAAGAAAAGAAATTCCAGGAAGAGCTGGAAATAGTGAATGAAATGATAGCCCAGCAGGGGGAAACCCAGCTGACCCGCCTGAAGCGTATAGGCATTTATGCCAATCTGGAAAGAATGGATAGTACAGTATATCTTTTAAAAGATGCTTACGAGCGCTATGCCGATAAAGAGGATGTTATACTGGTAATGTACTATTACTATAAAAAGCTGATGAAAGACCCGGCCGCAGCGCTGGAAGTAATGGAGAAATTTTCTGAGCATAACTATTCCTACAAGGTTACCAAAGCCATGGCAGAGGAATATTTTGAACAGAATAAAGCGGATAAAGGCATTGCCGTGCTAAAAGCCATTATAGCCTCCGCACCTTATGATACAGATACCTATGACCCGCTGGCGGTGTATTTCTTCAGCAGGCAGCAATACGATTCTGCTATTTATTATATGAATGAAGCACATGGCATTAGCCCTTACTACCACAAAATAATGGGCGATATTGCCAGCTGTTATATGCAGCAGAATAATAAACAGCAGGCGCTGGCTTATTATAAAAAGGCGCTTAGCCAGTATGCCGGGGGCAGTAACTACCGCCGTAAAATAAGGGAGCTGGAAAACAAGCCGGATATTTTCTCCTATTTCCCTAAGCTGGATAATTACGGGGAGATCAATAAAGCATTAAAACAGCCCCGGGACACTGTGCAGCCCTACTATTTCATTTTTGATGAAAAAAACGTGGTGCTGTACCCAGAAGGTGCCAATGAGCAAATGATCAGCACTGCGGTATACATCAATAACAAAAACGGCATTGACAGCTGGAAAGAAATATCCGTGCCCTACAACAGTGTGTACCAGGATGTGACGATCCTGAAAGCAGAGGTTATAAAAGCTAATGGCGCCCACGTGCCGGCAGAAACTTATGAGAACAGCATTGTATTTACCCGCCTGGAAACCGGGGATGCTATTTACTACAATTATAAGCTCAGCAGCTTTGGCATTGGCCGCCTGGGCCGTGAGTACTGGGATAAGTACTATTTCACCGCTTCGGTACCTACAGGAATGGCCCGGTATAATATGCTGGTGGCTGATCAGCTGCATATAAACTATGTTTTCAGGAACAATGAAGCTGTCAAACCGGTAGAAAGCAAGCATGAGAACTTTCACCTGTATACCTGGGAAATGAAGAATGTGCCGGCTTATAAAAAGGAAAGCTACATGCCCAACCTGGATGATATTGGGCAGGTGCTGCATATCTCCACCGTGAAATCATGGGATGTGATCGCAGAATGGTATAGTGACCTTACCAGGGAGCAATGCCAGGAGGATTTTGACCTGAATGCCGCTTTCAAGGAAATATTCCCCGATGGAGCCGGGCAGCTGAATGACTGGCAAAAGGCCCGCAGCATTTATGAATATATAGAGCAGCGTATTGCCTATAGCTCTATATCCTTCCGGCAGGGAGCTTACATTCCGCAACGGGCATCCAAAACATTGAGCACCCGCCTGGGGGATTGCAAGGATCTTTCCGCCCTGTTTGTGTCTTTGGCGCGCAAGGCCGGGCTGGATGCTAACCTGATGCTGGTGAGCACCCGCCGGAATGGCCGCCATTCCATGGTGCTGCCCTCCATGGAGTTCAACCACTGTGTGGCGCGCTTTAAGGCAGATAATGAATATCATTACCTGGAGCTTACGGATAACCAGCTGCCATTCAATGCGCTGCCACAAAGCCTGGTAGCTGCCCAGGTGCTGAATATTCCTTTCAATTACAAGGGGAGTGAGAAAATAGAGCTGCTGCCGGAAGATGATAAGCATAAGACAGTGGTGCTACGCAAAACCAAAGTAGTGATAAACGATACCGATCAGCAGGTAGTAACCAGCAGCCGCCGTTCCGGTGAGCTGGCGAGCTTAATGCGCGGCCATTATGCCCATAAAACTAAAGAAGAGGTATCTGAGGGCCTCACATCCAGCCTTTCCTCGCAATCTAAAAATCCGGTGGTGCTGGACCAATATACCTTTAACAACCTGGATAATCTGCAGGATACCGTGAGCCAGGAGCTGCATTATACCATCAAAAATGATGTAATTAATGTAGGTGATTTCAGCATGATAAAACCGGTATTTGTAGATGTGGTGGCCACTGCCGACATTTTTAGCGCCGATGCACGGCAGTATCCCTTTGAATACTGGAACTACGAGAACACAGATCAGTATGTTACGGATATAGATGTAGAAATCCCGGCCGGTAAAGCGTTTGACCAGGTGCCTGCAGATGTGGAGGCCGGTTTTAATAATATGAGCTACCATCTGACCTATAAGAAGTCGGCGCCCAATAAGCTTAGTATCCGGCGCAGCTTTGCCACCAACCGTAACCAGCTTATTGAAGCAACAGATATGGGTAATATGAAAGATTTCTTTACTAAGATCATGAACGCAGAACAGAAATATATTTCATTTAAATAACTGGGTACCATACACTAAACCGCCTCATCAAAAAGGGGCGGTTTTTTTTGTTTTCTGAAGGTCCGTTAAGAGAAAATAAGTTATTGTTTGTCAATAAGTTAGGGTTTGTATTCCCTTTTTTTTAAAACCACTACCATTTTGAGTTAAAATCGGTTATCTTTGCGCAAAATTTCAGAAAACGGTGATTTCCTGCAACTTGCTCAAACATAGTCTGATAGCGCTGTTACTAGCCCTGAACATTATCGGTGTTAGCTCTTTTGCACATGCACAACCGCATGAAGAAAAAGAAACACATGATGGTTCCCAACATGCATTGGCCACTGCGGATGAACCGGGTGAACAAAAAAGCGGTTTTGATGCCAAGGAAGTGATCCTGGGCCACGTAAAGGATGCCCATGACTGGCACCTGGTAGATTTCGGAGAAACGCCCGTTACCATACCGTTGCCGGTGATCATTTACAATAAGGAAAGGGGCCTGTCTGTATTCTCCTCTTCCCGTTTTCACCACGGCCACGCTGCTTTTGACGGTTACCGCCTGGTAAATAGCCATTACCTGCATGAAAAGGGCCTGGACCCTACTAAATATATGGATGGTAAAGTGATCGCAGTAGATGAGAATGATAATCCTACCGGTGCAGAGATCTACGATTTTTCCATGACCAAGAACATTACTTCTATGCTGCTGGCCGCTGTGCTGCTGGTAATACTGATGCTGAATGTAGCCAAAGCATACCGTATCCGCGGATCCAAACAAGCCCCCAAAGGTTTCCAGAGCCTGATAGAGCCGGTGATCATTTTTATGCGGGATGAGGTAGTAAAACCTAACATCCCCGGCAAACACTACGAAAGATTTACTCCTTTTATATTAACGATCTTTTTCTTTATTCTCATTAACAACCTGTTGGGCCTGCTGCCGGGTTCTGCAAACGTAACCGGCAACCTGGCGGTAACCGCTGCGCTGGCTATCATTAGCTTTATAGCCATCCTGCTCAGCTCCAACAAACATTTCTGGGGTCATATCTTTAACCCCCCGGTACCGTTTGGTGTAAAGATTATTCTGGCGCCGGTGGAGCTGATCGGTGTGTTCACCAAACCTATTTCCCTGATGATCCGGTTGTTTGCCAACATCCTGGCCGGTCACATTATTATCCTGAGTATTATTTCCCTGGTGTTTATATTTGGCGCCATGAACAGGGTAGCTGGTTATGGATTTTTACCGGTAACCATTGTCTTTAACATTGTGATGATGATGCTGGAGGTGCTGGTAGCTTTCATTCAGGCTTTTATCTTTGCTAACCTTACGGCCGTGTTCATTGGGCAGGCTATGGAAGGCGCACATGATGAACACCATTAGATAGTTGGCAGTTAGCAGTCAATAACTGTTTTATACAGAGGCTTTTGACTGCAAACTGCCCACTGCCAACTGCGGACTAAAACAAACTGCGAACTAAAAAACATTCATTAATTAAATACATATAATAATCATGGCTCTTTTAACAATTTTATTGCAGGCTGCTGCAGGTGCTGGTCTGGCTAAAGCTGGTGGTGCTGTTGGTGCTGGTATTGCTGCTATCGCAGCTGGTATCGGTGTAGGTAACATCGGTAAAAGCGCGCTGGAATCCATCGCCCGTCAGCCCGAAGCTGCTAACGACATCCGCGCAAACATGATCCTGGCTGCGGCGCTGGTAGAGGGTGTGGCCCTGTTCGGCGTTATCGCAGGTCTGTTGGCAGTAGTGATGTAAGACAAAATTGATTACTGCATCCGGCGCACAGGGCAAAGGATGCAGTAATTATAATTACGAAAGATCAGTTATGTTATGCGAACTAAAACATATAATTTGATATCTGCCGTAATTCCGAATTAGTAAATCGTAATTAAAATAATAATCATGGATCTGTTACAGCCCGCGTTAGGCTTGTTTACCATTTCATTCTTAATATTCATCATTGTTTTCCTCATCCTGAAAAAATTTGCCTGGAAACCTATCCTGTCTACTTTAAAGGAAAGGGAAACTTCCATCTCAGATTCTATTGCAGCTGCAGAAAGGGTAAAGGAAGAAATGGCGCAGATGAAGGCAGAGCATGAGCATGTGCTGGCAGAAGCCAAGGCTGAAAGGAGCAAGATCCTGAAAGAAGCCAAGGAAGCCAAGGACCTGATCATTGGCGAAGCCAAGACCCAGGCCCAGGCAGAAGCGAAAAAGATCATTAACGAAGCCTATACCGCAATAGAGAACCAGAAAATGGCCGCTCTTACGGATGTAAAGAACCAGGTAGGCCGGCTGGTAATTGAAGTGGCAGAGAAAGTGCTGAGAAAAGAGCTGTCTGATAAACCTGCCCAGGAGCAGTTCATCAAACAACAGGCTGAAAGTATTAAATTGAATTAAGAGCTGTTGGCTGTTAGCATTTAGCCGCTAACCGCTAATAACTAAAAGCTAAAAGCTGATATAAAAAATGCAAAATCCCCGTTTAGCATCCCGATATGCAAAATCTTTGGTGGATCTGGCCGTTGAAAAGGGCCAGCTGGAAGTTGTCCGTGCAGATATGCAGGTGCTGCAACAGATCACCAAAGGCAATCCCGATGTGGTGACTTTGCTGAAAAGCCCTGTCATTAAACCGGACAAAAAACAAAAGATCCTGGCAGCCATCCTGGAAGGTAAAATAAGCAACATGACCTCCATGTTCATTCAGCTGCTGGTAGCAAAAGGCCGCGAAAGCAACCTGCCGGAGATCACTACGGAATTTGCCCGGCAGTACAACGTGTTAAACAATATCAGTAAGGTAAAGATCACTACTGCCGTACCGCTGGATGCCGCCATCCTCAGTACTATCAAGCAAAAGGTAGAAGCCGGCTCTGATAAAAAGATAGAGATGGAAACCGCTGTGGAGCCGGACCTGATCGGTGGTTTTGTACTGGAAACAGAAGACCGCCTGTTTGATGCTTCCATTCTGCGCGACCTGAAGGACATTAAAAAACAGTTTGCACAGAACATTTATACGCCTAATATCAAATAATAACGATATACCGGTTTTAGCAGCATGGTTTCCGGAATTGGAACGCAGCCTGAAACCTGAAAAATTCTTAAAGCACTCTTTTTAAAAAGCATAATTATGGTTGAGATAAAACCTGATGAAATTTCGGCAATATTGCGCCAGCAATTGAGCAATTTCAATGCCGCAGCTGACCTGGAAGAGGTAGGCACGGTATTGCAGGTGGGCGATGGTATTGCCCGTATATATGGACTGAATAATGTTCGTTACGGTGAACTGGTGGAGTTTGAGAATGGTGTAAAAGCCATAGCCCTGAACCTGGAAGAGGATAACGTGGGTGTGGTACTGATGGGTGAATCCGGCGAAATAAAAGAAGGCAATAAAGTACGCCGTACCGGTTTGATCGCTTCCATTAAAGTGGGCGAAGGACTGGTAGGCCGTGTTGTAAATACCCTGGGTAACCCTATAGATGGTAAAGGCCCTATTACCGGCGAATTATATGAAATGCCCCTGGAGCGTAAAGCACCGGGCGTTATCTATCGCGAGCCTGTAAAGGAACCCCTGCAAACCGGTATCAAGGCTATTGACGCTATGATCCCTGTTGGCCGCGGCCAGCGTGAGCTGGTGATCGGTGACCGCCAGACCGGTAAAACCGCCATCTGTATTGATACCATCATTAACCAGAAAGAGTTTTACGATGCAGGCAAGCCTGTATATTGCATATATGTAGCTATTGGTCAGAAAGCCTCTACCATTGCAGGTGTAATGAAAACCCTGCAGGATAACGGCGCTATGGCCTACACTACCATCGTAGCTGCATCTGCCTCTGAACCGGCTCCGCTGCAGTTCTACGCTCCGTTTGCAGGTGCTGCCATCGGTGAGTTCTTCCGTGATACCGGCCGTCCTGCGCTGATCATTTATGATGATCTGTCTAAACAGGCCGTTGCTTACCGTGAAGTATCCCTGCTGCTGCGCCGCCCACCGGGTCGTGAAGCTTACCCTGGTGACGTATTCTACCTGCATAGCCGTTTGCTGGAGCGTGCCGCTAAAGTGATCGCTAAGGATGAAATAGCCCGCCAGATGAACGACCTGCCGGATTCAATTAAGCACCTGGTAAAAGGTGGTGGTTCCCTGACCGCATTGCCGATCATTGAAACACAGGCCGGTGACGTATCTGCTTACATTCCTACCAACGTGATCTCTATTACGGATGGTCAGATCTTCCTGGAATCCAACCTGTTTAACGCCGGTATCCGTCCTGCTATTAACGTGGGTATCTCTGTAAGCCGCGTAGGTGGTAATGCACAGATCAAATCCATGAAGAAAGTGGCCGGTACCCTGAAGCTGGACCAGGCGCAGTACCGCGAAATGGAGGCCTTCTCCAAATTCGGTGGTGACCTGGATGCGGCTACTAAAGCCGTACTGGACAAAGGTGCCCGTAACGTGGAGATCCTGAAACAAGCTCAGTTCAGCCCTTATTCAGTGGAAAAGCAGGTAGCAATGATCTACCTGGGTACACAGGGTTTGCTGCGTGAAGTACCGGTAAGGAATGTACGTGCCTTTGAAGAAGCTTTCCTGCATGAAATGGAAGTACGCCTGCCTGAAGTGCTGGCCGAATTCAAAAAGGGTAACCTGGCAGATGATAGCATCAAAAAGATGGTGACCTTAGCCAACGAGCTGAAGCCCAGATTTGCATAAGTAATAAGGTAATTTAGCATAATGAAGATCCCGGTCAATTGGCCGGGATCTTCATTTTACGCCGGCTGTTATTTGCCTTCCGCATATTTTTTAAAGTTGTCGATCACCGATTGGGTAAACCATTTTTGCATTTCAAGCGGGGTTTCTTTTTCCGGTACAAAGGTTTCTGCTACGGTAGTTTTATTACCATCCGCTATGAATTTAATGGCGGAAGTTCTGCCATCGGAAACTATATATTCAATAAGCTCATGAGGTATTATCCTGCTGTATCTGCCGCTATGGTCAAACCCAACATTGCCATCTTTAGTTTCCATTCTGAAAGAAAAGGTTCCGCCTTCTTTCAGATCGGCTTCCGCGCCTGGGCAATGCCAGTCATCGGAAGGGGCGTTCCATTGCATAATGTCGGCAGGCGTTGTCCATAGTTTCCAAACTTTTTCTACCGGAGCGTTTACGGTAGTTTCAACGGTGAAGGGTGCTGGGTTGTTCATAAATTTTTGTTGATTGACTTTCCTTTATCAGATATTTAAAATTATCACTTTCCTGCTTGCTTCCGTCAATTTAAACATTGCTTTTTAGGTATACTGATCTTGTTGAACTTTTATTCCATTGCCATTATTGCCATAATCACTGCTTGAGTCACTGGTCTTTTAAATGCCGGCTGTAAGCATCAGGCTAAAATTCTTAATATTGCCCGCCTCTGATTTCAATGTCACATCCCGCCACCCTTAACCCCTTGCCAATCCTCTCCATTTTCCCCGATCCTTTTCCACCTTTCACCGCTCGCCATCCCCACCTTAACCGATTTGTTTATATCGTAACTTTGTTTACAAAATAAACTAAATTAGCTTTGTTGTAAATCCCCGACCCATGTGGAAACATTCATTTAACCTATTGCTCTGTATATGTTTACCCGCGCTGGTACTGGCGCAGCAAAAAATTAGCGGTAAGGTCACCGATGCTAAAAAACGCCCATTGCCCGGCGTGAATGTTTATATAAAAGGCAGCTATGATGGCGCCACAGCCGGGGCAGACGGTACCTTTTCCTTTACCACCACTACCACCGGCCCGCAGGTGCTGGTAGCCAGCTTAATGAGCTTTCAAACGCAGGAACAAGCCATAAACATTACCGGTCCGGTGCAGGTAACGCTTATGCTTAAAGCAGCTATGAATGAGCTGAAAGTGGTAACTATTTCCGCCGGTAGCATTGAAGCCAGCAGTGATAAGAATAACACGGTGCTTAAGCCCCTGGACATCGTAACCACTGCCGGCGCCACCGCCGATATTGTGAACGCGCTTAAAACGCTGCCCGGCACACAGCAAACCAATGACCGGGAAGGCCTTTTCGTACGTGGGGGCACTGGTTATGAAACACAGATCTTCATTGACGGGTTAATGGTAAGAAATCCCTTTTTTACCAGCCTGCCGGATATGCCGGGCCGGGGCCGGTTTTCGCCCTTCCTGTTCAAAGGCACCACCTTTAGCAGTGGTGGTTACTCCGCCCAATACGGACAGGGACTTTCCTCTGCGCTGGTGCTGGAATCGGAAGACCTGCCCGCCCGCTCATCCTACAGCCTGGGCGCCTCTGTGCTGGGTGTGAGCGGCGGTTTGGATGAATTGTCGAAAGACAAAAAAGGCTCCTTTGGCATAGAAGCGGATTATACAAACCTGGCACCTTATTTCAGTATAGCCAAGCCTAAACAGGAGCCTACCGTAGGCCCGGAAATTATAGGTACTTCCCTGAACTTCCGCCGCAGAACATCCTCCACCGGCATCCTTAAATTTTATGGATATGGTAACTGGAGCCGGATGGGTTTTAAGAAGAACAGCATTGAATATCCCGGTTACCAGGAGCAAACAGATGTGCGTAACCAGAACGTATATACGAACCTCACATACAAAGAAAGCCTGGGCAGCGGCTGGCGTATGAATGCCGGCTTCTCTTACAGCTCCAACATTGATAAGATAAAGCTGGATACCATTCAGAAATCGCCGGTAACCAATGTGCATGCCCGTTCAGACCTGAGCCAGCTGAGATTAATGCTTACTAAAAGCCTGGGCGCTTTTTCCCAGCTGCGGTTGGGCGGTGAATACCAGTATGCAGTAGAACGTTCTGAATTTAACAGCTATCGCGCTAATTATGTAGATAACTATTCCGCAGGTTTTGCAGAAAGCGACATTTATTTCACTCCCCGCTTTGTAGGCCGCTTTGGCGGACGCCTGGAATACTCTACGGTACTGGCAAAAGTGAACCTGGCGCCCCGCGCTTCCTTAGCTTATAAGCTGGATGATTACAGCCAGTTTTCCCTGGCCTACGGCGATTATTACCAGAAGCCGGAACCACAGTACCTGCGCTTTAAACAGGACCTGAGCTACATGAAAGCTACGCACTATATAGCCAGCTTCCAGCGCCTGTCAAGCAACTATACTTTCCGTGTAGAAGCATTCTATAAAAAATATAAGGACCTGGTAAAAACAGTACCGGATACCCTTACTAACGGTACCGGCTATGCGAAAGGTATAGAGCTGTTCTGGAGAGACCGTAAAACCATTAAGAACCTGGATTACTGGATCTCCTACTCTTTCCTGGACACCAAACGTAATTACCTGTTCTACCCTTACGAGGTGCAGCCTGACTTTGCAGCCAAACATACCGCCAGCCTGGTAATGAAGAAATATTTCCCCAAGATCACTACCAATATTGGGGTAACTTACAGCTATGCCAGCGGGCGGCCCTATTATAATCCCAACCTGCCGGAAAGTAAGTTCATGTCGGAAAAAACCATTGACTTTAATACATTAGGTTTAAGCGCCAGCTACCTTACCACCGTTGGCAAAGCATTCACCGTATTTGTAATATCCGTTACCAATGTGTTTGACTTTAAGCAGGTATATGGTTACCGTTATTCCACGGATGGGCTGCGCCGGGAAGAGATAGTGCCCAATGCGCCCCGCTTCCTGTTTGTAGGCATGTTCATGAACTTTGGTATAGACCGCCGCCAGGATGTAATTAATAATCTTTAAACATATCATTCAAACCATCAACAATAAAAACAGATCGTATATGAAACATTTCCTCCTTTTGCTGTTACCGGTTTTTGCGGCCGTAGTTACCAAAGCCCAAAGCCCCCAATACCAGGATGCTATGACCAAGCAGGTAGGCCTGCTGGATGTACCGGCCAGCTACACCCCGCAAAGTATGCTGGATATCTCCAATACCTTTGAGCGTATTGCAGCAGCGGAAAAAAATCAGTGGCTGCCTTATTATTACGCTGCTTACACACAGGTAATGTCTGCCCTGATGACGCAGGATAAAGATAAGATAGATGGCCTGGCAGATAAAGCAGAAGCCAACATCAACAAAGCTGATTCCTTAAAGCAGAATGATGATGAAATAGCGTGCATCCGTTCCCTCATTGCCACTTCACGCATTATGGTAGATCCGCAAAGCAGGGGACAGCAGTACGGTCCGGAATCCGGTATGCAGATACAAAAAGCCAAACAGATAAACCCTGAAAACCCGCGTGTATACCTGCTGGAAGGCCAGGCCCTGTTTTATACGCCGGAACAGTTTGGTGGCGATAAAGCAAAAGCCAAAGAAGTATTACAGGTAGCCCTGCAGAAATATGCAGCCTTTAAACCCGCCAGCAGCATAGCACCGCACTGGGGCGAACCCCATGCAAAAGATCTGCTGCAACAGGCAGGCAAATAATACAGGAGAAAATGTGAAGTGCGAAAGGTGAAGTACCGCCATGCTTCACCTTTCATTTTCTGCCTTCGCACTTTAAATTTGATATTCGTTAATTATAGTTGTGATGATGTATTTTAAAGACCTGGACCCTGTTCTGCATTCACAACTGCGCCTGGCCATTATGTCGGTACTGGTCAGCGAGCAGGAGGCGGAATTTACGCTGCTGAAAGAAAGGACCAATGCCTCTGCCGGAAACCTGAGTGTGCAGATCAATAAGCTGAAAGAAGCCGGTTATATTGATGTGATCAAACAATTTAAAGACAACTATCCGCAAACCCTTTGTAAAATAACCACGCAGGGCAGCAAAGCCTTTGCAAGCTACGTAACCTCCATACAATCCTACCTGAACGCGGGTAAGCACAAATAATTGCTGCAGCCGGAACTGCGATGTTACTTCAGTTCTAACCGCTAATTTTATAGGAAGCCATAGGATCGGCCTTTTCATTCCAAAAATGTTACTCCCATGAATACCCCTGCATCCATGTTGAGAGTGGCGCCCACTTCAGCATTGATACTATCTTATGCCAAAGAAATGTATACGGACCCGTTAAGCCGTAAATACATGCAGTACATAGATCTGGGCGATGTACAACCCCTTGTGGCAGCTATCAGCCAGCTAAATGTCCCGCTGGAGGGCATGATACAGCTGCGCAAAAAAATGGTGCGTTACCTTGTACGGCAGTTCATCAGCCGGTACCCACAGCAACAGATCTGTATTATGGCAGCCGGTTTGGATCCCCTGGGATTACAGCTGGCCGCGGAATACCCGCAGCTGATCAACGGTATCTATGAAATGGACCAGGCCTGGATGGAGGATAAGGGCCGTATTTACCGCAACATTGCGCCCCAGCTGAGCTTACCCGTTACCCTGCTAACAGACATTACCCATACTATACAATGCAAGCGGCAGCTAAGAGATGCGGGTTACGACGCTTCGCAGCCTGCCATCATTATCCTGGAAGGCATTGTGCCCTATATAACGGAGGAACAGTTTCGCGACATTATACAATGTTTTAGTACAAAGAATGCGCGGAACACTGTGATCATAGATTACCTGCTGCCGGCGGAAGATATCAGACCAGCGGCCACCAGGCATGCTTTTAACGAAATAAAAGACCTGCTGCAAAAGAGCCTGGGTGTGGACCTTTATTATTACAGCCGTAAAAAGATCCTGAATATACTGGAGCTGATGCAGGCAGAAATACACGATGTGTATGATATGCATACCGTGGAGAAGAAGCTATATGGCTATAACAACATTTATCCCCACCGGGGCGATAGCTGGATGGAAATGGCAGCATTTCATTTATAGCTGTTAGCAGTTGGCTGTTAGCTATTAGCTGTTGGCCGTTATGAGGCAAGCCCTAAAGTA
Organism: Chitinophaga rupis; assembly: GCF_900109685.1. Classification (GTDB taxonomy): domain Bacteria; phylum Bacteroidota; class Bacteroidia; order Chitinophagales; family Chitinophagaceae; genus Chitinophaga; species Chitinophaga rupis. The sequence continues at coordinate 194,931 of NZ_FOBB01000011.1, read as the reverse complement.
AAAGGCCTGCAACATTTTACAATGTTACAGGCCTTTTTATTGAAATACATTTATTACTGAAGTACATTTTACTGCTAACAGCTAATAGCTAACGACTAACAGCTAGCTAAGTTACTCCGATGCCAGTTCCATCTTCTTCAGCGGGTTCCGGGTATTTTCCGCATAGATCTCGCGCTTTTCCAGGATATCCAGGCAGCTGAAAATGGCCTGCCGGAAAGAGGCGGCATCTGCCAGGTTCTTACCGGCAATGTCAAACGCGGTACCATGGTCCGGAGAGGTGCGTACAATGGGCAGCCCGGCGGTGTAGTTAATACCTTCGCCGCTGGCCAGTGATTTAAAGGGTATCAGGCCCTGGTCATGATACATAGCCAGCACCCCGTCAAACTGGGCATACATGGTACGGGCAAAGAACGCATCGGCACTATAAGGCCCAAAGGCCAGAATACCGTTGCTTTTAGCTTTATTAATAGCAGGGAGGATCTCTTTAATTTCTTCCTGGCCTATCAGCCCATCATCGCCGGCATGGGGGTTTAAGCCCAGCACCGCAATACGGGGGCTGTCAATCCCAAAGTCTTTGATCAGGCTATCCTGCATCAGCTGCAGCTTGGCCAGTATATTTTCCTTTGTTACATATTTGGCTACTTCCGCTACCGGCACATGTTCTGTAAGCAGGCCAATGCGCATATTATCGGCCGTCATAAACATCAGCACATCCTTTGCATTAAAGGCATCCCGCAGGAAAGGCGTATGACCTGTGTAATTGAAGTCGGCGCTTTGTATATTCTTTTTGTGAATGGGCGCGGTTACCAGCCCTTGTATAACGCCATCTTTCAGGCATTGGATAGCCACGGCTAAGGAGCGGGCTGCATATTTGCCGCCGGCTTCATTCAGCGCGCCCGGCATAATCTGCACTTCCTCTTCCCAGCAATTGAAAACATTCACCTGCTTGTGGTTCAGGCGGGCAAACTCTTTCAGGCTCTGGTAATTGAAGTTGTTCTCATTCATCAGCTTCCGGTAGAAGTTGATGGTTTTATTGGAAGCAAAGATCACGGGAGTGCAGAACTCCAGCATCCTGTTATCCGTAAAGGTTTTGATAACGAGCTCCGTACCAATGCTGTTCAGATCACCTACGGTGATGCCGATAACCGGTTTGTTAGTGTGCGTATTACTCATGGGTGGATAAAATACCAAGATACAAAGATACCAAATACAAAGTACAATGCGGTATTTGGTATCTTTGCCGGAATCATGTACACATTAAAGAAATCGCTGGGCCAGCACTTCCTCAAGGATGAGAATATGTGCAAAAAGATTGTCCAGTCGTTACCTGTAATCCAAGGCCAGCAAGTGCTGGAAGTAGGCCCCGGCGCGGGCGCCATTACTAAATACCTGCTGCAGGTACCGGGTATTAACTTTAAAGCCGTTGAGCTGGATACGGAAAAAGTACAGTACCTGGAAAAAACTTATCCTGAAATCAAGGACAAGCTCATTCACAAGAGCTTCCTGGATATGGAAGTACCCTTCCAGGGCCAGTTTAGCGTTATCGGCAATTTCCCTTACAATATATCTTCCCAGATCATGTTCCGGGTACTGGAATGGAAAACCCAGGTACCGGAAGTAGTAGGTATGTTCCAGAAAGAGGTGGCGCTGCGCATTGCTGCCAGCCACGGCAATAAGGATTATGGTATCCTGAGCGTGTTGTTACAGGCCTGGTACCGGGTAGAGTACCTGTTTGAAGTACATGAGCAGTGCTTTAACCCGCCGCCCAAAGTAAAGTCAGCCGTAATAAGGCTTACCCGCCTGGAACAGCCTTATGAGATTGCCAGTGAGCGCAAGTTCTTTAACCTGGTGAAAACCGCTTTTAACCAGCGCCGCAAACAGCTCCGCAACCCGTTAAAAACATTATTTGATAAGGAATACCTGCAGGACAGCCTCTTCAGCAAAAGGGCAGAAGAGCTGACTGTGGCCGATTTTGTAGCATTATCGCATAAGATGATATGAAGAAGAAAGTATTAATTACCGCCAGGGTACATGAATACCTGGTGAACAGACTGGAAGAAAAAGGATACGAAGTAAGCTACCAGCCTTCCATTACATATGATGAAGCGGTTGCTGCCATACATGACTGCACCGGCCTCATAGTTACCACCCGCCTGCGTATAGACAGATCATTTATAGATAATGCCCCGCAGCTGCAATGGATAGGACGCCTGGGATCGGGCATGGAGCTGATAGATGTGCCTTATGCTGAAAGCAAGGGCATACAATGTGAAAGCAGCCCCGAAGGCAACTGTGATGCAGTAGGGGAGCAGGCCCTGGGCATGCTGTTAGCCCTTATGAACAATATCTTAAAAAGCAACCTGGAGCTGCGCCGCGGCATCTGGGAGCGCGATGGTAACCGGGGTTATGAGCTGAATGGCCGTACCGTGGGCATCATTGGCTATGGGCATACGGGAGGCGCTTTTGCACATAAGCTGCAGGGCTTTGATGTGGAGATCCTGGCCTATGATAAATATAAAAAAGGCTTCAGCACGGATCATGTAAAAGAAGCTACTATGGATGAGCTGTTCACAAAGGCAGACGTGATCAGCATTCACCTGCCTTTAACAGAAGAAACACACCACCTGGCCAATGCTGCTTTCTTTAAGTCGTTCCATAAAAAGATCTATTTCCTGAACACGGCGCGTGGTAAAATAGTGAACACGCCGGACCTTATTGAAGCCCTGGAAGCAGGTACCCTGGCGGGCGCAGGGCTGGATGTGCTGGAAAATGAAAAGCTGCCTACCTATTCGGAAACAGAGCAGCAACAGCTGGAACGTTTGCTGCAATTACCCAACGTAGTGCTTACCCCGCACATCGCCGGATACTCTCACGAGGCAAGTATTAAAATGCCCCGATATGTGTTGGATAAGCTCGGAATTTAAGTTGGCCGAAATCGAAAAATAGTTATATTTGCCTAAATACAAACATAGTACCAACGCTTCTGTGAAAATGGAGGCGTTGATTTTTTTTTCTTATTTCTAAAACCCAAAAGATATGTCTGGCGTCAACTATGTTACGAAAGAAACCCTGGATCAAATGAGGGATGAGCTGAATGCCCTGAAAACGAAGGGCAGGGCAGAAATTGCCAGGGCCATTTCAGAAGCACGGGAAAAAGGCGACCTGAAAGAGAATGCCGAATACGATGCGGCTAAAGAAGCACAGGGATTGCACGAAGCTAAAATTGCTACCTTGGAAAATGCGATTGCTACTGCCAGGATAGTAGAAGCAGATACTATTGATACCTCCAAAGTATCCATTTTATGTAAGGTAACTATTACCAATGTAGCCAATAAAAAAACCGTTACCTACCAGCTGGTGTCTGAAACAGAGGCTGATCTGAAAGCGGGTAAGATATCTGTAACTTCTCCTATTGGTAAAGGTTTGTTAGGCAAACAGGTAGGCGAGGTGGCCGATGTACAGGCGCCTAACGGGCACATCAAATTCAAGATCGATAATATAAGCGTTTGATAAACTGATACACTGGTTACACCACCCCGGCCTTGCGCCGGGGTTTTTTATTTCAGATCTTAGATCTGCATTTCAGATTTGTTCAAATCCCCGTAGGTTTAAAATCGTAAATCTAAAATCGTAAATCATCATGTCTGTTTCCGTTTTCACTAAGATCATTAAAGGAGAGATCCCCAGCTATAAGATAGCAGAGAATGACCACTTCTATGCTTTCCTGGATATTTTTCCGCTGGTAAAAGGGCATACGCTGATTGTGCCCAAGCTGGAAGTTGATAAATTCTTTGATGTGCCGGATGAGCTGCTGGGAGAGTGGCTGGTATTTGCCCGTCCCATTGCCAAAGCCATGGAGCGCTCCTTTCCCTGTAACCGGGTAGGCGTTAGCGTAGTAGGACTGGAGGTAGCGCATGCGCACATGCACCTGATCCCGATCAATTCGGCAGATGATATGAACTTTGCTCATCCCAAGCTAAAGTTGACGGAGGCGGAGTTTAAAGCAGTGCAGGAAAAGATCAGGGCAGAGATGTTGACACATTAGGCGTGTGGGGCACATTAAAACGGAAGCCTACGCCATGCAGGGTTTCCAGCTTTATCTCAGGGTCTGATTTAAAATACTTCCTCAGTTTGGTAATAAACACATCCATGCTGCGGCCCAGGAAGTAATCGTCCTTGCCCCATACATTAAATAAGATATCTTCCCGCTTGAGCGCTTTATTGGCATTATCACACAGGAACCGCAGCAGGTCGGCCTCCTTTTGGGTAAGGGTGAACGACTTGTTCTGCGTACTGTCATGCAGCCTCAGGTCGGCGTAGTCAAAGGTGAGCTTGCCAATTACGTACTGGGTGGGCTTTGCCGCCTGGGTAGCCTGCACCATGTTCTTGGTCCTTTTCAGGAACACCTCTATACGCAAAACCAGCTCCTGCAGGTTAATGGGCTTGGTAATGTAATCATCCGCACCGGTTTTAAACCCGGCGATCTTATCCTCCATCATAGATTTGGAAGTAATGAACAGGATAGGGATCACATCATTCCGCTTGCGGATCTGCCTGGCCAGCTCAAAACCATGGTCTTTTTCGGAAATGCCGCCCTTTTCAGGGCCCCCGCCTTTTTTAGGGATCATCACATCCAGCAGGCAGATATCAAAAGTCCGGTGCTGGAACTCTTCCCAGGCCATTAGCCCGTCTGTACAATGCCGTACTTCATAGCCCTGTTCCTCAAGTCTTCGTTTCGTGGCTGCACCAACATTCTGATCATCTTCCACAAATAGGATTCTTGCTTTCATAGTTGCAGTGATGCTGAATTAATATAAATGTCTCGTTTTCTACGAATAATCCGGTTTGAATTAGTAATCATTGTAGCAATGGCGCTGTCCCCGGCCCAGTTATTCATGGAGTTATCAAGGAGATTTTTAGTCAAAATAAATACAATTTATGAACTTATAAAATAACCTTTTTAATGATGGATTGTATAACTTCCTCACTGTTACCAGTTTGCAGTGGGCAAAATGGGGCTGCCTCAGGGCTGGGGAAGCTACTTGCTCACAATCCGGTGGGGGTGCTGTTGCAAAAATTGTTCCCATCCTTTTGCTTTGGGCAGGCCGGCCAGGGGGCTGCTTTCCTGGAAATGATGGCACACGGCTACTGCCAGGGCATCGGTTGCATCCAGGTAATCGGGCCGTTCTGAGAACGTAAGTATACGCTGTAACATCTGCCATACCTGTTCCTTGTCGGCATTACCGTTACCGGTAATGGACTGTTTCACTTTTTTAGGAGAGTATTCAGCTACAGTAAGGCCAGCCTGCATAGCAGTAGCAATGGCTACCCCCTGTGCGCGGCCCAGCTTTAACATACTTTGAACGTTCTTACCAAAAAAGGGAGCTTCAATTGCACAACAATCAGGTTTGTGTAACAGTATAAGCTCATTAATACAGGAATGAATCAGTTGTAGCCTTTCATAGTGGTCTTTACGATTGGATAGTTTCAGCACATCCATTTTTATAAGACTGGCATTTTTGCCTTGAACCTGTATAAGGCCATACCCCATTACCAGCGTACCCGGGTCTATCCCCAGAATTATTTTTGACTTGTTTGCCAACCGCGGTTTATTTTTGCCAAAATCTTAATGTCTGAACAAAAGTACCAAAATAATTCTCAATTACCTGTTAGGCGCGGTCCTTTTTAGCTGGTTAGCCTATTCCATCTACTCCCAGGTAAAACATCAACCCGATCTGGCCCTTTCTTTACAGCACATGTGGTTTACCCTCCGGCAAAAGGGAGGGGTGGCACTAACGTTAGTGTTTATACTAATGCTTTTTAACTGGGGCCTGGAGGCGCGCAAGTGGCAGCTGCTGGTACGCTCCCTGGAGGAGGTATCGTTCCTGCGGGCCTTTAGCGCAGTGCTGTCGGGGGTATCACTGTCTATCAACACCCCAAACCGTATAGGCGAATACGGTGGCCGTATGCTGTATATGAGTAACCAGAACAAGCTGAAATCTATTGCCGCCACCATGATCGGCGGCCTCAGTCAGCTCATTGTTACTATTATCTTTGGGTTAACAGGGCTCATCTACTATATCAATAACTTCCCGCTGATCAAGGCTAACGCCTATTTTTCCCCTAACTTCTGGGAAAAAATTTTGCTGGGGGTGCTTATGCTTATTGGAGCCTTGACCATTATATTATATTTTCGGTTACAGATTGTAATAGCGATCTTTGAAAAGATACCGGTACTAAGAAAGGCCAAAGTATTTATACAGATCATCACCCGCTATACCAGTGGGGATCTGCAATACCTGCTGCTGCTTTCTGCCTGCCGGTACGTGATCTTCTCGGCACAGTATTTGATTTTGCTGGATACCTTTGGCGTGGAAATGCTGTGGTGGCAAGGGTTTCTGCTGAATGCAGTGATCTACCTGGTAATGGCTTTAGTGCCCACCATTGCCGTAGTTGAGCTGGGGCTGAGAGGTAAGGTAAGCATCTATTTCCTGGGCCTGTTAAGCAATAATACCGCGGCCATCATCGCTGCTACTGTGGGCATTTGGCTGGTGAACCTGCTTTTGCCTGCTGTTCTGGGAAGTATCCTGTTATTAGGAGTAAAGATTTTTAAGGATAAATAGCATCCATCCATGAGGTATTTTATACTCATATTCTTACTTACAGGTCTGTTCCATAGTTATCCCGTTAAAGCCCAGAGTGAATTTTGTGGTATTACCAATGGCAGTTTTAAACCCGGAGAAAATATAACCCTGAAAGTATATTACCGCCTGAGCGGCGTGTATGTAGGCGCCGGAGAGGCCACCTTTAGCTGCCTGCTGGAAAAGCTGGGCGGTAAAGATGTATACCATATTATAGGCGAAGGCAAAACCTACCGTGCCTACGACTGGTTCTTTAAAGTGCGCGATAAATACGAAAGTTATATTGATACCGCCAGCATGCGGCCCCTGAAGTTTGTACGGAATGTAAATGAAGGCGGCTATAAGATCTATAATAACGTAACCTTTGATCAAACCCAGCACATAGCCACCAGCACCAATGGTACCTTTAAAGTGCCGGAGTGCGTGCAGGACGTGGTTAGCGCCGTATTTTATGCCCGTAACATTAACTTTGACAAGTACAAGGTGAATGATAAGATACCTTTCAATATGTTCCTGGACGACCAGGTGTACAATATCTATATCCGTTACCTGGGTAAGGAAGTAATAGATACCCGCTATGGCAAGTTCAGGGCCATCCGTTTTAAGCCACTGCTGATCAAAGGCACCATGTTCCAGGGTGGAGAGCAGATGGATGTTTGGGTGAGCGATGATCCTAATAAAGTACCTCTGCGCATTCAAAGCGCCATTTCCGTAGGCAGCATTGTAGTGGACATGATCGATTATAAGAACCTGCGGTATCCCTTTACTTCGTTGGTAGGTAAACGTTAGTGCACCGTTGTAGGCGGTACGGTCCATGGACCATAGCCGATAGTCCATAGCCTTTTTCGCCAACACCGGTTTTTCCCGGTATGTAGCAGGATGGATTATAGTGAATAGTTACAGCCATCTCCTACTTGCACAATATTTATTATATGAAATATGCAATGGACTATGGACCATCGACCATGGACTATTTTAACAATTTAGCAAGACCTCTTGCTGTATAAAATTCTATATTTGTTCAAACTAATAACCCATAAGTATTATGGAAGAGCGTAAACCAAACATATTGCTGGCAGAAGATGATACCAACCTGGGTATGGTACTCAAGAACTACCTGGAATTAAATGACTATGAAGTGGAATTGTGCCGGGACGGCATACTGGCCCTGGCGGCCTTTCGCCGGGAAAAATTTGACCTGTGCCTGCTGGATATTATGATGCCCAATATGGATGGCTTTAAGCTGGCGGAAGAGATCCGCGACGTAGACCCCGACATTCCCCTGTTCTTCCTTTCCGCTAAAACAATGAAGGAAGACATTATCCAGGGCTACAAGCTGGGCGCCGACGATTACATTGTAAAACCATTTGACAGCGAGCTGCTGCTGCTGAAGATAAAGGCTATCCTGAAACGTAACCAGGAGCTGAGCAATAAGGAAGAAGAGCAGCACGAATTTACCATTGGCCGCTACCAGTTCAACGCCCGCCTGCGTACACTTGTGCACGACGGTGAATCACATACGCTTTCCCCGAAAGAAAATGAGCTGCTGCGCATGCTGTGTGAGCATAAGAACGACCTGTTGCCGCGTGAGCTGGCGCTGAAGAAGATCTGGGGCAGCGACACTTATTTTAATGGCCGCAGTATGGATGTATACATTGCCAAGCTGCGCAAATACCTGAAAGACGATCCGGATATTGAGATCGTGAATATTCACGGGAACGGCTTCAGGCTGGTGGTGAAGGAGTAGTTACGAATTATTTAATTACGAATTACGAATTGGGTAGTATGTAAAGCTAATAACTATAAGTCATAAAAGCCCTGCATGTTAATCATGCAGGGCTTTTCTTATAAAAATGATTTAAAGTTCTGATTAAAATGGCTGCTACACCATTCAGCTATTTCATTCGTAATTATTCATATCATAATTACTTTCAATGGCATTCCCCGCTTGGCAGGGCAGGCTATGCACCGCTTTGGGCGGGGTCGTAATTAAATAATTCGTAATTAAAACAGCAGGCTTCCTCCTCCTTTGTTCGGTATCTTACCCAAATGCGTGTAGGCTTTTTCCGTTACTTCGCGGCCGCGGGGCGTGCGTTTAATAAAGCCTTCCTGTATCAGGAAGGGCTCATATACTTCTTCCAGGGTGCCGGGTTCTTCCCCCACTGCGGTGGCAATAGTGGTAATACCTACCGGTCCGCCTTTAAAGTTTTCAATGATCACGTTCAGGATGCGGTTATCCATATCATCCAGGCCATATTCATCCACATTCAGCGCTTTTAAACTAAACTCGGAAATGGCCAGGTCAATAGTGCCGTTACCCATTACCTGCGCAAAATCACGCACACGGCGCAGCAGCCCATTGGCAATACGCGGGGTGCCGCGGGAGCGCCGGGCTATTTCCATGGCCGCATCGGAAGTGATCTTGGTTTGCAGCAGGCCGGCAGCCCGCCAGATGATCTTTTGCAGGGTAGCGGCATTGTAGTATTCCAGCCGTGATTTAATACCAAAGCGGGAAAGCAGGGGCGCCGTAAGCAAACCACTGCGGGTGGTAGCCCCTATCAGCGTAAAAGGATGCAGGTTTATTTGTATGGAGCGGGCGCTGGGACCGCTGTCTATCATAATATCTATGCGGTAATCTTCCATGGCGGAGTACAGGTATTCCTCCACCACGGTGCTTAAGCGGTGTATTTCATCAATGAACAGCACATCTCGTTCTTCTAAATTCGTGAGCAGGCCGGCCAGGTCGCCAGGCTTTTCTATTACCGGGCCGGAAGTTTCCCTGATATTTACCCCCATTTCATTGGACACAATACGCGAGAGCGTAGTTTTTCCCAGTCCCGGAGGGCCATGGAACAGGATGTGGTCCAACGCTTCCCCCCGCATTTTAGCGGCTTTAATAAACACTTTCAGGTTGTCAATGATCTGGTCCTGCCCGGAGAAATCAACGATATCCCTGGGCCGTATACTATTCTCAAACTCTTTTTCCGCTGCACTGAGGCGGTTTTCTTCTGGTCTTAAATGCGGATTAGACATAATGTACTGAAAGTGTTCAAAAATACGTAATTATGGCGTATGGGTTTGCTTGTTTATGCAGATATTAGTTTATTTGTGTTATAATAAGCATTTCTATGTACAGAATCTGGTTAACCACCACCGTCATATTAGCAGCCTTTAGCCTAAATGCCCGTTCACAGGATAGTATCAGCAGCTCAGAAGTTAAACGTATCATCAGCACACTGGCGGCGGATGATATGCAGGGACGCAAAACATTCTCACCCGGTATAGATAAAGCTGCTACATTTATTGAGCAGGAGTTTCAAAAGGCCGGCCTGCAGCCCTGGCAGAATGCCAAAGGCTACCGCCAGACCTTTTACATGTACCGCGTAAAACCGGTAAGCGTGAACCTGACCATCAATGGCGAAAAGCGTGTATCCGAAAACGTTATTGTAAAAAGTACAGCCGGCCAGCTGAACTGGAACCAGGAAGGCCAGGTGGCAGAACAGCATATTAAATCCGGCGATAACTTTTTTGACCGGGTACGGGCCCTACGTTCGCAGAAAGGCAATACCATTGTATGGGTAGATGCCGCGCAAAGCGAAAGCTTCCGCCAGTACGGCGAGTACCTGCAGCAGAACTACCAGATGGCTGACAGCGGCAACCTGGTGCTGGTATTGCAGGAACCCACTGATACGGCTATACGCAGTGTGAACCTGGATGTGCGCCAGCAGGTAACACCCCTGCCATTGTTTAACGTGGTAGGTATGATACCCGGCAGCAGCCGTCCGGATGAATACGTGATCTTCTCCGCCCATTACGATCATATTGGGATCTTAAAACCCGTGGAGCAGGATAGTATTGCCAACGGGGCCGATGATGATGCCAGCGGCTCTACCGCGGTAATGATGCTGGCCAATTATTACAAGAACCACAAACCTGCCCGCACCCTGATCTTTGCCACCTTTACCGGCGAAGAGATGGGCAGCTATGGCGCCCGGTTCTTTTCCCAGCTTATGCAGCCGGAGAAAGTAGTGGCTATGTTTAATATTGAAATGATCGGTAAGGAATCCAAGTTTGGCAAGAACAGCGCTTTTATTACCGGCTTTGAAAGATCAGACTTCGGGCAGATCCTGCAGCGTAACCTGGAAGGCTCCATCTTCCATTTTTACCCGGATCCTTATCCGGACCAACAGCTGTTTTACCGCTCGGATAACGCTACCCTGGCCCGTTTAGGCGTACCGGCACATACTATATCTACCGACCAGATAGATACCGATAGTTTGTACCACTCCGTAAATGATGAAGTAGAAACCTTAGATATACAGAACATTACCAGCACCATACAGGCTATTGCCGTTAGCGCCGTTTCTATTGTAGATGGGAAGGATACGCCTTCGCGGGTAGCTACAGAAGGCTTAAAACCTTAAGATTGGGATTTTAGATTTACGATTTTAGATTTGGTCAACGTATTTTACCAATCAATCTAAAATCGTAGATCTAAATCTAAAATTGCATCCGGTTAACATTTTATCTCGCCATTAAAGGTTATATTCACTGCGGTTTCACAATTCCCCAACTTTAAACCATATCGAACAATGCAACCTAAATTCCACCATGTCTGCGGAGGGCTGGCCCTGGCGTCAGTACTTTTCTTTTCCGCATGCTCGAAACAAGAATCTTCAAAGCCACAGAATGCAAATGCCGACGGACAGATCAGTTATGAAATGTCTGCAGAGAATGCGGCCACTACCATTGGCGGGGATGCAGCCGGTATAGAAAAGCTGGCCGCTATCACCAACAAGCCATCCATGGCTAAAACCAGCGGTCTGTTTGATTTTACCTGGACAGAAATTATGCTACGGGTACGGGAAGTTAAATTCAGCGCCAAGAAAGGCAACGATGAAGTTAACTTCAGCGTCAAAGGCGACCGGCAGGTGGATGTATTAAAAGCCATCGGTTTCCTGGGGGTGATAGACATTCCCAAAGGCACTTACAAGTACGTAAAAGTATATGTAAAGGCTGAAGGTGATGAACCTAAACCCGCTGCCGTGCTTGCAGGTAAAATTACCTGGCAGGGAGACGACATACCGTTCACCATTCGCCTGTCCGGCTCCATGACCCTGAAGGCAGATGCCCGGGATGTAGTGGTAGGGGACAGCACCCTTTCTATGAAAGGTAAGCTGAAGCTGGATCTGAAGATCATTGCAGCCAAGCTGCAGATCGGGGATTTCACCGGCTCATTCAGCGGCGGTCACCTGGTGATCAATGTGAATATGGATACAGGTACCGGTAAGAAATGCCGTAGCGGCTTTGAAAGCTGTATGCATGCCGACCACGGGCATGATTGATTGATCAGTGAAGTAAGAAATTAAAACAGGAACAGGAAAGAACAACCGCTTGCCAGGTTACTTTCCGTTCCTGTTTTTTTATGTGTGCAATTTAAAATGGGGCTGACTAAGTTTGTACCTGGAATTGTGGCATTCTACTTTACTCCACAATCAATTTACAGAACACAGCAAAGTGATCAGAAGAAAATCTTCCCTGCCAGGTGGGCGACAGCGTAGCATGCTGCAGCACCTTGAATTTACCTTTCAGGAAAATATGATCAATGGGTTTGTCTGATAGCTCTGCTTTCTTAAACCCGTTGAAAGTGCCGGTGGGCCCATAATGCGGCGTTTGGCTAATGGCCTTGCTGTCGGTTAAATGCAATGGGTCCTGGTTATTTACAATTACCTGTATAGGTTCATCATCCGGGGTGGCATTAAAGTCGCCGGTAATAATAGCCGGTGTGGCGCCAGCAATGTCATGCACCTGCTTTAACAGCAGGTGAGCGCTTTCCCGGCGCGCAACCTCACCTTTATGATCAAAGTGGGTATTGAAATGGAAGAATACTTTCTTCGTCTTTTTATCACGGAACTTGCCCCAGGTTACAATGCGGGTAATGGCCGCATCCCAGCCCTTGCTGCCCGGTACTGTTGGTGTGGTGGATAGCCAGAAGGTTTCGCCCTGCAGCAGCTGCAGCCGCGTGGTATCATAGAAAATAGCGGAGAACTCGTCTGCTGTTTTGCCATCGCCCCGGCCTACGCCAATGTATTTATATTGGGGCAGGCGCTGCTGCAGATCGGTCATTTGCACATACAAAGCTTCCTGAACACCTAACAGATCTGCTTCATGAAAAAGCACTTCACTGGCTACTTTGTCCTTGCGGTAAGGCCATGCATTCAGGCTGTCGGCCGGCGTATTCATGCGGATGTTGAAGGTGATCACCTTTAACGGTGTTTGCGCCATTGCGCTGCTGCCGGTAAGCAAAAGCAGCAACCATAATAATCTTTTACTCATAAGGATGGTATTAAGCCCATAAAAGTATTACGGGTTTTTTTAAGAAAGGTAAAGGGCATATTAATTTTTTGTAAGCACCGGTAACGGGTAAGCTTGTAAAAGGTTACAGGCATTTAAGTTTTAAATCAGCCATGCATAGCTTAAATTTATAAGGTACAACTCCGTTACCTATGCAACATTCCCCTGTTAAAACCCGCGTCCGTTTTGCCTTTTGGGTAATGATAGCCTTAATAGCCTTTGTGGTGCTGCAGGTGTTTACCTTTTGTTCACGTACCATCAGCTGCCCGGCCTTTAGCGACGCAGCCTTTGACGCCTGGCTCCCTTACCGGCAGGACCAGCGGCTGTTTTTTATGAACAGCCGGCAGCAGAAAGACAGTATCCTGATCGAAGTGGTAGAGCGTTCAGCGGCAGCGGAGATTAAAACAGGGTTTAATGGACCCCGGTGCCATATTTATGCGTATGTACGCGGTAAGGGTAATTTATTATTGAACATAGATAACCAGGAGGCAAAGGCTGTAAGCCTGGCCCTGAATGATTTTCATTTTTTCGGCGGCGCCATGGGCGATTCAGGCATACGGTATGTACCGGAAGCGGGTCAGTACAAAACGGTTTATTATAACAGCCATCTACTGGAAGGACAAACTTTTAATAATGTGGAGCTGCTGGAAAAAGATACCACCGGCGTGAAAGGGGGAGATGAACATATTTACCGCGTGTATCTGAGCCGGGAAAATGGTATTATTGCCTATGAAAGATACCCTTCACATGATCTGTGGATAAAACAATAAAGCGTGCACTTTCCGGTTTACGTATCACTTTTTTCCCTGAAGCTGCCATTACATGCTGTAATGGAAACCCTGGGCATGTTCCTGGGCTTTCGCTATTTTTTGTACCTGCGCAAAAAGCAGGGCGATGGCCTGCCGGACAGTAACCGCCTGTGGGTGATTGCGGGCGCTATATTCGGGGCTGTGCTGGGCAGCCGTTTGCTGGGCGCCCTGGAAAACCCGCCGGCACTGTTGCACAGTGAAAACCCGCTGTTATACATTTACCAGAATAAAACGATCGTAGGAGGCTTGCTGGGCGGCCTTATCGGGGTGGAAAGCATTAAAAAGGTAATAGGGGAGCGCCAGTCATCCGGCGACCTTTTCGTATACCCGTTAATACTGGCCATGATCATTGGGCGCATAGGCTGTTTCAGCATGGGTGTGTATGAGGAAACCTATGGAGTGGCCACCAGCCTGCCCTGGGGCATGGAGCTGGGTGATGGTGTTATCCGCCATCCTGTAAGCCTGTACGAAATTATTTACCTGCTGTTGCTGGCCGGTATGCTGTATTGGATCCAAAAGAAATATACATTGGTAAGCGGTGCCCGGTTTAAGCTGTTCATGATTGGTTACCTGCTGTTCCGTTTTATGCTTGATCTTATTAAACCAGGCTACCGGTATGCCTTTGGCCTGGGCAGCATACAGCTGGCCTGCCTGGCCGGCTTATTATATTACGCACCGTCAATCATTTTTCCATCCCGTTTAATCGAGAAGCAATATGCCTGAAAAAGATTATACCTATTATGACTTTACCATAAGTCTTTGCAGTACCTGTTTACGCCGTATAGACGCCAAGGTTATTTTCGAGAATGATAAGGTGTTTATGGTCAAACACTGCCCTGAACATGGGCGGGAGAAAGTGCTGATAGCTACGGATATTGCCTATTATAAGAACACACGTAATTATAATAAACCATCGGAAGCGCCGCTAAAAACCAATACCCATACCCATTACGGCTGTCCCTATGATTGTGGCCTGTGCCAGGATCATGAGCAGCATAGCTGTTTAACGGTAATAGAGGTAACGGACCGCTGTAACCTTACCTGCCCTACCTGTTACGCCATGTCATCGCCCCACTACGGGCGGCATAGAACGCTGGAAGAAATTGAGCGCATGCTGGATATAATTGTGGCCAATGAAGGACAGCCGGATGTGGTGCAGATCAGCGGTGGAGAGCCTACCATCCACCCCCAGTTCTTTGAGATCCTGGACATTGCCAAAAAGAAGCCCATCCGTCACCTGATGCTGAACACCAATGGCGTGCGTATTGCAAAGGATAAGGAGTTTGCAGCCAGGCTGGCCACCTATATGCCCGACTTTGAAGTGTATCTGCAGTTTGACTCCTTTAAGCCCGAAGCGCTGGAACAGCTGCGGGGCAAGGATCTTACAGACATACGGCGGCAGGCGCTGGAACACCTGAATGAGCTGGACCTGAGCACCACCCTGGTAGTTACTTTACAAAAGGGGTTGAATGATGATGAAATAGGTAAGATCATTGATTTTGCGCTGCAGCAGAAATGTGTGCGGGGCGTAACCCTGCAGCCCACACAAATTGCCGGCAGAACGGAGGGCTTTGATCCGGCTACCGACCGTATTACACTTACGGAAGTACGGCAGCAGATCCTGGCGCAAACCAATGTGTTTAATGAGCACGATCTTATACCTGTGCCCTGCAACCCTGATGCGTTAATGATGGGATACGCCCTGAAGCTGGGCGGGCAGGCTTTTCCGCTTACCCGCTTTGTAGATCCGGAGGTGCTGCTGAACAATTCAAAGAATACGATTGTATATGAACAGGATGAAACTTTGCACAAACATGTGCTGAAGATCTTTAGCACCGGTATTTCAACCGATGCTGCCGTGAATGATATGCAATCGCTGTTATGCTGCTTACCGCAGATCCAGGCCCCCGGCCTGAGCTATAATAATCTTTTCCGTGTTGTGATCATGCGGTTTATTGACGCCTATGATTTTGATGTGCGGGCTATCAAAAAATCGTGCGTGCACATTGTGCATAAAGACGGGCGCATTATTCCTTTTGAAACCATGAACCTGTTTTACAGGGATGAAAAAGAAGAATATTTACGTACTTTAATTGATGACTATACGCCTAAAATAGCTGCAAAATGAGTGAGGTATTTAAAAAGATCCTGGTTGTTTCGGTGATTGCCCTGCTAGTGATCATACTGGCATGCGCATCGGACATTGGCGCCGGTATGGCCAGTGTGCTCGTCATTCCTGTATTGCTGTTAATGGCAGGTTTAATATTATTAATCACCAAAGTGGAGCCGTGGGGAAAAGTATTTTTAATCTCTTCAGGGATTGTTTTATTGTTGGGGTTTTCCGTGTGCACGGCTGCTTTTATGATGGGGGGCGGACTTGGTAATATGCATTAATAAGTGTGCCACACCTTTAAGGCGTGGCACACATTGAATTATACAACTACGTTGATCATTCTTCCTTTTACGATCACTACTTTCTTCAGCGGTTTACCTTCCATCCAGCGCTGCACTACTTCATTCGCCAGCACTTCCTGTTCAATGGCGCCGTTATCGGCATCCAGCGCAAAGCCCATCTCTGTACGGGTTTTACCGTTTACAGCTATGGGATAAGTGAACGAGCTTTCCTTTACATACTGTTCGTCAAACACCGGATAAGCAGCTTCCAGTATGCTGGAGGTATTGCCCAGCAGCTGCCACAGCTCTGCAGTCACATGCGGGGCGTAAGGACAAAGCAATACCAGCAGGGGCTCCAGTATACTGCGTTTATTACACTTCAGGGACGACAGCTCGTTTAAGCAGATCATGAACTGGCTCACGGCAGTGTTGTAAGAGAAGTTGCTGGTATCTCCATCAATCTTCTGAATGGTCTTATGCAATACTTTCAGCTCCTCAGGTGTGGCCGGCGCATCTTTCACGATCAGGCCCTTGTTCTCATCCACATACAGGCGCCACAGCTTTTTCAAAAAGCGGTGCACCCCTTCAATACCCTTGGTTTCCCAGGGTTTGGACTGTTCAATAGGACCCAGGAACATTTCGTACATACGGTAGGTATCCGCACCGTATTTATCCACCACATCTTTGGGGTTAACGGTGTTGAATAAACGCTTACTCATTTTTTCCAGCAGGGAGCCGCAAATGTATTTGCCATCTTCCAGTATAAATTCTGCTTCGCGGTAATCCGGTTTCCACTGGCGGAAAGCATCAGTATCCAGCTCGGTGCCGTCTACAATATTTACATCCACATGCAGCGGATCTGTTTCATACTGGTCTTTCAGGCCATGGGATACAAAGGTGTTGGTACCGCGTACCCGGTACACCAGGCGGGAGCTGCCGCCTATCATACCCTGGTTAATGATCTTTTTATAAGGCTCATCAAACCCAATATAACCCAGGTCGTACAGGGCTTTGGTCCACATGCGGGAGTACAGCAGGTGGCCTACAGCATGTTCTGCACCGCCTACATAAACATCCACCTGGTTCCAGTAATCTACCGCTTTACGGTCAGCAAAAGCCGTGGTATTATGCGGGTCGGCATAGCGCAGAAAATACCAGCTGCTGCCGGCATAACCGGGCATGGTATTGGTTTCCCGCCGTATGCCGGGGGCCACGTTCACCCAATCCGTTACATTGGCCAGCGGGCCTTCGCCATCTTCGCCCTGTTTGTAATGTTCTACGTGGGGTAGCTCTACCGGCAGCTCATTTTCTGCTACGGGGTAGGCTATACCGTCTTTATAAACAATCGGGAATGGCTCGCCCCAGTAGCGCTGGCGGCTAAAACCGGCATCCCGCATTTTGTAATTGATCTGCCTTTTGCCAATGCCCATTTCCTCTATTTTGGCAGCAGCTGCATCCATAGCGGCTTTCATGACCATGCCATCCAGGAAATCACTGTTTTGCAAAACAGCATCCTTGGTGGGGTTGGCTTCCTGCCCGTTAAAGGCATCGCCAATAATATTGGTGATGTGGATGTTAAAGTGTTTGGCAAACAGGAAATCGCGCTGATCGCCGCAGGGCACCGCCATAATAGCGCCGGTGCCGTAACCGGCCAGCACGTATTCGGAGATCCATACGGGGATGGGCTGCCCGTTAAACGGGTTCAGCGCATAAGCGCCGGTAAAGCAGCCGGTGATTTGTTTCACTTCTGCCAGGCGCTCCCGCTCAGAGCGGCTTTGCACATAATCCAGGTATTTTTCTACCGCGGCTTTTTGATCTGGTGTGGTAATACGGTTCACCAGGTCATGCTCCGGCGCCAGCACCATAAAGTCCACGCCAAAAATGGTATCCGGGCGGGTGGTGTATACGGTAATTTGCTGATCGGTATCTTTTACATTAAAGCGGATCTCTGCACCCTGGCTCTTTCCTATCCAGTTACGCTGCATTTCCCGCAGCGCATCGCTGTAGTCTACCTGCTCCAGGCCTTCCAGTAAGCGGTTAGCATATTCTGTAATGCGCAGGAACCATTGCCGCATTTTCTTTTTGATCACGGGGTAGCCACCACGCTCACTTACGCCATTGACTACTTCATCATTCGCCAGTACGGTACCCAGGGCCGGGCACCAATTTACCTCTGCAAAGGCCAGGTAAGCCAGGCGGTAGTGCATTAAAATTTCCCGCTGGCGCACTTCATCAAAACTTTTCCATTCTGCCGCTGTAAAGCGTAGTGCGCGGTCGCCGGGGCATTCATGGGCTGCATTCCCTTCTTTTTCAAACAGGGCGGTAAGGGTGCTGATACGTTCTGCCTTTTGGGTAGCCCGGTTCAGCCAGCTGTCAAACAGCTGCAGGAAGATCCATTGCGTCCATTTATAATAACCCGGGTCGGAGGTACGGAACTCCCGGTCCCAGTCAAAACAAAAACCAATATGATCCAGCTGCTCCCGGAAAGCCTTAATATTCTGTTCGGTGGTAACGGCGGGGTGCTGCCCGGTTTCCAGCGCATACTGCTCAGCCGGCAGGCCAAAGGCATCGTAGCCCATGGGGTGCAGCACATTAAATCCTTTTAATCTTTTGTAACGGGCATAAATGTCAGATGCAATGTAACCCAGCGGGTGCCCAACGTGCAGCCCCACGCCGGAAGGGTAGGGGAACATATCCAGCACATAACATTTGGGTTTGGAGCTGTCATTACTTACCTGGTAAGCCTTGGTTTGCTTCCAGTGCTCCTGCCATTTTTTCTCTATATCCCTGTAGTTGTATTCCATATAAAAAAGCTATATAACAATAAAAGCGTATAACCAATGTGTTACTGCAAAATTGTTACATTGTTAAAATTGTCTTTTAAGATTGGCAAAATTAAACATAAGTCCCAATTTTTATTATTTTCGCCGTTAAACTCTAGGTTTAATGGCGCAACCGGGAAAATCATCAGCAAAGAGATCCAAACCTTCCTACTTATACTCCATTATTGGTGTAGCCCTGGTACTATTCCTGCTGGGGACGTTAGGACTGATCATTATTCACGCCAACCGGTTGAGTGCCTACTTTAAGGAAAGCATTGAGATCCAGGTGATCTTACGGGATAATGTCCGGGAAGACCAGGCCCAGGCCCTGCGCGATTCCATTGCTGCCCGGCCTTACGTAAAATCCATTGAGTATGTATCAAAGGATATGGCGGCCACCCGGTTCAAAAAAGAATTTGGCGAAGATTTCATTAACCTGCTGCAATATAACCCTTTGTATGCCAGCATTAATATTAAGGCTAATGCCCGCTATGTAAATGCAGACAGTTTGCGGATTATAGAAAAAAACCTTACCCAGCAGAGTGTGGTACGGGAAATATCTTACCAGCGCTTACTGGTAGACCGGTTGAATGAGAATGTACGTAAAATAGGCATTGTGGTGCTGGCTATCAGCGCATTACTGGCCCTGGTGGTGATTGTGCTGATCGATAATACCATCCGCCTGGCCATGTTCAGCAACCGCTTCCTGATCAAAACCATGCAAATGGTAGGCGCTACCCGCGGTTTTATTGCCAAGCCTTTTGATATACGCAGCATCATCAATGGCGCATTAAGCGCCGTATTGGCTATTATAGCCTTAATAGGGCTGCTGTATTTTGCAGACCAGTGGTTGCCGGAGCTCAGTGGCCTGCGGGATTATGTCATGATCGCAGTGTTGTTCCTGGGAATGATCCTGATCGGTATCTGTATCTCTTTAGTAAGTACGCACCGTTCTGTGATGAAGTATTTGCGCTTAAAGCTGGATGACCTGTACTAAAGGTTAACGGCACAACAGTTTATAATCAGATAATTCTAATTTACACGCTATATGGCTAAAGAAATTAAAACGGCGCCGGCAGAAAAAGTAATTGTTGAAAGCCGTCCGTTGTTTGCCAAAGACAACTTCAAGATTATGATTGCCGGCCTGGCCGTGATCGTAATAGGCTTTTTGCTGATGATGGGAGGCGCCAGCGGCGATCCCAACACCTTTAAGCCGGAGGAAGTATACAGCTTTCGCAGAATAACCCTGGCGCCTATTGTAATTGTACTGGGCCTGCTGGTAGAAGTATATGCTATTATGCGCAAACCCAAAGCCTGATTGTAGACCTACCAGCTATCGAGAATGACCACATTACAAGCTATTATTATAGCCATCGTAGAGGGATTAACGGAGTTTTTACCGGTTTCCTCTACCGGCCACATGATCATTACCAGCGCACTGCTGGGGATTAACAAAGACGAATTTACCAAGCTGTTTGAGGTATGCATTCAACTGGGCGCTATATTAGCCGTAGTGGTGCTGTACTGGAAAAAGTTCCTGGTGTTTGACAAGAACCGCCTGAACTTTTATGTGAAGCTGATCATAGCCGTAATACCGGCCCTGATCATAGGTTACCTGTTCAGCGATAAAATAGACGCCCTGCTGGAAAGCCCGCTGGTAGTAGGTATTACCCTGCTGCTGGGTGGTGTGGTGCTATTGTTTGTAGATAACTGGTTCCTGCATCCGGAGATAGATTCTGACGACAAGATGAATATTTTTAAGGCCCTGCGTATCGGTTTCTGGCAATGTATAGCTATGATACCGGGCGTAAGCCGCAGCGCAGCCACCATTATTGGCGGTATGCAGCAAAAGCTTACCCGCAATGTAGCTGCTGAATTTTCTTTCTTTTTAGCAGTGCCTACGATGGCTGCTGCTACCGGGTATAAGCTGCTGAAAGGCCGGGAGCTGATCATGGAGCACCCGGAAAACCTGAAGCTGCTGCTCATCGGCAACGTAGTAGCGTTCGTGGTAGCTATGCTGGCTATTAAATTCTTTATTGATTCCCTGAAGAAATACGGGTTTAAAATGTGGGGGTACTACCGTATCCTGGTAGGCATTGCCATCCTGATAGCCATCGCAATGGGGTATAAGCTAACGGTGTAATTAATGTGCTGATGTGCTAATGTATACTGATAAAAAGTAAAAAGCCCTGACAAGTTTGGATTTGTCAGGGCTTCTATATTTATGACAAAGTAAATCTTAATAAGGCCGTCAATAAAAACCAGCACATTCACATCACCCTTTCACGGCCAGCAGCAACTCCAGGTCCGTATATTTTAATTTGAATTTCTCGCTCAGATGATAATTGGTAAGCGCGCCTTTGTACAGGTAAATACCATTGCGCACACCCCGCTTTATCCATACCAGGTTCTCAAAACCGCCGTCGTCTGCAGCTTCCAGCAGTAAGGGCATCAGCACATTACTAATGGCTTCTGAAGCTGTGCGGGCAAACCCGGAGGGGATGTTGGGCACGCAGTAATGGATCACATCATACTTCTTAAACACTGGGTTTTCATGGCTGGTGATCTCGGAGGTTTCAAAACAGCCGCCGCGGTCTATGCTTACATCCACGATCACGGAACCGGCTTTCATATTACTTACCATCGCCTCGGAAACCACTATGGGGGTACGGCCGCTCTGGGAGGAGAGGGCGCCCACAGCTACATCTGCATTGCGCAGCTGCTCTGCCAGCACTTTCGGTTGTACCACAGAGGTAAATACCCGGACGCCTATATTATTCTGCAAGCGTTTCAGCTTATAGATATTATTGTCGAATACTTTTACGGAGGCGCCCAGCGCCATTGCGGTGCGGGCTGCAAATTCGCCCACAATGCCGGCGCCAATGATCACTACTTTGGTGGGGGGAATGCCGGTAACGCCGCCCAGCAAAATACCTTTGCCTTTATTGCCGTTGCTGAGGTACTGGCCGGCTATAAGCATTACTGCGCCGCCGGCTATTTCACTCATGGCCCGCACAATAGGGTAGGTGCCTGCATCGTCTTTCAGATTCTCAAAAGAAAGCAGGGTAATGCGTTTCTCCATCATCTTCTCTACCTGCGGGGCTTTGAGGGCAGCTAAGTGTATAGGCGATATTACGATCTGGTGCGGATGCAGCAGCTCAATTTCTTCATCGTTCAGCGGCGCAGATTTTACAATGATCTCCGCCTTATATACTTCTTTTTTATCGTACACAATTTCAGCGCCTGCTTCTGAGTAATCGGTATCGTAGTAATGCGATCCGTCGCCGGCTTTATGTTCCACCACTATATGGTGCCCATTGCTGGCCAGGATGCTTACTGCATCCGGCGTTAAGGCAATCCGGTTTTCCTGGAAAGATGTTTCTTTGGGAATACCAATGAATAAACGGGAATTTTTCTGCGGGATATCCAGCGTTTCCTCCATTGGTGAATAAGTAAAGCCAGCACTCACAACAGGTTTTTGCCTTTGCTCCATATTCGTGTCAAAATTGTTCGGTGAAATTACGTGATATTCAAAGATAAGCTATTTAAAGATTGCCCTTTCATAGTGTTATTGCGCTTTTAATAACACGGAAAGGCGGCGGCGCTGATCGGGCAATACTTCCAGCTGCAGGTGCACGCTATCCGGCGGCAGCAGGCGGGTTACAATGCCGGGCCATTCTACAAAGCACACGGCATCCGGCTGGTACAGCGTATCTTCTATGCCGGCGGCAATGGCTTCATCTTCATCCCGCAGGCGGTACAGGTCCAGGTGGTAAATAGTATGCGCCTGGTTTTGCCCGTTATGATATTCATATTGGTTAATGATGGCAAAGGTAGGACTGGCCGTAGCATCTTCCACGCCTTTGGCGGCGCAGAGCGCTTTGATAAAAGTGGTTTTGCCGGCGCCCATTTGCCCATTCAGGGTAAATACCCGCGGGCTGCTAAAATGCGCCCAAAAATCCCGGGCAGTATCCGGTAGCTGGGCTTCAGTGAAGATCCATTCCATAACCAAAATTAGCAAATGTGTAAATATGCGGATGTGCAAATATTCAAATCAGCCAGGTAACTCTATCCGCCCATTAGTTTTGCATTTCCGTTGCATTAATATTTTACCACCAAACCACCACAGTTTCTAATTTTGTTGAGAGCGGTTTATTTACCATTAACAGAACAACATGGAAACGATCAGTTGCAAGGTAAAAGGGATGAATTGTACCAGTTGTGCGCTAACAGTATCCAAATACCTTGAAAATAAAGGCATGCAGGATGTGCAGGTGAGCTTTGCCACCGAAGATGTAAGCTTTAATATGCCGGGCCAGGGCGATCCCAAAATAGTGCTGAAAGGCATTAATGACCTGGGTTACCAGGTAGTAATGCCGGATGAGCAGGCCCCTAAGAACGCTTTCTTTAAAACACTCCGGTTCAAATTCTTTACCTGCCTGGTATTCACCGCCCCTTTATTATTACACATGTGGGTAAGCTGGCCCTGGCTGCATAACCCGTGGGTGCAGCTGGTATTGGCCACCCCCGTATACCTTGTAGGCATGTTGCATTTTGGCCGCAGCGCCTGGCGCTCCCTTACCAATGGCATGGCTAATATGGATGTGCTGATAACCCTGGGCGCTACTGCTGCCTATGGCTACAGCCTTGTGGGTACCCTGCAGCACCTGGGGCCGGATTATATGTTCTATGAAACAGCTGCCGCCATTATTACCCTGGTATTCCTGGGTAATTTGCTGGAAGAAAGATCTGTAAAGCAAACCACCACCGCCATTACCGCCCTGGCAAAAATGCAGGTGACCATGGCCCGCCTGATAGATGATAGTCACGGGCATGAACATATCCGCGAAGTAGATAATCAAACCCTGCGCCCTGGCGACCGGGTGCTGGTGAACAGCGGTGATAAGATCCCCATGGATGGCACCATCTACTGGGGTGGCGGCACCATCAATGAATCTATGATCACCGGGGAAAGCACGCCGGTAAGCCGTAACGAAAAAGAAAAGGTAATTGGCGGTACCATCCTGGAAGATGGTACGCTGAAAATGTTTGTAACCGCCACGGGCAAGGATACGGTACTCTCTTATATTATTGAGCTGGTAAAGCAGGCACAGGGCACCAAGCCGCCCATGCAACGGCTGGCAGACCGTATCAGCGCCATCTTTGTGCCGCTGGTATTAGGTATTGCACTGTGCACTTTCCTGGGCTGGTGGCTGATAGGCTATACCACTGTTGTAAATGCCATGATGCGGAGTATAGCCGTACTGGTAATAGCGTGCCCCTGCGCCATGGGCCTGGCCACGCCCGCTGCAGTAATGGTAGGCCTGGGCCGCGCTGCTAAAAATGGCATACTCATTAAGGGCGCCCAAACACTGGAAGCTTTTCGCAGCATACGTTATGTGGTATTTGATAAAACCGGCACCCTTACTACCGGCAAGCTGCAGTTAAGAAGCTATCGTTTTTTTGATATGGAGGAAGAAGATTTTAAGAAAATAGTATATAGCCTGGAAAAGTATTCGTCCCATCCCATTGCCCGCTCTGTTACTGCACAATGGAAGGGCCTGGGTGAAGTACAATTGCAGCAGGTGCGCGAATATAAGGGCCGCGGCATGCAGGCGCAGGATAAGGAAGGTAACCAGTGGCAGCTGGGCTCTTTTATTATGGCGCAGCAAGCCACACAGGACGACAGTCATAACATTTACCTGCTCCGCAACGGGCAGCTGGCCGGCTGGATCGATTTTACCGATGAATTAAGACCTGATGCCGCCCGTGCCGTGCAGGCGCTTAAACAGGCAGGTTTACAACCCGTGCTGCTAAGCGGCGATACCACCCGCAAATGCCAGGAGCTGGCGCAGCAGGTGGGTATTGAAGAAGTGTATGCAGAACAAACCCCGGAACAAAAGCTGCAGAAAATAGACGCCTTTATGCAAACCGCGCCTGTAGCCATGGTGGGCGATGGTATTAATGATGCGCCGGCGCTGGCCCGCGCTACCATTGGCATTTCTCTGAGCGATGCTACGCATGTGGCCATGCAAAGCGCTAACGTGGTGCTGCTGAACGACAGCCTGGCCGCTTTACCGCTGGCACTGGGCCTGGGCCGGCATACTTATCTTACCATTAAGCAAAACCTTTTCTGGGCTTTTGCATATAATATAGTGGCCATACCGGTAGCGGCTTTAGGCATCCTGAACCCTATTGTAGGCGCAGGCGTAATGGCCGTATCGGATATAGTGCTGGCGGTAAATTCAGTAAGGTTGCGGTATAAGCGGGTCATGTAAGGTATTCCCCTTTTTTCTCTTTCTTTGCAACCGTGAGCACACCTGCTTCCATATTACAGCAATACTGGGGTTATGCCCAATTCCGTCCTTTACAGGAAGATATTATTCAATCCATATTAGCCGGGCAGGACACGCTGGCATTAATGCCTACGGGCGGTGGTAAATCCATCTGCTTCCAGGTGCCGGCCCTGTTGCAGGAAGGCGTGTGCCTGGTAATTACCCCGCTCATTGCCCTTATGCGCGACCAGGTGGCCAACCTGCAGCGCCGCGGTATTTCAGCGGTGGCTATTTATGCAGGACTTACCAATAAAGAAGTGGAGCAGGTGCTGGAAAATGCGCGGCGCGGGCAATATAAATTCCTGTATGTATCGCCGGAAAGGCTGCAGGGCCGCCGTTTCCTGGAGTATTGCGATGGTATGCCGGTGAACCTGCTGGCAGTGGATGAGGCGCATTGTATTTCCCAATGGGGATACGATTTTCGCCCGGCTTATTTACAGATAGCCACTATCCGCAGCTATTTCCCCAAAGTACCGGTGCTGGCGCTTACTGCTTCCGCCACGCCCAGGGTACAAACAGATATCTGTGATCAGCTGCTGATGCAGCAACCCAATGTATTTACCAAAAGCTTTGCGCGGGCTAATCTTTCTTATAGCGTGCTAGAAGAAGAAAGCCGGCAGCACAAGCTGAAACATATACTGGACAAAGTGCCCGGCTGCGCCATCGTGTACTGCCGTAACCGTAAGCGAACCCGCCAGCTGGCAGACCTGCTGCACTTACAGGGTATTTCTGCCGCGCACTATCATGCCGGTTTGCCGCCGGAAGAGCGTACGGCCCGGCAGGAAGCCTGGATCAAAAATGAAGTGCGTGTAATGGTTTGCACCAATGCTTTTGGAATGGGTATAGATAAACCTGATGTACGCCTGGTGATCCACTACGATATGCCGGACAGCCTGGAAGCATATTACCAGGAAGCTGGCCGTGCCGGCCGTGATGAGCAGAAAGCCTATGCAGTGCTGTTATATAATGAGCCGGAACTGGATGAGCTGCAGGAAAGGATTGCACAACAATATCCTACGCTGCCGGAAATAAAACACATTTACCAGTGTATTATGAACTACCTGCAGGTGCCCGTGGGCAGTGCAGAAGGCCTGTACTTTGATTTTGACATCAATGAATTTGTAAAACATTTCCAGTTAAATATTACCATTACCTACAGTGCTATGCGCATACTGGAGCAGGAAGGTATTTTGCAGCTGAGTGAAAGTGTGTACCTGCCTTCCCGGGCAATGTTCATCACCGATCGGGAAACGCTGTATGCTGTGGGAGAAACGCAACCCGCGCTGGACCCGCTTATAAAAGCCTTGTTGCGCACCTACGAAGGTATTTTTGATATTGAGGTACGGGTATTTGAAAAACAGCTGGCCCGCATTTTACGCCTGCAGGAAGCGCAGGTAACAGAAAAGCTGCAGCAGCTGCACCAGCGCGGTATTATCCTTTACCGGCCTAAAAAAGATGAGCCGCAGCTTTGCTTTTTGCAGGAGCGTTTGCAGGCGCAGTACCTGCGCATTAATATGGAGCGTGTAGAAGAACGTAAACGTACCTATACAGAAAGGCTGCACGCCATGTTCCGCTATGTGCGCAACCGGCAAACCTGCCGTACACAAGCGTTGGTAGCCTATTTTGGGGAAGAAGAAAATAAGGAGTGTGGTATTTGCGATATCTGCACCGCCCGTAAGCGCAAGCCCCTGAATGAAACGGAATTTGAGCGTATAGCCGCATTGGTTATGGAGCAGCTGCAGCTGCCTATGCACCTGCCTTTGTTGCTGGAACAGCTGCCCGGCATAGAAGAAGACCGGATTTTAGATGTGTTACAATTCCTGGTATCAGAAGAAAAAGTGACCCGCGACAAAGATGGGATATTGAAAATGAAATGATGTGCTGAGAAACTCCCAGCACATCAGCACACTATTAAAGATCTATTGCTTTTCTTTCTTTACTGCTCTGGAACGCCGCTTCAATAATTTTTATGATCCGCAAGCCGTCAGCCGCAGGAACCGGGTTTTTGCCGCCATTTACCAGTGCATCATACACATCCTGGTAATAGTTCAGGTAATTGCCGGTAGGAGAGGGCAGGAACTGTTTTACAACTTTCCCGTCTTTTTCCGTGTGCAGCAGGCCCCATTCATGGATCCCTTCTTCGCCCCAGCCCGGGCTGTTAGGCAGCAAACCTCTTTGCAGCTGCGCTTCCTGCACATCGGCCTTGGTTTTAATGAAAGATCCTAGACGGCCATGGAACTGATAGGAGGGCATGGGCTCCCTTACCAGGTAGCTGGTATGCAGCCTTACGCGCATGTTGTCATAATAGAACACCAGCTCAAAATAATCATCCACTACAGATTCTTTGCGGATAATGCGTATATCGGCCCACAAACTTTTAGGCATACCAAACAACAACAAAGCCTGGTCTATAATGTGTGCGCCCAGGTCGTATAATGCACCGGTACCGGGGTTAGCGGTTTCCTTATGTTTTTTATAGCTGAGCTCTTCCCGGAAACGGTCGTAATGAATTTCTGCTTCCTGTATATCGCCTAACACGCCGGATTGCACTACTTCAGTAATGATCTTATAATCGCTATCATAACGGCGATTATGAAATACGCTTAGGAACAATCCTTTGGATTTGGCCAGCTCCATCAGCTCCTGTCCTTCTGCAGAAGTAACAGTAAAAGGTTTTTCTACAATTACGTTCTTTCCTGCTTCCAGCGCAGCTTTGGTATATGGGTAATGGGTATAGTTAGGTGTATTCACAACAATCAGATCCAGTGCAGGATCCTTGATCATATCTTCCACACTCCTGTATACTTTTACGTTAGGATATTTTTCCTGGGCTAAATTCTTACTTCTTTCCACTACTGCTGCAAATTCAAATCCCGGGTGTACGTGTATAAACGGTACGTGGAATATTGTGCCAGACATGCCATAAGAGCAAACGCCTGTTTGAATGATCCTATCCATATGGTAGTTATTATTTAGCGATGGTTACCAAAATTGCTTTTCAGCTTTCGCTCCGTAAGATATAAAGGCAGGGCTGTAAAAACAAGTACCGGTAAAGCAGGCAGGCAACCTTAAAACCAGCTGCCCTTTTTCTTACTTCTGCCACCTAAGCCCAGGGCGCCTAACAGGCTACGGGTAATTACGCTGGCGGCTGTACGGCCTACCTGCCTGGCAACCGGGCTATCCAGCACGCTTTCCAGCACACTCTTTTCTTCTTTAGGCCGGCCGGCTTTAGGAGCAGGAGCAGCCGCGGTTTTTTCTGCTGCTTCTTCCAGCTTGGCGGTTAGTATTTCATAAGCGCTCTGGTTATCTATTTCCTGGTTGTATTTTTTAGCCAGCTTAGAGCCGCTTACAAGGCTGTCCATTTCTGTACCTGTTAATACATCCATCCGTGAGCGGGGCGAGATCAGCATAGTAGCAGCCAATGGCGTAGGGGTGCCTTTTTCATTCAGGCAGGTGATCAGCGCTTCACCAATACCGATCTGCGTAAGCAGCTCATCGGTTTTATAAAAGTCAGATAAAGGATAGTTCTCTGCGGTTTGTTTAATGGCCTTGCGGTCATTGGCGGTAAAGGCGCGCAGGGCATGCTGTACTTTCAGGCCTAATTGCCCCAGCACAGAAGGCGGTACATCCATCGGATTTTGCGTACAGAAAAAGATGCCTACCCCTTTGGAACGAATGAGCTTAATAATGGTTTCTATCTGCTGCAGCAGCGCGTCGCTGGCTTCCTGGAAAATGAGGTGCGCTTCATCAATGAACATTACCAGCTTGGGTTTATCCATATCACCTTCTTCCGGTAAGGTAGCATAGAGTTCTGCAAGCAGGCTAAGCATGAAGGTGGAGAAGAGTTTGGGCCGGTCTTGAATATCGGATACGCGTACAATGGAGATCATGCCGCGGCCATCATCGCTGATACGCAGCAGGTCATCCACCTCAAAAGATTTTTCGCCAAAGAATAAACCGGCGCCCTGTTGTTCCAGCTCAATTACTTTACGTAAAATGGTGCCGGTAGAGGTGGTGGATATTTTTCCGTAGTCTTTTTCCAGCTCGGCCTTTCCTTCTGCAGCTACATACTGCAGTACCTTTTTGAAATCTTTCAGGTCCAGCAGGGGCATTTTGCTGTCGTCACAGTATTTAAAGATCATGCCTACCAGGCCTGCCTGCGTATCATTCAGCTCCAGTATTTTGGATAATAATACGGGACCAAACTCACTAACGGTGGCGCGTAAACGGACGCCTTTCTCCTGGCTCAGGCTGAGTAGTTCTGCAGGGTATGCAGCCGGCGACCACTGGCCGCCTATTTTTTGATAGCGTTCTTCAATTTTAGGATTATCGGCGCCGGCGGCTGCAATGCCGCTCAGGTCACCTTTTATATCCATCAGCAGCACGGGCACGCTGGCATCACTTAAACCTTCTGCTATTATCTGCAGGGTTTTGGTTTTGCCGGTACCGGTAGCGCCGGCAATTAAACCGTGCCTGTTCAGTGTTTTCAGTGGAAGGTTCACATCTGCACCGCCTACTACTTCGCCATCCAGTATGGCGCAACCCAGTTTAAAATGTTCTCCCTTAAAGGTGTAGCCGTTTTTGATCGCTTCCAGGAAGGCTGCCTGATTTGCCATGGTGTATAAAATTTGGGTTGAAGATAGCTTAATTTTTTACAGTTAGTATAACTGGTTGACAGATAGTAGCGTTTATCCATAATCGGATATTGTTTATCGAAAAACGATAAAAATATTTTGCTAAATGATAAAAGGCTTTTATCTTCATTATGAAATCAGATCAACATAAAATTTAAAATATCTACTATGAAACACAGCCACGTAATAATGCTTCGCATGCTGTTCTGGGCGCTGAATATTGTTATTGCAGGTGTAATACTTTTATTTTTATATCCTGCATTCTTTATGTTCAACGCGCATCACGGCAACCCTGGTTCTTTGAAGATGGAATTGCTGATGCTTTTATTAAGATCCGTTTACTATGGAGGGCTGATCTACATACTGGTACTGCTTAATAAAACAATATTCCGGGTTTTAAAAGGGCACACGTATGACAATCTTAATCTGCATTACATACGCCGTATTGGCTATCTGTTATTGCTGACGCCTGTTCCCAGCCTGTTGTTTGCATCGTTGCTGATGGCTGGTAGCGGAACAAGGGCCGGCATGGGCGTTATGATGTTACTGGACGGATTACTGAATTACTGGCCTTATTGCCTGTCGGGTTTAGGGGTATTGATAGTAGCCGTGATCTACAAAAAAGGAATTGTTTATAGACAGGAGCAGGAGCTAACCATATAATTATGCCGATTGTTGTAAACCTGGATGTGATACTGGCTAAACGCAAAATGTCGCTCACTGCTTTGAGTGAACGTGTAGGCATTACCATTGCCAATTTAAGTGTGCTGAAAAGCGGTAAGGCAAAGGCCATCCGTTTTTCTACCCTGGAAGAGATCTGTAAAGTGTTACACTGCCAGCCGGCAGATATATTGGAATATGTGGGTGAGAAGGAGCTGGCGGAAAGAAAGCTGATTTAATGTGTTGATGTGCTGATATGCTAATGTGCTGATTAGATTAAAATTGAGATCTTTTCAATCATATATACCAGCACATTAGCATATCAGCACATTGATCAATTATAGGTCTTCCTCCCTTTCCAGCATCAGGATTGCGCTTTGCGGTACTATAAAGTATTTTTCGCCCTGATACACTACCTCAGTAGAGCCGCTGATCAGGAAAATAGCCAGGTCGCCTTCTTTGGCCTGTAAAGGAATATATTTTACTTTTTCCTCTTCCGGTTTCCAGGATTCCGTTTCCTCGGCAGGTACCGGAATGGCGTAACCCGGGCCGGTTTTGATCACGTAACCCTGCTGTACTTTTTCCCGTTCTCCAACGCCGGGCGGCAGGTATAACCCACTGTCTGTGCGTTCATTAGGTTGGGAAGGCTTAATCAGCACGCGGTCGCCTACCACGATCAGCTTCTTCAATTTATTATCGGGTGTGAGATGTATAGCCATTTGATTTGCTCTTTTGGACCAAAGGTATATCAAATTGCATGCAGGAGAGGAAGAGAGTGCCATTCTGGCACGAAAGAAGGCCGAATGCCTAACGCTAATTGTTTTTTGTTCTAAGTATAGCAGAGCGCCTTTAGCGTTAAGCGTCATGCGTTCAGCATTCAACTAGATCTCATTCAACGCAAACATGTTTTTCACCCTTATGCCTCGTTCTGTTTGCTGCAGCGTGCAGCACTCCACTTTCGGATCATGCTCAAAGAACAGGATGTACTTATTATCCAATGCTTCCTGTAAAAAGCTTTTCTTTTCCTGCAGGGTGGTCAGGGGAAACATGTCATACGCCATCACATAGGGAATAGGCAGGTGGCCTATGGAGGGCAGCAGGTCTGCCATGTAAAGGAGGGTCTGGTCTTTATAACGGATCTGCGGCAGCATCATGGCATCGGTATGGCCGTGTACAAAACGTACTGCTATATTTTCAGTGAACTTAATGCCATCCTGCTGATCAATAAATTGCAGCTGTCCGCTTTCCTGAATAGGTAGAATATTTTCTTTCAGGAAAGATGCTTTTTCCCGCTCATTGGGTTCAGTAGCCCATTTCCAGTGGTCAGGATTGCTCCAGTAAACGGCATTTTTAAAGGCGGGCACCAGCTTATCGCCTTCACGTATAATACTGCCGCCGCAATGGTCAAAGTGTAAATGCGTCAGGAATACATCGGTGATATCGTCTCGGTGAAAGCCATGTGCCGCCAGGGAGCTGTCCAGCGTGGCATTTCCATGCAGGTAATAGTAGCTGAAGAATTTTGCATCCTGTTTGTTGCCAATACCGGTGTCTACCAGTATCAGCCGGTTGCCTTCTTTAATAAGCAGGCAGCGCATGGCCCAGGTACACATGTTATTATCATCCGCGGGGTTCAGCTTGTGCCAGATGCTTTTAGGTACTACGCCAAACATGGCCCCGCCATCCAGTTTAAAGAATCCTGTATCTATTGTGTAAAGCTCCATGGGTAATTAATAATTAACAATTAATATCAGTACATCACTAATGAAGATACATTAATTGCAGTAATCTTATTTCACACAGCACACCAATATATTAATTCTTAATTCTTAATTCTTTCTGCTGCTTCAGCAGCGCAGATATGATCCAGCCTAAACCGATGGCAAAGAACACCATCAGCGCCAGCACAGAGTTACGCATGCTGCCGGTCAGCTCTTCAATATAGCCAAAGCTGAACATGCCTACTACAATGGCCAGTTTTTCCGTTACATCATAATAGCTGAAGAAGGAGGTTGTATCTTCTGTTTCGGGCATTAGCTTGGCGTAGGTTGAACGGCTCAGGGATTGTACGCCGCCCATTACAATACCTACCGCAACGGCCAGTATATAAAAATCAGTAGCGGTTTGCATGCGGTAACCGGCTACACAAATACCTAACCAGAACACTATAACGCCGATCAATACACGCAGGTTACCGAATTTGCCGGAGAGCCTGGCTATGCCCCAGGCGCCCAATACGGCCACCAGCTGTATCACCACTACTGCTATGATCAGGTTGGTGGAAGGCAGGTTCAGCTCTTTGCTGCCAAACAGCGTGGCAGCCAGCATTACAGTTTGCACGCCCATGCTGTAAAAGAAGAAACCGCGCAGGAAACGTTTTAACACCGGCATCAGCTTTACCTGTGCATACACTTTGCGCAGTTCTGAGAAACCTTCTTTAAAAGCGCCGCCATAATGTGTTTGTACGGTGGCTTTGGATGCAGGTAGGCGGCTCAGGCTAAACAATGCAAAACCTAACCACCAGATGCCTACTAACAGGAAGGTTACCCTTACCGGTGTTGCGCCCGTTAATCCAAAAGGATGTACGGCCACCAGCACAAATCCTATCAGCTGTAAGATCACGCTGCCGATATATCCCAATGCAAAACCCTTGGCGCTTACACGGTCGCGGTCGTCCGGGGCAGCTATTTCCGGTAAATAAGAATTATAGAACACCAGCCCGCCACAATACCCCACTGTGGCCAGTAAGAAGCAGATGGTACCGTACTCCACATTATCGCCATAAAACAGGAATAATGCACTGCAGGCTACGCTGCCAAGCAGTGTAAAGCTGAACAGGAAATTCTTTTTATTACCACGCGTATCTGCAATAGAGGACAGTATGGGCGATAGCAGCGCAATCAGCAAATAAGCTGCTGCAGATGCATAATCGTACAACGCAGAGTTTACGAACTTCATCCCGAAGAAAGGAATGATCTCGCTCTTAAAATGATCTTTGGTAACTTCTGTAAAGTAAATAGGGAAAAAAGTGGTGGTGATCACCAGGTTGTAAACAGAATTGGCCCAGTCATACATGGCCCATCCGTTGATCACTTTTTTACTGGCTGTCTGCATGGGTAATTACGAATTATGTAGTGCGTGAAGAATGTATCCTGGAAAAATTAAGAATTACCAATTACAAAAAGCATCTTCCTATGCGCACCACCCCATTCGTAATTGATAATCCGTAATTCACTACTTGTAGTCGACGATCTGTATCCGTTCCGGGCACATATAATATTCCTGTTCATCATTGGAGCTTACGATCAGCATGCGCTGCCCGCAGTATTGCTCAATTAAATGCTGATACAGCTGTACGCCGGCAACATCCAGGTTGGTGCAGGGCTCGTCCAGCAGCAGTACCGGCACATCGGAAAAAATGGCAAGGGCTAGCTTAATACGCTGTTTCATACCGGATGAAAAATAACGGAGCTGCTTGTCCATTGATTTTTCCAGGCCTACCATACCCGCTATTTCTTTTTCTGTGATATCCGGCAGCAGTGTTTTAAACTGCACATGGAATTGTATGATCTCTGCCAGGGTAAATTCTTCTATAAGCTCAAGATAGGGTGCTGCAATAGCACAATAGCGGAAAAACGCATCGTTCTCGATGGGCTTTTCCGCTATGCTATAAGTAACGGTACCTTCATTGTGATGCAGGTGACCGCTGATAACCTGTAATAAAGTAGATTTTCCTGATCCGTTAGGTCCCAGGATGGCATAACGCCCGCTATCCCTGAATGTAAAGGATATACGACGGAAGATCCAGTCGTAATTAAAGCGCTTGCCTGCCTGGTTAAGCGATATCGTCATTGTTACGGGTGGTATAACCTTTCATCACACCCCGGCCGGATTCGCGTATAAAGGAAAGGATCTCATCCCGTTCGTCCGTAGCCGGAAATTCAGCTTCTATGATGCTGATGGCTTTTGATATATTATAGCCTTTCACAAATATTACGCGGTAAATATCCAGGATGTGATTGATCTTTTCCAGGGAAAAACCGCGGCGTTTCAGGCCTATTGAGTTTACGCCCACGTAGGAGAGAGGCTCACGCGCTGCCTTTACATAAGGCGGTACATCCTTACGCACCAGTGAGCCACCGGTTACAAAAGCATGATCGCCTATCTGGCAAAACTGGTGCACGGCCACCATACCTGCCAGCACCACGTAATCACCTACGGTGATATGGCCTGCCAGGGTAGTATTATTAGAGAAGATACAGTTGTTGCCAACTTCACAGTCATGTGCAATATGGCAGTAAGCCATGATCAGGCAGTTTTTGCCAATGGTGGTTTTCCACCGGTCTTTGGTACCACGGTTAATGGTCACAAATTCGCGGATAGTAGTATTATCACCTATTTCTACTGTGGTGTCCTCCCCTGCAAATTTCAGATCCTGCGGAATGGCGGATATAACGGAGCCCGGGAATATGCGGCAGTTCTTGCCGATGCGGGCGCCTTCCATAATAGTAACGTTGGAACCTATCCAGGTGCCATCCCCGATCTCCACGTTCTTGTGAATAACGGTGAACGGATCAATTTTTACATTAGGCGCAACTTTGGCGTCCGGATGAATGTACGTAAGCGGGTGGATCATGCTTATTTGCCTTCTCTAGTTTTAATGATTTGTGCTACCAGGTCAGCCTCAGTGACAACCTTGTTACCGACAAATACGGTACCCCGCATTTCCACAATACCCCGCCTGATGGGGCTCAGCAGCTCCATTTTCAGGATCATGGTATCACCCGGCAATACTTTCTGTTTGAATTTACAGTTATCTATTTTCAGGAAGTAGGTATCATAGTTCTCCGGGTCCGGCACCGCGTTCAGCGCCAGTATACCACCGGCCTGTGCCAGCGCTTCTATCTGCAGTACACCGGGCATTACCGGGTTACCGGGAAAGTGGCCCTGGAAAAAATATTCATTGAACGTTACGTTCTTGATGCCCACTACCTGGGTATCCGTAAGGTCTATGATCTTATCCACCAACAGGAAAGGATAGCGGTGGGGTAGTGTTTTTTCTATGCGGCGCAGATCAAAAATGGCAGGCTGGTTGGGATCATAGGTAGGAATGTCCCGTACATGCTTGTTCTTTTTGATATACTGTTTGATCTTTTTTGCAAACTCCACGTTAGAGGCATGTCCCGGGCGGTTGGCAATGATATGCGCCTTAATAGGAAAACCTACCAGCGCCAGATCGCCCACCACATCCAGCAGCTTATGCCGGGCCGGTTCGTTGGGGAAACGCAGCTGTATATTATTCAAAATGCCTTCACGCTGTACAGAGATCTTTTCACGCTGAAAAGCCTTGGCAAGGCGCTGCAGCTCTTCTTCCGTTACCGGGCGATCAACCACCACGATGGCATTATTGATATCCCCGCCTTTGATCAGGTTCAGGGATAGCTGGTATTCCAGCTCATGCAGGAAGCAAAAGGTGCGGCAGGGCGCTATTTCCTTACTGAATTCCTGCAGGCCTTTTAAGTTGGCGTGCTGGGTGCCCAGTACAGGAGAGTTAAAATCTATAAGGCAGGTAATGCGGTAGTCAACAGCGGGCAGGGCCACCATTTCTACTTTCTTTACCTCGTCGTAATAAGAGATGTTGGTATCTAAAGAATAATAGATCTTTTTAGCATCCTGCTGGTGGGCGCCTACTTCATCTATCACTTCCACAAAAGGCTGGGCGCTGCCGTCCATAATGGGTATTTCTGGGCCATTCAGCTCTACCAGCACATTGTCTATACCGGTGCCGGCCAGGGCTGCCATAATATGCTCTATGGTGCTTACGCGTGCGCCGTTATGTTCTAAAGTGGTGCTGCGGGTGGTGTCTACTACATAGTCCACGTCCGCTTTTACTACAGGTTGTTCCGGGAGGTCTATACGCTGGAACTTAATGCCAAAGCCGGGAGGGGCCGGTTTCAGGGTCATATTTACTTGCGCTCCCGTATGTAAACCAACACCCGATATGGTTACAGGTCCTTTTAGTGTATGTTGGTTCTGCGGCTCTAAATTTTCCATCATGTTGTTTTACTGTTTACTTAATCCCTTCAAACTCCTTCCCGCTCGGAGAGAAGTTGTTTTACCATGTCTTCCAGCTCTTTTACCCTTTTTTCAAGGTCCGGCAAATTTCTAAAAATTGCCTGACTTTTCAGCGAACTTTTATAATCGAACGCCGGGGAGCCTGTCAGAGAGGTGTTTGGATTAGAGATGGATTTGGATAAGCCGCTTTGTGCATTTATTTTGGTATTGTCTGCTATATGTATGTGGCCTACCATGCCTACCTGTCCGCCTATTACGCAGTTCTGACCTATTTTGGTGCTGCCGGAAACCCCTGTCTGGGCGGCAATTACCGTATTGGTACCAATATCTACGTTATGGGCTACCTGTATCAGGTTATCCAGCTTTACGCCCTGGCGTATAACGGTAGAGCCCATGGTAGCACGGTCTATGGTGGTATTAGCGCCTATTTCCACATCGTCATGGATCACTACATTGCCAATTTGCGGTACTTTTTTGTAGGAACGGTCTTCCTGGGGGGCAAAGCCAAACCCGTCGCCGCCAATTACGCAGCCGGCGTGTAAGATCACCCGTTTGCCCAGCACACAGTTATCATACACCTTTACGCCGGGGTAAATAGTGGAATCGTCATTTACGATCACGTTATCACCCAGGTATACACCGGGGTAGATCTTCACATTATTACCCAGCACTACATTTTCGCCCAGGTACGCAAACGCACCTACGAAAACATTAGCGCCTAATTTAACAGAGCTTGGAATATAGGAAGGTTGCTGTATGCCGGTTTTGTTGCCCACCATTTGTTTATACTTTTCCAGCAGCAGGGCAAAGCTGCTATAAGCGTCCTTTACCCGTATGAGCGTGGGTTTCACGGTGCCTTCGATCACCAGGCTTTCATTCACGATCAGGATAGATGCCTGCGTGCTATATATAAATTCTTCGTATTTAGGATTGGCAATAAAGCTGAGCATTCCATTGCCGGCCTCTTCTATTTTGGCAATGTTGCTCACTTTAACGTCCGGGTTTCCCTCCAGCTTACCATCTAACATGGTAGCCAATTGTACTGCGCTAAACTGCATAGTTAAAAGTTATAAAAGTTACCCTCACCGGATTGTATAAAGTTATTCTTTAACATTTTAATTCCTTATAAAACGTTGCTTACCTACATTTTTGGATGACAAATGTAGAATTTTTTTACGGGTATAGCCAATGTATGGCTTACCAGCGCATTGTCTATGGAAGAAATATCTTTCACCGTTCCATCCTTGAAAAGAATGTTGATCTGTTCATCCTTGATATTATACGCTCTTAAGCTGGCAGTCCCGGAGAATACGAGGTAATTCAGCTCATTGCCTTCCAGCCCCCATTTCCGTTGTACCTGGTGCTGAAGCACGGCTATCGCATTATCCTCAAATGTCTCGTTACTCAATATACATTTCAACAAATTCCTGTTTATCAGCCAGTTGCACAAAAGCGACAGTACCTTGTCCTCATGCTGCGCCCATACTTTAATGGCGCCCATGATATCATAATCATCCAGCAAACAGAATTGTTGCAGACAGGCCGGTTCCTGCTCAAAATTACTGGCCGTAATGGTATGATACAGAAAGTATTGCAACGGAGGAGACGCAAATAATTCCACTCCCTTTAGCGCTAATTCCTTTGCCCGGACCAGGATCTTCACCAGCATATTCTCCGCGCTGAGCACCGTTTTGTGCAAATACACCTGCCAATACATCAAGCGCCGCGCCACAATGAACTTTTCTATCGAATAAATGCCTTTTTCTTCCACCATCAGCTCTCCGTTATGTACGGTCAGCATTTTAATGATCCGGTCATAGCCAATTACGCCTTCCGATACGCCGGTATAAAAGCTGTCCCGGTTCAGATAATCCATCCGGTCTACATCTAACTGGCTGGAAACCAATTGATGTAAGAACTTTTTGTGATAGCGGTCATTAAATATTTCCAGGGTCAGGCTCAGCGCTCCATTCATCTGCCTGTTCAGGTCCTCCATCAGCCAGCGGCCAATAGCTTCGTGCGATACCCCTTCTATTATCCCATGCTCCAGCGCGTGTGAATACGGTCCATGCCCTACATCATGCAGCAGAATGGCCATCCTGGCCGCTACTTCCTCTTCCTCCGTGATCGCTATTCCTTTACCTTTCAGCTCCTGCAGGGCGCAGCTCATCAGGTGATAAGCGCCCATACTATGGTGAAAGCGCGTATGCATGGCGCCCGGGTACACCAGGTGTGCCAGGGCCATTTGGTGTATACGCCGCAACCGCTGGTAGTACGGATGGGAGATGAGGTTAAAGATCAACGGATGATCTATTGTTATAAAACCATACACCGGGTCGTTTACAATCTTCCGCTTACGCTCCGTCATTGTATTATACGCTCTTTGCTTATATACAAAGCTACAGTTTCAATCGGTAACTTTTTCTAATGTATAGACGATTAATGAATAAATCACCCCTATATGTTACTGCGGCCAGATGGATTTTTTATAACAGGCCCCTGCTGAAGGCCTTTTATGGCCTGACCGGCCATTCTGAATAGAACGTTTAAAGTTCAGAAAGTTTATTGACCCGGGTTGGAATTTTACTATTTTAACAAAACTTTTAATATGTTGCGCGCCAATGAACGATGCCCGCCGGCAGTCCCGGTCATCCACCGGGTTACTGCCCTGCACAAGCCATAAGGCCTGCTGCTTCCTATAAAAGTGAACCTGCCTGGTAGTAATATCCAAACAGCTAAGAGCTTTGCTTAAATAAAGTCCTGTACAGGCAATCTTATGTTTTAACAATTCGTTGATAGTTCAGGGGAATGATTTTTGCCTGAAATAAGGTTAAATTGTTCCGGTTTGCGGTGCTTGCCAGCCGCAATTTTCCATTTCCTTACACTCTTTCAATAATTGTACATGAGCCAAATAAATATACTTTGGGTAGATGATGAAATAGAATCTTTGAAATCACAGATCATGTTCCTGGAAAATAAGGGCTACAAAGTATCTGCCCTTACCAACGGATACGATGCGCTGGAATTCCTGAAAGAGCAGGTAGTGGATGTGGTGCTGCTGGATGAGTCTATGCCCGGTATTACCGGCCTGGAAACGCTGGGAAAAATTAAGGAAATAGATCAGCAGATCCCCGTGGTAATGATCACCAAGAACGAGGCGGAGAATGTGATGGACGATGCCATTGGCAGCCAGATCACAGACTACCTTATAAAACCTGTGAACCCCAACCAGGTATTGCTTTCCCTGAAAAAGATCATAGACAATAAACGCCTGGTAGCAGAAAAAACAACCATTGCCTACCAGCAGGAGTTCCGCTCCCTGTTCATGGCGCTGAGCTCTAACCCCGACCAGCAGGAGTGGATGGATATTTACAAAAAGCTGGTGTACTGGGAAATAGAAATGAGTAAGGCTAACAGTCCGGAGATGCTGGAAGTGTTCAACACCCAAAAGGCCGAAGCCAATACGGAATTTGCCAAATTCATAAGCCGTAACTATGCGGATTGGGTGCAGCCTAAGGCTAAAGGTGCGCCTGTTATGTCGCACACCCTGTTCCGCGATAAGGTAGTGCCTAACCTGGATCCGGAAGTGTCTAACTTTTTTATACTGATAGATAACCTGCGCTATGACCAGTGGAAGGCTATCCTGCCCATTTTTCAGGAATCTTTCCGGTTGGTGGAAGAAGATAGTTTTTACAGCATACTGCCCACCTCCACCCAATACAGCCGGAACGCCATTTTTGCCGGTATGCTGCCGGTGGACATTGAAAGCAAATTTCCCGTGCAGTGGAAGAATGATGATGAGGAAGGAGGGAAGAACCTGTATGAGGAAGAATTTTTTGCCGCCCAGCTGGCGCGCTTGAAAATGGATGAGCGTTTTTCCTACACCAAGGTTATTAACCATAACGACGGGCAGCACCTGGTGAACAACGTGCATAATATGCTCAATTACCCGCTGAACGTGATCGTTTATAACTTTGTGGATATGATGAGCCATGCCCGTACGGAAATGGAAGTGCTGAAAGAGCTGGCCGGCGATGAAACCTCTTACCGCTCCATTACCACCAGCTGGTTTGAGCATTCGCCCCTGCACCAGGCCCTGAAACGCATTGCTGATAAGAAGATCAACCTTATTATAGCTACAGACCACGGCAGCGTACGGGTGAAAACGCCGGTTAAGGTGATAGGTGATAAACAAACTACTACTAACCTGCGCTACAAGCACGGGCGCAACCTGAACTACGATCCTAAAGAGGTGCTGGCCTTCCGCGACCCGCGGGAAGCGGGTTTACCCAAGCCGAATGTGAACTCATCGTATATATTTGCCCGTGCGGATGGTTACCTGTGCTATCCCAACAATTACAATTACTTTGTAAATTATTACCGCAATACCTTCCAGCACGGCGGCATTTCCCTGGAGGAGATGATTGTGCCGGTGGCGAGGCTGGTAAGCAAATAGGAATGTCCCGGTGTGCCGGTATGCGGATGTGCAAATAAGGTGGATTCATCAGCACAGGTGCATACCTGCATATTCGCACATTAAGTTTATTTTTGCAGGATGAACATTAAAATCACACCCAATAACCTTACCCGCCTGGAAAAGGTCTTTGATGAGGCCAAGTATGTGCTTCGTTTTGAGAAAGGTACCTTTACCTCCGGATATTGTTTGTTGGAGCATAAGAAGGTGGTGGTGATCAATAAGTTCCTGAACCTGGAAGGGCGTATCAATACTTTGCTGGACATATTGGGCACCCTGCAGCTGGATTCCACGATGCTTAGCCCGGAATCTGCCAAGTTGTACCAGCAGGTGCAGAACAATAAAAATATTGCCGATGCAGAAAACCCCGGCACGCCGGAACAGTTGCCACCTTCAGAAGAACAATCCGCAGAATGAAGATCACTTTTCTTGGAACAGGCACCTCACAGGGGGTACCGGTGATTGCCTGCAATTGCCGGGTATGCACCTCCCCCGACCAAAGAGATACCCGCCTGCGCAGTAGTATATTAGTTGAATCTGAGATAGGAAATATTGTAGTAGATACCACACCGGATTTCCGTTACCAGATGTTGCGGGCACAGGTAAAACACCTGGAAGCTGTGCTTATTACCCATTCTCATAAAGATCATATAGCCGGTATGGACGACATACGGGCCTTCAACTATTTTCAGCAAAAGCCCATTGATATTTACGCCACTGATTTTTCGCAGAACGCCATCATGCGGGAATTTGCCTATGCTTTTGCCGATTTTAAGTATCCCGGTATCCCGGAGCTGAACCTGCAAACCATTACAGATGAGGCTTTCAGCGTAAAAGGCTTTCCCATTATACCCATACAGGTTATGCACCACAAAATGCCGGTGCTGGGTTTCCGCTTTGGCGATTTTACCTACATTACGGACGCCAATTTTGTCGCCGATGAGGAAAAGGAAAAGATCATAGGCTCCAAAGTGCTGGTGCTGAACGCGCTGCGTAAGGAAAAACATATCTCCCACTTTACCCTGGATGAAGCCATAGCCCTGGCGCAGGAGCTGCAGGTGCCCCAGGTAT
The DNA here is from genome assembly GCF_900109685.1 of Chitinophaga rupis. GTDB lineage: Bacteria > Bacteroidota > Bacteroidia > Chitinophagales > Chitinophagaceae > Chitinophaga > Chitinophaga rupis. The sequence goes on along the minus strand of NZ_FOBB01000011.1, from coordinate 152,665 downwards.
ATTTTACCCACATTAGCCACCAGCTGGGCCTTCACGAAGAAATAAATGCCGAGCTGCCGGCCGGTATGGCGCTGGCGTATGATGGGCTGGAGCTGGAGTAGAAGTCCATGGTCCATAGTCGATGGTCCATGGCGGGGTGCGCTTATGAAGTGCGTTAATGAAATGCCGTTGAGAACCGGCTCACGGCTTGTATACATCCCGTTTTGATCTACGCTATGGAATACATCCCTTTCGAATGAACTACAGCCTGAAACCGACGTGCAGCATGCATACACCCTGTTTGATCTACGCCATGGACTATGGAGCATCGACCATGGACTCTACCTTAACTCCGGATTAACTTCCCCCCATCCCCCCAACCCCTAACTTGGCATCTTTTTATGGAAAAAAGATCGCTGCGGGAATACTTTACCTTCACCAAAAGAGAGCGTACCGGTATTATTGTACTGCTGGTACTTATTGGACTATGCCGCTGTATACCGCTGGTATGGGAAACATATGCCCCGGTAACGGTGAATACAGACAGCAGCTTTCTTACAGAAGTAGCTGCATTTGAGCAGCAGCTAAAAGCAGCGGATACACCTGTACAACGCACTTTTTCATATAACCGTAACCGGTACCCCAGGAAATGGGACCGGCCGGCAAATGCCTACCAGCATAGCTTTCACAGGGATAGCCCGTATGTGCGCAAAACATTTACGCCTTTCCCGCCCGGGCCCGCCCGCAAGCCGGTAGTGGTAGATATTAATACGGCAGATTCCACTGCCTGGGAGGCCCTGCCGGGTGTTGGCCCGGTATTGGCAGCACGTATTATCCGCTTCCGGGACAAGCTGGGAGGTTTTTATACCATTGAGCAGGTGGCAGAAACCTATGGCTTGCCGGATAGCACGTTTAAAAAAATTCAACCGTCACTGCGTGCGGATAATGTTTCTCTAAAAAAAGTAGATATCAACAAGATGGATGAGCAATCTTTAGCGCAACATCCATACATACGCTATAAACTGGCCCGGCTGATAACCCGCTATCGCAGTATGCACGGGCCTTTTAGCCAACCGGAGGCGCTTAAGAACATTCCATTGGTAGATGATAGTATTTATCGTAAACTTGAGCCGTATATCAGCTATTAGCTTTTAGCCGTTAGCTGTTAGCAAAAAGCTAATAGCTAAGATCTAACAGCTAACAGCACCAAAACCTAAACCCCCTAATATGGATTTTCAGCTATCGGAAATGCAGCAACAGATTGCGAAAGTGATCCGCGATTTTGGAAAAACACATATACAACCCCATGTTATTGACTGGGATGAAGCCCAGGAGTTTCCACGGCCCCTGTTCACACAGCTGGGAGAGCTGGGCCTTATGTCCGTACTGGTGCCGGAAAAATACAGTGGCAGCGGTATGGGATACCCGGAATATGTAACCGTTGTTAGCGAAGTGGCTAAATTTTGCGGCGCCATTGGCTTAAGCGTGGCTGCGCATAACTCCCTTTGCACCGGGCATATTTTACAATTTGCCACAGAAGAGCAAAGGCAGCGTTACCTGCCCAAACTGGCCACTGCAGAGTGGATTGGCGCCTGGGGCTTAACGGAGCCCAACACCGGTTCCGATGCTATGAATATGAAGTGCGTAGCCAAACAGGATGGCGATCAATGGGTGTTGAACGGCACAAAAAGCTGGATCACGCATGGTAAAAGCTGCGATGTGGCCGTAGTAATAGCCCGCACCGGCGAAGTGCGCGACAGCCATGGCATGACGGCCTTTGTGGTAGAAAAAGGCACACCCGGTTTCAGTGGCGGTAAAAAGGAAAACAAGCTGGGTATGCGCGCTTCAGAAACCGCAGAAATGATCTTTGACAACTGCCGCGTTCCGGCATCCAACATATTGGGTGAGGTAGGAGAGGGCTTTATACAATCCATGAAAGTGCTGGATGGCGGCCGTATTTCCATTGCAGCCCTTTCCCTGGGCATTGCCAAGGGTGCGTATGAAGCGGCGTTAAAATATGCACAGGAGCGTCACCAGTTTGACCAGCCCATTGCCAACTTCCAGGGCATTGCATTCAAACTGGCCGATATGGCTACGCAGATAGAAGCAGCAGAAATGCTGACCATGCAGGCTGCTGATCTGAAACAGCGCGGGCAAAAATGTACCAAACAGGCGGCCATGGCTAAGTACTATGCCTCTGAAGTAGCGGTAAGAACGGCCAATGACGCCGTGCAGATCTTTGGCGGCTACGGTTATACCAAAGACTTTCCGGTAGAAAAATATTACCGCGATGCAAAGCTGTGCACCATTGGAGAGGGTACCTCGGAGATACAGAAAATTGTGATTGCACGCGAAGCCCTGAAGGGCTAATTAATAATGAAGAATGAATAATTAATAGGGTAGCAGTACAACTGCTGGAGATAGTTAAAACCTGAAAGGTCTTAGAGCCTTTCAGGTTTTTTTATTGAGTGATCAAATAAGGCATACTCCATCATCTTATTTATCAACATGCGCTAATCCCGCAGGGTAGCCACTTACAGCCCCCGCAGTACAATCTATTAATTATTCATTCTTCATTATTAATTATTTAACACGCCCCAACACCGCCAGGGCAGCCATTTACAGCCCTGCAATACAAACTATTAATTATAAATTATTCATTATTAATTATCTTGGTTGTAGCAATATAAGTTCCTATGAGTTTTGAAGAAAAATTACAACAGTATTTTCCAACTACGGAAAATGAAATACCGGCAGAATACCAGCTGCCGGCAGAGATCCATCAGCGGGAGTATTTGTCTGGTGGTGAAATGAAACAATGGAGTGGCGATGTACATACTGTAGTATCTCCACTGGGTATACGCACGGCCAATGGCCTGGAGCGTAAGGTAATAGGCTCCTATCCCTTATGCAGCGCCAAAGAAGCCATGGCTTCCTTAGATGATGCGCTGGCTGCATACGATGAAGGACGCGGCGAATGGCCTACCATGCCGGTGGCTGAAAGAATAGCCTGCGTTGAAAAATTCACCGGTAAAATGATTGAGCGTAAGGCCGAAGTTGTAAAGCTCATCATGTGGGAAATAGGTAAATCCTATACAGATTCCCTGAAGGAATTTGACCGCACGGTAGAATACATACATGCTACTATAGATGCGCTGAAAGACCTGGACCGCAACTCTTCCCGCTTTGAGATACAGCAGGGCATTATCGGGCAGATACGCCGTTCCCCCCTGGGCGTAGTATTGTGTATGGGACCCTTTAACTACCCGTTAAACGAAACATTTACTACGCTGATACCTGCGCTCATAATGGGGAATACCCTGCTTTTCAAACCTCCGAAGCACGGAACATTATTGCATTATCCACTGCTGGAAGCATTTCGTACCTGTTTCCCCAAAGGGGTGGTAAATACTATTTACGGCCGTGGTAATGTGATCGTGCAACCGTTAATGGAAACCGGTAAGATCAATGTACTAACGCTGATAGGTTCCAGCAAGGTGGCTAACCAGCTGAAGAAAATGCATCCCAAGGTAAACCGCCTTCGGGCCATACTTGGGTTGGATGCAAAGAACGCTGCCATTGTTACGGATAAGGCAGATATTGACCTGGCAGTAAAAGAATGCGTGTTAGGCTCTTTATCGTTTAATGGTCAGCGTTGTACTGCCATTAAGATCATATTTGTGCACCGCCGTATTGCAGACAGCTTCCTGAGCAAGCTGAGTGAAGCGGTAAGCAAGCTGAAAGTAGGCATGCCCTGGGAAAAAGATGTGTTCTTAACACCCCTGCCGGAGCCGCAAAAGCCCGCCTACCTGGAAAGCTGTATTGAAGATGCGGTAGCCAATGGCGCAAAGGTGATCAATGCCAATGGCGGCAAGGCTTATGAGTCGCTGGTGTTCCCGGCTATTGTGTACCCGGTGAATGAGCGTATGAAGCTGTATAGCGAGGAGCAGTTTGGTCCCGTAATACCGGTTTTACCATTTGATGACATTACAACGCCAATTGAGTACCTGATACATTCAGAACATGGGCAGCAGGTAAGCCTGTTCACCAACAATGCGGCGGAACTCGCATCCCTGATAGATCCGCTGGTGAACCAGGTAAGCCGGGTAAACATTAATTGCCAGTGCCAGCGCGGTCCGGATACCTTCCCCTTCACCGGCCGTAAAGACAGTGCAGAAGCTACTTTGAGTGTACCGGACGCATTGCGTGCATTCTCCATCCGTTCTATGGTAGCTACCAAACAAACCGATGAGAATAAAGCCCTTATCAACAAAATAGTAAGCGATCAGACATCCAACTTTTTGTCAACAAAGTATATATTTTAAAATACATAATGTAAAAGGTGCGACAATTCATAACCGTTCGCAGTTTTTGACAAAAAAATGAACAATAACCCTTAAGTGTTATGGAAGTATGAAAAAGGAATGTTAAATTTGGGTTAAGTCAATCACTCTTTACCTTTTATCAACCTAAACCCAAAACACAGACGATTGAAACACTTTTACGCAATCGAAAAAGCATCCTGACCAACAGGATGCTTTTTTACTGTGATACTTCTCTGATCTTCCAATAACATACACGCTATAACCCTCTTCCAGTAAGACTTTGGCTTTCCCGTTTATAAAAAATCCGTACTTCTACTGAGATACAGTTGAGCACCGCCCTGTAATTTTGCCTCCATAATTATAACCCCAAAAAATATGCGTAAGCTTCTGAAGTGGACCGGCATCAGTGTTGGCGCCCTTGTGGGCTTGCTGTTGATATTTTACCTGGTCACCTATCTTTCTACCAATCACCGTATTCACAAACAATATACTGTACAGGTAAAACCGCTGGATATTCCCGTGGATGCTGCCATGCTGGCCTATGGCAGCCATCTGTTTGTTGTAAAAGGTTGTTGCGCTTTATCTTTATCTGAGAAGCCTGTAGTATAAAAACAGAACATCCCGCCGTAAAAAGCGGGATGTTCCTATTATGAAAAAAGTGCTGTCGTCTGGGTTTATCCATCCAGGAAATCATCGGAGGCAGCGACATCTTTAGCCGGCTGTTGCGGGCTATCCATACCGGCAAACCATTTATCTACGGTATCGCCAATAAAGGGAGGCACTTTGCTTTTTACATAGTCGCGCATAACCGTAATAGCCTGCGTGGCCTGCTCTGCGCTAAGCCCTGCCTTTTCCTGTAGTTGTTGAATGAGATCCTGCATATAAAAAGTTAAAAGTAAAAAAGCAAAAGTTAAAAAAGGTTTACCGCTGATCTTACTTTTTGCTTTTTAAGTTTTTACTTGTTTAAGCGACTTTCAGTTTCACCAGCGGTGATTGCTCCAGTCTTTCCTGGGCATATGCCTTGGTGAGGATAAATGTTTTTTCGGTAGTGGAAGGCATATGGAACATGGCATCGCTCATCACCACTTCGCAGATAGAGCGAAGTCCGCGGGCACCCAGCTTAAATTCCATGGCTTTGTCCACGATATAATCCACGGCATCATCTTCTATAGTCAGATCGATGCCTTCTACCTTAAACAGTTTCTTGTATTGTTTGATCAGGGCGTTCCTGGGTTGGGTAAGAATGGCTTTCAGCGCATCCCGGTCCAGGGAGTTCAGGTAAGTTACTACGGGTAAGCGGCCCAGCAGCTCCGGTATCAGCCCAAAGGATTTCAGATCCTGTGAGTTTACGTAGCGCAGGATGTGCTTTTTAGTAGCTTCTTCCTTTTCCTTATCTACTGTAAAACCAATAGAGTGGGTTTGTACCCTTCTGCTGATGATCTTATCTACCCCATCAAAAGCACCACCACAAACGAACAGGATGTTCTGGGTGTTCACTTTGATCAGTTTTTGTTCCGGGTGTTTACGGCCGCCTTGCGGGGGCACCAGCACCTCAGTACCTTCCAGCAGCTTCAGCAAACCCTGCTGCACGCCTTCGCCGCTAACATCGCGGGTAATAGAAGGGTTATCGCTCTTACGGGCTATTTTATCAATTTCGTCAATGTACACAATGCCTCTTTCGGCTGCTTCCACGTCATAATTACATACCTGCAGCAGGCGGGTTAAAATGCTTTCCACATCTTCACCCACGTAACCGGCTTCGGTAAATACGGTAGCGTCCACAATAGTAAAGGGCACATTCAGCAGCTTGGCTATAGATTTGGCCAGCAGGGTTTTACCCGTACCGGTTTCGCCCACCATTATAATGTTGGACTTTTCTATCTCCACCTCATCGTCGCCTACCTGCTGATTCAGCCTTTTGTAGTGGTTATACACCGCTACGGCAAGGATCTTTTTGGCATCGTCCTGGCCAATCACATATTCATCCAGGAAGGTCTTGATCTCCACCGGCTTAGCCACTTTGGGTACAAAGTGGGAGGGCGCTTTCTTGTTGTGCTGGAACAGCTCCTGCTCAATGATCTCCTGGGCATTGGCCACACAGTTCTCACAAATATGACCTTCTGCACCGGCAATCAGTATCTGCACCTCGTCTTTGGAACGGTTACAGAAGGAACAACGTATTTTGGATTCTTTCATCCGTAATGATTTATTTGTTTTTTCGCAGCTAATGTAAGCCTACAAAGTTAGGCAAAATAGCAGGAACGGAAAAAAGGAAAGGAGAAACGGAGCAAGGCGCGCTTACCCCGTTTCTCCTTTATATTAGGTATACGCTTATTGCGGCGTATTTTCCTGTTTTTTCTTCGGGTTACGGTCCAGCACGTCGTCAATGATGCCATATTCTTTGGCTTCATCGGCGGTCATCCAGTAGTCGCGGTCAGAGTCTTTTTCCACCTTTTTGAACGGTTGGCCGCAATGGGTGGCAATGATCTCGTTCAGCTCCTTTTTCAGCTTCACAAACTCGCGGGCAGTGATCTCGATGTCAGAAGTCTGGCCTTCTGCGCCGCCATGCGGCTGGTGGATCATTACGCGGGCATGTTTCAGGGCTGTACGTTTACCTTTTACACCGGCTACCAGCAGTACAGCGCCAAAAGAGGCGGCCATACCGGTACAGATCGTTGCAACTTCCGGAGAAATGATCTGCATGGTATCATAAATGCCTAAACCGGCATATACGCTGCCACCGGGGCTGTTAATATACATCTGGATATCACGGTTACGGTCTGCTGATTCCAGGAACAGCAGCTGGGCCGTGATCACATTTGCTACATAGTCGTTGATCGGATCGCCCAGGAAAATGATGCGATCAGCCATCAGACGGGAGAACACGTCCATCTGCGTTACATTCAGCTGACGCTCCTCGATGATGTACGGGGTAAGCGAGTTCAACTGATGACGGGCATAGCTATCTACTACCAGGCTGCTGATTCCACGATGTTGGATCGCATATTTTCTAAATTCGTTATTCATGTTCATGATGGTGATGTTTATGAGGTAATTTAGCAAATTCTTCGGCTGTTATTTCCTCTTCTTTAAGATCCACCTTCGTTTCTGCCCAGTCAAATAATTTCTGGGTCACCATTTCGCGGTAAGTCTGGTCCACGAATTTTTCATCCTGCATCAGGCGGTCCAGGTAGCTATCCAGCCAGTCGGCCCCTTCTAAAGCAGCGCCGGCGCCATAATAGCCCAGCAGTTTTTGTTTGGCGCTCTCTTTCAGTTCTTCGAAAGATACGTCCAGTTTATTATCGCGGATCAGTTTATCGCTAATAAGCGTCCAACGCAGTTGATGGTCAAAGTTCGGATATTCTTTTTCGGCTTCTTCGGCAGTCTTTGGCTTTTCGCTACCGGTCTGCAGCCAGCGTTTCAGAAAGTCTTTGGGCAGCTCTATAGGCGTTTCATGCACCAGCACTTCGAACAGCTCGTTATGCAGGCGGTTACGGCTTTCGGACTCCCAGTATTTTTCTATTTCACTTTTCAGTTTTTCCCGGAAAGCGGCTTCGGTAGTGATCTCTTCATTCGGGTATACCTCTTTAAAGAACTCTTCGTTCAGCTCGCGCTTTTCGATCAGGCCCAGTTTGGTAAGGGTCAGCTTAAAATATTTCTGGGCAGCTTCTTTATCATGTTCATCAAAGCCCAGGTCTTTCAGGATCATGCCCAGTCTTTCTTCATCAAAAGAATTAGCCAGCTGGAACACAATGCTGTCGTCTTTTTTCTTGCCTTTCAGCTGTTCCTGGATGGCAGGAGAGAAGAATTTCAGCAGCAGGGAGTTATCTTTTTTGATACCGCCTTCTACTACATTGCCCTGTGCGTCGCTTTCTTCAAAAGTGATGCTCAGTACATTGTCTTCATTATCAATTACTTCCGGCTCATTCATTTTACCGCCTTTCAGCTGCAGGCGGCTTACTTCCTCATCTACCTCTTTTTCGGTGGCCTTGATCTTATATTTAGTAAGGGAGGTTTTGCCGGATTCCAGGGGAGATACTTCAAAAGCGGGTTTCAGGCCCACTTCAAAGTCAAATGCGTATTCGGAGGGTTGATTAAAGTCCAGGTTTTTGGCTTCCTTGTCCATAGAGATAGGCTGGGCAAAGATCTCCAGCTTTTCATTCTGCAGGTAGCCGGTCAATTCTTTTTCCACGGTTTTCAGCACTTCATCGGCAAACAGGGCCGGTCCGTGCATCTTCTTTACCATACCAGCAGGCACCATTCCTTTCCGGAAACCGGGGATATTGGCGGATTTGCTGAATTGTTTTACCGCTTTGTCAAAATTAGGAAGGTAATCTTCCTGGCTCACTTTCACAGTGATCTTATCATTCAATAAACCGATGTTTTCTCTGGTAACGGTTGCCATAATAATTATTAATAAAAATGTTCTTTATGAAGCAATAATGATTCCGTGATTATATTTCTGCCATGAAGTCACAAAGGCACGAAGGAATGGCAGCAAGGAAAGAGGTACTGAGTGACTTAGCGCCTTTATGGCAAAATATATATTAAAAAATGTGCAAATGTGCAGATATGCAAATGTGCAGATGATCGTAAATTATTTCATTTGCATATCCACACATTTGCATATCTGCACATCTAATATGTGCGGGTGATAGGACTCGAACCTACATGCCGTGAAGCACCAGATCCTAAGTCTGGCGTGTCTACCAATTTCACCACACCCGCGTCTTTTACGCTGCAAAACAGGAAAAGGACTGCAAAGGTATTATTTTTTAGGAATTAAAAAAATGGAAGATGAAGGTGCTGATAAGGGGCATTTATCCTTCCCTTCTCCCCCAGATCTTTCCCACCGCATCAGCGTACGCTGCGCCTATGCTGATAGAGGCCTGCTGGATGTACAGGTAGTTCCGGTCTATGCGCTCTACTTTACTGTTGGCCACAATAAAGAAGCGGTGCACCCGGGTAAACAGGGTGGTGGGCAGCAGGTCCAGCGCTTCCTGCATGGAAAGGCGGGAGATAACCTTACGGTCTTTCAGTACAAAATTCACGTAGTTGCCGGCGCTTTCCAGGTACAGGATCTCATCCAGCCGGATCTTGCATTGCTCATAGCCGCTTTTAATAAAAATGTAATCGGGTACATGGCCGGCGGCGTTGCTTTGCTGTTTCAGCTGCAGCAGGGTATGGGCTTTATTGCAGGCTTTCAGGAAGCGGGTCAGGGAAAAGGGCTTCAGCAGGTAATCAATGGCATCCAGCTCAAAACTCTGCACGGCATGTTCTGAGTAAGCGGTGGTAAAAACCACCATGGGCGGGTTGGTAAGGCTGGTCAGGAAATCAATGCCGGTGATGTCCGGCATTTTAATATCCAGGAAAAGCAGATCCGTACGCTCTTTATTCAGGTGTTCCATGGCTTCAAAGGCGTTGGTGAACAGGCCCTTTACCTCCAGGAACGGCACTTTGGCCGCATGCGAGCGGATCACGGACAGCGCTACCGGCTCATCGTCTATGGCAATAGCAGTCAGCTTCATACCACGTTGTTTTTCCGGTAGCCAAGATACACATTATTATAGTCCACCAGTTTATCATATTCGCCTTTAGGCATCAGCAGCTTACTAAGCAGAGGCATTACTTCTATCAGGGTTATGATCAGTACTATGAGGCGGTACCGCTGCCGCAGGGGGGTGTGTTCCGTGGTCAGCTCTTCCAGGGCTTCTGTTTGCGCCAGGAATCCGTCTGTTAAAGAGGCTACATACACTTTTTCCTTGGCCTGGTTCTCTTTCCACTGGTCGGCCAGCTGGGTTTGGCGCTCCTGCAGCTGTGGCGCCAGCTGGCGGCGCAGGTCCGTCAGCTCCTGCTCTGCTTTCAGGTATTCTGTTTTCTTTACTTTGGCAATGGCAGACTCCCCGATCTTGCCGGAGCCGCCCGTACCGTCTGTTTCCTTAATGTAATCATCCTTATAGCCTTTTACCTGTGCTTCTTTTTGCTGTAATTGCTGCTGCCATTGCTGCAGGTCTTTTTCCAGGCCGGTAGTATGTTCTGCATTCAGGGTAGCCAGCTCATTACGGAATTTTTCCAGCTTGCCCTGCCGGTTCAGCACCATCTGGGCCTGAATGTCTTTCCGGAACAGCAGCAATATCACCGGCTGGGAAATGAACAGGCCAATGGTAAAGGCCAGGCATAAACGAAAGGCCACCGGTAGGAACTTCCGGCGGCCTGAGCCCGACATGGCCGTTATCAGGCTTCGGTCAATACTAAGGATGGCGAAACCAAAGAAAAATGCCAATCCAGCAATGACCATTTCATCTTCTAGCACAGTTGAAAAAAAGTATCCCCAGGCCAGGGTGGCAAACAGCCAGGTAACGAGTACGGATATACCAATAATGCGGTACCGCTCCTGGTCTGCCCTGCAATCTTTTAATATCGTAATATCTGCGGCAGCTAACCACCAGAGGAATTTGCTGATGCCATCTGCAGCAGGCGTGTTATTAACGGGTGTTTGTTCCATTGGAAGCGTATCAGGATACATGAATGGTCAGGTGCACAAAATATTCAGTAGCTGTTTGGCGTATGTTCAGCTCATGCCGTTGCGGGTACAATAAGCTCAGGCGGTCACGCACATTATTCAGGCCAATGCCGGGACCTCTTTCTATGTCATTATCCGGGCGGGCATGCGTGGTGTTGTACACATCAAAGTAGATCCGCTCTTTATCGCAGGAAAGGGAAATGGCGATCTTGGAGCGGTTGCGCAAGCTGATGCCGTGTTTAAAAGCATTCTCCACAAAAGGGATCAACAGCATGGGCGCAATGGCATGCTCGCAATGGTCCTCGTTAATATTCACATCGATCTGTATATCCGGCGATGCCTGTGTGCGCAGGCGCTGCAGGGCAATGTAGTTGTGCAGGTAAGCTACTTCTTTACGCAGGGCTATTTTTTCCAGGTGGTTCTCATCCAGCATAAAACGCATCATATCCCCCAGCTTCTGAATGCCTTCGCTGGTATTCAATGCATTTTCCTGTAAAGCCGTACCGTATAAGGTGTTCAGGGCATTGAACAGGAAATGCGGATTGATCTGCGAGCGCAGGAAATCCAGGTCGGCTGCGGAACGGCCCAGGGCTTTCTGCAGGTTCAGCATAGTAGCCACGCGGTTTTCACGGGCTACATACAGCCACCAGGTAATGGGTAGCAGCACCAGCAATTGTACTGCAAATAAGCCTAACATCAGCGCTAAGGTTTCTGCCGGGCGTTCCTGGCGTATGGCCAATGTAAGCAGCAGTATGGAAAAACCGGCTATAAAGGAGGTCAGGAAAACATCGCGGGCCAGGATCCATTTACGCAGGTGTACTTTTTCATACCGCGGAAATATTTTCGTATACCAGACATAGCCTACTGCTGCATAATACGGCCCGCCGCAGGCTACCAGTATAAATAAGATCCGGGAGTGTATCCCAACGGCAAATACCAGCAGGGCTATCCATGCAGCTACTGCTACAAAAGGCTCGTTCATAAGGAGCTTGCGCCCGCGTACATATTGAAAATACAGATGCTTGCCGGCATAGTACACCACGTATATGATGGTATAGAACATGGTAGTGCTAAAAGCCGATTTGGCAAAGTACATATGCGCCCCTCTTATAGAACTATATACCCCCAGCAGGTAACCATAGTAATAAGAATAAGCTACCATAATACCCGTGAACAGTATCAGCACAGTGGCGGCTAGCAGCAGCAAGCCCGGTAACCAGCGCTGCCGTTCCAGGAATATGGGTACTACTACCATATTGGTGAAAAGAAAGGCCGCGTATACCAAGGTGATATGCGCCAGGGAAGGCAGCAGGTAATGAATGTAATAGTCAAATACCTGGTGGTATTGGTGAAATTTATAACCATAGGAATGCTGCATCTCAAATACGTTATCAGTAACGCTCCGGAATAACAGCGGGAATATCAGCAGCAGGAAAATAGCTGTTACTGCACCGAACTCTAATTTCTTAAAAGAGATCATGGGTAGAAACTTTCAGCAATGATAGTCATCTCTGCAAAGTGCTTTCCTGAAATGGGATGAAAAGCCGGGAAAATGGGATGAAAACAGGAAAGACGCAGGGCTGCGCTGCAGCTTTTACGGTAGTGCTGCGGCTTTTCCGGTATGGTTAACAAGCGGTTAGCCAAACGGTAAAAAGAAAGTTGATCCCTGGAGATATTTTAAATAAATGAATACGAAAAACAGCGAAATTTGTCGTAACTTTTTTATACCCAAACCAGACCTATATGAAACCCATAACTCTACTAAAACTTTTTCTTTTTAGTTGTCTATTAACATGTTTTACTGCGCAGGCGCAGCATAAAAGTGCTGCATATGCCATTACTGCCGACTCCATAGGTGGGCTGAACTGGAATGTAATGCGCGTAATAGATATTAATAGCGGCTCCGCTATTAACCAACTGGGCAAAGCGCCTGCCGCACCGGCAGCTGCCCTGCAGGCTAAAGTGAATGCCAATGCAGGCCGCGTTGCCGCCTGCGCATTTGATAAAGCCACGCACCGCCTGTTCTTTGCTACTATGCAAACCAACCAGCTGTATGCTGTGAACCTGAACACTGCCGGCAGCACGCCCGTTAAAGTGGCAGACCTGAGCTTTAATGATCCCTTTGTAAGCCACCCGGAAGAGAACAATATTACCCGCATGGTGATAGGTGCGGATGGTAATGGTTATGCGCTTACCAACGATGCAGATCACCTGTTTGTATTTGCCACTACGGGCCAGCAGGTACGTTTCCGCGATCTGGGCAGTCTGAAAGATGCTGCTGCAAATGGCACCAACTCCATTCACGCATTCTGCACCGGCTGGGGCGGGGATCTGGTGGCGGATAAATATGGCTTCCTGTACCTCATTAACATTTACAACAGGGTGTTTAAGATTGATGTAAGTAAAATGGAAGCTACCTACACCGGTACTATCCAGGGCCTGCCCGCCGGGTTTTATACCAATGGCGCTGCGGTGAATGATGACGGACAGATCATGCTTGGCTGCTCTACAGCCAGCAAAAGTTATTACCAGTTCGACATTGCTTCCATGACGGCAACGGCTTTACCCAACCAGCATAATGATGTGTACAACGCATCTGACCTGGCCAGCGCTAACCTGCTGTTCCAGGATAATGCCAGGGATATTGTTTCTGTTTCGCCGGATAAAATGGATATCAACGGTGATGATATTTCCATTTGGCCGAACCCCGTACCGGTACAGGGTAACACCTTTAATGTAGCTTTTAACACGCTGGATAAAGGTGATTATATTGTTCAGCTGGTGGATATGGATGGAAAAGTAGTAGCCAGCAAACCCGTGAAATTAGGCTCAAAACGCCAAACGATCGCCATTAACTATGGTGGCGGCATTTCCGGTGGTTTGTATGTGGTACAGGTGCTGAACAGCAGCAATGTTACTAAAACAGCCCGGAAGATATTTGTGCTGTAGAACTACCGAAATATAATTGGATAATGCTATTGTAAATAGAAAAGTCCTGCATTTTTAAATGCAGGACTTTTTTTATGAAGTGCTCAATTCGTAATTCGTAATTGACTAATTCGTAATTAACTATGCTGCTGCCTTGGAAACCGCCACATTCCCCTTCACGAAAAGCTTGCTCACAAAGCGTTTGCCCAGGGTAATGAAGGGCTTTTCTATGAACAGGAAAAGCAGGTAGGATATGATGAGATTAGCCACCAGGAAAACACTAACTGCCAGCAGCGCATTGGCTACTTTACCCAATGGTGAATAGGTAATAACCATGCGGATAATACCCGGCATTAATATCATGTGTATCAGGTACAGGGAGTAAGATACATCTGCGCCAAAAGCGGCTACCTTACCGGATAACAGCTGTTTTATCTTCTCTACCACAAAGCTGATAGCCGGATGAGCATACATTTTTATTTGGTCGGAGAAAAGCAGAATAACAATACTTAGTATAGTCACCACCGTTAGTGGCCCAAGGAAAGGTAATACGATCAATGCCCAAACTGCCAGGTGAAACCGGTTTACCCGCTTAAAATTATAGGCAGCCAGTAACATACCCAGTAAAAAATAATGTAGTGAATAAGGCAACAGGGAAGGAGCCTGGAAGTCCATTAATTTACCCGGCCCGGCCCAGGTACCCAGCAACTTTTGCACAGCTAATGCGGCCAGCAGTGACAGCACAATAAACTGCACCATCCTGTTCTTAATAATGCGCTCACTTTTAAAGAATAATAAGTACAGGAAAGGGAACAATACATAGTATTGCATTTCCAGCGAAAGGCTCCAGGCCGGACCTAATATACTGGTATTGGCGCCTGGCAGCAAACCATGTAAAAAGGTTAAATGTAACAGCAGGTCAGTTATGCCGGGATAAGTGGCCGGATTATAGGTGGTAGAAAAGTGCGCATCTTTACCCGTAAAATAATGGTAGTTAAAATATACGCTTTCAAAGTTGTAGTGAAACAGGTAATACGCCACTATTAACGCTACAAAATATAAAGGATATAAGCGGAAAAGGCGGCGTACCCAGAATTTCCCAAAGGTGGCCTTTTCAGCAGGTGGTTCTTCCTGTTCTCTTTTAATGTAATGGTACATCATTAAAAAACCGGTGATCACCATAAAGCCATCTACAGCTGGGCCGTTCGTCATAATTATATTACCAATAACAGGGATCTTTATGAATGACGGTCCGCCTATATATTTGTAAAAATGTCCCAAAGCTACCCATAGGGCCAGTATAAACCGTAGCCCATTGAGGAATGTGGTGTTAAAACTCTGCATTTATACGGGTTTAAAGCAAATTTCGTAAAAGCATCTGCCCTGCTGTAATGATACTCAAATCCCTTGAAATAGGCAACTTCAGGGCTGTATACTACTTGTAATGCTTATACCGGCTCTGCCATATTCATGCCAATCTTACTTATTCAAATAGTGCTATAGCCACCCTGCTGCGTACATTATAGCTTCCCCGCCACCAATTTTTCCCGTTCCGTTATAAGAATTCCCCCAAAAAGCCCTTGTTTTGCAATATGCCTGTACGCCGCAAAACAGAGATACCCATTCACCGCCTGGACAAGGAAAATCCCGTTGGCCTGAAAATACACGCAATAGATTCAACGAAACCTTATGCGGATGCCCGGGCTTATGGCGCCCACCGGGATGATCACTATGTTTTTATCCTGTTCATTAAAGGCACCTGCTGTATGAGGATCGATACCCAATTACACCACGCAGCTGCGCCGGCGCTGCTGTCTATTTTACCCGGGCAGGTACACCAATACCTGACTTCATCAGACGATGCTGGGGTTTGGTTTATGGCAGCCGACAGCCTGCTGGTAGGAGAGCCTTTTCAGTCCCTGTTGAATGAGGTTGCACATATAGGGCCGGTACCGCTTACCCCCGGCCAGTTTGCATCAATGGAGGGCATGTGCAATGTGTTATCCCGACAGTTTGAAGCAGCGGATACTGTTCCGTATTACAAGCCGGTGATCCATTCCCTGGTAACTGCGTTTACCGGTATGGTGGCCGGGGTATTTAAGGAATACATGGGAAGCGATAAACAGGTCCAGCGTGGCGCCGCCATAACCAGCACTTTCCGGCAACTGCTGGCTGCTCATTATAAAACCATGAAAAGCCCGGCAGATTATGCCGCTAGGCTAAACCTGTCCCTCTCTTACCTGAATGAGACCGTAAAGATCCATACAGGCTTTCCCGTTAGCTACTGGATCCAGCAGGAAACTATGATGGAAGCCCGGCGCCTGCTGTATTACAGCCAGTTAAGCATTAAGGAGGTAGCCTATGAACTGGGGTACGATGATCCCACCTACTTTTCCCGTTTATTCAAAAAGGTAGTAGACCTTACCCCGGGCGAGTACCGCAAAAACCACCGCGAATAGTCCAATCTTTGCCATGTATCGTCTCTTGCTGTCCGCTATATGATTTGTTGCTTTGCATATCATTTGAACAAACCATTAGTGACTTATGGAAAGCACCATACAATTGATCAAGCGGAAAGCTATCTCCCTGATAGCGCAAACACTTTCTAAAACGGGTACTGTGCTGGCAGTTCGGGCCTGGGAACCGGCTACCGTAATAGAAGCGGACCTGCACCTGCCGGGTGTGGATATGCAGAAATGGACCACCCCACAACATATTAAGCTTGCAGTGGCTGAAGGCGTGTACCGGGATTATACCCCCCTGGGCTGGGATGCCGGTACTGCTACCTGCACCCTTATTATCAATGCCAGCCACAATGGCGCCGGTGCGCGTTGGGCGCAGGCTTTGCAGCCGGGTGATATTGTAAGCTATGTAGGTATAGGCCCTACGCCGCCTAAACCTACTGCCAATGCACATGTAGTATTCCTTGGGGATGAAAGTGCCCTGGGGCATTTTTATGCGGTGCAGCAGCTTGCACAAAACCCCTTATCCATCCGGGGCGCTATAGCCTTGGAGGATGAACAGCACCGCGAAAATTTTCGCGCCTGCTGCTCAGATTTTAAAGCCCTGGAACCGGTTAGTAAAACAGGCCGCAACCATGCAGACGGACTGCTGCAATGGGCCGCTGCACAGCGTTTTACCCCCGACACTGTTTTTTATACAGCAGGTTATATCCCCGCTGTAGTGCAGGTGCGGCAGAGGCTGAAGAGCTTAGGCATCAGCAGCGCACAAATAAAAGCACAGGGATTCTGGAAGTGAATTGGGGAATAGTCCATGGTCCATAGACGATGGTCCATGGCCGTGTTCATGAATGAGATAGCTCATGATCCTGCAATATTCTATACCGGTATAATTAAAAAGTTCATGGCCCACCGCTCATGATCTATAGCATAGATGCGTATCAATATTACGCTTACATGCTGTAGATTATGAACCATGAACCACGAACTAATTTATGGTGTGTAGCAAAGCCCTCCTAGAACACGCGGACAAATAGCCATTCTATATAAGCAGAACCAACCATACCGTTGTAGCTATGGACCATCGTCTATGGACCATCGGCTATCTACTATAACTTCCTGTAACCTGCAACACCCAGTGGGGAACCGGCTTTCGGCAGGTAGTAATTAGTGATATCTACCAGCGCAGCAGTTACCGTAGCAATTTTAACGTTAGCCAAAGTGCCGGTACCTTCTTTATAAGTACCACCGCCTTCTGTATAGATGTAGGCATTGGGATAAATACCGCCACCGGCCATTCTTGGCTGTATCAGCGCATTGGCATTAATGATCTGCGGTTTGATCATCTGGTTGTTATAACCATTAATGCGTATGCTGTTACCGCCGGTTCTGGCAATGGTGTTGTTGGAAATAGTGATCACTGCATTCTGGATACCGCGCAGGCTTACACCGTCATGGCCGGCCTGGTTATCGCGGAACAGGTTGTTGTGAATAACATGCGTAGCGCCATTCTCACCGGAGCCATAGAACTGCAGCAGCTCACCCCAGCCATCATGCACATAGTTATCGTGGGTATTGGTATTGGTGGTACGTCCGCCAATTAAGATACCGCCTTCATGAGAAGGATTGTGCTGTAAGGCCCAGTTCTTCACTTCATTGCCATATATTTCCAGATGGTCAATGGCAGAGGTCTGGATGCCATCTGCACCACCATCATGCACGTAGTTGTTATAGATTTTCACATTGTACCACTTAATGGGCTGTACGTATTGGTCGCCGCTCGTAAAGCTGGAGGGAGAGCCATAGTAAGATAAACCAGATGTCAGATCCCAGTAGGTAGCGGTATGGCCAATGTACATAGCCTCATTGAATGTGCCGCTGATCTCTGTGTTGTGGATAGACAGGTTTTTCATCTGCGAATTCGGATACCAGGTGCTGGCATCATTCTTTACCGGGTCTGTTTTAGCCCAGATGCCGGTACCACCATTGGTAATGGTGATGTTGCGGATCTCAAAGTTGTCGGTATGGGCTCTGAGTGTAATGTCAAAGTACGCCTCCCGTGCAGTGCCCTGTGTAGAGCCTTTGATCAGGAATTGTGTTTTAGAAGTTTCACCGCCAAATTTAATGTAGTGGCAGTTGGAGAACTGGATTGCCTCTGCATAAGAACCGCCTGCCCAGCTAGGGTTACCAATAGTGGTAACAGTACCGGTAGGGTTCTTGATGGTAATGGGCGCAGTGGCAGAACCGGTCAGGTTCATAATGTACACAGCCTTGAAAGTGCCTTTCAGATTAATTACATCGCCCGGCTTGTAATAATTGTTACTGTTGTTGATGGTTAAATGCCCGTAGGCGTCGGCCGTCAGAGTAAATTGGCGTGCAGTGGTCTCTGTGACGGCAGTTGCCTCTGTAGGGTTCATTTTCTCGACCTCGTCTTTTTTACAACCGGTAATAGCCAGGGATGCGGCGGCAGCAATAGTTGCAAAAAGCTTTAATGCTTGTTGGTGTTTGGATACGTTCATGGTTTTTCTTTTGTTATGGTTTTATAGATCAAAAGCAAATTCGGTTGGTGCATGCATAGCAATGCCTGATCATGTACACATGATATGATATGGTTTTTTAAATTGGAAATGCAGTTAGAATAAGTGTAAAAGTGCCCCCAATAAATTTTAACGACAGCAAAAAAACGGAAGAAAAATCACATTATTATATCCTTTCATTTTTCACATAGGCGTAACCGTGCTAAAACAGGCTGGTTGTGCTTATCCAATGAACGTGGTAAATGAGTTTGTAAAAAAAGGAATGCTAGAAAGTAGTAGATATACTTTTATAATAATTTATAAAAATTATAATATGAAAAATTTTTTGAGAAATTTTTTCTGACAGAAAAATTGCAGCTGCGTTTATTCTGTTTTTCCTTTTTTCCGGTAACCGCAATCTGCTACCGGGGAGCTGCTGTTAGGCAGGTAAAAATTTTCTTTGTCTACATCCGCTGCTGCTACCGTAGCAAATTTTGCATTTGCATTACTGCCGGTACCTTCTTCAACAACAGCTCCGCCTTCCGTATATATATAAGCGTTGGGGTATAGCGGCGTGCCGCCGGTGCGGGGTTGTATAAGGGCATTGTTGTTGGCAATTTGCGTACCCTTCATACCCCGATAGCCGCTCAGGCGTATGCTGTTACCGCCGGTTCGGGCAATGGTGTTGTTGGAGATGATTACAATAGCATTGTCGGTACCACGTATGCTTACCCCGTCATTCCCTTCCATATTATCGCGGAACAGGTTATTGCGTATAACATGTTTGGCGCCGTTCTCGCCGGAGCCATAAAACTGCAGCAGCTCGCCCCAGCCATTATGCACATAGTTATCATGCGTATTGGTATTGGTAGTGCGGCCGCCCAGTAAAATGCCGCCGTTGTGGGCGGAGTTGTGCTGCAAAGCCCAATTGGTTACTTCGTTGTTATATATTTCCAGCTGGTCAATGGCAGAGGTTTGGATCCCATCTGCCCCAATATCATGCACGTAATTGTTATAAATTTTTACGTTGTGCCATTTAATAGGCTGCACATAATCATGCCCCGGTTTAAACTTGGAAGGCGGATCATAAAAGGAAAGGCCGGCCGTTAAGTCCCAGTAGGTAGCGGTATGGCCAATGTACATCGCCTCATTATGTGTACCGCTGATCTCTACATCGTGTATAGAGAGGTTCTCCATTTGCGAATTGGGGTGCCAGGTGCTACGGTCTGCCCTTACCGGGTCTGTTTTGGCCCAAATGCCGGTACCACCATTCGTAATAGTCAGGTTGCGGATTTCAATATTGTCCGTATGCCCCCGTAATATCAGGTCAAAATAAGCAGGCCTGCCTGCCTGTGTAGAGCCTTTGATAAGAAAGTTCGCCTTATTTTTATCGCTGCCAATTTTCAGGTAATGGCAGTTGGTAAAGCTGAACGCCTCTGCCCAGGAACCCCCGTTCCAGTTAGGGTTACCAATGGTGGTAACGGCGCCGGGCGGGTTTTTGATGGTAATGGGAGCGGAAGCAGAACCATTCAGGTTGGTAAAATAAATGGCGGAAAAATTGCCTTTTAAAATGAGCACATCCCCTGGTTTATAATATCTGTTAATGTCATTCACATTTAACCGCCCGTTCCCATCCGGCGTAAGGGTATACGTTTTTCCCTGCGGGGCCGGCGCCGGAGCTGGAGCCACTTGCGGATGGGGTGTGCTTTGGGGTGCCTGGCCGTTATTACAGTTTGTAAATAAAAGGGCAATGGCTGCAATAAGTAGCATATTCAGTAGCTTAATGTGATGTTGCTTTGTTAGTAATGACATAGCCATAGGCGTAACATGGGATTAGCACAAATAATGCCCTTTTTAGGACCAGGGTAAAAATACGCAGGAATGCGCAAATAATATTATATTTTTCTGTTATGTTTTTTATACTCCTGCCAGGGGCGGGGCTTCCCGGTTATATGTAACGCACAATCAAGGGAATAAGTTCAATGAATTTCGGGGTACATGCAGGGGGCTCCGGGTATCACATGCGGATTTTACTGCACAGTAGGCCACAGGCAGCCCTATACGAAATAGAAAAGCCGCTACAATTGTAACGGCTTTAAATCTTTTGGTGGAGGATATCGGACTCGAACCGATCACCTCAAACATGCCATGCTTGCGCTCTACCAGATGAGCTAATCCCCCGGGTTTAGTTGGCAGTTGCCAGTTTGCAGTAATTGCCGTAAACTTAAACTGCTTTCTGCTTTCTGCTTTCTGCTTTCTGCTTTCTGCTTTCTGCTTTCTGCTTTCTGCTTTCTGCTTTCTGCTTTCTGCTTTCTGCTTTCTGC
>NZ_FOBB01000011.1:0-131601 GCF_900109685.1 Chitinophaga rupis | reverse complement strand
CTGCTTTCTGCTTTCTGCTTTCTGCTTTCTGCTTTCTGCTTTCTGCTTTCTGCTTTCTGCTTTCTGCTTTCTGCTTTCTGCTTTCTGCTTTCTGCGGGAGTGCAAATTTAGACTTTTTCCCCAAAAACCAAACACTTCTTTAAAAATCTTTGAAAATTTCCAGCACTGTTTCCCGCAAGTCCTTTGCCAGCAAAGGTTTCCTCAACAGTTTCACCACCAATGGGTTGGCATTGGTACGGTTTATATCCCCATGATCCAGGGAGGAGGATACCATGATAATATGGCACTGTGATTTGATCTTGGCGGGGTAACTATCAAACGCCTCCAGGAATTCAAACCCGTCCATTTCCGGCATCTGTATATCCAGTAGTATAATGGTGGGTGGTATACGATGCAGGGTAATGTTGGAAGAAAGAAATTCAAGGGCCTTGTTGGCATTGTTAAAGGAAATGACGGTCCTGCTGATCTGTTGCAGCGTGATCAGTCTTTCATGCAGCAAAAGATCTATTTCATTATCATCCACTAATATGATGCGTAAATCAGGAATCGAAATCATTTCTGTTGGGAATAGTTATTTCAAACTGCGTACCTTCTCCGTATTTGGACTCTACGCTAATGGTCCCGCCGATCTTGCTCAATGCTTCCTTCACAATATATAAACCGATACCGCTTCCAGGTTTGTTGTTGTTCTTGGAGCGGAAGAACATTTTAAAGATATTGCTCAGGTGCTCACTCAGTATACCAATACCGTTGTCCTCAATCCAGATGGTAGCTTTATGCGGCTCTACCTTTACCGATAGATTTACTTTCGGATTTGATTCATCCGGTTTCTGATACTTAACAGCATTTGATATCAGGTTGTTTAAAATAACACTGATACGAAAGGTATCTCCCTTAAAATCTACGGGCTGATCGATATTCAGCTGAAATTCTATCGCAGTGTTCTGCGGTTTAAATGCAGCAATACATTCGTGCAACAGGCTGTCAAAGTAAATTTTTTCATGCTCCACATCCAGCCGGGAGTTGCGGTAATATTCAATGATCTTCTGGATAAAGCCGTCCAGCTTCAGAATGCAGGACTCTATCATATCTACATACCCGTTAGGGTCGGTAACCGAATTATCCAGCCGGGTCAGGTTAATGATCCCCAGTACCGACATAAGCGGGGAGCGCAGATCGTGGGAGGTGGAATAAATGAACCGGTTCAGCTCATCATTGGTTTTCTCAAGCTCCGTAATCTTTTCCTTCAGCTGTTTACGGGCCTGGTACATTTCGTAGGCATTGCTGATGGTATTAGCCAGCTCATGCTCATCCCAGGGTTTTTTAACGTAGGAAAAAATATGCCCCTTATTAATGGCTTCTATAATATCCTCCACATCGGTATAACCGGTTAACAGGATGCGTATAGGGTCCGGCAGCTGTTCTCTGATCTCGTAAAAGAAATCAACACCGGTGGTCACAGGCATTTTCTGGTCAGCAATGATGATATGTACATCTATACTTTTTAACAGCAGCTTGGCGTCCTGCGCTGAACTGGCTGTGTAAATTTCATAACTCCTCCTGAAGGTAGCTCTGAAAGCGTTGAGGTTATGAATTTCATCGTCGATGTACAATATCCTGATACGGTTTTCTTTCATTCAGGGTTCAGTTAATTCGGCAGATGAGTAATTTTCAAAGGTAAATATATAATAAATTCAGCGCCCTCATTCGGTGCTGTATTTACGGTCACATGGCCTTTATGCTTTTCAATAATATTAAAAACGATCGAGAGCCCTAAACCGGTACCTTCCCCCACATCTTTTGTGGTAAAGAACGGTTCAAAGATCTTTTCTTTTACCTCCGGCGTCATACCGGTGCCGCTGTCCTTAATGCTGATGCGGGCCATTCCGTTTTCCTGGCTGGTGGTAATAACCAGGCATTCTTCCTCATGGCTGTTCTTACCGTTATCCTTAATAGCATTCAGGGCATTGGTAATAATGTTCATGAACACCTGGTTCACCTTACCGGCATAGCACTCCACTTTTGGCAGCTCGCCATAATTGCGGATCACTTTTACATTCTGCGGAATGGCATTGCGCAGCAACACCAGGGTCGAATCCAAACCTTCATGCAGGTCTACAAACTTTACATCACTTTCATCCAGGCGGCTAAAGGTGCGCAGTCCTTTTACAATTTCCGCGGTGCGGAGAGCTCCGTCCTCTATGCCTTTCAACAGGGAGGTAATTTCTTCGTGTATATAACTGATGTCAATTTCTTTTTTAAAAGCGGCTATTTCCTTAAAGGCCGGTTGCAGCTCAGGCTGTTTTTCCAGCTGCTCGTACTTGGATAGCAGGGTTTTAATATCCTCAATATCCAGCTTCAGTGGTTTAATGTTGGAGGTTACAAAATTGATCGGGTTATTGATCTCATGCGCAATACCGGCGGTGAGCTGACCCAGGGAGGCCATTTTCTCTTTTTCCACCAGTTGGGCCTGCGTATCTTTCAGGCTTACCAGCGCAGTGTTGAGGTCATTATTGGTTTCTACTAGTTGTTGAGTCCGTTCTGCTACTCTCTCTTCCAGCACTACATTCTGCTCACGGACCAGCTTTTCATTTTCGCGGGATGCCTGCAGCGCCTGCGCCTGTGACTCTTCCTTTTCCTTTTTATAGGTGTTTATCTTGTCAGCCAGCGCAAATGACAGCAGCACTACTTCCACTGCAGAACCTATGAGCAATATATGGCTGGTAAAAATATTGTAGGGCACAAGACCTACATCTTTCAGCACAAAGATCATGATGGAAATAATAAACACGATCCAGGCAAATAAGAAGATGCGGGCCAGCCGCTCCTTGAATTTTATAGCGCGTATAAGCCCGAAAATGAGTATAAACACCACTACTGAAAGGGCCAGCAGGTCTATAATATTGTAAGCCAGGGACAGTTGTCCGGATAGCACAAGGAAAAAAGTAGCGGAATATGCCAGAATAAAGAACCAGAATACCTTATCAGCCCAGGGGGCTTTGCTGCGTACATGCAAAAAGTTCTTTACAAACAGCAGCACCCCTAAGCCAGATAGTACTCCGCCCCATTGCACGCTTTGTCCCGTAAACCAGGGACTATCATGCCACCAGTAGCGGTAGCCAAAACCCTGCAGGCAAATTTGTGTAAAACCTACCGTAGCAATATAAAAGATGTAGTAAAAATAGCTCCAGTCACGCGTGGTAAAGAAAATGAAGATGTTGTAAAAGAACATTACCAGTATCACCCCAATGTACAGGGCCAGGAACAGGTCGTCTTTATTCAGCTCATTCAATATTTCTTTTTCAGTACCAATATAGGCAGGCACCAAGATGGGCTCTTTGGTTTGAATGCGCAGGAAAAAGGTGCGGGTAGCGCCGGCCGGTACATTCAGGTCAAACACAAAGTTCTGGTGATTAAAAGGGCGCTTCTTAAAAGGCCGCAGGTCGCCGCTTTCCACCACGTTATAGTTACCATTCTCTGTAGGATAATAGAAATCTATTTCATCCAGTATCGGATAGGTAATATCCGTTTTCAGGTGCCCTTCCTGTGTTTGGTTGGTAACGGTAAAGCGCAGCCATATCACATTCGTAGTAACGGGAAAGGTAGGGATCTGCTTATCTACCGGCTTAAACTGGCCCTGGCTCATTACATGGGCCAGCTGCAAGGTATCCGTGGGGTCCAGTAAATATTGCATTTGCCCATATACCGCCAGGTGCAGCGGCTTATGGCTGGTTACCGTAATGGTATCTGCCCGGGCATCCAGGTGGGCGCTTAGCAGGAGGGATACTAGCAGATATAAAAGAATATAGCGCTTCATTGCGGCGGAAAGGTAAGGTTTACAATTTAAAAAGCTGGTCGGGATCTACATAATACCGGCCGGACGGAATGTTATGCTCCAGGCAAATTTCCCTGCAAACATGTGCTACCATGGCGCCTCCCAGTGCCACGGCAGATGCCAGCTGCGGCCAGGTGGTAATGGTTTTGCCAATCTCGTGGATAGAGCTTCTCAATTTTTCAGATATATTATCATAATCCAGGATATTGAGGGCAACCTGCATCCGCTGCTCACCGCTGAACTGGCGAATGGTGGTATAAGAAAGATCGTCGGGAACTTTCCCATGTAAGAGAGGGCGTTGCGGCTCCTGGTCAAAACGTTCAATATCCATCATACCCCGGTCGCTGGTTTCCATTACCACAGGAATGCCCATAGCACGGGCACGCTGGCGGCTGAGTATTTTAATATCCATGCTGTCGCATTCTTCTGCCAGCACATCCAGCCGGCCGCCTTCCTGTAAAAAATCCTCTATGTTATCTTCCGTAATACCTTTCTCAAAGCAGGTCACTTTCAGAAAAGGGTCTATTTCCGCTATTTCCCGGGCCACAATGGTAGTTTTAGGTAAGCCAATATTATGAATGCCGGCGCGTATACGGTTCAGGTTACTCAGGTCCAGCGTATCAAAATCTGCAATACGGATCTCACCACACAGCCTTTCTATAGCTAAGGTAAGGGCGGCGCTTTGCCCTACAGATAACCCGATGATGCCTATTTTTTTGGCGGCCAGCGTTTTTATCTCTGCAGCGGTTATCTTGTGCTGGTTGCGGCTGGTGCGCATTTCCACAAATTCTGCTTCGTCCAGGATGTGCACCAGGCGCTGGCTCCAGGGATAATATACCCATACGCCATATTCATCTGCCGGGCCATTTCCTATATGGGCAGCCGCTTTTTGTTGTAAAAGATCCGGGCTTAATTTTTCGGCAGGGTGGCGGGTTTTCATCAGCTCCTGCAGCTGCTGCCAGATAGTATCATATACCTGTATAGCAGGGGTATGCTGGATCAGCTCCTCGAAAGCAGCTCTTTGTTCCGGGAAGCTTAAATGAAAAAAAGAGACAGTCTTCAGGTCTTTATCCTCAGCAGATATCCAATGCCTTGCTTCAATCGGGTTCATATGTCTATAGTACTTTATAGTGTTGTGGTTATTTAACCAGCAGCAGGTTGTCGTGCTGGCGTGCCTGGCGGATGCGCAGGTCGTAATCCAGCAGCATTTCGCCCTTCGGACCTCTTTCAACAACCGTTTGTACCGGATTGTTGCGCAGGTGCATGATTTTTTCTCTTTCTTCCGGATGGGCGCTGCGTTGCTCCCGGGGATCTTCCAGGATCATGGCCGTAGCGATCAGGTCTTCTTTGGGATAGTAGAAGGTGCCCTGGTTGCCGATCTCCGTAAGGATCTTATAACCGGTTTTGCTGCTGTTCTTGAAGGTGGTTTGTGCGCAAAAGCTCATAAAAGTGGTAATAGGCAGCTGGCTTAATACGGCGTTCACTACCCGGAATAATACAATACTGCCTACGCCCCAGCCTGCTACCTCACGGGAGTTCCAAAGGCCGCAGAACTCGCCGGTACCGCCCTGTTGCTGCAATCGTTTTACCAGGTCAAAAATACGGGTATCCATGGTATTAATGGCACTTTCAATGGGCAGGGGCACACTGCCACCCGCCAGCTGTATACGGCAGCCACCATACACTTTATCCCCATCATCAGAGGTAACGGTAATCAGGTAGGCATACGGCTCATACATCCAGTCTACGCTGGCTGAAGTAACTTTCGTTACCCCATATGCTTCCAATACCTTTCTATGCCCGTTGACGTATTGCATACATTCTTCGGGATAATCAATAGCCCTGAATACTCTTACCTTAAGCATGTATAGGAATGCTTTAAATTTTTAAATGCTAAACCTTATGAATCCTTTTCAGCCTGCGAACTTTGGCAGATAAAAAATTTTACATATTGTGTAGCGCTCTCCTTAGAAAAAACTTTTTTAAGAGCTGAGATCTGCCGGCAAATGGTGTCTTAAACCAGTGATGCAATTATGGATACACATTTGTCGGCAATTGCTCGTGGCTAGGCTACTAGGGCAGGAGTAACAAATTGCTGTACTATTCTTACAGCAGGCACTGCCCGGGATAAATAGTCTCACTTATTTATGATTAAGAATAGATACGCTTGCTTGTACTTCACATGAAGATACCGGTAAAGTAATATTATTTTCAGAATAATTCATAATGATTTTTTCAGCAGAACATGGATGAGCGCAGAAAAAGACAGTATTTTCAATAGGTTATCTTACCATCTCAACTGATAAAATGGTGTAATATTTGTAGCTTTATTGCTCACTACCCTCTAGCTTTGATATTTTAATGTCATTATATCATCACTCTCAATACAATTTGATATGGATAAAAGAGAATTTATTAAACTGGCCAGCCTGGCAGGAGTAGCTGCTTTGAGCAACCCTTCCGGACTGCTGGCCGCCTCTCCCGCACGCTCTTCCCTGGCTTTGGATCCCAGCCCTAAAGCGCCTTTCACACTTCCCGCTTTGCCTTATGAGTTTGGCGCACTGGAACCCAGCATTGATAAGCTGACCATGGAAATTCACCACGACAAACACCATGGCGCGTATGTGAAAAATCTGAACGATGCAGTGAACGGTACCACCTTTGCCAGCCTTCCGCTGGATCAGATCCTGGATAAGGTTACAGAAAAAGATAAGGCTATACGTAACAACGGTGGTGGCCACTACAATCACTCTTTGTTTTGGACCCTGATGTCCGGACAAAAAAGCGCACCCTCAGATAAGCTGAAAACAGCGGTGAACAGTGCCTTTGGCTCCTGGGAAACTTTCCAGACCAAATTTAATGATGCTGCTAAAACCCAGTTTGGGTCAGGTTGGGCATGGCTGATAGTAACACCGGAGAAAAAACTTTCCGTGATATCCACCCCTAACCAGGATAATCCTTTGATGCACCAGATCGTAAAGGAAAGAGGAACACCGGTGCTGGGCCTGGACGTATGGGAGCACGCCTATTACCTAAAATACCAGAACCGCCGCCCGGAATACATTGCAGCTTTCTGGAATGTGGTGAACTGGAATGAGGTTGAAAAGCAATATGACCTTGCTATAAAATAAAAATGATGGTGGTTAGTGATCGTAATGAATACAATGACCGTATTGATTACAGGTTACTAACCACCTCTTTCAGAAAATGAGCTTCGGCACAAAATGCAAAGCGGCAACTGCTATAAAGATCAGGGAGCCGATGAACAGGCATAACAACCCCTCCTGGTACTTTCTCCGGAACAGGAACACCACGCTACAGCTTACCAGCAGTATATAGAACAGGCCATACAGGGTTTCCCACCAGCTCCAGCCTGTGGGTGATTGTAAAAAAGCACGGGCCGCCGGCAGCTGCACATAAGGCAGCAGCGTACTCTTATACACACCAGCCAGTACTATAGCCGCTAATCCAAGCCCTATAATAATACCCGTTAGCAATAACAGCACCACATGCCAGGCACGCAGGCGCTGCCGTCCCGCGCTGATCCGGTACACCTGCCAGGCAGCCAGGAAGGAGAGGGGTACCATGTAAAGTGACGATGGGCATAACAACAGCACTACCCAGAAAAAAAGCCACATCCATACCTTAAACTCTTTCAGATCCAGGGGCTCACCGGTGTTATAAATAGAACGGCGTTTTGCATAAAAGTAGCAGAGCAGCAGCAAGACTGCCGGAAAACAACCGGGCAGCAATACCATATAATAAACAAGGTTGCTTTGCGGCCAGGGATTAGCCAGCAACCCTGCCACAAAGCGTGCGTACTGTTGTACTACCAGCCATCCATATACGATGCCGGTATAGGTGAGCCATATAGCAGCCGGTATAAGGGCAAACAGCAGCCACAATACCAAGTGCGCCGGTCTAACACCGGTTTTACCCTTGCTGGCTATCCAGTAACCCAGTAATAACAGCAGGGCCAGTATAATGGCTAAGGGGCCTTTTACCAATACCGCCAGCCCCAGGCATACGCCGCTTAAGATAACCAGGCGCAAGGGCTTTACGGTATAGGCTATACGATACAGGAAATAGATACACAGGAAGAATAAATAATTGAACAGCGGGTCCGGCAGGGCAGATCTGAAGAACAGGAATGGCAGCCAGCAGCCGGCATATATCAGCGCCCACCAGGTTCCCAGCCTGTCATCCGCGTGTTTTTTGCCAATAGCATAAAAAGTAAGTAAGGTAATAATACCAATAAGAGCATTGGGAAGGCGCAGGGCAAAGGGAGTATTGCCTAAAAAATATACACTGGCGGATTGCAGCCAGCCCCATAGAGGAAATGGAACAAAACTGCCACTACCCGGTCCTGTAACGGGGGCTGTTGCAGCATTATAAAGTGCTAATGGATCCTGCAGCGGCACACTTCCCAAAAAGGGAATGAATAGTAGCCCTGCTGCTATGGCAATCAGAAGGTACTTCATCCGGGTAAGTTAAGTGGTTATTGGTAAAACAGTTAAATCGCTTATTGGTTGTCCGTTATGAGGTTAACGGTAAGATAGCAGATTTATTTAAATCCGGCCCAATAAACTATTCAACTAATAGTACCTGTTACCGTTACTTACCCGGTAATGGTTATCCCAGGGAGGCCTCTGCCAGTAAGGCTGCCTCCGCTGCTTTAGGACAAAGCACGGGTGTTTTGGTCAGGTTCTTAAATTCAAAAAGGCTGTACACCACAAAGCTGCAGCCGGAGCCAATAATGCTGCCAATATAAATATCAGCAAAGAAATGCTGCGCCAGGTAAATACGGGAATACGCGGCAATTAAAGCCAGGGATACAAATAAAAGGCCGCGGAGCTTATTATTATCGATCAGCGCCAGAAAGCTGAACAGGGCAAAGGCACCTGCAGAGTGGCCGGAGGGAAAGCTGTTATTATAATGCACGGATACCCATTTTACCACGTGCACAAAAGAAGCATTCTGGAAATATAACAAGGGCCGGGGCGCTTCTATGGCATGTTTGGCTATTTGCACGATCAGGGTTACCGCCAGGATGCTTACCAGGCCAATTAAGAACAGCTTGTACTTGCGGGCTATTAACATGCACAGCAGCACTACTGCAAACAAACAGCCATCTCCCAGGTAAGTGATCCCGGTCATCAGCACATCGGCAATGGAGTTGTGGGTTTGATTAATACCCATAAAAAGCTCCTCCGGAGAGAAGATGCTTTGCATTAATCCGCCTACCAGTACCCATAAGAGCAGCGGAAGAAAGAAGTAGGTGTTCTTTCTGAACAGTGTAACGAACGTTTTCAAAGTGTACGTTTTTATGTTGTAGGTTGTTGTTCTCGCTTACGTTCCTTAATTCTTTGTATGAGCTTCTTGACTATTTCAAAAGCTCTAAAATAAAATTCTTTGTTGAATAATTGTGAGTCATTCATGGCCTTGTAAATCAGGAAAGCTGCAATGGGTAGCAGCACAATATTCGATAGCCACATGCCTCCAAAGGTGGTCAGCACATCCTTCCGCGCCATTTTCTCACCCACCATGAAAAAGATGTTAAATATAACAAAAAATATTACTGCAAATACCAGCGGAGTTCCCAAACCGCCTTTGCGGATAATGGAGCCCAGCGGCGCCCCTATCAGGAACATTACCACGCAGGCGGCTGCCAGGGTGAACTTACGCTGCCACTCCACTTTATGCAGGATCATAATGGTATTTTTATCACCATATTCCTTGGCCGGTGCTTCCAGGTTACTCTGCGTTTCACGCAGGGCCTGTTCCGCACGGTCCAATACATAACGGTAATTCTTCTGCGGTATTATATCCTTAAACTGTTTTACGCCCAGGGAAGGGGCGGAAGGCAGCCAGGCGCTGTCTTTCCATTTATAAAAAGGATAACGCGAGGTTACATATGCGCTCACGGTTTTGCTTACATTGGCGGCCTCCCGGTTCAGGGAATCAATGGCTTTATCCAGCTGCCGTATGTTCAGCATTTGCTGGTTAGAGGCAAACAGACCCATATCCAGGCGGCTAAAAGTAAAGGAGCTAAGGTCAAATGCTTTTTTATATTCTTTAAAACCCATGCGGATCAACTCACCGGGTGTGTTGGAGCCGCGCAGGTTACGTTCCTCATACCGCCAGCCATCGTTCAGCACAAAGTACAGGAAACGTTTGTTGTTGGAGAGCTCCATAGTGCCTTTGTTAGCCAGTATCAGCTTATCGGCCGCAGCACCGCCGCCACCGTTTGACTGATCAAAGATCATCACCTGGTGAATGGTCCTGTTATCTTTTTCCTTGCGCGCTACTTTGATCGTATAGCCGGGAATGTCACCGTAAAACACACCTGCCTTAATATTAAAGGCCGGCTTAGAATTGGTAATATCGTATAGCAGTGATTTTGCGCGCAGGTTAGCAACCGGTATCACATAGTTGGCAAACAAAAAAGCAAGTACGCCAATAACAATACAAACAAACAGTAACGGACGTATGAAACGCAGCAGGGAGATACCGGATGATTTTAAGGCCACCAGCTCAAAGCTCTCACCCAGGTTGCCAAAGGTCATAATGGAAGAAAGCAATACTGCCAGCGGCAGGGCCAGGGTAATTAAGCTGGCGCTGGTATAGGAAATAAGCTCCAGTATTACCGGAAGGTCCAGCCCTTTGCCCACTAGGTCGTCAATGTACTTCCAGAGGAACTGCATCAGCAATACGAACCAGGTAACAAAAAAGGTGGCTATAAAGGGCCCCAGGAATGTTTTAATAATGAGCTTATCAAGTTTTTTCACTTCGTAATAATAGTTATTATTTACGATTTTTACCATGTTATCAGGCCGCAAAAAATTGCCGGAGCATCGGGCGCCTGATCCTGTATGAGCCGCAAATTTACTTCGATTTTCCGTAGCAGCGGCCACGCGGGTATGATGATAGCGTTAATTATATGAGAAATTTTTTGCTTACACCAGCAGAGCGGCAGGTAGCTTTTGACGCCGCCTGGATCTACCATAAGAACAGCGTGATAACCAAGGTCATGGAGCTGTTTGGCGCAGTACACCGGGAGCTGGAAAAACAGGCGCCCGTAGCTGCCTTTCCGGTGCCCTGCCTGCAGCAGGGCGGTAAAATATCCAAGGGAGAGCGGTATAAAGAGCTGCCCTATGTAATACTGGATTACCCGCGGTACTTTAGCCAGGAAGCGGTATGGGCCTTCCGTACCATGTTCTGGTGGGGACATTATTTCAGCTGCACCTTACACCTGGCCGGTACAGTAAAAATACATTATGCGTCCGCGTTAAAAGCCGGTTACGGAACGCTGGTAGCGCAGGGCTTCCAGGTATATATGCAGGATGATCCCTGGATGCATGATTTTGAAAATGGAAATTACCGGGCAGTAGCCGCTTTTACGCCACAGGAGTGGGATACATGGGTAGAACAAAAAGATTTTATAAAGCTGGCAAAACCGTTTGCCCTGGAAATTTGGGAAAAAATAATCCCTGAAGCAGTAGCCTGTTATACAACCTTACTGGCAATAATAAATGGGTAATGAAGGTAGTGAGTGACTGGTAAATAAGGGGTATTACAAAGTCAATTACTAGCTACCGTAACGGGTATTAATTCCCGATACGGTGAAAAAGGTCTTTTACCTGGTAGTCCCAAAGCTGGCTCTGGTCGGCTATTTCTTTCTTCTCTGCAAAGTCTTTCACTACCAGTATAGTTTCATTGGTAACTTCTGATATCTGAATGCGGAACTCAAAAAATTCTCCATTAGGGGCATGTAACCAACGCAAACGAATAAATTCTTCTTCCTCCTGCTCCAGCACTTCGGCTTCTTCAGTAGCGCCATTCCAGGAAAAGGAAAAAACATTATCCCTGAAATCTACTTTATCAGCAAACCACTCCTGCAAACCAGCGGGGGTGGAAAGGAATTCGTATAAGATACTGGGTGAGCACCGTACCGGGTATTCCAACTCATATTGCACTTTCTTAGACATCGCTCAATGTAATTAGTAAATCAATATCATCCGGCTGCAATTATAGAAAAATATTTATTCTGTCAAAATAATTTGCTGTTTTTTTTTAATCAATTCCGGCATTTATTTGATGGTTTATAAATTTTACTATTATTAAAATTAAATTTAATATATTTATATTGATTAAGAGTCAATTAGACACTTTTTCCAAATGAACCATGCAGCAACAGCTGCAGTCAGACAGAAATAAATAATCAATCGATTTTGCTTGAAAACGGTTTAACAAGTAAACATTTTTTTTGGGTGGTGTCTAAAAAAACTTATTTTTGTCTGGTATTCGTCAAAAATTAACTTTTTATTAATAACCTGTAACTGTTCCGACTCTATGTCAATGCGCCAACTCAAGATCACGAAGTCGATTACGAACAGGGAGTCACAATCCCTGGAGAAGTACTTGCAGGAAATTGGAAAAGTAGATCTGATTACGCCGGAGGAAGAAGTGAACCTGGCCATCCGAATCAAACAGGGTGATCAGCGGGCACTGGAAAAACTGACCAAAGCCAATTTGCGCTTTGTGGTTTCCGTGGCTAAGCAGTATCAGAACCAGGGCCTGTCGCTCAGTGATCTCATTAATGAAGGTAATCTGGGCCTCATAAAAGCGGCTCAGCGTTTTGATGAAACCAGAGGTTTCAAATTCATTTCCTATGCTGTATGGTGGATCCGTCAATCCATTCTGCAGGCATTGGCAGAACAGTCCCGTATTGTACGCCTGCCTTTGAACAAAGTAGGTTTAAGCAATAAGATCAGTAAAGCATATTCCCAGCTGGAGCAGGAATTTGAGAGAGAACCCTCTCCCGACGAACTGGCTACCATCCTGGAAATTAATACAGAAGAGGTAGAGGCCACCTTAGGTGTAGCTGCCCGCCACGTATCTATGGACGCTCCGTTCATTGATGGTGAGGACAACTCCCTGCTGGATGTGCTGGAAAACCCGAATGCAGTAAGCGCCGATGAGGAGCTGGATCATCATGATTCACTGCGCCGGGAAATAGAACGTTCCCTGTCTACCTTAACCGACCGTCAGAAAGATGTGATCATGCTGTACTTCGGCATTGCCGTTGAACATCCCATGTCACTGGAAGATATTGGTGAAAAATTTGGTCTTACCCGCGAACGCGTACGTCAGATCAAGGATAAAGCCATCACAAAACTGCGCACAACTTCGCGAAGCAAGCTGCTTCGTAATTACTTAGGTAGCTGAGATTGCTAAATGGTTTTAGTGATCCTGTGAAGCGTTGCTGGTATTTTTGTAATCTATGTTAGTTTTGTAATCAGACCGTAAAAACATAATTTCGCAAAAAAATGGTGAATATGTTAGCATATTCACCATTTTTTTTGCCGTTACGGAAAGCCCGGCCGCAGATTGCGGGCCGGCAATCACGAACGATTAACGTAACTTTGATCCGTAAAAACAACTAATAGATCTACTAATGTTTGAATCATTATCAGAAAGGCTGGATTCCGCGTTCAAACTCTTGAAAGGAGAGGGCCGTATCTCTGAAATCAACGTAGCCAGCACCGTGAAGGAAATACGTCGTGCGCTGGTGGATGCGGACGTGAACTATAAAATAGCCAAAGACTTTACCGACCGGGTAAAGGATAAGGCGCAGGGGGAAAAGGTGCTCACCGCCATCTCTCCCGGACAGCTGATGGTGAAGATCGTGAAGGATGAGCTGGCCGAACTAATGGGTGGCGAAGCGGCAGAGCTGGAGCTCAAAGCCAATCCTACCATTATACTCATAGCCGGTTTGCAGGGTTCGGGTAAAACCACCTTCTCCGGCAAGCTGGCCAACTTCCTGAAAACCAAGAAGGGTAAAAAACCTTTGCTGGTGGCGGCGGACATTTACCGCCCGGCGGCTATTGACCAGCTGAAAGTGCTGGGCGGGCAGATAGAAGTACCCGTGTACAGCGAGCCGGAAAATAAAAATGCCGTGCAGATAGCTGAAAATGCTATTAAGGAAGCCAAACAGAACGGAAATAACGTAATTATTATAGATACTGCCGGCCGTTTGGCAGTGGACGAGGCCATGATGACCGAAGTGGCCAATATCCGCAAAGCGGTGCAGCCGCAGGAGATCCTGTTCGTTGTGGATTCCATGACCGGCCAGGATGCAGTGAACACCGCCAAGGCCTTTAACGACCGCCTGGACTTCAGTGGCGTGGTGCTTACCAAGCTGGATGGCGATACCCGCGGTGGTGCGGCCTTAACCATCAAGTATACGGTGGAAAAGCCCATCAAGTTCGTGAGCATGGGCGAAAAGCTGGATACGCTGGATGTGTTTTACCCCGAGCGTATGGCACAGCGTATCCTGGGCATGGGTGATATTACCACCCTGGTAGAAAGGGCGCAGGCACAGTTCAATGAAGAACAGGCTAAAAAGCTGGAAAAGAAGATCCGTCAGAACCAGTTTGATTTTGATGACTTCAGGGAGCAGCTGCAGCAGATCAAGAAAATGGGTAACCTGAAAGACCTGATGGGGATGATACCCGGGGTAGGTAAGGCTATCAAGGATATTGATATCAGTGATGATGCCTTTAAAGGCATAGAAGCCATGATTGGCTCCATGACCCCGCAGGAACGGGGTAACCCGGATCTGATCGACGGCAGCCGCCGCAAGCGTATTGCCAAAGGCGCCGGTAAAGAGATCCAGGATGTGAACCAGTTCATGAAGCAGTTTGAGCAAATGCGGCAAATGATGAAGATGATGAATAAAATGGGTGCAGGAGGCAAAGGACTGAAAGCATTAGGGAGATAGAAGTAGCGTCCATGGTCCATAGCCGATGGTCCATGGCCTGTTGCATGAATGCTGACTTTCAGGCAGTATGCAATGGACTATAGAGCATTGACTATGGACCGGTTAGGAAATTATTTTGAGATTCACAATTATTCTGTTATTTTTGCACCCCTATATATTTTTTTTATAACTCGCAAAAAAATAACTCGATTTATTTATGCCAGTAAAGATCAGATTACAACGTCATGGCGCGAAGAAAAGACCTTTCTATTTTATTGTAGTAGCCGATGCGCGCGCGCCCAGAGATGGTAAATTCATCCAGAAGATCGGTACTTACAATCCCTTAACCGTTCCGGCATCTATTAACATTGATACCGAAAAAGCACTGCGCTGGTTACAAAAAGGTGCCCAGCCCACTGATACGGTAAGGAGAATTCTTTCTTTCAAAGGTGTGCTGTATTTGAAACACCTGTTGAGAGGGGTTAAATTAGGTCTGTTTGATGAGCCTACTGCTTACAAGAAATTTGAGCAATGGCAGGCAGAACATGAGCAGAAAGTAGCGGCCCGCCGCGATTCCCACAAGAAAGCACGTGCTATCACTCCCATCGTTAAGAGGGTAGAAGATGCACCGGCTGAAGGTGGTAACGCAGAATAAGCTATTAGCTTGATCATACTTAAAAGGGAAATATTTGTCCGCAAATATTTCCTTTTTTTATTTTGAACCGCTTCCCGGAATATGAACAATTACTTCAGCATAGGCAGACTGGTAGCCGCTTTTGGCCTGCAGGGCGAGCTAATACTCCGGCATAGCCTGGGTAAAAGAACCGCTCTTAAAGGGGTGGAGGTACTTTTCCTGGAACAGCGGAAGAACAGCTTTATTCCTTACTTTTTGCAAAAAGCCAGCATTAAGGATCATGAGCATGCCTTTGTGAAGCTGGAAGGGATTGACAGTAAAGAGGCCGCGCAAAAGCTGGTGCAAACGCCGG
Source organism: Chitinophaga rupis (assembly GCF_900109685.1). Classification (GTDB taxonomy): domain Bacteria; phylum Bacteroidota; class Bacteroidia; order Chitinophagales; family Chitinophagaceae; genus Chitinophaga; species Chitinophaga rupis. Next base: position 116,018 of record NZ_FOBB01000011.1, on the reverse strand, counting down.
TATATATGCAGGAAACGGATTTTAAGCAGCAAACCGCTGCCGCCGCGCCTTTATCCCTGCTGGGTTTTACCGTGCACGATGCTGCGCAGGGCGTATTGGGCATTATTGAAGAGGTGATTGAAATGCCCATGCAGGTGCTGGCCAAAGTGACTATACAGGGTAAGGAAGCCCTGTTGCCGCTTAACGAGCAGTCGCTGGTAAAGATTGATAAAAAGAACCAGGTAGTACACCTGCAGCTGCCGGAAGGACTGCTGGATATTTACTTAGCGTAGTCCATGGTCCATAGCCGATGGTCCATTGCATAGTGCATAGCGGTAATTATCCGCGCAAAAGGCAGTGGTCTGTGGACCGTAAATGGAGATACCGAATTGCGAACCAGGCCATGGACCATCGGCTATGGACCATCGACCCAAAATTGAACATATGCGCATCGACATTATTACCGTACAACCGGGCCTGCTGGAAAGCCCCTTTTCCCATTCCATCCTGAAACGGGCACAGGCAAAGGGACTGCTGGAAATACAGGTGCATAACCTGCGGGATTACTCTACCTTCAAACATAACCAGGTGGATGACTACCAGTTTGGAGGCGGCGCCGGTATGGTAATGATGATGGAGCCGGTGATCAACGCTATTGAGCTGCTACAGGCCAAAACCACCTACGATGAGGTGATTTACCTGACCCCCGATGGCGCTACCCTGAACCAGTCTATGGCCAATCAATTGTCGTTAAAAGGTAACCTGCTGCTATTATGCGGCCATTACAAAGGCATAGATGAGCGGATCCGGGAGCATTTCATTACCATGGAGATCTCCATTGGCGATTATGTGCTGTCCGGCGGGGAGCTGGCAGCTGCCGTGCTGGTAGATGCCATTGGCCGCCTGATACCCGGGGTGCTGAATGATGAAACTTCCGCCCTTTTTGACTCATTCCAGGACCATTTGCTGGCGCCGCCGGTTTATACCCGGCCGGAGGAGTTCCGGGGCTGGAAGGTGCCGGAGGTGCTGCTTAGCGGCGACCACCGCAAAATTGAGGACTGGCGGCATACGCAGGCCCTGGAACGCACGCAACAGCGCCGCCCGGATCTGTTGAAGTAGAGCTATTAGCTTTTAGCCGTTAGCTCTTAGCTGATTGTCGCGGAGCTAACCGCTAAAAGCTAATGGCTAACTGCTATTCCTACGGCTAATGGCCGGCAGCTAAAGCTAACTGCTAATAGCTAACCGCTAAAAGCTGCTACAGCCCTATCAATATTTTTCCGCAATAATTTGGAACTTCTCATTTGTATACTTACCTTTGCCGTCCCATAAATAATTGTAAAGATGAACGCTATTTCTTTTGTTCACGAGCAACTGACAGGAAAAAAAGAATTTCCGAAATTTAAAGCCGGTGACAATGTTACCGTTAACTATAAAATCGTGGAAGGTACCAAGGAAAGGATCCAATCCTTTAAAGGAGATGTGATGAAGATCCAGGGTACTGGTTTTACTGCTTCTTTTACCGTGCGTAAGATCTCTGATGGTGTAGGTGTTGAAAGGGTTTTCCCCCTGTTCTCTCCTAACATTGATTCCATCCTGCTGCATAAAGTAGGTAAGGTAAGAAGGGCAAAACTGTATTACCTGCGTGAGCGCGCTGGTAAAGCAGCCCGTATCAAAGAAAAAAGGGTTTAGTACACAATACAGGGAAATTAGTGAAAACGGGAACCGTTCCTGACGGTTTCCGTTTTCTATTTTTATAACCCTTATTGCTCAGAATGCTGGCCCGGCGCAAGGTTAAAATCTACTTAAACTAATAGCCTGCGTCAGAAAATACCAATTATAAGGTCTATCTTTGTACACTGAACTTTTAAAACTGAGAAAATGACTGCCGTTATTGTAAAATCACCACTTTTACTGTTCCAAGATCTTGGTATGACTGAATTACTGTTAATAGCACTGGTTGTATTATTACTGTTTGGTGGAAGAAAAATTCCCGAATTAATGCGCGGTCTTGGTAAAGGTATCCGTGAGTTTAATGATGCCAAGAACAATGTGCGCCAGGAAATTGAGGATGGCATGAAAGAACAGCCTTCCACTTCTGACGTTAAGAAGTAATTCCCGTTACGCCGCCCGACTACCGGAAAATTGTTACGGAGCTTTATGTTAAATTGCCGGAATAGATCAGCCTATTTGCCAATTTAACCATATCACCAATTTAACATTAAAGAATTTAACTGGTTTAGCATTGTCTGAATTCAGCAGTATATCGTCTTTTCACAAAGCCTTATACGCCGGCAGCACTACCTGTACGGAGGTAGTACGCTATTACCTGCAGCGCATAGCCCAATCTTCACATCTGAATGCCTTCCTGGAAGTATATGAAAAGGAAGCCCTTGAAAAAGCAGCTGAGCTGGACGCCCGCATCCGTAAAGGAGAGCCGGTTGGCCCGCTGGCAGGGGTTGTGGTAGGCAATAAGGATGTGATCTGCTATAAAGGGCATAAAGTAAGCGCCGCTTCCCGCATTTTAGAAGGATTTACCTCTTTGTATTCCGCTACTGCAATTGAAAGATTGCTGGCAGCGGATGCTATTATTATAGGCAGCCTGAACTGCGATGAGTTTGCCATGGGATCTACCAACGAAAACTCATCTTACGGGCCGGTGCTGAATGCGCTGGATAACTCCCGGGTGCCCGGCGGTTCTTCCGGTGGCTCTGCAGTAGCCGTGCAGGCTGGTTTATGCCAGGTAAGCCTGGGAAGTGATACTGGCGGTTCCGTACGGCAGCCGGCCGATTTTTGTGGTATAGTAGGGTTAAAGCCTACCTATGGCCGCATTTCCCGCTATGGGTTAATTGCGTATGCTTCGTCTTTTGACCAGATAGGTATTTTTGGCAGGAATATTGCAGATGTGGCTTCGGTTTTACAGGTTATTGCCGGGCCCGATGAGTATGACAGTACAGTAGCGCAAAAGGAAATTCCTGATTATCAGGCTGCCCTGGTGCACAATAAAACATACAAATTCGCGTATTTAAAAGACGCACTGCATCATGAGGGACTGGATGCCGAAATGCGGGAAGGATTTTCCGGCTTCTTTGAAGAGTTAGAAGCGGCCGGAAACACAGTAACCGCCACAGATTTTGCCTACCTTGATTATATAGTACCCGCGTATTATGTGCTCACCACGGCAGAAGCTTCCTCAAACCTCTCGCGATTTGATGGAGTAAAATATGGCCACAGAACCACCCAAAAAGACCTGGATTTGACCGATTTCTACAAAAAAAGCCGGTCGGAAGGTTTTGGTAAGGAAGTAAAACGTCGTATATTGCTGGGAACCTTTGTGCTAAGTGCAGGCTATTATGATGCCTATTACACTAAAGCACAGCAGGTTCGAAGATTGGTGGTAGACAAGCTATCACAGATATTATCCGAGTATGATGCCATTTTAATGCCAACTGTTCCCAGTACAGCTTTTAAAATTGGAGAAAAAACCGAAGATCCTATTGCCATGTACCTTGCCGACATTTATACGGTACTGGCGAACCTAGCAGGGGTACCGGCTATATCCGTACCACTGCGCCGGCATTCAAACGGAATGCCCTTTGGTGTGCAGATCATCACAAAGCAATTTGACGAAGCGAGCTTGTTAAACATTGCAGATCACGTTATGCAATTGATTTCAGTGAGACAGGTTACTATTGTTTAAAATAAAAATGTGTATGAGGAAAATCTTTTTACTACTGCTATTGCCAGCGATGGGTGCAATGAGTGTGTTTGCGGCAGATGGCGATGTGGTATCTAAAGAGATGGTAGCTCCCCAACTGGCAGCACCGGACACGGCGATCCTTATGAGTAAGGTAAAACTGCCGAAAGATACCACTACTACACCTTTTGGAACAGCTGCTGCTACTGCAGCAGTAAGAAGGGGCGCAGAAAGCCTGCCCTCCAGCGTTCGCAGCCCCAAGGTGTATGAACAGATCAACAACAACCTGGTAGCAGGTTATATTAACACGTATGCTACCCGTTACAGCCAGCATTTACAGATCATGCTTGAAAGAGGTGAACCCTATTTCGTAATGATCGAGAAAATTTTCAGGGAGCATGGTATTCCTGAAGAAATGAAGTACCTGGCGGTAATTGAATCCAGCTTTAATACCAACGCCCGTTCCAGGGTAGGAGCCGTAGGCGCCTGGCAGTTTATGTCCGGTACCGCCCGCATCTTTGGCCTGAGTGTAGGTAAAAAAGTGGATGAAAGAAAAGACTTCTACAAATCCACCCTGGCAGCAGCCAAATACCTGAACGAGCTGTATGAGCAGTTTGGCGACTGGCTGCTGGTAGTAGCCGCTTACAACTGCGGTGGCGGTGGAGTACAACGTGCCATGAAAGCCAGCGGCCGTGAAGACTTCTGGGGCATGCAGTACTTTTTGCCAGCAGAATCCCGTAACCATGTGTACAAGTTCATTGCTACCGGTTATATACTGGATAGGTTCAATAACTTCTTTGGTGTAGGCGATGATGCAGGCAGCAGCAGCCTGGTAGCTTCCATGGAAAAACCGGTTGCTTTCACTACAGCAGCACCCTCTGAGCTTACGGAAGATGATATGTTCAACACCGTAGAGTTCAACATTGCCGGCAAATACCGCATAGAGGCTATTGCCAAAAAGCTGAACATAGAGGTAGCTGAAATGAACCGCCTGAACCCTGGCTTTGCACAGGCACTGGCCGGCCCGGAAAACAGCTATGACCTGCGGGTACCTAAAGACAAAATGAAAGTGTTCATGAACGAGAAGGATGAGATACTGAAAGAATCCATTCAAATGACACTGGATGATAAGGCAGCAGCTTCCACCAGGGCTAAATTCCCGCCCCCGGCCAGGATCCCGGTACGGGAGTCCAGCAGCGCTAAAAAAGCAACAGGCACTGCCAAATCCTACAAAGCTAAAACCTCCGGCAAAAAACACAGCACTGCCAGGAAAAGCACCGCCCAAAAGCGGACTACCACCAGCACTGCTGCTAAGAAAAAGAAATAGATCATTACAGGATATACAGGAAGGACCGCCCAGGCGGTCCTTTTTTATGAATACCATTGTCATGTTCATACAGGAGCAGATCAACGAATTTTTACGCAACAAGCTGTATGCTGCAAGCTGCATTAGCGGCCGGCTGGAGTGCCAGGTAACTTCGGGCACCCTGCTTACGCTGCGTGGGCAAAAGGCAGATGGGAAGAATATTTTTTTCTGGGACCTGGAAATGCCGCTGCAGCGGCTTATTCATCAATACCTGACACTGGAAGCGCCGCAGGCCGCTGCTTTTACTATTGATATAGATCTTGAGCAAAATAATTTTGTGTACCGGCTTACCTCACCGGCGGAAATGAAGGCCATGGAAAAAGCCAATGCACTGCAGGAAAAAGCGGACACAGACCAGCGCCTGCAGGACATGAAAGCCGCTCTGCTGGCTAATAACACGCCCTACGGCCAGGCATTGGCCACCAAGGTTGCGCAGGCCCTTAACCGTGGCGCTCTTATGAACAGCCACCGGGATTACTGCGGTATGGGACTGGAAAAAAATGCGAAAGGGCAGTACCTGTACGGAGAGGTTTGGGATGGCGGTTTTACACCCGGCGCCCGCACCTTCGCGGATAAGGCCAGCTTTATACAATGGCTGGCCGTGCAGTCAGATGCCAGCATGGCCAACCTGCAAAGCCAGGATACCTGGGTGTGGAATAACCAGGTAATTAACCGGCAAAGGCTGGAAGCTTTTATTCAAGGCTTGCCTTCATAGGGCCGGATGCCTTCCAGGATCTTTTATCTTCAAAGTGCTTAACCAAGTCCAGCAGGGGACCGGTCATAAAGGTGGTGGCCAGGGCCATTAACACCAGCATGGCAAATATTTCAGGGGATAAAATGCCAAGGTCATAACCCAGGTTCAGCACAATCAGCTCCATTAGCCCGCGGGTGTTCATTAAAGCGCCCATAGCCATAGAATCAGTCCAGGATTGCCCCATTAGCCGCGCGGTAAGCGCGCTGCCGCCAAATTTCCCGCCCACAGCAACCAGCATGATCAGTCCAAAAACAGCCCACAGGTGCCCGGCGCTTAACAAACCTATCTGTGTACGCAGGCCGGTAAAGGCAAAGAAAATGGGCAGCAGCAACAGCACGCTGATATCTTCTACTTTATCCGTAAGCCAGGTTTTGATAGTTGCATCGGCCGGCATAATTACGCCTGCCAGGAAGGCCCCGAATAATGCGTGAATGCCGATCACCTCTGTGATCCAGGCTGAGAGCAGGACCACCAGGAATACAGTAGCTACGGCCGCTACCTTGTTACCGGCAGCAGTGTACTTCCTGATCTGCTTACCCAGCCAGGGTTTTATAAGATATAACATGATGGCCACAAACAGCAGGGCTGCACCCAGGGTAATAAGCGTACCTGCAAAACCGGTAGCTTTTGCAATGGCTACCACGGCAGCCAGTATACACCAGGCAGTAACATCATCGGCTGCTGCGCAGGTAATAGCCAGTATGCCTAATGGGGTACCGGTAAGCTTACGCTCCTGTACAATACGCGCCAGCACCGGGAAGGCCGTAATACTCATAGCGATACCCATAAACAGGGCAAAGGATATAAACCCAACATTGGCAGGGGCAAAGTTGGGAAAAATATAATACGCCAGCCATACGCCCAGGAAGAACGGGAATACAATGCTTACATGGCTGATCATCACAGCCACATGCGCCTTGTTTTTTACTTTGCTGGCATCCAGCTCCATACCTACTATGAACATGAAAAAGGCCAGGCCTATCTGGCTCAGGAACTGCAGGGTTTTCAGGCTGTCTGCCGGGAACAGGAAGCTGCTGCCGCCAGGTAATAGCCATCCAAGCAGGGAAGGGCCCAGGCAAATGCCTGCCACTATTTCGCCCACCACAGCCGGCTGTTTTATATAACTGGCCAGCTTGCCAAATATACGGGCCGTTACTACGATCAGGATGATCTGCAATAATAAAAGACTGAGGGGATGGTGGATGGTATCCAGCCATTGCTGTCCTAAGCTTAATGGCGCTGCAGTGGTAGCGGGTACAGCGCCCCTGCCATTTACCGGCAAATGATTGCCCTGGTTAATAATGAACCATATTAAGCCGCCAAAAACACCAATGATAACCGGATACAACAGAGTTCGTTTACGCATAAGCCTGTGGTTTGCAGCTACAAGTTAGGGAAATATGCTATTGTATACCAGCTCCGGAGCTGTGGATATATTTATCATTACAACTGACTCGCTGCCTGCCTGAATAACGTATGTCCGTAAACGTTAGTGAAATGATCACGGCTATACGGATGAGTACGACGCACTAACCGTAACACCGGATTAAGTATTGGCCGGGAAGTCACTGGAAAATTATTGGTGAAAAAAATGTCCGGGAAAATAAGTCTCTCGTGATCTGCTGTCCGTTCTTATAACTGGAATGTTGGATAGTTGTGCTTATGCTATTCTCTTAATATAATCCTCAAACTCTTTTACGGTATGAAAAACATTTTGCGGTAATCCCGCGCCACCAGCACGTTTCGTGTCAGGCACCACGGATACGCCAATGTAAGATTCACCATCATACTGGATAGCCACTACATCCCCTGACCTGAACACGTCTATCACGATCACGCCTGAATTAAATGCAGTTATATCTACCTTATAAGAAGGGAAGGATGTATTAATAAAGTCTGTAAGTGTGGTTTTATCTACCTTCATATCATTGTTTTTGTCCTGGTTTAGGGAAGGGGCTTACCCGGTGCATAGGAACGCCGGCGCCTGCTTGGAATAGTGTGATTTATGACTAAGATAATATTATTGATCATTTTCATAACAATTTTTTTGTTATTACGACGTTATCCGGCTTCCCCTTCTCTTACTAATTGTTTACCAATACTAAAAAATGCTTTATGGTTATTTTAACTTTTTACGCAGGTTACTTTTAATGAACCGGGGATATAAAGTGAAAACTACACCCTATGCGTTCTTCATTTTCTTACCTCATGTTGCCGATCCTGGTATTGGCTGCCTGTCAGTCAGCACCGCATAATGGGGAGCCTTCCCAAACTGTTGCTGCTTATGAAGTGCAGGCCGACTCCACCAAATTTGCGAATGACATTACTGCGCTCAATTCCCCGTCGCGGAAAAGGGTGCGCACTGCTGATGTGCGATGCCGTGTGAATAATGTATTCCACGCAGCATCCATCCTGGAGCAGGTAGTTACAGGCCTGAACGGCATTATAGTGGAAAGCCATCTGCAAAATGAGTTCGGGGTGTTAAAAGAGGTTTCCTACACCACGGATTCACTGAAACGCATTCAGCTGTATACGCCCACGGCTAACCTTACATTGCGCGTACCTGCGGCCAGCCTGGATTCAGTAGTGCATGCCCTTACCGGCATGGCAGCGTTTATTGACTACCGTACGTTGAAAGAGCAGGACAAAACCTGGGATTACCTGACCAATGCATTGAAGAACAAAAAGATGGACGCATCCCCTGTAAAACCCGGCAAAGACAGTACTCCGTTGGATGTAATGGCTTACCAGGACAGGAAAAAAGAGTATGCCTTTGACCGTAAGATCATGAACCTGGCCATCCTGGATGATGTGAACTATGCCACTTTCACCGTGCAGCTGTTCCAGCCGCAGGTGGCGGATGTGCAGGTGGTCGTGAACCCGGAGCAGGTGACCCGCGCCGGTTTTGGTACAGAGCTGTTAACGGCGCTGCGTAACGGAGCAGATGCTTTCCGTAGTGTAGTGCTCTTCCTGCTGCAGCTGTGGCCATTCCTGATACTTTTGGGAGTAGGCTGGTATGGCTACCGGAAAATGCAGGGCAGGTATGTGGTGAAAAGTGTGAAGTAATAGCAAGGAAGCAGGTAATAAGTAACAGGAAGCACTAAGTTGCTTCCTGTTACTTTTATGGGACAGTATAGGATACTTTTACAGCGGCGTGTAGGATATTTGTAAATACGTCCATAATATTATAACTGCATGAAAAAGATCCACGTTTTTGCCGCCATAATAGGCGCTATATCACTCTTTTCCTATACCGGCTATTCACAGGTTAAAGTGCAGGAGCTGCGCTGCGAAAATCTGAACAATCCTGTTGGCCTGGATGTGCTGCAGCCACGCTTCAGCTGGCAATTAGCCACCACTCAGCGGAATGTATTACAAACCGCTTATGAATTAAAGATCTCCAAAAACAATACGGTGGTATGGAACAGCGGAAAAGTGAACAGTGATTCTTCCGTACACGTAGCTTACAAAGGCCAGGCCCTGGAGCCGGATACCCGCTACAGCTGGCAGGTACGGGTATGGGATAATAAAGGTAAAACCTCCGGTTGGAGTGCACCTGCTTACTGGCAAACCGGGTTGCTGAATGCCGGTAACTGGAAAGCGCAGTGGATCAGCTCCGGTTTACCGGGCGACAGTGCCGGCGGCGTTGCTCCTTTTTTTCGCAAAACGTTTAGTACCGCTAAAAAAGTACAGTCGGCCACCGCTTACATAACTGCGCACGGATTATATGAGGCGCAGCTGAATGGCAAGCGGGTGGGCGATGCTTTCCTGCCCCCCGGGTGGACCAGCTATAACAAACACCTCACTTATCAAACCTATGATGTTACTTCTCTGCTGCAAAGCGGCAAAAATGCTATTGGGGTAATACTCGGCAGCGGCTGGTACCGTGGACCGCTTACCTGGAGCAAGCTGAAAAATTATTATGGCAAGGATGCTGCTTTGTTGTTCCAGCTGAATATTCATTACACAGATGGTACTACGGAAACAGTAATATCTGATAACTCCTGGAAAGCAGCTACGGGTGGAATTGTATCGTCTGAAATATATGATGGTGAAGTGTTTGATGCCCGTCTGCAAAAAACAGGCTGGGCCGGCGCGGACTTTGATGACAGCCAGTGGGCAGCAGTTAAGATCAAAGATGCACCGCTTAGTAACCTTTCCGCTTCCTATAACGAGCTTATTAAAAAACATGAAACCTTTACGCCCACCAAAGTTATTACCACACCCAAAGGCGACCAGGTGCTGGATTTTGGGCAAAATCTGGTAGGCTGGGTGCAGGTAAAAGTAAAAGGCAAAGCAGGTGATACGGTTAAGATAGCGCATGTAGAAGTGCTGGATAAAAAAGGGGAGCCTTATTATGAAAACCTCCGTTCCGCCAGGGCGGAAGATATGTTCATACTGAAAGGTGATGGTACGGAAGTATTTGAGCCGCATTTTACATTTCATGGTTTTCGTTACATCCGCGTAAAAGGCATTAACGGACCTTTGAACCCCGCTGATTTTACAGCTGTGGCGTTGTATTCCGATATGCCTTTAACCGGGGATTTCAGCTGTTCTGATCCGTTGGTAAACCAGCTGCAGCACAATATCCGCTGGGGCCAGCAGGGTAACTTCCTGGATGTGCCCACGGATTGTCCGCAGCGTGATGAACGTTTGGGCTGGACCGGGGATGCAGCCATGTTTTCCCGCACCGCCACCTTTAACCGTCAGGTAAATAACTTTTTTGCCAAATGGTTAAAAGACGTGGCTTTTGACCAGGCATCCAATGGCGCTGTGCCGTTTGTGATACCTAACTTAACATCGGTGTTCCCGGATCCGGTGGGCGCTACCGGCTGGTCTGATGCAGCGACCATCGTTCCCTGGAACACTTATTTAGCATACGGGGATGCCCGTTTGATCGAAGAGCAATATCCCAGCATGAAAGCCTGGGTAGGTTATATTGAAAAGGCAGCCAAAAATGATCTGTGGAATACCGGCTTCCAGTTTGGCGACTGGCTCTCTTACCGTGCAGAGGAGAATGATGCTTTTAACGCGGTATCAGCTATAACAGACAGTCGCCTGGTGGCGCAGTGTTTCTGGGCCAACTCCACGCAGATCATGATCAATGCCGCTAAGCTATTAGGTAAAACAGAAGATGTAAACTATTACACAGAACAGCTGCGCCGCATTAAAGCTGCTTTTCTAAAGGAATATGTAACACCAAACGGCAGGCTGGTATCCGGCACGCAAACCGCCTATGTGCTAACCCTATATTTTGATATGCTGCCTGAAGCCATGCGCCCGCGTATTGTAGGTGAGCTGGTGGAGAATATTAAGCATTATCATAACCACCTTACTACCGGCTTTTTAGGCACGCCTTTCCTGTGCCATGTGTTAAGCCGTTTCGGGCAAACAGAGGTAGCATATAAGCTGCTGCTGCAAAAAACATATCCGTCGTGGTTATACCCGGTAAAAATGGGCGCTACTACTATCTGGGAGCGTTGGGACTCCATGAAGCCCGACAGTACTTTCCAGGATCCCGGCATGACCTCCTTTAACCACTATGCCTACGGCGCTATTGGCGACTGGATGTATCGTACTATGGCAGGCCTGGATACGTATGACGATGCGCCGGGCTACAAGCATATTAAAGTACAGCCGCACCCCGGTGGTGGTATTACCAGCGCCAATGCCAGCTTAAAAACTTATTACGGTGCAGCAGCTGCCGGCTGGAAAATAAGCGATGGGAAAATTTTACTGAATGTGGAGGTTCCTGCCAACACTACCGCTACTATTTACATACCGGGCAGCAGCGCGGAAAATATCCAGGAAGGCGGGCAGGCTCTTTCATCACAAAAAGATATAAAGGTAAGCGGCACTGAAGGGGGGTATGTGGTGGTAAATGTAGGCTCCGGCAAATATGCGTTCACGGGCGCTTTTTGATCTGCACCAATGTTTTCATTGGCAGGCGTCGATAAATATTTTAATGAAAGAGGGCTGTACCGGTAAATGGTACAGCCCTTGAAATTATAACAACTAAAACCAGATCTTTTATCGTTGCTGTTGCTGAGCATCATGTTTCTGGCGCTTAATGGCACGGCTGTTGCGGTTTTCCTCGCGTTTCAGCTGGCGCCTCTCCTGGCCGGTTACCACACCGTCTGCCTTAGCTTCTTTTTTATTCTGCTGTAGCTTAGCTTCCCTTGTTTCCAGGTGTTTTGTTTCCCGTGCAGTTAGCTCACCGGATTTAACGCCGCCGGCTATACGTTTCTGTTGGTTTACCTGGCGTTGTGTAACGCGCGGTGTGGCAGTTTGCGCGTTGGACATATAACTGATGGCCATACAGGCTATAAAAGCGCTTGCAAAAATAATACGTTTCATACGCATATAGTTTTTAAGGTGTATGTATGATAGACTGCATATAATGCCCATGGTTTAACAGGGCCTCAAAATGAAATTGCGCCCAGCGTATAACCGCCTGATCCTAAATAATTCGTAAATTTGAATTATGTCAATTACATCCAATACAGAGCTTGAAGGCATTAAGAAGGTAAGTGAAGCCGTAGGTACTGTGCTGCGGCAAATGCAGGAATACGCGCAACCGGGCATGACTACCAGCGCGTTAGATGAATATGGCGGGCAGCTGCTGGAAGCAGCAGGCGTAAAATCTGCTCCCAAATTAACTTATGGTTTCCCCGGCTGGACCTGCATTAGCGTGAACAATGAGGTAGCGCACGGCATCCCCTCCAACCGCATACTACAGGAGGGCGACCTGGTGAATGTGGATGTTTCCGGTGAGCTGGATGGTTATTGGGCAGATAATGGCGGCTCTTTTGTGTTAGGAGAGGACCTGCACCAGCATGCCCCGCTGGTGAATACATCTAAGCAAATATTGCATAAAGCTATTCAGCATATTAAAGGCGGCGTTAAGATCGCTGAAATTGGCAGGTTAATAGAAACGGAAGCCAAGAAAGCGGGATACCGTGTAATTAAAAACCTGGTGGGCCATGGCGTAGGCAGAAGCCTGCATGAAGCGCCCAAGGAAATTCCCTGTTTTTACGACCGCTTTAACCTGGACCGTTTCAGGAAGAACGGTATTGTAGCTATTGAAACTTTTATCTCCACCCGCGCAACCTACGCATATAATAAAGGTGATGGCTGGACACTGGTTACCAACGACGGCAGCTTTGTGGCCCAGCATGAACATACCATCATGATCACAGATGGCCAGCCTGTTATTTTAACAGAGTCTAACGGCATCTGAGTGAAAGGTGAATGCTTACAGGTAATCTTGCATTCATTACCGCTTCATAGGCTATGGGCGCACCTGTTAGCGCCACGGCTTTATACTCCGAAAAAAGATATTGCAGCGCAGTAGCCGCTAAGAACACAGTAAAGTGATTGGCTATGCACGCATGTGCCCCGCTGCCAAAGGTGAGGTAGCGCGGCCCGCATCATAGGCCTGTATCAATAATCCTATTAAATTGCTTATAACGCCCACTCCGGGTGGTACATATTTAGCCGCTGGTTCATAGATATGGTTAATCACAGAGGGTTGTGTAAGGGTATCACGAGACAGCATCAGTTGTGTAAGCAGGGGCATATTATCCAGGATGAAAGCACTGTCATCATTTGTAACCCCCAATCCTTTTAATAAATAAAGCACCGGTAATTTTTTACAAACCGCCTGCACCCAGTCTGTTTCCGTTTCATTACCCAGCAGCGTTTGCATTAATGCCGGGATGTTTACCCGGGTATATTGCCTGTACAGCTGTAAGGCAGTTTCCCGTGCAGATGCGTGTTGCGATGTATTGCTTAAGCGTGCCAGCTGGCTGCGGATGAGGTTTGCCGCCGGCGCATTGGTTACAACAGGCAGGGGCGGTATCCAGGCGCTGCTGCTGTCCAATATTGTTTTGCAGGCAGCGTAGCTGTATACCGCCCAAATGCCGTTGTGCGCATCCCAATAAACAGGATTACTGGTTTGCTGTTGTGTATAAATGGCGAAAGGATCGGCAATTTCAGATTGCAGGAACAACGCATGTTTCATGCTGCAAGGTTACAACCTGGTACAAAAAAATACTTCAGCGTGCAATAAAATATGCTTGCAGCTGCTATTGTGCTATGAATTTCTGGGGATACTACCCTATATTAGTGAACCACTTTATCAACGGTCTAATAATAAGTATATGAAATACGCCCTCATAACTGTTTTACTGGCAGTAAGCGTTGGTGCTGCAAAAGCGCAATCACCGGTTATTATACAACAGGATCCTGAAATAGCGCAAATGGTGCAGGAAGTTTCTGCGGATTCCCTGCAGGCGTATGTGCAGGCCATGGTATCCTATGACACCCGCAGTACACTGAGCACGCAGAAAGAGGCTAAACGTGGTATAGGCGCAGCCAGGAATTGGGTGTTAAGTAAGTTCAACCAGTTTGCTACACAATCCAGCGGGCGTTTAACGGCCTATATAGATACTATTACGTATATGCCTGACGGTAAGCGGGTAGATGTGCCGATAAACCTGGGTAATGTAATGGGTGTTTTAAAAGGAACAGATCCTGATGATAAACGCATCTTCCTTATCAGCGGGCACCTGGACAGCCGCCGTACAGATGTAATGGACCGTACCGGCACTGCACCCGGCGCCAATGATGATGCCAGCGGTTGTGCAGCGGTAATAGAATGTGCGCGGGTAATGAGCCGCCATGCGTTTCCTGCTACCGTGATCTTTGTAACCGTAAGTGGCGAAGAACAGGGCTTACTAGGCGCACACTTTTTAGCAGATAAGGCCCGCAAACAGCACTGGGATATTGAGGCTATGCTGAATAATGATATTGTAGGCAGTAATAACAGCAACGAAACCAACATTATTAATAATACGCAGATCCGCGTGTTCAGCGAAGGGCTGCCTTATAAAACAGATTCTGCTACCGCTGCAGCCATCCGGCAAATGGGCCTGGAAAATGATGGTAAGGCCCGGCAGCTGGCCCGCTATGTAAAAGAAACCGGTGAGCGGTATGTGGCGAATTTGGAGGTAGTGCTGATCTACCGTAACGACCGTTTCCTGCGCGGCGGGGATCACTCCCCTTTTGTAGAGAATGGATATGCTGCCGTACGCTTTACAGAAATGAATGAGAACTTTTACCACCAGCATCAGGACCTGCGCACTGAAAATGGCATCGAGTATGGCGACCTGGTAAAATTCATGGACTTTGAATACCTGCGCAAGAATGCCGCCATGAACCTGTCAAACCTTGCCAACCTGGCCAAAGCGCCGTCTATGCCGGAAGAGGTATTGGTAGATGTAGCAGGTTTGGGCAATGCTACTACGCTGCACTGGAAAGCGCCGCTGCACGGGAAAGTAAAAGGTTACTATGTAATGATGCGGGAATCCAGCAGCGCAGTATGGCAAAAGAAATTTTTTACTGCTGATACGAATATCAAGCTCCCTTACTCAAAAGATAATTACTTTTTTGCCGTACAATCTGTAGGCGAAGCGGGGAATGAAAGCCTGCCCGTAGTGCCCAAAGTAGCTGGCCGACAGAGCGTACCGGTAAAACCGGCTAAGTAATAAATGGTTTATCAAGAGCTAACAAGTAGGAATCGAAGCATTTAATTACTCACATCATAATTTATTTTCAATGGCATTCCCCGCTGGGCGGGGCAGGCTGTGCACCGCTTTGGCGGGGGCGTAATTAATCAATGGATAGCTTCATATACACCGCGTGTGTAGAATCTATCTTGTCCTCATAATTAGGTATAGGAACGGAATCTTTCTCCATGGTTGCACTCCAGTAATCTGCTATTCTTACCTTTTTCAACAGCGGGTATGCTTTAACATACAGCTCCTGGTCATTTTTACGCCGGGTGCCTATCACAACACCATAGATCCTGAAATCAAAAGTGCCTTTCCTTTCTCCTATACCATCTGATTTACGGGTAGCGTAGCGTGTAACCGTTGCATACGGAGCCATCTCAGAATAAACCTCTCTTTCACCTCCCTTGTCGTCGCGGGTATAGTGGGGACGAATGCCATTACTAAACTGCCAGCCGTAACCTTTTTCAATATCAGTATAGTAAGAGGGATGATGAAATTGCATAGTATCAAGGCCATATAATTTTATAGAATCCTGCGGTATATAGGTAGCCTTTATTATTAATAGTTCCTTTTTTTCAGGCAGCAGGTCTATGTTTTCTGCAGTATCTATTGTGTTAACAGGTACATATTTATCGGGCAGCGCTGTTAATACAGGCACATCCGGTACTTTATACGCATCTTCTTGTCTTTTATTATTTACACACGAGCAAAGTACAAACAACGATAACAGATATACGTTTTTTTTAATTACTGGCATACGCTTCGCTTTATGGTTTCCTGTCTGATAAAGATATTGAATCCGCTGTTATCTTATCATAAGATAACAGTCATTTAATGCGCGCGTATCAATTTCCTCTTTGCGTAAATTGTTTTCCGCTTTTGATCAAAAGCCTACATCCGGAAGCTGCACATTTGCATTAACCTAATGATACAGCATGTAGCTGTACACACAAACATTATCTTTTTTAAAAAACCAGAAAACCCGAAGTAACCAGACCTCATAGTTTACCTAAAAAATTTTAGTACCATGGAACCCAGGATAGAGACGCTTCCCCGGATTGGCACCAGTATGCAGGCATATTCAACAACAACGTATCCTGCTTTTTCTCCACCTATGCAACCTTTAATTATTGATGTTACCGATGAAGAACGAATGGAGATCACTTACATTGGTAAAAAGCTAAAACGGAAATATCAGGACTACGAGAATCCTGAATTTATTTCCACTTTGCATTTGAACGCATTTAAATTATTGCCGGAACGTATTGCACGTATCTTAAGTAGCTTTGGAACTGATTTCACTGCGCAGCAATACGGCGCCATTGTGCTTAGGGGACTAATAGAAATAGGGCAGGAGGAGCTGGGCCCAACGCCGCCTTCCTGGCAGGAAACAGACTATAATAAGATAGTGGAGTATGGATTTATTTCCTCCTTATTACATGGCGCAGTTCCCTCCAAACCGGTAGAATATTTTGCGCAGCGTAAAGGCGGTGGCTTAATGCATGCCATTATTCCTGATGAAAAAATGATGCATACGCAAACCGGCTCCGGTTCCAGGACCGATCTGTTTGTACATACGGAAGATGCTTTCCTGTACAATGCAGCCGACTTTTTAAGCTTTCTGTTCTTGCGCAATGAGGAACGGGTGCCCTCTATGTTATACTCCATCCGCTCGCATGGAAAGCCTAATGACGTTATGAAAGAGCTGTTCAGGCCCATATATAAATGCCCCAAGGATGCGAATTATGACCAGGATGATGCTACCGGCGAAGAAACCTGCACAGCAGTATTATATGGCAACGAGGATGCGCCTTTTATGCGGTTTGATGCGGCAGAGCAGATCTATAATGTAAATGCAGACCAGACACCGGAAGCCCTCGAAAATTTAAAACGTTTCTGGGAAGAAGCAAAGGGATTGATCTATAATGAGTTTATTCCCGAAGCAGGCGACCTGATATTTGTAAATAACCATTTATGCGCACATGGCCGTAACGCTTTCCTGGCGGGCTTCCGCGAAGAATACGGCCAGTTGGTGAAATGTGAGCGCAGGCTCATGCTGCGGATGATGAGTAAAACCAGCTTAATTAATATCCGGTCCGTTACGCACCCGGAAAATCCTTACCTCATTATGGAAGAACATTATGGTAAGGTGTATCATTCCGCATTAGCGAATATGTAATAATACACACGCCATACTACCCCTTTCCAGGACCGTGATACACGGCCCTGAGCCCAACGTTTTTTTTAATGGAACCATTATAAAAATTAATGCATTATATGAGCAACACAATGTATGCTGAACTCCCGCAATCCGGACCGGATCTTTTAACCAGGGAAAAGGAAACCTATCCTGATATTTTTCATGAAGGTGCGGCTGCTGAATACAGCAAAGCCATTACCGGCGCGCATGACCTGGTAGTGAATTTCCTGCACAGGAATCGCAAACCTTTCAGCGGCATACCCGCAGCAGAACTGAAGGCCGCATTTGCAGCCATTGATTTTGATACACCCCTGCCTGATTATGAAAGCCTGCTGCAGGAAGTGCAGGAGCTGTATGTAAAACATGCTACCGCCTTTCATCTGCCGGAATATATCGCACACCTGAACTGTCCGGTGGTAATACCGGCCATAGGTGCAGAGGTATTGATCGCTGCCATTAACTCCTCACAGGATACCTGGGACCAGAGCGCAGGTGGTACGCTCATGGAGCAAAAGCTTATCAGCTGGACCTGTAATGAAATAGGGTTTGGGAAAGAAGCTGATGGAGTGTTCACTGCCGGTGGCTCGCAAAGTAACCTCATGGGCCTTTTGCTGGCAAGGGATTATTACGCTACCGCATACACGCAGCATAATATTAAAAAAGCAGGATTACCGGCAGAGGCCTCCCGCTACCGCATTTTTATCTCAGAAAAAGCGCATTTCAGCAATCATAAAAACGCTGCCTTACTGGGCCTGGGAGAACAGTCGCTGGTAGAGATAAAAACAGATGAGCGTTTCCGCATGAATGCCCTGCTGCTGCAGGAAGCCATTGAACGGGAGATCAGCCAGGGCAATATACCCATTGCTATTGTAGCTACGGCCGGCACTACAGATTTCGGCAACCTGGATCCCCTGGCAGAAATTGGCCGTATAGCCGCAAGATACAAGCTCTGGTATCATATAGATGCGGCTTATGGCTGCGGGCTGCTGCTGACGGAAAAATACCGCTCCCTGCTGAATGGTATGGAGCTGGCGCATTCTGTTACGATTGATTATCATAAATCATTTTTCCAGCCAATCAGCAGCAGCGCATTTATTGTAAGGGATAAAAAGTACCTGCAATTACTGCGTATGCACGTAGATTATTTAAATCCCAAGGATGAGGATTATGATGACCTGAACCAGATCAATAAATCCGTAACCCAAAGCACCCGCCGTTTTGATGCGCTGAAACTGTGGTTCACCCTGCGTTTGATGGGCAAGCAAAAGCTGGGAGCTTATACAGAAACGATTATTGAAACAGCAGAAAAGGCTGCAGAAGTAATTGCGCTGGATTCTGACCTGGAGCTGCTAAGCTATTCAGACATTGGTGTGATCCTGTTCCGCTACGCGCCGGAAAAGTATAAGGGCAGTGACCTGAGTGCGCTCAATCAATACATTAAAAAGGCGCTGTTTAACAGCGGTGAAGTATTGGTAGCCAGCACGCGGGTGAATGGTGACTTTTACCTAAAATTCACTATGCTGAACCCCCTTACTACGCTGGATCACATCCGCCACATCCTGCAGCTGATCAAACAACACGGCGCAGCCTATCACCCAAAAAACTAATTGCACATGCTACAGGAATCATTGAAAATAGCTGCGGAGGATGCAGTAGCGCACCTGGATCCGGCCACCTGGGCCCGGGTGAACCGCTTACACCTGAAAAAGATCATTGCAGAATTTGCCCATGAGCTGCTGATTGAACCGCAGCTGGAATATATTCATAAAGGCTGGCAGCATTATGTTCTGTCGCCTGCGAAGGCCATCAGTTACAGCTTTCGTGCAAAGATCCTAAGCCTGGATCATTGGTATATAGATACAAACTCCATTGAAAAGTATGTGGATAGTAAACCCGCACCGCTGGAAGCCGTGAGCTTTATTACAGAGTTCAGTGAAAAGCTGGGTTTTGATCCGGAGCTGCTGCCTACTTATTTGGAGGAGATCATCAGCACCTTATATGGCAGCGCCTACATGCACACCTATAACACGCTTACAGCGGAAGCGCTTACACAGGCCGATTACCAGGAAGTGGAACATTCCATGATGGCCGGTCACCCCTGTTTTGTAGCCAATAACGGGCGCATAGGATACGACACCGTTGATTACCGCCGTTATGCGCCGGAAGCAGCCAGCCCCTTCGCAGTAATATGGCTGGCAGGACATGTAAGCAGAACAGAATTTACCGCTATAACGCCGCTGGATTATCAGCAGGTAATGGAACAGGAGCTGGATGCAGCTACCCGCGCAGCCTTCAACGAAATACTGACAGCAAAAGGCCTGGACCCGGCGCAGTATTTATTCTTTCCCACGCACCCCTGGCAATGGTATAACAAGCTGGCCAGCATTTTTGCGCCGGACATTGCGGCTAACTACCTGGTATGCCTGGGATATGGAGCAGATACCTATTTACCCCAGCAATCTGTTCGTACGCTCTTTAACGTGAGTACGCCTGAAAGGTTTTATGTAAAATCGGCGCTGTCTATCCTGAACATGGGTTTCATGCGCGGCTTATCGCCTTATTACATGCGCACTACGCCCGCCATTAATGAATGGGTTAGCGACCTGGTAAACGGTGACGCTTACCTGCAGGAAAAGGGTTTTACCATGTTAAGGGAGGCCGCCACCATGGGTTACACCAACCGGTATTTTGAAACCGCTATTAAAACAGAAAGCGCGTATAAGAAAATGCTGGCCACCTTATGGCGGGAAAGTCCCATGACCAAGCTGCAGCCCGGCCAGCGTTTAATGACCATGGCGGCATTGCTGCATATTGATGCACATGGCACGGCCTTGCTGCCGGTGCTCATTAAATCATCCGGGCTTGATATTACAACCTGGCTGCAGCATTACCTGCAATGTTACCTGAGCCCTTTGCTGCATTGCTTTTACTATTATGATCTGCGTTTTATGCCGCATGGTGAAAATGTGATACTGGTGCTGGAGAACAATGTGCCGGTAAGCGCCATCATGAAGGATATAGCAGAAGAAGTAGCCATTGTGAACAGCAACCTGGAGCTGCCGGGGCATGTAAAACGCATTGTAATACCGGTACCGGAAGAGCTGAAGATCCTGTCCATCTTCACACAGATCTTCGATTGCTTTTTCCGCTTCGTATCGCACATACTGGTGGAGCATGCAGATTACCCGGAAGAAAAATTCTGGGAGCTGGCAGCAGACTGTATACTGGACTACCAGCAGCTGCACCCGGAGCTGGAAGAAAAATTCCGGTGTAGCGATCTGTTTGCGGACGAGATCATTAAAACCTGCCTGAACCGCCTGCAGATCCGCAATAACCAGCGGATGATAGAGCCGAACAACCCGTTCAAAAGCCAGCAATTTGCAGGGACATTTAAAAATCCTTTGGCGGTATTTAAAACAAGTGCTTTAATCTAAACAGCAATATCATGTCTTATTCAATAGATCCCCGGGAAGCGGTGGCCCACCTGCAACCGGCTGTCTGGGAAAAGGTGAACCGCCTGCATATCCGGAAAATGATTGCGGAGTTTGCCCACGAGCAAATTATAACGCCTGCATTTGAGTATGCAAAAGAGGGATGGAATTATTATACGCTGTCTGCAGAAAGTATAAAAGTGGTCTATCATTTCCGCGCAAAAATTTTGCAGCTCCGGCATTGGTATATTGATACACCCTCTATAAAAAAATTGATTGATGGCGTATATGCACCTTTGGATGCGCTGGCCTTCATAGTGGAATTTAATGAACAGATGAACATGGACCCGGCACTGCTGCCGGTGTATATGGAAGAAGTAAGCGCTACGCTGTATGGCAGCGCTTACATCCATACACAGGAAGGGCCTTCCGCAGCATACCTGGCCACCGCAGGTTACCAGGAAATAGAGCATGCCATGACCGGGCATCCCCGCTTTGTAGCCAACAATGGGCGTATAGGTTTTGATGCTACGGACTATAGAAGTTTTGCGCCGGAAGCTGCTACACCATTCTCTTTAATATGGCTAGCCGGCCGCCGGGACTGTACGGAATTTACCAGCATAGCCCCGCTTACCTACGAGCAGGTGCAACAGCAGGAGCTGGGCGCCAAAAAAGTAGCCGCCTTTAATGCAATACTTACCGGGAAAGCATTGGATCCGGCGCAATATATTTTTATGCCGGTGCATCCCTGGCAGTGGTTTAATAAGCTGGCCGGCATTTTTGCGCCGGATATTGCCGCCCATAAGCTGGTATATCTGGGTTACGGGGATGACCAGTATTTGCCCCAGCAGTCTATCCGTACTTTTTTTAATGTAGATCAGCCGCAGAAATACTATGTAAAAACAGCGCTGTCTATTTTAAACATGGGTTATGTACGGGGATTATCGCCCTACTTTATGCGTACCACCCCGGTAATTAATGAATGGGTGCATACGCTGGTAGAAGGAGATGCCTATTTGCAGGAAACAGGTTTTTGTACCCTGCGGGAAATAGCCACCACGGGTTATTCCAATCATATTTATGAGCAGGCCACCAAAACAGATAGCCCTTATAAAAAAATGCTGGCCGCCTTATGGCGTGAAAGCCCAATGCCGAAAGTGCAACCGGGCCAGCGCCTGATGACCATGGCCGCGCTGCTGCATGTAGATGTAAATGGCAATGCCTTACTTCCGGAACTGATCCGCAGCTCCGGGAGGGATACAGATGCCTGGCTGCGTCAATATTTCTACTGTTATATGAGTCCCCTGCTGCACTGCTTTTATAAATACGATATGGTATTTATGCCACATGGGGAAAACCTGATACTGGTGCTGGAGAATAATGTACCGGTAAGGGCCATCATGAAAGACATTGGAGAGGAAGTATCTGTTATGAATGCAGATACCGTACTACCGGAAGCGGCTAAACGCCTGTTGGTACCGGTGGCTGAAGAAGCGCGTACGCTGCCCATCTTTACCCAGGTATTTGATTCCATTTTCCGTTTCATCTCCGCCATTTTGGTGGAGCATGCAGATTACCCGGAAACCCGTTTCTGGGAGCTGGTTGCGGAAACAATATTACAGTACCAGCAGGCGCATCCCGAACTGGCGGCAAAGTTTAAACGCGACGATCTGTTTGTACCGCAGTTTAACCCGGATGCGCTGAATAAGATGCAGATCAGTAATAACCGGCAGCTGCGCAACCGCGCTAATCCTTTTGAGGTGCATTCAGTGGGTAGCTTACAGAACCCGGTGGCTGCTTTTAAAACCAAACTGCGTCCGCAACTGGAAATAGTATGAGAAAGCTAATCAGTATTTGCCTGCTGGCCCTGTTAGTGTGCAGCCGGCTGCATGCGCAGCAGCTGTTCATGGAAGATCTGACCTCGCGGGAGCTGGCTGCCAGGATCCGTGCCGGTGCACAAACGGTATTGATCTTTAGTGGTGGTACAGAGGCATCCGGCCCGCACCTGGTATTGGGTAAGCATAATTACCGGGTGCGCCGGTATGCCGCGCAAATTGCAGATAGTTTAGGGAATACGCTGATAGCGCCTATACTGCCCTTTGCGCCAAATCACCCGGTGCTGGAACGCTTCCCGGGAACTATTTCCCTGAGCGATCAAACATTTACCAGCGTGCATGAAGACCTGGTGCGCAGCATGGTGATGGCTGGTTTCCGGTACATAGTATTGCTCAGCGATCATTTCAACAGCCAGCAGCCTTTAAAAATACTGGCTGCCCGTTTAGACAGCACGCTGCAGCCAAAGGGTGTACGCGTATTTTTTTCCAGCGATGGCTATGCAAAAGCAAGAACGCAAATAGAAGCCATGATTGCCGCCAGGGGCCAGGTGCCCGGCGGACATGGAGGTTTGTGGGATGCTGCAGAAACATGGGCTGCCACACCAGCAGCTGTTAGACACGCTTATTTCGCCAGCGGTGACACTACCAAAGGTGGTAACGGCCCGCTGGATGCTGCCGGTGTTTCCGGTGATCCCTGTATGGCTACACCGGAGCAGGGACAGCTATTCGGCAGGCTGCGCGTGCAGCTGGCAGTAGCTGAAATACGTGCATGGTTAATTAAAATAAAAAATTAAAATGGAGATACAGGTTATTAGTCCGCCAATAACGCAAACACAAAGTGAAAAAATTCCGGCGCTGCTTCATTACTGCTGCCGGGAGCTCAATAACAGCAGTTGTTATGGGGGTATGCCAAAATATGACGCACCGCTGGCCGCGTTCTTTAAAACTACCGGTTATGCATTACACCTGCGCCTGGACTTTTCATCCATTGGGTTGGAAGTGTTTGTACCCCTGAAATATTTTTCAGAGAGCGGGTATCACGTTTATGATCTTCCTGCAGGAGAAAGAGAGGTAGCTACAGGCATAATAAAAGTAATAGATGCAGACCGCCTGGCCGCTATTATTGAGCGCTGTGCACCGTCTGTGAGCGCAACACGCATAGATCCGTTGCCGGATGTACCGCAGGGAATACCTGATCCTATAGCCTGGTTTGAAAGCTATTTGCAGCAATACCTGCCATCGTTAACAGAGAATGGATTAGCCTATGCAGAGGCATTCATTATTGATAACCTGATGCCGGTTATAGGTGCGCTGGGCTATCATTACCAGGCAAATGAAATTCATTTAATTCAGCTGGCGTACCACGCTATTCAAACATTGGAGGCGGCAGATAGCACCGGTGTAATTAAACAGCTGTTATCCAATAACAAGCTGCGAAATACCCCCAACCCTTTACACAAGCACTTCTTTTCCAGGGCGCTCATTAACCCAACAGGCACAGGCACGGTATACAGCCGCTATTTTCCTAAAGAAAATGTAACGGTAAGCATACGCCCGTTTGATATAGACCGTGATCTGGAAATGGTGCACGACTGGTTTAACCGGGAGCATGCTAAAAAGATCTGGAAAATGGACTGGCCTTTACAGCAGCTGGAAACCTACTACCGTACTATGTTACCGGGCAATGCCGCCCATAGCTACATTGGTGAAATAAACGGTGAGCCTACATACAATTTTGAAGTGTACTGGGTAGTGCGCGATATGCTGGCTGAGTACTATGATGCGTTGCCCACTGATTATGGCACGCACCAGTTTATTGCACCTACTGATCCCAGGAAAAAATTTGCCTCCCCATCCACCCAATCCATGCTGGATTTTGTATTTGCGCAACCACAGGTGGGCAAAATGGTGGGTGAAGGATCGGTAGAATCCCTGGCAGCTATTATGAATAAAGCACATGTAGGCTTCAGGATAGAGAAGGTGATTGAGCTGCCGCATAAAAAAGCTAACCTGAATTTCTGTTACCGGGAATGGTATTGGGCCAAATTCCCGGAGGCACAGCACATTACCCCACAAACAGTAAAACAAATTTAAAATGAATAAACAACAGGTATATCATCTCATCGGCATTGGCATTGGTCCTTTTAACCTGGGGCTGGCTGCATTGTTACACCCGGTTAAAAGCGTGCATGCTGTTTTCTTTGACCAGGGTGATGTGTTTGACTGGCATCCCGGGTTGATGTTAGACAATGCTACTTTGCAAACCCCTTTCATGGGCACGGACTTGGTTACCATGGCCGATCCTACCAGCCATTTCAGCTGGCTGAATTTTCTGAAACAAACAAACCGGCTGTACCCGTTCTTTATCCGGGAAAGTTTTTACATGCTGCGCAAGGAATATAACCAGTATTGCAAGTGGGTGATTGAGCAATTACCCTCCTGCCGGTTTTCGCACAAAGTAGTATCAGTAGCTTATAACAATGAGCTGTATGAGGTAAGCGTGCAAAATACTAAAACCGGCCAGTTAACCACCTATTATGCGGAAAGGCTGGTGCTGGGAACCGGTACCCAGCCTTATGTACCGGCATTTGTGAACAGGGCGGTGTTGCCGAACGTGATCCACACATCGGAGTACTTATCTAACAAAGCCAATATTTTGAAGCAAGGAGCGCTTACTATTATTGGTTCGGGGCAAAGCGCTGCGGAGATTTTTCACGACCTGCTGCCGGAAACCAGGAACGGTTTTCAGCTGGACTGGATCACCCGGGCAGAAAGATTTTACCCGATGGAGTACTCCAAACTCACGTTGGAGCTGACCTCCCCGGAGTATGTGGATTATTTTTACAACATGCCGCCAGAAAAACGCCGCAAGATCTTATCGACACAAAACCCATTGTTCAAAGGCATTAATTATGCCCTCATCAACGAAATTTTTGATACCCTGTATGAAATGAGTGTGGGCGGGCAAACCTTAAATGTGCAGCTGAAAACCTGCAGTGAGCTAAACAGCATTACTGCCGGTGCCGGGCAACATGCTTACGCTTTACAATTTACACAGGTGCAGCAGCAACAGCCGTTTACACACCATACCAATGCGGTGGTGCTGGCTACCGGCTATAAGTATAATGAGCCTGCATTTATACAGGGCATTCATGAACGCATACGCCGTATGCCGGATAAGCTGCCGGATGTGCATCGCAACTATACCATTGACATTAACAACAGCGAGATCTTTGTTCAGAACGTGGAGCTGCACACCCATGGCTTTGTAACGCCCGACCTTGGGATGGGCGCTTACCGCAATTCCCGCATCATTAATACCATAGCCGGTAAAGAGATCTACAAGGTAGAGGAACGTATTGCTTACCAGGAATTTGGCGTGGCTGCTGCAAAAGCGCCTGTAGAACAGCTGGTGCAGGAACATTTTTAACGTTAAACCATTGCTCATGAACGCTGTGCTTTTCAGAGCCCGCTCTATATTTAATTTATTGAAACATGCTATTGCCGGCACCGAAAAAGATTTTACCTCCGGTAGTGTGAACCGCGCTACGTTCTTATTATCCGTGCCCACCATGCTGGAGCTGGCCATGGAATCATTGTTTGTAATGGTGGACCTGCTGTTTGTAAGCAGCCTGGGAGAACGGGCTATTACTATTGTAGGTATTACCAATTCTGTGATCATCATTTTCCATTCTGTAGCAATGGGTTTAAGCATTGCAGCTACGGCCATCATATCCAGGCGGGTAGGGGAAAAGAAACCGCAAACCGCCGGCTTGGCTGCTATGCAGGCCATTTACCTGGGCATTGTACTTTCCGTATTGTTTAGTGTGCTGGCTATGTGCTTTAACAAAGGCATTCTGCAGCTGGCAGGCGCTTCACCGTCGCTGGTAGTGGAAGGCGACCTGTTTTCCCGCATTATGTTTGGCTGTATCATTTTTGTGGTGATGCGCGTATTGCTGAACGGTGTGTTCCGCGGGGCCGGTAATGCCGCTATGGCTATGCGCACGCTGATGTTGTCCAATGCGGTGAATGCCGTGTTATGCGCTGTTCTGATCTTTGGGGCAGGACCTATACCTGCCTTTGGTTTGCTGGGCGCCGCTATGGCCACTGGTATTGCCAATTGCATAGGTGTGGGCTACCAATGCTGGTATTTTGCCACGCAGGAAAAAAGGATCGTGATCGGCAAAAAGCAATTGATGCTGGTACCGGACATTATTAAACGGCTGTTAAAGCTGGCGGCTTCCGGTACGGTACAATACCTGGTGCCCTCATCCAGCCGTTTTCTGATGATCATTATTGTAGCAAAGCTGGGGGAGAGTGTGCTGGCCGGTTACATTGTGGCTAACCGCATTATTATGTTCACCGTATTACCGGCATGGGGTATTGCCAATGCCGCCGGTGTATTAACCGGGCAAAACCTGGGCGCAGGTCAACCGGAAAGGGCAGAACAGTCTGTATGGAAAACCGGCACTTTTAACATGTTCTTCCTGGGGGCTATTGCCCTGGTGTTATTGCTGGCCGGGGAAAACATTGTGCATTTATTTACCCGGGAAACCATTGTTGCACAAAACGCAGCGCTGTACCTGCGCTATATGGCCATTGCCTATTTTTTCTTTGGATATACCATGGTCATTTCCCGCTCGCTGAACGCAGCCGGTTCCGTACACGTAGTAACCTTACTGTATGTGCTGATGTTCTACGTTACACAGCTGCCGCTGGCTTACTTACTGGGCCTGCATTACAGCTGGGGCGCACAAGGTATTTTCATTGCCATCCTGGCATCAGAGCTGGTATTGGCCGCTGCCTGTATCACTGTTTTTAAAAGAGGTAACTGGAAAAAAGTAAAAATATAATTTAACATGAACGCAACACAACAATTGCAGGATATATTCGCTGCCGCTTTATCCATCCCCGCAGCGCAGGTCACCAATGAGCTGAGCTATCAAAGCATCCCGGAATGGGATTCGGTATCACACATTTATCTGATCACTGAGCTGGAAGCTGCTTTTAATATTTCTATTGATACGGAAGAAGTGCTGGAAATGAGCAGCGTGGAAAAAGTAAAGGAAACACTGCGCAAACATCAAATAGCTATTGACTGATGACAAAATTGTATGACCTGATAGCCGCCAACCCCCAGCTGGAATATGTAGATGCCGCTACGGGACAGCATTTTGGGGTAAGTGATCTTACACATACCCTGGATCTTGAGCCGCAGCATGGCCTGGCATTCTTATATCTTGATAACAGCATTGCCGCTATTGAAGCTTTATTAAACTTCCTGGATAGCCCGTTCACCATTGCTTTACTGAGCCCTAAGCTAAACATAGCTTACAAGCAGCAGCTGGAGCAGCTGTACAGGCCCTGTTATATCTACGATCCATCCCGCACAGCCGTGGAAGGATTTGAAGCTACTGTCCGCCTGTTCAAGAATACGGTGCAAGCCGGATACTCTATTCACCCGGATATTAAAGTGTTGTTAAGCACTTCCGGCACCACCGGCTCTCCCAAGTTTGTAAAGCTGTCGGAGGATAACCTGGTGCAGAATGCCTTATCTATCATTGACTATTTACCAATACAGCACCATGATGTAACCCCGCTTACCCTGCCGGTATTTTATTCATACGGGTTATCTGTTTTTACCACCAATAGCATAGCCGGCGGGCAGGTGGTATGTACCAGCCGGGATGTAGTGCAAAAAGAGTTCTGGGAAGATTTTAACCGCTATGGTTACACGTCGGTAGCAGGGGTGCCCTATGTATATGAAATGCTGCACCGCATTGGGTTCTGTAAAAAAGAATACGCCTCCCTGCGGTATATGACCCAGGCCGGCGGCAGGCTTAGCCCGGTGTTGGCCAAAACCTTCGGGGAATATATGGCTGTCCGGGATAAACGGTTTTACATTATGTACGGGCAAACGGAAGCCACGGCACGTATGGCCTACCTGCCGCCAGAGGCGCTGCTCAGCAAGGCCGGCTCCATTGGCATACCCGTTAAGAACGGCCGTTTTGATATAAGCCCCGACACGCAGGAGCTGGTATACACGGGCCCTAATGTGTTTGGCGGTTATGCTACCGGCACAGCGGATCTGCAAACCTTTGACCACCACCCCGTTTTGTATACCGGTGATATGGCTGAAAAAGATGCGGACGGCTACTATTACATTACCGGCCGCATGAAACGGTTTGTAAAGCTCTTTGGCACCCGTGTGAACCTGGATGAGGTAGAGGCCATCCTGAAAAATACGCTGAATGGAGGAACAGTGGCATGCATAGGCGTGGAAGATAAGTACCTGCTGGTGCAGCACCTGGGAGCGCTGGATAGTAGCGCCATTAAGCAATTACTAAGCGAAAAGCTGCAGCTGCATGTTAGCGTCTTCCGGATACAGCAGGTGGATGAGTTCTTATTAACGCCCAACGGGAAAGTGGATTATACTGCCATGCAACAAATGGGCCTGGCCGAAAAGGTATAAAACAAAAAAGACCTGAACGCTCAGGTCTTTTTTTGTTTTAATGGAAAAGGCTATC
Organism: Chitinophaga rupis; assembly: GCF_900109685.1. Classification (GTDB taxonomy): domain Bacteria; phylum Bacteroidota; class Bacteroidia; order Chitinophagales; family Chitinophagaceae; genus Chitinophaga; species Chitinophaga rupis. Next base: position 86,657 of record NZ_FOBB01000011.1, on the reverse strand, counting down.
AGAACTTAAAGGCTACACTGGCCAGGAAATTCAGCTGTTTCTGCGGTGTACCATTGGTATTCCAGTATTGTTTATTTAACAGGTTGTTACCTTTTACAGACAGGCGGAACTTAGGCTGGTCGTAAAAGATGGTGGCATTCAATAAGGTATACCCCGGCAGTACAAATGTGTTGGTAGCTTCAAACCAGGAATCGCTTACATAGTTACCGCCTACGCCAAAACCCAGGCCTTTCACTTTACCTTGCGGAATAGCATAGCTTACCCACAGGTTGGCTACATCTTTAGGTGCAAAAGTTACATATTTGCCTTCCAGGGCAGCGGATGCTTTCGTGTATTTGTTCTCGTTATGCGCATAACCCGCTATAATGTTTACGCCGGCAGCGGGGTTACCGATCACTTCTACCTCATAGCCTTTGCTGTGCTGGGTGCCATCCTGCACAGTGAAGTTTTGCCCGTCAATTACTTCTATACGGGTGGAGTTGGTAACTGCAATGTCATAGTAGCTTACAGAGCCGCTTAATTTACCACTGATCACATCAAACTTCACCCCGCCTTCCCACTGGTTGCCATACTGGGGTTTTAGCTCCAGGATGGTATTGTCCGGCTGTGGAACCGGCGCCAGGTTCACAAACCCATTCATGTAGTTACCAAATACGGATACTTTTTCCGGTACCACCTGGTACACTAATCCAAACTTAGGCGACAGGGAGGTTTGGCTGTATTCACCGGCATACTTACCCGTAGCAGGGGTGTACGTGCCTTTTGTGGTGAACCGGTCTACCCGCAAGCTTAACATGGCCATCAGGTTGGGGGTAATGTTCAATACATCGGAAGCATATGCGCTGTAGCTGTAAGCTTTAGTGGTGGTGCTGGCAAAACCTTTCTGAACAGAAAGTGCGTTCAGCTCTTCAACACTAACGTCTTTTACAGGCTGGCGGATATTTACCGCATCCAAATTTAACGTAACACGGTATAAGTCGTTATAGTTATAATTATAATCCAACCCGATCACCATACGGTTGCGCAGTGATCCTATGTTAAAGTCACCGATGAAATTCTGCTGCAGCTCGGTATTACCAAAGGTTTCCGGGGTTTGGTTCCTTACAGAACGGCCCATAGTAGAATCCGTGAGCATTGTAAGGGTTGTCCAGTAAAAATGCTTGTAAAAGCCTTCTGAATACAGGTAGTTGGTTTGTGACTTCCACTTATCGGATATTTTATATTCAACCAGTGCCTGTACATTATTAATACCGTTACTAACGTCTACGCCATTATTGATATAAGAAGCTTTATAATTCAGCTGCAGATCTTTAAAGTTACGGGCGGTTACATTTTTCAGTGATCCAATAGCCAGGGAGGTAGTCGTATAGTTAGCGCGGGTAAGCTCCGCTTCTACCGTAAGCTTCAACCGTTCATTTACCTGGTACGAGAAGCTGGGCGCAACTGTATAGTTCTTTGCATATCCCTGGTCCTGGAATGAACCTTCTGATTGTGCAGCGGCGTTCAGGCGGAACAGTAAGGTTTTATCTTTATTCAGCGGGGCATTTACATCTGCAGCAACCCGGCTTAGCTCGTAGCTGCCGCCGGTATAGCTGATCATACCGCCAAAATCTTCATACGGTTTTTTAGTCACGTAATTAAAAACACCGCCAAAAGTAATGTTGCGGTTACTGCCGAATAAAGTACCGGCAGGCCCTTTAATAGCTTCCACCCGCTCCAGAATGATGGGGTTTAATGGAACTACGGCGCTGGTAACCAAACCATTCCGCATGCCCACGGTATTGGAAAAGCCGCGCATGGTCATACCCTGTGATCCGCCGGCTATAAAATTAGGTACAGCGCCGGGAATGTTCCGGTAAATATCCGTACGCTCAGTGGCTACCTGTTCATCCATCAGCGCTTTACCTACTACCTGGTACACCTGTGGGTTTTCCAGGTTCTTGATAGGCAGGCGTGCAATCTGTTCGCTTTCCTTTTTGGCGTATTTATTTTTGGTATGGGTAATAATGATCTCCTGCAGCTGTGTGCTGGACACCTGCAGCTGTAAGTTAATGGTGGCGGTTTTATTCCTTTCTACGGTTACACTTTCCGTAAGTGTTTCATAACCTACCAGCGATACTTCCAGCTCATAGCTGCCGGGCGCCAGGTGATGAATGGTGAAAGTACCATCCTCGTTACTCAGTGTATTTTTAGCAGTTCCTTTTACTACAATGCTTACCGCTGCTGCAGCCTTGTTATCATTGGTGGTGATTTTCCCTTTAATGGATCCGAAGTCCGTTTCATTTTCATCGTTCATAGCAAAACCAAAGAGAGGGAGCAGGAGGAGTATAAATTGTATAACTCGCTTCATGACAAGATCAGATTTCCGCAAAGGTGCGGTCAGAAATGGGAAGGTATTTTAACAATCGGGAAAAGTTTTTACGGAAAAGGGAAAAATTGAGGCTAACTGCGAAGAATATATGATGGGAAGAAATTGACCGGCATAAACGCATTTTGTTTAATTTTAATGCTTGGGACAATTGCCAGATATACAGGTCAGGACAATAAACATACTTATGAAATTATGCCCATTATTAATAGCAGGGATGCTATTCTTAGGATGCACGCAAAGGGTTCGGCAAAACAATGCAAACGAAGTGAAAATTGATACCCCGGTAGTAGCAACGGCTATCCGGGAAGATGTTGAACGGGTCATTTATGACCTGAATAATGACAACAGGCCGGATACCATTACTTTAACAACGCCGCCCGCAGAAGGCGATCCTGGTCTGTTTCAAACGATCACTATTTCATTTAATGGAATGCACCAACAATCTTTTAAGGCTAAGGATGTTTGGGATTTAGTTGATAGTTCGTTCCTAGCTGTTACTAAGAATGAGGTGCCCTCAAAACAGGTTTTTATTCATAAAGAACCGGGGCAGACTTTGATATTCCTTTTTGGCTATATCTATGGTGCAGGGCGTGGGGAGTTCTCTATTATCCGGATCCGGGATAATAAAGCTAAATTGGTTTTTGACGATCACCTTGACAATCCTCTTCAGCTAACAGACTTTGATAATGATGGAAAAGCTGAGCTGTTAGGAAGGAATGAGGGTGAAATGTATATGGATATTGACAGTATAAACGCCCGGATTGGCGTATATTTCCCATTTTATATTTATTCATTTAAAGACAGCTGTATCATTGATGAAACCATGACACAGCAATATAATGAGGACAATTATGTGTGGGCAGGACTTAAGTATAGAGAAGACATAAAAGTAGCCTATCCTAATGATGGGTCCAGGCCTTACATCATACAATAAGCATACATGCCCAAATGTTTACTCTTTATCACAGCACTTTTGCTGGCACAATTGGTTTTGCCGGTCTAAATAGGCAGCTTATCCCAAATTCTGCAAAAAAACATTCAAATCTTCCTCCTTCCCTAATCCCAGCTTTTGTTTGATCCGGTACCGGCTCATACGCACACTCTTCGGCTCAATATGCAGAATTTGGGCAATCTTCTTTGTATCCATCTTAAGGTGCAGGTAAGCGCACAGCTTCAGATCAAGAGGGGTAAGCTTTTGCTGGGTTCTTTCATTTAACAGGTAAAAGAAATCGGGGTGTACCTGCTGGATCTGTAGTTTCACATCTTCAAAATCATTATCCAGCAGCTGTTCCTCATTCCAGATCTTATTGATGTTTAAGAGGTCGTTATCATTAATTTTTTCTTTGATCTGCAATAACATCTCTTTTTTATGCTCCAATTGCAGCAGGTTGGCCATGGCTTCTTTTTGCAGTTGTTGTTGCTGGGCTTCCAGCAGCTGCTGTTCGGCCTTTAACCTGGATTGCTCCTCTTTTTCCAGCTTCATCTGCAATTCAGCTTCCTGCTTTTCCAGCTGCAGCTGTTTTTCCCGCTGCAGTGAATACCGCAGCCTGAAATGGTAGGATCGGAACATAAAGATGAGGCCTAGTAAAGAAACGGCGGCAATGCCAATATAGAAGTAGTTCTGCATGCGGCTATATTGCTCGCGCTGCTTTAGCATTAGTACTTCGTTATTTTTTTTTTCGGTTTCGTACTGTATTTCCAGCTTTTGGGCATTCAGCGCCTGCTGCCGGTCAAAGAGCTTGGCTTTATATTCAGGTATCTTTTTCTGAAATTCCAGGGCTTTGGGGTAATTCCCGTTTTTCTCATAAAGGTTGGCCAGCGCTGTTACTACATTTATAAGGGTGTAATAATAAGGGTCCTTCTGGTCTTGCATTACGGTGTAAGCCTCCAGCAAATAATTTTCTTCCAGTGCTGTTTTTTTATCCCGCTTAGCGTATTCGCTTAAGATACCCAGGCTGCTGGCCATAATTTCCTGTCCGTATAAAGTACTTTTTGCGGCTGTTTTGGCCATGTTGGCATATTGAATGGCATTTGCCTTCGCCTTTTCGTCTGTTGCGGGAAAATTTCTTAAATAATAATCAGCGCTGTTTATACAGGCTATCGCATAGGTTTTTTGTGCTACTTCCTTAGGGTGTTGCTGATGCAGATCTTCAACTTTTCTTAAATAATAAATAATAAGATCCCGCTGGTCTGTGCTTTGGGATTTTTGATAGTTATAATCAGCAGCGGTTGATTGCGCTATGTAGCAGTTACTTAGCAGGTTATAATCACCGGTTTGCAGGGCATTTTCAGTAGCTTTCTGCGCATAGGTATTCACTTTCTGCACATCATCCCACAGGGTGTTCAAGGCATACAGGAGGTAATATATTTTAGCGGAGATATAAGGTTCCGGGTGTTGCCCCTGTGCCTTAAGGCCCAATTGAGCGTAGTTGGTTACGGAATCGGCATTATCCAGCGCATTATATAACAAGGCCTGGGTGTAATAACCATAAGCCATGGCAATAGGGGTACGCGCCTTTTGGGCAATGGACAGCGCGGTGTCGCTTGTTTTTTTCAATATGGCAAACTGCTTGGTATTGGCGTAAATATTAACCAGCACCGTATAGGCCCTGGTGGCTGCGGTAAGATCATTCAGCTTCAGGGCAATGCCCGCGCCCTGTTGTGCTGTTGCTATAGCGGATGGATAATTTTCGTTTATGCGATAAGCCTCTGCCAGGTGGGTAAGCCGGGCGGCTTGCTCCCTCTGGCCTGACCCGGCAGCCGGTTGTGAACGGTCCGGTGAAGAAGTTTGCGCAGTAGCTATGAAACAATATAAGCTGATACCTATCCAAAAGAATACACCTTTTACTCCGATATATTTCATACCGCAAAAGTAGTATAAAGATTAAAAGACCCGCCCGCCCGGACAAAAAAGTCTACGTCTACAGAAGTTATAACAATTTGATAAACAAGTATTTGAAATTACTGTAGACGCATTGTAGACGGCATTTTAGCCTGGTGTAGATGCTCTGTAGCAGGCTGATATTTGGAAAGGCCTCTGACTAAACCCAGTTTTGTGCAGGCAATTTTAAACTTAAAAAACTAAGCCTTATGAACAGCAAAACACTATCCATTATTTCCTACATCACGCTTATCGGCTGGGCCGTTGCTTATTTTAGTGGAAAAGAAAAGGCAGATCCCCTGCTGAAATATCACCTGCGGCAGGCATTGGGACTGGCCATTGTAAGTATTATATTAAATGTAATATTAAGCGTGATCGCCACTGTAGTGCCTTCCCTGTCTTTTCTGAGCATGATAGGCCTGGTTATTTTCGTGCTTTGGGTAATGGGTATTATTAATGCCGCCAACGGTGCGCAAAAACCCATCCCGGTAATTGGTAAAATGTTCGAGTATAAGTTCTCTTTCATTGGGTAGTCGCCGCTGGCCTTTATATCCATCACCCCTTAACTAAATCCATCCGGGCTGACAATGAAACGTGGCTTTTTATTATTCGCGGCACTTAACGCGGTGTTTTTTGCGATTGTCCTTCCCATGCTTTTGTATTACAACATCAAAAGTGAATATGCACCCAACCTCCGGGAAAGGGACCCCTGGTTTGCGCTGGGTGTTGTAGCCGCATCTGTGGTGATCTGGATCGTAGTGCTGGCAGGATATTTCCGTAAATGGATCATAAATATTTTTATTGCCAGGCGGAATATCACCTACCTGAAAGAGAAGGGGATACCACGGGAAGCTAAGATCATGGCCGTAACAAAAACATCAAAGCCCAATGCCGGTTACGATGCCTATGATCTTAGCCTGTCATTTAAAAACCTGGTAGGCGCCGAAATTTTACAAAAAGCAAGTATAAATGACGCCAAGCCTTATGAACGCCGTTTTGAAGTGGGAAAAAAGATTGAGCTGTTACTTGATAAAGAAGTAAAGCATGAGCCTTATTTCATTTTTGCAACTTCAGAGGCCACTATTAAAAAAGCAGCTATTGCGCTAATCAGCTTAGGCTGGTTAGCGCTTACTGCATTGGTAATTGTCTATTATGGCCTTTCCTATTTATTAGAAAGTGAAGGTATGGGATGGCGTTTTATGAGCCTGGGTCACCCGCTGATCGTTTGCCCGGCCATCCTTTTATTTCTCCGCATTATCATCACACTTATTTACTATAAAATAGCTGGTAAGCCCGGTGATGCAGTATCTATTAAGTTTAAAGGCATACGAACCGATGCCCGCTTACTGAAAGCCAGCCAAACCGGTACTTACATTAATGATCAGCCACAGATAAAATTCGACCTTGAATATACCGATCACCTGAAAAGGACTCATCACGCAAGCCTGAAGAAAATCATAGGCCTGCTTGAGCTGGATACCCTTAAGCAGGAATATGTATCTATTTATTACCTCAAAGAGAAGCCGGAAAAAATAGCATTTGCGAGCGATCTAAATGAATTAAGCTGAACTTATGAAGGCATTACGCGCCGTTATTATTATACTGGCCCTGTGCAGTTCCGGCTGCAAACAGGTATTAAAAAGTGTAGAGGAAACTTTTAAACCGGATAGTGCTGCCCTAAGCCGGCAGGTTCAAAAGCAGGCTGTTGCTGATAGTTCGGCTAAACCGGTGGCAACACAACAGGAAAGCATTAGTATAAAAATAGAAACACATATATCAACGGAAACACATACTTCAACTTCCACCACCCATACTCATGCTCCCACCAGGGAAAGCAAAAAATTCTTAACAGACACGACCCGCCTAAAAAAGGCTGAAAAGGCTTTAAGAGCCCTGCCGCAATTTGCCGGTAAGGAGATCTTCATTTACCGTTCCGTTCATTTTTATGGGGATGGAAATATAATGTTGATGCTCCGGCATCCTGAAAACCCTAAATACGTAGACAATTACACGTACAGCGATGGAAAATGGTCTGCGCCTACCCCTGCGCAAATATTCTTACATGATGATGTAGACAGTAAGCTGGTTTCTTTAGACAGGATCAGCTTTGCCAATGCAGCCAGGGTAGCCCGGATTTATAATGAGAAAGCTGCTGAAGTAGAGGGCGCAAAACCACTGGGCTCTGTTTATGTATCCATCTGGGATAGAAGGATGCGCTGGTTCCCGGGAACTATCAATGGCGCCCGTGAGCGTTATGATATACAGTTTAATGAAGATGGAAGCCTAAAAAGCTTCCGGCAGGAATGATAGCCGATTAGGATGATCAGGAGTTAATTAATAACTTCGGTTCATGAATGCTGAAACTATTCTGAAGGACCATTTATTAAAAATAATTGATCTTAACGACGAGCAGTTTAGTTATGTGTTTTCCCATTTCAAACCCATGTCCTTTAAAAAGGGCCAGGTCATTATTGCAGAAGGGGATAAGGTGAGCTGCGAATACTTTGTAACAGCCGGTTGCCTGAAATCATTCTATATTAACGACGATCTGAAAATGTTCATCCTCCAGTTTGCTATGCCTGGCTGGTGGGCATCCGACTATAATGCTTTATATAATGATATTAAGGCTACCATTAGTGTAGATTGTATTACGGATGCTGAAGTCCTTTGCATATCCAACGCCGACCGCGAAAAGCTGTGCAGCGAGATCCATGCGGTTGAACACTTCTTTCGCTGGCGTACCAATAAAGGTTATGTAGCAGCACAGAAACGGCTTTTATTATTCATGAACAACGATGCCAAACACCGGTACGAAGAGCTGCTTAATACCTATCCACAGTTATATAATATCGTTTCCAAACAACTTATCGCCGCTTACCTGGGTGTTTCCCGCGAAACACTAAGCCGCCTCTACCATGGTTGAAATGTGATGTGGATCACATAAACAGTGCACTATTATAAATGTGATGCAGGTCACATGCTTTCCTCGTTATTCCGCTCCACCTTTGTGTTGTCATTAAAACATAAAGAAAATGGAAACTAAAAAATTTAATATCGTAAGCACCCAAAGCAACATTGATTGGGTGGGCCGTAAAGTAACCGGTGCGCATAATGGCACCATCGGCATCAAAGAAGGTTCATTATTATTTGATAATGACCGTTTGACTGGCGGCAGGTTTGTTGCTGATACCACCTCCATCAAAATACTGGACATAACGGACCCCGCCACCAATGCGCAGTTTGCCGGGCACCTGGCTTCGGATGATTTCTTCAGCTCAGCGCAATATCCCGAGGCAATATTTAACATCACCTCAGTAAATGGCGCCCATATTGAAGGTGACCTCACCATAAAAAACAGTACGCATCCTATCAGTTTTGATGCGCAGATCAATCTTTCGGGCGATGTGATGACCGCATCAGGTATTATTGTAGTGGACCGCACCCAATACGGTATGAAGTTCCGTTCAGGAAGCTTCTTCAAGGACCTGGGCGATATCCTGATCTATAATGATTTTGAGCTGCAGGTGAATATCACTGCTACAGCTGCCAAAGAAAATGTCTTAGCTTAAAACCATAGCCATGCCATATGTAAAAATAGAGGTGACCCGTGAAGGCGTTACCCGTGAACAAAAACAGCAGTTAATAAAAGGCGTTACTGACCTTATTACCAGCACGCTGAATAAGGACCCTCATCTTACCCACGTGGTGATCCAGGAAATAGACCTGGATGACTGGGGCTATGCAGGGGAGCAGGTATCTGTTTTAAGGGAAAAAGGCATAACAGCCGAAAAGAAATAATGCCATGAAACCATTATGAGGATAACTCATAATGGTTTCATGCTCACTTAAAGAATTATTCCAATGAAAAAGCAAACAATAATCGTTACCGGTGCATCATCCGGTATCGGAAAAGAAGTGGCCCGTTATTTTTTAGAGCGGGGCGATAATGTGGTCATTAACTCCACCACCCCCGAAAAGCTGGAGCAGGTTTACCGGGAGCTTGGCGCAGGGCTCAACCTGGCTATGGTTGCGGGTAATGTGAGTGATAAGCGTACCGGCGAAAAGCTGGTAGCCACCGCCGTTGAAAAATTTGGTTCGGCAGATGTGCTGGTGAATAATGCCGGGATCTTTGGCACCAAACCTTTCCTGGAAGTGGATGAAGCTTACCTCGATAATTTTTTAAGTACCAACCTGAAGGGAACCTATTTCACCACCCAGGCAGTTATCCCGCAAATGTTGAAACAGCAGAACGGTGTGGTGATCAACCTTGGTACGCCCATGGTTAACCATGCTTTTGGCGGGGTGCCTGCCAGTGCGGCGGTGTCCAGCAAAGGCGCCATTCATGCGCTTACCCTTCAGCTGGCAGCGGAGTTTGGCAAGTGTAATATAAGGATTAATACCGTGGCCCCGGGCGTAATACGCACGCCTATGCACAATGGACAGGATGATAAAAGCGCTGGCCTGCACCTGCTTAATCGCGTGGGTGAGGTAGAAGACGTAGCGCAAATGGTGTATACCGTAGCTAAGAGCACTTTTATCAATGGCGCCATTATTAATGTGGATGGTGGCATGGCCGCCGGCCATAATTTAAACTGATATGAAAGCAATTTTGTTAACAGCTTTCCTGTTCGGGATAGTACCGGGTTTGAAAGCGCAACAACTAAAGAAAATGCAAACCGATCTGCAAGACAAAGCCGCCATTACACAGGCGCTGGAAAACATTTACTTCAAAGGGATCTATGAAGGTGACGTGAGCCTGTTAGCACAGGTGTACCATCCCGGTACCTTATTGTTCGGCGACGTAAAGGGGCAGCCCTACGCCAAAACCCTGGAACAGTACCTGGATGGCGTGGCGCACCGCCAAAGCCCCAAAGATTCGGGCAAACCGTTTAAGGGCGATATCCTGGCTGTGGATGTGATCAATTCTATCGCCGTAGCTAAAGTGCATGTAAAAATGTATGAGTTTAATTATGACGAGTTCCTGTCATTCCATAAAATTGATGGCAAATGGCTCATCGTAAATAAAATGATCAGCGACGTTAATCTTTAAAATAGCAAGGCATGTGGTACAAAACAAAAGCAAGTGAGATTTTAGGCATCCAGTATCCCATTATGCAGGGACCCTTTGGCGGTGGATTGTCGTCCGTTGAGCTGGTAGCAACGGTATCCAATGCCGGCGGCCTGGGAGGCTATGGCGCTTACACTATGAGCCCGCAGGAGATCTACGCGTTGGACCAGCAATTGAAAGCCGCTACGGATAAGCCCTACAACATTAACCTGTGGGTTTCAGATACCGATGCGGTGAATGGTACAGTTACCACTGAACAATATGAAAAAGTTGCACAGCTGTTCAAACCCTATTTTGACGAAGCCGGCATACCCCTGCCGCCACAGCCGGCGCCTTTCAGATCGAGGTTTGAGAACCAGGTGGAAGTTATACTAACTATTAAGCCTAAAGTATTCAGCTTTATGTTTGGCATACCCACGGCGTATATCCTGGAGCAGTGCCGCAGGCTGGGTATTAAAACCGTGGGAGCGGCTACCACGCTGGATGAAGCAATTGCGCTGGAAAATGCCGGTGTGGATATGATCATTGCCTCAGGTTTTGAATCGGGCGGCCACCGGCCGTCGTTCCTGGCCCCGGCTGAACAATCCACTACAGGCACTTTTGTATTGCTGCAGCTGATCCGGGAAAAAGTAAAGCTGCCCATCATTGCCGCAGGTGGTATTGCTACCGGCCGTGGGATAGCTGCAGCGCTTACCCTGGGCGCCGATGCAGCGCAGATAGGTACTGCTTTCCTGGCCTGTGATGAATCGGGCGCGCTGCCCATTCACCGGGAAATGCTATTCTCTGACGCTGCAAAATATACTACGCTGTCAAGAGCCTTCACCGGCCGTTTAGGCAGGGGCATCACTACGCGTATTGCCAAAGATCTGATAGGAAAGGAAGATAGGATCCTGCCATTCCCGCTGCAAACCAACTTCATGTCATCATTGCGTAAGGCTTCGCTGGAGCAGCAGAAACATGATATGATACTCTTCTGGGGCGGCCAGATAGCGCCGGTATTACGCCACAAAAAAGCGGCTGCGCTGATGCAGTCGCTCATTGAAGAAACCACCGCTCTAACCGGAACATATACACGCTAAAAAGTTAAAACCATGAACACATCAAAAGTATGGTACGTAACGGGCGCTTCCCAGGGATTAGGACTTACCCTGGTGAAAAAGCTGCTGGCAAATGGCTACCGTGTAGCCGCCACCTCCCGTAATGCGCAGCTCCTGAAAGAAGCGGTAGGCCTGAGAGATACGGGACGTTTTCTGCCGCTTTCAGCAGACCTGAATAACCCGGACTGTATTGATGAATCTATACGGCAAACTATAGATGCCTTTGGGCAGATAGACGTGGTGGTGAACAATGCAGGTTACGGCATGGCTGGTACCATTGAGGAGATAGCTGAGCAGGACATTAAAAAGATCTTTGACGTGAATGTGCTTGCAACCATCAACGTAACCAGGCGCATATTACCGGTAATGCGTTTGCAACGGTTTGGCTACATTATAAATATCGGTTCGGTTGCAGGTTTTGTAGGTGCGCCCGGCTGGGCGGCATATGCAGCCACCAAAGCCGCTGTAGCAGCGTTTTCGGAGGTGCTGGCTTTGGATGTAAAAGAATTCGGCATCCGTGTTACGGTAGTTGAACCATCCGGTTTCCGTACCGGCTTTCTCACCCAAAACTCGCTGGCTTATACGGAGAGCAGGATCGATGGTTACCAGGCCGTAAAAGACACACAGGCCCGCTACCTGGCTGGTAACGGCAAACAGCCCGGCGACCCTGGCCGCGCGGCTGAAATACTGATCCAATTATCCGAAAGTGAACAACCGCCGCTGCACCTGTACTTAGGGAAAGATGCCTATAGCCGGGCGTCGGAAAAGCTTAAGGTTATGACGCAGGAGATAGAGGATTGGAGGGAGCTTACTATTTCGGTAGATTTTGAAATCTAACTATAAGGAGTTTTAATGCTTCATTCCCGACAGGGTAAAAATGATCAGTAATAAACCAATAGCGATCAAGCCCCAATAAATATATCTGAAGAATGAGCCATCCTGTAGCTTACGGTTGAAATACCTGCCCAGAAAAATAGCAGGTACTATAGCAGGCAGGCAAAACAGAAAATATCTGATCACTTCTAATCCCAGCAAACCCTGTATAGCATAACCAACAATACCAATAAAGCTGGCAGGCAGGAAGTAAGCCTGAAGGGTGGCCCTGAAATGTTTTGCGCTCCATTTTCTCATATTGCCGTACACTACCAGCGGTGGGCCATTAAGACCGTAAGCCCCGCCAAGCACACCTGATAAAAAACCGCAGGTAAACAGCCAGAAGCGGCTGTCATGTTCAAGCTGTGGTGTGTTCTTTAGCAGTAAGGTATAAGTACTATAGCCTATAATAAGTAATCCTAAAATTATCTTTACCCAGTATTCGTTCCCGTATGTAAGGATCAGTAGGCCCAGCGGTATGCCCAGCATGGCATACAGGATCAGCCACCTGGCACTGTTAAAATGGATCTCCCGGTTATCCTGGATAACAACTACAGATGCCACAAAAACGGACATCAGTACGGATAACGGAACCGCTACATTAAGCGGGAGAAAAAGCACAAATAAGGGAACGGCGATCAGGGATTCCCCAAACCCGAAAGTAGAGCGCACCAGCGTTGCTAAGAAGCTGATGCCTATTATGCATATAAGCGTTGAAAACATAAGCTCATCGAAAAAATGTCCGGCCGGGAAAGTAAGCCATGAAGGCCCCTGAATTTCCATTTCACCCGCGCTTAAATTTGTCAAAATACCTATTATAACGGCAGCGCTGTATTTTTTTATTTGGGAAGTAAAATGTAAGGTTATTCAGATGATGGATTGGGAGATTGGCGTTAAAGACCCTTTATTTGTCGCGGAGTACCCTCATAATATTTAATGACCTTACTTAGTTTTAGCTTAAACACTAATAACATGAGAACTGTAACATTTGGCATGAACATTAGCATAGACGGCTACTGCGATCATACTATTTTTAATCCAAGCGAAGAGCTGATGGATTATTTTACAGAAATGATGGATGATGTTGACCTGCTCTTTTTTGGCCGTGTGATGTACCAGCTCATGTTCCCCTATTGGAGCGATGTTGCGGAAGATCAATCCGGCACAGCAGCTGAAAATAGATTTGCGAAAAGGCTTAGCGCTATTGATAGCGTTGTTGTTTCGCGATCATTGGACAGCGCCGGCGCAAATACGCGGATTATCCGTAGCAACCCTGCGGCAGAGCTCCTGAAGCTGAAACAGCAACCCGGTAAAAAAATTTCAGTAGACAGTGTAAGCCTGCTTCCGGAGTTGATTGCTGCAAGCCTTATCGATGAATTTAACCTGGTTGTTCATCCGGTGATCGTGGGAAAGGGAAGACCATTGCTGGAGGCGGGAAGCCTCCAGGAGAAACTTGATCTAAAGCTGGCCAATACCATACATTTTAAATCGGGATGTGTGGCGCTTCATTATTTGAAACAGTGAGGGGGAATGGCAGGAAGATGATAGGGGACCGGGTTACAACAAAAAAGGCCGCCTTTGGCGACCTTTCAGATTCCTTGTACCGCGTACGGGAATCGAACCCGTGATTCATCCGTGAAAGGGATGCGTCTTAACCCCTTGACCAACGCGGCATTCCGTTTAAGGGATGGCAAAAGTAAGTAAAAGATAGTAAAAAGCAAATTTTTTATACCTTCATTTTCACCACACCGGGCAGCAGCTGGTATCTTGTTTTACCCATATATTACCGGTAGCCGTTCAGGTGTGCCGATAAAAGCCGCTCTTCATCCAGGATCCGCACAACCATCACCTTTTCTTTTTCCTTACCCGGCCCGGCTTTTAGCCGGCGTGCCAGCAGGGAGCGGTCATACCGCAGCAGGTAGGCTGTGCAGCAGTACCAAACACGGCAAGGCATAGCCAGCCTGCCAAGGTCCAGGCAGGTAAAAAAATGAGCACTAACAGGGATAAAAGAAATTTGCAACTCCGGTAAAAGGCTTACCCAGGTTTTCCATGGCGGTGGGTTTATTGGGTGAAGAGAATGCAGGTGAAGGCTCAAAAATATTTATTTTTATGGTATTATGCCACGTAGCCTCGAATTTGATCAGCATGAGAAGTTGGTAAAAGCCCGCGATACCTTTTGGGAAAAAGGTTACCATGCCACCTCCATTACGGACCTGGGACGGTCAATGGACCTGAATCCCGGAAGCATCTACAACACTTATGGCAGTAAGCACGAGCTGTTTGTACAATGCCTTTGTAATTATATTGAATGCACCTTTGCGCATTACCAGCGTATAGCGGCTAATGAACAGTCGCCCATGGCAGCCATTACACATATTATAGATAAGGTAGCGGACAAAATGGTGACAGATCATCATGCCTGCATGATCGGTAAATCATCCTTTGAGCTTTGTGAGGCCGATAAAGAAGTACGCACGCTGCTGAAAGATAATAACGATGCTTTGGTAAGCCTTTTCCGTCAGCTGCTTACCAAAGCGCAGGAGGCTGGGGAAATTACCCCGGATAAAGATCCGGCTACCCTGGCACAATTATTAGTGGCTAGTTTTAGTGGCCTGGGGCAGCATTATCTACTGTACCAGGATAAAACACAGCTGCACACACTGGCTATGCAGCTCATTCATTTAATAAAGGCATAAACGAAAAAGCCATGAAAGATCTGAAAGTATTGACCCAGGTAGCTGATTTTCATAATACATTCAAAGTACCCATAGAGGCCAACCCCGTTATACCATCTGCCCAAAGATGCGCATTAAGGATCCGGCTTTTTGAAGAGGAGCTGCAGGAGCTAAGGGATGCCATTGCCAATAACGACCTGGTAGAGGTGGCAGATGCCCTATGCGACCTGCAATATGTGCTTACCGGCACAGCTTTGGAGTTTGGCCTGGGCGAAAAATTCTGCGAGCTGTTTGATGAAGTGCACCGCTCCAACATGAGTAAAGCCTGCAAAACAGCAGAAGAAGCCGCGGAAACCATAGCGCACTACCGGGCTAACTTAAATACTGAAGCCTACCATAAAGAAATAGACGGCATGTATGTGATTTACCGTGCAGAGGATGATAAAACCCTGAAGTCTGTGAATTACTCCGCACCGGCATTGAAATCCATCCTGGGCGGAAAAGAAGCATAACAGGCCGCGGAATTGGGCGCCCTGCAATCAAAGCTCACCATACTAAACAGGTTCGTTTAATTGAGGAAGGAATAAACGCTGAAATATTAAAAGATAAATTTGTCCTTTATTATGAATGGTCATAACTTAGCCTTACAGATCCTAAAATACATTTCATAAAAATATAGTTATGTTGAAGAGGGAAAGGAGCTGGCTGACCATAGCGCTCATTAACCTGTCGGTGGTGGCGCTGTTAGGGCTATTGCTCAGGAGCAAAATACTATTCCCGATACCTGCTATTAATTTCGGGAACTTATTGCACGCACATTCACATTTTGCATTTACCGGATGGATAAGTCTTGGCCTGTTAACATTAATGACCTACCGCGTACTCCCGGAAAAGTATAGCAGTCAGCTACGGTACAAATGGCTTTTGGCAGGCATTCTGCTAAGCGCAGTTGGAATGCTGTTCAGTTTCCCCTTCCAGGGATACGCGTTCTTTTCAATACTCTTTTCTACACTTTCCATATTAGTATCCTATGCATTTAGCTGGTTTTTTATAAAAGATCTTTTAAAGGCCATGCCCCCTAAACCTGTAATTATATTAGCCGTTTCGTCACTGGTGGCGATGGTGCTTTCGTCAGTAGGGCCGTTTACGCTGGCTTATATGATGGCATCGCATTCCGTGAATACCTTGTTATACAGAGATGCCATCTATACTTACTTGCACCTGCAGTACAACGGCTTCTTTACGCTGGGTGTTTTCTCACTGTTCGTTCATCATTTGGGCCATTCTTCCGCTAAGGTTCCGGAACGCAGTCTGAACCATTTTGCAACGATCCTGTCTGTATCGGTATTACCTACCCTGGCCCTTTCGTACCTGTGGCATTTTCCAAATGCTGTAATACGTGCCATTGCAGTGGCAGGCTGCGGTTGCCTGGTTGTTACACTGGTTAGTTTTATCGTAATGATGCGGGCTGCAAAAGAAGCGCTTAAAACAGTAAGCCCGTTTGCAAAAAGAATAGGTACATTATCAATGATCGCATTTGCGGTTAAGACCGCGGTACAAATTTTTATTGTTTTTCCAGCAGTAGGGGAGATGGTATTCAGTAACAGGCCTGTTATTATAGGTTACCTGCACCTGGTAATGCTGGGATTTGTTACCCTCTATCTTTTTGCTTACCTGCTGCACATAGGTTAT
Organism: Chitinophaga rupis; assembly: GCF_900109685.1. Classification (GTDB taxonomy): domain Bacteria; phylum Bacteroidota; class Bacteroidia; order Chitinophagales; family Chitinophagaceae; genus Chitinophaga; species Chitinophaga rupis. The sequence continues at coordinate 70,000 of NZ_FOBB01000011.1, read as the reverse complement.
TTTGAAACAGGCAGAGACCTGTCAGTACCCGGGATCATCATTTTCACCGTCGCCGTGATCGCTAATGAAATCATATTGGCTATGCAGGGGTTCCCTGCTATCTTCATGTTAAACAGCATCCTGTACCTGTGGCTGTTATGGGCCGCTGCCATTGGTTTGTTCACCGGCGCTTCAGTGATAGCTGCGGCAGCCATTAAGCGTTTGAGGACCCGCTCAGATATCCTTCTTCTTAAATACCCTGGCAGCTATTATCAAAGGAATAACCGTCCAGCATAACATACAGATAACCGTATAGATGCTGCCGGTGGCAGATCCCATGAACTTCTTGAACAAAGCGCCTGAGTAGCCCATCATTACTGCCACATCTAATTGCAGCAGCACCAATACCCGGGCCAGGTCAACGGGGTTTAAAGATATAAGTCCTAATAACGGCTTATCAACCGGATAATCGCTGAATGAATAAATAAAGGAGAGCAGCAGCCCATCAAAGAGCAGGGTAAAGAATAATGCGGTAATGATGGCTGCGCCGATACCTTTTGTTTTGTCTTTAAACAATACAAAGATCAGCAGAGCCAGTGCAGAGAAGATCAGTGTCAGGAATAACCCGCTTACCAGAAGTGTAATGGTAGCTGCGGTATAATAAAGTATACATACCGGAATACCAACTCCTGCCAGGTAAGCAATACTTAACGCAATAGCAATGCCGGCGTACTGAGCCAGGAGCATGGTTTTTCTTCTGATGGGCTGGGCCAGCAGCAGTTCCGTGAACTCTACGGAATTAAAGAAATAAATAGTGGAAAAGAGAATGCTGATAATAGGTACAAATAACAACGTAATGTTTAACAGGCTTAAAAGACCTTTGGAAGCATTGTCGCCCATACCGGATACGCTGATGGTTATGGCCGCCAGTATAAGCGCATAAACAATAATTGTTTTATTCCTCAGCAGGTCAAACAGTACATATTTAATAATTGTTCTCATAGTGCAGGCATTCTTTCGGGTGATTTTTTTGCATGATCGCAGCAATGATCTTATTCAGCTTTTCCTGGCCGGTTACCTTTTTCAGCTCTTCCACTGTTTTATACAATAGCAGCTTTCCTTCCTGCAGGTATACAATATGGCTGGTAATATCATCCAGGTCACTGAGCACATGTGAGGTGATCAGGATCAGCTTTCCGTTGGCGCGTTCCTTTATAATTTTATCTTTCAGCAGCTCGCTGGCTACGGGATCCAATCCCGCGGTGGGCTCATCCAGGATAAAGATCTCCGGAGAAAAAAGGAAGGCAAGGCAGGCGCTAACCTTTTGGCGTGTACCGCCAGACAGGCTTCGCATTGTTTTATGCTGAACAGCGGGTATATTAAATCCTTCGATCAGCTCCTCATCATAGCGCTTACAATCTTTCCGGATCTCTTTGAGCATCTTAATAACCTGGCCGATGGTCATATTTTCAGGATAACGTCCTATCTGCGGCATATAGCCTATCTGTGAGCGGTAATCCCACTGATCTTTTATTACAGCTCCGTTTATTTTGATCGTTCCTTTTCCGGGGATCACTAATCCCAGTATGGATTTTATCAGCGTAGTTTTTCCCGAGCCATTGGGGCCTAATAAGGAAATGGTTTGCCCACGCTCAAAATGCAGGCTGATATCATCTAAAGCCTTAAACTTTCTGAAGGTTTTGGTAAGCTGCGTTATTTCGATCATAACTTCAATTTTTTCATCATTGGCTGATCATCTTTCAGCATATCCGGAATAATGCTGGGCATTACTTTTTCCACCTGCTCCATGATATTGGTAAGAAGGCTGTGGTACAGGATCATTGCCGGTGGTATCTTTTCGGTTATTACTGAATATACACTTACCGGGTAATAGGATACATCCCCCACATTGTTTTTATCCAGGTCATAGCCGTCATATTTGTCCCAGTAATTATGGTTGAATACATTTAGCATCATGGTTCCATTGGTGGTTACATCAAAGGAATTGCCGATGAAATTGTTCTCAACAAAATTGCTCCCGCTGCAGCTGGCCTGTACGCGCACTCCCCATCCGTTCTCACTGAAAAGGTTATGCCGCACATCCACCCGCGTAGTGCTTTCCATATGGATGCCCACGGTGTTTTTTATAAACCGGTTGTGCTCAATTTTACTGTCGGTGATCTCTTTCAATAAAAGGCCATAAGAGGCGTCGCCCCAGTTATGGTTAAAAGCATTGTCATACATGACCACGCCTCTGGAGTACATTACGGCAACGCCTGCACCATTGTCCATAAAGGTGTTCTGCGCATAGCGGTCGTTGTGCGAGAACATGAAGTGCAGGCCATAGCGTGCATTTTCAAAAGAGGTGTTATCAGCAATATATGAATGGGTAACAAACTCAAAATAAATGCCGTCCCGGTGCCCCGATATGGAATTGCCTTTTATTCCCAGCCCCTCACATTTCCATGCATGTATGCCATTGCCGCCGTTTATTTCACCTTTGGTATCTGAGTGGATGGTATTGTTAACAATATAACAGCGGTTAGAATTTTGCAGATAAACACCATACGTGTTATTAATGAAGCGGTTATTCCGGATAGTAACGCATTTTGCATTTATGATCTTAATGCCGGCCATATCTATAACCGATCCTTTTCCTATATGCTGGATCTGCAAGCCCTGTATGAGTACTGAATCGGCGGCAATAATAAAAACCTGGTATTTATTTTCTCCGTCTATCACCGGCAATCCCTGGCCTGTTATCGTCAGCTTTTTGGATACCAGGATATCATGTTCCCTGTAAAAGCCCTGTTGCAATAATAAGGTGTCGCCACTATGCGCCTGCTCTATGGCCTGGTGAATACTGTTGGCGGCAGCATGTACTTTTATAATGGCGGCAAAGCCTCCGGTGGCGGCGTACAGCAGCAATGCGTGTAATAACAGCACTTGTTTCATGGGCTTATTCATTTGGTCCCAGGTCTTCCAGTTTTAACAGGTCATTCTGCAGGCTGTCTTTAAAGGGAGCGGCCTCCTTAGCGGATGCAAAAGCTGCAAAGTTCCCGTTCATAGGACTTTTGAATATTCCGCTATGCAGGTATACCGCCTGGTGTGCATCCAGGAAACTATTATCTGGTTTGCTATAATCGCTTACAAATAATATGGTTCCTGTGCTGTTAAAATTTTCTTCTTCGGTATATTTTAACAGACATGCCAGGTCATCGAATTTGTAGGCCTTACCTTTTTCTGTTACAATTTCTGCCGCAAAACGCTTATCTATTATGGTCATTTTACAATGTGCGCATGCATCATGGCCATAGTCAATGGGCTCAAATTCCTGTTGGCAGGCAGAGAGGCCAATGAGGCCAAGCATACCTATCAGTAGTACCTGTTTCATGTTACTTTTTTTTCCATTCATAGATCGTTATTGCAACCAGTAAAACACCTGTTCCTATGTAAAACCATCCGCCAACATCGGGTTGGGACAGTACTTCAAAGTTTAGCAATTTCTTATACCCGAATAAGGGAGGCTGGTACGACATGCCCGGAACCTGGATAGGGGCGTGAGGATCGAGGTGGTGCCCATAATTATATTCCCACATGTAGAAGTCATAAAATGAAAAGGCAGCAATGCAAATAAATAGGACCGTCCAGATATAATAGTAGAGTTTCCGCTTAAGTATTAATACTACAATCCCCAGCAGGATAAACAGCAGCATGGTGATGGGCAGGAAAATAAATTCCCGGAAATCCTCTTTTTTGATCTCGTTCATGCCTATATAATGATTCAATCCGTTGATGATCGGTACATCGCCTTTTACGTCGTTCAGCCAGATCTGCATGGATAGTCCGCCAGGGTACTGCGGCGCCCGCAGGTCAATCCGCCACATAGGAAATAGCCACAGTGTTCCCAGGAACAGCATAGCGATCACAATACTTATTCTTCCCGGTTTAGTCAGTTTCTTCATAATGAACAGATAAAAAAGGTACTGCTGTCATGCAGTACCTTTTGTGCTTGATCTTATTTTTGTGCGCTGGTATCCGCTACCACACCGGTGCCGAATTTCAGGGGAGTATTGCTTCCTTTGGGAGATACTCTCAGGTAACCGGACATTTCCTGGTGTAAGGCGGAACAAAAGTCCGTACAGTAAAATGGATAGATGCCCTGCTTTTGCGGGGTGAATTTCAGGGTAACGGTTTCACCCGGCATAATTAACAACTCTGCATTCGGGTTGTTCTTAATGGCAAAACCATGCGGAATATCCCAGTCCTGTTCCAGGTTGGTAACATGGAAGTAAACATCATCGCCCACAGATACCCCTTCAATATTATCAGGTACCAGGTGTGAGCGGATAGCGGTCATGTACACGTCTACCCGGTTCCCTTTGCGGACTACATTGGCCTTCTTTTCACCCAGCGTTACAAACTCATTGCCATTCTTGTTAATGTCATAGTACTTCACCTGCTTGCCCTGTATTAAGCTTGCGGGTAAAGCCTGCGCATAGTGCGGCTCGCCGATAGTAGGGAAATCCAGGAGCAGCTGCATTTTATCTCCGGATATATCATAAAGCTGGGCAGATTGCGCCAGTTCCGGACCAGTAGGTAAGAACCGGTCTTTTGTTATTTTATTGTATGCCACCAGGTATTTACCCCAGGGCTTTTTAGTGTCTCCACCGGGGATCATCAGGTGCCCAACAGAATAGTAGGTGGGCGCCCGGTCCAGTACCTTCAGATCTTTTAAGCTCCATTTCACCACTTCTGAAGAAAGGAACATGGAAGTATAGGCATTTCCTTTGCCATCAAATTCTGTGTGTAAAGGACCCAGACCAGGTTTTTGCACCTCGCCGTATAAAGCTGCTTCATATTTTATGATGGGGATACCCTGGAAATCTCCTTCAAATTGTTTGTCGCCGATGGCTTTAATCATTTTACTGAATGAGAACACTGGGATCAATGCTGCCAGTTTTCCGCTGCCCACAATGTATTCCCCGGTAGGATCCAGGTCGCAGCCATGCGGAGATTTAGGGCAGGGGATCATGTAAACCATATCCGGACAATCTTTCGGATCCAGTAACAATACATCGTGTTCAATAACCGAAGTGGCTAGTTGTTTTCCTTCATCAAAGGTATTATGCGCATATTCTGCAGGTACCTTTTTGCCCTTGCCTGCTTTGGCGTATTCTTCTGCTTTTTTCCAGTTAACGGCAATAATATAGTCTTTGTCTTTCTGTGATGCATTCACCTCAAGCAGCGTATAGGCCTGCTCGGTATTGTAGCTGGAAAAGAAGAACCAGTCATGTGAAGGCCCTTTCCCGGCATGGCTCAGATCCAGGTTCATACCCGGCAATACTATCTGAAAAGCAAGGGCCATATTACCGGAGTTCTTATCTACGCTAATAAAGGAGGCGGTGCTATGAAAGTTCTGTTTGAATGAGCTGATGGGCACATCCTCTGAACCCAATGGTACGGAAAAGCGGGTGCCTGCCACTACATATTCCGTATTCTCTGTAATGAAGGGGGAGGAGTGGTTACCGGCACTGTTAGGCATTTGCAGGATCTCCACCGTTTTAAAGGTACTCAGATCTATCCTGGCCACACGGGGCGTATTGTTGGCATTGGCAAACAGCCAGCGCCCATCCTGCTCCCCGTTGGTTTGCGATAATTCCAGGTGGTGCTGATCGTCCCATGGGATCTGGCCGTTAGTGGTATTCAGCATGGCCTTTGTTTCTTCGCTATAGCCATAACCATTTTCAGGGAACATGGAAAATACAGGGATCAGCTTTAGCAGCCGGCCTGAAGGCAAACCGTAAACCGATACCTGGCCGTTGAAGCCACCGGATACAAAGTTGTAATACTCGTCGTATTTACCGGGAGCTACGTATACTTTTGAATCAGCGTCTCCCTGTACGGCAGCTGCGGTGTTCTTCATTTTGCAGCTTTGCAGGGAAGCTATTGCAGCTACAAAGCAAAGCGGAAGGAATATTTTTTTCATAAATATAGATAAAGGTGAGTGTGATTAATTTTTGCCATCATTTTCCCGCATGTATTCCAGTACATGGCGGGCCTCATCATCCGTCAGGTGCTGGTTGGGCATACGCACCATACACTGTTCAAGCATGGCCTGTGCTGCAGGGTCTTTGTCGATCATCTCATCTGTATTGGTTACAAAATTCATGATCCACTCAGGCTTTCTTCTGTCCGTAACACCTTTCCATCCGGGGCCTACCAGTTTTTCACCGGTAAGCTTATGACAGGCCGCGCATTTTACATCGTATACGGTTTTGCCCCCGGCTACCATGGCCTTGTCAAGCGGGTGGGTAAGTTTTACTTCAGTGAACTTGCCTTTGCCTTTGGCTTCATCTGCAGCGCCCTGGCCGGCAGTCTTATTTTCCGGGGCTACCATGCTGGAATCGCCTGCAGCGCTGCCGGAGGAGGATTGGGAATCAGCGCCGGAGCTCGAACCCGAACCGCAGCTGTAAATAAGAAGGCTTACTATAGCTATTGATGCTAAAAGAGATACTTGCTTCATAACTTATTTTTAGGTTGTTACTTCTTTATTATTTATTGATGGAAACAGATTGTGGCAAACGATAGCGCATTCTCCTGACAGATCATATACTTTATAGCCGGAGGTATGATCGTACAAAGCTATCTGCTGTGAGTAAGGAATCTGTTGCTTACGGTCAACGGCAGTACTGATCTTAATCACTGTCCGGCATGATGAAGATCAGCTGCTCCTCAGATCACTTTCTGGTTAACCGGGTTATCCATTGCATAAAGCAGCCGCATGTCGCTTAGCAGCCCGCCGATATGTGACCGGTTCACATCGTTAAAGTCCGATATGTTCAGTGGCTTGTTGCTTAGCTTTGCAATCTGTCCTCCCAGCTTTACTTTAAGTTTATCCATGAGAGATAGTTGATCATAGATTATTTTTCCCGGGAAAAAATAATACCTGCAATTGTCTTCAAAGCATGCTGGGATATTCTGCTGTACATAGCTTCTCAGCTTTTCCTGTTTATCTTTCTTAGTAGCAGTTACAAGGAAAATGAACAATCTCTTTTTCTGCAGTTGGGCGGCATGTTGTTTTAACCAATTCCGCATCAGCAATTTGCCTATGTATATGCTGCTTCCAAGAATGAGGAAGCCGGCATTTGCTATTATTTCCGGAGTGGCCTGCTCTTGCGGTATGGCCGGTATCTTCAGCTCAGCGCTTAGCCATGCAGCGTACTGCCGGGTAGCTCCGTACCTGGATCTGTAAATGATGAACCCATTCATAGCTTAATATTTTATTGGATTTTTATAGTGGCATGAGTAAGTAGGATAATTAAGGACAAATTTATCCTTTTATAATTTACCAGGCAAAAAAAATCAGCAGATGTAACGCTGTTAACGTCATTATTACACGTAACAAGCCTGCAAACAGCGCCTTCGAATAACAGGCCTGCAGCCGTTATACATTATGGTATCAGGGATCTTAGTTGTGAGGAAATAGTGAAGATCAATACGTTCAGCTCCGCTTTTTAGGGGCTTTCTGGTTATTGATAAAGAGGTTCCCTTTATTGGATTCTTCCACCAGCTGCTGGATGGATGTTTTTTCAAATAGTTGTTTCAGCTGTTTCTTAATGGCTTTATATTGAAGGTGCATGGGGCAGGGTCTTGTTTCAGAACATTCTTTCAGGCCAAGCACACATTTGGTGATCACCTCCTCTTCTTCTACCGCTTCCAGGATAGCCCTGACAGGCAACTTCCGTGCACGGTCAGTAAGGTAAAATCCGCCGTTGCGGCCGCGCACCGAGCTTACCACCCGGTCATTCTGAGTGAGCAGCTGCAGGATCTTGGCGGTAAATGACTTCGGAGAGTCAATCCCTTCGGCCACTTCATCAATTCCCAGCTTGTTGTCTTCGGTGCCTTTTTGCGCAATATATATAGTAGCCCTGAGGGCATATTCTGCAGTCTTGGAAAGCATATACCTGATTGAAATCATTGCAAGATAATAATAAAAGAAGTGCCGGTCAAAGGCAGGTCGATTAAATATGATTTTGATCAGGAAACGTATTTGAGGATATTTTTATCCTCTTTTACATTTAGTTTTGCTTTTCTTTAATTCAATAAACATGCATACATTTCATATCCCTGTTATGGGGCTGGCCTATACAATTGACAGCCCTGTTAAAGTGGCCCGCTTTGGCATAACTTCCGTTCTCTCTATTATAGAAGACCGCCTCATTGAAATGATGAGAAGTCATTATTATCCCTCCATAGGGGAGGTCTATGAACCGATCAGCATAAAGGAGCCGGATTACCGGGCCAGGAGGATCACAGATTACCTGAACCTCATGAACCGCATTGTTAAAGAGCAGATGTTGCAGCTGAAGGGTATGGCATTTGAGGCCGGGTCAGATATCGTTAAATACTTTGAGATGCTGCCGGAAAGCAGCCGGTTGAAACAGCTGTACCTGCAAATGGTAAATACAGAATGTGTTGCGGAAAAGGCAAGGCTGGAATCTTTACTGCGCGCGCAAATGCAGCCAGGCAGCATTGAGGTGAACATCATGACAAAAACGGATAGGAACAATTACGATCATGATGGCCGGATTATTGAAGATGGCTCGGATGCTGTAGCTGCTTTAAGAGGATACGTTAACAGTGATCTTTCCAATTCTTCCATTGTTTTCTCCGCCGGTATGAACCCAAGACTTTACAACTACCTGGAAAAATGCCCACAGTTCAATGCCGATGAAGACGGGAATTTCCGGAAAAAGATAACAGTAAAGGTGAGCGATTTCCGTTCTGCGCTTATCCAGGGAAAGTATCTTGCCAAGAAAGGAATATGGGTGAGCGAATTCAGGATCGAATCTGGTCTGAACTGTGGCGGACATGCCTTTCCATCGGAAGGATACCTGATGGGCCCTATCCTCGATGAGTTCAAAGCACGCAAAATAGAGCTGGTGAACGCGTTGTTTGAACTATACAATCAGGCACTGAAAAGCAAAGGCCTCAGGATATTTAAATATCCGCCTAAGCTGGCTATTTCAGCGCAGGGAGGAATAGGTACCGCTGCAGAAGATGCTTTGCTGCATAACTATTATAACCTGGACAGCACAGGCTGGGGCACCCCCTTTCTGCTGGTGCCGGAAGCTACAACAGTAGATGCAGCTACCCTGCAGCAGCTGTGTAAGGCGGAACAAAAAGACCTGGAGCTTAGCAGGCATTCGCCCATGGGTGTAAGATTCTATTATCTGAAAGGAAGCACAGGCCAGGAAGAAAGATTGCAACGCATCCGGGAGGGTAAACCCGGCAGCCCCTGCACGGAAAAGCACCTGTCTTTTAATACGGAGTTCACGGAACAGCCCATTTGCACTGCCTCCCGGCAATATCAAAAAATGAAGATCGCGCAGCTGCAAACCCTGGCGCTACCGGAGCACGACTACCAGGATCAGCTGCAGCAGGTGCTGGATAAAGAATGTTTATGCGTAGGCCTCAGCAACGCCGCTGCTATAAAATACAACAGGGTTTTTCTTAAAAAGCTTCCTGCAGTGAATATTTGTCCGGGACCTAATATTATTCATTTTAACAGGGAGGTTTCCCTGCAAACTATGACGGATCATATTTACGGAAGAACCAATTTGCTGGAGGGCCGCGAAAGACCGCATATGTTCCTGACCGAGCTGGGGCTGTACCTGGATTACCTGGAAGAACAGCTGGTAGAGGATAAGAAAGCAGATCAGCTGATGCAAAAGAAGAAATATTATAACGGCTTCTTCGGGCAGCTGGCCGATGGCATTGCTTATTATCGCGGGTTATCCGCCGCAGCCGTGATCACGGAGAAAAGTTTTTTACCAGGACTGAATGCAGCTGAAATACGCCTGAATGAAATGAAAGAGGGTTATGACATCTGTAGCGTAATGCCTGCTGAAAAATAAAACAACTTAATAAAAGACATTTTTGTCTTTTATTTGATTTGGCTGTATCTTTGAGAATAAATAAACCAGTTTATATGATTACCACATCAACACTGGATGTTACACTGATTGAGCCAAGACTGAAACATCCTGTTATTTTCAATTACTTTGATGCACTACAGCCAGGTGAGAGCTTTATTATTCACAATGATCATGATCCTAAACCACTATACTACCAGCTGCTGGGAGAAAGGGGGAATATTTTTACCTGGGAATACCTGGAACACGGCCCTGAAAGCTGGGAGGTGAAAATTGAGAAGATCCCGGACGATAAAGAGGAGGAAACCGTAGGCGCTCTTGCTGCTGCCGATTACCGCAAAGCTGAAGTGTTCCGGAAAATGGGAATTGATTTCTGCTGCGGAGGGAGTAAAACATTAAAGCAGGCCAGCGAGCAGGCAGGCATTTCCGAAGCGGTATTAAAGCATGCGTTACAGGAAGCGGATAAAGCACCTGCATCGCACTTACAGGATTTTAGTCAATGGGATCCTGGCTTCCTGGCAGACTATATCATTAACACACATCACCGGTATGTAAAAGATAATGCTGCGATCATCAGCGCCCTTGCGCAAAAAGTAGCGCAGCATCACGGTAATACACATCCGGAATTAATAGAGCTGGCCGCCAGGACCGGCGCTTTCTTGAATGACCTGTTAAGCCATTTGGCCAAAGAGGAAGAGAGCGTGTTCCCGGCAATTAAACAGCTGGCCGGCAGGGGACAAGGTCTGTCGGCAATACCGGATGCCTGTACGGTTTCAATAGCAGCTGCAATTGATAATATGGAAGAGGAGCATGAGGCAGCTGGTGATGATCTGCGTTTCTTCCGCGACCTTTCCAACAACTACAGCCTGCCGCCTGATGCCTGTAATTCCTATGCTTATCTCTTTGAAAAGATGAAGGAATTTGAAAGTGACCTGTTCCTGCATATACACCTGGAAAATAATATCCTGTTTCCCAGGGCCATCCGGCTGGAAGAAGAACAGGACCAGCAGCTGCGTTGAAAAAAACTACCTGAAGATCATGTTCACTATTAATCAGCACTCGAAGATCGCCGCTATTATCAGGGCAAATAAAGACAGCATTCCCGCCATCGCCTCCCTTGCCAGGCCGCTTGAAAAATTGAAAAACCCGTTATTGCGAAAATTACTGGCAGCAAGGGTTACCGTTGCAGAAGCGGCAAAAATAGGTGGATGCACTTTGCAGGATTTTGCAGCTGCGCTGGCGCCCCTTGGTTTTACATTTGAATTTACAGACGCTGCCGGGTATGAAGCGGAGGCGCAAAAACCGGCCTGGCTGATACACATCCCTGAAACAGCTATAAAGAGTTTTGATATAAGGCCCCTGCTTGCAGCCGGCAGCGATCCCCTGAAAGCAATATTGCAGCAGTACAGTGAGCTGGAAGGTGGCAGCATACTGCACATTGTTAATTCATTCATCCCTTATCCGCTTATAAAATTACTGGAAAAGAAAAAGGCGCAGTGTTTCACCACAGCTGTAAGTGGGGCAGAGTATCATACCTGGTTTTTAAAACCAGCGGAAGAAAGCTCCCTGCAAACAACCGCTGAGGGAAATGTGTTTGTTGAAACGGAGCAGTCATTTGCGGCCCTTTGCGGTAATTTTTCAGGAGATCAGCTATCGGAAATTGATGTACGCCAGCTGGAAATGCCCGGCCCCATGCAAAGGATCCTGCAATACCTGGAGCAGCAGCAGGATGGGCAGGCTTTGTATGTATACCACAAAAGAGTGCCGGTATACCTGCTGGAGGAGCTGGCAGACAAAGCCTGGCAGGTGCATATCCTTACTTATTCGGCAACAGATACCCGGTTGCTGATCTTTAAAAACTTTCCGGTCAATGGCTGATATTAATATAGAAAAAGCGCCGCAGAATACGGCCGTGCTTCCTTTTTACGGAACAGGCGCTTTTTTCTTTCTCCTGCTTACGCTCCTGCTCTATCTTTCTGCTGATGACCTCCGGGGCTTTTATTTCACGCCTCATTTATTAGCCATCGTACATACAGCAGCGTTAGGCTGGGGAAGCATGGTAATATTTGGCGCCGCTTACCAGCTGCTGCCGGTTATATGTGAAAGAGACCTGTTCAGCGTACGCCTTGCCTTTATTTCGTATATCCTCCTTTTCCTGGGTGTTAGCTGGCTGGTAGCTGCATTCTGGTACTTTATTCCCGGCGGGTTGATGATAACAGGTGGGACATTGGTTTTCAGCGCTGCGGTATGTTACCTGGTGAATCTTGGTTTAACGGCCGGCGCCTGCAAAAAATACACGGTCATAAAGGCTTTCATCTTTAGCTCCGCACTTTGGCTGGTAATAACCACAGGCATAGGTTTGCTGCTGGCTATTAACCTTCGCTATCCATTTATAACAGGTGATCATCTTAATATTTTAAAGCTGCATGCGCACGCCGGGCTGGCAGGATGGTTCCTGCAGCTGATAACCGGGGTAAGCGCCAAAATGGTTCCCATGTTCCTCCTTGGCAAATCAAAAAAAGAAAAGCTGCTGCAAAGCGCTTTCCTGTTGCAGAATGCAGGACTGCTGCTTTTTGAGGCAGATGCTTTTTTTGCAGGCATAACAGCAAGAGTGCTTTTATATGCATTGCTGCTGGCAGCCGGGGTAGTGTGCTGGCTGCTTTATTTATATGATGCGTACCGCCACCGGATGAAAAAAGTGATAGACACAGGGATGAAGCATACAATGCTTTCCTTCATAGGGCTGCTGGCCGCATTGCTGCTTATCCCGGTTATTTATTACAGCACAGCTCCCAAATGGAGCATCCTGTACGGAACACTGCTGTTCCTGGGATGGATTAGCGGTATCATATTGGGCAAAACCTTTAAAACACTGCCATTTATTATATGGAATGAGCATTACAGGAAGTTGAACGGGAAGGTAAAGGTACCCATGCCTAAACATCTCTATGCTGAAGGGCTGCTGAAATACCAGTTCCGTGGTTATATAATTGCTTTGCTATTGCTGGCAGCAGGGATCCTCACGGGCAGCCTGCCTGTCATCAGGGGTGCCCTGCTTGTTTTTATTGGGGTGGCGTGCTGCTATTGCCTGAATGTAGCAAAAGTTTTAATGCATAAAACTAAAACAGCAGATGGAAATATCAGTAAATGAGCCGTTCTATAATGAAAAACTAAAAGCGTTATCTGCTTTGTACGGCGTAATGGATCCTGAGCTGATGGTAAATATTGTTGACCTTGGATTGGTGTATGGCCTGCGCTTTGAAGAAGAAGGCGCGCTGCTGGTAACCATGACGCTTTCAACACCTCATTGCCCCCTTGGGGAGGCTATAACAACCGGCGTCAAAAATGCATTATCCAAGGTATTTCCCGAAAGAACGGTAGGGGTGGAAATTGTATGGGAACCCGCCTGGGATCTGGAAATGCTTACGGCTGAAGGCCGCTGGCAGCTGGGGCGGTAGCTATGATCATGTTTTTGTGTAAAATCAACAGTGTTATGCCCGCCTGACTGACAAAAATTTCGGCTCCGCAGAAAAAATGACAGGATTGCTGAAAAAAGATCAGCCGCTGAGCGCCTGGCATTCCGGTTGCGAAGAACAAAACTGAAAGGTTGGCCAACCAATATTTAAAAACAATTTATTGTTCACTTATTTAAAAGGAGGTTAACTATGTCACTGATCAAAAGGACCGGGAACACATTCCCTGCATACCCTTCGCTGTTCGACGACTTTTTTGGCCGCGAACTTTTTAACTGGGGAAACAATAACTTCTCATCTACCAGCACCACCGTTCCGGCCGTGAATATCAGGGAAACTGCAGACGCTTTCGAAGTGGAAGTAGCCGCGCCCGGTATGGAAAAGAATGATTTTAACATTACGCTGGATGGTAATCTGCTCACCATTTCTTCCACAAAAGAGCAGCAGGAGGAAAAGAAAGAAAAGAACTATACAAGGCGGGAATTCAGCTATCAGTCTTTCCAGCGCAGTTTTGAGCTGGCAAAAGATGTGGTAGACGAAGACAAGATCAACGCCCGCTACGAGAACGGATTATTGCACCTTACTATTCCAAAAAAAGAAGAAGCTAAACAAAAAGGACCGCGCACTATCCAGGTAGCGTAAAAAGTATTCATATGACCTCAGCCAGCTATGAAATCATCATGAATATGCGGGTGCCGGAAGGTTATATTGAAACAGGCCGGTTCTTTATTGGTCCTGATAAAGAAGCGGCCTGCGAAATGTTTGCCCGGTTGCAGGGAAAGCCCGCTCTAACCGGTACTGCTATGCTACGAATGGATCTTGTAGAGCAGGAGGAGGGCATTGCCACCGTGATAGAAGCCCTGGGCTGTACCCTGTGTGAAGTGTCGGAGAATATGAAGACGATACTGAGGGAAACATTTAAAATGCTCAATCTTGAGTCTTAAGAACCTGGTAACAAAATGACTAAAAGCTGTCTGTATAAGGCAGCTTTTTTTATAGGTAGCTGGCCTCATGTTAGTTTATCCCTTATCCATTCAAGCCCCCGGGAAATAAAGCACTGCGTCCCCCTGCGGGACACTCCTCCGTATCCGGCCGGGAGAATGCCCGGTTGAAAGGTTGTTTTGTCTAACTCGCCATAAAACCAGTTCTCATAGCCCCGGCCAGCAGCTACTTTTGTTATGCCTGAGGCACACAGAACAGCTGATGGATAAACGATCAATTAAATCTGAGAACATTATGGCATCCGAAAAAAATTTTAACCGCCGCCGCTTTTTAAGCATGGCCGCTTTAACCTTCACCGCAGCAAAGCTCGCCCCCTTAAATGTACTGGCCTCCACTGGAAACCAGCACAAGGATCATTATAAAAACACTAACCAGTCTCAAACATCCTTTACTGAAATTAAGCAGGTAAAGGCCGGGTTGCTGAATGTTGGCTATGCCGAAACCGGCCCTGCAAACGGCCAACCCGTAATACTCCTGCATGGCTGGCCTTACGACATTCAGAGTTACGCAGAAGCAGCGGGATTACTGGCTGCCAAAGGTTACCGGGTGATCGTGCCTCATTTGCGGGGCCACGGCAGCACGCAATTCCTGTCAGCCCAAACCTTCCGGAACGGACAGCAGGCGGCAGTAGCACTGGATATTATTGCGCTCATGGACGCGCTTAATATTAAAAAAGCCATTATAGGTGGTTTTGACTGGGGCGCACGAACCGCCAACATTATTGCAGCATTATGGCCCGAACGCTGTAAAGCAATGGTCTCTGTAAATGGTTATCTCATCAACAACCTGGAGCGGAACAAACAACCGTTGCCACCTAAAGCAGAATGGGGTTGGTGGTACCAATACTACTTTGCCACGGATCGCGGACAGCTGGGTTATACCGCCAACTGGCACGACTTCAATAAACTGATCTGGAAAAATATTTCTCCGAAATGGGATTTTGATGATGCAACCTATGAACGTTCTGCTGCCTCTTTCAAAAACCCGGATTATGTTGCAATTGTTATTCATAACTATCGCTGGCGGCTGAGCACAGCACCTGGCGAAGCACAGTATGACGTGCTTGAAAAGCAGCTGGCCGCAGCACCGGTTATTACCGTTCCGACAGTTACTTTGGATGGCGACTCAGATGGCGTGGTGCCTGCAAGCGATGGATCGGCCTTTGCCAAAATGTTTACGGGCAAACATGTGCATCACATCATCAAAGGGGCCGGCCATAACCTTCCACAGGAAGCGCCCCGGGCCTTTGCCGATGCGATCATGGAAGCAGATAGTTTTGCAAAATAATACCCGGAAAAGAAACAGATCATGAAATCTCTTACACGAAATACGAAAAGACTAGGCCTGGGAATAACAATATTTGTATTGTTTGTAACCGGCATGCAATTCATTCAGCCGCCCGTTCAAAACCCGCCGGTAAATGCACCTATGGCCGCACCTGGCGAAGTAGTGGAGATACTCCAGCGCGCCTGTTACGATTGCCACTCCAATCAAACTAAGCTAAGCTGGTATGATAAAGTTGCCCCGGTTTCATGGCTTGTTTCAGCGGATGTTAAGGAAGCCCGGTCGCGCTTTAATTTTTCCACCTGGGACACACTCAGCCCTGCCGACCAGCAGGGCAGGGTATGGGAAATGGTGAATATGGTACTGACTAAAAAAATGCCTTTAAGCACCTATGCCGCTATCCATCCCCGGTCTAAGCTCTCTGAAAAAGATCTTGCAGTCTTAAAAAAATATGCGAATGACCTGAGCCCTGTAAATTACCATGACACCGCCATCATTAACGAAGCAGACAAGGAATTTAAAAAGTTCCGGGAGATACCCATCCCCACGGCAGCAGTGCCCGTTGCCGCAAATGGTGTAAAATACATTCCCAACTACCAGGATTGGCAGGTGATCAGCACTACCAACCGGTTCGACAATCACAGTATACGGGTGGTATACGGTAATGCCATTGCAGCAAAAGCCATTAAGGACAACCGGATCAGCCCTTTTCCCGATGGCAGCACCATTGTGAAAGTGGTTTGGAACAGCATTGAAGAAAAGAACGGAGACATTAAACCCGGTTCTTTGAACAGTGTGCAGATCATGACCAAAGACGGAAAAAAGTTCCCGGATAGCAAAGGCTGGGGATTCGCAAAATTCAACGGCATAGGGCTTAAGCCATATGGCAATACACCGCTGTTTAATACCACCTGTTTCAATTGCCATAAGATTGCCAGTGGAAATGATTATGTGTTCAACGTGCCACTGGAACAACAAGCTCCCGGTAAAGCGCCTGCCCGTGCAATGTTTGATGCAGGCAACCTGCAGGTCATTACCTCGTTTGCAAACAGGGAACAGCAAACCATGTCTGTTTTATATGGGAATGTAGCTGCTAAAAGATCTGCGTTGTTCGCATACAACACACACCTCCCCGGTGAAGTATTTAAGCTGGTGGTGTATAAGCAGGCAAATAATAAATACTGGTACGGCAGTTACATAAATGGGCCGGTTGAAAGCGTTGAAACGGTTGCCGGTACTCAATCCGCAGCAGCAGCAGCTACCTTAACCTACCAGCTCGATCAGGGGGCTGCGCCCAGGGATAGCGCAGGTTATAAAATGAGCGCAGCTAACAGGATCGCCTATATATTCTCCCACCGGCCCTCTGTTTTCCCATAATCCCTTTCCGTGCGAATGCGAAAAGTATTAATAACTTTGTGAATAGTGAAAAGATCAGGCCTTAAAATATCTCATGCTACGATTTGGATCAGCTCAATTTTTCTTGGGCTGTTGTCCTCTGTGCCACAAATTGCCGAACGCCATTTTAATGCAGCCGAAGCAGCCGTGAATGCGGGTTTAACAGCCACCTTTGCCCTGCTGATGTGGTACTTCAATATATTTATGATGTCGCGGCCCAATAAAGGCCTGAAGCAAAGCATCTCGTATTCAAAACTTTTGAGCAGCCTGTTATTTGGCCTGGTAGTGATGCTGGGGCTTGCCTGGATCCAGCAGTTGATCCTGGCCCATATCAATTTTGGCCCGGTAATGCTGATGGTGGAGGTGCGGGGTATTCTGATCAACCTGGTATTTTATATGTTCCTACACCTGCTGCAGCAGAATTATGAGAACCAGCACGTGAGCATGGAGCTGGAGCGCATAAAGAACGATCATCTCAGCGCCCAGTACGAGCTGCTGAAACAGCAGGTAAATCCTCACTTCCTGTTTAACAGCCTGAATACCTTAAAGGCAATGGTGGAAAGTGGCGACCAGGAATCGGTGGACTTTATTCTCAAGCTCTCTAATTTTTACCGCTTCACACTGGAAAGCCGCAAGCTGGACCTGATCCATGTTCATGAAGAGATGGATATACTCAACGCTTACCTCTTTCTTCAAAAGGCGCGGTTCGATGATGGGTTCACTTTTGAAAGTACGCTCAGCAAAGCGGCACTGGGTACGCTTATCCCTCCCTTCACGCTGCAGCTGCTGGTTGAAAATTGTATCAAACATAATATTGTTTCCCTGGAAAAGCCGCTGCACATCAGGATCTATGAAGAGCAGGACAAGATCGTGGTCGAAAATCAGATCCAGCAGAAAAAGGGCGAGGATAATTCATTGGGCGTAGGACTTAAAAATATAGACCTGCGCTATAGCCATTTGCTTGACAGGCACATTGAGATTATCGACGACCAAAAGGTTTTCCGGATAAAACTTCCGTTTATTTATGAACATCATCATCATTGAAGACGAGCTGAAAACAGCTAAGTCGCTTGAGAATATTATACTGGGACTGAAGCCGGATGCTAAAATAGCCGGTCAGTACCAAAGCGTGGAAAGCTCCGTGAAGACGCTGTCAGAAGGCCCCATGCCCGATCTGATCTTTATGGATATTCAGCTGGCCGATGGCCTTTGCTTTGAGATCTTCAAATTGGTGAAGGTCACCTGCCCGGTGGTATTCTGTACAGCTTACGACGAATATTCCCTGGAAGCGTTTAAAAATAATGGGGTTGATTATGTACTAAAGCCTTTTTCCAAACAGGATATCCAGGAAGCCTTAAAAAAGGTGGATGAGCTAAAGAACTTCTTTCAGCAAAAGACCCTGCCGGACCTGGGCGATCTGCTCTCAAAGCTGGCTGCTCCCAGCGGGAAAACCAGCTTTCTTATTTTTCAAAACCAGAAGTACAAAACGGTGAACGTTGAAGATATTGCCTTCTTCTATGTACGGCATGATGCTACCTGGATCATGTGCTTCGATAAGCAGCAGTATACCATTAACCAGTCTCTTGACCAGGTAACAAATGCGGTTTCTGCCAAACAGTTCTTCCGCCTCAACCGGCAGTACCTCGTTAGTTTTAAGGCCATTAAGGAAGTGGAGCCTTATTTTCTGCGTAAGCTGTATGTTAAGCTGGTTATTGAAACGCCGGACAAGCTCCTTGTAAACAAAGAAAAATCCCATAGCTTCCTGACCTGGATGGAGGAACGTTAAGCGCGTAAAATGTTCCCGCTCCGTTATTCCGGGTTGGGGGATGGATATGTCTGACTGGAGGCTTTTTCACTTACCGAAGGCACAAACGAGTGATACTTTTGAGTTAAATAAAATTCAAAAGATATGAAAGCAGTAAAATTGTCAGCAATATGCACCGCAATGGTGTGCACGCTATTAACCGCGGTAGCCTTTACCCCGGGTACCGCTTCAAAGAAACCGGATGATTTCGCCAAAGGCAATGGCTTTGCCGTGCTGGAGCTGTTTACTTCAGAAGGATGTTCCAGCTGCCCGCCTGCGGAAGAACTGTTAGCACGGATCCAAAAGGAAGCCGGCAATAAACCCATCTATCTCTTAGCTTATCACGTGGATTATTGGGACCGTCTTGGTTGGAAAGATATCTTCAGCAGTCCTCAATACTCAAAGCGGCAATATCAATACAGCCAGCAGCTGCCCGCTCAGGTATATACACCACAGCTGGTTGTTAATGGCAGCTCAGAGTACATAGGATCAGATGAAACAGCAGTAAGTAATGCTATAAAAGCCGCGCTGAATGGCGCTGGCGGAGTATCCCTGAACATAACAGGGAAGCTGCAATCCGGAAAGCTGGATCTCAATTACCAGGTTACCGGCAACACGGGCAAAAGCCAGCTGCTGGTAGCGGTAGTGCAAAAGCAGGCTGTAAGCGAAGTGAAAAGAGGGGAGAACAAAGGACGCACCCTTACCCATGTGCAGATTGTGCGGGACCTTCAAGTATTTAATATAAAACAGGGCCACCAGGGCACTGAACAAATTAGCCTGCCTGCCGGCTTTAATAAAGAAGAATGGGAATGCATTAGCATGATCCAAAACCCGGGAACAGGAGCAATCGAAGCAGCCACACGGGTTGCTATATAATACCCCATTCATACGGGTAAGCCGTCGCAGAAGTACAGCTTACCCGTTCAATCATCTTCATTTCTTAGATACAAAATCAATAATTCAATGACAACGAGAAACATTTTGAACAGCCTAAAAAAGGTTGTAATAGCTACTGTATTAGTAATGGCGCAGCTTTTAACCGGTTTCAAAAGCGGGAATGCGCAAACCACGCCTGTTAAGAACATTGTACTGGTACACGGCGCATTTGCCGACGGCTCCGGATGGAAGCAGGTATATGATATCCTGACAAAAAAGGGATACCATGTAAGCATTGTGCAAAATCCTTTGACCTCTCTTAAAGATGATGTGAATGCTGCTAACAGTGTGATCGACGCGCAGGATGGCCCCGTGATCCTGGTTGGGCATTCCTGGGGAGGCGCCGTAATTACAGCAGCAGGAGTAAATCCTAAAGTAGCCGGTTTGGTATATGTTGCCGCTTTTGCGCCAGACCAGGGGGAAACTGCCGGTAAATGGGTTGGTGCCGCTCCACAGGCTCCGGAAGCAGGCTTTACCAAACCGGATCAATTCGGGTTTGTATATTTTGATCCTGCAAAATTCCACGGCGGTTTTGCCGGTGATCTCAGCAAAGCGCAAAGCGATTTTCTCTGCGCTTCGCAGGTGCCTATCATAGGCCATTGCTTTGAAGAGCCGGTTGAGCAGGCTGCCTGGAAAACCAAGCCAAGCTATGGTATTGTTGCTACGGAAGATAAGGCGCTGGATCCCGGAACAGAACGTACTATGTACAAACGGGCCAATGCAAAGATCACTGAGATCAAAGGCAGCCATGTTGTTTTTATTTCACAGCCGGCAGCAGTAGCCAGGGTAATTATGGCGGCAGCTGAGAATAAATAGGATCGCTTAGATAGAATCTTTTCCCGGAAGCGTTTACGCAGGATCTGCGTAAACGCTTTTTTGTTTTAAACCATCTCCATATATAAAGCGCAAAAAACAGGAGGCCGTCTCAAATTTGAGACGGCCTCCTGCATTAGTAAAAGATGTTTAGTAAAGAATTTTATAACTCAGGATTGGGATACCGCGAAAATTGCGTATTTAAACCAGGGTACACTTTTCTAAACATGGTGTAAGTTACCGTTACCATAATAAAGGCGATAATGGCATCAAGGGTAGCCGGCAGGCCAAGCACACTCAGTTTGGAAGCAAAGGCAAAAATAATATCGAAAAATATTCCTGCAAACACCCATTCTTTTAACCTGAGCAGCTTGCCTGGAATTAAAAGCACGGCCACTCCGGATAGTTTGGCAATACCAAGTGTATAAATAAAATGCGGTGGGTATCCTAGCTGCTGTGTGATGCCCCACACGATCGGGTTACCGGTGATCTCAAAAAAGCCGCTTGCTCCAAACCACATAGAAGTTAGCGCGGTTCCTGTCCAGTAGATTATTGTAGCTGTTTTCTGTGTCATAAGTTTATTGTTTTATTGGTTAATGACACAAAATTGCTGCAGGGCCGTTGAACATGCCAGGCAATTTGGGTTGAAGTGGACATTTTGAAATGCTGGTTAGACAATACAGGTTGTAAGCATAGAGTCCCTATCTACCAAAAGATCCGGTGTATATTAGATACTACAATTTTTCCTTAAATTACGAAGCCGGAAAAATTGAAGGGTGAGATCATTGTACATTTTTTAAAGCCCAACTTTGTTATTATACCCATGACCAGATCAACATTACTGCTGCTCCTGTTTTCTTTGCTCACAATCCCCTGCTTTTCCCAAAGCCATGAAGAACTTGCCCAAAAGGCGCAGGACGCTTATAACAGGAAGGATTATGCAAACAGCGCAAACCTTTACAGTGAGGCCATTAAAAAAGGCGGCCTTGATGCTAACAATTATTACAATGCAGCATGCTCCTATGCGCTTGCAGGGAATAAGGAGAATGCTTTTAAGTTCCTGGACCAGGCTATCAGGAACGGCTATGTGAATACTGCCCATTTGCAAAAAGATACAGACCTGGATCCATTGCATGCAGATCAGCGCTGGCCCCAAATGGTGGCAAACAGTGAATTCACGGGTAAGAGGCTGAAAAAGTTCTGGGATGGCCCTGCCTTAAAAACTCCTTATAAGCCGGACCTGACGGCAGAGGAAAAGATCGCAGGCCTGTCTAAGCTATGGGCAGAGGCAAAGTTCAGCTTTGTTAATTTCGACCTGGTGCCGGAACTGGACTGGGATTCCCTTTACATGGCTTATCTTCCAAAGATAACTGCCACAAAAAGCACGGCGGAATATTATACCCTTTTATCCGCTATGATAGCACAGCTGCATGATGGCCACAGCAATGTGAACGCACCCGGTGAGCTGAGTAATACTTTGTACGCAAGACCTGCTTTCAGAACACGGCTTGTGGAAGATAAAGTAGTGGTGGTAACCATATGGGACAATGAGCTACGGAAACAAGGCCTTAAAGAAGGCGCAGAGCTGCTGGAGATCAATGGTATGCCTGTTAAAGAGTATGCTGAAAAATATGTGAGGCCCTATCAAAGCGCTTCTACTCCGCAGGATCTGGATACCCGCACCTATGAATATGCCTTGTTTTGCGGTCCACTGGATGCTGTAGTGAATACAGTGTTTACTGATGAAAAAGGAAAGCGTTTTAATTTTCCTGTAAAACGTATCCCCGTAGCAGAAAACGGCAAATACACAAGACCTGCATACCAGCTAACATGGCTGAAAGACAGTATTGCCCTGGTGGCATTGAACACCTTTGCTTCCGATGAAGCAGCCAAAGCATTTCTGAAAGATTTTGATATAATATCCAAAGCATCTGCTATTATTTTTGATGTGCGCAACAATGGAGGCGGCAGCAGTGATGTAGGTTATGAGGTGCTGAGATGCCTTACCCGGGATACCATTGCAACCAGCAGCTGGTATACCCGCGACTACCGCCCGGCCTACAGGGCCTGGGGCAACAATGAAGGAAGGTATGGTTACGGCAGTGGCGGTGTTACGCCTAATGAGAAGTATTGCTACACCAAACCTGTAGCAGTGCTTACCAGCCCCCGGACATTTTCTGCTGCAGAAGATTTTACTGTGGCTTTTGATGCCATGCACCGCGGATTAATTATTGGTGAACCGACAGGAGGGAGCACCGGGCAGCCCATGTTCTTCTCGCTGCCGGGGGGCGGCAATGCAAGGGTTTGCGCAAAACATGATATGTACCCTGATGGGAAGGAGTTTGTAGGGGTAGGCATTCAGCCGGATATACTTGTAAAGCCAACGCTGAGTGATCTTAGAAAAGGGAAGGATACGGTGTTGGAAGCGGCGGTAGCGGAGCTTAGAAAAAAGAGTAAGTAAAGACCTTTCCCATCGGGAACGGCTATATAGTTTGCAATGCCCAGGCACTGCAAACCATTTTTTTTACGGTTCAGGCTAACTTTAATTAAATGAGTGCCGGAATTCCAGCGGCGAAAGGTTGGTCTTGGCCTTGAATAATTTGCTGAATGATTGCAGGTGTTCAAATCCCAGCTCGTAAGCGATCTCGCTTATGGAAAGGTTCGTAGTTGAAAGTTTTTCTTTTGCCAGCTCTATTAGCTTGTCGTGCAAATGCTGTTGTGTACTCTGGCCGGTTAAGGATTTAAGCAGGCTGCTGAGGTAACCCGGTGAAATATTTAAAGTTTCGGCGATGAGCGTAACGCTTGGCAGACCCTTGCTGGCCAATGCTCCGCTGTTGAAATACTCAGATAAGAAATCTTCTAAGCGTGTCAGCAGTTCGTGGCTGGCGACCTTTCTGGTGATAAACTGGCGTTGGTAAAACCTTTCCGAATAGGTCAAAAGGAGTTCCAGCTGGGCAATTATAACGTTCTGACTAAAGTGGTCTATGTTCGCATTGTACTCCTGTTCGATCTGGTTGGCAATGGCCGTGAGCACGGCCTCCTCCTTATCTGAAAGATAAAGCGCTTCATATACTGAATAGCTGAAGAACTCGTATCGTTTGATGTTTTTTGCCAGCGGCGTATTCCATAAAAGATCCGGGTGGATCAGGATCATCCAGCCTTCGGGCCGTTTTGCCTCACTGATATTAACCGGCAGGTCAATACCGAATAGCTGGCCGGGCGACATGAAGAACAATACACCTTCATCAAAGTCACTTGCCTGCTGTCCATACTTATACCTGGTATGATGCGCCTTTTTCAGTGAGATCGAATAAAAGTCGAAGATCATGCTGAAAGGAACCTGGGCGATAGGTACATGGATATCGTCCATATGAACAACGCTGATCAAAGGGTGCGCAGGGTTTGGCAACCCTGCGGCCCGGTGATATTCTGTTATCGTGTTGAAACGAAAAAGTTGAGGACTGTTCATCGGCATAAAATTACTACTTATAAGCTTTCGCAAATTCTTTGGCAAAATCGGCCAGTTTGATCTTACCCATTTTGGGTTTGTTCCGGTGAAAGTTCTCCAACGCTTTACCGCTATGCATAGCCGCCTGCATTTCTACGAGCGTGCCGGCCAGCTTTTCCGGCATTTTGGCCATCTTCAAACCCTGCAGCATTTCCTTGTCTGATAGCAGCACCCATTTTAGCCATGGTTTACCTACAGCGGTGCCGATGATCTTTGCCGCCTCGTTACAGGTCATTTCCTCGCTGCCCACATAACGGATCACTTTCTTTTCAGGATGTAACAACAGTTCCTCCGCAACAGCATCAGCGATATCTTTCGGCGAAACAAAAACAATCCGGTCCTCTCCGCCATAATTTCCCATTAGCAGGCCGGTTTTCCCGGTGATCAAAGCCCAAAGGCCCAGATACCGCAGCGTCAGGAATTTGCCTATTAAGCCTTTGCCTTTGATCAGATCCATGGACTGATAGAAGTTGGTATAAAAAACAGCAGGGCGCATGATTGTAAGAGAAGTTTTCAGATCATCAAAAACATCCTCCACATTTTCACCCTGGGTAAGGTTAGCTGCCCAGCCGCTCAGCAATACTACGCGCCTGGTACCCGCCTGTTTTAAAGCCTGTACATAATTTTGTGCCATCCGGCGTAAATAACTGCCCAGATCAGGCTCCGTAAAACTTAGGGGGATCATGGCGTAAACGGCATCCGCATCTTTGAGCGTGTCCGTTAAAAATTTAACATCGGAGATGGAGCCGATGGCAGGTGTGGCTCCCAGGGCTTCAATAGCCGCCTTCTTTTTCTGATCACTGCTGACCACTGTTACCTGATGTCCCTGCGCAACCAGCGTTTCTGCCAATGGTTTGCTGATGTTCCCTAAGGAACCGGTTACAATAACTTTCATCGCTTTTATTTGGTATAAACGCCATTATCAATATCTAAAAGCAGCGTGGAATGTGTAGGGCGCCAGCTCAAACGTTCCTGCGTTAATTTACTCGATGCCGGGCAGTCGATCGCGGCCATCTGTGAGAACCACCCAAAATGTTCGGCGGCAGCTTCAGGCGCTATTGATCTTACCGGGATATTTAGTTGTCTTCCTATGGCTTCAGCAATAGACCTGACAGTGATCGCTTCTTCTCCAGCGGCATGATAGCGGGCGCCTGGTTCAGCATTTTCTAAGGCCAGGCGGAATAAATGGGCAGCATCCAGCCGGTGCACGGCATTCCACTGATTGAGCCCATCACCGATATAAGCGGAAAAGCCTTTTTGCCGGGCAGTATTGATCAGGATCGGAATAAATCCATGTTTATCATCATCACCATGCACCGACGGTGACAAACGAACGACCGCCGCACGCACGCCCAACCCGCATACCGTATCAGCTGCCTGCTCAGAAGCACGCGGCCATGCCGGATTTAAAGGGGGAATGATATCTTCCGTAGCCAGTTTCCCCGGGCTCACCAGCGCAGTGCCGGAAGTAACGATCAATGGACGATCAGAACCGGCCAGGACTTCGCCAATAGTTTCTATAGCTTTCCTATCTACCTCGCAAACCTCCGGGAACCGGGTAAAGTCATGAATAAAGCCGGCGTGGATAACGCCGTCAGCTCCGGCAGCGCCTGTGCGTAAACTATCCAGGTCTTCCAGGTCACCGCGCAGCATCTCCGCACCTGCTTCAACCAGCTTTTGAGCGGAGGCATCTGAGCGGGCCAGCCCAAGTACCTGGTGGCCGGCGCTTATGAGTTCTTTCACGATGGCAGTGCCAATGAAGCCAGTGGCTCCTGTAACAAATACACGCATAAGTTTTTCTTTTTGATGTTACAAAGCTCACTTACTTGTATCAAAACCATTTATCCAAATCTGCTTTTGGTTTAGCCGGATCTGTTATTAACAATTCGGGGTATACTTTCCGGATTTTCATTTTCTCTTCATCTTCCGCTTTTAGCTTTGTGTTATCATCAAAAATTATTAACCATAAAGCTTGATTATGAGAACTAAAGGATTAATGTTTATCGCGCTCTTCATTTCTGGCGCAGCATTTGGACAAACCACTACTGTAAAACAGGAGCAACAGGTAAAAGCAGGTAGTAATACCGGGGTGAATGCTGCCGCCGGCAACCAGCACGTAACTGCTGCAACCAATACATCATCTGAAGTAAATGCCGGGTCAGCGTCCGCAGTATCTTCAGGCCAGGTGAGTGCACCGGCCAGCATTGCCAATAACCGGGAAAGTGCTGTTACAGTAGATCCATCTGCGGTTTCCGCCGCAAAAGGAGAGGTAAAGGGCAATGTGGAAAGCGGGCTGGAAACGGGTCTTGCAACAGGCGGTCATCTGGAAAAGCAAACGGTGAAGGCTGGCAAAGCGGCTGGCCGGCAGGTAAAGGATGTAACGGCAACAGCGGCGCATAGCGCAGTGCATGTAAACGGCACGGTAAATAATTCACTGAAAGTAAAGGCGGCGCCGGTGAGAGTGAACACAATGACCGCAGGAGCAGTAAGGCTCGGAGGCCTTTAATTTAAAAAATGCGGGTTTTTGCCGGAACGGACAGCGGCAAAAACCTGTATTTTTATGTCAATGAAGCAATTTCTTACATACCAGTTAGCAATCATCATAACATTGGCAATCGTTAAACCGGTTGCTGGTTTTGCGCGGGAAACAGGCGAAGGGAAGGAGAGATTTCTGCCAGGTATCCGTTTAATGCCCCCCGTTGCCGATACGGTGCCGGCCCAGGCAAAGCCGGGTGAAGCACAGCAGGAAGTAAAGGTGCCGGATATTAAAGAAGTGCCGAAATCACGCAGACAGGTAAAGCCGTTGCCGATACCTGCGCCAATACCAGTTAAACCCATCAAGATCATCAAACCTAAGCTGATCAGGCCTAAAGTGGGTTTAACCATTTAGTAAAGAAATTCAATATGGGGAAATACATCTTAACGTTTTTTATGGCGTGGTTATGCAGCATGCCGGCGTTTTCACAAACAGATACTACAACAGAGGACAATAAGAAAGTTACACTTACCATAGGTGCTGTCTACGCCAATGATGTCAGCTATTACGGGCTAAAAGCAGAGGAAAGGATGCCTTACATAGCCGCAAGCGCGTCGCTGAGGTTGCCCTTCGGCCTTTACTTTACCGGTACAGGTTACCGTTTGCTGAATGATTCGGGCAGAGTGGTTTCTGCCAGCAGTGCCGGCATTGGCTTTGCTTTTAACCTGAGCAAAAAGCTGACAGCCGATCTCAGTTACAGCCATACTTTCTTTCCCGAGCATTCGCCCTTTCTGCAGGCGGCCAACCCGGATAACGCCAGTGCGTCCCTTAAGTATGAATACTGGATGACCACAGGCGTAAATGCGGATTACCATTTCGGTAAACAGCAGGACGTATTTGTTACACTCAGTACTGAAAAGCAGATTAACCTGGGGAGCCTTTTTAAAGGAAAAGACCTGATCACCCTTACGCCGCTGATAGAGGTAACAGGTGGTACCCAACGTTTTTATCAGACCTATGTCCGGGAAAAACTGCTACGGGATAGCCTGCTCGGAATATTACCGCTGCCGGGTATCGGAAATCCTGCGGATACGGAAAGCGGATCTGCCATCAGCACTACCACCCAGTTCAACCTGCTTTCTTACAACCTGCGGGTGCCCCTGGCATATAACCGCTCGCATTACATGATAGAAGCGGCCTGCCAGCTTTCGGTACTGGGACCTAAGGCGGAGACAGGGGCAGGAAAATTGAATTCATTTTTTAATTTTAGTGTTTATTACCAGTTCTGATGATATGAAAGTCCTGATCGTAGAAGATGAAAGGTCAATGGCCTCCGAAATGGAGGCATTCCTTAAAAAGGCGTTTTACTTATGCGACCTGGCTTACACAGCAAAACAGGGATTGGAAAAGATGGAGGAGAACGAGTACAATTTTATTTTGCTGGATCTCGGCCTGCCTGATAAAGACGGCTTGCTGCTGCTGCAGGAAGCCAGGAAGAACTGCCCGGATGCATCCTGCATCATCCTTTCGGCCCGGGGGCAGTTAGAAGACAGGATCAGGGGCCTGGACCTCGGAGCCGATGATTACCTGCCCAAGCCTTTTTCTTTGCTGGAGCTGCAGTCGAGGATGCAGGCAGTAATTCGCCGGAAATTCGGCCTGCAGGATTCTACCATTCTTATAGGCGATTTTAAGGTGGACCTGAACAAAAGACTGGTAACCTATAACGATGATGCCGAGATAGAGCTGTCCAAAAAGGAGTTTGACCTGCTCAGTTACCTGTTGCTGCACAAGAACAGGCCTGTTACCAGGATGCAGCTGAGCGAGCACATTTGGGGTGGTTTTTCTGATGATGATTATGATTCCAACTACATTGACGTGCATATAAAGAACATCCGGAAGAAACTATCCACCTGGTCTTCTGTGGAGTGGCTCCAGACGGTTCGCAGCGTAGGTTATAAAGTAAAAATCTGAATGTGAAGCTTTTCACCAAACTCACACTGTTTATTACGCTTTCGAAATTAGCCATCGTAATACTTTTTGTGTGGCTGCTGCCTTTCCTGGTGAATAGAATTGCATATCAGTATAACGATTACTACCTGAAAGAGCAAAAACGGAAAGTGCTGAACGTAATCGGCAGGAGCGGTATAGATGCCTATCTGCAGGGGGAACCGAGTTATGGCAGCTATACCATGCTGAAAGAAGAATATATTTCCCTGGAGCCGGCAGGTAAAACGGCACCGCCGGATACCATCGCCACCCTGCGCCGTGTTGTAGAAGGTGATACCCTCACGTACCGCGTGCTTAGCCACACTTTCAATTATAACAACAGGAATTATTTCCTTGAAGTAGGTAAAACAACCGCCAGTATCGGCCAGTATAACCAGCCATTACAGCGAATGGCCCTGTATGTGCTGATCGGCCTGATCGTAAGCACCATTGTTATAGACCTGGTCTATACCCGCCTGCTCCTGCGCCCACTGGCTACGATTATTAGGAACCGGCTGGTGAACGCCCGTTTTCCTTTCAGGGAAACCACGCCCGCCATTCAAACATCCACCACGGATTTCAGGTACCTGGATGACTCGCTGACGGAGCTGATGGGCAAGATAAGGGAGGCTTTCGAGAAGGAACGCGAGTTCACTTCCAACGCGTCCCATGAACTGATGACCCCTATCAGCATCCTGCAAAGCAAGATGGAAAATCTGATGATGGAGGAAGAACTTCCCGAGGTATTGCAGAAGAAGATCATGGACATGATGAAAACCCTCAACCGCCTGAAAAAAATCGTTCATTCGCTGTTGCTGATCTCGCGCATAGAGAACGATCAGTTTCCCAGATCTGATAGCTTTTCCATAAGGGAGGTGGTGCAGGAGGTAAGGGATGAGCTGGAACACCGCCTGCAGGAGCAGCAGCTGACTTTCCACATACAGCTTTCCGGACAGGTGGTATTAGCGGGACTGAACCACGATCTGATCTTTCAGCTTGTTTATAACCTGTTGAATAATGCCATCCGTTACAACAAACCGGAAGGCCAGATTATTATCCGCGAAAATTATACTCCCCGCAAGCCCTACCGGCTGATCATCCGCGATACAGGTATCGGTATACCGGAACACGAAATAGGCACTATCTTCCAGCGATTTAAAAAGGTGGAGAAAAAGGAGAATGAGGGATATGGGCTGGGGCTTTCCATTGTACATACCATTGCAAGGTATCATGACATAGGGATCGAAGTCAGCTCACAGCCAGGCACCGGTACTGAATTTACGCTTATTTTTCCGCTGCCAATTTCCACTTCCGGTTATAAAAGAGTTATATAAGATCGCTATCTGCCTGGCAGTTTTATTGATCCTACAAGGATAAAGGCATTGATGAAATTTATCTTACGGCCGGATGATCAAAGTAACTACATCAATCAGCCGGGTATGGTTGTTAAGCCAACGGGTGTTGGAAGCAGCGGCAGCGGAGTTTAGGAGAAAGGAAGGTAAAGTCTATTACCGGATTATCACTTGTCATTGGTAGCAAGCACTCTTTGCAACCTCATTGTTATAATGACGATGATGAAATAAACCGTTGCATAAAGTAAAATGTTCAGCCAGAAGCTTATTCCAAAATCCCGGTAATAACTCCAGCTTGAGGGCAGGTAATCCCGGAAAAGGCTTGTCCATAGAATAAATACGTTTTCTATCGTCACACATATATTAAAGACAAGAGCCATCAGCAGGCTGATTATCCATTTTTCCCTTAATTTTTTAGACAGAGAAAACATAGACGCGGCAAATGCCAACAAAATAAAAGGAATAAAAATCCTCAGCCGGTAGGCGAAATATGTGTCATTTATATCTGAAGTTATGTTGTAACTCCTGATCAGATCGCAGATCAGGGTTATTACCAATAAGAGGCCGGCATAAGATGCGATAATATTGGAAAAAGAGATATATCGCTTTGTGTTGTCTGCGGGCAGACGCGAAATTTTTGAGAATATCCCGAAAATGAGAGTGGATGCACCGTATCCCAAAAACAGGAATTGCAGCTTTGCAATAATATAGGGTATTATTTCCATAATGGCCTGCAAGTTAATGTGAGAGTGCTGAAAATAATAAAGGAACAGTACATTTGATTGTAATGTTCCCTTCCTGTACCGCGTACGAGACAACTATCTAACCCAATATGTTCAGGATTGGTGTTTTTTTACGATCTTTTCATATGATAAAATTTAAAACATGAAATATTAGGTAACACTTGTTTGCAAATTATCTAACTATTTGATGTGTAGGTACATTTTGCATAAGGCATCCAATTTATACACTATGAAAATACTTCTAACAATAGGGTTTATTATAACATTATCCGTGGCCGGTGTTTCGCAAAGCATTGAGAAGGCTAATATAGAGAACCGGGCGCAAGATACAATTTACTCTTACGCTTATATTTTAGTTGAGGGTAGAGTATTCTCAAAAAAGCTTAAAGTTGAGGTCGATTTTGGAGATACGCCTGAACAAATAAAAACAGGTAAGGAATATTCCGAAAGACTAACAAATAAGAAATCATATGCTGCAATACTGAATTATATGGTTGAACAACAATTCGAACTTGTGGAAACACTTGAATATGCAGAAAATGTTATGGGCTCGGGAGGGACCACTGGTATTGTTTTCATTATGAGAAGAAAATGAGGAGAATAAAAATCGTTTTTTTTGATAAAAATATCCCGTTGCCAGCGCACGCTCAATGTCATTAAGTTAAGGGAATCCTACAGCAAGATATATATTGATAATTATCGTATCAGAGGTACAGAATACCGGAGTGGTGTACTCGGATGCAGCTTGTCAATCTCTTAATGAACTTCGCGTGCACCAGCGGAGGCGGGTGTAATTTTTTCTCCATTAAATTTACCCGTTGTAATTAGGGTCAAACTCCACAATCCATTCAATGCCGTATCTGTCTCTGAACATTCCGGCGTAGGTACCCCAGGGACTGTCGCCGATCGGTCCTTCAACCTCTCCGCCGGCTGATAATCCGTTAAATATTTTGTCTGCTTCTTCACGGCTTTCAGCGCTCGCATATATTTTAGATCTGTTTTCACTTTCGCTTACCCGTCCCATAAATTCGGGCACATCATTAGCTATCAACACATTGTGCTTGCCAATAGGTAAACCGATATACATTATTTTGTTTTCTTCATTTTCTGCTACCTGAAATTCAGGGCCAGACAGATCTTTGAAGCGGATGATCTTTGTGAACTCTCCGCCAAAAACTGATTTGTAAAAGATGAATGCTTCTTCGGCATTGCCATTGAAGTTGATCCAGGGATTAATTGTCCTCATAATTTAGTTTTTGAATTGTTAAGTTAGTAATAATCGAGGAGTGGGTTAGTATGCGATTTTAATACCCCTCGGGAGTTTGAACCTTTATTTTTAGAACAAGGATCTGAGTTTTGAGGTGTAACCCAAACTAACCCGGATTTCCAGTTCTAACCGCTACAGTTTTGAGGAACACCTCACCGCAGTATTACCTATACCATCGTTGTATCGGGCATACGGAAACGAATATCCCTGAGAATATGCTTCATGCCAAATTTGAGGAGTTGCTTGATGAGATAAGCTTTACCCAGCAGCAGGTTGATTTTATCATGAAGCAATGATACTGTCGGCATGTAAGAGTCAGGTCATGGAAATTGATCGTAAGATAGAAAAGCTGGAAGTGCGGTTAATGGAGGATGAAATAGATGGCATAAGTTTTAAAAAGTGGAAGCAAATTCGATAAAACCGGCTTTCGCCGTAAGTGCGCTGAAAGCAAAAAAAAGGCCCCTCGTTGTCGAGGAGCCCTGATAAATTCGGGAAGCCTTTCCCTTCTGTACCGCGTACGGGAATCGAACCCGTGATTCATCCGTGAAAGGGATGCGTCTTAACCCCTTGACCAACGCGGCAAAACAATTTGGGATTGCAAAGGTAATATCTAACCGCATATTTCCAAAATAAATTTCCTTAACCCAAATTTCTATTGATTAATCCCTGTATAGCTTGTAAATTCGCATCTCTATTTTTCAATTCAAATCACAGTGTAAAATGGGAACGTCTCTTAAAATCGGTATTAACGGGTTCGGTCGTATCGGCCGTTTGGTATACCGCCAGATCTACAAAATGCCCGGTATTGATGTGGTAGCAATCAATGACCTTACCAGCCCTAAGGTGCTGGCTCATCTGCTGAAGTATGACTCCGCGCAGGGTAGATTTGACGCTGATGTAAAGTCTTCTGACAATGCTATCTCCGTTAATGGCGATGAAGTAAAAATATATGCACAGAAAGATCCTGCTCAGATCCCCTGGAAAGACCACGGCATCGACGTTGTGATCGAGTGCACCGGCTTCTTTACCGATAAGGAAAAGGCCGAAGCTCACCTGAAAGCAGGCGCTAAACGCGTAGTGATCTCTGCCCCTGCTACCGGCGACCTGAAAACTATCGTATTCAATGTAAACCACGAAATCCTGGATGGTAGCGAAACCGTTATCTCCTGCGCTTCCTGTACTACAAACTGCCTGGCCCCTATGGCTAAGGTAATGAACGATACATTCGGTATTGTGGCCGGTCAGATGACCACCATCCACGCATATACCAACGACCAGAACACCCTGGATGCCCCGCACCCCAAAGGTGATCTGCGCCGCGCCCGCGCTGCTGCCGCCAACATCGTACCTAACAGCACCGGTGCTGCCAAAGCCATTGGCTTGGTGTTACCCGCGCTGAAAGGTAAGCTGGACGGTGGTGCACAACGTGTACCTACCATCACCGGTTCCTTAACTGAATTAACAACCGTTCTGTCTAAGAAAACATCCGTAGAAGAAGTGAATGCAGCAATGAAAGCCGCTTCCAATGAATCTTACGGCTATACTGAAGACGAGATCGTAAGCACGGATATCGTAGGTATGCACTTCGGCTCCCTGTTCGACGCTACACAGACTAAGATTGTGACTGTAGGCGACGTACAGCTGGTGAAAACCGTATCCTGGTACGATAATGAAATGAGCTACGTATCTCAGCTGGTACGTACCGTTAAGTACTTTGCAGGTCTGATCAGCAAATAATACAGCTTACCATAGTGAAAGGTGGAAAGTGAAAGGTGAATATAGTTCACACTTCGCTTTTCACCTTTTACGTTTTTCCGTTCACTTTATTAATGGAATTGTTATGAGTAAATTCTCCGGTTATAACTTCAAAGGCCATAAAGCCCTGGTGCGCGTGGATTTTAATGTGCCCCTGAACGATAAATATGAGATCACGGACGATAACCGTATGCGTGCGGCCGTGCCCACCATTAAAAAAATATTGAAAGATGGCGGCGCCGTGATCCTGATGTCCCACCTGGGCCGCCCCAAGGACGGACCTACGGAAAAATATTCCCTCAAACACCTGGTATACCACCTGGTAAGCTTGCTGGATGGCGCCACCGTTAAGTTTGCAGAAGACTGTATAGGTCCCAAAGCACAGGAAGCCGCCTCCAACCTGCAGATGGGCGAAGTGCTGCTGCTGGAAAACCTGCGTTTCCACAAGCAGGAAGAAAAAGGCGATGCCGCTTTTGCACAGGAGCTGGCTAAGCTGGGTGATGTGTATGTGAACGATGCCTTTGGCACCGCCCACCGCGCACACGCCTCCACAGCCGTAATTGCACAATACTACCCTGCAGACGCACGTATGTTCGGTTTGCTGATGGAAGCCGAAGTAAATAACGCGGAAAAAGTGCTGCATAACGCTGAAAACCCCTTCACCGCTATTTTAGGCGGCGCTAAGGTGAGCGATAAGATATTGATCATAGAAAACCTGATGGAAAAAGCCAACAACATCATTATTGGCGGCGGTATGGCCTATACCTTCCTGAAGGCGCAGGGGAAAGAGATCGGTAACTCCCTGGTAGAAAACGATAAGCTGGACCTGGCAAAAGAGCTGGAAGCCAAAGCAAAAGCCAAAGGCGTAAACCTGCTGCTGCCGGTAGATTCCGTTGCGGCAGATAAGTTTGCAGCCGATGCCAATACACAGGTAGTATCCAACGACAACATTCCCGCCGGCTGGATGGGACTGGATATTGGCGAAAAGTCCATACAGAAGTTCAGCGAAGTAATTAGCCAGTCTAAAACCATTCTGTGGAACGGGCCGATGGGCGTATTTGAAATGGAAGCCTTCCAGAAAGGCACCAAAGCCGTAGCCGATGCTATTGTAAAAGCTACTTCACAGGGCGCTTTTTCCCTGGTAGGCGGCGGCGACTCCGTAGCTGCGGTGAACCAGTTTGGCCTGGCCGACAAGGTAAGCTATGTATCCACCGGTGGTGGCGCTATGCTGGAGTACTTTGAAGGTAAGGAGCTGCCGGGTATCGCTGCAGTAAATGCCTAAACGAAATACTACTTATACAAGTACAAGCCCTCCGCTTAGCGGGGGGCTTTCTTTTACATGAAAGGGCCTCTCCTGTCTTAAACTTTATTTGTACTTTGGAATATATGAAGAAGTTCTACCAACATCTCTATTTCCAGGTAATAGTAGCTATCATACTGGGTATTATAGCAGGATTACTATTCCCCGGGATAGCCGGCACAGCTAAGCTGATCAGCGATATATTCATTAATCTCATCAAAATGCTGATAGCCCCTATCATCTTCCTCACCATTGTGCTGGGCATTGCCCGCATGGGGGATATGAAAAAGGTAGGCCGGGTAGGAGGTAAGGCTTTATTATACTTTGAGATCGTAACCACCCTGGCCATTATTATTGGGCTGATAGTGGCTAATTGGCTGAAACCCGGCCATGGCGTGGCCTTTACGCATGTGAATGTAGCCGCTGCCGCCAAAATAGAAAAAGATGCAGCCGGCATGAACTGGGTGGAGTTTTTCCTGCACATTGTACCCTCCAACGTATTTGAATCATTTGCCAAAGGCGATATTTTGCAGGTGCTGGTATTTGCCATCCTGTTCGGTTACGGCATTACCCGTATGAAAGATGCCGGTATTCCCCTGTTGCATACCTTTGACCGTATATCACAGGTCTTCTTCAACATCCTGAAAGTGATCATGAAGCTGGCGCCCCTGGGTGCTTTTGGCGGTATGGCCTATACGATCGGTAACTTTGGCGCAGGCGCTTTAATTCCTTTGCTGAAGTTGATGCTCTGCGTGTACCTGACCATGTTCCTGTTTATTTTCCTGGTGCTGGGCAGCATTGCACGTATTTACCGCTTCAGCCTGTGGAAGTATTTAAAGTTTGTAAGTAATGAAATACTGCTGGTGCTGGGCACCTCCTCATCAGAATCCGCATTGCCGGGTATGATGGAGCGCCTGGAGCAGCTGGGCTGCTCCCGCTCAGTAGTAGGGCTGGTAATACCCGCCGGTTATTCCTTTAACCTGGATGGTACCAGCATCTACTTATCCATGGCCGTTATATTCCTGGCGCAGGTATTTGGCGTAAACCTAACCCTGGCGCAGGAGATAACCATCATCGGTATCCTGGTTATTACCTCCAAAGGCGCGGCCGGCATTACCGGCAGCGGGTTTATTGTACTGGCATCCACGCTCACGGTTATTAAAGTAATACCGGTAGAAGGGCTGGCCATCCTGATAGGGGTAGACCGTTTTATGTCCGAAGCCAGGGCTATCACCAACCTGATAGGCAATGGCGTAGCCACTATCGTGGTGGCTAAGAGTGAAAAGGAGTTTGATGAAGCCCGCTACCAGGCAGCTGTAAACACTTAAATTAAAATTTAAACCGTTATGAAAACACAACACAACCCCCTTTTTGCCGGCCTGCTCATAGCCGCCGGCCTGCTGGGCGTATTACCTGCTACAGCCCAGGAAAAACAGGTAACCCTGGAGCAGCAATGGGAAACGGATACTACCCTCCGCGTACCGGAATCCGTTTATTTTGATGCTAAAAGGAATGTTTTATACGTATCCGATATCCAGGGCGATGGCGCCGTTAAAGATGGGCAGGGCTTCATTTCTCGCCTGTCGCCGGAAGGGAAGATGCTGGACCTGGAATGGGTAAAAGGTCTGAATGCGCCCAAGGGATTGGGCGTGTATAAGAACTTTTTATACGTGGCCGATCTTACTGAAATAGTAGTGATTGATATTGATAAAGGGAGCATTGTACAACACGTACCCGTAGAAGGGGCGGTATTCCTGAACGATATTACCCTTGACAATAAGGGCACGGTATACGTGAGTGATACACGCACCGGTAAGGTGCACCAATATAAGAATGGCAAAGTGACCACCCTGCTGGAAGGGCTAAAAGGCCCCAATGGCCTGCTGGCGCTGCCCAACGCCTTTTATGTGCTGGCAGATGGCGCTATGTTTAGCCTGGGAAAAGATAATAGCCTGAAAAAAATAACAGCTGTTAGTAAAAGTGTAGACGGTATAGAACAGGTAAAACCCGGCGAATTCATCGTATCTTGCTGGCCGGGTGAAGTGTTCTATGTAAACGCTTCCAAAGGTACTGCAGTTAAGCTGCTGGATACGCAGGCGCAGAAGCTGAATACGGCAGATATTGGGTACAATCCACAACAGAAGATCGTATATATCCCTACTTTTTTCGGTAATAAGGTCGTAGCCTATGTACTGAAAGGGCTCTAGCAGCAGCAACCTACATCCGTAATCCTGTAAATGTAAACTGTCAAAGTGAGTGAAAGTGTTTAATTGGTTGGCATATATCCCTGGCAACGCGCTGCTGACACGTGTGGCATTTTACATTTCACTCTGGTTATGGACTTGTATGCAGCCCGCATGGGCGCAGGAGCCACAGATATCCTACAAATTCTCCCACCTGAACCTGCGCAACGGACTGGCCAGCAACCACGTATCCGCCATTATGCAGGACCGTAAAGGGTTTATCTGGATAGCCAGCACCGCCCTGCAACGGTATGATGGCAGCAACCTGCTTACCATAGCCAACTTTGACCGGGTACCCGGCACCATTTATTACGATGATATTTGCCTGTGCGAAGACCGCAAAGGCCGCATCTGGATGGGCGCGCCGGATAATATACAATTCTACGACCCTGCCACCAGCGCATTAAAAGCACTGAAGGTAGATATACCACCTTCCTCGCAGGGCAATATACAATGCAGCCATATTGTGGAAGATGCGGAAGGCGTAATATGGGCCACCACCCAGGAAGGCCTGCTGCGCTTTAACGATAGTACCGGCATGTTTGAAAAAGCCACTATTGTCCCCGGGGCAGAACGCCTGCAAATGAGCAGCGCCATTACGGAAGATCATGAAGGTAACCTGTGGATCAGTGGCAGGCAAGGTATTTTCATGCTGGATAAACAACGTAAGCATTTATATAGCGCCAGCCACAACCCGCGGCAGCTGCCGGTTTTCAGCATTGCCACCAGCGTGCGTAAATTTTATATAGACTACCGCCGCCGTATATGGATAGCCGCCCGGGGCCAGGGGCTTTATTGTTACGACCCCGTAAGCCGGCGCCTGCAATCCTACCCGGTAGGAGAGGTGTTTGATATAACCGCAGACCCGGATCATAACATATGGATAGCTACCGACCATAAAGGCATTTACCGGTATGATAACAACCTGGATGCTTTTTCCGTGAACATACGCGCAGAAAATACAGACGACCTGGGCCTGCACTACGACTTTGAAACCAACTGTTTTTTAACGGACCGTGAAGGGCATTTATGGATAGGCACGGACCTGGGCGTAAATATCCTGAGCCTGCATAACCGCAGCTTCCGGATGATGGACCACCGTACCGTTTTTAACAGCACCACGCAGCGCCTGCCCCGCGCGGAAGTAACAGACCTGCTGCAAACCCGCAGTGGCGATGTGTTTGCCGGTTATTGGGGGCAGGGCTTCTGCTGGTTTAATGCAGGTCTTGAGCTAAAGCAGCATTTTACACATAACAGTAATGATCCTGCACATTGCCTGCCGGAGCCCCGTGGCCTGGTATGGAGCTTTGCCGAAATGAAGAACGGGCATGTGCTGGTAGGGCAGGAGAATGGTTTTTTATCAGAATTTGATCCGGAGCAGGGCAAATTTATATCCCACTACAACCCGCGCGCTTTCGAGGAGCAAACCCTGATGAGCATGTACGTGGAAAATGATACCTCCATATGGGTGGGCCTGTATAAAAGAGGGCTGGCCCACTGGAACCCGCGTACGAAAACCGCTGAAGCCTATCCGCAGCTAATGACCAACCTGCAGCGGCAAACCTCCGTCATGGACATTGTGCCGGAGAACGATTCCCTGTTATGGCTGGCCACCAGCACCGCAGGGCTGGTACTGTTCAACAGCCATACCGGCCAGGTAGTGGTAAAGGAAAGTTTTAGCGGGGAGCAGCGGTACGTAAATAACATCACCAGCTTATATAAACAGGATGATACTACGCTGATAGCCGGTACAGATCATGGGCTATGGGTATTTAATCCCCGGCGCACTACCGTAAAACCCTTAAAGGTGAACGGGCTGTTATTTGATGAATGGGTGCTGTGCTTACAGGGCAATGGTAAACATGGTATCTGGTTCACTACTGAATATGGCTTTTACCGTTTTAACCGCCAGCAGTTTAATCTTGAAACATTTATCCAGGGTGATAATATTATTGATAACAACCGTAAAGTACGCCGCCGTATCCTGCCCCTGCAGGATGGGCGCTTACTGGTAGGCGGCTCAGATCATTTCGTAGCCTTTGATCCCGCCGTATTAAAAGTAGCGCCGCCGCCACCGGATGTAAGCATACTGGCGCTTAAAGCGCTGGACAGCAGCATACAGATAGATGCAGCCATTGACACCCGGCAGCCGGTTACATTAAACTATAAGCAGAACTTTATTTCCATTGAGTTCAAAAGCCTGCAATACCATCATGAAAAGATCCGGTATTATTACCAGCTGGATGGGCTGGATGAAGACTGGGTGAACGCAGAAGGGTTATTAATAGCCAAATACACTAACCTGCCACCAGGCAACTATGCCTTTAAAGTGCGCAGCGTGAACACCGCCGGTACTTTTTCTGCCAACACTACCGTACTGCGCATAAACATAAAACCGGCCTTCTGGCAAACGAACTGGTTCCGCCTGCTGATACTGTTGCTGGTAGCAGCCTTTATTTACATTTATTTCCGTGCGCGCATTTACTTCATAAAGAAGGAGGCCAAACGCCGCACGCTCATGCAGCAACGTATGGCACAGCTGGAAATGAAAGCCCTGCGTGCGCAAATGAACCCGCATTTTATTTTTAATGCGCTCAACTCCATTCAAACGTTTATGATGAAGAGCGAAACAGAGCAGGCGCTTGCCTACCTGAATCGCTTTGCCCGCCTCATTCGCAGCGTATTGGACAACTCCCAGCTCAATACCATTCCCATCTCAAAAGAGGTGAACATGCTGGAAAACTATATTGAATTGGAGAAGCTGCGCTTTGCAGACCAGTTTGATTATAAGATCACCATAGATCCTGCTATAGACGCAGACTTCACGGAGATCCTCACCATGATCATTCAGCCTTTTATAGAAAACGCCATCTGGCATGGGCTGCTGCATAAAAAAGAGGAGCAGGGAAAATTATTATTGACCTTCACCAAAATGCAGGATCGTATTTTGTGTACAGTAGAAGATAATGGTATTGGCCGTGAAAGATCGGCCGCGCTGAAACAGCTAAGCGGTTATACCCACGCCTCCCGCGGCCTGCAGATCACCCGCGATCGCCTGTCCCTCTATAACAGCCGTTTTAATGTAGCGGCCTCCTTTGACATTGAAGACCTGTTTGATGCAGAAGGCCAGCCCTGCGGCACCCGGGTTAATTTGTGGTTCCCAATAGCCGAAGACTGAGGTTAATTACTCCCCGCTCACTTTCACTACATGCTTACTGGCATCATCCCATCTCCACGGGTTATCCATTAGCTGCAGCCCGCCCAGCCACCGGTGCTGCAGGGAAATATAGTCTGTATAATTCTCTTCATTATTCAATACTTCCCGCCCCAGGCTGGTAATAGACAGCATTACATCCTGCTGTTCAATTATACCGGCGCTGCGCATACGCTGTATGTAAAGGTCCAGCTGAAAATCGCCAAAGCCGTAGATCCTCATATCATCCCAGAACTGCGCATACAGGTCATACCAGCGCAGGCTTGACAAAGAAAGTTTTCGCAGGAAATAGCTTTGAATGGCATTCAGGCCGTTGTCCACTGCCGGCAAACGTTTCAGGTGCGCGATCAGAGCCGGGCCCAGGTAAGATAAGTGTGAGGTGGTATGTTGGCTGATGGCTTCCAGCTCCGGCGGATTGCCCTTGCAGTAGGCTTCCCAGGCATGTGCTGCCAGCTGCAGGTCTGCTTCATCAAGGTACACCCGCTCCTGCAATAATGCGGGGAAATGGTAAGGCATTAACAGCCCCAGTCCCCGGAAGTCTGTTACTTCAGGATGGTTCTCAATAGATACCAGGCTTATTTTGGGCAGGCGTATCACCTGCGTGCGCAGGTAATGGAGTATAAAAAGAAGGTTGATCTGGCAAAAGAGGTCAAATTCAAACCACAGTACTATTTCATCATATTCACCGGCTGTTTTAAGCTTTTCCAGCTCTTTAACTACATTGGCAAAATAAGTTTGCCGGTCAATGCCATAATGCTGTTCCAGGTGTTTGGCGCGGGTTTCAAAAAATGCCGCCATATCATCCGTACATATCACTTTGCCTTCACACATCATTTCCCGGCACACTACTATCTCACCCGGGATATCACTTTGCCGGAACAAGGTAAGGGTAGCATCGCCGTTAAGAACATGCATATAAGACATGGTGTTATTTTTTTCAATGTCAACAGGGAGCTTACCAGCTGCCACTGGCGCCACCGCCGCCACCGGAGCCGCCGCCAAATCCTCCGAAACCACCACCACCGCCACCGGACGACCATCCGCCGCCTCCGCCGCCGCTACCCCAGCCGCCACCTATGGGAAAACCTCCCAAACCGCCCCAGCCTCTCCGGCTGATGGTAGTATTACCGCCACGGCGGTTGTTGATAATAGATACAATGATGATGATAATAATGATCATCACAAAAATAGCGCCGCCCCCGCCGCTCTTCCTGGCTTTGGGTATGCCTTTATATTCGCCGGCAGCTGCTTTTTCAATAGCATCCACCGCTTCATCCAGCCCCTGATAATAGTGCCCCTGGCGGAAATTGGGCACAATGATCTGATCTATAATGCGGTTGGCTATAGCATCCGGTACGGCGCCTTCCAGCCCGTAACCGGTTTCTATGCGTACTTTCCGGTCGTCAATAGCAGCCAGTATCACCAAACCGTTGTTCTTACCTTTCACACCCACTCCCCAATCGCGTAATATTTTCAACGCTACCTCGCTTATATCATAATCGCCGGTTGTTTTAACCGTTACAATTGCTATCTGGGAAGAGGTGCTGTCGCTATAGGCTACCACTTTACTTTCCAGCGCTTCTGCCTCCTCGCGTAGCAGCACGCCTGCCATATCATTTACCAGCCGGGGTGGGTTAGGCCGGGCGGGTATGTCCTGTGCATAGGTATGTAAGCCTGTAACCAGCAACATACTGAACCATAACCAGCAAAATATCCTCATAAATAATCTATGCTTCATCGGCCAAAAATAATGTCGTCCGGCAATTCGTTTTCGTCGCCGGATGCGTAGGGGAAATGTGTGTGTAACGATTCCCCGATCTCTTTAATACATTCCTCCATACCTTCCACTACCCGTTGCTGGGAGAAATGAACCT
Organism: Chitinophaga rupis; assembly: GCF_900109685.1. GTDB lineage: Bacteria > Bacteroidota > Bacteroidia > Chitinophagales > Chitinophagaceae > Chitinophaga > Chitinophaga rupis. Next base: position 27,658 of record NZ_FOBB01000011.1, on the reverse strand, counting down.
TTAATAGATGGGCTTCTTTTTGCCAGAAATGATCACCTACTTTATCATGAATGCCTTTGTCGCCCAGGATGGCAAACTGCCGGTCTTTCAGGGCTACATATAACAGCACTCCGTTATGCTGTTTTGTTTTTTCCATACCCAGCGACAGGAATATTTCCTGCGCCCGGTCCATGGGATCTACATACGAGCAACGGCTTTCTACAAACAGCCTTATTTCGCCGCTGGTAAGCCTTTCCGCGGTACGGATGGCCTGTACCAGCCGCTCTTTTTCAGGCTCCTGCAAAAGCTCTTTTTTACCAAATGGAAATAAACCCATGAGTATTGGGGATTTAGATTTACGATTTTAGATTTTTGGAAGCGCTGGTTCTTCTATTAAAGATCCTGTAGCCCGGCTGCCGTTTACTAAAATGGGGCAGGGCTATACGCGATGATCTTAAATTCCGGAGTACTTCCCAAAATCTAAAATCGTAAATCTAAAATCTAAAATTTTTTAGAACTGAACTTTCGGTGCATTCTCAGACCCGGCCTGCGCCTGGAAATATCCTTTCTGCTGGAAACCACTGATGCCGGCAATAATATTATTCGGGAAAGTACGTACAGAGCTGTTGTAGCCGTTCACCGCCTCGTTAAAATCATTACGGGCCACGGTTATACGATTTTCTGTGCCTTCCAGCTGCGCCTGCAGGTCCAGGAAGTTCTGGTTAGCCTTCAGCTGCGGATAGCTTTCCGCTACCGCCAGCAAACGGCCCAGGGCAGAGCTTAGCTGGCCTTGCGCCTGTTGGAACTGCTGGATCTTTTCCGGAGTCAGGTCATTAGGGTTTACAGTGATCTGGGTGGCTTTGGCGCGGGCTTCAATTACCTGCGTTAAAGTAGTTTGCTCAAAGTTGGCAGCGCCTTTTACCGTGCTTACCAGGTTGGGGATAAGGTCGGCCCGGCGTTGGTATTGGCTTTGTACAGCGCCCCATTTATTCTTTACATTCTCATCCTGCTTTACCAGGCCGTTGTACTTATTGCAGCCGAACATGCCTAATAATACAAGGACAACAACTACAATGATCCATTTTTTCATTTGTTAAACGGTTTAATTTTTATATTCACATTAGAAGATAATGCCGGTACATAGCGCGCTGGTTATGTGTTATTTAACCACGCTAAAGAGATACGAATGCACCAAACCTACACACATTTCACCAAACTGCAAAAACTATCTGTTGTCCCCATATGCTACAAATACCCGCAAAAAATAAGACTAAAAATCCTTTGTTTATCCATAATTTTGTGGAAATATTTTCCCCTCAGGTAACCATACGGGCTATAGTAATTCATTGTAGCAATGGGTTTATTGTTTGTAACTCATTTATTTTTATTAACTTAGAACTAAGGTCTCCTTGAAATGAGTGCGCAACACATCCATATTCTCTATATCGATGATGAGATAAACAACCTGACCGCTTTCAGGGCCGCTTTCCGCAGGCTGTATACCGTATACACCGCCGCATCAGCAGCAGAGGCAGAACAATTGTTACTTGAACACGAAGTTCACATCATTATCTCCGACCAGCGTATGCCTAAAATGACGGGCATAGAATTCTTCGAAACTATTTTGGACAAACATCCGGAGCCTATCCGCATCCTGTTAACCGGTTATGCAGATATTAACGCGGTGATAGATGCTATTAACAAAGGCCAGGTGTACAAGTATTTTTCCAAACCCTGGAATGAGGAAGAGCTGAAGCATAATATTGAAAAAGCGTACGAAGTGTTCTCCCTCCGGCGCGAAAACAAAGAGCTAACTGCTAAGCTGTTGGATGTGAATGAAAAGCTGGAATTCCTGCTCCGGCAAAAATTGATCTCCTGAAAAAATTATTCCTGCAACTTATTTCCGGGTGTTGAAGTGAATGGTGTTATCGTAAATGCGATAATCCAGCCGCAGCACATTGGCCAGCTGGTCCAGGAAGCCGGAAAGGGGTTTGTTTTTCTCCAGGCAGCCGCTGTATTCTGCACCGGCTATTGATTGGGGCTCAAAAGCTAATTTAAGGCCAAACCAGCGCTGTATAACCGGCTGCAGGTCTGCCAGGCGGGTATTGCGGAAACGGTAAATACCTTCCCGCCACGAGAGGGTAATGGATTCATCAAAACGTTTCACCTTAAACCTTTCCCCGGTTCTGTAAATGGCTTCATAACCGGGTTTTAACGTAACATCCAGTGAATCCCCTACATCCGTTACGGCAGCGCCCTGCACCAGGGAGGTAACCACCATATCCGCATTATAAGAGTTAATATTAAAAGCCGTTCCAAGCGCCTTTACAGAAGTGCTGGGGGTATGTACAATAAAAGGCTGGCTGGCATTCTTGGCCACTATAAAGTAAGCCTCGCCATCCAGGTACACTTCCCTTGTTTTGCCCAGGAAAATGAATGGGAACCGCAGTGTAGAGCTGGCGTTCAGATGCACCTCCGTACCGTCGGCCAGCTCCAGCCGGTAATCAGTCCGGGGAGGTACGGTTAAGGTATTCCATTCCACCCTGGCAGGCGCACCTGCATCAGCCACCAATTCATTGTTATTAACGGAATCCGGTAGCTGGCGGGTTAAATAAATACTGTCTGTAGCAGTAGTAGCAGGTGCAACACCGGGCATGGGGCCGGGCGTTACAGGAGCTATATTATTGCTGCCGGCCAGCTGAATGTTTGGCGTTGTATAGTTGCTAACCGGCGCTGCCGCTGGTGCTTTGTTGGTATTAACAGCTGCCAGTGCCGCAGGCTGTGAGTGTGAGTAGTAATGATCATACAGGTAAAATCCCAGGCCGCCGGCTGCCAGCAGGGCTGCAATAATAACTGCAGCAACCGCAATGCGGTATTTTTTTATGAACCGCAGCACGCGGTTGGGGAAAGGAGGTGCGGGCTTTAACAATGTTTCAATTTTACACCATACCAGGTCCGCCCGGAGATCTTCCAGGATATCTTCATTCGTGGCAACTTTGGCATTTTCCAGTTCCAGCCAGCAGTTGCGCACATGCTCATCGTACTTCATTACCTGCTGCAGGTACCGGTCATTCTCTTTACTGATCTCCCCCAGTTGTTTTTCCAGCAGCAATTGGTAAATGTATTCTTGATCAAATTTCATATGAATAAGCTCATAAGAAAGTTTCGAGGTTTAACTGTACCTGATAACGCGCAGGTCTTCCAGCGCCTGTTTTAATTTATCGGCCGGCAGGCGTTCCAGTTCGCTTAACACCTGTTTACGGAGCTCTTGTTGTTCATTAGCATTTGTACCGTTTGTATTTGCATTCTCATTTGCTTGTGGTAAATGTTTTTCATCGCCCGCCTGGCTTTTCGGATCTTTCCTCAGCTGTTCCACACAATCTAAATGTACCTGCTGATAAAGAAAACCACCTACGGATTGTTGTATATCAAGGTATAGCCTTTGCTCCCATATACGTATAAATGTATGCTGCACCAGGTCCTGCGCTCTCCGCATGTTCCCCAGCATCGTGTGCGCTTTCAGGCATAAAGGCTTGTAGTATTTCAGGAAAAAATACTGGTATGCCTTTATATTACCCTGTTTTAGCTCTGATAACACAGCCATATCATCAATACTGGTCATATTGTTTCTTTTTGCGAAAGTGTATACATATTGTAGGAGCTTAGCATATAGGAATGTAACCCCGGTCCCAGACAAAATTTTGGTGTTTCACTCTATTCGGCACCGAAAATTTCCTATTAAAAGTTACAAAAAAAAGTTAACTATTGGTTAATTAAGTTAAATATTTAGATCCTTTACACCACCCGGTTTACAATCCGCCTATTAAGTATAAGATTTATTTATTAATAGTTGATTTAAAATGTTCTGCCGCTGCGCTTATCCCGCGTCAATGTTAGCATTTGCATTCATCCCGCTAGGGGTAAAACGGCGGTTCATACTTTTCCATTAAATTGCACCCCATTGAAACTTAATACTCCTGAATATGCAAGTTTGGAAAGATTACCAGGCACAACACCAAGACCGTTTTCTGGATGAATTATTATCGCTGTTGCGCATACCCTCTATCAGCGCAGATTCCCGTTACAGTCAGGATGTAAAAACATGTGCGGCGGCTGTACAGCAGCGCCTGCAGGAAGCTGGTGCCGATAAGGTGGAAATATGCCCAACCGCCGGCCACCCGATCGTTTATGGCGAAAAAATCATAGATCCACAATTACCTACCGTATTAGTATATGGCCACTATGATGTGCAGCCGCCCGACCCGCTGGAGCTGTGGCACAGCGGCCCTTTTGAGCCGGTAATCAAAGACGGCCGCATTTATGCCCGCGGCAGCGCTGATGATAAAGGCCAGTTCTATATGCATGTAAAAGCATTTGAGATCATGATAAGAACCAACAGCCTGCCCTGTAATATTAAGTTCATGATAGAAGGGGAGGAAGAAGTAGGTTCATCTAACCTGGGCATTTTTATTAAAGAAAATAAAGAGCGCTTAAAAGCAGATGTAGTGCTGATCTCCGACACCGCCATGTTAAGTCTGGAAAATCCCTCCCTGGATACCGGTTTACGCGGCCTGTCATACATGGAAGTAGAGGTTACCGGCCCTAACCGCGATCTGCACAGCGGCGTATACGGCGGCGCAGTTGCTAACCCGGCTACCATACTGGCAAAAATGATCGCTTCCCTGCACGATGAGAATAACCACATTACCATTCCCGGTTTTTACGATAAGGTGCTGGAATTAAGCAAAGCAGAAAGGGAAGCATTGAATAAAGCGCCCTTCAATGAAGCAGAATATAAGCAGGACCTGGGCGTACAGGAGCTGTGGGGCGAAAAAGGCTACAGCACTATTGAGCGTACTGGCATACGCCCTACGCTGGAAGTAAATGGTATCTGGGGCGGTTACACCGGCGAAGGTTCCAAAACCGTGCTGCCCTCCAAAGCATCCGCTAAAATATCTATGCGGCTGGTGCCCAACCAGGACTGGCATGAGATCTCTGACCTGTTCAAAGCACATTTTGAAAAAATAGCGCCTAAGTCCGTTTCCATAAAGGTTACTGCGCACCATGGCGGTAGCCCCTATGTTACGCCAACAGATCATGTGGCCTTTAAAGCTGCCAGCCGGGCTATTGAAAGCACCTTTGGTAAATCGCCCATTCCCGTACGCGGTGGTGGCAGCATTCCCATTGTAGCGCTGTTTGAAAAAGAGCTGGGGTTAAAAACTATTTTAATGGGCTTTGGGCTGGATAGTGATAACCTGCACTCGCCCAACGAAAAATACGACCTGGCTAACTTTTATAAAGGCATAGAAACCATCCCGTATTTTCACCAGTATTTTGCAGAAATGAGTAAAAAATAAAGTAAAAAAGTAAAAAGTAAAAATTAAAAGAAATGCCGCGGATGCAGACCCATGGCTGATTTTAATTTTTACTTTTTTACTTTTAATTTTTTAACATGGCAACAACTCCCGAAAAACTCCGTCTTGATAAATACCTCTGGGCTATCCGCGTGTTTAAAACCCGCACCCAGGCATCTGCCGCCTGCGAGGCCGGCAAGGTAAAAATGAACGGGACCGCCGTAAAAGCTGCCCGCGCCGTAGGTATTGGCGATCAATATGATATTAAAACAGAAACCCGCAAGTGGAAAATAGAGGTCACCGGCCTGCTGCACACCCGCCAGCAATACACGGAGGCCATTAAGTATTACGTGGATAAAACTACGGAAGAGGACCAGCAGTTTAACCAGCGCGTGGCCACTACCTTTTATACCGGTAAGCGCCCCAGCAAAATTGGCCGTCCTACTAAGCGGGAACGCCGCAGCCTGGACGACTTCATGGACGGGGAGGAAGAAAAGCAGCCCTGACCTTTTCCCGCCCCATTACGTTTTCTCGTATTTGCGTAGTAGATTTGCGCATCTTTTTGATTTTAGATCAAAACGAACGTCTGGTCGCCCTTATAAATCCGGGCATCCTCCGCCGCCCAAAATCTAAGATCTGAGGCCTAAAATCGTAAATCAATAAATGCCTAAACAAAGCGACGTGCTCTCCGCCGATTTCCTGGTGAAGATTGCAGAAGAATTTGGTACCCCGGTATACGTGTACCATGCAGAAAAAATAAAGACCCAGTACGAAAAACTGCAAAAGGCCTTTACTAAAACGGAAGCCCGTTTTTTCTATGCGTGCAAGGCACTTACCAATATCAACATCCTGAAATATATTAACTCCCTGGGCTGCGGGCTGGATACCGTATCCATCCAGGAAGTGCAGCTGGGGCTGAAGGCCGGCTTTGACCCTAAGAACATCATTTTCACACCCAACTGTGTGGATCTGCAAGAGATCATTGCCGCCAAGGACCTGGGCGTAAACATCAACATTGACAATATCTCCATCCTGGAGCAGTTCGGCAATAAGTTCGGCAGCAGCTATCCCATCTGCATCCGCCTGAACCCGCACATTATGGCCGGCGGTAACTTCAAAATTTCCACCGGGCATGTGGACAGCAAGTTTGGTATCTCCATTCACCAGCTGCGCCATATAGAGCGTATTGTAAAAAGCACTAAGCTAAAGGTAACCGGCCTGCACATGCATACCGGCTCTGAAATAAAGGATGTGGATGTGTTCCTGCGTGGCGTAGAGATCATGTTTGAAATGGCAGAACACTTCCCGGACCTGGAATCCATTGACCTGGGCAGCGGCTTTAAAGTAGCCTACCAGCAGGGCGATCCGGAAACGGATATTGACCTGTTAGGCAAAAAGCTGTCCGATGCTTTTAATGGTTTCAATAAGAACTACCACCGCCCGCTGCAGCTGTGGTTTGAGCCGGGAAAGTTCCTGGTAAGCCAGAGCGGTTATTTTGTGGTAAAGGCCAACGTGATCAAGCAAACTACGGCCACCGTATTTGTTGGGGTGAACTCCGGGTTTAACCACCTGATCCGCCCTATGTTCTACGATGCTTTTCACCTGATCCGCAACATCTCCAACCCGCATGGTACGGAAAGGATCTATACCGTGGTAGGTAATATCTGCGAAACAGACACCTTTGGCTGGGACCGCAAGATCAATGAAGTACGGGAAGGCGATTTCCTGGTGTTCTATAACGCCGGCGCCTATGGGTTTGAAATGTCGTCTAACTTTAACTCCCGCCTGAAACCGGCAGAAGTGCTGATAAAAGAAGGCAAGCCCCACCTGATCCGCAAAAGAGATACCCTGGATGATATTCTGAAGAACCAGGTAGAGATAACGTTTTAAAGGAATATAAGATCATAATGTAAAAGTCAAATGCAGCGTCTACTTGCCGCATTTGACTTTTGCATTTAAGCCTATTAATTATTAATTATTCATTTTTAATAGCCCTCCACTTGCTGCGCAACTGGTACCCTTCCCTCCTAAAACAGCCCTGTAATCCGTGTGCAACCCGTGCGCAACTCCTCCCCCCTACATAAAACCCTACCCGTAATCCTCCCCATCATTTTACCGCAATTTTCCCATGTCTTTCTCGTGTGTTTCCCGTGACTTTCCCTACTGGATCCCATGTTTTTCCCTAGTGAATCCCTGGTGCATCCCTGGTCACGGTAATCACCCATCGCGGCCGGGGCTATGCCACTATGGCACACACAACCGCACGGCATACTTCTTGGATCATACTGTTCGGAAATATTGTAACTTTGTAGCTAATTACTTCTTCCCAAACTGCTTAATCCTGCACACATACACTGTCACACGATAATTGATGCCGAATCAAATATTCGCAAATGAATTAAACTATACTTAAGTTGACTATGAGAGTTTTAACCGCACAAAAAGGTATTTTTAAGGACGAAGGGATCATCGAAAGCAGGATCTCCTTTGCACCTTTTGTAAGGTTCCTGAAAGAGAAGGCTGCTAACGAAGCAGATACGAGAGCGTTCTACTACCGCAAGCTGGTTGATAAGTTTGAACAGATCCCTGCCGCACTGGTTCCTTTGAATGGACCTGAAGAAGTGGCTGCCCACCAGGAATTACTGGACATTGTGGCGGCCAGTGTTTTCCCCGTTACTGCAGACATGGATAAAGATATTTACGGAATTGGCATGCCTTATAAGTTTGCCATCTTCTATTATTCTGAGCAGTTCAAGAAAGTTTTCACCAAAGACGGAGAGCACCTGGCCACTGTGCCACATGGTTTTGGTACGGATAAGGTAGCAAGAGATAAAAAGGAATGGCTGTATAAGCTCATTCTGCAAAAGGTGTACAAGTTCCCGGTGAACTTTGATACAGAGATCATTCATACCGTAGCCACCCCTGAAAATGGCAGTGGCATTAAAGGATATGTAAAGGTAAAGGTAGACCCGCGCTTTGTAGACGTAAAGGTGAAAGGTGAGATCCCGGAGCTTACCTACGACCAGGTTTGCACCAAAAAGGTATGCCTGGACTGGCTGGAGGAAACATTGCCCCTGAGCATGTTTGCCCTCGAAGGCTTTGTGATCTGGACCGTAAAAGATGTTACCCAGGAGCAGGTGCTGAGCCGTGTGAAAGACCTGGTGATGAACATGAACGAAAACAACGAGCTCCAGAGCTACCGCAAGCTGGAAGAGAACATCCTGGCGGCCTCACAAATGAAAGAAGCTGCGGTGCACCTGCTGCCCGTACCCAAGATCAATGGCCGCTATGTGCTGGAATCCCGCTTTAGTGAAACGGATATTGTGCTGGGCCTGAAAGGGAACGAAAAACAGCAGCAGCACCTGTTTCAGCAGCTGCTGGAATATATGCTGCATAACCCGCAGCCGCTGGTAATACCGGATGTGAACGAAAGCACGGTGCAGCCTTATAACTTCCTGAAATATCTGCCGCTCAAAGGCATTAAAAGCATCATTATTTCGCCTATAATGCATGAAGATGAGCTGCTGGGTATTGTGGAGATGGCATCTACCGTAGAAAATACCATTACACTGGAAGCGCTGGGCCAGCTGGAACCTTTATACCCCATGGCAGTGCTGCTGCTGAGCAGAAGCCTGGATATACTGAAAAGCCGTATAACCGGGGTTATCAAAGAACAGTTCACCGCCCTGCAATCCGCTGTGGAATGGAAGTTCACAGATGCGGCCTGGCAATACCTGCACACGCCTGCCACAGAGCGTAAGGATATTGGCAATATAACTTTTGAAGATGTATACCCTTTATATGGGGCCATTGATATCCGCAACTCCTCTGTAGAGCGCAGCAATGCCATACATGAAGATCTGCGGGAACAATTGCTGCTGATAAAAGATACCCTGCACCAGGTAGATGGTACTATTCACCTGCCTTTGCTGGAAGAAGTGCGTTTTAAGAACGAAGCCCTGCTGGGCGATATCAGCAACACGATGGTATCTGAAGAAGAACAGCAGATCAACGATTTCCTGAACCAGGAAATAGCCCCGCTGTTCAGACATTTATATGATAGTCATACACAGCTGCAACCCGCGCTGGACAAGTACTTTAAAACCATCGACAAATCAGAAGGGCACATTCTTCACCACCGGCAGGAGTATGAGGAAAGTCTGGCCAGCATTAACATGGCCATCAGCAAGTACCTGGATAAAGAGAAGGAGAACATCCAGCTCTCTTTCCCCTGCTACTTTGAAAAGTACCGTACAGATGGTTTGGAGTACAACATTTACATAGGCCAGTCTATTTCACAGCGGCAGAAGTTTGACCTGCTGTACCTGCGTAACCTGCGCCTGTGGCAGCTATCGTCCATGGCAGAAATAGCCAGGCTTACACATAAGCTGAAAGGCGAGCTGAAAGTACCCCTGCAAACAACGCAGCTGATACTGGCGCACAGCAACCCGATAGACATTAGCTTCCGGCAGGATGAAAGACGTTTTGATGTGGAAGGCGCTTATAATATCCGTTACGAGATCATGAAGAAGCGTATAGATAAAGTGCATATTCAACCGGGCGGAGAGCGGCTTACACAGCCTAATACCATTGCAGTAGTATATTCTTATGTAAAGGAAATGGAAGAGTATCGTAAATACATACACTTCCTGCAAAATAAAAATATCCTGAAACCAGGCATTGAAATGCTGGACCTGGAAGAGCTGCAGGGCATCAGCGGTTTAAAGGCCATGCGGGTAGAGGTGAACCTGGAACCGGAAAAATAGTGAAGGCTGGTTATACACCATAAATTAAAAGCCCCGTGTAGCTTATACTGCACGGGGCTTCGTTATTTTATAAAGCGCTTAGAACTTGAAACCAAATGTAATGTAAGGCAGCAGCCCTTCCGGTGAGTTAGCCACTGTAGCGGTAATAATGAACATATTCACCGGTGAGAAGTATAAGCCGCCGCCATACCCATCATGCCATGTGCCGGAGCTTTCGCCTTTTGCCCATACTCGTCCCACATCATTATAGGCAATTAAACCCACCGTAGCGGGGAACAGGTAAGAGCGGAACTGGAACAGCCGCAGACGCAGCTCTGTATTGTTGTACACCATGCTATTGCCCGCAAAGCGGTTATTGCGGTAGCCACGCAGGTTTTGCACGCCGCCCAGCATCATGGCCTGGAAAAATTCATAATGCCCCCATATAACGCCGCCGCCAAAGCGGGTTACAAATACCAGGTTGGCCGGCAGGTTAAAGCTGGTATAAATGCTCATATCTGACTGCAGCTGCAGGTAATGGTGCTGCTCCTGGTTCAGGCCCTGGTTGCCAAACAAGCTGGTGGTCCACAGGATACCACGGGAGGGCAGTATATCATTATTACGGGTATCTATCTGCAAGCCCACCCGCAGGCCGGCGTATTGTTTGGTGGCATACACGCCTATGGAATCCAGCCCGTTCTGGGGGAACTTGCTTACATACCGGTCGCTGTTCTCATCTTTATCCAGCGCATAATAAGTAAAGCTGGGGCCGTAAAAGAACTGTAGCCTGGAAGCCAGCTTGCTTCTCAGCAAAGCCTCTGCATTATACAGGTTATAACGGGAACGGTAGTACCAGATATCTTTCCCCCCGGTTTCATCAAACACGGTTTCATTACCCAGCCCGAAGAAGTTGGTCGTATTGTGCGGTGCTTTGGCGCTGGCCGCCAGTGTAAGGTCTGTGCTGCCAATAAAGTCCGTAAACTCGCCCAGGTAGCGGAACTGGAATGCCTGGGTAGCCAGCGCATGCCCGGCCGTAAAGGTATGCCGTACGGCAAAAGGCTCTTTACGGAACCCCTGTTTGGTGTACTGGAAGCCCAGCCCCAGCAGCACCCCGTCATCCTTATTAAAGGCGGCGGTAGCCAGCGGCATCAGCTTATCGTATTTAAACGCCATCCGGTTGTAACGGATCACATCCGGGTTGGAGGAGAGCATACGTTTATCATTACGGTTCAGGTCAAAGCTATCCTTGCCTTCTTTCAGATCGTATATCAGTATCCGTTTGCCACCGGTGCCGGAGCTGTCCACATAAGTATCTTCATTTTTACCGCCAATTAAGCGAATGCGTATAGGCGTGCTGTTTTGCCCCGTTACTACAAAACGGTCATTACCGCCCATGCCAAATACACGCACCTCTTTGGTAACATCCGGATCAAAGGTGCGGGAATAAATGGGTTGCGCTGTTTCCCCGCTTTTGCTGATCTTATAGCTGGTTACAGCCACCTGCCCGTCAGCTAATTTTTGAATGGAGAACAGCTCATTTTTCTTGGTGCCGGGTATATCCACTTCTTTGGAAAGGAAACGGTAGTATTTCAATCCTTCTTTTTCCAGCACATCGCGGCGGCCTTTTAACCCGGCAATGGTTTTGTCGCCTGCCAGCAGGCGTACGGTATCCGGGAAATGGTGCACCGCATCCTGTAGTACGCTGTCGCTCATTTGCTGTACCAGCTGGTGGGCATGCTGCTGCCAGTCATCCTGCTCCAAAGTGTTCAGGAAAGAGCGGTCAAAATAGCGGGCATTAAAGCCCAGGCCTTCAATATCCTGGAAGTGTGCGCGGAAGCCCTGGAACTTCGGCATGATCCAGCGCCGGGAGGCTATGCGGGGCAATACGCCTTCATTCACAAAAAAGGCCTGGTCGCGGTCGCGGGGAATGGGATAAAAATCTTTACCCTTGTCTTTTCCTTTTTTCACTACGCCCCAGCGCCATTGGTCGTCATGGCGGTCCCAGTCGCCTATCAGTATATCCAGCAGGCGGGCATGTAATACTGCTTCCTGGTCCACACGGTTATCATTATCGCTTTGCAGCTGGTCCAGCAGTTTTTCGGTGTTATAGGTTTTATCCTTTACCGGCTCCCGCTCTTCAAACAGGTACATATCGCCCCCAAAATCATTTTCATATATTCCCAGGGAAGTATCTTTCGGCAGGTATACAAAGGTGGGGTTGGCATGTGGTACGCCCGCAGCTTCGGCCAGGGCGCTTACTACCGGCGGCGCATAGGGGTTGGAGGCAGAGATCTGGTCCTGCACCACTTCCAGGGCCACGGTTTGCCGCAGCTCTTCCGGCAGCGCATTGCGCGGGTCTTTTTTCAGCGAGCGCAATACCCATTCATTTCCTTCCTTATCCTCCAGCCGCAGGGAGCGGGTTTGCATGCCGCCGCCGCGCTTCAGTATTTTCAGGCCGTCTTTTTCCTTATGAATGTCAAATACCGGGAAGTTCAGCGGGGCAGCCCATACGTTGCGGTAGTTATTGCCTAACCAGAAACGCTGCAGGCTGCTGGCTTTTTCATACCGCGTATCAGCGGCCACTTTAATGGCTGCCGGCAATGCGGATGCCGGGGTACCGGAAACGGCTGCACGTTTTATAGTTTGTATGTTAAACAGGTTGGCTGCATATACAGGCTGGGGCAGCTTGTCAACCAGGTAGTACTGTATGCGCAAAGTACCGTCCTGCATAAGTTCCAGGGCACTAAAGCCATTGCCGGAAGTAGCGTATTTGGAGTTTTTGCCCATCTTCACCCGGTCCTGCTTGGCGCCGCTGCCGCTTACCACGTAATAATCCTGCCCATCCTGCAGCAGCTGCAGTGCATGGTCATGGCCGGCCACAAATACAGAGGGCCCATGGCCTTTAAAAGCTTCTTCAATACCTTTTACCATTTGCTGGTACTCCGGGTGGGGCAGGTCCTGTATGCTGCCAAACACGCCGCGGGCCAGCGGATAAATGGAACCTATTACCGGCAGCGGTATGTATAAGGAGGGCTTCAGGTCGGTAAAGGGGAAAATATGCTGTTTAATGGTGTAGTAACCACCATGTATGCCATGGCTGCGCAAAGGGTGGTGGGTGGCAAATACCAGCAGCTTACCGGCATTACGGTTCACAATATCATGCAGGGCGGCCATCACCTCTACCTTATCCTTGCAGTCGCAGGCTGAGCTGGCGCCCGGTTTGGCATATGGGAACAGCCACCATTCACTATCCATTACGATCAGGGTTACATTATCGCTAATGTGCACTTCTACCGGGCCCGGGCAGCCATCCTGCGGCAAAAAACGCACATTGGGCAGCTGCTGGCCATCCACATACTGCTGTTCATTGAGGATGGTTTCCCAGCCATTGGGCTTGCCTTTGGCCCAATCGTGGTTGCCGGGAACAAAAATGGCCTGTGCGGCCTGGTTACGCACCAGGTTCACCTGGTAATCCAGTATTTCTTTGGAAAGGGGGTAACGGGGCGCCGTTTCATCGGGTAACCCATACGGGTATACGTTATCGCCCAGGTAAAGCACGGTATTACGCGCATCCTGCATATTGAATTGCTTACGCACGGCATCCACCACCGGGTTGTGGCCATCCTGGTGCAGCTCGCCTGCATCGCCTATCAGTATAATACGTTGCAATACGCTATCCGTCTGTGCATGCGCTAAAGCGCTACAGCCGGCAGCTATCAACAATAAGGTAAATTTCCGCAGCATGGGATGTTGGTTTTAAGCGATACGTTGGTTGGCATCAATAGCTAAGGTCGTACACCAACCTTAGTTTTTCGATGAATTAATTAATGTTTCCGGTGTATGATTATGGTTTGTAGCTGAACTTTAAAATGTCCGCAACACCGTCTCCTGCCTCATTTGAAACATACATATCCCCGTTGGGTGCAAAGGAAATGCCTTCCGGTTGATTGAACAGCTTATGCTTCAGGTGGTATACCTCCTGTATCTTGCCCTCCCGGCTGGCAATTACCAGCAGGCGGTTAATAGAGGATATAATGTACAAACGATGCTCTATGGGGTGCATGGCTGCGGCAGAAGGCCGGAAATGGTTGATCTCAATACCTGCCAGCCTTTCGATATCATCCACGCTCAGGCGGTAGGCAGCTTCCTTATCAAACTCCATGTTATCCAGCCGGAAGCGGTAGGCGCTGGACACAGATTCGTTCTTATCTTCCGGGCAATCTTTACAGATCATGATTACGCTGTTGGAAGGGGTATCCACATAAACGCTTTCAAATTCCTGCTTGCCTTTTTTGGAGAACTTGTATTCGGTGGCAGATACGCTGTCCGTGAACATATCATGTATATGGAACAGGATACCGTTGCTTTTAAGCACAAACCAGCCCTTGTTGGTTTTCACCAGGTCCTCATAATCACCGCTTTTGCCGAATTTGGTGGTAGGGTAGGGCTTATCCGTATTTACATCAATATCAAATATTTTACCCTGTTCATCATTAATGGAGTAAATATGGCGCTCATCGGGGTTCAGCACAATACCGGATATTTCCTGCATAGACTCCCTGACACGGTACCGGTGAGGTTCCGTAAGTTTATAGCCCTTGGGGGATTGATATTTGCGGTCCTGCCGGTCACTGAAGGCATTACAGGAAATAAAGGCCAATGATAATATCAGGGTAAGGCGTACGCTCATAATACATGAATGCTTATGCCCTATGCTTAACATGAATGCCGCCGTAACTACGGGTTAGCGTGCAACATTGGGCGTTAGGCGTTAAGGCGGTTCTTCAATTTACGGGTAAATTTAAATCAAAAATGCAGTAACTTGCTGTTCTTCAGAATTGTTATTTATGCAAACAGGTTCTCTCATTGAAGCAGCCGGCCAATATGTTAAGACACAATATCAGCAACATCCGCATCCAAACCTGGTTTATCATAACTTACTGCATACCCAGCAGGTAGTACAGGCAGCGGACCAGATAGCTTCTCATTACCGGTTGCAGGAACAGGACCTGATGGTAGTAATGATAGCCGCCTGGTTCCATGATACAGGTTATTTAATGGGCCAGTCCAAAGAACATGAAGAGAACGGCGCCGCCATGGCCCGGGAATTTATGAACAGCCGGCAGGTACCGGCGCCCGTACAGCAGCAGGTGGTGGATTGTATTATGGCTACTAAAATGCCCCAGTCGCCGCATAACCTGTTGCAGGAGATCGTATGTGATGCAGACCTGTTCCACCTGGGCTCCAAACATTATAAGGAACGTAGTAAATTAATGCGGCAGGAAACCGAAGCGGTTACAGGCCAGCATATACCCGGCGTTACCTGGACGGCCAATAACCTCCTGTTCCTGGAAGGCCACCAGTATTTTACAGATTATTGCCGCGTGCTGAACAAACAGCAGAAAGATGAGAACATCCGCTGGCTGCGGCGCAAGCTGGAGAAAAAGTCAGAGGACGGAGAACCTTTACAGATCATACATAACAACGAAGCAGTGGCTACACATAAAGAAAAAGACAAAAAAGAAAAAGACAAGGAGAAAGATAAAGAGCAGGAAAAGGAGAAAAAGCCCAAGAAGCCGGACAGAGGTATTGAAACCATGTTCCGCATGACCTCCACCAATCATATCCGGTTGAGCTCCATGGCCGACAGCAAGGCGCATATCATGATCTCCACCAACTCTATTATCATCTCCATCCTGTTATCAGTACTCCTGCGTAAGCTGGAAGATAACCCAAACCTGATCATACCCTCCTTTATACTGCTGGCCACCAGCGTAGTTACCATCATATATTCCGTGCTGGCCACCCGGCCCAATATTACACAGGGCCGTTTTACCCGGGAGGATATTGAAAAGAAAAAAACCAACCTGTTGTTCTTTGGCAACTTCCATGGCATGGGCCTGGAAGAATATAGCTGGGGTATGCAGCAAATGATGCAGGATGCCGATTTCCTGTATGGCAGCATGATCCAGGATATTTATCACCTGGGCGTGGTGCTGGGACAGAAATACCGCCTGCTGCGTATCGCCTACAACATCTTTATGTTTGGGCTCATCATTTCCGTAATGGCCTTCATTATTGCAGTTATTTTCTTCCCGGTAAAGGAGTAGTGAAGCATGAAAGGTGAAGCCATCCGCTCCATTTTTAATTTTTACTTTTTTACTTTTTACTTTGCATGGCAATCGAAGTTCCTTTATACGATCGTGATCTGAGCTGGCTTTCATTTAACTATCGGGTGTTATGCATGGCCAAAGACCAACGGGTACCCTTATACGAACGTATTCGTTTCCTGTCCATTTTTTCTTCTAACCTCGATGAGTTTTTCCGTGTACGTATGCCCGCCGTGCAGGCCGTAAACCACCTGTTAAGGAAAGATCCCGGCGTAGCAGGGGAGGAGCCTGTATCTGAAGAAACACTGCATGCCATACAGCATGAAATAGACCGACAGCAGCAGGAATTTGGTTCTATACTAACGCAAACCCTGCTGCCGGAGCTGAACCGTCAGCAGGTACATTTATATTATAAAGAAGCCATACCGGAAGTACACCATCCCTTCCTCAAAGAATATTTCCTTACCCGGGCATTGGCTTACCTGCAGCCCGTATGGCTGCACCGCAAACAGAATTTTTTCCTGGAAAATAATATGCTGTACCTGGTAGTAACCCTTACGCCGGATGACAACCCGGATAAGCAGCGCTACGCAGTAGTAAATATTCCCAGCCAGCACCTGCCCCGTTTTATGGAGCTGCCCCCGCAGGAGGATGTGTATTACATTGCCATGCTGGATGATGTGATCCGCGAAAACATCAGCTTCCTGTTCCCGGAATATACCGTTACCGGCTGTTATAGCATTAAAATAACCCGGGACGCAGAAGCAGATATGAACGAGCTGAAAGGGGATGTGCTGGAGCAGGTGGAAACCATGATCAAAAAAAGAGAGCTGGGTATTCCCACCCGCTTTTTGTATGATGCCGCTATACCGGAAGCTGCCCTGCACTACCTGGTAGCCTACTTTAACATACAACCCGGCGAGCCGGTAGCCGGCGGCTGTTATCATAACCTGAAAGACCTGGCAGACCTGCCCATGCCTGTTAAAGCGCCTGCGCTTACCTATGGCAAGCTGCCCCCTGCAAGGGTGCCGGTGCTGGAAAATGCACCGCGTATATGGGATGCCGTTATGCAGCAGGATGTATTGCTGCATGTGCCTTACCAGCGGTATGATTATATACTGCGTTTTTTTAATGAAGCCGCCGCCGACCCGGATGTGCGGGAGATCTATGTTACTTTATACCGCATAGCCTCCGGCTCCCTGATAGCCAGCGCCTTGATCAGCGCCGCCCGTAACGGCAAGCAGGTAACCGTGTTCGTGGAATTAAAAGCCAGGTTTGATGAGGAGAACAACATCCGCTGGTCTAAAAAAATGAAGGAAGCCGGGGTAAAGATCGTATACAGCATACCCGGGCTGAAGGTGCATGCCAAAACCGCGCTGGTAAAACGCAAACGCGGCCACCAGTGGGATTATATGGGGCTGATGGCCACCGGTAACTTTAATGAAAGCACCGCCCGTTTTTATACAGATCATGTGCTGCTGACGGCCCATCCGGATATTACCCGGGAAATGGAGCTGCTGTTCCTGTATCTGCAAAGCCGGGAGCAGCCGAAGGAGTATGGCTTTATGACCTTTAAGCACCTGCTGGTGGCCCAGTTTAACCTGGTGGGCCGCTTTACGGAGCTCATTGACCGTGAAATTGAAAATGCCAAAGCAGGTAAGGAAGCACGCATTACCATTAAGCTCAATAACCTGCAGGAAAAACAAATGATTGCCAAGCTGTATGAAGCCGGGCAGGCAGGTGTACAGGTGCAGCTGATCGTGCGCAGCATTTGCTGCCTGCGCCCCGAGCTGCCGGAAAGTGTGAATATAACGGTAACGCGTATAGTAGATCGTTTCCTGGAACATGCCCGCGTATTCATTTTCCATAACAGCGGCCGGGAAGAGGTTTACATGGGCTCCGCCGACTGGATGAACCGTAACCTGCACCGGCGCATTGAAGTATGCTTTCCTTTATACGATGCCGCTTTACAGCAGCAGGCCAAAGAGATCATACGCCTGCAGCTGGCAGATAATACCAATGCCGTAAGGCTGGATGCCAACATTCAGAATATACCGGTACCTGCACCGGCAGAAGGGCCGGGCGTGAATGCGCAAACGGCTATCCATGCCTATACCATGTCGTTAAGTAACCCGGCATAATACCCCGGCAATTAATACCTACATATGCGTGCCTTTTCTTAAATTGGGATATGATGAAGCTCTTTTGGATCTGCAGCGCCTGTTTGCTGTTACAGCTACCGGTGCTTAAGGCCCAGGCCCCGCTGGACCTGGAACATATTTACAACCCTGCCGCCAATGCATCCGCTGATCTGGAGAAGGTAACCCAACAGGCGGCTAAGGAGCATAAATATGTATTATTACAAATAGGCGGTAACTGGTGCATCTGGTGCAAAAGACTGTACAAGTTTGTACATGACGATGCGGAGCTAACCGCCGCCGTGCAAAAGAATTACATAGTTTATCACCTGAATTACAGCAAGGAGAACAAGAACCTGCCCATCCTGCAAAAGCTGGGTTACCCGCAGCGTTTTGGCTTTCCGGTGCTGGTGATACTGGATGATAAAGGTAACCGGCTGCATACGCAGAACAGCGGCCTGCTGGAATCGGCGGATAGCTATGATAAACAAAAGGTGCTGGAAATGCTGAAGCAATGGTCGCCGGCAGCATTGAACCCCGCCAATTATGTAAATCAATAATACGCACTATGGCTTTTATTGATAAAGTAAAACACCCGCTGCAATTTTCCCTGTTCCTGCTATGGAAGCTGCCCAGCGCCTGGCTTGCAGGCGTAAGGGTAAAAAATATACAGCCGCATACCTGCACCACGATAGTGCCTTACCGCTGGTTATCGCAAAACCCTTTCCGCTCCACTTATTTTGCCTGCCTGGCTATGGCCGCGGAAATGAGCAGCGGCTTGCTGGCCATGCTGCATGTGGCGGAAGCCCCGCAGCGTGTATCCATGTTAGTGACCGGTATGGAAGCAGGTTTTATGAAAAAGGCTAAAGCCAAAACCTGGTTCACCTGCCGGGATGGCGCCGCCATACAGGCAGCTATAGCGCACACCCTGGCCACCGGAGAGCCGGTGACCCTTACCGTGCAAAGCACCGGCGAAAGTGAGGATGGTACATTAATTGCCACTTTCGCCATCACCTGGTCATTTAAGCGGGCTGCTAAAAGTGAAGCCTGACCCACCACAACTATAAACAAAAGCGGATAAGAGAATGAAAATTGCTTTTCACGGCGCCGCCCGTACCGTTACGGGCTCCAAGCACCTGGTTACTTTACAGAACGGAAAAAAGATCTTACTGGACTGCGGTATGTTCCAGGGCATGGGTAAGGATACGGATGCGCTGAACCACGACCTGGGTTTTGATGCTTCGGAGGTGGATTACATGTTGCTGTCACATGCCCACATTGATCATACCGGCTTAATACCCCGCCTGGTAAGGTTGGGCTACAAAGGCCGTATTTACTGCACCTCCGCCACCTACGATCTGACAAGGGTGTTGCTGATGGATTCTGCAGAGATCCAGGAAGACGATATTAAATACACCAATAAAAAACGCGCTAAGGCCGGCCTGCCGCGTATAGAGCCCCTGTATACGGCAGATGATGCAGAACGCAGCCTGCGCGCCTTACAGGCGGTAAAATACCAGCAATGGTTTAATGTATGTGATGGGGCAGAGGCTATGTTCACAGATGCCGGCCATATTATAGGCAGCGCTGCTGTGCATTTACGCGTTACGGAAAATGGTAAAACCATCCAGCTTACTTTCAGCGGGGATATTGGCCGTTATGACGATGCCATCCTCCGCTCCCCGGACGTTTTTCCGCAGGCAGATTATATTGTAATGGAATCAACCTACGGCAGCACCCTGCACGCAGAAGCAACTCCTTCTGACGGTGCGCTGGTGGAGCACATCCGCCAAACCTGCACCGTAAAGAAAGGCAAGCTTATTATCCCGGCCTTTAGTGTGGGCCGCACCCAGGAGCTGTTATATGCCCTGAACCGTGCACAGTTACAGGGCAAGCTGCCTGAAGTGGATATTTTTGTAGACAGCCCGCTGTCCATGGAAGCTACACAGGTAGTACGCACCCACCCGGAATGTTTTAATAAAACGGTGGCCAGGCTGCTGGAAATAGACGATGATCCGTTTGATTTCCCGGGCCTGCATTACATTCATACCATAGAGGAATCCAAATCACTTAACTTTCGTAAGGAGCCTTGTGTTATTATCTCCGCCAGTGGCATGGCGGAAGCGGGCCGTGTAAAACATCATATTGCCCAAAACATTGACGATGACCGCAACACCATTCTGCTGGTAGGTTACTGTGAGCCGGAATCTCTGGGTGGCCGCCTGATGCGCGGTATGAAAGAAGTTTCAATTTACGGCACCTGGCACCAGGTGCGGGCAGATGTAGCTTCCATTCGCTCCATGAGCGCCCATGGCGATTATGAAGACCTGGGCAAGTGGCTCTCCTGCCAGGATCCCGCTGCTGTTAAAAAATTATTCCTGGTGCACGGTGAATACGAAGTACAAACCGTTTTCCGCGAATGGCTGCATAAAAAAGGCTTCCAGGATATCCAGATCCCCGAACGTCACCAAGAAGTAACCTTAACCTGAACTAAGAAATAATAAAAAAGGCCTGCGTTAAACGCAGGCCTTTTCATATGAAGTAATCAATTCGTAATTCGTAATTGACAATTCGTAATTACTCCTGGTCACTCCCGGCAGCACTCGCCTTCAGCTCCTGTATCACTTCTTTAATGTGAGTGCTTTGTTTAGTCAGCTCCTCTTTCACTGCGCCATTGCTGCTATCTGCTTTCTGCTGCTTTTGCTGGGCCATAGGGGTCATCATGCTAACCAGGTAATTGTACACCATGTTATTCTTAAACTGGTCTGCCATTGCTTTTATCTGGTCAATGCCTTTGGTTACGGCAGCAGTATTATCTACATCATTCAATATTTTCAGGTATTGAATGGCTGCCTCAAATTTAGGCTGGCCGTTAGCCGCCTCCTCAAAGGATTTGGCAAAGAAGGCAATATCATTCTTGTCGCCCTTTTTAGCATACACATCGCCAATGCTGGCAGAAAGCGCGCCTTTGGCGGTGCCTTCCATTTGTTTGGCCAGCTTATAAGCCTTATCCATATCCAGCTGAGACAAGCCTACCAGCGCGGCGCCGGCAGCAGCGTAAGAGCTGTCTTTGGTAGCCGTTTCCAGTAAAGAGGTATATTTCGCGTCTTTCAGCTTGCCCAGCTGTTGTAAGGCAGCTGCACGCACCAGCGCATTTTCATCATTTTTGGCCAGGTTTTCCAGGGTGCTCAGGGTAGCTGCTTTTACATCAGCATTATCCAGCTTTAAACCGTTAATGGTAAGCACGCGCAGGCCATGGAACTTATCTTTCAGTGCCGCAGCCACCACCTTACGTGCTTCTGCATTGGAGGTTTGCTGTTTCAGGCAGGCATCAATAGCTTCCCGGCGGTCCATGTACAGGGGCGCATGCGCAAACTGGAAAATGTAGGTATTAATATCGCGGTGGTCTGTTTTGGTGGCCAGGATCACTTTATCCGCATCCACATTCACAAACTCCGGTTTCTTATCGTAAGAGAAGGTAAAGGTATCTGCTGCATCGCTCATGGTCACCAGGTGCCTTTCTTTTTTACTGCCGTTATACACGTCAATGGCCAGGGGCAGCTGGAAGATCTTACCGGTTGTTTGCGTTTGCTTCAGGATCACGCTTACGGTTTTAGCCGCATCATCGTATGCATAGTTAACATCCAGCTGGGGATATCCTTGTCCAAAATACCATTGGTTAAAGAACCAGTTCAGGTCTTTACCGGTTACTTCTTCAAATGCCAGACGCAGCTGGTGCGCTTCCGTAGCTTTAAAGGCATTGGTTTTCAGGTACAGGTTCAGGGATTTGAAGAAGGCATCATCCCCCACATAATTACGCAGCATGTTCAGTATCCGGCCGCCTTTCTGGTAGCTTACCGCATCAAACATATCCTCTTTATCATGGTAGTGAAAACGTACCAGGTCACGGTCGCCGGCGTATTGTGAGAACTGTATATAGTTCTGGGCAGATTTATAGTTGTGATCATCTGCCATATCTTTCCCGTATTTATGCTCAAACCACAGGTATTCGCTGTAGTCTGCAAAAGATTCGTTCAGCGTCAGGTTGCTCCAGGATTCACAGGTAGCCAGGTCGCCAAACCATTGGTGGAACAGCTCATGCGCGATTACGCTCTCGCCCTGTTTGTTATCATCCAGCAGCTCGCGGTTGTTCTTTTGAAGAAAATCGCCGTGCAGGGTAGCGGAAGTGTTTTCCATAGCACCGGATACATAATCCCTTACTACCACCTGTGAGTACTTAGGCCAGGCATAGTCATAACCCAGTGTGGTAGAGTAGAAGGTGAGCATTTCCGGCGTATTCCCAAAAATACTTTTAGCATAAGGCTCGTAGGCATGTTCAACATAATAGTTCACTTCTTTGCCGCGCCATTTATCTTTTACAACAGCAAAATCGCCTATAGCCATCATAAACAGGTAAGGGGCATGGGGCAGGTCCATTTTCCAGGTATCGGTACGGGTACCGTCGGCATTGTTCTTCTGGCTGGCCAGTACACCGTTGGAAAGGGTTACATATTTTTTATCCACGGTCATGCTGATCTCGTCCGTGGTTTTCTGGTTGTTTTTGTCAATAGTGGGGAACCATACAGAGGATGCCTCTGTTTCGCCCTGTGTCCATATCTGGATGGGTTTATTGGGTTCAGTGCCATCGGGGTTAATGAAGTACAGGCCCTTGGCGTCGTTAATAGCCGCGCTGCCTTTAACCTTTAGCTCATTTGGTTTGGAGGTATAGTCTATATATATAACATAAGATTCTGTGTTCTGGTAGGTTTTATCCAGCTTTATGTGCAGCTCCATCCCGTCATAGTCATATTTAAGCGTGCTGTTCTTACCGCCTTTTACCACGGCCACCTGCTTAATGTCCATGCCTTTGGCATCCAGCGTCAGGGAATCAGTGGGGTAGAAATGGGGTTTCAGGGTGATCCAGGCCTTTCCGTACATATATCGTTTGGCATAGTCGAAACGTACATCCAGCTTGGTATGTACCAGGTCATTAACCTTGGTTGCAGAAGCCCGGTATATCTTCAGTAAGGGATCATTCTGTTGGTCCTCTATGTTGCTTTGGGCTGTGGCAGGCGCATAGCAGGCCGCTCCGGCCATTCCTCCCAACAATACGCTCAGCAATGTTTTCTTCAATACATTCATGTAAAAACTGTTTTAAATCAAAAGTAGCAGGTCTGTTTATGGTAAAAGCCCAAATTTAAACAAATGGCCCAAATACGAGGCAAGTGGTTAAAATTCCTATTTTTGTTCATAAGACAAGCAACTAATGATAAAGGCAACCGTTAATGGGCAATCACCTTTTACTATTCAAACAGGTAAGGAAATAAGCTGCAATGAGCAGATCGTGGACTGGTCTGCCATACAGGTGCCGGCAGGGAGCTACAGCATAATTATGGATGGGCATAGCTATATGGCGCAGGTGCTAAAGGTAGACCGGGACGCCAAAACCGTGACCCTGGAAATAGCACAGCAGGTATACGAAGTAAGCCTGGAAGAGCCGATAGACCAGCTGCTGGCCGCTATGGGCATTAAAGATGCCCTGGCCCATAAGGTAAATGATATTAAAGCGCCTATGCCAGGGCTGGTATTAAAAGTACTGGTGGAGCCGGGACAGGCCATCCGCAAAGGCGATCCGGTATTGGTACTGGAAGCCATGAAAATGGAGAATGTATTTAAATCAGCAACAGATGCCGTTGTTAAGGCCATCAAGGTAAACCCCGGGGTAGCCGTCGAAAAAGGGGAAGTCTTAATAGTGCTGGAATAATATTTGCATAGCAGTAGAGCAATAACGCGTTTTTTAGCAATTTTATATGATCCGATATTTTAAAAGAAGCATATATGTGCTGCTTTGCCTGTTGGCAGCAGGTCAGCTGTTTGCCCAGGAGCAGCAGTATTTTGTATATATACAGAACGAGAAGCCACAGCCTTTTTATGTAAAGTATAATGGAAAAGTGCTCAGCTCATCAGACCGGGGCTACATTATTATAGCAGAACTGCCTGCCGGCACCACGCCCTTAACAGTAGGCTTCCCGAAGAATGAAGCACCGGAACAGCAGTTCCAGGTAAAGCTGGGCAAAGGCGACCAGGGATACCTGCTGAAACAAACCGACGAAAAGAATTTTGCCTTATATAACCTGCAAACATTTAGCGTAACCAAAGCCAATACCGCAGAGAAAGCGCCGGAACAGCCGGTAGCCGCTGCAGGCGGAGAAACGTCCGCAGGTTTAACAGATACCAATACCACGCCTGCTGCCCCCGTAGCTGCGGAAACACCGGCAGCAACAGGCGATACCACCGGCCAGGCTATGATGGCCGCCCTGAGAAAAGACCTGGATACCGCGCTGGGAGGTAAAGCAGAAATTACCACTACCGGTAAACCCGCCCCACCTAAAAAAGCCGGTAACAGATTTGCTGAAACCCTGGATAAAGTAGTGCATGACGATCGTCCGGAAGAAATAGCAGTGGAAACACCGGCAGCACCTGCACCCGCCACTGTAGCAACAGGCGCAGTGGTAGATGCCAGTGGGGTGGTATTAACGCCCGAACCTAAAAAGAACCGCCGCAAACGTAAGCAGGAAAGGGCCGCATTAACAGACGAAGAACAGACCCTGTTAAAACAGGTGATGGATGATGAGCATAAAGCTGCCCAGGCAGATAGTACTACTACTGTTGCCGATGCGCCTGCAGCTCCTGCAGAAATACCCGCTGCACCGGCCAATACGGATGCTACTGCGCCGGCAGCAACAGATACCGGGAAACCGGAAGCCGTTGCAGAAACGCCGGCAGTATCGGTTACCGATACCGCTGCAGTGGTAAAGGAAGAAGCGCCCAAAAAGGCAAAGAAGGGCAAAAAGAAAAAATCATCTGATCCGGAGTTCATAGAATTTATGGACGATAGCACCGGGCAGCGTAACACCGTACCCGCTACGGAAGCTGCTGCGCCACCAGCTGCAAAAGAAACCGCAGCCGATGTAGCGGCGCCCGCAGCAAATGCAGCAGCACCGGCAATTACAGACGCTTCGGCCGTTACGCTGGAAACACCCAAAGTATCTAAAAAGAAAAAGCGTAAGCTGGCCGGATTGGCGGATGGAGAAGAGCACCCTAATAATATAGTAACAGACAGTGTTGATTATTCTGCCCCTGTGCGTAAGGAAAAAGCTGCCAAGGAGGAAGGTGTAAAAATGATCAACTCCGACTGCGCCAATACTATGGACGAAACCTCCTTCCGTAAGCTGCTGCGCAAGTTCGTATCAGCGAAGGATGATGATGGGATGATAACAACCTTTCAGCGTAATACCCGTGGCTATTGCCTGGAAACCGCCCAGGTTAAAAGGCTGGCCCAGCTGGTAGGTACAGATGAATACCGCTACAGGCTCCTGGATATGGCCTATCCTAAAGTATATGACTCGGAAAAGTTTGCGGATCTGGGCAGCTTGCTGATCGACAATTATTACCAGAGCCGTTTTAAAGCTATGCTGCGTAAATGACCGGAGCTGTAACCCGCCGTTATTTCATAGATGTTTCCTATAAAGGCACTCAATACAGTGGTTTCCAGGTACAGGAGAATGCGCTTACCGTACAATCTGTGCTGGATAAGGCATTGAGCACATTGCTCCGCGCGCCGGTGGTTACCACAGGCTCCAGCCGTACGGATGCCGGTGTGCACGCCTTGCAGAACTTCCTGCATTTTGATACGGAGCTGCCCCTGCATCCGCAGTTCCTGTATAAGATCAATGCTATTTTGCCGCCGGATATTGTGCTGAAGGCTATTCACGAAGTACCGCCGGAAGCCCATGCCCGCTTTGATGCGCTGGGCCGCTCTTATGAGTATTATTTATATAAAGAGAAAGACCCTTTCATGCGGGACCGTGGTTACTTTTTCCCTTACACGATGGATACCGGGCTTTTGCAGGAAGCCGCCGCTATTATAAAAGAGTATTCGGACTTTACTACTTTCTCCAAACGCAATACACAGGTAAGGACTTTTCTTTGTAAGATCCAGGAATCGTACTGGACCCTGCACGACAAACAGCTGGTATATAATGTAAGCGCCAACCGCTTTTTACGGGGAATGGTGCGGGGCCTGGTAGGAACCATGCTGAGGGTAGGGCGGGGCAAGCTTACGCTGCAGGAGTTTCATGATGTTATTGCCAGCAAAGACTGCACCCGCGCAGATTTTGCCGTTCCTCCGCAGGGGTTGTTCCTGGTAAAGGTTGCTTATCCGGAGGGGTTACTGAAGTGATTGTGCAGAGGTGCCTAGGTGCGGCTGCCCGGCGCCGGTGAGCCTGTTACAGTTTAGGGTGGTGATCATTGTAGGTGTTTCTTCAATGTATTTGTCAGATCTTGTTTATCTCACTGCATCCGCGCAAACGTATTATCAGTATTCCCATACCCACTGGCATATCAGCATATTATCACTTGCATCTTTCCATCTTTTACCAGCCCACCAGCTCTTTAGCCCATCTGCATACTCTCAGCACTTGTTAACCCATCAGGATGTTATCACCTCAGCACATCTTCCTTCTTTTCATTAGCCAACCAGCAAATCTCTGTTCATTAATCCATCTGCATGCCTGCACATCTACATTTTTCCCTCTCTGAACCCTCTCCCAGAGCCCTTCTCTAAAATTATTTTAAAATCGACCGCCAAAATATTTGGAAGTGATCAAAAACTCCTTACCTTTGCGTCCCGCTTTGATAGAAAGCACACCACACAAAGTTCTTCTCACTACTGATTTTTACAAGCATACATGGATAACAGTTATAGGCTGAAAAGCAGGTACCTGTTGGGTTTGATGGATTTTAGCAAGTAAAAAAAGAATCTGAAAAATCTTCAAAAAAGATTTGGAAAGAAAAGAAGAAAATGCATATCTTTGCAACCCCAAAACGACGAATACAAAAGCAAGTTCTTCGAAACAAAATAAGAGATGTGACAGTAAGGTCTAACGGTTCATAACCGTAACATCAACGAAGTTAGTACGCAGGTATTAACGTAAGTTCTTTGAAAGATTGGAACAGCAGAAGTTAAAGCCTTTTATAAGGTTTAGACACACAGGTAATGTACAGCGAAAACATTAATTGAATATCGTCTGATTTTCTTGAGAAAATTAGTCAGTTCAAACAACTTCTTTACAATGGAGAGTTTGATCCTGGCTCAGGATGAACGCTAGCGGCAGGCCTAATACATGCAAGTCGAGGGGCAGCGCGGTAGCAATACTGGCGGCGACCGGCAAACGGGTGCGGAACACGTACGCAACCTTCCTCTAAGCGGGAGATAGCCCGGAGAAATCCGGATTAATACCCCATAGGATTGTGGATTGGCATCAATCAGC
>NZ_FOBB01000007.1 GCF_900109685.1 Chitinophaga rupis | reverse complement strand
AATTAGTATTTCCATGACTGAATCAGGCAGCCCCTACGATAATGCTATGGCAGAACGCGTAAATGGCATTTTAAAACATGAGTTTGGGCTGAAAAGGACGTTTAGCAACTATGGCGACGCCGTCAATGCTGTTGGTAAGGCCATCGACTATTATAACCGTGTCAGGCCTCATATGAGTTGTAACTATCTGACGCCCAATGAGGCACATACCAGAACAGGCCCTTTGGCCAAAAAATGGAAGCCAAGAAAAAAAACAATGAGTAAATTACCCTTGTAAAGCGCTCGCTGAAACAATCTACAACATGTAAAGCCAATTCTGCATTCAATACGTCAACTGTAAGGTTTTTCTGTACTAAGACACCCGGCATTAAATCGTAACCAACCCGCCCTCATCCCGGTTTTATCCATAAAAAAGCCGGCATTAACTAACGCCGGCCTTAATTATTTTAACAGCTTCCTTAATCAGCTCCCCATTTTCTGCAGCTCCTCTTTGCTGATCACTTTATAACCGGAAACAGGCGTTTCAAATAAAGCGGCCGGTACCGGGTGTAAGTCTATATTAGTGGCTATTACGTTCATTTTAGCGCCGGTGCGGGTAATAATTTCAAACTGCAGCGGCATTCCCTTCAGGTTCACAAACCGCCGGTTGTAATGTTTGTTTTCCGGTATCAGGTCAGGGGTATAGTATACTTCAAAAGTTTTGCCGTCCGGCATAATGCCGGTGGCTTTTTTGCAGGTATAGCCCAGCAGCTCCTTGGTACCTGCTTCGTCCTTAAAGCGGATGCCGGTGTACTGTTTCAGCTCCTTATCATATTCTTCCTTGTCGGAACGGATGAGATATTTATCACCATGGTTATCGATCAATGTTATCAGGGTCTGCTCTTTGCTGTTAATCAGGTAAGTATAGTGCACCACGTTCAGGTTCATATCTATCCTGCTCAGGTGACCGCGCATGTATTGGGTAAGGGTGCTGCCTTCCAGCATCGCATCGGCCTGCAGTTGCTCGGGTGGCAGCTCCAGCTTGTACACAATCTTCATGTCAGACACCAAACGCTGTGCACACAGACGGCCTGCTGCCATACTGCATATCAAAAAAATAAGCAGCCATTTGTTGAGTGATTTTCTGTGCATTTTTATCTTTTATTTTTCATAGGTCCGGGCTAATTAATAATTACTCACCAGGCTAGCTTCTCTTTATTCAAAAACGCCTGGATCCCCCTCCTGCACTCCGCATGCTCACGGGTTTGTGCATTCAGGCGGGCCGCTTGTTCCAGGGCCTCATCCAGCGGCTTATCCAACACCATGCCTATCAATTGTTTAGTAACTTTCAGAGAATTTGCAGCAGCTTCTTCACATAAGCCGGCCGCTATCTTGTTCACGTAGTCGGTTATCTCTGCTTTGGGTACTACTTCGTTAATAAGTCCATAGGCCTGTGCTTTGTCTGCGCTCACCAGCTTACCGGTTAACAACAGCTCCCGCGCACGGCCCTCCCCTGTTTTGCGTACCAGGAATACAGACACCAGCGCAGGTATAAACCCGATCTTTACCTCGGTATAGCCCAGTAAGGCTTCCGGCACTGCATAGCTCAGGTCGCACAGGGTTACCAGCCCGCAGCCGCCTGCAATGGCATGCCCCTGTACCAGGGCGATCACTATTTTATCATGATGGTATATCTGCTGCATTAGCTGCATCAGGGCCTTGGAATCTGCCAGGTTTTCATCAAAAGTATTCTGCTGTAGCTGTTGCAGGTATTCCAGGTCGGCGCCGGCGCAAAAAGCATCGCCGGCCCCTGTTAACAGGATCACTTTTACCGCGTCATCATCCCCCGCTTGCTTGAACGCCTGCTGTAGCTCCGCTACCATGGCGCCATTCAGCGCATTACGCTTTTCAGGCCGGTTTAAGGTAACCGTTGCAATACGGTTCTTCACCTCATAGGTAATGAATGAAAAAGTAGTTGTAAGGTTGTGTGACAAGGTTACATTTTTAATACACCGGCCGGGGCCGGAAAGCAATTTACTTAAATTGAGACCAAATCTCAAACTAATTAAACGCTCTAAACCGGTGTGCAGATATGTGGATACGTAAATGTGCTGACAGGTAATTAACCCCTATGCTGCAATACGGTATAAAATTAATATGCTGATATACTAACGCTACCGGTAACATACCAGCACATAGTATATCAGCACATTCCCCTCATCTGCACAGCCGCGCGGCTACCTTGTTATTTCTTCAATTACTTTACCCACGTTACCGCTGGGCATTTGTATGTGCAGCAGCGCCGCCAGTGTAGGGGTAATATCCGTCATACCAATAGTGCGGTTACTTTTACCGGCCGGAATGCCCCAGCCCATCCATACCAGCGGAATATGCGCATCATACGGATACCACAGGCCGTGCGTAGTGCCGGTAGAGCCGCCTTCTATCCATCCCGGCGCCAGCACCAGCTGTATATCCCCGCCGCGTTTGGCATTAAAGCCATTCAGCAGCATGCTGCGCATAGGTTCCGGTAAAGGGGTGGTCATTAATTCCTGTAAAGGAAATGCATTTACTACCGCAGGTAATTCCATTACCTGGGCTATAATAAAACCGGCAACCTCTTTCTGGGTTTTACCTGCTTTGGCAATGGCTGCATGATCCAGGTACAGCTGATAATTGCTGGCGCCCAGTACTGCTTTAGCAATGCCCAAACGGGCATTAATACTATCATTCAGGCTTTTAATAAGCGTAACATCATTGAAGGTTTTGCCGGGCATTTTGTTCTCTTCCATAAAGCCGGGTACGTGCGCCACGCCATGATCCGCTGTTATGAAAAAAGTGTATTGCCCCTTACCTACTTTTTTATCCAGGTAATCAAAAAAGGCTGCCAGGTCTTTATCCAGGCGCAGGTAAGTATCTTCTATTTCAACAGAATTAGGCCCAAACTGGTGGCCCACATAGTCGGTGGAGGAAAGGCTGATGGCCAGCAGGTCCGTTACATCACCACTACCCAGCTTATAGGCTTCCAGTGCTTTTTTGGCAAATTCCAGCGTCATGGTATTACCCCAGGGTGTAGCGGCGATCAGGGATTTTGCATTGGCGCTCAGGTCATGCGGAAAGGAGGTATTGTCCGCCCCTTTATATTTGCCCTCGTAGGCCTTTTCATCGGCAGTGCTCAGGTTATAGGTACCAATAGGGTACAGCGTGTTCCAGGGCGCTTTCAGGTACTGGCCGGGCCATTGCTGACCGTTAAAGTCCTGCACCCAGCCTGGCAGGGCATTCATGTAATACGTGCTGCTGATCCAGTTGCCGCTGGTACCATCATACCAGTAAGCAGCCGTAGCATTATGGCCGGCAGGTAAAATAGCGCCGCGGTCTTTAATGGCTACACCTACCACCTTGCTCTGGAAGTTGTTGGATAAACGCAGCTCATCACCAATAGTGGTTACCAGCAAATTGCGGGGGCTCATTTTACCGGCCAGGGCGCCGCCGCCTACACTGCTAACAGTGCTGTCCTCCACGCAATACATGTTCCTGTGTAGCTGTACATTACACCAGTCATTCCCGATAATGCCATGCACCGCCGGTACGGAGCCGGTATAAATACAGGTATGCCCGCAGGCGGTAATGGTGGGTGCATAGTTAATTAACGTATTTTCGCAGGAGAATCCATCGCGTAACAAGCGTTTAAACCCGTTAGCGGTATAACGGTTGTAATAACGGTACAGATAGTCCCACCGCATCTGATCTACCACCACGCCGACCACCAGCTTAGGACGGCCGGCTGTTTTAGCCGCTGTTTCAGCAGGGCGATAAAAAGGTTGGGGAGAAGTGGCTTTCTGAGCTGCAGACCCATGTGATAAAAACAAACATGCCGATACCAGTAAGTTGATCCATTTCATGACAGAGACATTATTTTTTTAAAACCGTTCTATGAAGCGATGCCGCAGGTTTGCCTTTCCGGTTCACTGTATACAGGCTGCTTCCTGGTGGTGAATGAAAATTTTATTGTTTTGGTAAGCGGGAACAAAAGTAATGGAAGATTACAAAAAGTAATTATTTAATACCTTTGTGCCGATTTTTAATGATCACAATTAATCATTAATTAACATATGGATATATTTGAGAAGCTGCTGAAGCATAGAGGCCCCATTGGGGAGCATTCTGAAAGGGCCCATGGCTATTTTGCCTTCCCCAAGCTGGAAGGGGAAATTGGCCCGCGTATGAAATTCAGAGGCCGGGAAAAAATTGTATGGAGCCTGAATAACTACCTGGGCCTGGCCAACCATCCGGAAGTACGCGCCACAGATGCAAAGGCTGCAGCTGATTTTGGTTTAGCCGCCCCTATGGGCGCCCGTATGATGAGCGGCAACACCAATTACCATGAGCAGTTGGAAAAAGAGCTGTCTGATTACATGGGGAAAGAGGATACTACCCTGCTGAACTACGGCTACCAGGGCATTATGAGCGCTATTGACGCCATATGTAACCGCAGGGATGTGATTGTGTATGATGCAGAATGCCACGCCAGCATTATTGATGGCCTGCGCCTGCACCAGGGCCACCGTTATGTGTTCAAGCACAATGATATAGTAGATTGTGAAAAGCAGCTGAACCGCGCCGTAGAGCTTATCAAAACCACCGGTGGTGGCATACTGGTAGTTACGGAAGGCGTGTTTGGCATGGCCGGCGACCAGGGCAAGCTGAAAGAGATTGCCGCGCTGAAAGATAAATACGAGTTCCGCCTGCTGGTGGATGATGCGCATGGTTTTGGCACCATGGGTAAAACCGGCGCCGGTACCGGCGAAGAGCAGGGCGTACAGGATAAAATAGACCTGCTGTTCAACACTTTTGCCAAATCAGGCGCTTCTATAGGCGCTTTTATGAGCGGCGATAAAGGCATTATTAACTACCTGCGCTATAATATGCGCGCCCAGATCTTTGCCAAATCCATTCCCTTACCGCTGGTAATAGGACATTTGAAAAGAGTGGAGCTCATGCGTACCCAGCCCGCCCTGAAGGCAAAGCTGTGGGATAATGTGAACAAGCTGCAGCGCGGCCTTAAGGAAAAAGGGTTTAACATCGGGCACACCAACTCCCCGGTAACCCCTATTTACCTGCAGGGCGATATTCCGGAGGCTACCGCTATGTGCCTGGACCTGCGGGAGAATTACAACATTTTCTGCTCTATTGTAGTATACCCGGTAATACCAAAAGGGCAGATCATTTACCGCCTGATACCTACCGCAGTGCACAGCGATGATGATATTGCACAAACCCTGAAAGCTTTCAGCGAAACCAAGCAAAAGCTGGACAGGAAAGAATATAAGGTAGCGGAGATACCTATGGTGTAAAACCCGCTGCTGTAAACGCAAACGTCCCGTAGATCAATTGATTTACGGGACGTTC
This sequence comes from Chitinophaga rupis, assembly GCF_900109685.1. Lineage (GTDB taxonomy): Bacteria > Bacteroidota > Bacteroidia > Chitinophagales > Chitinophagaceae > Chitinophaga > Chitinophaga rupis. The sequence continues at coordinate 392,704 of NZ_FOBB01000007.1, read as the reverse complement.
TGTTTTATGGAATAGCAGTACTTTGTAACTTTAAAAAATAGGGCCGACTGCAGTCGGCCCTTTCAACAAATCAAGTTCTTTCACTAGGTGTAAATAATTAAAGCTTGCAGCTTTCAGAGGACATGGTAGAACTAACTGGTCTCATAGAATTAGAAACAACCAAATGGTTCTAATAAACTTTATAATAAGGTGTAAATGATTCTCTTGTGTTAAATGTAGTATTTTGCTTCTCTCTGTTGTAAAATTAGGCCTCCTGTACGTACAAAAGATCACACGAATGTGTCATTTTGTTAATAGCCTGTTAAATGACTTATAATAAAATACTAAGCTACAATGCTCCGCGTTTGCGTAAAATTTGTGATTTGTATAAACAAATAATATGTATCTGCAGTGTACAAGAGCCCGGTTAAAAGTGTGTAAAGTACATTTATACCTGCTGAAACTCAACTACTGCAGAGAGATCCCCCTACATTTCCAGGCAGTTAATTGCCGCAGGAACATACATATACTACTCTTTGTTTGATGGCTATGTATGTATAAAAACGCTTTATAAACAGCAACAAACCTATGTGTTATTTGCTCAAAAAAGCTTTTAATGAACAAAGGGCAAAAAGCAGTAAACCGCCTTTTGCCCTTGTTGTATTACTTACTATTAACCCTTTATTGCAGATGGTTTTCTATTGCGGTGTCATATAACACTTTCCACTCGCCTACTTTTCCCCAGTCTTCTCCGTCTATAACTACATGCTCACCCTTTACCACACCTATTTTTTCGCTGCGTACAGAGTGGTCGCTGGCATCTATCAATCCATGCAGTAAAGCCTCAAACTTCTCCTTATCCTCAGGTTTTACCGTAACTACCACCCGGCTCTGGCTTTCGCCAAACAGGTAAGCATCTTTACGGAAGTTGCTGTTGGTATGTACATCAAAGCCCAAACCACTGGCCATAGCGCTTTCCAGCAGGGTTATAAACAGGCCGCCTTCGCTTACATCGTGTGCGGACTGGATTAAGCCTGCTTTATTCAGCTTGGCAATAGCCGCCTGCAGCTGGTGCTCCTCTTCCAGGTGGAAGTGCGGCGCCGGGCTGTGCTCAATACCAATGATCTTATGCAGATATTCAGAGCTGTTAATATCATTACGGCTGCGGCCTACCAGGTATACCAGGTGACCGGCTTCTTTAAAGTTCAGGGTAATACGCTGCTCCAGGCTGTCCAGGATACCTAACATGCCAATGGTAGGCGTAGGATACACCGGCCCGTCCGGGCCCTGGTTGTAGAAGCTTACATTGCCACCGGTAACCGGTGTGTTAAACTTGCGGCAGGCCTCTCCCATTCCTTTAATGGCATGTACAAACTGGTAGTACACCTCAGGATCATATGGGTTGCCAAAGTTCAGGCAGTTGGTAATGGCTACCGGCTCACCGCCGCTGCACACAATATTCCGGGCAGCTTCTGCTACTGCTATTTGTCCGCCAATATGCGGGCTGGCAAATACATAGCGGCTGTTACAATCTGTGGTAAGGGCCAGCGCTTTCTTCGTTCCTTTTACCAGTACTATAGCCGCATCGCTGGGCGCATTGGTGCTGGCATTGGCCGTACCTACCATGCTGTCATACTGGGTGTAGATCCAGCGTTTGGAAGCTATATTCGGCAGCTTTACCAGCCTTTCTGCTACAAAACGCGGGTGCAGGGTATCCTGCACATTCTGCACGTCAAATGCCTTGATCTTTTCAAAATAAGCCGGCTCTGTATAAGCGCGGTGATATTGGGGAGCGCCGCCACCCAGCACCAGGCTTTCCGCAGGCACATCTGCCTCCAGCATGCCGTTCATATAGAACTTCAGGTGCGGCTCTTTGGTTACTTCACCGATCTGTACGCAGTGCAGATCCCATTTTTCAAATATTTTCAGTACTTCAGCCTCGCGGCCTTTGTGCACTACTATCAGCATTCTTTCCTGGCTTTCGCTTAGCAGCATTTCCCAGGCTTTCATATTCTCCTGGCGGGTAGGTACCTTATCCAGATAAATGTTCATGCCATGTTCGCCTTTAGCGCTCATTTCTGCGGTGGAGCAGGTGATACCGGCAGCGCCCATATCCTGCATACCTACCAGGGCATTGGTTTTAATTACCTCCAGGCAGGCTTCCAGCAGCTTCTTTTCCTGGAAGGGGTCGCCTACCTGCACCGCTGGCAGATCTTCTGCGCTTTCTTCGGTAATATCCGCACTGGCAAAGGAAGCCCCGCCAATACCGTCTTTACCGGTAGCGGAACCTACTATGAATACCGGGTTGCCGGGCCCATAGGAAGTAGCGGAAACGGTTTGCCCAACTTTTACAATACCCACGCTCATGGCATTTACCAGCGGGTTGGTACCGTAGCAGTCTTCAAAATATGCTTCGCCACCAACAGTAGGCACGCCAAAGCAGTTGCCATAATGGCCAATGCCATGTACAATACCTTTCAGCAGGTGTTGTGTTTTTGCATCTTTCAGGTTGCCAAAGCGCAGGGAGTTCAGCGCGGCAATAGGGCGTGCGCCCATGGTAAAAATATCGCGGTGTATACCACCCACACCGGTTGCAGCACCCTGGAAGGGCTCAATAGCGCTGGGGTGGTTATGTGATTCTATTTTAAATACGCAGGCATAGCCATCGCCAATATCCACCAGCCCTGCATTTTCCTCACCGGCCTTTACCAGCAGGCGGTCGCCCTCACGGGGCAGGGATTTCAGCCATACAATGGAGTTTTTGTAGCTGCAATGCTCACTCCACATTACGGAGTACATACTCAGCTCCGTAAAGTTAGGCACACGGCCCAGGATGGTTTTTATACGTTCAAATTCGTCTGCGGTAAGTCCTAATTGTTCTGCCGTTTCTACGGTGGTATTTAATAATTTATCGGAAGTTTCTACAGTGCTTTGCATGTATTTAGGTAATTGTAGACTTGTAGTATGAAAGAAATGCAAACCTAGCTAAATTTCCTGCAATTGACAAGGGGCTAACAGGTAGGTATAACCGGATTAAGGACTGGCAGGCGTTTAAAATGGGTTCTGCCAGTGGCTTTAACCCATTTTTATGGCAATGATCTATGCTGCCTTTTGGCGATAGAACGGCAATTTTTGGCAGAAAAACTACGTACGTTATGTATGGCTGGTCATTTTTGAGGCTGCTATAGAATATAATAAGCCGTAACCCTTACCCCTGGCTTGTCTTATTTGATCATTGCACTTTTCCATCAACCGTTTTCACCTGATTACCTACGTAATCATATTCATATAGTTGTTTTTTTAATGTATCAGTTTTAAAACCCTCTTGTCTATTTTTTTGTTGAAAAATTAAAAAATTCACTTCTTTTACTGTTAAAATGAAATTTTTTAGCAAAAAACAATAAACTTCTTGTTTATATTACGTAATGGATGTTTTTTTGTGTAAAATTACTTTACTTAGTATAAAATCAATTACAGCATGCAATCTTTACGCTTCACTGCGCTGGAAAACCTTTCCGGTGTTGATTTAAAAATTAAACCCGAACAATTCAACGGGAAAATCACCGAAGTGTTTGGCAGTAATGTCTTCACTGGGAAAGTTCTACGCGAGAATCTGAGTGACGAAGCTTATAAAAGCTTAATGAATTCCATTAAAGCCGGCTCTAAGATCGAACGTAAAATGGCCGACCAGATTGCCGCTGGTTTGAAACAATGGGCCATGAAAAAAGGTGTAACCCACTTTACACACTGGTTCCAACCCCTTACCGGTACGACGGCTGAAAAGCATGACTCTTTCTTCACCATTAAAAGCGATGGCTCCGCCATTGAAACTTTTGACGGCGATGCACTGGTACAACAGGAGCCAGATGCCTCCAGCTTCCCCAGCGGCGGTATCCGCGCTACTTTTGAAGCCCGCGGTTATACTGCATGGGATCCTTCCTCTCCTGCTTTTATTATAGAACAAGGATATGGCAAAACACTTTGCATACCTACCATTTTTGTAGCCTATACCGGTGAATCACTGGACTACAAGGCGCCGCTGCTGAAAGCACTGTCTGCCCTGGATAAAGCTGCTGTAGATGTATGTAACTATTTTGATAAAAATGTAACCAAAGTAACCGCTACCCTGGGTTGGGAGCAGGAATACTTCCTGGTTGACGAAAACCTGGCTAATGCCCGCCCTGACCTGATCATGTGCGGCCGTACCGTGGTAGGTCACGCACCTTCCAAAGGTCAGCAGCTGGAAGATCACTACTTTGGCTCCATACCGGAACGCGCCTACGCTTTTATGCGCGATTTTGAAGAAGAGTCTTACAAGCTGGGTATTCCGCTGAGAACCCGCCATAACGAGGTGGCTCCTTCTCAGTTTGAGTGCGCTCCTATCTTTGAAGAAGTGAACATTGCAGTGGATCACAACTCCCTGCTGATGGACGTAATGAATAAAGTGGCTAAACGTCACAAGCTGAAAGCGTTACTGCATGAGAAACCTTTTGCAGGCATTAACGGTTCAGGTAAGCACAACAACTGGAGCATGGCCACCGATACCGGTGTGAACCTGCTGGCCCCGGGTAAAACACCCAAGACCAACCTCATGTTCCTGACCTTCTTTGTGAACACCATCAAAGCCGTGCATGACTATGCTGATCTGATGCGTGCTTCCATTGCTTCTGCCAGCAACGACTTCCGTCTGGGTGCTAACGAAGCGCCTCCCGCTATCATCTCTGTTTTCGTAGGTAAATACCTGTTTGAAGTACTGCAGGAAGTTAAGACCCGCGTAAACAACAAGTTTGATGAGCAGGACGAAGCTATCCTGAAACTGGATCTGCACCGTCACATTCCGGAACTGATGCTGGATAACACCGACCGTAACCGTACCTCTCCCTTTGCCTTTACCGGTAACAAGTTTGAGTTCCGCGCGGTAGGTTCTTCTGCAAACTGTGCTTCCGCTATGACCACCCTCAACACCATCATGGCTAAAACCCTGCAGGTGTTCAAAAAAGAAGTGGATTCCCTCATCGAAAAAGGCGAGAAAAAAGAGATTGCCATCATGCAAACTCTTCGGAAATATATTGTAGATTCGGAAAAAGTTTTATTTGAAGGCGACGGCTACAGCGAAGAATGGGCTATTGAAGCAGAAAAAAGAGGTTTGCCGAATATTAAAACTACACCGCAGGCACTGGATGCCCTGGTAACTCCCAAAGCAGCCAAGCTGTTCACGGAAACCGGCGTTTACAATGAAAAAGAGCTGCATGCACGCCACGAAATACTGCTGGAAGATTATGTGAAAAGAGTGCAGATCGAAGCCCGCGTAATTGGCGACCTGGCCACCAACACCATTCTGCCGGCTGCTATCAGCTACCAGAACACGCTGATCGAAAATATCCGCGGATTAAAGGACATTGGCTTAGGTGAAGATGCCGTAAAAGCACAAAAACAAATAGCTGGTAAAATAGCTGAACATATTAATGTCATCAGTGAGAATGTACAGGCGATGATTGAGGCGCGTAAAGTGACAAATAAGCTCACTGACAGCCGTCAGAAAGCGATAGACTACTGTGAAAAAATTAAGCCGTACTTTGAAGTGATCCGTTACCACTCCGACAAACTGGAGTTTTTAGTGGATGACAAACAATGGGCACTGCCCAAGTACAGAGAGCTGCTTTTCTTGCGATAAAACCGTAAGATTGTTTTGGTGTATGATTAGCCTGCGGTTTTTACCGTGGGCTTTTCTGTTTTTTAAACCTTCGGTGCCCCATCCGGTCTATATAAAAGTAAACCATCAATCTATATGAAGCTGCTACCCGCCCTGTTCATAATGCTCAGCACCTGCAGTATTGCCTTTGCGCAGGACAGCACCGTGCTTCACCATAAATTAAGCCGCAAAATGAAGCAGGAGCTGGCCCTTACCGGCCCGCAAAGCAGGCAGCTGCAGAATATTGAAACCAGCTTTCGCCGCCAGGCCAAAAGCATACGCCGGAATGAAACGCTCAGCAGCGCAGAAAAAGATGCACAGCTGCACCGGTTACAGCAAACCCATGCCGACCAGGTAAAAGCCCTGCTCTCCGCCACACAGTATGTACAATACCAGCAGTTGATGGCTAAAAGCCAGGAACGCTGGCAGCGCGCCCAGCGCCTGCAGGACCGGCAGCTACCGGGCAAAACCACACCAGGCAAAACATAACAACTTAGTCTCAGTCATGACTATTTCCGATAAAGAACAATTAGGTTAAAGCAAGGTATCCCCGCTCATCTTCCGGTGAGCGGGATTTTTTTTACTTTTAGTACTACGGATACAAAAAACGGAACAATCATGCGAAAAAGATTAGTGCTGCTATTGCTGTGCTTAATACCGGTTACCGGCATAACGGCCCAGCAAAAAACTTACTGCAATCCTATTAATGTAGACTATGGGTACTGCCCTATACCTAACTTTGTAACCCAGGGTAAACACCGCGCCACAGCGGATCCTACCATTACCTTATTCAAAGGCGATTACTATCTTTTTTCAACCAACCAATGGGGTTACTGGTGGAGCCATGATATGCTGCAATGGCATTTTGTACCCCGCAAATTCCTGAAACCATGGCACCATGTGTATGATGAGCTGTGCGCACCCGCTACCGTAGTGCTGGGCGATAGTTTGTTAGTGATCGGATCAACCTACTCCAAAAATTTTCCCTTGTGGATGAGTAACAATCCCCGCACAGACAACTGGAAAGAGGCAGTAGATTCTTTCCAGGCAGGCGCATGGGACCCTGCTTTTTTTGCGGATGATGATGGACGTTTATACCTGTACCACGGGTCCAGCAACGAGTTTCCCGTTTACGGTCAGGAAGTGGACCGTAAAACATTACAACCTGTTGGCGAGCGTAGGTCACTCATACGGCTAAACGATACTTTGCATGGCTGGGAACGTTTTGGTGAGCATAATGATAATACCTTTCTGAAACCCTTTATAGAAGGCGCCTGGATGAATAAGCACAATGGCTTGTATTACCTGCAATATGGTGCACCAGGTACAGAATTCAGCGGGTATGGCGATGGTGTGTATGTAAGCAAACAGCCCCTGGGCCCTTTTACCTATCAATCACACAACCCCTTTTCATACAAACCCGGCGGGTTTGCACGGGGTGCAGGTCACGGGGCTACCTACCAGGATACGTATGGTAACTGGTGGCATGTATCTACCATCGTGATCGGTACTAAAAATAATTTTGAAAGAAGGATCGGCATATGGCCGGCCGGTTTTGATAAGGATGATCTGTTGTTCTGTAACACCGCTTATGGCGACTACCCGCATTACCTGCCAACCGCCGCTACAGCTAAAAGCCTGTTCACCGGCTGGATGCTGCTGAACTACAATAAACCGGTGCAGGTATCCTCTACCTACGGCGGTTATGCCTCCAATAACGCGGTAGATGAAAATATTAAAACCTACTGGAGCGCTGCTACCGGCAATAAGGGGGAATGGATCCAGACAGACCTGGGGCAGCTTAGCACCATACACGCCATACAGATCAACTACGCAGACCAGGATGCTACCATCATGGGCAGGCAACCAGGCCTGTACCATCAATATAAGCTCTATAGCTCCACGGATGGCCGTAGCTGGAAGCTGCTAACCGATAAAAGCCGCAATACCACAGATGTGCCGCACGACTATATTCCCCTTGCTGCTCCCGTGCAGGCCCGGTATATAAAAATGGAAAATGTGCACATGCCCTCCGGTAAGTTTGCCATTAGCGGCTTACGTGTGTTTGGCCTGGGTAAAGGCAGTGTGCCGGATACGGTAAAAGAGTTTATTGCATTGCGGGGCAACAGTGAGCGGCGGAATGCCTGGCTTAAATGGCAAACGAGTAATAACGCCACCGGCTATACTATTTATACCGGCACCGCAGCGGATAAGCTGTACACCAGCATTATGGTGTATGGTAGTAATGAATATTACTTCTCTGCCATGGAAAAAGATCAACCCTATTATTTCTGTATAGAACCGTTCAATGAGAACGGGATCGGTAAGCGCACTACCATTATAAAAGTGGAGTAAAAACGTGTGCCACACTTTTGAGGTGTGGCACACATAAGATCTTATTTTCTCTATTACTTATACCAGCTTAAAGGTCTCAGTGAACTTCGTAGTAAAGTTACCCTTACGGAAGTTCTCATCGCGCATTAGCTGCTGGTGGAAGGGGATAGTGGTTTTCACCCCTTCAATTACAAACTCGCTCAGCGCGCGTTCCATGGTATTAATAGCTTCTTCCCGGGTTTGCGCAATGGTTATGATCTTAGCCACCATGCTATCATAGTAGGGCGGAATTACATAACCGGCGTAAATATGGGAATCAACCCGCACCCCGTGGCCGCCCGGTATATGTAATACCGTTATTTTACCCGGGGACGGGCGGAAGTCGTTGTACGGATCTTCCGCGTTAATACGGCATTCTATGGCATGCATCTGAGGCGTATAATTCTTGCCGGAGATGGGAATACCTGCCGCTATCTTGATCTGTTCCTTGATCAGGTCAAAGTTGATCACCTCTTCCGTTACCCCATGTTCCACCTGTATACGGGTGTTCATTTCCATGAAGTAAAAGTTACGGTGCTTATCCACCAGAAACTCAATGGTACCTACGCTTTCATAATTAATGGCGGAGGCAGCTTTAATAGCAGCTTCCCCCATTTTCTCACGCAGCTCCGGCGTCATGAACGGGGAGGGAGATTCCTCCACCAGCTTCTGGTGACGGCGCTGTATAGAGCAGTCCCTTTCGCTCAGGTGGCACACTTTGCCATATTGGTCGCCAGCTACCTGTATTTCAATGTGACGGGGCTCTTCCACGAATTTCTCCATGTAAATACCGTCGTTGCTGAAAGCGGCGCGGGCTTCTGTTTTGGCCATGTTGTAGGCGTTCTCCAGCTCATGATCCTGCCATACCACGCGCATCCCTTTACCACCGCCACCGGCTGTAGCCTTCAGGATCACGGGCAGGCCCATCTCCTTGGCTAATTCCTTGGCTTGTTCCAAGCTTTCCAGCAAACCTTCAGATCCCGGTATTACCGGTACGCCGGCAGCTATCATGGTTTCTTTGGCCGTCATCTTATCCCCCATTTTCCGGATCATTTCCGGGGTGGGCCCAATGAACTTAATACCATGCTCGCCACATATTTCAGCAAAGCGGGCATTTTCTGCCAGGAAACCGTAACCGGGATGAATGGCATCTGCATTGGTGATCTCTGCAGCGGCCATCAGGTGAGGGATATTCAGGTAGGATTCACTGCTTTGCGGTTTGCCTATACACACTGCTTCATCCGCAAACTTCACATGCAGGCTGTCTTTATCCGCAGTACTATAAACAGCCACCGTTTTGATGCCCATTTCCTTACAGGTGCGTATAATACGCAGGGCTATTTCTCCACGGTTGGCAATCAGTATTTTTTTAAACATTGGTTCTCTTATGGTTCTACTAAAAACAAAGGCTGGTCATATTCAACCGGAGAAGCATCATCTACCAGCACTTTTATGATCCTGCCTGATACCTCGCTTTCAATTTCATTGAACAGCTTCATGGCTTCAATGATGCAAACTACCTTGCCGGAAGTTACGTCGTCACCTACATTCACGAAGGCCGGTTTGTCAGGACCAGGGCTGCGGTAAAAGGTACCGATCATAGGAGATTTGATGGTAAGCAGGTTGGTGGCTTTAGTATCAGCCGCAGTAGCTGCAGGAGGAGTAGCGGAAGTAGCTGCAGGAGCAGTGGCAACCGGTGCTACCTGTGCAACTGCCTGCACGGGCGCTACCGCCGGTACGGTGAAAACCTGCTGTACCTCATTATCCTTTTGCTTTATGGTAATCTTGAACTTATCTTCCTCTATGCTCAGCTCACTGATATTGGACTTATTGACCATTTTTACCAGCTCCTGAATCTGTTTAAAATCCATGTAGACAGTTTTTGGTTTAGAAATGTTCGTTGTTGATATGGATTATTCTTTTACTCTTTCAATATATTCACCGGTTTTGGTGTTCACCCGGATGGTTTCTCCCTCGTTCACGAACAGGGGTACCATTACGGTAGCGCCGGTTTCAATAGTAGCGGGTTTCAGGGTGCGGGTAGCAGTATCCCCTTTCATGCCCGGCTCTGAATAAGTGACCTTCACCACTATTTTATCAGGCAGCTCCACACTCATAGGCTGCTCTGTTTCGGTATTGATCATTACAAACACCTCATCTCCGTCTTTCAGGAACTGCGGAGCATCCACCATGGTTTCTGCCAGGGCTATCTGCTCAAAAGTTTCTTTATCCATGAAATTGTAACCACTGTCATCCTTGTACAGGAACTGGAATGCTTTTTTCTCAACGCGTACAGGGAAAATGTTATCACCGGAGTTCCAGGTGTGCTCTATAGAGCGGCTGTTATCTACACCTTTTAATTTAGCCCAAACCTTGGCGGCGGCACGGGCGGTCTTGTTCTGTCCAAACTCTACAACAGAATATAAGCTGTTATCCAGCTTTATGATTAATCCTGTTCTGATATCTGCAGTGGTAGCCATAAAATAGGATACTTAATTTAGTTTAAAAATTTTAGGTCAGGACAGCAAAAATAAATCATTCTCCGAAATCTTTCTGAACTGCTCTGTGGTACTGCATTCTGCGAATTAATTAGATCCTAAAAACGCTAAAATGCACACTCATTATTTTTTTTAGGAATGCAAACATAAGGTAAGGACAGGTAATCTAGTAATTTTTTTGCAAAAAAATCAATTTACAGGGTTCATTCAGCCCGTTCTACCTTAATTTTAGCACTCATTATCCAAAACTAGCCCGAAACATGCGTTATTTACTTTTGTTGTGTTTATGTATTTCCACTTTCCTGGCCCAGGCCCAGAATACACCTGCGCCTGCACAATCTGCCAAAAAATCGCCTTACCTGCAATACCCGGTCATACCTGCTTTCCCGCTCACCCTGCCGGATGGGCATGTGATCACCAAGAACGACCTGCGCAAGAACATTCCTACCGTGGTGTTTGTGTTCAGCGTAGACTGTGACCATTGTAAAGCGCTGACTGAAGACCTGCTGAAGCACATAGACGAGTTTAAGAAAACGCAGATCCTGATGGTAACGCCTTTTAAACCGGATCAAATGAAGGAGTATTATGACCATTACAAGATCCAGAACTACCGTAATATTATAATGGCCAGCGAACCTACCCGGCAGATCATGTATTTTTACGACATGCATTATTTCCCAGGCCTGTTTATATACAATAAAAAGCAGGCGCTGGTTAAGGGCTTTGAAGGCACCGTGAAGCTGGAGCAGGTGCTGAAGTACCTGAATTAGGCTGAAAGCCCAAAGCTAAAAGCAGAAAGCTGCCGGCTATAAGCCGAAAGCTCAAAGCCCAAAGCCGAAAGCTGCCTGCCATTTGCCCTGGCTTTATGCTTTCTGCTTTATGCTTTCCGCTTTTTACTTACATTTACCTTATTCTTCATTCTTCACCTTAAAATATTTAGATAAAATGAAAGTTACTGTTGTAGGAGCCGGCAATGTAGGTGCTACCTGTGCTAATGTACTGGCCCACAGAGATTTCTTACGGGAAGTAGTATTACTGGATATTAAGGAAGGCACGGCGGAAGGAAAAGCACTGGACACCTGGCAACAGGCGCCTATTGATTATTACAGCACCAAAGTAACGGGTGTTACCAACGACTACGCTAAAACCGCCAACAGTGACGTAGTAGTAATTACCTCCGGTTTACCACGCAAACCCGGTATGAGCCGTGATGATCTGATCTCTACCAATGCCAACATCGTAAAATCTGTTACTGAGAACATTGGTAAATACTCACCGGATGCTATTATTATTGTAGTAAGCAACCCGCTGGATGTAATGACCTACTGCGCTTTCCTGACTGCCAAAAAAGACAGCAGCAAAGTATTTGGTATGGCCGGTATCCTGGATACGGCGCGTTACCGCGCTTTCCTGGCCGATGAAATAGGCTGTTCCCCTAAAGATATTCAGGCAATATTAATGGGTGGCCATGGCGATACTATGGTACCCCTGCCCCGTTATACCACGGTAGCCGGTATTCCCGTAACAGAGCTGGTAGCGGCCGATAAGCTGGAAGCTATTATACAACGCACCAAAGTAGGCGGCGGTGAAATTGTGAACCTGCTGGGCACCTCTGCCTGGTATGCACCCGGCGCTGCTGCCGCACAAATGGTGGAAGCTATCCTGAAAGATGAAAAACGCATCTTCCCCTGCTGCGCATGGCTTACCGGCGAGTATGGACTGAAGGATATTTACCTGGGTGTACCCGTAGTATTAGGTAAAACCGGTATTGAAAAAATTATTGAGCTGCAGCTGAACGCAGAAGAAAAAGAGCTGCTTAATACTTCTGCACAACACGTAAAAGAAGTAATGGACGTGCTGGATAATATGAAAGTAACAGCATAACACCAGATGCTGATATGATACAATACGGTGGCTGATCTCAAGGCAGATCAGCCACCGTAACTTTTTAAAGGGGATAGTGTAAAAACAACACATCGCACACTTAATATCAACCACTTTACGGCCTGTTTTTTGTACGAGCCATGTATTACTGACACTTAAAATCTATCTGTACCTGCATTATGTCGAACATCGAAAAACTGCTTTCCCAGAAAGCCTTTGATAATGAATACACGAAAGGCATGATAGGCCTGGTATTCGTAGGCAACTGGATCGTAAGCCGTAACCAGCAATTCTTTAAAAAGTTTGACATTACCATGCAGCAGTTTAATATACTGCGCATACTGCGTGGCCAACACCCCAAAGCCGCCAACATTAATATGCTGAAAGAAAGGATGCTGGATAGAATGAGCGATGTATCCCGCCTGGTAGAACGCTTACGTAAAGCAGATCTCCTGGAACGCAAAAGCTGTGAATCAGACCGCCGCGCCGTGGATGTAAAGATCACTTCCAAAGGCCTGCAGCTGCTGAAAACAATAGAAGAGGAAGTAGCACAGCTGGATGATGTGCTGAAAAAAGCATTGGATCCCCTGGAAATAGCCCAGCTCAATAGCCTGGTAGACAAAGTGCTGGCGCAGTATTAAACGCGGTTAGATCTCTTCCACATAATTTAATTCCTTGCCGAAGGTTTCTTCCAGGTAATAAGAGGTTACCAGCGCTATACCTATGGAAATGGCTGCCACAATAGCACCGCTTTGCAGGTAAGTAAAGCTGCCCTGTAAGGCCACAAACAACATGGAAATAAGCGGCAGCAGGCCCCTGGCAAAGTTAGGCACCGTAGTAGCCACGGTAGCCCGCAGGTTGGTGCCAAAGCTTTCTGCAGCAATGGTTACAAAGATGGTCCAGAAACCAACGCTGAAGCCTAAGCCAAAACATACCGCATAAAAGCTCCATTTACCAGCCCCGTGCAGCTGAAAGTACAGCGTTACAAAAGCAGCCGTGAGCAACAGGAACAGCAGCATTACCTTACGGCGGCTTTTCCATAACTGGCTAATAAGGCCGGTAGCAAAATCCCCCAGGGTAAGGCCGGTGTAACAAAAGGCAATGGCATCGCCGGGGCTAATGGCATCGCGCACATGCATTTCAATGGCAAATTTATTAGAGAAAGCCATGAGTATACCTACTACAAACCAGGTAGGAGTGCCCAGCAGCAGGCATTTCAGGTATTTTAAAAAACGGTGTTTGTCGGTGAACAGCTGCAAAAAATTACCGCGGCTGGCATTGCTTGCTTTAATGGCATTAAATAAATGAGATTCCAGCACACTAATGCGCAGCACCAGCAAAGCCAGGCCCAGCGCCCCTCCTATAAAATAACAGATCCGCCAGTCCTGCACTATTTTGGCCACAAAGTTTGCCACCACTGCGCCAAATACGCCAATAGTAGCCACGATCATGGTACCATAACCACGTTTTTCCTTAGGTAATATTTCAGATACCAGGGTAATGCCGGCGCCTAGCTCGCCCGCCAGGCCTAAGCCGGCTATAAAACGCCATACCAGGTACATGTTGGTGCTGTGCACAAAACCATTGGCAATATTGGCTACGGAATATATTAATATGGAACCGAACAACACACTCAGGCGGCCTTTTTTATCGCCTACAATACCCCAGAAAATGCCGCCTATTAACAGGCCGGCCATTTGAACGTTAATGAGCAGCAGGCCAATACCGGCATCAATTTCCGCTTGCGGTACGCCCAGCGATTTAAGGCTGGGTACACGTACGATCGTAAAAAGCAGCAGATCATAAATATCTACAAAATAGCCCAGTGAAGCCACTATAACGGCTATATTGAAGATAGACGTGGAACGGTTATTTGCATTCTTCATATGGTTAGTAAATAAATAGTTCGTTTTCTCAGGAAACCGTAGTATCGGTTGGTTTTTTGCTATCCTCGTGGTGCAGGTGCTCCGGGTGTTTGGTTTTTCCGAAAAAGAGTTTTATCAATACCGGCAGGGTGGTGATCAGTATTATTATAATGATGATCAGCTCCAGGTGCTCCTTTAACCCTGGGAACATTTTATCCAGGTAATGGCCGGCCAGCATCATGGAAAATACCCAGGAAAAAGAACCTACAATATTATAGAGCATGAACTTTTTACTTTCCATTTGTACAATCCCTGCCACAATAGGTGCAAAGGTGCGCACAATGGGTAAAAAGCGCGCCAGGAAAACAGCGCCGCCACCATGTTTATCATAAAACTCCTTGGCCTGGTACAAATATTTTTTCTTGAATAATAATGTATCCTTTCTTGCAAACAGCAGTGGGCCTGACTTACGGCCAAACCAGAAGCCTACCATATTACCCAGCACACCGGCAATAGCTATCAGCAGCATTATTACCACAAAGGGCATATTAAAAAAGCTTTCGCTCAGCTTTTCACCATAAATGCCGGCTACAAACAACAGGGAGTCACCCGGCAGGAAAAATCCCACAAACAACCCCGTTTCCGCAAAAATGATCAGCAACAATAAATAAATACCCCCGTGATCAATGATCCATTGCGGGTTAATGAGGTGTTTAAAAAGCTCTGTGATCTGGTCCATGCTACTATGTTATGAGAAATTTCCGAAAATGGCGAATTGCCAAAATAGCAATTTTACTGTTACAGATTTGTTATTACTTAATTATCTTATTCCATTACTTCCGCTAACTGTTGCGGTTTCAGGGTACCCTCCCACTTGGAAACTACGGCTGTTGCCATAGCATTGCCAATTACATTGGTGGCAGAGCGGCCCATATCCAGTACATGATCTATACCCAGCAGCAACAGCAAGCCTGCTTCGGGAATATGGAACATGCTTAAGGTGCCTGCTATTACCACCAACGATGCGCGCGGTACGCCGGCTATACCTTTGCTGGTGATCATCAGTACCAGTAACATGGAGATCTGCTGTGCAAGGCCAAGGTGCATATTGTAGGCCTGCGCAATGAACATGCTGGCAAAGGTCATATACATCATAGAGCCATCCAGGTTAAAGGAGTAGCCCAGGGGTAATACAAAGCTCACTATTTTATTTTCACAGCCAAATTTTTCTAGCTCCTCCATGGTACGCGGGTAGGCTGCTTCGCTGGTAGCTGTACTGAAAGCCAGCAGCAGTGGATCTTTTAGCCGGCCCAGTAAGGAAAAGGCCGGGCGGCCCAGCACCGTAAAACCGGCTAACGTCAGCACCATCCACAGAATAATAAGCCCTATATAAAATTCTACGATGAATATACTATAAGTGATGAGCGTTTCCGGCCCCTTTTCCGCTATAACCGCTGCCATGGCACCAAAAACGGCAAACGGCGCAAACTTCATTACATAGCCGGTTACCTTTAGCATAATATGGCCCACTGCATCCAGCAGTTTTATAACCACCTGCCCCTTTTCACCCATAGCTGCCGTAGCTACGCCAAAGAATAACGCAAATACCACTATTTGTAATATCTGGTTTTCGGCCATAGACATAATTACACTATCCGGGAACACATGACGGAAAAATCCGCGCAGGGTCATATCTGCCCCTGAAACACCGCTGCTGGCGTGTGTATCCGGCAAAGGCAGGTTCAGTGCATGGCCGGGCTGAAATAAGTTTACCAGTATTAAACCCAGGAACAGGCTTACAAAAGTGGCGCTAATGAACCATAACATGGTTTTACCGCCAATACGGCCCACTGCTTTAATATCCCCCAGCTTGGCTACCCCGGCTACAAGAGTTGAAAAAACCAGTGGCGCTATAATCATTTTTATCAGCCGCAGGAAAATATCAGTAGGTACAGAGAGTATGTCAATTACTTTTTTGGCCCCTGCCGCATTGCCTGCATAGTTGATATGTATAATATACCCTGTTAAAATTCCTAATATCATCCCAAGAACTATGTACAGGGTAAGCCGGTTAGATTTCTTCATGCCATGCTCAATTTATTGCTGCTGTGCGTGTTTAAAATTTCTCAAAAATAAGGTTCTGGGCCAATATTCACCCATAACTCCATAAAATAAAACAAGCTCATTTGATTTTTGATAGTTATATTTGGCGATCTCAAAACAACAAACTAAAACCACTTAAATCAACCAACAATACTTCTATCATGAGTAGACTCTTTGTAAAAAAGCCACTGGGTCAATTATTATCTGAAGCCTCCGAAACAGAAAAAGGATTAAAAAGAACGTTAACGGCCGGATCTCTGGTTGCGTTAGGTATTGGCGCTATCATTGGTGCAGGCCTGTTTGTACGCACTGCGGCTGCTGCCGGCGCACACGCCGGACCTGCGGTAACCCTTTCCTTTATTGTAGCCGCTATTGGCTGCGCCTTAGCCGGTTTATGTTATGCGGAATTTGCTTCTATGATACCAATTGCCGGTAGCGCCTATACGTATTCCTATGCTACCCTTGGTGAATTTGTTGCCTGGATCATTGGCTGGGACCTGGTGCTGGAATATGCCCTGGGCGCCGCAACTGTATCCATTGGCTGGTCCCAGTACCTGAACAAGTTATTATTTTCACTCTTTCATACTACTATACCATACGAGCTGTCTCACTCGCCGTTTGAAGTATCTGCCACCGGCGTACATGGTATGATCAACCTCCCCGCTATTTTTATCCTGCTGATGCTCACTTTATTGCTGATCCGCGGTACGCAGGAATCTGCCACAGTTAACACCATCATCGTAATAGTAAAAGTAGCCATCGTATTATTGTTCATTGGGCTGGGCTGGCACTTTATAAACCCTGCCAACCACACCCCTTATATGATACCTGCCGATGCTGGTACTGTAACGCTGAACGACGGTAGCGTGGTCGATTACTCCCAACCCCGCAACCACGGCTGGTTAGGCGTACTGGCCGGCGCCGGGGTGGTATTTTTTGCCTTCATTGGGTTTGATGCCGTATCCACCGCCGCACAGGAAACCAAAGACCCCAAGCGCGCTATGCCCATCGGTATCCTGGTATCCCTGGCTATTTGTACGGTATTATACATCTTATTCTCCCACGTATTAACAGGCGTTGCCCCTTTCAAAGACTTTTTGAAAGCCGGTAGCGAAGCCTCTGTAGCATATACCATTGATACCTATATGCCGGGGTATAGCTGGTTGTCATTATTCATCACTATCGCTATCCTGGCTGGTTTCTCCTCCGTGATCCTGGTAATGTTGCTGGGACAAACCCGTGTGTTCTACTCCATGTCCAACGATGGGCTGGTACCACCGGTATTTTCCAAACTGCACCCTAAATTCCGTACTCCGTATAAATCACAAATGCTGTTCTTTGTGTTCACCGCCCTGTTTGCCGGTTTTATCCCGGACCACATTGTAGGTAACATGACCAGCATTGGTACCCTGTTTGCCTTTGTGCTGGTATGCATTGGCGTACTGGTAATGCGCAAGAGCGATCCTAATGTACCACGCCCCTTCAAAACCCCCTGGGTGCCTGTTGTACCCATTGCCGGTGCAATTGTGTGCGGACTAATGATCCTGGGCCTGGGCGCCGATAACTGGATCAGGTTATTCATTTGGCTGGCCATCGGTTTTGTCATTTACTTTGGCTATAGCGTTAAACACAGTAAAGCGCGTAAGCTGCAGCAATAAGCTGTTGTATTAAATAATTGAAACCGCTCCGGAACAATAACCGGGGCGGTTTTCATTTTAGCGGTTTTACATTCCTATAAACACTGTATTTTTGCGATTCGATAATAAACCAACATGGGAAGAATATTTGAAGTAAGAAAACACACTATGTTTGCCCGTTGGGACCGGATGGCCAAACAATTTACCAGGATAGGTAAGGAAATAGCCATAGCTGTAAAACAAGGCGGTCCTGACCCGGATAACAACCCCGCTCTGCGCCGTTGTTTTGCCAACGCCAAAGGTGTGAACATGCCCAAAGACCGGGTAGAAGCTGCCATTAAGCGCGCAATGGGTAAGGACAAAACCGACTATGAGGAAGTAGTATATGAAGGGTATGCCCCCCACGGCGTAGCGGTGATGGTAGAAACAGCCACCGATAACCCTACCCGTACCGTAGCTAATGTGCGCATGCACTTTAATAAGGAAGGCGGCAGCCTGGGTACCAGCGGTTCCGTAGCCTTTTTGTTTAACCGTATGGGTGTGTTTAAGATCAAAAATGAAGGTCAGAACCTGGAAGAGCTTGAGCTGGAGCTGATTGATGCCGGTTTGGAAGAGATCGGGGAAGATAGTGAGGGCAACATTATTCTGCGCACCCCTTTCACAGAGTTCGGCAACATGGCCAAAGCTCTGGAAGAAAAAGGCATTACCCCGTTAAGCGCGGAGCTGCAGCGCATTCCTACCACTACTACGGAGCTGAATGAAGAACAGGCCAAGGAGGTATTGGAGCTGATTGACCGCCTGGAGCAGGATGATGATGTACAACAGGTATTCCACAACCTGCGCTAAAACATATTACGGCATAAAATAAGAGAACCGTTCTGCTAAAAGCAAAACGGTTCTCCAATTATATATGTTGGCGTTTTCTGCGTTACTTAGTTGTCCAGCAGGCAGGCCTGTTCATCTGTCATGAGGCGTAAGCCTTTCCCATGAAAGGTTTCCAGCTTCACCGTATCATCCATGCGGAAATGTTTTCTCAGGCGGGTCAGGTACACATCCATGGTACGCCCCGCGAAAAAGTCATCGCTTCCCCAAACACTCAGCAAAATGTTTTCCCGTTTCAGCTTGCGGTTAGGGTTCTCACACAGGAACTTCAGCAGCTCTGCCTCTTTTGGCGGCAGATTTACGGTTGCATTAGTAGGCGCATGATAGATCTTCAGCTCCGTGTAGTTAAACTCCAGGGAGCCTATCTGATAGATCTGCACCTTGCGGCTCTGCAGCAGGCGGCTCCTTTTCAGGAACACATCTATACGGTATTGCAGCTCCTCAATGTTAAACGGTTTCACCATATAATCATCCCCACCGGCGGCAAAACCATTCAGACGGTCCTGCTCCATATAGCGGGAGGAGATGAAGATAATAGGCACATTCGTATCCCGGTTACGGATCTCCTGCGCCAGGCTAAAGCCGTCTTTGCCGGGCATAATTATATCCAGCAGGCAGATGTCAAATGCACGCTCCTGGAACGCTTCCCAGGCTTCATCGCCATCAAGGCAGTGTACTACATTAAAACCTTCCTTTTCTAAATGTCTTTTGATGACCTTGGCAAAAAAATGGTCATCCTCTACCAGTAGAATTCCTGCTTTCATACAGGTGGATTTTAGATCTAATGATGAAAAATTTGATTGATTCCAGGGCGTTTCGTGGCCTAAATGATTATTGAGCGTCTTTTAAATAGCAACCCCTACATACAGTGTTTATAACCTGTTCCAATTTAGCTAATTATTACTGAATCCCGAAATTACCGGAAAAGTTTTTTTGTGGTCTTTTTTGTTCATTTTATTCACCGGTGGTATACCATATAATTCATATTCACTATTGATTAACAAACAAATCAATAATTAGTTTATCCAGCTCATCATATTTCTATTATAACATAGATCTGCTAGAATTTATATTTATCATTTTGCTAAACAGATAGTCAGCCATTCAATACATGCTGCGGTTGGCCCGCTAACCAGGCTTTTACATTCGCAACCGCCGTATGCAGCAAACGCCCCCGTGCCTCTATGGAGGCCCAGGCAATATGCGGGGTAATAATGCAATTTTTAGCCATCACCAGGGGATGATCTGCCGGCGGCGGTTCGGTAGAGAGCACATCCAGGGCTGCGCCTGCTATGCGGCCGCTATTCAGCGCCTGGGCCAGGTCGGCCTCATTGATCAGGGGCCCCCGGCTGGTGTTTATTAAAATAGCGCCCCGCTGCATGGTGTTTATTAATGGCTCATTTACAAAACCCCTGTTCTGCTCATTCAACGGGCAATGCAGGCTTACCACATCTGCCCGGGCAAAACAGGTAGCCTGATCCACGAAGGTAACGCCCTCCATTTTATCCCGTTCCGGGTGTTTATGGCAGGCGATCACCTGCATACCAAAAGCCAGGGCTATGCGGGCTACTGCCTGCCCTATTTGCCCCAGCCCTACTATACCCAGCACTTTGCCATGCAGCTCGTGCAAAGGCGCTTTCCAGTAGCTAAAATCACTGCTGCGGGCCCAGTCGCCGGCACGCACACTAGCTGCATGCAATCCTACATGATTGTATAGTTCCAGTATCAGGGCAAAGGTAAGCTGTGCTACCGCAGGCGTGCCATAGGCCGGCACATTGGTTACGCTGATCTGCCGGGCCGTGGCGGCCGGCACATCTACAATATTATACCCGGTGGCCATTACGCCAATATATTGCAGCTTTGGTAATTGTGCTATGGCAGCGCCGCTTACAATAGCCTTATTAGTGAGTAGTATCTCTGCATCCTTTGCCCGTGCAGGTACTTCAGATTCCGGTGTGCGTTCATATACCGTTACATTCCCCAGGGCCTGTAACGGAGCCCAGTCAAGGTCGCCGGGGTTCAGGGCATATCCGTCTAAAACAACTATATTTTTCATCCTTGCTATTTTTCAAATGGCCAATGCCGTAAAATAACAAAGTAAACTGGCATATTTTCTGCCAGCTCATGTTGAAATTATGGTTAAATAACACGGGTATGGCATAATAGTATGGATATATTTTTTAATATTTGTGGACATACTGCTTGTCATTTGCCTGAACCTACAACTGTTACAAAAAAACGTCCCGTGCGGCCTGGCCGCTACGGGACGTACTGTTTTTATACAAAGCGTTTTTGCGCTATTCTTCCATCATAGACATTACCACCTTCACCACATCTTCCGTATTGGGCTTGGAGAAATAATCCCCGTCAGAGCCGTAGGCTGGCCGGTGCGCCTGTGCGCTCAGGGTGCGGGGCGCCACATCCAGCCAGCGGTAACCGCCCTGCAATTCCATTACCTGCTGGAACATGTAGGCCGTACCACCACCCGGTACATCTTCATCAATAAATACAATGCGGTTGGTCTTTTTTAAAGATTCAACAATACTATGGTGAATATCAAAAGGTAATAAGGTTTGTACATCGATCACCTCGCAGGAAACACCCATTTGCTCCAGTGTATGCGCAGCTTCTTCCACAATACGCAGGGTAGAGCCGTAGGAGACTAATGTAATATCCGTACCGGCCATCACCACTTCCGGCACACCCAGGGGCACGGTAAAAGTGGTCAGGTTATCCGGCAGCTGCTCTTTCAGGCGATAGCCATTCAGGGATTCAACCACCACGGCCGGGTCATTGGCGCGTAATAAGGTATTATACATACCGGCTGCCTGTACCATATTCCGGGGTACGCAAAGGTGCATGCCACGCAGGCTGTGTATCATCATAGCCATGGGCGACCCGGAGTGCCAGATCCCCTCCAGCCGGTGGCCGCGGGTACGTACGATCATTGGACAGGCCTGGATACCGCCGGTGCGGTAATGCAGGCTGGCCACATCATCACTTAAGGGTTGCAGGCCATATAACATATAGTCCACGTACTGGATCTCTGCAATAGGCTTCAGGCCACGCAGCGCCATGCCCACAGCCTGTCCCATAATGGTAAGCTCCCGTATGCCGGTATCAAAAATGCGGTCTTTTCCATGTTTTTGCTGTAAGCCTGCAAAACCCTGGTTCACATCCCCTATCTTACCTACATCTTCCCCAAAAGCAAATACCTTGGGGTTTTCAGCAAACAGCTGGTCAAAATATTTATTCAGCACCTCATAACCATTCACCGCATGTGCATCTGCTGCATAAGTAGCCGGTATTACGGGTACGTTCAGGGCTGAGTTAGCGCCTTCTCCATACAGCAGGCTGTTATAGGTTTGCTTTTCCTGCTGCAGCTGCTGGTTATAATATTGTTGTAAAGCCTGTAAGGCCGGGCTTTGTTTTTTCTTGTTATGGAACAGGATGGTGGCGGCTGTTTTCAGGATATCGCGGCGCAGCGGCTCACGGTTCACCTGCAGCTCATGAATGGCTTGCTGCACCATCGCCGTATCTGCTATCCCTTCTGATATTACCGCATTGCCATAACCCACCATGGTTTGCACCTGCTGCTTAATGGGTGTAATATATTTTTCCCAGGCGCTTTTACGGCTTTCCTGGGCCAATACTTTAGCGCGGGCTTCTATTTCCTGCAGGGTGCCTTCGTCAGACAATGCATTTTCCAGGATCCACTGACGCATTTTATGATTGCAATCAAAGTCCTTTTCCCAGGCCAGGCGGTCCTTGCTTTTATAACGTTCATGCGATCCGCTGGTGGAGTGGCCCTGCGGCTGCGTGATCTCCTCTACATGGAACAGCGCAGGTATATGCGTTTCCCGCACCTTGCGCAGGCCGTTCTCAAATACCTCACACATGCCGGCATAATCCCAACCCTTTACATTATAAATATCAAAACCATTGGTACCTTCTGTTTTCCGGAAACCTTCCATCACTGTGCTGATAGAGCCTTTGGCGGTTTGGTATTTGCGCGGTACGGAAATACCGTATCCATCATCCCATATAAACACCGCCAGCGGCACCTGCAAAACACCTGCTGCATTCATAGTTTCCCAGAAATGCCCTTCTGACGTAGAGGCGTCGCCGATAGTAGCAAAACAGATCTCGTTACCGTTCTGCGACAGGTGGCTGAATTCTTTCAGCACCTCCACTTCACGGAATAATTTAGATGCAAAGGCCAAACCCAGTGCACGCGGCATTTGTGCGGCAGTAGGCGCCATGTCGGCAGCCGTATTTTTTATTTTGGTGAGGTCACGCCATTGGCCATCCGGCGTAATATTGGGCGTGGCAAAGTGTGCGTTCATTTGCCGGCCGGCGGAGAAAGGCTCGTTAAGCGGATCCGGGTCGGCATACAGCTGAGAGAAAAATTGCTCTATAGTAGCAATACCGCTGGCAAAGGCAAAAGTCTGATCGCGATAGTAACCGGAGCGATAATCACCCGGCAGGAAATATTTAGCCATGGCTATCTGCGCAACCTCCTTACCGTCCCCGAAAATGCCAAATTTGGCTTTACCGGTCAGTACCTCCTTGCGTGCCAGTAAACTAACTTCCCTGCTTTCGCAAGCCAACCGGTAGTCATTTAATACCTCCTTGCGGAATTCTTCAAAAGATAACCGGCTGTCCATATTCATAGTCAGTTCATTATTTTCTATCATGCGGGTTGGTTAAAGTGCAAAAGTAAGGTTAATTTATACAGATGAAAAATAGTTGCTAACATGCTGAAAATGCCGTTCTTAAATTAAAATGTTTTTTTTAAGAAGATTTTAATAATTTGCTTTACGTGAAATAAAATTTGGCTGTAAATTTGCATAAATCCGGGTAGGATTTATCTTTTTAACCAAAACCGTTTAAAACCAAACTATACATGATGAAAAAGTTTATCTTATCCCTATTTGCGAGCATGCTGTTAACTACAGCACTTTGGGCCCAGACACAAAATGGTTCCGCTACCGGCAATACCGCAGACGCAAAAGTGAAATTTGTGAAGGAATCAATTGATTTTGGTAAAACCCAACTCAACAAACCCGTAACTGTTGATTTTGAATTTACTAATATCACCAAAGAACCCATCCTGGTGGAAGCTGCCCGCGCATCCTGCGGTTGTACTACTCCCAACTGGACTAAAGAGCCCATTTTACCTGGTAAAAAAGGTAAAGTAACCGCTACTTACAGTGCCAATGGTGTAGGCCAGCAAAGCAAAACTATCTGGGTTAAGTTCAAAGGCGTGGATCAGGATAAGGAATTACACCTGACCGGCACCGTAGAAAACTAATTTTCAAATGATTGGATGTGCACACCATGCAGATCCTTCCATTGATAAAAAGAACCTTACAGTTTTGAAAGCTGTAAGGTTTTTTTATGGAGCTGTTTTCCGTTCATCACACCCCGGTGCTTTGCCCGCTTAAAATTTGTGCCTTAGTACGGCATATATTCCCATATTCATGCGCTTACCGGGCTGCACATTATGTACTCCCCCGTCGGCATATCCCTACATTTCCTTTAACTTTGCAATCGCCAAACCAATCAAACGATGCCTGATATTAGCCAGAGAGGTGTGCACATGCCGCCCTCCCCCATCAGAAAATTAGTGCCTTACGCCGAAGCAGCTAAAAAAAGAGGCGTAAAGGTATATCACCTGAACATAGGCCAGCCGGATATTGAAACGCCTAAACCGGTACTGGATGCGGTACGCCACTCCGAGTTTAAAGTGCTGGAATACAGCCACAGCGCGGGTAATGAGAGTTACCGCCGTAAGCTGGTTACTTATTATGAAAGGTTTAATATCCAGGTAAACCACCAGCAGATCATTGTTACCACCGGTGGTTCAGAAGCCATCCTGTTTGCCTTTATGGCCTGCCTGGATGCGGGCGATGAGGTGATTGTGCCGGAGCCTTTTTATGCTAACTACAACGGATTTGCGGTGGAGGCAGGCATTACCATCCGCACCATTGGCTCCAGTATTGAAAGCGGTTTTGCGCTGCCGGCTATGGAAGCGTTTGAAAAAGCTATTACCCCCCGCACCAAAGCCATTTTAATCTGCAATCCCAATAACCCTACCGGTTATTTATATAGTAAAGAAGAAATGGAAGTGCTGAAGCAGCTATGCCTGCAGCATAACCTGTACCTGTTCTCTGATGAGGCTTACCGCGAGTTCTGTTATACCGGCCGGCACTTTTCCGCTATGAACCTGGAAGGGCTGGATGACCATGTGATACTGATGGATACCATCTCCAAAAGGTATAGCGCCTGCGGCGGACGTATAGGCGCACTGGTTAGTAAGAATCAGCAGGTGCTGGATGCCGTGATGAAATTTGCGCAGGCCCGTTTAAGCCCTCCCTCCTTTGCACAAATAGCCGGTGAAGCAGCGGTAGACCTGCCGGCCGATTATTTTGACGGCATTAAAGCAGAATACCTGGCCCGCCGCGATGTGCTGGTAGCCGGGCTGAATAATATTCCCGGTGTGTTTTGCCCTAACCCCGGCGGCGCATTTTATGCAATGGCAAAATTACCGATCGATGATGCGGATGTTTTTTGCCAATGGCTGCTGGAATCTTTTGCCTATGAACAGCAAACCGTAATGATGGCGCCCGGAACCGGCTTTTATGCTACGCCCGGCCTGGGTAAGCAGGAAGTACGCCTTGCTTATGTGCTAAACAGGGAGGACATTGCCAAAGCCATAATATGCCTGGAAAAGGCGCTGGAAGTTTATCCCGGCCGTGTTGCAACAGCTATTGCTGATACTATAGTCACTCACGGATAACCCAGGTCAGCAGCGTTCATAATATTTTAACATGAACGACAATAGAAAATACCCGATCTTTGCACCCGTAAGAAATCGATTGAAAAGGAAATAGATTACATTATAAATAATTACATACGTTTACTTTTCAGTTTTTGCAATTTTAGGGTTTACAGATCAAAAGAGTTCACCTTTATCCGATCATATTGACCATCAGAAGGTTATAAGGGTTTTTAAGGAATTAAGGATTTTTGTGAAAGGAATAATATCATATTAAAAATAATTCTATATTCATTATTTCAATAAAAATCTGGAAAAAATTTGAGCAAACTCTTTTTTAAATCAATTTAAGCTTGTATATTTGTTATAGAAACGGTGAAAGAACAGAAAAAGTGAAGAATTAAACAAATCGAGATATGAGGAAAGTGAATATGGTTTGTTTAAGAAAAATTTAACTAACAGAATTTTTTCAAACGTTTTTTTGGTCCGAACTTTGAATTATTAAGGCTTGAAAAATAGAATTATCAAGTTTTTGTAAAAAGTCGAAAATCAACTAAAACGTTTTAGCAAAATAACATATTTTTGTATCAGTTTTTCATAACGTGGAATTTATAAAGGCAAACGGCTCTGTTCACAGAGCCGTATTTTTTTTCTCTAATCCCTGATTTTCCCCCACTTATCGCTTATAAAGGTTGATTCATCACTTGTAGCTAACGGCCAGTCAAAATTTTTCCCATTTTTGTTCCATCATGAAACGGCGATGACGCCTTGTTACTTGCGCTATGCAGTAACATTTCCCATCTGCTTGTTTTCATAACGTGGAATTAAAACAACGGTCCCGAATCTTCGGGACCGTTCTGGTTCTAAGCCAATATGTTATACCCTTATTACTGGTATTGCTCAATCATCTTAAAGAAATCATCAAACAAATAGCGGGAGTCGTACGGACCGGGAGTTGATTCCGGGTGGTACTGCACGGAGAATGCCGGTTTGTTCTTAATGCGGATACCTTCTATGGAACCATCGTTCAGGTTCACATGGGTGATCTCCACATTTTCACTGGCAGCAATCGCCTTGGGATCTACCGCAAAGCCGTGGTTCTGGGTAGTGATCTCGCAACGGCCGGTAGCCAGGTTCTTTACCGGGTGGTTTAAGCCCCGGTGTCCATGGTGCATTTTATAGGTAGGAATATCGTTTGCTAAAGCCAGCAGCTGGTGGCCCAGGCAAATACCAAACAACGGGCGGTTGGCGTTCAGCACTTTTTTTACGGTATCCACCGCATAGGTCAGCGGGGCCGGATCGCCGGGACCGTTGGATATAAAGTAGGCGTGCGGTTTAAATCGCTCGCATTCCTCAAAACTGGTAGTAGTGGGAAACACCTGCAGGTAAGCGCCTTTTTCAGACAGGCATTTGAGCATATTACGCTTAACCCCGTTATCCATTACCGCTATGCGGATGCTGGAATTGGGATCGCCAATGTTATAAGGTTCTTTGGTAGATACCTCTGCACACAGGGCCAGGCCTTCCATAGAAGGCACCTGCTTCAGCTGGCCTTTCAGTTGCTCTACATCCAGTATCTCGGAAGAGATGATGCAGTTCATAGCGCCTTTGCTGCGAATGTGCGACACCAGTGCCCGGGTATCCACATCATAAATGGTAACCAGGTTATTGCTTTCCAGGAATTTCTCAAGAGAACTGTCCGCCATTTTACGGGAGTAGTTCTGGGCAATGTTCTTACAAATTAACCCACTGATCTTTACACTGCTGCTTTCCACATCGTCCTGCTTGGTGCCATAGTTACCTACGTAGCAGTTATTCATGATCAGTACCTGACCCTTGTAGGAAGGATCGGTAAATACTTCCTGGTAACCCGTCATACCGGTATTAAAGCAAAGCTCACCGGAAGCAGTTCCAATTTTACCAAAAGCTTTCCCATGATAAACCGTGCCATCTTCTAATAACAATATGGCAGGTTGACTGTGTTTAGTATGAGGCATTGTTCTTATACGACTCTTTTTAAAAAATCGTGCAAAATTATGCATTTCACAGTTAATAATAAAGCAAAATGCGCGTATGGGGTTGTTATTCCCCATACGCGCATTACTTATTCATTAATTATAAACTGTTAGCGTTTCACTATTAATGGCTTCACTTTCACGGAGTTAAATACCCGTTTGGCTACCTCCTGTCCGTTATTATCATCTGTCCGGTAGCGGATGCTTACCAGCCAGCGGTGCTGCCCTTTTACCATGATCAGGTTATAGAAGGAAAGTTTTACCGCATTCTTATACAGGTAGCTCCCCTGCTGCATAATGCCCTGGATCTCTGTCTGGGGTATGGGGCTGGATTCATATTGCAGTTCAGACACGCCGGGTTCCGCCTGTATGCCTTTAATGGCCAGGTTATTGGCCTCTTCCAGGTTGTTGGATACCGTTTCCTTAAAGCTGAACATATCTACCGTTATCTGCATGCCGGTTCCCTGCTGGTTGGCATAGCTTTTAGCATATTCCACCATACCGTTCAGGTCCTCGGGCAGGGCTTTATCACTTACCCGTAAATGCACCGGTGAGCTTATTTCCAGGGCCTGCCGGCCAATGGTTACTGTTTCCCAGGAGGTATACATCCAGGATTTGGCCACTTTAGGGAAGAACCAGGTAAGCACAGCTTCTTTGCCGAAATAGGTGCCTGCTACTGCTACCAGCGCAAATACCAGCCCCAAAACCAGCATTACGCCCCTGCGGCCGGCCGGCCACAGGTATTGCTGTACCCATCCCGGTTTGGGTGGAGTTTCATCTATATAAACTGCAGCTTCCTGCTGATAGGCTTCAAACTCCCCTTCCGGGTTCTTTTGTTTCCAGTCGGCAAATGTATTGGGCAGCTTCTTAGCGCAGTGTTCACAGAAAGTAAGGAATTCGGATCTGAGAGCGTTATTGTGCCCACAATGTTGGCATCGCAGGTAATACATAGGAATAAGGAAATTAAAGTTTCAGACCGCTATATTACGAAAAAAAAGCATCTGTTTGGAGCCGTTCAGCCCTTATGTGCATAAAAAAAGGACAAGGCAAATGCCTTGTCCCTTCTATACTGTTGAACAACCGTGAGTTACTCGGCTGCTTTGTCGTCAGATTTTTTTTCAGCAGCAGGAGTTGCTTCTTCAGCGCCGCCTTCTGCTTTCTTTTTACCACCACCAGCACGACGGGTTCTCTTAGCCGGTGCTTTCTCGGTAGTTTTGCCGTAGATCTCGTTAAAATCTACCAGCTCAATCAGGGCTGTTTCTGCGTTATCGCCCACACGTTTACCCAGCTTAATGATGCGGGTATAACCACCGGGACGGTTAGCAATTTTTTCACTGATCACACCGAACATTTCCTTGATAGCTTCTTTATCCTGCAGGTAGCTGAAAATGATCCTGCGGTTATGGGTGCTATCTGCTTTAGCGCGGGTCAGCAGGGGCTCTACATAAATACGCAGGGCTTTTGCTTTTGCTAAAGTGGTAGTGATACGTTTGTGGCTGATCAGCTCACAAGCCAGGTTGGATAACAGTGCCTTACGGTGAGCAGAAGTTCTGCTCAGGCGATTTAATTTTACTCCGTGACGCATGACGTTTTGTTTTTTATTCCCCTATACCGTGTCAGGAATTACAGGGTACTTATTTAAATAAAAAGGGAAAAAGCAAAAAGAAAAAACTGTAGCTTCTTCCTTTTGCTTTTTAATTTTTGCTTTACTCTTCTTCCAGTTTCAGTTTGGACAGGTCCATACCAAAGTGGAGGCCTCTTTCGTTCAGCACCTGCTCAATTTCACTCAGCGATTTCTGACCAAAGTTCCGGAACTTCATCAGCTCTTCCTGCTCGTACTGTACCAGCTCACTCAAGGAGTTGATCTTGGCAGCTTTTAAGCAGTTGAAAGCGCGAACGCTCAGGTCCAGGTCTTCCAGCGGTGTTTTCAGGATCTTACGCAGCTGCAGGGTTTGTTCGTCTACCACATCTTCTTTCTCAGTATCCTTGGTATCAAAGCTGATATTTTCATCAGTAATGATCATCAGGTGCTGGATCAGGATGCGGGATGCCTGTTTTACAGCTTCTTCCGGGTGAATGGTACCATCGGTAGCCAGTTCCATGATCAACTTCTCATAGTCGGTCTTTTGTTCCACACGGGTATTTTCGATGCTGTATTTTACATTTTTTATAGGGGTAAAGATTGAGTCAATGGCGATGTAGCCAAAAACTGCATCCTTGGGTTTATTTTCTTCTGCCGGCACATAACCACGGCCTTTACCGATGGTCAGCTCAATATCCAGCTTGGAAGAAGGGTCCAGGGTACAGATCAGTAACTCTGGGTTCATGATCTGGAAAGCACTGGTGGCTTTTTCGATCATATCAGCCCGGAACTCGGTCTTACCTTTGATGGAGATCTGGATCTTTTCGTTATTCACTTCATTTTCCACAATCTTCTTAAAACGTACCTGCTTCAGGTTCAGAATGATCTCGGTAACGTCTTCGGTAACACCTTTCAGGGTGGCAAACTCGTGGTCTGCACCTTCTATCTTTATTCCTACAATGGCATAGCCCTCCAGGGATGACAGCAGTACGCGGCGTAGCGCATTACCGATGGTCACGCCATAACCAGGTTCTAACGGCCGAAACTCGAATTGTGCTTCAAAGTCTGTTGACTTCTGCAAAACGATCTTATCAGGCTTTTGGAAATTTAGAATTGCCATTGCTATATGAAGTTTAGTAGTTTATTATTTAGAGTACAATTCCACTATCAGCTGTTCCTTAATGTTTTCAGGAACGCTCTCTCTTTCGGGATAGGCTATGAAAGTACCTCTGTTTTCTTTTTCATTCCAGTCCAGCCAGCTGAATTTGGGGTTCTTACCACGGATAACGCTGGTTAAAGCGGTATTACCGGCTGTTTTGGGTTTTAAACCAATGATATCACCGGGTTTCAGCTGGAAGGAAGGGATATTCACTACCTGGCCGTTAACGGTGATATGTTTGTGGGATACCAGCTGACGGGCAGCAGGGCGGGAAGGGGCGATGCCTAAGCGGAATACGGTATTATCCAACCGGGCTTCCAGCAATTTGATCAATACTTCACCGGTTACGCCTTTACGACGGTTTGCTTCATCAAACAGGTTAGCAAACTGACGTTCCAGCACACCATAAGTGTATTTTGCTTTTTGTTTTTCGCGCAGCTGCAGTGCATACTCGCCCAACTGTTTACGCTTACGGGTTGCACCATGCTGACCGGGAGGATTGCTGTTCTTACCTAAATACTTACCATTACCTAAAATGGGTTCGCCAAAAATCCTGGAGATCTTGGTCTTTGGTCCTGTGTACCTTGCCATGTTTTTACTTTGTTAGATTTTTTAGTTACGATGTATGATCTTTAAAAAATCTTAAACCTGATCATACACCCAATTGATTTATGCTGATCACAATATAAACTCCAAAATCCAGATTCCAGATCCCGTATATCGGAACCTGGAACCCGGAATTTGGATATTGTAATACCTATACTCTTCTTTTCTTAGGAGGACGGCAACCGTTGTGCGGTAAAGGTGTAACGTCCTTGATCATATTAACCTCAATACCGGAGTTGGAGATAGCACGGATTGCGCTTTCACGACCGGCACCAGGGCCTTTTACAAATACGTCAGCTCTTTTCAGACCGGCATCAAAGGCAGTTTTAGCAGCATCGGAAGCAGCTAACTGGGCGGCATACGGGGTGTTCTTCTTAGAACCCTTGAAGCCCATTTTACCTGCAGAAGACCAGGATATTACCTGACCGTGCTTGTTGGTAATGCTTACGATGATATTGTTAAAACTGGCAGAGATATGTACATCTCCGTAGTTGTCTACTTTAACTACCCTCTTTTTATTAGCAGCAGTTTTTGTATTGGTTGCTTTTGCCATAATAATTTATAATTCCAGATTCCAATTGCCAGGTTCCACTTACCAGGTATCTCACCATTGGAAAACGGAACTTGTTATTTGTGATGTCAAGATTATTTCTTCGGTGCCTTTTTCTTACCGGCCACTGTTTTACGCTTACCTTTGCGGGTGCGGCTGTTGGTACGGGTACGCTGACCTCTAACCGGTAAGCCTTTCCTGTGACGCAAGCCACGGTAGCAGGCGATATCCAGCAAGCGCTTGATGTTCATCTGCACTTCGGAGCGCAGCTGGCCTTCTACTTTGATCTCAGCATTGATAATGTTACGGATGGCAGCCTGCTCATCATCATTCCAATCCTTTACTTTCTTGCTAAAGTCGATCCCTGACTGGGTCAGGATGTATTGGGCGGTAGAACGGCCTATACCAAAGATATAGGTGAGGCCTATTTCTCCTCTTTTATTTTTAGGAAGATCTATACCGGCTATACGTGCCATATTGCTATTTTAAATTTAACGTTGTTGTGTTTAGAATACGATTATCCCTGACGTTGCTTAAAACGGGGATTCTTTTTGTTGATCACCAACAATTTCCCCTTTCTACGCACTATCTTGCAATCTGCACTTCTCTTCTTTATGGAAGCTCTTACCTTCATAAGTTAAAAGTTATAAGTCTAGTTATTGATATCTTATATCTGAAAATGATCCTGCTGTTTCTTTTGCCCTGCTACCCTATTCTTTATTTGTAACGGAAGATGATCCTTCCTCTCGATAAATCATATGGGCTCATTTCCACTCCTACCTTATCACCGGGCAAAATTCTTATATAGTGCATTCTCATTTTTCCAGAAATGGTAGCCAAAATCTCATGCCCATTCTCCAATTTTACACGGAACATAGCGTTTGACAAGGCTTCCAGTATAATTCCATCCTGTTTAATGAGTGCCTGTTTTGCCATAAAAATTTTTAGGACTGCAAAGATAGCATTTATCTTTTGAAATCTAAAAAAATCACGAAATTAATTGTTATTAATGCTCAATAATCAATATTTTCCGCGCATAAGCCCTCATTTTTCAACTTTCTCCTGCGCGGCTGCATTAACAGCACTTAATTATTGTTTATTTATTAGTAATTAGTATTCAATGCACTATTGGCTTTCTCTGCCTTTTCAATACCGGCAAAGCTGGATAAAAGATCGGCCTGGCCTTTCTTCACCGCTACGGTATGCTCAAAGTGTGCGGAGGGCTGCTCGTCGCGGGTAGCTACCGTCCAGCCATCATCCATATAGGCTACTTCCCGGGTGCCCATGTTAATCATAGGCTCAATGGCTATCACCAAACCTTCCTTCATCATAGGTCCGCTGCCACGCTTGCCGTAGTTGGGTACCTGCGGGTCTTCATGCAGGTGTTTGCCCAAACCATGACCTACCAGCTCCCTTACCACGCCATATCCCCGCTCCTTCTCTGCATATTCCTGGATAGCAAAGGCAATATCACCGATACGGTTGCCTACCAATGCCTTTTCAATGCCTTTATACAGGGCCGCTTTGGTAGCAGCCATCAGCTTCAATACTTCTTCCTTTACCTCGCCAATGGCAAAGGTATAGGCGCTATCGCCATGAAAACCGTTTAAGAACACGCCCACGTCTACAGATACAATATCCCCATCCTGCAGCACATAAGCATTGGGAATGCCGTGCACGACCTCTTCATTCACAGAAATGCAGCTGCTTTTGGGATAGCCACGGTAGTCCTTAAAGGACGGAATGGCGCCGTTATCGCGGATAAACTGGTCTATCAGGTCATCTACCTCCAGGGTGCTCATACCGGGCTTTAATGCGCCGGCCACTGTTTCCAGGGTAGCACTTACCAGTAATGCGCTTTTGCGCATCAGCTCTATTTCCTCTTTGCTTTTATAGTGGATCATGATATTCTCCCGGTGGTCACAATGTCACAAGGTCAAAAGGTTTCGCTCCTGCGGTATAACCCTCTGACCTTGTGCCTTTATAATCAAATAATTACCTACACGTTAGCGGGCGCTGTTCTGCCCTTGATACGGCCACCGCTCATCAGGCCATCGTAATGGCGCATCAGCAGCTGGCTTTCTATCTGCTGCAGCGTATCCAGTATTACCCCTACCATGATGAGCAGGGAGGTACCGCCAAAGAAGGAGGCAAAGTTACTGTTGATATGCAATGCAGCGGCTACACCGGGCAGTATACCTACCAGTGCCAGGAAAAAGGCGCCAGGCAGGGTAATACGGTCCATTACAGCACCAATATAATCGGCAGTAGCCTTACCGGGTTTTACACCGGGTATGAAACCATTGTTACGCTTCATTTCTTCCGCCATTTGGTTGGGGTTGAAGATCAAAGCGGTATAGAAGTAAGTGAATACAATTACCAGTACTGCGTATATCAGGTTATAATACCCGTTGGTATGGTCGCTGAATATACGGATAAAACCGGAAGCGCTTTCGCTGGAGGTAGCAAAACCTATAGCCGTTGCCGGTATAAACATAATGGCCTGTGCAAAGATGATGGGCATTACACCGGCTGCATTCACCTTCAGGGGAATGAACTGGCGCACGCCGCCATATTGCTTATTACCTACAATACGCTTGGCATAGTTAACCGGTACTTTCCGGGTACCCTGTACCAGCAATATCAGGCCGATCGTGATCAGGATGAACACTGCCAGCTCGATCAGGAACATCAGCAAACCGCCGCCGCCTTCTGTTGTTTTGGAAGTGAACTCCTGCAGCAATGCCTGCGGTAAGCGGGCCAGAATGCCCACCATGATGATGAGGGAGGTACCGTTACCAATACCTTTATCGGTGATCTTTTCGCCCAGCCACATTACAAAGAGGGTACCGGCAGTTAATACTACCGTTGTGGAGAGCCAGAAAAGGAATGCACTGTATTGAGGAATGATGGCGCCACCAGACTGGTTTTTCAGATAAGCCACATATGCACTTGCCTGGAAACCGGTTACTACTACAGTTAACAAACGGGTGTACTGGTTGATCTTCTTACGGCCGCTCTCCCCTTCTTTCTGCAGTTTCTGGAAATAGGGTACTGCGATGGTAAGCAGCTGGATGGCAATAGATGCAGAGATATAGGGCATGATCCCCAGCGCAAAAATAGATGCGCGGGAGAAAGAACCTCCTGCAAACATGTTGAAGAGCCCCAAGATACCCTGATTAGATTTCTCTGAAAACTGATGCAGGGCGTTCGCGTCAATACCGGGCAGCACAATATAGGAACCAACACGGTAAACCAGGGTAAGGAGCAACGTGGTAAGAATGCGGTTACGCAAGTCTTCTATACTCCAAATGTTCTTTATTGTTTCAATAAATTTCTTCACAGGAAGATAAAGGTTTAATAGCGCTATTAAATTCGAAAAGACGCACTACTCCGTAGGCGTCTCCTCAGTCGTAAAGTCTTATACCAGTTCTACAGACCCACCAGCTTTTTCGATCAGCTGTTTGGCTTTTTCACTGATTGCGTTCACCTTTACGGTTACTTTGGCTTTCAGTTCTCCCTGGCCTAACAGCTTCACTTTGGCGGTTTTGTTCACCAGGCCGTTAGCATACAGGTTATCAACTGTGAAATCCTGCAGACCGTATTTTTCAACCAGGTGATCCAGCTGACCTACGTTGAAGACCTTATATTCTAAAGGATCGATGCTTTTGAAACCACGTTTAGGCAAACGACGCTGAATAGGCATCTGACCACCTTCGTGACCTTTTTTGCTGGAATAACCGTTACGGGACTGATGACCTTTATTACCTTTTGTAGAAGTACCACCTTTACCGGAAGCTTCCCCACGACCCAGGCGTTTCTCTTTATGTACAGAACCTTTAGCAGGTTGCAGTGTATGCAGATTCATTCGTCAATATTTTTTTTGGCCTCATGGAACCTCGCATTGCATGCTCGGTTTCATAATAATTTTTTTTACTTACGCGGAAATTAACCGCTCGCTTAAATATAGATGTTATTTTCTAATACCAACGCAAAAGTAGTATTATTTAGTGAAGACTGAGCACAGTGGGCTTAGCCTTTCACTTCTTCTACGGTTACCAGGTGGTGTACCTTACGCACCATGCCA
The DNA here is from genome assembly GCF_900109685.1 of Chitinophaga rupis. Classification (GTDB taxonomy): domain Bacteria; phylum Bacteroidota; class Bacteroidia; order Chitinophagales; family Chitinophagaceae; genus Chitinophaga; species Chitinophaga rupis. The sequence continues at coordinate 357,011 of NZ_FOBB01000007.1, read as the reverse complement.
TTGATCTGAGGGGTAGCCTCTACTTCAACGCTAGCGTGCATTTTCTTAAGGCCCAACGCCTTTAAGGTCAGTTTCTGCCTTTCAGGACGGTCTATACCACTTTTAACCTGAGTGATCTTGATCTTTGCCATAATAAGTTGAATTACTTGTCTTGGATAAGCAGGGATTATCCGTTAAATACCTTCTTCAGGGACACGCTTCTGGTTTTAGCTATCTGGATAGGCTCGCGCAGCAGGCCTAATGCTTTAAAGGTAGCTTTTACCACGTTGTGCGGATTGGCAGAACCCAGTGATTTTGCCAGCACGTCCGTAATACCAGCGCTTTCCAGCACGGCACGCATAGAACCTCCGGCAATTACACCGGTACCATGGGCAGCGGGTTTGATCAGCACTTTAGCAGCGCCTTCTTTAGCCAGCTGGTCGTGCGGAATGGTGCCTTTCATTACGGGTATCTTGATCAGATTTTTCTTAGCATCATCAATACCTTTAGTAATAGCTTCCTGCACTTCCTTGGCTTTACCCAGTCCATGACCCACCACGCCGTTCTCGTTGCCTACTACCACCAGTGCGGAGAAACTAAAAGTACGTCCGCCTTTAGTGGTTTTGGTAACACGGTTGATGGCCACCACCTTTTCCTTCAACTCCAGGTCACCGGCCTTTACTTTATTGAATGAATTCTTTGCCATTTTATTAATTGCGATTGCGAATTACGATTTCAGATTTACGATTAAGTTTAGAACTGCAGGCCACCTTCTCTTGCGCCATCTGCAACACTCTTTACACGGCCATGGTATAAATAACCACCACGGTCAAAGGTGCAGGCAGTTATACCTACAGCTTTTGCCTTTGCAGCCAGGGCAGCGCCTACCAGCTTAGACTTTTCGCTTTTGGTGCCTGTTTGCGCCTTGATGTCCTTATCGCGGGAAGAGGCAGCAGCCAGAGTGGTACCAGTGGTATCATCGATCAATTGTACGTAAATATCGCTGTTGCTGCGAAATACAGACAACCTGGGCTTTTGTGCGGTACCGCTGATCTTTTTACGGATGCGGTAACGGATCTTCTGTCTCTTAACTTCTTTAGTAATCATTGTTTTCAGTTTTTACGCCCGATGCTGCCGGGCTTTAGTATTTGCAGCGGCAGTTAGCAGCTATTGGCGATGGCCGGCTGCTAACTGCCTGCTAGTTATTTACCTGCAGACTTACCTGCTTTCTTACGAACCACTTCATTGCTGTAGCGAACACCTTTACCCTTGTAAGGCTCTGGTTTACGCAGGCTGCGAAGTTTAGCGGCTACCTGGCCTAATAACTGGTTATCAATACCTTCCAGCATAATCTTAGGGTTGGCACCTTTTTCTGTTAAGGTGGCTACCTTCAGCTCCTTGGGTACTTCGAATACAATATTGTGAGAGTAACCTAATGACAGGTCCAGTAACTGACCCTGGTTGGCGGCTTTATAACCTACACCTACCAGCTCCAGCTGCTGTTTGAAACCATCGGTTACACCTTTTACCATGTTTGCGATCAGCGCGCGGTACAAACCATGCAGGGCACGGTGACGGATCTGATCTGTAGGACGGGTTACGTTCAGCACCCCATCTTTCACTTCTACAGTAATATCCCGGTCAATGCTCCGTTTCAGCTCACCCTTCGGGCCTTTTACTGTAATTTCATTAGCCGGGGAAACAGTAACTGTTACCCCGCTGGCTAATTTGATGGGACTTTTCCCTATACGTGACATGTTATAAGTTTTATGTTTGTTATAAGTACCGGTGGTCCGTGTTCAGCCCCTTATAAAAGGCTTAATTGTCAGATACACCGCTGGTATATATTAATAAACGTAGCAAACTACTTCGCCGCCTACGTTCTGTGCTTTGGCTTCTTTATCGGTCATTACCCCTTTGGAGGTAGAGATGATAGCCACGCCCAGACCGTTCTTAATACGGCGGAAATCACCAGGTTTGGAATATTGACGCAAACCGGGACGGCTGATACGTTGTAAATCGGTAATGGCAGGTATTTTGGTCTGAGGATCGTATTTCAGAGCTATTTTGATCAGGCCCTGTTTGGTGTCTTCCTCAAATTTGTACTTCAGGATATAACCTTTGTCGTACAGTATCTCAGTGATACGCTTTTTCAGTTTGGAGGCCGGGATTTCCACGATCCTGTGGTTGGCCATTTGAGCATTCCGGATCCTGGTCAGGAAGTCTGCTATTGGATCAGTAACCATTGTTTGTAAAAAGTTAAAAGTGTTACAATGCGATATCCAGTCAGTTATAGAAAGGAAAATCAAAAAAATTTACGATCTGCGATTTCCTAAAATCTACAATCGTAAAGGGAGCTTACCAGCTTGCTTTTCTTACGCCGGGTATTTTACCAGCCAGGGCCAGGTCGCGGAACATGTTACGGCAAATGCCGAAGTGACGCATGTAACCTTTAGGACGGCCGGTGAGCTGGCACCTGTTCTTTAAACGAACGGGGGAAGCATTTTTAGGCAACAGGTCCAATGCTGCATAATCGCCTTCAGCTTTCAGGGCTGCGCGCTTTTCTGCAAACTTGGCTACCATTGCTTCTCTCTTCCTTTGCCTGGCTTTTACGGATTCTTTTGCCATTTTATAATGTAAGGTTTATAATGTCTGATTAGTCTTTTTTCATGTTCTTGAACGGCATACCTAACTCTTTCAGCAGCTCGTAAGCTTCTTCGTTGGTGTTGGCAGTCGTTACAAAGGTGATATCCATCCCGGCAATCTTGGTTACCTTATCGATATCTATTTCAGGGAAAATGATCTGCTCGGTGATACCCAGGGTATAGTTACCGCGGCCATCGAATGCTTTTTCATTTACGCCTTTAAAGTCACGTACACGGGGTAAAGATACTGCTACCAGACGGTCCAGGAAATCGTACATATTGGTTCCACGCAGGGTTACGCGGGCGCCGATAGGCATGTTCTTCCTGAGCTTAAAGTTGGAGATATCTTTTTTAGACAGGGTGGCAATAGCTTTCTGACCAGCAACACGGGTCATTTCGTCTACTGCGATGTCCACCAGTTTTTTATCGCTAACGGCACCATTGATACCCTGGTTCAGGCAAATCTTAACCAGGCGGGGTACCTGCATAACGGTTTTGTAACCGAATTTCTTCATCAAAGCAGCTTTCACCTCATCACGGTATTTCTGCTGCAGCCTGGGAATGTATGTAGTAGTTGCCATTATTTAATTACCTCCCCTGATTTTTTAGCTATACGAACTAATTTACCGTTTTCTCTCTGCCTGTTCACCCTGGTAGGTTTACCAGCCTTCGCATCCCACAACATTACGTTAGAAATGGCGATGGGGGCCTCCTGCTTTACAATACCACCTTTGGTGTTCTGTGCAGTAGGTTTGGTGTGTTTGGTGATGATGTTAACACCTTCTACCATTACGCGGGCTTTGTCTACCAGCACTTCCAGCACCTTGCGCGGCTTGGTCCGGTCCTTGTCGTCACCAGTGATCACTACCACCATGTCGCCCTTCTTAATGTTGAACTTAGGCTTGAATCTAGTTTTCATTTTTGTTTATTTATAAACGCCAAGCGAAACCTTTGTTTCGCTTGATAAATTTTGTCTCGTTTTTGTGAAACGGGCTGCAAAGATAAGTAAAAAAGTAAAAGTTAAAAATTAAAACTTTGTAACTCAATCTGCTCCTATACCCTACCCTCTGATCCTTTTTACCTTTTACTTTTTTATTTTTTACTTTTTCTTACAGCACCTCAGGAGCCAGAGAGATGATCTTCATGTATCCCTTATCGCGCAGCTCACGGGCAACCGGACCGAAAATACGGGTACCGCGGGGCTCGTCGGAGTTATTCAGCAATACAACGGCATTATCGTCAAAACGGATATAGGAACCGTCTTTCCGGCGCAGCTTGTTCTTGGTTCTTACGATCACCGCTTTGGTAACCATTCCTTTTTTCACGCCACCGGCGGGGATTGCGTCTTTCACTGTCACTACGATCTTATCGCCCACTTTCGCATAGTCCTGGCCGGAGTTGCCTAACACTCTTATACACAGCACCTCTTTGGCACCGCTGTTATCAGCTACATTCAGCCTTGATTCTTGTTGTATCATCGTACTAAGTTTTGTTTAGTCAGCGGCTACACCCGGGAACGCCGGTGTGGAGCTTGAAACAAGTAATAAATTATTTTACCTTTTCGATTACTTCTACCAGTCTCCAGCACTTGTTCTTGCTCAGCGGGCGGGATTCCATTATTCTAACGGTATCGCCGATGCTGCACTCGTTCTTTTCGTCGTGCGCCATGAACTTGGTAGTTTTTTTCACGAACTTACCATAGATCGGGTGCTTCACTTTACGTTCCACGCTAACGGTGATGGTTTTATCCATTTTGTTGCTGGATACCACGCCGGTCCTGGTTTTTCTTAAATTTCTTATTTCGGTCATTGTTGAAAGTATTTTTTCCCTTCAAACCATTCCGTTGTTGCGGAAGGGTTTATAAATGTTGTATGCTTTTACGGGGTGGCCTGCCGGCTGCCCGTTTGAACTTAAAAGCCCAGCTCTCTTTTATGCAGTTCAGTTTTCATCCGGGCGATCTCCCTTCTCAAAGAGCGGATGCTCATTGGATTTTCGATCGGCGTGATGGCATGACTAAACGTAATCTTCTTCAAGCGCAGTTGCTCCTCAGTGATCTTTTCTTTCAGATCCTGCTGACTCAGGCTTTTCAGATCCAGCTTTTCTTTTGCTGCCATTGCTGTAATTTTTATTTTACTGATTTACTTGTAATTGATAGCTCGATCTTCACTTACGCAACGTAATCGTGGCGCACAACAAACTTCACTTTAATAGGCAGTTTCTGTGCAGCCAGCTCCATTGCTTCCTTGGCTACCTGTAAGGAAACGCCGTCTGCTTCGAACAGGATACGGCCTGGTTTTACCACAGCCGCCCAGTGATCAGGAGCACCTTTACCTTTACCCATCCTCACTTCCAGCGGTTTGGCAGTAATGGATTTGTCAGGGAAAATACGGATCCACACGTTACCTTCACGTTTCATATGCCTTGTTAAGGCCACACGTGCAGCTTCTATCTGCCGGTCAGTGATCCATTTCGGTTCTAATGCTTTAAGTCCGAACGTACCAAAGGAAAGCTCAGCACCACGCTTGGCATTACCTTTAATGCGGCCTTTGTGCATTTTCCTGTGTTTCGTTCTCTTGGGCTGTAACATTGTTATATGTTATTAATTGTTAATCGAAAATTGTTTATGCCACTTATCTGCGACCACCGCCGCCACCACGGTTGTCTCTTCCACCACCGCCGCCGCGGTTATCTCTTCCGCCGCCACCACGGTTGCCATGATCCCTTCTTTCACCACCATGTTCGCCGCCACGGTGCTCACCACCACGGCCACCGGTACGTCCTTCACCTTCTTTGCCGGTAAGTACGTTGGGATTCAGATCGCGTGTGCCCAGTACTTCACCTTTACAGATCCATACCTTGATGCCTATTTTACCGTAAACGGTTAAGGCAAACAGGGAAGCATAATCAATATCCATACGGAAAGTATGCAAAGGCGTACGGCCTTGTTTGATCTCTTCTGAACGGGCTATTTCCGCACCGCCCAAACGGCCGCTCACTTTCACCTTAATACCTTCTGCACCCATTCTTAAAGCAGTTGCAATGGCCATTTTGATTGCGCGCTTGTAGTTGATGCGGCTTTCAATTTGTTTGGCAATTGTTTCGGCAACGATATTGGCATCTACTTCCGGACGGCGGATCTCCAGAATATTGATCTGTACATCCTCCTTGCCGGTCAGTTTCTTCAGCTCTTCTTTAATGCGGTCTACTTCGCCACCACCTTTACCTATGATGATACCAGGTTTGGAAGTGTGGATGGTGATGATCAGCTTACCCAGTGTTCTTTCGATCACTACGCGTGAAATGCCGCCTTTGTTGATACGTGCATTCAGGTAAGTCCTGATCTTGTTATCTTCGATCAGCTTGGTAGCGTAATCTTTTTTGCTACCATACCAATTAGAGTCCCATCCTCTGATGATACCTAACCTGTTACCAATAGGATTTGTTTTCTGACCCATGTTCCTGGTTTATTTATCTAATTAGTTGAATAGTTTATTTCTTTACTGTTTCGTTACGGCTGTCCACTACGAGGGTAACGTGGTTACTTCTCTTACGTACACGGTAACCTCTACCTTGCGGTGCAGGGCGCATTCTTTTCAGGATACGGCCGCCATCCACGAAAATAGTTTTTACAACCAGGTTCGCATCTTCTACACGATTGCCTTCGTTCTTCACTTTCCAGTTAGCAATGGCAGATACCAGCAGTTTCTCCAAGGGTACGCTGGGATGCTTTGGATGGAATTTCAAAATATTCAAAGCCTTCTCCACATCCAGACCGCGGATCAGATCCGCCAGCAAACGCATTTTGCGGGTTGAGGTGGGATTGTTATTCAGCTTAGCTACTGCTTCCATTGTTAATTATTTGATATTTGATATTTGAAGCCTGAAGTACGAAGTAGGACTGAGGAAATATGATGCGGGACGCTTACCTCATACTTCTTACTTCATACATCAATATGTTTACATTTTCTTATTAGCGTGTCCTTTGAAGTTGCGGGTTGGCGCAAATTCACCCAGTTTATGGCCTACCATAAACTCTGTTACATATACAGGGATGAATTTGTTACCATTGTGTACCGCAAACGTATGGCCCACAAAGTCAGGAGTGATGGTTGAACGGCGGCTCCATGTTTTGATCACGGTTTTCTTTGCGCCTTCATTCATCTTCTCCACTTTCAGCTCTAATTTTTGGTCTACGTAAGGACCTTTTTTAATGGAACGACCCATATCTGTGTCTGTTTATTTAGATTCCAATTTCCACTTTATAAGTTCCGCTGCGGTGATCCCTTAGCGGAACTTATGCGGTGGGATGTTATTTATAATTTCTTACCGTTCTTCCTGGTAACGATCAGCTTATCAGAGCTCTTATGCGGTTTCCTGGTTTTCAGGCCTTTTGCATATTTACCAGTTCTGGACCTGGGGTGACCACCGGAAGCTTTACCTTCACCACCACCCATCGGGTGATCTACGGGGTTCATTGCCACACCACGGTTGCGGGGGCGAATGCCTCTCCAACGGTTGGCACCAGCCTTACCGATAGATTGCAGCGCGTGGTCAGAGTTAGAAACGGTACCTACGGTTGCCATGCAAGTGATCAACACTTTGCGCAGCTCACCGGAAGGCATTTTCAGGGAAGCGTATTTTTCTTCCTTGGCGTTCAGCTGGGCGTAGGTGCCTGCACTGCGTGCAATAGCGCCACCCCTGCCAGGCTGCAGCTCAATGTTGTGAACTACAGTACCCAGCGGCATATTTTTCAGCAGCAGGGCGTTACCTACTTCCGGAGCTACTTCAGGGCCGCTAATAACGGTAGCGCCTACCTGCAGGCCCTGGGGAGCCAGGATGTAACGTTTTTCGCCATCTGCATAGCTCAGTAATGCGATGAATGCGCTACGGTTAGGATCGTATTCGATGGTCTTAACGGTAGCGGGTATGTTCTGTTTGTTGCGTTTGAAATCTATAACGCGGTAGTGTTGTTTGTGGCCACCACCTATGTAGCGCATAGACCTTCTACCCTGCACGTTCCGGCCGCCTGTTTTCTTGGCAGGCTCCAGGAGGCTTTTTTCCGGGGTATCGCTGGTCAGCTCAGCATATGCATTGCCTATTTTCCAACGGGTACCGGCTGTGATCGGTTTGTACTTCTTAAGTGCCATTGCTAGTTCTTATTGCTAGTTATTGTTTATAATGTGATCTGTATATACAACCATTCCCGACCTGAGGCCGGGAGGGCACTATATGTTAGCATACAGATCTATCGTTTCTCCGTCGGCCAGCGTAACGATGGCTTTTTTGTAAGAGGGCTTTTTACCTGCAATGAAACCTGCCTTGGTAAAGCGGAATTTGCTTTTACCGGGCATCACGGCAGTATTTACCTCTGCTACGGCCACGCCGTAAAAATCTTCCACTGCTTTTTTAATCTCCAGCTTGTTGGCTTTTTTGTCAACAATGAAGTAGTAGCGGTTGAATTTCTCAGTGGCTTTATTCACCTTTTCTGTTACCACCGGTTTGATTAAAACGTCTGAAAGTTTCATCTTTATTATAGCTTTTAGCTTTTAGCTTTTAGCCTTTAGCTTGTTATTTTATTAGGCTTCAGCCGGTTCTTCGGTGAAGATTTTTACAGCGCTTTCTGTGAACACCAGGTAGTTGCTGTTTACGATATCATAAGTATTGATATCGGCCAGTACTACGCCGTCAACGCTGGGAATGTTCCTTAAAGACAGGTATACATTATCGTTATACTCCGGCATTACTACCAGGGTTTTACGGCCTTCTACATTAATGTTCAGGCTTTTTAAGATACCTAAGAATTGTTTGGTCTTGGGAGCTTCCAGGTTCACATCTTCCAGGATGATGATGCTGTTTTCTTTAGCTTTTGTAGACAGGGCGGAGATCTTAGCCAGATCTTTCACTTTTCTGTTCAGCTTAAAGTCATAACCATGAGGTTTGGGACCAAAGATGGTACCACCACCTTTATATAACGGGTTACGGATGTTACCTTTACGGGAACCGCCGGTACCTTTTTGTTTGTGCAGTTTACGGGAAGCACCTTTTACTTCAGCCCTGGTTTTTACCTTGTGTGTACCCTGACGCTGAGCGGCCAGGTATTGTTTTACAGCCAGGTAAATTACGTGGTTGTTAGGTTCCACACCAAAGATCTCTTCAGGAAGTTCAACAGTTCTTCCGGTTTTCTTACCTTCTATATTTAAAATATCGAGTTGCATATTACTTCTGGATTAAAACGATTGAACCATTGTGGCCGGGAACGGAACCACTTACCAGGATATAATTCTTATCAGGAAATATCTTCAGAATTTTCAGGCCTTTCACTTTCACTGTTTCGTTGCCGGTTTGGCCTGCCATACGCATACCTTTAAAAACGCGGGAAGGATAAGAAGAACCACCGATGGAACCGGGAGCCCTGCTTCTGTCGTGCTGGCCGTGTGATTGTTCACCCACACCGCTAAAGCCGTGGCGTTTAACTACGCCCTGGAAGCCTTTACCTTTGGAGGTGCCTACGATATCTACCTTTTCACCTTCTGCGAAAATCTCGCAGGTGATGGTATCACCCAGGGCTTTTTCTACAGTAGGGTTACGGAATTCTTTTACAAAACGTTTGGGAGAGGTGCTTGCTTTCGCGAAGTGATTTGTTTCTGCTTTGGTAGCGTGCTTTTCTTTTTTGTCGCTGAATGCTACCTGAATGGCGGTGTACCCATCAGTGTCTGGTGATTTCACCTGAGTAACCACGTTCGGACCGGCTTCGATAATGGTACAAGCAGTTTGCTTGCCATTAGCTTCGAAGATGCTGGTCATGCCGATCTTTTTACCAATAATACCTTTCATTTATTTATACATTTTTACCCAGCGCCTGGGGGTGTTCTAGCTTTCCCCAGGATGGGCGGTTTATATACATTTATTGGGCGGCCACCCAGAAGGCGTGACCTGTATTTAAGTGTTTTATTGCCGGGACAGGTGTGCATAAACCGCCATACGGTTGTATGACCATTTCACCTTTTTGCCCGTTGTATCAATCTAAGCAGGAGGGCCTTTTGCCGCCTTGCCGATGTCCTACGCTTTAATTTCCACTTCTACACCAGAGGGCAGATCCAACTTGCTCAGGGCATCTACCGTCCTGGAAGAGGAGGTATAGATATCCAGCAAGCGCTTGTGCGTACACAGCTGGAATTGCTCCCTTGCTTTCTTGTTAACGTGCGGAGAACGCAGTACTGTAAAGATTTTCTTTTCAGTAGGTAACGGAATTGGACCAGTTACCACAGCGCCCGTGTTACGCACGGTTTTTACGATCTTCTCAGCAGATTTGTCTACCAGGTTATGATCGTAGGACTTCAGCTTGATTCTTATTCTCTGAGACATATGCAATGAACTACTTCTTTTTTACCCGTACAATTTGGGAGGGCAAAGGTAATTTGTTTTTTATCAAATGACAAATTATTCCGGAAAAAAAACCATACAAAATTAAGGTCATCCCTCAATACCGGCAAGGCCGGGGCCGGGCAAAGCCTCCTCAAAGCACGCAAAATCAATGAAATGAGTGGGTAAGATCAGCCAGGTGGCCCACCCAGTAAGGTTTGGGACAGATCGCTAAAAAAAAGGACCATTGATGAATCCAGGGATCCTTTTCATTGGAAGGCCTACACTATTGGTTGGTTTCAGGCTGATCTCTGGTTCCTGTAAAACCCCGTACGATGAATTTATTGCTATTCCCCCCTTTTAAGCTCAGTAAAAGAATACCAGCTCCTAAAAATAAAAACTCCGGGCGGCCTGCCCGGAGATGGAAAATAGCTGAAGAGAGCTTTGTTACAGCGTTCCCACCAGTGTGTTCAAAAAGTCCCACAGGGCTTTCAGCAGGTCGCCAAGAAAGTTGTTCATATGCATGATCTCTAATTGTTTCCGCCTACTCTATTATTGGTTTTCGGCAATCCCAGCTGCAAGCCAGTGATTAGCGTTGCATTGGGCCGAAATTACTACAATCCATAGCAGTAATCTTATTCAGTACATTCATTATCAATCTGATATAGCAACATATTCATTTCACTGAAAAGAGTAAGCAGGCGGGTTGTTCAGATGCCCTTTTTAAAGGAAAAGGTCTTTGTTTCGTCAGCAGGACGAAGCAAAGACCTAAGAATATTTTGTTTATACAGGTGTGAGATTATTTACCTCTTTCTTCCCGTATTAGCTCACGTGCTTTGGCAGTAGGCAGGTATACCTGGAAACCTACCGCCAGGTTTAAGCGGTTGGAAGTAGTAGCGCTTCCAAAACCTACTGTAAGGTTATACTTCAGCAATGCTTCCAGCGATACGTTAGGCGTAATAAAATAAGCAATACCCGGGCCTACACCTAAATCCAGGCCATTAGTGCTGCCACCGCCGCCTGAATAGTTACGGCCGCCAAAACCGGCGTTCGCTTCCACGAAAAAGCGGCTTCTCTTGGAGAACTCCATTTTCCGCACTTTCTGGTCTTCAAGAAAGTAACGGCCCAGCGCACCTATACCATAAGTAGTTTTGGTACCCTGGTCTTTGGCGGTTGAAAGGCCGAAATTAACATAACCTCCCAATGCCAGCCCATCTTTAATAAAATACGCCACTTTAGGGGTAAGGCTCATATCAAAGGCAGTACCGCTTCCACCTCCCAGGAATTCCAGGTTAAAGCTGGAAATGTCACCACCAACCATCATATTGCCTTGTTGGGTTTGCGCTACAGCAATGGAGCTACAGAATACTGCCGCAGCGGCCAATGTCAATTTAAAGATCCTCTTCATGTCCGGAGTTTTTGTTTTGGTTAATAATACTTGCCATCAAAAAGAACTATAGGAATGCGGTGTTAACTACCGCTAATACACATGAACAACATAGTATAGAGAAAATGGGGACCGGGCAAGGAATAATGGGATTCCAGGGTACAATGCCGTAAAACTACTGAAAATGAATCATATAGCATTAAACGTGCCTAAATATTCCAGGGTGGAATAATCATTATCCACCATGCCGGATCCTATATCTAAAGCTGCCCGGGTTACGTTATATATACAGCCGCTTTATTATCTGGTTACAGCTAATAATTGCCATAAACCGGCTTTCACGGTATTGAAAAACTAAACCTGTATTCAAATGAAACATTCTGTAGTATTGATCCTGGGCATTATAACCCTTAGCCTGCTCAGTGTAACCTGTAAAAAAAAATCCACTACTCCCCGGCCCGAAGGTGACGACTGGCCCAGCGACAGTGTACGCATGGTGGCCCAGCAGCTGAATTTTCCCTGGGAAATACTTTGGGGACCTGATAATTATATCTGGATGACGGAAAGAGGCGGACGCATTAGCCGCATTGAGCCTAAAACCGGGGCCGTGCAGCCTTTATTAACTATCAATGATGTGAAAACGGATGGAGAGGGCGGCCTGTTAGGTATGACCCTGCACCCCAATTTTCCGCAGCAGCCCTACCTGTATGTAGTGTACAACTATGATCAAAGCGGGAATTACCGGGAAAAAGTGGTGCGGTACAGCTACACTAACAACACCCTTAACAGCCCACAGGTGCTGCTGAGCAACATTCAGGCAGCCGGTATCCATAACGGCGCACGCCTGCTGATAAGCCCTGATAATAAGCTCTGGATCACCACCGGCGATGCCAGCAACAGCGCCAATGCACAAAATACAGGCATCCCCAATGGCAAGGTGCTGCGCATTAACCTGGATGGCAGCATCCCTGCAGATAATCCGTTTGCCAATAACCCGGTATGGAGCTACGGGCACCGCAACCCTCAGGGGCTGGTATGGGCCCATGACCGGTTGTATACCGCGGAACATGGGGCTAATATTGAGGATGAGGTAAATATTATAGAGAAACAACGCAACTATGGCTGGCCGGCGGTAGAGGGGCCCTGCGACCAGGGAGCTGAGCAGAATTTTTGCAGCACGAACAACGTTCCGGCGCCCATCTGGTCATCCGGCAGCAGCACGGTGGCCACTTCCGGCATGGAATATTATAACAACAGCCGCATACCGGAATGGGGTAATTCCCTGCTGGTAGCTACCTTAAAATCACAGCGGCTGTACCAGCTAAAACTGTCGGCAGATGGAAAGCAGGTTACCAGCAGCCGTACCTGGTTTGTGAATGCTTTTGGCCGCCTGCGCGATGTTTGTGTGTCGCCGGCGGGGCGGGTATACCTGTGCACCAGCAATGGCGGGAATAATGATAAAGTGGTTGAGATCAGTGGTTTGTGATGCGGAACGCTAATGCCGAACGCGGAACGCTTATGTTGCACATTGTGAGAACTGCGATGTAATTGCTGAAGTTATAAATGCCTTAAAAACAGAGATCCCCGGTGCAAATACATGCACCGGGGATCTTTTTTATGCTTTTTGCTTTAAGCCTTCTGCTTTAAGCTTAGGATCAATCAGCGTTCACTTTACCTTTTACCTTAGCCATCACTTCTGCAGCGATGTTGTTAGGCGCAGGTGAGTAGTGAGAGAACTCCATGATAGAGGTAGCACGGCCGGAGGACAGAGAGCGCAGCTGGGTTACATAACCGAACATTTCGCTCAGCGGTACTTTGGCTTTAATAACCTGGGCACCTGCTCTTGATTCCATACCTTCCAGCATACCACGGCGACGGTTCAGGTCACCGGTAACATCACCCATGTATTGATCAGGGGTAGTTACTTCCACTTTCATGATAGGCTCCAGCAGTACAGGTTTACACTTACGGCCGGCTTCACGGAAAGCAGATTTGGCGCAAAGCTCAAATGACATGGCGTCAGAATCCACTGCGTGGAAAGAACCATCAAACAAACGGATCTTCAGGTTATCCAGCGGGTAGTTAGCCAGTACACCCTGGCTCATAGATTGTTCAAAACCTTTCTGAACCGCGGGGATGAACTCCTTAGGAATTGAACCACCAAAGATATCGTTGATGAACTGGTAGTGCTTGCCATCGTTCTCTTTCAGCCATTCTGCATCAGCAGGGCCGATCTCGATCTGGATGTCGGCAAACTTACCACGACCACCGGTTTGTTTCTTATACACTTCACGGTGCTCTATAGTAGCTGTTAATGCTTCTTTATAAGCCACCTGCGGCGCACCCTGGTTAACTTCTACCTTGAACTCGCGACGCATACGGTCAACGATGATCTCCAGGTGAAGCTCACCCATACCGCTCAGAATGGTCTGGCCGGTATCTTCGTCTGTTTTTGCGCGCAGGGTCGGATCTTCTTCTACCAGCTTGGCAATGGCCATACCCATCTTGTCCACGTCTGCCTGTGTTTTAGGCTCAATGGCAATGTGGATCACCGGCTCGGGGAAGGTCATGGATTCCAGCACAATGGGATGGTTCTCATTACAGAGAGTATCCCCTGTTTTGATATCTTTAAAACCAACCGCAGCGCCAATATCACCTGCTTCGATGAAGTCGATGGGGTTCTGCTTGTTAGCGTGCATCTGCATGATACGGCTGATACGCTCGTTCTTGCCGGTACGGGTGTTCAGTACGTAAGAACCCGCTTCCAGACGGCCGGAATAGGCCCGGAAGAATGCCAGACGGCCTACGAACGGATCGGTTGCGATCTTGAACGCCAGGGCTGCGAAAGGTTCTTTTGCATCCGGTTTACGCTCAATTTCTTCACCGTTGTCGGGGTTGGTACCTTTTACCGCTTCAATATCTACCGGAGAAGGCAGGTAACGGCAAACGGCATCCAGCATTTTCTGTACGCCTTTGTTCTTGAAAGAAGAACCGCACAGCATGGGAATGATAGCGATATCAATAGTAGCCTTACGGATAGCTTCGTGAATTTCCGCCTCAGAAATAGAGTTCGGATCGTCGAAGAATTTCTCCATCAGCTTGTCGTCGTATTCAGCAACGGCTTCTACCAGCTTAGCTCTCCACTCATCAGCCTCGTCCTTCATATCAGCCGGGATCTCGATCTCCTGGTAAGTAGCGCCTTTACCTTCTTCGTCCCAGATGATACCTTTCATGGTGATCAGGTCTACCACACCTTTGAAGGTATCTTCAGCGCCGATAGGCAGCATCAGGGGAACCGGGTTAGCGCCCAGCATTTCCTTCACCTGTTTTACCACGTTCAGGAAGTCGGCACCGGAACGGTCCATTTTGTTTACGAAACCGATACGGGGTACACGGTAGCGGTTAGCCTGGCGCCATACGGTTTCAGACTGAGGCTCTACACCGGATACGGCGCAGAACAGTGCTACCAGACCATCCAGTACACGCAGGGAGCGCTCCACCTCTACGGTAAAGTCCACGTGACCCGGAGTATCAATGATGTTAAATTTATATTGTTTGGTATCAGGCTGAGTTTGGCCCTGCAGGGTAGGGAAGTTCCAGAAACAGGTAGTAGCAGCAGATGTAATGGTAATACCTCTTTCCTGCTCCTGTGCCATCCAGTCCATGGTGGCAGCACCTTCATGCACCTCACCTATCTTGTGGGTTTTACCTGTATAATACAGGATACGCTCTGTGGTAGTGGTTTTACCCGCATCAATGTGCGCTGCAATACCAAAGTTCCTTTGAAATCTTAAGTCTGCCATAATATTAGAAATGACTGTATTTTAAATGCAATTTGGGGGGCAAAGGTAATCCTTTTTTAGAAATAAATAAAACCAGGATGTATTGCCAAAATGTTATTTAATAGTAAAACCATGATTCCCTGGCTTATCCAGGAATGTCCCTCCTATAAATAACCGGTAAAAAACCATCTATGGTGTACAGGCTGCCAGCTACCTGCAGAAAATAACCGAAAAAAAAGTACCTGTTGTTTATCCTACCCATTTACCTAATTTTTGTGTTATTGTTTTAAGGTTTGTCAGTTGAATGTGCAGGCTGCCCTGGCGCCTGGCAACGAATCCCAGAGATTGGAATTAAATTTTTAGTCAACCTCAATGCGCACTAATGAATACCCTAATTAATGTAACGTCTTGATTGTGACGTTTTAACCGAATAACACCGGTTTCTAAACCAAGATTATCAACTCTTTGTCAGGCTGCCGCACCGGCGCCTGATGTTCTGTTATTGCCATTATAGGCAATGCGGATAAATATTCTCATTCCTAAATGTTGTTCCATGAAATTTATCTACACACTTTTTTTGCCTTTACTGCTGATGGGTTTGTTAAGCAGCCGGGCCCGGGCGCAAAATACACAGCGGCAGGTAGTGGCCAGCAGCGGTGGCAGCGGCCTGGTGGGCAATGTATTTATCCAGTACACAGTAGGTGAACCGGTAGTGGCCACTTTTACCAGTGGCGCTACAATGCTTACCCAGGGGTTCCAGCAGCCGGAATACCCTCCCCTAACCCCGGGGGCAGATCCCGTCCGGAATTTTATTCTCTACCCCAACCCTGCCTTTAGCACTGCCAAAGCGCAGTTTGAGCTGCTTACCGGCGCCGGTGTGATGATACGGATCCTTAACAGCGCCGGGCAGCAGATGTACCAGCAGTTCCAGCACTATAGCCCCGGACAGGTGGTAATACCCGTTACAGTAAGCCGCTTTGCTGCCGGCATTTATTCCGTGATCCTGAACGTAAACGGGAAACTCTTCTTTGATAAACTGGTCATCCAATAAAATCTACGTTTATGCAATACCGTTTTACTCTATTCTCTGCCTGCCTGTTGCTGGTGGCCCTGCCGCTAGCTGCGCAAAAGGTACAGGTGCCGGTGAATGCAGGCGCAGCCTTTCTCCTGGTTAACCCGGATGCCCGCAGTGGCTCCGTAGGCGATGCTGTTACCGGCCTTGAACCCAATGTGAACGACCTGTTCGGTAATGCGGCAAAAATTGTATTTGCCGGCGACTGGGGCGTAAGTGCCTCCTACTCTCCCTGGATGTGGGAGGTGAATGACCGCAAAACACATATGGGTCATATTGCCGCCTTTAAGAACTTTAATGAGCTGGAAGGGGTGGGCGCATCCCTCAAATATTTTAATCACGGGGATATAACTTTCCGGGATAATAATGGTATGATGCTACAGCAGTACCATGCCGTGGAATATGCGCTGGATGCCACTTACGCCCGCAAGCTGAGCCAGCATTTATCACTGGCAGTATCTCTCCGGTACATCCGCAGCCAGCTGGGCCAGGGCAGCTATAACGGCCTGCAGCAAAAACCGGCATCTGCCGGCGCCGGCGATGTGGGGCTGTATTACCAGAACTACTCCGACATATTGGATTACGGCAACCGCTACTGCTGGGGCATTAGCTTCACCAATATAGGTTCCAAGCTTTCTTATACAGATGATAGTAACCGCCGCACCTTTTTACCCATGAACCTGCGCATAGGCGGCGGATTCACTTTTGTAAACACGGCAGACCATCAATTCACCATACTGGCCGACATCAATAAGCTGCTGGTGCCCACCCCGCCCGAATACCAGCTGGATGCTAACGGGCAGCCCACCAATGTGATCCTGAAAGGTAAAGATCCTAACCGGGGTGTAGTTTCTGCTATGTTCACCTCTTTATGGGACGCGCCCGGCGGTTTCCAGGAAGAGCTGCGGGAATTCACTGCAGGCGGCGGGCTGGAATACAACTACCAGCACCAGTTCTTTGCCCGTGCCGGTTACTTCTACGAGCATCCCAATAAAGGCTACCGGCAACACTTTAGCGCCGGCGTAGGATTGCGCATTCATTCCCTTCAGCTGGATGCGGCCTACCGCATGCCTACCACCGGGGTGCTGCAACGGGCCAGCCTGCAGTTCTCCGTGATCTATACCCGGCCTGCTAAACAATAATCCTTTGTTAATAACACAAAACATATACTAATGAAAGCATTGTACTTAGTCCTGTTCATGATAACAGCTGCAACCGTTACCGCCCATGCGCAGGAACGCACCCGTGACCAGCTGTTCCCCGATTTCCAGAAAGATATTGCCAAACAGCATACGGCAGCTGCCACTACAGCCGACCCGCGTAAAACGGCTACCTCTACCCGCAGCCTGCTTTTTACCAACTATCAGCAGCCCCGCAGCAATAACAGCAGCAGCCAGCTAAGCCGGCGCCCGGTTAGCGCTAATGGCAAACCCCAGCCTTCTGAAATATCTGCAGCAGAAGCCTTCAGGGCCATTAAGCCGGTAAAAATAGAAAAGACCCCTATTCAACAACAACAATAAAATCAGCTATACATGCAAAAGCGAACTTTACTCACCCTACTGATATTAATAGCCTTAACCGGCGCTTTACAGGCGCAGAGCGGGCTTACCGGTATCAATTACCAGGCGGTGGCCCGTAATAATAATGGCGTAATGCTGGCCAACCAGGCCATGACGGTACGCATTTCCATATTAGGCGGGGCTGCTAATGGCCCGGTACAATACCAGGAAACACATGATGTTACTACCAATACCTTAGGGTTATTTACCCTGCAAATCGGTAACGGTACCCCGGTAACCGGCACCTTTGCCGCTGTTCCCTGGGCGAATGCCAACCAATACCTGAAGGTAGAAACAGCTATTGGCAATGGCAGCTTTGAAACCCTGGGTACTACCCCATTCAAAAGTGTGCCTTTTGCTTTGCACGCGGCTAATACGACCCCTGGTCCGCAAGGCCCGGCGGGACCAGCAGGAGCTACCGGCCCTGCCGGCGCAACCGGACCGGCCGGACCTGCGGGGCCTGCCGGTCCCAAAGGTGACGATGGACCACAGGGTGTAAAAGGTGCACCTGGCGTTGCCGGACCAGCGGGACCCGCCGGACCGGCAGGACCTGCTGGACCTGTTGGTGCGAATGGACCTGCCGGCCCAGCCGGGCCTGTTGGGCCTGCCGGACCCGTAGGACCCGCTGGCCCTGTAGGACCTATAGGACCGGCAGGACCGGCCGGCAGCATTAACAGCGCACCTGCTGGCGGTGACCTAAGCGGTACTTACCCTAACCCGGTAGTAGCAGCTATACAAACCAAACCGGTATCTGCCACCGCACCCGTAGCCGGCCAGGTATTAAAATTTGATGGTACCAACTGGCTGCCCAGTGCAGATAATGCAGGCGGTGGTGGGCTTACCTTACCTTTTAGCGCCGCAGAAAATAATGCAGCTACCCTTTTCTCCATCACTAATGCCGGTGACGGTACTTCGCTGGAGGGTGTAAATAACACTGCTACATCCAACATCAGCGCTATCAGGGGCATCGTGAACTCCACTTCTCCCGGTGGTTTTTCCAGCGGGGTACGCGGTATTAACAATGGCACCGGCGGCTTGGGTGTTGGTGTATATGGCTCACAGAACGGCAGTGGCTGGGGGGTGTATGGCGTTACGCCCAATGGCTTAGGTGTATACGGTAATTCCAGCGCAAACGGTATAGGAGTATACGCCAACAGTAACACAGGCACTGGCCTTACTGCTACCAGTAATAATGGTATTCCTGCCAGCATTTCCATTTTCAATAATGCCAATAACAACACTGCATTAAATGTCAACTCCGTTGGTAATGGTACTGTTGTTAATGTAACCACCACCGGCAACGGTGCGGGCCTGCGTAGCTCTACTGCTGCTGGTTTTGGCGTGCAAGGCATTACCAGCGCGCAAACTTCTGCCGGTGTTGTAGGCGATAATAACGGCGGGGGCGAAGCTGTAGTGGGCCGTACCACCAGTGATATAGCCGGCGCGGTAGTAGGCCGGAATGATGGCGGCGGTTATGGCGTGCGGGGTTTTATAGCTACCAGCACCAGTAATACCGGTATAGGCGTGTACGGACAAGTGGGCCTTAATAACAGCACCGGACGGGCGGGCCGCTTTGAAAATTTCAATCAAACCAACACAGGAGGTAATACCCTGGAAGTAGAAACCAATGGCAACGGCAACATACCGGATAATACCCTGGGCAATGCCGCTTCTTTTAAGGTGAATAATACCAACAGTGTGGCAGCAGCTGTAAGAGGGGAAGTAAACACTATTTTTGGCAACTTTGGCGCAGCCGGCCTGTTCGGCACGGCTTCCGGTACCGGTGGTTTTGCCGGATTGTTCCACGCCTCTAACCCATCCGGTAACGGACCCGCGCTTGTAGCGATCACGGATGGTAATGGCAATGCTATTACCGCCAATGCCAGCAAGGATGGTAACGCCGTGGAGGCCAATATTGATGGTGGCGGTAACGCCCTGTATGCCTGGGTACCCACCTTTGCCACAGGCCGGGCCGGCAGGTTTAATATTTTCAACGAGAATAATACCAGCGATGTAATAACCGTAACAACTGTGGGTAACGGCACGGCCGGTAACTTTAAAGTGGACCGTACTACCGGTACTTCACCGGCAGTAAAAGGAGAGGTAAATTCCATTTTCTCCAACTTTGGCACTGCTGGCATATATGGCCTCTCTTCCGGTACCGGTGGCTTTGCCGGATTATTCTATTCCTCTAACCCATCCGGTAATGGCCCAGGCGTTATAGCCCTTACGGAAGGTACCGGTAATGGCATTACTGCTAATGCCGGTAAAAATGGTAATGGTGTGGAAGGCAGCTCCGATGGTGCCGGTAATGGCATTTATGGCTTTGTGCCTAATTTTGGTACCGGCCGCGGCGCACGTTTTGCCAACTTTAACTCCGCTAATTCCAGGGAAGTGGTGCTGATCAGCAATGTTGGTACAGGTACCGGGCTATTGGTGAACCATACCGGCCCTTCCGGTAATATAGCTGTTTTCCAGAGCGCCAGTTCGAATGTAGCCCGTATTAATAAGGCCGGCCGTGGCTTCTTTAATGGCGGTACCCAAAATAGCGGCGCCGATGTAGCGGAAGCTTTTGATGTAACCGGTAATATTCAGGCTTATGAGCCGGGTGATGTGCTGGTGATTGCTACGGATGCAGACCGCACCGTAGAAAAATCAAATGGTGCTTACTCTACCCTGGTGGTAGGTGTGTATGCTACTAAACCGGGTGTATTGCTGACTGAGGAAAACGTAGATACAGATATTTCTGATAAGGTGCCTATGGGTGTGGTAGGGGTAATTCCTACCAAAGTGTGCGGCGAGAACGGCCCTGTACGGCGGGGCGATATGCTGGTAACCTCCAGCCTGAGGGGTTATGCCATGAAAGCGGACCCGGATAAGGTAAAACCCGGGCAGGTGATCGGTAAAGCCCTGGAGGCCTTTGATGGTAACGGCACTGGTAAGATCAAAGTATTGGTGAATGTGAAATAAGCGGAATGCTTAACGCTGAACGCTTAAAGCCCGGGGTGTATGCTCCGGGCTTTTTTGTTTATAGGTGTAAGTTAAATGCTGTTTCCGGAGTGGGGCTAAGCTGGCTTAGAATTGAAGCTTATGAGCATTGGAAAATGTGGCCTGCCGGACTTTGGTGAGATGGCGCTGCCGCTGCGGAGCATACGAAGTGTTACTGCTGGTTCCAAATGCGAAAAGCTGACCACAACGTTTCCGTTATGACCAGCTTTTTGCTATATATCTTGAGCGTTCTGCTTCTGATTGAACTAGATGCGGAAGTGGGAGAAAGCCTTGTTAGCTTCTGCCATACGGTGTGTATCTTCCTTCTTTTTAAAAGCGGCGCCTTCACCTTTGCTGGCAGCTACGATCTCGTTTGCCAGCTTCTCAGCCATGCTTTTACCATTTCTTTCACCAGCGTAACGTACCAGCCATTTGATGCTCAAAGATACTTTCCTGTCGGGGCGTACCTCTGAAGGGATCTGGAAGGTAGCACCACCAATACGGCGGCTTCTAACTTCTACAGCAGGTGTTACGTTATTCAAAGCCTTTCTCCATACCTCGTAACCATTATCACCGGTCATCTGGCTTACTTTATCTACGGCGTCGTAGAATATTTTATAGGCAATGCTCTTCTTCCCCTGCTCCATTACGTTATTCACGAAACGGGTCACCAGTTTATCATTAAACCGGGGGTCCGGAGCCAATGGTAATTTTTTAGCAGCTTGCTTTCTCATTTATCTGAAAAATTTCTCTTGAATATTAAGATTATTTCTTAGCCTTTTCCTTTTTGGTACCATACTTGGAACGGCTCTGTTTGCGGTCCTTCACACCGGCAGTATCCAGGGAACCACGTACGATGTGATAACGCACACCCGGCAGATCCTTTACCCTACCACCACGGATCAACACGATAGAGTGCTCCTGCAGGTTATGCCCTTCACCAGGGATATAAGCGATCACCTCTATTTTATTGGTCAGCTTCACTTTAGCTACTTTACGCAGCGCAGAGTTAGGCTTTTTAGGCGTTGTAGTGTACACACGTGTACATACACCCCGGCGCTGGGGGCAGCTATCAAGAGCTCTGGACTTGGATTTAGCCCGGATAATTTCTCTTCCTTTTCTTACTAATTGTTGTATAGTAGGCATTCTTTACCTAATTTTTTTTGCTGTCGGTTTACAATGACATTCCAAAGTCCAGTAAAGGATTTTGGGAGGGCAAAGGTAAAACGAACTATGATAAATTCCAAATTACTTACTTCCAAATTCCAAAAAAACTCGCGCCAGCACTAAAAAAGCAGGAAATTGCCTCCTGAGAGCGGCAATATCTCCTTTTAAATTAAGCCGGGTGGACTGGTGAGCCTAAGAATTCCTTCCTAAAGCAGCTCTCCGAAAATCTCCGGCGTGTGTTTCCGCTGGTACTGCCTTAAACAGCCAATTCTACATCACATTTGCGGCACCTCTGCTGGTTACTATTTACCTCCTACCTAAAGCAGCAGGCTTATAACCAAAGGCTACCTATTATAAAAGAGCGGCGGTAATATCCCTCCACTCCTCTTCCAGAGTGCTGAACGGCATGCTTTTACCTGCCCGGGTGTACCAGTAGGCGGCATTGGACCGGTCGCCTTCCTTACGGTGCAGGTAGGCATGGATCCAGGAGCCGGTGCTGTTATCAATATCCTGCGCCACGTTATGCGCCTGTTCCCAGTCGCCCTTACCATCCCACCAAAGTGCCTGTAAAGGCCCGCTCAGCCCTTCGGGCGGCGCTGCCTGGCTCAGTGAGGCAATAAAGGCGTCTAAAGTCATGGGCACTTGTGTTTAAAAAAGCGGAGGGCAAAAATACAGAATCTGTTTGAGAATGCCGCCCTGTTAACGAGAATAGTCTATAAAAAAGCAGGCCGTTCCACTAAGAAACAGCCTGTGAACATAACACAACTAAAACTAATTATTTATCAATACGGTAGTTCCATCCTTTATCATCCGCTACTTTTCCGGTGCGGATGGCATCCAGGCGGCGGATCACCTCTGCACCTACTTCATATTTAGCGGTATCCAGCTGAATATGGTGGTCCTTATAATCCAGCTGCTCTACATAAGCTACACTGGATGCGGTGCCGGTGCCAAATACTTCGCGCAGGGTGCCTGCTTTCCAGGCTGCTACGATCTCGTCAATAGAGACCGGTCTTTCTTCCAGGGTCAGGCCCATCTCTTCCAGCAGCGTCATTACACTGGCGCGGGTTACCCCTGCCAAAATAGTGCCCTGATTCAGATCCGGGGTCAGCGCTTTATTGCCGATGATGGCAAATACGTTCATAGTGCCACATTCCTGCAGGTATTTGTGCTCCATACCATCAACCCAAAGGATCTGGTCGTACCCCTGCTTGCGGGCCTGCATAGTAGGGTACATAGCTCCGCCGTAGTTACCGGCAGCCTTGGCATACCCTACCCCACCGGGAAAAGCACGGATATATTTATCCTGCACCAGCAGCTTAATGGGTTTATTAAAATATGCTCCGGAAGGAGAATTAATGATCACAAACTTATAGGTATCAGAGGGGCGCACGCCAATAAATTCATCGGCAGCGATCATAAAAGGACGCAGGTATAAAGAACATCCTTCACCGGTTGGCACCCAGTTACGGTCCAGGTCAATGAGCATAGCCATCCCCCCAATGAAAAGCCATTCCGGTACAGCCGGCATGCCCATTCTTTCTGCAGAGATGTTAAACCGTGCGTAGTTATCGTACGGACGGAAGATCATAGGATGACCTTCCTGGTCTTTATAAGCTTTAATACCTTCAAAGATAGCCTGCCCATAATGCCAGGCAGCGTTGGAAGGGCTTACAGAAATATGTTGAAAGGGCAGGATCTCCGCGCTATGCCATTGTTCACCATCAAAATCAGCTACCAGCATATGGTCTGCATACTTTTTCCCAAACACCAGGTTATTAAAATCCACTTCATTAATACGGCTGTTAGTGGTTTTATTGACCTTGATCTGCTTTAATGCCTGTTCCATTACTGTTGCATTTACGCCTGGATAATCTACTACCATCATGGTTTATCAATTTTATCTCGATATTTTTACACAAATAAACTGATTTTTCCCCAGCAGGAACGATCATGTGATCACGAAAATCAATATCTATGTCTTTTGATCAATTGCAACTGGACCCATACTTTCTGGCTAAAATATATACCCAGCCTATCATTCCCGGGAAAAGCACCCCTGTTGCGGTGGAGCAAAAGCCCTTGCCTAAAGTGAAATTTTTAGGAGAAAATCAAAAAAACATCGTACTCGTCATACAAAACGAAAGCGGTGCGTATTTAAACGATGAATTGTTTAACCTGCTCACTAATATATTAAATGCGTGTAAACTGGGCATGCAGGATGTTGCGTTGGTAAATATAGCCGGCTTCCCTGCATCGCCATTATCAGTGTGGCAGCAAGCTGTGAGTATGAAACAATGTGTGGTGTTTGGCATCCCTCCTGCCAGCCTGGGTTTGGAGCCGCTGCCTGCGTACCAGATACACAGTGCAGGCGGTGTACAGCTGCTGTTCTCCGATCCACTGGAATTAATTGCTACTGATAAAGTATTGAAGGGCAAATTATGGAACGGCTTAAAACAACTTTTTTTATAATCAACTGAACCGCAATAAACTTTTGATCATCGCTTAACTACTGCGCTGATCATTTTTTACGGAATTAAATCAAACGCAACGGATGAAACTGGTATTTGCCACCAACAATGATAACAAGATAAAAGAGATCCGCTCCATGCTGGGCAATGTTTTTGAAATTATTACCCTGCAGGAAGCCGGTATTGATATAGACATTCCTGAACCGCACGATACCCTGGAAGCAAATGCACGGGAAAAATCTGAGACTATATATAAAATGACGGGGCAGAACTCCTTTTCTGAAGATACCGGGCTGGAAGTGTTCGCCCTGAACGGTGCGCCGGGTGTACTCTCTGCCCGTTATGCCGGGGAGCAAAAATCTGCGGATGATAATATTGCCAAAATGTTGCAGGAGCTGCAGGGGCAAACCAACCGCAGCGCACAGTTCCGCACGGTTATTTCCCTGATCCTTAACGGAACAGAACACCAGTTTGAAGGCATTTGCCCCGGTAATATATTACTGGAAAGAAAAGGCAGCAAAGGGTTTGGGTATGACCCGGTATTTGTGCCGGAAGGCGCTACGCGTAGCTTTGCAGAAATGGAGCTTACGGAGAAAAACCAGTACAGCCACCGGGCCCGGGCCTTTGCCAAACTGGTAGCTTTTTTGCAGAGCGCGAAAAGTGAAGCGTAAAAAATAAGCGCCGCTTACAATAAAGCCAGTCTTTAAAACGACAACCATTTAAAGGCGATGGCGGCCCCGAGCCAGGTACAACAATCATCAGCAACTATTCGAACAAAACCATAAATGGCACGCATAAAATTAGAGTTACCAGCACAATTTAACTTCAGCACAAACATCCCCATCCGTATACAGGACCTGAACTATGGCAAACATGTTGGCAATGACGCCATCTTGTCTATTATACATGAAGCCCGCATTCAGTACCTGGAGGCACGTAGTTTAAAGGAGCTGGACGAAGCCGGCACCGGCCTTATTATGGCTGATGTAGCCATGACCTATAAAGGGGAAAGTTTTCATGGCGATGTGCTGGAAGTTGAAGTGGCTGCTGCAGAGCATAGCGCCACCGGTTTTGACCTGTACTACCGTATTACTGCCCTGCGTAAGGATACCCGTATTTTAATAGCCGAAGCCAAAACCGGCATGGTATGTTTTGATTATACGCAACGCAAGGTAACCCGCCTGCCTGCTGCCTGGAAAGAACTATTGAATTAAGCATTAAACGAACGATGAACATGGATCAGCAATTAGCAACACTTATTAAAGACAGAAGAACGATCAAACCGGCTGCCATGAACGGCAAAAAAGTACCGGATGAAACCATTCAGCAATTACTGGAGCTTGCCAACTGGGCCCCTACCCATGGTTATACAGAGCCCTGGTATTTTGTAGTGTATAGCGGGGAGGGTGTAAAACGTTTCTGTACTGATCATGCGGAGCTGTATAAAACCCATACCCCTGCTGCGCAGTACATTCCGGGTAATTATGAGAAATTACAGCACCAGGGCGACCTGGCTTCCCATATTATTGCCATTTGCATGAAACGGGGCGATAATCCCAAGATCCCGGAAATAGAGGAAATAGCGGCCGTATCCTGCGCGGTGCAGAATATGTGGTTAGGCGCTGCTGCAGAAGGAATAGCC
Source organism: Chitinophaga rupis (assembly GCF_900109685.1). Taxonomy (GTDB): domain Bacteria; phylum Bacteroidota; class Bacteroidia; order Chitinophagales; family Chitinophagaceae; genus Chitinophaga; species Chitinophaga rupis. The sequence goes on along the minus strand of NZ_FOBB01000007.1, from coordinate 330,957 downwards.
GCTTACTGGGGCTCCGGCGGTATGACGTACACCCCTGCCATGCAGGATTACCTGGGCCTGCGCGACCAGGATAAAGTGCTGGGCTTCTTTTACCTGGGCTATACAGACCAGCCGCTACCTGAAGGCAGAAGGTTGAAGCCGATGTCGGAGAAAGTGAGGGTGGTTACGAATTAAAACAGGTCCGGGTAGTCTGTAATAATGCCATCTACACCTAAGGCTTTCAGCTGGGCAATTTCTTCAGCGGTATCCGGTGTCCAGGGGATGAGCTTAATATCTTTTTCTTTGCAGCTCTGCACCAGCTGGGCGTTTACGAGCTTATAGTTAGGACTGTATACGAAGGGCGTAAAACCTAACGCTGTGAGGGCGCCATTCAGTCCGCCTAATTTATCGTCGCCTACCAGGAAAGATGTTTTTATATCAGGGTATTTTTTGTGTAATACCTGCAAGGTCCTTTTATCAAAAGATTGTATCACTACCCGGTCTGTGATCTTTTTCTGCTGCAGCACGGCCACCAGCAGGTCTACAAATTCTTCGGGCGCAGGTTGCCATTCGCCATCATGCCCTTCTACAGATTTTGTTTCAATGTTATACCACATGGGTGGATTCTTTTTCTGCTGCGCATATGCTTCTACTGAATCAATGAGCTCACCTAATAATGGTTTATAGGTTTTTATTTTCTGCTGGCGCGGAAAGTAAGGATGGGCTTTGGAGCCTACATCAAATCTTTTAACCTCCGCATAATCCATTTTATAAATAATGTAGTTATTCGTTCCATCTGCTGTAAACTCCTTTCCATCCGGTGTAAGGCTGAACAGTGGGTTAATGTAATGATCGTGGGAAAGTACTACCTGTTTGTCTTTGCTGATCACTACATCCATTTCCAGCGTGGTCACACCGATATCAATGGCTTTTTTCATGGCGGGTATGGTGTTTTCAGGCATTAGCCCGCGGCAGCCACGGTGGCCTTCTTCATCAAAAACCGGGAAGGTAGTTTGCGCTTTCATTTCTGACATTGCTATCAATAAAGTACCTAGCAGTAAAGTTTGTTTCACCATGTTGTATTGTAAATTAAAGGCTGAATATAACGGCTTATTGGCACAAGCAGTATTATGTAATCATTAATAATGCCAGAGTTTGTTAGCTGCATTGCTACAGGTAAGTAAATGGAATACCTTAAATTGCCGGGGTATTTATACAGTAACCATGAACATGCCTATCTTTGAAAAACATGGCCGCCGGCTACTGTGGCTGCTTTTACTATTATTACCCTGTGCGGGGTTACAAGCCCAGAAAGGGAAAAAACAGCCTGCAAAAAATCTACAGGACTCTACCCTGGCAGATAGCGCCCGTATCAGCAAACAGGTGATACAAAGCACTAGGGATACCAGCCGCTCCCGCGTATCAGATACCGCGGTGGCCATTATCATTAACCGGCTGGAAGGCTATACGCTTATGCTGAATGAGCTGGGCAGCACCCTTAAACGGGGATATGATACTGCTCACATTACAGAGAAGCTGCCACTCATGGATTCCACCCTGCATGTAATCAAGAACAATATTGCAGCTTTAGGCAGCACCCCCAATGTGCATGACTTGTATACCAATAAAGTAATGCTGGTGCAGCTGAACCGCATTTTAAAAATGTGGCAGGATGACCTGTTCCAGCACTATGCAAAACTGGTGAACATTAATGATACCCTACAACAGGTACGCAAGGATACTGCCATGCGCGCCGTACCTACGGAGGATGAGCTGCGCACCTTTTACATCAGCCAGCTCACCAGCCTTATTATGAAGTTCCGGCAAATTGATAAGTCTAACAAACAGGCCCTGCTGCAAATTGGATTGCTGCAGAATGAAGTGGCCATGCGGTACATAGCGGTGAACAACCAGCTGGGCGATATGGAGTTTCAGCTGGACAACTTCAGCCGGCGCATGTTCATTAAAGATTATACCTACTTATGGCAGCCCAAAAAACAATTGCAGGAACCTACGTTCATTACCGTGTTAAAGGATTCTGTGTACAAGAACCTGCAGATACTGCTCATCTTTTTTTCCGTGCAATGGCCGGTGCTTGTTATCTGGCTACTGCTGGCAGGCCTGTTTGCTTTCTGGGCATATAACAATACCCGCAAGATCCGGCAGCGCCATCCACCTACAGAGGCAGAAGCTATTTTACAGCACTCCCGTATCTTATACCGTTTCCCGGTGGCCAGTACGCTCATATTCGTTTTTACGCTGGCCGGCCTGCTTTCCGTGCAGTATCCTATCCTGTTCATCCAGCTAAACTGGGTGGTTACTATTACCGCATTGAGCTATGTGATAGGCCATTCCATACCCCGGCATTTGCTGAACCACTGGATAGCGTTGGTGGCGCTGCTGTTCATTTACTTTTTGAATAACCTTACCATACAGGCCACCAATGCGGAACAATGGGGGCTGTTCCTGGCAGCTATTGCCTGCATAATATTAGGCATCCGTTTACGCAGAATAACCAAACACAGCACGCTGGCCCTGCCTAAATATTCCCGCAACATGCTGATGCTGTTTATTGTGATGAGCGCTTTTTCCCTGCTGCTGGTGCTAACCGGCCGTGTTACAGCGGCCAAGATCATAGGCGCTACAGCAGCTATTAGTATAACCATGGCCGTTAACCTGGTATTCTTTGTGGATCTGCTGATGGAAGCGGTATACCTGCAGGTAGAGGCGAATAAGCATTCCAGCACTTTTATTTCCTTTATTGATTTTCAGAATGTACAGTCGCGCTTAAAAGTATTCCTGTACCTGTTTGCCACCATTACCTGGCTAATGCTGATAGCCCGCAACCTGTATGTGTTTGACAATATTTATGAGGCTATCAGCGAGTTTCTGGAAGCCGGCCGTACCATTGGTAACACCACCTTTACGTTCAGCAGTGTGATCATCTTTTTGCTGGTGCTCTGGATATCTACCGTCATTACACAGATGATTGCCTATATGTTTGGCGACACCGGGCAAAACGCTGCTACCGGTAAAAAGAAAAAACTGGGATCTGCCATTCTGCTGATACGTTTGGCGGTATTGGGGCTGGGCGTGCTGCTGGCATTTGCGGCTTCCGGCATACCGATGGATAAGCTGGCCATTGTGATAGGCGCATTAGGGGTGGGCATTGGTTTTGGCCTGCAAAATATTGTGAACAACCTGGTATCCGGTGTAATACTGGCCTTTGAAAAGCCTATTGAAGTGGGCGATGTAATTGAGCTGGGCACCCGGTCGGGCGTGGTAAAGGAAATAGGCATCCGCTCCAGTAAGATCTCTGCATATGATGGTTCTGAAGTAATTGTACCCAATGGGGACCTCATTTCCCAGCAGCTGATCAACTGGACCCTCAGCAACCGTACCCGCCGTGTGGAGCTGCTGATAGGAGTGGAATACGGATCAGACCTTAAACAGGTAACGGATATTTTAAAACAAAGTGTAAAGGGTTGGGAAGGCATGATGGAGAATCCGGAGCCGGTGGTGCTGCTGTACCAGTTTGGAGATAACTCCATAAACTTCCGCATCTTTTTCTGGATCATGGACCTGGGCCTTGCCGGCACCTTACAGCACGATGTACTGATCCGCATATACGAAAATCTGCAAAAAGCAGGTATCCAGATACCTTTTCCCCAGCGGGAGCTGCATATTAAGTCTGTGGATCCCACCATTTTACAGCAGTGGAAACCGGAGAAACCACCGGGGGAAGGAGCATCCAGCTAAAATTTAATATTGGCCTTACGTAACAACATCCCTAATTTTGTAATGTGTAATGATATTACCTATGTTCAGAACCTTGCTGTTGTTATTGCTTTTTACTACTGCTTTTGCTCAGGCGCAGGTGCTTAAAAACCCGGATGAAGCATTTACGCTGGCGCAAAGCTCCGGCAAGGAAGTGCTGTTGATCTTTTCCGGGTCTGACTGGTGTATTCCCTGTATACAGTTTAATAAAACCATATTGGCTGATAGCAGCTTTCAGCATTTTGCACATGACAAGCTGGTGCTGCTGGAAGCCGACTTTCCCCAGCGTAAAAAGATACCGGCCCCGCTGAAAACGCAGTATGAATCGCTGGCAGAGCAGTTTAATCCACATGGAGCTTTTCCGCAGATAGTGCTGCTGACCCCTGCAAAGAAAATGTTAGCGCAAGTGCCTTTCAACCACCAGACTGCGGGGGATTTTATTACCGCTGTGCGGCAAATGCTAAAATAACGTGTATGCAAAGCCATAAGGTACAGCTGCGGTTAATGGGATCAGACTTTGAGCTGATCGTTGTGGAGCAGGATGCGGCTACCTCACAGCAACGCTTACACGAAGGCGTGGCGGAGATACAACGTATTGAACAATTACTCACTGAATTTAATAATACTTCCCAAACCGCGCTGCTGAACCGGCAAGCCGGTGTGCAGCCCCTACAAGTGGATGAGGAAGTATATGCCCTTATAGCACGCTGCATCCGTTTATCCACACTTACACAGGGTGCGTTTGATATTACGGCAGGGGCATTAAAGGCATTGTATAATTTTAAAGGCAGCTCCTTTCAGCTACCGGATGCGGCTACACTGGCCGCTACCCTGCAGGCAGTGGGCTCCCAACATATACAATTACAAGGGGACCGTACCGTTTACTTATCGCGTAAAGGCATGCGTATTGGTTTTGGCGCAGTTGGTAAAGGGTATGCGGCAGACCGGGTAAAAGCCTTATGGATGGCTAAGGGTATAAAAAACGGCGTAATAAATGCCAGTGGCGACCTCACAGCCTGGGGCACGCAGCCGGATGGCAGCCCCTGGAAAATAGGTATTGCCGACCCGGATAATCCTGCTAAAATAATGCTTTGGTTACCGATAAATAATGCGGCGGTAGCTACCTCCGGTAATTATGAACAATACTTTGAGCAGAACGGCATCCGCTATTCCCATAATATAGATCCCGTGAGCGGTAAGCCGGTTCCCTTTATTAAAAGCGTAACGGTGGTGAGCCCCAGCGCAGAGCTGTCAGATGCTTTGGCTACGGCTGTAACAGTAATGGGGCGTGAGGCCGGCATGTACCTGGTAGATCAGCTACCGAATGTACATTGCCTGCTTATAGATGCAGAGAACCAGGTTTTTCAATCCAGGCATATTAATATCCATGCAACAGCATAATACAACAAGGCGGTATATTTTATTCGTGACGGCAGTGCTGATATTTGCGCTGCACAGCTGTGTAAGTGTAAAACCTTACCAGCGGGCTTACCTGAATGATGAAAATATGCAACCCGGTAAACGCGACATAGAAAAATTTGAAGAAGGTGCACATACTTACCGCGAAGGCGCCAGCGGCGGCGGCAATGGCAAAGCCAGCGGAGGATGCGGCTGTAACTGAATCAGGGCATGAAAAAGAAATATCTGGTATTAGGACTTTTAGCAACGGCTTTATCTGCATCTGCACAAAAGGCAAAAGACAGTACGTATAAAAAGCAGCGGGTATCGCAAACGGATGTGCAGCTGCTCTTCTCTTATTATACACAGGAAGGCGATCATTCTGCTGTTACCGGAGGTATAGGTACGGAGGCATTACAGGTATATGCGCCGGAGGTAACTATTACGCATAAACGTGATTCTGTAAATACCTTTCATGTTAATATGGGGGTGGATGTGATCACCTCTGCATCCACTGATAAAATAGACCATATTGTTTCCTCTGCCTCCCGGGTAGATGCGCGTACTCACCTGGATGCCGGTTACAGCCGGCTGTTACGGCGGTCCCGTGTACGGGTAGGTATCCACTCCGGCTTTTCTATTGAATCCGATTATTTTTCTGTACCTGTTGGCATAACCCTGAGCCAGGCAAATGCCGGCGGTACCCGTGAAGTAAGCGCTTCCCTGCAGGTATTCCTGGACGATCTGCGCTGGGGCCGGCTGGACCCTGATCATTTTTCACCTGAAAAGCTGATCTACCCGGAAGAGCTGCGGTATAAAGAATGGTTTACGGAGTACAAACGCCGCTCTTACAATGCCAGCTTTGCTTTGTACCAGGTGATCAATGAGCGCATGCAGCTGGCTGTTTTCCCGGAGCTGGTATACCAGTATGGATTATTATCCACCCCTTTTCACCGCGTATATTTTTTGGGCGATAGCTTAAAAGTAGAGAACCTGCCCCGGAAAAGATGGAAAATGCCGCTGGGTATACAGCTGAACACTTTTGTAGGCTCGCGGGTTATTCTCCGCTCCTATTACCGTTTTTACCGGGATAACTTTGGTATTACGGCACATACGCTGCAGCTGGAAGCGCCGGTAAAAATAACGCCCCGGCTTACCTTATCTCCCCTGCTGCGATATTATAATCAACAGGGCAGTAAATATTTTAAGCCCTATAAGGAGCATCTTCTTAGTGAGCGTTTTTATACTTCTGACTACGACCTTTCTACCTTTAACAGCTACAAGCTGGGCATGGGCATACGGTATGCGTTTTACAAACCTTTTTTGGGCAACTATTCTTTCCGGGAAGCGGCATTACGGTATGCGTTTTACAAGCGGTCGGATGGATTGTCGGCACATATGATCACTCTTTTGCTGGAAACCAGCCATACACGTACACATGGAGGGAAGGGATTATAACCGCATGTATGGCTAAAAAATATACCCTGACATGAACTTCACCAGGGATTCACTAGGGAAAAACATGGGATTTAGTAGGGAAAGTCATGAGAAAGACATGAGAGGGACATGGGAAAACATAGAGGGTCTTGTTCTAGAATAGGTTACACCTTGGTTAAATAATCCCGATTGAAGTTTATAATGGGGAGCTGATATTAGTTTTTTTCTTTTCTCATTTGGCAGCAAAATTTGCAACTGGCAAAAGTATTCCGGCGGAAAACTCACGGTTCCTAATAAACTGCAGCAACTAAATTTGGCGGTAAAAATATTTCCCCATAAATTTACGTAAGCAGTTACGTAACTAAAGATAGAGTTATGGATTTTTACGATGAAATAGGAAAAATGGCTCTGGGCAGCCGGCTGCGGCGCCTGAGCGACCTGCTAACGGAAGAGGCCTCACAGATCTACAGTCTGTATGCTATTGACATGCAGCCGAAATGGTTCCCGGTATTTTATGTACTATCCCGCGGGGAGGAAAGGACCATTACAGAGATAGCGCAGGAGATCGGACACACCCACCCTTCTGTAAGCCAGATTGTGCGGGAAATGGCTAAGAAAGGATATGTGAAAGAGAAGAAAGGCAAAAAGGATGGGCGTAAGAACTACATTACCCTCTCTGCTGCCGGGGAAGCCATCCGCATTAAAATACAGGATCAGTATAAAGATGTAGGCGCTGCGGTGGATACTGCCATGAAAACCACGCAGTACGACCTGTGGAAAGGCATTGCAGAATGGGAGTTTTTACTAGAGCAGAAAAGCCTGCTGCGGCGCGTGCAAGAGGAGAAAAAACAACGGGAAAGCACAGAGGTGCGGATCATAGATTACCAGCCCAAACACGCAGCAGCATTCAGGAAGCTGAACGAAGAATGGATCACTACTTATTTTAAAATGGAAGCGGCCGATTACAAAGCGCTCGACCATCCCAAAGAATACATTCTGCAAAAAGGCGGATATATCCTGATGGCTGTTTATAATGATGAACCAGTGGGTACCTGTGCCCTTATTAAAATGGAAGACGGCGGTTATGAGCTGGCCAAGATGGCCGTGTCACCCGAAGCGCGCGGGAAGAACATTGGCTGGCTGCTGGGGAATGCTATTATAGAAAAGGCCCGTAGCATTGGCGCTCATCGCCTGTACCTGGAAAGCAATACTATTTTAAAGCCGGCTATTAACCTTTACCATAAACTGGGGTTTAAGAAAATAACCGGCCCGCCCTCACCCTATGAAAGGGCTAACATTCAAATGGAGTTAATTTTGGATTGATACATTTTAATATTTAGATTTTACATGAATAGCCACCCGGCATAGGTGGCTATTTTTTTTAAAGTTGTTGTATTTAGCCTTTACTATTATTCCTCCAGGAATATTTTGCTGAATGACAAATATTCTTCATCCCGCTTTACCACTTTCACACCATAACGTTCTGTATCAAATATGCTCCAGTCAAGGTTTCCCCGTATCCAGGAGCGGAGCCCGGCCGTGTAATGCGGCAAATTTTTGTGCACTACCTTTCCGCCTGTAAGCAATTTATTTTCCAGGAACTGGAAGTGACGAATAGTTTCATTACAGACCTCTGTTACTTCGCGGATGGCATCATAGGGACTTAAACGATGCTCACCCTGCAGCAACAATACTACATTATGCGGCTCGTTGATCCGTTGTTCTTTATTAAAAGAAACCAGATCGTTTATCCAGCATACAGCCTCTATGCAGGTAAGGGTGAGCTGCTGCACCGCATCATGCAAACGGATCTCGTCGGGCAGCCAGGATTGCCCCATCATCTCTATTAGGTCAATGCAGGGGTACATGGCGCTGGTATAAGGCCGCATTTTAATATACTCTGCTATGCCGGGTGGCTGGGCAGCAAACCGGTTATCCGCTTCCCAGCAGGTGGCATCAAACAGGTTCTTCATGTTCTTTATAAAGCGGCGCTGCCAGCCCGGTGGGCAAAGGGCTTTCATGCGCTCCCAGATATCCATTAACCCGGCGGCTAAAGTGGCCTGCTCACTCAATACACTGGCCTGCCCATGTTCCAGTACGCGGATCATTTCCTGCACCACGCGCTCATGCTGCCGTTTGTTGCCTCCCAGCTGTTCCAGCAGATCATCTACCCTGAACAGCCAGGTACAGAAATCACAGGCCAGGCAAAGCTCTAAGTAATCAGCAGTGTGATAGATACGGGAAACGAACCAGGGAAACCTGGCCTGGCGGTAAGCTGCCATAAGTTGAGGAGTGGGCGCCAGGTTGAATTGCTGTACCCAATACATATTATGCGCATGCACATCATCCAACAGATGGCTGATGCTGGCCGGAAACGGACAACAGATCTGCGGTAGGTGTAACTGTTCCATACCGGTTATTTTAAGGGAGAACCTAAAGTTAGACTGGTTGACTGCGGTAAAATTTCATACCTGCGAAGGGGGGGGCGGCGGTAGTCGGTCAACCTGCAATTCTTGCTTATTGTTATTGCAGCAACACCATTGTTGATGATCAAAGTTACAGAGCCGTCCTGCAATTTTTGCTTATTGCCATTGTAGCCATTACCTTTAGGAGAACCGATACCAATGGAGCTGTTCTTCAATATTGTCTACTTCTGCTGGTTTGCATCAGAGATCATCCTGAACCGGGTGCTGCGTGCCGGGCAAAATGATAAAAAACCGGATAAACACTCCCTGACCTATATATGGATAACGGCAATGGTTTGTGTGATTGCTGCTGTAAACATCTCTAAACGGACCTATTTTCCCATTATAAAGTCCCCTGTTATTGGCCTGGCAGGAATCGGGCTTATTATAACAGGTATGGTGCTGCGGCTGATCGCGGTTATTTCCCTGGGCCGTTTTTTTACGGTGAATGTAGCCATCCGGGAAGGGCATACTGTTAAGCGGGATGGGATGTACAAATATGTGCGGCATCCCTCCTATTCGGCGTCGCTGCTCTCTTTTCTGGGGTTTGGCATTTCCATGAATAACTGGGTAGCCCTGCTGGTGGTATTTGTACCGGTGACGATCGCTTTCCTGTACCGGATCCATGTGGAGGAAACAATGCTGGCTGAGGCTTTAGGGGTGGATTACCTGGAATATAAAAAGCATACTAAGCGGCTGATACCGGGGATTTATTAAGAAAAATTGATTAGTTTTTGATATTTCAGGATTGACCATTATCTTTGCACTCCCTCCGTAAAAAAGAGGGGCTTATATGGCGAGGTAGCTCAGGCGGTTAGAGCGCAGGATTCATAACCCTGAGGTCAAGGGTTCAACTCCCTTTCTCGCTACACAGAGGTATTAAAGGATTGTTCAATATCGAACAATCCTTTTTTTTAGCTTACTTTTTTATTTTCGGTAGATTCAAATAACATTTTTAACAATGTTTATTGAGAAACACTCCAAGAAAGGAGATATGAATATGAAAAGTTGGCTTATATAGCTAAGGTTTGATAACTTTACTACCTGTCATGTACTGTAATATTCATTGATTTTTATATAGATTCTTTGATGAGTATACCTTCTTATCAGGAAGTTGATTCCAAAACAATACCTGAATTATTGAATGGCAGTTTAATTCTATTGGTTACTGCCACGGAGCTAGAAACTAAAAATTTACATGAAGCATTGAGCCCAATCTCTGGCCGGTTATCACTTATCAAAGTTCACGGGGGGGCATCAACCTATTATTTTGGGAAGTTTGGGAAATACAATATAGCTCATGTGCAATGCTCTATGGGGTCAGTTTCCCGCGCTTCCTCCATAACAACCGTGACAGACGCGATTCTTTTTTTGAAGGTCACTGTTGTTGTTATGATTGGAATTGCGTTTGGAGTAGATTCTACGAAACAAAATATAGGAGATGTGTTGATTTCTGAATCGATTATACCATATGATTCAAAAAGGGTAGGAAGCGACGAAATTATACAAAGAGGAATGGAGGCACAATGCAGTAAAATATTATTGAACCGGTTTAAAAATATTAGAGATTGGGAATATTTTATAAGGGAAGGTGTTCTTGCTAAGCTTATTCCTACGAGACTTCTTTCAGGTGAAGAATTGATTGATAATATCGATCATAGAAATAAGTTGATTGGACAAAATCCAGACTCCAAAGGTGGGGAGATGGAAGGGGTTGGAGTCTTTGCAGCATGTGATGGCAAAGCTAACTGGATTTTAGTTAAGGGGATTTGTGATTTTGCAGATGGTAATAAAGGCCTGGATAAAGAACTGCGTCAGACTACAGCGATACAATCTGCTCTCGACGCCTGTGTGTATGTTTTTAATTCTGATACAGCATTTAGGGATTTAGAAATATTCCCTGCGTCCAACGCGCCTGAAAAACAACTCGTTTGTTCAATTCCGATCAGTAAGGTTTTATTTGAGGTGTATGATAAAAGCAAAGATGCTTATTATATAGTAAGAGGGAATGATGCCAATTTTAATATCGCAATTTCGCAATTTAGTGTTTGGGTTTTTGGTCCTTCAGGTGTGGGTAAATCGAATTTAATAATTAGAAATTTGCAGAAAGGAAAAGTTGATTTTGTTCAGATTGGATTAGCTGCATGTGTTGGACAGGATATTGATGTTTACTTTACTGAAATTTTTCTTGAGATAGCGAGTAAAAATGATCCATCTTCTAAGGTAAATCTTCCGGCAACCTTTCAGGAGTGTTCAAGGGCGTTATTTAATATATTGAAAAAAGAATATTCGGACAGGACACTTATCATTTTTGTTGAAGAAATACCTATTAGTTCAGAAGAAGATTATAGTTCCTTTATTACAAAATTTTGTTCGATTCTTTTTACTAAGAATTTGCACCAAGAGCTCGACGGGATTAAATTTGTTTTGTCTTCAATTAACGACCCTCAAAAGTATTTAAAAGCTTTCCAACAAAAGATACATCAAGGGGTATCTTTTTTCCCACTTGAGTATTGGTCAGAACAAGACATAAATAATCTCGTTGACTTAATAGAAAAAGAGCTTGATTTTCCACTACCATCTCAATCTCGGCAGCGTTTATTAGGTGCGGCAAAAGGATCTCCACGTTTTGTCAAGAAGTTTTTCCGGAGTTTACTTACTATTAATGATTTTAGTGAACCAACAATTAGATTTGTGTTAAGTGAAACTGAACGGGAGTTTAATCAATATAATAATGGATAAGATACTTAAACCATATACAATTGTTCCTTCATCACTCTATGTTCAGAGAGATGCTGATAGGCAGATAAAGAATATTATTGATGATATGGGAAGGCCGGGGTACGTTTTAGTGTCTCGGCAAATGGGAAAAACTAATCTTTTGTTAAATGCAAAAAGAAATCTTCAATCTGAATCAGATGTATTTGTATATGTTGATTTATCAAATCCTTTTGATGATGCTAGATCCTGCTTTGAAAATATTATCGATACAGCAGTAGATACTAATCCAAATAAGTTTGACGAGATAGGAAAGGAAATTCTTGAAAAACGGGATGACCTTAGGAATGTTCCTGCTCATAAACAACACACTATTGAGCTCCGGCTTTTGCTTAAATCCATTCCTGGCAAGTTGGTAATAATACTCGATGAAATTGATGCCTTGACGAAGACTCAATACTCCGATCAGATTTTCGCTCAAATTAGAAGTGTCTATTTCTCGAGGGTAAATTATAGTGAACTCGAAAATCTAACATATATCTTATCAGGCGTAATCGAGCCAAATGAAATAATTAAGGATGCAAAAATATCTCCTTTTAATATTGGTCAGAAAATATTTTTAAACGATTTTAACCGAAGTGAATTTGAAATTTTTCTTAACAATTCCAAGCTTAACATTAGTGATGATGTTAGAGATAGAATTTTCTATTGGACTAGCGGAAATCCAAGAATGACATGGGATCTATGTTCTGAAATTGAATCAGAAAATGATGTCAATGTAATTAAAACTCAGGATATCGATCGCGTAGTACAGAAACTATATTTAACCGCTTATGACAAACCACCAATTGACAATATTCGGGAAATAGTGAAGAGTGACCGAGAAATTAGGAATTCCATAGTCGAAATTGAATACAAGAAGGGTAAAGAGGTTTCTGACAAGATAAAAAGCAAATTGTATCTCTGCGGAATAATTAATTATCAAGATGACGATATACATATTAAAAATGAGATAATTAGGCGATCTGTAAATCTGGACTGGATAAAGTCGATAGATGAGGAGGAAAAGGGTGTCTTGGATGTTGCAATAGACTATTATAAAAAAGAGGATTTTTCCGAAGCACTTTTGCACTTTGAAAAAGCATTGGAAGTTAGTGCTTTTGATGAGGTCAATACCCCTCTTTATTATCATTACATGGGTGTTTGCCAAATGCACTTGAGGAAATATGATCAAGCCATTGAGTATTTCAACAAAGCGAATTTTGACATTCAAGATCAAGCGCGTTACTATTATTATAATTTAAATCTAAAAGGTACTGCATACCATAATTTGAATCTGATAGATGAGAGCTTAGCTTGTCTATCTGAAATAATTAGAAGTGGAAGAAAGGATGTTGAGTATGTCCGAGCATTAATTAATTACGGAATATCCTGCTTAAAATCAACTGATGATGAAACTAAGAAGCAAGCGGAGAGTATATTTAAAGACGTTATTGAAGAGAGGGGATTGGATAAATTAAAGGTGAAAGAAGAGTTGATTGATCAGAGTAAATCTATTGCACATATGCATTTGGGAAATGTATATGCTGCGCGAAATGATAGGGAGAACGCGATGCTTCATTATAGGTCCTCTATGGAGCATGCATGTGTTGAAAACAAGCCTGTAATTGCCTTGTCTTTTTATCAGATTTTATCAGATTTGGGAGAGAAAGAGAAGTTGCTGAGCCACGTATTGGATCTCATTGATACTAAAGAAGCTGTTCCAGCTGCAAGTAATTTTAGTAATCCATTGGACTTTTCGATTGAAACATTAAATGTTTATGCTGTTTTAATTCTAGCTAATCATTATAACTCCTTGTTTGAACGAATAAGACCTCACATCAACCTTCTGGGTTCGGGGCCAATTGGCGAAGAGCTTTTCGGTGCAATATATGTGTGTATAGCAAAAAGTATAACGACTTCATTGCCTGACATTATTGGTGCTTTAAGACAACTCTTTACGAACTTCGAAAGTGAAATTTTTGCATTGTCTGATGAGACAAAATATAAGATTTCTAAATTTCTAACGTATTTTACAAATCAAGATAAAAAGTCCCAATACTATCTCGATTATCTCAAACGATTTAAAATTTCAGATTTTGATAAGATTGATTTTATCGATTTTGAAATATATGCCTCTATAATCCAAAATTATTATAGTACCTCAGATTTTAATAAAGCTTTAGAGGCCATTGAAATTTTTCATACTGTAAAAGATCGTATTCCAAGTGAATTGCTAATTAATTCGCTGTTGATTAAATACTATGAAGCTTATACAAATTTAAAGTTGAAGAGATATGAATTAGCACGGGAGAACGCTACTGAAGTTCTGATTTTGTCGAAGGATGAGAAGATTCAGAAACAAAAGAGTAATCTTTTAGGGGAGAGAGGGTTAGAAGATATAAGAAATGCTGCTGAAGTTATTATTAAGACCACAAATAGTAGAAATATCCCTATAAAGAAATCGAGAACTTATGGGAGGAACGAATTTGTTAAAGTTAAGTATAAGGGTACAAGTGAAATTATTGAAAGTAAGTATAAAAAGGTAGAAAAAGATATTGCGGATGGAAAGTGCGAGATTTATATTGATTAGGTTTTTCAAATAATTAACTATGTCTTAAGAAATCCTCTACAGTTCAAAATAAAGCACTACAACATAAAATTTAATCAACATAATGACCTAATTTCTTAAGCCGAAATATTATAGTCTCACATAGACATATATAGATTGAGAGTAGTTGCTATATTTTCAAACGCAGTCTTATTTTTTGACCTCCACTTTTATTCTTCCACAAATTCTGAGCTTTTGAACTTCCCTATCAAAACTAATTTCAGCATCTATTTGCCTTTGCAGCGCATAAAAAATTGCTTGTTCTGAAGTGTTCAGTATTTTAGAATCCAATTGAATCATCTGTCGTGAATATTTTTTGTAATTGGCGGTAACTGTGCCTTTGCTCGTGAAGATGATGAAAAGATTTACTTGTAGTGTTTCCGTTATAATAAAGTAAAGCTAATTTCAGAGAAAATGATTTAACAGGTTAGATGATCCGCCTTTTCTCGCTACGCATTAGTAAAGGCTTTGAGCATAAAGCACTCAAAGCTTTTTTGTTTTAGTACAACAATTTAATCCCGCCCCGCTGGATCTGGAATTTTAAAGTGGTAAATCAGACCAGGCCACCTTTGCCCCAAGCTGCTGCAGGTCATCATTATATTTTTGTAGATGTAGCACAAAGCCAATTGCTACCAGTACATCCGGTTGCGTTAGTCTGGCTAATGCTTCCTGCGGGCTAATTTCCCAGATCTTCATGAGGTATTTGGCCACTTTTACTTTGTTGGGTCCAGCATCTGTAACGACCAGTTTTCCGTACCTGAGCAATGCAGGGTCAATTTCTGTATTTTCCGTTTCTTCATCGTCCCATTCCTGTATGGTCGTGCGAAGTTCCAGCCAGAAAGGGTTTTGGATATCTGTAGAAAGCTCCACGAGCTGAAGGCATGCTGTTTTATCTTTACCAGCCTTTTCCATTTGCTCCAAAAAACGGCCAAAAGAAGCAATATCGAAACCAAGGGCAATGGCATCCCATCGCCCTGCCCCATGCAGCGCATAATAAACCGGAAAGCCTGAAGCCTCTTCGTTCAGGTCAATAAAAAAAGGATCATCCATCTCGTTCAGTGCTATAACGTACCAGCCTGGCTGCCATTCCCCTTCTTTGGTTGATGTAAGATCTTTCCCTGAAAGGCCGTGATACCTGAAACCGCTTTGAAATTCCTCCCATTCGTTCTTTTTGGGGTAATGAAAGGGTAATAACATGGTGTCTGTCTCTATGTGGTTTTCGATAAACTGCAGAATAAGCTGTGGGATGTTCAATGCCATTATAAATATCTTAAAACGGTGTTTACATGCTCTTTATGGGTACCTGGTAATAGCCTCATCACTACCAAATATATGCAACTATAATGGCTTTTTTTAATGCAAATACAGGATGGTAATTACCCGTACTAAGGTTACGTCGTATCTTTATTCCTGAAAAACTGCCGCATGAACTTTCAGATAATTCCTCCTCCTCCATCCCTCAAAAATTATGTCCGTCATTTCTGGATGCTGGAGGATCAAACGGATGATGTATCGCCAAAGACCTTCACGGCAATGTGTAATGGTATACCAGGGCTTATTTTCCAGGAGAAACCCGAGGCATTCGCCGGTTTTGAAGGAGAACGGTTGCCGCAGCTATTTGTTTTCGGCCAGGCGACAAAGTATGGGCAATTGCATTGTCATGGCAGTTTCCGCACCCTTGGCGTAAGCTTTCAGCCAACAGCGCTAAAATCAGTCTTTGGCTTAAACGCAAATGAGCTGACCCATCAAAATACATGTATCTCTCAGCTTACTAAAACAGTCCTAACTGAACAGCTCCTCAATTGCAGCTCATTGCAACAACAGGTTAATTGCTTGTCCACATTTCTGCTGGCACAGGTGCGCCGTCATGAAGGTGGAAATAAAAAAGTGGAATATGCTGTTGGCGCGCTGCAGCAGGGCGCAAATCTATCCCGTGTACTGCATGATCTCAACTTATCGGGACGTTCGCTTGAACGGCTCTTTCATTCATATATAGGCATTGCCCCCAGCCTGTTTACACGTATTTGCCGGTTCCAGACCTCATTGGCATTTTTGCGCCAGAGCAAGTTTCATTCCCTCACAGATCTTGCGCATTCGATCGGCTACTACGACCAGTCTCATTTTATCCGCGACTTTAAATTGTTTTCAGGGGCAAGCCCCCGCATTTACCTGCGTAAAACCATTGAACGGATGCCTGGTTTTCCGGAGTGGCAATCATAGCAGGTGCGTGTCGCTTTTGTACAATTTCAATTTAGCCGCAGCCGGTACCTTTGCCTCAGGTTAAATGAACACTTATGCAAAAGACAATACCATTCCTGATGTTTACCGGCAATAATTGCGGGAAAACGAAAGAGGCCGTTACATTTTATACATCGCTCCTTCCCAATTCAGAAATAAAGGAGATAAAAGGATTTGAACCGGGCGAGCCGGGCGCCGAAAAAGGGTTGATCAAACATGTGCTTTTTTCACTGGCAGGCACAGAATATATGGCTGCAGATGATCCGGAGGGCAGCTACTCTTTTAATCCTTCTGTATCCATAGCCGTAAACTGTGAAACTGATACAGAAATTGAAACCCTTTATCAGGCACTCTTAAAAGAAGGTAAGGTGATGATGCCGCTGGATAGTTATGGCTTCAGCCGTAAGTTTGCTTTCTTTTCAGATCAATACAATTTCTCCTGGCAGTTAATCCTGTTTTGATCCAATGTTCTCATTCAATGATGTAAACAATTAGTCTATGCAAAAAACAATTCCGGATAATACCGCCGTGCGCGTGGCTTTATGGAGAGCATTACATCTGCAGGTAGATGCACCACCGCACATATTGGAAGATGAACTTGGCCTGCAGCTGGCAGGCCCGGAAGCCAGCTGGCAACAACGGCCGGACATGAATCCGGAAGGCACCCGGCAAGCACGCCTGTCAATAGTTACGCGGGCGAGGTTTGTAGAAGACCTGGTGGCAGCGGCCGTTAACCGTGGAGTACAGCAGTATGTTATACTGGGCGCCGGCCTTGACACCTTTGCCTTACGGCAAAAGGAACTGAGTTCAAAAATAACAGTTTACGAAATTGACGAACCCAACACACAGGCGTGGAAAGAGCAGCGCCTGATTGCACTCGGCTTAGGTATACCTGATAGACTGCGGTTCGTTCCGGTTGATTTTGAAAAAAATGCCAACTGGCTTTTGTCGCTGAAAAATGCCGGCTTTGATGCCAGTAGCCCGGCAATCATTGCCTGTACCGGTGTTAGCATGTACCTTACACAAGAGGCGATACTGGGCATGCTTCAGCAGGTTGCATCCCTGGCTCCGCATTCTACATTAGCTATGTCTTTTTTGTTACCGAAAGAGCTGCTACATCCAGACGAACAACATTTGCTTGAGATGGCCATGAAAGGAGCTGCGGCTGCAGGGACGCCATTTCTCAGCTTTTTCACACCTGAGCAGATGCTGGAGCTTTCTGCTAAAGCGGGTTTGCGGAATGCAGAAATTGTATCCGGGAGCGACCTCTCAGGTAAATATTTTGCCGGCCGGGCGGATGGGCTTTCCCTATCGAATGCTGAACCAATATTGGTTGCAACCACTTAGATCTTAATGTATACACTACCAGCTAACAATTTGTTAGTCTGGCAAGCTGGTTCAACAATTGTCCCGATACAGTACGGGACAATTGTTGACCCCAATAGTTGTTGCAGCAGCAAATAACCGAACGGTGCTCTTACTGTTGGTGATTGAGAACCTGGCTATGGAGAGCGTAATAACTGAAATGGACCAGTCAAGGAAACAAAGCATCGACACCTTTTCTGATACATTTTTGCCATAATGATGTTTTCCTTCAATAATTTTACGGCTGATAAACAGAAAACATATGGATGGCCAATATAGAAAAGACATTTATCCCGGACAGGAAGTAGCCATTATCCTTAAAAAAGACCAGCGAAGTGGTAAGTTAACATATGGCATTGTTAAAGATGTGCTTACATCAGCAGCCTATCATTCAAGAGGAATAAAGGTACGGCTGGAGGATGGGCAGGTTGGCCGCGTAGCCCAAACAGATGTAGTGGATCCCGATGGCGAGTAAACACTAACTACAATTACCATTGCTGAATGATCATACAAACATCGGATTCATCCTTCAATGCAAATTCCCTGGCGCCCCAGGGCCGGAGTGTAATTTTGTTAAGATTGGGATGCAGTAATTCCGGATGCGTTGATGCTACTTTTTTATACACCTCTTTAATATCAGTTGTTACCAGCCTGAATTCAGGCCGGTCTTTTTCTGCATACTCCTTGTTTTGAAAAAGGTTGATACGCAATTCATCTTTTTCGATCACACAAAAAGGATCCTCCGAGTTCAATTCATCATACCCAATATTAAATTCCAGGCACTCAACAAAAAGCCGGAGACCTACTTTAATGTCTGTATAAAATACATTGGGGACCAGTTTTGTAAATTTCATTTTGGGTCGGGTTGGTACTTTATTAAGATTCCAATATAGGCGCTGTAAGCAATTTTTCTTTGATCGAATCCGGGAGGAATGGCCGTCCACCGGTAGCAGGTACACAGGTTCCGGTGAAAACTGCTTTGGTAACGATCTTTCCGTTTAGAATTATTTTTTGCTCAAAGTGTATTTGAGGTTTGCCACTTTTATCAGCAAACAATTCACAGGTTACTGTAAATCTATCATCCTTTTTGAGGGAACGAAGGAAATTGATCGTATACTGAGACAAAACCATATTTATTCCTTTTTTCGCTTCTTCTTCGAGGCCAAATCCAAGAACATCTTTTATAAACTCATGCCGGCAATATTCCATGTAAAAAGGGTAAAACAGACCATCCATTATTCCCTGAACATCTATATGATCAGGATTAACAACATATTCTTTTACATATTCCATGATTAACATTTTTACGCCGCTAATGTATGTAAATAACTTAAATCACGAAACCTATAATACCGTTTGCCCATATAATCCGGCTGTTACACAATTCATACAAACATGTTCTGAAATGTTCTTTGATTGTTCAAATCTCTTTTGTAGATTTAAATGATATACTCCTCTTAACCATTAAACATTTTCACATGAAAAACGTGAAAGCCCTTCTCTTTTTCCCACTATTCGCCGGGATCTTTCTGTTAAGCTCATTTTCAACTAAACAGACCCAAACAGCAAGACCTGCCATCATTAATTACGCATGGTACACCCCTTCCGGCCAGTTTGTTGCCTGGAGCACGTTGGCAAATGCAGAAATTGTCAGCGATGCCGACACCAATCCAGTTAACGGAACTTTGGTAGCGCTGGGATATACCGATGGTGGGCCAGGCCTGCCGCCATCAGGAACCCTTGTTTACCATCTTTATCAGCATCCATGACGAAACTAAAAACGCCCCGCAATTACGGGGCGTTTTTAGTTTTATGATCTACAGTAAGCACTATTTTCTTTCAACCTCAAAAATTCAATACATCGTTGCTTAAACAGCACCGGTAAATTATCAAAGGACAATATTCCCGGTTACACTTGTAGAAAGGCTTTCAGGCAGATGCTTTGGGAGCTTAATCCCATTTTGTTCATATGCTGATACTATGAAAAGCGTTTTCATTGTTTGTTCCTTTTTGTTCAATACAACCAGATATTCTGCCAGCTTTTGCCAGCGATAGGATCAGATAATACCACCGGTATCCCTGAACATTTTGCCCGGCACATTACTCCCTTTCCTTAAGTTTTGAACGAAGGTTTTTTCAGTGGTATTAATGTGATTTCCGCTGTTCCTGATGCAATCTTCACCAGAATTTTATTTTATGCAATCGATTGCTTAATTTGAATCAAGATTCCAGGTTTATGAAAAAAGAAGGACGTAAATATTATTAGTCCATCCTTTTTTTCTCTATTACAAGAATGCTGTTAGTAACTGTATTGCTTATCATTAATAATGGGCGTCAGGTTTAGTGAGCTACTATAAGCCACCTGTTGCACTAAATATTCTTCAGCAATTTCAGTAAAGCCTGGAAGCTTGATCTTATAAAAATAAAGTCATCACAGATCTGCTGTTCTACAAAATCTGAATTCCAGTATGAAACGTTACACCATTACCCTTCTTTTATTATTAGCAGTACAGGTTTTATCCGCAGCGCCGCCGGAAGATTCGCTGCTACGGCTATGGTACCAACAGCCAGCCACGCAATGGATAGCCGCCCTGCCGGTAGGCAATGGTCGTATAGGCGCTATGGTATTTGGTGGCGTGCAGCAGGAACAGCTGCAATTGAATGAAGGCTATCTGTGGTCAGGCGGGCCGCGTGATGGTAATAATCCGCAAGCCAAACAAACGTTACCGCTTATACGCCAGCTGCTGTCTGAAGAAAAATATTTGGAGGCAGACCAGGTTGCACGTAAAATGATGGGCCTGTACAGTGCCCGTTACCTGACCCTGGGCAGCCTGTTTTTTGATAACAGCATCAATGGCGCACCGGAACAATACCAGCGGCAGCTGGACCTGAACAATGCCTTGTCCACCGTAACATTTACTGCAGGTGGAGTTACCTATACACGGGAAGTATTCATCAGCTACCCGGCGCAATTGCTGGTAGTTCGTTTCAGGGCCAGCCACTCCGGCGCTATTACTTTTAATACACGTTTTCAAAACCCCATGCCGCATCACACACAGGCGGTGAACGACCGTTATGTGGTCATGAAAGGCAAATGCCCGGAGTATGTAGCTAACCGCCCCGCAGAAGCCCGGCAAATTGTGTATGCACCCGGTGAGGGAATGAATTACGAAGTGCATTTGCAGGCAAGGGTAAAAGATGGCGCCGTGCATGCTGATACCAGCGGGTTAAAAGTGCAGGGTGCTTCAGAAGTAGTATTGTTACTATCCATAGGCACCAGCTATAACGGACCCGATAAATCTCCGGGCAGGGAGGGTAAAGATCCTGCTGCTGAAGCTTTGCGTTACCTGGATGCTGCCAGGCAAAAAGATTATGCACAGCTGCTGCTGGAACATGAAAGAGATTACAAGCGCCTTTTCTGCAAAGTGCAGCTGGATCTTGGTAAAGACAGCTCTGCAACACAGGCTACTGATGTGCGGCTAAAGGCATACACGGCCAGTGGCGGCCACCGCGATCCGCAGCTGACCACGCTGCTGTATCAATATGGACGTTACCTGATGATAGCAGGCTCCCGTAAAGGCGGCCCAGCCATGACCCTGCAGGGTTTATGGAACCATGAAATGCAGCCGCCCTGGGGCTCCAACTATACTATTAACATCAATACAGAAATGAACTATTGGCCATCTGAAACGGCCAACCTCAGTGAATGCGGTATCCCATTGTTCAACTTTATTATGCAGCTGGCCAAAAAAGGGCGTGTAACCGCTGCCGTTAATTATGGCGCCAGAGGCTGGACCGCACATCATAATGCAGACATCTGGGCCATGACCAATCCTGCAGGCGGTATTGATTTTAATGATCCACGGGGTAATCCAAGGTGGGCCATCTGGCCTATGGGAGGAGCCTGGCTTACCCGGCACCTGTGGGAGCATTATCTGTTCACCGGCAACCGTTCCTTCCTGGCAGATACCGCCTACCCAGTTATGAAGTCTGCAGCAGAATTTATGCTGGACTGGCTGATAAAGAACGATAAGGGCCAATGGGTAACCAGCCCGGCCACCTCTCCGGAAAATAATTTCCTGGTAAATGGTAAAAGAGAAGGCTCCGTGAGCATAGCCACTACCATGGATCTTTCCATAATACGTGACCTGTTCAATAATACGGTGCAGGCAGCGCAGGTATTAAATAAAGATGCTGCATTTGCAAACCGGTTACAAGCTACGCTGCAGGAGCTGTATCCCTTCCATGTAGGGCAGTACGGGCAATTGCAGGAATGGTATAAGGACCTGGATGATCCCGATGACCATCACCGGCACCTCTCCCATTTATATGGGTTGTTTCCCGGCTATTTCATTACACCGCGACATAACCTGGTGCTGGCAGCAGCAGGCAAACGCAGCTTACTGCTGCGTGGCGATGGAGGCACCGGCTGGTCCAAAGCATGGAAGGTGAACTGGTGGGCAAGGCTGGAAGATGGCGACCATGCCTATACAATGCTGAACAAACAACTGTTCCTTACCACTGTAGATAGTGTAAGTGTAGCGGATGGATCGGGCGGCTCTTACCCTAATCTGTTTGATGCACATCCGCCTTTTCAGATAGATGGCAACTTTGGCGTAACCTCTGGTATTACGGAAATGCTGCTGCAAAGTCATGATGGCGCCGTTTATTTATTACCGGCATTACCGGCTGCCTGGCCAAACGGCCATGTAAAGGGGCTGAAGGCCCGTAGTGGCTTTGAAATAGATATGGAATGGAAACAGGGCAAGCTTACCAAAGCAGTGCTTCACAGTAAACTGGGCGGCAACTGCCGTATTCGTATACAGGTGCCCGTAACTGCAGCAGGTACTGCATTAAAACCTGCCAGCGGAAATAATCCCAACCCCTATTACTTTATTCCATTGCCGGTAAGAACGGAAGTGAAGGACAAAACCAAGCTGCCGGAGCTGCCCCTGAAAAAGATCTATGAGTATGACCTGATGACAACAGCCGGGAAAGATTATAACATTAATACCCATTAACGTAGCACAACTAATATAATACTATGAAGCACATATTTTTAAGTGCAATCATTACTGTTACATCCATAAGTCTGCAGGCGCAAACACCTGCCGGCGATAAGGGAGATGAGCAGGGCCTTTTGATGCAAAAGGGCGCTGAACGGGACCAGGCAGCTATTGATGATGCAGTGAACGGCTGGTGGAAACGCAGCATGGAAAACCATGATGCCCGTATAGCCTGGTGGCGGGAGGATAAGTTTGGCTGCTTCATACACTGGGGCGTATATTCCGCCGCCGGCGGGGAATGGAATGGTAAAAAAGTAGATGGCTATGCAGAGCACCTCATGCGTAAGGAAACGATACCCAGGGAGGTTTACCGGGAAAAATTGCTGAAAACATTTAACCCTGAACAGTTCAATGCAGAGGCCTGGGTGCGGCTGATAAAGGCTGCCGGCATGCGTTACCTGATCATTACTTCCAAACATCATGATGGAGTGGCCATGTACCCATCTGCAGTAAGCGATATGAATATCAGCGCATCCGCCTTCAAACGTGATCCTATGCAGGAGCTTTCTGCTGCCTGTAAAAAATATGGTATCCGGTTCGGGTTTTATTATTCCCACGCCTTTGACTGGGAGCACCCGGATGCGCCGGGCAATGACTGGGATTATGATAACCCCGGCGGCGATAAGCGTTTGCATGGCGGCATTAACTGGTTTAATGTTCATCCGGAGCTATTACCCAAAGCGGTAAAATATGTGAACGAAAAAGCGATCCCGCAAATAGTGGAGCTGATCCGCAAATACCATCCGGATATACTGTGGTTTGATACGCCCAGTAAATTACCGTTGAGTGAGAATATCCGCATCTTAAAAGCCATCCGTGAAGTAGATAATAATGTAGTGGTGAATGGCCGCCTGGCACGTACTGCCGATATTTCTTTCGGGGATTATAAGAATACGTCCGATCGTCCTGCAGAATTTTACCCGGTTACCGGGGATTGGGAAGCTATTCCTACTACAAATGAATCTTACGGTTATTCAAAGTATGATAACAGCCATAAGCCGGCCGGCTTTTTTATAAGGTTGCTGGCCAAAGCTGCTTCCAGGGGCGGTAACCTGCTTATGAACATAGGCCCAATGGGCAATGGGCTGGTAGACCCACGTGATACAATTATACTGCACCGTATTGGCACCTGGATGCAGGTGAACGGGGAAAGCATTTACGGCACTACCGCCTCTCCATTGCCTTTACAACCCTGGGGTGAAAGCACGCTTAAAGGCAAGCGCCTGTACCTGCATGTATTCAACTGGCCGGCCAAAGCGCCGTTATATGTAGGCGGGTTAAAAAGCAATGTACGTAAAGCCTGGCTACTGGCAGATCCGCAACAAAAAGCACTGCCCGTAAAACGGGTGAACGACCTGGATGTAACGATCACACTCCCTGCTACAGCGCCGGATTCCATTAACAGCGTAATAGTGCTGGACATGCAGGAACATCTGGCAACCGATAGTGTACGTGTACTGGATACTCAGTCTATTACGAATGTGCTGCGGGCTTTTGACGGTACCCTGCATGGAGATGGCTTCCTATATGGAGATGGTAAAGCGCCCAAGTATTATGTATATAACTGGACTAAGCCCACGCAGTACATTAGCTGGACTTTCCGGCTAACCACACCGGCACATTTTCATGCTGCTCTCAAATACGCAGCGGATTCAACTACCGGCGTAAATAATTTCCTGGTTAACGTAAACGGGAAAACGCTTAGTGGAAAAACCCAGGCCGTGCCCTCAACAGAAAGTATCATGACCCAGCCTTTAGGCGACTTAGCATTACCTGCCGGCGTACATACTTTAACTATACGGCCGGGAACAATAGCCGGTGCGGAGCTGATGAAGTTATTTGAGATCACCTTAATACCAACCAGGTAAAATTTTATACGAATGATATTAAAGAAATGGGGTTATACCTGCTTATTAGCAGGCCTGCTGGCAGGAACAGCTTTGCATGCCGGCCCGGCAGATCAATTCCTGCAGGCATTAAAAAGCAGCAAAGCTACCATTATAATGGACAACGGGCAGCCTGCACCTGCTACGGTACAGATCACCCGCAGCTGGAATGGAGATTTTTGTACTTCACGTATAGTCAATACCGGTAGTACACCGGTACGTATCCGGGAAGTGGTGCTGGCACAGGCGGGTAAAGCACTAGCATCTAATACACCTTTTTATGGCGAAGGATTCCAGATGCTGACACAGACTAGCGGCACGCTGGAAAAGCCGGAGGTATTGGGTAATTATACGGATGACGGGCACTACCGGATGCCACAGCCGGCCGGTTACCTGGCCGTGTACAACCTGTTACGCCTGTACCCTGCCGGCGAACCGCAGCTGCTGCTGGGATTTACCAGCTGCAAACACTTTACAGGCAAGTTTTACCTGAATGCAGACACCATTAAAGTAGTAATGGACCTGGAAAATCTGTCCCTGGCTCCCGGAGCGGCTTTTCAGCTGGAAGAATGGGCGCTGCTGAATGGCGGGGAAGGGAATACCCTGCTGGAAAAATTTGCCAACCGTATAAATCATTATCATCCCCGCCTGGCCTTTAAGCAACCACCTACCGGCTGGTGCAGCTGGTATTGCTTTGGCCCGCAGGTAACGGCGCAGAATATTTATGATAACCTGGATTATATCAAGGCCAACCTGCCTGCCCTGCGATACATACAGATAGATGATGGCTACCAGCCGCATATGGGCGACTGGCTATCAACCGGCAAGTCATTTGGCGGTAACATACAGCCGGTATTGAAGACCATACGCAGCAAAGGCTTTGAACCGGCCATATGGGTGGCTCCCTTTATTTGCGATAGCAATTCAACAGTATATAAAGAACATCCTGACTGGCTGGTAAAAGATGCAGGTGGTAAACCGCTGCGCAGCGATCTTGTTACCTTCGGCGGCTGGCGGCTTAAACCCTGGTATGTATTGGATGGTACCAATCCTGCCGTGCAAAAACACCTGGAACAAATGTTCCGCATTATGCGTAACCAATGGGGATGTACCTACTTTAAGCTGGACGCAAATTTCTGGGGCGCTATACACGGTGGTTATTTCTATGACAAACAGGCTACCCGTGTAGATGCATACCGCCGCGGTATGGAAGCTATACTTAAAGGTACCGGCGATGCTTTTATACTGGGCTGTAATCATCCACTGTGGCCCTCTCTGGGCCTTATACATGGCTCCCGCAGCTCTATGGATATTAAGAGGCAGTGGTCTGTTTTTGAGCGTTCGGGCAGGGAAAACCTGTACCGCGCCTGGCAGAATGGCCGCCTGTGGTGGAATGATCCCGATTGCCTGCTGCTGACCGGTAAAATGCCGGATAATGAATTCCGTTTTCATGCGGCGCTCATATATAGCACGGGTGGCATGCTGTTGAGCGGAGACGACCTGACCACCATCTCACCCGAACGGTTAAACGTATTACGGAAAACAGTACCACCCACCCCGCAGGCAGCTGCTTTTGAAGATGGGAAATTTGAGATAGGCAAGCTATCTACTCCCAAAGGTAAATACATAGTGCTGCTGAACTGGGATAGTACTGCCAGAACCATTACGGCTAAGCTGGATAAGCCCTGTGAGGTAGTGGACCACTGGACAGGTAAAAGCCTGGGCAAATTTTCAGATAAATATACGCTGGAGCTGCAGGGCCATGATGGAACTGTAGTGGAATTAAAAGAGTAATATAAAGTGCCCCAGAAAGGTTAAAACTTTTCGGGGCACTTCACTATCAGTTAGGGGCGGTACCATCTCTATACACTTTCACCGCTCTCCACTTTACAGTGGCGGTTCCGGTTCTTAACGTGCCGTAATTGCCATACTTCATATAGTTAGTAACTGCTTCATTATCGGCAATATCTGCCTTCTTAACCCCATTAATATAGATCTTGATACGGTTACCCTTATCTTCCTGTAAATGGATAACATTTATATGCACCTCTTTTCCATAAACATTGGTAGCCAATGTTTGGCCAGCTCCCTTTATAGATCCTCCATCAGCAGCGTATCCGCGGATCATTAACTGGGTGGCTCCGTTAGTGCTGCCGAAAATCTGCATCAGGGATTCATCGTCTAAAGGAGCAGAGAAAGTAACATACCCTTCAAACTGGCGGCTACCAGTGGAATAGTCGTTCTGCAGCCGTATTTCCGAACGGTTAGACTTATTATTTACAATGCGGAAGGTTTCTGTTCTATTCTCTGAACGGTAGTCTGCACAAATGGGGCTGCCTACCGATTTATAAGAAGTCCAGTCAAAAATTTGCAGCCCGTTCTCATCATCCAGGTGGATCTTTTTGGTAGGGGAATATGCTAGCCATCCCGAGCCAACCGCAGCTGCTATCGTAACGTCGCTACTGGCTGCCATGTTTTTTTGTGTTTCAATTGGAGAGAGATGATCTTCATTAAGTGTTTCTCCCGTTTTCTTACAGCTGCTGGTAAAAAGAATTATTACCAGCAGTGCCAGGGGCATTGCCAGCTGGCTGGCATGCTTACAGTTTGAATAGGTTTTCATTTGCTTTTGATTGATCGGTTAACAATAAAAGTGGAATTGACTTTGCTATTACTGTTTGGCTATCATTTTCGTTACGATCTTTCCATTATGCAGCACGCTTATGACATAAGTACCGGCTGGAACAGATCCTGCGTTAAATACAGTGCGGTGAGTACCGGGCTGCAGATTAGCGTTTATCAATACCGCTACTCTGCGTTGCTGCGTATCAAATACTTCTACCAGGGTTTTCCCTGCTTCTTTCAGGCTAAGATCAATAGTGGTGTTCTGCAGCAGTGGATTAGGATATGCTTTAACCACTATGTCTGCTGTTTCTTTTGATGCATCATCCGCTTTTGAGTAGGCTGTTAACCCGGTACCGGAAGAGGAGGCGCTCCCTACATCGCTAGGGCAAGTGGCGTTGCCTTCTGCAATGCAGAAATCCGCAAAGCGCACCTGTTCATCACGCAGCTGGGCTATACTGTTAAGGCTGCGGTAAATGCCCCATTTAGGCCGGCAAAAAGTGGTACCATCCCGCCACATATTAATGTTGCTATTGCTGTAAGAAAGCAGTGTAGCACCATCACTAACCCTTTTTATTACTATCTGATAAGTACCACTGGTGCTGTATTTTATTTTCTCGAACACCTCTACCCATACGCCTTTGAATGATGAAAGATTCTCACTGTGAACTTCACCGCCTGTGCCACCGTTACCTGTGCTGTGAATGATCTGCAGTTTCTGTGGATTACCGGCCCGGGGGGTGATAGTAATAAGCGGAGCGCCGTCATCCCCATCACCTGCCTTGATCTGGTGAATGTGGCAAAAGTTGGAAGTAGGTATAAACCCGGCATCGAGCTTGAACTTCCAGCGATAGGTAACGGTTTCGTTAAGCGCACCTTTTAGATTTGCAGGCGAAGAACTTTGCGTTTTTATCTCATTCCTTTGCCGGTCTGTACTTCCATTACAGCGATCATTATCAGGTGTTACATGGATGTGAAATACAAAAACATTCTTGTTAAGCTGACTGTCGAACACCTCGATAATATGCCTGCCAAAGGCAGGGTGGCCGCAGTCTGGTACTTCACCGGCAGTGCCGCTGCCTAAAACGCTTTGAATAAGCTCGTAGGTGTTGCCCGGGCCATCTGCCTGTAATGTCACCTGTGCATGTACATAAAGAGGGATGAAAAGCCAGGATACCATAAAAAAAATAACGAATTGTAGGGTTGTTTTCATAACGGAAATTTTGGGTTACGGGTAAATAAGGGATTAAAATGTATCTAATATGCAAACGTTTGTCTTAGTTATCCAATCGATTGCATTTAATATTAAATTAATAATTTTCTAACAAAAGCAAATTTTTTAATTCCCTAAATGATCGGTATATTTTATAAGGGTTGTGTTAGCAAGAGGCTGGATAATTCCAGCTACACTTTCAGGAAGGCTTAAAGGAGTCTTTTACTTAATGCTGCTTTAGTTATACCCGTTGATAAGATTAACAACCACCTGCGCAATAATATCCTTCTCATCCGGCCTACTTTCTGCTATCATTAACGTTAGTGCAACAAGCGCATTATCAGCAATGCGTTTTGTACCATCTTCCCTGTAAAGGATACTGTTCTTTTCAAGGAACCATACAAACAGAAAAGCTGCGATCCGTTTATTGCCATCTGAAAATGAATGGTTCTTAACTACAAAGTATAACAGGTGGGCTGCTTTTTCTTCAATGCTCGGATAGAGATCCCGCCCGCCAAAAGATTGATAGATGGTTGCAATAGAGCTTTGAAACGATTCATCTTTTTCATTACCGAATAAGCTGCTGCCACCGAATTTATCTCTTAAGCTACGGATAGCTTTCATTGCCTCCCCGTAAGTAGCAATAAAGCCTTGCTGCGTATGCGTAGCCTCTATGGTAAGCTTACGATGATCATATTTATCCAAAACATCCAGCGCATAGGTATAATCGGTAATTACTTTTAACAGGCCGCTTGCTTCGTCAGAAGATAATTCCTGTGCTCCCAATACATTGCCCATCAATTTCACAGTTTGTTTAAGCGCCTCAAACTGCTGGCTTTGTTCGTGCAGGCGTTTTTCGTTTAAGGAATATCCTTTAACCAGGTATTCTTTTAGAATTTTGTTTGCCCAAATGCGGAATTGGGTACCACGGATTGAGTTGACACGATAGCCAATGGAAATGATCATGTCCAGGTTATAATGCTCCAATTCCCTGGAAATGTTCCTTTTACCTTCCTTTCGAACTGTTCGGATTTTCCGAACAGTTGCTTCCTGATTCAATTCCTCTGAATTAAATATATGTTTTATATGCTCGCTAATGTTTGCCTTACTGGATTGAAAAAGATCTACAATTTGTGATTGTGTTAACCAAATTGTATCCTGATCAAGGATAACATCTATAGACGTTTCTCCATCCGGTGTCTGGTAAATGATAATCTGATTATTTTCCATTTTACCTGTCTTTGTATCAATCATGAAATTAATACATCCGGAATGGATAATCGTTAAGCGCAGGTAAATCTTCGTATAATGGCACAACATTTCCCGTTTCCTCCTTATGTCTTTCCGGAAAGGTTTTGAGGTAAACACTTAAAAGCCTTAGTTTCCAATAAGTAGTTTATTCTGACTTCTAAGAAGTTAAAATCATAGGCTATGCCAGGATATATATAACTTTTAAATATTTTGTTTTTTAATTTCCAATTATTTAAATTGTACTTATCCTTAATTGATTAATGGGACGAGGATCCACATTTATTCCTATGAATGTAATATTTAATCCATAAAACACTTCACATCGTATATATAAAACCTCATTTAACTGTCAAACTTGAGTACTTATGAAATTATTGAACATCCTTGAGAACTATGATACAGTCCTGTTAGACCAACTTTCTGCAGACAAGGTCGATGAAACTATCAATTTGAGGCTACCTCAGTCTGTTATTGTTCAGGAGATTATTTCAGCTTTGAGCTCTCAATCATATATATCTGATAAGATTCTCTATGGCAAGCCTCCCACCTTTGCGATACTAAACCTGATCTTGCAATCTCCTGACTTCATGACTGAAGTGGAGGGCTTTCAAGCAAGAGTTTTGGATTATGTGAAAGAGCTTTCTATTAGAGCAGGTCAAACTAAAAGCACTCATGAAAAAAATCCTCATCTCTATATGAAAATTCTTAAAAAGGCTTGGGAAAATGATGGCATAATTGATAAAAGTGAAGGATATATACTGGAGCTCCTGAGGAATGAACTTGGCATTTGGGACCGTGAGCATTTTATGTTAATGCACGACGCGTCGATCATAAGCCTATGGAATATTGAACAGGAATACTATTTAGTGAGAAATCACTTGCTTACTACGGGAATTATACTTACTCATGAAAATAAATATTTAATCGCAGATGAAGTTGCCGTTCAGATTAGGAAGACGCTTGGGATCGAAATCATGGATGATTCTTACAAAAGGCTACTAAACAGTCTTAATAGAGAAGACTTGGCATTGATACTTACTTTTTATCAATTAAATATTAGTGGTACTAAGGATGCAATGATTGGACGATTGCTGAATAGCTTGATTCCACCAGCCGAAGTTTTGGGCCAGCTTCATCTGGAAACTTTACGAGAGTTATGCAGGCGGGAAAATATTCAAATTAGCGGAGCAAAGAGTACTGTAATTGCCAATATCATCCAGTTTTTTGATGAAGATGTAGATTTACGGAAAGATCAGCTAGACGAACCAACGATTTCCTTACCACCCGAACCTGAACCCCGAGAAATGGATCCGGAAATTTATATAAAGGTTCTGACGATTCTTACAGGTCAACAGCTGTATGATATTCTTCATCAAAACGCTCTTATGACGAGTGGTTCTAAAGAAGAAAAGGTGAAACGCATTTTAGATTGTCATTTGTCTGAAAGGTCGATTTTAAATTTTCTTCGTAAAGAGGATTTAGCACAGTTATGCCGAAAATTCATTCTACCTATCTCAGGCTCCAAACAAGAATTAGTTGATCGTATTTTGGATTACGTTCCGTTTACAACTCCTGTCAATTTGCCGGAGGAAAAGGATAATGTAATAATAAAAGATACATTAAACACTCCGGAAGTATTTAGTGAGGAATTAAAGGTAGGTACTGACCCTACTACTTTACCGCTTAATTGGGATGAAATCAATTCTATGTTTCCCAGTCTTGGAAATGATGAGAAGATAGTTCTAGCAATCTTAAAGGAAGCTAAATCTATAACGGAGCAGGATTTAACGCGGATTGTTACAAAACACAAACTTGGCTGGTTTTTACACAAAGCACATATGGCAGAATTGATGGCAAAGTTGAAAAGAGAGGACAAGCCGTATATTCAAATTAAAAGTATCCAAAATGCTAATATTTACCAGTGGACAGCTAATGATATCGCAGATAACCAAATCCTTGAAAAGAAATCTGCTCGCGATATTATCGATGCTCTACGTCATGGAGTGGTTCCAAGAAACAATCTAAGTCTGTTAATGGTGGGGCAACAGACTGCGAGAAAACATCTCTCTGATATATTATTGGAAGTGAATTCTAACAAATCTCATTTCAAATTTATACGCGGTCAATATGGTTCCGGTAAAACCTTTCTGTGCTCTTGGCTGAAGGAATTTGCATTGGACAATGAATTTGCTGTATCCTTCATGAACATCAGTCATGATCAACCTTTATCTGATCTTCCCATTTTCTTTTCTGGCTTGATCAATGGTTTGCGTACACCTGAGAAAACCGATTCAAGTGCATTAGTTGATATCCTGGAATCCTGGTTATTAAATATTCATAACAAGACAGCAAGAATAGAGGGAATAGAGTTATCACAAACTGGTACTCAGGAAAATCTCAGCAGAATTGTTGAAAATTCAATTGAAGTAGAATTAGCAAATCTAAGTGATATTGAACCTGGCTTTTCTCAAGCTTTGCGTGCATTTTATAAAGGTAAGGCTATGGGAAATATGGAATTAGTTTCTAATGCCGTTGCATGGATTATGGGAAGCAAATCACTTTCATCGCAAGCTTTAAGAGATATTGGTGTTAGAGGCTATCTTGAAGCCAACAACGTATTTCCAAGAATGCGTGCCATCCTGGAAATCATTAGTGGTGCTCGTTATAAAGGCCTATTACTTTTGGTTGATGAATTGGAGCTAGTACGAAAATTCCCTCATGCCCGTCAACGGGAATTAGCACTCGAAACACTACGGCTATTAATTGACGAGGCTGGCAGAAATGCTCTTCCTGGGTGTTTGATTATCTTCACCGGAACAGATGAGTTTTTTGAAGATGAGCGATATGGACTCAAAAGCTATGAGGCGCTAGCAGAAAGAGTCATGACTCCTTTTACTCATGACAGTTTTGTAAGCATGCGACAACCGATTATAAGCCTTGAATCTCTCGATCAAAATAGATTAGCTAATGTACTATTTAAAATACGTGACTTGTACGGGATAGCGTACAATTGGGATGCTCAACAGTTTGCAAATGACTCATCCATCCTAAAACTTATTGAGGAGTGGACAGTATTTGGAGAGGAAAGTATCGATCGCAAACCTAGGCCCGTTTTGAGGGAGTTTATTCAAATGCTGGATTTATGTGAGGAGAATAAAGGAGTCGATCTTTCACAATTTCTTAAAACAAAGCAGGAAGTTACTTCGGAGTATGAACTCACAAAATAATAATCCCTAGTATGTCACTAAACAAATTGCACCCAAGATTGCAGGACCACGTGAAAAATAAAAAGTGGCCTGACCTAACCCCTATACAAAAACAATCTTTTAATCCTGTTTATCAAGGAAAAAGCTGCATTATAGAAGCCCCAACTTCGGGAGGGAAAACTGAAGCCGTTCTATTTCCTCTATTAACAAGGATATCAGGCACAAAATCATCGGGTTTCAAAATTCTATATATCGCGCCACTTAAGGCATTGCTAAATGATCTGGCGCTTCGAGTTATTCCTTACGCTAAAATGTGTTATGTAGAGGCATTCAAATGGCATGGAGATGTTGGTCAGAATGATAAAATAAAGCAAATGCTCTTCCCTTCAGATATTCTATTAACAACCCCCGAGTCTATCGAAGCTATTTTACTTCGCAAGCCAAATTGGCGAGAGGTTTTCAAGGACCTTGAAACTATTGTAATCGACGAAGCTCATTATTTTGCACTTACTGAACGGGGCTCACACTTAGTTTCTCTTCTGGAGAGAGTTGAGGCCGGTATAGAAAAGCAACCGCAACGTATTGCAGTTACTGCTACTGTTGGCAACCCAAATGATTTATTATCTTGGCTTATGGGAAATCGTCTGGGTGGTGAATACATACAAGTTGATAGAAAGACTGACAAGGAAAGAGATTTCAAAGTTCATTATTTTGTGAATGATGGGGAAGGGCTTCAAGATCATTTATATACCCTATTAGTTCAAAAAAAATCAATAGTTTTTGAACGTTCTCGTTCTAATTCTGAAGATACCGCTACCCGCATAAATGAGCGGAATAATGTAAGTCAAACACGGTTCCCTATAAAAGTAAAAACTCACCACTCATCAGTAAGTAAACGATTAAGAGAAGAAGCAGAAGAATCAATTAAACAACATACCGAAACGTCAATAAATGCAATAATTAGTACTTCTACCTTGGAGCTGGGTATTGATATTGGTGAGCTTGACCAAGTAATACAAATTGGAGGATTAAATAGCTCAGCCTCTTTTCTACAGCGTGTTGGCAGAACTGGCCGCCGGCCAGATCGCCCTCAATATTTCCGTGGCTTATGTTCTGATGAAGATGAGTTAGTATTGTTGGCAGGTTGCGTTAACCTGGGTTTAAAGCACGTTTCAGAAGGCATTTTATTCCCCAAAAAAGCGTTTCATATTCTTGCACACCAAGTCATTTGTCTTTGCCTGCAAGACCTGGGGACTACTGCCGATCACATTTGGAAGATTATTTCAAAGGCTTCCTGCTTCTCTGGAATACAACGTAGTGAGCTTGATCTGTTGATTAGCCATATGGTACAGGAAGATCTTTTAAGGTTTGTTAATGGCAATACCTTATTAATTAGTAATAAAGCTGAAAGTGAGTTCCTTCGAGCGAATTGGAAAAGACTTTTTGCTATTTTCGACACAGGGCCTATGTATAACGTCGTAGATGGTAAAAAAGTCATCGGAACACTCGATTCAGGTTTTGCCAGGGCACAACAACTGCCATTTGTATTTGTTTTGGGTGGCCAGGAATGGAATGCGCTCAAAATTGATCATGAAATGCAACAGATATCTGTCAAAAAAAATGAAACAGGTGTTGCGCCCAAATGGAAGGCCTTCGGCAATTATGATATCCCCTTTGAGTTAGCTCAGGAAGTTGGTCTAATACTCATGAGTAATATAAAGCTTGATTTTTTGGATTTACCTGCTCAACGAATACTACAGGCATACCGAAATATGCATCACCACATATATTGGGAAAGCAAAAAATGGGTATTAGAGTCATCAACAGAGTACGGTAAAGCTTACCTTTGGACTTTTGCTGGTGATAAAATCAATCGCGCTTTATACAATCTTATTTCTTCAGAAATTAAAGGTGAACTTAGCCATGATTATATGAAGGTTGTAATTGGTTTAGAAAAGGAGAACCCAAAATCGTTACATGATATCCACGACTTGATCTCATCCTTTAGATTTAAAAACGAACAAGAACTTCAAGACATAATTGAAGAACAGATTCATGTCAAATGGTTCTCCAAATTTTCTGAATGTCTGCCGGCACCCTTGGCCCAAAAGACTATCCTTGAAAAAGGAACAGATTTTTCTGGGTTAGTTCGTGAATTAAATAGAGTTAGGATATCTTTTGTTAACGCAGAAAATGCCTCTACACTATCATAATCTTGGATTTTAACCTTGCTCCATAATGCTTCAAATCCACTCCATCCTCAAAAATTCGGATCAAAATTAAAATAGATCGGGTTCGACAGCCCCACCATATTGCCGCTCAATGCCATTGATCCCGGCACTTGTGGATAGGGTGTTGCCGGCCCTTCTACCGTAACGCGGTAATAAGTACGGCCCAGTGCTGCCGGCGTGTCTGTAAACTCAGCAACAGGTGTTTTCCCGGTCACGTGTAAGGAATCGAACTTGTTACCGTTCTTTACAACACTGATAGTATATGATGCATCCGGAACAGTATTTCCTGTTACCTGAACACGGAACTTCACGGCTTTGCCTGTTGACCTAACGTTATCACCCATCATCATATCCATCTTACCATCCTGATCCAGGTCGGCATAAAATTCAACGCGGGGTGCGTATGGATTTGCGCTAACAGCAACCCGGCCATTTGTGAGGGCATCTACAACTGCCTGCGGAGTGCGTGCTGTAGCAAACACCCAGGTTGTTGGAGTGCCAACATAGTTGGCCTTCGCCTGCACACTGTTCTTTGTTGCCTTATCAGGTGTATCCGGCGTACCATGATGCGCATCGCTCCCGCCCCTGCCGGTTAGCTTGCGGCCTGATGACAGCATATCGTCCCAGATCATGATCGCATTTTCATTCTTTGACCAGATCGCGGAATTCCAGACCTCAATAGATTCAATGATATCATAGGAGTATCCAAAATGATCTTTCCCGCTGGGATGGTTGGCCGACAAATGGATCCCAAGCTGTTTCTTTACAGCACCTATCACCACATCGCGCTGATCACGAACGTCGTATAGGCGTTGATGATCATACGGTTTGGCAGAAAATGCATTGCCGTGGCCGCGGGTGGTTGTCCATTCTGCACCATACAACAGCAGCACGGAGTCTGATCTGAACTCAGGATCGGCCCAGGTGTTATTTGCAACATCGCCCTCAACATGGTTATCGTGATCCGTGATGCAGATATAATCTATACCAACAGATCTGGAAAACGCGATGATCTTTGCAACAGGGTTATTCGATGATTCCTTGCTATGCCGGGAGTGTAAGTGCAGATCTCCCTTTAACCACACCCCAGTAGTGAGGCTGGCTACAGGTGGCAACATGTTAATAACCGTAGGCGCCCATGGATTACTGTGGCCTGACTGTGCCAATGCAGCACTGCTGATACATCCCATCAGCACCCCGGTATAGGCCATACCTGTAAGTATGCTGTTATTCCTGAACATCATATCAAAATTATTATTGAGTAAAAAGGTTTCCGTTGAAGAATTGTGCGCCGCAAAGTTATAAGACCATAAGCGCTGGCTATGTTAAATTTGTATCAACAAATGCAAAAGCCGCAAACACTATTCAGTATTTGCGGCTTTTGTAATTCTAAAACTTCTATAAACCTTTTCTTTTTGTAAAAACATGCGTGATCCCTGCACCGATCATTTTTTCCAGCAGCTCATAACCACCATTAGCCTTGCTATGCGCGCCTTCTCTTTCCGCCAGCGTTATGGGGCAGGCCCAATAAAGATTTACACGGTCGCCTTCAATGGATGGCAGGTCTATGCCGGGGCCTTTATACAGCGCGGATGAAAGAATAAAACTGTCATATCCCGCCGGCAAGCCAGATGAACTAATGGTATGTCCCTCTCCCAGCCAGGTAAGGTTGCGCCACGGACTGTCTGCCATACCAGATACAGCCTGCGCCATGTTCATGATCTGCTCTTCTGTATAATCTTTTTTACTCACGGCAAGGCCCAGCTCCATTCTTCTGAAACCCGCTGCCTGGTCATTATATAACAACTCCACCCAGGGCATAGGGCGGATGCTTACGCCCAGGCTCATAAAATATACAATATCATCTTTCTCAAACCTGGCTAATGCCATGGGCGGCCACTGCTGCTGATCTATAGCATAATATTGCAGTGAGCTGCCGAGCTGCGCTTCATACGCGTCCAGGAATTGTTGCTGAATAGGCAGCCAGGGATTATTATTCTCATCTCCCCACTTATCCCAGAAAGCGGATGTTTTTTGCAGCCTGTTATACAACGCAGGCGCTGTTAGTGGGAAAATGCCCCTGTCCTCAACTATAGCGCTGCAGTCCAATGTATAACATGCGCGTTGGTCGGAGTAAAGGCTCCATCCGGGAATAATGGCTATAGGCTCATCCTGGTAAAACACGGTAGCCCCATCATCTTCCTCATTCCACATGATGTTTACATATTCTGCCTGCAAAGGCTCCGCGCCTTGCGGGTGTTTACAATACTGTGCTTCCAGCAGCGGCGCCCTGCCCTCTTCCATGGCCGCGTTATCCCGCTCTTCAGGAGCGGGTTGCAGGTTGCGCAGCCAACAGGCTCTTATACTATAACGCTCGGAAAATTGCTCTGCAGGATAAATGTAAAAATAGGCGGTACGATCGTCCTGCTCTACTACAGCATGCAAAGTACCGCGGTTATTAGGCTGTTCTAATAATACTTCGGGGGTATTCATCTTGTGAAACGGTTTGATTTGCGCAGCAAGCTACAAATTATTTTTTTCCCACCGTAAACGCATACACTATATAAGCCCTACTTCCCCTCCTGCTCAAAAAAGTATACGCCTTTCTTATTACTTACCACAATATCCAATAGCCCATCCTTATTCATATCTGTTACCACAAAGCTATTGCCGATGCCTGAATTGTTATCGATCTCATGCGGTATCCAGTGCGGAGCTTTGCCGGGAATGTACTCAAACCAATACAATACTGCCGGCTCATACTCACCGGGATCATGCCCGTTATGTGCAAAATAGCGTTTGCCGGTGATCAGGTCGGGGTGGCCATCCCGGTTAATATCTGCCATAGCCATGGCATGTGATTGAGAAAATGAGGTATTGATATCATGGGTGATCCATTGGCCGGCGGCTTGCTGCTCATGCCACCAGATGCCATAATCATGCGCGGAAGAGCTGATCACATCCATATCGCCATCACCATCTGCATCCAGCACAAACATATTGGCGCAGTCTTTTCCAAGATCAGCAGGATGGAAAACCCAGTTAGTTTGTTTTACATCTGCAGGTGATTCCCACCAGCCGCTTTTAATGATCACATCATTGCGGCCGTCTTTATTCACATCTCCCCAGCCCAGCCCGTGGGTGTAGCGGTGCGTACCTCTTGCAGGATCGCTGCTGATGATATGGCGCTGCCAGAGCGTATCACCCTTGCCCACTGGCGGTTTCAGCCAGATGACCTGTTTGGCTAATGTATCATTGCAGATCAGGTCATTTCTGCCATCCTTATCTACATCTGCAAAAAGCGGTGTTTCAATACCGGCGGATGGCAAGATCATGTGCGAAGGCCAAAGCTTATTGTTAGTCTTCGGATTTTCATACCACACACATACACCACCAGGCTGGTCAAACCGGATAAGGTCAGCCCAGCCATCATTATTTACATCCATGCAAAAATTCAGGAAAGTAGTGCTGTAGCCCGGTACCGGGTGCAAGGTATCTGCATGCAGCAGGTGGGGTTGCCAGCCGGGCGCCTCATACCAGTAATTGCCGGCCAGTATATCGGCACGGCCATCCCTATTCACATCGCCGGTAGCCGCACCTTCTGATACAAACACCGGGTTAATAACATGTTTTTTGAAAGTGACCGCTTTAGGCGATTGCTGTCCCTGACAAATGGTGAGGACGGCCAGCAGCAGAGAAGCGGTAACCATGAGTGGAATTATTTTCTGCATAGTAGATCTGATGAGTACCTTAAAATAAAACAATAATCCCGCAATGTCTATTACTACCTAAAAGATTAGCAACCGCCTTAAATATAGCCGGTAAAA
Source organism: Chitinophaga rupis (assembly GCF_900109685.1). Taxonomy (GTDB): domain Bacteria; phylum Bacteroidota; class Bacteroidia; order Chitinophagales; family Chitinophagaceae; genus Chitinophaga; species Chitinophaga rupis. The sequence goes on along the minus strand of NZ_FOBB01000007.1, from coordinate 291,631 downwards.
TAATTACCTTGTAATAACAACAGATGCAACATAACCATGTGGAAGTTTATTACACTGATCCTTTTGCCATTTTGCTTTTCCTTTTTGCCGGCTGGTAACCCGGGAAAAACAGGTACCACCAATACCATCATCACCGGTGCTGATCAAACAGCCGCTTACCTGCCTTACCTGAAAGGCAAACGGGTAGGCATGCTGGCCAATACCACCTCTATCATTGGCAACCGGTCTATTGCAGATAGCTTACATGCCTTTGGCGTGGATATTAAAGTGATCTTTGGCCCTGAGCACGGCTTTCGTGGCAATGCCAGCAATGGCGCTAAGGTGGGTGATGAAATTGATCCGGCTACAGGTATCCCGGTAATTTCTTTATATGGTCAGAAAAGAAAACCTTCGGCAAAAGATATGGCGGGTATAGACATCATGATCTTTGATGTACAGGATGTGGGCTGCCGTTTTTATACCTATATCAACAAGCTGGCGGATATTATGGAAGCCTGCGCTGAAAATAATAAAGAGCTGCTGATCCTGGACCGGCCCAATCCCAATGGGTATGTAGACGGACCTGTGCTGGATATGAAGCTCAGCTCCGGCATTGGTAAATTCCCTATTCCTATTACACACGGTATGACTATTGGTGAATTTGCCCAGATGATAAACGGCGAAGGATGGCTGCCCGGCAAACAAAAATGTAAAATAAAAGTGATCACCGTAAAGCACTACGCGCATCACATGGACTATACTTTACCGGTGGCGCCATCGCCTAATCTAAACACACAGCAATCCATACTGCTCTATCCGTCGCTGTGTTTGTTTGAAGGTACCATCATCAGCCAGGGGCGCGGTACCCATATGCCTTTCACAGTGCTGGGCAACCCGGACCTGAAAGGAAAATATACTTTTTCCTTTACGCCAGTAAGCATACCCGGCATGTCCGAAACCCCGTTACACCAGGATAAAGTTTGTTATGGCCTGGACCTGCGGCAGTATGATATGACGGCCCTCCGCAGCAGCGGCAAAGTGAATATTCAGTGGATGATAGAAATGTATAAAGCTTATCCCTTTAAAGAAAAATTCTTTGATATGAGCCAAAGCAAACAAATGGGCAATATAGATAAGCTGGCAGGTACTACTCTTTTTAAACAACAGATCATAGCGGGTAAATCAGAAGCAGAGATACGCAAAAGCTGGGAGCCGCAACTCTCAGCATATAAAACCATGCGAAAAAAATATTTGCTGTACCCGGAATAGGGATGGTGGACCTTACTAAAAAAATGCGCGGAACACGGGTTTATCCTGTTGATAGAGATTGATGTCCTTTACTGCGCCGGCGCCCCTGAAACGGTAGATCATGCCCACAATATGCACCGGCCTTTCAGGCAATGCGCAGGTGTATACCGTCTTTCCGTTCACGCTGTATTCAATAGTTTTACCAATACTTTTGCAGCCCACCTGTACCCAATCTAAAAAATCCACCCCAAAACCAGACAGGTCGGCCTGTTTGCCGGATACCATCTGGTCTACACTTAACAAACCTATTTCAGACACGCAACCTTTGGCAGACAGGGGAATAATAATCGGCGAATCGTCCGTAACAAGTGTAATGGTTGTTAACCGGCAGGCAGCCGCCCCTTCCCCGTACTCATTTTTTATACGAACGCTAAAAGCAAACTCCGACAAGGGAACCGGGTTAAAATTGCCTACGTTATAAAAATATACATCCGGTGCTTCCGGCTGCAACGGCATATTATGTGCGGTAACGGCTTCTGCCGGTAAGCGTAACATGGTTTTATTCATGAAAGCGGCTGCCGGCAAATAAACCGGTACAGGCGTTTTGCTTATAGTGGCCAGCCATCCATCCGTAGGGATCAGCAAGGGTATTTCTTTTACCACCTGGTTATCGGCCACCAGCTTGGCCAGGTAAAAACCCGGTTCATAATAAACGGAGGTATGGGTATGCTGGTTTTTACTTACCAGGGTTCTTCTGCGTTTATCCCAGGATTGCTGGATGTAAACGGAATCTGTAGGCGCAGCAACCGCATCGTAAGTAAAAATAACCGAGTTGGGAATGGTGCGGGTAACCGGCTTTACTGCAAATTGATAATCACTTTCTTTAACCGGCGGCGGTGTTTTCTTTAATGCAAAAATGCCCAGCAGCGTAAGAGAGATCATCACACTTGCGGCTAACATCCACACCAGCCTGGCCGGCTGCTGCTTAGCCGGTTTGGGTACGGGCAAGGGGTCTGCCGGTGCAGCAGCATTATTATGATCCGTATGTTCTTTTACAAACTGCCGCCAGTTAACTGCACCGGCAAAACGGGCCAGCGTATCCAGCGTAGTGGTGCTGGGCAGGCTGTTATAGGTAACACGGCCCCACACCCTTCTTAAAGTGCTGGCGCTAAGGGATACACCTGTTTCATCCAGGATCAGCTGCTGCAAATTTTCAAAATCCCTGCTTTGCCAGGCCGCACTATCGCCCCAATCGAGCTTCTGCTCAATCATACGCAACAATTTATCTATATCTGCCGGCATTGGAAATCAGTGTGATAAAACTTGAAAAAACTTGTACCATCCGTGAATTGTACCTGTGTTGCACCTGTGATAGCTTTGAACAACGATACAGCTCCTTCTGCAAAAAGTTACAATCTTTTTTTGGTTTATCATTCACCCTCAACCTGTTTAACTATGTACAAACACTTTATGATTGCCGTGTTATTATTACTGATCACCAACCTGGTATGCCGGGCGCAAGCTGATTTCTGGACCAGCGCCCATGCTTACCTGGGACAAACACCACCAGGTGATACGCCTAAGATCTTTGCACCCACCCTGCTACCCGATACCGGCATTGCAATGGACCGGGTAGCCTGGTCAGCAGACGGCAAGGAGTTTTATTATTGCAATGCGCTGAAATGGTTCAGCACCGGTACTAACAAGATCAAATACTTCAGGTATACAGATCATCAGTGGAAAGGCCCCTTTGTTTTAACAGATCAATTTTATGCGCCCACCTTTTCTTTAGATGACAATACCCTATACCTACAGTCAGGACGGGGACAAGTATGGCAATCGCGGCGCAAAGGCCAGGGTTGGAGCAAACCGGAGCTTTACCTGAAAAAAAATTACGGCCTCTATGATTTTATGCCGGTGCAAAGCGGTGCTTTTTACGTAGGCAGTAACGGGAAGCAGGGAAGCATGCAGGACTGGAGCACCTATGATTTCTGCAAATTCACCATGACGGCCAAAGATACCACCATTCAAAGCCTGGGCGCGCCTTTAAACACACCCGGCTTTGACGGGGATTTTTTTATTGCAAGAGATGAATCCTTCATTATTATCAGCGCCAAAGAAACGAAGGACTTTGAATGCGAGCTCTATATCAGCCGCCGGAAAAATGACGGCACCTGGACCACACCGGAAAGCATGGGGCCACTTATTAACAATGGTACCGCACACCGCTGGGGACAATATGTTACGCCAGATAACAAGTACCTTTTCTATACACAAGGCACCAGCGAAAAAGACTGCCACATTTATTGGGTACGGTTCCACAAACCCTAGCCTAATTAAAATTGGCGGCTATTTTTTCCAGGTATTCCTCAATGGGTAAGCTGTTGCGCATAGCCATCAGGTTCTTACCCATGTTACCGATCAATGTCCTGAACTGCTGGTTCTTACCGGTAGCCAGGGCATAGATCTCGTCTACGATCACCTGCGGATCATCGCGCAGGGAAGGGTCTGCATTATCCATCAGGGCTTTTACCTTATTAACCATAGGATCATAATCCGTAATAGCGGGATGGGTGGTCCAGACTATATTCTCCTTAAAATTGTTACCGTTAGAGCCGCCCTGTTCTATGAGCCGCAGCTGAATGTTAAAGGGTTTTAGCTCATAGTACAACCCTTCCGTTAAACCTTCCAGCGCAAACTTGGACATATTATATAAAGAGCCGGTTGGCACTGCGGTAGTTACACCCATAAAAGAACTGATGTTAATGAACATGCCACCTTTATTGGTCCTGAAATGCGGCAGGAAAGCGCGGATCACATTAATGGGGCCGTGTACATTTACGGCAAACTGCTGGTCAATAACGGCATCCGCTGCAAATTCAAGCGGGCCGTAAACGCCTATGCCTGCATTGTTCACCACCACATCAATTTTCCCGAATGCAGCAATAGCCGCTTCCGTGGCCTGCTGCACCTGGGTTACATCTGTAACATCCAGCTTAAAGATCCTGATATTGGGGTAGGCAGTTAATGCTGTTTCCTTTTCCGGGCTGCGCATGGTGGCCGCTACCTGCCAGCCCTGGTTGGCAAAATGTATGGCCGTTAATTTACCCAAACCGGTACTGGTGCCGGTAATAAAAATTGTTTTGCTCATTTTCTGTTTGTTTAATTCCAGTGCAAATATCCGGCGCAATTGGTATAACTTTGTAACCAGTATAACAGAGTATACCAGGTATGCATTTAGAAAAACAGGCCAAAAAGATCTTATCCTTCCCCCGTAACCAGGCAGAGGAAGTGCAGGCGCTGCAGGATACCATTTATGTAATAGGTGGTAAATGGAAGCTGCCCATTATTAACTCCATTTGTAATGGCAACAAGCGCTTCCGAGATATACAGCGCAGCATTCCGGGCATTACCACCCGTATGCTGTCCAGGGAGCTAAAGGAAATGGAGCTGAATAAGCTCATTACCCGCACCGTATATGCAGATATACCCGTGAGTGTGGAATATGAAAGCACGGATTACTGCAAAACCTTTGGCCCTATCATATTAGCGATGATAGACTGGGGCAAGAAGCACAAAAAGAAAATAACCGGTAAAGGATAACCTACCGCTCCAGCTGAAAGCCAGGTTCCAGCCGCGGACGCTGCGCAGCATTGGCTACAGCAAAACCGGTGGCATACATCCATCGGGTAATTTTGGTAAGCTTTTCTATGTTGATGCTGGCTGCTTCATCGCCCGGCGTGTGGTACAGGGGATGCGGCAAAGAGCTGAAGAATAAAGCAGGAATATTCTTTTTAGCATAAGGAAAATGATCGCTGCGGAAATACCAGCCCTCAGGGTGTGAGGCTTTATCCCACGCGGTATCCAGCTTAAACCGCAGCCCCTTTTCATTTTCACGCAGCGCAATATTTACCAGGTCTGCCGAGCTGCGGTGCGGCGGTACTACCCCCAGTAAAGCTGCGCTATCCGGGGCATTGTTACCGATCATATCCCCGTTTAACACCGCTACAATAGCTTCCCGCGGCACTAAAGGATGATCTGCAAACCAGGTGGAACCAAACAATCCCCGCTCCTCGGCCCCATGCCATACAAACAAAGCGGAACGCTTTCCAGGCTTTTGATGAAATGCGCGGCCAATGGCCAGCAGCGCTACGCTTACCGTAGCATTATCATCGGCCCCGTTGAAAATAGAATCTTTGCCCGGTGTAATATTACGTACCCCATCATGATCCTGGTGGCCGCTAAACAGCACATACTCATTGGCCAGCTTTGGGTCACTGCCCTTTACTTTAGCCACTACATTCACGGAAGGGTAGGTGAAATTCTCAGAAAAGATCTGCGCATCTACCTGCTGGTTGGGTGTACGCACCAGGTCCAGCGCTTCCTTTTTTAGCCAGATGATGGGAATACCATTTAACAGCTGCCGGTGAAAAAGGCTGCCCTCTATCTGGTAAGAGCCCCTGTTGGCATATTCGGAACCCCGCGCCCAAACCTTATCTGCCAGGTCATCAGAAACAAACACGATGGCCTTAGCGCCTTTGGCAGCCAGCTTTTTAGCCCAGAAGCTGATAACAATAGCACCATACCGCATGGGCACATGTACCCGCGGATCATTAATACCTTTATCTGAGAACTGCAGGGCCACTACTTTACCATTTACCGCAGCATCTGTAACCGTAGCCGGATCATCAACAAACACCAGCGGCGCATGTACCGCTGCAAAAGAAGGTTCATACACAATAGCATCTTTCCACAGCACAAACGAACGGCTGCCAATGGTAATGGTGCTGCGCGTACTTACACGCTCGCGTATTAAAGGAAAGAACTGGAAATAAGTACCATCCTCCCCGGCCGGCTCCAGTCCTGCTTTACGCGCCTCTTCCGCCAGCCATACGGAGGCTTTCAGCTCATCCAGCGTACCAGCTTCCCGGCCACGGAAGTAATCATCCGCCATGCGGTACAGGTCCCGTTTAAGATCAGCTGCCTGTATAGGATCTTGTTTCACCTGCGCCAATACGGTGCCGGCAGTGAACAGCAACATAACAAAACTGGAAGCGGTTTTCATTAGTCTACTTATTTAGTAGATAAAAATAATACATTCCGTTTTATTTTCTTCAAACCGTATCTTTAATAGTTCCACATAAAATTGTGCGTATGACCCGATCAACTTCCGTTCGTTTTATATTGTTATTGCTTGTGCTTACCGGCATTGGCTTTCGCTGCCTGTCGCAGGATACCGTGACCATACAGGTGCACCTGGACCAGCCCAAAGGCCCTATGACGCCCATTTGGGCCTGGTTTGGCTATGATGAGCCTAACTATACCTACATGAAAGACGGGCAAAAGCTGCTTACTGAAATTTCGCAGCTAAGCAAAGTACCGGTGTATGTAAGAACACACAGCCTTTTAGTGACCGGCGATGGTGAGGCGGCTTTAAAATGGGGATCTACCAACGCCTATACGGAAGATAAAAATGGTAACCCTGTATATGACTGGACCATTACTGACCGCATATTTGATACTTATATAAAACGCGGTATGAAACCACTGGCACAGATCGGGTTTATGCCGCAGGCATTGTCTGTAAAGCCCGAGCCTTACCGGCACCACTGGCAGCCGGACCATCCGTATGACGAAATTTTTACCGGCTGGGCCTATCCGCCTAAAGATTATAAAAAATTTGCGGCGCTGGTATATGCCTGGGTGCAGCATTGCGTGGCACGTTATGGCAAAAAAGAAGTGGAAAGCTGGTACTGGGAATTATGGAATGAGCCTAACATTGGCTACTGGAAAGGCACTACAGAAGAATACATTAAATTATATGATTACACGGCCGATGCAGTTAAACGTGCATTGCCCACTGCGCGTATAGGCGGCCCTGAAGTAACCGGCCCTAACTGGAAAGATGCGGCCGACTTCCTGAAAGCTTTCCTGGACCATGTGGTGAACGGCACCAACTATGTAACCGGTAAAACCGGCTCCCCGCTGGATCTGATCTCCTTTCACGCCAAAGGTGCGCCTACGCTGGTAAATGGTGTAGTGCAAATGAACATGGGCACACAGCTACGCGATATTGATAAAGGCTTTGAAATAGTAGCCTCCTACCCCACGCTGAAGCATTTACCCATTATCATTGGTGAATCAGACCCCGAAGGCTGTGCCGCCTGTTCTGAAAAATATCATCCGGAAAATGCCTACCGCAACGGCACCATGTATAGCAGCTATACGGCAGCCTCCTTTGCCCGCAAATACGAGCTGGCAGCGGCCCGCGGCGTAAACCTGGCCGGCGCTGTTACCTGGGCTTTTGAGTTTGAGGACCAGCCCTGGTTTGCCGGTTTCCGCGACCTGGCCACCAATGGCGTAGATAAACCGGTGCTGAACGTGTTCCGTATGTTTGGCAAAATGCAGGGGAATCGTGTAGCCGTTAGCGGGGCGCTGGCATATGACTTTATTAAAATAAAAGATTCCAGCGTACGTGGCCCACAACCGGATATTAACGCCCTGGCCACAAAAGATGCCCGCACGGCTGCCGTAATGGTCTGGAACTATCATGACAATAACAGTCCGGCGCCGGCTACCCCTGTTAGCATTACTATTCAGGGCATAACAGCTAATAAAGTACGGCTGCAGCAATACCGTATTGATGCTGCCCACAGCAATGCCTATGAAGCCTGGAAACAAATGGGATCACCCAGGCAGCCTACACCGGAACAAATAACAACCTTGGAAAAAACAGGACAGCTGCAGGTTACCAGTGATCCGGAAACATTACCTGTAAATAACGGCGCAGCTGTAGTGCGCCTGCAGCTGCCGCGGCAGGCGGTGGCCCTATTCCAGCTTTCCTGGTAAAAGCAGCTTATACCTATGAGCATTCAGGCATTATTACTGGTTATTATTGCAGCGGTATTACATGCTGCCTGGAACCTGATCACCAAACAGGTGAACGGTAAGCTGCCCTTTTTCTGGCTGGTATCGCTGGCAGCCAGTATCATATGCGTACCCTTTCTTTTGTTACAATCTTCGCCGGTGCGGTTCACCTGGACGCAGACCGTATTGATCTTTGCCCTGGTAAGCGCTATCCTGCACCTGTTATATTTTGTGCTGCTGCAAACCGGTTACCGCAAAGCAGACCTGTCTGTAGTGTACCCCGTAGCGCGGGGTGCAGGGCCACTGTTTTCTGTAACAGGCGCAGTGCTGCTATTCCATGAAAAGCCAGGCCTGCTGGCCATCACCGGAATTTGCCTGATCATTGCAGGCGTAATTGTAATGACGGGTTTTAAAGTAACCAAGAACACGCGGGTGGCTACGGGTTTACAATATGGTTTACTCACGGGCTTATTCATTGCCATGTACACGCTATGGGATAAGGCAGCCGTGGTGGATTATCATGTATCTGCCCTGTTTATCACCTTTGCCTCCATGCTGCTGCCGCTGTTATTATTAATACCGGTAATGCTTAAACGGCGGCAGGAGGTGGCGGAAGAAGCCCGCCTGCACTGGAAGCAGGTAATAATGGTAGCCGTTTTTCAACCCCTCTCCTACCTACTGGTGCTGATAGCGCTAAAAACCACGCCCATTACGTATGTGGCTCCGGCGCGTGAACTGAGCATTGTGGTAGGCGTATTCTTTGGCACCAATCTGCTGAAAGAAGCAGATGCAAAAAAACGTATAGTAGCTGCCGTGGTAATACTGGCAGGCATTGTATTACTGGCAATAGGGTAATTTATTTTTGATCTATTTGCAGGGAACTATCGTTGATCACAAACGGAAAATGTTTTAACAGGTTCAATACTTCAGCGCCGGCCAGCAATACCGGCCCATAACCATGAGCGGCGTATACATTTACCGGGCGGTAATAATAAAATGCCGGGTCAAAAGCCATACCGGTGCCCACGCAGGTACCTTCTACCTGCCCCTTATCATTTACTTTGGTAGCTACTGCATTCCAGGCCAGTAATGCTGCCGGGCCATAGGCCATGGCATTCAGCCAGCCTTTATTAATACCGCGTGCATAACAGTATGCATAAATAGCCGTGGCAGAGGTCTCCAGGTAAGAATCATTACGGTCCAGCAGCTGATGCCAGAAACCCTGACCGGTTTGATAGCTGGCCAGCCCTTTTGCCAGTGCGCGGAACTGCGCCAGCACAGCGGGTTTGCCCGGGTGAGTATCCGGCAGCACTTCCAGCAGCTCTGTCATAGCCAGGAAGGCCCAGCCATTGGCGCGGCCCCAGTGAAATTGTGGATGCACATCCATGTCCTGCACCCAGCCATGCATATACAATCCTTTTTCTTTATTGAACATGCGTTGTGAAAATTGCAGCACCTGTTTTACCGCATCATCAAAATAAGCACGCTTTCCGGTAAGCTTGCCCATTTGCGCCAGGGCCGGCACGCTCATATACAGGTCATCCAGCCAGAGTGTATTTTTCTGCGGGCGGTTGCGGGCCAGGGTACCATCCGGCAGGCGAAATTCTTTATGGGATATGTAATCAATATAATGATCTGCCAGGGGCCGCAAATTAGCCTGGCCGCCGGTTTGCAGCGTTTTAACCACTGCAGCGCACATAGCGCCGGCATCGTCCAGGGCGTGGGGGAAAAGCACGGCCCGCAGTGGGTTGGCATTGTTACCGGGTTGCCGGTATAATTTGCTGAAAGCCGGTTGTGCATCCGCAATAAAGTGGAGGCGTTTTTTCGTGTAGGCGGTAAAGGTAGTATCGCCGGTGGCTTCCCCGGCCAGTAACATTCCGCAGTAGGTAACACCCCATTCATAGCTGGTAAGGCGGAAAGCCCCCTGCTGCCAGGTGGTATTTTCATTCACTGCAGCAAAGTCTTTTACCGGCCGCCCGGAAACCTTATCCACCAGCTGCGCTGGTGTAACGGTATCTAAATAATGATAAATGCGGTACAGCACCTGCTTTACCTGATCTGCTGCGGGAGCGCCGTAAGGAACTGCGTAATCAGGTTGCAGGGCATGTAAAGGAGTGGTTACATCGTTACCGCCGGACTGTGGATATACAACAGATGAAACAAATAATAAACAAAGCAGGGAAATAAGTTTTGCAGCTTTCATAACATGGACGTATCTAAGTATTTAAATATACCCAAATACCCATTCAGGGGTATCCTATACTGTCCCGGTAGGTCATAAAAAAACTGAACGCTTAACAGTTTTACCGTTAAGCGTTCAGCATCTCTGCATTACTACACTCAGCACCATCCCTGGTCATGCCGTTTTGGGTTTCCTTCTCTTCCTGTACATTCACAAATGGATGCGGCATGGAAGGGGATCAAACCGCTGCATAATTCAACATCCTCAACACTAATTGCACTGATGTAGCGTTCTGTCTTGTTATTATATTTCAAATGATATGCCGGACTGCCGTATTATTTCATATAGCCGGTAACTATAGCAATATCAATCCATAAGGAGTGGCAGGATGCTATAGCCAATGGTTAACACAAATAGCAGTGTTGCATTTTCTATAATTATGTGGAGATACCTGCCCATCAGGTATGGCGGTACAAATACTGTAAGAAGCTAATGAAGAAATAGCGCCGGCATAATACCTTCTGATATAACAAAATGCCCAGTACGGCGCATATAATACCGGCCAGTACATCCAGCACATAATGGTGGCTGGTGTACACTGCGGCAAACCAGATGCCCAGCGTTACAATAGTAGACAGCACACGGAAGAAAATGCTTTTACTCTTCCAGGAAAATACCCATACGATCAGCGGATAGGCCGAGTGTAAGGAAGGCATAGCCGCAAATACATTAGAGCTTTTGGCGTAAATGCTATGGAAAATATTCACCTGGAAAAAAGTATCAAAACGGGCCAGGCCGGCGGTGTTACCGGGGGTGTGTACATGCAGCACATACCCATATTGCTGTACGTACCAGGGTGCAGCAGCAGGGTAAGTATAATATACAACAAAGCCCAGCAGATTAGTAAGAAAGAAGATCAGCGCAAAGTGGAAGAACTGCATGCGGTTGGTATAAAATAAATATACCGCAAAAGCCAGTGGTAGTGGGATCCAGCACAGGTAAAACAAACCGCACAGCACATCCAGGAAGGTATGGGAATGTGCCAGCCAGTATTCACTGGGGGTAAGCACGGTACCGCCGGAATGAATGCCGAAAATACTTTTTTCCGCATTGTAAATGCTTTCTATATGCACCGTTCCAAACTGATAGTTGGGAAAAGCCTTCATATAGTCAAACACGATCCAGTAAATGATAAAGATGGAAAAACCTATGATAAACTTGCGCGTAGGACGCGAAATATAGAATGCCCCGTTAAACAAACCTACCAGCACCAGCTGATCGCTCTTGAAGCCCACCAGTAAGGTTGACAGCAGCAGGTATGCTACGCTGAGCAGCGTAGTAATCAATACTGTTTTGCGATCAAAGAATGGAATAGGTGTGACAGTTGAAAATGAATCCATTTTACTTCTTTATAAAATCCGACCCAAGGACCTTATCCCACAGCGCCGAACTTACGCCGTAACCCTTGGTTGGATCTGAATAGTGGTGCAGCATATGATGCTTTTTCAGCTTCATCCAGAGCTTATTTTTAAAATTCAGATGGTGAAAAGCATAATGCGATATATCATAGCAAAGATACCCTAACACAAAACCCGGGTAAAACGCATACAGGTATGCTTCGCCTACAACCGCTCTAAAAAGGAAATAAAAACCAATGGCCAGCGGAATGCTTACGGAAGGCGGCAGCACCAGCCTTAACCTGTCATTGGGATAGTCATGATGCACCCCATGAAAAATGAAATGAAGGCGCAGCCCCCACTTGGATTTAGGTATAAAGTGAAACACCCAGCGGTGCATAATATATTCCGTAATGGTCCATAAAAATAACCCGGCAGCAAAACAGCCAATGAAAGGCAGTATGCCCATACCTACTACGACAAAGGCCCGCCAGATGCAATACAGGATCACCGGTACGTACAGGATCAGCGGTACCGTAAAGTGCACTTTTGATAAGGCTTCCATCCATCCCTGCTTAAACATGCGGACGGATTCCTCGGAATTGGATACATAATTCTTTTTCATCCCGTTAATATATTTTGTGTTACCCGTGTGGTGAGCGGATAACAGTCTTTTCTATGGTTTAAAACGTTCTGTTTTTACTGCGCCGGTAGCAGGGTCTGTACCATTCAGCTCCACATATACAACATTAGGCACCCAAAAGGTACCGCCTTCTATCTGGATCCAGATGTTATTTAACAAAGCCATGGTATTACTGATCTTCATGTACATCTGGTACTGGCCTTTGTCAGACTTCATCAGGTACATAGGACGGCCGTCATAGGCAACGGATTTGATCTCGTACTTTTCTGCAGACAGGCGTTTTACCTTAATACCGTATGCAAATTTACGCTGAATAAAATTTAATCCCTTTTTTGTTCCTCCTTCTGTGTACCGCAGCCAGTAAACATTTACCGGGTCGTCCTCATCCAGGGTACCATCCGATTTCAGGTTCAGATCGTACACCACGGTATTGGAATTGGGCGTACGCTGCAGGTAGTATAACATGTGGGGAATGCCGGTAGGGACCGGGAACTTAGGCCGTTCCGGCCCGCCAGCATGAGCGCCAATGCCGGTAAGCAGTATTATAAAAATACCGATCACGGCAATCAGTTGTTTACCAGGCGTTTTGCTTTTATGTTCTTCCATGATCTGTTCTTTTTCCAGCGACCGTTTGGCTTCCCGCAGGCGGTTAATGGCCGTAATGTTGCTCATGATAGCCAAAACGGTGATCGGAACTGTAAAGATAGACATGGTTTCAAATACATGAAACGGTATGCCCGGTATAAATAATTTATATCCGCCGCCAATGTAATGACTGGCAATGCCACAGCCTAAGGCTGAAAGGGCAATAAGCACCACCCGCTCCGGCCGCTGCATAAGGCCGCCTTTACATTCAATACCCAGCCCTTCTGCCCGCGCCCGGGTGTAGCTTACCATCATAGACCCGATCAGGGCAATAAAGGCAAACAGGGAGCTGAGGAAATAGTGGTGCGCCACCAGGTAATAACAAATACCCAGGAACAGCACCAGCTCGCTATAGCGGTCCAGCACGGAATCGTACAGGGCGCCAAATTTGGAGCTCATTTTACCCAGGCGGGCCACCTGCCCGTCCAGCATATCAAACAACCCCGCAAAAAGGATCAATGCGCCGGCCCAGCCCACGTAGGACAGGTCGCCACGGTTACTTTTTTCTGCCCCCACTATAAATATGATGGCTACGCCAATATTCAATATCAAACCTATGGTAGTGACCGCATTGGGCGTAAGGCCTATTTTTATTAAACCCTTTACCACGGGATTAATGACCACATAAATGCCCTGCTGCAACTTATCTCTGAATGTGCTCTTTTTCATCCGTTAATATTTAAATTTTTCAGGCCGGATCACCCTACATCGCATATAGTTGATCTAATTTTAATTATGCAAATGTCTGCTTAAAAATCCAATCTTACCCGGGTTCTTATCCCCCAGGAAGAAATATCCGGGTGGTCCAGGTAAGTAAACCGTTTAACCAGGTCTACCCGGATCAGCCTGAATATGTTTGCAATACCCACACTCCCCTCTATATAAGGCTTTTTACCCAGGGTGTAGGTAGAAAGTATGCCATTCTTATCCACCGGGAATTTGAACAGCGTAGGGTCGTTCTCCGGACGGTTCTCATCCCGCAGGCCGCCATATAATATTTTACCGGCCGCCACCTCACGTAACTTCAATCTTTTCAGCAAAGGTATTTTATTGAAAATAAATCCGTTAAAGTGGTGGTCAATGTTTAAGCTAACATAATGATCGCTCACAAACTCCAGGAAGTTCATTAAGTTATAGGATTCCAGCTGGTAAGCATAGGTTTGGTTGGCGTGGTGGATACTGAGCAGCGGAAAGGGCACCTTTCCAAAGGTATAGCCACCTTCAAACACCACCTCGCTATAACCTATGGGCGACAGGTAGAACATTTTGTAAATGTTCAGCGTAACATTCTGGTAGTTATACTGGCTGCCAAAAACACCCTTTACGCCTGCAGTACCCCGCAGCAAAAAAATGGGGTATTTATTGGGAATGGGTACCCGGAACTGTTTGCCCTGGTAAAACTGCTCATGCGGCGCCCAACGGAACTCCAGCGAAAACTCACTGGTTTTTACCCTCTGTATACTATCGGGGAAACCGCCCACCGGCTGCCCTTTTATGTATGCCAGGCTACCTGCCGGTGACTGCGCCCAGTACTTGAACCCGAATTTAAAAGACGTATGGTTCACCAGCTCATGCAGGTAATTAACATTGTAAATATCGTTGTACAGCCATTTATCGTTGTTACCGCGTTTAAATGACAACAGGAAGTTATCTTCCTGGATGAACTGCAGCTGCTGACCGGGGATCTGCATATCATGCTGGTAGTTGGCAGAAAGCGAGCGCACCGGGAATTCCCAGATGGAACGGTGTGTGAAGGAGTAAGTGCCGCCAAAGTAATATTTCCACTTTTTATCCTTAAAACCATAAGCACCATACGATTCCAGGTAAATGCTCTTATTGAACTTAGGCGTGGTACGGCCGCCCAAACGCAGGCGGAATCCTTCAACCGGGTTAAAGCTGTAAAAAGTATTTACCGGGCCTACTTCTATGGGTCCAAAACCCTTATAACCGGCCAGCAGCAGGGTAGCTATATCCATGGTGCGGCGGAAGGACCGGGTGTGCTGCAGGCTATCGATATTGGCGTAAACCTTTGATTCTGCTGTGGTAAGAGTATCATGCCGGTAGTGCACCCAAAAGCTGTCGGTTGTTTTATCCGCGCTATCTGCTTTTACAATGGGGTTGCCCTTATAAAAATCATCCGGCATGGGCTTATTAGCCACAAAATCCCGGAGCGATACCGTTCGTTCGCCATAAATACCGCCCTTACCACTGGTAAACATGCCCATATCTGCCATCAGCGTACGCTTGCTGGTACGGTAGCGGCCATTGGGCATTTTCTCAAACTCCTGCATAATGCGGAAACTGCGGATCCAGTTAAGGTTGGTATGCTTATTCCCCGTCATATCGGCGCGCTGCACAGCATAATGCCCATCGGCAGTAATGAACAACTTGCCCTGCAGCAGCAGATCGGTTTGGTTACGGGGCACAAATGACAGCTCAATGAGCTTGGTACTATCTTCCGTATAAAGGGTATCGGTAATAAAGTATTTATAAAAAGTGGGGCCGGCGTTGGAAATAGGACTTAAGAACTGGTTGGTGAACAACATCAGGTTATTGTCGTAAATATCAAAGTCCTGGTAAATATGGTTCAGGTACTGGCTCATACCTGCGTTATCAATATAACTTTCGTCAAAACTTACCTTTTTATCGCCACGTACAAATGTTTTCTTTTTCTCGGGGTTACGGCGGTAATATACGTCGGCAATATTTTCTTCCAGGTAAATGGGCAACAGGGATTTACCTTCCACTTTTGTGGTGTCCCGGTTATCCATTATGAACTTGTATTTACGCAGCAGCCGGTTAGGCCTTTCCCTGTCAGATGCGCTGCTGAGCGCAAACTGCAGCTTCTCATACTGGTTATACTGCGCATAATCAAGGCCTTCAATACGGTTGCTGTCCCGGTGGTCCAGCACCAGGCGGATGAGCTCTACTGCCGGGTTATCCTTATTGCGGTAACGTGCAGTTTTTGCACCTTTAACAATCACCTCTCCCAGCATGCGGGAAGTACTTTCCAGCCGTACGTTCACGGTTTGTTCTGTACCAATATTGATCTTTACCTTAAAGGTTTTGTAGCCCAGGCTGGCAACATGTATACTGTCATACCGGCCGGTGAACTCCAGGGTGAACTTACCATTCATGTCTGTGGATGTTCCAATGGCGGTACCGGGAATAAATACGTTTACAAAAGGCATCGGTGCCTTTTGCTTTGCGTCTGTAATAGTTCCTTTAATGGTGGTGTTTTGTGCGGATAAGCGCACCGAACAAATGGTTAACAACAATAACAGCGCAAGGCCAAATTTTTCCAAGCTATACTTCATAAGCTTATTCATCTGAAAACAAATTTCTTTTGCAATACATAGTTATATCCAATGCCAACTATTAAACCGGTTATAACTTTAGATACCCGGTAGTCCAAACCCATGTAATGCGTGAACATGAAAACTCCCGCTGCATTTAACAGGAGGTTGCCGGACCAGACCAGCGCGTATTTAATAAATTGCCATTCTACTTTCCCATCGGCAGCGTTAAACGCCCAAAGCCGGCCTAACATAAAATTAAGTACACCACCGGCTATGGTACCTGTAATACTACCTGCCAGGTACCACCAGCCAAAAAAATCCACCAAAACGATTGTGGTCAAATAGTCGAAAGCGGTGGCTGCCAAAGATGATGCCTGCGCTTTCAGGAAGGTTGCCATTCTCATCAGAATAATCTGGCCCCCCTATACACCACTTGTAACAGCACATTTGCACAAATACCGGCCAGCACATCATCCAGCATTACCCCCCAACCGCCCGGCAGGCGTTCTGCCCGCCTGATGTACAATGGTTTGGTAATATCAAAAATGCGGAACAGGATCAATCCTGCTACCACATATGGTATGCTTAAAGGCACCATCAGTAAGCTGATGCACATGCCTGCTACCTCATCTATTACTACCTTTTGATTGTCCTTACCCCAAAAAGCTTCCACCTTATTACCGCTCCATACGCCCAATACCGTAATAAAAGCGGTTACCGCCCATTGCATTGCAATATTGGGGATCTCCCCAACCTGGAGCGTATACCAGCAAATAGCGGTTACTACTGCTGCCAGCGTACCTGCTCCTTTGCCAACATAACCTATTCCCAGGCTGGTGGAGATCAATTGATGGAACCTGTTCATTTTTAAGCTTCGCCTTCTTCGTAATAATCCAGGCCAAGGTGTGTGATCAGGTCCTCGCCCATCATATAACGTAAAGTATTTTCCAGTTTTATTAATTGTTTGAAAATATCATGCTCCGGTCTCAAACCAGGCGCTGTTTGCGGTGATTTGAAGTAGAATGACAGCCATTCCTGTACCCCTTCCATACCGGCTCTTTTAGCCAGGTCAATGAATAAAGCGAGGTCCAGTACGATGGGTGCTGCCAATATTGAATCGCGGCACAGGAAATTTATCTTTATCTGCATCGGGTAGCCCATCCACCCAAAAATGTCAATGTTATCCCAGCTTTCCTTATTATCGCCACGGGGCGGATAATAGTTGATACGGATCTTGTGATACAGGTCACCGTATAGCTCGGGGTTTAGATCAGGACGGAAAATATCTTCCAGCACCCCTAGTTTGGATACTTCTTTTGTTTTAAAGTTATCCGGATCATCCAGCACCCATCCGTCGCGATTGCCCAGGATATTGGTAGAAAACCAGCCCTGAACGCCCAGCGCCCTTGCGTGCAAACCGGGTGCCAGAATGGTTTTCATGAGAGTTTGGCCGGTTTTGAAATCTTTACCGCCAATAGGGGTATGGGTTTCTTTAGCCAGCTGTACCAGTGCCGGAATATCGCAGGTAAGGTTAGGCGCGCCATTACAGAAGGGTACGCCCAGTTTCAGCGCTGCATAAGCGTAGATCATGCTGGGGGCAATGCGGCTGTCATTGTCCTTTAAGGCCTGCTCAAATTTTGCCAAAGTGTCATGAATATCGGCCGCTTCATGGAAAATTTCCGTGGAGCCGCACCATACCAGTACAATACGGTCGCAATTATGCTGAGCCTTAAAATTCTTAATATCGTCCATTACGGCCAGTGCCAGGTTGTACTTGGTATCGTATTCCTTTACGTGGGTACCGTCCAGGTTCTTTACAAAGTTTTTATCAAAAGCGGCGGTCATGGGTACCAGCGCTTCCAGCTCCGGCTGAATGGCTTTTAACAGGTAGGGGTCCAGTACGCCTGCTTTACGGGCGGCTTCATACACATTATCTTCATACACATCCCATCCGCCAAACACAATGTCATTTAAGTCTGCCAGGGGTACAAAATCTTTGATCTTGGGGCTTCTGTTCTCCGTTCTTTTACCCAGGCGTATGCTGCCTGTTTGGGTAAGGGAACCGGTGGGTTGGGAAAGGCCTTTTTTAACTGCTTCAACGCCGGCTATTACAGTAGTTGCTACTGCGCCCAGGCCGGGGATGAGGATTCCCAGCTTGCCTTTTGCGTCCTGAACTTGTTGTTTCTTTGCCATCTTTAATTGGTTTTAGCTGTCGCACGGTACCTTTCCCCTGATGCCAGTACGGCATCGGCAGGTTTGCTACCGGTTTCAGCTCAATTTTTCGTTTTGTGGTTTTATAAAAGAACTGTTACCTATAACCATTTATTTTCTTTATACCACTGCAGCGTTTCAGCCAGCCCTTTTTCAAGGTCATATTCCGGCGTATAAGGCAGGTTGTTCCGGCCTTTTTCAATGCTGCAATTCCAGTTGGGCGCGGTTAGCTCATTCAGCTTTTCTTTGTTGAGCGCCGGCGCTTTCCCTCCGGAAGGCATTTTTTCGAGTATGCCCGCTATTACCTCTACTATTCCATACGGAACATGGAATTTAAGGGTGTTTTTCTTTAGCAGCTTTTTGGTGATGTCTGCCAAAGCATAACGGTCATACACATTTCCATCTGACAAGTTGTAGGTACCCAGGCAAGGTGATGTAAGCGCACTGATCGCGGCCTTTGCCAGGTCTTTAGCGTACAGAAAGCTGAAGCGTTGCTGCTTTCTGCCAATGTATGGTTCCCATCCGCGGGCGATCATTTTGAACATAATGAATATGTCTTTGTCGCGGGGGCCATATACAGCGGTGGGACGTAAGGTAATTAAGGGAAGTCCCTCTATTTGCTGTAAATATTTTTCTGCTAACAGTTTACTTCTTCCATAGGCCGTTACCGGCTGCGGTGCACTTTCTTCCAGCAAAGGGGCCTGCGCTTCATATGCAATGGGCCCCAGGGCTGCCAGGCTGCTGATGAACACAAACCGTTTAATGGGTGCTTTGGCATTTTTAATAGCCAATGCAAGGTTTTGTGTATAACCTGCATTCACCGCATTGTACTCTTCTTCGGAAAAGGCTTTGGTAATGCCGGCGCCATGTATCACATAATCATACTGATGCTCTTCCAGCAATTTCCTTATGGCTTCTTCACTCCTGAAATCCGGGGAAACGTATTGTACGGCCAGCCCTTCCAAATGTTTTACCTGGCTGGAGGCCCGAACAGCTGCGTGTACTTCCAGTCCGGCTTTTAACGCAGCTTCAATCACATGAAATCCCACAAATCCACTGGCACCTGTAATAAGAACTTTTTGTGTCACCTTTTATTGTTTATCTGAGGTTTAATGTTCAAAGTTTGACAATGCGATCTACGTTCAAACTTCAAACCTAAAGCCTCAAATCGCCTTTTCATATATCCGGTACGTCTTATATACCTTTCCGTTGATGTGCTCTACGGCGCGGTTCATCATCTCATTGCCTTCCAGCACCCAGCTGGCTTCGGCCCACTTCATACCTTTTGCAAGGCCTTTTTCCATGATAGAGCCGTAAAAGCAGGCTTCAATCCCCATTTTACGGTACTCTTCCAGCACACCCAGCACCATTACACGGAGAGAATTTATTTTTTTGCGGCCGGTCAGCAGCTTGATCAAACCGGTGGGGAATAAACGGCCCCGCTTAATTTTGATCAAGATCTGGTTTATATCCGGAACACAAATGGAAATGCCGATCAGTTTCCCATTCAGCTCTGCCAACTGGATGAAATCCGGGTCGGCGATCAATTTCAGATCTTTGGCAGTATAGTCAAATTCCTCCCGTGTCATGGGTACAAATCCCATGTTCTTATCCCAGGCGGCATTATATACTTCACGGATGCGTTCTGCCTCCGCTTTGAAATCTTTCATGTTAATATTACGGATGGTGACACCCCGCTGAGACAAACGTTGTTTCAGGAGGTTCATCATTTTCAGCGCCTTATCATTAAACGCATCTTCCGTAATCTTATATGCATAGAGGTCTACCTTTTTCTGCAGGCCCTGCCGGTCTATCAGATCCAGGTAATAAGGTTTGTTGTACGTCATCATAGCTACCGGTGGGCTGTCAAACCCATCTACCAGCAACCCGCAGGTCTCATTAGTAGAAAAGTTCACCGGCCCTATCATAGTGCGGGTGCCTTTTTCCTTTAACCACTGCTCAGCGGCCTGGAATAAGGAGGCAGCTACGCCTTCGTCATTAATGCTGTCAAAGAAACCAAAGAAACCGTCGTTTGCTTTATTGAACTCGTTATGATTTTTATTGAGGATGGCGGCTATCCGGCCCACGATCTTATTATCCCTCCAGGCTAAGAAAAGCTGCAGGGTGGAATGTTTGTGGAAAGGATGCTTACCGGGTGTTAGCAGGTCGCGCTGGGCTATATGCAGTTCCGGCACGTAATAAGGATCGTCCTTATAAAGATCGTGCGGGAAGTCTATGAATTGAGCCAACTGTTTACCTGTATGCACGGGTTGTATGGTTACCCCTTGTGCTGTTGTAAGCGGTTTACGCTGCTGCACCGGCGTTGCCTCCGTCATATTTTTTCTTTTAAGGTGATGATGTCCAGTTTTGCGAAAGCTTCCTTCATTTTATACACCGCTTCTTCGATCTGGTCAAAAGTATGTGTAGCCATGAGGGAGAAGCGCAGCATTGTTGCATCAGCAGGTACGGCAGGCGGTACTACGGGGTTTACGAACAACCCGTTATCCTGCAGCATTTTTGCGATGGCAAAGGTTTTTTCATGATCCCTTACATATACAGGAATAATAGGGGATGCGGTGGGTCCCAGCTCAAAACCTTCTTCCATTAACAGGTCCTTGGCGTAATTGGTATTAGCCCACAGTTTTTCAATGTGCTCAGGTTCTGTTTCTATAATATCTAAAGCGGCCATTGTACTGGCTACTGCAGCCGGCGTCATGCTGGCGCTGAAGATCAGGGAACGGGCGCTGTGTTTCAAATATTCAATGGTATCTGCATCGCTGGCCAGGAAACCACCCAGGGAAGCAAAGGATTTGCTGAAGGTGCCCATGATCACATCCACCTTGTCTGTTAAGCCAAAGTGAGAAGCGGTACCGGCGCCTTTTTCACCTACCACACCTAATCCATGCGCATCATCTACCATTATACCGGTATTATACTGCTCGGCCAGGGCTACTATCTCCGGCAGGCGGGCCAGGTCGCCCTCCATGCTGAACACACCATCCACTACGATCAGCTTATTCACCTCAGGGGGCAAACCTTTCAGCTTGGCTTCCAGGTCGTCCATATTATTGTGGCGGTACTTGATCACCTTGGAGTAGGACAGGCGGCTGCCATCAATAATAGATGCATGATCATACTCATCGAGGATGATATAGTCGTTACGGCCGGTTAAGCTGGACAATGCGCCCAGGTTAGCCTGAAATCCGGTGCTGAACAGAATTGCCTTCTCTTTCCCTACATAACGGGCCAACCGGTCCTCCAGCTCAATATGAAGATCCAAAGTACCATTGAGGAACCTGGAACCGGCGCAACCGGTGCCGTAGGTGTCTATGGCTTTTTTGGATGCTTCCTTGATCCTTGGATCGTTGGTAAGCCCCAGGTACGAGTTGGAGCCAAACATTAGCACCCTCTTCCCATCAATAATCACCTCCGTGTCTTGAGCAGATGATATAGGCCTGAAATACGGATATATACCTTTTTCCTTGGCAATAACTGCCTCTTTTACAGGTAGCCTCTTGTACATTAATTAATATGCTTAGCTGTGAAAATCGTACGCGTAATTTGCTTATTGCTTGTCTTAAAAGCCTTTAGATTTGTTCGACTAAAAAACTTTTAATGTCCAAAAATACAATTCTTAAACATTTCTTAACAAAAAATTTTGCGGCCAGGTTTGTTTTTCCATAGGGATATTGCTCATTTTCAATAGGTTAAATATTTTTTTTAATTATTTTGACTCTGTTCAAAGTGGGCACATATATATTAATTATTCCTGGAATAGAAAAAAGCTTAGGACATAATACCCAAAAATGAATTTAACCGCAAATTAAAAACGAATTACACAAATTGTAATTACCAATTCGTGTAATTCGTTGTAATTTTTTTATTGGGGCCTGTCCGGCCCGGTAAATTATCCTTTTATAAACTCAGTATTGGCAGTCAGGGTCACTTCTTCGCTCAGCATTGCATTCGGATATTTGGTACCGAAAGAGAAATCAGAACGTTTGATAGTACCGGTTACTTTAAAGCCTGCTACTGTTTTCTTGCTCATGGGATTTACGGTAGTACCGCGCAGGGTAGCATCCAGGGTAACGGGCTTGGTAACGCCATGCAAGGTCAGATCGCCGGTTACTTTGTACTTGTTGTCACCTACTTTCTGTACAGATTTGCTTTTGAAGGTAACGGTCTTGTATTTGGCTACGTCAAAGAAATCTTCTGTTTTCAGGTGTGCATCGCGTTTTTCGTTGTCAGTGCTTACGCTGTTGGCGTCTGCAGTCAGCTCAACTACAGCATCGGAAAAATCTTCTTTGGAAGAAGTGATCTTTGCTTCAAAATTGGTAAAAGCGCCATCTACATCAGAGATCATCATGTGGGTGATGCTGAAACCTAATTTAGAGTGAGCGGGATCCAGGGTCCAGGTTTGTGCAAAACTGGCCAGGGAAAAAATAGTGCATACTGCGAAGATCAGGGCGGTCTTTTTCATTGTGTGTTTTATTTTTTGTTTTTATAATTGAATAAAGGCTATGCTTTACATCCTTTAATGAAACCGGATATAAGATCCTGTAATACCAGCCGGTTCAGCTCCTCATTATTGGCCGGGCCAATGATGTTAATGGATACCAGCCCGTGGATCATGGACTGGAAGGCCTGGAACTTTAAAAAAGGGTCTGCAACCCCGTTCCCGTTCTGTTTTATGATATGCTCAATAGTACACCGGATTACATCCATACACTCTCCTACTTCCGGTATTTTGCGCGCACTTTCACAGGTAGGTATGCCCAGGCTGAACATGAGCTGGTAATATTGCTTATGCTGAAAGGCAAAATCCCAGTAAGCCCTTCCAATAGCTTCCAGCTGCTGTTCGGCATCCGTATGCTGCTGCCTGGCGTTACGAAGCTGGTTTTCCAATAGCTGAAAACCTTTTTTATTAAATTCTGCGATGATCGCATCCTTATTTTCAAAATGGTCGTACACCACCGGCACGCTGTATTCTATAGCTTCTGCAATTTTACGTATGGATAGCGCAGCCCAGCCTTCCTCGTGCACCAGGTGCCAGGCGGCATCCAATATGCCGGTCCGGATCTCCTCCCGCTGCCTTTGTTTACGTTCTGCAATACCCATGTGCTATAAAATTGTTGAATTCTGGGAGATGAGGTTTATAATTGCCCATCCTTCCATTTTAATCGCCCTTTAGAAATCCTAACGGTGTTAGCAAAAGTAAGAGGAATAATTCGTTTCAACAAATATTATTTTTGCTTTATCTTTATTTTCGACTTTTAAAGTATTTTGGTCCGAAAGTCAGTTAAAGTTTGGTACTTATCGTTTTTTCTAGGTAGTTTTGAGTGGAACGATTTTAAACCTACAATGACAACACTGGCCAAAGACGAAGTGATCAAATCCGATATACTGGAGGAAGCGGCGAAGCTTTTCCGGCACTATGGCTTGCAGAAGACTACCATGGAAGATATTGCGAGAGCGGTTGGTAAAGGCAAGAGTACACTGTATTACTATTATAAGAATAAGGAGGAGATATTTGATGCGGTGATCCGTAAGGAAAAGAACATGATGTTCCGCAACATACAGGAATCCGTAAGCAGGGAAGAGAGTGCGGTTAAAAAGCTGGAAGCCTTTACCCGCAGCAAGATGCGGGAGATTAAGCGGATGACCACTTTATACCAGGTGGTGGCCAGTGAGCTAAAGATCTGTAATGAGCTGGAAACGAGCATACGCAGAAATTACGACTGTACGGAGATAGAAATTCTGAAAAGCATTTTGCAGTACGGGGTTGTTACCGGCGAATTTCCAAACTATGATCAGCAGGATATAGGAATGCTGGCCTTTTTACTGGTAAATGCACAACGGGGTGTAGAAACGGCCCTGGTAATGGATCAAAAGCTGGATGAGATCGGGGAAATGATGGACTTCCTGGTGTCCATACTGATGAATGGTATCAGAAGGTCCTAAAAAAATTTGCCCGTTACTCGACCGGAAAACGATAATATTCTAATTTTTCATCGTATATAATTGCTGTTACTACAGTGTAACAGTTGTAGGTTTAGGCAATAAGCCGGAATAATCCTGTTCCGGCTTTTTTTATGGCCTGTTCATTAGCCATAACGCGGGAATGCATTAAAACAGTATACTTATCCAGCTCTATTGTGTAATAATTTGTTTTACTCCTTCTGAACATGGCCCTGTTAAAGGATTTAGGGTTTGGGGGGATCGCCAACCTGAGATTCATCGATTTTTCCGTTTTGCGTAAACAGTTTTCCCGATTGGAGTTCCAACAAATATTCAGGGGGCGTTCCTTTGCGGCGAAAACAAGTATACTTTATCACATGCCAATTTCGACCAACCGGCAGCTACTGACTGCAGTTTTTATTCTCTTGTCATTGAATGTTTTAGCACAAACGTCTATAAAAGGAGTTGTGAGGGATCTTAACAACACCCCTGTACAAAAAGTAAGCGTTATTTTACTCAATAAACAGCATAGCACCACTACCGATACTACCGGCGCATTCCTTTTCAGCGATCTGCCGGCGGGAAAATATACCATCCGCTTTACCCATACCGGTTTTGCCGCAGATCAGAAAACCCTTACCCTGAACCAGGGCGAAACCCGGGTAGTAGACCTGGTGCTGGTGCCCTCTACAGAGCAGCTGCAAACCGTAGAGATCACCGGCCGTAAAGAAGCGGGTTATAAGAACACCAACTCTTTCATAGGCAGTAAAACCGCGACTCCCCTGAAGGAGGTGCCGCAGGCTATTTCCTATGTAACAAAAGAACTGATGCAGGACCAGTCTGCCGTTCGGGTAGGCGATGTGGTTAAAAACTTCAGCGGCGTGAACCAGTTCACCTTCTACGATGATCTGACCGTTCGCGGATTCCGTATTAACGGGGGCAGCACCACACAGCTCTTAAATGGTATGCGCACCTTTACCGGCTTTTGGAAACAGCCCATGGTAAACTACCTGGAGCGTGTAGAAGTGATCAAAGGCCCTGCCTCCGCGCTGTTTGGCAATGCCTCTCCCGGTGGTACCGTAAACCGTGTTACCAAAAAACCGCTGGAAGAATCCCGCAAATCCCTGAGCTTTACCACCGGCAGCTTTAATACTACCCGTGCACTGGCCGATTTTACAGGCCCGCTGAACGATCAAAAGACCATCCTGTATCGTTTAAACCTGGGATATGAAAATGCACAATCGTTCCGCGACCTGCAGTTTGATAAGAACATTGTAATAGCGCCCTCCATCTCATTTCTGCCTACTTCCCGCACCAGGCTGAATTTTGATGCGGTATATAACAAATCCAACAGCCGCTTAGACCGCGGCCAGTCTGTATTTAACGGCACTGACCAGAAAGCGCTGTACACCACGCCCACCTCATTGGCCCTGAATGCGGTGAATGATCACCTGGACGAGGAGAATTTTACGGTTATGACCTCCCTGACCCACCAGTTCAGCAACAAGCTGGCATTTAACCTTTCGTATCTGCGTACGGGTTATATACAGGACCTGGTGGAGAACCGGAGCGCCAATTCCTATGCTGTAGACTCTTCCGGTAAGCCTATTGGCAACCTGGTGGCCAGGCAGGCATTCATCCGCCAGTCAAAACAGTTCAGCGATAACGTATCGGCCTACCTTACCTATGACCTGAATACCGGCAAGCTGGCTCACAAGCTGCTGCTGGGCTATGACTATGCCCAAAGCACGCTGCCTCCCGGATCTTCCCAGCAGACAGCCAACGGCTACCTGAAAAAAGACGGTACTGCCGGCGCTTATAATGCCAAGAAGAAAGATGATTACGTGTTCTACAACTATAAAGTAACAGATACACATGGGAAACCTATCCGCAACAGTGCAGGCACCGCAGATTCTGTGCGGTATATTCCCAAACCTAACGTCCCTTCCTACGACCTGATCTTAAGGAATAACCAGCTGGAGGATATGACGAAGTACATCTTCACTACGGCTGCCAACAGCGCTACCGTGCCGGTTTTTGGCGGGTTAAGCGGCTTTTATGCACAGGACCAGGTGAAGCTGGGACCGGTGCAGGTATTACTGGGTGTGCGTTATGAGCTGTATACTGATAAAGCCAACTATAAAACCGATAGCGTAAGAAATGTGCGCCAGCATGCCTTTTTACCGCGTATAGGCGTGGTGTATACCCTTACTCATAACGTTAATATCTATGGTATTTATACGGAAGGTTACAACCCGCAGGACCCTGCGGTGCAGGCCAACCGTTTAACCGGCGGCCCGTTTGATCCTATTACCAGCAACCTGGTAGAAGGTGGTTTAAAAACAGAATGGCTCAGCGGCCGTTTAACGGCTAACCTGGCGGTATACCGCATTCGCCAGAAAGGTACTTTGTACAATGCTTCTGATGCTAACAATCCTGACCTGATGATACAGGTAGGTGAAGAAGAGGCTAAAGGCGTGGAACTGGATGTAACCGGGCAAATAGCGCCTAACTGGGATGTAGTGGTAACCTATGCTTATAATGATGCCAAGATCACCTCATCCGGCAAAACGGATGCTGACCTGGTAGGCGTGCAAAAGCCAAATGCCCCAAAACAACAGGGTAATGTGTGGACCAAGTATACCATTCCCGCCGGCCCTGCTAAAGGCTTTGGCATAGGCGCAGGCGCCAACTTTGTTACAGAAAGGAATGTGAGCCTCAGCAAAACACAGAACCTTCCCGGTTATGCTTTGCTGAACGCGGCTTTGTACTATAAGGTGAATAAAGTGCAGGTGCAGTTTAACCTGAATAACATTGGCAATAAGGTTTACTGGGTGGGCGGATATGACTATCTTCGCCTTTTCCCGGGTGCGCCCCGTAACTGGCAAGCTACGGTATCGTATACTTTTTAAGGCGGAATGCTGAATGCTAAACGCTTAACGCAAAATGCAGGCAGCGTTAAGCATTTAGCGCATTTTAAATCATTAACACGTGAAAAAAATAATAGGCTGGTTACATTTATGGCTGGGTATTTCCTCCGGGTTAGTGGTGCTGATAGTGGCATTAACAGGCAGTTTACTGGTTTTTGAAGATGAGCTGGACCCGCTTTTCCATCCTTCTTTCTTTTACGTAACGGCTCCTGCCGGCGCCCGCCCTCTGTCTGTAGATGCGCTGGCTAAAACCGTACAGGCGCAATACCCCGGTTATAAGCTCTATGATATTAATATAGAACAGGAGGCCAGCCGCAGCATGATCTTTGCCCTGCGCAAAAGCAAAACTGATGTGCTGGATGTAGCGGTGAACCAATACACCGGTACCATTGTTGAAGCGGTGAAGGAACAACGGCGTTTTTTCTATGTAGTACTGCAGCTGCACCGCTATCTGTGTATGGGCGCCGTGGGCAAAGTGATCACCGGCATTTCCTGCTCCATTTTCCTGATACTGGTGCTAACCGGGCTGGTATTGTGGTGGCCCAAACGTAATACCCGCAGGCAACGCATGCAGGTGAAATGGGACGCATCCTGGAAACGCCTGAACTGGGACCTGCATGCCGTACTGGGCTTTTATGTACACATTGTTATTTTCACCATTGCGCTGATGGGCCTTACCTGGAGCTATGAATGGGTGAATAACCTCATTTTCCTCACCTTTGATGGCAAGCCCTATAAAAAAATGACCGCCCCTAAGGTTACGCCTGCAAAGGTTATGCATACTGCTTACCTGGACCAGGTATTAGCTACTACCGATAGTTTGTTTGCCTACCATGGCCCCATTAAGATCCGCTTTTCTGAAAAGAAAGATGAGGCCATCACAGTAAGCCGGCAGAATACGGATGCTGCTGTGAGCAACATTACCAGCTTTGCTTATTTTGAGAAAGGCAGTGGCAAGCTGGTAAAAGTGCGCCCTTACGAAACGGAAAGCCGCGGCATGAAAGCCCGGAGGCTGGTGTACCCCATTCATACCGGCAGCCTGCTGGGCTGGCCTACCAAGATCATTGCCCTGATAGCGGCACTGGTGGCGGCTTCCCTGCCTATAACCGGTTTATGCATATGGCTGAACCGTAAAAAGAAAAAGCAACCTTCCAAAGCCGGCAAAAACAAGCTGCCGGACGATGTTCCACTGCTCCGGAAAGATTCCGTATCTTCCCCGGCAGGGATATCATGAACACAACCTTTAGCATAACTCCGCTGGGCGATAGCGCATTGATAATTGAGTGGGAACAAGAGATCACATTACCTGTGCATACACAGGTAATGCAGGCATTCCACCACCTGCAATCCCTGCAGCTGCCATATGTTACAGACCTGATACCGGCTTACGCTTCCCTTTCCGTGTTGTACGATGCTGTACAGGTAAGACAGGAAGCCAAACGCCCGGCCTTTACATGGCTCAAAGATCTGCTGACCACCACTTTGCAGCAAACCATCACTGTTACCACTCCTCCGCTCCGCCACCTGCAAATACCCGTATGTTACCACCCTTCGCTGGGGCCTGATATAACGGAAATGGCTAAACAAAAAAATATAAGCACCAATGATATTATAACCCTGCATACAGCCGCCACCTACACGGTATATATGCTGGGCTTTTTACCCGGCTTTCCTTATATGGGCAAAGTGCATAACACCCTGGCCACGCCCCGCTTAAAGCAACCACGCCTGCAGGTAGCTGCCGGCAGTGTGGGCATTGCGGGTGAGCAAACAGGTATTTACCCGCTGGCTTCCCCCGGCGGGTGGAATATTATCGGCCAAACACCCATACGCCTGTTTGATGCTGCGCTGGACGACCCCTGTTATTGCAGGCCCGGCGACCAGGTACAATTTGTGCCCATTTCCCTGGAAGAGTTTCAACAGCTAAGCATACAGCATGCATAAATCATTTAAATAAATGCTATGAGCATACGCGTACTACAACCCGGCCTGCTGGATACCGTGCAGGATACAGGACGAACCGGTTACCAGCACCTGGGCATTAACCCCACCGGGGTAATGGACCGTGTAGCCATGTACGTAGCTAACAGCCTGGTGGGCAATGCACCTGATGAAGCGGTGATAGAAATGCACTTTCCTGCTGCGGCATTGTTGTTTGAAGATTTTGCCATGATAGCCTTGTCCGGTGCGGACCTGGGCGCTATGGTAAACGAACAGCCGGTGCCTATTAATAAACCTGTGCTTATGACCCGGCAGGCCGTATTACATTTTACCAAACCGGTTAGCGGTGCCTGTACCTACATGGCTATACGCCATGGCCTGGCCTTAACGCCCTGGCTGGGAAGCTACAGCACCCATCTGAAAGCAGGCGCCGGCGGCTTCCAGGGCAGGTGCCTGCAAAAAAATGATGTGCTGCCTATGCGGCAGGTTACCCCGTATAACAAGCTATTACAGCAGCACCTGGCCCGTGAGCTGCCCTGGATGATAGGCGTGCGCGACCTGTACACTACCGGCGATCATATACGCATTACCAATGGCAACGGTTTTACCCTGCTGGATGCACATGCAAAGGAACAATTTACCAGCACGGCTTTTTCTATAGCTGCGCAAAGTGACCGGATGGGCTTTCGCCTGCAGGGGCCTTCCCTGAAAACGGCGGTAAAAACAGAACAACTGTCGGCCGGTGTTACCAGGGGTACCATACAATTGTTACCCAACGGACAGCTGATCATATTAATGGCCGACCATCAAACCACCGGGGGCTACCCGCGTATAGCACATGTAATTACTGCCGACCAGCCATCCCTGGCACAGCTGAAACCGCACCAGCACCTGCACTTTAGCCTGGTTACACAACAGGAAGCGGAAGACCTTTTAGTGCTGCAGGACCAGCGTTTGCAATTGCTGCAAAATGCCTGTAAATTACGGTTAGAAGAATGGCTTTCTCTTTATGGCTTACATTGATCTGAACTGCGACATGGGTGAAGGGCTGGATACTGACAGCGCTATTATGCCCTTTATCAGCAGCGCTAATATTGCCT
The DNA here is from genome assembly GCF_900109685.1 of Chitinophaga rupis. GTDB lineage: Bacteria > Bacteroidota > Bacteroidia > Chitinophagales > Chitinophagaceae > Chitinophaga > Chitinophaga rupis. Next base: position 261,231 of record NZ_FOBB01000007.1, on the reverse strand, counting down.
GCGGCTACCATGCCGGCAACAAGGATACCATGCTGCATACCGCTACCCTGGCAGTACAGCATAAAGTAGCTATTGGCGCACATCCTGGTTTTGCCGATAAGGAAAACTTTGGCAGAACAGAACAGCACTTAACAGATAATGCTTTGTATGACCTGGTTACCACCCAGGTATATGCCCTGCAGGTAATATGCCGGTCCCTGCATGCGCCGCTGGTACATGTAAAACCACATGGCGCCCTGTATAATATGGCCGCCAAAGACGCTAACATGGCCCGTATCATAGCCAGAGCCATACATGATGTAGATAAAAAACTTTGCCTATTCGGGTTAAGCAACAGCCAGCTGATAACGGCTGCAAAAGCGGCCGGACTTAAAACCGCCAGCGAAGTATTTGCAGACCGCACCTACCAGGATGATGGCTCCCTGACACCCCGCAGCCAGGCCAACGCCCTTATAGACAGTGAGGAACAGGCCATACAACAGGTGCTGCAAATGGTAAACCAGCAAAAAGTGACTACCGTTAACGGGCATACGATACCGCTGACTGCAGATACCATCTGCATTCATGGCGATGGCGCACATGCTGTTGCATTTGCCCGTGCCGTGCATGCTGCCTTACATGATCACCACTTAACCATCCGCCATCCTTGAGCAAACAACGATCTTCCGCCCTGCTGGGCGCCGCTTTCCTGATGGCTACCTCCGCCATTGGCCCCGGCTTTTTAACGCAAACCACCGTATTCACCCAGCAGCTGGCAGCGGCCTTTGGCTTTGTAATCCTTATATCCGTACTGCTGGATATTGGCGCACAATTAAACATGTGGCGCATACTTACGGTAACGGATAAACGTGCGCAGGACCTGGCCAATGAGCTGTTACCCGGCCTGGGCTATTTCCTGGCTGCGCTGATCGTATTGGGCGGGCTGGCTTTTAACATTGGCAATATTGCCGGCTGCGGCATGGGTATGCAGGTATTAAGCGGCCTGGATACTACTTATGGCGCGCTGCTGAGCGGCGGCATAGCCCTGTTTGTTTTCTGGTTAAAGGAAGCCGGCAAAGCCCTGGATCATTTTGCGCGGTGGCTGGGTATTTTAATGGTACTGTTAACATTGTATGTAGCGGTAAGCTCCCATCCGCCCCTGGGCGCCGCTTTGCAGCAAAGCATATGGCCGTCTGTAATTGATACTAAAACTATTGTTACGCTGGTGGGTGGTACGGTTGGTGGTTACATCAGCTTTGCCGGCGCCCACCGCCTGCTGGATGCGGGCATTAGCGGTCCTTCGCATGTACGGTATGTGAATAAAAGCGCGGTGAGTGGTATTGTGATCACGGGCGTTATGCGCACCTTGTTATTCCTGGCTGCTTTAGGTGTTGTAACACAAGGCGCTTTGCTGGACAGCAGCAACCCGCCGGCATCCGTTTTCCGGTTTGCAGCCGGTGAGGTGGGGTACCGTTTTTTTGGTATTGTAATGTGGAGCGCAGCTATTACTTCTGTGGTGGGCGCTGCCTATACCTCTGTTTCCTTCTTAAAAACATTCCATCCTTTTATTGCTTTAAATGAACGCTGGTTCATTTCCTTTTTCATTGTATTCTCTACGCTGGTATTTATCCTGGTAGGGCAGCCGGTAAAACTGTTGATCATGGCTGGCGCGCTCAACGGGCTGATATTGCCGGTAGCCCTGGCCGTGGTATTGCTGGCCGCTACCCGCAAACGCTTAATGAACGGTTATCGCCATCCGGTATGGATGCAGGCGGCGGGTTGGCTGGTGGTAGTGGTGATGGGGTGGCTGAGTGGAGTTACTATCTGGAAATGGCTGGGGTTTTAATTGACAATTCGTAATTTTCGCAATTTTATGCGTCAACTTTCTGCCGGTTTTCTTTTTGCTATGTTATGGGCTTCTGCTGCAGTGGCTACCAAATTTGGTATCCGGGATGCAGATCCGCTGATATTGGCAAACGTACGTTTTCTGGTAGCCGGCCTGCTTATGTTATGCTATGTGTATGTATTGCGCAGAGATAAACAATATGCCTTACCGAAAGGAGCCGAATGGGGCCATCTGATCATTTTTGCCCTCATGAACACCACTATTTACCTGGGTTGTTTTGTATTGTCTATGAAAAAGGTATCTGCTGGCATTGGCAGCCTGTCTACCGCTACCAGCCCGCTTTTCATTATGCTCATTTCCGCTATCTGGGTAAAAAGAAAGCTGCGCTGGTACGAGATCATAGGCGTTATCCTGGGATTAGCCGGCGTGGGCCTGGCCACGTACCCTCTGCTGCAGGACAGTCATGCCTCCCTTGACGGTTTAGCTATTTTGCTGTTTGGAATGGTATCGGTATCGGTTGCTACGGTGTACTATAGCCGGGTACAATGGAAGCTGCCCAACATTGTAATTAACGGGTGGCAGGTATTGCTGGGTGGCTTACTATTATTACCATTTACCGGTTTTGCGGCACATTTCAGCACTACCCGTTTAACGCTCACCTTCTGGGCATCTGTATTCTGGCTGATTGTACCGGTATCTATTATTGCCTTACAGCTATGGTTTTACCTGGTGAAGCAGGATGCGGTAAAAGCTTCTTTCTGGTTATTCCTGTGTCCCATTTTCGGTTTCATATATTCTTCCCTGTTATTACATGAACCTATTACTGCTTATACCTTTGCTGGTACAGCATTGGTGATAGGCGGCCTGTACCTGGCACAAAGAGAAAAATTTACCCGTAAAGCTCAATAGGCCAGCAGCTCCCGGATAGCGGCTTCCACCTTTTCCGGTGTAGGCAGCATAGCGCTTTCCAGCGTTGTATTAATGGGAATAGCCGGCAGGTTAAGTGCGCCCAGCGTAAACACCGGCGCATCCAGCTTACGAAAACAGTTTTGCTGTATGCGGGCGGCCAGCGCCTGCGCAAAAGAGTTATTTAATTGTTCTTCCGTAAGCACCAGGCATTTCCCATGTTTATTTACGGTGTCAAATACCAGGGCTTCATCCAGCGGGTATAAGGTGCGCAGGTCAATAATCTCAACGTTACCGGGAAATGCTTTGGCAGCGGCTTGTGCCCAATAAACACCCATGCCGTAAGTGATAATGCAAAGGCTGCTGCCCTGCTGCACATCTTTAGGGTGGGCCTGTAATGCGACCCTGCCTTTGCCCAGCGGTATCATATAATCCTTATCCGGCTCTATGGTCATAGCATCCTGGGTACCGGGCACCTTGCTCCAGTACAGCCCCTTATGTTCCAGCATTACTACGGGGTTAGGGTCCAGGAAGGCTGCTTTCATGAGGCCTTTCATATCGGCGCCATTGGAGGGGTACACCACTTTAATACCTTTAATGCTCAGCAAAGTGGTTTCTATACTGCCGGAATGGTAAGGCCCACCGCCGCCATAGGCGCCAATAGGTACGCGGATCAATGTTTGCACGGGGAACTTACCGGCGCTTAAATAACAGGATTTGGATATTTCAGTAACCAGCTGGTTAAAACCAGGATAGATATAATCAGCAAACTGCACTTCCACAACAGGCTTTACCCCTACTGCTGAAAGCCCTGCTGTAGCGCCAATAATATAGGCTTCCTGTATGGCCGTGTTATACACACGGTGATCTCCAAACTTTTCCGCCAGGGTAGCCGCTTCACGAAACACGCCTCCCAGGCGGCGCCCTACATCCTGTCCGTAAAAAATAGCTTCGGGGTATTGCTGTAATATTTCTTCCACTGCATGCAGAGCGGCATCTACCATCACCACCTTGCTGCCATTTGCAGGAGTACGTGTGCCTGTTTCCGTTGTTACGGCAGCAGGTGCAAACACATGCTCCTGCACGGTTTGCGGGTCCGGTGCTGCAGCTTCCACGGCTATTTCAAAAGCAGCGGCAATAGTATGTGCTGTTTCATCATCAATGGCAGCCAGCGTGGTTTCTTTAATACCTTTTTCCAGCAGCAGCTGCCGCAATTGAGGCAAAGGATCGCGGCGGTCATGGGCAGCCAGGTCCTCTGCCGATCTGTACCATTCTTTGCGTACGCCGGAGGTATGGTGGCCCAGCAAAGGCACGCTGGCCTGCACCAGTATAGGTTTTCTTTCTGTGCGTACATAATGAATGGCGGCTTCCATGCCCTGGTAACTTTTTTCAAAATCGCTGCCATCTATACGCATGCGCTCCAATCCTTTGAACCCGGCGGCATATTCATATGCATCCATTACACGGGTTTCCGCTGCGGTGGCAGAAATGCCCCATTCATTATCCTGTACCAGGTAAATAATGGGCAGCTGCCATAATACAGCGCATTGCCAGGCTTCGCTTACCTCTCCCTCTGTTACGCTGCCATCGCCTAAAGAGCACAATACAACGGGCAGCTCACCGTCCGGGCCTTTACGTAATTTACCGGAGTTTGTTTTTTCCAGGTAGCTAATGCCCTGGGCCATACCGGTGGCGGGTATTACCTGCATACCGGTGGCGCTGCTCTGGTGAGGGATGAGCGGCCGGTCATCCCGCCGGCTGCTGGGATGGCAGTAATAAGAGCGGCCGGCTGAAAAAGGATCATCTGCTTTTGCCAGCAATTGCATCATAAGCTCCTCAGGGGAGAAATCCATAGCCAGCAGCAGGCTATCGTCGCGGTAATAGGGACTAACATAGTCCCATGGCTGCAATTGCAGGCCGGTGGCTATTTGTATGGCTTCGTGGCCGCCAGAGGTGGAGTGTACATACTTGCAGGTGGAGCGGTTAGCTTCATAAGTGGCGGCCATGTGGCGGGCCAGGCGCATTAACCGGTAGGCCTTCAATAATAAAGCTTCCTGGTTGCCGGAGCGCTCCTGCCCATTGGCAGGGGTTTTTAAAGTTGGAACGCTTGTATTATCTTTAAACATGTAAAATTGTTTTGGTGTAAGCTATTCCCTAGAAAATAATAGTTGCTATAACAACTATTGCTACTGCAAATTACTGAATATGCCCGATACTTACGTCAGTAATCCATCTTTTTTTAAGCTGGATGCTACTTTGAAAAAGATCCGCAACTATTGGCAAAAGAGCTTTGATGCCCAGCAAAAAGATTTGACTGTGGACCAATGGTTATTGCTGGAAAACCTATACAAGCATAAAAAGATCACCCATAACGAGCTGGCCCGTTTAACCTCAAAGGATATTACGACGGTATCGCGTATAATAGAGCTGATGGTAAAAAAGGACCTGGTGCTGCGGGAAGGCGCCACCAGCGACCGGCGCAAGGTGTTTTTACAGCTTACCCCTGCCGGCATTGAAAAGTATAAGGATGTGCGTCCCCTGGTGCTGGAAATGCGTAAAACGGGGTGGAAGGATCTGACTGAAAAGGATTATATGGAATTAACCAGGATACTGGATGTTATTTACAGCAATATACCCTAAACCAGGGATTCATATGCTGATGTGCCGGTATTGCACATCAGCATATGAATTTTATTTCACCATAAACTCCAGCAGGCTGTCGTTCTCAATAAAGGCTTCCAGGTTGTCCCCAATTTCTACCGGCCCCACTCCTACCGGTGTGCCGGTAAAGATGAGATCTCCGATGTTGAGGGTAAAGAATTTTGAAATGTAGGCTAACAGGAAATCGAATGTAAAGATCAGGTGCTTAGTGTTACCCTGCTGCACGATCTCTTTGTTCTTGTACAGGCAAAAGTTGATATCCTTTTTATCTGTTTCGGGAGTAAGGGGAATGAACTTCCCTACTACAGCGGAGTTATCAAATGACTTGGCGATCTCCCAGGGCAGGCCTTTTGTTTTCTGCTTATCCTGCAGGTCGCGGGCGGTAAAGTCAATGCCTACGGATATTTCATTATAATATTTATCGGCAAATTTTTCCTGTATGTGCTTACCATTCTTGCATACACGCAGCACCAGCTCACATTCATAGTGGAGGTTATCCGTAAAATCAGGATAATAAAAGGGGTGGTTATTCTGTAACAATGCGTTTTTGGGCTTCATAAACAACACCGGCTCTGTTGGCACCTCATTATTGAGTTCTTTGGCGTGTTCAGCATAGTTTCGTCCAACGCAAATAATCTTCATAATGCGTATTTTTAAAGGTTAAATAATATGGCCTCTGCTGCCGTTACTACCCGGCAGAAGGGAAAGTCAGATTATTATAAGTATTCATAGTTCTTTCAATGCCAATAGTAGCAAAGCTTTCAATGATCTCTACTGATTTTTCGATCTTCTGCTGCACCAGCGGCTCCTCTTTCTGCTCCCATCTGCCCAATACATAATCCACCTGCTGGCCTTTCGGAAAATTATTACCGATGCCAAAACGCAGGCGTGGATATTGATTGGTACCCAACAGCTCCTGGATGCTCTTTAAACCATTATGCCCGGCATCACTACCTCCGGGGCGCAGGCGCAGTACTTCCAATGGCAGGGCCAGCTCATCCATTATGACCAGTAAATTTTCTACCGGGATCTTTTCCTTATCGATCCAGTACTTCACCGCTTTACCACTCAGGTTCATAAAAGTGGTGGGCTTTATAACCACAAAGGTTTTTCCCTTCCACCTGCATTCCGCCACATCCGCCAAACGGCCATTGGCAAATACGCCGCTATGTTTAGCCACAAAAGCATCTACAACATCAAAGCCTATATTGTGGCGGGTGTGATGGTATTTATCACCTATGTTGCCTAAACCGGCTATTAAGTATTTCATTTAAGATACCCGGATATTCCGGCTGTTTAAATTACAATCAAAAATAGAAATTTAATCTGCATACATCCTATTAACATCCTATTCATCAGGAATGAAAAAAAGCCCCGGTCTCCGTTGTACCGGGACCGGGGCTTTTGCGGAAATATTTGCAAAAGAAATATTATTTCTTCTTAGCGTCTTTTTCAGCGTTGGCTTCGTCCTGACGTAACTGACGAGTCATAACTACAGAAGCGATCGGAATACGGGGAGAGTTCAGGATCTCCAGGTTTTCGTCCTTTACATCTTCTACGCGGATGTTAGCATTCAGATCCAGGTTGTCGATGTTCACTTCAATGTTCTCACGCAGGTGCTTAGGCAGGGCCTTTACTTTCAGCGCTTTCATTTTTACTACCAGTTTACCGCCGGCTTTTACACCTACAGACTGGCCTACCATTTTCAAAGGCAGGGTGGCTACTACTTTCTTGTCTTCTACCAGTTCCAGAAAATCTACGTGTGACAGCTCATCTGTTACTACATCAAACTGTTTGTCTTTCAGGATGCATCTGTAAGTTTTGCCATTCACGTTAATCTGGGCCAGCTGGAAGTCAGGTGTATACACCAGGTCTTTAAAAGCCTTTGCCGGAGCGGAAAAGCTCACGGTATCAGCACCCCCATAAATAACGCAAGGCACTTGCTCCTCAGAACGAAGTTGGCGGGTGGCTTTTTTGCCTAAGTCGCTCCTGAGTTGTCCTTCGATGGTTATTGTTTTCATTTGTTAAACATTTATATAAATTAATAAAACGCTTACATTCCTCTCCGCTGGCTATGTACAAACAGGCTGGTAATAGACTTGTTCTCGTACATATTGCGGATGGCCACTGCAAAAAGCTCTGCTACACTGATCACTTTGATCTTTGAACTTTCCTGTTTCAAAGGCATGGTATCACATACCACCAGCTCTTTTAATACAGAATTTTCAATATTCTCATACGCCTTGCCGCTTAATACCGGGTGTGTACAGAAAGCCCGCACACTTTTAGCACCTTTTTCTATCAGCAGGTTAGCCGCTTTGGTAAGGGTGCCTGCTGTGTCAATAATATCATCTATCAGTACAATGTCCTTATCTGTCACATCTCCTATCACCACCATAGATGCTATTTCATTTGCCCGTTTACGGTGTTTGTCGCAAATCACCATTTCTGCATTGAAATACGACGCTACTTCCCTTACCCGGTTGGTGCTTCCCACATCAGGGGACGCAAAGGTAAGGTTTTCCAGCCTCAAATTCTCAATATAGGGGATGAAAATTGCAGAGCTGTCCAGGTGATCCACGGGAATATCAAAGAAACCCTGGATCTGGGGAGCATGTAAATCCATGGTTATCACCCTGTTAGCGCCTGCTGAAGTAAGCAGATTAGCCACCAGCTTGGAGGCAATAGCCACCCTAGGTTTATCCTTCCTGTCCTGCCGTGCAAAGCCAAAGTAGGGGATTACAGCCGTAATATACCCCGCAGAGGCCCTTTTAGCCGCATCTATCATTAGCAGCAGCTCCATCAGGTTATCTGAGGGAGCATTGGTGCTTTGGATCAGGAAAACATAGTCACCGCGGATACTTTCCATGTACACCGGCTGGAACTCGCCATCGCTGAACTTCTGGATCTGTAACTTGCCTATACCATTGCCATAACGTTTGGCAATTTTCTCGGCTAATGCGGGGTTACTGTTGCCCGTAAAGATTTTAACTGTTGGTTGCATGATTGTGGTGGAAAAGAGGTTGCAAAACTATGACTTTTGAAGGGATCTGCCCCATTTTTTTTGCCGGGCCGGGCCATCCTGAACACTTTTGCACATTCGGCCAAGAGCAAATCCAGCAATAGCAGGGCTTTCAGGTAATTAATTGTAAGTGGCGGAATGTGGGGAAAAAGATTTTTTTTGCAATGGGGGAAGAGGTAAATTTGGATATGTGTGTGAATGTTAACCCGTTGTACGTCTCCATCCGAGATTGGGCCCCCGACGATCAACCCAGAGAAAAGTTAATTAAAAAAGGTACCGGTGCATTAAGCGATGCCGAGTTATTAGCCATTTTGCTCAATAACGGGCACAAACAAAAATCCGCGCTAACACTGGCGCAGGAAATATTACAGGCAGCCCGCAATAACCTTAACGAGCTGGGCCGGTTAAATGTACGGCAGCTTAAGAAACTAAAGGGTGTCGGGAATGCAAAAGCCGTTACCATTATAGCAGCTATGGAACTGGCCCGGCGCAGGCAGGCAGGCTCCCTGCTGGAAAAAAAAGTAATATGCCGGGGCGCAGATGCGGCACTGTTCTTTAAACCGCTTTTAAGCGACTATGCCCATGAAGCCTTTTTTGTAGTATACCTGAACCATAACTGCCGGGTGTTACATTACCGCTGCATCAGCAATGGCGGCATGTGCAGCACCATTGTAGATCCTAAACTAATTTTTAAAGAGGCATTGGAGCTAAGCGCTTCCCGGTTGCTTTTATGCCACAACCATCCCTCCGGCAGCCTCTCTCCCAGCTTTGCAGATATAGGGCTTACCCGCAAGCTTAAGGAAGCCGGTAAGCTATTTGACATTGATGTTATGGACCACATCATTGTTTCGGAAGCTGGTTATTACAGTATGGTAGAAGAAGGCACTATGGTATAAAGCACTTTTTACATAGTTAAACTTTTGGATATAATAATTCCCTTTTTCCTTACATTCGCAGATATTTCATTCTAACCCGTATTTCATTCTTATCTGGTATGTTGAAAATTGGAATTTTTGGTGTTGGACATTTAGGGAAGATCCATCTTTCCCAGCTGGTAACTATGAAGGATGTAGAAGTAGTAGGGTTTTATGATCCCAGCAATGCCAATGCAGCCAGTGTAGCAGAGCTATACCAGATCCCCCGGTTTACCATTGCTGAAGAACTGATACAGTTAGTAGATGCCATTGATATAGTAGCCCCCACTACCCTGCACTTTAAACTCTGCGAAATAGCCCTGCGCAACGGCAAGCACATTTTTGTAGAAAAACCCATGACCAATACGATGGATGAAGCCAAAACACTGGTGAAACTGGTGGAAGAGGCTAATGTAAAATTCCAGGTGGGGCATGTAGAGCGTTTTAACCCGGCCTTTCTGGCGCTGAAGAGCTATAACCTGAAGCCCATGTTCATAGAGGTACACCGCCTGGCTGAGTTTAACCCCCGGGGTACAGATGTAAGTGTGATACTGGATCTGATGATCCACGATATAGATATTGTACTCAGCATTGTGCAATCCACCATCAGCCGTATTTCTGCCAGTGGCGTAGCAGTGATGAGCGATACGCCGGACATTGCCAATGTGCGCATTGAGTTCCATAATGGCTGCGTAGCCAATCTTACCAGCAGCCGCATTTCCCTGAAAAAAATGCGCAAAATGCGCCTGTTCCAGAAGGATGCCTACATTGGTATAGATTTCCTGGATAAAAAAACAGAGATCATTAAGCTGAAAACACCGGAAGATGAAGGGTTATTTACACTGGACATTGAAACCAACTCGGGTAAAAAGACCATTGCTATTGATAACCCGGAAGTAAAACAGTCGAACGCCATTCGCATGGAGCTGGAGCTATTCCGCGACAGCATTCTGCAAAACAAACCGGTAGCAGTGAATGTAATTGACGGCCTGCAGGCCCTGGATGTGGCTCACCAGATATTGCAGAAGATCGGTAAGAACCAGTCTACCCCTACCTCCTGATTTTAGATCTTAGATTTACGATTTTAGATTTGGGAGAGGTTGTTAGCCTGAAAATTCGTAATTCGTAATTAAAATTTACTGCCTTAACAGCGCCTCTGCAATCACCAGATCCAGCGGACGGGTAATTTTTATATTCCGGTCTTCTCCGGGTACCAGGTGTATAGGGTGACCCAGTTTCTCTACTACCGTAGCTTCATCTGTAAATAATGGATCATAAGGCAGGGCAAAGGCCGGCAAAAGCTGCTCTGATAAAAAGGTTTGGGGTGTTTGTATGATCTTGAACTGCTCCCGGTTTACGGCCTTATTGCCGGCGGCATTTGTTTCCCGCACACTGTCTTTCATGTCTATTACCGGTATAGCATTGCCGTGCAGCAAGGTTTGCTCATAACAGTGACGTACCAACGCAGCTGTTAATAAAGGGCGTACGCCATCATGCACAAATACTACCGCATTATCCGGCACTTGCTGTAAACCATTCTGCACAGAGTGGAAGCGGGTTTCCCCGCCTTTTACCAGGGTAACCGGTGGTGGCGCAGGAAAGCTGTTCAATACCTGTTGGGCAGGTGCAAAATGCGTTTCCGGCACTACCAGCACCACCTGCATATCTGCATAGGCGTTGATGAAAGCAGCTATGGTATGGTATAATACCGGCTTGCCAGCCAGCTCCAGGAACTGTTTGGGAACAGCAGCACCCATGCGGGTACCGGAGCCGCCTGCTACTATAATGGCAATTTTTTTGCGCTGCTGCATAGTGCTAAAACAGGTATGAATGTAAAAAATTACACGAATCCGTGGAGGTAAAACCTGCACAAATTCGTGTAATCATCTTTAAAGCTAAATATTTAACTGCTTACAGGATCAGCATGGCATCGCCATAGCTGAAGAAGCGGTATTTCTCTTTAATTGCCTGCTGGTAAGCTTCCATGATCAGGTCGTACCCTGCAAAGGCGCATACCATGATCAACAGGCTGGTTTTAGGCAGGTGAAAGTTGGTCACCAGCGCATTGGGAATAGAAAAATCGTAGGGCGGGTGAATGAAGGTATTGGTCCAGCCTTCAGCTGCCTTTAAGTGATTTTGCGCGGTTACGGAAGATTCTACAGCCCTTACGGTAGTGGTACCAATGGCGCAGATCTTACGGTTTTCGTCCTTGGCCTTGTTCACGATCTTTACGGCGTATTCCTCAATATGGAAGTACTCTGCATCCATTTTGTGTTTGCTGAGGTCTTCCACTTCAATGGGCCGGAAAGTACCTAAACCGGTATGCAGCGTTACTTCTGCAAACTTCACCCCTTTAATTTCCAGGCGTTTGATCAGCTCACGGCTAAAGTGTAAACCTGCGGTGGGAGCGGCTACTGCACCTTCGTATTTTGCATATACGGTCTGGTAACGCTCTTTGTCCTCATCTTCAGGCTTACGTTTGATGTACTTAGGCAGAGGCGTTTCACCCAGGGTGTCCAGCACTGCCTTAAACTCATCATCATTGCCTTCAAATAAAAAGCGGATGGTACGGCCCCTGGAAGTAGTGTTATCAATAACTTCTGCTACCAGTGATTCATCGTCTCCAAAATACAGCTTGTTACCTACACGTATTTTACGGGCAGGGTCTACGATCACATCCCACAGGCGGTTCTGCTTGTTCAGCTCACGTAGCAGGAATACTTCTATTTTGGCGCCGGTTTTTTCTTTACGGCCATACAAACGTGCAGGGAATACCTTGGTGTTGTTCACCACCATTACATCCTTATCGTTGAAATAACCGATAATGTCCCTGAAAACTTTGTGCTCAATTTTCCCGGTGGCACGGTTAACCACCATTAAACGGGATTCATCTCTTGATTTGGAAGGGTGCTGCGCGATCAGATTTAAAGGAAGATCGAACTTGAATTGCGATAATTTCATATTACGGTATGAATGAATTTAAAGGTTGCAAAGGTATTAATAAGTGTCAAGGATACCAAAAAAACATTCTCAAAATTGTAAAACAACTATTTATGCATAAATGTTTTTAGGAATGGCGGCAATCAGCTGTTTTGTATAGGCACTTTCCGGATGATCATACACCTGCCCTGCCGGACCGCTTTCCACAATTTTGCCTTTGTTCATCACCATCATCCGGTCACTCATAAACCGTACCACGGATAGGTCGTGGGAGATGAAGATATATGTAAAACCATATTCTTCCCGCAGGCTGATCAGCAAATTCAGCACCTGGGCCTGTATGCTTACATCCAGGGCAGCTACAGATTCATCGCAGATAATAAAGGATGGGTGCAGCGCCAATGCCCGGGCAATGACCACACGCTGACGCTGCCCGCCGGAAAACTCGTGCGGGTAACGGTAAAAATGTTCGGGGCGCAGGTTCACCTTTTCCAGCAATTCCAGCACTTTTTGCTTACGGTCCTGCTCCCGTCCGTATAATCCATGCACCAGCATGGGCTCCATAATGGCCTGCCCAATGGTGAGCCGCGGATTCAGGGAGGAGTACGGATCCTGGAAAATGATCTGCATATCCTTGCGGAGATCGCGCATGTCTGCGGCAGATAAGGTGGTAAGCTCTTTCCCTTTGTAAATAATACTGCCGCCGGTTGGTTCTGCCAGGCGGAGCAAAGTTCTGCCCAGGGTAGTTTTACCACAGCCGGATTCCCCGACCAGTCCCATTGTTTCCCCCTGCCGCACGGTAAAGCTTACATCATCCACTGCCTTCACCCAGCCCTTTACTTTACCCAAAAGACTGCGTTGGGCCGGGAACCAGGTTTGCAGGTTAGTTACCTCTAAAAAGGGCGGACTTTGCCGCAGCTGCTGTTCCCGTGCCACAAGCCGGGACTGCGGTATTTCAAGTTTATATACAAGCTCCTTTACGGCATAGTTCTTTTCACGGATGTTCCCCGTTGCATCCACCTCCATAAAATCTGCCGTAACGGGCAGCCGGTACAATTGTTTATCCAATGGGGGGCGGCAGGCCAGCAACCCTTTGGTATAAGGGTGCTGCGGATTACGGAAAATGTTCTGCACCGGTCCTTGCTCTACAATGCTGCCTTTATACATTACCACCACCTCATTGGCTATTTCGGCAATCACGCCCAGGTCGTGGGTAATAAAAACGATGCTCATGCCTGTTTGCTGCTGCAATTCTTTCAACAGCTCCAGGATGGCTTTTTGCACGGTTACATCTAATGCGGTGGTAGGTTCATCTGCAATTAAGAGCCGGGGCTGACAGCTGATGGCCATTGCTATCATAACCCGCTGCTTTTGCCCGCCGGACAATTCATGCGGATAGCGGTGCAATAGCTGCTCCGGGTTTGGGAGCCTTACCTGGTGAAATAAAGCAATGGTTTGCTGTTCGGCCTCCTTATAAGATACTTTTTTATGCAGGCGGATGGTTTCTGAAACCTGGGCGCCGCAGGTGTGCAGCGGGTTCAGGGAGGTCATAGGCTCCTGGAAGATCATGGCTATTTCATTACCGCGCCGGGTACGCATGTCTGCCGGGGAGAGTTCTAATAAGTTTACAGGGGCTTGTGCAGGTGCGTGGTAAAGAATATTACCCGCTGTTATTTTGCCGGGTGATTGTACCAGGCGCATCAGGGATAAAGCTGTTACCGATTTCCCCGAGCCAGATTCACCCACAATGCCTAAGATACCACCCCGGGGAATGTCCAGGAAGATGTTGTTCACCGCCTTTACGGCTTCCTGTTCTACTGCAAACGTTACGGTGAGGTTCTGAATAGACACCAGCATGCAGTAATATACGATTTTAGATTTTAGATTTACGATTTTGGAAGGTTTACACTGCTGTTGGATCTACGCCCTTAAATACTACTGCGTTTATTCCTATTCATATGATCACATACCTATGCCCTAACTACTTCCCAAAAATCTAAAATCGTAAATCGTAAATCTAAAATCGTAGGTGCTTCACCGTTTGGTGGCTGTTGATCAGGTTTTTCAGGGAGTCGATGCCTATTTTCAGGTGACGCTCTACAAAGTTGGTAGTTACTTTCTTATCACTGTCCTCTGTTTTTACGCCTTCGGGCACCATGGGCTGATCGCTTACCAGCAGCAATGCACCGGTAGGAATTTTGTTGAAAAAGCCCACTGAGAAAATGGTGGCAGTTTCCATATCCACTGCCATAGCGCGGATGCGTTCCAGGTAGCGTTTAAACTCCAGGTCGTGCTCCCAAACCCGGCGGTTAGTGCTGTAGCAGGTACCGGTCCAGTAGTCGCAGCCATATTCCCGGATACTGGTGGAGATAGCCTTTTGCAGCGCAAAAGCCGGCAGGGCCGGTACTTCCGGCGGAAAGTAATCATTGGAGGTACCTTCGCCCCGTATTGCTGCAATGGGGAGAATGAGGTCACCAATATTATTCTTCTTCTTTAACCCACCACATTTACCCAGGAACAGTACTGCTTTGGGGCTGATGGCGCTTAGCAGGTCCATAATGGTGGCGGCGCCGGGGCTGCCCATCCCAAAGTTGATGATAGTGATATCGCCTGCAGTGGCACATTGCATAGGACGGCCCTGACCAATAATGGTGGCATCATTCCATTCTGCAAAAAGTGTAAGGTAATTACTGAAATTAGTGAGGAGGATGTGAGAGCCGAAATTTTCCAGCTTTTCTCCGGTGTAGCGTGGGAGCCAATTAGCTACAATGTCTTCTTTTGTCTTCATAGCCTTTTGACACGCAAATGTACACCTTTTTGGCCGTATTTTTTATGTTAGTTTTGTATTATGATCGCCATTGAGTTTCCTGCGCCTGATTTTAAGCTGGTACGTGAAGGCAACAAAGAGCTGATATTTGATACGTACCGCAAAAAATATGTAACCCTTACGCCGGAAGAATGGGTGAGGCAAAACTTCCTGAACTACCTCGTAAAAAGCCTGCAATACCCGGGTAAGCTCATTGGTATTGAAAAAGAGATCTACTTAGGCGAGCTGAAAAAACGCTGTGACATTGTAGTGTATAACCGTGCCATGCTGCCCTGGATGATCGTGGAGTGTAAGGAAATGAACGTGCCTTTAAGCCTGGCAACAGTAGAGCAGATTGCCCGTTACCATATGGTGTTACAAGCAGTTTACCTGGTGATCACCAACGGGGTGCATACTTATTGTTGCTTATACCAGCCGGACCAGGGGAAGTGGGAGTTTCTGGGGGAAATACCGGCATATATTTAATTACGAATTATCAATTACGAATTGGGCGGAACGCTGAATGCTTAATGCTGAACGCGAAAGCATAGCTTATAGTGCACAAAGTATAATGCCTAAGACAAAACACAATCAGCGTTTTGCCTTAGGCATTGAGCGTTTAGCATTCTTAATTGATTACGGGAATATGCCCAGCTGCTCGTATGCTGCGCCTACTTTATCAATAGCGCAAACATAAGCGGCGGTACGCATATCATGGATCTTACTGTTGGTGACCATTATTTCACGCACTTCATGTAAAGCGGCGTGCATGGTTTCTTCCAGGCCGGAATATACCAGGTCTACTTCATCAGCGCCATGGGCAATGAACTTTCTTTCCTGTTCAGAAACTTTTTTACCCGTCAGGTCTTCAATGGTGCTCAGGATGTGAATGTTCATATTCTCATCAAAGCGTTTGCCCAAACGGCCATAACGTACGTGGCTCAGGTTCTTTAACCATTCAAAGTAAGAAACCGTTACCCCACCGGCGTTCAGGAACATATCCGGTACTACGATGGCACCCTTTTTATTCAGGATCACATCTGCTTCCGGCGTTAACGGACCATTTGCTGCTTCCCCAATGATCTTAGCCTTGATGTTGGGCGCATTGTCTTTATGGATCACGCTTTCCAGCGCAGCTGGTATCAATATATCACAATCCATTTCCAGGCCGTCAGTATTCTTCTTTAAGTTGGTAGCGCCGGGGAAATTTACAATAGAACCGGTTTCATTGCGGTGTTTCAGCACGGCATCCGGGTCCATACCCTTTTCATTATAAATGGCGCCATCCCATTCGATCAGGCATACTACAATAGCGCCCGCTTCGTGGAAATATTTGGCAGCGTGGTAGCCCACGTTACCCATACCCTGTACAATTACCCGCTTACCTTCCAGGCCGGGCTCCAGGCCCAGCTTCTTCATATCTTCCTTAATATTACACAGCTCGCGCAGGCCATAGAATACGCCCATGCCGGTAGCTTCCTTGCGGCCACGTACCCCGCCCTGTGATACCGGTTTACCGGTTACACAACCGTAACCGTCAATTTCACCGGGACGTAAGCTCATGTAAGTATCCAGGATCCAGCTCATTTCACGTTCGCCGGTACCATAATCAGGCGCCGGTACATCCACACCGGGGCCAATGAAGTTCTTCTTCACCAGCTCTGCGGTGTAACGGCGGGTAATATTTTCCAGCTGAAAAGGGCTGTAGTTGCGGGGATTGATCTTAATACCCCCTTTGGCGCCGCCAAAAGGCACATTCACAATAGCGCATTTGTAGGTCATCAGCGCGGCCAGGGCCATCACTTCGTCCTGGTTCACCTCCTCACTGAAACGGATACCACCTTTACAGGGCAGCTTGTGATGTGAGTGCTGTACGCGGTAGGCTTCTATTACTTCAATGGTATCACCCACCCTTACCGGGAATTTAATACGGTACACTGCGTTGCAGGCTTTGATCTGCTCCAGGATCCCTTTTTCCCATTTGGTGAATTGCGCAGCCTTATCGAAGCTTCGTTCTACGCTTTCAAAGAAATTATAATGCTGATCTTGCGACATAAAAAATTGTTTTGGAAAGTATTGCTTTGGTTATGATTTAGACTGTTGTTGGTGTTCCAGCTTAGTGATCTTCCGATCCAGCCGTATGAGGTATAAAATAATCCCGATAAAAATAATCACCAGCACTACTACAACTACATAAATTTTGCCATTGCTGCGCAGCATTTCATTCACAGGGCCGGTTTCGGTATTCTGCTGTTGTGCCTGTGCTAACAGGGAAGTAAACAGTAAGACCAGGGTAGAAAAAAAGTAAGATGCTCTTCTGTTGATCATTTAAAAATATTTTTTAGCTCTAGTCTTTTATAACGTGCCAGCAGGGTGTAGATCCATACGCTTAGCAGGGTCCAGCCAATAAAGGCAGGGTAAAATACCATCATTAATGTGCCATCTGTATCCTTTGACTTAAACCCCGGGCTGCTGGCGCTGCCGGGATGCAGGGAATCCACCATGCGGGGAATAATATAGGTCAAGGGTATTAAGAGCGCAAAGGCAAAAATATTATAAATGGCAGATACCCGTGCCCGCTTGTCAATGTCTGTAAAGGACATGCGCAGCACCAGGTAAGCCAGGTAAATGAGCAATGCCACCGCGGTTGCGATCTGCTTGGGATCATTGGTGAGGGTGCTGCCCCAGGTGTAGGTGGCCCATAATGAGCCGGTTACAAACCCCATGAGCCCAAATAATACGCCTACATTGGCTGCACAACTGGCCAGTATATCTTTTTTCAGATCGTATTTGGTGAGATAAAGGATTGAGTTGGCAACGGAGATGGTGAATAAGGTGTACATGCACACCCACATAGGTACGTGAAAGAAGAGATTGCGCGTGGATTGCTGGTTATTTTCTATGGCCGGCACCTTTACCAGGAACCCGGCTATGATCGTATACAGCAGCAATAGTACCGCCAGCGCTTTCCACCAATGTTTTGCCATTTTTTCGTCAGCTATATTGGGGGCAAACCTACAGGTTTTATCACTAATCACAAAATTGGAGAGGTAGTTGGTAGGAAGGGGGTTGTTAATCTTTCCATAAAAAAGGGAACAGGATCATGGCCAGGCCAATGATCAGCACATCCATACCTATGAGCAGCAGGAACATATTAAGCAACCCGGGCTGGTATACCGGCACAAAGGCAGAGCGGGCAATGTTGGCCAGCATCATCAGCAAAGGCATCATGATGGGGAAGCCCATAATGGCCATGAGCGCTGCATTCTGGTTAGCCTGGGCTGCAATGGCCGCCAGCATGGTGAATAACAGCGACAGGCTAATGCCGCCCAGCATAACCACCCCTACAAAATACCATACATTAATAATGGGATTGCCTAAAAATACAATGCAGCTTACCAGGGCTATAATGCTCATAATGGCCATCAGCAGCATATTATACAGCAGCTTGGCGGCTATAAAGTAACGCGGATGCACCACAGAATAAAAGTATAGCAGCCTGCCGCGGCTTTCCTGCATAAAGCTTTTGGCGATGGCATTTACAGATACAAACAGCTGTACTACCCAGAACTGTGCATTCCAGATCTGCTCTTCGGGTTTGCCCATCATCATATTGATCACAAACACGGTGGAGATAATATATAACAGTATGCCATAGAATGCATATTTCTGGCGCAATTCCAGCACCAGGTCTTTTTTAACCAGGGTAAGTGTTTGATGAAGGGCGGCCATATGGGGGGTAAAGATAAGCGATTAGCTGTTAGCTATTAGCTTTTAGCTGTTGGCTTTTAGCCGTTACTCATTAGCTAAAAGCTAACAGCTAATGGCTAACAGCTAATAAGTATTATATTCGCTCCCTAACAATCACAACTGCATGCAAAAGATACTGGTAGCTAACCGGGGAGAAATAGCTTTACGAGTAATGCGTTCTGCAAGGGAAATGGGCATACAAACCGTGGCGGTATATTCAGAAGCGGATCGTACCATGCCATTTGTACAATATGCTGATGAAGCTGTGTGTATTGGCCCCGCGCCCTCCAACCAGTCTTATTTACTGGGTGATAAGATTATAGCAGCAGCTAAGCAAACCGGCGCTGATGCCATCCATCCCGGTTACGGTTTTTTGAGTGAGAATGCCCGTTTTGCCCAGTTGGTAGCGGATGCGGGCCTTATCTTTATTGGCCCCAGCGCGCAGTCCATTGAAATAATGGGTAGCAAGCTGGCCGCAAAACAAGCAGCGCAAAAATTTGGCGTACCCATGGTACCGGGCACGGAAACGCCGCTACGCAGCCTGGAAGAAGCACAGGAAGTGGTAAAAAAAACCGGGTTCCCAATCCTCATCAAAGCCTCTGCAGGTGGTGGTGGTAAAGGAATGCGGGTTGTAAATAATGAAAATGAGCTGGCAGAGCAGATCCGGCTGGCCAAAAGTGAAGCGCTGAATGCTTTTGGGGATGATGCCGTGTTCATTGAAAAATATGTAGGCGCACCCCGGCATATTGAAATACAGATCGTGGGCGACCAGCACGGCAATTATGCATACCTGTTTGAGCGGGAGTGCAGCATACAGCGCCGGCACCAGAAGCTGATAGAAGAGGCCCCCTCCTCCTGCCTTACGCCTGCTATACGCGCGGCCATGGGCAAATGCGCCCTGGATGTGGCCCGCGCCTGCCAGTATTATGGCGCCGGCACGGTAGAATTCCTGGTAGATGAAAGCCTGAATTTTTACTTCCTGGAAATGAATACCCGCCTGCAGGTGGAGCACCCGGTAACTGAAATGATCACCGGCCTGGACCTGGTAAAAGAGCAAATTCGTATAGCCAGGGGCGAAACCCTTTCCTTTACACAGGAAAGCCTGCAAATAAACGGGCATGCCATAGAGCTACGCATTTGTGCAGAAGACCCGGCCAATAATTTTTTACCGGATACAGGCACCCTTACTACCTACATTCGCCCGCAGGGCTACGGGATACGGGTAGATGACGGGTATGAGCAGGGTATGGATATTCCTATTTATTATGATCCCATGATCGCAAAGCTGATAGCCTGGGGCAGTGACCGGGAAGAGGCGCGGCTGCGGCTGATCCGCGCTATTGAGGAGTATCATGTAAAAGGTATCCGCACTACACTGCCCTTTGGCCACTGGGCCCTGCAGCAGCCTGCTTTTATTGAAGGGCAATTTGATACGGGCTTTATTGGCAAGTATTTTGCACCAGAGGTGCTGCGCAAAACGGATGATGCAGCCACACGTGCAGCAGCCATCCTGGCGGCGCAGATATGGGAGGAAAGCCGGATTGGACAAGTACCTTTGCCTGTTACTGCGGCAAATGGCAGCTGGAAGAAAAGAAAAACCTTAAGATAACAGCTAACCGTTGGCTGATAGATAAAATGGGCTAACTTTGTATTAAGTTATAATTTGAAATGAGGAACCTTATACTACAGGTCATAGACTTCTTTCATCGTCCTTTTGCAAGGCTGATTCCCTTGCAAACCTTCCGCTACCTGGCCTGTGGCGGCGGTAATACCGCGCTGGATATTGTTCTTTACTTTATTATGTACAACTTTGTGTTACACAAGCAAATGGTACATTTACCGTTTGTAACCATTACCCCGCACATTGCAGCGCTGTTCATGTCGCTGGCCATTACTTTTCCTACCGGCTTTTTACTCAGTAAATATGTGGTGTTCTCAGAATCTAACCTGCGCGGGCGTACGCAATTGTTCCGCTATTTTATGCTGGTAAGCGCCTGTATACTGCTGAACTACGTGTTTATGAAGTTATTTGTGGAGCATTTGCATATCTACCCTACCATTTCCAAAATACTTACCACCTTCTTTGTAGTGTGCTTCAGCTACCTTACGCAGAAGAAATTCACCTTCAAGGTGAAGCCTGAAAAGTTAAAGTTATTCTAAAATTTAAGCAATATAACAGCGCCCTGACAGGTTTATAACTCGTCAGGGCGTTTTTGTTTTCAGGCGTTTTTGTTCTCACCTTCATAATAACAATGGCGGCAGCGGGGTTCATATACATCCTGCTCACCCAATACTACAGTGGCTTTGCTGGCTGTTTTACGATAGGAGTAGCTGGCTATATTACCGCACTTTACACAAATGGCGTGCAGCTTGGTAATATAATCGGCCTTGGCCAGCAGCGCCGGCATGGTACCAAAAGGGCGGCCCCGGTAGTCCATGTCCAAACCGGCCACAATTACGCGTATGCCGCGCAGGGCCAGCTGGTCGCAAACGTAAGGCAGTTCTGCATCAAAGAACTGTGCTTCATCAATGCCCACCACATCTACTTCCTGCGCTAACAGCAATATTTGCTGCGAGTTATCTATAGGTGTTGAGAGTACTTTATTCTCATCGTGCGATACAATATTCTGCTCATCATAACGCACATCTATACCAGGCTTAAATATTTCTATCCGCAAATTGGCTATCCTGGCCCGTTTCAGCCGTCTTATCAGCTCTTCCGTTTTACCGGAGAACATAGAACCGCATATCACTTCAATCCATCCTCTTCTTTCCCCTGCAAGGGAAGGTTCAATAAACATATTATACTTGTTTAGATTAGCAAAATGTCTGAAAAACGCTAACTTTATGCAAATAAAATAAATTCTCTCACAACGCGTTTAAAACAATTAAGGCATGGAAAAGATCAATGCATTAATTGACAAATTACAGGAATTAAAAAATTCCAACGCAGACCTGCAGTCCATTTCATATTATGTGCAAATGCTTCAGGCTGAGGTGTTACATGTCCGTACACAACAAAAAGCGCAGGAACAACAGCAACAGGTAAAAAGCCATATTGCTGTAATAATGCCTACGCCGGCACAAACAATTACCATAGTGGAGCCGGCGCCCGCTACTTACGCCAACGGATATACGAATTCAAATAATACCACTTACCATACCACTACCGATGTGCCGGAAAAAAGACCGGAACCGCCGGCAGCAAAGCCACAACCTGTTGAAACAGAAGTGATAAAACCAGCTGCGGTAATTGTGGAGGCACCAATCTTTGAGCCTAAACCGATAGTGGCTGTACAACCGGCTGCTATTCCTGAAACCAGGCCAGCTGAGCCCAAACCCGCTATGGTTCAGGTATCCCAACCTGCTCCTGAAACCAGGAGCTACGAGCCTAAGCCCGCTCCCCTGCTGGAAAAGCAGCCGGTGAGCGCTACGCTGTTTGAAGTGGAAACAACCGTACCCGCTAAAAAAGCAAAGGATAACAGCAACCTGCGTAAAGAGATCAATGAGCTGGCAGCGCAAACTATGCCTTCCCTGAACGAGAAGCTGAAACAGTCCAAATCAGAAATAGGCGAAAGGCTGGGTGAAATGCCCGTAAAGGACCTGCGGCAGGCCATTGGCATCAATGACAAGTTCCAGTTCATACAGGAATTATTCCGCGGGGATGTGGACATGTACGAGCGCTCCATTAAAACCATCAACGAGTTCCATACCCTGCAGGAAGCAGAGTACTGGATTGAAAGGGAGCTGAAGATCCGCCAGGGATGGCTGGATGATACCCGTGCGGTACGGCACTTTTACACGCTGGTCAAGAAACGTTTTTCCTGAATATAAGCCAGGATCTTACCGGTAGCGCCCCTGCTTTCCGACACATATTTGCCGGCAATGTAACCGGCCTGTGTGCATAATTCATCGTTCATTAATAATTCCTCCATCTGTTGCGAGAGCGCGGGCTCATGCGGCACGGTAAAAGCGCCGCCCAGGGCCACCAGCTCCACCGCCTCTGCATACTCCTCATACACAGGGCCAAATACTACCGGCTTGCCATAAGTGGCAGGCTCTAATACATTGTGGATACCATTTTTATCAAACCCGCCGCCTACATAAGCTACACAGGCATAACGGTACAGGGAAGAAAGCATACCGATATTATCGATGATCAGCACTTTACCGGGGTGCTCAATATCCACATGGGGCGCATCTTCCGGGAGGCTTACATGTGTACCTGCCAGGTCGGAGTAACGTAAGGCACCGGGGAACAGCTCCAGCAGGCGCATAATATGGCTTTCGTTTATTTCGTGCGGGGCTATTACCAGGCGGCGGTCCGGCTCATAATGCCCGGCCCACCAGGCAAACAATGCTGCTTCATCGCTTTCCCAGGTACTGCCGGCTACCACGGTTTTCCGGTTGCGGGCAAACTGTTTTACCAGCGGCCGCTCTACTGCCTCCTGCTGCAGGGCCCATACCCGGTCGAACCGGGTATCTCCGGCTACAGTAACATGTTTAATATCAATTTGTTGAAGGATATTACGGGAGGCCTCATTCTGCACAAAAATGTGTGTAAGCTGCTGTAACAGCTTGCGGAACAAGCCTCCATACCATTTAAAAAAGGGCTGGTCCTCACGGAAAATACCGGAGATCAGGATGGCCGGGACCTGGCGCTGGTGCAGCGTATCCATGAAATGGTACCAGAACTCATATTTAATAAAAATGGCGAGTTTGGGCTGTACAATGTCCAGGAAAAGGCGCGCATTTTTGCGCGTATCTAACGGTAAATAATACACGTAATCTACCCCTTCATAGTTCTTCCGCACTTCGTAACCGGAGGGGGAAAAAAAAGTAAGCAGCAGGCGGCATTCCGGGTGCTGCTTTCTGAAAGCCTCCAGCACGGGCCGGCCCTGCTCAAACTCCCCCAGGGAGGCTGCATGCACCCATACCAGGGGGCCGCCGTTACCGGCTGCAAGAGCTTTCTGCATTTGGGCAGCCCAATCTTTCCGGCCGTTCAGCCAAAGTGCTGCCTTGGTATTTCCGGTGGCAGCTGCTATTTTTAGACCTGCGCTGTACAGGGCTATGCCCAGGTTATAGAAAATGGTTGAAAACATGCTCGTAATAATGGTTGAATGAATTTATTATCAGCCGCTTAGCTGGTGTTCCGGCAATAATAGCGTTACCTGCAAACATCCTGACAAATTTTATGGGTAGCACAAAGATAATCGCCTTCCAATGGCAATTTTTGTAAATTTGCCCACTTTAAAACAAATTAAAATACCTATTCCGCATGGTTCCTATTCAGATGGTAGATTTGAAACGCCAGTATTTAAAAATTAAACCGCAGGTGGATGCTGCCATCCAGGATGTGCTGGAAAGCGCCGCTTTCATAAACGGGGCGCCGGTACAGCAGTTTAGCCAGGAATTACAGCAATACCTGGATATTAAACATGTGATCCCCTGCGCCAATGGTACTGATGCGTTGCAAATAGCCATGATGGCCTTGGGGCTGCAACCCGGCGATGAAGTGATCACTCCCTCTTTTACCTTTATAGCCACCGCAGAGGTTATTGCCTTGCTGCACCTGAAACCGGTGTTTGTGGATGTGGATCCGAAAACCTTTTGCCTGGACCCTGTAGCTGTAGAAAAGGCCATTACCTCCAAAACCAAGGCTATTGTGCCGGTGCACCTGTATGGCCAAAGCGCAGATATGGAACCACTGATGGCCATTGCTGAAAAACATAATATTCCTGTAATTGAAGATAATGCCCAGGCCATCGGCGGTCATTATACCTTTAAAAATGGTACCGTTAAAAAGCTGGGCGCCATCGGCCATATTGGCTGCACCTCGTTTTTCCCTTCCAAGAACCTGGGTTGTTACGGAGATGGCGGCGCGCTGTTCACCAATGATGATGCATTAGCCGCCAGGATCAGGATGGTAGCCAATCACGGCCAATCCGCCCGTTATTATCACGATGTGGTAGGCGTTAACTCCCGCCTGGATACTTTGCAGGCTGTAGTACTGCGCATTAAGCTGCAACTGCTGGATGAATATGTTACCGCCCGCAGAGCCGTGGCAGACGCTTATGATGCCGGTTTTGCAGGCATTCCGCAAATTACCACGCCTTACCGCGCCCCCTACAGTTATCATGTATACCACCAATACACCTTACAGCTGAACGGCGTTAGCCGGGATGAGCTGCAAAAGTACCTGCAGGAGCGTAATGTGCCGGCTATGATCTATTACCCCGTACCGGCCCACCAGCAAAAAATGTTTGCCGGCTTTGGCGGCGCTGCCTTTAAGCTGCCGGTTACAGACGATCTTACCACCAAAGTAATTTCCTTACCCATACATACCGAAATGGATCCGGATCAGCTGGAGCATATCATTCACTCAGTTAAATCATTCTTAAACTAAGCCCCAATGAGAATTACTGTAGTTGGCACCGGTTACGTAGGATTAGTTACCGGTACCTGTTTTGCCGAAACAGGGAATAACGTTACGTGTGTAGATATTGATGAGAACAAAGTAAAAAAGCTATCATCCGGACAGATCACCATTTATGAACCCGGACTGGAAAAGCTGTTCGAGCGTAACCTGAAAGAAGGCCGCCTGCACTTTACTACTGGCCTGGCAGAGGGCATTAAGGATGCGCAGGTTATTTTCCTGGCGCTGCCTACCCCGCCCGGCGCCGATGGTGCGGCTGATCTTTCCTTTGTACTGAAAGTGGCAGAACAGCTGGGTAACCTGATGACCGACTATAAAGTGATCGTAGATAAAAGCACCGTGCCTGTAGGTACTGCCGAAAAAGTGCATGCAGCTATATTAAAGAACAGCAAGGTTGAATTTGATGTAGTATCTAACCCCGAATTTTTACGGGAAGGCGTAGCAGTGGATGATTTCATGAAGCCGGACCGTGTGGTGATAGGTACTAATTCCGAAAGGGCCCGCAAGGTAATGGGCGACCTGTATGCGCCTTTTGTACGCCAGGGTAACCCTATCCTGTATATGGACGAAAGATCTGCGGAGCTGACCAAATACGCCGCTAACTCTTTCCTGGCCACCAAAATATCTTTTATGAACGAGGTAGCGGTGCTATGTGAAAAGCTGGGCGCCGATGTGGATATGGTACGCAGGGGCATTGGCAGCGATGACCGTATCGGCAAGCGTTTCCTGTTTCCGGGTATTGGTTATGGCGGCAGCTGTTTTCCCAAAGATGTGCAGGCGCTGGTAAGATCATCTGAAGAAGTGAAGTATGATTTTAAGATCCTGAACGCGGTGATGGATGTGAATGAAAAGCAAAAAGTATTCCTCATCCCAAAAATAAAAGCTTATTTCAAAGACGGTTTAAAAGGCAAACGTTTTGCCTTGTGGGGCCTGGCCTTTAAGCCTAATACAGATGATATCCGTGAAGCGCCGGCCTTATATATTATTGAGGCGCTGGTAAACGAAGGGGCAACGGTATGTGTATTTGACCCGGAAGCCATGCCTAATGTAAAACAGGTGGTGGGCGATAAGATACAATATGCAAAGCACCAGTACGATTGCCTGGAAGGCGCCGATGCGCTGATCATAGCTACAGAATGGAGCGTGTTCCGCACACCGGACTTTGACCAGATCAACGCCATTTTGAAGAATAAAGTGATCTTTGACGGGCGCAACCTGTTTGATGTACAGCGGATGCAGGAATTAGGTTTTTATTATGAAAGCGTAGGCCGTGCGGTATCAAAACCGTAAGCCGTAAAATCTAATATAGAATATGAGCAAGAAAAGAGTTTTAATAACCGGCGCCGCTGGTTTCCTGGGATCGCACCTGTGCGACCGGTTTATTAAAGAAGGCTACCATGTAATAGGCATGGATAACCTGCTTACAGGCAATATCAAAAATATTGAGCACCTGTTTCCCCTGGAGGATTTTGAGTATTACCATCATGATGTAACCAAGTTTGTGCACGTACCCGGCAACCTGGATTACATTTTGCACTTTGCTTCACCCGCCAGCCCTATTGATTACCTGAAAAAGCCCATTCAAACGCTGAAGGTAGGTTCCCTTGGCACCCATAATTTACTGGGTTTGGCCAAGGAAAAAAAGGCACGCATATTGGTGGCTTCCACCTCTGAAGTATATGGCGATCCGGCCGTGCATCCGCAAACGGAAGAATACTGGGGTAATGTAAACCCTGTAGGACCGCGCGGTGTGTATGATGAAGCCAAACGTTTTATGGAATCTATTACCATGGCTTACCATAATTTTCATGGTGTTGAAACGCGCATCATCCGTATTTTCAATACCTATGGCCCGCGTATGCGGCTGGATGACGGCCGTGCATTACCGGCTTTTATGAGCCAGGCACTTACCGGCCAGGACCTGACCCTGTTTGGCGATGGTTCACAAACCCGCTCTTTCTGTTATGTGGATGACCTGGTGGATGGCATTTACCGCTTACTGCTCAGTGATTACCACCTGCCGGTAAATATTGGCAACCCGGTGGAAATTACCCTGAAACAGTTTGCAGAAGAGATCATTGCGCTTACCGGCACCAAACAAAAAATTGTATACATGCCGTTACCGAAAGATGATCCTAAACAGCGCAAGCCGGATATTACCAAGGCACAGCAGCTATTGGGCTGGTCGCCGAAAGTAGACCGCCAGGAAGGGTTGAAGATCACATATCAGTATTTTAAAGAAGCGCTAAATAAATAATTAGGAATTATGCTGAAGGCGGAACGCTTAATGCGGAATGCTGATTGTGCTGTGTTCTATGCATTGCGCTTTTAGCGTTAAGCATTCGGCGTTAAGCTTTCAGCATTCATTCGTAATTCATTCAAAATTTGCCATATGCAACGTACTTTATTGATCACCGGTGGTGCCGGTTTCATTGGATCACATGTAGTGCGGTTATTTGTTGAAAAATACCCGGAATACAAGATCGTGAATCTGGATGCACTGACCTACGCGGGCAACCTCGAAAACCTTGAGGATGTAAAGGATAAACCTAACTACGTCTTTGAAAAGGGCGACATTACAAATGAAGCTTTTATAGACAAGCTGTTTGTTACCCACCAGTTTGACGGGGTTATACACCTGGCCGCTGAAAGTCATGTGGACCGTTCTATTATGGACCCGCTGGCCTTTATTAAAACCAATGTGCTGGGTACTGCGGTACTCCTGAATGCCAGCCGCAAATACTGGCAGGATAATATGGAGGGCAAGCTGTTCTACCACGTATCTACCGATGAAGTATATGGCACCCTGGGTGCAGAAGGCTTTTTCACAGAAGAAACAGCTTACGATCCCCGCTCGCCGTACTCTGCTTCCAAAGCCAGCTCTGACCATTTTGTGATGGCCTATCATCATACCTATCATTTACCGGTTATTATCAGCAACTGTTCCAATAACTATGGCTCCCACCATTTTCCGGAAAAGCTGATCCCACTGGCTATTCATAATATCAAGAACAGCAAGCCCGTGCCTGTATACGGTAAAGGGGAAAATGTGCGTGACTGGCTGTGGGTAGATGATCATGCCCGTGCTATAGACACTATTTTCCATAAGGGGCGCAATGGTGAAACCTATAACATAGGCGGGTTTAATGAGTGGAAGAACATTGACCTCATTAACCTGCTTTGCATGGTGATGGATAAAAAGCTGGGCCGTGCTCCCGGCACTTCCGCCCAGCTGATCACGTTTGTAAAGGACCGTGCCGGCCATGATATGCGTTACGCCATTGACGCCACCAAGCTAAATAAAGAGCTGGGCTGGGAGCCTTCCCTGCAATTTGAAGAAGGGCTGGAAAAAACGGTGGACTGGTACCTGAACAATGAAACCTGGCTGGAACATGTGACCAGCGGGGCTTACAAGGAATATTACGAGGATCAATATCAAAAAAGATAACCAACCATAAGATGCCATTTACGGAAACAGGAATACCGGACCTACTGGTATATGAGCCCAGAGTATTTGCCGACAGCAGGGGATATTTTTTTGAGAGCTATAACGCCGGCACTTTTGAGCAGGAAGGGCTGCGCTTTCCCTTTGTACAGGACAACCAGGCCCGCTCTACCTACGGGGTACTACGCGGCCTCCATTTTCAGCTGGAGCCTTATGCGCAAACCAAGCTGATAAGGGCTTTGGAAGGGCGCATACTGGATGTGGTAGTGGATATCCGCAAGGGATCGCCTACCTATGGCAAAGTATTTACCATAGAGCTAAGCGCAGAAAATAAAAAGCAGCTGCTGGTGCCCAAAGGTTTTGCACATGGCTACTCTGTGCTGAGTGAAACAGCAGAGGTAATGTATAAGTGCGATAACTTTTACCATAAAGCCAGCGAAGGCGGTCTTATTTACAATGATCCTGCCCTGAACATTGACTGGGGTTTTGATCTGAAAGATGCCGTTGTTTCTGATAAAGACCAGGTATTACCTACGCTGGAAAACTGTACACATAACTTTGTTTATAATTCTTAGTGTTTATGCAAAACATTCTGGTAACCGGCGCACATGGTCAACTGGGGCAGGCTATTCAACTGATAGCCGGCAGCTTCCCGGATCTTAATTTTATTTATACTGACTACCAGGAGCTGGATATTACCAACCCTGAAGCCATAGCCGGCCTTTTCTCCCAGCAGGAGATCCATGCCTGTATTAACTGTGCCGCCTATACGGCCGTTGACAAAGCAGAAACAGATGAAGAAAGGGCTTTTCAGCTGAATTTTGAAGCGGTGCTGAACCTGGCGGAAGCCTGCCTGCAGCACAACGCTCAGCTGGTGCATATTTCTACGGATTATGTATTTGACGGCAAACATTACCGCCCCTATACTGAAGAGGATGAGCCCAACCCGCAAAGCATTTACGGCGCATCCAAACTACGTGGGGAAGCTGCTGCCATAGGCGCCAACCCCAATACCATTGTAATACGTACGGCCTGGTTATACTCCCAGTTCGGCGTAAACTTTGTAAAACGCATGAAGGAGCTGATGCAGGAACGCCCCAGCCTGAACGTGGTATTTGACCAGGCAGGCACGCCTACCTATGCGGTAGACCTTGCAAAAGCCGTACTGCAGATCTTACAATACCGGAAAGAAAACCCGGACACTAACGTGAGCGGCATATACCACTACAGCAATGAAGGCGTTACCAGCTGGTATGATTTTGCCGTTACAGTGAAAGAGCTTACCGGCGCAGCCTGCGAGATATCACCCATTACTACGGACCTGTACCCTACCCCGGCGCAACGCCCGGCCTACAGCGTGTTAAACAAACAAAAGATCAAAACAACATTTGGCATCCAGGTGCCTTACTGGAAAGATAGTTTAAAGGTGTGCTTACAACACCTGTAAGTAACACATCCTTATTATAAGCAACATCGCCGTTCTCTTAGCAGGAACGGCGATTGCTTTTGGTATTATTCTTCTATATGCTGTTTCATATCAGCTCGCGCAGCTTTATCTGTAAGCCGCTCCGCATAAGGTTTTGACAGCTCATTCAGCACAGCTATCTTTTCTTCTATTACTGCTTTATCATTAGTGGCTATTACATCCTGCAGGTCGTTCATAGCCTGCCGGGTGTTTTGAATCTCTTCACCGGAGAGCAGCTCCATATTCTTATCCAGGAAAGCAGCGGTTACATCCAGCAGCTGCTGTGCGGTGGTTTGTATTTCCAGCATGTTACGTGTCTGCAGATCTTCCTGCGCATGACGGATGGATGATTGTAACATGGTGTCTACCTCCTGCCCGGTTAACCCGTACTGCGGCTGCACCTGAATGCTTTGTTCCACGCCGCTGCGCAGCTCCCTGGCTTTTACCAGCAGTATACCATCCTCATTCAGGGAAAAAGAAAGCTGGATCTGCGCTAAGCCGGCGTTCATTTCCGGGATGCCGGTGAGTTCAAATTCCGCCAGCTTGCGGTTATCTTTTACTAGGTCGCGCTCTCCCTGGTAAATGGCTACTTTCATACTGGTTTGTCCATCCTGCTGCGTGGTATAATTACGGAAAGCGCTGGCCGGTATTTTTGTATTACGTGGTATCAGCACATCCATTAAGCCACCCATGGTTTCAACGCCCAGAGATAGCGGGGTTACATCCTGCAGCTGCATAGCGTGCCGGTTACCGGCCAGCATATCCGCCTGTATGGCGGCACCTAGCGCCACCACTTCATCGGGGTGCAGTGAATCATTTACCGGCTGCTCAAAAAATCCGCTCACCGCTTCTTTCACCAGGGGCATACGGGTGGCGCCGCCCACCATCAGCACGGCATTTATATCTTTCACGGTTAGCCGCGCATCTGCAAGCGCTTTGCGGCAGCAGTCAATTGTTTTGGCTATGAGCGGTTGTACCAGCTCTTCCAGCTGCGCCTGGGTTAGCTGCAGCTCGTAATTATCCATCCGGGTATGAAAGTAATCAGCGCCCGACAGGTGCTGTTTGGCTTCTGCGGCTTTTAGCCGTAAAGCCTGTCCCAGTCCTTTATTGCTGCCTAATGCTTCCGGTTCTATTTCATGCAACCAGGCCCAGTGCTCCACAATGGCCTGGTCCATATCATCGCCACCCAGGGTGGTATCTCCGCTGGTGGCCAGTACTTTAAATACGCCATTGGCTATTTTCAGAATGGACAGGTCAAAAATACCACCACCCAGGTCGTATACCGCTACGGTCTTTTCTTCATTACGCTGTAATCCCATGCCATAGGCCAGCGCGGCAGCCGTGGGTTCATTAATAATACGCAATACATCCAGCCCGGCCAGCTTACCGGCATCGCGGGTAGCCTGGCGCTGTGCGTCATTAAAGCTGGCCGGTACGGTGATCACAGCTTTATTGATGGATGTTTGTAAAATATATTCTGCCCGCCGCTTTAAGGCGCTCAGCAGGTAGGCGGATAATTCTACCGGGGTATAATCTTTATCGGCCACCTGTACTTTTAACAAACGATCGGTTTCATCATTCACCAGGCGATAGGAAAAAAATGCTTCCTGCTCCTTTACATCGTTATAAGACCGGCCCATCAGGCGCTTGGCGCTGTACACTGTTTGGCGGGGATGCGTGATCAGCGCCGCTTTTGCCTTATTGCCCACCACCACGCTTTCCTCTTCTGTAAAATATAGTACAGAGGGCACCAGGGCGCTGTTATTATATTCCCGCAGGGCTACCGGCTGTCCGAATGATGGATGTATAATGGCCACCAGGCTATTGGTAGTGCCCAGGTCAATGCCTGCAATTACTTCGGACTGCTGTTGGATATGTACAAATGCCGGCTGCTTACTTGTGTTTGCCATGGTTTTGGGTTTAAGCGGGTGAATAGTTCTATTAGCCTGAGCAGCAAACAACAGGCCAACCGCCCGGTATAAATCATCAGAATAAAGGTGCATTGCTGTATACAGCCTGCCTCCTCTCCATGATCTTTCCTTCATTTTCCTGCTACATCTATTCAGCTCCCATGGCCGAACCGGCCCGGACTGCAAACTGTGGACTGCAAACTGCCAACTATTTATTAGGTTTGCACAAATTTTCAACTTTACCGATGAACCTGATAGATGAATTGCGCTGGAGAGGCATGTTACAGGATATAATGCCTGGCACGGAAGAGCAATTACAAAAAGAAATGACCACGGCCTACGTGGGTTTTGACCCTACGGCAGATTCCCTGCACATTGGCAGCCTGGTACCCATACTGCTGCTAGTGCACTTGCAAAAGGCCGGGCATAAGCCCCTGGCGCTGGTAGGTGGCGCTACCGGCATGGTGGGCGATCCTTCCTTTAAAGCGGAGGAACGCAAAATGCTGGACCTGGAAACCCTGCGGCATAACCAAAGCTGTATTAAGGCGCAGCTGGAAAGATTCCTGAACTTTGACACCGCCCTGCCCAATGCTGCGGAAATGGTGAATAACTACGATTGGTTTAAGAACATTTCTTTCCTCGACTTTATACGTGATGTGGGCAAGCACATTTCCGTTAACTATATGATGGCCAAGGATTCTGTGAAGAAAAGGCTGGAAGGCGACAGCGGTATGTCTTTCACGGAATTCAGCTACCAGCTCATACAGGGATATGATTTTTACCATTTATATACTGCCAAGAACTGCAAGCTGCAAATGGGCGGCTCTGACCAGTGGGGTAATATTGTAACCGGTACGGAACTGGTGCGCCGTAAAGCCGGCGGGGAAGCATTTGCCTTTACCTGCCCGCTGATCAAGAAGGCGGATGGCACCAAGTTTGGCAAAACAGAGCAGGGCAATGTGTGGTTAGATCCGGCAAAGACCTCACCTTATTTGTTCTACCAGTTCTGGATCAATACCTCTGATGAAGATGCGGAAAGCTATATCCGCACGTTCACTTTCCTGGAGCAGCCTGTGGTAGAAGCATTAATAGCAGAACACCGCCAGGATACAAATCGTCGCATTCTCCAAAGAAGGCTGGCGCAGGAAGTAACCACTTTTATTCATGGTGAAAAAGAATATGAATTTGCAGTAAAGGCCTCTGAAATGTTGTTCCAGAATGATACGGCTGAAATGCTGCTATCCCTTACAGAAGCGCAGCTGCTGGAAATAATGAGCGGCGTTCCGCAGGTAGAAGTATCGCTGGCAGAGCTGGAAACCGGGAAAGATATTATTAGTTTTATTGCTGATACTAAAATATTGGCCAGCAAGGGAGAAGCACGCAAAATGCTGCAGAATGGCGGTATCAGCATTAATAAAAGCAAGGTGACCGCGCTGGATTTTGTCGTGGACAAATCCTTGT
Organism: Chitinophaga rupis; assembly: GCF_900109685.1. GTDB lineage: Bacteria > Bacteroidota > Bacteroidia > Chitinophagales > Chitinophagaceae > Chitinophaga > Chitinophaga rupis. Next base: position 227,690 of record NZ_FOBB01000007.1, on the reverse strand, counting down.
TGCTACGTGACCGTTATATTCTTGTACAAAGAGGAAAAAAGATATATCACCTCGTAAAAGCGGTTTAAAATAAAAAGTAAAGAAGCAAAAATTAAAAAAGACGCGAAGATCATCCGCGTCTTTTTTAATTTTTGACTTTTACTTTTTTACTTACTTCAGCCCATATTTATACTTATATCTTTCATACAGCTGCTTATGCTTGTTATCCAGGCTCACTTCCCTACCCTGGATAAAAGCATGGGTAATATTATTGGAGCGCATATCCAGTATATCGCCGGTACTTACGGCAATATTAGCGTCCTTACCGGGTTCCAGGGAACCGGTGGTTTTATCAATACCCAATATTTTAGCAGTGTTCAGCGTAATGGCGCTTAAAGCTTCTTCCTTGCTCATACCATAAGCGCTGGCAGTGCCGGCTTCAAACATCAGGTTACGCTGTTGCCAGAAACCTTCATTGCTGATGCAGAATAATACTCCTGCTTTTTGCAGCTGGGCAGCTGTTTTATACGGCTGGTCCACATCATCGTCCTGCATGGTGGGCAGGCTATGCGGCTGCGCCAGTATTACTGCTATGTTGTTCTGCTTCAGGATGTCGGGGATCATATAAGCATCGGAACCACCTACAATTACCACCTCAAAGCCAAACTCTTTGGCAAAATCTACAGCCAGCAGCATTTCCTTTACTATGTTACAGTGTATGTACAGCTTTTGCTCTTTGCTGAACAGCTTGCGTAGGGCTTCAAATTTCAGGTTGGTTTCAGTGTGCTTACCTTCCTGTATATAGGCTTTGGCTTCGCGGAAAAAAGCGCGTACACTTTCTATTTTTTCATAGGCTTCTTTTTCCCGGTCGTTGGCGGGCGGCTGTGGCCCGCGGAAAGGGTTAGAGGGTGGCAGCAGCTGCGGCATAAAAAAGTGTTGTCCGTCATCTGCTTTGTAAGCAGCATCTTCCCAGTTCCAGGCATCCAGCTGCACTACGGAGGAGGAGCCGGATAACAGGTCGCCTGCCGGCGTTACCTGCGCCAGCAGTATCCCATTCACCCGCAGGGTATTGATCACTTTTGAATCTGTGTTATAAGCTATCAATGCGCGTACAGAAGGGTTCAGCTCTCCTACTTCCTCGTAATCATTGGTGGCCCGCACGCTTTCCACTTCCGTAAGACCCACATCAGAAGCGGGTGCAATAATGCCGGGGTAAATGTGCTGCCCCTGTACGTCTATTACCTGCGCATCGGCACTGCTGGGCACCTCAGCGCCTACAGCCGTTATTTTTCCATTGACAAATGCAATGCTGCCATTTTCTATTACCTGCCCATTGCCTACATGAATAGTGGCATGGGTAAGCACGATTGTTTTTTGCTGTGCAGCAGCCGGGTATATGGTTTCCTGCGCCAGCACCCGGCCGGTGAAAACCACACATGTGATGTATAAAGAGAGATGTTTGATCATAAGCTTTGTGATTTGGGATCTTAGATTTACGATTTTAGATTTGAATGCAGCGAAAATTCTCCCGAAAATCTAAAATCGTACATCGTAAATCTAAAATTAGAAATTATCTGTTATGCCGTGCTGGTGGCCAGCTTCCATATCCTCGCAATTCCATAGCTCATCGCGGGTAGGTTTAATTTTATCAACCGGGCTGCCTTTTTTCTTTTCTGCCAGCATTTTCTGGATCAGGCGGTTACGTTCTGTGGCTATGCGCTGGTGCAGCTCTGCATCGTGCTGCCGGTCAAAGTACACTACACCGTCTACAATCGTTTTTTCTGCTTTGGCATAAATGCTCAGCGGGTCATCAGACCATAACACTACATCACCATCCTTCCCGGGTTTAATGCTGCCTACCTTATCAGATATATGCAGCAGCTTGGCCGGGTTCAGGGTTACCATTTTCAGCGCATCTTCTTCGGTCATGCCGCCATATTTGATGCTTTTTGCAGCTTCCTGGTTCAGGCGGCGGGCCATTTCCGCATCATCAGAGTTAATGGCTACGGTAAGCCCTACACGTTGCATAATGGTGGCGTTATAGGGAATAGCATCCTGTACTTCCATTTTATACGCCCACCAGTCGGCAAAGGTAGAGGCGCCGGCGCCATGTTTTTTCATTTTATCGGCCACCTTATACCCTTCCAGTATATGCGTGAACGTATTTACAGTAAATCCGAATTTATCTGCCTCATGGATCAGCATATTGATCTCGCTTTGCACATAGGAGTGGCAGGTAATAAAACGTTTGTGATTCAGTATTTCCACCAGCGCATCCAGCTCCAGGTCGCGGCGTTTGCCGGGGCCTTGCTTTTCATAATCACGGGCACGGGTAAACGCATCGTCCAGTACCTGGTCTACACCCATACGTGTTTGCGGGAAGCGGGTACGCTGGCTCTCGCCCCAATTAGACTGTTTTACGTTCTCGCCCAGTGCAAACTTGATGAAAGGATCCCAGCCGGCAAACTTCAGCTCTTCTGCATTAGCGCCCCAGCGCAGCTTTATCAGCTGTGTTTGTCCACCAATGGTGTTGGCGGAACCATGCAGCAGGTGGCTGGAGGTAACACCGCCGCTCAGCTGCCGGTAAATATTAATATCATCCGGGTTCAGCACATCGGCTATACGTACTTCTGATGTTACGGACTGGGTACCTTCATTCACCCCTTTGGTAATGGCAATGTGGGAATGCTCATCTATAATACCCGGTGTCAGGTGTTTGCCGGTACCATCTATTACCAGGGCATTCCCTGCCGGCAGGTTTTTGCCCACCTGGGCTATTTTCCCGGCGCGGATCAGTACATCAGTATTTTCCAGCTTGCCCTGTTGTTCGTTGGTCCATACCGTTGCGTTTTTAATGAGAATATCCTGTTGTTGGGGCTTAGTGGTTTCCCAGCCATACCCGTTAAACGGATAATATATTTTGGTAAGGTCCAGGTCTGTTTTCTTTTTAGCAGAATCTGCGGGTGGCACAAATGCTTTGGAAAAAGCAGCGCTCCATTTCACCGTGCTTCCACTGGTATCCTGCCCGTTACCACTCCAGGCATCACCTGATATTACACCACTCAGGCGCAGGGTACGGGTACCTTTTTTAGTTAAGGGAAATGCCAGTCTTACCAGCTTATCTTCCAGCACAATAGTGCCGCTAATAGTATCTGCCTGCTGTAACAATACCAGGGATGGCGCTACCGGCGTACCTTTTACCAGAATATTATAGGTGGCGCCCGGGCTTAGTGTAAGCGTATACGTGCCCCGGATATCCGTCCAGCCATCTTCATTAATAATATACCGTTTGCCCTGTACCCAGTTCTGGTACAGCACTGTATTTTCTTTAAACAAAGGGCCGGAAGTGATCAGGAAGTTGGCCAGCTTACCGGCATCCAGCGTGCCTACCTGGTCGCTGGCTTTTATAAGGGCAGCCGGTACTTTGGTAAGCGCATCCAGCGCTTTTTGCTCGCTTAACCCGTACTCAATGGCTTTACGCACATTGCTGAGGAATTGTTTGTTATCCTTTAAGCCTGCTGCTGTTAAGCAGAAGGGGATACCGGCTTTTTCAAATGCTCCCGGCTCAGTAGGCGCCAGCTCCCAGTGTTTCAGATCACTTAGGGCTACAAAACGTGCGTCGTTAATATCTTCCACATCCATTGCAGCCGGGAAGTTCAGCGGCAGTATAAACGCCGCTTTGGTAGCGGCCATTTCAGCCACCCGCTGGTATTCATTACCCGCTGCCTTAATGATGTACTGCACACCAAATTCATCCCCTATCTTTTTTGCCCGCAGCACATCCCATTTATCACTTACCTCAAATACCTGGGGCAGTGCTTGCTCATCGTTCCAGGATTGCAGGCTCAGGTTAATACCTTCTTTGGAAGGATGGTTTTTATACCAAAGTGCATCCAGGTAGGTTTGCCGCAATAGTGCAATGCTGCCCATTAATGAGCCGGGATAGTTTTGTGTGGAGCTGCCTTTGTCAAAAGAATATTGGGCGGATGCTTTTTCGCGCACCATTACTTTATTTTCACGGTCTGCCGCTAAAGTTACCAGTGCGCCGGTACCACGGGCAATACCATCCTGCTGGTGGGTTAGCACTGCGCCAAAACCAGCCTGCCGCAGGGTTTTAGCTTTAGGCTCATCTGTTTTAAAAATGGCGGCGGCATTTATTTCACTTTTAATTGCTTCATTCCAGCCAAAGGCGCCTTTGGTGTTTGACAGGAACTGGGGCAGAGAGCGGAACCCCTGGGAACTTTTTTTCACGGGCTGGGTGCCGTAATCGCTGTATATATCTACAAAAGAAGGATAAATGTATTTCCCTTTACAATCCACCACCACGGCGTCTTTTGGAATGGCCCCGCCAGGGCCGGCGCTGATAATGCGGCCATCGCGGATCACCAGGGTAGCATCCTGCAGGGTGTTGCCTGCTTCTTTTACAATAGTAGCATGAGTAAATGCGTAGCAGCCCTCGCGGGGATCGGCCACTCCATTTATGGGAAAGGTTTCCTGCGCCTTGGCATAGCTGCCGGTCAGCAGGGCGCCCAATAACAGGTAAAAGACTTTTGTTCGCTTACGGCGTGTTGGCCCGGGCGGCACCAAATGGCTTATTCGGCCGGTACCCGGTACATAAGCTAAGGGTTGCTCCATACGATCGATTTTGTTTTTGCGGTTTAGATGATGGTTTGGTTTTCAGGCAGTGGCAGGGTCCCTGTTTTGCTGAATACGCGCAAATTGCCTGTGAAACCTTAAATTTAATACAGGTATATTTATTTTATAGGATTTTTTATGAGTGGTAGTTTCAGTACCTTAGTCCAAGCCAAATTCGATTGTAAGACACAATCCTTTTACTATGAATAAACATATGATGTTGACCACCTTCCTGTTATGCCTGATGTTTGCCTTTACAGCACATAGCCAGGCGCCGGTTAAGGACAGCAGCCATACCATTAAAAAAGGCCGGTGGACCGCAGAAAAGAGGGCCGATAAGATGAGTGATAAGCTGTATCGCGAGCTAGGCCTTACCCATGCCCAGGATAAACAGATCTATGTTATTAACGAAGATATCATCCGCCGCCGTGATGCCATCAAAGCAAATAAAAGCCTGGCTGATAAAGACCGCATGCAGCAGCTGAAAGCACTGAATGAAGAACGCAGCCAGCGTTTTAAGACCGTATTAAATCCCACCCAATATAAAAAGTGGAACGACTGGGAAATGAAGAAGCGGGAACACCTGGAGGCCAAGATGGATAAGAAGCAGGAACGGAAACTGGCCAGGCAGGAGAAATGAGTGATGCAGCATCCATAGCCATATCCATTTTCAAACAGGCCGTAGCGGCTGTACAACCGGAGCACCTTATTCCCCGGCAGGTGCATGCAGAGGATAACGGACTATGGATATCCGGCAAATTTTTCCCGTTACAAAAGAACAGCCGCATATTTGTTACCGGCGCAGGCAAAGCCGCTGCTGCCATGGCACAGGCGCTGGAAGCCCTGGACCTACCCTATGAGCTACAGGGGCTGGTGATCACCAAATACGAACATGCTTTACCCTTACAGCATATTAAGGTAATAGAAGCCGGGCACCCCGTACCGGATGAAAACGGCGTACAGGCTACCCTGCAAATGATGGAACTGCTGACGAAAGTTGCCCGGCAGGACCTGGTGCTGTTCCTGCTATCCGGCGGCGCATCGGCATTATTAATAGATTATCCGCCCGGCTCCAGCCTGCAGGATGTACAAGCTTTATTTGATCTTTTGCTGAAAAGCGGCGCCACCATTCATGAAATGAATACAGTGCGCAAACATATGTCTGCTATTAAAGGCGGTCAGCTGGCATTAAAAGTATATCCGGCTACGTTATGCACGCTTATTCTGAGCGATGTGGTAGGCGACGACCTGGATGTAATAGGCTCAGGCCCTACGGTGCCCGACCGTTCTACCTTTGCAGATACGAGGGCCATATTGGAAAAGTATGAGCTGCTGCAAAAAATACCCGCCTCTCTGCAAAGCCATTTGCAGCAGGGATCTAATAATATCATTCCGGACACGCCCAAACCCGGCGATACCGGTTTTAAAACTACGCGTAACTACTTAATTGGCAGTAACCGCATTGCACTGGAAGCAGCTGCACAATATGCCACGGCCCAGGGCTATCATACCACGCTGTTAAGCAGCGAGGTTACCGGTAACGCACACACACTTGCACAGGCCCTGGCGCAGCAGGCTATTCGCTGGACAGGCCCACGCCCGGCCTGTTTGTTAATGGGCGGAGAAAGCACTGTGGTAGTAACCGGGCAGGGCTTAGGTGGCCGTAACCAGCAATTTGCGCTGGCCGCCGGTGTTACCTTACAGGCATACCCGCATATTACCCTGCTCAGCGCAGGTACCGATGGTACCGATGGCCCTACAGATGCTGCCGGCGCCGTGGTAAATGCCGCCATTATGGAAAAGGCTGCCAGCATAGGTTTACAGGCGGAAAGCTACCTTGAAAATAATGATGCCTACCATTTTTTTGCTCCTGTTAACGGCTTAATAAAAACCGGTCCTACCCAAACCAATGTAATGGATATAATGATGGCCCTTATTCATGCTTAATTATTAATTTTTAATTATTAATTCTTCTATTTTTGAGCCTTGATACAAAAACCTATATGAGTTATGCCGAGAATGGAACAGACCTGGCGATGGTTCGGCCCAAAGGATCCTGTTAGCCTGCAGGACATTAAACAAGCGGGTGCAACAGGCATTGTAACAGCGTTACACCATATTCCTAACGGGACCGTATGGACCCGGGAAGACATTTTACAACGTAAAGCTGAAATTGAAGCAGCAGGCCTCACCTGGTCTGTTGTAGAAAGTGTGCCCGTGCATGAGGACATTAAAACCCAGAGCGGCCGCTTTAAAGAATACATCCGTAACTACCAGCAAAGCCTGCGTAACCTGGCCTCCTGCGGTATTTATATTGTTACGTATAATTTTATGCCGGTGCTTGACTGGACCCGTACCGACCTGGCTTATACCGTGGCAGACGGTTCCAAAGCGCTGCGTTTTGAGAAAGCAGCTTTTATTGCTTTTGACCTGTTTATACTGCAAAGACCCGGTGCGGAAAATGATTATGACGAAGCAGACATTTCCCGGGCTAAAGAACACTTTGACAGCATGACGGATGCAGAGAAAACCACCCTGCAACGCAACATCATTGCCGGCCTGCCCGGATCAGAAGAAAGCTTTACCATTCAGCAGTTCCAGGAAGCATTGGATAAGTATAAAAATATTGATGCTACCCAGCTGAAGCTGCACCTGTTCTACTTCCTGCAGCAAATAACACCGGTAGCAGAAGAAGTAGGGATAAAGCTGGCCATTCACCCGGACGATCCTCCTTTTCCTATACTGGGCCTGCCCCGCGTGGTAAGCACGGAACAGGATGCCCGCGAGCTGCTGGCAGCAGCGCCTTATGCAGCCAATGGCCTTTGCTTTTGCACCGGCTCTTACGGCGTGCGTGCAGACAATGATCTACCCGGTATGGTAGAGCGTTTAGGGGAGCATATTCATTTCATTCACCTGCGCAGCACCCTGCGCGATGTTATGGGCAACTTTCATGAAGCCAACCACCTGGAAGGTGATGTGGATATGTATGCTGTTGTAAAGAGCATATTAACGGTAATGAACAAACGTAATATCTCAATTCCCATGCGCCCGGATCACGGGCACCAGATGCTGGACGACCTGCATAAAAAAACCAACCCGGGTTACAGCGCCATCGGGCGTTTACGTGGCCTGGCAGAGCTGCGCGGCTTAGAGCTGGGAATAGCGAGAGGAATGAAATAATTGCAAATGTGCAGATATGCAAATGTGCAAATGACTGGCCGGAAGCTTATCATTTGCACATTTTGCTTTTACAACCCCAACCCACCATCTACCGTAACCACCTGCCCGGTCATAAATGTATTGTGTATCAGCTGCGCGATCACTGCGGCAATATCTTCCGGTTTGCCAACACGGCCTGCCGGTGCGGCCTGCGCGTATTGCTGAAAAGTGGCGCTACGGGCTTCTTCCGGTAAAAAGCTCCACCAGGGCGTATCAATCACCCCCGGAGATACGGCATTGATGCGTAAAGGTTGTAATTCCTTTGCCAGTATGGGCACCATTATTTCCAGGCCGCCGTTAATGGCGCCCAGGCCGGATGTGCCGGGTGCTTTAGCATGCCCGCTTACCGCTGTAATTAAGGTTACGCTGCCATTTGCAGAAAGGTAGGGCAATGCTGCCTGCAAGGTTTGCAATTGCGGGAAGAATTTTTCTGCAAACCCTGCCTGCAGCTGCGCAAGGTCCAGCTCTTTAAACAAACCACCGCCTTTGGCGCCGCTTAACGCTATTACCAGGTGATCTATAGCGCCATGTGCTGCCATAAATGCTTTGATGTGGTCTGTATTAACGGCATCCACACACTGGCCTTTTACATTGGCGGGCAGCGTGGCCAGGGCTTCTTCCATTTTTTGCGGGTTACGGCCTGTAATAGTAACCGCTGCATTTTCTTTTGCTAACAAGGCAGCAGTAGCCAGCCCTATACCGGAGGTGCCTCCTGCAATAACAACTTTCATCTGTGACATCTTTAAACTTTTTGTTTGTTGGATGTTCCAAAGGTAGCTACGCCATTAGCGGGGCTTTTCCCGCTTCTTGCGATCCGTTTTGCATTTCTTGCTATTCCGGCTGCAGGCCCATACAAATAATACGGGTATGCTGGGAGTAAGGTTTGGAGAGGTCCATGCTGGTAATATGCTCATAACCGGGATTACCCTGTATAAGCCGGTAACCGCTTTCAGGCAGCCAGCGGTGCTTTACATACAAGGTATAATCCATGGCAATTTCCAGCGCGCCCATTACCGGTATCTGCGCGATGGTCATGGGGCCGGTGGTATAGCTTTCACGGCCGGTAAAAGGACGGCGCAGGCGAATGCCTGCCAGGTAACGGCATTGGGCCAGGGCAGTGGTAAACGGCGTGTCCAGGAATACGCCATAAAATTCAGGATGCTGGTCCAGCAGCTCATGTGCAGCGGCCCAGCGGTGCAGTTTTTTAAAGGCCTGCATAATATGCTCTTCCTGCAGGAATGTTAATTCGCATGCCAGGTGCAGGCTTTCAGAGCGGGTAATGCTGATGGGGTATTGCTGTACTTCCGGGGAAACGGCCGCCGTTTTTTCCCGGATGGCGCTAAGCGCCTGTTCCCGGTATTGTTCGGCTGTTAGCTGGTACTTATTTTTGAAGGCCCGCGCAAAAACGGACTGGGAGCTGAAACCACAATCTATGGCAATGGCGTACACGGATTTATAGGGGTAAAAGATCAGCTCTTTGCAGGACTTCTCCAGGCGTAACCGCAATAAGTACTGTTTGGGCGCCTCTCCTACCCGCTGCCGGAACAGGCGGTGGAAATGGTAGGGCGAGTAATGCGCCTGGGCTGCCAGGTTATGAAGGGACAGATCCTGGTCGAAATGTTGTTGTATATAATGCAGTATATTGTCGATCACTTCCATGGCCATAACAAGATAATAAATATATATTTGACTAAAATAGCCTATCATGAACAGTCCGTTGGATGAGCGTTTACAACAATGCATCGCGCTAAGACCGCAGATGCTGATCCGCATGGTGAACCTGATCAAAAAGGATATGGACAACCGGCTTACAGAAGAGCTGCAACAGCGGGGGTACACGGATTTTAAGATGGGTGATATGGTATTGATCGCCAATATCGCCCCGGAAGGCATTATTAATAATGAGCTGGCTAAAAAAGCGCTTATTACCAAACAGGCTATGAGTAAAGTGGTGAAAAACCTGGAAGCGGCGGGCTATATTGAAACCCGTAAGCATGAAAGCGATAACCGCGCCATTATGATATTCCTGAGCGATAAGGGCAAACAACTGTTGATTGACGCTACAGAAGGCGTGCAGAAAATGGAACAGCACTATGCTTATTTAATTGGGGAAGAAGATAACAAACACCTTAAAGAACTATTAATGAAACTGGTACATAAGGTGTACCCCGACATGTAACCCCTCTTCCTAATTTCTGGCACGTAAAGTGTATAAAAGAACCGGCTGTTTCAAAATTTTTTGTGTGTTGGACAAGGTTTTATACTTTTATACCGGCAGCTAAATAATAAGAAACAACCGGCGAACGTATGACCTCTACCCGGCTTTTATATAACGACGACGAATACATAGACGGCTTGCTGGATAGCTCCCCTGCCATTATAGATGCCATTTACCGGCAATTTGCCAAAAAGGTTAGCTCCTTTATCCTGCAACATGGCGGCAATAAGAAAGATGCAGCACATATTTTTGAAATAGGGCTTACAGATATTTACGCGTATGCCAAAAAGCATCCCATAGAGCTGACCACCCGTTTTGAGCCCTTTTTTATGCTGGTATGTAAAATAGCCTGGCGTAAAGAGCTCTATAAAAGGGGGTTGAACGTGGCAGAAGCGCCGGAGCCGGAAGTAGCTACCCTGGATAATGCCCACCTGAAATATGTGCAGGAGATCACCAACAATGGTGAAAAAAAGCGGCACTGGCTGCAATGCTTCATGGAATTAACGCCTGCCTGCCAAACGGCTATACAGCAGGCCATCATTATTCCGCAGGCCGATGGGGCAGGCACTAACCTGCATCCCACCTCAGGGCTGGTACCGGATAACTTCCCATCCTGCATGGCTAAGCTGCTTGAGCACGGCCATCAGCTCCAAACCGATAGGGTACTATCCAATAAAAGTTATGAACAAACCGCCTTGTATGTAATGCAATCCCTTCCGGAAACAGAAAAACAGAATTTTGAAATTGAGCTGAAAGAAAACGGCGATGTACAGGAAATTGTAAAATCAGGAAAGGAAGCAATAGAATGGCTGCGCAGGGCTTTAACACCGGACAATACCCGCCGGGAGCTGGCCCAGATACTGGTAGATATGCGGCAACGTTGGTTTTACGGCAAAGACCGGGATATGAACCGTATGGGACTGTATGTGATGGGTATTACCGTGCTGGCTATCATCATGGCCGGCCTGTTATTCATCAGCCCCTGGCGAAAGGATGTGTACCGGCAGTTTGCACCAACAGAAATGGTGCACCACCATACCGCAGATACCAATAATGCTGCTAAGCTGCTGCATGAAGCAGCCCGTAATTTCAATAAACGCCGTTTCAGCGAATCTGTAGAGCAGCTGAACCAGGTTTTACAAATGGACAGCACCAACACCTACGCCCGCTATTACCGGGGGGTATCCCTGTTAGATATGAACCTTTTGCCGCAGTCCCGTACGGATCTGCAAACAGTGTATAAAGATGATAAGTCGCCATACCGGTACGACGCCGCTTTTTACCTGGCGCTCAGCTATCTTAAAGAAGGAGATAAACAGCAGAGCGTTGGATGGCTGCTGAAAATACCGGAGCAGGCGCCCATTTACTGGAAAGCAAAAAAGTTGATTGACGAAATAAGATAACCGGTTTAGTTCAGGTATATCATGCTTTTGCTCTGATGAATAATGCTCTCCACTTCCCCCTTGATCACTTCATAGATCTGTACCTTATCCTTTTTGATCATTACCAGCTGCTGTAATACCAGGTAGTACACTTCTCCTGCATTACAACCGTACACCTGTGCTTTTAAGATCTCTTTTTTTACCTCTTCAAAACCAGTAGCGTCCAGCTTCTGGTAAATACTGTATAGGTCTTTCATCCAGTTCATAGGAATAGTTAGTTTACATATATATAAAACTATTCATAATATTATTAAAAAGCAAGTTTTAAACGGGAAATTTTTCGTTAATTAATTGTGATTCACAGGTTAACACATTTGTGTGATACGGCATAAATTATGATCTGACATCCCATAACCAGATCACCGGGTTGCGGATGGGAACATTCCGCAGCACTTCTTCTACCTGCGGGTCATGTTCCAGCTGTAACCACAAGCGGTAATAATCCATGTTATTATAAGCTACGGCGCCAAACAGTAAAAAGGGCTGTGCTACGGGCCAGTTATCCCAGTACATTACATCCTTTGCAAAGGGCCACTGTTTTTTATCCTTTACATAGGGATACATGTAGGCCATGCCTTTACCAATGTTCTTTCCATCTGCAGTGGTATACTGCCAGAGGTTATGATCCGGGTTGCTTAACAGCTGGCAAACCATGGTCATGGCATCCAGGTTAAACAGCGAGTAGCCGTAAGGTTTAGTACGTTTTAATTCCAGCGGAAAGCTGCCATCAGCAGCCATTTGTTTGGGCAACAATACTTCTTCATAACGTTTTGCGCAGAAGTCTATCCACTTCTGATCATTTACCCAGCCGGCAAAAGCAGCCGCCTGCATTACCCAGCAGGTACCGTGGTTATTGGCGGCATTCATTTCATCATGCCCGTATTGATGGGTGGTCATCCATTGCAAATAATCCGTGAACCAGGCTTTAATGGCTTTCAGATCTTCCGGCGGCAGGGCGCCTGCTTTTTCCATAATGCGTAATGCCTGCACTACTTCCAGGAAATGAATAGTATCTATAATACCAATGCCCCGGCCTGTGACCCGGCCTTTAATGGCCTGCGCATACTGCAGGTTGGGATGCATATAGGTGGCAGTATCTACAAACCAGGCATGTGCATGTGTCAGCGCTTTGCGCAGGTAAGTTTTATCTTTCGTAACTACGTAACCCGCTGCCAGTGCACCCATAATACGGCTAAAGCGTACCATTACCCGGCGGTGCTCCAGGAAATTATCCGGGTTGGTTTGCCCGTCCCGCTGAATATAGGGGCTATCCGCGCTGGCAGGGTTGGGCCACCAGTAATCGGCTTCTGAATAAAAATCATGCTTACCGCCTGCACTACGGGAACAGCTATACGCTGTAATAGTAAGCGGCGTTTGCTGTATAGCATCCGCAGCTCTTTTCAGGATAAATGCACGCTGGTCTTTTATAACGCGTTGCAGCCAGGCCTGCCGTGTAGCCGGTGTTTGGGCTACCAGCACGCAGGTACAGGAAAGTAAAACAAACAGCAGCCCATATTTTTTCATAACGCAAAAGTTAGAGTAAAGAAAAACTGTTCTCTCAAAAATTGCTATAACGGAAATCTATAAGTTAATAAAGGCATCAGGCACGCCCTGCACCGTCGCTCCTACCACGCTCTGTCCTTTATTCAAACGGATGCTTATCTGCGCCTGCCCGTTCACCAGCTGTACCCTACGCGATCCGCCGGCAGTGCCCTGATCATCTATTAATGTGCCGCTACCGGCAATGGAAAAGCTGATGTAATCCTTTGCATCCAGGCAGATCATTTTTTGCGCATCCGCCAGTTTTACCTTTACTGTTACCGTATCATTACCGGCCACTGTTTTTTCCAGCAGCAGCTGGGCAGGTTTGCTCCAGGGATCGGACTGGTAGTTAAAAGTAATTTCATCGGCTACTGTTTGTTTGCCGTTGCGGGCCACTACTTTTACCTGGTAGCTGCCTTTGTGTAAAGGTAGCTGCCAGCGCAGGCCTGCAGCCGGAAAGTCCTGGCTGTTGCGCTTTTTAACGCCATAGCTTTTACCATTCACAAACAGCTCTGCCTCCGGGCAGTTGGAGTATACCCATATCATTTTTTCTTCTCCTTCCTTACCCCAGCGTATAGGCCAGCCATGCCCGTAAATATGCGCCATGGGCTGCGTGGTCCAGTACGACTGAAATACATAATAAGCCTCCTTAGGTGTAAGATCGCGGCCTACCACGCCTTTCTGATTCACATAAGGCACGGGGTTCTCCGGCCGCAGTGGAGTAGAAAAATCTTTGAAGATCCAGTAAGCGCTGCCGGTAAGCTGTGGTATGGTTTCCTGTTCTTTCAGGTGCCAGTCAATGAGGTTACAGGCATAGGTTTCAGACCAGTCCCCATCTTTGGAGGCGCGTGCGCTGCCGCCGGTAAGCGCAAAATCGCCGGTGCGTTCATCAGCGCCTTTTCCGGTGGCCACTTTTTTAACAGCTTCCTCCGGGTACTCTGCATGCCGGCCCTGGTGGCTGTCTGCACCCCATTCTGCATGAAAGAAATGCGGCACACTGGCAATAGCTTTCAGCGTTTCTTCCCTATACTCCGTGTAACGGCCGCGGTACCAGCCGGCCCAGATGGAGGGTGAATATACATCTACAATATCCTTACAGAAATCGCAGCGGCGAATGGTGGTTTTACGTGTACTGTCCAGCGTATGTGCCAGCGTGTTTAGCTCACTCATAAAAGCATGGATCTTTTGCTTATCAAACTCCGGGAAATCGCCGGGCCAGTCGTTTTCATTACCCAGCCCCCAAAGGATCACTGCAGGGTGGTTATAATGCTGCGTGATCATATTGGTGAGCATACGGCGGGCCTGCGCCTTATACACCTCTCCTCCCAGGCCACCACGGCACCAGGGAATTTCTTCCCATACCAGTATACCCAGGCTGTCGCACAGCTGTAATACCAGGGGTGATTGCTGGTAATGTCCCAGGCGAATGAAGTTGGCGCCCATATCTTTGATCAGCTGCATTTCGCGGCGTATCATATCGTCTGTAAGCGCAGCAGCTACCCCGGCGCCATCCTCATGCCGGTGTGTGCCCTGTAACAATAAGCGTTTGCCATTTAGCATAAAAGGGCCATGCGTTACAAATTCAAAATTCCGGAAGCCGAAATGTCCACTCCACACGGCTTCACCACCACTGCTTTTCAAACGCGCCTGCACGGTGTACAGCTGTGGTTGTGCAGGCGACCATAGTAAAGGTTTTTTAATAGTGAAAGGTTGCAGCACCTGTATACTATCCTGCAGGGTAAGCGGCTGTGTCCAGTGTTGTACTATTTTTTGCTGCGGGTCCAGTACGTTAATATCCAGGGTGGCCTGCGAGGTATGCAAGGGGTTGCGGAAAGCAGCCTGTAGCTGTACAGCGCCTGTTTTGCCCTGCGCATCTACCTGCGCCTGTATATGCAATTGCTCAAAAGATAACGCCGGCGTATATACGAGATTCAGGTAACGGTATAATCCCCCGTACACATTAAAGTCCGACATATCAGAGGGGATCATTTCCACATCCCTTGCATTGCTGCAACGGATCTCCAGCGGTACTTTGCCATTATAACGTTTAGCGTCTGCGCTTTGCAGGAACTGTTGTACGGCGTCTGTAATATCTACGGTCCATTCATCATAACCACCGGTGTGGTGGCCTACCCTGGTGGTAAAAATGTAAACATCTGTTTTTTGACCGGCACCTTCAAAGTGCAGCAGGGTGCGGCCCTGCGGGTAAGGGTTCTTTAGCTCCAATACGGTCCTGTACCAGCCCGGCCCTTCATAATAATTTACATCCGGGTCTACCCCATCCCTTGCGTTAAAACAATGCGGCAGGCTTACCTTTTCCCACAAAGGCACTGATTCCGGGCTGCCTTCTGCTACGGGGCGTACGGCTTCCCAAACGCTGCCTAAATCCTCCCGCAAGAACTCCCAGGATTGGGTAAGGCGCTGGCTTTGCTGGGCGTGCGCAGCTGGCAACAATAAACAAATCATAAGCCCTGATACGAGCAAAGAACGGATCATTATCGATGATGAATTATATGTTATTAATGATAACGCTGTATGAGAAGATATTTACGATACCTGCTGCGTTCTTACCATACAGGAAAAAGAGGAATGGATTGTTTGATAACGTTTGCTTCTTCCCTTCTTTTTCATAAACCGGAATCTATGCTCAAATTAAGCAATCGATTGCATAAAATGCAAAATTATTTTCAGCCCTGGCTTGATAAGACCGAAAGGCTTATCTGTAAAGGGCTTCCGAGGGTTACTGTATTGCGGGACTTGTAAATTCCAATTTCTTCAGCCCGGCCTGTATTTCAGGGCAGGACATAAATAATTTCCATAACAATCCACTGCGGTAATTCTCTATCATTACCACAATAGGTCCCTGGTCAATGGCCAGGTATTGGTAATCGAACCAGTTACGGGATTCGCTGAATGCATCATAAAAACCATACTCTCCCCACAAATGGTCACCTACTTTATAATAAAAATATTTTAACGCCTGCATAGAATACTCCGGCGTATACGGGAAAGAAGATAAGGCAGCAGTAGGAGTAATAACACCCAGGTCATTTGTAGGCGAGTGGGCATCATAGAACTGATAGCTATCACTGGCAGTAAGGCCCCAGCAATCGGCACTGTACCCTTTATATTTTTTAGGATTCTCTATACAGTATTGACGGTTGATCAAGGTATGATTGCGGTTCTGCTCCCAATAATCTGCGTACCGGTCTTTTAAACCACGGGGATCCAGCCCCAGGAAAGAGTAATGCGCAAAAAATAATGGTCCGCCGTAATCAAAGCCCAGCGGCAGTTTCATGCCATAATATTTTTTGCCGTTCTTAAAGTAATTGCTCATGGCCCAACCTTCATGGTAAATCTTTGGGGAAGCAGGATAGGTAGGTGAAGCAACAGCCAGTATGTAAGCGATCAGGCACTCGTTATAACCATGTATAGGATGGTTCATGGACCAACCATTGTTCGGCGACCAATGCCAGTACAATACCGGCTGTCCGTCGCGGGTGTACCAGCTCCATTCCGCCTCATTCCATAACCAGGTTATTTTATTGCGCAACACAGTTTCCTTTTCGCTGCTACCGGTAAAGTATTGACGCACACATAACAGCCCCTGGAACATAAAGGCAGATTCTACTACATCGCCCCCATCATCCTTACGGCTAAAGGGAATGGTTTGCCCGGTAGCCCCGTTCATCCAATGTGGCCATATACCGTGATAATGATTCGCCGTAAATAAAAAGTTCACGATCTTCAACAGGCGGTCCAGTCCCTGCTCCCGGGTTATAAACCCTCTTTCAATCCCCACCAGTATGCTCATCACTCCAAAGCCTGATCCGCCAATGGTAACAGTATCCGGCGTTACTGTACGTTCCGGCGCCAGGCCGGACACCGGGTGTGCAAATTTCCAGAAGTAGTTAAATGTACGTTGCTGCACTAACGTTAGCAGCGCAGAATCACTAAGCTGTTCGCGTCGTGTATCCTTGTGTTGTTTCTTTTGTGCCTGTACCGGCAACAAACCTGCCAGCAGCAAACATCCTATCCATATTAACCGCATACCGTGCTTATATTTTAGATTTACGATTTTAGATTTAAGATTTAAGGAAGTGCATCGCTCCAAAAAATCTAAAATCTAAAATCGTATATCGTAAGTCAAATCATTAATATCCGTTATTCTGCTGCAGCTTTCCCTGGCTAAACTGGATCTGTGTAGCCGGAATGGGAAATACTTCGTTCTTACCTCTTACAAACGTTTTTCCATGTGCCTGGAAAGCAGCTGCCGCTGTTCCGGGCACCAGCGCATCTTCCCGCACCAGCTCAAAGAAACGGTCGTGCTCCATGGCCATTTCTACCCTTCTTTCCTTCCAAACATCTGCACGGGTTACTGCACCTTTGGCCGGCAGCCCGGCGCGGGTACGCAGCGCATTAATATCTGTAACAGCAGGACCGGGATTATTCAGGGCCAGGGCAGCTTCTGCATGAATCAGCAGCACTTCGCCCAAACGCAGTATCCGCAGGTTCTTAGGCAGGCGGTCTGCATTACCACAATACGATTCGCGGGTACGGCTGTGATAGGCCTTATAGTTATAGCGGTCATTCTCCACACTATCGCGGCTGGGTATACGAAAACCATCCCACAGTACGGTGCCACCGGAATTAATGGTTATAATGGTAGCATCTTTACGTTTGTCGCCTGCTTCATAGGCATTTACCAGGCTTTGGGAAGGATTGTCAAACCCCCAGCCCAAATCGGCCCAGCCACGCTTACCACCGGCCCGCGGCCCCTGGCAAACACTGTATACGTCAATAGCTGCATCACAGGCAGCATTAATACCGGTTTGTATTTCAAAAATAGATTCTGTACCGTTCTTACCGGTTTCTCTCCAGATATCCGCGTAGTTAGGCAATAATGCATAACTGCCCAACTGGCCGTTAATAATAGAATCTGTAAGGCTAAAAGCCCGTTGCCAGTTTTGCCGGTACAGGCTTACCTTAGCCAGCAAGGCTGCAGCAGCTCCTTTAGTGGCTTTGCCGGCCTGGCTGCCGGCTTCGCCCTTGGCGGGCAGGTTGGCCAGCGCAAACTCAAGATCAGTGGTGATCAGTTGGTAAATAGTATCCTTACCGGCACGGGTTTGATACTGATCGCTGGCTGCTTCATCGGGCGTTAAAGTTTTATCTATTTTGGGCACGCCGCCAAACAAACGTACCAGGTTAAAGTACAGGTAAGCGCGCAGGAAATGGCTCTCGCCCTGCAGGCGTCTTTTCACATCCGCATCAATGGTTGCAGGGTCTAATACCTGCAATGCTTTATTGGCCCTGGCAATAGCCTGGTAGTAACCGGACCACACATCGTTCAGCGTAGTGGTACTGGCGTTCATGGTCAGGTTATCCAGCGCACCCTGTGTAGGAGCGGCATCGTCGGGTGAGCTGCCTTTATCCGCATCATCCGATGCAATGTTGGTAACGCCAATGAACGGAAACCCATGTATGTTACCCACCCATAGGTTATTATAAATACCGGTCACCAGGTTTTGCGCAGCTTCCGGATCCGCAGTGGTTGCCTCTTCATCTATCTGTCCCTGCGGTTTCACATCCAGGTAGTTATTACAGGCAGCTACCAGCATGGCAGAAATGACCAGGCCTGCACTGGCTGCTTTTATCCATGTATTTTTACGTATGTTCTTCATGACGCTTTTTTTAGAATGAAACATTTACACCAAAGGCAAACGTGCGCGTGGTTGGATAGGCATTCAGCTCAATACCGGCATCCAGTATACCACTGGTATTGTTGGTGGTATTGGATGCGCTGGAACGCGTATTGGTCCTGTTATTAATGCTGTTGTCGAAATCAATGGTACCTCCCGGTAGCTCCGGGCTAAACCCGCTGAACTTCTTTAATGTAAACAGGTTCTGCGAAGTGAGGTATACCCTAAAACGGTTAATACCAATTGCCTTAAGCGTTGCTGCAGGTAATGCATAACCAATAGTAAGGTTATTACAACGCAGGAATGCGCCGGATTCAATAAAGTAAGTAGAAGCCGGCATGGAAGATACCAGCAATGAAGGATCTGTTGTGGAGGGGCGGTCAGCCTTCCAGCGATGATCTGCGTATTCAGCTTCTATATTATCCGTGTTCGCATAACGGAAAGCCTTTTTACCATTATAGATCTTGTTACCGCCACTACCATAAAAATCAGCCGTCAGGTCAAAACCTTTGAAGTTTAAGCCCAGGTTAAAGCCGTAGAAGAATTTAGGCTGATAGGAGCCTTTATACTGTTTATCGTTATCATCAATCATACCGTCGCCATTGTAATCCTGATATTTCAGATCACCGGGTTTGGCGCCCGGTTGAATAACCGTGCCATCCTTGCTTTTATAACTATTGATCTCATCCTGGCTCTGGAAAACACCGAGGGATTGCAACACATAAAAACTGGCTACGGGCTGCCCGTTATCGGTACGGGTTACAAAGCTTTGCTGGCCCACATTACCGCCCAGCAAGGCCTGGCCGCCGGCCAGGTTGGTGATTTCGTTCTTATTAAAAGTAATGTTACCGCCTACGCTATAGCTTAGGTCTTTGGTAATATTATCTTTCCAGTTCAGTGATATTTCATAACCCGTATTTTTGAAAGAGGCGGCATTGGTGATGTAGGTATTATTCGGATCACCCAGGATACTGGGTATATTCACTACCGTTAGGGCATCCTTGGTTTTTTTATTGTAATAATCCACTTCACCGCTCAGGTGCTCATTCAACAAGGTAAATTCAAAACCCACATCAAACTGATTGGTAGATTCCCATTTAAGGTTGGCATCTTTGGTATCCTGTAAAGCATTGCCTAAAGTAATAACCCCATCATAAAAATAAGGCAGGTTTACTGTAGCCGTATTAATATAGGCATTGGTAGGAATGTTATCATTACCCAATATGCCCCAACTGCCCCGCAGCTTCAGAAAGCTGAACAAATTCTGGTCTTTCATAAATGCTTCCTGTGAAATTACCCAGCCTACGCCTACCGTGGGGAAGTAGCCCCAGCGTTCGCGGAACTTGGAGCTGCCATCTGCACGTATGGAAGCGCTTAACAGGTAACGGTTATCATACCCGTAATTCACGCGGCCTACAAAGGATTGACGAGCATATTTATCACCGCCATTATTTATTTTGGATTGCACATCGGGGTTACCCAGGTCCAGGTACCAGAGGTCTTCACTTTCCGGTACATTAATACGGGAGCCGGTAAGGTAAGTGCTGTAAAAGCCTTCCGTTACAGAACCGGCCAGTAAGGTAAGGGTGCTTTTACCAAAGGTTTGATCATAAGTAGCGGTATTATCCCATACCCAGCCCTGTGAGCGGGAGTTATCCATGATCAGCTGACTATTTTCCGAACGCTGGTTACCACCGGCCACCAGGAAAATTTTATCATCATTCAAATATTTGTATTGGTAAATGCGGTCGTTGCCCCAACGGAGATCTGCATTAAAAGCCGACCGGAACCGCAGTGCTTTAATGGGTGTAAATTCCAATGCCAGGTTACCCTGCAAGCGGCTATCCTGCTGACGGTAGTTCTTTTTATCCAATGTCAGCAAGGGGTTGCCCACATTCCCCCAGGCCGAGGTATTACCATAACGGCCGTTCTCTTCCGGATCTACTACCGGCGCCGCGCGGTAGATATTGCCATAAATGTCGTTCAGCGGTACATTGCGGCCATCGCCCCTGGAATAAGACAACTGTGTGCTGAATTTCCATTGATCAGAAATGTTCACCTCATTGTTGGCGCGTAAAGTAAAACGCCGGAAAGTGTTGGTTTTGATGATCCCATCATCCTGTATATAACCACCACTAAAGAAGTATGTATGCTTATCCGTACCACCGGATACAGATAGATTGTGGTTCATTTGAAAAGCTTTGCGCAAGGTAGCATCATACCAGTTGGAAGAACCGGGGAACGCTGCAGCATCTGTAGCCGGATCTTTACCCGGAGCAGCATCCTTCAGATAATCTATATACTGGTTGCGGTCTGCCATTTTCACCAGGCTGGATGCCTGGCGGAAACCAGCATTGGCATCGTAACGTACTTCTGTTTTACCTGACTTGCCTTTGCGTGTGGTAATAATGATCACCCCATTAGCGGCGCGTACACCGTAAATGGCGGCAGAGGCATCTTTCAGCACATCCATATTCACAATGTCGGCGCTGTTAATGTTGCGGATATCATCTGTGAGCACTCCATCCACCACGTATAAAGGATTGGCGCCCGCCATTACAGAACCGGTACCCCGCACACGGATCTGTGGTTGCGTATTGGGCTGACCGGAAGAAATGATCTGCACACCGGCAATCTTACCCTGGGCTGCCTGTGTTGCAGTGAGCACCGGTTGCTTGGCCAGCTCCTCTCCTTTTACAGAAGAAATAGACCCGGTGAGGTCACGCTTACGCTGAGTTCCGTAACCTACTACCACTACCTGCTCCAGCTGGCTTTCGGAACTTTGCATAACAATATCCACGGTGGTTTTGCCGGCTATGCTTATTTCCTGTGGCAAATAACCCAGGTAAGATACCTGCAGGGTATCTTTTCCTTCCGGTACATTGATGGCAAAAGTACCATCTGCACCGGTGGTGCCACCGGTAGTAGTGCCTTTTACACGTACTGTTACGCCAATCAAAGGAGTGCCTGCCTTATCTGTTATTTTTCCCTTAACCGGGGCCGTCTGCAGGTAGCTCATAGTATTCTCCGTAGAGTCGTTACTGTTAGCACCTCCTTGTGTGTTCAGTGGTTTTATTACGTATACCGCGGAATCTATTCGTTTATATTGCAGATCCAGCGGGGGTAGTATAGCTTGCAGCACATTTTCCAGCGGCAGGTTACCGCTCTGGTCCAATGCATTGGCCGGCACCTGCTTTTCTGCTATCAGCCGGGCATTATACGCAAAGTTAATGCGGTATGTTTTTTCCAGTTTTTGCAGGGCTGTCTTTAATGGCAGCGTGCCTGTTCTTTGGGTGAGCAATGGCGTATCTGCGTGTGTGGATTGGGGGCGCCTATAGGCCAGATCCTGCGCCTGCACTGTAAATGCGGCTGCCAGGGTCAGCACCAGCAAGGTTTTACCCTTGTGTGTACCTGTTACTTTCATAACGATCTGTTTTAGTTTATTTACGAGCAAATGTTGTTTAAACGTCGATATCAGACATGGAATTCCTTTCTATCATACATGGTATTCACTGTTAGCAATCATGGCTATTAAGCTATCGGCTAATCAAAAACGTACTATCATTTTCTTGTGTAAGCTGCACGCCAAAGGCTTCCTGAATAGCTTTAAGCACCACCTTATGATCGGCTTGCTGCAGGGTAGCGCTGAATTGTTCCCCACGGAGCGTACTATCTGCAAACTGCAGGTGGATACCATATTTATAATGCAGCTGTGCGGCTACTTCTGCCAGGCTGGTGTTTTCAAATATTAAAGTGTGATGAACCCAGGAAACATATTTTTCCGTAACAACTTTCTGACGCAGATAGCGATTTTGACTGGTACTGTACGTGATCATCTCCCCGGGTTCCATAACAATTCGCGCGGACTTTTTTGTATTGTCTCGCAGCGCCACTTTACCACTATGCAAAACTACCTGGGGGCGGCCATCATAATTACTTACATTAAATTCCGTGCCTAGCACCTCTATATTCAGATCTCCTGTATGTACGGTAAAAGGTTTATTACCCTGCAGGTCTGGTTTGATCATAAAATAGGCTTCACCATCCAGCCATACTTCTCTTGTTTTAGTTTCCGCTGAAAAAGCAGTTGCCTTTAATGCGGAATGCGGTCCCAGTATTACTACCGAGCTATCCGGCAGCAACAGGCGGCGATTCTCTCCAAACTGGCTGGTATATACGGCGCGTTTATCTTCTTTCCGCAGCAGCCACAATGCGCACAAGGCCAGGATCCCACATACGCCGGTGAACATGGCGGCGCGGCGCCAGTTCCGGCGGTAATGGGCACCTTGCATAAACATGGTTTCCGGCAGAGCATGCTCCATCTTGCCATGGAGGGCATGCCATATACGATCGTAACTTTCCGCGGGCATCTGATACCGTTGGTATTCCAGTGATAATAACATGGCCCGCGCTTCTGCTATTACCGTTTGCTTTTCCGGGTAATGCTGCTGCCATGCTTCCCAGAACGACTGGTTTTCTACGTTGGGGCGTAATACCCATTCCGTAAAAAAATCATCCGCCAGGAAATCAGTTACTGAGAAGTCTGCGTAGTCCTTCCATTCCATAACAACAGCGCTGTTTTGGTGATTTTACTTATATATAGAGGAGTGTTATCAGGGTTTTATCCCTTCTGCAGGAAATATTTTTTTAGATAAAACTTATCCAACAACCCGAATAGGAGAAAAATTTAACCACCCATTATAACCACATGGTGAGGAAGAGCGTCCAGAGCGGGAAGCCGGCCAGCTTTTGGCGCAGCTTATCAAAGGCTTTGTAGATCATTTTATATACGGACTTCTGATCAATTTCCATGATCGCTGCAATATCTTCAAAAGGAAGATCTTCATAAAAACGCAGGAACAGCGCTTCTTTCATGCGGGGTGGCAGGGCGTTGAGCGCGGCTTTCACCTGTTCTTTACGGCGCAGCTCACTTTGTTGGGCAATGAGGATACTTTCCGGTGAAAGCATAACATCAAAGCTGGACTCGTCTGTTAATACAGCGGGTATATTTTTACGCACATTGCTTATTGTACGCAACAGCGCACGGCGATAGGCTTTCAGCAAGTAAGCTTTTACATTCGTTACTTCAGACAGGTGAGCACGGTGCTGCAGCAGGTATTCAAAAACATCCTGCAAACAATCTTCCACCAGACGTGGGTCCGCACACTGCTTGCATCCGTAGTTATATAACAACGGCGCAAAGCTGGCATATAGTACCGTAAAGGCTTCCCGGCTGCCCTGCAAAAACTGCCGCCATAGGTCAGCATCCCCTTCCCAAGCATGTAAGGCCATGCGGCAAGTTAGGCATTTATTTACAAGTAGGCAGTGAATTACAGCGGAGGTATTGTGAAGTGAAAAGATCTAGAATGTATAGAATATAGGCATAAAATGAATAACAGCAGGCGCAAGCCTCTGTGTAATATTTTAATGACATTCTGTTTTCAATTTCCTTTCCACAGCATTCTCCAGGCTCCAAACGTTTGCATTCCGGCTTAGCCGCGCATTGCTTTCACGATGGCAGCGCTGCGGGAATTTACTTCCAGCTTACGGTAAATATTCATGATGTGGGAACGTACCGTACCTACGCTGATGTGGCACAGCTCAGCGATCTTCTTATACGTATGCCCATCCACCAGGCGGTCCAGCACTTCCTGTTCGCGCGGGGAAAGCCCGTACTGCGAAATATCAGTTTGTGCGCGGTGATGAAAATAAGCCAGCACCTTCTGTATGGCGGTCAGGTTGGTTTGTACGGCGGTATCATATACCCGGGATACAAATCCTGTTAAAGCCGGCGGGTTAATGGGTTCATCCGCTGTAGTGGTACGGGCTGGCAAACTGGCTAAGGAATGGCTATCGCGGTGTACGGTTAACAGCAGCACGTTGATGTCGGGATAGGCAGCTTTCAAAATGTTGGCTGCTTCAACGGCGCTTACACCAGGAATCTCAACATCCATGAATACAATGTTGCAAATGTCTTTAGCAAGTTGTTGTAAGATTTGTTCGTCGTCACTCTGGATACCGGCAACTTCAAGAATATCAGTTCCGTTTAAGTGGCCTGCGTTATCACGCCGCACTTTTTTCATAATATTTACTTTGGGTTTATTATTTTGTGAAAATTCTTCTCACAGTACTGCAAGTTCTCTTAATGACGAAAAAGGCGCTTATTAGTATAATATTAATGAGGACACAATCCCAATAACGAAACAAATTTGAAACAAATACCCTCAGCAGTCAATCGGATGTATATATGGTTTTTAAAAAAATATTAATAAACAAAATAATTTATATTATTTAAAAAACAAATACATGGATAAAATCGGGGATAAAAAGCTAAAGTGGACAACTATTTTATATTCAATGGATTAAGCACGCCTGTGCTACATTTCAGGCCTTAAATACTCTTTTTTGACATTTGCAGGTCTCCGTTGATGGACAATTTTTTCATTTTGCTGCAGAGCTCGCTCGATTACTAACTTTTTTATAGTCGGTAACTAAAAATGACGACTGACACCAAAATAAAAAAATCCACTGCCATGTAACGGCAGTGGACGTTATTTTTCTCAGACTTTACAAGAATTACTAATTTAAGATCAGCTCAATTACTGGGATCTCTCCTTCCGGTTTCTTTACCGGCAAGCTCAGATTAAGATCATTGTCGGCTAAATTTTTACCTAAACTATGATGCTGGGTGGGTGTGCTCATTTTTATTTCAGATGCATCGTGCAGGAACTGCGCATACTTTACTTTTCCCTTATAACCCGGCAGTGTAAAGTTTTGCAGCGGATAGTCCAGCAGGTGCACGTATAAACGTTTGGTGGTGGGATTGTAAGTAAGCAAACAGTTATCCGGTTTGGCAAATTCAGGCGGCGCCTGTGTGCAGCCATATATAGCGCGGCTGTTCACCTGCATCCAGTCGCCCATGGCTTTAAGCGCAGCCTGTGCACGCGGATCGAACAGTCCGCGGCCAGTGGGGCCTACATTCAGCAGCAGGTTGCCACCTTTGCTGACCGATTCTATGAGCAGGCCTAATAGCTGCTTCGTATCCTTCCAGGATGTTTCATCCCGGTAATATCCCCAGGAACCGGAAAATGTTTGACAGGTTTCCCAGGGCACCTGCTTGCCGTTGCGGGTGGGCCACTCAGAGACTTTATATTGTTCCGGTGTTACAAAGTCACCGCCATCTTCATATTCACCTAAGTCCAGGCGGTCATTTACAATAATATCCGGCTGCAGCTTGCGGATCATTTTGATCAGCTCAATTGAATTCCAGTCGTTATGGTCTTTGCCATAAGCACCGGGGAAAGAAAAGTCCGTCCACAGGATATCTATTTTCCCGTAGTTGGTTAATATTTCCTTCAGCTGGTTACGCAGGTACTCGCGGTATTTAGCCATATCACGGCCCTGGTTCAGCTTTTTATAATCTGCAGTATCGGCGGGCCTTTGCGGATGCACCCGGTCAATGGTATAATCCGGGTGATGCCAGTCTATCAGGGAATAATAGAAGCCTACTTTCAATCCCTCTGCGCGGAAGGCCTCTACCCATTCTTTAATAATATCTTTTCCGTAAGGTGTTTTCGTGGCTTTGTAATCCGTGTATTTGGAATCAAAGAGGCAAAATCCTTCATGATGTTTACTGGTGATCACGGCGTACTTCATGCCGGCAGCTTTGGCCATGCGGGCCCATTCCTTAGGATTGTACAGGTCGGGGTTAAACGCATCGAAGTATTTCTGATACTCTTCATTTGTTAGCTGCTCCCGGTTCTTCACCCATTCATGGCGGGCGGGCAGGGCATACAGGCCCCAGTGAATGAACATGCCGAAGCGATCATTTTTCCACCAGGCCAGGCGTTGTTCTTTTTGTTCCGGTGTTTCATTAAAGATCTTTTTTTCCTGTGCGGTAAGCTGTAATAACAGCCCCAGGCCACACAGCAGGAGGAACATACTTTTTTTCATAATGTGCTATTTGTTTTCATGCTGAAGCGGGCAACGATGCCCTTTCGTGGAATCGTGTTTTGATTGCTGTTGAAGTTCGCTGAATTAATCTGCTTTTTATAATAGTGATTTAGCGAATGATAATACAGAAATCGCCTTACCCGGGATTAACCGTATTTTAACCCGTCCATCACAGCAATCGATTGTAATATATTGGCAATCAGCCAGATATATTTTTCCGTTAACCAATTATTAACTAATAGGTGCAGAATAATATTTAATCTTGCATATCAATTTAAACGCAGCTACAACAGACCTATAGTTATGAGAAGAGGATTCCACTTTACCTGAGCAAACGACGGGCTATTCAATTGCAAATCTATTTTCCAGATCATTTAAAACAGTTATTATAATAAAGATGTTCGCGTCCTGGTGTATGCAAATACAGCCAGGGTTTTAACCCTGAGAATTTCCATATGGTTTTTTTATTTCCGGAGGTCCAATATTGGCCCAGGTACCTATAAAGATTGACCCCAAAAGTATCATGGGCCGGGATGGTATGTGCCACCTTTTAAAGGACTTCGTTCCCCCGTAGTGTTTACTGCGGGGGATCCTTTTTTGGGTAGTAACCTCCATTGTTAACCGGTGATTAACTAATAGCGGTAAATACTATTGTAACATTGTAATGTGATGCGATAAGCATCGCATTCTTTTTCCTATCGTTATATATCATATCGCCTGAGTGTCTACTCTGGCGGTTTATTATTACCCGCTGCAGGAAAAAGTAGTTCCCTGTTCTTATGATGTAAATGTATGAGCCGGCCTGTGACCTGAAAGGTCTATAGTTAAAATAACCGGATGGCCGGGGATGGTTACGGTGTGAGGCCTTAGAGGAGGGCTGACAGTTGCGTTGTGAGTGGTTTGTGACGGCGAAAAGGGTTTGGTTGATCCGCAACCGTACAGCCGGAGATGGTTATGGTGCGGGGCCTTAGCGGAGGGTTGACAGCTGCGTTGTGAGCGGTTTGTTACGACGAAAAGGGCTATAGTTGACCCGCAACTGCACAGCCGGGATGGCTATAGTGCAAGGTCTTAGCGGAGGGTTGACAACTGCGTTGTGAGCGGTTTGTTACGACGAAAAGGGCTATAGTTGACCCGCAACTGCACAGCCGGGATGGCTATAGTGCAAGGTCTTAGCGGAGGGTTGACAACTGCATTGTGGGCGGCTTGCAACGGCGAAAAGGGCTATGGTTGATCCGCAACTGCACAACCATAATCCAAGTTCTTAGCAGAGGCGCTAACAGCAGCTTCGCGGATTCAGGTATTATCAGGCCGGAGCAGCTCCTTTCACAAGTGCTAAACGCCACTGCATGGGCTCTGTTTAACGGAAGCAGCACCCAGCATTAACAGGTGGCTGTAATTCAATGCAGCGCCTGTTACCATATAAGAATCCGATGATCATAATCTGACATCTATAAAACCGGAAAAATATAAGTGCTGAAGATAACCTGATGGCATTAGGGATTTAAAAAACCGGCAGGTGACTGAAAAGAAACCCGCGTTGCTAGTTTTGTAATCTAAACCGTCTTTTATATTCAG
Source organism: Chitinophaga rupis (assembly GCF_900109685.1). Lineage (GTDB taxonomy): Bacteria > Bacteroidota > Bacteroidia > Chitinophagales > Chitinophagaceae > Chitinophaga > Chitinophaga rupis. The sequence continues at coordinate 199,428 of NZ_FOBB01000007.1, read as the reverse complement.
TGTGAGAATTGAATATTGAATATCTTTTGGATATTCGGGGGTGAAATTCAGCCTTTATAATTTCTTATTAGTTAATTAAGCGTTAAAGAGTAAGTTAATACAAGGTTAACCGGGTTAACGCGACCGGCAGCAATGGGAACAGGATAGCCGGGGTAATGACCATTTCCCTGCTACGTACAGACTATGACGTTATAACTACCAGGAATCCAGGAAAAGGGCTGCCAATATGGTGGTTGCCGCCGCCAGGTTCTTTACAAAGCGGATATTAAACCCGCCTTTTTCCGCGTAATAATAACTTTCCTTATATCGGTCATACTCAATAGGCGCACCTAAGTCTTTCATCATTTTCAGGAACTCATACAGGGTGCGTTCAGAAATACGCAGCCGTTTGGCTAACTGGGCAGGTTTACCAGTGCCTTTAATGCGAATGAGGTAATCGATCGTTTGTAACCTTTCAAAATAACGCTTAGGCATGTTAGCATAGGGGGGTTTAACGGGTAATGGAATTTACTTTATAAAAATTATTATACCAAAATAAGTTAAATACATTTATTTTGATAAGTATCAACCCTTTAATTGAAACCAACATCATTTATTCAATAGTTTTTCTCCGTAGTTGTGCTGCTGGTTAAAGGGCTGTAAGAAAAGTTCCCGCTAATGCTCCCAGTGCCCGCGTTTGCGTATGCATTAATGTAAACGAGTGCCGTATGTATATCATAAATACATGGGTTTTTCGAGGGTAATTAAAAAGGCTTCCTTTACCGGTCAGGCTTTAAATGCAAGTTAGCAAGCTCCACTGCAATAGGATCGCAGTTAATAAACCCGATAGAGAAATAGTGTTAGGCACTCCCCGGTAGTAATGTCAGGAAATGTGTGAGCACACAAGCTGGGCTAAGGTTTCATCCGTTTTAAGAAGCTCCCGGTAAAGACCGGGCGCGTAGAGCTCAGTTACGATTTTCCGGTTGTTGAAGCCGGTACATCATTACCTGATCTCCTTTCGTGAAACAAATAGTAATTTTTAACACTCATTAAATCAGCAAAACAATGTTAAGGCATTCTAAGCGCTCAACAGTTAATTGCATGTTAACAGAAAAATAAAAACCTTGCCGGCCGTACAGACCAGCAAGGCGCAGCATCCGGGAGGTTTTGGAAAAGACGCCGATAGTATAAAAGCAGGAAAGGACTACCTTCTTGTCTTGCCACCGGGTATCAGATATCAGAAGGATCATATATCCATCTGATATTGCGTTGCTGACTGCAATGATACTGCTGTTTATTTTTTTAGCGGTTAATTTCAAGTTAACCCCTTAGAAATTATGCAGCGGGATCTCAGTGCAGTACCTGGTGGGAAAGAATGGTTTGTACTACATTGCCTGCGTTGTTATCATAATGATGCCCACCAGGCAATACCATGTGCTGGTAGTTTTGAATATGCAGCTCCTGCAGATCAAAATCGTTCTCCCCTTCTCCGAATAATAACAATAAAGGTTTACCGGTAATATGGTTCATAGCCCCTGGCACACTCAGCCCATTGTTGCTGGTTTTACCTAACATTTCCGACACATGCACCTCCAGGTCTGTAAAGCGGGAGGGCGACATAAACACCAGCTGCTGCGACTGCGCCTGTACATCGGCGGGCAGGTTGTTATAAATAAAAGGCAGCACATCAGCGCCCATGGAATAACCTACCAGCAAAAAAAACTTATGTCCCCACTGGCCGGCGTAATGTTTCAGTAAAGCTGCTACATCTGCCCCGGCCTGCTGCGGCGTTTTCTTTTTCCAGAAGTATTTAAGGGTATTCAGCGCTACCACGGCATAACCTTTTTTGGTAAACGCATCTACCATGCTTACATTAAATTTTTTCAGGCCGGCATCACCGGTAATGAATAATACCAGCGGATACTGGCCGCTGCCGGCCGGCGCCATCGCAGTTACCGGCAGCTCCGTTACAGCCGTCTGGGCCTGCACCATCAGAAAAAGCCCCTGGAAAAAAGCTACAAGCAGTAATTCACGCACGTACATAACTTAATTACGAATTATTTAATTACGAAATGGAAGCATTCATGAATGCCATTGAAAATAATTATGATTATGAATAATTACGAATGGATGAAAGCGAAGATCAACCTTAGCTGGTTAATTACGAGTTATCAATTGCGAATTACGACGAATGGATGAAAGCGAAGACCAACCTTACCTGGTTAATTATGAATTATTAATTACAAATTACGAATGGATAAAAGCGAAGACCAGCCTTAGCCGGTTAATTACAAATGATCAATTAGCCCCATCCAAAGCGGGGAATGCCATTAAAAAGAATTATGATTATCTGTAATTACCAATTGATTAGAGCGAATGAATAAAGCGAAGTTTAACCACGGATCGTCAATTACAAATTCATTAACGAATGGATGAGACAATCTCAAACTATCCAATCTCACAATTGCCTGTTACGAACCACAGTCATCCCCTAAGTACCCAATTCGTATTTCGTAATTGACAATTCGTAATTCAATCTACGGTTGCATTACTTTACTCAACGCAGCCGGTAATTGTATCAGATCAAAATCATGCTCATATACCAGGTACTTATTAGTCCAGGCGGTGGCATATTTTTCCTTGAACTCCCGCAAGCCATGATAGTGGCGGAAAGCGCGGATCTTTTCATACGCAAATTTCACCACCTGCTCTGCCGTATTCTGCGGCTGTGCAATGCCCGACATAGGCACCAGGCCCAGGTTCAGGTATTGCAGGTTGCGCTGCTGCGCATCCTGTATAAGCGCAATGATCAGCGCATCCATTACGCCGCCCGGCGCATCGCTGCGTTTGCGGATCATATCATAGGTACACTCTCCCGGCGCATAATCCGGAATAATGTTCAGGAAAGCTACCACCTGCCCTTCTTCATTATTTACAGTGATCACATCCTGGGTTTGTATGGCATCATCAAACGATCCCTGTGAAAAGGTCATTTCCTTTACCTCATATTGCACCAGCCATTCGTCGGATACAGCTTTCAGCTGCGCTATTAGGTCCGCCGGCTGCGGCGCCCGCCGGATAGTGGTGGTATACCCTTTATTGGCTAAGCTGTTCAATGCATTCCGTAATGATTTCTTATCCTTCCCGCTCAATGTAAAACCGCGTATATCCATAATAGCCTCCTGCCCTATCAGCAGCCGCTTTTTCCGGAGGCGGTTAAAGTAAAATACACTTTCCTCATCTACCCTGTAAAAGGCCGGCCGAAGGCCCATTTTGCGGCATTGCTGCTCAAATTCCTGTAACAGGAGCAGCTTATCCGCTTCCCGGCACACCGGCTCTTCCAGCACTATGGCAAAGCCATTGGCCACGCGGTAAGCAACAAACCCTTCCGGGTCATCAGAGATATAAAACAGCTTATCCTCTCCTACCTTAAAATAATCCATGGCAGAATCGCCATACTGGCTCAGGTAAAACCGCGCTTTCTCCAATGCGGTATTGCTTTGATGCACCTGCAGGTAGGGCCGTATAATAGTATAAAATAAAAAAGCCCAGGCGCTTACGCCCAATACCTGTATGGCGCTCAGGAACTCGCGGCCAAAGCGGGTTACCGGGTGCAGGTCCTCATCGTTCATCAGCATAAATCCCCGGAAAGCGGCCTGCAGGGAATGTTGCCAGGTAAAATCAATTCCAAAATGACGGGCTTTTAAAAAGTAAAAACCCAGCGCCCCAAAGATCAGCACTCCTGCAAAAGTAGCCAGGGCAGTAAGCACGCCAATATTCACCAGCTGAGGATTACTTTTTACCCGGTACTGGCTGGCAGTGATGATCAATATAACAGCCGTGATCAGCGCCAGTGAAGCTTCTTCATAATCCAGCGCTTTACTCATATGCCCGATGGCAGATAACAGGGATACCACAAGGGCTACTATCCATGCGCTGCGCAGGCCACGGACTAAAAAGGTGGCAGTCACCAGCAGCACCAACCCCAGGAACACCACCAGCAGGTTGGATGCATGAATGGAACCTACCGGTATGTAGGCATGCAGCAGGCGCAAACGATCTGCGAGCGGTGGTGTGAGCACGGAAAAAATGTTAACCATGCCCAGTAAGAATATCAGCACCGGTGGCAGCAGGCGTAACACCAGCTCACGCCCCTTCAGCGCAAAGGCCAGCAGTCCGCCGGCCAGCGGTAACCAGAACTCGAACAACCGGAACAGCAAAGTAATTTCCAATGCCTGCAGGGAACTATACCCATAGCTGCTGAGCAGCCAGGCAAGTGATAATTCTATAGCGCCTAACCCGCGTAGGAACGGGGAGATAATTAAAAAGATAGTGGCAACAATGTATCCCACGCAGGCCGCTTCCAGCGAGGGTGTAACGCCGGTAGCCAGCATACTCACGTACAAATGTGCAATGCCAACCAGCTCAATACCCACAGATGCCCATACGGTGCTTGCAAAAGCGCCACGCTGCAGCTGAAAGGAAAAGATGTCATCTATCTTATGAATGACTCCCGGGAAATAATTTAACAGCAACGTATATACGGCGCCTTTCTTTTGAATAGAGCGGAACACCCACACCGCTGTTACCAGCAGCACACAAATACCTGCCAGTGCAGGCAATGCACGTTGCAGGTCCGGCTTGCGCAAAATGGCCAACCCCACTATGGGTATGCCTACCAGGAATACCGATAAGATGCCCACATACCCATAAATGCCGGAGGCCTGGTGCACCTGCTGTTTGCGGATATCGGCCTGCCGCAGCCGCTTTGGCAAATAAGCCAGCGAGCTAACACCGCCTGCCGGTAAAAATACGGAGAGCAGGTTGCGCTTCAGGAACAGCTCTATTCCCAAAGACAAAGGCAAACGCGCTTCTACTGCTTTAAAACTGTAATAATACATGAGCGCCTGCAGCAGAACATATACACACGTAAGTAACACACCACCGCTCATCCATACACGGTTAGCCTGGGAAATAGCCGGTACCAGCGCGCGCAGCTCATGCCGCTCCTGCCGGAAAAAATAGATAGCCAGCAACAGGAATAACACTGACAGCAGCTCTTTTAAATGCAGCTTTTTTAGTAAAGGCGCTACGCGTAAGGTGAATTTTACAGACATATAAGTGATAGCAGTGTATCAATTTTAACACTCAAAGCTACGCTTAAGTTGTACGGCGGCTTTAAAGGCAAGCCTAATTTAATTGGATTTTAAGGTAGGGACGGATGGGCAACTTTTTCCGCAGTGTAGATGCTCCTACTCATTTATCCTATTGAATATCAATGAGTAAGTCAATCCTCTTCCGGGTATTTAAAACCGGCATAATTATTCGGCCTTGTTCCCGAACCAAGGGGGAAATAATATGATGGCGTATATGCAATGGACCAAACTCATATATAACAAGATCCAGCTGTGGCTGGAAACAGCTATCAAAATGCTGCCTAACCTGGCAGTAGCTATAGTGGTATTAGCCTTGTTTGTGCTGCTGGCCCGGCTGATGAAAAAACTGGTGTACAAGCTGGTTTACCGCCTGTCTGATACACCGGCCCTGAGCGGGTTATTTTCAAGTGTTGCCTACCTGCTCCTTTGCTTTGTAGGGCTGTTTATTGCGCTGGATGTATTGCAGCTGGATAAAACGGTGTCGTCCCTGCTGGCCGGCGCCGGTATTATAGGTTTGGCGCTGGGCTTTGCTTTCCAGGATCTCACTGCCAATTTCATTTCCGGTATTTTTATTACGTTCCGCAAACCCTTTGAAGTTGGCCACCAGATAGAGACTAATGGTTTTACCGGCAACGTGGAAAATATACAATTACGTTCTACTACCCTGCGTACGCTGGACGGCCTGCATGTGATCATCCCCAATAAAGAAATTTTCCAGAAACCCATCATTAATCACTCTCTTACCCCCGAGCGCCGCATTTCGCTCACCTTTAATGTAGCCATTGTCAATGAGCAAATGAGCTCCGTACAATCCCTGTTGCAGAATGCCCTGAAAGGCTTGCCACACCTTGCGGAGCATAGGCCTTTACAGGTATTATATTCCAACATAGATGGCGCTAATGTGAAGGTAACCGTAAACTGCTGGGTAGCTTACGATGATAATAACAATAATGATAACGACAACTACAATGAGGCGGTGCATGCCGTTATCAGCCGGGTTACAAGTGTTATGAAAGAGCATCAGCTGATATAATTCCCACCCGTCTAAAAAAAATTCTTCATTTTTGTCCTGCATATAATATTCCGCCCGTCATTATCCTGTTATTCGTATTTATTTAACCTACAAACACCTTTCATCATGAAAGACTTCATGTTTATTTTCCGCGGCGGCAGCAGCGCGGGTAATTTATCCCCGGAAGAAATGCAGGGCAATATGCAGCAATGGTTTGCCTGGATAGAACAGTTCCGGTCTAAAAACATTTACGTAGGCGGAGAGCCTTTATATCCCCCGGGTAAAATGGTCAGCGGCAGCAAAGCCGTAGTAACCGACGGTCCGTTTGCAGAAAGCAAGGAGCTGGTAGGCGGGTACATGATCATTCAGGCCGATTCGCTGGAAGCCGCTGCAGAACTGGCTAAGGGCTGCCCCGATCTTTCCCTGAACGGTAGCGTGGAAGTACGGGAAGTAATGAAATTTGATGGTATGTAAGCCTGCCATGTATGCAATCCGGCGCCTCCTCACCACAACAAATTGTTGATCACCTTTTCCGGCATGAATCGGGGAAAATGATCGCCGTGTTAACCCGCATTTTTGGGATGCATAACTTATCCCTTGCAGAAGATGTGGTGCAGGAGGCCTTTTTAAAAGCAGTACAAACCTGGACGTTTAACCAGGTTCCCGACAATCCTTCCGCCTGGCTGATGACCGTAGCCAGGAACAAAGCGCTGGACATCATTCGCCGGCAGCAGCATTTCCAGCACCTTTCCGGGGAGCTGGCCTATCACTTACAGCATGCTGCGGAAGATACGGTGCGCCAATTGTTCCTGGATACGGAAATCACCGACAGCCAGCTACGCATGATCTTTGCATGCTGCCACCCTTCCCTGAAAGAAGAAGACCAGATTGCGCTCACATTAAAAACCGTATCCGGTTTTGGCGCCGCAGAAATTGCAAGAGCACTGTTAACCAATGAAGCAGTGATCCAGAAACGCCTGTACCGCGCCAGACAATTTATTAAGGAGGAAGGCATCCAGCTGGAGATCCCATTAGGACCGCAGCTGCCACCCCGGCTGGAAACCGTATACACTGTGCTATACCTGTTATTTAACGAAGGTTATAATTCCCTGAAAGCAGATGAGCTGATCCGCGAAGACCTGTGCATGGAAGCCATGCGACTTTGTTTGCTATTATCAGAACACCAGGTGGGTAAGCAGCCGGCTACTTTTGCGCTGCTGTCCTTAATGTGTTTTCAGACTTCCCGTTTTGACAGCCGTATTGATGAAAATAATTCCATTGTGCTGTTACAAAACCAGGACCGCAGCACCTGGAACAAAGAGCTGATAGACATGGGATACCATTACCTGCGCTTATCTTCCGCCGGGGAGCGGCTTACCGTATACCATGTTGAATCGGCTATTGCAGCGGAACATTGCCTGGCCGCCACTTTTGAAGAAACCAACTGGCAACGCATGCGGCAGCTGTACGACCTGCTGCTGGAACAAAAACCCATGCCGGTAGTGCTGCTGAACCGGGCCATTGTGCAGGCCCAGCTGGGCAAAAAAGCAACTGCAATACAGGAGATCCTGGCTATCCCGGATATTGAAAAACTGCTGTCATCTCATTATATCTACAGCGCCGTACTGGGTGATCTATACCTGCAATGCGGCGAGCCTCTCTTAGCCCAAAAACACCTTACACAGGCCTGCGGTCTTACCACTTCGCAGGCAGAGCGAAAATTGATACAGGAGAAACTGGGTTTAATCAATAATTAAGAATGAATAATTAATAATTGCAGTGAAGCAGTGCGGGTACCGGAAATGCTTCATTATTAACTGTTTCTTAATAATTATTAATAATGACGGTAAAACAGTGGTATTTCCCGGAGAACACTTCACTATTGACTATTTCTTATTAATTATTAATCATTAATTATTAATTAATTTTAGCTTATAAAATGATCGTGTATGGCTAAAAGATTTTTGGTGTTTGCGGTGGGCAGCTTGCTGGTGATGGGAGTATTGGGATATTTTTTTCATTGGGTATGGTGGTTATTGCTGCCGGCAGTGCCAATGATCATTATAGGCATTGTGGATATGCTGCAAACCAAACATGCTATTATGCGCAACTTCCCCGTGGTAGGGCGGGCGCGTTACTGGATGGAAGCCCTGCGGCCCAAGGTATACCAATACTTTGTAGAGAGTGATACAGGTGGCAGCCCCATTAACCGGGTAGACCGTTCTACCATTTACCAGCGCGCCAAGCGGGAGCTGGATACGCAGCCTTTTGGCACCCAATTCAACGTTTATGCGGAAGGATATGAATGGATGGCCCACTCTATACAACCCAGGAGCTTTGAACACATGGATAAAGATCCGCGTGTAACCATTGGCGGTAGTGACTGTACGCAACCTTATTCAGCCAGCATCCTGAATGTGTCTGCCATGAGCTATGGTTCACTAAGCTCCAATGCAGTAGAGGCCTTAAACGGCGGCGCCAAATTAGGCAACTTTGCACATAACACCGGTGAAGGCGGCATTAGCAAGCATCACCTGAACCAGGGCGGAGATATTATCTGGCAAATAGGCACCGGTTATTTTGGCTGCAGGAATGATGAGGGGAATTTTGATGAACGCCTATTTGAAGAAAAAACAGCGCTGCCACAAATTAAAATGGTGGAGCTGAAATTATCGCAGGGCGCTAAACCCGGCCATGGCGGCATATTACCGGCTGCCAAGAACACACCGGAAATTGCTGCTATCCGCCATGTAAAACCTTATACTACAGTGTCCTCACCACCCTATCATACTGCGTTTAATACACCGCGGGAGATGATGCAGTTCATTGCGCACATGCGCACGCTCTGCAAAGGCAAGCCAGTGGGTTTTAAATTATGTATAGGGCAGCGCCGCGAGTTCTTTGCTATCTGCAAAGCCATGGTGGCAACCAACATCTACCCTGACTTTATTACCGTTGATGGCGGGGAAGGCGGTACTGGCGCTGCGCCGCCGGAGTTCTCCAATTCCGTAGGCATGCCTTTAATGGATGCCCTGGCCTTTGTGCATGATACCCTTACGGGGTTTAATATACGTGGTAAAATGAAGCTGATCGCTTCCGGCAAAATACTTACCGGCTACCATATACTGCGCGCCATGGCCCTGGGTGCGGATGGCTGTAACAGCGCCCGCGCTATGATGATGGCCATTGGCTGCATACAGGCATTGGAATGTAATACCAATCGCTGTCCTACGGGTGTAGCCACGCAGGATAAATGGCTTGCCAAAGGGCTGGTGGTAGAAGATAAAAAACACCGCGTTTCCAATTATCACCGCGATACAATTGAGAGTGCCATGGAGCTGACTGCTGCTGCAGGTTTAAGCAGCCCGCACGATATTACACGCAGCCACATTTTCCGCCGTGTGTTTATGAACCAGGTGCGCAGTTTCGAAGAAATATATCCCAGCGTAACTGCCGGTGTATTCCTGAACGGGCAGCTGCATGAAGTAATGAGGAATGAGCTGGAGATGGCGCGTGAAGACAGCTGGAACTAAAAAACGTATCCCAAAATAAAAGGTGAAAAGGATAGTAGGATAGTCTGCAGCTCCTTTTCACCTTTTATTTTACCGCTGACCCTGTGCTGTTATACCTGGAAATAAAAATCCTTTGCGTTCTGGTAAAAGATACGCTTTGCCACATCTTCCGGGAAATTATCTTTCACCAAAGCCACATCTTCATCGCTGAAAGGCTGTGGTGCGCGGGTAGATGGCAGATCAGTGCCAAACATCAGCGCGGAACGGTCTACTGCATTGATCTGCTGCATCACTTCCACCACATTAAAATTACAACGGCTAAAACCAGAGGCTTTTACCCGCACACCATCTGCCACCAGCTCTAATAAATACGGCAGCCCTTCTTTTGACAAACCCAAATGATCAATACTTATGCGCGGCAGCCGCTTTAAAACCGGCAGTAGATCTTTCAGCTCACGGGAATCAATGTACAGCTCTGTATGCCAGCCGGCCAGGTCGTATGCACGGCGGGCCAGCTCCTCCAGGTGATCAACGGTAGCGGAGCCACCGCGTTGTATATTAAAACGTACTGCCCGTATGCCGGATGCATGCAGCTGCCGTATCTCCTTATCCGTTACATATTCCGGGATCTGCGTTACGCCTACAAAACCGGCTCCCAGCTGCTGCAGCGCAGCTACCAGGTATTGCTGGTCAAACTGCTGGAAAGAGCCTGATACCACGGCGCCGCCGGTAACCTGCAAATGTGCTACCCTGGTCTTGTAATCGGACGCTGTAAAGGCGGGCGGCAGGTATCCCTGGTTAGCTACCAAAGGATAACGGGGGTCTATAATATGAAAATGTGCATCGAAGATCATGCGCCGGTAATTTTAATAACGAATAACTGTGGCGGTACATCGCCGGGGTGCAGAACCGACAGGTCCAGCACACAATCCTTTCCCTGCTGTTTTACACGGATGTTTGCCTTGCTGCCCAGTATACTGGCCTTTGCGCCTGCCGGCAGCGTATAATTGCGCAGCAGCAGCTGCGGACTATAAGAAGGAACAATGCAATACAGGTTATTGTTCTTACGGGTAAAGAACATCTCTATATGCGCATGTTCCTTTGAAGGCTGGATCATGCGGGTAATATCATAATCAGCCATGAAAGAGGCTTTCTTCACCGTTGGCTGCTGGCCGGGGCTCCACTGGCGCGTTTGTTTCCAGGATTCTGTTTCGTAGATCGCTTCTCCGTTTGTAGCCAGCCAGCTGCCCATATCTACCAGCCGTTGCTGCATGATCACGGGAATGCGTCCATCTGCTGTGGGACCAATATCCAGCAGCAGGTTTCCCCCGCGGGATACAATATCTATTAATGCCAGCAGCAGGTCGTGGCTGCTTTTGTAATCATTTACATTCTCCATACGGTTATACCCGTATGACATGCCAATGCCCCTGCTCTCTTCCCATACTACGCCCGGCTCCATTCCGCTACCGTATTCAGAGGTAAGGTAAGTGCTGGCGCTGTTATGCCCGCGGGTATTGCTGCCCCAGCGGTCGTTCACAACTATATCCTTCTTCACCGGCGACTCATTGTACAACCAGGCCAGCAATGCGGGCGACTGCCAGGCGGTATCCGAAAGCTCCCATTCTCCGTCAGAAAAGATCACGGATGGTTTGTAACGTGTTACCAGGTCTTTGAACTCCGGCTGCATCACTTCTTTGATATATTGCTCTTTGTTGGAGAGCCATAAGGGATTATACCATTCATACAGGGAGTAGTAATATCCCATACGCAACCCTGCTTTGCGTACGGCTTCTGTCAGATCGCCCAGCAGATCGCGTTTAGGCGTACCGGTTACTGCATTCCAGGGGCGGCCCCAGGCCTTATCTGCCCAGGGGCTATTCCATAAACAATAACCTTCATGATGTTTGGAGGTCAATACTACATATTTAGCGCCGGAGCGGCGAAAGATATCTGCCCACTGCGCCGGATCAAATAATGCAGCGGTGAACTGCGGCTCAAAATTAGCGTATGGAAATCCTTTGCCGAATTGTTTATCATGAAAAGCCTGCACCTGCGCATGTGTATCCGCACCTTTATTCATGAGATTATGCCAGTACCATTCAGAATAACCGCCGGGGCCTACCACAGCAAAGGAAGGCACTGCATACACTCCCCAGTGTATAAAGATCCCGAACTTAGACTCATGGAACCATCCGGGGATCTTACGTGTATTCAGCGAAGACCAGTCAGCTGAATAGTTTTGCGCCAGTAGTGGCTGCAGCAATAGTAAGATCAGGCTACCGGCGAGGATCATTCTTTTCATAACGGCGAAGTTTAGCGGTGAGTAAAATAATAAATATTTCAGGGAAATGTGTAAGGAGGTTTGTGCGGATCTTTGTTTTCGTTTGGGAGATGCGGGTGTTTTGCGACTGCTTATTACGAGGTAGTATTACAAACATTTGCTACAAGGGTTTGTTACCGGCATTTATTGTGATCATTTTTTGCAGGCATTTTTTTGCAGGCCCAACGCTGGACTGCGCCCGCCTGTTTGAATGACTATGGGACGGGGGATTGTCGTGTAGGGGTTGGGGCATGGATGGGGCATTGTCAAGCGGGGCACGCCGGGCAAAGGTCCAGGCGTTTTGGGCCTGCAAAAAAATGGGCTGGTACTGCAACTATATGTGGGTGTGCGGTATGAATGATAATGGGTCTGGTGTAGTGTACAGTGTACGGTGTATAGTATAGTGCCTAAGAACTGCTGATTGCTGTAAATAATAAAGCGTATGAAGTGGCTTGTTACCTCATACGCTTTATTGTTTATTAATGTTTATTGATGTTTATTGATATCGGGCACTCAATTAGCCTTCTCCTATCTTGTACCTCCTAGCTCTTAGCTCCCATCTCTCTCTATATTTCCAATGCTCCGGCGGCAGCTTCGTCTACGAACCAATGCAGCTCGCCGTCCTGGGGGCGGATGAGCTGAGAGGGGAATTGTTCTGCGTTGAAGGTGCCTTCAATTACATTTTTCAGTGTGATGGCTTTGCCAGCGCCGGTTGCCATAAATATTACACAGGCAGCTTTGTTCACTACAGGGGCCGTGAGGGTAATACGGTACATGTGCTGGGCAGTCAGAAAAAATGCTTTTACCCAATCCTTTTGCTCATTCACTACCGGCATACCGGGAAATAAGGACAGGGTATGCCCATCATCTCCCATACCCAGCAATACCAGGTCAAAGGTTACATCACTATCTTTAAAATATTCTTTTAATAGTTTTTCATATTCTTCTGCGGCGGTTTCCGGCATAATATCCGTGCGCATTACATGAATATTTTCTTCCGGGATGCCCATGGGTGTAAGCAGGGTTTCATACGCCATGCGGGCATTATTGCGCTCATCATCAAAAGGCACTGCACGCTCATCGCCCCAGAAAAAATGGATCTTTTCCCAGGGGATCATTTGCTGGTAAGGTTCCTTAGCCAGTAAATGATACAGCTGCTTAGGCGTGTTACCGCCAGACAATACAAACGTAAACTGTTCCTGGTCCTGCAGTACTTCCTGGATATAGTTACTGATCCAGGCGGCCAGGTTCTCACTCAGCTGTTGCGGATCTTTGGCGATGTGCAATTCCATATTTAATGATTTGATGTGCGAAAGTAAAAATGTGCAAATGAATGATCACGATCATCACCACTTGCACATTTCCTTTACAATAATTGAACCTTATTTTGATAAGTTGATCCAGCTATGTCCGTCCTGCGCTATCAGGGCATCTGCATCATTTGGTCCCCAGGAATCCGGGGCATAGTTGGGGAAGTTCTGGGGTACGCGGTTCTCCCAGGTTTCCAGTATGGGCATGATCAGCTTCCAGGCAGCTTCCACCTGGTCGGCGCGCATGAACAGCGTAGCATCTCCTTCCATTACATCCAGCAGCAGTGTTTCGTATGCTTCCGGCGCATGTTCGCCATAAGCCGCATCATAGTTAAACACCATTTCTACCGGGTCCAGGGTCATAGTCTGGCCCGGACGTTTAGCCTGGAAGCGGATACGGATATCCATTTCCGGGTTAATGCTAATGGTAAGGCGGTTAGGCCTCCAGCTTTCAGCAGATTCCGTTGGGAATGCAAAGTGAGGGGCCTGCCGGAACTGTAAGTTGATCTGCGTAGTTTTCTGGTGCATGTATTTGCCGGTGCGCACATAAATAGGTACGCCCTGCCAGCGCCAGTTATCAATATAAAATTTCACGGCTGCATAAGTGTCCGTATTGGAGTTGGGCTGTACGCCTTTTTCCTCGCGGTAGCCCGCTACACGCTCTCCTTTCATCCAGCCGCCGGAATACTGTCCGCGTACGGCATATTCATGCACTTTATCCTTGCTGATAGGACGAATGGCATTGAGCACATCCACCTTTTTATTACGGATCTCATTGGCATCAAAAGATACCGGCGCTTCCATGGCTACCATACATAAGATCTGCAGAATATGGTTCTGCACCATATCACGCAGGGCGCCGGAACGCTCATAGTATCCGCCACGCCCTTCCAGCCCTACGCTTTCCGCAGCGGTGATCTGTATGTATTCAATAAAATTGCGGTTCCATACCGGCTCAAACAGGGCATTGGCAAAACGCAGCGCCAGTATGTTCTGCACGGTTTCTTTACCTAAGTAGTGGTCTATACGGAAGATCTGTTCTTCGGAGAACATGCTGGTGAGCAAAGCATTCAGCTCATGCGCACTTTGCAGATCGTGGCCAAAGGGCTTTTCTACTACAATGCGGGTATTATGCTTATCGCTGCACAGGTTCAGCCTGCCCAGTTTTCTTGCAATAGCAGGCACCAGTTGCGGCGCTACTGCCAGGTAAAAGATCACGTTGGGATGGGTGCCCCATTCTGCTTCTTTTTGCTTTACGATCTCGGTCATTGCATCGTAGGACTCTGCATTCTCCGCATCCAGCTGCAAAAAGCTCACGTGCTGGGAAAATTCCGCCCATTCACCGTTCTGCTCACCTTTACGGCGGGAGAACTTGCTGATACCATCCAGCAGATGCTCATTATAAGCTTCGTTAGTATAAGGTGTACGCCCGATGCCGATGATGGCAAATTGCTCCGGCATCCAATCGTCCAGGAAAAGATTATATAAGGCGGGTGATAATTTCCGGTAGTTCAGGTCCCCGCTGCCGCCAAAAATAAAGAGTATGGAGGCAGGCGGGCGCTTATGGTCTTGCATAAAATTATATTTAGCTATTAGCCGTTAGCTTTTAGCAGTTAGCAGTTAGCAAAATAGTACAGGCTAAAGGCTGGCTGCTAAAAGTTTACAGCTTTATTCAATGTTGTTCCCAAACGGTATGGAAAGTACCGGGCATGTCTATACGCTGATAGGTATGTGCCCCGAAGTAATCCCGCTGCGCCTGTACCAGGTTCGTAGGCATTCTTTCCGTACGGTATGCATCAAAGTAAGATAATGCGGCCATGATACCGGCAACCGGCACACCTGCCTGCGCAGCCTGTGCAATGGCGGTACGGGTATTGGTTTCAATGGGCTGCACCATGGCTGCCACTTCCTTATTCAGCAGGATGTTGGGCAGGTCCGGCGACTGTACGTACGCATTGGCAAATGTTTCCAGCAGCACGGAACGGATGATACAACCACCCCGCCATACTTTAACTACCTGCGGTAATGGTATTTCCATTTTCAGCTCATCAGATGCTTTGCGCAGCATGGCCAGGCCCTGTGCATAGCTCATGATGGTACCAAAGTACAAGGCATCATGCACCTGCTGGATCCAGGTATCGGCCGGTGTATTGATACGTGCAGCCGGCGCTTCGTATAACGCTGCCGCCTGTACGCGTTCTTCTTTATAACCGCTCAACGTACGTAGTGCTACGGCCGTATCAATTACCGGTATAGCTACCGGCAGGTCCATCGCATCCTGGGAAGTCCACTTACCGGTGCCTTTGGAGCCGGCTTTGTCGGAGATCACGTCTACCAGGCGTTTATCGGTCTTATCGTCTTTCTGTAAAAAGATGTCGGCTGTGATCTCTACCAGGAAAGACTGCAGCGGGCCTTTGTTCCAGGAATCAAATATTTTATGCAGCTGGTCATTATCCAGGCCAGCCTGTTGCAGCAAAGCATAGGCTTCGCTGATCAGCTGCATAATTCCATATTCAATACCGTTATGCACCATCTTTACATAATGGCCGGCGCCTTCTTTACCTAAGTAGGCCACACAAGGCTCCCCTTTAACTTTGGCCGCAACGGCTTCCAGCATGGGGCGTACCTTTTCATAGGCTTCTTTGTCGCCGCCGGGCATAATGGCCGGCCCTGTACGGGCGCCCATTTCACCACCGGAAACGCCTATGCCCATGAAGTGGAGCTGCTTTTCCCGTAAATATTTTACTCGTCTCAGGGTATCTGTATAGTGCGAGTTGCCCCCGTCAATAATCACATCGCCCGGCTCCAGTAAAGGCAGCAGGGAAGCAATTACATCATCCACCGGCTGACCGGCAGGCACCAGCATCATTACCCGGCGCGGACGCTGCAACAGTTGGATCATGGTGGCCAGCTCGGCTACGCCTTTTACAGTAGTACCTGCTGTGGCAGCGGATTCCAGCGCAGCGTTCTTGGTAGCATCCTTATCAAATCCGATAACGGAAAATCCATGATCGGCCATATTCAGTAACAGGTTCCTGCCCATTACCCCCAGGCCAATCATTCCAAAATCATATAAGCTGTTTGACATAAGATAAAGTAAAAGTGAAAGAGTTGTAAAATTAGGACAAATACTATTATGATTTACCAATTTGTGTTGTACAAAACACGGCATATTGCAGATGCCTGACAATTGCGAAAAGCATAAAGCTGAAAGCACAAAGCATAAAGCTGCCTGCCTTTTGCCGTGTGGGTTATGTTATGGTTTGGTTATGCTTTAAGCTTTGTGCTTTATCCTTTCTGCTCTTAAGCTGAATTGCGACCAGCATTGATAATACCGAAAGAACAACGTACTACCAGCCTTTCAAATACTTCCTTATGCCCGTTACCTTTATCCTCCTGCTGTTCCAGCTCACGGATACGGCCCAGGGCATATTGCTGAATCGTCACTAACGGCAGCACTATACGCTCCCGCATTTGTATGGACAGCTGCTCTACCGGGCTATTGCCCATCAGTGTAGATGCGCCGGAAAGCTTCAGCAGATATTTTTTCGTCAGATCAAATTCATCACAGATCATTTGCCATATAGGGCCATATACCGGGTGTTTGGCAAGATGCGCGGTTAACGGCATATAGCTTTTTATCATGGCCATTTCACAGTTATCCAGCAAGGTTTTAAAGAACAGGGAATGCCGGTACAGGCGTTCCAGTTCACTCCACCTGCCATCTTTTTCCAGCTGCTGCAAGGCGGTGCCTACACCGTAAAAGGCTGGCACATTCTGCTTTAGCTGGCTCCAGGCGCCTACATAAGGTACGGCCCTGAGATCGTTCAGGTTAAGCCTGGCTGCGGCATTACGCTTGGAAGGGCGGCTGCCTATATTAGCCTCTGCATAATAACGTAAGGGGCTGGTATGCTCCAGGTAATCCATGAAGCTGGGATGGTGCTTCAGCTGGTTAAACGACTGGTAACCTGCATCTGCCAGGGATTGCAGCAGGTCTGCTTCCGATTCGCTCAGCGTTACCTCGCGGGAGGAGAACAGCTCATTGGAGATGCCTGCATGCACCAGCTGCTCCAGGTTAAACTGTGCGGAATCCACCGTGCCAAAATTGGAGCTAACGGTTTGTCCCTGTATAGTGAGCTGAATTTCTTTATTGGCAATATTGCGGCCCATAGAAGCATAAAACTGGTGCGTTTTTCCGCCACCACGGCCCGGAGGACCACCACGGCCGTCAAAGAACACCACGTTAATACCGGCTTCCCGGGAAAGCTTTGTGAGCTCTTCCTTCGCTTTATAAATGCTCCAGTTGGCCATGAGGTAGCCCCCATCTTTTGTGCCATCTGAAAAGCCCAGCATAATGGTTTGTTTGTTACCGCGGCGGTGCAGGTGCTGCCGGTATGCTTCGTTCTCATACAGGGAGCGCATTACGTTGCGGGCTGCCCGCAGATCGTCGATGGTTTCAAACAGTGGTACAATATCAATGGTAAGCTGCTCTTTTTTCCAGCCGCCCAGCAGCAACAGGCCATATACTTCAATTACATTCAGCGCGCTGGTGCTGTGGCTGATGATATAGCGGTTACAGCCTTCTTCCCCGTTGGCCTGCTGGATGGTTTGCACGGTTCTGATGGTTTCCAGCGTATCCTTATGCAGATCTTCTTTTAACAGGCTGCTGTTCACCGGTTGGGTAACCGCCAGCAGCGCTTTTATCTTATCTGCATCCGGCAGGGATGTATAGTTCTTTGGCAAAGCATCGCTCACTTCAGCAATAGCCTCCAGCACCTTGCCATGTACAGAGCTGTCCTGTCTTATATCCAGCGAAGCAAAGAATAACCCGAACAGCTCTACGCGGCTGATAAGCGTTTCCACCAGGTGTACAAACAGCCCGTTGTGTTGTTGCTGAATAGTATCGCGGATGCGCAGCAGGGTATCCAGTATTTCGCTCTGGCAAAGATCTGTACGCTGGCCGGGTATGAACAGGTTGCTGTACAGCTTCTGTTCCAGGGTGGCCAGCTCATTTTCCACACCCTTGAACGTGAGGCGGCGTTTGAGCTTGCGCACATCTAAATAATAACATTTTATAATAGCACCTCTCAGGGCCTCTGCTACCTGTAAAGTAATAGGCGCATTTACAAAGGGATTCCCGTCACGGTCGCCACCGGGCCAGAAGCCCATGCGGATCAGCTGGTTGCTTTCGCTAACTGCCTGGGGGAAATGTGATTTCAGGTAAGATACCGTACGCCCGGCAGCCTGGTAAAATACATTTTCCAGGAACCAGATGAGGCTCACAGCTTCATCGTACGGGGTAGGCTTTTCTTTTTTAAAGAAAGGCGTTTTACCCAGCTGCTGCAGGTACATATTTACCTGGGCGGTATTATCATTAATAAGGGCGTTGGAAAGGTCGTTGATGATGCCCAGCACTTCGCCGGGGTAGAACTGCGTGGGGTGGGCCGTGAGCACCAGCCGTACGGAAAAGTCCTCCAGCTTTTTGGCGAGGGCTTCTTCCGCCTGCCCCTGCATTACCTGCGATTGCAGCTGCCGGAGCGAGCCGGCGCCCTGTGTGTCGCGGATGTCGCGGAAGGCCGCATCTTCCAGCGCATCAAACAATACCACCTGCCGCTCGGCATACTGTACAAAGCGGAACAGCAGGTCCGTTTGCTGCTGCTCATCACGGTAAGTGGTGTATTGTTCAAAAAAAGAGCTCAGGATCTCTTCCGGGCTATGCTTCTTCTCAAATCCCTCCTCACAATGGAGCAGGAACAGGGAAAGGAAAATACCCGTTTTTTCAACGCGGTGAAAAGGTAATGAAGTAAAAAGGCTGTTATAAAGCTGAAACTTAGTTCCTACCAGGTTCCTGAACAACTGTAATGCATTATTAACCGGAGCTTCCATGCTAACTGATTTGCTGATTCCCGCTCGAAAAGTACGAATAAATGCAGAAAGGTAAAAGCAAAAAGCTGCTGGCCGGCTAAAAGATGGCAGCGGCCATAAAAAGCCTGTTTCCCAGGGATGGGCGCCAGGTGCTTTTTATGGCCGTCTGCCGGTATATATGTCCCCCTTAATTTTCTAAGTGGAAGTTCACCGGTATATTATAGAGTACGGATACGGTCCGGCCGTTCTGTTTGCCGGGTCTCCATTTAGGCATGCCTTTGATCACACGGGCGGCTTCTTCCTCCAGGCCGGCGCCTTTGCGGGCACCTACCGGTTTTACATCTTTTACATTGCCTTCATAATCTACTACAAACTGTACGAATACAATGCCCGAAACCCCGGTTTCTGAGGCCAGCTGCGGATAGTGGAGATGGCTGCCTAAGTAGCGTGCCAGCGCTTCCTCACCACCGGGGAAAGAAGGGGGGATTTCTACGCCAGTAAAAACATGGTCACGGTCTTCGCGTTCAGCCACTACAGGGGCCTCCACAATACCACCGGTGCCTGCCTGTGGCAGCAATGCATCTGCATCAATACCATTTACATCGCCCGTAGTAGTGGTAAGACCTACGGAGCTATGCTGGAGCTCTGTGATGGGTGGCACCTCTGTTTCTTCTACTTCTCTTGATATAACAGGTGCCACAAAGGCTACACTAGGCCTTGCAGGCGCCGGTGCGCTGGCAGGAGGGGGCGGCGGTGGAGGTGTTTTAACCTCGTCTACAGGCATCTCAAAATGATCCAAAACAATGGGGGATGGTAAAGTACGTGTATGCGTTGCCGATGCCACCAGCTTGTTATTCAATGCATAACCGCCTATAACCACCAGCGCTATGGAAGCCGTACCCAGTATGGCATTCCGTACCCGCTGATCATACTTCCGGCGCAATGCATAAGCACCGTATTCCTTATTCCTTCCGTTAAACAGGATATCGAGAAAATCATTTCCGGGGGGTGTAGTTGAGGTCATCATGGTATAAGTTTTCTATAAGATGCGGGATGGAATAATTTTCCATATGCAGGGATAAAAAAAGCTGTAAAGCAGCTCCGTTAAACGGATCGCTTTACAGCCGGTTCCGGAGCTTTCTGCTACGGAATGAGGTAATAAAGATTGGTTTCTGATCTAACGAAACGGAAAGACGCTATGAAAATGAGTTACAGCATATAATTATACCAGCCCAGATTGACATCCGGATCGGGATCACCTATCTTGCTAAAGGAAGTATTGTATCTTATATGCATCTCAATATTATGAATGATGCTGCTAAGAGAATGCCACGGGGCAGCGGGAGGCACATTACACAAAATTTACCACCAATAAATTTGCAACATGCTGATCCCGCAAACCATCCGGAGCATTTATTTACAGCAAACAACGCTTTATTAATAACAACCATAGCCACTACAGGCCAGGTTCCGGGCAGAAGCGCCCTTTACCATCACACCCATCCTGTAAGTACAGACAGCTATACTAATATACTGTTGTATAACAGCCATTTTTATGGTTTAAAATGGACCGGCGGGCAGTGTTAAGCTGGTGGGACAACAGCTGCCGGAGTACTAAGCCGTGTACTCCCGGGTGGTGGTATTTTTATTTCTATATTCCCTATAGAATTGGTAGACAAATATACATCCGTAATTCATAATTCCAAACAGAACGTATAGATTTTTTTTTGTGCAGATCCCTTTTTTCCGGAAAGCAGCACTCCCTCTGTATATGTGATGGCAGTATAATTCGTAGACGCTTATAGAGGCCCCATCATTTTTTAATGAAGCAGATCGCTTTTTCCGGGAAAGCTGCGCTCCCCTTTACATAGTGTAATTGTGGACGCTTATAATATTAAATCACTTTTTGTATGAAAACACGGTTGATGCAAGTTTACTTTTACCAGTAACGCCTGTAATGCCGGCGGTGATATCATCAGTGTGCCCTCTGCCAACGCGCAGGTACTACCACCCTGCCCCGGCAGCAACATCCCTTTACAGCTAACCGGAGAATCTCCTGACCGGTTTGGTGACTAATGAAGCCCAAATAGGTCCATGGCCGATAGGTGCAACGTAGCCTGGGGGTTCTTTGATGACCATTGGTATGTGAATCGTGAACCTGAACCAGGTGTAACCCGTAGCCAAGGTAGCACCCGGCCGGCAGCGGTATCCGGCAATGCTATTGGATGGGTAAGCAGAAAGTAACCTGAGAGCTGAAGAATATTTTCTACATTAGTTTCTGCTATGAAACAACTTTTACTTTTCCTGCTTGCCGGCCTGCCCCTAACCCGGCTGGCAGCGCAGGATACGGATACCACGCGTCAGCTTCACGAAATTGTAGTGGAGGCTTATTTACGTAAACAAACACTTTTACAGGTACCTACTTCCACCAGCGTTATTACCAGCAAACAATTTCAGCTGCAACCCGGCGCTACGCTGCTACCGGCCATGAATACGGTTCCGGGTGTACGAATGGAAGAACGTTCGCCCGGCAGCTACCGTCTTTCTGTAAGAGGCAGCCTGCTGCGCTCTCCCTTTGGCATCCGCAACGTGAAAATATATATGGATGAAATGCCGCTTACCGATGCCGGTGGCAACACTTACCTGAACCTGACGGACCCGGGCAGCATTCAAAGCGCAGAGATATTGAAAGGGCCGGATGGCAGCCTTTTTGGCGCTAACTCCGGCGGAGTGATATTGTTGCACCCCATGGGTTTGGGTGCAGACAGCATGCATTTACGCGCAGCCGTGCAGGGCGGCGCCTATGGCCTGTTCCATGAAAAAGCAGGCTGGCAGCAACAATTTGGCAACTACCAGCTAAGCCTGTACCAGGGCTACCAGCGCGCAGATGGTTACCGCAGCAACAGCGCTTCCAAAAGATATTACCTGCAAACAGCCCAGCAGTGGCAGTATAATGAAAAGAATAAATTAAAGCTGCTGGCTTTTTACAGTGACCTCTCTTATCGTACACCCGGCGGACTTACAGAAGCGCAGGCATTAAACAATCCACGTGCAGCACGGCCTGCCACTCCCACCCTGCCAGGTGCTGTTGATCAAAAAGCCGCCATATACAACCGTACCTTACAGGGCGGGCTGGTGCATGAAGCAAACCTCAGCAACAGCTGGCAGCATGTGATCACTGTTTTTGGCGCCAACACACATTTTGAAAATCCTTTCATTACCAATTATGAAGCGCGGGATGAAAATACAGCCGGCGCACGCACCTATATTTCCCTTCACGATAAACAGATAACAGGGACGGATCTGCTGGTAAACTGGAATACCGGCCTGGAATGGCAGGTTACCAGCTCCGACATTGTGAACTATGGCAACCGTGGCGGCAAACGGGATACGGTGCAGGCCGCAGACAAGCTCAGGGCGCAGCAGCACTTTTATTTCACCAGCCTCAGTGTACGCCTGCACGAAAAATGGATCTGGGAAGCAGCTGTAAGCCTGAACTATTTCCGTTATAATTTTAATGAAGGCGCTAAAGGTGATAGTACCCGTAAATTCAATGCGCAGTGGATGCCCCGTTTTTCCCTCTCTTACCTGATCACACAGGCGCTGGCGGCCCGTGTTACCGTTAGCCGCGGCTACTCTACCCCTGCTATTGCAGAAGTACGCGCCTCCGATAATATTATTAATACCGCCCTGCAGGCAGAAAACGGCTGGAACCATGAAGTAGGATTACGCATGAGCGGCAACCGTAACCGCTTTTGGATAGACGCATCTGTGTATTACTACCGCTTACAAAATGCTATCGTGCGCAACCTGCATGATGACGGTACAGAATTTTTTACCAATGCAGGCGGCACCCATCAAACCGGGGTAGAAGCGCAGGGTATGTTATGGATTCTGGCCCCGCGGCAACAGGGAGTGTTAAGAGGGCTGCAATGGCAAAGCAGCTATACGTATAGTCATTTCCGTTTTAGTGATTATAAAAGTGCAGGGCAGGATTTTTCCGGTAACCAGCTAACCGGCGTACCCAGGCAGGTAGCGGTTAACAGCCTGCTGGTGCAGCTGCCGGCCGGGATCTATGTTTTTGGCCAGCATAATTTCACAGACCGGTTACCGCTGGATGATGCCAATACTGCTTTTGCCCGCTCCTATAACCTGGTGCAATGCAAGGCCGGCTGGCAAATACCACATGCCGGCAAATGCCGTATATCCGTATACGTGGGGGCTGATAATCTGCTGAACCAGTCTTACAGCCTGGGGAATGATCTGAATGCCGTAGGTAAGCGTTATTATAACCCCGCGCCGGGCAGGAACTACTTTGGCGGCGCGGAGCTGATGTTCTGAAATAAATGTGGCACACCGTACTGGTGTGCCACTCCTTGTAAATTTGCATTTTATAGCTGAGTATCAATGCCGGTAATTATGCCATCACCCGGCAACCATCTTCAATACTGGTTACATAGGCTTTTAACGGAATGTTGAACTGCTGCCGGTATCCCTGATCTGCTTTTGCAATAAAATCTTCCACCGCACCGGTTTGTACTATGTTAATAGTGCAGCCGCCAAAACCGCCTCCCATCATACGTGCACCCAGCACACCGGATTCGCCGGAGGCCATCTCCGCCAGCCAGTTCAGCTCTGCGCAGCTAACATCATATAATTTATCCAGTCCTTCGTGCGTAGCAAACATGCGCTGTCCAAAAGCTGAGAGATCATCTTTGATCAGATCTGCGCAGGCATCCTGTAAGCGCTGTATTTCTTCCACCACATACCGGCAACGGTTATACGTAACCGTGTTAAAGGGCTTTACATATGTATCCAGCATATCCATGCTTACCTGCCGCAGGCTGCTTACTTCCGGATGGTGCCGGCTTACCAGCTTTACACCCTGCTCACATTCTGCCCGGCGGGTATTGTATTCGGATGATGCCAGGGAATGTTTCACCTGGGTATCCAGCAGTACCAGCTTCACATCATCAAAACGGAAAGGAATATATTCATGCTCCAGCGAGCCACAATCAAGCTTTATAAGGTGCTGGCGCTTACCAAAAATACTCGCGAACTGGTCCATAATGCCGCAGCGCACTCCTACAAAATTATTTTCTGCAGCTTGTGCTAAACGGGCCATATCCATTTTAGAAATATTCAGCTCAAACAGCTGGTTCAGGGCAAACAGTACGGCGCATTCCAGCGCAGCGGATGATGAAAGGCCGGCGCCCTGCGGAATATTTCCGCCGAAGGCACACTCAAATCCCTGTATAGGATAACCCTTTTGCTGCAGCTGCTGCACTACACCCAGTAAATAATCAGGCCAGTGTTTGGAGGAAGGCTGCAGGTTGTCCAGGCTGCCCGTGTAATGGTCATCCAGGTCCAGTGCGTGGAACCGCAACTGCTGATCATTCCGTTTAATAATGCCCAGGTAAATAGCTTTATCAATGGCCGCCGGCAGTACAAAGCCGTTATTATAGTCCGTATGCTCGCCAATAAGATTAATACGGCCTGCGGCACGTATCACTAGTGGCGCTGCGTTGAAATTTGCATCACAAAATGTTTGCAGGGTTGCTGCCGGACTGGCTGATCTTTCAATAACCGGTTGAATTGCTTGCACGGACATGTGGAATTATTTATGGTCAGTTTTTGATTTTTACGTAATCGATTACGTTATGACAGTAAAGACTTACGTAAACTGATTAGGAAAATAAAAGTAATCGATTACGTTGAATTGGCAAAATGAAATTTTTATTTTTTTTAGAGGGGGGATAAAGCGGAAGTGTTGTTTTGATCAGACAACCATATTCATTTATGACGATAACTCACCTAGCTAACCTTAACGACAACCTTGCCCTTGGCACGGCCATTTTCTACATAGGCCATCGCCTCCTTGGTTGATTCGAACGGAAAGACCTTATCCATAACCGGGCGGATGATCCCGGAATTGATCAGCGAAGTGATCTCTTTTAGCTGGCTGCCGCTTGCTCTCATAAATAGAAATGAATAACTTATGCCATGGCCCTTTGCCTTTTTCCGGATCCGGTAGCTCAATATGGACATTACCAGTTTCACGAGCCATCCCGCCCCGATCTCTTTTGCAAAAGCAGGATCAGGAGGGCCGGATATGGAAATGAGCTTTCCGCCCGGCTTTAACACGCGCAGCGATTTTTCGAGCGTCTTAGCATCCTGGCTATTCAAAACCACATCGTAATTCTGCAGCTTTGCTTCAAAATCTTCTTTCTTGTAGTCGATGACAATATTGGCGCCCAGTTGTTTCACCCAATCGATATTAGCAGTGCTTGTTGTTGTTGCTACGATGGCGCCTAAATGCTTAGCCAATTGAATGGCGATGGTTCCTACGCCACCTGATCCTGCCTGGATGAACACTTTTTGTCCTTTCTTCAGCTCTGCTATTTCAACCAGCGCTTGCCAGGCGGTAAGGGCCACCAGCGGAACAGCAGCCGCTTCTTCCATGGTAAGCGCTAACGGTTTAATCGCCAGGTCAGCTTCATTCACCGCTATAAACTCTGCGAAAGTTCCGATCCTGTCCTTATCCGGCCGTGCATACACCTCGTCGCCAACCTTAAACCCTTGCACACGGGATCCGGCCCGGACTATGACTCCCGCTACATCATTGCCTAAAATAAGCGGCAAGCGATAAGGCAATATAAGTTTGAATTCGCCGTCCCTGATCTTTACATCTAAAAGATTGACGCCGGCAGCGCGCACCTTTACCAATACCTCTTCGTCATGCAGCTCCGGCTCAGGCATTTCAGCAATCCGCCCGCCATCCTTACTTTTATAATGGTCAATTATGAATGCTTTCATGTTTTAATTTTTTCGGTTAATACATCCCTCCTATATAGATCTTTATGCTTTATTCACCCTTTTTAAAATCGAGCTTTCAAAAACGCTATATGCAAAACGTTGTAACGTAAGAATAAGTGATGAGCCTTTGCCTACCGGAGAGCTGAATTTTGGAGCTTTTTCATTTACAATCCTCAATACCGTATCTACAACCGGTCCGGGCCCCGCTGCTTTATCGAATTCCCTTTTTGTGAACGCTGCAACCCTTTGCCGGAAGATATTATAATCATCTATTTTCCCATTTGATGCAACTGCATTTTCTCCAATGTTAGTTTTAAAACCCATTGGTTCAACCATACTTACTTTGATGTTAAATTGATCCAATTCAAATCGAAGTGATTTGAAATACCCTTCCAGTGCATGTTTAGAAGCCGAGTAGTAAGCAACATTGGGAAGCCCGATCAAACCTACTATAGAACCAATGGTAATTATTTTCCCCTGCTTCTGCTTCCGGAAATAAGGCAACAGCTCATTTGTGAGCTTAACCGTTCCCCAAAAGTTTGTTTCCAGCTGCTGCCGTCCTAATTCAATAGAGGTTTCTTCGGCAAGCCCTGTTACTAAATACCCTGCATTGTTTATCAGCACATCCAGCCGGCTGATCTGGCTGAACAGCTGCTTACTGAAAGATGTTATTGAATGATCGTCGGCAATATCCAATGCTAATAATTTAAAAGGCAGGCTGCCTTTATATTTATCCGGGTTACGGCTGGTGCCAATTACATGGTGGCCGCTTTTGTGGAGCTCATTGGCCATCAGAAGGCCAAAACCTGAAGAAGCTCCTGTTACCAGAATTGTTTGTTTCATTTTGTGTTGTTTTGTAACTTTACTTGCATTTTGCAAGTGTAAATATAGCAGTTACTTTCAAAATGCAAGTGATTTTTAATAAATATTTTTATGTCTGTTACAAAAAAGAGGTCGGATTGCCCGGTGAGCTGTTCCCTTGATGTATGGGGAGATAAGTGGTCATTGTTGATTATCAGGGATCTAATGACAGCAAAAGCATGCACTTACGGGGATTTTTTAAAGGCGCCGGAAGGAATAGCTACCAATATTTTAGCGGCCCGGCTACAGGCGCTGGAAGAAAATAAGATCATTAAAAAACTACCGCACCCGGATAGTAAAGCCAAAGTGCTCTATAAGCTAACCCAAAAGGGAATTGATCTGCTGCCCGTAATGGTTGAAGTAAATCTATGGGCTGAAAAATACTTTTCCATACCGGAAGACAGAAAGGCGTTGCTGAAAGAGGTAAAAAAGGATAAGGCCGGATTTATTAAAGCTATGATGAAAGAACTGGAGAGCTGAATAGCCGGGCAATTCCAATTCGTGATCCTATTTGCGCTGGCTGGATTGTCTGAACACCGGTACCGGCTCCAGTATGATCCGGGATTTAGTATTATGCTTCACCGGCTCCCCTCCTTCTTCGATCAGCTCTAACAGCAGTTTAAAAGCTTCCTTGCCCATTTGCACGGTTTGCTGGTCTATGCTGCTTAAGCTGGGGGTGATATGCTCTCCAAAGGCTTCATTGGCAAAACCCACCACGCCAAAATCTTCGGGGATGGAGATCTGCCGGTCCTTCAGCTCTTTAATGGCGCCCAGGGCGGAGAAATCTTCCACCGCAAAAACAGCATCGGGCGGTGTGGCCTGTGTTAGGAAATGGCTGATGGCCTGGCGGCCGGCCTCTATGGACACGTTCCCGTTAAAGATCAGGGAATCGTCTACCGGCAGGTTGTTGGCAGTAAGGGCCGCCTTGTAACCTTCCAGCCGGTCGCGGAATATTTTCAGGTGCTGCTGACCGGCAATGTGCGCAATACGGCGGTAGCCCTGATGCACCAGGTGTTCTGTGGCATAGTATGCGCCCTTGAAATCATCCACCACTACACATGGAATGTTCAGGGTATCATTGGCCCGGTCAAAGAACACCAGGGGCAGCCCCCTTTCCTTTATTTCCAGGTAGTGTTTGAAATTAGTGGTTTCCTTGGCAATGGAAGCCAGGATACCATCCACCCGTGTACCCAGAAAAGTAGTAATACCTTTTTGCTCAAACTCCGGCTGCTCGTTGGATTGGTAGATGAGCACATTGTAGCCATGCTTGTTGGCCATATTCTCAATACCATGTATCACGGAGCCAAAAAAGTTGATCTCAGCGCTGGGAATGATCACCCCTATAATATTGGTCCGGCCGGCCCGCAGGGAGTAAGCGATACGGTCGCGGTGATAGTTCATGCGCGCTGCTGCTGCCTGCACCAGCTTGCGGGTATCCTCACTGGTGCCTTTACGGTTGTTCAGCGCCCGCGATACGGTGGCGCCGGTAAGATTAAGCTCCCGGGCTATATCAGCGATGGTAACTTTCTGGTTGACTGGTTTGGACATTTGCCACAATGTAGGAAAAACAGGGTTTTTTACGTATTATTCAGAATTAATTCCTTCACCTTATGTCGTCAGCACCACAAAGATTTCTACCGCTGGATGTATTCCGGGGTATGACCGTATGTTTCATGATCATTGTAAATACGCCGGGTACCGAAGATAGTTTTGCACCGCTCCGTCATGCTCACTGGCATGGCTGTACGCCTACCGACCTGGTATTCCCTTCCTTCCTGTTTGCAGTGGGTAATGCAATGAGCTTTAGCATGCGCAAATACGATCAGCTGGGCACCAGCGCAGTACTGGCTAAAATATTACGCAGAACATTCCTCATTTTCTTATTAGGGTTCCTGATGTACTGGCTGCCTTTTGTACGCCATGCTGCTGACGGTGGCTGGGAGTTTATTCCCATAGGCGATACCCGCATACTGGGCGTGTTACAGCGTATAGCGTTGTGTTATGGCCTGGCCTCGCTGATGATCTATTTCCTTCCAAAGAAAGGTGTGTGGGTCTTATCTGCAGTACTATTATTAGGGTACTGGCTAATCCTTTGGGTGTTTGGTCAGTCTGGGGATCAATATGGCATACATGGCAATGCAGCGTTGACCTTTGACCGTTTTATTATGGGCGACCGTCACCTGTATAAAGGCGAAGGTTTTCCTTTTGACCCTGAAGGTATTCTAAGCACCCTGCCTGCCATTGTAAACGTGGTAGCAGGTTACTACACCGGGCTTTTTGTACAGCAGCAGGGCAAAACACAAAAGGGTCTCACCCGGCTTATTATGGCTGGTTTGGCGCTGATCATTGCCGCACAAATATGGAACCTTGCATTTCCCATCAATAAAAAGCTCTGGACCAGCTCTTATGTGCTGTTCACGGTAGGCATTGACCTGCTGCTGCTATCCCTGCTGATCTTTATAATAGATTTTAAACAACAAACCGGCTGGACGGGTTTCTTTACGGTGTTTGGTAAAAACCCGCTGTTCCTGTACCTGCTGTCTGAAGTGGTGGTGATATTCCTGTATTTCATCCACACAGGCGGTGTTTCCGTATATACCTGGATAAACGATCATATTTTCCAGCCCATTGCACCGGGCAAAGTAGGCTCTTTGCTGTTTGCGCTTGCCTACATGCTGTTTTGCTGGAGCGTAGGGAAAATACTGGACCGTAAGCGTATTTATGTACGTGTATAAAATCTGAGTTGACAATGAAGAATTAATCAGGATATTGCATTGATTTACAATTACTATCCGTTTAATTCTTCATTGTTAATTAAATTACGGGGAACCATGGAACTTTCATTAAAAGGGAAAACCGCGCTCATATGCGGTAGCTCACAAGGTATAGGACTGGCCACCGCAAAGGAGCTGGCTGCCGCCGGCGCAGAATGCATCCTGATCTCAAAAACAGAAGCCCGGCTAAAAAAAGCAAAGGCGCTGCTGAACACCGACGCTCAACAGCAACATCATTTTGTAGTAGCTGATTTCCGGGACCCTTCCTGGGTGGAGCAGGTGATCACTTCTCTTACAGAAACCCGCACTATCCATATTTTAGTTAACAATACCGGCGGCCCGGCGCCCGGCCCTATCCTGGACGCCAAAGCGCATGCCTTTACGGAAGCATATAACCAGCACCTGGTTTGCAACCACATCTTATCACAGGCCGTGATCCCCGGTATGACGGCAGCTGGTTACGGCCGCATCATTAATATTATTTCCACTTCGGTAAAAACACCCCTGAAAAACTTAGGTGTATCCAATACTACCCGATGGGCCGTGGCGGGCTGGGCTAAAACTATGGCCGGTGAACTGGCGCCCTATGGTATTACCGTAAATAATGTATTACCCGGCGCTACCGCTACTGCCCGGCTGCGCTCTATTATTAGTGCCAGTGCGGAAGCGCGTAATGTGGCCGAAGCAGATATTGAACAGGAATGGCTGTCAGAAATACCCATGAAACGTTTTGGACAACCGGAGGAGGTAGCCGCGCTGGTGGCTTTCCTGGCCTCTCCCAGCGCCAGCTATATTACGGGAACGAATATTTCCGTAGACGGCGGAAGGACACCGGTGGGGTAATTACGAATGATGATCGAAGCGGTTATGGTTTCGTTAATTTAGTTTACCGTCAATATTTACAGGCATCAATCTTGCAGGGTCAAAGTGGTTCAAACTGGAATTGCTTATGTTTTTTCTGACTTCACGACAGGTGATATTCACCTTTTGCGCAGGTCTGCTATTTACTGCCTGTACGCATTCTACATCCAATAAAAATGTTATCCAAGCTACAGACACCAATGCCAGCGCTGTTACGGCCGTACCCGACCTCGGCAACACACCGGCAGTGCCTGACACGCAGTTCATTGTAGTAGATTCTATGGTAAATATAAAGGTGAATGACCAGGCGGTGCCACGCGGGCAACACTCATTTGACAGCGCGCTGATAACCTACTGGACAGATTGCTATAAAAGTAACGGCAAGCTGCCTGCTTACCTGCGTTTTAAATACCAGGGCACTGTGATGATGGGTGCCCGCGGAAATTTAATGGATGCGGTTGTGCGGGTGCAGGATTCTGTGAAAGATCATATTGCGCGGGACAAATTTTTACAGGAATTTCATAAGATAGATCCGCAGCACCAGAAAGAATTAGAGAAGCTGTACCCGGTACTTTTTCAGCGAAGACTTTGAAAGCAGAAAGCCATTGAATGAAGCTGAAAGCAAAAAGCAAAAAGCAGAAAGCCATTGCAATGACTTCCTGCTTTTTGCTTTTTAACCTTATGCCTTACGCTTTAAGCTTTAAGCTTTATGCTTTCTGCTTTCTGCTTAAAATGCGTCAAACCACAACTTAGTCGTTAACACATCAGCGCCCTGCGTGGCTACTGCTGTTTTATAATTTTCGCGGTTCACGGCCTGTTCCGTAGATGGATAGGTTAAACGCAGGGGAATTTTACCCTGCAGCACACCGGAATAGGCAGGTTTCAGCTGCGGATAATCCAGGCGGCGCCATTCTGCAAAGGCTTCCAGGCCATTCCCAAACAGGGCCAGCCATTTTTGATCCCCAATAGATTGCTTATAGTTGGTGGCATTATATACCACTGCAGGCTGCGCTAAATATTTAGTCACCAGCGAATCTGTTATACCATATTGTTTTAATGAAGCGGTAATTGCCTGGTTATAATAAGTAGCTGCATTGCCACTTAACCAGCCTCTTTGCGCAGCTTCTGCCTGTATGAACAACAGCTCTGCATAGCTGAACAATACGGCAGGTGCATCGCTGGTCTTAAACACAGTACCAATATCGGAGGTTCTGTCAAAACCCAGGCGGGCAGCGGAATCTACCGGCAGGCCATTGGTTACGCCAATAAGATCGTGCACGCTTGTATCCTTGGCCTTATCCGCATAAATGGTTAAGCGTGGATCGTTGAGCGCTTTCAGCTTATCAATAATCGTTTTACTGATGCGGTAGTCGTTCCGGGTTTCACGGTTGCGGCCTACCGGGTTCTGGTTGGGTGATGCTTTATAATTGAGCTGTATGTTCTCTTTATTGTCTGCCACCAGCAAAGCAGCATCTGCACCTACTTCTGCGAATACTGCCTTTGATACCTCCGGCAGCTTGTCGGCAATGCGGATGGCAATACGCAAGCGCAGGCTGTTGGCAAACTTTTTCCATAAACGCATATTGCCGGCCAGCAAAATGTCGCCCTGTATGGGGTTGCCAGTTTCGTCTATCAGCTGCGCGGCAGTTTTCAGCTCAGCCAGTATGCCGGTGTAAATATCCTTCTGCTCATCATACTTAGGTGTAAGGTATTGCCGGATGTTAGCCGCCTGTGAGTAAGGCACGCTGCCAAACAGGTCGGTTACATTCTGGAACAGCCAGGCCCGCATAATAAGGCCTACGGCTTTGTAGTTAGGATTGGGCAAGCTATCACCCAGCTGTACCAGGGTGGTAAAATCTTCTATACCCTGCGCATAAAAGTTGCTCCACACCGTTTGAATGTTGGCAGCTGCCGGTATGTAACGGTCCGGGTCGGTATACTGGATCTTGGACCAGTACTGTACGTACAGCAGGGCTGCTTCCATGGACGCTTCGTTACCCCAGTAAGTATCCACATTGGCTTTAATACCGTTGCTCAGCAGGTAATCCGGCTGCACAATGCTGGGTTCATTCGGGTTTTGGTTAATGCGCTCCAGCTGTTTCTGGCAGCCGCTTATAACAGCTACCAGCGGCAGTGCTAACCATAATGTATATATGAATTTTAACTTTTTCATGTTAGTTCAGTTTCGCGTTCACAATTAAAAGGATGCTCTCAGGTTAATACCAAAGCTGCGTGCCGTAGGGATCTGCAAGGTTTCCAGGCCCTGCCCGTTACCGGTATTGAAAGCGGTTTCCGGGTCAATGTTGGGCACTTTTTTGTCGATGATCCAGAGGTTACGGCCGGTGAGCGTAATATTCAGGTCCTGAAAACGAAGGCCGCGGAGCCACTCATGCGGGAAGGTATAACCGATCCTTACTTCGCGCAGCTTAATAAAGGAGGCATCGTACACGCTGCTTTCATTCAGGCTGCTGTTGTATACCGCTTTGTAATAGGATTGTGCAGGCAGAATGGTAGTGTTCTTCTTACCGTCAGCGGTGGTTCCGTTAAAGATCATACCATCATGATATACCGTAGCACCGCCCGGCGCGCCGGTATTATGATCTGCCAGCTGCACCGGCGTAGCTTTTTTATCATTACCCGGGTAGTAATATGGCAAGCCGCCATGTTCCGCATCGCGGCCAGGCAGGCTTTCCGCCAGCACACCGGTATAAATGCCGGTATAGTTAGTACCGGACCAAATGGAGCCGCCTTGTTTGGTATCAATCAAAAAGCTGACGCTAACGCCTTTGTAGGAGAGTACATTATTGATGCTGCCGATCCATTTGGGTGTATAATAACCCAGTATTTTTTTATTGGGATCAATGGCAGGTGAGCCGTCGGCATTCACCACTATCTGTCCCTGGTCATTACGCAGGAAAGCCTTGCCGAACAAAGCGCCGTAACGCTGCCCCTTGCTGGCCAGCACCTGTATGTTGCCGCTGCTGCCCAGTACATAATCATTCAGGAAACCATCTTTATCCAGCTCCACCACCTTGCTTACGTTCCTGGAATAATTCATGTTCACATCCCAGCGAAAACCGGATGCTGTGCTAACAGGTGTTAAGCCCAGGGTTACTTCTATCCCGTGGTTATTGATCTTACCGGCATTCAACAGCTTTTTCAGGTAACCGGTGGTGGGGCTTACATCTGCCAGCAATATCTGGTTAGAGCTGTTGGAGTTGTAGTACGTAACATCCAGCCGTGCACGGTCTTTGAACAGACCTATTTCCGCACCTACTTCTGTAGCGGTAGTGATCTCCGGCTTCAGATCTTCCTTCAGGAATTTATCAGATACCGTTAATAACGGATTGTTATCAAAAGGCTGGTTGAACGGATAAGTGTTGATCAGCTGATAAGGATCTGTATCCTTACCTACCTGCGCCCAGCCACCACGGATCTTTAGCAGGGACAGCACATTGCTTTGAAGGTGCAGCGCTTCGCTCAGCACCAGGCTGGCATTTACCGAGGGGTAGAAATAGGAATTATTGCCTTTGGGTAAGGTAGATGACCAGTCGTTACGGGCCGTAAAGTTCAAGAACGCATAGTCCCGGAAACCCAGCTGGGCAGAGGAGAACAGGCTATATACCCGCAGCTTTGAAAAGTAGTTGGTGGAGATCACCGGGTCGCGGGAGTTATTGAGCGTGTACACATCTTTCACGGCCAGGCGGGGCGCCTGCTGGTAGTTATTTTCCAGCTGGTTGGTGCGCACGTTACCACCTGCCAGCACATCCAGGTTAAAATCGCTGCTCAGTTTTTTGTTGGCGTTCAGGGTAAATTCCGAGTTGGTTTCCGTTACTGCATAGGCATCTTCTGTATAGGAGCCATAGGGCGTACCGTTGGAGCCATAAGCAACCTTGTACTTACGGCGGTCGTTATAATAATCGGTACCTACGCGCAGGTTGGCGGTTAACCAATCCAGCACCTGGTAAGAGAGGCGCGCATTGCCAAAGAAACGGTTACGGTTCTGCGCCACGGTATTTTCATACTGGATCCAGTATGGATTGCTGTAATAGCTGTGGTTCCAGTTATAATCATTGCCATTGGCATCTTTATAGTTGCGCAGCAGCTTTGTATCTACCTGGCGGCCAAACCAGATGAATTGCAGCGTAACGCTGTTGGCGCGCTTGCCATCTACACCCGGTAAGTTATCTGCATTACCGCGAATGTAGCTGCCATAAGTGCTTAACGTAAGCTTAGGCGCTATGCGGTAAGTGCTGTTAAATGTAAAAGTGTTGCGGGTAATACCGGTGTTGGGTAACAGGCCGGTTTGCCTGGTATTGTTATACGAGAAGCGGTAATCCAGCTTATCATTTGTACCGGCAACAGACAAACCATTGTTCAGCGTATAACCGGTTTCGTAAAAGTCACGCACATTATCAGGATGCGCTACCCAGGGCGCAGGCTGGCCGTTGGAGAAGAACTGGCGAATAAGACGCCCGTCCAGCGCCGGGCCCCAGCTTTCATCCACCCCATCGTTAATACCACCTCCTTTTCCATCAACATAATCAAACTGCCCGCCGGAACCCTGGCCATAAGCATTCTGATATTTAGGTAAGGTAAGCAGCGTTTGCATAGTAGCGCTGGAATTAACTGTGATACCTAATCCCTTTGCACCGCGGCCTGTTTTTGTTTTTAACACCAGTACGCCGTTTGCTGCACGTGAGCCGTACAAAGCCGCCGCATTAGGGCCTTTCAGCACGCTTACAGATTCAATATCATCCGGGTTCAGGTCAGAAATCGCATTGGGAAAATCACGGGCGGTAGCAATACCAACACCCAGCTGGCTGTTATCTATGGGAATACCGTCCAGTACAAACAAGGGCTGGTTATTACCTGCAATAGAGGTTTCGCCACGGATCACAATGCGGGAAGAGCCCAGGTCGCCCTGGCTGTTGGTGATATTTACGCCGGCTATTTTACCGGATAGCGCGTTCACTAAATTCGTTTCGCGCGCTTCGGTAATGTCGCGGGACTTCAGCTCCTGTACGGCGTATCCCAATGATCTTTTTTCGCGGGAAATACCCAGGGCCGTTACTACTACTTCCTGTAAACGGCTTTCTGAACTTTCCAGCGCTACGTTAATAACGCGTGTATCATTTACTGCTATATCTACACCAGTGTAACCAATGTAGGAAAAGTGCAGCGTATCATTTGCTTTGGCGGAGATGGAATATTTCCCATCCGCATCTGTTTGCGTGCCTTTGCTGCTGCCCTTTACCGTTACAACGGCGCCGGGCACGCGCTGTGCATCCGCTTTAAAAGTGACCACCCCCGTGATCTTTGTATCCTGCCCGTAACCGGCCTGCTGTACCAACAGCAGCACGGACAGCAATACGATAGTGTGTAAAAATTTCATGATAAAACTGGTTTTAATTGATTGTTCACGACGATAGGAATTGTGTTGCGGCGATCACCGCAAAGAAGCGCCTGCAGCGCCTGTATCAGATCAGATTATATACATGTTGTTAACGCCAGCCCTGACAGGGCATACAGCGATGAATGAAGGCGCCTGAAATATAATTGTAATGTTGGCTACAGTAAAGCACAGGGTATAAGCCCCTGCAGGTCTGCACCGTATCAGTCGTCATTTTATGGCATGGATTTAGTTTCCTGGCTCAAAAGTAGTAAATAATAATTTATTATTCTACAAATACTATGGACTAAATAGAAATATCTATATTCTGCGCATCAATATTTTACACCGGCCTGTGCTAATTGTCCTTCATAAAAGATGACGGCCGGTTTTCAGGCTCCGGAACGGCCAGAGGGTACAATCGGGTAATAGTGTCTTAACATAAAGGGGTAGGGCTTACATCATAAATATAACCTTTTATTGGCTCTGTTCCATAATACTATACAGGATCTTCCTTTCTCCCATACTTAAGGTATCCCGCGTCAGGGAATCAGCCGGGATCCAATGCCGTTTAAATGCGCCAATAGCGGCTACACTGTCTTTTACATTATAACCTATGATCCGCAACCCCTGCAGGTTGCTAAAATTATCCGGTACTACAATATTAGCCGTATCCCCATACCAAAGGCCAAAACCTTTTTCCGCCAGCTGCTGCCAGGGGAAATATGCGCTGGGATCCACTTTACGGCCAGGTGCAATATCGCCATGACCAATAATATTCGCGGCAGGGATCGTATACCGGTGCCGCAACGTATCCAGTAAGATCATCAGGCTGCGGATCTGCTGCGGGGGAAATGGCTCAGAACCGTTATTATCTACCTCTATGCCTATGGACGATGAGTTAACGTCCGTAAGGCTGCCCCATTTGGATGCGCCGGCATGCCAGGCCCGCAGGTAATCATTCAGCATTTGGTGCACTACGCCATCCCGGCAAATCACGTAATGCGCGCTCACCTGTGTGCTGGGCATCGTAAAGGTGCGCAACGTTTGGTCACAGCTGTTTTGCGCGGTATGGTGAATGATCACGTAATTAGGTTTGCGGATACTGAAGTTGGTAGTGCCGGCCCACCAGGTAACATTCTGCACGGAATCAATATGCACCGGCGCCGGAGGCTGACGTAATACTTTTGAAAAAGCTTTTACCTGCTGTTTATGCACTTTATTGGTAGCCCTGTATGGTGAGCTGGCGCAGCTATAGATACATGCGATGAACGTGATTAGTACCAGAACGCGGATCATCATAATTGTACTTTTTGTAAAAAAGTGAAGGGTGAAAGGTAAAGCATATACGCCTTTCACCGCTATTAAAACCAATGTTATGCCAAAAAGTTCGGTTACTGGTAATGTTTGCCAATAGTATCTTTCTGGTGCTTCCAAAGCTCCTGGAAAATGGGGCTGTTATCCCGCAAATGTTCAAACGTGCCTTCATCTACAATATGCCCCTGGCGTAAAATATATACGTAATCAAACTGCCCCAGCAGGTGCAGGCGGTGCATGGAGGAAATAAGGGCTTTATCTGCAAATGCTTTGAACAGCTTATCGTAGATCATGGCTTCCGTTTTAGGATCCACGCTGCTGGTGGGTTCATCCAGCAATACCAGCTCGCTTTCCCGGGCCGCCAGAATGCCGCGGGCCAGCGCCAGGCGCTGTTTCTGGCCACCGGAAAGGTTCACCCCCTTTTCCCGGATGTCTGACCCAAGTCCCTGCGGCAGCTGCTGTATCACATCTGTAAAATGTGCGCTTTCGCATACGCTTAAAATATCTTCCTCGCTAAAAGGCAGGCCCAGTGTAACATTATAGGCAATGGTATTCTCAAAGATCTCCGGCTCCTGCGGGAACAGGGTTACCGTTTCATTGATCGTATCCAGCCCGTATGGCTTACCATCTACCGTTAATTCCATACCCGGCTGCGGGTTGTACAAGCCTCTTAATAAAGAGAGCAAAGTACTTTTACCACTGCCGCTCTCTCCTATCAGCGCAATACGTTTGCCGCGGCCAATGGTAATATTCAAGCGGTGCAGGCTTTGCGGCGCATGTTCCGCATCATACTGCTCCCTGTGTGAGAAGCTCAGCTCTTTTATCTGAATGGTCTGCCATTTCTCCGGCAGGTCCGTAGGTGCATCCGGGCGGTGCTGCTGCAGGTATGCTTCTTTAATATTGCCGGCCGTTTGTACGTAGGTGTTATACTGCACAATATCCGTGTACTGCCAGGCAATATCATGGAACACACTAGTGAACTGGTTTACATATCCCAGCAGCGTAACCAGGCCGGCTACATAAAATACCTTGCCCGGCTCCCAGTGCTGGTACACATAACCGGCTGCAATTACGCAGTAGATCAGCGTTACCATCATATCTGCACAAAACCATTTCCATTCATTGATCTTTACATTTTTGCGGAACGGGCTGGCAATATGCTGCACTTTTCTCAGCAGGCCGGTTTCCATACTTTTTTCCAGCCGCAGGGTGATCACCGTCATGATGTTGGATAAGCTATCGAACAAAGTGGAGGATACCACGTGCTCCCGTTCATTCACCTGGTCCAGTGTGCGGATGAAAGGCTTATCGAACCGGAAGATGATCCAGATGGTGAAAGCGCCCAGCAGTATGCCAATGCAGCCATACAGCGGGGAAAAATAGAGCATGGCTATTACGGAAAAAAAGAATTTGGCCAGCGCATGCATGTACATAAAACCCCGGTCAAAAAATTCCCGTAATGCCTCATATGCCTTGCGGATGCGGTTAATGGTGGCGCCGCTGTGATGATCCTGGTGCCATTTTACCGGCAGGTGTAATGCCTGGTGATAACGTTCCTGCAAAAAGTTGCGGCTCAGGTTAAAGGCCAGCTGCCGCTCCATTAC
The DNA here is from genome assembly GCF_900109685.1 of Chitinophaga rupis. Classification (GTDB taxonomy): domain Bacteria; phylum Bacteroidota; class Bacteroidia; order Chitinophagales; family Chitinophagaceae; genus Chitinophaga; species Chitinophaga rupis. The sequence continues at coordinate 160,646 of NZ_FOBB01000007.1, read as the reverse complement.
ACGGGCCGGCCCGTGAAAAGACCACTCTGTGAGCTTCAGTAAGAAATAACCGCCTGCATACAACAGGGTGTAATGCCATACCTGAGCCGTATCCCGCTGTACCTGTCCAATGAACCAGCCGAAAATAAAAGGCGTAAGGGAAGCGGCAATATTCGAGCACAGGAACATGACATATACCAATACATACTTCTTCCGCTCCTGGCGCGCAAAACGCCATGCCGTGCTTAATAGTGATATATAAGGGTTTGCCATGCTGAATAGTTAAGACGGTTAAGTGGTGTAATATTTAAGGGTTTGATGAATGGAGTATTAGCGTACCCATTCATCAAACCCTCAAACAGTTTTACAAAAGTAAGAATTATTTCAGCTTCTCATCGCGGGAGAAGGAATAAGGCGCGGCGGCCGGAGCTGTGCCCCTGCTTTTGTTTGGCGTAGCGCTCATGTTAAAGTTAATAGTACCACCCTGCTGCAGCGCGCTGTGTGCAAACCAGTTCTTCGTGTATGGCTGTCCGTTCACTTTCACATCCTGCACATAACGGTTGTCTGCATTATTCTGCGGGGCGGTGATCACCAGTTTTTTACCATCTTCCATAGTCACCGTTGCTTTTTTGAACAGCGGCGCGCCGATCACGTACTGCTGTGTACCCGGACAAACAGGATAAAAACCAAGCGCGGTAAATACATACCAGGCGGAGGTTTGGCCGTTATCCTCATCCCCGCAATAACCATCCGGTGTAGGCAGGTACAGGCGGTTCATTACCTCGCGCAGCCAGTACTGTGACTTCCAGGGCTGGCCGGCATAGTTGTACAGGTATATCATGTGCTGAATGGGCTGGTTGCCATGCGCATACTGGCCCATGTTCATGATCTGCATTTCACGGATCTCATGAATTACGCCACCGTAGTAACTATCATCAAACACCGGGCGCATTTTGAAAACAGAATCCAGCATACCGGCATATACATCGCGGCCACCCATCAGGTCCATATGGCCCTGTACATCGTGGAATACAGACCAGCTATAGTGCCAGCTGTTACCTTCTGTAAAAGCATCGCCCCATTTGAAGGGATTGAACGGTGTCTGGAATTTGCCATCCTTATTCTTGCCGCGCATCAGCTTTGATTCGGGATCAAAAACATTGCGGTAGTTCTGGCAGCGTTTGGCAAAACGGGCTACTTCTTCAGCCGGACGTTTCAGCGCTTTTGCCAGCTGGTATACGGTAAAGTCGTCATACGCATATTCGAGGGTACGGGCGGTGTTCTCATTGATATCTACATCATAGGGTACATAACCCAGCTCGTTGTAATATTTCACGCCTTTACGGCCTACAGAGGTTAAAGGCCCTTCGTTTTCCGTGTTATGTAAAATAGCCTGATAAGCGGTATTTACATCAAAGTTCTTAATGCCTTTCAGGTAAGCATCGGCAATAATGGAGGCGGAGTTGGAACCGATCATACAATCACGGTGCCCGGGGCTGGCCCATTCTGGTAACCAGCCGCTTTCTTTATAGGCATTCACCAGCCCTTCCATAATGTGCCCGTCCATGGTAGGGTACATGAGTGTAAAGAAGGGGAACTCAGAGCGGAAGGTATCCCAGAAACCATTATCGGTGAACATATAACCGGGCAGCACCTCGCCATTATAAGGGCTATAGTGCATTACCTGGCCTTTGGCATCTATTTCGTAAAACTTGCGGGGGAACAGCATAGCGCGGTACAGACAGGAGTAGAAAGTCCGTGTCTGATCTACCGTACCACCTTCTACTGCCAGGCGGCCCAGCTCCTTGTTCCAGGCGGCTTTGGCCTTTTGCTCAATGGCGGCAAAATCGCTGTTGCCTATTTCCTGCTGCAGGTTCAGCTCTGCCTGTTCAGGGCTGATGAAGGACGATGCTACTTTCACATTCACCTGCTCGCCCTGCCGGGTTTTGAAACCTATTACGGCGCCTACATGGTTATCCTTTGCTTCCAGGTCGCCGGTGTTCAGCTTTTTATTGGAAAAAGTGGCCTGGTAGGTGAAGGGTTTATCAAAATACAGTACAAAGTAGTTCTTAAAATTAGCCGGCACACCGCCGCTGTTCTTGGTGGTATAGCCAATGATCTTATTCTCCCCGGGAATTACTTTGATGTAGGAGCCTTTGTCCAGCGCATCTACCACCACAAAAGCACTATCCGTAGCGGGGTAGGTGAAACGCAGGCGGGCGGCCCTTTCCGTGGGAGTGATCTCAGTGGTCACATCATGGTCGGCCAGGTATACACTGTAATAATAAGGGCGGGATATTTCTGCCTTGTGGGAGAACCAGCTGGCCCTTTCATCTTCATTAAAAACTATTTTTCCGGTAATGGGCATAATGGCAAACTGGCCATAGTCGTTGATCCAGGGGCTGGGCTGGTGGGTTTGTTTAAAACCGCGCAGCTTTTCAGCATCGTAGGTATACGCCCAACCGTCACCCATTTTGCCTGTTTGCGGCATCCAGAAGTTCATACCCCATGGACAGGCAATGGCCGGATAAGTATTACCGGTAGACAAGCTGTGTTTGGAAGCCGTACCCATTAACGGGTTCACCCAATCTGCGGGATCTTTGATCTTGTCCACTGTTTGCGCCTGGGCCGATAAAGAAGCCAGCACCAGGGCAGTTGCGATTATTTTCCTCATAGTACGATAGACGTGTTAATTTTAGCGATAAGACCGTAAAAATAATAGTTCAAAACAATGTTAGGGGTAATTTTTATGAACGGTGCACTCCATTCCCCTTTAAATTTTTTGCGTTACATTTGTTATAAATAGTATATAACCCCAACAATCTACTACCATGAACACGAATGCCCCAAAAATTCTTTTATTTGTAATTATCGGCGTGCTTGTAATTAACCTGGGCTTTAACCTGTTTGGCTCCAATGCAGGATTAAAACAGGCGGTACGCAACCTGGAGCTGGCGCGTAAAACGCTGGACAGCGCTATGGTGCAGCTGCAGGATGCCAGCAATGGCCTGGATTCCATACAGGCTAACCTGGACCGGCAAAAAGCGCTGATCAATGATATCCGTTACAGAACAGAGCTGATGGACCTGGAAAAACGCGTACGGGATGAGCACAGCAAAGTAAAAATAGACAGCATTAAAGACCGGATCAAAACACTGAGCAGCTATCAGCCAACAGATGATATTATTACCGAAGACCTGAAATAAAATAAATACATAACCCCATGCAAACTAACCTCAAATGCTGCCTGCTATTGCTGGCAGGCCTGCTGTCCGTGCTGCACACCACTGCGCAGGGCCGGCTCAAATTCTTTAATACCTGCACCGGCAGCAGCAATTACCGGCTTACCAACGGCGATACCGTTATTATTCAATGCGATAGCAGCCTGCTGATGAACAGCCGTAACTTTTCCATTTACCAGTCGGCCTACCAGCAATACCGTAAGGGCGGCAACAGTGGCGAGATCCTGCGCTCCTACGAAACACTGGTGCAGCAGCAGGATAGTATGATTGCCAATGGCCAGCAGGATTATACCAACCTGAAGCTGCAGTTCGATTCTTTGTTCCGCAGCTCTATTGCCTCGCTGGACCGCACCAGCCGTGATATTGGCATTGTAAAGGATACACTGAACAATGTATCTACGCAGTTGAATAATACCAATATTATTATCGGAGATGCCATTAAGCAGGTGAACCAGGCGCGGAAAAAAAGCTTCCTGGACAAGCTGTACTGGGGCATTGGCGGCTTAGGCATAGGCGTAGCGGTTACGGCTATTATTGCAGCGGCGAATTAGTTGGCAGTCCGCAGTGGGCAGTTGGCAGTTGGCAGTTGTGACCGTAGCGGATTAGTGGCAGTCCGGATTGTGGTTTAAGATGATAGCGCATTAGTTGCAGTTGTGACCATTGTTTGAGATGGTATGCAAATAAGCTAACCGTTGCTTAATCTTTTATTTGCTAACAACAGTAGCCATTACTGTTACTATTTCTATAATGCATAACCGGCCCCGACTGCCAACTGCCCACTGCAGACTGCCAACTATTAACCCATTTCCCCATATTAAAAATTGTTTAATTCCCCAGGGCAACGGTTCCTGGTGTCCGTCCGTATTAAAAGAAATTCGTATTATTATAGGGCAATTAATGGTAATCTTCACCGATCAATTTGCGCTTTTCGTCGAGCCTTTCGCACAAATGCACTTTTTTCGCGTTTATATGTTTTACCAGATCAGTACCATTGTAACGTGGTAAGCCAACTATTAATCAGCTAAATGCAAGTTTGAATGAGAAAGCATTTTTTATCGGCCGGAATGCCCATGATAATAATGAGCCTGCTTTGCAGCAGTGTGTTCTTTTCCTGTAAAAAAGATAAAACATCACCGGGGGATAATAACTCCGGGAATAATGGCACCGCACGTACTGACGAGGATTCACTGAAATACCTGGTGTACCGCATTATGCAGGTAACGTATGCAGATGGTGGCCGGAATGCTGCCAAAGGCCTGCCCACCTACTACTGGTACAGCCAGGTACCTTCCATTGACCCTTTCAGCACTTCCTACGCCAAAGCGGAAGACCTGCTGAGCACCATGATCAGCTACCCCAAGCTGAACGGCAACAACCTGGACCGCTACAGCTTCCTGGACCGTACCGGCTCCCTGGCCAATAAGCTGCAGAACGGTGTGATCGAGAAAGCAGCCGGCACCAATGGCAGCCTGGGAATGGAAGTAACCTATGCCCTGGACGGGAACAATGCCAGCCACCTGATGGTGCTGTATGCGGATAAGAACAGCCCGGCCGGTGTGCAAGGGGTTCAGAGAGGCTGGGAAATAACCGCTATTAACGGCGATGATAATATTGCCTATGATAACGGCGGCGCTAACACTACCAAGGTAACCAATGCGGTATATAACCCTACCGGCGCTACCTCCTTCACTTTTAAAAAAGCCAACAGCACTACCGCTACACTTACTTTAACGCCTTCCTCTTACAATGTAAACCCGGTATTATTTGATACTGTTTATACCGTAAGCGGAAAACAGGTAGGCTACTTTGTGTTCTATACCTACTCCAGCGTAAGCAATACCAGCGGTGCAGCCACGCCTACCAAACAGGTGCTGGACCAGCTTTTTGCCAAATTCAAGTCCGCCAATATCAGTAACCTGATCGTGGACCTCCGGTACAATACCGGCGGGGCTGTATCTACCGCGCAATACCTGGATAATGCCATAGCCCCGGCCAGCGCGCAAAACAAGGTAATGTACAACTACACCTATAACGATAAGCTGACGCAGAACCTGTCCGCTACCGGCCTGCCGGCTTCTATTAAGTTCAGCACCACCGGCGGCCTGTCACTGGAAAAAGTGTTCTTTATCACCGGCGGTCAAACCGCTTCTGCCAGCGAATTAACGCTGAACAACCTGAAGCCGTATATGACCGTAAAACTGGTAGGCGACACTACCTACGGCAAACCGGTAGGCTTTTTCAGCTACACCATTTCGGATTATGACAGCACCGGCAAGGAAAATTACCTGGCCGACCTGTATGCCATTAACTTTGAAACCAAGAATGCATCCAACCAGGGCGGGTATTATTCCGGCATAGCGCCGGACCAGGCAGCCAAAGACTATGTAAATATTCCCTGGGGCAGCACCAGCGATGATCACCTGAGCAAAATATTCAGCTATATCAGCACCGGCAGCTTCCGCCAGGCATCTCCAGAGCTGCGTATGACAGAGAATCCAAGCCTGCGTAAGAATATTAAACGTTCCATTACCTCCGGCCAGTTTAATGGCATGGTGGATTTCAGGAAATAATGTACAGATCTGCAAATGTGCAAATGAAGGATCCTGCTTTGCCGGATACCGGTCATTTGCACATTTGCATTTCAGGCATTTCCATACCCGCGGTGTTCACATCCACCCCTTAAATTATTGCCGGTTTTATTTATATTTGAATTAACCGCCTTTTACCCTATCATCCCTGCCCTGCTGAAAGCATATTTCCCTCAGATCGCAGTACACTATATTACCAGCCAGCGGGGCATGCCTGGGAGGGCTGTAATGAGGCAAAAAAAGTATTGGCCTGCAAATTGGATATTTATGGTAACGTACGTAAGTTAGCAGGAGATAAGGACTGGTACCTTTCCGGTACCAGGGGTAGTATGAAGATGTAGAAGGCCGGAATAACGGGCATGGTGCACCCGGATAACATGAAGCACTTTTAAGTCCTTAATAATATTCATCACCATGGCGGATATACGATCAAAGGTTGAGCTGATTGATGAAGAGATCACCAAAGCATATAAAGAGCCGGCTGTAGATTTTACGCAGCCGGAATGGGAAAAAACTATGCAGGCCGCCACACAGGCGTTCCGGCTTACCATACAGCCGGAGCTGGCCTTTATACGGCGGGCCATACTGGAATGCCTGGAGCAGGCTAATTATGGCAATGTACATACCATCGCCAAACTCATTGGGCAAACGCATCAGCTGAAAAATTTCCTGGCGCCCACCACAGATGAAATAATAGCAGACCAGCAAAACCTGCAATATGCGCTTACCTTTTTTATGATGCGCGACCTGATGCCGGATGCACGGGATGAGATCATGTACTTCAACGACCTGCTGAAGGCCTGCAAAAAAAAGCGGATCCAGCTGGCGCCCCTGCTGGAAAAATTATTACCACATGCCAGCAGCCAGATACGGTTTGGCAACTACTCCGTAAAAATGTTATTTGAAGGCGCGCTATGAACCCTGCCGGCAAGTTAATCTTTAAGGATGCCAGCACCGGGCAGGTAACGGTTTTTCATTACCATACATTCTATGAAATGGTAATTGCATGTATTGTGAAATACACCGGCAGATCAATGGAAGAAGCCCGGGCCCTTACAGACCGCTCCTTTATTGTGCAGCAGCCACCCACAGATGTATTAGCAGCAGCTTTGCTTACGCATGAATATGAATACCACTGGGCTATGGTGCTGGTATATGGGGAGGAGTACTGGAATAAATATCCTTCTATTTCCAGCACGCCACCGGATGATTACTTTGACTGGTACGATGATTATATAGCAGCCCACCAGCTGGCAGCAGAACTATTGGTGGATGAATGAGTATCTTTAATTTATGAAGTATTTCCTTTCTGTTATCTGCACCATCCTATGCTTTAACGCAGCTGCGCAGCGCCCTGCTTTTAAGGTAATTCCCCTGGGCGTAAAAGGCGGTATGGATGAAAGCAATCTTTCCGCTTACCTGGCAGCCCCGCAGGGATCCAGCAACTACATATGCCTGGATGCAGGTACCCTGCACGCCGGCCTGCAAAAAGCAGTACGCAACGGCCTTTTTAAAAAACCGGCGGGTGATGTGCTGCGGCAAAACGTAAAAGCATACTTCATTTCCCATCCCCACCTGGATCACGTGGCAGGGCTCATCATCAACTCCCCGGACGATACGGCCAAGACCATTTACGGCCTGCCCTTTTGCCTGGATGTGATCAAAGACAAATACTTTTCCTGGAAAAGCTGGGCCAATTTTGCGGACGCCGGCGAAATACCGCAGCTGAAAAAATACCATTACAACCCCATGACGCCCGCTGAAGCAACGCCGGTTGCACAAACGGAACTAAGCGTTCAGGCGTTCCCGTTAAGCCACTCCGCTCCTTTCCAGAGCACCGCCTTTTTGGTGCGTTCCAAAGATGCTTATTTACTTTATTTAGGTGATACCGGTGCGGATGCCGTTGAGGGGTCTGACAAGCTGTTACAGTTGTGGCAAACCGTAGCACCGTTGCTGAAAGCCAAACAGCTGACAGCTATTTTTATAGAAGTATCGTTCCCTGAAGAACAGCCACGGAAGCAGCTATTCGGGCACCTTACCCCCAGCCTGCTGATGCAGGAAATGCATACACTGGATAGCCTGGCCGGGCCACATGCGGTAAAGGATTTGCCGGTAGTGATCACGCATATTAAACCCTCCGGTAATAATGAAGCGGCTATTCATAAACAGCTAACCGGTATGAATGCGTTGCACCTGCGGCTTATTTTCCCCGAGCAGGGAAAGCTGCTGGCGTTTTAAAAATGCTTGCACAGAGGCCTGCTGATGCATAAACCAGGCAGGCGTTTAACGATGCTGTTCATACACATTCACCGCTACCGCCGCTTTTAATTGTTCCAGCTCGCCGGCATTCAGCAAAGGCGCGTCGGCCGCCGCTACTGCATCCTGCAGCTGTTCAGGCGTACGTATACCTACTACCGCAGCTGTTACCGGTCCTTGCTGCAGCACAAAACGCAGGGCTGTTTGCGCAGGGCCGCGTTGTGCATTGGAAAGGGTTTTAACGGCGTTGGCTGCGCGTTGTACTTCCTCTGCCGTATAATTTAAATACGCAGTAGCAGGTTTATTTACCAGCAATCCTTTGGCCACACTGCCGCGGGCCAGTATCCCAATATTATGCTGCTGTAGCAGCTCAAAACAGGTTTCTTCCGGGCGGCGGTCCAGCAGGCTGTATTGCATCATTACGCTTACTATGCGGGACTTTTCCACATAGGCGCGTATTACATTCGGGCGGATGGAGGAAATGCCGTAATAACGGATCTTGCCCTGCTCCTGCAACCGTTCAAAAGCTTCAATGGTTTCATCAATATTATCTTCCAGCGTACCGCCGTGCAGCTGGTACAGGTCAATATAATCTGTTTGCAGGCGTTGCAGGCTGCCCTCTACTGCGCTTAAAATATATTCCTTGCGCGGGTTCCAGTCCCAGCCGCTGCCATCGGGCCGCCACTGGTTGCCCGCTTTGGTAGCAATGATCACCTCTTTGCGTTTGCCCTGCAAAGCTTTCCCCAGCGTACTTTCATTAGCGCCCTTGTCGTACAGATCTGCTGTATCAAAATAATTGATACCGGCGGCCAGCGCCTGCTGTATTAAAGCGGCATTGTCTGCATCACTGCCCTGTAAAGACATGGCCCCAAAAGCAATTTCACTGATCTTCAGATCAGAGCTGCCTAATAATTTGTAGTTCATACAGCAAAACTAGGGCATTCAGCACAATGAAAGCCCCTTACTCATTTATAAAATAGTAACAGAATAGTCTATTGTCCGTGTAAGATCCGCTGCGTATATTGTTGTATGAAGAAAAAACTGGTACGCGCCGGCCTGCTCCTTTGCGCCGGTATCATAACATTATCATTCAGCGCGCATGCGCAGCATAAAAGCCCGGTACTAAATCATATAGCCATTGCCGTATACGACCTGGATAAAGCCACTGCTTTTTACCGCGATGTAATGGAGATTGACACCCTGGCTGAACCGTTCCACGACGGTAAACATACCTGGCTGAAGATCGGCCCCCACAGCCAGCTGCACCTGATCAAAGCTGCCAAGGAAGTTACAGAGCATGATATAGCCGCACACTTATGCTTCAGTGTACCCTCCATAGATGATTTTATTGTTAAGCTGAATAAGCTGAACATTCCCTTCCGTAACTGGCAGGGCGAAAAGCAGAAATATACCCTGCGGGTAGACGGCGTTAAACAGGTGTACCTGCAGGACCCTGATAAATATTGGGTAGAGGTGAATGACGATAAATACTAAAATTATTTAGCTCCTTCCAGCTCAGCCCGGGTTGAGTGATCATCGTACGGTTTATACTGCACGTTCTCAATTTTCAGCACTACCGGGTTGGGCCACTTATTATTGGTGTAAAAACGCTGCCCGTTCACAGCGCTGATCACCAGCCCAACAGGGGTGGGTTGCACATAGATGTGTGCATCAAAATCCTTTTTATACTCCACGAGCTCACTGGCATACCCTAATACAGACACTTTGGTTTGTGCATTCCCCTGCAGGGTTTTCAGCACCAGATCCTTACGCTCTCCATATTTCCATTCTGTACCGGCAGGTACAAAGGCATACACGGTATTGCCGGTTTTTGCCCTGGTGAACCAGATATTGCCTTCGCGGATAATGTTCCAGGAGCGGATGGCAGCAATGCCTTCCTCATTGGCCATGTTCCATAGGGCCAGCTCACGCAGCAGGGATTCCTGCTCTATCTGGATCTCCCCATCGGCCTTGGGCCCTACGTTCATAAGCAGGTTACCACCTTTGGCGCGGGTTTCAATGAGCATGTTAATGATCTCTGTACCGGATTTCTGGGGGTCGTTGGTAGGCTTCCACTGCCAGTCTGTTCCCATGGTAAAGCAGGCTTCCCAGGGGCCGGGTACCGGCTGGTTGGGCAGCTCCTGCTCCGGTGTGCGCATGGCGCCGCGGGTTACCAGTATATCCGGCTGCAGCTGCCAGGCATATTCCTTTAATCCATCTGCCGGGCCGTCAAAAAATATCAGGTCTATTTTTCCGTATTGCGTAAGCAGCTCTTTTATCTGTGCCTTGTCATAGGCCATCAGCTCCGGGTTCTGGGCGGGGAAGTGCTGCGGCACCTGCATTCTGCCCAGGGGAATGTTATGTTTCCAGAAGTAGTGAAAATCTTCCGGGGAAAAATACAGGCCAATGGCAATGCCCTGTTTACGGAAAGCCGCAATGATCTCCTTCAGCGCATCGCGCTTAAAGGGGGTATGCATAATGTTGAAGTCCGTTGTTTTGGTGTCCCACATGCAAAACCCTGCATGGTGCTTGGTAGTGAACACCACGTATTTCATGCCTGCCAGCCTGGCCAGCACGGCCCATTCCTCCGGGTCAAACTTTTTAGGGTTAAAGGTTTTGGGCAGCTCCGTGGTGAATTTCTGCAAATAATCTTCCGATGCGCCGGCCATAGAATGGCTGATCACTGCGCCCAGCTGCACATCCACGCTCCAGTGAATGAACATGCCCAGGCCCATATCCATGAACCATTGCTCTCTTTCAGGTTTGTTGGCGGTTTGCTGCGGGTAGGCTATGCTGCCGGTTAAGATCAGCAGCAAAAGGATCGGAATAGTACGCATAAGTGTCACGATTCTAGTTTGTTAAGGTAAGATACGATCAAAACCAGGTGGCTGTATACCTCACCGGTAAGGAAATCCCGGCCTTTACAACAAAGTATCAGGCTTTGATAATATAAAATCAGGTAATAAACACCCCGCTCCCCAAATATTCCGCTTTAGATAAAAATATTTCCCGATTGCGTAAACGGACATAGATATGATGCAGCACATTTGCAGCACGAAATGCTTATATGAAAAAGGTCCTTTTAAGTCTGGCGGGATGCTTCATCGCTATACCCTTCCTATACTCACAACAGTACACTCCTGCACAGCAGCTAGTATTACGCACCAACGAAGATTCCCTGAATGCCGGTGTGGCCACCAATAAAACGGTAGTATCCGGCTATGGATCTGCGTTCTATCAACGGAACTTTAATGAGGAAATGTCCAGGGCTACGCTGGAAAGAGCGGTATTATTCATTGGGCACCGGTTCAATGACAAGATCTCGTTCTTCAGTGAAATGGAGCTGGAAAATACCGTGGTGGAAGCCGGATCAGACAGTAAAGACAATTTTAAAGGGGAGCTGGCTATGGAGCAGGCCTACCTGCGCTTTAACTTAAATCCCCGCCAGTATATAGTGGCTGGTTTATTCACCCCGCGTATTGGCATGCTCAATGAAAACCACCTGCCGGTGAATTTTAACGGGGTAGAGCGCCCGCTGGTAGAGCAGCTTATTATACCCGCTACCTGGCGTGAGCTGGGTATTGGTTTTTACGGCCGCTTACGCCGCCAGCCTTTGAACTATAGCATCGCGTTATTGAACGGGCTAAGCGCCGCCTCTTTTGAACACGGCACCGGCATTATAGAAGGCCGTGCAGAAGGCTCCGGCGCTTTTGCCAACGATATTGCCATTACAGCCTCCCTGCAGTACTACTGGCAGAACTTCCGCTTCCAGGTATCCGGTTATATGGGTGGTACCAATGGCGCCAACAAACGCCAGTCCGACAGCCTGCAGCTGCACCACGGCGCATTTGGGCTGCCCCTTTATTTAGGTGAGGCCAACATACAATACACGCATAACGGGTTTGCCTTTAAAGCCATTGGCAGCATTATCTCTTACCCCAATGCGGCCGACATTAACAAAGCCTACGCCAACAACGTAAGTAAGGTAATGTATGGCGCCTATGCAGAACTGGCCTATAACCTGCTGGAAAAAAGTGTTAAATACAAAGAGCAGCAGCTGAATGCCTTTGCACGTTACGAAGTATTTGACCTGAACTCCTCCATTCCCAATAATGGTATTTACGATGGTACGCTGAAACAACAACACCTGATAGCCGGCTTCACCTACCTGCCCATTCTTAACGTAGCCATTAAGGCAGATGTACGGCTGGCGCATACCGGCGATGAAAATCCCGTGCTGGTTATTAATCCCAGCCCGGCGCGCATCCCTTATAAAACAAACAATACCTTCCTGAACGTAGGTATTGGCTACGCATTTTAAACCTGAAAACGCATAACGGTGAATAGAAGAAACTTCCTCAAAGACACGTGTAAGGCCTGCCTGTTAAGCGCCGCTGCTTTTTCTATGGCCGATGTGCTGGATGCCTGCGGCACTACCATGAAGGGGTTTAAAACTTCCGTAAATAACAACCGGGTAGAGGTACCGCTTTCATTGTTCGCCACCAGCGATCTGCAGATCATCAGCCCTAAGAATTATGAATACGAAATTGCGGTGCGCAAGAACGCGGACAACACTTACGAGGCCTTATTAATGCGCTGCACCCACCAGGCCAACCAGCTGATACCCACCGGCAACGGTTTTCTATGCAGCCTGCATGGCAGCCAGTTTGACAAAACCGGCATGGTAAAAAAAGGCCCTGCTGAAAAACGCCTGCTGCAGCTGGCTACAGAAACCAACAACACAAACCTTATCATACATATTTAACAAGTAAGACACCATGAAACAATTATCCATACTATTGGCAGCCGGTAGCTTAACCCTGTTTGCATGCAGTAAAGATGATAACAACGGCGGTAATCCCAATGAAGATTTCAACACGGTAAAAACTACCGTGCTGGCAGATTTTGCTGTTAAAACCGGCTTGCCGGGCTACAGCAACCTGAAAGATAAAGCCACTACCCTGAACAACGCCATCACAGCTCTGAACAGCAGCGCTACGGATGCTAACCTTAGCGCGGCGCAGGCAGCCTGGCGTGATATGCGCAGCACCTGGGAACAATGCGAAGGCTACCTGTTTGGCCCCGTGGAGGATGATAACTACGATCCTAACATGGACACCTGGCCGGTGGATTATGTGCAGATGGACTCCCTGCTGGCCAGCAGCAATGCCTTGCAGCTGACAGACATTGAGAACCTGAGCACCCTTTCCCTGAGAGGTTACCACCCGATAGAATACGTACTGTGGGGTAAAGACGGTAAGCGCACCGCAGCTTCCATTACGGCCCGCCAGAAACAATACATCACCAGCCTTTCCCTGGATCTGAAGAATATTTGTACGGCACTGTACACCAGCTGGGCGCCGGAAGGCGGCAACTATGCCAGCAAAGTACAAACCGCCGGCAGCGGCAGCTCCGTATTTGCGAAAAAGCAGGAAGCCTACATTGCCATTGTAGATGGTTTAATAGGTATTTGTGACGAAGTAGGCAGCGGTAAAATGAAAGAGCCCTTTGATGCACAGGACCCGCAGATCGTGGAATCACCCTTCAGCGGCAACTCTGCCATTGACTTTAAGAATAACATTACCGGCGCATATAACGTATACACCTGTAAATTCCTGGGTAATGAAGGTACCGGTTTAAACAAGCTGGTGGCCATGAAGAACATTTCCCTGGATAATGAGATCCAGCAGAAATTCCAGGCAGCTATCACCTCATTCAACAGCATTACCGTACCTTATGAGCAGGCCATCCTGACCCAGAAAGTACAATGCCAGAACACCATGAATGCCATTAATGATCTGAAAGCAACACTGGAAGAAAAGCTGAGGCCTTTCATCATTACCAACATTACCGACTAAGGCCGGTAGCTTATTATACACCACATGCAGATAAGGAAGATATACATAGTGACGGCATTGCTTACCCTACCATTCATGGTAATGATGTGTACCAAGCCAGCCACTTTTGAGGACAGTGAATACGACATTCGCCTGAGCGGAGGCGCAGCCACCGCGTTTGATGAAACCAGCAAAGCCTTTGGGCATATGATGGATGGCATGAATGCCAGTGATCAACATGCACATGAGCTGGGCGACCATGCCGTGGAGCAAACCTTTGTAACAGCGCCCGCGCCCATCAACAGCGGTTTAGGCCCCATTTTTAACAATGTGAGCTGCGTAAGCTGCCATCATAACGATGGTAAAGGCAATCCCACCACAGGTTTGGTAAGCTCCTCCATGCTGGTGCGTTTAAGCATGCCCGGTACCGACGAACATGGCGGACCCATGCCCGTACCTGGCTTTGGCCTGCAGCTGCAGGACGTAGCTATTTTCGGTAAACAGCCGGAGGCAAAGGTAGGCACTACTTATACAGATCAACCCTTTACTTACCCGGACGGCACTATTGTAACACTGCGCAAGCCCTGGTATACAATATTGAATCCTTACATTCCATTGCCTGCCGGCGTAATTATGTCGGCACGTATGGCGCCGCCCTTTTTTGGGTTAGGGTTGTTGCAGAACATTCCTGAATCCACGGTGCTCGGTTTTGCAGATGAAGGCGATGCAGATGGCGATGGCATCAGCGGGCGGCCCAACTATACCTGGGACCCTGTAAATAAAAAAATGATGCTGGGCCGTTTTGGAATGAAGGCCAACACCGCTACTATCCTTACCCAGGTGGCTGCTGCCTACCAGCAGGATATGGGTATTACCAGCACCGTATTTCCGCAGGAAAGCTCCTTTGGGCAGCCGCCGGCTGATGGATTAAAGGATGATCCGGAGCTGCCGGATTCTATTTTAAACGCAACTGCATTTTACATACAAAGCCTGGCCGTACCGGCCCGCAGAAGTGTAACAGATCCGCAGGTACAACAGGGCGAAAAATTGTTTGTGCAAACAGGTTGTGCCAACTGCCACAAGCCTACCGTACAAACAGGTGTGGATGTACGCTTTAAGCAATTAAGCAATCAGCGCATACATCCCTACACCGACCTGCTGCTGCATGACCTGGGTCCGGATCTGGGTGATGGCCGCCAGGATTTTACAGCAAACGGAAATGAATGGAAAACACCGGCACTGTGGGGTATAGGACTGTTTGAAAAAACAAACGGTACACCTTTTTACCTGCATGATGGCCGTGCGCGCACGCTGGAAGAAGCCATTTTATGGCATGGCGGCGAAGCATTAAAAAGCCGCCAGCAGTTTGCATCCCTCAGTAAAACAGAGCGGGATGCGCTGATCCGTTTCCTGAAGTCTATTTAAAAATTGCTTATAGATCTATCAGGCAAACCGGCCTAGAACAGTGAAAGCTGGTCTTCGCCGGTTTTGCTTTTTTCTTTTTTAGCCGCAGCCTTCACTGCTTCGCGCAGCTCGCCGGGAATATCATTTACAAAGGGAGAAATTTCCTGCTGCTGTTCCTTTCCATATAAAATGCGTGTAGCCGCATGCGTAATATGCAGCTCTTCTTTAGCCCTTGTAACTGCTACATAGAACAAGCGGCGCTCCTCTTCCATATCGGTATCCTGCCTGCCGGAAGGTGTAATGCCCTTTTCTGCGCCGGCTATAAATACTACCGGGAACTCCAGTCCTTTGGCAGCGTGAAAAGTAAGCAGGTGAATGCCATATGCCTGCTGCTGGCCGGTAGTGGTATGCACGCTTAAGGTGGTATCTTCCAAAAACCGGTGCACATCGGCCTGCGCTTCTTTAGCCAGGGTTATGATGGTGGCTTTCTTTAACAGCTGATCTTCCTTCAAAAAACCGTCCGGTAAATACTGACGGCAAATGGCCTGTACAGCCCCTCCTGCCCCGCGTTGCAAAAGCACATCCGGCAGCTGCTCATAAAAGGTTTGCCATAACCCGAAATTGTCTTTCGCTTTTTTACTGATGGCGGTTGGTGCATGCACGCGCCAGTCCTGCTGTTTGGTATGCAGCTGGGAAAGGTATGTTCTGATCTCCTGCTTTTCCCAGCCCAATGCATAATGCAGCACACCATGCAGGGCCACCATATCACCAGGATGTAAATAGATGCGCAGTATATCCGCTATCACAGAAAATGGTGCATGTGCCAGCAAGGCCTTGCCATCGCTCAGATGCACGGGAATATCCGATTGCTGTAACAGGGTTAACAGCTCTTTGCCTACGGCATGGGTGCGGAATAAAATGGCGATATCAGAAAAAACATATCCGCCTTTATGGGCAACACCACTGGTTAGCTGGTGAAACCCGCCTACATGTTTTTCTATTTCCCGGATAATATATTTTGCTTCCTGCAAAGCATCCGGCGCATTATAAACCTTAATGCGCGGACCCTGGTGTTTGGTAGGCTCCACCTGCAACCCACTGCGTATCGTATTATGCTGTATCACCTGCCCTGCGGCTTCCAGTATGGTGCGCGTGGAGCGGTAGTTTTGCGTAAGGCTGATCTGCTGTGCATTAAATTCCGCTGCAAAACGGAAGAACAATTTTACATCCGAACCACGGAAACCATAAATAGCCTGGTCAGGATCGCCAATAGCCAGTATGTTCTTACCGGCGCCTAACAGCTGAATGAAAGTGTATTGCAGGGTGTTGATGTCCTGGAACTCATCTACCGCGATAGCCTGTACCTGCTGCCGGTATTGCTCCAGCCAGGCAGGTTCTTTTTTCCAGCTATCTGTTACCTGTGTTAAAATGTGCGAGATATCCACGGCATGCTGTTGCTGCACATAATCGCAGTAACGTTCCGCATAGCTATGAATATTGGGAAAGCCACTGCTGTCCTGTAGCTCAAACAGGTTGGCCAGGGCTTCGCATAGTTTTTTACTATCGCTTTCTTTCAGCTCCGGGAACAGGAAGCGGATAATGGATAAACGGCTTTCTTCATCATACACTGTATCCAGCCCGGGGTAATGGTCCTGCAGCATGCGATAGGCAATGGCGTGGAAAGTGCCTACCCGCATGGGCCGCACATCATCGCCCACGGTATGTGTAAGGCGCTCTTTTATTTCTGCGGCGGCTTTTTGCGTAAAGGTAATGGCCAGTACCTGGCAGGGAGCTGCCTGCC
This sequence comes from Chitinophaga rupis, assembly GCF_900109685.1. Lineage (GTDB taxonomy): Bacteria > Bacteroidota > Bacteroidia > Chitinophagales > Chitinophagaceae > Chitinophaga > Chitinophaga rupis. The sequence continues at coordinate 143,539 of NZ_FOBB01000007.1, read as the reverse complement.
CGGATGTTACCTGTTGGCTGATCCACTGAATGAGTGTGCTGGTTTTACCGGTGCCCGGGCCCGCAGTAACCAACACGGCGCCCCTAAGCGCTGCCTTCACCTGCTCCTGTGCAGGATTTAGCTGCAAGGGCGCATTCACCGCTTTCAGCACCGGACTAAAAGCCTGTACTGCAGCGGTGGCGCCGGCAAAAGTGCCTTTCTTATTTTTGACAGCAGGCGCCTCCTGCCCACCCAGCAGATAGAGCTGGCCGGAGAGGTTTTTCACCTCTCCTTCTTCAAATATTTTGATCACGCCATACAATCCATCATAACCCGGTACCGGTTTTACTTCCTGTGCACGCATGCGGCGGATGGCCTCTGCCAACACCGGCCCTCCCTGTTTGTTCAGGTCCTCTACCGGTACTTCTTTTAACACATTAAACTCATTGCCGAAAGTGGAAATGGTTTGATGGAACAATTGCTGCACAGCCTTGCTATCCGGCCCGCTGCCTTTTATTTCTGATAAGATCTCCGGCAGAGGAATAATATAATCGAAGCTGGCAGCGCCTTCCGGCCGTTGCGGTGCAGCGCGGTCTGAGAGTTTTTGAATGCGGTGCAATACGCCAATGGTCAATGGCTCCCCGCATTGCGGGCACAAACAATTATGCTGCACACTTTCTTCCGGCAGCCAGGAAATACCGCATTTACGGTGTCCGTCGTGATGATACTTTCCTTCTTCCGGGAAAAACTCATATGTACCTAAAAATCCCTTTTGCGTTTTAAGGGCATTGAACAGCCCTTCATAACTGCGCTCTGTATCAAACAGGTTCGCTTCCCGTCCCAGCTTCTGGGGCGAGTGTGCATCGGAGCTTGATATTAGCGTAAAGCGGTCCAATGCGCTCCATTGCCAGTTCATGGCGGGGTCGGAGGACAAGCCGGTTTCAATAGCAAAGATGTGACCGGAAAGATCGCGGAAACATTCGTCAATACTGTCATAACCGCCGCGGGAGCCCAGGGTGGAGAACCAGGGCGTCCACACATGCGCAGGCACCAGGTAGGCCTGGTCGGAAGCGGCCAGCACGATCTCCAGCAGGTCGCGCGATGGCAAACCCAGTATAGGCCGGCCATCTGAAGCCAGGTTACCGATGGTTGACAGCTTTGCATTGATACGGGCTACGGTTTCAAAATCCGGTGCATATACCAGGTTATGGTTCTTGCGCACCTTATCCCCGTATTTATAAATAGAGCTGATCTCTGAGGTCAGGCAAAAACGCACATCAATATCCTGCACCTTCATACCCGGCAGCGCCGGTGTGGCGGGCGGGTTCTTCAGGCGGAACAAACCATTGCCATCAGGCTCCAGTTTTTCCTGTAGTTCTTTGAACCATTGAGGATGTGTAAAATCGCCGGTACCTACTACATGAATGCCTTTTACCCTGGCCCACTGATAGAGGGTTTCCAGGTTAAGATCCTTGCTGGTAGCACGGGAGTAGTGGGAATGGATATGGAGGTCTGCTATATAGAACATAAGAATGGCGGGGGTAAATAGTAAAGATAAGGAAAGTCGATGGTTCGGAGTCCATAGTCGATAGTCAATGGTCCATTGGCCCGTGCGTAGGATGAGTATAACGTGATAAGGCGCATATTCGTGCTAAAATTACCATACGATCCAGGCTATGGACCATCGGCTATGGACCATGGACTATATAAAACCATTTTTCACATTGATAATTTATTTATTTTCGTGTACATGGACCAGGTGCAAAATGGACATTCCGTATATGTGCTGAAAACCGGGAAGAACCTTTATAAGATCGGCAAAACGCAGGATCTGCAAAAAAGGCTTTCTTCCTACCACACCCACCTGCCCATTGTTTTCCGCCTGGTACGCCAATACACCACCACACTTATGGATGACCTGGAAGCAAGCCTCCACATGGCTTTCCAGCATAAACGCGTAAAAGGAGAATGGTTCGAGCTGCTGCCGGATGACCTGGTGATCTGTGATAATATTGCCCGCGGTTTTGCCCGGGTACAGAAACCAAAGGAACGCAGCAAACATACCCAGATCCAGTACAGCAGCAACCCCATGCTGCAGGTAATGGAAGCCAACGAAAAATACCTGCACGACTACTCGCGTATTGCCGATGACCTTACCCTGGGCCTGAGTATTGACGAAGTATTTGCCCTGCATGATGGCGCCGTTAGCATGACGGTTATTACCACTGTAAAACGCCTGCTTCAATACCGCACACCTAACGCTGAATTCCTGGGTCAGTGGTGGTACATTGTAAGCGACCTGGGCGCCGGCATGAGCGAAACCAAAGTGCTGGAAAAATATAAAGGCCAAACCACCCGCACTACCGTGCAAATGATCAAACGCATCCTGCGTAACCAGCTGTATTAATTTTATCGCTCCTCCTTATTTTCTGCCTCTTACCTCGTTTTTCCCATGTCTTTCTCATGTGTTTCTCATGTCTTTCCCTACTGGATCCCATGTTTTTCCCTAGTGAAGTCCATGTCAGCGTTTAGATATGCAGATATGCCTCCTACATTTTTTGTAATTTATCCCTATGAAACGTTTCTTTTTCCTCACCCTTCTGCTGGGCTGCGCCCTGCTTACCCACGCACAATCCAAAACAAAAAGTTACTTTCCGCCCCGCGGAGAATGGCAGCACCGCCCACCCGCGGCATTGGGCCTGGATTCGGCCCAATTACAGGCCGCTATTAAATTTGCACGCGATAATGAATCCAAATATCCCCGCAACCAGGAGCTTACCCAGGCTATCCAGTTCGGGAAAGAGCCGTACAGCGCAGGCATAGGCCCCTTCTCTGAACGGGGAGAGCCTACGGGTGTGATCATCTACAAAGGTTATATTGTAGCAGAGTGGGGAGAACCGCTGCGCGTGGATATAACCAACAGCGTTACCAAAAGCTTTTTATCATCCGTAGTAGGTGTGGCGGTAGACCATGGGCTTATACGCAGTGTAACGGATACTGTAGCGCCTTATATACCGCCCATTGAAGTATATAACCCAGTTAGCACAGCTTCCACACCCGGGCAGCCAGCTTTGTTATATCCTTTTGCGGGTGAGCATAACCGCACCCTTACCTGGGAGGTAATGCTACGGCAAACCAGCGACTGGGAAGGTACTTTATGGGGCAAGCCGGATTGGGCAGACCGCCCGGTGGGCAATGATCCTGAAGCATGGCTGCACCGCAAACGCAATGCCCCCGGCACCGTATATAAGTACAATGATGTGCGGGTGAATGCCCTGGCGCTGGCAGCTACCTGCGTATGGCGGCAACCGCTGCCGCAGGTATTAAAGCAGCATATTATGGACCCTATCGGCGCATCCAATACCTGGCGCTGGTATGGCTACCGCAATGCATGGATCGTGCTGGATGGCGCGCCGGTGCAATCGGTTAGTGGTGGCGGGCATTGGGGCGGTGGTATGTTCATCAGCGCATATGATATGGCCCGCTTTGGCCTGTTAACCCTGCACCGGGGTAACTGGAACGGTCAGCAGCTATTGTCTGAGCAATGGGTTAAACAAGCCCTTACACCTACAGCTGCGGAGCCTACTTATGGTTATATGAACTGGTTCCTGAATACTGATCATAAGCTGGCGGCAAGCGCACCGGCAAATGCATTTATCCATATCGGCAACGGCACTAATTTTATTTATGTTGATCCCTATCATGAACTGGTAGCCGTGGTAAGATGGATTGATTATAAAGCCATGAACGGCATGATAGAGCAGCTCTTAAGTGCGATAAAATAATTGCCGGATTAACTGCTACCCTTATACGTAGTTATACGTAGATGATATGGTGCAGCCCGTCAGACACGCCAACCTTTCATGTAAAAAGGGGCGGTTTCCGGATGTATTCCTGGTTAAATTCATACTTTTGGTCCGGGTGACTAATAAGTTCAGAACACGATGTAGCTTACCCGCAGACCGGTGATGCGACCAACATCCAAGTCATTTCCCATCCGCTTTCAGGCGGGTGGGATTTTTTTTATCCATGAAACAGTATAGCCCCCGGTTCACGGGGGCTATATGCTCGCTTATGGGGAAGCCTCAACCTAGCTTCCTGATTTGCCTAAGCACCAGTTAGAAAACTGTGCTCATTTATCTCGAAGATTTGTAGGTGAACTTTTCTTTGAAAGAAGTTCTTACGGCGCCGTTCTGCGTCATAAAATAGCTTACTTCAAAAGAAGCTACTTTACCATCACCGCCAAAAGTGATCTTGTTCACACCTGTAGGATCCAGCTCTGCAGAGCGTTTATTGGCGCCGGCAAGCTGCCCGTAATAATTAGTAATAGAAGTGATCTTTCCTGCATCATCAAAAAAGAACACCGGGCTAAAGCTGCCGTAGTAAGAGGTGCCGGTAGCGCCGCTCCTGATAGGGTGGCCGTAGGTTTTGGCCACATTCGGATCATACATGGCAATGGAGTTACCGGAATAAGTGATCAGGTTCATATCCAGCGGATAGTAACCTGTAAGGGTGGAGCTGATATTGTCTGTCATAGACCCCGTCATAGTGTAAACACCATCATAGCTGTTACGCACAGCAAAGGAAAACAGCGCAGTACCAAAGTTACCGCTGATAATACCGGTGGAGGCGGATGCGATCTTTAACGGCAGCGCATAATTCACATTAAAGTCAAACTCGCTGCTCCTGATAATAGCCACATACACCTGGATCTTTTGCGTACCACTTTTGATCACGATATTGCTGGGCAGATGGTATACGCTGGCAGGGGGCGCAACGTAGTTCGTCCCCTGCTCTGCATTATATGCATTTAATGCAGCAGTGTCAACCTCCAGCGTAACCGTAATATCATTAGGCGCCATGGCGGCACCGGAGTAACTGAGATTTAAATTGATGTTGGCGGAGTCTCCTTCGCCCAGGCTGCCCAGATCCACTGAAAACCGGGGCACTACTGCGCCTGCTGGTGATACAATAGAGCCGGTATTCTCAAATTCCACTACGTTGTTAGACTGCGCCGGGTCCACTGCCAGGTGGTCCTTTAAGCAGGAAGTAAATGCCAGTGCCATTACAGCAAGCGATACTTTCTCTATAATATATTTCATCGTAATTTTTTTAATTGTTTATACTTCACAAAACAACTCTCCGTTACTGTGCTGCCCAGAAAATAAGTGATGAAAAAGGATTGATCCCCTTAGGCATGTTAGTGCCGTTGTTGGATGATTCCGTATTCGGGTACAGCAGGCGGGTAGGCAGCCTGTCAGGACGGGTGCTGATAGATTGTGTGGAAGCAAATGTTTTCAGCGCGTCTGAAGAGCCATTTGTAATAGCAGGGTAATGTGTTCTGCGGTATTCATTCCAGGCTTCATGCCCGTGTATGAAGTTCAGCGCCACATACTTCTGGGTAATGATGGCTTCTATTTGCTGCGGCTGCGTGGTGGCCAGCTCAAAATGCACCAGGTAGTTGTCCGGATTATTTTCCAGGTAAGCATCATAATCCACCTGCGGATCCCAGCCAGCCAGGTCAAAGGTGCCGTCCGGTTTCATATAATCATATTTGAAAGAAGCCAGCACGCCGGCATCAAACAACACTTTTGCATCGCCGGTAACAAGGCCTCTTACCACCCCTTCTGACTGCAATAAAAAGCTTTCGGCTGCCAGCATTAAAGGCTCACCGGCACTGGGCGCTTTGAAAATACCAATACTGCCGCCTGCAGAGGTGCTGCCCCTGTCGCTGCCTGCATTAGCCCCGGATAACCAGGCGCTGCCTGCAGGTGCAGATGGTACGCTGTTACTTTCAAAACCCAGCTGGTTAGCAGTAGTGTTCGGGAACTGGTAATAAATGGCATACCCCCGGTAATCATCCAGCTTGGTACCATTGTAAAATGAAAGGATCCATTTGGTAGGTATCCAGGCTTTATTGCCTGCGCTGCCGGTAGAGGTATATACCCAGGTGTTCCAGGCAGGGTTTTGCTTGTTGTTATCCCTGGAATAACCGGGGTTTATAATAGCGTCAGTGGTCAGGAAGCCGGCATCATCAAAAGCGGTGTTGGCAAAAGTAACCTTGCCGCCTGCACGTATCATTAAGCGAAGCTTAAGGGTGTTGGCCAGCTGTTTCCATTTTTCCATATCGCCTTTAAACATCGGATCTGCGCTGCTCCCCAGGTCTTTTACATTACTGGTGCTGCTGCCTTCCTGGCTGGCTTGTGTATTTTTAATGATGATGATGGCAGAATCCAGCTGTATGGCCAGGTCCTTGTAAATATCCTCTGCCTTATCATAAGCGGGTGTAAGCTCATTAACGCCCTTTAATGCCTCCTTGTAGGGAACATCATTATAAGTATCTACCAGCAGCTGGAAGTTGAAAGCCTTCATAATGCGGGCTGCCGCATTAAAGTAACCGTAATCCGCTATGGTATCTGTTTGTTGTATCACGTACTGGAAATCCTCCAGCAGGTCGTAGGAGGAGGTCCATAAACCGGTGCTGGTAGCATTACTGAAATTGTAGGTGACCGCTGCACCAAAACCACCGTAGCCACCGGCGTTGGCGGCATAACCTACCAGCTGGGAGCCGTAGCTGTTAAAGCTGCTGATGTTGGCAGCAGTATATACAATTGCCTGCGGCAGCACTACTTCCGGCGTAGCGGAGGTAGCGGTATTCGGGTTGGTGTTGATATCCAGGTATTTTTTACAGGAGCTTCCCAACACAACCATTCCTATGGATATAAAAAGTAGTAAGCGTTTTTTCATTTCTCTGATTTTTTAAGATGCAGTTAGAATGTCAATGACAGGGTGGCGCCGTAAAAACGGGAAGGAGGCGTTTGCCCCAGACCGGTAAGGCCTATACCGTTGCTGTCATTACCTGCATCACTGTATTCAGGATCTGTATAATAGTTTGATTTGGCCAGCCAGATGAACAGGTTACGTGCCTGCACACTAATAGTGGCGGCTTTAACAACCCTGATCTTGCTGAGGAAGGATGCCGGCACGTCGTAAGACAATGCGATCTCCCTCATCTTCCAGAAATCGCCGGAGGTAACATAGTTAGAGGCCACCGTACGGTTTTCATCATTGGTCCAGAAACCGGAGTTACCATTACCGTCAGTAACGGTGATGTTGGTATTCTTAATGTACTGGCCCGGGTGGTTGGGATCTTCATAAACGGAGTTCGGGAATACAAAACGGTCACGGTTAAACGCTGCTGTTCTGTAACCGGTGCCGGACCAATCCAGCTCACCACCCATATTATTAAACACCATGTAACCACCGCGGTATTCAAACAGGGCAGATAAACGGAACTGTTTGAAGCGTACGTTCAGGTCCAGGCTCAGGCGATGGCGCGCCACTGCATTACCCAGGATCTTAATGGTATCATCTGTTTTAGGTGTACCGGTAATGCGGTCCACGATCACGTGGCCTTCCGGATCGCGGCTGTAATCCTTACCCATAATTACCGGGAACATATTGCCGGCTACGGCATAGGAACCGGTACCATTGCCATAGGCAGAGAGTGATAACCGGGGCAGATCCGCGCTGATGTTATTTACCTTATTGTCCAGGAAGGTATAGTTGCCACCTACGGTTACATCCCAGTCAGCCGTTTTGATGGGGGTTACGTGTGTGGTTACTTCCAGGCCGCGGCTGGTGGTTTGCCCGCTGTTCACACGAAAAACGGAGAACCCGGTAGCGCTGGACACAGTAGTATTTACCGTTTGGTTATCGGTTTTGGTGCTGTACCAGGTTACGCTGGTAGTAATACGGTCGTCCAGCAGGTTTAAATCAAAACCTGCTTCATAACCTTTGGTGATCTCCGGCTTCAGGCTGGAGGAGATCAGCGTATTATTCACCGTATAGCCGGCTACGCCATTGTAAGGGTAACCATTGGCCTGGCTAAAGGTGGGCTGCAGGTAGTACGCGCCAAAATCACCGGCATTACCCAGGTTCACCTGGCCTACTTTTGACCAGCCGCCTCTCAGCTTCAGGTAAGTAATGGTGCGGCTTTGCTTTAATGCGGTAATAGCGTCGCTGGCTATGAAAGACAGGTCCACAGATGGGTAGAAGAAAGACCGGTTATCAGGCGCCAGTATGGAAACCCAGTCATTACGGCCGGTACCATGCAGGAATAGGAAATTCTTATAGCCGATACGGAAATCAGCATAAACGCCCATCTGGCGGGCTTTATAATTCACCTCACCACCGCCCAGGTTAGAGGTAGTGTTACTGGCGTTATACAGGTCCGGGATGGTTAAGCCGGTTGCATTAATGTTTACGAACTTGGATTCATCCTGGCGCCATTGGCCACCGGTGATCAGGTTAAAGCTGAAATCTCCGTACTCCTTGCGGAACTGCGCAAATGCATCGCTGAGCAGCTCTGTGATATAACCGCTTTCATCGGAAACCGCAGCAGGGATATCTGTTTTAGCTCCACTGGTTGTTTCTGCATAAGCCGTATAATCAAACGCGCCCTGCCAGGTTTTGCCGGAGTAGTTGCGGGTAGCAATACCCTGGCGTACCGTCAGGTCAACCCACTCGGCCGGGGAATATTTCAGCTCCAGGTTACCGGTTAAATAATCATTCCGGCTTTTGGAGCGGTTGTTATCCAGGGTAAAGTAAGGATTCTGGTACCAGGGATTATAGAACCCATTAGGGTTGGCAAACTTGTCGGTTTGCCAGTTCTTATACTTGGTAATATCCACGTTCTGCGGCATGTTCAGCAGGTTAGCGTACATGCTGGCGGTTTGCGTGGTAATATCCCACCTGTTCTGCGTATAGCCAATAGCGTAAGTGCTGCTTACCTTATTGCCTATTTTACGGGTACCGTTGGCGCGTAAGGTGGTGCGGTTGAATTTATCTTTAGGCGTAGTACCTTTTATGGTAGCATACTGGCCCGAAAGGTAGAAGGTAGATTTATCATCACCGCTGGTAACGGAAAAATCCGTCTGGTTGGTTAAGCCATGCTGCCAGAAATTGTTGTGCTCATTGTTGCCGCTATACATAGCGGAATCCTGGCTGCCATCTTCCAGCGGCTCGCCCAGCGGCACTTTGGAGCCGTCAAATGCAGGGCCGTAAGATTGGTTTTCCAGGTTGGAGAACAGCGGCTTGCCGTTAGCATCATAGCCATAAGCGCTGCCACCTGCTCCAAAACCGTATTGCAGCTTGGGAAAGTAGGCTACCGATTCAATGGTGGTAGTGTTGGATGCTTTTACCTGTGTGATGCCGTTCTTACCTTTTTTAGTGGTTACGATGATAGCGCCATTAGATGCCTGTGAACCGTATAAAGCGGCTGCACCAGCGCCATTCAGCACGGTCAGGTCTTCCACATCTTCAGGGTTCAGGTTACCCAATACCGTGTTAGGTACAATTACGTTGTCCAATACTACCAGTGCCTGGTTGTTACCGGTTAAGGAACGCTGGCCTCTTAATATCAAACGGTAGTTGGGATTTACACCACCATTGGTGGCATTGATCTGCAAACCTGCTACCTTACCCTGTAAGCCGCCGGCAATGTTCACTGCTTTTCCGGCCACCAGCGTGGCTGCTTTAATAGTAGTGTTGGCGGTACCTACCTCACGGCGTTTGGATTTAATACCACCGGCGGTTACGATCACCTCTTCCAGTATGCTGTTGCTTACTTTCAGCACAATGCGCAGGGACGCCTCGCTTTCCACTTTTATTTCCTGCGGCTCATAGCCTACAGAGCGGATCACCAGCGTAGTGCCAATGGGTACGTTCAGCTCAAAGCGGCCTTCCCCATCCGTAACGGTACCCGAGCTTTTGCCCTTTATCTGGATAACGGTGCCGGGTACTGGACCGCCATCAGAGCTGATCACCACTCCTTTCACAGGCCCCTGTACAGCCATAGGTGCCATGCTTTGCACTGAGCTTACATTGGTGGAGCCGGCGCTTCTTTTTACGATCACCACTTTATCTACAATGTTGTAGGTAAGCGGCTGATGTTGAAAGCAGAGTTTTAATACGGATTGAAGATCTACATTTTTTACTTCCAGGTTGACAGGTTCGGTTTTTTCCAGGTCTTCTCTTGAGTATAGGAAGGAGTAGCCTGTTTGTTTTTGTATCTCTTTGAAAGCCCTGTCCAGGGTAATGTCCTTTAAAGAAAGGGTAATGCTTTGTAAGGTACCGGCACTTACTGGCAGGCAAATAGCGAGTAATAATACCAGTGACAGGAATGATGTAACAAGCCTGCCTCTGCACCAGACGGCGAAGATCATAGATTAGATTTTGGTTGATTAATAAATGTTCAGAACACGATGGTTTAGATCACCCACAGGGTAATAGGGGAATGCGACCAACATTCCTATTTCCTTTTAAGGGTATTCATTTTGTTGTTTTCTCTACATTAATATGCTGGCTGTTTTAAAGGTGATAAAATAACAAGTCTAATACGAATTACTTAACGGTAAAATGATGACGTTCAATAGTTACTTGAAAACGGTTTACGGTTGATTACCTTACTTTGGTTTAGCTATATAATATTTACTACGGTTGCGTTACTATTATCTTTTTGCCTTCTATCCTGAAACGGAGCCTTCCGGTTAGCTCCAGCATAGTTAGCAGCTTGGAAACCGGCACATCCCTGGGTATGGATCCCACAAAATGTTGTGATACGGCGCTGGTGTAAACAATTTCTGCATCGTACCAGCGGTTCACCTGCCGCATTATAGAGGCGATATCTGCATCATTAAAGGCAAACATGCCGTTCTTCCAGGCGGTAACAGCGGCAGTGTCGGTATCCGGCATCAGGCGGAAAGTGCCGTCGGGCTGTAATTGCGCCTGCTGGCCTGGTTGCAGCACCTGTATATTATTTCCCCTGCTTACTCTTACTGCTCCTTCTAAAAGTGTGGTGCTGACCCCTGCTTCGTCCGTATAGGCATTAATATTAAAACAAGTGCCCAACACGGTTATCTCCATCCCATTCACCATTACTTTAAATGGTTTCCCCGGGTTCCTGGCCACTTCCAGGTAAGCCTCCCCGGTAATGGTTACTGTACGGCTGCTGCCTGTAAAGGTTACCGGGTAAGTAATGGACGATGCGGCATTCAGCCATATCTTGCTGCCATCCGGCAATACCAGTCTGAACTGGCCGCCCCTGGGCGTGGTAAGCGTATTATAACCTGCTGTGGCGGCAACATCGGAGGGTGGCTCGTACACCAGCTCTCCGCTGTTCAGCTTCAGCCCTTTGGTATTTTCCAGCTGTGAAAGAAAGCTGCTGCTTCCTTCATACAATGCTATAGAGGTGCCGTTGGCCAGCGTTAATACCGCTTTACTGTTACCCGGCGGCAGATCGTTCTGAAACCGGTTATGCGCCCATGCCGGCTCATGGTGTTTTTCTCTGAACAGGAAGTAAAGCCCGGTAGCCGCCATCAGAACTATGATGGAGGCTGCTGCTACGGCAGGCCATGCCAATAACCGCTTTACTTTACCTTGTGTACCCGTTGCCGGTAGTGCATTGCGGGTAACCCTGCTATACATATAGTCCCAGTCTATGGGCGGCTCTGCCGATCCGGGAAGAATATTTTCCAGGTGTTCATCTGCCAGCGCTTCCAGCTTTTCCTTCATTCCCGGTTGGCCGATGTATTCAAAAAACTCCTGCAATTCTACTTCCGTGCATGTTCCATCAATATACTTCCTATACAAATAGGTGAGGCGGTCGGAATTCCCCGTCATTGTTGACATTTTTGTACTCTGTACTTATACAGACTGTTTTAAAAAGGGATAGTACCGGGAAGAAAATACATATTTTTTTCTGCTATGTGTCAGAACATTCCTAATGCCGATTATATAGGATCATCTGTACCCAGCAACATACAATGGATAATACTTGTGCATGCCTGGAGAGGTACAGCCTTACATATTTTAATATGTCCGTAAGATTATTTTTCACCGTTTGCACGGAAACGTCCATTTGCCGGGCTATTTCCTGGTGCGACAATCCATCCCGGCGGCTGAGCCAGAAAATGGCCTGCTTTTTCTCCGGCAGCTGGGCAATCACTTCGTTAATAAGCCGCTGGCTCTCCTGCGCCTGCAAAAGCTCTTCCGTTACATTCTGTAAAGGGGAAAGGTTGGCCCAAATAGCCTGCATGGCCTTTTTATCTTTGGCCAGGGCTGCCAGCAGGTCCAGGGCGCGGTTGCGCGCCATGGTATAAATATATTTACGGGGATAGCTGACAAGCGCCAGCTGCGTCCTGTTCTCCCAAAGTTTTAAGAAAATGTCCTGTACAATTTCTTCAGCATCAACAGTAGAATGCGATAACTGGTATGCAAAAATGAAGAGCCGTTGCCGGTACATCTCAAATAGCTGACGAAAGGCGGGCTCATTTCCTTCAGCTATACGCTTAAACAATTCGGTTTCATTATAGGTGCTCTGTTGCATTTCACCCGTTAGATGTTTGTTGCGACGATTTAGACTCTTATGTTGTTCCACTTTCGGTTGGACAAGCTGCTTAAAAGCACTGCTGTTCAATGGTACCGACAGATCTGTTGCTCCGATTTGCTCCTTTTGGCCGGTTGGAAAACCTGTTTTGCCTTCATAGGAACGTTCTTCATTTGCTTTATACACAAGCTATCCATTTTTCTAGGTGCTCATGACGCCCCCCTCTGGCGGTTCTCCTGTATGACAGGAAAGGTTTATCATGCTCGGTTTCAATAAAATAGGTGAAGCTTCCCTGGAAACTGCAGGAACTAAATTAATAGAAAATTTGTCTCTTTTCAGTCAAATTCCGGCGAATCATATTTTTTCATCTTTTAATTGCGTTCTGCCTTATATTGTATAAATAACAAAAGTGGTATAGTAAATATCAGATAGTATTACCAAATTGTTATACCACGTGGCTATAGCTGGTTAAACAGATAGCTGAACGTAATTTTGTGGAACCTACAACTGCTACTATGAATAAGCAACCGTTCATTGCTGCCGCCGCCTGCATGGTGGCAGTGATCTGTTTGATTGGCTGCACCAGAGAGCTACCTGTTTACGAAGCACGCCCGGAGGCGGCATCCTATTTCAAGCACGCCTCCTTTAAAACCTCTACGCCGGCGTATCCGGCCAGCATTCCGCTTAGCGGCTGGATGGAGATGGTGCCTGGTAATGTGAACCTTACACACCTTTCCCTGCCCGGCTCCCACAATGCCTGCGCGCGTTACGAGCGTTTTGGCAAAACCGCCAAATGCCAGACATTAACTATCAGCGAACAGCTGGAGGCCGGCATCCGCTTCCTGGATGTGCGCTGCCGCCACATTGATAATAAATTCTCCATTCATCACGGCATTGTGTACCAGCGGCTTGATTTTGATGCTGTGATGCACGCCTGTACGGAGTTCCTGGACCGCCACCCCGGTGAATGTATTATCATGAGCATTAAGGAAGAATACCGCTCTGTTAATAATACCCGCTCTTTTGAGGAAACATTTGACACCTATGCAAAACGGTATGCAGATAAATGGTATTTAAGCCCTACCATCCCTACCCTGCAGGAAGCCAGGGGCAAAATTGTATTGCTGCGGCGCTTTACTGCTAAAAATGAAGATAAGGGGATTGATGCTACCGGCTGGGCCCGGAACCGCACCTTTACTATCAATAACGGCCCTACGCAGCTGCGGGTGCAGGATGAGTTCCTGGTGCCACGTAACCGTATTAAATGGAGCAACAGCAATGCGCTGCTTACAGAAGCCAGCTCCGTAAATACCGAAGCCCTGTATATTAATTTCCTGAGTGGGTATAAACCGCGCGCGTTCCTACGCATTCCCAATATTAAAAAAGTATCCCTGGCTATGGGTAACAATATCATCCGCTTTTTTACGGCTAACCAGCGCGGGCGGTTTGGCATTGTGGCGATGGATTTTGCGGATGCTACCAAGGCTTCGCTTATTATTAGCACTAACTTTCAGCCGGTTACTGAAAGAGAGGCGCAGGCCATTTACGTGTTAAATAACCCTGAATAAAAGCGGCGGCTTTATTATCTTGTTATTCCTAATAAATAACACGATTATGAAGAAACCCACCCTGTACCGCCTGATGGCGGTTTTGTTCTTTACTGCAGCTGTTAACACCGGCGCTGCTGCGCAATCCAAAAAGGCCAATGCTTATTTTAAAGATTTTCCTAAAGGCAGCACACCACAGGAAGTTGGCAAACGTGTGGCGGAACATTTTGTTGAAACCCCTCACGGCAATGTCGGACATGGTCCTTCTAAATTTATTATTTACCCGGAAACCTGCGCCTGGTATGGCTCCCTAACCTTTGCCAAAGAAACAAAAGATAAGGCCCTGTTAGATAAGCTGGAACAACGTTTTATCCCGCTGTTCACTACAGAATCATCCATGGTGCCGGAAGCGGTGCATGTAGACAATACCGTGTTCGGCGCAGTACCGCTGGAATTATATATGCAAACCAAAGATCAGAAATATTTAACCCTGGGCCGGCAAATAGCCGACCAGCAATGGAGCGCACCGGAAGGCGCCCGCGCCACTCCGCAGGCAATGGAATGGTACCACCAGGGTTATACCGGGCAAACCCGTTTATGGATCGATGATATGTATATGATCACTGCAGTGCAGGCCCAGGCTTACCGCGCTACTAATGATCCGAAATACATAGAACGCGCCGCCAAAGAAATGGTGCTGTACCTGGATAGCCTGCAACGCCCCAACGGCCTTTTTTACCATGCACCGGATGTGCCTTATTTCTGGGGCCGCGGCAATGGCTGGATGGCAGCCGGTATGAGCGAGCTGTTACGCTCCCTGCCCGAAAATAATCCTGACCGCGCCCGCATTATGAAAGGATATAAGACCATGATGGCCTCTTTATTAAAATACCAGGCAGCAGATGGGATGTGGCGGCAGCTGGTGGATGATGCCAGCTCCTGGCCGGAAACTTCCTGCACCGGCATGTTCACCTTTGCTATGATCACCGGCGTAAAGAACGGCTGGCTGGATGCTGCCACTTATGGCCCGGCTGCCCGTAAAGGCTGGCTGAAGCTGATCACTTACCTGGATGAGAACAATAACATCCGCGAAGTATGTGAAGGCACCAATAAAAAGAATGATCACCAGTATTACCTGGACCGCGGCCGTGTTACCGGCGACCTGCATGGCCAGGCGCCTGTGCTGTGGTGTGCTACTGCGTTACTAAGGTAACGCCGTAGCGGTCCATGGTCCATAGTCCACAGTCCATGGCGTAGTGCGGAGGTATTAGTACTTCGTAAAGCAGCCCCGTGGTGTAGTACGATGGACTTAATCTTAATCTCTCAATAAAAAAGCAAGCATTAAAATGGCATTGAGCTTCATTTTAATGCTTGCTTTTACTTTTAGTATGCTAATTAATCTAAACTAATTCAACATAAGGACATCATCCCCCAACCGCAGACCGTGGACCGTGGACCATGGTCCGTGGTCCGTGTAGGCGGCCCTGCGGGCCGCCTACAACAGCTTTCCGGGCTTGTTGCCAAAGGTTGCCTTCATTTTCTGCAGCTGCGGAATAATATATTCTGTAGCGCGTTGATAATCGGTACGCAGGTCATTCGTGAGCTTATCATCCGGTAAAGATTCATAATAGGCGATCTGCTGCTCACAATCTTTGATGATCTTTTTTGAGATCGCTTCCGCCTTTTCCGGGTTACCGGCCAGGTAATAAGCATAGGCTACCTGCATGGAGCTCATGTTGTGCGAATTTCCCTGCGAGGTCATACCATAGGCATAATTATCTTCGCGTATGTTACGGTCCATGGTATCCAGCACATGCAGCGCTTTTGTTTTATCACCTTTGGCTGCCAGGTCAATAGCCAGGCGTGTATAGGTGGAGCGCAGCTGCTGCAGCATGCTACGGTTGGGCTCATCAAAGTAAACGCCTTTTTTATCCGCGCTGCAGAATGCAAATTTTTTCAGGTTATCATACATTCTTCCTGAGTTTACCGGCACACCATCTACCGCAGCGGCGGCAGCATCGTCCGCAAGTGGTGTTAAAGGCACCAGGCGGTAGGTCATGCCCTCACTTTCCAGGTAGTTCTCCAAACCGGTGCCACGCGGAATAAACGGGTTGGCAAAATAAATGGGCCGTTCCCAGTTATTGGTGGCAATAATGTCCAGCATGGCCAGGTCGTTCTTATATAACGCATTCTTGTTAATGCGGAAGGTTACCTGCGGGGCTACCCGTGCACTGTCTGCCGCAGATACAGTACCATTCGCCAGCACCTGCGCTTTATTCACCGGCAGGAATAACTGCTGGGAGGGCAGGTAGTTCATGGATTCACCACTGCTGGTCATAAGCTGCGCGCGCTGATCATCGCTACCCATAAAGGCCATCACCTCTTTCAGGTTGTAGAATTTATCCTGCGGAAAAATACCGGCATCATGGTACAGTATGTAATTATGCTTATCTCCTTTATATTGATCGGCCCCCCAACTCATAGCTACCGGCTTGCCGGCTTTATTGGTGCGCCGGGTCTGCTGCTCAATGTACCAGTCGGCGCTCAGCAGGCTGGTATGGATCACGCGCACATCCGGGCGGATGCCTTCAACCTCCTGTGCATACCACAAGGGGTACGTTTCATTATCGCCTGCTACAAACAAAATAGCATTGGGTGCGCAGGACTCCAGGTAATCTTTGGCAATATCACGGGCCAGCACTTTCTGGGAACGGTCATGATCATCCCACTCCTGGGAAGCCATCAAGGCAGGCACGGCCAGCAGGCAGGTAAGCAGCGCTACCGGCGCCGCATATACGAATTTTAGCCTGGCCCGCTGTTGTAACCAGGTATGCACAGCCAATACCCCCAGCCCTATCCAGATGGCAAAAGCATAGAAAGAGCCCACAAAGGCATAATCCCTTTCCCTGGGCTGGTTACCGGGCTGATTGATATAGAGCACAATAGCCAGGCCGGTGAAGAAGAATAAAAGCCCCACCACCAGGCTGTCTTTCCGCCGCTGTTTGTAATGGTACAACAAGCCAAATATGCCTAAGATCAGCGGCAGGAAGAATAAAGTGTTATGCGCTTTATTTTCTTTCAGACTATCCGGCAGCTTGCTCTGATCGCCATACAGCAGGTTGTCTATGAAGGATACGCCGGATACCCAGTTACTATCCCGCACATTGCCGGAACCCTGTATATCATTTTGCCGGCCTACAAAATTCCACATGAAATAACGCAGGTACATAAAGTTCACCTGGTATCCCATAAAGAAGCGGATGTTATCCTTAAACGTAGGCTGCTCGCCCTGCGCCAGTCCCAGCCACTGCCGGTAAGCATCCACATGCCCCTGGTCGTTCTGGGTGTCCCAGATGCGGGGAAAGAGCATCATATCTTTACTGTCATACACGGCCTCATAACGCTTGCCGGTAACTTCATATTTACTGGCGCCTTTGCTGTAAGTATTACCGGTTTCTTTGTAGTCCTGTGGTTTGGCGGTGAACACCTGTCCGTACACCAGCGGAAAATCACCGTAATTCTCCCGGCCCAGGTAACCCTTCAATGCCACAGGATTATCTACATTATACATATCAATACCCGGGTTGGCATTGGAACGGATGAGCGTTGTAATGTAAGTGGAGTAACCAATGAATAAAAAGATAGTGCATAATAACCCCAGCCGCACAAAGTAATGTCCCTTGCGTTTTGCCCAGCGCATACCCAGCACCAGCGCCACTATCATCACTACTACAAAGAACAGGGAGCCGCTGTTAAACGGCATGCCCAATGAATTTACAAACCATACATCCATTGCGCCGGCAGCTTTAGCCGGGTATTGGATAAAACCTATTTGTACAACCCCTGTAATGGCACAGCCCAGCATTAATGCCAGCAGCGTGCCCCTGAGCGTAGGTTTGTGACGGCGGAAATAATATACCATTACCATGGCCGGAATGGTCAGTAAGTTTAAGAGATGCACGCCAATGGATAATCCTATAATGTAGGCGATCAGTATCAGCCAGCGGTCTGCATAGGACCTGTCTGCCTCCTGCTCCCATTTGAGAATGGCCCAGAAAGCCATCGCCGTAAACAGGGATGACATGGCATATACTTCACCTTCCACGGCAGAGAACCAGAAGGAATCAGAAAAGGTATAGGCCAGCGCACCTACTGCACCGGCGCCCATGATCAACAATGTTTGCTCCCCGCTGATGGTGGTATTGTCCTTTACCATTAGCTTACGCGCAAAATGCGTAATGGTCCAGAAAAGAAAGAGGATGGTAAAACCACTTGCCAGGGCGCTCATTACATTCACCCCTACCGCAGCCTGCGCGGGCGACAGCCACATGCTGAACAGGCGGCCCAGCAGCACAAACAGCGGGGCGCCCGGCGGGTGAGGGATCTGTAGTTTGTAAGAGGCGGCTATAAATTCCCCGCAGTCCCAGAGACTGCCGGTAGCTTCCATAGTAAGCAGGTACACGGTACACGCTATCACACACACGATCCAACCGGTAATGTTGTTGATCTTGTTGAAGTTCATGTTTGATGGTTTTAATTGAGCAAGGGCAGGGTTATGCTCTATTAAAATAAAACATCATTTCTTAAGAGTATGTTAAAGTGGAGCAGGGAAAAGTTATTTCTTTTTGTATTTATTAAGTGGGCTGCGTTTATGATGGTAAATGGAAGTAATGATTACCATCTTATCTGCTTCATTAATAAAATATACGATACTATAGGGATATTTCTTTAATGCTACTTCCCGGAACTGACGGTAAGTTTTACGGTAACGGTCTGGCTCCGTGCGGAGTAGATCCAGTTTTTCTTTTATTGCAATAACGAGGTTTTCTGCAGCTTGTTCACTCCTTTCTGCATACCAGTCAATAGCAAGTTCATATTCCTCTATAGCAACTTTCTGGTAAGCAATGGTGTAGCTCATTTACGCTTACCAGCTTTTAATACTTTCTGTATCCGTTTATCTGCTGTGGCTTCACTTATCAGGACTTCACCTCCTTTATAATTTTCATACCGGCGATCCAGCTCTTTTTTAAATTCATCGCTATACGCTATCACCTCCTGCTCTTCTGCAAAAGTTTTAGCAAT
This sequence comes from Chitinophaga rupis, assembly GCF_900109685.1. Taxonomy (GTDB): domain Bacteria; phylum Bacteroidota; class Bacteroidia; order Chitinophagales; family Chitinophagaceae; genus Chitinophaga; species Chitinophaga rupis. The sequence continues at coordinate 124,543 of NZ_FOBB01000007.1, read as the reverse complement.
GGTAAGAATAGCCTTTTTCTGCCGTGCATTCAGTTGTTCCAGATAGCTGTTTATTTGTTTATTTAATGAAGGCTCCCCCATATCATTTTCGTTTGTACAAATTTAAAGTAATATTCAATACTAAACTGCTTAGCGTCTGCAGACACTAACTACTTAATAAACAGCCCATTAATATACTGCAGGGTGCCTTTCTTCCTTTACAGGCTTCAATGCGGCCTCATCCCGCCTCCTCAACACCCTATCTCTCAATCTTAAAAACGGTTTTTCAACCACCCATCTCAACACCAGGGCTGCCAGCACTACCATCCCGGTACAGATCACAAACATGCCCATCCCATTGGGAGCTAAAAATTTGCCTAACCACAATTGAGTGAGGTGTACCACTCCTTTATGGCTTAAGTAAATGGAGTACGATAAAGTAGCAATTAAACCGGTGCCCCGCGCCGGCAGCTTATATAAAATGCAGGACGGGCTTAACGCCGCTATCACCATTACCCCAAACGCAATGGAGATCAGTGGAAAGCCGATCACGGTGGTATTCCAGGTGAACATCTCTTTATTACATAAAAAATAAGCGCCGGTGATCAACGCCAGGCCCAGTAACAGCATGGCATTCCCGTGCCGGGTAAGCTTTTCTTTCAGCGCCGGGCGGTACTGAAATATGGCAGCTATGGCAATGCCGGTCAATAATCCATCGAGGCGGTTATAGGTAGGATAATAGATCCATTTAAACCAGGCCAGGCCAAAACCATCCTGCCCGTCTAAAGGCGCTACCAAATGCGCCCAGCCCCAGGCACGGATGAAAAAACCGGCAACAAAAAATGTTAGTAATCCGAAGGCAATTACCCGCGGTACATTGAACCGGGAAACGAACAACAGGATCAATGGCAGGAACAAATAAAACTGTTCCTCAATACACAACGACCATGCATGGCTGAAAGCCCTTGACGTACCCAGGTACAGGCCAAAGTTCTGCGTAAAGGTGAGGAATTTCCAGAGCGGTGGTAAGCCTTCAAACTCCTTAAAAGCAGGTACGGCAAAATATAAGGTAAGCACTGCCAGGTAAGCCGGCAGAATGCGGAAAAACCGTTTGATGTAAAACTCCTTCAGCGAAATACCTTTGCCCTGCTGCAAACTTTTGAAAAGCTGCGCGGAGATCAGGTAACCACTCAGCACAAAGAACAGGTCCACGCCCGTCCAGCCGAAGCTGCCCGCTTCATTCACCCAGTCAGGGTGGCCAAACATCCGGTAATGACAAAGGAATACCAGCGCAATGGCAAGCGCCCGTAAATGATCCAGTCCGGCCAGCTTTTTTACAGGCGGTTCCGTTACTCCGTTGGAAAATTGCATAATGGTTATACTATAGCAGGTGAAGGCTTTAAAGATAATAATTATTTTTTCCGTCTGCCTTCCAATATGCGGTAAAAAGAGCGGCTCCTGATCTCATCCAGCGTAAGGCCGGTGGCCAGGGCTTCAGACTCCCCGATGGCGCCGCAGTTCATGGCTTTTAAGAAGAAGTTAAGCAGTCCCTGCCCGGTAGCGGCATCATCAAAAATATCTTTGGTAAGGGTAGAGATGGCGGCCCGTTCCACAAAAGTTTTTAAACGGAACACCGCATCTTCATAGCTGCTTAAAAAGAAGTTATAGGTAGCGGCATAACGCATGGGCAGCTGGGCAGGATTCAGATCCCAGCCCTGGTAAAAACCATTAATGAGGGAGTGCATGGTATGATGGAAACCGGTGCGCCAGGCGTTGTGCACTGCAGCGCGGTTCTCTGCCTGTTGTTCAAAAGTAAGGTCCTCACCGCGGTGCGGTCCAATGGGCATTACATTGGTAGCCCCGTCTGACAGGAAAATGCCGGTACCTCCCAGCGCTACCTTGGTCATATGATGTGCAAAATCACATACCGGGTGCGCCATGGTCTGGTACCTGGCTGTAATACCGCAGGATGCCGTATAATCATACGTACCAAAATGTGCGGCAATACAGCGGCCTTCGCTGGCTTTAATAATGCGCATTAAAGGATTACGGCCTTCCTCATCCATAATGATCTGCGTAGCCTCAACCATGGTTTCCATTTTCAGGGAACCGGCCGGCAGGTGATGCGCTTTTTCCAGTATTTCAAATAAACGTACCAGTGTAATTACCTGTTCCGGGATAGTAACCTTGGGCAGCATCACCACAAAGTTGGCCGGCAGCCCCCCCTTGGTAGCTTCCAGCAAAGTAGTGAGGAACAGATCCAGCGTGCGCACGCCGCGGTGTTTAAGATCTTCTGTGAAGGGTTTAATGCGGATACCGATAAAAGGCGATACTGTTTTTTGCGCCATTCCCTTGGCCAGCTCCTGCGCAGCTGTAATGGCAGTAGCATCTTCCTCCGCATCCGGCCGGTTGCCAAAGCCATCTTCAAAGTCTATACGAAAATCCTCTACCGGTTCTGTGCGCAGTTTATGGATGATCTTGTTATACACGGTATAGGCCAGCCAGGCAGATTCCTGCCGGCGTTCCGCCTCCGGTAAATGATCCAGTTTATGCGTAAGCGTAGTAATATCTTCCAGCGATTGAGGTAAATGCTGATGACCGGCCAGCTCCAGCACATTGGCCAGCACGACAAAGTTGGGGGCATAGGTTTGCAGGTTCTTTAAAGCCACCTCTCCCATTTTCACACAGGTATCTGCCTTAAACAGATTAGCGCCGCCGTACACCGTATGTACCGGCTGGCGGTCCGTTTTATCACCGGGATAGGTTTGCTGGAATCTTTTATTGGCTTCGCCCAGTGTGTTGAGCAACCGGGCCTGGTCGTTTTCGTTAATGGACAGCATCATGGTGAATTACGAATTATCAATCACGAATTACGAATTATGTACTGCGGTTGGATTGTTACCTAAATAACTGCTCATATGAATGGAGTATTACAAATTACCAGTCACCTTCAATACGAACTACTCAATTCGTAATTCGTAATTGAATAATTCGTAATTAAAAATCACGATCCCCGGTAGGTACTATACCCATACGGGCTTACCAGCAGCGGCACATGATAATGTTCGCCTTTATTGAGATAGAATACAATTTCCACATAAGGATAAAACGTATTGATGCCTACACTTTCATAATATTCCTCCGTAGCAAATTTCAGCTTGTAAATGCCTTCTGTTAATACGGCATCTTCGCCCAGCATGTCCGGCAGGCGGCCATCATCATCCGTAGCACCGCCGCCAATGGCTTCCCAGTCGTTATTATTCTGGTATTGGTATAAAAAAACAGTCATATCCACCACCGGCTTTCCCTGGCTGGTATCTAATACATGGGTAGTTATTTGCGTCATACGGCTAATAATTTTTGTAAACGGATCCTGGTGATCTTACCCTGTTCTGCCATGGCAATTTTTATTTCTGTTTCCGGCGTATTGGATAGCCGTTCCTCTAACAGTTGTAGCATTTCAGCGGCAGATTTCCCGGTAGCGCAAACTATGAATATATATCCAAACTTTTGCAAATAGGCGCGGTTGCCTTCTGCCAGGAGCAGCAAAGTGACGTTGGCAGCATGTTGTACAGCCGCCTGCTCGTTGGCCGCCCATTGGGCAGTACCGGCAAACTTCTTTTGCAGATCTTCCAGATCACCTATCATCGGGTGATGAGAGAACGCTTCTTTCCAGTCGCCTGTAGTACAGCTTTCCCAAACCTCTGCTGCGGCCTGGTACAATGCAGCCTCATCCTGGAATGGGAAACGCCTGCTCATCCGCTCTACCCAGGTGGCGGAGCCGCAACATTGAAAAAGGGTTTCTTTCAGAGCGGCCGGCGCTAGTTTATTAAGTGCTTCAATGGTCATGGTGTAAAGGGAAAACGATTTACATTCTTATAGTAAATATACACGGCAGGTTCCTTACCCATGGCGGTAAACCACTGCTGACAGTACGGCGCCATCCAGATAGAGTCGCCTTTTTTAATGGGGTACCATTCCTGGTCCAGCATGTACACGCCCTGCCCCTGCAGGTACAGCAGGCCGTGTTCCATAATATGCGTTTCCACAAAAGGCAGGTGCCCGCCGCTATCGTAGGTAAATATATTCACCGCCATATCAAAGGCCGGGTGATCGGGCAGCAACACCTGCAAACGCAGGGCAGGATCGCCCAGGTAGGTGGGGCCCTCGATCTGCGCAGCATCACCAAAGATCACCGGTGGCGGCGCATAGCCTTCCAGCTTTTCGTACACTTTATGAAAACAGAGTATTTGTGTACCCGGCACCATATTTTCCAGCTGATAGGTTTTACCAATGGGCACATACAGAAAACGGCCTGTGCTCAGCAAATTCTTTTTACCGTCCGCGGTAGCGTGGCAGCCGCCGTTGATCACGTAAAAGAATACCTGCGAGGTGTGCGTGGCGCCGGTAATGCGCCCGCCTTCCCTGGCAGTAATGAGGGTTTGGGTGAGCTGCGCTCCCATAGCCTCACTGATGATCACATTCACGGTGCAGTTTGTCCAGCCGGGAACGTTACTGTTCACATATCCGTCCGGACTAATAACTGCATGGCTGCCTTTTACCACGGAACGGGTTAATGCTGATATTTCCATACCTGATCATATTGATGAATAACATGCTGTATAAAATTGTCTGCTACCTCCACGGCAGCAATAAGATCCTTTAGTGCAACATCTTCCAGCGGGTGATGGCTTATGCCTTTAAAGCAACGCACAAATAACATGCTTACCGGCGCTACTGCTGCAATGGCTACGGCATCGTGCCCGGCCCCGCTCACTAATGCCAGCGGCTTATAGCCGGCATCCGCAATAGCAGCTGTGAGCAATGCATTTAAACCAGTGTCGCATAATACCGGCGCGGTTTCCTGCACGAGCATCCATTCAAAGAGTATGTTACGCTGCTTACAGATAGCTGCTGCTGTTTGCTGCAGTGCTTCATATGTAGCTGCTAACATACTTTCATCGGGGCTCCTGAGGTCCAGCGTACAGGTAACAAGGCCTGGAATTACGTTGCTGGCGGCATTTTCCACCTGCAGCTTACCTACGGTAGCCACTATCTTATCTTTATGTAATAAGGCTGTTCTTTCAACTGCCTGCACAAATTCTGCTGCACAACACAGGGCATCCTGCCGCATATCCATCGGTACCGTACCTGCATGGCCGGCCATTCCCCTAAAGGTAACGGCTATTCTTTTTTGCCCGGCAATGGCCTGTACCACTGCTACCGGTATATCTTTTTCATATAACACAGGGCCCTGCTCAATATGTATTTCAAAATAACCTAACCAATCCTGCGCCGGTATAGCGTCATCCGGCAAACCGGCAGTGTGGCTGCCATTGGCATGTATCACATCCTGTATAGTAACACCGGCGGCATCCGTATGCGCCAGCAAAGCCGGTTCAAAGGTGCCGGCCAGCACTTTGCTGCCCAGGTAAGTGGTATGAAAACGGCAGCCTTCCTCATCACAAAAAGCTACCAGTTCAATATCAAAAGGAAGCGCAGTACGGTTGCGGACCAATGTTTTCAGCAGATCCAGGCCCATAACCACGCCAAGCGGCCCATCAAATTTACCGGCATTTATTACCGTATCCATATGCGAGGCGATCACAAAGGTTTTGGCGCCGGTTAGCCCGCAGGACAGGCGTCCCCTGACATTTCCAATGTTATCCATACCTACTGTTAGCCCGGCAACCTGCATCCAGCTCATGATGGTTAATGCGCCCTGCCGCCAGGCAGCGGTACCATAGGTACGCGTAATACAGCCATCCATTTCACTGATCCGGGCCAGCGCCTGTATGCAATCCATAATATCTTCCGCTCGCTGTTTGTACGTTTGCATGACTTATCTTAATATGATGTTGCCGGTATGCGGCGCCGTTAAACGGCCCCTGTCACATACCAGCCGGCCCCCCAAATAAGTTTGCTCCACTACCCCATACAGGGTTTCATTGATATATGGTGTAACCTTATGTTTATGATGCAATATACTTTCTGTTACCTTAAACGTGGCTTCGGGGTCCCATATTACAAAGTCGGCACTATACCCTTTAGCGATCATGCCTTTTTGCAAACCTGCCAGCCGGGCCGGTGCAGCCCCTAACCATTGGGCCATGGCTGTTACCGGGATATTTCTTTTGCGGGCAGCGGTCCACAGCACGGGTAAGGCCAGCTGTAAAGAGGCTATGCCGCCCCAGGCTTTGCTGAAGTTACCACTTTCCAGCTGTTTAAGGGCAGGCATAGCAGGCGAATGATCTGTAGCCACAAAATCAATAATACCCTGCTGCAAGGCTTCCCATAACTGTTCATTATTGGCTTTATCACGAACGGGCGGCGCGCATTTAAACTGCGTTTGCCCGTCAGCGATAGTTTCCGCATTAAAGTATAAATAGTGCTGCGCGGTTTCAACGGTAATGGGCAATCCCTTTTCTTTGGCCTGCCGCAACGGCGCTATGGACGATGCGGCCGACAGGTGCACAATATGCACGCGGCAGCGGTACTTTTCACACAGCTGTATCATTAAGGCAATGGCAGCATCTTCCCAATGCGTGGGCCGGGAGGCCAGGTATTGTTGGTATGAATGAGGATCCGTTACAGGGGAGGCTGCATCATCACTTAATTCGCAATGCACCAGTAAAGGCAAATTACTTTCAGCAATAAGGGGCATTACCTTTTCCAGGTCAGCGGCCGTAACGTTGGGAAAATCGTCAATCCCGGAATGCGTGAGGAATGCTTTAAAACCCAGTACACCTTTGTCAATTAAACCGGGGATCTCCTTTTCATTACCCGGCACTACCCCGCCCCAGAAGCCGCAATTGTTATGCAGCTGTTTTCCGGCAGCCACCAATTTTTGTTCAAAGGCTTTTACCGTGGTAGTAACCGGCGATGCATTCAGCGGCATATCTACCAGGGTAGTAATACCGCCTGCAATGGCAGCGTGGGTAGCGGTTTCAAACCCTTCCCATTCCGTACGGCCAGGTTCATTAATATGTACATGCGGGTCAATAACCCCGGGCATCAGCAGCCGGTTGCCTATATCTGTAATGCTATCAGGGGAAATATTATCCGGCAGGGCAGGCACCACATCCACTATCCGGCCATGGCTCACTAATACCACCGCGCGTTGCAGCCCATCGCGCGTAAGGATATTGTTGCCGCTTATAGCCAGATCAAACATACACGGGAGCCGGTTTTACTAAAAGTAGAATTAATTTTTTAAATTAGGATACGCTAAAGTTAAGTAAAACAAGCTCTATGAAAATCAAACTGGGTGAGAACGCCTATGGCAAAAATGCGGTGGAATTGTCAAAGATCATCCGGCATGCCGACCACCATGAATTTCGCCAGGTATCTGTGAATACGCTGCTGGAAGGTGATTTTGAAACCGCTTATACCCAGGGCGATAATACCCGCATACTGCCTACCGACACACAGAAGAATACCGTATACGCTTTAGCCAAAGATCATTTTACCGGCAGCATTGAAGATTTTGCGCTGTACCTGGCTAATCACTTTACCACTAATAATCCGCGGGTACATAAGGTGCAGGTGGAAATACAGGAACATAGCTGGACCCGCATGCAGTTTAACGGAGAGTTACACCCGCACGCCTATACCGGCGGCGGAGCGGAAAAACATACGGCCCTTATTTTGCAGGAAGGCAATGCCCTTAGCGTTACTGCCGGCATCTCCGACCTGCTGATCCTGAAAACCACCGATTCTGCTTTTGAGCATTATATCCAGGATGCCTTTACCACCCTTAAACCAGCCAGCGACCGCATACTGGCCACGCAATGCACCGCTACCTGGCGCTATACCAAACCGGCAGGTGATTTCAGCGCATTGTACAGCAACATCCGCCATACGCTGTTACACACCTTTGCGCACCACAAAAGCCTTTCGGTACAACAAACCCTGTATGATATGGGAAAAGCAGTGCTGGAAGCCTATGACGCCGTGCAGGAAATTAGCCTGGTAATGCCCAACAAGCATCATATTCCCTTTAACCTGGAACCCTTTGGCATGAAAAACCAGAACGAGGTATTTGTAGCTACCGATGCGCCGTATGGTTATATTAGCGGTACCCTGGTGCGGGAGTAAATTTTAATCTTCTTTGTTCTTGTTCTTAACCTGAATGATTTCCGCGGCAATGCTCACGGCAATCTCCTCCGGCGTATGGCTGTTAATAGGCAGGCCTACCGGGGCATACAGGTTATACAGCTGTTCCGGCTTAAAGCCTTCAGCGATGTACACTTCAAACATTTTTTCTATTTTGCTTTTACTGCCCAATATGCCAAAGTAGCGGAATTTTTTATTGAGCAAGGCGCGGATGGCAATATCATCCGTACGGTAACCAAAGGTCATGACCACTACGTAATGGTGATGGCCGGCAGGTATTTTCTCTGCCAGCTGGCTGTAATCGGTTAACGTATTTTTTTCATCGGCATAATCATTTTGCAGGATAGTATGCAGCTCCGGCCGGTCGTCATACACATGAATGTAAAAGTTCATTGTGCTCATAAGCCGGGAAAGGGCCAACGCACAATGGCCGCCACCGATAATGAACAGGTGCGAGCGGTAACCGGTATTCTCCTGGTACACCCAGCTATTTTCACCGGTCATCTCAAAGTAAGGCTCATCCTGCGGCATAAAGCTTTCCCGGAAATGCAGGCCTTCCGGCGATAGCTGTAACCCGACCTGCCGATGCTGCTGCAGGCAGGTAATGATCTGCTGTATAGCAGGTGCTTCCTCCTGTTTTACCCGGTATAATAAAATAGTTTGCTCACCGGAGCAGATCATGCCGCTTTGATCTTTCACCGCATTTTTATTGTGCACTTGTTTGCGGATGGTGGTTTCATCTTCGTGCTGCCGTAACCGTTCCCTGGCCATTTCCACAAACTTGTGCTCCATAATGCCCCCACCAATAGAGCCTTCCATGGCGCCATTGGCCGCTACTGCCATAAAAAAGCCAGGGCGGCCCGGGCTGCTGCCATGGCTTTGCAGCACGTACAACAGCATTACAGGTACCTGCTGCTGTAAACAATTATTTATCAACTGCCAGGTGGCTAACTGTATTTTCATGCGCTACAATAGTTCCGTTGGCTGGTTTTGAATACAAAGCCAGTAATACTTTTTCCGGTGTCATGGGTGTGGTAAAGGGAATATCGGCGGCGGGGTTAAAGGCCAGCATGGCATTGCGTAATGCAAACCATGCCCCAATGCCATACATCAAAGGCGGCTCCCCTACTGCCTTTGAGCGAAAAATGGCCAGGTTGTCCTGCTGGGTATCCAGAAATTCTATCAGGATCTCTTTCGGCGCTGCATAAATATCCGGCACTTTGTAGGTGGAAAGTGCGTTGGAGCGCAGGCGCCCTTCTGCATCATAGATCACTTCCTCCATGGTCATCCAGCCAATGCCCTGTACAATGCCGCCTTCTATCTGGCCCTGGTCTATAGCGGGGTTCATGCTGGCGCCAAAGTCGTGCACCACTTTTACGGTATCTATGGTGTAGGTGCCACGCAGGCAATCGACCGTTACTTCCAGTATGGCCGTGCCATACACATGGTAGGCAAAGGGATGGCCCTTTTCCTTAGCACCATCAAAGTGTATTTCAGGCGTGGCGTAGTGCGCATGTTCAGAAAGGCTTACCCGTTTTGCGTAAGCGGCCATCAGCAGCTTCTTCCAGTCCCAGTCTGTTGGTGCTCCGTGTACGTATACCCGTTCCTGTTGGAAGGTGATAGCATTAACGTTTACATTCAACTCAGCGGCTGCTACCTCCTTTAAACGGCCGGCAATAGCGGTGCAGGCCATCCAGGTGGCTTTGCCATTCAGGTCGGCCGTGGCGCTGGCTGCGGAGGGCGATGTGTTGGCAATGCGGAAAGTGCTGGTAGGCTGTATACGTACCTTATCCGCAGGCAGCCCGAATACGGCTGCTGCTACCTGTACTATTTTTGTGTTCACCCCCTGCCCCATTTCTATGGCGCCGGTGCTTACGCTCACACTGCCATCCGTATACACATGCACCAATGCGCGGGCCTGGTTCATGAGTGTTTTGGTAAAGGAAATACCAAAACATACCGGCATCATGGCCATGCCTTTTTTATACAGCTTATTGGCGGTATTAAATGTAAAGATGTTGTGCCGGATGGCGGCTGTATCATACCATTCCTCCGCCTTGTTCCAGCAGGCATGCGCCTCGCTTTGCGCCTTTTGCCCGTAAGGAAATTCATCGCCGGTATGCAGCAGGTTCTGTCGCTGGATCTTAGCGGCAGGCACATCCAGCACAGCAGCAGCTTTGGCGATAGCCGCTTCAATTACAAACATGCCCTGTGGACCGCCAAATCCCCTGAAAGCCGTATTAGGCGGTAAATGCGTGCGGCAGCTATAAGCTGTGGCCTTTACATTGGGAATAAAATAGGAATTAGTGCAATGGAACAAAGTGCGCTCCATTACGGCAGGCGACAGGTCGGCCGCTGCGCCGGCATTCTGATAAAAAGTAACCTCGTATGCTACAATTTTCAGCTCATGGTCCAGCCCTATTTTGAAATCGGAGGAGTAGGGATGCCGCTTACCCGTCATGGCCATATCATCCATACGGTGCAGTGAATATTTTACCGGCTTTTTTAAGTGATGGGCTGCCAGGGCACATAATGCGGCCCAGGTATTAGCCTGGTCTTCTTTGCCACCAAACCCGCCACCCAGGCGGGTTATCTCCACATCCAGCATATGCATGGGCAGGCCCACAGATCTTGATACGGCCCGTTGCACAGCAGTAGGCCCCTGGGTAGAGGAATATATTTTCAGCACATCATTTTCCTGCGGAATTACATACGCGCCCTGTGTTTCTATATACAAATGCTCCTGCCCGTTGGTATCGGCCCGGCCTTCTATTACATGCGTGCACTGCTGCCAGGCAGCGCTCACATCGCCCAATGTAAAAGTGCGGGGCGGTACTATGAGCTCGCCCCTGGCCTGCGCCTCCCGCGGGTCGGTGATCACCGGCAGGGGTGTAATGGCAGTTTTTATTTTTTTAACCGCAGCACGGGCCGCCTCATTACTGGTGGCTACTACAAAGGCCAGCGGCATACCGCAAAAATGGGTTTGCCCTTCGGCAAACAGCGGCTCGTCGGGAATAATACCTCCTATCTGGTTTTCGCCGGTAATATCTGCATAGGTAAAGATCCTTACTACCCCGGGCATTTGTGCCGCTTCCGTTACATCCAGCTGCTCAATATTGCCATGCGCTACGGGGGAGCCATATGCCGCGCCAAACAATGTACCATTCACCAGTGGAATATCATCCAGGTAAACTGATCCTCCTTTTACATGTGTGCCGGCATCTATATTCTTCATCTGCTAAAGATTTAAAAGGTCTGCCACGGATAGTTGCGGGAACAGGCTTATGAAATGCGCTTTGATCAGCTGGCTCAGTAACAATCGTTTATACGCTTCCGTACCCCGTGCATCGCTGATCGGAGTAATTTCTGTTTGGGCAATGTTCAGCGCCTCCTGCAGCAGCGCGACGCTTAGCCATCGTCCCTGTAAAAAAGCAGCGGTACGTTCCAGCCGCATCGGCACCGGACCTACGCCACCGACAGCCAGGTGCACCTCCGCCATTACCTCCTGCTCCATACGAATGTGCAGCGCGGTGTTTACACTGGCAATATCCAGGTGGGTACGTTTGCTTACTTTTTCAAAGCGGAACAGGTGCTGCGCAGTTTCCGGCCACTCAAACCAGAGCTGCGTAATATATTCTTCCGGTGTTTTGTTCAGCTGTTTATAACCTTTGTACAATTGGCGCAACGGCAGCTCACGGGTATGTTCCCCATCGCTCAATACCAATGTTGCATCCAGCGCAAGGAAGAAAATGGTGAAATCCCCGATGGGGGAAGCATTAATAAAGTTACCGCCAATGGTGGCCATGTTACGTATAGGCGTAGAGGATACCAGCTTTATACACTCATCCAGCTGCGGAAAACAATCCTGCATAACAGGCGATTCCTGCAGGTCCGTAACCGTTACGGCGGGCCCTAATATCACGCGGCTGCCCTGCCGGGTAATGCCGTTCAGGGGCGGCTGATCAAACAAAAAGCGAATGGCCTTCTGTTTCATCTCCTCCGGCTTTTGCACATATACATCCGTGCCGCCGCCTACGTAGTGTGCGCGCACATCTTCAGCCGGCGTCATTTCCCCGTTCAGGGATTGCTGCAAGGTTTGCAGGCGTTCTTTAATATTGGAAAAATAAGCGGGTAGTATCTGTTGTTCCGCTGCAAATACAGCGGGCGCCACTTCACCCCGGTCCTGCACCAGCTGCGCTACCCTGGCTGCGGCCCGCTCTATGGATTTATACCCTGTGCAGCGGCAAATGTTGCCATCAATAGCCGTAATGGCCTGCTGCGTGGTGGGCGCAGCTTCACTTAAACAAAAACCTGCCAGCGACATTACAAAACCCGGCGTGCAAAACCCACACTGGGTGGCTGATTCATCGTACATAGCCTGCTGAATTGGGTTTAGTTCCTGCATATTAATCCCTTCAATAGTTACTACATGTTTGCCATGTACATTACCCAGGGGTGTAAGGCAGGAGGTAAAAGAGCGGTATTGCAGGCGGTTATTGACAAGGCTGCCTATCAGCACCGTACAGGCGCCGCAATCACCCTCGTTACAGCCAATTTTAGTGCCGGTCAAATGTTGATGGTAGCGGATAAAATCCAGCAGCAACATCCCCGGGGGCATATCGGTGTGTAAAAGGTTGTTATTGAGGAAGAAAGTTGTCAAAATACTGGGTTGCTGGTCTATTTAAATTTACCACAAATCGCGCAATTAAAGAACAGGGGCCGGCATTGATAAAAATATATGTTAATCTTATTTCAATTACATGATTGTTAACAAATAATATATTATTTTTACGCATTTACCGGAATTTACAACTTTAGTACATTGTCCCTATTCCTCTATTGGCTGGCGCTGCCATTCATTTACCTGGTATCGCTGCTGCCATTTCCGATACTCTACTTATTATCAGACGGGGTGTACCTGTTGTTATACTACGTAGCCGGCTACCGGAAAAAAGTGGTTGTTCAGAATTTACGCAATGCCTTCCCTGATAAAACGGAGGCCGACATCAAAAAGGTCAGCAAAGAATTTTACCGTTACTTCTGTGATCTGTTCCTGGAAACCTTTAAAACGCTAACTATCAGCAAACGTGCCATGGTAAAGCATTGCAGCTTTCACCCGGACACGGTGGCCCTTTTTACCCAACTGGCGGCTGAAAAGAAAAGCGCCATCCTGGTAATGGGGCACAAAGGCAACTGGGAATGGGCGGGCAATACCTTCAGCATCCTTTGCCCGCAACAATTGTACGTGATCTACCACCCGCTGGCGAATAAGCATTTTAACGGGCTGGTATACAACATGCGTACCCGCTTTGGCACCCGGCTAATTGCCATGCAGGATACCTTCCGGGATATGGTGAAGTACCGGCAGGAAGTGAATGCTACTGCTTTTATTGCAGACCAGACACCGCAGCCGCAAAACGCCCACTGGATGACCTTTTTGCACCAGGATACCCCGGTGTTCAAGGGTACGGAGAAGATAGCGCAGAAGATGAATAACCCGGTGGTGTATGTGACCGTACAGCGCATTAAACGGGGATACTATACGGTGCTGGCAGAGATACTGGTAGAACAGCCTGCAGGCGCCGCTGACGGAACAATTACAGAATTGCATACGAGGAAGCTGGAAAAAGACATTATGGATCAACCGGCTACGTGGTTATGGTCGCACCGCCGTTGGAAACATAAACGCATCTGAAAATTATTATTGTACTCATATCCTATGCTAGAAGGTAAAGACCTTATATTGGCCACCAAGCCATATGCCACAGAAATTAGAGCCAAGAGCTGGTTATACACCATATCCACGCTGCTTTTGCTGATCCTGTCCTTAACCGGCACCATTATGCTGCCTTACCTGCTGTTAAGGGTATGCAGCAGCGTGCTGGCGGGGCTGCTTATTGTACGGATGTTCGTGATCTATCATGATCACCAGCACCATACCATTTTACACAATTCCCCTCTGGCCAACGCTATTATGACCGTGTTCGGCATTTATGTGCTGGCGCCTACCAGCATCTGGAAACGCTCCCACGACTATCATCATAAACATAATTCCAAATTATTCAGCGCGGATATTGGCTCTTATCCCATTTTCACGCGTAAGAAATTTTTATCGTTGCCGCCCAAACAGCAACGGGCATACCTGGCTACCCGCCACCCGCTTACCATTGCGCTGGGTTATTTTTCCATGTTCCTGCTGGGCATGTCCTTAAGATCATTTATTTCCAGCCCCCGCAAGCACCTGGATTCTTTGCTGGCGATGGTGCTGCACGCAGCCGCTATTACCGTTACCGTTATATTCCTGGGCTGGCAGGCCGCCCTGCTGTTCATTTTTGTGCCCTTTTTTATTGCCTGCGGCATAGGCGCTTACCTGTTCTATGCGCAGCATAATTTTCCCGGGGTGTCTTTTAATACCAATGAAGACTGGTGCTACCATGATGCGGCGCTGCTTTCCTCCAGCTATATTGTAATGAATCCTGTAATGGCCTGGTTTACAGGCAATATCGGTTATCATCATATTCACCACCTGAACGCGCGGATCCCGTTTTACCGCCTGCCGGAGGTGATGGCCGCCATCCCGGCCCTGCAAACACCTAAAACCACCTCTTTCAGGATCGGGGATATTTATGCCTGCCTGCGCCTGAAGGTGTGGGATGCCGACCGCAGGGAGATGGTAGGCCTATAAGTTGTTTGCCCGGAAAATTTTCCTTAGCTTAGGGTATACTCCAAAGGACACATGAAAAGACGTAACCTGTTAGCCATAATAGTTTTCCTGCTAACAATTTTGTTTGCGTATGCGGCTGCGGTAAAGGCACTGGCCTATGATAGATTTATTATGGACCTGGGCCAGTCGCCCCTGCTTACGAACATTAACAAACCTATGCTGGCAAAAGCTATACTGGGCTTTGAATTTTTAACGGTAGTGCTGCTGCACATCACCTCTACCAAAAAATGGGGGTTGTATGCCGCTTTTTTCCAGCTGCTCATTTTCAGCGGATATTTAAGCACGCTGTACTTTTTTTACGCGCACATCCCTTACGCCGCCGATGGCATTCTGGGAAAGATCTCTTATCCCCTGCATATAGGATTTAATCTTGTTTGTACGCTGTTAGCTTTGTGCGGGGTGTTCCTGTTCAATAACATTCATAAAAGGCCCCAGCTGCGGGTGGTTTATAATGCACACGCGCTTACACCAGCAGTTGATTATCAATAGCGCATTTCACCAGCATGGCGGAATTGCGGGCATTCAGCTTAGCCAGTAAGTTCTTGCGGTGACTGTCTACCGTGGTAGCGCTGATAAACAGCTTCTCTGCAATTTCCGGATTGGTATATCCTTCTGCTATCAGCAGCAATATTTCCTTTTCCCTTTTGGTTAAATGCGGGTTACGCTGCCCGTTGGCAGGCTGCTCTGCCGGCTGTATGGCCTGCGCCGCCCCGGACGATAAATAGGTTTTACCGGCATGCACCAGGTGTATAGCCTGCAGCAGCTCCTCCTTATCCGCATTTTTCAACAGGTAGCCGCTGGCGCCACTATCCATCATACTGCTTACATATTTGCGTTCTTTAAAAGAGCTGAGGCCCAGCACCATAATACCGGGATAGCGGGCTTTAATGGTGGCACACAGATCGCTGCCGCTAATATCCGGCAGTATGCTGTCCATCAGGATCACATCTGTGCTGTGGTCCAGTAAGAATGAAAGGCAGGACTGCCCGTTGCGGGTTTGGCCTACCAGCTCAATATCTGATTCGGAACGTAACAGGGAACGCAACCCTTCCAGTACCAATGGCTGGTCATCTACAAAATACAAGCGGATCATGGTTATTTCCAGTTTACTTTAACGGTCTTAACAATTTGGCACAGTTAACAGGTGCTAAGACGGGAATACAGGTTTAGATTAACTCTAGTAATATAGTGAAAACAGAGCTAATTTTCAGCAATTCTCTTGGTACTTGAAAAGATTAGCAGAGGGTTATGACAATAACAGGCAGCGGTCCCAGGCAGGCGCGGTTTGGGTATCTACTGCTGCAATCAGCGCCAGCCCTACGCCTGTAATACCTTCCAGCAGGTTATAACTGTTCTGATAATCAGGATGCGCAAAGAATTTATACCCGGCCAGTCCATCCTGCCAGGTGTTCATTTCCAGTGTGGCCTGCAGCCATTTATCAGCGCCCTGCAGTAACAGCGCATCCTGGTTATCCAGCGCCATGCGCCGGTAAATGTGGGCAATGCCTGCGCTGCCGTGGCACAAACAGGCGTCGTGCACACTGCCATTTTTGAGGGTGCGCTGGTGTATGCTATATTCAAAAATTGTGTATGCCGCCTGCTGGTAAACGGGCTGGCCTATACGTTTTCCGGTGTTCCATAAAGTGGCTGCAACGCTCAGATCACCGTAACACCAGCCCAGGCGGCTTTGCCCGCCGTTAATAGCTTCATTGGCCTCGCCTACCAGTGGCGGGTAAATGGAGGTAAGACCTTCTGCCGGCGGGTTCTGAATGGTCAGCAGCCATTGCAGGCTGCCTTCTATCAGGCGGCGGGTACTTTCTACCTCAATACCTTTTTCGTGGATCAGGCCCAGGATAGTGATAATAGCCGGCATGCCATGCGCCAGGCCCAGGTTAAAGCAGCTTTGCCCGCGCACCTGCTCTTCCCGGCTGGTAAGGGAAAAGCGGTCTTTCCAGCGTATGCCATGCGCATCTGATACCGCGCTTTTTTCCAGCTGCTGTACCACGCCGCTTAAATATTTTACTGCTGTGGGGTGCGGCAGGCGTTCCAGGAAATAAATGGCAATACCTAAGCCCTGGTGCAGGAAATCGTAGTTGTTATCGCGCAGGTCTTCATCCATAAAGCTGCCCAGGATCTCGTCTGCTTCTTCAAAAATATCCTGTATCCCATCGCCTTCCGCAAACCCGGCGTTGATGAGGTGCTGAATGCTCCAGGCAATACCGGAAATGCCGCTGCAATGAGAAAGCATCATTTGCTGCTCAGACAGGGCCTGGATGCTTTTCAGCATTACCGTATGCACCTGTTTCAGGTATTTCTTTTTTCCGGTAAGATGATAGTAGTAGGCGTAGAATAATGCGCAGCCGGTGTAACCGTTTAATAAACCAGGTGTTCCATCCTGTTGAATAAAGTTGTCCAATATGGGACTGATCTGTTGTAATACCTTGCCGGCCTGCTTTATATGGTTGTTCATGGTCTCAGATAGTGAACGGCCCGTCGTGATGGCGGACCGTTACCAATTTACTTAAAAATAAGCTTTATAGCAGTAGCCTGCTTACCCGTTCAACGTAAAACAGCAGCAGGCTACCGGCTAATGAACCGTTCCTAGAAACGGCAGGAATCTTCGCTGCAGATCTCTGCACCCTGGCTAATGTTATCTGTGCAGATCCTCATGCTGCATAATACGCTGCAGGTGCCTGCGGTAAGAGCCATGCCGCCTTTTACCAGCTCCTGTTTGGATTTGCTTAAGCTGGCAATTTTAATTTTGCCCAGGCTCAGTTTTTTTTCTGCTATTTTTTTCATGTTGATGAGGTTTTAGATGGTCTATAGTCCATGGTCCATAGCCCATGGTGTTTCTTCGATATGAAGGTTTGCGTGAAATGGTCCGCAGTCCATGGACCACAGCATTTTTTCAATGTGAAAAGTTTGTACTATTAAGATATTAGATGGCGCACAGACCACGGCTGTTTTTCAGGATGTGAAAGTGCATTATCAAACGGTCATCATCCGCAGACAGTGGACTGTAGTCCATAGACTAATACCGGCAAATGTCCTGACTGCAGTTCGGCGCACCCTGGCTGAGGCAGGCGATAACGAAGGAAACGCATTGTGCGCTTTTACCTTGTCCGCCGCCTTTCAGCACTTCCTGTTTGGCATTACTTAAGGTGGCGATCTTAATTTTTCCCAGGCTTAGTTTTTTTGTTGTTTGCTGTTTCATTGCATACAGATTTGTGTGCCAGGTATTATTTAAAAAGGCCCGCCACTTACCGGGCGGACCTTTTTTATACAGGCAACACGTTAGAAAATACAGGAATCATCACTGCAAATGGGCGCACCCTGGCTAATGCAGCTGATCTTAATGGAGGATGTTGTAGCCACACCACCTTTAACTGCTTCCTGCCTGGCTTTACTAAGACTGGCAATCTTGATCTTTGCAAGACCCAGTTTTTTTGAAGGTTTACGTTTCATTGTTAAAATGATTTTAGATTCAACACTTCCTTGTTTACGTTCCACAACATTATTGCTCCGGTGGCGGAGGCGTAGTACAGAGCCGGGTAGGGCACAGTACACTGCAAGTGTTCATAAAAGTGACCAACATGGCTTCGCCACCTTTGATCATTTCTTGTCTGGAGCGGCTCAGGCTGGCAATTTTGATCTTGCCCAGGTGCAGCTTTTTTAAAGGTTGTTTTTTCATGGTAACATCCTGTTTTGAAGGTTAATTTTCCCTTTCAGGGGGTGGGGGGCATTTATAAAGGCTGCAACCGGTATAAGTAGGACGGAAGGCAGCGCCACCTTTACGGTTAGCTTGTTCTGACTGGCTTAATTTGGCAATTTTAATTTTGCCCAATGTCAATTTTTTCTCCATGCTTTTTTTCATGAGACTTACAGTTTAACGTTATAAAAAATGAAAAATGAATCCGGAGATCGTTAAGCGCACAAAACCGTGTTACAGGCCACAAAGTCACTGAAGCAAACCGTATCGCCCGGCGTGGTGCAAACCTGCACGGTGCGGATGTATGCTTCTTTAGGACCCGTGGTAACGGTTTTGCTGAAAGATGAAATTTTAATTTTCTGCAGGAGCAGTTTCTTTGAGGGTGACGGTTTCATAGTAGCAAGATTTAGGCGGCAGTAGAATTACAGTGTATCTAAAAGTAAAGAAAAATAAAAGGCAGCTGCCCCCTGTAAAAAGGGGATTTTTGTAAATGATCCTACCTTTTTCGAGGTAGATAAGTTAAAAATATCCCTGTTTAAGGGGATATCCGGCTTTATGCAAATGCGCTAATTTTCATTTTTTAACGATCATGCGTCATGATAGCTGCTAAAGATTTTTACCTGATCAGAACCCCCTTGTTACCCCTGCAATTCCTGGATCAGTTTAATGATATTCCCCTGTCTGCATTAAACGACCAGGTGAAAGAGATTTTTACCCAACCTTATTTACTGGAAGCCATTTACATTGCTTCTCCGGAATTATGCCAGGAGCTGCAAAAGTGGCAACAGGGCCTTATTACAGGCGAAAAGGAAGTGAACAAGCTGGTGGCGGCGCTGTTCCGTTATATCCTGCGTATGTGCACGCGCTGCACCCCCTATGGTTTATTTGCCGGTTGTGCAACCGGGCAGGTAGCAGCTGCTACCCGCGTGGAGCTGGCGCCTATGGAGCTGCATAAAAAACACTGCCGGCTGGATATGAACTACGTAGCAGAACTGGCCGCCATGATCACACAGCTGCCGGAGATACAACAACAGCTGACCTATGTACCTAATAATTCATTATACCAGATCGGCAACGCTTACCGCTATGCCTCTTTTACGGTAAAAAATAAGTTCCGGCATTATGATCTTACCTCCGTGAACAGTACAGATTACCTGGATGCCATTTTAGAAACAGCAAAGCAGGGCGCTACCATTGCGCAATTATGTGAAAGTATTGTGAGCGATGATATTACTGCAGGCGAAGCACGTGAGTTCATACAGGAGCTGATAGACAGCCAGATCCTGGTCAGTGAGCTGGAACCCACTGTAACCGGCGAAGAATTTTTTAACCACCTCATTCACAAACTGGCTACGCTGCAAAATACGGAAGCTATTACCGCAGCGCTGCAAAACATCCGCCAGCTATTACAGGCTCCCGGCGCCAGCATTGATAAATACCTGCAAACACATGCGCTGGTAAAACAGCTGCTGCCGGATACCAATAGTAAGGACCTGGTACAAACCGACCTGTTCCTGGCTACACAGCATAATACGCTTAGCCATACGGTTATTAATAATATTCAGCAGGAAATTATCCCACTCTGGAAACTAAGCCGCCGTAATAATAATGCTGACCTGCAGCAATTTGCCCAGGCTTTCCGGGAACGTTACGAGGAACAGGAAATACCGCTGAACATTGCGCTGGATGCAGAAGCCGGCATTGGATACGCCGGCCATACCGGCGGGCAGGCCGATCATACGCCGCTGGTAGATGATATTTTTGTTAACCAGAAAACCACGGGTAGTAATTCCATTTCCTGGGGTAAGCTGCAGGACTTCCAGCTAAAGCAGCTGCACGAATGCCTGCGCAACCACCAAACGGAAATTGTATTAACCGATAAAGACCTGGATGAGCTGAAAGAAACCGATACGCCGGACCTCCCATATAGTATGTACCTGATGGGCAGCCTGCTGGGTAAAAGCGCTGCGGATATAGATGCCGGTGATTACCTGTTTGAGCTAAGCACCTGCAATGGTCCTTCTGCCGCTAATTTGCTGGGCCGCTTCTGCCACGGCGATACCTTACTTACCGAACAGGTAAAGAACTGTTTACAGGAAGAAGCCGGCCAGCACCCGGATTATATTTATGCAGAAGTGATCCATCTGCCGGAAGCGCGGGCAGGCAATATTCTGCTGCGTCCCCAGCTGCGTGAGTATGAGATTGTGTACCTGGGTAATGGCAGCGTGCCGGAAGACCATCAGCTACCGCTTGCGGACCTGATGGTAAGCGTGCAGAATAATACCATTGTGCTGCGCTCCCAAAAGCTGAACAAGCGGGTGATACCGCGTTTGAGCACGGCCCATAACTACCGCGCAGGCGGTTTACCCGCGTATAAATTCCTGTGCGACCTGCAGTTCCAGCAGCTGCACTCCGGCCTTTACTGGAGCTGGGATCACCTGGGGCAGGAGCCCTTTTTACCCCGGGTACGTTATGGAAAGATCATCCTGAGCAAATGCACCTGGCAATTGCATAAAAAAGATTACCCGGAGCTAACAGATAAAAATATAAAACCGGATTACGCAGCGCTGTTTGGTAAAATACGCAAGCAGTGGAACCTGCCGCGTTTTTTAGTGATCGCGGAAGGTGATAATGAATTGTTCATTGACATGGATAATGCCGCCTGCCTGCAGCTGCTGGCCACTACCCTCATTAAAAAAGAGCGGGTGAAGCTGCAGGAATTTTTAAACACCGCAGACCTGGGCTGGGTAACCAGCGCACAGGGTACCTATACCAATGAGGTGATCATACCCATGCACCGTGCAGCTACCCAAGCCGCGCCAGTAAATACTTCCATGGCTACAGAAGCCCGGCAGCCGGCCTTACCGGCACGCCGCTTTATTACCGGCAGTGAATGGCTGTACGTAAAAATATATTGTGGCACCAGCAGCGCAGAACGCATTTTAAAAACCGTGATCAAACCCTTAACGGAGGAACTGGTAGCAGCAGGTACTGTTGATCAATGGTTCTTTTTACGGTACAGCGATCCGGAACATCATATCCGCATCCGCTTTCACCATGCCACGGATAAGGATTTCTGGAAAACCGTGCTGGAAAAATTATATACTGCGCTGCAACCGGATCTGGACAGCGGCGCTGTTCATAAACTGCAAACCGACACCTATGAACGGGAAATTGAACGCTACGGCGCTGCAACGATGGAGCTTAGCGAAGCGCTTTTTTATTACGACAGCCAGGCCGTTATTGATTGTATAGACCTGCTGGAAGGTGAGGAAGGCGAAAGCTACCGCTGGCTGCTGGCGGCCCGCGGTATTGATATGCTGCTGCAGGATGTGGGTTATGACCTGCCGGCCAAAGCAGCCCTGCTAAAACGTATGCAGCAAAGCTTTTTCCAGGAGTTTGGTGGCGACAAAGCCCTGCAAACCCAGCTGAATGATAAGCACCGGGAGCATATGCGGCAGCTAAGCAGCTTTTTACAGCCGCAGCAGGATGCGGAAAATGCCATTGAAGAAGTGATCGCTATTTTCACCCTACGCTCCATGCGCAATACTGCTGCTTTGCAAAAAGCCGCATTACCGGTACACGAACAGCTTTCCAGCTATATACATATGTTCCTGAACCGTATGCTGCTTTCCAACCAACGAAAACATGAGCTGGTGATCTACCATTTCATGAGCCGCTATTATGAATCACAGCTGGCCATTCAAAAAAAGAAACAGCCATTACCCAGCAAACATGGACTTTCCAATTTATAGACAGCTAGCACAAATGGATTGCGGCCCTACCTGTTTACGGATGGTGGCCCAACACTACGGTAAAACCTATACGCCGGAAAGCCTGCGGCAGTTTGTTACCATTGACCATGACGGCACCTCCCTGCTGCACCTGCGGCAGGCAGCCGAACAAATGGGGTTTAATACCCTGGCAGCTTCTGTTACCTTTGAGCAGCTGGACCAGGAAACGCCTCTGCCCTGCATTATACTCTGGAACCGCAACCATTTTGTGGTAATACCCCCGCAGGACTATAACAGCGGGCAACCAGGCAGCCAGATACTAATGGCCGACCCCGAAAAAGGGCTGGTAGAAGTGGACAAAGCCACCTTTCTGAAAGGCTGGATCGAGGACCATGACCAGGGCGTGGTGCTGATGCTGGAACCTGGCCACGCTTTTTAATCCCGGATCACTCCCCCCAAGAATAAAACGGCCCGCGCGGAAATATTGCATAATTTAGTGAGTACGGAAACGTTTATACCATTAGTTAGATTATCAGTTATTCAATCCACTCACACATGAAAAGGATTTTAGTATTGGCCGCGCTCATTTTTCCATTGATCGTCAGCGCACAGGTGAAGCTGGCAGAAGCCGTGGCCGAAGATTTTTCTACCAAAGCAGCAGAGAAGTTCCAGCAAAAGAATGATCCCCTCCTGGTATTTGTAGCCGACCAGATGTCGCGCAGCGGCGCCGGCGGCCTGGAAATAGATAAAACTATGACGGAGCTGAAAAAGGACCCCGCGGCCCTGGATGCAGCCCTGAAATACGTATACCAGTTCAGTGATTGTAACCGGCAGCAGCTGATTGCCAACCTGCGCGCCATGAACCTGCAAAGCAACAACGTGTTTCCCCTGGCTACCTATACTGTAAATAAATTTAAAGGGGAAGCCAAAGCCCTTATAGAAGAAAAGGCAACCCTGATCAAATCCGGTGAATTTGCAACGGTAGCTCCCGGCACACCACCAGCGGCGCCTGCCCAGCCACAACCAGCTACTTCCACTGCCCCCACCGGGCAGCCGGTAACACCGGGTACCAGCGCCCAGGAAACCGCCCCTGCTACCGCTACAACGCCTGCTGCCACACCCGCTGCTCCAGCCGCGCCGGCAGCAGATCCGTACGACTGGGATGTGCGTAACATTTTTCCCTTAACCAGCCCCGACCAGCTGGCGGAAAAATTTGGCAAGGAAAATGTAGCGGCCCGCCCGGCGCAGGACCTGGAAGGCAATGACCTGGGCACCGGTTATTATGTGTTCCCCGACACGGATAATGAAATGGAAGTAGTATTTAAAGAAGATAAAAGCAAGATCGTAACCTTTACCCATGAGCATTCCAAATGGAAATCGCCTTTTGGTATTAAACCCGGCGATCCGCTGGAAAAGCTGGTGAAGATCAACGGCCGTGCATTCCGCATCAATGGTTTTGACTGGACCAACGGCGGTATGATCGATAGCTGGGATGGTGGCGCTATGGATAAAAAAGGAGTAACCCTGCAGCTGAAAGCTAATAATACCGGCGACCCCAAACAATATGACCAGGTAACCGGCGATAAAAAAGTAAGATCAGACCAGGCAGCGCTGAAGAAGTTAGATGTGGTAGTGGAGAAGGTTTCTTTTCAGACAGCACCGCAGCAGTAAGCATATTACATTAAAATATAAGCCCCGGCAGGTGTTCTATCTGCCGGGGCTTTTTATGTGTGCTACAACCTTAAAGGTGTGGCACACTTATTTAATTCGTACCCCATGTTTTATTAGGTACCGGGCCCATTTCCAATACCAGCTGGCCGCCGTTCATGAGCTCATCATGCGTAAACCAGGGCGTGTTCAGCGCCTTGCCGTTCATGGTAGCACGCTGAATATATTTATTGGTAACAGAACAGTTCTTTGCCGTGAGCGTGAACTTTTTGCCGTTAGGCAGGTCAATGGTTACTTTGCTGAACACCGGGCTGCCTATAGTGTACAGCGGCAAGCCAGGCGTGAGCGGGTAAAAGCCCATAGAAGAAAATACCACAAAGGCCATCATACCACCACCGTCTTCATCGCCGGGCACTCCAAATATGTTATCCTTAAACCACACATCCAGCAGTAAGCGTAT
This sequence comes from Chitinophaga rupis, assembly GCF_900109685.1. Classification (GTDB taxonomy): domain Bacteria; phylum Bacteroidota; class Bacteroidia; order Chitinophagales; family Chitinophagaceae; genus Chitinophaga; species Chitinophaga rupis. Next base: position 100,154 of record NZ_FOBB01000007.1, on the reverse strand, counting down.
ATGCTTCTGCGTTTTCCAGGGCGCATCCGTAAAGTTGTACAGGTAAGGAATGTGAAAGCTGGGCTCATTACCCATTGAGTACTGGCCAACCAAACCGGTAGCATCTGGGAACTTGGCCCAGAAGGCATATTTGGAACGGTCCAGCCCTTCACGGAAAAGCTGGTCCAGCCGGTCTTCAAAAGGTTTTTTGCCGCCCATTAAAGCCACCAGGCCCGGTACATCCTGCTGCACCTGCCACATATAGGTCCAGCCGTTATTTTCATCATAATAGTCACGGCCGCCCATACCACCGTCAAACTTAGGATCTATATTGATCCAGCTGCCCTTTTCATCTTTAGGTAAAAAGAACTGCCGATCATTGTTCCAGAGGTTTTTATAGTTCATACCTCTTTTTGAGAACTGCGTGTAGTCATCCTGTTTATTCAGGTCTTTAGCCAGCTGGCCCAAAGCCCAGTCATCATAGCTATGCCCCAATGTAATGGCTACTGCCTGCCGCTTTTCAAAGCTATGCGCCTTGGGTTCTGTTTCCTTTTCATCCGGATGCAGGGCCGGGAAGTAACCATGCTCATAATAAAAATCATCCAGGCGGGTTTTATCGCCATTCTCCCAGGGCAGCATAGTGGCGCTGGTGGCGTTCTTACGCATACCTTCATACGCTTTTTGCACATCAAAATTGCGCAGCCCTTTGCGGTAAGCATCTAAAAATACAATGGAAGAATGGAAACCGTTCATACAGGCATTGTCGCCAAACAATAGCGGGAAGGTGGGCATCCAGCCGCTTTGCTCATACATGCGTACGTAAGATTGCAGCATATCTTCCTCCACCTTAGGATTAATGATCATGCGCAGGGGATGCAGGGCCAGGTAAGTATCCCATGACCAGTCATCTACATAAAAGTCACGCGCATCCTTATTCACCTGCTTATTATAACCGCTGTAATACTGGCCATCTTCCGTAATATTCACCATTCTTTCATAACAGCGGTACAATGCGGTGTAGAAGGATCGTTTTTGCGCGGTGGTGCCGCCTTCTACCTTTATCTGGCCCATGGCTGCTGCCCATAGCTTTTTACCATTGGCAGCTACTGCGTCAAAGGTGGGCTGGCTGATCTCTTCCTCATAATTCTTTTTAGCCTGCGCTGCGCTTACATAGCTAATGGCGTATTTAAATTCAACAGTTCTGGTGGCAGCCGGGAAGCTGATCACGGATCTTACATGCTGCCCGCTGTTCTCTGTGCCTGCCTGCAACTGCCCATTGTCCCATATGCCGGTAACGCCGCCGGTGCTGAACCGGCCATAGAGATATACCTTAATATCATCGTGGTAGGTTTCTATACCTGTCAGCTCCTTATCAGATAAAAATTTATACTCCGATGGGCCATCGTTATACACGCCCAGTAAAAGCGCTTTATCGCCGGCAGCCGGGAAGCTGAACCGGTAAATGCCCGTTTTGGCGCCAGGCGTAAACTCCACTTTCACCTCATCATCTACCAGCCAGGTGCTGTAGTACCAGGGCCGGGTAACTTCCTGGTCGTAGGTAAGCCGGGCGCGCCAGCTTTCTTTGGTAACCGGTTTCACCACCGGCTTCAGGGAAAATACTTCTCCCATGCGGTGAGAAACAATGTTCAGCGGAAAGCCGGAGAGCTGGTCATCCAGGAAATCTTTCCGCATAGGCGCCATGCGTATCATCTGGTTTGGCAGCTGCACCGTAGGGCGGGTAGGTTCCAGCAGCTGGCCTACATTTCCAATGGTAGGATCTACATAATCAAGATTGCTGCCGTTTAACGGTGTTTGCTGCGCATGGATGGCAGTATACAGGCACACCTGTGCCCCTAAGAGGAATACCAGTTGCTTCATGTTCATGGAAAACAAGTCATTTAACTAAAAACTGGGTGCAAGAAACATTTATAGCACTAACAGTGCCCTTAACAGCTGCACTAACCAGAAAATTATTTTTCATTACCGGGTAAAAATACGCACAAACCCTATTGGCAGGTATATAAAATGTTAACCCTGTGAGGAAGATCCCGTCTTGCTTAGCTCATTACATAAATTATAGAAGTGCTTAACTACATCTACCGTTTGTGTATAGGAAATAGGTTTTATTACATAGGAATGTGCGCCTAAAGCAAGGCACTCATCCCGCTCAATAGGATTCAGGGACGTGGAGAAAATAATAACGGGAATAGCGGTAAAGGTCCTGTTTCCCTTTAAGAAACGGAGGGTTTGCGTACCGTTCATTTTAGGCATGTTCAGGTCCAGGATAATAAGGGAAGGTAACAGGGGTAAGCATTGCTGCAGGTATTTCACTGCTTCTTCCCCGTTCTCTTCAAAATGGATCACAGCCCCGTACCCCAGATCTTCAAAGGTATCTTTGATGATCTGGCGGTCTTCCGCATCATCATCCACCATCATAATTTTAGGAAATCCTTTTTCCATAGATAATACTATCAGTTATTGGCATTTATTGGTTGAGTGGTAAGGTGATCCTAAAGGTAGCGCCCTCATTTACTTTGCCGGAGGCGGTGATAGCCCCGTTATGCAAAGCAACGATCTTCCTGCAAATAGCTAAGCCCAACCCGGTGCCTTTATATTTATCCCCGGTATGCAGGCGTTGAAAAAGCGTGAACATTTTGGGCAGATACTTTTCATCAAATCCTATTCCATTATCCTTAATAAAGATCTCCAGGTAATGGGTGTTTAACCGGTTGGTAACCTGTATCTGCGGCCGCTGATCGTTCTTGGAATATTTCAGGGAGTTGTTGATAATATTGCCAAACAGCTGGCGGATCATGCTTTCATCTGCATCAATAGAGGGCAGGGCGGAGATCTCAATATTGGCCTCCTTTTCCCGGATCATGATCTCCAGGTCCTGCAGGGTATCCTGTATTACGTGGTTCAGGTTAATGTGCCGGTATTCCACCTGTTTCTTTTCTACCTGGGAAAAAGCCAGCAGGTCGTGGATCAGGTTACGCATACGGTGCGAGGCGGATAACATGCCCTTCAGGTAGTCTTTCCCTTTATCATCTATTTTATCAGCGTATTTATTCAGGAAGTAATCACTGTAAAAGCTGATCTTCCGGATAGGCTCCTGCAGATCGTGGGAGGCAACAAAGGCAAACTGCTGCAGTTCCTGGTTGCTGCGGTTCAGCTCAGAAATATTGTCTTCCAGCAAGGTTTGGTTCTCCTTTAACTGGGTTTGCGCCTCTTGCAGCGCCTTGTTATTTTCCAGGGTTTGCTCCACCACTTTTTGCGCATGAATATCTACCAGGTAGCCGATCCAGTACAACAGCTGCCCTTTATCATCCTTCAGGGGCGATAAAGCGGCCAGGTGCCAGTGGTATTCCTTTTCATTTACATGCCGCAGGCGGCACTGAGCTTTAATGGCAGAGGCGCCGGCATTGATCTTATGTGTCATTAACAGGCTAAAGGCATCATAGTCGGCTTCATGCACCACCTCTTTCCATTTGGTTTGGTTCAGCTGTGCAATAGTTTGCCCGGTAAAGTTACACAGCCATTCATTGGCATAGATCAGCTCACCCTGCAGGTTCAATGAAAAAATAATGATGGGTAAAGTATCGGTCAATGTTTTATACTGGCTCTCATTTTCCTGTAGTTTCAGCGACAGGTCCTGCAACTGCTCATTCTTCCGCTTTAGCTCCTCATAAGGGGAAATAGGCAGCTCATTGCGGAACATATTCCGCCAGTCGTCTATCTTCTGGTGGTCTATTTTTTCTGCGGCCGGTAAGGAGTAATAAAGCTCCACGGATGTTTCATCACCGGTGGTGGTAATGCTATATTTATTCACCAGGCGCTTGGCATATTCCAGGCCCTGGTTGGTTTGTACACTATGTGCTTCATCTGTAACACGGGCAACAATATACCTTTCCCGTTTCTGGCCGGATACACTTAAGACCAGATAACCATTTTGCCCATGCTCTATAGCATTCCTGGACACTTCGGATACCGCGGTAGCAAAAGTGGTTTGAGCGGAAAGGGAAAGCCCCGCCAGCTCTGCCAGCTTCATGGACCGCTTGTGCGCCAGGATCAGATCCATCTCATTACTAAGCGTAACTTTTACCAGGTCCAGCATCATTTATACATTTATTTTACAGGCAGCAATAGACATATCATCATTATTACGCGCAAAATCTTTCAGCAGAGCGGCTACTATCACCGCCAGATCATAGCGGAACACATTCGGGTAGCGAAGCAGGTCCCAGCGCGACTTAATACCATCGCTGCACATGATCAGGTGCTGCCCTTTTTCATATGCTACTTCCTGGTCCTTCATGGTATTCGGGATATTTAACCCGATGATACCATTGTATGCTACATAACTTTTTGAGAAGGTAACACCTTGCAGCTTGGTGAGAATGTTGCCAATACCGCAGATGGACCATTTCTTTTCCTTCCGGTCAAATACAACCACCGTACCTACCAGCCCTCTTGTTTTTTTTACTTCCCGGTGTATGAAACGCAGGTTTTCCAGCGGACTATGATCCGGACAGATCCTGAACGCATCAATGGCGGCCTGCACGGCTTTTTGTGCATCCGGCCCATGGCCCAGGCCATCACCCAGGAACAGCTTAATATACTCTTTGCTCTCTTTATAATGAAATCCGTCGCCACATGCAGTTTCACCCGGTTTAGGCACGATCAGGGAGCGGATCTCAATATTTTTAGGCCGGGTAAGAGCCGGTAATGCTTTATTGAAAATAGCACAGTGCAAAATGGTGCCCCATCCTTTTAAAGAATAGATCTGAAATTTGTTGGTCAGGCGTTTTATAGAACCCAGGCCATGCCCTAATGTGTTGGATGTAGAATGGCCGTCCAGCATCATCTTCGGAACATCCGCCATGCCGGGGCCACTGTCAATGGAGATCAGCTCAATACCCTGCAGATGATCTTCTTCTACCAGTTTTACCAATAGCTCTCCATCAGTGGCATATTTGGCAAGATTAGAAACAATCTCTGCCACCACAATATCTATCTCTCCTAATTTTTTTGCCGTAAACCCCGCGCCGGCAGCCAGGGCATGTATCTCTTTCTTAAGTATCGCAAAGTAGCTCCTGTCGGTTGCCTTGAAGCGAAGATGAACTGCATTAACCATTTTTCCATTTAATAATGGTAACCGTAGTACCCTTACCTACAGCACTCTTGATATCAAATTCACTGACCAGGCGTTTAGCGCCGGGCAGGCCCAATCCTAAGCTCCGGCCAGTGGAATAACCGTCTTTCATAGCCAGCTCCACATCTTTTATACCAGGTCCTTTATCGATGAAAGATAAACGGATGCCATTCTCCCTTCCTTTGCTTACTACTTCTATTACGGTATTACCACCATTGCCGTATTTAAGCATATTACGTACCAACTCTGAGGCAGCAGTTATCAGTTTCGTCTGGTTCACAAGGCTCATGCCGATCTTAACGGCATACTCCTTTACCCGGTTACGGAATGGCACTACATCCTGTTCCTTCTGGATGATCATTGAATCTTTAGTCAGTACTACTATCATCGTGTTCTTCCTCCTCTATGGTGTCTTCAAAAGAACCGATTTTCTTATGTAACAATTCCATTCCCTTTACAACGTTCAATGCCGTGCTTACACCTTTCAGCTCCAGCCCCAGCTCTACCAGGGTAATGGCCACTGCAGGCTGCATGCCCACCACTACAGTTTCAGCATCCATGATCTTGCTCATATTACCAATGTTACCAATAATGCGTCCCATAAATGAGTCCACAATAGATAACGCTGATATATCGATCAACACGCCCCTTGCTCCGGTTTTACTTACCATCTGCACCAGGTCACTTTCTAAATTCAGAGCCAAACGGTCATACAAATCTACCTGGATAGTCACAAGCAGGAATTTGCCCATTTGGAGAACAGGTATCCTATCCATATCTAATTATAAACTGTTTTTTTCTTTTACAGATGATTTCCTTACTTCCAGCTGCAGCACAGCAAATGCATATCTTAAGGCGCTGGCCAATGTTGCTTTGGTAATAATGCTGGAGAGATCAATCCCCAGGTGCACCACGGTTTGTGCAATTTCAGGGCGAATGCCGCTGATAATACACTCCGCTCCCATTAAACGGGTAGCGCTGATGGTTTTTAAAAGATGCTGCGCCACCAGGGAATCTACTGCGGGCACACCGGATATATCCAGGATAGCAATGCTGCTGCCGGTTACTACAATTTCCTGCAGCAGGCTTTCCATTACCACCTGTGTACGGGCGCTGTCCAAGGTGCCAATAATAGGCAGGGCCAGAATGCCGTCCCACAGGCGTATTACAGGTGTAGAGATCTCTGTGATCTCATCTGTCTGGCGCAGGATCACTTCTTCCCTTCCTTTAATAAAAGTTTCAAAAGTGGTTATACTAAAACTATCGATCAGCTTGTTCAGCTTAAACATAACGGATAACAGCTGTGCCGGATCGCTCTTCAGCTCTTCCTGTATGGTCTGTAACAGCGCCTCTTTCAGGCTAAAGATATATGCGCCGGTTTCCCGCGGTGAAAAACCCTGGCGGGCACGGGAAATAGAGATACCGGATAATATTTCCACTACATTTTCAAAGTCAGCTGATTGGGCATCTTCCAGGTTATTATCATTCAATGATCTTACCAGGGCTTCCAGCAGCTCTTCTGACTGAGCACGCAGCTCTTCATTGCTCATCAGATCTTCACGCAGGCTTTCATCTGCAAGCTGGTTCTTCATCCATTGTTCCAGGACCTGTTTCTTTTTTTTCAAAAATACCTTGGAGATATCAATTTTCATGTTGTATCAATTAAAGTGCTTAATATAAATAAAGTGTGGTATACAAACGGAACGGGGCTCTTATAGCCAGAACCCTATTTTGATGACGACCTGTAAGCTACCTGTAATGATTTTTGTGCAATTGCTCACGACATAAACAAACAAAGCAATTCATAGTATTAATAAATATTTATAATACTATGAAGCCGAAAAGCATGATGTAAACTGTTGTAGAACTGACACGGAACCTTGTGCTACGTAGCAACGAATGTCAGGAAAATTTGTAGTATTTGCAAAGCGCGCTTAAAATAAAAACGGTTTATTTTATTGATGAGAACGGTGTAAAACAAATCATGATAGTATAAAGATACTATCATGATCATTGAAAAACGATTGGCTACCTGCACCCGCAGGAACAGCTCTTTTATTTACCGGTTACCACACTATTCAGGAACTCCTCAATATTCGTATAGCCATCATGGTCACGGTCTGTTACCGCATCCTTTGCATCTTTTGGATCCAGGTGATGCTGTATTTCCCAGCTATCCGGCATACCATCATTATCCGCATCTTTATACCGCGTGCCTTTGTATTCCGGATAACCGCCTACCTGATCGGGATGCGTGATAATACCCAGCTTGTAGGAATCTGCCGGCAGGCGGCGTTTAATAAATTTACTGGCAGTGTTGGGGCCGCCACCGGTATACAAGATCTTACCGGTCCTCACCTGTTCGGCTATACGTTTATCTACTGCGTCCCTTTTAGGTAAGGTAGCACCGGCGTGTGCCGGCACATAAACATAAGCTTCCTTTGCGGTCATAACAGGAAATTTAGCAATGGGGAAAGGCTCATTTACCCGAATGGCTTTTGTATACTCACCGGCATCCGGCATTTCCCCGATCTGCACACCACCGGCCCAGTTATCCTTTGTTACCACCTCATTACCTTCCATAATATTACCGGCCACATAGGCCTGGCCGTAATGGTTGGCATCTGTTCTATCCCGGTTGCCTTCCGGCTTTAAAATGCGGTGGCCGATCGGTTTATCCAGCGGTGTTATAGGGCCGGGTTTAAAGTAGTTATTAATGAAATTAAATTTTGAACGATGATCGCCGCCATCTGCGCTGCGGTTCCACCAGTTAAACACCACGTTGTTCACAAAACCAAAGTCGCCATACATACCTATGGAAGGGTTGCGGCTAATATTGCTGCACCACATGTTGCGCATAAAGGTGCTGTTTAAGCCGCCAATGGTGCTGCCAAAGGCATGGTTATAAACGTCCAGGGCTTCCGAAAAAATGGAGTTCTGGATGGTAATATTTACCGTGGGCAGCTTCTCCGGTTTGGAGCCATCGCCTTTGTCATATACGTGCCGGTACATGGACATATTTTCATCCAGCCCCCAGCTGGCAGATACATGGTCTATCATAATATTGCCCACACCATTGCCGCCCAGCGCATCATCACGGCGGGTTACCTCGGTGGCGCCACGGCGAAAGCGCATGTAACGGATCACCACATCATGCGTATCGATCCATACGGATTCACCGGCTACGCACACCCCATCGCCGGGCGCTGTTTGCCCTGCAATGGTGATGTACGGCGCACGTATACTGACAGGACTTTTCAAATGAATAATACCGGCTACATTAAATACCACTATGCGGGCGCCTCCCTGTTCACAGGCGTCGCGGAATGTGCCGGGGCCACTATCTGCCAGGCTGGTAACTACGCATACCTTACCTCCACGTCCGCCAAAAGTGTAAGCGCCGCCGCCTTCTGCACCGGGGAAAGCGGGGATCTTAGCCTGTGGCAGGTCTTCCGGTTTTTGCGCCCAGGGTATATAGGGTTTCCCTTTTTTTGCTTCTGCTTCAATAATGGGCATTACTTTGGTAAAAGCTATGTCCGATTGCTTTTTGTATTGCGCCATTACGGCATCGGCCGAATCTTCCATAGATTTAGGGATCACCGGGTACTGTGCGTATGCCGTGCAGGCAATGCCGCTCATACCGATTACAGTGAACAGTTGAAAAAAGAGCGTCTTCATATCAGGCATATATTATTGTGCGTTAATAACCATCGTTCTGTTTAAACTCGCTTTTATTGGTAACTGCATCCAGCTGGGCCTGTGGTATGGGGCGCAGCGTGTGATAAGATTTTATGTAGGCAGCGGCATCCGGGTTATGCGATGTAACGCGCTCCAGCAGCTTGCCGGTACGCTTCAGGTCAAACCAGCGCAGCTGCTCGCCGGCAAGCTCACGTGCACGTTCATCCAGTATAAAATCTATATTAATGGCAGCCGGCTTCACTTCCATAGCTGCTTCCTTTCCCGGAATAATGGCCCGTTTGCGCAGGTTATTGATGTACAGGGCGGCAGAATCCAGCTTACCCAGCTTCATTTGCGCTTCGGCCACTACCAGATACATTTCGGCCAGGCGTATCAAAAATGCATCGCGGGAACTTTGCGGCTCCGTAGCCGATCCACGGGTAGGGTCTGCAAACTTTTGCAGGGTGATGTAGTGGAAGCGGTCCTTAGGTTTGCCATTTGCATCATAGATATCATCCCGGTCATAAGTGGTATAACGGTAACGGGTACTGTATTTCTGCTGGAAATTGTCAACCGGGTATTTGCTTACAAATACGGCGGTATCGCCCACCTCAAATTTATTTTGACCAACTAAGGGGGCCAGTGCCGGGTTTTGTGCGGCATCAGCAGTAGTCCACTTAGGTAGTGTTTTGCTGTTGTTGGAGATCCAGGCCTGTTTGAAAGAGGCGCTGAAACGGGCATCAGATGTTTCGTCAAAAAGATCCAGCAGGAACTGTGTGGGCATCCAGCGCACATTGGCCACTTCATTGGGCACATCCGGCTGCATGCCTGGCTGGTCTATATAATTCATTACAAACATGCTGTGCCCTACATTGCTGCCTGCATTCACCTCCAGGTTTTTGGAGTAGTTAAGGCCCCATACCACTTCTACATTCTTTTCATTTTCCATCTTCCACAGATCGGCATAATTAGGCAGCAGTGAAAATTTGTAATTTTTAATTACGTTGTTCGCGTAATTACTGGCTGCCTGGTTATTGCCACGGGTAAGGTTTATACGGGCCATTAACGCTTCTGCTACCGGTTTGGTGGCGCGGCCGTAATCAGCAGCGGTGGATGGCAGATGATCTATTGCAAACTGCAGGTCGGCAAAGATCTGCTCATATATCTTTTCAACCGGGGTGCGGTTGGCGGTTGTAAGCATTCCCTCTGTAGGTTCCAGCGTAAAATTCACCGGGCCAAATGCTTCTGCCAGCAGGTAATAATACCAGGCCCGCATACAACGCAGCTCCCCTTCCAGCACCAGTTTACGGGTATCGGCCAAACCGGCGTCATTAATATGTTTTAAGCCGGTATTACATAAATTAATCGCCGCGTAACAGGGCACCCACAGATTGGTATTTACCCACAGGTTATCGGAAATAAGCCCCTGGTAGGTGGTAAGCGGTGTGTTGGGGAAAATACCGTTAATGCCCGTATTGCCATTAAAAGCAGCATTGGTCCATATATCGGTGCCGGCTTCCAGCAATGCGTAACCTTCTTCTTTACCGAACAGGCTACGGTTATAGGTATACGTAGCAGTAACGGCCGACTCAAAACCTTCCGGGGTATTGAACAGGCTTTCTACCGTGGCGCCACCCGGGTTATATTCATCCAGCTTTTTAGTGCAGGCTGTTATAGTGCATGTTGCCATTAACAGCAGTACCATCTTGTTTATATGCAGCTTCATCATTTTCTTCAGATTTTAATGATTAAAATGTAACATTCAAACCAGCCACAAACAGCTTGCTCAAAGGCTGGTCAATGATCCCTTCACTTTCCGGATCAAAGTCTTTGTTGTTACTGGAATAGAACCACAGGTTTTTGCCGGATACATAGATCCTTACATGCTCGATCTTTGCCCTGCTGATGAATGATTTAGGCACGTTGTAACCCAGTGTAACGTTGCGCAGCTTTACGTAGGAGTTCTCATACTCTGTTAAAGTGGTGATGTTTGATGAGCTGCGGGTGGCATTCGGACGCGGATAAGCGTTAGTGGGATTTTCCGGTGTCCAGTAGTCTACTGCCGATCCGTTCTGTGAACCGTTGCGCACATATTTGGCATAATAGTCAGAGCTCATCCACTGCCCTACACGGGCAATGAATAAAATGTTCAGGTCAAAATTTCCGTAGGTAAAATTGTTATTAAAACCGCCGGTCCATTTGGGTACGCGGGTACCTATAATGGTACGGTCGGCTGCGGTGATCTTCCCATCCGGTTTACCATCCGGCCCTGAAATGTCTGCCAGCTTAATATCGCCGGGTAATGCATCATACTGGGCGGCCTGCGCGGCTTCACTGGTTTGCCAGACACCCAGTTTCTTGTAGTCATAATAAATGGTGGGCGACTGCCCCAGGATCAGCGATTTGCGATAGTCGTTATCAATTACATTGCCGTTGGGCAGCTCTGTAATTTTTTCTTTATTGTGTGCATAGGAGATCGTGGAGGTCCAGTGGAAGTTACGGCTCACAATATTATTGGTGGTTAAGCTTACTTCCACGCCCCGGTTGCTGGTCTTACCTATGTTACGGCTGATGGTGGATACCCCTGTGCTGCTTGGCATGGTGTAGGGGAAGATCAGGTTATAGGTGCGTGCATCGTAATAGTCAACCGTACCGCTGATACGGTCTTTCAGCAAGCTAAAGTCAACGCCTATATTGGTGGTTGCGGTCAGCTCCCATTTCAGATCGCTGTTACCAATACTGGGATTGATGGTATAGGCTGGGGCCAGGTTGGTATCGTCGTAAGAGAACTTGATCTGCGTTAAAGTATTTTGCGTAGCGTAAGGCGCAATTACGTCGTTACCGGAAATACCGTAGCCTACCCTTAATTTCAGCTCGCTGAACAGGTGCTGCTTTTTCATAAAGTTCTCGTCACTCACACGCCATGCGCCGGCTACCGATGGGAAGAAAGCCCATTTGTTACCGGGCCCCAGCTTGGAAGATCCATCGCTACGGCCGGTGAGCGTTAACAGGTACCTGCCCTGGTAGCTATAGTTAATGCGGCCGGTAAATGATAATAATGCATACTTGTTGTAGTTACTGCCATAACCGGGCGACTGTGTTGCGCCAGCCAGGTTATACCATAGCTGTGAAGGAAAGGTTTGGTTCTTTGCAAACGCATAGCTGCCGGTACCAATGTTTTGTATATAACTGGTTACGCCTGTAACTGTAAAGGCGTGATCCTGTATTTCCCTGTTATAGGTGATGATGTTTTCCCAGCTTATAAAATTGCTTTGCGTATTGGTAACAGAAGCCTGTGAATTGGCGCCATTGCCGTTAATGGAATTCTTTCCATAAAACTGCCCGGCTACGGAGCTCCATTGCGTGGTAGAAAAAGTGGACCGGATATCCAGGCCTTTCAACGGTGTTATATCTGCATAGGCAGCGCCTGAAAAACGGTTGGTTTTTGTATTGGCGGCCCAAGAGCCGGGCTGCTCATCTACCAGGGGATTGATCTGCAAACGGTCTACCGTGTACATAACCACATTACCGGCAGAGTCATAAGGCAGGCCCAGGGGAATGGCTTTGGATGCGGCATTGAAAGGATCGCGGCGTATATTATTATTAATATTCGCATACTGGCTGCTGATACCCACTTTTAACCAGCTGTTAATCGTTTGATCCAGGTTAAAACGTGCGGTATAACGTTTATAGTCATCGCCCGCTAAAATGCCCTTTTCACGATAGTAGCCGGCGGAGAAATAGATCTTTGTTTTATCCGTACCGCCCGACACCCCTACCTGGTAGTTCTGCTGGGTACCATGGTGTAATATCAGATCGGGATAATTAATATACTGCTGGTTCCGGATGGCGTTCAGCTCTTTCTGGTTAAAGATCAGCGGATCATCTGCAACACTGTTCCAGGTACCGGCAGCGCGGTAAGCTTCGCGCTTAAACGCAACATACTCAGGCCCGCTTTGCATGCGTCCATACTTAGATACGTCTGAAACGCCGGCATAGCTGCTGAAGGTTAGTTTTGGCTTACCGGTGGTGCCTCTTTTGGTAGTGATGATGATAACGCCGTTTGCGCCGCGCGAACCGTATATGGCGGTGGAGGAAGCGTCTTTCAGCACATCTACCGATTGTATATCGTTCGGGTCAATGTCCGACATGCTTACGCCCTGTACACCATCTACAATATATAACACATTGTTTGAGCTGGCAGGGTTACCGATAGAGCGGGTACCGCGTATACGTATATTCGACTGGCCGCCTGCATAACCATTGTCACGGTAAATATCTGCACCGGGAATTTTACCCTGCAAGGCCTCAATGGTATTGGAGGCGGGCACCTTCACCGTTTCATCGCCCTTGATGGATACAACGGCACCGGTAAGGTCACGCTTTTTCACCTGACCGTAACCGATCACCACTATCTCATTTACGTTGGAGATGGCATTGCTTAATGCAATGTTCAGCTCTGTTTGTTTACCAACCGCGATCTCCTGTGTGCCATAACCTATATAGGTTACCACCAGCACGGCATTATCACCCGGTACCGGGATGGAAAATACGCCACTGGCATTGGCGGCAGCGCCCTGCGAGGTACCTTTTATATTTACCGTGGCGCCGGGCAACGGCTGTTTGGTAGCCTGGTCAATGATCTTACCGGTTACTGTTCTTTGCTGGGCCATTACATGAGCGTAACTGCCTAGCAGCAATACAATGAATAAGTATACTAACGTGGTTTTATTTTTCATAACGCAGTATTTGTTTTAGAATGGTTAAGCATAAATACACTGGTAGCTGTTTGTTGTGCTGCGCCCCAGAAAAGTTCCCAGTATGGCAAATAGATCATAAGCTGTAGTTGCATAGGTTACCTGACGTGGTTTCCGTTATTTGAACATGCGATAAAACAATCCCTCCCCTGCTAATGCATGTTTACAGGGCTATATGCCGCATAGGCGGCTATCTCCTTTAGTGTTATATTTCTATTCCGGTCTGTTCCTGCTTTTCAGCGCGCCTGATCTCTTTCCAGCCGCTGTATAACAGGCTCTTATCAATATTGGGTTTGGGAAAGAACAGGCTGGCCACATACCCTACCCCAATTACTATTAAATGGCTGTATACACCCAGCATTAATTTATGATGGGTAAAATTGTATTTACCCAGGTCCAGCAGCAGCGTTTTATGATCCCCTAAACCAATGGCCGTGGAAGTAAGAAAAGCATACGCGGTAAATAATATGCACACAATAATGGCAATGGTAATGCCCTGGTTATTGGCCCTTGCGCTTAACAGCCCTAACAGAAAAATGCCTACAATGCCGCCGGAAAAAATAGCATAGAGGGTGAAAATAATTCCTAGTACACCCTCATCGCCTGCGCTGATGTAAAACATAGCAATGAGTATAGACAGTAAGCCGGATATTACCACCAGCCACCTGCCGGCTTTCAGGTATTCCTTATCAGCGCGGTTGGGCCGGATCTTTTTATAATAGTCCTCCACACCTACAGCGGCCAGGGAATTAAGGTCGGCGCTCAGGCTGCAGATAGCGGCAGAGATCATGGCGGCGATAATAATGCCTACCACACCTGCCGGCAATTGTGTTACAATAAAATAAGGGAACACGCCATCCGGCTGCATACCGGCGGGCAGGGGCTGCTGGGTGTAGAACACAAACAGCGCGGTGCCAATGAACATAAATAAGGTCCATACCGGCACAGTAAGCAGTATGCCCATTAAAGATGCTTTGATGGCAGCCTTATCAGTACGTGCAGTTAAATAACGCTGCACTACCGTTTGATCTGTACCATATTTCTGAATGGCGTAGAATGCGCCGTTAATAGCCATTACCCAGAACGTAAGCCGGGAAAGGCTGGCATCGTAAGGGCCAAAACCGGTGCGGTGATTGGCGGATGCTACCCTCCATACTTCCGGCAAACCACCTTTCACGGAAAACAGTAACACACTGATGCAGATGATGCCGGTGGCAAAGAGCATAAACCCCTGGAATACATCCAGCCATATTACGGCTTCTATACCGCCCAGCAGATTTACCGCAATAATGATCAAACCAACTATCAGTATGATCGTTATAGTATTACCACCTGTAATGCTGTGCAGCGCAAGCGCCAGTAAAAAGAATACGGTGCCCATACCTGAGAACTGCCGCAGCACAAAGGCCAGGGAGCTGTAATACCGGGCAAAGGGGCCAAAGCGTTTTTCAAAATATTCGTAAGTGCTTAACCGTATTACCCTGCGGTACAGCGGCACTATGAACCAGATCACGCATATTAATACAATGGGTACCATCAGACCCTGTACCAGTAAGATCCAGTTGGAGGAATAACCCGTACCGGGGTAAGCCAGGAAAGTTACGCTGCTGATAAGGGTAGCCAGCAGCGACATGCCCAGCGCCCAGGCCGGAATTTTACCTTTGGCTAAAAAATAATTCTGGCTGGTTTTCTGTTTCCTGGCAAATACAAATCCAAAGGAAATAGTAGTTACCAGCAAAAGAATAATGATGACGTGGTCTATTATATGCAATGATGTATTCATAATGTGGCATTGCTTATTGCATGAGTGGAAAAAGATCTAATGGCGGCCATTCGTAGCTGCCTGGTTTTAACGTGAGATGCAATTCTTCGTTACCCTGTACACGCATACGCGTTACCCCCGGCGCCAGCGCCATAGTGGGGTATAATCTGTCAATACCCAGCTTACGCATTACGGCAGCAGCGGTGGAGCCGCCTTCTATCAGTATTTCATGCAGCGTGGCCTGGCCGGCAATAAAGGCTGCTGCTTCCGCCATCTTGTTCCGTATGTTCAGTGCATGCGCTCTGTCATCCTCCATTTGCGGATGTACGGCTATGCTCACTTTCCCTTCCTGTTTCAGCTGTTGCAATGTGTCTTCCATCCAATGCTGAAATAATTGCGCATCTCCCGTAGTATCCAGCACAGCGGGCATGTAGCTTACGGGAAATCCATCCTGCTCTATTTTCTTCACAAATGCACGGCTTTTATGAAATGCGCTGCCGCAGATCATCAACGCAGGCGGCTGCAGGGTAGCGCTGCTTTTTTCCATGATCACGGGGCGCATATTCCTTGCTTCTAAAATAGTGGCAAAAAATTCTGCTGCGCCGGCTACCAGTGTACCCGCATCCAGCTTTTTACTCCATGCAACCAGGTCGGTGCTGCTCTCCACTTCCGCTACCACAATGCCGGTCTCCGGCTGTGGCGCATGGTGTGGCAGCACCTGTATATCGCCGTCCTTTGCCTGCAGCAGCTCCGTTATGCCGGAGCTGTATACCGGAAATTCCGGATCCTGCGAAAAGCTGCTCTGGTGCAGGGGACGGCCATTCAGTAAATAAGTGCTATTCACTACGGTTCTGCCCAATCCCGGGTTAGCCGGTACTATCAAAGCTTTGGGCAGCTGCAATAATTCCTGCTGCAGCTGTATTTCCGCCAATACATGACCGCGTAATACAGAATCTATTTTTTTAAACAGCAGTGTGGGCTGCAATGCTTTCAGTCCCGCACATATTTCCGTTATCACTGCTTTGGCAGCGGTTTTGGACAGGGATCGGGTATCGGTGTCAATGATCAGCAGGTCTGCATTGGTATGCAGGTTCACCGTGGTGGTGATCTCCGCCATTAAACCGTACTTCAATGCCAGCCCGCCTATTTCTGCTGCACCGGTCAGGTCATCTGCAATTACTACCATCATAAGGGCTGCCTGTTTTTAGATAACTGTACAGCAGATTCAATGGCCAGTAACATAGCGTCTGCGCTGGCAATGCCTTTGCCGGCAATTTCAAATGCAGTGCCATGGTCTACAGAGGTGCGTACAATGGGCAGGCCCATGGTGATGTTCACGCCTTTCACGCTATCCATCTGTTGTTTTTCCGCATTCCATTTAAAGCCGGAGAGTTTGAATGGAATATGCCCCTGGTCATGATACATGGCTACAATACCGCCGTAATAACCGGTAGCTGCTTTAGCAAATAAAGTATCCGGCGGCACAGGGCCGTCTACCTCGTAACCCAGGCGGCGGGCTTCTTCCACGGCAGGTAATATTTCCATCTCATCCTCCGTACCAAACAAACCGGCATCCCCTGCATGCGGGTTTAAACCGGCAATACCTATTTTTAAATTCGTTTCATTCAGCTGTATTAAACCATTGCGCAGCAGCTCCGTTACTTCCAGTATGCGGTCTTTCTTTACCAGGTCGCAGGCCTGCCGCAGGGATACGTGGGTGGATACGTGGATCACCTTCAGATGCTCCTCCACCAGCAGCATGGCGTATTTTTTAGTGCCGGTGAAATGTGCATATATTTCCGTATGCCCGGCAAAGTGATGGCCTGCTTCGTTAATGGATTTTTTATTAATAGGACCGGTGACCGTGGCTGCTATTTCCCCTGCCATGGCCATATCAATTACTTTTTTCACTGCTTCAAAAGCGGCATTGCCTGCCATAGCAGATACTTTCCCGAACTCCAGCACTGCCATATCCACATTCTGCAGGTCAATCACATCTATTTGCTGTAACCGGAATTTTGCTTCCGCTGCATGCTGAATAGCGTTTACCGCAGCGGGTAAGCCCAGGCGGGTAATAATATCGCGGAACACAGCCGCATCGCCCACCAGCAGCGGGCGGCAAATGGCGTGTATGTGCTCATTCAACAGCGCTTTCACTGCAATCTCCGGCCCAATGCTGGCCGGGTCGCCCATGGTAATTCCTATTATTGGTTTCTGATCAGTCATTATTAAATCCTGTTAATGTTATTTAAATCACCAAATACAGTGCGCACTTCCTGCATCAGCTTTTGTTCTTCGGCGGCAGGCAGGCGGTACAGCGGTGGCAGCACCTCCGGCCAGCAGAGCTCATAAGCGGCCAGCATGGCCTTAAAGGCGGCCAGCGACTGACTCAGGATCCTGTCTTTCTGGTACATTTCAGAGATCTGATCTGCTTTTTGCTGTGCCTGTGCAGCGGCTACGGTATCGCCTGCACGTACGCTGTCATATATTTTGCGGTATACAGCCGGCGCCAGGTTACCACTACTGGGCACAATACCATCTGCACCTTGTTCCAGGGCTGAGCGGGATTGCAGGGCCCAGCCCAGTAAATAGGAAAAATCTTCACGGTCCTTCCATAAAGCAGTAGCCGTGCTAATACGCTCCACGCCTTTTTCAGAATCTTTAAATCCAACAATGTTGGGATGCGCACTTAATTGCTCCACCACCTCCAGCGGAATAGACAAATGTGTGGTGGCCGGAATGTTATACAGTACTAAGGCGCATGGCAACGCATCTGCCAGCGCGGTAAAGTAGCGCAGCATTTGCTCCGGCGCCACCGGGTAGTAGGATGGCATAGTGCTCACCAGCACATCTGCGCCCAGGCCGTGATAGGCTTTACCTTCCTCCACCGCATCCTGCAGGCTGTTTCCCGACAGGCCGGCATACACCAGCGCACGGCCGCTGTTAGCTTTAACAGCAGCCGTGACCAGCGTTGCTCTTTGGTGACGTGAAATAGAAGCTGCTTCCCCGGTAGTACCTAAAATAAAGGGATGTGTTTTCCCGGTTATTAAATGATCCACCAGCTTTTGTACGGCTGCTTCATCAATGGTATGCTGCGTCGTAAAGGGTGTCATCATAGGCACCACTACCCCGCTATATTTCTTTTCGCTTTTCATGCTACTACTTTATTAAAAGCGGCCCGGTAAATGTTAACCGCATCCTGTTGGGTAACGGGCCGCAGGTTGTTCTTCAATAGCCGCTGGATCTTCAGGACATCTTCCGCCATCTTATCAATACTGTCAAAAGGAATGTTCAGCTCTTCCAGGGAAGCAGGCAGGCCGCAATCGCTGATCAGCTTTTTGATCAGGTCAATGCCCTGGCGGGCGGTAGCCATATCAGACTGGCCTGGTGCAGCGCCCAATGCAAGGCCAATCTGTGCATGCCGTTCCGGCGCGGCCGGCAAATTAAACTCCATAACATAAGGCAGCAGCAATGCAATGGACAAACCATGCGGCACGTGGTATGATACACCCAGCGGGTAAGACAGCGCATGCACGGCCGCCGTATTTACCGGGCCTAAGCACATGCCGCCGTACATGCTCCCCAATGCTACCTGCGCACGCGCTTCCAGATCCTGCCCGTTGTCACACGCACGTTTCAGGTAGCGGGCGATCAGCCGTACCCCTTCCAGCGCAATAAGGTCTATAACAGGATGCGCAAAATTATTCGTGTATGCTTCCAGGCAATGCGTTAACGCATCAATGCCGGTGGAGGCTGTAATGGAGGCCGGTACACTCAGCGTCAGCGCAGGATCAATATACGCGGCATCCGGCACCAGGAAAGGGCTTATCACGCCCACCTTAGCGCCGCTATCATCTATAAACAATGCATTGGGCGATACCTCACTGCCGGTGCCGGAAGTAGTGGGAATGCAGGCCAGGTAAGTTTTGCGCTCTTTCAGGTTACGGATGCCAATTACCTCCGCCGTCGTTTGTGTGTTCTTAATTTGAGCAGCTATTAGTTTGGCTACATCCAGCACGCTGCCACCGCCAATACCAACTATACTATCGGCCCCAAAAGATCTTGCTTCTGCCAGCAGCTTTTCAAAATCATTAAAGGAGGGTTCTCCTGCAATGCGGTCATTCACCTGTATGGCTACACCCTGCTGCTGCAGGGTATGCAGACCGTCTGCTATTTGCGCAGCTACCGGAGGTATGGTCACAAGGTATAAGCGCTGCAATCCCAGCGCGGTGTAGTCTGTGATAAACTGCGCAAAGCTGTTCTCCCCAAATACCAGCTTATTAGGATTTATGATCGTTACACTTTGCATGCTCTGGTTTTTCATTTTATGTAAACGTTTACATTTTTCAATCAAAAAAACGCCATTAACGCTTCCGGGCCGGATCTCCCCGGCACGGTTATACTTTTTTGTGCGCGGGTAGCCCTTCCTCACTTACTTAAACCCGCAGGACCGCCGGATCATCAGCTCCGTTTTCACGATCACATTAGCCGGCAGGCGGTCGGGCTGCTGGATCCTTTGGTACAGCAGCTCTATGGCCCTTTGCCCTATTTCAAAACCATGCTGCCGTACAGCCGTTAACGGTGGGTTCAGGGAAGTGGCCCAATACACATCATCAAAACCCACAATGGCTATTTCCTCCGGTATTTTCAGCTCCTGCTGCAGAATGGTTTCCAGCGCGCCTAAGGTCAGCAGATTATTGGCGGTAAAAATGGCGGTAGGCCTGTCCGGCAATGCCAGCAGCTGCTTGGTGATCTCTACCCCGCTGATAAAATTGGATTCTTTACCCTTTATGATCTTCTGATCTACCCGTATTCCGTAATGCTTATGTGCTGCTATATAACCGGCAATGCGTTCCTGGGTGGTGGGTATGGCAGGGTCGCCGGTAATATGTGCTATACGTTTATGGCCCAGTTTGATCAAATGCGCTACGGCGTTAAAAGCGCCTTTTTCATTATCTGATTTTACCACATCCACATTCAGATTGCTGAGGCCCCGGTCAATACATACCACGGCATGTCCGTCGTTGATCAGCTCCTCCACATCCTGGTCCTTCCCGTGGGAAGGCGCTACAATAAAGCCATCCACGGACTCTGAGCGGAGAATATCTATATATAGCTTTTCCCGTTTCGGATCCTGTGAAAAGTTGCCGATCACCACGGCGGACCCGTTTGCATAAGCATATTCCTCTATACCCCGGATCACATCTACATAGAACGGGTTTTGAATATCCGGTATCAGTAAGCCGATCAGCTTCTTGGAGCGGTTAGTGGAACGTAAGCGCTGCGCTACGCGGTTGGGATGGTAACCGGAGGTTTTGATAGCCCTTTGTACGGCCAGCCGGGTTTCGTCCTTTACCACGGGATCGCCGTTCAATACCCTGGAAACAGTGGCTATTGATACACCCGCTAAGCTGGCAACGGTTTTTAAACTGGCGACGGTTTTGGCAGTTTTCACAAAGCGATCAGATTTTTCCGTAGATTTATGTAAACGTTTTCACAACTAATCAAAGCTACAATTATTTTTGAATTTCCTATAGAGGGTGAAAAGTATTTCGCCTGATGGGTTTTGCCGGTACTCCCGGTTCTCAATACATAATATCTTTTTTGATTATTATAAACGGCATTTACATGATTAGTTTATTACAGGCCCTCTTTTACTGAAACCCAGTAACAGTAAATCTTTCACGGGATTAAAATTTCATAAGAATTAATTGCTAACCAGGTAGCTGTTATGATTTTTTATTCACTCAAAGTGATATTATTTGCTAAATCGTTTTATGATATTTATATTGAGACCAGTTTCTATCAACGTCATCAACCTTCAATATTTAATCACTCTAAACCGCTGTAGTGTGTAAGAACTTGAGCCGTTAATCAAACAACAACAATCAGGGGACAATTAATATCAACCGGGATATATGCCATGCATTCACTAAAGGATGCTGTCAATATTGTTATTCTACTATTTTATTTACTTGTTATCGACTAAACCGTGAAATCAATGCAGAGCTGACTTAACTGCTTTTAAAAGGTCCATTTTATAATCAATCTATCAAACACAGAACTATGAAAAGATTACTCATCTTTTTATCGCTATCCCTATGCGTGTTCGTAAACGCATTTGCGCAGAAGCGAGCGGTATCCGGTAATGTAAAGGATGCCGGCAACAATCCCCTCCCTGGTATAACCATTATTGAAAAGGGGACCTCTAATGGCACCGTAACCGATGGTGCTGGTAATTTCACACTACCGGTAGGCCCTAATGCAACCCTGGTGCTTTCCGGTATAGGCTTTCTTTCACAGGAGATAGCCGTAGGCAGCCAAAGCACGCTGCAGGCGCAAATGGCCATTGACAACAAAAACCTGGGCGAGGTGGTAGTAACCGCACTGGGTATTAAACGCGAGAAAAAATCACTGGGTTATGCCCTGCAGGAAGTAAGCGGCGAATCGCTGACCAATGCGCGGGAAACAAACCTCACCAACGCCCTAACCGGTAAGGTAGCTGGTTTGCAGGTGATCCGCTCCAGCAATGGCCCTGCCGGTTCTACCAAGATCACGCTGCGTGGCAACAACTCGCTCACCGGTACCAATCAGCCGCTGATAGTAGTGGATGGTATTCCCATGGACAACTTCATCGGCTCCAACAACAACGATTTCTGGAACCCTGCAAGAGATATGGGCAATGGCTTATCCGACATCAACCCGGAAGATATTGAAAGCATGTCTGTATTGAAAGGCGCTACTGCTGCGGCTTTATACGGTACACGCGCCGGTAATGGTGTGATCCTGATCACCACCAAAAGCGGTAAAAAACAAAAAGGTCTGGGTATCACCTACTCTTCCCAGATCGGTTATTCTGAGATCTTTACCCGTCCTGAATTGCAGCAATCTTTTGCCCAGGGCGACCGTGGCCAGTTTGACCCCGCCGGTGAACGTGCGTGGGGGCCTGAAATTACCGGCCAGACGGTAAAAGACTGGCAGGGTAAGGATGCCCCGCTGGCAGCCTATGATAACCTGGATGGTTATTTTGGCAGAGGCCTCAATGTAAAGAACAGCATTTCCTTTCAGCAGCAGGTAAGCGAAGGTACCTCCATCTACTCCTCCGTTACCCGCCTTACTGATAAAGGTATTATCCCAGGCACCAAGCTGAATCGTACCAACCTCACTGCACGCGCTGTATCCCGCTTTGGGCCCGGCAACCGTTGGAGCACCGATACCAAAGTTCAGTATATTAACTCCGATGCGGTAAACCGCCCGCAGAACGGCATGAACGACAGCAATCCGTTCAGCACCATGTATATGCTGCCGGTGAACCTGAACATCCGCGATTTCAGCGCCGCTAAAAGAGACGATGGTAAAATGCTATGGTATGGTACCAGCAGCAAGGTGAATCCTTACTGGGCCTCCCGCTACAACCTGAACCAGGACATACGCGACCGTTTCATGATGACCGGTACTGTAAAATATGAGATCACCGACTGGCTGAGCGCAGAAGCAAGAGGCGGTGCAGATATCTATACCACCAGCTACGAAGCAAAACGCTATGCAGGCAGTCCCAGCCCGGCTAACGGCAGTTATAGCCAGGGTAAGGAAACCTTCAGTGAGATCAACTACAGCGCTTTGATCTCTGCCCATAAAGACAACCTGTTCGGCAAGCTGGGTGGTACGGCCTCTATAGGCGGTAACCTGATGAAGCAGAAAAGAAGCCGCCTGGATGCCAGCGTTGGCGAGCTTCAGATCCCTGATTTCTTTTCAGTGAACAACGGTAAATCCAGCCCTTCCGTAACTGAAGTAGTAAGTGAGAAAAGGATCAATTCCTTATACGGTACAGTGGGAGTGAACTGGGATGCTTACTGGTTTGTAGACGCTACTTTCCGTAACGACTGGTCATCTGCCCTCAGCCCTGACAAACGTTCCTTCTTCTACCCTTCTGTAAGCACCTCACTGGTAGTAACAGAAATGATCGAGCGTATGGGTGGCAATGTACCATCCTGGATCACCTACGGTAAATTACGCGGCTCCTACGCCCAGGTAGGTAATGACCTGGCAGCCTATGAGCTGTATAATACCTACGAAGTAAGTAAAGATCCTAACGGCAACACCGTAGTAAAAAGAAAGAACACCCTGTATGATCAGAACGTACGCAATGAGCTGATCCGTTCTCTTGAAGTAGGCGCAGAAGCACGCTTTTTCAATGGCCGTGTAGGCATGGACGTAGCCCTCTATAAAACCAATGCTACCAACCAGCTTATTAACCTGCCCATGGATCCGCTGAGCGGTTATTCCTTCAGGAAAATCAATGCCGGCAATATCCAGAACAAAGGGATAGAAGTAATGTTAAACGGGCGTGTGCTGGATAAACCCAAGGGTATTTCCTGGGATATGACCGTGAATTACTCCGTGAATGATAACACTGTTAAGGAGCTGACCAATGATGTGAGCCTGTATTCCCTGGGCGGTTATGACGACGTACAGGTATATGCAGAAACCGGCAAAAAGTTTGGTGAGATCTATGGTACCGCTTTCCAGCGCGTAACGGATGCCAGCAGCCCTTACTTCGGTAAGATCGTTGTAAACGCCAACGGCCTTCCCCTGGCTACACAGAACAAAGTAAGACTGGGCAACCAGCAGGCCAGCGGCTTATTAGGTGTAGGTAATACCTTCTATTGGAAAAGCCTTTCCCTGGGCTTCCAGGTAGATGCCCGCTTTGGTGGTAAAATGTTCTCCGGAACATTGATCTCTATGCAAAGGGCCGGTACTGCTGCTGAAACAGTAGTGAATGGCAAACGCGAGAATTTCATAGTAGATGGCGCGGTGTATAATGCAGACACCAAAACCTACGAACAGAACACCGTGGCTGTATCTGCACAGGATTACTGGATGAACAGCATTGGCGCCACCAATGTTGGTATTGTAGAAGCTAACCTGTATGATGCTTCCAACATCCGCTTAAGGAATGTGCAGCTGAGCTACTCCCTGCCGGCCAAACTGCTGTCCCGCACACCGGTTCAGCGTGCCAGCATTGGTTTCTCCTGCAACAACGTATGGTTAATATCCAGCCATCTGAAAGGTATTGACCCGGAATCTGTTTTTGCAACCAATACCAACGCTACCGGTTTTGAGAATGGCAGCGCGCCTACTACCCGTACTTTCCTGTTTAACTTATCCGTTAGTTTCTAATTGCTGAAAAAGGACATTTATGAAAAATATTATAAAGAGCACATTTGTACTGTTTGCAGCCAGCCTGCTTGTACAATCCTGCTCAAAGTTTGAAGAGATCAACAGAGATCCGAAGTCTGCCAATGAAGCGCAGGTAGAGGTGGAATATGCACTGAATGGCTCTATCATTGGTGCACAAATGAACCCGGATGTAGCCGAACGTTCCTTTGTATTGTATTGGAAAACCGGCGGCCGCCAGCATCGTCAGGGCGGCTTATCCAGCGGCGGCTATGATGACGGCTGGACCACGGCCTATTACAATTCCGTATCCGGCTGGCTGAATGGGGTGAACCTGGCCGTGGAGCTGGCTACCAAAAGGATTGGTACCGATGCCGAGAAGCCTTACACCAAAAACCTGCTGCAGGTAAGCCGTATCTGGCGCGCGTACCTGTTAAGCGAAATGTCGGACAACTTTGGGCCTATTCCCATTAAAGCATTCCAGGGTGTGAATCCAGAGTTTGTAAGTGTAAAGGATGTGTATTATTACTTACTGCAGGAGCTGAAAGAATCTGTAGCAGCCATTGACGAAAGCGTGGTGAATACAGATGAAGTAAAGAAATACGATCCTGCATTTGCTTTTGACTATAACAAATGGAAACGTTACGGTAACTCCCTGCGTATGCGTTTGGCCATGCGTTTATCAGAAGTAGATCCCGGCAAGGCGAAAACAGAGTTTGAAGAAGCGGCTAATTCAGGTTTGCTGCTCACAGAATCATCGCAGATCTTTAAAGTGCAGGAAAAACCAGGATGGGACGACCTGACCGGCGTAATGAGCCGCGAATGGAATGCCCAGCTGATATCTGCTACGCTGAATAACCTGTACATTAACTTAGGCGGTATTCCATCTGCAGCGCAGCTGCCGGATTCCCTGCAATCTCACATTAAGCCCGCTAACTGGGCAGGGCTGCGGTTCTTAAACCATTTCTCCCAGCGTACCAATGAGCCTATGGCTGGTTACTGGTTTGATGGTTTACAGAATACCATTGATCCGCGTGCATACAAAACCTTCATCATTCCCGGCCAGTTCAACAACCCGGATTTTTGCGCGTATCCTTCTTACACCAGCGATGCTAAGAACACCGTACGCAGCCTGGACGACTTTGGAAATGTAAATGCTGCTTATACATGGAATGCTACCACTACCGGTGACTGGGGAACGAAAGGCGCAAAAAATAAAATGTTCACCTACGAGGGTACCAACCCGCGCCTGGCATTACGCTTCCGTAACAGTACGGCACAACGCATCTTCTTTGCACCATGGGAAACTTATTTCCTGCTGGCAGAAGGCGGTGTAAGAGGCTGGACCACTCCTATGACTGCGCAGGCAGCATATGAAGCCGGTATTGGCAGCAGCTTTGAATACTGGGGCGTGAGCCAGTTCCTGGGAACTTACCTGGCGTCACAGGCCTATAACAATGATGGTACCTCCGTAAGCTGGACCCACACCGTGGAACCAGGCGCTACGCATACCATGAACTACAAGGACGGTTATACCGGTACTGCCGGCACCGTGAACATTGCTTACCCGGTGAACACTTTGTACAAGAATGGCGCTGTCCGTAATGACCAGCTAACCAAGATCATTACACAGAAGTTCATTGCACAGGTGCCCTGGTTACCGCTGGAATCCTGGAGCGATCAGCGCCGGCTGGGCTTACCGTTCTATGAGAACCCGGCTATTGAAAATCCGTTGCCTAACCTGCCGGGACTTACTGCTGCTAATTTTATGACCAGCAATATCCAGTTCTTCCCGCAGCGTATTAAATACCCCAGCAGCCTGGCCAGCAGCAATGCAAATGGTTACCAGCAGGCCACTGCTTTGCTGAATGGTACCGATGCCATCCTGACGCCGCTCTGGTGGGCAAAACATTAATTTGATCTGGTATGGAGTATAAAGGACCGGCTGAAAGGCCGGTCTTTTTTTTGTAACGTGATGCTGTAAATTTTGTAACTGATAAGATTACACTAAGTGCCTTTCGTTGCAGGCTGGATTATAATTTAGTAAATTCAGGATTTTGTAAACAAATGGAATATGGTTATCATTGGAGACCTGCATGGTGGTTACCCGGAGCTCCTTTATAAGATTAAAAAGTATAAACTGGAAAACACATCCTTTATCCAGGTGGGTGACTGGGGATTAGGATTTCAGCGCTGTGAGCTGGATATGAAAACACTGGTTCAAATTGATAGCTTCCTGCAGGAACAGGCAAACCGGCTTTATATTATAAGAGGCAACCATGACAATAAATGGTTCTGGGATAACCGGGATGCATTGAAGCTGCAGCAGATCCTGTTAGTACAGGATTATGAGCTGTTAGTGATCGACGGTAAGAAAATATTATTTATTGGCGGCGGTATTTCCATTGACCGGATGGGTAGAACAGAAGGACAGGATTATTGGAAAGATGAAGTGGTTAATTTTGATGAGCTGCGCTTACAATCCGCCTGCTCAGAAGGGATTGATATAATGGTTACGCATATTGCACCGCGGGAAGCATGGCCGCATGTACTGAATGACCTCGTTTATCATTACATTGATCAGGAAAAGCTTGCCGGCAGATACCTGTTGGCAACCGAGCTTGAAGAGGAAAGGCAGATCATGAGTAATGTCTTAACGGCGGTAAAAGCAGCCGGATGTAAGGAATGGTATTACGGGCATTACCATGAATCTTATGTGGAGGATAAGGATGGCATTAGCTTCCGGTGTTTAGGTGTCCAGGAAATATATGAGCGGCAGCCTTTATAGCCGCCTTCGCTAATGTGTTTAACCCCAAAGTGACTTTTTGCAGTTTTTAACCTGAAAAGTATCAGTTAAACCCACTGTTGCTGCAAGTAACTTTGCAGAATGAAAATATCAACTATCTCACGTCCCAGGATGCATTTCACGAACGATCACGAATGGATTGATTATAATGGCACTGTGGGTTTCGTGGGCATTTCCGCTTTTAAACTTAAGGGCATTAAAAAAATTGATAGCATAAAATGGCACCGGCAGCGTGGAACCGTTAATAAAGGCTTGCTGGTGGCCGAACTCCATTCTGAAGACTACAGCATTCCTATACACGCCCCTGTGAGCTGCGTAATTTTAGGCCCTAATCCCAAACTGGCCGACCGGTTAGACCTGATCCTGGAAAGCCCCCAGGACAATGGTTGGGTATTTTTTCTCAGCCCCTTAAAATTTGGTACCCCGGATCCATTACTCTCCCCGGAAGAATATCAAAAGCTGACCAGTGTTAAAATTTACTGAGTGTAATGGCGGAGCATACTTTAATAAAGTCAGGCTGCTATATAAACGGCGCATATAGCATTTTAGTAAATTATTTGAATGATGACGACAGATAAATATTTATTACTCATAACGGAGCAACTGAAGAGCGCACCGCATAATAAGCAGGTAGAAGTAATTATTCTACAATCTATAGCAGATATTGAGAAAAAAGAAGGTGCAGATCTGATTAAGCCCTTTCTGATCAAATTGCGGAGCTGGTTAGAAGATCTATCGCCGCTTGATTGCGACAGTACGCAGTGGAGTCGCTTACGTTATGCTGTTATATATCTCCGGGAATCTTTGATGATGGACTTTGTTTTAAATGGAGAATCTATAAGCAGCTTATAATATGTTAATGAAATGCTTAAAGGATGTGATATATGCTTCGTCATACGGGAAGGAAGAGGAATTATAAGCATAATTTACGGTTGGCAGTGCTTTTGTGTTTTACTGCAGGAATGGTAAACGCAGCCGGTTTATTTGCATTCTCTGTGCTTACCACCAATGTAACAGGACATGCCGCATTACTGGCGCATAAGTTAGCAACAGGGGATCTGCAGGCAGCATGGATAATTGTATTATGGCTTTTACTTTTCCTTACAGGGGCCTTCTTTTCCAGCTTCTGCATCGGGAGGGTAGGACAAAACAAAAGGTTTGCCTATACACTGCCTATAATAATAGAGATCATAATTCTGTTACTGGTGGGCAGCTTTGGACATACCATTAATCAATCGGTCATCAAAACAGCGTATTTTGCCGGCAGCCTGTTATTTGCAATGGGAATGCAAAATGCTTTTGTTTCTACGGTATCAGGGTATGTTGTCAGAACCACTCATCTTACCGGCATGTTCACGGACCTGGGGATTGACCTGTATGCACTTATATCGGCGCCGCGTAAAAATATCGCCGTAATCAAAAGAAAGATCATCTTGCGGCTGGTGATTATTTTCTTTTTCCTGGCCGGAGGTATCGTTGGCGGGTATGCATTCCTGAGTTTGAAATATTACACCTTTTATTTACCGGCAGTCATATTGGTTATTGCCATGTTCTACGATGCTTTCCGGATAAGGCTAAGTAAGATGATAAACCGTATCAGGATCCGGCAAAGAAAGACCGTCCCCATTTCCGGTATTTTTATCTATTTGTGATTAGCAATTTTAATCAGCGTATTAATATCCTTCACTATAATTTTTCTGCCCTTTGTTTCCAAAATGCCCTTTTCCTTAAATTCAGTTAAGATCCTTATTACGTTTTCCCTGGCAGTGCCTACAAGGCTGGCCAGGTCCTCCCGGCTAATATTTATTTCTACGGGCGCACCTTCAACAGCATCTACTTTATGCTTTTCCCGGATAACAATTAATTGCAGCGCCAACCGTTCCCGTACCGTTTTTTGAGCGAACATGGTCAGGCTGTTTGCCAGTACGGCAAACTCATGGCTTAAAGTTTTAAGCAGCCTCTTGTTCAATGCCGGAGATTGATCCAGGGTCTTCAAAAAATCTTCTTTAGGAATAAAAGTAATAACGCTTTCTTCCATAACAGCAGCTGAATCCGGATAACGATCTCCCGAAAGAATAGCGTGATAACCGATAAGCTGCGCGGTATTTGCTAAATAAATTATCTGCTCCTTTCCATCCTTGTCTACCTTATATTTTTTTACCTTTCCCTTGTTGATAAAAAATATCCCTGATGGGTAAGTTCCTTCCCTGAAAAGAATATCATTTTTTTTATAAACATGCTCACTTTTATGGGCAGTCAGCAGCTCAAAGTCCTCCGGCCGCAGATCGGCAAAGATGGATTCACTCTTGAAATCCCACTTGTCTATAGGAAAAAGTCCTTTGATGCTCATAACAACTAAAATTAACATTTTAGAATTGAAAAAAGTCACTTTTCAAGGTGATAAAGTTTACTGTAAACGAATAGATTGCGAAATACCTTTGTAAATGAATTAAGAAAATTATGCAAGGAAAAATTTATTGTACCAGTGTATGTCATTAACAACACCCTCTTTATCCGGACATTTAAATAAATGGTTTGATTCCGATTTTAATTTTCATCATCTATATCCGCTTTACATACGGGAGCTCGCACAAAAGCATTGGACCCCTTTAAAAGTTGCTCAAAAGGCCTCGGATTTTCTGGCAGCCAAATCTGGCGCAAAAATATTGGATATAGGCAGCGGGCCCGGAAAATTTTGCCTGAGTGGCGCCTATTATAACCCGGCAGCCAACTTTTATGGAATTGAACAGCGGAATGACCTGGTATTTTATGCTACCACTGCAAAAGAAATGTTAGGGCTCAGCAATGTAACATTCATACATGCCAACCTACTTGAGCTTGATTTCAGAGAATATGATCATTTTTATTTTTTTAACTCCTTCTATGAGAACCTCCCGGGTACTCAAAAAATAGATAATAAACTTTCCTATTCCAGGTCCCTGTATAATAGTTATAACCGGTATTTATGTGATCAGCTGAAAAAAATGCCCGCAGGTACAAGGCTTGCTACCTACCATTGTTCAGAGGAAGAAGTCCCCGGTGGTTATCATTTGGTGGGTACTGAAATAGATCATTTGTTAAGTTTCTGGATTAAGGTATAAAATTAAGGAGCACAGACGTGCTCCTTCCAGAAAACTTTTGATTATGCGACACTATATCTAAGAGTTGGTTTTTGATCTGTTAAGTGTATAACAATCCGTTTATTTACCACGTTGCCTTTTAATAATCTCAGTATCCGGATCATAATAAACATAAAAGTTTAAATACACTATCCGGGACAAGCGCATGAGAACAGGCATAGACAGGGTAAGTATTATTCCATTAACAATAAGCCAGTGGTACACACTATTATCTTTCCATGTTATACCGAAGACCAACCAGTACCAGGTTAAATTAAATATGGAAAAAAGTACTGCCAATACATAGCTGACATACCCTGTACCGTACCAAAATCCGATTTCCAGTTCTGTTTGCTGTCCACATACCGGGCACTGTTCGTGCATGTCAAGAACATTCTTTAGCTGGTAGGGGTTATTTGCTTTAAATAATATTCCCATTCTGCACCGGGGACATTTACTCTTCAAAATGCTGGCAATAAAATTAGATTTACTCATCAGGATATTTTTCTTCTAGTCCTTAATTACATTCTTAACCGTCAATTTTCCTATGCAGATCAATGCAAACCGGTAGCAATTCCACCGGCTGTTACTGGATTCAAGCACTTGCAGATCTTGTATAGCAATGCCTAATTTGTCCATGCACCGTTGTATAATGAACCCATTTTTTTTCCTTTCTTCCATTTTCGTAACCGCTATTTGAATGATCCTTTCCACCTCTTTATCATCTTTTGCAACCTCAATTTGCTCAATGATAGTGGTCACGTATTCATCAGTGGTCATATTGAATGTATTTACTTTAACATTGATCTGTGAGAGATCTTAATCACTTCTTTATCCATGTTTTTAATAGAAGATCCGTTGAGACATCTACTATCTGGTAACTGGAAGGAATTTCATCTTCAAGGCTATGGAAGGTCGCCAGTCTTGTTCCGCTGGGTTTGGCATCCAATTCTTTAAACAGGTAACGGGAGTAATAGTTATACAAACCAGTGGAATACTCCATCTGATGATCCATCCTGCCATTACTATCTAAATTTTCAAAAAAAGCATTATAAAAATAAAAGTGATCATATTCTGCCAGGTCAACCTGTGTAAAGTTGCCATGAATAAAGCCGGCATTATTTGTTTTAGTATACTCTTTAGCTGCCTGTGCATAGTGGTGCAGCTCTCTTCTTTGTTCCACCCCGTAGAAAAGAACATCCGGAAAGTAATGTGCACCGATGAGGGCAAACTTCCCAACACCGCTGCCAATATCCAGGACCTTCTTTCCCGGTTCTGTTGCTAAAAACCGGGCAGCTTTTTTAGCCACGTCCACTGGGGTCCAATGCCGTTTTGAGAGTAGCTGTATCCGCTCGGGATACAACCAGTCAAATGCGGCATCGGTCGTGTACCAGGCAGATTTAACCAGGTTTTTTCCCATTTTAGTATTAATTAGCAACTTTGATATGTTAATTCTGATAGCGAGAAATAGTTGATATTCTCCTATGGCAAAGGTACCTTTGAGGAGGTCTGGTTTAACTGATACTTTTCAATTTAAAAGCTGCAAAAGATCACTTTTTATCAATTAGATCAATTATGAGTTTAGCAGGTCTGTTCCCAATTGATAAATGGAACTTCAAATCACAGTCCATCCTGAATAATTTGCCGGAAGACGAATACGGATACCTCTGCGCTAACATGTTAGAACAGAAGTATAATAAAGGAGAAGTAATATTCAGGGAGGGTGCGGTTGCTTCGGGGATCTTCTTTATAAAAAAGGGGAAGGTGAAAAAGTACCAGGTTGACCAGACAGGAAGAGAACAGATCATATATGTTGCCAATACCGGCGAGCTAATAGGATATCACGCTATTTTAGCAGATGAACGTTACCCGGATTCTGCTGCTACTTTAGAAGAATGCGTTATTGCATTCATTCCCAAAGAGGATTTTTTAAGCGCCATAGAAAAGTCTACCGTTTTACCACGCAGACTGCTAAAAACGCTCAGCCATGAATTTGCGGTATTAATAAATAGCATTTCTGTTGTTGCCCAGCGCTCCGTAAAGGAACGATTAGCGATCACGCTGATTGTATTACGTGAGAAATTCAAAGAAGGAACCGCAGCCGGAGAGGAGATCATGATCAATGTTTCCCGCAACGATCTGGCAAATATGGTAGGCACCGGCGATGAGAACATCGCCCGGTTTTTAACAGAATTTAAGCTCGCAGGCATTCTGCGTACGCAAGGGAGAAAGATCTGCATTACCGATGTAAAGAAATTGATCGAGATATCCGGGTATGGCACATCGGAATAAGTATATAAGTGTGCTGATGAATGTTAAGGTGGTTATACCTACAAATCACCCTATTTACCTCCTTTAGCAACCAGCAGCGCTTCCAGCTTTTGGCTCAGCGCTTCCCCGCGAAGGTTCTTACCTACGATCTTTCCACTTGGATCAATTAAAAAGTTTTGAGGAATAGACCTGATACGATATTGCCGGGCTGCACTGTTATCCCAGAACTTCAGATCTGAAACCTGTGTCCAACCCAGCCCATCTGCTTTAATAGCGGCCAGCCATGCATCTTTTTTACCCGGCCGGTCCAGCGATACACCCAGTACCGTAAAATTCTTATCCTTATAGGTATTGAATGCCTTCACTACATTAGGATTTTCTGCACGGCAAGGGCCGCACCAGGATGCCCAGAAGTCAACCAGCACATACTTGCCTCTGAAATCTGACAGCTTCACGGGTTTGTCATTCACATCAAGCTGGGTAAAGTCAGGCGCCATAGCCCCTATTGCAGTATGCCCTACTTCATCCATTAATTTAGCAAAGGCCTTTCCGTCCTTACTATTGCGCAACCTGGCGGAAAGCCCTTTGAAAAGAGGCCTTACTTTATCTAGATCCATATTATCACCTGCCACTGCTGTCAATGCTTCCAGGCTTAAATAGGAATCCGGATTTTTGCGGATGTATACATATTGAAGAGAATCCCTTCCCTGCAATGCTTTTTCCATTTTAGCCTGCAAGCTGCTCATAAATGCCGGATCTTTCTTTTTATCATCAGCAGCTGCGTTATATTCTGCCTCTATATTATCCATAACTTTTTCGGCAGGAGCCAGTACTGCCGCGTGGTACTTTACATATTCCGTATTGATCGCAGACCCTGTAATAACAGCTTGTTTAACCACATCATCCCCCTTAACCAGGATGTTACCTTTTTCAAGATACACGACCCGTACATCTGCAGTGCGGCCCAGGCTATTCAGGCCCTGGCCGGCGTGATCTATTACCAGGTCTGCTTTAACCGGGCTCTCAACGGTTCCTTTAAACAGGAAGGTGCCCTCCTTTACTGCAGCAGAATCCAGCGTCCGCTGCACATTCATTCCATAATCACGGACCAGGTAAGCCTTTGCCGGCGCTTTAGTATTTTTCAGTATTACGGTTAAATGATAGTTTCCGCTTTGCGCATAGCTCAATACAGGGGCCAGCGCCAATGCTGTTAATATCAGCTTATTCATTTTTTATTTTTATGTTGTTAATATCCAGGATTAGGTGCTATATGTGGGTTCAGTATAATGTCGTTTGGAGGTATGGGCCATAGCTGCTTATAGCTGCTCCAGCTGCCACCTTTTTGCGGCGCTACTACATTCATTACTCCATCTATCGTTCCGGTTCTTTTCAGATCAAAAAACCTGTTTCCGCATTCTGTGAATAATTCTGTTTGTCTTTCCTTAGCAATGGCAGCCAGCAAAGCCGGCTGAGTGCTGGCTGTTGTACCCGCAAGCCCGGCCCGTGTTCTTACTACATCCAGGTCTGCCTGTGCGCCGCTGATATTATTTTGCCGGGCGCGTGCTTCTGCCCGTACCAGGTACATATCCGCCAGTCTTAACACCACCTCCCTTTCAGCGCCATTAATTGATGATTTATATTTATTGGGAAAATAATAAGTAACAGCCGGGCTGGTAGCAGATGCCGTAATAGTGGTGGATCGTACCCAATTGCTGAAGCGGGCATCATTAGGCTCAAATGCGCTAAGCAGGAAATTGCTCATGGCCACCAAAACAGAGTAGGCGGTGGCAGGATCTTTAGGCGGTGTAAGCTCCGCCGGCATACCATTGTTATACAAGCCATATTCATATGCTTTTACATCGGAAATGGTTGCCAGGGCCCAGATGGTTTCTTTACTGTTTGCCAGGAAAACCTGGTCCGGCGTTAGCAGCTGATAGGCTGT
This sequence comes from Chitinophaga rupis, assembly GCF_900109685.1. GTDB lineage: Bacteria > Bacteroidota > Bacteroidia > Chitinophagales > Chitinophagaceae > Chitinophaga > Chitinophaga rupis. Next base: position 65,511 of record NZ_FOBB01000007.1, on the reverse strand, counting down.
ATTATTGATAATGGAAGCTGCCTGCACTTCAGCACTGTCCCATTGCTGCGTATATAAATAAGCTTTTGCCAATAAAGCCGTTGCCGCAGCCTGGTTGGGCCTTACCCGGTCATTAGTGTTTGATCCATACCCATCTTTATAATTGCTGCTTAACAAACTTTGCGCGGTCTTAAGATCTGCAATAATTTGCCGGTAAACCTGGCTTTGTGGTGCCCGGCTTAATTGATTGTTAACCGTATAATCAGTAGTCAAAGCCAAAGGCACATCGCCGTAAAGATTAACCAGGTAATAATAAAGGAGCGCCCGCGTAAAAAGACTTTCCCCCAGCCACTGGTCTTTATAATATAACATGGCCGGCGTATTACGGATGCCTTCAATAGCGCCATTCACCACGTATATTTTGCTATACAGATCCGTCCAGTGAGTTACATTGTTTGCTTTAATAGCATTTGTATAAAGCGCCACTGCAAAAGCAGAGGTACTGATGTTTTGCAATTCATCTGTATAAAGCCCGGTGGTATAGGCCATGTTTGAGGCCCCTCCGCCTGAGAACGGGCCGGAACTATTTAAGCTGAAAAAGCTACCCGTTACAATGGCCGATACTGCATTATCTGAAGTAAAAGCATCTTTACCTGCAATAGTGCCTGCAGGCAATTGTGTATTCTCCAGGTATTTTTCGCAGCTCATTAACAGCGTTAAGGAGCATGCAATCAGGGCAATGATCGTATATTTTCTGGTGTTGAGCTTCATTTTAAAATGCTTTAAAGTGTAATATTTGCGCCTGCGGTGAATATGCGCATGGGCGGTATGGTACCTGCATCCAAATTTTCAGGGTCTACGCCGCCATACCTGGAGATGGTCCATAAATTCTGGCCCTGCAGGTAAACCGTTACATCCCGTAAATGAAATCTCCGCAAGGATTCAGATTTGAAACGGTAGTTGATACTTACATTCTGCAACCTGGCATAAGAGGCATCACTATAGGCGCCTGTGCTTTGATTGAAAATGTCCTGTCTGAAATAATTGTCAAGTATGTTAGTGCTTACCTTAGGTATATCAGTTACATCACCCGGTTTTTGCCAGCGGCGTAACCATTCCACCCCGCCATTCATCCCTGCAAATCCAAATGTGTATCCACTCTGGCCCAGGAAATTTTTGCCCAGTCTTTTGGTAAAAACGAAAGAAAAATCCAGGGCCCATTGTTTATAATGGATCGAGTTTTGAAAGCCGCCGTAATATTTAGGAGCCAGGTCTGTAAATTCGGTTTTATCTGCATCCACCAAACCGGAATTATAATCATCCGTAGTGCCTTTAGCGTTAGTAAAGCTGTAGTAGCCTGTTTGCGGGTTTACGCCGTTATATTTATACAACAGGGTGCCGGTAACCGGCTTGCCCACTATATAAGCGCTGCTCAGGTTCCTGTGAGTGGGCAGCTTTATCAGCTTGCTGGTTGGAATAGATATATTAAATCTGGTTGTCCATGTAAGATCTTCCGTTCTTATGTTGCTGGTGTTTAAAGCCAGCTCCCATCCGCTGGTGCGTATAACGGCATCTGAATTTATGGAGTACCCGCTAAAGCCGGTTACGGTTGACAGGGATTGGTTGATCAATTGATTAGAGGCTATATTCCAGTAATAGTTTGCCTCTGCATAAATCCTGTCATGTAAAAAACCTAATTCCAAACCTATTTCTGAGTTCTTGTTCCTTTCCCAGCTCAGTAAAGGATTTGCCAGTGATGTGGTGGTAAGTCCTGTTTTCCCCTGGTAAGTACCGCCAAATGAGCTATAGGTGCTTAAGTAAGAATAGTCCGGAATGGCATCTCCTCCGATAATACCGGTACTGCCCCTTAATTTCCCATAGCTTATAAAGGGAAGGTTATTCTTTATAGCTTTTTCTTCACTGAATATCCATGCAGCAGCAACGGAGCCAAAGTTGCCGAATTTCTTCCCTGATCCGAATTTCGTAGAGCCGTCCCTTCTGCCGTTAAGGTTAAGGATATATTTTTGGTCCCATACGAATTTAATAACCGTATGAAAGCCCAAAGACCTGTATGGTGTTTGACTGTAAGTGGAGGTAACCGTTGTACCGGCTGCCGGGTTATTGAGCAGGGCGTCTGTTGCAAAGCCTACTCCATGGATCTCCACTTTATTGTTTAATTTATTATCTATCATGCCGCCGGCTTTAACACCCAGGTCGCCTTTTCCCCACAGGGTGGTGTTATACTCCGCATAAGGAGAAACCGTTAGGGTGCGCACCTCAAAAGTATTTACCAGGCTATGTGTTTCAGCAGCAGCATTTGCATAGGAAGGCGCTTTTGTGGTGGTGGGGTATCCCATAAATTCCCGGCCACTTACATTATTGTATCCCAATATGGCGCGTAAGGTTAGCTGCTTAATGGGTTTGTAGGTAAGCGTACCGTTGGCCAGTAAATTATTGGTAACGTTCTTATATTGCTTGTTAATATCGTCTGCCAGGTCATTGGAGCCGGTTTCCCAGTTTATGCTGCCATCCGGCAAAAAGATAGGCGGCGCATTGGGAGCTGCAAAAACAACGCTGGATGAAAAATCAGTAGGCACCATGTCACTGGAGGAAGAAAGATAGGTGCCGGAAAGCGCAAAGCTAAGCCTATTGTTAGGTGTATTGGTATTCAAAGAAAATCTTAATGAGCCATCTTTGAAGGATCCTTTATGCCGCTGAATATTACCATTGCTCCTTAAGCTGCCGCTGATCAGGTAACTGGTATTTTGTGTGCCGCCGCCATAGGAAAGGTTTGCGTTGGTGGTTTGCGCGTAATTGCCCAGTAACTGCTTTTTAAAATCGTTATAACGGTCTTCGGGCCATGTACCATTAAGGTCTTTATCAAATGCAGAAACAGTAGCGCCATCATTTTTCAGCGCTTCCCGCCGCAACATTAAGTAATCCTGTGTGTGCATTAGTTTTGGCGAGGTACCCAATACGGATACTCCGGTATAAATATTGGCATTGATAGTAGGCGCTCCTGGTTTGGCTTTCTTTGTGGTGATCAGTATTACCCCGTATGCGCCGGATGAGCCGTATAAGGCAGTAGCATCTGCATCTTTTAAAACGCTGATGCTTTCAATATCATTCGGGTTCAGGTAATTCAGCCCGCTGCCGCCTTTTAAAAAATCAGCAGTGCCATAAGAGGTGTTGGTTGACATGGGCAGGGTACCGCCGGGATAGATCACCCCATCCACCACGATCAAAGGCTGCGGCGCTGCTGAAGCAAAGTTGGCGGAGCCCCTTAGCCGGAGGCTGAATGCACCACCCGGCTGCCCGGTAGCCTGCTGAATAAACAGGCCCGGCACCTTTCCCTGTATAGCTTCAAATACATTGTTAACCGGGTTCTTTGCAATTTCTTCCGCAGTTACGGTGGTTACATCACCGGGGTTCAGCCTTTTGGTAGTGGTGCCATAAGCAATTACCACCGTTTCATCCAGCTTATTAATGTCACGGTTCAGCTGTGCAACAATGCTGTTACCCTTAACCGTTATTTCTTTCCGCTCGTAACCGATAGAGCTGATCACCAGAAGGGCATTCCGCTTTACATTCTTAAGTATGAAAATGCCTTCTTCATTTGTAGTGGTACCGCCGGAGGTTCCCTTTACTGTTATGGTAGCGCCAATCACCGGCATACCACTGGCATCTGTTACCTTACCGATAGTAGTAATGGTAGTATCTCTGGCAGCAGGCGCAGATTGATCTGCGTTAGGTACTGCTGCTTTTTTACTGATAACAATAGTTTTTCTTTCAATCGAATATTCCAGCGGCTGACATTTTAAAATGGCCGATAAGAAATCCTTCACCGGCATATCCTTTACGGCAAGCGTAACCGGTTTGGTTTGGCTCAAAAGCGCATAGTTGCAGAAAATCAGGTACCCGGTTTGTTCTTCTATTACCGGGAATATTTTCTCCAGCGGAACCTTCTTTCCGGAAAAGCTGATGTTTTGAGAAAATCCTGCTGCGCTTACATGCAGCGCACCTATAAGTAATAACATAGCAGATAGCTTCATTACCCTGCTTATTTTGGTTGATAGCAATACTGTGCCCCCTGCGTGTTGGCACAACGCATAAAAATTCATACTTTCGATTTTGGGTGATCAGATAATAATTCTACATGACGATCCTGGTTGCCTTTTTTAAAACCGGTAATGCTGGTACATTACCGGTTTTTTCTCAGGTATAGGAATAGTGGTTGGTTGATTTTTAAGTAATGAATGATATTATTGACTTACAATTATTTTCCTCCCCTCCATCCTGAAACGGACCCCGCTCTTTTCCAATATGCTCAGCACCTCTGACAAGTTCAATTCCCTTTGCATCTTACCCAGGAATTCCTGGTCAGGGATCTTCCCTTCATACACTACTTCCACATCATACCAACGGGAGAGCTGCCGCATTACCACCGGTAATCCGGCCCGGTTAAACTGGAAAACACCATTTTTCCAGGCTACTGCTTCCTGCACATTTACGCTGTGCAGCACCTTTATTTCATTGCCGGCAGCAACAACCGCCTGCTCACCGGGGCGCAGCACCTGGCCGGAACTGTTTTGGGACACCCTTACGGAACCTTCCAGCAGCGTGGTTCTGATGGCTTGCTCATCGCTATAGGCCATGATATTGAAATGTGTACCTAACACTTCTACTACCATGTTATTCACCTTCACTCTGAAAGGCACTTTTTTATTATCAGACCGGGACAGGGACTGTACTTCAAAATATGCTTCGCCTGTAAGCTCCACCAAACGGCCGGTATCTGAAAAAACGGTAGGATAGCGGAGCGAGGATGCAGCATTCAGCCATACTTTACTGCCATCCGGCAGTACCAGCTGGTATTGGCCGCCACGGGGCGTAGCAAGCGTATTCATACTATAGCCCACTAATGCTGCAGCACCTTGTACATGGTATTGCAATTGCCCGTTCTGCTGACGGATAACCGTTGTTCCCTGTTGTATCACCTGCTTACCGGCACTGTCCAGTGTAACAGTAGCGCCATTTGCCAGTGTAAGCAGCGCTTTGCTGCTTCCCGGCCCAACATCATTTACCATTGGAGCTACTACTGCCTGCTGCGGGGAATGCTGCAGCCAGCGGTAAGTAATGGCGCTAAATACCAACAGTAATATTGCAGCAGCGGCATACCAGCGCTTGTTCCTGGTCAAAGAACGCAATAATGGCGTACGATCTCCCGTGGCTGTTCCGGCCTGTGAGGCAGCTTCCGGGAACAGCGTTGCTACCATCTTTTGTCTTGCCTGTTCCGTATCAATAGCGGCCATGCCGGCTATATCCGACTGCAATGATTGCTCATTGGCCAATCGCTCCAACAGCTTGCTGTGATCAAGCGATTCAGCCAGCCAGGCCTGCAGCGCTGCCTGCTCCCCGGCAGAGAGCTCCTCTTTCAGCTGCTTTACAATCAGCGCGGCAATATTATAATTGGCTTCCTTCATACAGGCATTTGATCCTAAGATTTAAATATAGAACGCAGGGGTGTAGCCTTTGTCAAAAAAAGGCAGCCCTTTTTTTCAATAATTTTTAAAGAGCTGCTTTAACAGCTCCGGCAGCAGAATATTTACCAGGATGGGATATTTATTCAGCAAGGCTATTTTTAGCAGGGATACCGCCCGCGAACGTTGTGAGGTAACATTAGACACCGAAATATTTAATTTCCCCGCTATTTCCTGTGTAGAGAGGCCCTCTTTATAAGTTAACAGCATTACCTGCTTACATTTCTTTGGCAGCTTTTCAATTTCCAGGAAAATAGCGCCGATCACCTCCGCATGAATACTTTCCAGGTCGCCCGGAGATGCCGGCAGCTCCAGGTTCTGATCTTCCAAAGGGATCTGTATGGCCGCTTTACTCCTGCGCCTTAGCGCATCAATAGCTGCATTGCGGGAAGTAATATAGAGAAAGGACCTTATTTTATTAATGGCGTCAAAATTCTCCCGGTTCATCCACAATTTGGTGAATGATTCCGTAACAATGTCTTCTGCTTCTTCTTTAGACGGGGAAAACCGCTGCACAAAAAATACAAGCCGGGCATACCATTCATTAAATATTGCCTCAAAGGCCGCCTGTTCACCGGCAGCGAACTGGTGGAGTAAATGCTCCTCATTATGAAAACCAGTGTTTAACAATCTGCGGGTCTGCTTTCCGGTTAAATAATTGAATAAAAATAAGGGAAAGTGTATGGAATTAAAAGAAAGCCGCTATTTCCCGGCATAAAAAGCTGGTAATAATTGGAATAACATTTATCCGGCAGGGAGAAAGGCTGATCCGGGAATTAAGGTAAAATGGGACGCTCATTAAACATTAATAGAAACAGCCATGTTTAAATGCCGCTTTACAGCAAATTATTAGTGTCATGCATACAATTATAATTATTTACTGTATATTTAGTATAAGATAATGCCATCCACTGTTCTACTCGAAGATTCCCGTTACGAAAGAACGCCCGTTATGAGTGAAAAAAGTACTATAGCTGATCTGCAGCAGAAAATAGCTCTATATGAGGACATGAATGCATACAGGCAATTGTATGAGCTCCTTAACGAGCGGCTTTTCTGGTTTGTTTTTTCATTTGTAAAGTCTAAAGAAGCAGCCGAGGAAATAGTTTCAGACGTTTTTATCAAATTGTGGAAGATCCGGGATGAACTCCCGTCCATCAGGAATTTACAGGTGTTCCTCTATGTAATTGCCCGTAACTACTCCCTGAACTATATTATTAAAGAATACAAATACCCGCACGTTAGCCTGGACGAGATCCAGCTGGATGTAAGCACCCCCATTAACCCGGAGGAGCTATATATTTCCACTGAAATGTCCGGAAAGATCAATAAGGCTATCGCTGAGCTGCCTGCCCAGTGCAGGCTGATCTTCCGCATGGTAAGGGAAGATGGCCTGAAACACAAGGAAGTAGCCGATATTCTGAACCTCTCAAAAACCACCATACGCAACCAGCTGGTGATAGCGGTGCGTAAAATAGCCCAGGCCATCCGCCCACATTTGGAACCTGTTGCAGCCAAACAGCGATATGGGCAATAACCACCCCTCTCCCACTTCAAAAAAAAATTTCTTTTCCCTTTGGTACCTCCCTCTTTTTTTATTGTCCTATTGACACATGTTCCATAATAATGAAGGACGAAAAAATCTGGGAACTCATTGTTTTAAAATTATCAGGAGAAGCCACCCCCGATCAGGAAGCAGAACTGGAAGAAGCGCTGAAACAGCGTCCTGACCTTGCATTGCAGGCAGGCATGCTGGAAGGCATATGGAGTAGCAGGCAGGAAAGAGAGCAGCCGGATACCGCAAACAGCTTTAACAGGCATCTGCAGCGGCTAAGCAATCACCTGTCAGATGGAACGCTGAAATATGATACGGAGGCCCGTACCACACAACGCACGTTCTCCCTGCGGGCCATCCTGCCGGCAGCCATTGCCGCCTGCCTGGCACTGGGGATCATCATTGTATTGCTTCCCGCCAGGAAGGAGAAAATGCCGGTAGCCGCTGCACAGAACGAGATATGGACAAAGAAAGGCTCCCGGTCAAAGTTAACGTTGCCGGACGGCACGGAAGTATGGCTCAACGCCAGCAGCAAAGTCACCTATGGCAATGATTTCAACGGCGACACCCGGAAAGTGACACTGGAAGGAGAGGCCTTTTTTGAAGTGACCAAACGCAATGGCATTCCATTCATTATCCATACGGATATGGTGGATGTAAAAGTACTGGGAACAACTTTGAATGTGCGTGCTTACGCCGATGAAAAGATCACGGAAACAGCATTGATCAGTGGAGCGGTGGAGATCGTACTGCAAAGGAACCCGGAGAAAAAGATCATCCTCCGGCCGGATGAGAAGCTGGTAGTAAGGAACGATACGGCTACTCTTACAAAGCCGGAGCCCATGCTGCTGCTTACGCAGGTGCATTACCTGGATAAGAAACAGCAAAACCCGCCGGCGGAAGCGCTATGGATGAAGAACAAGCTGGTGTTTGACAGCGAAACCCTGCAGCAGATCGCCCTGAAGCTGGAGCGCTGGTACGATGTAAAGGTGATCATACAGGATAAGCAGCTGGAAGATGTGCAATACAGCGGCATTTTTGAGAATGAAGATATTTCAGAAGTACTATATGCCTTACAGCTAACAGGCAATTTTCATTATTCTATTCGTAAAAAAGTAGTCACAATAGGGTTGTAGAAAGGTCCCATACCAGGCTTGTTAGAGATATATAAATTCCATTTTTTCACCAAAAACTGATACCACATGAAAGCAGTTCCAACCTGACCTTCTCCATATTTGTCATAAAAATGGGAGAATGCTGACACATTCTCCCAGCTACGTAAAAGACAGATAAAGCTCACTGGCGGTGAGCCATTTCATCTTAAACCTAAACATTGCTAAAGTATGAAAAATATCCCAGAGCGCCTGTCGTGGAAGACGGGCAGCCTGACTATTAAATACGTATTGATGACGAAGCTTACCATCATACTGCTCCTGGGATTTATGATCCCGGCATTTGGCACCACCTACGGCCAGAAAAACATCAACCTGAACCTGGATCACGTTTCAATGAAAAGCGCGCTGAAAGCCATTGAAGAACAGGGCTTTTACCGCTTTGTGTATAAGAACCGCCTGCTCCCGGAAGATAAAAAGGTATCTGTGAATGTACGGAATGCCTCTCTGCGGGAAGTATTAAGCATCATACTGGGTAATACATCCCTTACCTATAACGAAGTAAGCGATAAGCTGGTAGTGATCCTGGGCGCAGATCAGCCAACAGACAGCGCTGTAATTGCAACAACCGTTGCAGGGAAGATAGTAGACAAAGATGGCCACCCCCTGATTGGCGTAAGCATACAGGAAAAAGGCACTAATAACGGCACCATTTCCGGGGAGGACGGAAATTTTTCACTGACTGTTACTAATAATAACGCCGTATTGGTAGTAAGGCTGGTAGGATTTGAAACAAAAGAAATTCCTGCAAGCAGCAATACCCGGCTTAATATTGTATTGGAGGCATCCAATAAGGCATTGCAGGAGGTAGTGGTGATCGGTTATGGTACACAGCGGAAGGCCGATATCACCAGCGCCGTTGCCACCGTGAAATCGGAAAACTTTGTGAAAGGCTCCGTGGTGGACGCCGGCCAGCTGCTGCAGGGCAAGGTGGCAGGGCTGTCCATATCGGCTCCCAGCGGAGATCCCACCAGCAGCACACAGATCCTGCTCAGGGGCAATACCACCCTGCTGGGCGCTAATGCCAATCCATTGGTGCTGATAGACGGAGTACCCGGGGATATGAAAACCGTGGCGCCTGAAGATATACAGTCCATTGATGTGCTGAAGGACGGCTCCGCAGCCGCTATCTACGGCATCAGGGGCACTAACGGCGTGATCCTCATCACCACGCGCAGGGCCAGCGGCAACAACATCAATACGGTGGAATACAGCAGCTTTATAAGCACAGAAACAATTGCCCGCAAACCGGAAATGCTCACCGCAGACGACTATCACAGGCAAATTGCTGCAGGCACCCGGGATGCCAACTGGGATTATGGCGGATCCACCGACTGGATAAAAGCTATTTCCCGTACGCCCGTTTCCCATGTACACAACCTTACATACCGGGGCGGCAACTCCCAAACCAATTACCTGCTGAATGTGAACTACCGTGCTATGCAGGGCATTTTCCAGAAATCAGACGACCAGGTATTCAGAGGCCGCATAGACATTAATCACAGCATGCTGGACGATAAGCTGAAGTTCAATTTCGGCCTTATCAGCTCCCAGGAGAAATATACCACCACCGGCGACGGCTCCAGCTTCAACGGCTTTACCTGGCGGCAGGCCATGTGGCAGAACCCTACACAGCCCATTCGTGACAGTGCCGGCAACTGGTTTGAAAAATCATCGCTGTTTGAATATGAGAACCCACTGGCACGCCTGTATGAAAGCGATGGACGGAACACGGAACAGCGCACCCGCTATAATGGCAACATCACCTTTACGCCGGTAGCAGGCCTGCGGCTGAATGCCCTGTTCTCCTATTCCAAATACAACCAGTCAAGAGGATACGCTGAAACCAAACGGCATATTTCCACCCTGCGCGATGGCCGTAACGGCTATGCATCCACAGGCGCAGAAGAAGGTGTTGACAGGCTGATGGAGCTAACGGCAGAATACAGCAAAACCTTGCTCGAGCACAGGTTCACCATACTGGGTGGTTACAGCTACCAGGAAAGTGATTTCAGTGAGAACTGGATGCAGAACTGGGATTTTCCAACAGACATTTTCAGCTACAATAACATTGGCAGCGGCAATGCAATAAAAGAAGGGCTGGCGCCGGAATACAGCTCCCGGACTGAAACCAACCTGATAGGCTTTTTTGGCCGGGTTACCTACAGCTATAAAGACCGCTACCTGCTGCTGGGCAGCCTGCGGCGCGAAGCAGCCAGCCAGCTCTATGGCGCAAAGAAACCCTGGGGTAACTTTCCCGCGATCTCTGTAGGATGGCGCATCAACAGGGAACCTTTTATGCAAGGGCTGGAGTTCTTCGATGATCTGAAATTAAGGGCCGGTTACGGCGTAACGGGAACAGCGCCTTCAGCACTCTTCCTGGGCGCAGCTACGCTTTCCTATGGCGATTATTACCTGCTGAATGGTAACTGGGTAAGATCCCTGACCCCGGCACAAAATCCTAATCCGAACCTGAAGTGGGAAGAGAAAAAAGAAACCAACATAGGTCTGGATTTCTCTATGCTGAAAGGAAGGATCAGCGGCTCCGTAGACTATTATGTACGCAATATTGACGGACTGCTGTGGGAATACCAGGTGCCCAGCCCTCCCAACCAGTATCCCTCCACTACCGCCAATGTAGGCGTAATGCAGAACAAGGGCGTGGAAGTACAGCTGAATTTCATACCCGTGCAGAAAAAGGATTTTGAGTGGAGCACCACCATTAACTATAATACCAACAGCAACAAGCTGGTAAAGCTTTCCAACGACCTGTATAAGCTCAGCGTGAACTACTTTACGGAAGGCGCTGCAGGCGTACCTATACAAACGCATACGCACCTGGTGGAGATCGGCAAGGAGATCGGCAATTTCCATGGTTACAAGGTGGTTGATATTTCTGAAGACGGTAAATGGATCTATGAAGGCAAGGACGGCAAACCGGTTCCCTATGACCAGTTCAACCGCGGGTTTGAGGATAAGAAGGTTATTGGCAACGGCGTTCCAAGGTTCCATGCAGCCTGGAACAACACGTTCAGGTATAAGCACTTTGACCTGAATATCACCATGCGCGGATCATTCAAATTCCAGATCATCAACTCACAGCGCATGTATTATGAGAACACCGGCTACCAGCAATATAACCGCCTGAAATCTGCATATGACAAGATCTACGGTAAAGCGGTGCTGAACAGCAACCTGCCGCTGGAATTCAACAGCTATTATGTAGAGAACGGCGATTTCTGGAAGGTTGACAATATTGCGCTGGGATATAATTTTCCCACAACAGGCATCAAATACATACACTCCATAAGAGTATATGTATCCTCACGCAATACTTTCATGATCACAGGATATAAGGGCATAGACCCTGAAGTGACCTGGACAGGCCTGGCGCCGGGCAATGACGGCCGTGAGAAATATCCGACCACGCGTGCATTTACTGTTGGTGTTAACGTAAACTTTTAACCGATGAACAAAAGAGATCATTCAATCATAGCCATTGCTTTTCTATGCCTGCTGCCGGCTTTTTCCTGCACCAAGCTGAAAGACAAAAATTATAACCAGGTAATAGTAGACCAGTTCAAGCCTACCGAAAAGGACCTTGAACCGCTGATTGCCGCAGCATACATACCCTGGCGCAAACTGTTCAACCTGTGGCAAAGCTATTTCTGGGCACAGGAGCTTTCAGGTGATGAATTGCTGATACCCAAAAGACCCTGGGGCTGGGTGGACGATGGAGGATACCGCAGGTTCCATTATCACAAGTGGACCTCAGAGGACGCCATCCCGGTTAACTGCTGGACCAGGACCTATGAAGGCATTAATAATTGCAACCGGGTAATTGAACAAATATCATCCGGTGTGATCCCGGTAGCAGATGGCAAAGAAAATGTGCTGGCCGAGCTGAGAGTATTAAGAGCCTCTTACTACTGGGTGCTTTGCGATATGTTCGGGAATGTGCCCGTTGTTACTGATTTTACAGTGCCTGACGGCTTTCTGCCGAAACAGAGCACGCGCAAAGAGGTATATGATTTTATTGTGAAAGAGATCACGGATAATCTTTCATTGCTCAGCACAAAAAGCGACCAGTCAACCTACGGGCGGTTTAACCAATGGGCTGCACGCGCCTTACTGGCCAAAGTGTACCTGAATGCAGAAGTTTACTCAGGCACCGCGCAATGGGCAAAGTGCCTGGAGCAGTGCAACGCAGTAATAGATTCCAAGTTGTATAGCCTGGAAATGAACCAGAAAAATGTGTTCATCACCAATAACGAAGATTCAAAAGAGATCATTTTCCCCCTGCCGTTCGATGACAAATATGTAACGGACTGGAATGCGTTTGATCATCATATGCAAACGCTGCCACAGGAATGCCAGGCCACCTTTAACCTGCAATTCTCGCCCTGGGGCGGTATTTGCGCGGTGCCGCAGTTCATTAATACTTTTGACCCGCAGGACAGCCGGCTTACGGATAACTGGATCAAGGGGCAGCAGTATTCATCCGCCGGCGCCGTGCTGATAGTACAGAACGGAAGGTTCACCGGGCAGCCGCTGAACCTGATCAATGTAGTGCCGGCCATTGATACCAGTGAGGCGATACATGGTTACCGGCTGGGAAAGTTTGAAATAAAGAAAGGCGCCTCCAACCGTTTGAGCAACGATTTTCCCCTGATCAGGTATGCGGATGTTATTTTGATGAAAGCTGAATGCCTGTTACGTACAGGTAATGCCGGGGAAGCGGCGGTAGCAGTTACAATGGTGCGGGAAAGGGCTTTCCGCGATAACCCTGCAAAAGCGATAGTAACCGCGGCAGACCTGCAAAAAGGAAGCAGCTATGATTATGGACTGCGCGATGTACATGCCACCACCAATGAAGGCGGTGCAGACATACAGTTTGGCCGCTTGCTGGATGAGCTGGGATGGGAGTTCTTTGAAGAATGCCATCGCCGGCAGGATATGATCCGCTTTAAAGTTTTTGCAAAAAAATCATGGTTATCTCATTCACCTAACGGGAGCTATAGGGAACTGTTCCCCATCCCCCAATCAGAGAAGAATAAGAATGGAAATCTAAAACAGAACGACGGGTATTAAGCATTAGACCGGTGGGAAAATAGAAGTTAAGCCGTCTCCTTTGGGGGCGGCTTACTTATTTAATGGAGCGCCCTATTTTCAACGCACATATATCCGGACTGATGGCAATGCCTTCAGATTGTGGCCTGCTGGCGCAATGGTTCCTATAGTGAAAAGCCTTTTCAAGCCTGCCTAAAAAAAAATTCCTGAATATTTCTTTACTTTACTATACGTATGAAACCAGTTATCCTGACCAAAGCACAAGCCAGAAAAATCATCCTCCACGCGGCAGGACTCTCTCAACAGGCGCAGTTTGGAAAGGGCCGTGAGGCGGTCTACAAGCTCATTGACCATCTAGGTTTTATTCAGCTCGATACAAATTATACCGTTGAGCGAGCGCATCACCACAGCATTGCAGCACGGGTGCCTGACTATAAGCTGGAATGGCTTGATGAACTGCAGGCGGATGGAAGGATCTTTGAATTCTTCACCTCCGACTCAGGGTATATGCCCATGCATAATTTTCGTTATTCATTGCCTGTGAAGCAAAGCTTTTTAGATAACAGGCCACCATTGCCACAGCCCGAGATCAATCTCATGAACAAGGTGCTGGACAGGATTGCACGCGAAGGCCCGCTGATGGTAAAGGATTTTGAAAATGACCGTCCGCTGCCAAGTGAAGGCTGGTGGGATTGGCGGCCCTCCAAGGTAGCACTCGAACGCCTGTACCTGGATGGAAGACTAATGACTACCCGGACAAAGGGCTTCCAGAAAGTATATGATCTGCCCATAAATTTAATTCCGGATGATGTGGATACCACCCTGCCAACACCAGTTGAATTTGCAAGGCATGTTATTCTGCGTGATTTGAAAGCTCTTGGTATTGCCTACGCAAAAGAACTAGCCTGGCGTGCACGTCGCGTGAAAAATAATTTAGTGAAAAAGGAGCTGGAAAAGCTGGTGGATGAGGGTGCAGTTTGTAAAGTTGAGATCGAAGGCCTGAAAAGCGCGCCCCTCTATATGTTACCTGCTTATAAAACCAAAAAGATCCAGCTGTCCGGGGAGGCATTCATTCTTTCACCCTTCGATGTATTAAATGTTTTCAGGCATCGTTTAAGGGATTTTTTTGATTTCGACTACCAGATAGAATGCTTTGTTCCCGAGGCAAAACGGAAATACGGGTATTTTTCATTGCCTGTATTGGTGGGTGATACTTTTGTAGCCAGAATGGATTCAAAGGCCGACCGGAAACAAAAGACATTAATCATTCACAATCTTCACTTTGAACCGCTGAAGTTAAGCAACCCGATGATCACTCAGATCATTGATGCTATTAAAACATTTGCCAAATTCAACCAGTGCCGGGATATTACCATTACAAAATCAAATAACAAGCAGTATCTGAAAGCTATAAAAGATGGGCTGGCAAAACTTATTGAGCGCTGATCCCTGCCATTTTGGGTAAAACCCTACAGAAATGGCATGTTTTCTTGCGGCGCCCAAAATAACTGCTGCGGTTTACATGACCCAGCCCTCCCTGCAGTGGCGGTTCCAGCGGCTTTAACGGGAACAGCCTGGTATTCGGCACACCATTTGGGCTATAGTATTTACCTTATACCCGTATTATCTCTAATACCTTCTAAAACATTCCATATGTTCCTTCTGATAGTAGGCTTTATTATTTTGATCGCCGCCGGAGCTATTACCCGAAGCGATGAAAGATTAAGACGTTTGAAGACTCCTGTTCGTGCAGTAGGCGCCGTGATAATGCTGACCGGCATATTGATGTCCTGTATCAAACAGATCGATGCCGGACAAATCGGTGTTAAAAAGCTGTTCGGAAAGGTGCAGAGGGATGTGATGGGTAGCGGACTGCATTTTATTAACCCTTTGCTGGAAGTAGAAAAGCTCGATATCAAAACCCAGAATTATACCATGAGCGGTGTGCGCGATGAAGGGACCAAAAGCGGTGATGATGCCATCAAGGTATTGACAGCCGATGGATTGGAAGTAACCATTGATCTTTCTGTTTTATACCGGGTGATCACCAACGATGCTCCAATGTTGCTGCAGGAAACAGGTACAGATTATGAGGACAAGATCGTTCGCCCGATTACCAGGACAAGGATACGCGACAATGCCGTGTATTATGATGCAGTAGCACTGTATTCCACCAAGCGCGATGAATTTCAGCAACGCATATTCAAAAATATAGAAGCTGATTTTAAAAAGCGCGGACTCTTGCTGGAGAATCTGTTGGTGAGAAATATTACACTCCCACAATCCGTACGGGCAACCATTGAACAAAAGATCAATGCCGAACAGGATGCACAGAAAATGCAATTCGTTTTGCAGAAAGAAAAACAGGAGGCGGAGCGGAAACGGGTGGAGGCACAGGGTATAGCAGATTATCAGCGCATCATCAGTGAGAGTTTAACAGATAGGCAGCTGCAATATGAAAGTATAAAAGCTCAATTGGAAATAGCAAAATCCCAGAATGCAAAAGTGATCATTATGGGTAAAGGCAATACGCCCGTGATCCTGGATAGCAAGACGCCGTAAAATTTATCTCATAGCTGTATGAGATCTATTTCCCGAACTCATCTTCGTAGACCATCTTATTTTTACCATTCTTCAGCTTCACATAATCTATTCCGCCCGTGCCGGTAAAATGATACGCCAGTCCCATTATCTTACCAAAATCCTTTTTAAAGCGGATGGTACGTACCGGCTGGCCATCCAGGCTAATGGTTGCCTGTTTATTTACCACCTGGATCTGTACCTGCTGCCATTTGTACAGATCGCGGCCAAATGAGGAAAGGTCGTTTTGTATACCATCCTCGTATACCTCTCCCATTTTAATATTGCTGTTCCGCTCACATCCTTTTCTGATCATACTTACGAAGAAAATATCTCCTTCACAGATAACAACCAGTCTAAGCCCTGGGCACGCATTCATATTTGTGCTGTCCAGCATTACCCTTGTATCCAGCGAAAAATTATCGCTGTAGGTATCCTCAAATTCCCGGATATTAAAATAGCTCAGGGTAAGATCTTTATTTATATCCATATGGGCAGCAGTAAGCGCATTCCTGGAAATGTGCAACGCGCCGTCTTTTATGGCACCATCTTTTGGAAGGTAGACCGGTATACTATCCTGGAATGAATGATGGGCCAGCGGCAACCATCCGTCTGTTGTAATATGTACTTTAAAACGTTTCAGGATGGAATCGTTGGCGATGAGCTTAGCCCTGTGAAACCCCGGGTAATAATAAATAGCAGAATAGTAATGCTTTCCGGGATCAATCTGTACGCGCTCCCGCTCATTCCAGGATTGCTGGAAAAAGAAGCTGTCTGCCACCACATTACTTACATCGTAATTAAAAACAATGGTGCTGGGTACCCCCTGTGCAACCGTTTTATTACCGGTAAAAGTAACCGGGCCTTTCACCAGGGGTTTTATGCTGGCGGGCTGGCCTGATCGGAAAGCGATCAACCAGGAAAACACGATCAATGCAGCTATCACAGGCAATATCATCCACCGATTTAAGCGCCGGGTACGTTTTTCAGCTACCGGGGCAGCTGGAAGAGGAGCTTGTCTTAACCGGAACTCCTGCCAGTCCTTATACCCGAGAACCGAAACCAATGCCTGCAGGGTGGATGGATGCGGCACCTGGTCATAGTCTTTTTTCCATAGCCGTTTTAATGTGGAAAGACTGAGCCTGATGCCGGACTTTTCTTCAATGCTATCGGCAAGGCATTCCAGATCCCGTTGACGCAGCGTTCCATTATCCGGCACAAGGCGTAACTGTTCCGCGATCAATTGCTTGCAGAGCGCTATATATTCCTTTTCCGTGAGGCTCATGCAGTTAAATTACAGCTTAAAGCGGATTTGAACAATAAATGACCGCTAAATGAACGCTGAATGAACCTGGGTTCTTTTCATCTCTTTGTTTATTGCGCATGGATCAGATAAAACAAACTGTATGAAAAAAACCTATTTATCAGCTTGCATGCTGTTGTTATGCTGCGGCTTCGCAACCGGCCAAACCGTTAAAGTACCCTTTACATCAGACCAGTGGATAAGCCGGCAGGCGGATATGGTTCAGGAAACCTATATGGGCAGGGAAAGCATCTTCCTGAAAGCCGGGGACATTTATTTAAAAGATGTGGGTTTCCTGGATGGTACCATTGAATACGATATCAATTTCCCGAAGGAGCGGAACTTTCCCGGCTGCTATTTCAGGATGCAGGATACCGCTGAACTTGAAATTTTTTACGTTCGCCCCCATCAATCCGGCAATCCTGATGCAACACAGTACACCCCGTTCTTTAATGGGGAAGCCGGCTGGCAATTGTATCATGGGAAAGGGTATTCAGAGGCATTCGATCTTAAATTTGATTTCTGGCATCATGTCAAAATTGATGTACATGGCCTGCAGGCGGAAATTTATATCGATGACATGCAAACTCCTTTGATGAAGGTTACAGAATTAAAGCGGGCGCCCAAAGCAGGCGGTATAGGGTTAAGTTCCGGCGGAGCGCCTGTTCATTATGCCAACCTGCAATATACCCTGCGGCCAGCAGTGGCTTCTTCTCCGGCTCCGATCCCTGCCAATGGAACAGGTGGCCTTATTACCCGCTGGCAGGTATCCAATGTAGTCAGCAGCAGCCTGTTTGAGAAAAAATATCAGCTCACGCCCGCCATTAAACAAGGGCTTACCTGGACCACGCAACAAACAGAGCCTTCCGGCATTATTAACTTTTCAAGATTCGGCAGGTTAACGAAAACTGAGAATGCGGTCGTAGCCAGGATTAGTATTGAGTCGGGCCTGGAACAAACAAAAACACTGTCCTTTGGATTCAGTGATTTTGTAACGGTTTATCTCAATGGCCAGGCTTTATATGCCGGTGCAGATCCTTTTATGTCCAGGGATTACCGGTTCTTAGGCTCTATTGGTTTTTTCGATAAGGTTTTTCTTCCGCTGAAGAAAGGCACCAATGAGCTTTGGTTCGTGGTAGCTGAAAACTTTGGCGGATGGGGTTTGCAGGCGAAGTTTGACGACATGGAGAAGATCTCGCTGAAATAAAACAAATAGCCGTCCTTCTTTGGGGACGGCTATGTTAGTATTTTGGATAGTATTTTTCAACTACTACTAATGGTAATAGCATCACCCACGCGAATGGTCCCGCGGCCCTGATACAACAGGTTCTGACCGAAAAGGATCTTATTGTCTTTCATACGGTAAGTGCTGAGTGTTTTCAACGGTTCTTTTGTTTTTACAGCAGTTTGCTGATCGATGGTGGTCATGACACAGCGTGCGCAGAGTTTAACACCCCAAAACCGGATATCGCCAATACCAAATTGTTGCATATCATCTTCCTGGAACGGGAGCCCCCCAGTAAATACTATATTGGGTCTGAAACGGTTCATAGGTAAAGGAGATGCCAAGCGGCTGTTCAGGTCATCAAGGGAAGCCTGACCGATCATCAATAAAGGATACCCGTCAGAAAAGCTGGTGATCTCTTTATTGTTTGCATAACGCTCATCTACGTGCCGGTGGCTGCTATCCGGCATATGCACCAGCCTGCATGAGATCTCCAGCTGTTCACTAAACCAGGCATCTGCTTTTGCACTTACCCATTGGGCGGGACACTCATCGTCCCATACAGTAACCATGGTAGTTTCAGTGGTTAAAGGCTGAAGCGGGATCGGGTAAAAAAAATCCGGCTTATGTATATTTATAACCACCAGGTAATCGTCGTGGAGCTCTACATGTAAGCAAGCCATGAGCGGCACTTCACGTTGCGAAAGAAAACGGTTGTTCTCATCTACCAGCATCCACCTTCGGTCATATTCAAAACCGCGATCGGTCAGGGAAGCCGCAGGTAATGCAATTCCTCCTAATGATTTAACAGGATAAATATATAGTTCGCTAACTGCCAGCATAGATACTAAGATACGGAAGGTGTCTCATTCATCCAGCTTAGCTGTTACCATTTTTATCACTTTCAGCTTATCAATGATCAGGAGCAGGATAAATATAACCATTACAAGTACCAGTAATGAGCACATTAACACCGCGTAATATTTAATCGTCCACTCCAGGGCTACTTTAAGCCGTTTGGCAAAACTTACTTTCTTCTCCGGGGCGCCTTCATAGAGTGAAAGCCGGACGGTACAGAATTCATTCTCCGTATCAAAATTGCCTAGTTCAACGCCCAGTTCCTGCATTTGGGTTTCTATTTCCAGGATCTTCTCATGCAATTTAATATAATCGCCAATGGCTCCTCCCCTGGATCTCAGCTCATTTAACGAAGCCAGGTTCTTTTCAAGAGAGGCTTTCTTTGCGTTCAGCTGCCGGTATTCATTTGTTTTGTCAACCTTTGTGATCTCTGTTGATTTTACCTGGCCTATATGCTGGATCTGCTCATAGAAGCTGTCAAACTTCTCAGGGTTAATGCCGATCAGCAGCTGAATTTGGCGGTTTCCCTTATTACCGGTGTTCTGCTCATACTGGATCACACCTTCAAAACTGGTTGTAATTTTTTTGATAGTATCTATGTCCTTTTCAAATTGTGAGGTCTTTGATCTGACCGTAGCTGTTTTCTCATATTTCTGAGAGAACGTGGCATTGGCCTGTGGCGCTACATCCTGCTTTAGCAGCTGTTTTTCAGAAGCGTAGTTCTTTCTTAAATTCGCTACACTGCTGAAGAAATCACTGGTATACTCCCCCCCTTGCGCCGCGTCTGTCACAACGTAACCGTAGACCAGCCGGAATACCAGCATCAGGAGAAATAACACACCGAACCATTTTCCGGATTTCCAAAAGCGTTGTCTGAATGTTTGTTTCATAAGTTTTTAGGATCAGTTTTATTTATTATTTTATATGATGCAGAAACTATTAAAATGCACACTTTTTATGAGTTTATTATTTATACCTTTTAGCTATCCTGTCACTGAGTATAGCCCGGATGAATATATTAGCATGATTAAATAACCTATATTCTATGAAAATAAAAATTTACTGCTTATCCCTTTTCACCTTGCTGGCATCCCTTAGCTATGGTCAGTCAAATCCTGTAAGAATACTTAACAACATTTCCCTGCCAAAAGATACGGTTATAAAAGAGGCGCTGTTGCGTAGCCTGGATGGATTCCTGCGCAGTAAAGACAGTGCAAATGCAGCAAACGGTTTTGTATCAAAAGCAGATCTCCTGGAAACCAGCCTGTTAATAGATGAAATGAAAAGCATTGAAAAAAATGCCCGGTCCAATAGCAACAACTTTTATAAACCTTACCTGACCAATGTTATTCAAAGGGATGAACAAACTTACCTGCTACAGCTGTCATACCTGGGAACCAGGGAAGATACGGCGATACTGAGAGGGAGCTTCAGGCTGCTGGCCAGGCAGGAGGCAGACCGGTTTGTTTTCCTTTCTCCATTAGCTACAAATGCCATGCTTTGGAAAACCTGCCGGATGGATAATGTTGTATTCAGGTACAAAGAGAAGATTAACCTGGAGGAAGCAAAAAAGCTGCAGCAGATGCTCGCATACTATGATAAAAAGATCGGGGTGCCCCGGCAGCAGATCCGGTTCTATTGCTGTGATGATTTCGAAGAGGCATTGAAGCTGATAGGAGTTGAGTATAAGGCCATTTACAACGGGTATAACCATCTTTCCCTGTATACCTGCCACAATAACCAAACATTAATCGTTAGCGGAATGGCTAACCGTACGGGGTTTAATGAGTTTGACCCGCATGATCTGTGGCACGAGCGCTTGCATAATATGTACTCCACCGGGATCATTAACAAGCCGGTAGATGAAGGTTGCGCTTATTTATACGGCGGCAGCTGGGGTATTGAATGGAAAGAGATCCTGGCTGCATTCAGGGACTATGCTGCCAAAAATGAACATGCCGACTGGCTTGCCCTGTACATCAGTGAGCAAAACTTTGTGGAAGGACCCAAACGGTTGAATATTGCCTATGCCATCAATGCCCTGATCGTTCAGCAGCTGGAAAAAGAAAAGGGGTTTAATGCCGTGAAAGCGCTTTTGTGCTGCGGTAAACGTGAGAAAGGAGATGAAAATTATTTCAGGATTTTGGAGAAGGTAGCAGGTATTAGTAAGGGTGTGTTTAATAGTAGGGTGGAGCGTTTGATTGCCGGGAGGTAAACATATATGATTCAACGCAAAGCCACGGGAAGCAAAGATAGCCAAAGCTTTGGAGGCACTGGGATGAACCATTCTGATCAAATACAATAAGCTGCATGATCCTGGCACTCAATATGCCAAAGACCATGATATTAAATTGGTAGAAATGCCCAGCTTCACAGGTAGCAGCAAACTAACCGGCTATACCTGCGAATAGGTTGTTGGAATCAAAAAGGTATTCCTGATAGTAGAAATAGTATTTGCATACTGAGGGTCTGCTACTAATTTTTTCCATTCAGGATCCGCTACGAAAGCGGCCCATCCTTTGTCACGCTCCTCCATGCCAGGGCAAGTGAGCATATAAGTGAGACGGGGTTGCCGGTCGCCTGCAATCACTTCACCAAAGAATACGGGATTTAAGCCGGCCCTTTTAAAAATGGGAAACTCGCCGTCATGAAACATTTTAATTTTTCTTCTTACGGCATCTTCACTATAGCCCTCATACGTTCTTAACTCAAAGACCCGGGATTTACCTGCCGGGGCCACCATTTCAGGCCAGCCATCAAAAGCAATCATCAGGGAAGAGGTAAAGCGGTTATATAAAGGCTTATCAGCCGGTATGCTGTTATACGCTGCGCTGTTTTTAATATAACCTGCATCTGCCTTTACTTTCATATTTACCGAAATGTAGTTATCAAGAGAAGAATAAGGCACCAGTAAATAAAACTTAGCTGGTTCGGACGGTCTCCATTCCTTGAATACGCCCACTGTTTTTACACCATATTTATTCAATGCAGGAATAAGCGCCGTCTTAAAATAATCCTCCAGCTGCGCAGGGTTGGAGCCAAAGCGCATTTCATATTCACGCCATTCGTAGGCTTCTTTTTGTGCGGGCTGCTTATCAGCCGCTGTTGCAGCATTAAAGGGTATTGCCATACCTGCAGTAGCCGCAAGCGAAGATTGGAGGAATTTCCTGCGTTGCATATTGATTGTAATTTTGGTTTGTAGATTAATTCGTGGAATATAGCTGCTGAAGATCTGCAAAAACAATCAATTAAACAATAGCGGTTTTTGGGGTATTTAGGTATTTAGGCGCTGCCGGCTCCGCGGCTGAATAAACCGGTATTACCTGCTTCAGCCGCGGCCCGGCACTGGATAATTTCTTACTAAGCTTTTGCTTTTCATAATCTATTTTACCGTATTTACCGCTGTGAAAATCCCTGTAGGCATCAGCGATCTCCAACATAGAGTTCATGACGAATGGACCTTTCAGGGAATTTTCTGGTACAGGATCAGTGAACTAAAAGCCGGTACGGTGATAACACCATTATAGGAATTACCAGCCAGATCGCTGAAGTGAACGACCGATGCTGCAGCTGTACCGGTCTTGTTGTAATACAAGCCTGACGCAGTATTCAGGAAGCTACTGTGTGCGTCGTACCCGGAGACGGTTTGCCAGCTGGCAAAGGTCCTTGTAGTACCAGGGTCGGTACTGGATTTTGTGTAAAAGGCGGCTGCACTGGTGTTGCTATAATAGTTACTATCCACTGTTCCGAAGGAATAAAGGTCGGTACCTGGTGTAATAAATACGGAAGTCAGCTGGCCGGGAGCGCTATTGGTCAGCTGATCTTTTTTCAATGACAGGCCGGTAATGGGAATACCGGGATATTCAACTACACAGCGCTGGCACCATCCATTACCATAGAAATTATTGCCACGGGTGGTAATCCCCGATCCGTGAATGTAGATACCTCCGGTGGTATTGTAAGCACTCGTGCAGCCGGTTAAGGTAACGAATGTAGAATGGCTGTCGAAATAAAAGCCCATGGAGGCATCTGTTGAATCATACTTTACGCCCGCTGAAGACCGCTGACCATGTAAGGCCATACAGTTGGTCAGCGTACGGCCGTAGTTATAGTTCTTAACAGCGCCGTCCCATGTATAAAAACCGCCACCATCTATCTTGGTGATGCAGAACGTATCCACAACAACATTAGTGATATTGACACTGTCTCCGCCAAAGTGAAGACCGGTGTAACCGCTATTGAGGATGGTCATGTTCTGAAAAGTATTAAAGCCCATAGGATTAGCCCATCCTGAATAGGACTTACTGCCATCCGGCTCTCTTTGGCCCATTCCCGGGATGGTACCACAATGGTTGATCAGCACATTTTTTGTCAGGCAATGCTGGGAAGTGTTGCCTGTGATCCTTGCACCATTGTTCTGGAAATAGTCCAGGGTATCATTAATGAAATTAGTGCCGGGGCACTCATTGCCTAACAAGCAGTCATTTCCGCCATACCTGAAAAGACAGTTTGTGAAAGTGTGTCCGGTTGTATTGTTAATAAGAACAGATGCAATGTTGCTTCCTTCGAAGTCCATGTTGTAGATGTCGTTATACTTAGTGCCAAAATTAGCATTGCAGAGCACATCGAGGATGGGTACTTTCAGGACATGTGTCCCTTGTCCGCCCGGCAGGTAAACCTGTATACTGTCTACCGTGTATTTATTGTACCAGCGTCCTGGGATGGCCGTTAGCAGCAGAGTGCGGGCATCGTTTTCGATGAAATATCCGCTGCCCCTTTTAGAGGTGGAAGTGAAGGTAGTATCAATGGTAATGGTGCCGGACGCCTGGCTTACAATACGGCCCGTGTCAATCAGGTAAAATTCACTATGAGCCACCAGTACTGCTCCGGTCCAGTTATAAGGAGAGGAGGAGAGGTTGGCGGCATACAAGGTCCTTGGTTGAAGGGAATCATACGTAAGGTAACCTACGTCTGGCCAGCGGCCCATAGGCTGCGGGATGCCGTCCATTACCAGCATATTTGTTTTGACTGTGAGGCCCGGACAATAGAATCTGTATATATTACTGCCGGAACTTATTGGCGTACCATTGCTAAGCGTATAAAAGCCATTGATCACTGTCCTGGCAGCACCACCGTAGGTGGTGTAAACAATATGTGAGGAGGAATTGCCACTTCTTTTAAGATTCAGCGGCTCATTAAAAACATCGCCGGACTTTAAAAATATGGTATCGCCGGCATTCAGAACGGTGCTGTCACTGATCTTTTTTAAGGTTCGCCAGGGAGTAGCAGCGGAGCTGGTTGTATACGAATCCGAGCCGCTGGAAGAAGATACATAATACTTAGTTGCATGAGAAAGCAGCGGAAAAAGACATAGGATCATCAGTAGCTTTTTCATATATATTATTTTGAGGGTTGGGGCAGGCACCATTATAGTGCGTATCATATTAATAACGATGAAATACCCTGTTTTATTTTTAACATCCCATATGATAAAAGAGAGGCCTCATTTTTACCTTTGAGATGTCCTACATAAAGTAACAAGCTAATGGAACCTTCATATGTTCCTGTTTATAATACCGCCCCCGCAAACAACCAAACAGATTATTTATCGTCTTTAAGTTGCGCTTCAATGGCCGCTTTATCGATTACGGACCATACTTCTATGATCTTTCCATCGTGAAACTGGTAGAAAACATTTTCTGTGAAAACTATGTTCCTCCCATTAACAGGAAGGCTCAAAATTGGCATCATTGAATAGTATCTCTAAAGGAAAAATTTAAATATGATTTATCGTCACTTCGAATTGGTGCGAAGACCTGTAATGTTGAAAGATTGAACATATTTTTTGGGTTTCTTACCGATGTGCTTTTCAAATACTTTCGTAAAGTGACCCAGGTTCTCGAATCCCATTTGATAACCTGCTTCCGATACTGATAGATTTTCCTCACGCAAAAGCCGTGCAGCCTCTTTCATGCGTAAGTGTTGATAGTAGTCGTAGATACCCATGCCAAATACCTGCGTAAAAAGTTTGCGGAGCTTTAGCTCATTCATACCTGCAATTTGCTTTAATTCCGCTATGTTACTGGGTTGGCTCAATGACGAAACGATTTTGTCCCGTACCCGGTAAACAGCTTCAATTTCCTTCTTGCTCAGTTTCTGACCAACAGCATTTTGGCGATTTCGCAAACTCTTAAACAGATGGTAAAGCAGTTCCATTGCCTTGATCTTGTAATAAAAACTACTCATCGTGGCTGGCTCTTCCTTTTTGACGATGTCGTTTACGGTGCGTAAAATGTCATCGGTCATCAATTCCTCTATCCAAAAATTATTAGCACTATCAAAAAGGAACAGAAAGTGTTCAGACTCTTCCTTCAAAAAGTTTTTCAAATACCCGGCGCTGATGCTGATGGAGACATGTGTTACCCGGGTATTTTTTTTAAAATGTACCTTTTGGCTGATAGCATAAGGAAAAATACGCACATAAGGCGGCTCTGTATTTCCGTTAGCTTTACGCTCGTCCGTTTCATCGTCCGCATTATCTTCAAAGATGTTGTGAAATACAAAACCGATACCGTCTGTTATATCGGATTTCCCGGTTATACGTGTGAAATCATTTGTGGTGAAAAATGATCCGAAGTGCATGGCCATGTCAGGTAAGAATGTAAATCCTTTAAAAAAGTTGACCTGAAAATATTGCAACTCCTTTTCTAAAATTAAACCGAGCTTGTTGGTGAATTGAAAAATTCTGCCGTCAATATACTTGTTGCCTTGTTCTTTCATTTTTTCGACTAAAAAAAGTAGTTAATCGAATATTTTACTTGTAAAGCTACAATTAGTTTTGCAGTATAAACAAATGCATTACAGTAAAATAAAATTCAAAGTGATGAAAAAACAAGTGCTGATATCTGGAGCAAGCTTTGCGGGATTAACGTTGGCATACTGGCTAAATAAATTTGGTTACGGGGTGACAGTACTGGAACTTGGTAAGGATCTGAGAACAGGCGGCTCACCGATTGATGTGCGTGGTGAAGCATTGGATATTGCCAGAGAAATGGGCATATTTGATCAGATCAAAGCCAATGAATTTGTTCATACCGATGAGATCGTGGGTGCTGAAGATCAAACGCTGGCTACATTCGCAATAAATACTTTGCCGGAATATCTGGGTGATATTGAAATTCACCGTGGAGATCTGGTAAGAATCATCTACGAGGCCATTCCAAAAGATGAGGTTGAAATAATTTTTGATAATAGCATATCCACATTGGTCCAGCATGAAGATCATGTGGAAGTTTCCTTCGAAAAAGGCGAAAGCAAAACTTATGATTTAGTGTTCGGAGCAGACGGCACCCATTCTATTGTCAGAAAACTTACTTTCGGACCTGAGGAAGAGTTTAAGAAGTTTCTGGGTGTTTACTTCGCATTTGCCGGCGCAGATCAGATACAAACAGGCAGACCAGGATCTACAGGCATAGTGTATCGCGAGCTAGGCAAACAGGCAGTGATCTATCAATTCCAAAATGGAGTGAACACTATCCTTGTTTTCCGGGCACCCAAACTGGATTGGAATTACCGGGATCGCGAACAACCGAAGCGGATTTTAAGAGAATATTTTGCTGGTAATGCCAATTGGAAACTCCCTGAGATACTAGATTCAATGCTTGGTGCCGACGATCTTTATTTCGATGAAGCTTGTCAGATTCAAATGCCGGTTTGGACGAAAGGCCGTATAGGCCTGATAGGTGACGCTGCATACGCGCCGAGCTTTTTCACAGGCATGGGTACCAGCCTGGCTATGCAAGGAGCAACTTTGCTGGCTAAACAACTGCACGCCAATAACGATCACCAAATTGCTTTTGCAAAATACAACGAACTGTTTAAACCTTTTGTTGAGCAGATTCAGGCACGCGTTACTCATAGTTTAAAAGTTCAACTACCGGAAACGGAAGAAGAACTACAAGCATCTTTGAAGGCTTGGAGCAATAACCAATAAACATAAACACCCGGTTGGAATTCCCAGTAGCATTGGATTATAAAAGATAAGAGAATATGAGAAAGTAAAAGAAAGGGGATTACTTCCCGATACAGAATTTACATTCCGTTGATATTCATATATTTGCGATCAAATAGGCCCAATCCACTGCCACTTTACTTTCAAATTCATTTTCGTATTTCCATTTCAGTTAATAACCCCTGCAATTTCATTTTTTAATTACTCAGGCGAGGATCATTATCGGTTATGCGACCCTGATGTTATCAGTAAAGTTAAGAAAAAATAGAAAAATGGAAGCAACGGAATTGCCGATAGTTTCTCCTATAATTTCGCCTGGCTTTTTAACAGTCATTGTGTATTGCAGCCGGTTTCTGCCTGATGGCAATATTATTTTTGATGTGGCAGTTCCGGGTAGCCGTCAGGAGGCAAATCCGAAATATCTTCCGAATCCGCAGCGATTCTGGTTATAGTGCTTTTTTCGGGATCTGATGGATAATATTCAATAAAGTACCGCCCCATTTCTGCATCCAGCATAATGGAGGTCCGCCCATAATATTGCTTCCCTTTTACTTCAAATAAGTATTCATAATTTTTTCCGCCCCCCCTTGAATTGGTCAATCGCCTAATGCTTTTTGTAATCGTATACCGGTGCTCTTCTGCAAGTTTATTTTTTGTGTTAACCTTATTCACGAGGTAATAAGCAGCGGCCGTCAAACCCACTAATAGAATAAAAAAGAAAATAATTCGTATGCTCTTCATTATTTAAAACAAAAATTTACTTCAAATCGAATAACCATGGGCAACCATTAAAGAGGGAAAAGATAAAAATGAACAAAGTAGAGCATCTCATAAAAATGGCTCCTATATTACGGATATACTCTTGTCCAGGTATAGCCGCCTGCGCCGGTCGTTATTGTGAATCCCTCATCAAACCAATCCGCCTCTAAACGGGCATTTCTTTGCAATGTTGCACCGGCCTTTTCATGCCCAGCCGGGTATTTTCGATTAAAATAGGGAGGATCTCCTTCGATTGGCTGCCCATCGACTACGCCATCAATAGCCACAACCTTAGCATATTTCCCATTACTCCATGTTTCACGGCTTACAAAAAAACCCATCTTACAACCATTTTCGATATACATTTCGAATAGATTTTTTTTATTAGACATTGCAGAATCAATTTTATAAGACTGATTGATTTAATAATTATCTCCGCCAAACTAAACTTCTTTGATTTTGATTAAGATGGATGTAACCGACTATATCACTCAAAAGATACAGCGTAATTATCTAAGAACACTGAAAACTAATCATTAGTTTAAGGGTAACCGGCATTATCCCACCACCTGCACCTTCCGTTGGTATTCTAAGACTAAGCCAAAACCTTTTTTAGGCAGCCCGTCGAGGAACTTAGACATTGCTTTCTGCTTTGCTTACCTTGCTTCTTAGTGAACTTCAGCTTAAAGTTTATGTATCCAGAACATGCTTTATCAAGGCTTCTAAATTGGTAATTGCCAGATGGAATGGTGGCATATCGCTAGTTTTTGCATAGGACATGCCTTCTACGAACCGTATATACTCTTTTTCGTATTCGGGATCTTCTTTGATAGTAGTAATGGCTCGGGAGAATTTTTCTTTAGGTGTCAAACCTACGAGCTTTTTTGAACGCGAATCATCCTGCTGCAGTGTCATTAGTACCATTTCCTTGAATTTTGGATGTGCAATACCAATGGGAGACAGTAGACTAAGATCATGTAAATGCCGCACGATTGAAGGATCATCGCCCTCGGCGCCTCTTTCCCTTTCTACAGTACGCCAAACAAAGGCACTAGCTTTGTCGGAGGCATTTTCGACAGGATCAATGCATGGGATGCTTTTAACCTCAGGCGGGGCGCCGGCAGACTGTGCTAAAAATGAAGAAACAGACAGCGTTATGCCGGAAAGCATTAACGTGGCGATAGTAAATTCAACGAGTACATGCGGGCGTAGGGCCTGATCGCGGTCAAATAGAGTGGGGTAATTAAGATTGATTGCGAAAAATTGATTGCCGTTCCTCGCTATTAACTCCTTATCCTCTAATTCGGGAAATGCTTCCTTTAAATGAGAAAACATGGCCTTTTTTAAGGCCGACAACCTCGCCCTTTTCTTACTCTGCGAAAGGCCTTCTAAACTCGGGCAAATAACCCTGAAGTCAATGTCTTCGGAAAACCTTTTAAGGATGTGATGCGCTTTTGAGAGCGATGTGCCTCCACTAAAAACCATTACAAAATCTTCGTGCGAAAATTCCGCGATAAGCTTTATTACTTGTGTTACGAACCAGTCTTTTTCTACAAATGCCGGGGCGATTTCAAGTTCGGCGGCAACATCTTCTATGGCTTGCTTAGAAGGTAGTGCGTTCATAATAAATTCGCGCATCGTTGTAGGTGATCTTTCGGGATACACGATCTTTTACACCTATCATTCTTCCAGTAGGTATTTGCGTCGAACGACCTTCTGCGTAATCTTTTTCAGCCTGGGTTGGGACAGTTTGCACACCAAGGCGTGCTAAGGCCTTTTTTGCTAAATTAGGCAAGGATTCTGCAGGTAGAATCTTTCCATTTACAGAAGAAACTCTTGTTTTAGCATACAAGCCATATCCAATTCGTACCAGCTTCCCTTTGCTAACTAAGCTCATGAGGGCACGACCAACCTGGTCATAGCCTCCGAGATCCTGAAAATCCTCCCGAAGTACGACCGGTGATTTCATGCGAGCAATTCTCGCTGCAATCTTGCCTTCTATGGTACTTTTATATTTCATTGAATATCATCCTAAACTCACTAAAAAATCAGTGTATTGTGAGACAAAAATACGACATTTTGACTATAACTTTCAATTATTGATCAATGGGATAGACGACCTTAAAAAGATATATATTATCTAACTGAATGGTTATTGATTTTCAAATACTTATACTAAAAACTATGCCGGCAACCTAGAATCTGGCTAACAAATACCGTCAGCAATTATATGGATTTTCTAAACCATAAAAACCTATACCTCACCCCTTTGCGTACCCGACTATGGTTTGAGAAGGAATAGGCCATGCAGAAAGTACAACTCCGGCAGTATCGGAGTCTTGGATCCGATAATTGTTTCTCCAAAGTGTATCAGCAATTTCATGCCCGGCGACAACAAAAGAAATATCTCCAGTGTAACTTCGTAAAACCTGATCAATAAAGTCAAACACGTGAAAGCGACTAAGGCATGTCCATCACTTCAGAACTACAGTAATCATTGTTAAGGACGATATGGTCCTATCTTGGCATTCACATCATCCCTGATAGCTTGAACGATTTGGTTGAAGTTGTAAGTTGGGTGTCGCTTAATGTAACCAAATACAACCCAGCGCATCCGGACAGTTAACAAAGGTAGTGTATAGGTAAGTTTAGTAAATGCAGGGGCATTCATTTTACCACCATGATCTTGCATGTTTCTTTGCTCATAAGCTTCTTCAAGCAATGCGTAATAGGCATTGCGTTGTGATGTAACCCACTTTTTTGTTCGCCTGACATATAAATCTTTAATGGCAAGACGAAAAAAATCACTTTTTATTTTCTGGTTGAGTTCCTTAAAATCCGAATCTTTCCTAATATTATCAAATTGTTCGTCTATTGTGAGTCCAATGTCGTTTGCGCCGGTATTCATGGGATGTATGGCATTTCGTAAGTAAGAATATACCTGTGGAAACCTGAACTGCTTTTCATACAGCATAAGGGCGCCTGAACAAAATCCCTTAATGCCTTTGCCGACTGTTTTATCGTTGAATAAAACCTCAAGGTATCCCCATAACCTGGCAATATTAACATCTCCCCTTGCCTTTATGTATTCCATTTCCTGCGCTAGGAATTCCTGCTTTGCTGAAGATGGATTTTTTTCGAAAAACTGGTAGGCGTTATCATCCAGTTTAATTTGGTCGATGCTTGTTATTAATTTATGCTGGTATGCCGCCTTAAACCAGTAACCATAATTTTTACGGTCAGTGGAAAACAAATAGTCTCCTTTCTGAAAAGAAAAATTCCTTCCAAGCGCTACCTCCATGAAATCTAAAGTACTGGATAAATCTTTTAAAGCGTTGCGATGAGCGCCCTCATAAGTAACGCTATCTACCCGGACTTCAGCGATTGCATATTCGGAGCCAGTAAAAAAGCTTTCTACATAAGGATCACCGGCAGCTTTGGCAATATCGATCATAGCCTTTTTATCTGGGTGATCTGCGGGGTATATTTTAACCTTCCCATGTGAAAAGACATAGCCTTCTGGCATGATAATATCGCTTATTTTAAAATTCACATCCCATTCTTCTGGCTCCTTTTCTGAAAAATAACCAATGGCATCCAACGTTTCCTTGATAGTCTTTTTGCTAAAGAATTCCCGCTTGGCATCGTCAGTTGAGATATGCTTAGGATATGGAAATTTATTATATTCATTGGTCATTACCACATCGAATAATTCCCTGGCTTCCGCACGACTTTTCCGTTTTATGATAATACCAGATGCCAATAATCTGGAATGAAAGGCAATCGCATCGATATGCTGCTCCAACGGGTGGTTGCAAAGTATCATATTCTTCAAGCTTTCAATTGAACTTTTTAACATTTCAACTTCCAGCTCCTTTTCCAGTTCCGCCAATAGTACTTTCAACGAAGACAAATGCGTTATTAAATATTGAGATTTTGTGCCAGCGCTTCTCCAGCCATCATACCATTGAATGACTGGCTTGTATTTAACAAAGTTCTTAGTATACCCTTTAGGGTAGGCTTTCAATTTCGCGAAATGGTTCTTTAGATAAGTAGGGGCTTTGTCGAGCAAATTATGGTTGAGTTGAAAAATAATTTTGTCGACCAACGCATAAGGGGTCTCAATTTCGAAGGCGGGTAATTGGCCCGCGAAATGAACAAAGTACTGGTAGTAATCCGCGAAAAAATTCAACTTTCTTTCCTGGACAGGATATTTTGCAAACCGGATTCTATTTAGTCCAACAGGCATCGCCAGTAATTTAAATTATCTAAATAATAGTACGAGCCGGGGTTTCCCTTGTAAACCCTACGAAACGAGAAAACCAGAATTTTCTGTTTTCTGGAAAGGTGTATTGATGTAAATTTGGTAAACCCTAGTCATTAGTAAGTAGCTCTGAATTTGAATCCGGATCCTGATCATGCGTTAGAACCATGAGGCATATAGGGTACGGCGGTTACAGCAGCCATTTCTATTTTTGAAGGCATGGCACTGAGCATCTCTCCCGTTAATAATCTAGGTAATTACACTTTTTTAATACTAGGTAAGGAATTATTATCGGTTATGCGCCCTGACATCAATAATAAAATTAGGAAAAAATAGGCAACTTAGAGCAAATGGATTCCTCTATAATTTGGCCATTCCAATACGAAGTATGGGCTATATATTGAAAGATCGTTCTCTGAAATTCTGTGGATAAAGCTCTGGGAGCGGATCGGACTGCCAGTACTGTTTGGTGGCAATATCAAGGATAGTAAGCCGTCCGCTGTGTCCAGCACCTGTATCTATGTTATAAATATTGAGTGCCTTGGACGGCTTATCTGTCCCAATCTGTGTGGTAGGTGTATGGCCTATGTATACTTCTAACAAGTCGCTTTCGGCAAGAAATTCGTCTGGAGAAATTGCATTTCCATAGTATTTGTGGCATTGGATGGCTTCGGACCATAATGTTCTGTCCCAGTAAAAGTCCTCTGCTTTTTGTTTGGTAATGGCCATATGTCGGTTAAACCCGGCATGGACGACGCAGCGTTGTTTATCATCGATATAAAAAAGTCGCTGTTGATTAAAAAAGGCTTTATGCGTCGAAGGAATGTCATTGCTAACCAAGGCCGTTTTATAACCACTACCCGTGGCAAAAAACCGCCGCTCTTTGCCGGCATGGCTCAAATAGGAAATCAGTGTTCCCTTACCACCAAATTTCCAAAAAACAGGGTGAAATTCTGTTTTAATGAAGGTATCCAACCAGTCATCGTGATTCCCCTTCAGAGCGATCAAATGCTTTATCTCCAAGAGGGCCTCAACACATTCATATGCCTCGGGATACCCATCAACGACGTCACCTAATTGTATCAAGGTATCTTTCTCTAAATCAAAACTGCAACGCTGCAGGCATTGTGACAAGGCTTTATATGCTCCATGTATATCTCCCATCACCAAGGTCCTCATGATTCAACTGTTTGTTGTAACCTCTCTCCTATTTTCGTCCAATTTAAGTCAAAATAAGTACAAAAATATATAGAAGAGTGGCTACTATATCTCTTTTTTATAGGGCTTCATTCACTAGCCGAATAGTTAAAAGGCCGCAAATTTCGAGTTGCGGCCTTTTTATTGAATTTCGAACAGATATGCTTACCTGGTCATATTATTTTTGTTAGTTGTCTGAATTCTTCAACGCCGCAAGAATAGCCGGATTTAACGTAGCCATATAATCTTTCAACGACTTCTCGCGATCGGCATCTACCTTCATCATCTCAAACTGAGGAGCCTTATCTGTTTGATCGCTAATGTTCACTAATTCGATCTTACACTCTGGTAATACATGAAATTCTATTTCTGACTCTTTACCTCCAAGTATAAACTGTTCGCCTTTCCATTTTCCTAATGAAAAGAGATCATCTAGATAATAATCGGTAGGCTTACCACGATAAATAAGGAACTCGCATTTGGTCGTACCTTTCTCTTCTATGACCAAGGAAACTTCAAAACTGTGCATCATTGGACGTACGATTACTTTTGCAACCAGATCGTCCCGTTTTTTATTAATGAAAGCTTTATAAGTTATAGCGAAATCGAAGTTTTGCTCCAATATTTTGCTTTTTATCGTTTCAAGCGTTGAAGGATTTATACGTTTCTCCTTTTCTGCAAGCCTAAGCAACCCAGTTTGAAATATTTCCAAAAATAGTGTTTGCTTTTCAAGAATCGATTTCTGGTGATACTCTTTCCCAATAGGGATTCTTACATTTATATATACCTCTTTCCCGATTTTAGCTATTACTTCCTGTAATTCGCTGTCTCCAATATGGTTGACGTGAATATATGTGTAAGGATAACCGCCCATCTCCTGCCAAAGATGGTCATATATATAAGTAACAGCTTCTGTATACTGTGTCAATTCTCCTTCAACTACTGAACCGAGTCTAAGCATATATCATTTTTTAAGGTCTTATCTGTACTCGAGGCTTATAACCCCATGTATCAATGTGTAACTTAACAGCTGCTTTTTCCACATCCGATGCGCTTTGTCTGTCAGGTGTAAACATCACTGTTCTCCAGTCAGCGGAAGCGCCAAAAATGGCTTGCATCATGGGCTTTTGCAGCTCTGGCCTATCAAAACCAGTTGAGTACATGTCAGCAATCCCATATTTAAGTGTCGGAGTACGTCCATCCGTAGGGATAAAGCTGAATTCATATACTAAATGTGGATTTGTGTTATCTAATCTGTTACCATGTTTCGCAAACGGAACCGAATATGGTAGGGAAGGTACTGCGGGCTTACCCGGCGCCCTTTTGTACCATAGTCTTTCTAATTTGTCTGATAACAAATGAAACAACCATTTCGCACCATCTACATCTGCCTGAAGTTTCTCCTTTAGATCATTACCTGCGGCTGCCCAGTCTGCCATAGACGGGAACAGGCCTGCACTTCCTGCAGCTGCGCCTGACGCTACTAATCCACCTTCTGCCAGTGGTAGTAAGGCAGGAGCAAATGCTGTTTTTGTATTACTTTTATTTTTGTTTTTATCTTTATCCTTATCGTTATCTCCATCAAAACTTGCAATTAAACTGTTTTGTAGCTGTGCAAATAACGCTTCAGCATCTGCTCCTGTATAACTAATCCCTCCGTCAACAGCAGAAACATCCATCCCATCTGGATCAACAATACTAATGGGATTATTCAATGCATAGACATATGGCGAATAGTCCTCGTATTTTGATGACATGGGATCTGGAACGTGCCACCTCCCGATTTGGGGATCTTCCATTCTTGCCCCGTAGTCATACCACTCCAAACCGTCAGCACTCCCAAATTCATTCCGCTGTATTTCCTTGGCATTAAAAAGATATTTATTCTCCAGTCTTCCAACGGCCGTCCTGCTGACACCATACATGGTAAGACCAAACGGATAATAATGGGTCTCCTCCAGCAATGGACCGGTAATATTCTGCACCACAATGTTGTCAAAAAACACATCCTGAGCGGATTCATTACTT
Source organism: Chitinophaga rupis (assembly GCF_900109685.1). GTDB lineage: Bacteria > Bacteroidota > Bacteroidia > Chitinophagales > Chitinophagaceae > Chitinophaga > Chitinophaga rupis. Next base: position 29,970 of record NZ_FOBB01000007.1, on the reverse strand, counting down.
GTGTAGACGTACAGGAAACCGCTTTTTTCTATCGGCATTTTGTCTACTGACAACACTTGCAGTTCATCCGGGGTACTTTTTACCTGCCGGACACCGCTATTTTCATCCACTAAGTTAAACTGATCATCGAATAAAGCAAAACTCAGATAGGCTTTTGGTCGGTTCAGTTGGCTTTCATCGGCATTCTTCTCCTTTAAGTGTTGAAAATCATTGCTGTTGAAATTCCCAATAGGCGATTCTCCCTGAAGTTGACTAGCTGCATCATGCGAAAGATCTGCTGAACCAGGTGTACCAGCAAATGCCTGTACCAAGGAGGCTAACATTTCCTCAGGTGTTGCTGATTTATTATCTGTAGGACCGGTAGATTTATAAAATGCCCGGGTTCCGACCTGGACCGTGTCCCCGGCCATCACTCTTAATACCAGTGAGGGGCCAACTTTTTTGCCGCCATCTGCGGCACTTAGTTTAGCCACAAATTGATTATCTGTTGTAGATTGATCTTCCGGATAGCCCACAGGTTTTGTAGAACGGGTTTCCTCCACATTACTGAATAAGGCTGATTCGGTAGCCGAATTATTTTCCTCCATGGTTGCAGCATACATGCTAAAATCTGACTGCTCAGTTAATACCATTCGGACGTTACCTAAATGGTCCTTTACATAGTAATCGTATTTGAAACTTACGGGTTGCCCGGTTTTATATGCTGCACGTACCCGACCTTCTTCATGACTTACAAATTGCAGCGTATCATTCAGGTAAACGAAACCTCCGATATAATCCGTAGTAGTGATTTGAGATGTAATGTTATTAGTTACAATCTTACTGAGCTTATTGCCGCTTGCATCATATATGTATTTGATATTACCCTTTCCGGGAATTACAATGCTATCCGGCAGGTTCAAATGGTTATATCGGATAACAGCGATATTTTTATTGGAATCACAAACGATATTACCGCTGCTGTCATACCGGTAATCAGACAGTTCGTTGTTTTTAATTTCCCGGAAATCACCCAACTGGCTGGTAGCGTTATTTTTCTTGTCTGTAACAAAAGATAGTTTATTGCTATTAGGTAAATAGCCGTACTTCAAGCTGTCAATGGTTTGTATGGCAGTACCATTCATACCGCGTTGTTTCATGAACATAATGTTTCCATTTGGATCATAACTAAGATCACTGACGGAAAAGTCCATTTTATCCTTTGTCCAGCCCGTACTACCCTTATTAACCTGGCTGAATTCAGCTCCTGTTAAACGGTTAGCATTATCATAAGTATACCCATAGGCGCGAGAGATGCTGTCGCCCTTGCTTTTCCACCTTGTACCGGCAATATTTCCATTAAACTGGTTGGTTGTGAAACCATAATCATAGCTCAATACCTGACCAAACCAGTTACCATAATTGGTTGCTTTATCAACATAGTCTTTGTTAATTGATTTAAGCCATCCACGGACGTTGAATTCATAATTCAAAGTTTCTATCTGACCTGTGGCAGTGGCACCGAGGCGTTTACTTTTCAACTGCCCAAGTTCATCATAAGTGTTGAATGCAACGGTTCTTTGCAGCGTATCATTTACGGTTTTTTTCAATGAATCGAGCCGGCCAGCATCATTATAATGCATCATTGTAAGTAAGGTAACCTGAGGGGTAGGTACGCTTTGCGGGTTCTTATGACGTATATAGCTACTAAGCAATTTTCCGTTAAAATCATATAGGTAAGTAGTGACATCCTGGCCACCATTTATATTGCTGGATACGGTTTGAATTACTCTTCCTTTATCATTGTAGAAAATAGTGGTGGTCAGCCACTGGTTAGCACTACCAAGAACTTTTATTTTTGTGCCTGTTATCAGCCCCTTCGTGAGACTACTGGTTGCGGTTATAGGTTCTGAATAGGGATTACTGCCTTCTTTTGGTTTACCAAAATCAGTCGTTAGAGCTGGCTGAGCTCCACTAAAACTGTAATTGTCATAAAAATTATTAGTAAGCTCAGTCAACGCGTTTGCAGGGATGCTTGGTAAGGGGTTGGTTCCTATAATGCCATTCATTGTGGTTTGCAAGGCATCCCTTGTACTGGAGGAACTATATAGAGCAGTGGATGCCGGCCTGTTTAGCGCATCATGGAAAGTAATAAGCCATTGATTCTTCACTTTAAGATTGCCATCTCTTGTAAATACTAAACGATCCCTTACATCGTATACCATTTCGATTGAATCTGCCCCTGGTATCTTCTTAACTATCATTCGGTTAAGATTATCATACCGAAAGAAGAAACACAACTCCCGCGCAGTTGTAGCGTCAACTACCCAAGAAGTGCTGATAAGTGAAACAGCCTTAGGTGGTATCATGCAACGAAGGTTCCCTGCATCATCGTACACATAGTAGGTACACAACCAGCCGGTATGTCCATCAGCGGCACCAGTGGTTAGCTCAATTCGTTTCAAAATAATACGTCCCTCTTTATCCTTAAACTCTATCAAGCGTATGCCCCGCTCATCTTTTGTAATTTGTTTAGTGAGTTCTCCTGCCACATACTTACGACCGGTTGCACTGGTAGGTATTATACCACTTGAAGGCAAATCCCATATGCGAACCGAATCCCCCGTTGTATTCATTTGATATGCATGTTCAATCGGCTTATTGACCCATGAATTACCAGGTGCGTAGGCCTTTTGTGTGCGGTTAGAGGTGGAGTTTTCAAAAATAGTTTGATTGTAAAAAATCTTTTCCAGTTTTAAACCCGGATTTTGGGTTGTGTCCGTAAGGAACGTGTATTGAGCACTAAAAGGGCTTGTCTTAAACTTCCCATCTGCGGAATTCGTTGATACATATGGAAGGTATTCAAACTGCTCTCTGCTAAAGCCGTCATAAATACTTGGAGTGACTATATCTTTCAATGAATTAGACATGCCCTTTTTCACTGTTTGAAAAAGCCGTCCGATCCCATCAAAATAATCGGTCGTTTGTTTTACAGATGCAACGGTTGTGGCATTCTTCACCGCTGTTGTATCAGTGGTGGACATACTTGGTTCCCAAGTGCGAATATAGTTGACGGTGGTATTGGAATATGCAGCGGGAGTTGCTACTGGCGTAGCCGCTGGCTGGATGCTCGCATTCGGTGTTTGAGCGATGGTAGCTGAATACCCTACCACAGTTAATCCAATTATCCAGCAAACGATATATACTAGTAGTTTTTTCATTTTTCTTATTTTAAGGGCAATGTTATTGAGTAATGGGCTTTTGCAATTGATAATCGAATTGCTTTAGGATTTTACCGTCCTTATCCTTTATAACTTTTAGTCTGCCAACCGCATCATACTCATAAAGAATGGTATAACCCTTAGGATCAGTTTCGCTGGTAATACCAACGCCCTTCAGATATGTGTAGGTAGTTACCAAAGCACCGGCTGTTGCCGCGTTCGTACGAATCTTGTCAAGTTCTATGCGCATGTTGGAATCTGTTGTGGTAGAGTCCTGAATGATTGCCTGGCTTACCAAACCATAAACTGTGTTGTAATTAACGGCTCCAACGATTTTAACTACAGGTACTGTATTTCCATATCCCCATAAATAGGTTTCAGTCATATCATTAACTTTGCTTTGTTGCAGCAAATTTCCCGTGTTGTCGTAATTAATAAACTGTATTCTGTTAGAATAAGCATTAGTGAAGTACCGCTTTGCAACATACTCTGGCAGCGCCAAATTATTTGACCAATACTTAAAGTCTGTTTTTGTGCTTTCAGCGTGGATGCCGTTTGTAGTGATGACCCGCTCCAGGACAGGAGCGATGATGTGCCTTGCGGCCAAAGTATCTTTTCCCTGTTTAGCAGAAGCTGATAATCCACTAATTGCATCCTGTGGCCTGCGTTCTTCTACTAGGACAGTTTGACCTTTACTATTATAAGTGAGCTGGCGACTGGGGAGCATGTGAGCGGGATTGTCGTAATAATTGATTTGCCTTACTGTTTGCGAAATACCGTTGTCACCGTAGGCAACAGTAGTAGTAGAATCGAGCCTTTGCCATTTAGAAGTGTGATGGTAGTCGTTGAATCTAAATTCTGCGGCAATGAATCCTGCTCCTCCGGTATTTCTTTCTGTATGCTTGTAGATCATTCTAAGGCCCCAGCCGCGTACATATTCATTACTTTGGTAAGATGAGGGGGTATACAGATAATTCCAGTATTCGGAATCCTGGCGTATTGAGTAGTAGTTTGTTAATGCTTTAAGTAATGTAAAAGTGCCGGTTGTTTCTTTTCGGTAATCGCGCTGCTTTAACAATAACCCATTTTGCCAGTCTTTGCTTTCAGAGGGAACAAGAGGGTGCCATTGGTTGATAGTATTGCGGGGTGCAAAGGAATATTCAAATTCACTTTTCCCATATTCGCCGTTTTCCCCATTTAATACGGCGACATTAGTGTAAGCAACACTACCGCCATTAATGGAGCCAAGCGGCATAACGGAACTGGTAGATTGTTTCCAATAATCCGCGTAACTGTAGCTACCTGGGGGATAACTTGTATGTGTGTAACCAGCGACATAAATCGGCTCGTAGTTGATCTTACCGCTGGATTTTGTGGCATCGGCAAATTGTCTGTAAACATATCGTTTCACTTCCGGGATACCATTCATTAATGGATAAGTTGTAGTCCGTTTAATGCGCACCCCGCCAAGAAATCTGTTTTCATTAACGACAGTCGTTGTTTTTTCATAGTAGGTAATACGCAGATATCCACCACTATAAGTATCATTGGTAGTAATTGACATGGTATAGGTACCAGGTGCGAGATCTGTCAGACCGATGCCAGCTGCGGAAGTAGAATTATAAAATGTTCGGTAGTAACTAGCTGGACCAGTAAGAGTAACGGTTAATGGAGGATTTTCGGGTTCTGGTTCCAAAATCGAGCCACTACCAGCATTGTAATAAGCCTTGAAGGTCATTGTCTCTGTTGGTGCGGCTGGTATTACAAAAGTTTGGGTAACTGTTTGCCCTATGGTAGAACTTTGATATAGCTGTTGGTCACGGAGGACGTAACTATAATTATTACCGGTGAAATAATAGTCATTTGGCTCATATTCCAGATCTGTATAACCGCCTGTTGGATAGGTAATCCGTTTGAGGACCCCGATTTTGGCATAGCTGGTATCAATACTACGGTCAGCACCGCTATTAAAACCATGATCAAAGTCTATGGGCAATAATGTACTATTGCTAACTTTTCCATTCCAATAGCCCCAGTGATCCTGCTGGTAAGAAAGCCTGTTGGGTAATTGTAAAGAAGTGTCATAATCAAACTTATGTATAGCGCCCGCCATATCGGAAATACGTTCCAGCTTCAGACGGCAATCATCGGAAAAGCTGGGGGGCATGGATCCATTGAAGTAGGATTGCGTGAGACTGTATTCATTAAGCAATTTACCTTTAAAGTTTACGGTTATTTTGCTTAAACTTTTAGTACCGGGGAGATCTGCCCTATCCGAAGTAGAATATGTAAATACAATATTATGACCTATGGAAGAAGTGATGCTATTGAGTTTTTTGCCTGAACAGTCAGTCACTTTATTAATATTTGAGCATTCTAAGATGCCCGGTCCATAATTGCCTGGTATGATATCATTACGTGCTTCTGTCAGGTTAACCTTATAGGTGTAGGTAATGGTGGAATAATTAAATACTATATAGTTCTTATCTGGTAAGTCGATCCTTGAAAGCATCCAACTTGCATTGGGCTGCGCCACATTACAGGTACTTTCCAATACCGTACTTTCAACATCGGTATTATAAAAACTGTACTTAACGCCATTCTCGTCTGTGATGATAAAATTACTTCCGTTAAGTTCTATTTTAAGATTGCTAACGGGGATGGTATGTAGCTGCCTTTTCTGATCGAAGAAAAATTGCCCGCTTTTACCGGCAAAATTAAAAAAATAGAGGTCCGGCTCTCCGTCACATACTCCATCCGCAAGATTCTTGGCAAGCAGATATGACCAACCTCCTGGTACATCTGTAGCATTTGGATCATATACAGGGGTAAAGGGCTGGTCCGGCAAAGTTTTATATGGATCTCCATTTAAATTGACGAATCCATTGAAGAGCCAATCTTGCAGTCCATTAACTGTTACGGAAATTGTTCCACCTGCACTAAGAGCCCAACCCAAGCCTACATCGGAGGCCATATCTTCAACCTTTATACCACCTCCATGATAAGCAAGTGAAATAGGCAAATCGAAGTCTTTGATCTTAATATTATAAATCGGAATTGAAACGGATGGAACGCCGGTGTAATTGCCTACAGGTACATCCCCAAATCGTCCAAGTGCAGCAGCATTTGGCGTAGATGGTATAATGGACTTTATTTTTACCTGCGATTGTTCCTGCGTTTGCGCGTGGGTTGAAGCCTCTAGAAAAAGGAGCACAAACATTATGGAAATAAAACTTCTCATAATAATACTTTTGAGTGAGAATGATGAATTCTTTAATTTTTAATGAAAATGTTTTTGTACTATTTGCTGCCGTTTGTTCGGCGTGTTGTTGGCTGCGTCATATAGGGATCTTTTTTTGATGATAGATGTTGGTCACCTTTTATGGAATGACAATCAATCAAAGACAAAATTATATTTACACTACGCATACTATAAGCGTGGTTAAAAATTATACCCTAACCTTAACTTGATAGGATCCGTTCTTGGAACATGTTGGTTATATAAAAAGTCGTACAGCAAAATGACATTGCCTTTAAGCTTGCTGTTGATCTTATATTTCTTACTAATACCGATTAGTGCGCTGCTCTGCCAGTTGTTTATGACCTTGAGCTGCTGCATGTTCTGAAAGTTGCTGGTGTAATTCTCTTCAAAACCGCCATTTAGATAAATGGCGCCTTTCAGCTTCCAGTCCAGAAAAGAGCGCAAGCCCATGCCCTGGCTGGAAAAACGGATGTTGTCAAACCCGGTGCCCAAGCCCAGCTTATAGGCAGCGCCTACACCTGCCGTGCCACTCTTATGGAATTTGTAGGCTACCTGCCCGGCAATGTCGCTGGTGGTGGGATAAAATTGCGTAGAGCGTGCGAACTGCATGTTACCGCCAAACTCCAACCGCTGCAAAAAGTTTTTGGTCTTCATTTCATTGGGCTTAAAGTCTGGCATATCAGCTGCATTATCTACATCGGGGAACTTTTTCTTCAGCTCATTGAACTGCTCACGGGCCTGCGACATTTGCTGGTTTACAGCTGCGCGTGCATCTGGCCCGCTGCCGCCTAAACGTTGTTGTATAAGCTGCTCTACCTGGTTGCGGGTTTGCAGGCCTTCTAGGTTTTGTGCAGTGTTACTGCCGCCGGAGAGGTTGAACAAACCAGCCAGCTGGGAATGTTTTTGCAGGAAGTCGTTATAGGCGGGTACTTTCTTCAGCACCTCCATGGCTTTGGCTTCTACTTTCTTTTTGTCTTTGAGTACTTCTTTATATTCTTTCAGCTGCTGACCGTAGTAATAGGCTTCCTTGTTATATTTTTGTAAGTCTTTTGTGAAGCCGGCGTACTGCGCCAATTGAGCTTTCAATTGTTGCCGGCGTTCACGGACATAGGTTTTAATTTGTTCGGCCTGTTGGAACTTCGCCTGCAGGTCCTGCACACTTTTCAGGGAACCGCTTACTTTATCCTGTAAGGCTTTGGATTGGCCGCCAAGATCTTTGGCACTTTTCAAAAAAGAAAGAGAGTTCTGCAGCGTATCTAAGTAACCGGAATAACTGGCACCCAGCTTGGAAGGATCATATTTGACTGCGTTATGCTTTAAGTTGGCTTGTAGGCTGCCCAAAGAGTCGATAGAACGGGAAAAGATATTGTTTGCCGCAATGGAGTCGATCTTTGCCAGTTTAGTGCGCATCCTCCTTTCCTGGCGGGCCAAACGCGCCAAGGTTCGTTCGGAACAACTGCCTACACGATTGCTGAATTTGCCCGACTTGGAACTAACTTCCAAATAGTACTTTTGCGGCAATGATGTAAGAGCGGCCATACTGCTATCCTTGTGGCGGTCAAAGGGATTCTGCCGGGCTTGAGCATGTAAGCAAATAAACAATGAAAATAATAATACAAACAATCGGACGTGCATAAAGGGACAATAAAAAATCAATTGTCAAATAATGTAGTTTGACCTAATATTGTTTTACTTGGATATACCAACATTCAACCTGCTCTGAGATACTGTAATAGGTAATAGGTAATAACTACAGGTATAGATCAATCAACTGGTAGATAAGATTGACAATCTAATTAGAGGCAAGGGCTAAAAACCTACTATAATCTTCACTAATGTTTTAAATAACCATTTTATAAAGGATGGGATATGTAAAATAATAAACGCAGTAATGCTAAGAATTAATGCAAATAAAAGTATTTCTTCCAAACGAGCGAAATTAATTTTACGTGACATAAATTTTCCGTAGAAATACGGTTACCCACAAACGCGTAGCTTACGAACATTTTTACTGGACCAAGTTTTGTTTGTATATTATTTATTGAGAAGAAACAATTCTAACGGCCTACACCCGTCAGTAATTTTGGGGATACAGAACGGGCAAAGGATGGGATAGCCGGCATTCAAAGTATTTACATGTATAATTTGAATACCATGCTCCGGTTTACATTTAATGATCAATGGGTATTAAGTTATAATATGTATGAAAATAACAAGTATTAAATTTCATAATTCAAAAAGTCAATAGCATTTTTGCGACGTTTACCAAATAAAGTGAAATGTTCACCTGATCTTAGAACGCCAATTTACTATTCCTCATAATATTTGCAAGTCGAAACAACCAGCTGACGTAATGCCCCGAAGTAGTAAATGATTTACTCCAGAAACTGCGATGTCAAAATTGGGACTAAGAATTAACATAACCGAAATAATAGATACTTGATAATAGTTTAAGCCTGCAGCATTAACATTATCAAATTAACGACTGAATATATCTTTTTATTTGAATCTCCCCATTTAAAACTACGCAGATAAATTCTAAATGGGAACGAACGCAATTGTATACATTGCAAAGTTTGCATTCAGGAAACATGAAAAATCCAGGGAAAACAACCCATGTCGTTTAGTTAATCAAAAAAGGGTGTTTTTCTCGTGTAGGATCAATAGAGATGGTTCGTAAATTCAGGTAGTTATAAATGCGTGAAAGCATGAGGTAAAGCCTGATCTACTTTGCTGTCGACGAATAAAAAACGTCGATCAGTGATCTACTCTCAGATATTAAATAACAATTAAAGACTTGATTTATGAAAAGAATGCGGTTAATAAATACGATTATTCTCTTACTGGTGGCATCCCACAGTATGTCACAGAATCCCGTTACTGTTGGTATAGGATTAACACAGCTTTCCGATCAGTTGCAAAAAGCAATTGAAAATGCCAAAAATGCGGGTTTAAATTTAGAGATTGAAGCAGGTAGGGAAGTCGCACTATCCATAGAAAATTTTAAAAACGCCTACGCTTCGAGTCTCAATTTGACGTTCGATAAACTTGATCATACAGCAACAAAACAGTTCGAATCGTTAAAAAGCCTTACCAACCAAATTAAAGATCAGACGGTGACTTCTTTGCTCGATGTAACTGCCAGTGCGCAACAGATCATAGACGCATTGCCTTTTAGAAGCCACCAGCCTCACCTGCGATCATTTACACCATCTTACATTGTTCCGACCAACCATAACTATGATGTTACTATTATATGCAAAGGAAATTTCGAGGCCGCGGGATCAAAAGATTACCAACCAACACTAAAAGTTGGCAAACACGTGTACACGTCTGGAGGAGGAAATCAAGGCCTGGAATTTCATGTACCTATTTCAACTTTCATGGAATTGAATGGGATTGAAAAGAACAAGTTTGGATATATAAAATGCGAATTGAATGTACCGTGGCGTGACAAGATGTATTTTATTTTTCCCTCTAAAAAGGTGGACACATATAATTTATATGTGGGTACATTGCCTAAACAACCTGGCGAAATAGTTCTGATACGCACGATCAATACCCCTATGCAGAAAGATTCAACGATCACCAATAATCCGCCATTTCGTCAATCTTCCTGTTCTGATGGAGGCAATAATGATAAGCCAGATGTACCATGGGTCATACATCCAACTCCTGGTTGGACAGTTATTCCCGGTAGTAGTAGTATTAGGGCTGTTGATGGTAGTCAAGGTGATTATGGATTCCGTTTTATATCTGATGCGGGGAATATGGTTCAATATAATGTCAGTACTTTTCACCATGGGATCACAGGTGGTCCCTCCGGGTGTGTAAATTTCACCATTACCCTTAAAGAAAGCATGAATTATACACAGCAAACCTTTCAACAAATCCCGTATGATATAAATTGGGGCGATTCCAGAACAATAGATTTTTCGGAAGGAGAATGGAAAATTACCTTTAAGGCATTTGATGGCTCTGTAAATGAACTTGCTGGAGTGGACAATACCAACCCTTTTATTCAAATTATTAAAACAGGAATGACATACAAGATTGTTACCACGAACCCAAGCGTCCTAACCTGGCACTAAATTATTTATATGAGCAAAAGTACTTGTGTTGGAGAACTCTGTTAAAGTACCTTTTTGCTTAACTAAACAATATGGGGGAAAACACAGCATAGCGCTAAAACCATTAATCCGGTTCTTACATTGGTTTTTCAAAAAGAATTTAAAAACACAAAAATACCCCAACGTATATGAAAGTCTTAAGCTGCATTTTTCTAATGTTAACACTACCCGCATGCGACGGTATTCGCGGCTGGTTTCCCGGTTATACTGATCCGAAACCCTCCCAGGCAAAGCCAGACCAGGGATGCAATAAGGATTTGACGGTCCATTATAAGAATAATTGTTCAAAGCAACTGATAATGTATTTTACCGAGATAACGCCCGGTTCGAGTTTCCAGTGCGAAGGCCTTGGTAATCTCGGTATGATAGTGGTCAATGAAACAAAGTCGGTCACGGTCCATAAGGGCAAAATCGGCTACTTAGTATTTGCTGAAGACCCAGAAGGCAGGTGTAACAGCGCGCATAGAAAATCTGAGGCATGGGTAAACTGTGAGCAATCAAATAATGAAGAGGCAACTTTTAATGTTTGCCGGTAGTTAACAGCCACCTTATGCTAAAGGCGACAAACCGGACTAAACGAAATGAGCAATTGAAAAAAATATCTTACAAAAAATTTCTCTTATGAGAATTCTTCTTCTGTTTGGGTTGATTACAACCTTTGTGAACGCTTATGGCCAGGACACGCAAAGAGTGGTGAAGATTCCTGTTATATTTCATATCCTCTATGCAGACAGTATACAGGACAATGGAATCAATGCACAAAGCAGAGACCGTGGCAACAACACTCAATATTTGACAACAGAGAAAATAATGGCAGAGCTAAAAGACCTTCATGACGATTTTTTGCTGCTTAATGCTGATACATCTGATGTTTTAGACACGTTTAAAAGCAGGATAGGCAATCCCCGGGTGGAATTTTTCCTGGCGGATACTGTTCTTCAAAAAGGTGGTGAGAAAGGCATCATTCGCGTACCTACTAAACGCAATGAGCATAAATTGTATACACAGAGCAAAATCATTAACCCACGCAGGTTTTTGAATGTATATGTAGGAAATATTGGAAGCAGCTTTGTCAATTCTTATCCATGGACAGACAGTAAGGATGATGCTGTACATCTGGATTTCACCTGGGTTGGCCTGGATTACCGCCTCCTGACACATGAAGTAGGTCACTGGCTTGGACTCTGGCATATCTACGGAGGTAATGGTAAATGCAAAGGCGATAATTGCAAAGGTGAAGGCGACGAAGTGGCTGATACCCCGCCTCAGCGAAATTGCACAAATACGATTTGCGTTTACTGTCCGCCCGATGTTCCGGATCAATCTTGCGAAAAAGGAAAATCGAGCAATTACAATAATTATATGGATTACTCGGGCTGCAGGCGGATGTTCACCCAGGGGCAAGTCAAAAAAATGCGCGGCACGCTGACAGATCACAGAAGCGAGTTATGGAATAATTCACAATTAAAATAATGGTCGGCCTGGAGCATCAGTTTACAGGAGTTCCTTATCCTATTGGAGGATTGGCCCTGACGACTCCCTTCTACTTTGAGCCCTGTAAAACCAGGCGCTCACGCACCGGACATGCGCCTATATTTGTACCCGACATACAGGAAAGGAAAAACACGCTGGCAGATGCAGATGGCCTACTCTTTCTAAGGATAATATTGGCCTGTGCAACCTCTGCTGCAACAAGCAGTCGGTGGGATGGATATAAGTAACTATTTCAGAGAGCGCTTCCCTCGTTTTCGGCGGGTAGTCCGACTCATTGTCTCCTTTTTTAACCGGTTCATCTCCTTCGTTGGAAATTACAGCACTTTCAAGCGCTGCTTCCTTATTTTTTGTAAGATAGGTTGCAGCTCCTTCTAGCAGACTTTCAGCGGTGGGGTGACCAATCAGCCCCATGGCATGAAGTATTTTTGCCTGAAATTGTAGAGCACTATAGCATGTCTTGTCTGTAGTATGACAAATATGACTAGCCTGAAAAGTGGCCAGATAGCTTTCAATTTCCGCCCGTCGCTCTGGTGCCAATTCTAATGGGGTTGGTCCGAATATGCAGGATTTACATTGCGCCTTATTACAATTGTCAGGATGAAGTCTATTTTGAGCCATAAACCATTTAAAATTTCAGTAATTCAATTAGCCCTCTCAATGGGTAAGGCCACTTCTTTCAATTCGACGTCTTTAAAGTAGTAATCCTTTTAACATCTTCTTCCAGCTCGGACAAATAGAATACTTTCTTTCGAGGTCCAAGATCATGACGACGAATCACTGACATCTCAACATACTTTCGAAGCGTAGGTGCGGAAACACCAATTATCTTGCATACCTGCCGAATTGTAAGAGGGGCATCGGAGTTCTTTTTAATATGCGGGAAATATTCCTTTAGGCATTCCAAAACGACGCTTCGTATAAAATGTCTTGCCTGGTCGACACTGAATCCTATAAACTGCACTTGCTGTGACATTACTTTTCTTTTTCACAGCAAAGATTCCCACAGAATTAGTCAGCTTTTCTTATATAGGTGAATGATAGGAAATTTAAAAATTGTTCTTATCCAGCTACCCCCTAATCTGATGTTTCTGAAGGTAATTTGCTACGTAACTGTCAACCGAGAATTCTGAACCCTTCTGTCGGTTGTTCCACCAGGATACAATTTCGGATTTTCTAAACTTATAATTTCTCCCTTGTCGCTGAAATGGTATCTCCCCGTTTGCGCACTTCGCATATATAACGTTGATGTCGACATTTAACATATCAGCCACTTCTTTTACACCAATAACGGTTTCGATCTCACGGTCTGTAAAAGCCGTAGCGCATAGTTCAAGTAATTTTGTTACCGTTACCTTAATCTCACTAACATCGGCTTCAAGCCGAGAAAGCCTTTTATCTAAATCTGGTGACATGGTTACTGCTTTTTAATATTAATAGAAATTCTATTTGATGCGGCCGCTCTTTTCTTCGCTCTTACCTGCGTGTATCGTTCAGTCGTCTTAACGTGTTTGTGATTGAGCATCTTAGATACCACATAAATATCTTCACCTTCCTCCAGCAATTTGGTGGCATAAAGCCTACGCCAATTGTGGAACTTGGCCTTCTCCAGCAATCCCAATTTTGCGAACCATTGCTGTAAGTGGCTGCGCATGGTACTATAATTGAGGCCAGGAAATATCAATACATCTTTGTTATCTTGGGGGGGTGTGCCCAGGAAATCGACAGCTTGTTGGCTAATATACTGCCGGAAGGATCTTCCCGGTTTAGGATCAATGATCTCAAAATACCAGGATTTCAAAGTTTCGCTCCAATGGAGGTGCTTCCATCTCAGTATCTGTACTGCGCCGAACCGGAAGCCGGATAACAGTGCAAATATTGATGACCGGTAAACAAGATCATTGTTACATGGGTTGTCAATCAGCAATTGCAGTTCTTGATCATCAGGCAGTGCAAATTCAGTTTCGATGTTGCCAATCCGGTCAACGCGTAAGCCATAGTCCTCCGATAGATATCGGGCTAGGAAGGCTTCTTCCACTAGTATCAGAAACTTATCGAAGTAAGAAGCGGCTGAATTTTGGGCCAGTTTCACCTTGGGTGACTTTAGGGACCCGGTATTTAGTAAAAAGTCTTTGAACCGAGTGATGAATATTTCATCGATATGCTTAAACTTGAGGTGCTCACCGACGAAATTTTTCAGATACTTCAAACAAACTTCATAATGGAAAGTATCGACCTTATCTTTTTGCTTTCCTCTAATATAGTTCCAGGCGAAGGTATATACATCTGCTTCGAGTGCGTCCTTGTTGAACAGGCCATTGGCATCGAGCATCAGTACTTTCATGCGCTGGAGATAGATCTTCTCAGCGATCTCCTGATGAATTTTATTTAGCTTCAGTTCTACATCATTGGTAGGTTTTGTGTAGAGGTGAAGCTTCAGGTATTCCCGGCGGGTATATATTTTTTTAATCGGATTCCAGACCGGCGGGAAATAGTCTATATACAAACTTACTTTCCTACCGCCTGCTATTATCTTTTTTCTTAGATTTCCTCTCATACACAGTATATTTTTCGATGATATACTTAATCACAGTCTCCTTATGAAATCGAAGGTTACTATCAATCTTTATTTTGGGGAATGCTGGATCCTCCATCATCCGGTAAAGTGTTCGCTCACTCAAAGTGGTTACATATGCCAGGGTAGTAATATCCAGTAGTTCCTTGGGGTGATCTTTGTTGGTGGTGGGTAGTGAAGAATTAATGCCGGTTACAACAGCCGCTGTTTCAGATTCTGCTTTTTGGAGCTTGGCTTGTTGCACTTTCAATTTATAATTGCGTTGAGCGCAGACAAGGCTACAAAATTTCGTAGTAATCTTTTTTGCGATAAAGATTTGCTGACAATGCTGGCATACTTTCTTTATGTTCAAATTGCTACTCATATGCTGCCATTTTAAATGTTAGGGCATTATTTTTCTTCTCTCCCTTTACGTTGATATCTTTCTAACGCCTTAAACTGTCTACAGCTGCCGCCAATTGCCTATGGCTGTCGATAACTGTCTGTTGTTGCCTATAACCGTCTATAACTGCCAAATCCGCATTATCTCCCCCTCCATTTTTGTACCCCGGGAATTTGGGCATTTGAGGTACAAACGGGGTACACAACATTATAGAAAAACGGTGAAACAACAAAAAAACGTTGAATTTTTTTATTGAAAATCAAGTAATTGTGAAAATATGAGAAAGTATGAGAAAGTATAAAAAAGCGTCTACTTGCCAATACAAAACTTACTAAAGATCCAGTCCAGCTGCTCCTCGTTCGTGATCTCTCCTGTGATCTCACCGAGGAAATGCAAACACCGCCTGATATCCAGGGCCAGCAGGTCGCCCGGCAAACCGCTATCCATCCCGGTGCGTACATCCTGCAACGCCTGCAGCACGGATTGCAATGCCGCGTAATGCCGCGCATTCGTTACAATGGTGGCTTCCGTATTAATATCGCCGCTCATTACTTTTTGCACCAGCCGGTCCTTCAGCAGATCAATATGCGCATGATCTTTTGCGGAAATAAACAGGATGTCAGGGATCCCTGCAAACTTAGCTAGCGCCTCGCTTTCGCCTAAAACATCCATTTTATTACCCACCAGCAGGTAGTTAATACCGTCCTGCTCAAAAAGGGAAATCTGTTTACGTATATCCGCTGCTGTTAGCTCTATTACATCAAACAAATAGATCACCACACCTGCTTCTTTGATCTTCTCCAGGGTTTTTTGTACTCCAATGCTCTCAATGGTATCCACACTTTCACGGATGCCGGCGGTATCGATCAAACGGAATAATATCCCCTGGATATTCAGCACTTCTTCAATGGTATCACGGGTGGTGCCTGCAATATCGCTCACAATAGCACGGTTCTCATTTAACAGGGTATTCAGCAAGGTAGATTTACCTGCATTGGGCTTACCAACGATCGCTGTATTCACCCCATGTTTTATCACATTACCCATCCGGAAGGAATCTGTTAAATGCTGCACCACTTCCAGGGCTGTTTTGATCAGTGCATAAAGCTGCGTACGATCCGCAAATTCCACGTCCTCCTGGCTAAAGTCCAGCTCCAGCTCTATAAGAGCAGAAAAGCGGATCAGCTGCTCGCGCAAGGCCTGCAGCTCCCTGGAAAAGCCACCCCGCATTTGCTGCATGGCGGTTTGGTGGCTGGCGGCGGAATGGCTGGCTATCAGGTCTGCTACCGATTCTGCCTGGGCCAGATCCAGCTTACCGTTCAGGAAGGCGCGCATGGTAAACTCGCCCGGTTTGGCCAGGCGGGCGCCGGCCTGTATGCAGGCATCTATTAATTGCTGTTGTATGTAGGGCGAGCCGTGGCAGGATAGCTCTATTACATTTTCTCCGGTATAGGAACGGGGGCCTTTGAACAAGCTCACCACAACTTCATCAATGATCTTACCATCTGATACAATGCTGCCCACATGCAGGGTATGGCTGGCCTGCTGCAGTAGGTCTTTAGAGGGGAATAGCTGGTTGCAGATGGTAATGGCCTGCGGGCCGCTTAAACGGATCACGGCAATAGCGCCTACGCCCGGGGCGGTGGCCAGGGCCACTATGGTATCATCGTATCCTGTGAGTTTGTTTGACATAATAAGAGCGCAAAATTACGCTAAAAAGGAATGCACTGCCGGTTAGCCCAAAGAGCACATAGGAATAATGTTCGCCTTGAGGCCGGCTGATAAAGGAATGGTATGCCCTCAGCTGTGGTCAGCCTTCTATACAGCTGGAAGCTCCGCTATTCCACACCTCGCTAGTTCGCAAAAAAAATTCCCCACCGGTCAACCGGTGGGGAATTCAGTAATATCGTTTTAACAGTACTACTCTTGCAAAGTGAAGCGGATGGGCAGGTTGAACTGTACGGATACCTGACGGCCGTTCTGCTTACCAGGTTTCCATTTGGGCATGGTTTTCACCACGCGTACAGCTTCATCTTCCAGACCACCACCTTTGGCGGCGCCAACTGTTTTTACGTCTTTGATTGTACCTTCAGAATCTACCACAAACTGCACAAATACAGTTCCGGAAATACCGTTTTCCTGTGCTACGCGCGGGTAACGGATGTTCTTGCTCAGGTATTTGGCCAGGGCTTCCTCACCACCGGGGAAGGTAGGAGGTTGCTCCACAAAGGTAAAGATCTCTTCTTTCGGCGGCGGGGGCGGTGCTTCTACCACACCGGTACCTTTACTGTCTTCCAGCAATCCCGGGTCAATACCGTTAGGATCACCTTCCATGGTTTTAGTACTTACCGCTTTATCCTTGATCTCTTCTACTTTTGGTGGTTCTTCTTCCGGCGGCACCTCGTTATCTTTCTTAATAACGGGTGGTGTAAACTGCACTGAAGGTTTCACCGGCGGGGGTGGTGCAGGCGGAGGAGGAGGTGGGGGAGGCGTTTTCGGATCATCCGGAAGCTTAATGTCTTCCATTTTGATCTGCTCAATAACGGGTTTCTTCGGATTTCTATCCTCGATACCCTTTATGATATTGCTGACAACATAGCCGCCTACGCACAGGAGCGCCACACTTGCAGTGCCGATGAGGGCATTGCGTACGCGCTTCTCGTACTTTCTTCTTAGTTCATAAGCACCGTATTCTTTATTCCTGCCTTCAAACAGGATATCGAGAAAATCGGCTTTTAGTATTCTAGCTGAATCCATTGTCTGTTTTTTATAGATGGATGCAAAAAATCTGCTTTTTCCACAAATTACTGTGCGCCACCTGTATTAGCCGTTTCGGTTTGCCTGATCCATTGCTTATCCTGGTCGCTGATATCAACGGCAGCATAACGCTGGATACGGTTAATGGCCATTTCATCCAATATATCCACGAAGTTCTTGTAAGTCGCGTCGTCATTGGCTTTAATGATCACTACCACGTCTTCAGGTTCTCCCTTTGCATTGCGCAGCTGTGCTACTTCATCTCTTTTCTTGATGAGCACATCCCGGATACCGTTTTTGTTGGCAAAGGAAGTTGCCTTGAAAAAGTCCGGGTTAGCAGATGCGTTCGGGTCCTGGGCAAGACCGGCGTAGTAATATACACGGTTGTTCTTTCCAAGCAATATAGTAAGGGCAGTACTCTCTTTCACTTTATTCTGCTCCTTCTCATCTTTGGTATCCTTGGGCATGATCAAGTCCATGGTTTTGGGCTTGGACATGGTAGTGGTGAGCATGAAGAAGGTGATCAGCAAAAAGCCTAAGTCCACCATCGGCGTCATATCCACACGGGTAGAAAGCTTTTTCGATTTCGTTCCCTGATGTTTCTTTCCGGCACCACTACTGCTGGTATCCATTTCTGCCATAGTAGCTCTTTTTTTTTGTTTGTGATAGCAGCGCGCCTTCCGCGGAAAACACCTGCCGTTTACTAATGACTATTCTGATTTCTTAGCCGGTGCAGTACCTGCGTTAGCCAACGCTGCAGCAGTACCCGGAGGTATTGATTCCAAGCTGGTTACCAGGTTCAGCTTCTGTATCTTCAGATCCTTAAAGGTTTGCATGATCTCCTTTATCTTGGGATAAGGGGTACCATTATCTGCTTTGATACAGTATTGCAGTCTGGGGTTTCCACCCTGTGCAGTTCTGGCGTAGTTTACCCAGGTTGACAGCTCATTATTGGCTGAATCAGAAGGAATCCCTGTTTCCAGGCCGGAAGCTTTACGCTCCTCTGCTTTCATATCCAGGTAGGCTTTCAGGTTCTTTATTTCAGTACCAACACTGGCGCCTACTATAAAGTTATTCATGGCCTTTTGATCCAATCCCAGCTTGAACTGTGAGTTCAGGTCCTCGATCATTTTCTTACGCTTGGGCTGACCGTCCATGCTAAAGAAAATCCTGCCTTTGGTATCCACTGTGAACATGATCACATCGGAATCAGGAAGCAGTTTAGTGTTAATAGAGGACGGAGTAACCACAGTCACCGGCTCTTCGGGCTTAAACTTAGTGGCCAGCATGAAGAACGTCAGCAACAGGAACGCAACGTCGCACATTGCGGTCATGTCGATGGTTGTGCTCTTCCGGGCCATTTTAACTTTTGGCATCTTTACTCCTTTTTAGTTTACTTTAAATAGATTCAAACCTGCTGGTTTTCCATACAAATAATTAAAAAATTATTTGTGGTTAGCAGCAAAGCTCTGAGTTAAAGTAAAGCCAGACTCATCGATTGCATAAGTGATGCTATCAATGTTGGTAGTAAAATAGTTGTACATGATGATGGATACAGCGGAAGTACCGATACCCAGAGCGGTATTGATCAATGCTTCAGAGATACCACCAGCCAGCTGAGCGGAATCAGGAGCACCACCGGTTGCCATTGAAGCGAACGCGCGGATCATACCTAATACTGTACCGAACAGACCTAACAGCGTTGCGATAGAAGCGATTGTGGACAGGAACACCAGGTTCTTTTCCATCATCGGCAGTTCCAGCGCAGTAGTTTCTTCGATCTCATTTTTAATGGTCAGTATTTTCTGATCAGTATCCAACTCAGTGTTGGAGATCATTTCTTTGTATTTTTTCAAACCGGCTTTGATCACATTACCTACAGAACCCTGCTGTTTGTCGCATTCTGCCAGGGCTGCATCAACATTTTTGTTAGCCAGGTGATATTGTACTTTACGTACCAGCTCAGCGCCGCTGAATTTACCTTTTGCTTTAGACAGGTAAAGGAAACGCTCGATCACGAAAGTTAAACAGATCAATAATACAGTGATAAGAATCGGTACGATAGGTCCACCCTGATAAACTGTGCCAAACCATTTACCAATGCCTTCTTCAACTGGATGCCCGCCTACAACGCCACCCTGAAAGTTTGCCGGACTACCTAATACAAAGATGTAAAAGAGTACGCCGATAACCAGGCAAATAGGAACGGCTAAAGCCGCAAACAGGTTGGATGATTTTTTAGGTTGATGAGAAGTTGTCGTTTTGGCAGCAGCTGCAGTCACAGTTGTTTTAGTCTCAGCCATGTTGATTGAATTTTAGTGTTAAAAATTAAACTATGGTTTTTTAGTATTTCCGTTTGGATTGAATTATTAAATGTAACAACTACAATTACGGTTTTCGCAAATATTAGACGGTTGCCTTAAAAAAACAAGTGCTGCTCAAAAAATCTCACAAAATTTAATCTCTCCACAAAAGCCTGTTGCAGACTTTTAATCTCCAAATTGATTGAGCATACACTTAAAACACAAATGAGTGAGCAACAATGTCTAATGGCTATTCTAAACCTGTATTGTTACTGTCCTTGAAAATCGAAATTTATTGATTTTTTTTCAAAGTTGGACGCACAATTTAAGGAAATTTTTAAATGTTCCAACAAATTTTATCATTATTCACATTTAAGTTCCCTTCAGCCACAGTAGCTGTTTTTAACTTATCGCCCCGCTAAAAACATGCCCTTCCCCACCCTTAGGCCTTCTAATTCATCACAATAGCTGAAAATGGCTGTTATATATCAAAGACAATATTAATATAATAATGCTAATTTACTAAATTTAAAAGTCCCTGGCCATTAACGTGGTCAATATACTGCTATTATTTCCATTCCTAAGACAATTGTAACGTTTATGGAATTTCCTGATAAGTTACTGCATTATATATTTATTTGCAACAACGGATAAAATAAAGATATCCTGTCAGAAATCAACCCTTTTGATCAAACATTATGAACATGCATGTAAGAAGCAGGTCTGTTGCGGTAGCAGCAGTCCTATGCTGTGTAAGCCTGGCACTTAGCGCACCGGCATCTGCACAAAGGAAAAAGAAAAAACAGGCAGTAACCGCCGGCGCAGCAAAGGACACCACCGCCAAACCACCCATTATACCACCACAGGGCACGCCTAAAGCCAATCCCAAGCCATTCAGCGAGCTAATTACCCCCAAAGCAAAAGCTGATTCCGGCCTGTTCAACATTTATAAGCTGGATGACAAGGTATATTTTGAAATAAGCGATTCCCTGCTGGGCCGTGATATCCTGGTAGTGAACCGCATCTCCAAATCCGCCGCCGGCCTGCGCTCCTTCTTTTACGGCTACAGCGGAGACCAGATCGGTGAAAACGTGATCCGCTTTGAAAAAGGACCCAATAACCGCATTTTCCTGAAGAACGTTTCCTATAGCGAAATATCAAAGGATAGCACCCAGCCTATGTTCAACGCGGTAATGAACTCCAACATACAGCCCATTGCCGCGGCCTTTGATATCAAAGCCTTTTCAAAAGAGAACAACGGCAGTATTATAGACCTCACAGACTATATTAATGGTGATAACGAGATCCTGTTCTTTGACCAGCGTATGAAAATGGGCCTGCGCCTGGGTGGCGTACAGTCTGATAAATCTTACATTGTGGATGTACGCTCCTACCCTATTAATACAGAGATCAAAACCGTTAAAACCTATTCCAAAAGCGGCGCACCGGGCGCTCCCGGTTTTCCGCCTGCTGCCGGTGGCAATGCTACCCTGGAGCTCAACAGCTCCCTGGTACTGTTACCCAATGTACCTATGCAGCCCCGGTACTTTGACCCGCGCGTAGGCTTTTTCACCACCAGCGTAACCGACTTTGATGCAGATCCCCAGGGCGTAAAACGCCTGCAGATGATCACCCGCTGGCGCCTGGAGCCTAAGGACGAAGACCTGGAAAAATACAAACGCGGCGAGCTGGTAGAGCCTAAGAAACCCATCATATTTTATATAGATCCTGCTACACCGGCTAAATGGCGCAAGTACCTGATACAAGGGGTGAACGACTGGCAAACTGCTTTTGAGCAGGCCGGCTTCAAAAACGCCATCCTGGCTAAAATGGCGCCTACTGCCCAGGAAGATTCTACCTGGTCTTTGGAAGATGCCCGCTTTTCTGCTATCGTGTACAAGCCTTCTGATATTGCCAATGCCAGCGGTCCGCACGTACACGATCCCCGCTCCGGCGAAATACTGGAAAGCCACATTAACTGGTACCATAATGTAATGCGCCTACTGCGCAACTGGTATTTTGTACAATGCGCGCCCAATGATCCCCGTGCGCGGACAATGGAGTTTGATGATGAGCTGATGGGAGAGCTGATCCGCTTTGTATCCTCGCACGAAGTGGGCCACACCCTGGGCCTGCGGCATAACTTCGGCTCCAGCTCTGCCTACCCGGTAGAAAAGCTGCGCGATAAGGCCTGGGTGGAAAAGAACGGGCATGCTCCTTCTATTATGGACTACGCCCGTTTTAATTACGTAGCACAGCCGGAAGATAGTATTACCGGCGCCGACCTGTACCCCCGTATTAACTTTTATGATAAATGGGCTATTGAGTGGGGCTACCGCGAGATCCCGGAAGCAGCCACCGCAGAGGCAGAAAAGCCTATCCTGAATAAATGGACCATTAACCGCTTAAAAGATAAACGTTACTGGTTTGGTACGGAAAGCAACCCGGACGATCCGCGCTCACAGAACGAAGACCTGGGCGACAATGCCATGAAAGCCAGCTATTACGGCATTAAAAACCTGCAGCGTATCATTCCCAACCTTATGGCCTGGACCCGTGAACCGAACGAAGGATACAGCAACCTGGGTGAATTGTACCGCGAAATAACCGGCCAGTACTCCCGGTACCTGGGCCATGTAGTCAAAAATGTAGGCGGCATTTATGAAACGCCTAAAACAGTGGAGCAGGAAGGCGCTGTGTATGAAGCCGTACCCAAAGCTACCCAGCAGGAGGCTATTAAATTCCTGAACCAGCAATTATTCATTACCCCTAAATGGTTATTGGATAAAGATATTCTGCAACGTACGGGTAATGATGCTACCACGGTGATACTGGCACGCCAGGAACCCATACTGGACCGCTTATTAAGCACTGCTACGCTGAACAAGCTGTTAAATGCATCAGCCATGGAAGGCAATAATGCTTACCAGGCTACAGACATGATGAATGATCTGAAGAAAGGTATTTTCAGCGAAGTATATACGCACAAGCCTATTGACATTTTCCGCCGCAACCTGCAAAAAGTCTATGTGAAAAATCTTACAGAGCTGCTGGCGCCTGGTGGTGGTTCCAGCCTGAGTGGCGGTATGACGATCATGTTCGGCAGCGCGCCGGCAGATCCCAGCAGAACAGATGTAAGCAGCATTGCACGTGCACAGCTGACTACCTTGCGTAATGAGATGCGCGCCGCTGCTGCAGCTATGCCGGATAATATGAGCCGTTATCACTTAACGGATTTGGTGCAGCGTATCACTTCGGCATTAGAACCGAAGTGATAATTACGAATTGTCAATTACGAATTACGAATTGAGTAGATCGTTGTGAGATAGTGCATTTGTAAGTTGTTGTAAAAAAAGGAGTCCTGCATATAAAAATGCAGGACTCTTTTTATGTCAAACTCGTTGTTAAATTATTATGCATTTAACTTAAAATACAGTACACTTTTTCGCAGGACTAATTCGTAATTCAATCCTCCTTTTCCTCCGCTGGTTTGCTTTTCCACCACGTAGCCAGGGCCGATCCGGTAATATTCATTAAGGGACCAAATACTGCCGGCGCTAAGCCTACTGTGGCCAGCTTGCCCATTTTTAATGCCAGCCCAGAGGCTAGTCCGCCGTTTTGCATGCCTACTTCCAATGCTACGGTACGGCAATCTTTTTCCGGCATCCGGAACAAACGGGCGCCCCAGTATCCCAGGAAATACCCGCACACATTATGCAGCAAGGTTGCTATCACCAGCAACGGGCCTACCGTAAGCAGGCTATCACGTCCGCTAGCCGTTATTACTACTATGATCAATCCTATGCTGATCATAGATACCAGGGGCATAGCCTCATCCAGCCACTTGAATTTGCCATGCAGGAAATGATTAAAGACCAATCCCAGTATAATAGGTAAGATCACGATCTGGATAATATGCCACATCATATCCAGGAACACAATATCTACATATTGCCCGGCCAGTAACTTCATCCATAAGGGTGTAATAATGGGCGCTAGGAGTGTAACCGTTGCCGTTATAGATACAGATAAGGCCAGGTTAGCGCCTGCCAGGTACGACATTACATTAGATGCCAGCCCGCTGGGGCAGCTGCCGATCAAAATAATACCTGCTGCTATTTCCGGTGGAAAATGAAACAGCTGCGTAATAGTAAAACCGATCAGCGGCATAATAGTATAATGCCCGATAATGCCAACGCCAATACCCATGGGCATTTTAGCTACCTGTGCGAAATCCTTCCAGCTTAAACCGGTACCCATTCCGAACATAATAAGCTGCAACAGCGGCACTATCAGCTTCGACAATTTGAAATCACCTACCTGGATGAAATGCTGCGGGTAATACATAGCCATGCTTACCGCTGCAAAGATCATCACCGTGTATGAAAATCCTTTTAATACCGGGTATCCCCTGAAAGCCAGTGCCAGCATAGTAAAGCCGCACATCAGCAACCAGCCGCCTGCCGCGTGTAAGTGCAGAATGGTAGTAATAATGTAAGTAATAAAAGCCAGTGCGGCTATATACCAGAATAGTTTGTGCATAATGAATGGTTTATAGTATCAGCTCCACAGCCGGTCCCAGGAGCGGTTATCGTCCCATTCCGGTGTAGGTGCAAAGTAACTTTTATCTTCAGGCGCCAGGTGTTTTTTCAGCTCTTCATCATTCAGCTCTATGCCTAATCCCGGTTTGTCAGGCACAATAGCAAAACCTTTTTCAATAAGCGGCTTATCTGACTTCACTAAACTATTCCAATACGGTACATCCAGCGAGTGATGTTCCAGCGCTACAAAATTCTGCGTTGCTGCAGCGCAATGCACATTGGCCATAAAGGAAACCGGCAGGCCAGCAAAGTGCATGGCCATCGCTACACCTTTTTCTTCCGCATAATCACCAATACGTTTGGTTTCCAGGATGCCTCCGGCTGTTGCCAGATCAGGGTGTATAAGATCTATTGCATGCGCATCTATCAATTTAATAAATTCTTCTTTCAAATAAATATCTTCGCCGGTAAGGGTGGGCGTATCTATTGCATTGGTGATCTGTTTCCATTGTTCGGTGAACTTCCAGGGGATCAGGTCTTCCAGCCAGGCCAAACGGTAGGGTTCTACGGCCTTGCCTAAACGAATAGCGTTGTTCTGGTCAAAATGTCCGTAGTGATCAGATGCCAGTGGTATATTATAACCTACTGCTTCCCGCACCTGGCTGATGCGCTGCGCCAGTATATCCAGTCCTTTGGGGGTGATCTGCACCTGCGTGAACGGGTGTTCTGTAGCGCCATAGGTCATAGGCTGGTTGGTCCATTGCCGGCCTACATCCCAGAAATTATCATTCACCAAAGCGCCGGGGGTATTCTTCAGCAGCTCAATCCCAAAATCCATTTTCAGAAAAGTATAGCCTTTACCTTCCAGGCGGTCTTTAAGCTTGGCTGCAAATTCAGTTGGGTCTTCCACTTCAGGCGTATCTGCATACAACCTTACGCGATCACGGTATTTACCGCCTAACAGCTGGTACACGGGTACGCCATAGGCTTTACCGGCGAGATCCCATAATGCCATTTCCACACCGGACACTCCTCCCCCCTGCCTGCCATGGAAGCCAAATTGTTTAATACGTTTAAAGATCATTTCCACGCTGCAGGGATTCATGCCCAGTATGCGGCTTTTCAGGAACAGCGCGTACCGCCAGCTTGCGCCATCTCTTACTTCACCCAGGCCGTAAATACCCTGATTAGTGTCTATACGGATAATGGGACAACGCCCCGTTGAGTTCATTCCAATTGCGTAGCGCATATCTGTGATCTTAAGATCAGATGGTGCAGAGGTGCGGTTCACTTTGGAAGTGCTGAAGGCAAGCGTATCTTCCAGCGGTGAAAACATAAAACCACCCAGCGCTAAACCGCCCAGGGTTCTTTTCAGGAAAGAGCGGCGGTTGTCCAGCGGTTTTTCATCATGTGGATCTGCTGGTTCGGCTACGCCAAGTTTTGAAAGGAATTTTTGTGAGGGAGTATGCATAAAATAATGTTTTGAAGTAAGAGGTATGATGCAGGATGTAAGATGAAATGATGGAGGAAGTAATTTGCTACCATGTTCTGTTCTGCATGAATTTGTCCAGCTCGGGACGGCTCATGGGCAGCTTATTGCCCTGGGTGTCCAGCCATTGCAGGAAATCTTTTTTGATAGCATCGGTCCATTGGGTATCTATCTGGCCGGGTGTGTACTTGCCTTCCCGCAGGCGCTGGTGGCCGAATTGGTCGCGCAGTGCTATGAACTCCGCGTTCAGCACTACCTCCTCCAGCAGATGCGCAGGTATGAATATTACGCCGCCTTTTTTTGCCAGCACCACATCGCCCGGCAGCACCGTTGCACGGCCAATGCGGATGGGTACATTAATGCCGGCCAGCATCATTTGCTGTATATAGGAAGGATCGTAACCTTTTACCCAGGCGGTGAAACCATCTATTTCCTCCAGCCCTTCCATATCGCGCACCGATCCGTAAAAGATCACACCATTCCTGGATTTGGCGTAAATAGAATTACCCAGGTTATCACCGATCAATGTGCCATCCACTACCTTGCCATAACTATCCGCTACATATACATCACCGTTAGAGAGTACGTCAATGGGCCAGGAATTGGTGCCGCCAATACGGCCTTCTGCCTTGCCTTTGTCTTTGATCAGCTGATCCATATCCGGGCGCATAGGCATGTACTGGGCAGTTACCACGCGGCCGGTCATTACCTGCTCATTACGCAGCAGCATCCACTCGCCTTCAAACTGGTTCTGGTAACCTTTGTTGCGCAAAATGCCCCAGGCTTCTTCAATGGATATTTTCTTCAGGCGTTGCAGCAGGGCATCCGGCACTTTGGGGCGCCCATCAGGAAACCGTTCTCCTGTCCAGGCAGCCGTGAGGGTCTTTATCTGCTCCGGTGTTAACGTTACCTGCTGTGCGCGGGCAATATCAGCCAGTAACAGGAAGCCGGCCAACAACCAATAAGTGAAATGTAATTTCATATATGCTGTACGTTTAGTATCGTGTCATTTCACACCTCACCACATACGGATGTTTAGCTCATCTGCGACAGCGCTTCCGGGTGGTGTATGATGTTAAAGAGATCCCGGTATCCGTAGCGCAGCCGGTGGATGTTTCTGTTTGGGAATATCCTGGTTGGGTCTTCATAAAGCTTACTGCAGCAAAAGGATCAAGTTGCTGCATTGGCGTCCTAGCTGCACAAAGGTTTCCGGTATTACATCTTCAGCTTCTGTATCTTTTTCTAAAATTTCCAGGGTAAAATGGCATAACCGTGGATAGTAACTGCTGTGCTACTCATACAGCATTGGTAAAGGAGCGTATCAGTTTCATAACGGAATTTCAATCATCCTTAAAAATTAGGAATAATTATGGAGCTTTTCAAGCTTCACCACTGAAATAATATGCTGGCAGCAAGTCCTGCTTTTTTGCCATTTGCAACAAACTGGTTATTGCAGTATGAATAAGCATTTCAATTGTAATATAAATTGCTTAATATAGCTTATTTTTATCTTATAACTGAAACCTCAAAACCGGAACCGGTATAACTGCCCGTTCTAAAGAAAACGACAAAACTCCAATGAAAGAACGCAGTAAGATCACCATCTACGATATTGCCCAGGCGCTGAGCCTGTCTGCATCGACCGTGTCACGGGCCTTGCAGAATAACCCCCTGATCAATGATGAGACCCGCGATAAAGTGCAGAAAATGGCTGCTGAAATGGGGTATGTGCCCAACTGGATCGCCTCCAGCCTGCGCAAGAAACGGTCTAATATTATCGGGTTAATTGTGCCGCGTACTTCCATGTATTTTCAGAGTACTGCTATCAGCGGCATTCAGCATGAAGCGCATAAATATGGTTTTAGTATTGTGATCGGTCAGTCGGATGAAACCGTGGCCATGGAAAAGGAGCTGGTACACACGTTCTTTTCCCTGCGGGTGGATGGGCTGCTGGCAGTAGCGTCTATGTTCACCACCAACTACGAACATTTCAGCCCTTTTATAAAGAACAATATTCCCCTGGTGTTCTATGACCGTGTGCCTATAGACTTCCCGGGCTACAGCATTACGGGCGATGATTTTACCGGCGGCTACCTGGCTACGGAGCACCTGATAAAACAGGGCTGTAAACGGATAGCGCACTTTTCCGGTGTGCTCACCTGTAACCTTTACCAGCAGCGGCTGGCGGGTTATAAAGCCGCACTGGCAAAGTATAATATTCCATATGATGAGCAGCTGCTGTATATTCACAATCTTACTACAGATGCGGCAGCTACTGCGGCGCAGGAGCTGCTAACCAGCAAGCCGCTGCCGGATGGTTTGTTTGCGGCCAATGATACGTCTGCAGTATCTTTTATACAGGAAGCGCGGCGTCACCAGATCAACATACCGGAACAGATAAAAGTGGTGGGCTATTCCAATGATTTGTCCTCCCGCATCATTTCTCCTTCCCTCACTACGATTGAGCAATCGGGTTATAAAATGGGGCAAAAAGCCGTGGAAACGGTGATCCAGCTCATTAACCAGGATGAAAATGTAAAAGTGACCAAGAACTTTGTGTTCCCTGTAGAGCTGATCCCCCGGCAATCCAGCTTATTAGAATAACAAATATATACCTACAACTGACTAAATGTAAGAGAATGCTGAAAACCTTTATTACTCCCTGCCTGCTGGGCACTGTTATTTTCCTGGGCGCCTGCAATAAGAACATCTATGTTCCCAATACAGTGAATGCTCCTTTATTAAAAGAGCAATTTGAATTTAAAGGGAGCCTGTCTCCCACCAATTACCAGGCTGCTTTTGCCGTTACCGATCATATTGCTGTTATGGCTAACGGGCAATATGTATTTCGTCCCTTTGGCAATAATGATGATAATGATGATGTGTTTGTTGATAAATACGCAAAAGGGGGCTTGTTTGAAGGCGGTGTAGGATTTTTCTCGCCTTTTGGTTCGAAAAAGCGGATGGTGTTTGATGTTTATACCGGTTTGGGTTCCGGTAGCTTTAAAACGCTGGATGCAGCGTATCATGACGATGGTAATACCGGTAATGTGAATGATTACCTGTTACGCTCCCATTTCAGCAAATTCTTTGTACAACCTAGTATTGGTTTTGTGCATCCTGCCATTGAAACCGCCTTTAGCAGCCGTTTTTCTGTAGTGAACTTTTACGATATGTCCCTGGGCAATAAAGTGTTTGAGAATGACGCTGAGCGGCGGGATGGCTTTGGGCAGATCAGCCAGAAAACCCGTTTTTTTATGGAGCCGGCCTTTACCTTCCGTGCGGGTTATAAGTATGTGAAGTTCCAGATGCAGCTGTCTTTTTCTGTTCCTTTGTCTGATAACGGGTATGAGAACAGGGATGACGGATCCGTTGTAAACAAGTACTTTCAGCCGGTGTCGCTGGGGTTAGGCGCATCGATTAATATTGCGCACTGGTATGATGATTTCCACAAGAAATAGCTACTAAAAGGTATAAAAACAAAAAGGCTCCGATCATATGATCAGAGCCTTTTTAATAAATACGGCGGCTACCTACTCTCCCGCATTGTGGTGCAGTACCATCGGCCATGAGGGGCTTAACTTCTCTGTTCGGAATGGGAAGAGGTGAACACCCTCGGCATAACCACCATAAGATCTTGTAAAGCTTAAAGGATAAAGCTAAAAGCATAAAGCCTGCTGGCTTAGTGCCTATAACAGCTATCCTTAGCTATTATGGTGCTCAGGCTTTCTGCTTTACGCTTTCAGCCTTCGCCTAATAATTTACATATTGGGAAGTTGTACAGAGATATATTAAAATAAAATTAAAGCTTACGGGCAATTAGTACTACTCGGCTGCGAT
>NZ_FOBB01000001.1 GCF_900109685.1 Chitinophaga rupis | reverse complement strand
CGATCGTAACCACCGCCGCCACCGCCGCGATCGTAACCACCGCCGCCACCGCCGCGATTGTAACCACCGCCGCCGCCACCGCGATCATATCCTCCTCCACCTTCCCGGTTGTAATTTTCGCGGGGCCTGGATTCGCCGCCGCCATCTCTGTTGTAGTCCGGTCTGTTTTCCCGGTTAAAATTGGGTCTTCCCTCCCGCTCATTGTTGTTATTAAAGTCAGGTCGGTTATAACCGCCCGGCTTGTCCTTGGGATCATACTCTTTGTTAACATCTGAAGAGTAGGGCTTGCGGGGGCGTTCGTTTCTCTCAAAATTCATCTTACTTAATTAAGCGTTTGAAGCAATAATAGCTATGATTTCATAAAAATGAAATTCATCTCCATGGTGAGTGATATAGTTAGTGCCGATGATACCCAGGTATGGTCATCCCGGGTTTTCTCCAGTCCACATTAATATACCGGCTTTATCATTTTTGTGTTTAAAATTCTCTTTACCTGTTTCTTAGTTTTAGCTGGAAGAATTACCTCTTTCTGGAAGAACAAAGATAATTGAGTGCCGCATTCCTTCAATTATGGTGCGCATTCCTTTATTATTCCGCACCTATCATATTATTTTCTCATTAGTGTTTTGGCGAATCCATTTTAGCTCAGAACGACAGATTGATGCTACCTGATATCAAATATACGGGAATATCGACGTCATTCACTGATCCACCCCATTTATTTTACACTGTCAGTCGTTTCATAACAAACTTTTTTCATTTTCCTGTTCAAAGTACCGGCTGGCATAGGTAAATGGTTTTTCAACAGTAATATTAAGCTAAGCTACTACTTTGTTGGTAAATTTTCTGTAAATTATCTTTTAAATAACAAAATTTTTCTACCACCAGTGCGCCTAAGCCGCTCAATCTCCATCCAGTAAATTTCCCAGGCCGCCCAGTATGCTACCCTCTTCTTTACGGGGTCCTGTGCCATATGCAATAATACGGCCAGCCAAACGGCTGATGGGCAGGGACTGGATCCATACTTTACCAGGGCCTCTGAGCGTGGCAAAGAACAAGCCTTCGCCACCAAAAACCATATTCTTTATTCCTTTAATAAATTCAATATCAAAATCCACATTCTGAGTGTAGGCCACCACGCAACCGGTGTCTATTTTCAGCACTTCGCCGGGCTGAAGCTCCTTTTCTATTACCAGGCCGCCGGCATGTACAAAGGCCAGGCCATCACCTTCCAGCTTCTGCATTATAAAACCTTCACCGCCAAAAATGCCCGTGCCCAGCCTGCGCTGCCACTCTATTCCTATGCTTACTCCTTTGGCGGCGCAGAGGAAAGCATCTTTCTGGCAAATTACCTTGCCCCCCATCAGGGCCAGGTCCATGGGAATAATTTTACCGGGGTAAGGGGCTGCAAAACTCACTCTCTTCTTTCCTTGTCCCATATTTGTAAAGGCGGTCATGAACAGGCTTTCCCCTGTGATCATGCGTTTGCCGGCGGAAAGCAGCTTCCCGAAAAGCCCCTGGTTGGGCTGGGAGCCATCTCCAAACATGGTTTGCATTTGTATTTCCTGGTCCATCATCATAAAGCTTCCGCTTTCTGCAACGGCCGTTTCCTGGGGGTCCAACTCTATTTCTACAATCTGTATCTCCTCCCCATAAATCTTATAATCGATTTCGTGGTTTCGCATATGACTTTGATCTTATTACGGGATAATCTGTGTCAAAAGTAATAAATGCAGCAACTAAACAACTGTTAAATATTACAAAAAAAAACCGTCCCGATAGATATCGGAACGGTGATCTGTTAAACCTACAACTGTTACACTGTATAGCTATTGTTTAATAGCTAGCTATTTTAATTCATTGAAACATTCGTTTTTATACTGCGCGCATGCTTGTCTTCTTTAGCTACCATTTCCCCATCCGGAAAAAATGCATACGGCTTGTTGGATACATAATGCGGATCATGCAGCCTGCGCACGGTTTCCCGCTTGCTGAACACTTTCAGGAGCAGCACCAGGAAGGGTACATATTTTAAACCGCGCGGCAGCTTGTAATGATCCAGCACATCAATGGAACGCTTGTTCATGGCGTACATTACGGGCACCAGGATCAGCGTAAGGAAGGTGGCAAAGATCAACCCGAACACCATGGTCCAGGCCAGCGGCCCCCAGAAGGCTACGTTATCGCCCCCAAAGAACAGGTGCGGGTTACCTTCGGAGAACAGGGTGGCAAAGTCAATGTTCAACCCTACGGCCAGCGGTATCAGGCCCAGGATGGCGGCTATGGCCGTAAGTAATACCGGCGTCATACGTGTTCTGCCACCTTCTACCACGGCATCATACACCGGCGTACCCTGCTTGATCAGCAGGTCAATAAACTCTACCAGCACTATACCGTTACGTACCACCACACCTGCCAGCGCCATAATACCTACACCGGTCATTACAATGGAGATATCCATACCGAAAACGGCAAAACCCAGGAACACGCCGATGATACTGAACACGATCTCCATGGCAATTACCAAAGGACGGCCAACTGAGTTGAACTGCGTTACCATGATCATAAACATCAGGCCTACTGCGCCCAGCATGGCCATTACCAGGAAGTTCATAGTTTCCTGCTGATCTTCCTGCTCACCGGTCATTTTTACAATTACACTATCCGGCTTGCTGAACTGGTTGATGGCGCTTTGCACTTTCTGCACTACCTCGTTGGTATTATAACCGGTCAGCACATTGGAATACAGCGTTACCACCCGTTTCTGATCTATACGTTTTACGCTGGCGTAAGTATTGGAATAAGTGATATTGGCCACTGCGGATAAGGGCACCTGGCGGATTGCGCCGCCCATGTTCATATCGCGGTAGGTGATGTTCAGGTTCATAAGCGTATTAATATTATTACGCTGATCTTCCTTAAAACGCACCATGATCTGATAATCATCTTCCGGATCCCGGAACTTGGAAGCTTCTGCACCATACAGGGCATTACGCAAAGCCATGCCTATTACACCCGTAGAAATGCCTTCCTTATTCGCTCTTTCACGGTCTATATTCACCAGTATTTCCGGCTTGTTACTTTCAAAATCGCTTTTCAGCTCTTCCACACCACCTATCTGTAAAGAATCCAGGTAGCGTTTTAAGCGCATAGAGGTAAGCGTTAGCTCATTAAAATCATCACCGCTGATCTCTATGTTAACCGGCTTGCCTGTGGGGGGGCCGCCCTGCTCCTGCTCTACTGTAATATCTGCACCGGGTATGCCTTTCACTGCATCGCGGATCTTGCCCAGGTAGTCTTTGGTAGACTGTCCTTTACGTGCGCCAAACTCCACAAAAGCTACGGTTACCTTACCTTTCTGCGGCTGCACGCTCTGGTCCATCTGGCTGGGATCGCCGGCGCCTACTGCTACGTTGGAGATAATGGATTCCACAATAGGATTGTTGGCGCCTACTGTTTTAGTGATCCGCTCTTCTACAATATGCGTAATAGAATCTGTGTACTTCTGATCGGTACCATTAGGCAGCTCCAGGTAAGCGTAAATAAAGTTGGGATCTGCCTGCGGGAAGAATACCACTTTCGGATTGCGGATACCGGTTAAGATAATGCTGAAGATCAGCAGGCCAAAGGTGGCAAACAGAATACCTATAGGACGCCAGCCTTTCAAGCACCACTCCAAACGGCGGTGATACCATTCCTGCACCTTAGGCCAGGTGTGCTGCTGAAAACGGCGCGCTACACCGCCCAGCCAGAAACGTTCCAGCACGACCAGCAGGTACATGAACACTACAAAGTTGCCCACGCCAAAACTATTGGCATATGCAATGAGCGCTATTACTGCAAATACTGCGGTGATTATCTTAAACTTCTTATCAAACTTAGGTTTGGGATGCTCCTCTCCTTCATGGCGGTCCATAAAATCAACCGCAAATACGGGGTTGATGATATAGGCTACTACCAGTGAGGCGCCCAGTGTAACGATCAACGTTACGGGCAGGAAGAACATGAAGCTACCTATTACACCGGGCCAGAACAGCAGCGGCACAAAAGGCGCCAGCACTGTAAGGGTACCGGATAATACCGGCAGGAACACCTCGCCCGCCGCTATTTTAGCGGCTTTCACAATTCCCAGGTCGTGCCGTTCATGAAAGATCCGGTGCACGTTCTCTATCACCACAATGGCATCATCCACCACTATACCCAATGCTAACAGGAAGGAGAACAGCACCATCATGTTCAACGTAAAGTCGAATGTGGGTAAGATCAAAAATGCAATGAACATAGAGATGGGTACCGACATGGCCACGAAAATGGCATTTATGGCGCCCATGAAGAACATGAGGATGATGGTTACCAGCACAAAACCAATGATGATGGTATTGATCAGATCATGCAGGGTTACGCGGGTAGATTTAGACTGGTCTGCCGTAATATCCACTTTCAGACCTTTGGGCAGATAGCTCTTTTGCATGTCTGCAATGATGCCGCGGATCTTATCAGAGGCATCTATCAGGTTCTTACCGCTTTGTTTAATTACGTTCAGCGTAATTACATTCTTACCATTCAAACGCGCATAACTTTCCTGCTCTTTAAAACCATCCACCACATCTGCCACATCTCTCAGGTACACTACGGCGCCGGACATACCGCGCACTACAATGTTGCCGATCTTACTGGCATCTTTATACTCTCCTTTCACACTGAGGGTACGCTTTTGCCCATCCATAGATACCAGGCCGCCGGAGACGGTACGGTTCTCCGCGCCTACTGCATTAATGATATCGTCAAAGCTGATGCGGGCGGCGTCCATCTTGTATTTATCCACGTTGATCTGGATCTCGCGGTCCAGCGCACCCACAATATCCACACGGGTAATTTCTGTGAGCGCTTCAATGCGGTCCTGCATTTCATCTGCATACTTCTTTAAGGATTGCAGGTCAAAATCGCCGGAAAGGTTCACGTTCATAATAGGGATCTGCGATACATCTATCTTAATGATCTGCGGTTCCTTACCATTTACGGTGAGATCGGAAGGCAGGTCGGCCTTGGCTTCATCCACCTTCTCGCGCACTTCCTGCCGCGCGGTTTCTATATCCACATCCGTATTAAATTCTATGGTGATGATGGAATAGTCCTGCAGGGAGGTGCTTTTAATTTCCTTTACACCGGAGATGCCGCCCAGCTGTTTTTCAATGGGCTTGGTCACCAGTGTTTCCATATCTTCCGGTGCGGTACCGGGGTACAGCGTATTAATATAGAACTGCGGAAATACTACTTCCGGGAATTGCTCCTTGGGTAACGATATGTAGGAAAGGATACCGGCAAAGGCTATGATAATGGTGGCTACATAAATGCTCACCTTATTATCAATGGACCAGCTGGTAGGCTTAAATTCTTTATTCAGGTTGTCTTGCATACATTAGCTTTTAGCTTAGCTGATAGCTAGAGTTTAATCAGGTCGTTATCATTTAATCCCTGGTAACCGGTTGTCACCAGCTTCTCGCCCACCTGCAGTCCGTTCTTTATTTCGGCTATATCATTATAGGTGCGTCCCATTTCAATATCCCGGCGCTGTGCCAGCATTTTACCACCTGCTTCTTTAGCCACTACCACAAAGGGCTTGCCCATGGTGTACTGTATTACAT
The DNA here is from genome assembly GCF_900109685.1 of Chitinophaga rupis. Classification (GTDB taxonomy): domain Bacteria; phylum Bacteroidota; class Bacteroidia; order Chitinophagales; family Chitinophagaceae; genus Chitinophaga; species Chitinophaga rupis. Next base: position 1,786,962 of record NZ_FOBB01000001.1, on the reverse strand, counting down.
TCACGGGTATCACTACTGCATTTTTTGCAGTGTAATCTATGATCTTCACATGGGCTATCATGTTAGGGCGCAGGGCGGGGTCGGCCGGCAGCGGTACTTCAATTTTAATGGTACGGCTTTGCGGATCAATGGTGCGGGATGCAAAACCTATTTTGGTACGGATGTCTTTATTGATGTCCGGGAAGCTGATGAGCACCGCATCGCCGGTTTTTACATTACCTGCATAACCTTCTGCTACATTGGCTACTACTTTTAATGCATTGCTGTTCACCACGCGGAAAGCAGCGGTTGGGGAAGAGGGGCCAATGTTATCTCCCAGCTTGGCTATTACCGCATCTACCGTTCCATTGATGGGGGAAACAATGCGGGTTTGCGCCAGCTGCTCGTTTAAGGTGCCCAGCTTTCTTTCCAGGCTTTCTTTGTTGTTCTTTGCAGTAAGGAACTGCATTTCACTGCCTATTTTCTGATCCCAGAGGCGCTTTTGTTTTTCGTAGGTAGTAGTGGCCAGCTCCAGCTGTGTTTTCAGCTCTGATATACCGGAGCGCGCCAGCTGATCATCTACCTGGCCCAGGGTTTGGCCTTTGCTTACCTGCTGACCTTCCTTTACCAGTATGGCGGTTACCACACCGGGTACTTTGGAGGTTACGTTCACATTTTCGCGTGCATCCACGCTGCCCTGCACATCAATATAGTGCTGGAATGTGGTATCCTCCAGGGTGGCCAGGGTAACGGTTTTTACTCTTTGTACAGTATCTTTTGTACCTACCTCTTTTTCAAGAGCGGCTATCTGTGATTCCAGCTTTGATCTCTCATCCTTCAGTTTCTGCAACTGGGCTTCCTTATTGGGAGCGCCCCCGCCGCAAGCGGCCAGTATCAGGGTAGTGAAGGGAATAACGAAATATCTTTTGGTCATATCGATCGAATTTTAAAGATCAGTTTAGGTTTAGCTTTTACAATTTTCCGTAGGCCTTCATGTAATCAATCTTCGCCACTATCGTATTGTACAAGGCATCGAAATAATTTTTCTGTGCGGTGAGCAGGTCATTTTCCGCGGTGCTCATTTCCAGGCTGCTGCCTACCCCTTCACGATACTTGATCTGGGTAGTGGTATATACTTCCTGCGCCAGCTGCATATTCTGCTCCTGCGATTGCAGGGTAAGCAGGTTATTGCGGAAAGTGGAGGCGGATTGTGATTGCTCCAGGTCAATGGACAGCTTCAGGTTCTCTACATTCTGCTCTGTTTTTTTCAGGGCCAGGAAAGCCTGATCTACCTGCCGTTTGCGCTGGAAGCCGGCGAAGATGGGTACGGAAAGGTTCAGGCCCAGCGTACTATAGCCATACCAGGTGGGATTCTTGAAATAATCGAACTGGCTGCTACCTCTCAAAGAACCGGCAGAGGCGTTAAAGGAAAGCGTAGGCAGCCCTTTCATCTTATACCGTTTCAGATCATATTCGTTTGCGCGTTTCTGTGACTGTAATACCTGGTACTCTATCCGCTGATCGTAATTGAAACCATCTACATTAACGGTTTGCGCTGCAATGGCTTCGGTAGAGAGCGTGTCCGTTAATTCTATGGCTTGAGCCATGGGCATGCCCATCTGGAATTTCAGCGCAGCAGTGCCTACTTCTATCAGGTTGCGCAGCTTGGTGATCTCCGTACTGAGGTTGGCCATTTGCACGGTTAAGCGGTCTACATCCAGCTTCTCGGCCAATCCATTCTTATAGGTTTCGCGGGTATCGGAAAGGGTTTTATCCAGTGTGGCAATATTCCCTTTCAGAATGGTGAGCGCTTTGTTAGCGGAGAGCACGTTATAGTATGCTTTGTATACAGCAACCTTTACATCTACTTCTGATTTTTGCACATTGCGCGCAACCAGCTCCTCCAGCGTTTTGCGGGCCTGTAAGGCTACCAGTACGCTGGGATCAAACAGGGTTTGGTTAAGCTTTACATCACCGGTCATGTTGTGGGTGAGTCCAAAAGCTACGGCCTGGTAGGTGCCTTCCGGCGCGCTGGGATCAAAGTTGTGCAGGTCTATCTGCGACTTTTGCAATACGGGTGAATAGGAGTAAGCGCCGTTAGCGGTAATGGTGGGTAGTGCCAGCCCGCTTACTTCTTTGTTCTTAGCCAGCTGAATTAGCTCATCCAGCCTGGCATTTTTAATTGTTGTTTGATTAGCGAGTGCATAATCCACGGCCTGTTTGGCGCTTAGCTGCAAGGGCCCCTGTGACTGCGGCGCTGCTTGCTGCGCGCGCAGGGTGGTGGTAAGTGCCATTAGCAGTAGCAATGAACCGGCCAGGATAATGAGCTTTCGTTCTGATTGCATACAGTTGTATCTATTTGTTTAGCGATAGTTGTTGTTGCCTGTACTTTTCTATTAAGCGGAAACCCTCTGCTGACGATACTCCGTATAAAAAATGCTCCAGTAATACGCGCTGTACCTTTCCCATATCATAGCCTTCCATCGGGAACACTTCCGGCTGAAAACACACCATTGCGGAGGCTATGCGGAACTGTGTGAGGATGTTCACATCCAGGTCTTTCCGGTACAGCCCTTCCCGGATGCCCCGCTCCAGGTTAGTGCGGATGGTGGTACGCAGGGAGCTGTTGCGGTACTCCTGGAACACGAGGAATGCCCGGGAATGGAACTTTTGCAGGTCCAGCATGATCACCGGGTTCATGTTGCGCAGCTTTTCGTCCATCATGTTCATGATCTCAAACAGCTCTTCTATGGCGTTGTCGGCTTTGCTGATGATGGTGCGCTCCTCTTCCTGAATAATTTCCAGGTAGCGCCTGATGGCGTGTACCACCATATCGTCCTTATCTACAAAATGGGCATACAAGGTTTTTTTGGAGATGCCCATGCGGGTGGCAATATCGTCCATGGTAATGGACCTGGTGCCGTATTGCCGGAACAGGCTAAAGGCGGTATCTAATATTCTTTCCTGTACTTCCATTGGATTCAAATGGGCATTGAGAGATGTACAAAGCCCGGACAAAACTAGGGAAACTTTTTAAACTACAAAAGTTTCCATGATAAAAAAATGGAAATTGTCGCGTTTAGGGGAGGTAGGGGGGAAATGGGTAGATGGGCGGGGATTTTATATTTTATTCTCAATAGCTATATTCCAAAACCCCGACCCGAGTTGCGCACGGGTTGCACCCGAATTGCGCAGCAATTACGGAGCCATTATGAGGGCTTTTTCACGAAGGGAGCATACGGTCTCGTCCTAATATTGGTTTACACCTTGTTAAATAATCCTGTTTGAAGTTTACAATATTTGGCCTTTCCAGGAAGCAGCATACGATCTCATCCTACATAGGTTTACACCTTTGTTAAATAATCCTGATAATCCTGTTTGAAGCTTACAATATCTGGCCTTTCCAGGAGAGGAGCATACGATCTCATCCCATTATAGGTTTACACCTTTAGTAAATAATCCTGTTTGAAGTTTACAATACCTGTTTTAAATCCCTGCAATCAGGATACACTGGCTCCGGGACCGAGATGTGCTTATGTAAGTAAACCTAATCTGGAATAATCTAGCTAATTTGCGCCCGGAAATCGGAATCACCGTTGCACATTCGCTCATCCGCACCTAGCATATTGTAATAATATTATGTCTCCCGAACTTAAAATGAAAGCCATTGCCGCCCGTATACTGCGGTACTTTTTCCAGGGTTTACTGATCCTGGCTCCTATTGGCATTACCGCGTTTACCATCTACTGGGCCTTTATGACGGTGGATAACCTGCTGCCCACTTCACTGCTTCCGGAAAATACGCTTGTATATAAGTACCTGCATTATAAAGGGGTAGGTTTTGTGCTGGTATTGCTGCTGATCATTATGGTAGGGTATCTGAGCTCCTCTTTTATTGTAGGCCGCCTGTTTGATATGTTTGACCGCCTGATGGAGCGTACTCCTTTTATCAAATACATTTACAGCTCTGTAAAAGATGTGTTTGATGCGTTTGTGGGCGAGAAAAAGAAATTTGACCATCCCGTGCTGGTACAGCTATACGGGCTGGATGTATGGGAAATGGGCTTTATTACCCAAACGGATGTGAGCTATTTAGGCCTGGAAGGGTATATGGCCGTGTACGTACCTCATGCCTATGCCATTACCGGCAAAGTTTTTATGGTGCCTAAAGAAAGAGTGAAACCGCTGGAGAATATTTCCGCAGGTGAAGCCATGAAGTTCGCGGTAAGCGGCGGCGTTACCTCCCTTGACCATCATACTAAGTAAAAAAGTAAAAGTTAAAAATTAAAAAATACCCTGCCTTAGGATGTTATGTTCAACCAAAGCACTCCCTTTTTAATTTTTACTTTTTTACTTTTTACTTATTCAACACTTCTTCTGCAAATTGCCATAACAGGTGGTTGAAGATCTGCGGCTGGTCGTAATTCACCAAATGCCCGGCTGCCGGCACTTTGAAGATGGTATCTTTCCACTTACGTTTAAAGGAAACCCCATCCAGATAATTGAGCCTTACCACGTTCTCCTGCTGCCCCATTACCAGGCATAAAGGCAGTTCGCTGTGCTGCAGGCCATCTATATGATTGGCGCCATCAGCCCGCATATACCGGCCAAAGGTGGTGCGGAACACCGGGTCTGTATCATAATAATATTGCTTGCAACCGGCTATGAACTGATCTGTAGGCCGGTACACCAGCTTTTTGCTGTAGGCGGTTAATGCCGCGTCCGAAGGGGTTTCTGTAAGCACCTGTTCGTACGGGGATGACAGTAGTACGGAGGCCCACGGCGTATCATGATTGCCAATAGCTGCACCGGCAAAAAATAATCCTTTAGGCGGCTGCGATAAAAGAGGCAGCGCTTCGCTGATGAGATTTGTGCCGGATGAAATGCCTACCAGCACATAATTTTCCAGGGTGCTGGCATTAATATAATCGGCCAGCTGCCGCGCCATGCCGGCAATGCTATAATCCCGCTCCGGTGCGGTGCTACGCCCGGAACGGCCATGGCCGGGCAGGTCCGGCGCTATAAGGCGGAACTGCTCCTGCAATAATTCATCTTTTAATTGCTCATCCCAGATATCGGATTGTTGCAATCCCCCATGAATGAAAATAATGGCTTTATCAGATTCACCGGTGCTGCGGGTAAAAATGGGCATACCATTTACCGGAATGGTCGTAAAATTTTCCATAATTGAGTTAGTCCCCTACTTCACGGCATTGGGTTTAAGGTGCTGCTGTTTTCATATTTGGTCGTGCCTGATGTGGGATATTTATGCTAAATATAAAAACCCGTCAGCGATCATACCATTTGTTTAACCAACCATTAACAAAACAAGATTATATGTGTGCACGCATAATTTTTATGCTTATTTTAGCGGCTGCAATCCTCTCTCAGTGTAGTTTTCAAATTACTTAATGCTAAATGCTTAACCTGTATGTACCAGCGGCTTTCACCGTTTATACTGTTAGGATTATTATTACCGTTACAAGGAATTGGCTGGGGATTTTTTGCGCATCAGCGTATTAACCGGCTGGCGGTATTTTCCCTGCCACCGGAAATGCTGGTGTTCTATAAACCGCACCTGGAATTTATAACGCAGCATGCTGTAGACCCTGATAAAAGAAGGTATGCGGTAGCTGCGGAAGCGCCCCGGCATTATATAGATATTGATCATTACGGACCACCGCCTTTTGACAGCCTGCCCCGTTCCTGGCAGGCGGCTATGATAAAATATACAGCCGATACCTTACAGCAGCATGGCATACTGCCCTGGCATATTCCCCGTATGGTGGCCCGTTTAAGCTGTGCCTTTGAGGAAAAAGATGCGGCGCAGATTCTGAAACTCTCTGCGGAGCTGGGGCATTATATTGCCGATGCGCATGTGCCTTTGCATGCCAGCTCCAATCATAACGGGCAATTAACCAACCAGCAGGGTATTCACGGCCTGTGGGAATCGCGCATACCGGAGCTGGTGGCAGACAAGGCTTTTAACTATTGGGCGGGCAAAGCCACTTATATAGCGGATGTGCAGGACTTTGCATGGGAGGTTATTATCGGTAGCGCGCTGGCAGCCGATACGGTATTAAGACTGGAAAAAGAATTAAGCAGCCGGTTCCCGCCGGGGCAGCGTTATGCTTATGAAAAACGGAATGGCGTACTGGTGCGGAATTATTCAAAAGCCTATACCCTGGCCTATCACCAGCTGCTGGGCAATATGGTGGAACGGCGCATGCGCAGCGCTATGCAGGCAGCGGCCAGCTGCTGGTACACGGCCTGGGTAAATGCCGGGCAGCCCTCCCTGCGGGAGCTGGCCGGCAAATCGTTTACCGCCACCCAGCTGCAGGAGTTTCAGCAGCTGGACCAGGCCTGGCAAAAGCGGCGTTCATTGGGCCGCGGGCATGAAGAAGAATGACTGTATTAACAACAAAATAACAAGCCATGAAACCCGGTGTGGCATTCACTCTCAGCCATTAGCACGCGACTATTTTCCATTTAACTTTTCACATGTTATGACATTTAAAATAAAAAACGGTTTTTAAGAAAAGATAAATTATCTTTGTTGGTACTATCTTTTTAACCTTTATCCTACACCACTTAACGAAACACCTTACTTTTTTTATCCGTTCCTTAGAAAAACCAATAAAAGTGGAAGAAGCTAATAATTTATTTAATCAGGATCGCAACATGAAGGTGCACAACTTTAACGCCGGGCCTTCTGTATTACCGAACGAGGTATTATACAAAGCCAGCAAAGCGTTGATTGATTTCGAAGGATCGGGCATGTCAATTTTAGAGATAGGTCATAGAACAGAACTGTTCATGAACGTGTTGGATGAGGCTCGCAGTCTGGTAAAGGAGTTAATGCAACTAGAGGATGACTTTGAAGTATTGTATTTACACGGGGGCGCCAGCACACAGTTTATGCAGGTGCCTATGAATCTGTTGGAAAACGGAGAAACGGCTGCATATGTAGACACCGGTGTATGGTCATACAAGGCTATGAAGGAAGCCAAATCTTTTGGATATGTAGATGCCGTGGCCAGTTCACGTGAAAGCAACTATAACCACATTCCCAAGCAATTCATTATTCCGCCACAGGCCAAGTTCCTGCATATTACCACTAACAATACCATTTATGGTACGCAGTGGCAGAAAATGCCGGTAACAGACCTGCCGCTGGTAGCAGATATGAGCTCGGACATCCTGAGCCGCCAGCTGGACTTTAACAAGTTTGCGCTGATCTATGCCGGGGTACAAAAGAATATGGGCGCTGCCGGTACTACCATGGTAGCGGTGCGTAAAAGCGCACTGGGTAAGGTAACCCGTAAAATACCTACCATACTGGATTACCGCGTGCATATTGAAAACGGATCTATGTACAATACCCCGCCGGTATTTGCGATCTATATTTCCATGCTTACGTTACGCTGGTTAAAAGAGCAGGGCGGTGCAGCAGCTATGGAGCGCCTCAATGAAAAGAAAGCCGGCATGCTGTACAGTGAAATTGATAATAATCCGCTGTTCCGTGGTACGGTAGCTAAAGAAGACCGCAGCCGCATGAACGTGTGCTTTATTATGGATAAACCGGAGCTGGAAGAAGAATTCCTGAAATTCTGTAAGAAAGAAGATATCGTAGGCATCAAAGGCCACCGCAGTGTTGGCGGTTTCCGCGCATCGCTGTACAATGCCCTGCCCTACGAAAGCGTAGAGGTAATGGTAGAAGCGATGAAGTACTTCAGCCTGAAGAAAGCTTAATAATGTTCGTGAGAATGATATTGTGCGGATAACCTAGTTATTTGATTAACCGCTATAATGCTTAAAGTCCCGTTTCGTCTGCAGACGAACGGGACTTTTTAATTTGTGGATATGCAGATGTGCAAATGATTGTATGGAGATCGGTGTATGAGTAAAGCCGGGTTATGGCGCTTGCGCTTGGCCATCTAAATCACCTCAGCATATTAGCAAATTAGTGCCTTATTTATCTCCAGCTCCGTTCATTTGCACACCAGCACATTAGCACATTTGCACATTATTATTATTTTTGCCCCCTCAACAATCACATAATCATGGCAATCATCAGACCGTTCAAAGGATTAAGACCGCAAGCCGCATTGGCTGCCCAGGTGGCCGCACGGCCCTATGATGTGCTTAGCTCTGCAGAAGCTAAAGTGGCCGCCGCCGGCAATCCTAATTCTTATTACCACGTTTCAAAATCTGAAATTGATCTGCCGGACGGTTCGGATATTCATAGCCAGGCTGTGTATGAAAAAGCGGCCGAGAACCTGCAAAAGTTCATTAAAGAAGGTACCCTGTTCCAGGATGCCCAGCCCTGTTATTATATCTACAAGCTGGTAATGGATGAGCGTGCACAGGTAGGCCTGGTATGCGCGTCGTCCATTGCGGATTATAACAACGGCATTATTAAAAAGCATGAATTTACGCGTCCGGAGAAAGAGCAGGACCGTATTAATCATATAAAAACCACCCGTGCACAAACCGGTAATGTGTTCCTGGCTTATAATGATGTGCCGGAGCTGAACGTGGTAATAGAGCACTGGCAGCACAAAGCACCTGCTTACGATTTCACCGCTGATGATGGCATACAGCATACCATTTGGGTCGTGGACGATGCCGCTGTAACAGCGCAGATCACCAGCCTGTTTGCCGAAAAAGTGCCCTTTACCTACATTGCCGACGGGCACCACCGCGCAGCTTCCGCCTCCCTGGTACAAAAGGAATTTGCCGCTAAGGGACTGGTTAAATCTGAAGAAGATGCAGCCAACTTTTTCCTGACCACTATTTTCCCGGCCAGCCAGCTGGCTATCCTGGATTATAACCGCCTGGTAAAAGACCTGAACGGCCTTACAGCGGCAGACCTGCTCTCCCGCCTGGATTATGATTTCACGGTGGAGGAAGTAGGCCATCTGCCGCAAAAACCAGCCATGCTGCATGAGTTCAGCATGTACCTGGAAAACAAGTGGTACCGCCTGGTAGCCCGCGAAGGCACCTACACCACCGATCCTATCGGCATATTGGATGTAACCATCCTGCAGAATAATGTACTGGATAAGCTGCTGGGTATTAAAGACCCGCGGACCGATAAACGCATTGATTTCGTGGGCGGCATCCGCGGACTGGAAGAGCTGGTAAAACGGGTGAACAGCGGCGAAATGAAAGTAGCCTTTGCCCTGTACCCGGTTACCATTCAGCAGCTGTTTGATATTGCGGACAGCGGCAATGTAATGCCTCCCAAATCCACCTGGTTTGAGCCCAAGCTGAGGGATGGGCTGATCACGCAGCTGATCTGATCAGGATACTCATATGCCCGGTAATGATCATCAGGCGTATCTTAATATGTTTTTTACTTAAAAGGTCCCGGAATAGCCCCCGGGACCTTTTTAATTCCAACCCTGCAGCACATTAGCATATCAGCACATTAGCGCATTCATTTGTACATTTTCTTTACATTTACAACAAAGCAAAGACAGGCATGAACCGGCGATTTTCTTTATTGAAAAAAATACTAATAAGTGGATTGTTATTATTTACCCAGGTAGCCTGGGCACAGGATGCGAATGAGCTGTTCAGCACCGCCAATAACTTCATACGCAGCGGCGACTATGCCAATGCCATACTGGTATTAAACCAGGCCTTACAGCTGGAACCGGATAACACGCAGTTCCGCAAGCAGCTGGGCTTTGCCTATTATCTGCGTGGGGAAATGCCCAAAGCGCAAAAGATCATTGAGCCTTTGCTGGATAAAAAAGATACTGATGCACAGCTGTACCAGATAGCCGGCAATATCTATCAATCCCGGCAGGACTGGAAAGGCGCGCAGCGGTTATATGATAAAGGGATCCGCAAATTCCCGGAAAGCGGGGAGCTGTATAATGATAACGGGCAGCTGCTTATTTCTCTCAAAATGTACGATGGGGCTTTGAACAACTGGCTTAAAGGCATTGAAAAAGATCCCAATTTCCCCGGCAATTATTACAATGCGGCCCGCACCTATTATTATAGCAAAGACCCGGTATGGGCCATCCTGTACGGGGAAATATTTGTGAACCTGGAAAGCTATACCACGCGTACCGCAGAGATCCGCGATATATTAATTGAATCCTATAAAAAGCTGTTTAACGATCCGTCTATGCTGAACAGCATTCCGGCAGATATGGAAAGCAGCAAAAAAGGACGCCATGGTAAAGCTGCTGAGCGTACGGACTTTGTAAATGTGTTCCGGCAGCTGCTGGCCAAGCAAACCGGCGTTATCAGCAACGGCATTGACCCTGAAACGCTTATTATGCTGCGTACCCGTTTTATACTGGACTGGTATAATTTTTATAGCTTCAAATACCCGTTTGCGTTATTTGATATGCAGCGTACCCTGCTGAAAGAGGGTATGTTTGAAGCGTATAACCAATGGATCTTTGGACCGGTAGCCAGCCAGGCCAGTTATCGCGCCTGGACCAACCTGCATAAAACAGAATACGATAAGTTTATGCAGTACCAGCGCAACCATCCGTTTAAATTACGCCCCGATGAGTATTATAATGATGGCCGGTTCACACTCAGCAGGTAGTGTTTTAATGTGTGAATGTGTTGATGTGCTAATGTGCTGGTTTTTGTCGCATTAGCGTGTATAGTTAGTTTGGTCAGGTGCGGTGTAGATAAGTGTTTATGTTATTGTACTGATTTGGTTAAGTGTAGATGGACGAGATGTGTTGATATGCAAATGTATAGGAATGTTCATATGATGTATTGAAAAGTTTAAATAGATAGAAGTGCAAGTGCTGATGATTCCACGTGGTTATTAATTATTCATTGTTAATTATTAATTATATATGCTTGCAACAAAACACCAAAACACAATTGACAACGCGGTAAAAGCCAACCACGAACGGCGGTTTTACTCGCAGTACCCCGAGCACCCCAAAGCTTATGGAGAAGAAGCCCCCGCCAAAGGCGCAGATAATTTTAAGAAAATGCTGCATCAGCCTTTTGACCAGCTGCTGCAAACCGGCGCCGGTAGCCGCGTAGGCGAAGAAACCTCTCCTTACACCCTGGAAAAGCTGGGCATCACCTATCCTGCTTTTACCGTAAGTGAGCTGGTGACTAATGCCACAAATGCAGCCCGGCAATGGGCCAATACCTCCGCTACCAACCGGGCCGATATACTGGTAGAAACCCTGGAAAGGATCAAGGGTTATTTCTTTGAAATAGCACATGCTACCATGCATACTACCGGGCAAAGCTATATGATGAGCTTCCAGGCCTCCGGCCCGCATGCCAATGACCGTGCGCTGGAAGCCATTGCCATGGGGTATGAGGAACTACAACGTTTTCCTGCAGAGCAGGTATGGGAAAAACCTATGGGGAAAACCAGCCTGCAGCTGCATAAAACCTTTAAGGCAGTACCCAAAGGTATTGGCCTGGTAATTGGATGCTCTACCTTCCCGGTATGGAACTCACTGCCAGGTATATACGCAGATCTGATCACGGGCAACCCGGTGATCGTAAAGCCACACCCGAAGGCAGTGCTGCCCATTGCCATTGCCATTAGCGCCATACAAAAGGTATTGCAGGAAAATGGTTTTGATCCGCACCTGTGCCAGCTGGCAGCTGACAGCAGCGAGGAGCCCATTACCAAAGAGCTGTGCGAACACCCGCTTATTACCCTGATCGATTATACCGGTGGCACTGCTTTTGGTGATTATGTAGAATCACTAAAGCACAAAACCGTTTTTACTGAAAAGGCAGGCGTTAATTCCGTAATACTGGACAGTGTGCAGGATATGGATGCAGTGGCACAGAACCTGGCCTTTGCCGTATGCCTGTATTCCGGGCAGATGTGTACTGCGCCGCAGAATTTTTTCATACCTGAGCAGGGCATCAGCACCGCCAATGGTAACCTGAGCTTTAATGAAGCAGCGCAAAAAATAAAGGATGCCATTGCCGCTTTGGTAAATAATCCTAAAATGGGCGCCGGCACCCTGGGTGCAGTACAGAATGATGTTACCCTGCGCCGTGCACAGGACGCCTATACGCTGGGTGGTAAAGTGTTGCTGCAGGGCGGCCCGGTGGTGAATGAAGAGTTCAGCAATGCGCGGGTATGCTCTCCTACCGTATTGGAAGTAACCAGCGCCGACCAGGATATTTACGAAAAGGAATTGTTTGGACCGGTGATCCTGATCATTAAAACAAAAGATACCAGCCATTCCATACAGCTGGCCAAACAGCTGGCCCAGCAACATGGGGCTATTACCTGTGGCGCCTATACGAACGATGCGGTGATGAAGGAAAAAATTGCAGAGGAAATGAACAGTGTGTTCACACCGGTATCCTTCAACTTTACCGGGTTTATATGGGTGAACCAGCATGCCGCTTTTTCAGATTTTCATGTTACAGGCGGTAACCCGGCGGGTAATGCCAGCTTTACCAACCAGGAGTTTATTCTGAAAAGATTTGTGTGGGTAGGCAACCGGGAAGTAGTTGGCAGTTAATAGTTGGCAGTTAGCAGTTTGCAGTGGGCAGTCATGCTGCAAACACAACGTAGTGCTCTATTCTATGACTGCAAACTGCCAGCTGCAAACTGAGAACTAATATTTACACGTATGCGATATATTTTACTGATCATAGGATGTTTGATAATGGCCTGCCAGCAGGCGCCCAAAGCGGATAAGGCAACAATCTCCGATGCCCGGTCTGTGCAGGAAGGCGAAGGCGTGGCTTACCAATTAAACACCAGCGAAAGCTATGTGCAATGGATAGGTACCAAACCCACCGGCCAGCATACCGGCCTTTTTAAAATAAAGAGCGGTACCCTGAATGTAAAGGACAGCGCTATTACCGGCGGTAAGTTTGTGATTGACGTTACTTCCCTGGAAGATGTAGACCTGAAAGCAGATACCTCCATGAAAAACAAGCTGGAGCGTGAGCTGAAGGGCGCCATGTTCTTTGATGTAGCACAGTTCCCCGAAGCAGAATTTGCTATTACCGGGGTAAAGCCCTTTGTATCAGACGGTAATGAAGTGCTGCTAAAAGATGCCACGCATACCATACAGGGCAACCTGACCATTAAACAGATCAGTAAGAATATTTCCTTCCCTGCCAAAATAGTACTGCAGAAGAATGAGGTTACTGCTACGGCCAACTTTAACCTGGACCGCACGTTATGGGGCATGACCTACCGCGCAGATAAATCTGTGCAGGATAAACTGATCAATTCCCTGGTCAACATCCAGTTCTCCATTAAGGCGGAGCGGTAGTAGAATAGGCAGTCAAATTCAAATAAAATTATTTAAATTTAATTGCCTCTATTATCACTAAAACCTGTTCTCATGGAAAATACACAACAACGGGATGAACGGCTCTGGCGCATTGCCAAGGCCCGGACTGCGTTTAAGTCGCACCTGATCACCTACCTGGTAGTGAATGCAGGTTTGTGGGCGCTGTGGCTGATCACAACCGGCGGCAACCAGGGCGGTACTCCCTGGCCAATATGGCCGGCTTTCGGTTGGGGTATTGGCCTGGCTTTTCACTATTTTGGCGCCTACCACAACGATCCCCATGGAAATACTATCCGCGAATATGAAAAATTACAGAACGAACAGCAGAGTCGTGGCCTGTGAAATTGGCAAAAAGCAAATTAAAGCATGATGGATCAACCGAGCCGATTATTTGACGTACTCGCCTGGCAGTTGGAAAAATATCCCAAAGAGGATATGCTGGCAGGCAAAATAGATGGGCAATGGAAGAAGTACAGCACCCGGGAAGTAGCAGATCTGACCATGCAATTCAGCTCCGGCTTATTGCAGCTGGGCATTAGCCGCGGCGATGGCAGCCTGGAAGGCAAAGATAAAATAGCCATTATTTCTGCCAACCGGCCGGAGTGGATGATCACGGACCTGGCCTGCCAGCAAGTGGGCGCCGTATTGACCCCTATTTACCCTACTATCAGCCAGCATGAGCTGGCCTTTGTATTAAATGACGCAGGCGCACGCATCCTGTTCGTCGGCAGCGAGGAAATACTGGAAAAGGTGATCGCCATCCGCGATCAGCTGCCTGCGCTGAAAGAGATCTTTTCCTTTGACAAATTACCCGGCGCACGTCACTGGACAGAGGTGCCGGCCATGGCCAAACAGGAGGACTATGCCACCATTGAGGCCATTAAGAAAAATACGAACCCGGAAGAGCTGGTGACTATCATTTATACCTCCGGCACCACCGGCACACCCAAAGGCGTAATGCTGACGCACCATAATATTATGAGCAATGTAACGGCCTGTAACCCTTACCTGCCGGTACACAGCAGCGCCCGCGCGCTCAGCTTTCTGCCCCTGAACCATATTTTTGAACGCATGGTGACCTACGTATACCTGACTGCAGGAGTACCTATTTATTATGCGGAAAGTATGGATACCATTGCCGACAACCTGCGGGAGGTGAAGCCTACCATTTTCACCACTGTACCCCGTTTGCTGGAAAAGGTGTATGAAAAGATCATGGCCAAAGGGCTGGAGCTGAAAGGCATAAAACGTGCGCTGTTCTTCTGGGCTATTGAATTAGGCAAAAAATACGAGATCAATAAGGACCAGGGCTGGTGGTATAACCTGCAGCTTTCCATTGCCAATGCGCTGGTGTTCAAAAAATGGCGGGAGGCCCTGGGCGGTAATATCCAGGCTATTGTGAACGGCGCAGCGGCCTGCCAGGTGCGTTTGCTGAAGGTGTTCACGGCAGGGCGTATCCCTGTGCTGGAAGGTTATGGGTTAACAGAAACCTCGCCCGTGATCAGTGTGAACCGCGTGGAAGAGCAGGACCGGATGTTTGGTACCGTAGGACCTATTATCAGCGGTATAACCGTTAAAATTGCGGAGGATGGAGAGATCCTTTGCAAAGGCCCCAATGTTACCATTGGCTACTACAAACGCCCGGACCTGACAGCAGATGCCATCAAGGACGGCTGGTTCCATACCGGTGATATTGGCGTGATCGTAAATGATAAATTCCTGAAGATCACCGACCGGAAAAAGGAGCTTTTCAAAACCTCCGGCGGCAAATTCGTAGCGCCGCAGCCCATTGAAAATAAGTTCAAGGAATCGCCTTACATAGAGCAGATCATGGTGGTAGGGGCGGATCAGAAGTTCACCTCAGCGCTGATCGTACCTTCTTTCACCAACCTGAAAGGCTGGTGCGAGAAACGGGGCATTCCTGTTACCAACTATGAATCACTGGTGAAAAACCCGGAGGTGAAGGAGCTGTTCCAGCAGGCGCTGGAAAAATATAACCAGTTCTTTAGCCATGTGGAGCAGCTGAAAAAATTTGAGCTGATGCCCCATGAATGGACGGTGGATGGCGGAGAGCTGACGCCTACCCTGAAGCTGAAGCGGAAGGTGATCTTGGAGAAGTACGGGAAGGTGATCGAGGGGATGTATAATTGATTGGCGGTTGAAAGAGGCTCCTGGTTAACGGGAATTGGATTTTGACATGAAAAAACATACTTTTGCACTCCCTTTTCCTTTTGGCCCCGGCTGAAAGGGGTATTGGGAATGGCCCGGTAGTTCAATGGATAGAATAGAAGTTTCCTAAACTTTAGATACAAGTTCGATTCTTGTCCGGGCTACATAAACAATAAAGCCGCTCAGAGGGCGGCTTTATTGTTTTATTGCATTTGCAAAGGCCCGGCTATCCAAAGATCTTATAGGAAGCAGCCACAATCGTAATCATCTCTAAATTTTCCGGCGCCTCCAGCCCGCTGCCATTACGCTGTTGTTGGAACGATTTAAAAGAAGGCAGCTCCAGGAATTCTTTCTGCGCCTCATCATTATCGAAAGTAGCGATGTGGGTAAATGTTTTGCCATCACTTCCCAGGTAGCTGATATAACGGATGGCGGGGTTGTTCAATGCTTCAATATCTTTGACAAACTCCTTTACATTCTGTTGATTCTTGTCAGAAAAATCTGCGTTTACGGTGTAGGTTACTTTTACGATCTTCATTTTTTTTGATTTTTGTGCTTATAAGACAATCCTGAATTTTAAAACGTGACCACTATTCGTTTTTTTATTTATTGAGCCATGTGCCCAAAAGCCTGCTGAGCAGCGGCACCAGGAAATAGACCATTACGGGTACTGCTATCAGGGTTAATACCAGGGTTCTGAGTGCTGTGGGCAGCGGCTGCAGGAGTTCTCCTAAGAAATGATAAAGCACCGTGATCAGGGGATAAATAGCAAGCCAGATAATGAATGCCATTTTGTGCTTCCCGTTTTTACTTTTGTTTTCCATATTAGTTTGTTTTTAACTGCGGAAATTGCTTTCCATAGTTAAAAACAAACAAGGCGTCCATTACGTGACAGAAATCCTAAAAATTAAAAAGGTTCTTTAGCTTGTCAGGATCCACTATAGAGTAAACGTTTTTGATCTTTCCATCTTCAATATCAAAAACCTGGCAGTTGGTCAAAGCGTTGTCCTTGTAATAAAGTAAGGCTGGCTGGTGGTTAATTGTATGAATTTTGAAAGTAAAGCTATGCTGATAGGTTTGATATAAATAAAGCAACAGATCTGTTACAGGCTGAACTCCGACCGTTAATTCACGAACAATTTTCACTTTTCCTCCACCATCGGCCATAAACGAAACCTCCTCCGAAAGTTTTCTTTCCAGTGAACCGGTGTCTCCATTCTTTATGAATTCAACATATTCCAGCAGATAGGAGGATGTAAGATCTGTAGCTAACCTGGGAGGATTATTATTGTTTTTCAATCCGGATCTAGCGCGGCTCAATAGCTTCCTTGAGTTTTCAACCGTGATGGATAATACCGCGGCAATATCTTCGTGGGAATAATCAAAGGCTTCCTTTAATATAAATACGGCCCGCTCCTTTGGATTCAGGTGCTCAAGCAATACCATCATGGA
The DNA here is from genome assembly GCF_900109685.1 of Chitinophaga rupis. Classification (GTDB taxonomy): domain Bacteria; phylum Bacteroidota; class Bacteroidia; order Chitinophagales; family Chitinophagaceae; genus Chitinophaga; species Chitinophaga rupis. Next base: position 1,770,079 of record NZ_FOBB01000001.1, on the reverse strand, counting down.
GTAGCTAATGATCTCGCGGCGTTCGATATTCGTATCTGCACGCTGGGTGTCTACCGGCTCCGGAAGCCACATGGCGCCTGTAAGGGTTCTTGCATTCCTCTTTTTGACATTAATTGACTGGTTAACAACACTTCTGACAAGGTACCCAAATTCATTATCAATTTCTTTGCCGGCAACTGCCATATATTTGATCACGACCTCCTGAATTACATCCTTCGCATCATCCACAGAACCTAAAATATTGTAGGCATAGGGAAACAATTTTTGCTGGTACCCGTCTATTAAATTCATCCGGTTAAAATTTAGTAAAATTATCCTGACATGGCTTCTGCCGGCCAATATACTATAAGGATATCTCAAATAAAAAATTAGCCAGCTGCAAGGACTATCCTTTGCTAAATGTTTAACTTCAGCAGTTTGTCAGCATTACCATGGGCAAGCTTTGCTATTTGCTCACCGGGCAACGCTATCGCATTCAGAAATTCGATTCCCATTTCGTTTGTGCTAAACGGATAGTCAACAGAAAACATAATATTATCTATACCAAAAGTATCTAAAGCAATTTTTAATGGCGGCTGGGTAAAGAAACCGCTGGTAGTAATGTAAACCTGCTGATGAAATGTATCGGTAAGTGTCCGCTGGTTGGCGCCTCCATTTCCCGGTTTAAATGCTCTCTCTGACCTTGCCATCATCATCGGCAGCATTTCTCCCATATGGCCAATAATCAGTTTTAGTTTGGGATACATATCGAAGATCCCTGAAAAGAGCAGACGCAATACATGCAGCGCGGTTTCCGAATGCCATCCCCAGCCGTAGCAAGCCAGCGCTGCTGCCATACCTGAATGATTAGGCAGTCCACTGTAGTAAATATCGGCAACTTCTTTTGGCGGCAGGCCGGGATGAAGGTAAACAGGTACATCCAGCTTTTGGGCACGTAGCAATATCGGTGCAAATTTTGGGTGATCCAAGAACTGATCCTGGGTAAGCCCCCGGATCATTGCGCCGCGAAAATGGTATTCTTTTACTGCACGTTCTAATTCATCCGCCGCAGCAAGGGGCGCTGTCATAGGCAGATGAGCAAAAGCCGTAAACCGGTCCTCAAAACCTGCGATCCTTTCCGCAATCAGATCATTATACTGCATAGCAAAAGCCGGCCCTTCCTGCGGGCTTAACAGATTAGCGCCGGAACTATCTACAGACAGTACCTGCATTGTAATGCCGTTAGCATTCATCGACTGCAGGCGTTCGCCGGTAATATCAGCCAATTTGGGAGCTATCCGCTGAATAGCTTCTGATTGACCAAAAGCGCCCAGTGCTTCTTTGGGTATTTTGTTGGCCATTTCCGGAAAGGAAATATGTTCTTCAAGTGCAACTATCCGCATGTTAATAACTGTTTGCTGAATACTTATGGTTGTTTAGCATGTTATACTCGAATACAAAGGTACATACCCAACTATTGAACGTATGCGCACTAATAACGGGAAGTATTGGATTATTCACGGGCCCTTACCGATGAGAGGAATGGCGTTTGGGATCAGGTACAAAATAGGCAAAAAAGTATCTGCATAGGCGAAAATCATGAGAGCTTTTTGTCCCAATATCTAATTCTTTCGTAGTAGGTAAGCTAATCACAAATTTTTGCTGCTCATCTTTCTGTCACCACGTTAAAATTATGCACATACATGCAAACGATTGCATTATTTACGGGATTCCCTCAATGATCTTCTTCCTGCGCTGAACGCACAGGTTTTACCGTATAAAACCACTGTTATGATCAACTCTTATAAGCACATTAGTTATCAACATACATGCAAACGATTGCATTATCACCTGGAAATTCCAAATGAACTTCTGCTGTACTGAAAGAACATGTTCTTCACCATAAAAATCCCCCCGTTATGATCAATTATTATAAAAAGCATATCAGGCACCTGCTCCTGTGCTTTACACTGTTCCTCGCTTATTTGCCCGGGCTACATGCACAGGTCCGGACCATTACCGGAACCATTATTAAAGAAAGTGATCACCAGCCTTTCCCCGGCGCTACGGTCAGGGTAAAAGGATCGCAACAAGGCACCACCACAGATGGTAATGGCCACTATTCGCTGGCAAACGTACCCGCCAATGCTACCCTCGTTATTACCGCTATCGGCGCTCAAACACAGGAGATCCCTGTGGGAAGCCAGCAAAAGATAGATGTGACACTGGCAGAAAGCAGCAAGGGATTAAACGAGGTATTGGTAGTGGGCTATGGTACACAGAAAAAAGCTGACCTCACCGGCGCTGTTGCCACAGTGAATGGTACTGAACTTAATAAAAGGATCGCTACTGATCCTACCCAGCTGCTGCAGGGAAAATTACCCGGCCTCTCGCTCACGCAAGGTTCCGGCGAGGCAGGTAACGAAGGCTCCGTGCTGCGTGTAAGAGGCCTGGGTACCTATAGCTCCGCCGGCAGCAGCCCGCTTATTATTGTGGATGGTTTACCGGGAAGCCTTACTGCCCTGGACCCGCAGAACATTGAATCGGTTACCCTGCTCAAGGATGCAGCCTCAGCAGCCATTTACGGTACCAGGGCCGCTAACGGTGTTATACTGGTTACTACCCGGCAGGGAAAGAATGGGAAGTTCCAGCTATCCTATGATTATAGCATCGGTATCACAAAGCCTACTGCTTTGCCGGATAACCTGATCTATAATTCAGCCCAGTATATGCAGCTGTATAACCAGGCGGCAGCAAACTCCGGCTATCCAAACCGGTTTACGCCGGAAATGATCGCAGCCTATACCAATCCTTCTGATCCCAAGCAGTATCCGAATTTCAACTGGCTGGACGCTGTTATGAGAACCGTACTGGTGCAAACGCATCATATCGGCATGACAGGCGGCAATAACGGCACTGTATACAATGTTGGTCTTGGTTATGTGGATCAGCCGGATATTATGATCGGCTTTGCCTATAAGAAATATAACCTGCAGTTGAACCTCAACTCAAAGATCAACAGCTGGGCTACATTTGGATCCAGCGTTACGCTTAACTATGGTAAAAGAAGCTACGCCTCCAGGGGCAGCCAGGATATGTTCCTGTCCACACTCTCACAGTCCCCTATGTACGGACCGCAATTGCCCGATGGCAGCGGCCGTTATGTAAATTCAGTATATCCCAGCGTGCAAACGCCCAACAAAAACCCCGTAGCAATAGCAGACAATGCGCTTGTGAACAACAACGATTATTACCTGCAAAGCAATTTTTTCCTGAACATCCAGCTTTTAAAAGGCCTGGAATGGAGAACAAGCGGCGGTCTTAATTTCAGCTATAACAAGACCTATGATTTTAAACCGGTGATCAACCAGTACAACTGGTTTGCCGGGCCCAATGATGCGCCGGAACGTACATTGGATGTAAACGGACAGGGGCTGATAGTAACCGACACGAATATGATATACCCGGTTGGATACAGCCAGCTTACCTATACACATGCAATTGACAAGCATAACTTCAAGATCCTGGCCGGTACCCAAGCGGAGTATAACAAATCACAGCGCCTGGCAGGCAACCGTAACACACCCTTTCCAAGTAATGCCCTGCATGAGCTGAACGCCGGACCCTCAGGCTCCCAGATCGCTACCGGCACTTCTGCTGAATGGGCACTGCGCTCTTACTACGGAAGGCTTAACTATGACTATGATGAAAAATACCTGCTGGAAGTGAACGCCCGTTACGACGCCTCTTCCCGGTTCCCACCCAATAACCGCTGGGGGCTTTTCCCTTCTGTTTCCGCCGGATGGGTATTAACACGTGAGCAGTTCATGAAAGACATTTCATGGCTGAATAATTTAAAGCTCCGCGGCTCCTGGGGAAAGCTGGGTAACCAGAACATAGGCAACTACCCTTACCAGGATGTATACACCAGTCAGAATGCATACAATGCAAACACAGGTTATGCCTATTCATTTTCCGGCAGCTCACTGAACTCCGGCGTAGCGCAGAACGGGTTCGTGGATCCAAACATAAGATGGGAAACCACCCGCGTTGTTGATTTTGGTACAGACATTACCCTGTTCAACAAGCTGAATGTTACAGTTGACTGGTATAATAAACTAACATACGATATCCTGTATACACCGCTGATCCCCGGTTACATGGGACTTGACGCGCCTACCCTTAACCGGGGCAAAATGAAAAATACCGGACTGGAAGCCGCCATTCAATACACGGATAATATTGGCGATGTGCGTTTTTCTGCCGGCGGCACTATTCAAACCAACAAGAACACGGTGATCAAGTTCGGCGCACCTGCCATTAATACCAGCAATAATACCATTGTTAAGGAAGGTAAGCCTTACGGCAGTTTTTATATGTATCAATATGACGGCATCTTCCAGTCAGCCGACGAAATTGCCAGGTCACCCATACAGCAGTACAGCCCGAAACCGGGATATATCAAATACAAAGATGTAACCGGCAATGATACCGTTGATGCAAATGACCGTGTGATCGTGCCTGGCGTTTTCCCCAAATTTGATTACTCTTTTAATGCAAGCGCCTCCTGGAAGAATTTTGATATCAGTGTTTTCTTCTACGGTTCTTACGGACAAAAATTATTTGTGAACGGCTGGGGCATTCAGCCATTTAACCAGGGTTCTCCTCCCTCCACTGACTGGCTGAATGCATGGACGCCGGAAAATCACAGCACTACCATGCCTTTGATCTACATCACCGGCCAGGGTACTGCAAGCCAGAACATCAGCACAGCATCCACCTACTATCTAAGGAGCGCCTCATTCCTGAGGCTTAAGAACCTGCAGATAGGTTATACATTACCACCTGCCATCAGCAAGCGGATAGCCATGAGCAGCCTGCGCATCTTTTTCGCGGGCGACAACCTGCTCACTTTTACCAGCTTCAAAGGGCTGGATCCGGAACGGGTATCCAACAACACCCGGTTTGTAGCGCATCCGCAGAACCAGGTATTTGCATTTGGCGTTAAAGCGGTTTTCTAACACTTAATTGAAAAAGAAATGAAACGTTGTATAAGACATATCGTACTTCTGTTGCCAGTAATGATAATGCTGCTTAGCTGCGGCAAGAATTTCCTGAACAGGAACCCGCTGGATCAACAGTCTTCCGGCACTTTCTGGAAAACAAAAGCAGATGCCGATCAGGCCCTCACTGCTATTTACAGTTACCTGATACAAGGGTATAACTATACCAATGCAAACAACACCGGGCAGGGATGGGGCGCTGGTACGCCTTACTGGGAAACACTGACAGATAATGCCTATAGCGGCGCTTTTTCCAATGTTGCAATAGGGGCCATAGAATCAACTACCGGCACTATTCAGTCAGACGCCTACAATATACCCTACCGGGCTATAGAAGCCTGTAATAAGTTCCTTGCCAACATTACAAATGTGCCGATGGATGCTGCTGTTATGAACACCTACATAGCAGAGGTAAGGTTTATACGGGGATATTATTATTTTTTGCTTGCGCAGGTTTATGGTGATGTAATGCTATCTTTTAAGCCGTTAGACAAAGACCAGGGAGCCTACCATCTTGGCAGGGCGCCAAAGGCAGTAGTATTGGATTCTGTATTAAGCGATCTGCAGTATGCTGCTGCCAATCTTCCCAACACTGCTTATAACGGGCATGTGGTAAGAGGCGCTGCGCTGGGCTACCAGACCAAAGTATACCTGGCTATGCACAACTATCAGGCCGCTGCCGCTACAGCCAGAACCATTATGGCGGAAGGCAAGTTTAGCCTGTACACCGGCGGTTACCGCAATTTATTCCTGAAGCCCGGGCAGAATAACAATCCTGAAATTATGTTCTCAGGACGTTATCAGATCCCTGGCGCCTACAGCCCTGCAGAGTACCTGTATACCTACAGCGCCAGCTTTCAGCCGTTAAGCTACCTGGTAAATGATTATGAATGCACGGATGGCCAGCCTATTACTACGTCGCCCCTGTATGATCCTGCGCATCCGTATAATAACCGTGATCCACGATTGGCGGCTACCATACTGGTGCCCGGTGTGCTGTACAAGGGAGGTCTTGTTTTTGATCCTGCCGCCATTGGCGCATCGTCCGGTTTCCTGAATAAAAAAGGCGTGGATTCAACACGCGCAACCGTGATTGGTACGCAAAGCGACCAGGACTGGGTATACCTGCGCTATGCGGATGTACTGCTCATGTATGCAGAGGCACAGAATGAAATTGGCGGCGCAGATGCAACTGTATATGACGCAATAAATGCCATACGAAACCGCCCGGGCGTAAATATGCCGGCCTTGCCTGCAGGTCTTTCGCGCGATGCCATGCGCACGGCCATCCGTCATGAAAGACGTATTGAGCTGGCGCTGGAAGGACAGCGGTATTTTGACCTGAAGCGCTGGCAAACCGACCGGATCATTCTGCCCACTGTAAAGGATCCCAGCGGCGCTATGAGAACATTTCCCCTGCGGGATACTTTATGGCCGGTACCGCAGTCTGAGATAGACATAGCGGCCAGCTATGGCAACACTGCATTTAAACAAACACCCGGCTGGCAATAACGGGAAAAATATGCTTATGAGGAATCTAATAACAGTTATTCTTTATTGTATGATCACCGGCAGCGCTTATCGTGTAAGCGCTGCCGGTGTTAATATAACAACATACGGCGGCGTGGGAGATGGCCATACGCTTAACACCTGGGCTATACAAACTGCCATAGATGCATGCAGCAAAACTGGTGGTGGCAGCGTAATACTCCCTGCAGGAAAATCCTCACCGGCACCATTGTGCTGAAGGATCATATTACACTTCAGCTGCAGAATGTGGAGGGCGCATCTATTAAAAAAGTACATGCAAAGGGAGCTGCTAAAGAGCTGATAAGTTATGGTTGGATACAACTGCATCAGCGCTGCGCTACCGGCTTGTTGCTGGATGGCTGCAATGTACCGGATGGGGGAATTGATCTTATGAACCGTGGCGCAATGGGCTCCGGCCATGGCTGGGCAATTGGCTGGGCGGTGGTCTGGAACTGTAAAGCGCAGTTGTTCCTTAACCAGCAACCTCCGGGAGCAGCAAATTGGGTCATTGGCAACCAGGGAGAGCGGCAAAAACCAAACCCGGATTTGGCTTTAATGTTGAAGCGGAGGCAGGAAGAAAAGTATACAAATACAGTCGTTATCTATAACGAGGGTACTGGGGAAGCTGTAGACCCTTTCTTTGAGGAAAAAGGAGATGCGCAAAAATTCCTGTTTGGAGCGCATCTGAATGCGCGCTATTCAGTTGCTCATAATTTAGAGGTAATGCTGGGCGGACAATACTTTTTTAATTCTCTTTATAAAAGTGAGAATACTTTTAAGCCGTTCCATGACAAGAGCAAGGTCTTGCAGGTTCAGCTTGGACTGAGTTATGACCTGGGGCGGCTTTCAGAAAATTATAGCTTTAGGGGATCCTATGAAGCACTGTTTATACATCCTTCAGGTTCAAATTTAAAAAACTTTGAGTTATAAACCGAGTAAACTACGTATAAACGGATAGGTGGAGGCCACGTAAATCAAAAACAATGAAATCATAAATATTCCTATTAACCATTCAATAGCTACTAAAGCAAACAGCGGATCTTGAAAATTGAAATATGAAAAGCTGGGTTTCGGATTAAAAAAGATGTAAAAACTTTTCCAAAAGCATTTTAGAAAATTCTTTGTATAATCTTTGGAGTTATATGTCCCATTTTTTTGCTTCTTACCGCTACCAGCCTTTTCGCCATTTTCGACATTGATGTACTCTATGAAAGGCTTCTGGTAGAAAATATAATAAAAATAGGCAAAAGCAGTAATGATCAACAAGCTACTCACAAGAAAATTATCACCACCTTTATATCCATTTCCAACTACAAATTCGAGAAAGCTCAATCTAAATAGTTCAATTATATTGTTTAAATTAAGATTGTTTCGAAGATAATCCATTTTAAGAATCAGTAACTGATGCCGGTATTTATTTTCTAGTTCGACAGTTAAATCATGGCTTTGACTATAGGAAATCTTAATATCATTTATAAGCTTATTATAGAAACTATTTACATTATCCAATAAAGCTTTGTTATGAACAGGAATAGCTGGATTTGTCTTGCAATAAACGAAATTTACTTCTTCTATCGAAACTGGGTTAATATTTAAACTGGCGAGGCTAAAATTAGATGGATTTAAAACAATATCCAAACCAGATGAAAAATGAGAATAATAAAATCCGTTGTTGGTTTTCAGCGAATCTTTAATCAAAGTATTAAAAAGCATTAAAGTGCCAGAAAAAAAAGCATCTCTCAAATCAATGCTATTCACACACTGGTTATTGAAACTTACCGTATGCAAAAAATTTGCAGAATTAAAAGACATATTACAGATCGGAAACTTCGTATTTGGAGAAGGGTCAACAATGATTTCGGGAAAGTCGCCGGCTTGAGTATCATTATATTTTAATCTCAACTGATCAGAAAAAAGGCTTGTAATATAAGTTCTTCCTTTAAATGTTACACCGGAAAAGTCAAACGAGTAAAAGGGATTGTTATTATAAATGACAGCCTCATCATAAAATATACAAGTAGAAGTAACTTTATAAGCAGGCTGCACTTCAGTGCCAGTAAAGGGATCACTATAAAATCTGTCAAAAACTTTCTCGGCCCAATTACATATCTTATTTCCAATCAACGTTGAAGGCTGATCATTATCAAGAGGAATATGTGTGATCTGGGAGATATAATTATTTATAATTCTCGCTTTACTTTTAAATTCTACATTGTCAAATACTATCCCATCTGAATATCTTCCGAAAGTAAAATTGTTCATCAAAACAACATCCTCATTAAAAATGATGTTTTTGAAATATATACCAGTAAATGTGCACAATTTAAACGTAACCCGTTTTTGAAAAATGATTTTTGGAAGACCTAGAGTGATATAGTTTAATTTATTTCCCTGATCTTGTCCAAGAAATTTGATACATCTGATATAAGAATTCTCAAAATGTATTTGGTAGGGTATAACCCAGTCATTGCCGCTTTTCACAGCAAGGGAATCCAGGTACAATGTATCAATAATTGCAGCATTGATGGTAATGCTGTCTTTTATTTGTGAATATAGCTGCCATTCATTCTCGTTCTGCCTACTATATTCCATTAGCATATTTGTGGGATTATGCTGAAATATTAATGCATTGCTGTCGATAAAATGATGATCTGCTCCATAGGCATATACAAATCTCTTTTTACCGGAAGGCACGAGCTTATAATAATTAATATCGGAGTAAGGATCTATACGGCCTATAATTGTGTTATAATAGTCGCATTGACTATTGCCGTTTTGCGCACATAGAGATAGGCAAAATAAAAGCAACGCAAACAAACTTAATATTCCCTTATTAAGACTAAGATATATTCGCATTTCCTAAGGGTACATTTAATATACCTAATAACCACCCGTTTATTAGATGTCGTTCTTTGATGTATCCAACCCGGACCATAACAACGTTCATTTATCTACAGCTACTGCTATATTCCAGGCTTCCATAATAGTTCTTTCGAATTTCTCTACTGAATTAGTTGTTCTCATTGTAGAAAACACTTTACTAATTTTGCTCCGCACTACAGATCGTGCTTCTTTTATATGTTCCATTGGAATACCCTTTAAGACCAACCAAAGCAAAAAGAATCCTCCTGCTGACCTTACCTTACCTGTTTGAAGCATAGCGTCTAGCTGCTTATTTCTAAAGAATTCCGTTGTTTTACCAGTAGGATTGGAAGTAAGCAATTCAACCTTTTCGATAAAATCCGTTTCAAAACCATTCAGCGCCAATAAAAACTCTTCTTTACATGCCGGATCTTGAAGAATATTTGTAATATATGATTTATCCCTGATTCTAATACTTACGCAGAAACGAGATGAGCAAATAGCAAGAACCTCCTTCACACTATCCAGATCTGGTACAGTGGTACTCTTCATATAATACAAATAGCACAAACAGGTAACAAGCCCCTCATTGAACATTCTGGCATCTTCCTTTCGTAAATACAACCAATCTTTCATTTGGCAGAGCTCTCTTATGGAGCCGATAACTTCATTATCGACGCAAGCATTCCAATACTCGAAAGTATTCTCCTTTATGGGGAAGGGCTTATGGTTAAGTCTTTTAAACAGTTCTTCCGGCTTAAAATGTTTATTCTCATTTTCCTTAATTTCTATAATACTTATTCCAAAATTAAGGATGCGCCTTTGATAAACATCCGAAAGTTCACTGAACTTCTTGTGATCCAGTTGAGGCAATAATCCTGACTTTAAAGTTAGAGAGAACTTGTCTTTTTTAGAAGTTTCTATCACTCCATTCTCATTTCTGTATTTTTCTCCTAAAAAACCGATGATCGCCAATAACCGCTGTTGCCCATCAATTACCTCTGCAACCCCATCTTCCCGCAAATAGACATATATAGGATAAAGCTTAATTCCTAATAGTATACTTTCAATTAATGAAGAAGCTTTTACAATACTCATGGCTTCATCCCGCTGATAAGGTGGCCTGAGATTGAATTTTCCTCTTTTCATCTTATCAAGGAGATCTTCAACTGTATTTGAAGTTGGCAATATTTTTGAAAAATGTTCTTTTTCAAGCCCCGGCATAAAACGGTCCTGCATATATTTATTCATCAGCTCTTTATGTGTTACAAGGAATTCCTCGTCTCCTTGCAGGTAGCTAGCAAAACATATGTCCAATTGAGAATTAAAAAAAGAAGCCATTAAACCATATCTCTTTTTAATTTGTTGCGCATGATCATTTCTGCCATTAGCATAGTCCTTTATATGCTTAGCAATGTGATTAACCATCCTTTCTTTAAAAATAGGAGCATTGAATTCATCATACTTTATCTTTTCCTTTTCGCATACCGATAATGCCCAGTATATACATTCATAGATCAATCCATTTGAGGGAATTCTCTCCTTATCCAATAATGTTTTTATCTCCAGTGGAAAATAAAGCTTCTTCTTAAAGCTTTCAAAGATTAACTGAATATTCTCTTTGTCCCCTTTATTGACTGCTTTGTAAGAAAGGAAATCATAATATTTGTTTATAATATCTTCCCGTGCATTCACAAATCGGTTTATAGGAACATTATGCAACACAAGGAGTTGCCGGATATGTTGCATCATTGTTTCCAGATTTCTGCTTTTATGATCAAAAATATTCACGACCTGATCATATAATTGTGCATCTTGTTTAAACCATTTTTTAAAATATATATTGATCTCATCCTGTAAATATTGCGCTTTGAACACTTCCTCTTTTTTCAAAGGCGATATACCCAGATTATATCTCCTGAACATCTCCCGCTTCATCAATCCCTCCATATATGGATTCATGTCCTTTTCACTTTTAGCCTTTATTATAATGAAACGGAGCGTTGTATCCTGTATACGCTCTTTCAGCTTTTCGTCAAGTTGCGAGAATTTTTTGCCGGCCAGGTTCCATAATTTATCCAGCCCCTGTGGTTTCAACCGGAAATCATCTTTTAGAAATTTATTAATTGCTGCACATCGTTGTTTGCCATCTATCACATCCATTCTTTCCTCTTCCTCTTCCGTTGTTGCACCCTTTATATACACTACAACTGGTGGCACTTCTCCGTGCAGTATAATGGTTTCTATAAAGTTTGTGGCCTTTACTTCAGGCCAAACAAATTTCCGTTGATGAGGCAGGCAATAGTTTAAAAAATCACCCTGTTTATTACGTAATTGAAACACAGAACGTATAGACATCAGGCAGTCTGTTATAACAATATTTTTGAACACTTCATTCATTTCGATTTGTCTCATGATCTTAACGTATTATGTGAAAGTAAAATCAACTATTCTTTTTTCTATTTTTGCTCAACCCATTGATTTTTCGCATGACTAAAAAATATTGTTTTGCCAACTGAAACGGCGTCAGATTTAGCTCCTGAGAAATCTCTCTGAAACTATATTTCTTTTCATAATAAAGCTTTAGTATGCGGATCTGTAACATATTCAGATATATTTCGTAATCTGACACTGATATTACCGGTCTTTTTCTGGAAGCATCTGCTGCTTTCTTTAATCGGTCTGTAATGCGCTTCAGTTCCTTAAAAACCCTCTGCATATCCCTTGTTACGTGTTGATGGGACATACCGACAACTTCAGCAATCTTCTTAGGCTTGAAGTCTCGTTTAAGCAATTCGACAATTGTTTTCCTGTTTCCACGCAAATATGGAATAGCGTTCTCTATAAGCTGCAACTGTTCCTCTTTAACCAAGGCTTCTTCGCGTCGCGCCATTTCCTTTTCCGGATCGTAAACTGCAATGCTGGTTTCTTCATGAAGATCCAGCGCTATAATATTTAGTTCGGACTTGCCGGCCTTCCGTTTGAAATAAGCATAACACTCCCATCGTACACATAAACAGGCAAAGCGCCGAATATGCAATGCATTTTTCATTCTTTTCCGATGATCCCAAGCTCGCAAAAATGCATCTTGAACAATGGAATCAATCTCAAAGCCATTTTTTATTATATTACAGGCATAATTAAATACAAAGTTGTACAGGTGATCATAAATATGATTAAACCCTCTTTCATTTCCCTCGATGAATAGCTGTAAATAATGATCTTCTTCTGGTATTTGAAATCTAAATTGGCGGCTCATTACATGGATTTTACTGGAGAAAAGGGATGCTAATCCCTGGGGTTAAGAGATCACCATTCTGTAACAGATCAGTATAAAGATTTAACAGATAAAATAGCTTACCACACTTTTAACACCTCTTTAATATTAAAATGTGATATGGGGTTATTATTTTCTCTTCTAAAGTTCTTTTCCTACATTACAATTATGGCTTTCTGGAATACCGAAATGCTTCGGAACTGCCTTCAAAATCCGGAATTAAAAATTGTTTAAAATCCGTTTACATAAATTCATTTAAAATGTGATAAATAACCCTGAGTTGTACTCAACAAGTAAATAATGACCGGATGATCATAGTGCTTAGTTACAACCAAGATAGATCATCAGAACCTTCTGCACTTCGGTGGAATACAATCTTATTGTAATTACACCAACAGGTAATTACAATGTTCTGATTAGCACCAAGAGTGAACTGGCTGCCGTTGGCAACAGATATAGCACATTCCTATTAAAGGACATCTCTTTAATAGTATTAGCTCATGCTGCGTTTGGATTATTTTGAAGATAAGTTAAGTTGTTCCTGCAGGAAGGCATGCTAATATAAACACTTGCTATTTATAACATTGTGCTTACCATAGCCATACGGGTTGCGAAGATACCATGCCAGAAATTGACTTCCGTTAATCAGGTGTTAACCTGAAAAAAAATCACAACTAACTTTTTAGCAGTTTGTTTATTGCAATCTAAGATCTCTTATCATGATCAGAACACAGTGCCCCAGTTCAAGTCTGTTATTTCACAATCATGTTCATTACTTAAACAAATCCCCCATCACTATCTCACCCTGCACGATGTCGCGATAGTAATCATTTATCTTCACACCGTAAGTGGTGATCATGGTAGGAAAAATCGCACTCTTGGTTTTGGTCTCAGACCTAAACACTGAGATTTTATTCTCCAGTTCCTCTGCATATTTTTTATCGATTACGAATTCCCCATTAGCGAATTTCATTTCACAAAGATTGATCACCTTGTCCTGGCGATCAAGCAGCAGATCGATTTGCGCACCTTTTTTTGCTTTTGGCGGCATATATCGCCACCCGGAAACCTCAGTCAATACTCCTTCTATACCAAGGGCCCTTTTTATCTGCAGAACATGTTTTTGACAAACCGACTCAAACGCAAACCCACTCCAAATAGTATATGATGCAGTAGTTGATTGCCGAATCCAGGTACCTGCACCGGTGGCTTTGGCATGCTCGATAAATCTCAGATAGAATAGAGAATATTCGTCTGAGAGTTTGTAGATGCTTTCCTTTTCGGTTTTCTCAAAAGGAATGTACGGCGCAATAAATCCTGACTCCTCCAACTCCTTAAGTATCTTAGTCGTTGTTCCTCCCGAACTAAGACCACATTCCGCGATGATTTCATTCCGGGTCAGCCCCTTCCCTTTTTTGGCAAGCGCCCGGATTACCGTCTCGTGGTGATGGGAGTTGGTAAACAGAGATTGGTAAAGATTCTTAAACTCACCTTTTAACAGACCATCTTTGGTAAAGCACAGGCGATCAATCACCTGAGCTACGCTTTCCCCCTTTTGGATTCCCTTGAGGTAGTGTGGTATGCCACCCATAGCCATATATAGCTGCAGGATCAGGTAATGGCTGAGCCGGATGCCCCGGCTGATTAAGTACTGCTCCGTTTCCGCAAGCGTAAAGGGAAGTAAGCGGATGGTTTGGGTTACCCGGTTATGCAGGCCGCCTTTGTTATTGATCACCTGGTCGATCATCCACGAAGCCGCAGACCCACAAATGATCACCTTAAGATGTTCTTTCTTAGAAGCGGAACTGTTCCACCAATGCTCGAATGCCTGCAGAAAGCCGGATCTTTGGGTATGAAGCCAGGGGAATTCATCAAAGAACAATACGGCTGATTTGTTTTTGGGCAAATCATCCAGGCATTGATCAAGCATATGAAATGCTTTTATCCAATTTTCTGGCGTGGCGATAGGCACTTTGCTTTTCATCGCAGCTTGCAGCGCCAGGCTAAAATTCTGTAACTGATCCTTAAAGGAAGCTTCGTGAATTCCCGTCACTTCAAAAATGATCCTGTCTTTGCAATAGGTTCGAATAAGAAATGTTTTACCAACCCTCCGCCGACCATATACCGCGATTAGCTCAGCTTCTCCGGAGCTCATTTTTCTAGCCAGTATCTTTTGTTCTTCTATTCGTCCTGTTAGCATAACATAGTTTATACTCAGCCAAAACTACATATTTTTTTAAGTTTTGGCCAACTATATTATTTCATACTCAGCCAAAACTTTTAACCTATTGAAAGTCTGGTATAAAATAATTTGAGAATTGCCCACTCAGGGTGATACGAAAAATCTTAAATACTTAAGCCGTGGAACTTGAAGTCTTTTTCTAGTTATTTCAGGCGGATGGAGAAGGATTTTCTAATGAAGATGGCTATCATATTCTGTGGCAATTTTCAGATAAAATCAATCCCCTCACACCTCCTCCAGCTTAAAAGGCAGCTTACGAACACGCTTACCCGTAAGATCAAAAATGGCATTACATAACGCGGGTGCAAAGGCAGGTAACCCCGGCTCACCAACACCGCCGGGCTTTTCACCATTCTCCATAATATGCACTTCTATTTCCGGAATTTCATTGATGCGTGGCATTAAGTAGCTGTTGAAATTCCTTTCAACTGCCTTACCCTCTTTAAAATGTGTGGCGTGATTAAGTGCTGCGCCCAGCCCCATTATAATGCTTCCTTCGATCTGGGCACGGATAATATCGGGGTTTACATACCAGCCACAATCTATCAGGGCAAACACCTTGTCAATTTTAATCTTTTGATCCGGCCGGCGGGATACTTTCACTACCTGCCCTACCATGCTGCCAAAACATTCTGTGATGGCTACTCCCCATCCATCGTTCCTGCGCCGCGATTCCCAGCTGCTGATGGCTGCCAGCTTATTTACCAAAGCCTGATAACGGGCCGAGGTAAGATGCGCTTTTCTGAATGCAAGCGGATCCTGCGAAGCAAGGTGCGCCAGCTCGTCTATAAAACATTCTGCGGCAAATGCATCAACATTGGCGCCCGGCGCACGCCACCACATAGTTGGTATAGGAGACTTTGTGGGGAGTGTTCCAAAACTATAATGCGGTATTGATTGATAATAGTCACTTGCCAGGCCGGCAATTCCGCCGCTATTTGTTGTTACAGTTTGCTGCTCCGCATCGTTATCTGTTCCTGCACCCATGTATTGTGCAGCGGTAACAATTTGAAATGCAGCTATTTTCTTTTGTGCATCCACCCCACCCCTGCACCGGTATAATGCTCCGCCACGAAAAGGCCCCATGCTCATATCATCTTCTCTTGTCCACATTACCTGCACGGGCGCTTTCATCTCTTTTGATATTAATGCCGCTTCAACCGGGTAATCCAGGAATGCCTTTCTTCCAAAACCGCCACCAAGAAAGGTCATATTCACTGTAACATTTTCAATGGGAATGTGCATTCTTTCACTCAGATCTACCTGTATCCAGAGGGCTTCCTGTATAGGCCCCCATATCTCAATGCTGTTATCTTTTACATCGGCAATGCAGTTAAGCGGCTCCATGCAGCTATGCGATTGATAGGGCATTTCATACTCCGCTTCAATAGTGATCGCAGCATTTTGTAATGCCGTTTCAAAAGCTGCTGATGGTAAGGGTTTGTGGAGATCCTCCTGCATCCTTGCAACAAGCATTTCGGAGTCCAGGTGTTCAAAGCCATCATCATCCCATTCCACCTTCAGCAGCTTGCAGGCCTGCATAGCCGCCCATATTGAATTGGCCACTACGGCCACGCCTTCATACAACATACCAAAAACAGGCCGTTGTACCTTAAATACATGTTTTACACCGTTAACGGATCTTGTAGCTGAATCATCAAAGCTTTTTACTTTCCCTCTGAAACGTGGGCTACGCTCCACTACCGCATATAACATACCCGGTAGCTTTTTATCCAGGCCAAATACCGCAGCACCATTGACCTTAGCCATAGTATCATTACGGCGCAGGGGTTGGCCGATCACTTTATAATCCTTACGCTCCTTTAGCTTCACTTGTGACGGTGGCTTTATTTGTGAAGCGTCTTTTACCAGTGCGCCGTAGCTGAGCTTTCGTCCTGTGCTGCGATGTATCACCGCTGCATTTTCGGCATAACATTCCGTTGCCGCAACACCCCATTGTTTTGCAGCAGCTTCAATCAACATTTCCCTGGCGCTGGCGCCCATGCGCAACAGCTGCTGATACCAGCCACGTATTGAAAAGCTTCCTTCCTGCGGCTGCGGACCGTATTTTCTGTTGGCAGCAGCAAACCGTATACTTATCTGATCCATGCTAACTTCCAGCTCTTCTGCAATAATTTGGGGGATGGACTGCCAGGTGCCTTGTCCCATTTCTGAACGGTGATTAAAAATGGTTACTTTGCCGCTATTGTCTATTGAGATCCACGACATTAGCTCCGTCGCTGCATTCTCAGCATCCCCTGCATGAATAATTTCGCCAACACTTTTTCCCAATGCCGGCCAATAATAGCCGATCGTTAAAGCAACACCGGATAAGCCGGCATTCAGCAGGAAAGCTCTCCTTGAAAGATCCTGTTTATGTTTCATTGCTGGAAGTTTTGTGTATAAGGACAATCAGGTTTTAGCCCTTCTTAAATGTAGCCATTCACCCTTAACGAAACAAACCCGATTGATGAACTGCAGCCAAACGTATATCAACGTCCTGATAAAAAGGGTGAAAGGTTAACGTGGAGATGATTTAATTTTGATCTTACCATGAGTACACAATCCTTAAAACTAACAGTTTCCCCTGCAATCGGCACTGTTTCAGCTAAATATATAGCTCCGGACAAAGCGAAGTGCATTTTTACGCTGGCACATGGCGCAGGAGCCGGTATGGATCATTCATTTATGGAAACGCTGGCCAATGCACTTTCAGCGGCAGGCATTGCCACGCTACGGTTTAACTTCCCTTTTGCTGAAGGGAAAAAGGGCCGGCCTGATACTCCCGCAGTTGCCCACGCAACAATAGAAGCAGTTATTACAAAGGCGCGTGAATTAGCGCCCAAACTACCGCTGTTTGCTGCCGGCAAATCTTTTGGAGGAAGAATGAGCTCACAATACCTGGCAGCCCATCCGAATAATACGGTTAACGGCATTATTTTCTATGGTTTTCCATTGCATCCCTCCGGCAAGCCCTCCACTGAGCGCGCCGACCATTTAAAAGCGCTGAAAATACCGATGCTTTTTTTGCAGGGCAGCAAAGATACCCTGGCTACCTGGGAGCTGATTGAAACAGTATGCGCGTCTTTGAAAAAAGCTACCCTGGTAAAACTGGAAGGAGCAGATCATTCTTTTAAGGCAGGCAAAAAAGATGTGCTGTCATTGCTGGTAGATGAAACAAATAAATGGGTAGAGAAAAAGCTTAAATAGTTTAAAACAAAAAGAGCCGGTCAATTGCTTGCCGGCTCTTTTCATTTAAGATAAGATCATCCTACTTCCATCCACCTCCCAGGTCCCTGTAAATATTCACTACAGCATTCAGCTGCTCTTTTTTAGTTTCAACCAGCTCCAGCTTAGCTTCCAGCGCATCGCGCTGTGTCATCAGCACTTCAAAGTAATCTGCCCTGGCAGACTTGAACAGGTCATTGGAAATATCGATAGACCTGGTGAGTGCATCCACCTGCTTTGACTTCAGATCATAACTGTGTTCCAGGTTACTGATGTTGGAAAGCTGCGTGGAAACTTCCAGGTACGCATTTAAAATGGTACGCTCATAGTTATATATAGCCTGCAGCTGGCGCGCATTGGCGCTGTTAAACTCCGCTTTGATGGCATTCCGGTTAATAAGCGGCGCCACAAGATCACCGGCCAGAGAATAAAGCAGCGATTCAACGGGGTATTTCACCAGGTAAGAAGGCTTAAACGCTTCAAGCCCTACTCCGGCTGAAATGCCGAGTGAAGGATAAAATTCGGCCCGCGCTACTTTTACATCCAGCTTTGCAGCGGCTAAGTCCAGCTCCGCCTGTTTAATATCCGGGCGGTTAGCCAGCAGCTGCGAAGGAATACCGGAACTAACGGCCTGTGGCAGCAACCCTAAGAAGTCGCTTTTATCCCTAGGTATTTCCTGCGGATACCGGCCTAACAGGAAGTTGATCTTATTCTCTGTTTCCTTTATGCTTTGCAGAATGTCAAACTCCATGCTCTGGGATTTCAACACTTCCGCTTCAAATTTCTGAACGGCCAGCTCAGTTGCCCTGGCAGCTTCTTTCTGCACCTTTACAATTTCCAGGGCGCTTTTTTGCAGCTCGATGTTCTGTTTTACGATGCCCAGCTGGTTATCCAGCGCCAGCAGCTCATAATAAGAATTGGCTACTTCAGCGATCAGGTTTGTAAGCGCAAAGTTCCTGCCTTCCACTGTTGCCAGGTACCTGGTAACCGCAGCTTTCTTAGCGTTGTGCAGCTTTTTCCAGATATCTGCTTCCCAGTTCGCATAAGCGCCTATCATATAATTCGGCAGGTTCTCCGGCACTTCTTTCCCGGGCTTTATCTCAGTAGATGCATCGCCTGCACCCTGGCTGGTATACCTGCCCACTTTTTCCAGCTCAGCGCCGGCCCTTAAGCTCACTGTTGGCAGTAATGCCGCGTGCCTGGAACGGATATCATTCTTCGCGATCTCAATTTCCTGCAGGGTGATCTTCATCTCCTGGTTGTTCTTCAGCGCTGTGTCTATCAGGCTCACCAGGTTCTGATCCTTAAAAAATGTGCGCCATTGAGTGGCCGACATATTAACCGTATCCTGGCTATCGTTGTAGGATCCGGGAACCGATCTGTTCTCATTTGACGGCATAATCGCGGGGACCTTGCAGCTTGCTACAGCCAGGCAAATACTCAGCGGCCCAATCCATCGTTGTATCCTTGATTTATACATTGTGATCAATTTCTTCAGTTAATGGATTTTCTTCTTCATCTTTAACAAGCATACGTCTTTCTGCTATTTTGCCGAATATGTAGTATAACCCGGGTATAACCAGCACACCGAAAACTGTTCCGAAAAGCATACCGCCTGCGGCGGCCGTACCAATCGTTCTGTTACCGATCTTACCAGGGCCGGAGGCAAAAACCAATGGGATCAAACCTGCAATGAATGCGAATGAGGTCATCAGGATAGGACGGAACCTTACCTTGGAACCTTCCATGGCAGCCTGTAATACGGTGGCTCCTGAACGGTGTTTCTGCACCGCAAACTCCACGATCAATACGGCATTCTTACCCAGTAACCCGATCAGCATTACCATGGCTACCTGCGCATAGATGTTATTTTCCAATCCCGTTACTTTCAGCAACAGGAACGCGCCGAAGATACCAGCCGGCAGTGAAAGGATCACCGATAAAGGCAGGATAAAGCTTTCATACTGTGCAGACAGGATCAGGTATACGAAACCAAGACAGATCAGGAAGATGTATATGGCCTGGTTACCCTGGGCCACTTCATCTTTTGAAATACCGGCCCAGTCGATCCCAAATCCTCTTGGCAAAGTTTTTTGCGCCACTTCGTTAATCACCTTAATAGCTTCACCGCTACTGTAGCCGGGTGCAGATGAACCGCTTATTTCCGATGCATTGTACATGTTATGCCGGGTGATCTCTGATAAACCATACACCTTTTCCATTTTCATGAAAGCAGAGAAAGGCACCATTTCATCACGGTCATTTTTTACGTACAGCTTCAGGATATCGTCCGGCAATGCCCTGTATTGCGGCGATGCCTGCACGATCACCTTATACTGGCGGTCATATTTAATAAAGCTGATCTCGTAGTTACTTCCTATTAATGTGGAAAGCGTGTTCATGGCATTGTCAATGGTCACGCCTTTTTGCTGTGCAATGTCATTATCCACCCGCAGCATATATTGCGGGAAGCTGGCGCTATAAAAGGTAAATACGGATGCCAGCTCAGGACGTTTGCTCAATTCCCTTACAAAGTCACGGCTCACCGTTTCCATCTTTTTATAATCGCCTGACCCTGCTTTATCCAGCAAACGCAATTCAAAACCACCGGCAGCACCGTAACCCGGCACAGCTGGCGGCTGAAAGAACTCAATGGTGGCGCCGGTAATATCTTTCGATTTCTCTTCCAGCTCACTAATAATTTCCTGTACAGAATGTTTGCGTTCTTCCCAGCTTTTCAGGTTGATCAGACAGGTGCCCGAGTTGGACCCGGTACCTTCTGTAAGGATCTCATACCCTGCCAGGGAAGAAACGGATTGCACGCCTTCAATATGCTCTGCAAGTTTTTGCAGCCTTTCCGCTATTTCGTTTGTACGTTCCAGTGAGGATCCCGGTGGCGTTTGAATAATAGCATAGAACATACCCTGGTCCTCATTCGGGATAAAACCGGAAGGCACGCTCTTATTCAGAAAAAATATGCCGATACAGAAAGCGACGAGCACCGCAAAGGTGACCACCCTCCTGCTAACAATTTTTCCCAGCACTTGCTGGTATTTCCCCTGCGTACGGTTAAACGAGTTATTGAAGCCATCCAGGAACCTGTCTACCACCGTTTTCTTTTTGGGCTTTCCATGATTATTCTTCAGGATCATGGCGCAAAGAGCCGGGGTAAGGGTAAGGGCCACTATACCGGAAAGAATAATGGCGGTGGCCATGGTGATGGAAAACTGCCGGTAGAAGATGCCCACCGGGCCAGACATAAATGCCACCGGGATAAATACCGCTGCCATCAGAAAGGTGATAGCAATAATAGCCCCGCTGATCTCATGCATGGCTTTCTTGGTAGCCTTTAGCGGCGAAAGATGCTCTTCCTCCATTTTTGCATGCACCGCTTCAATTACCACAATGGCATCATCCACCACCACACCAATTGCAAGCACCAATGCAAATAAGGTAATGAGGTTAAGCGTAATGCCGAAGAACTGCATGAACACAAAAGTTCCGATCAGGGATACCGGCACCGCCATGGCGGGGATCAGCGTAGAACGCCAGTCGCCCAGGAACAGGAACACCACCAATCCCACCAGGATGAAGGCTTCCACCAGGGTGTGAATTACTTTTTCGATAGAGGCATCCAGGAATTTGGATACGTCATAGCTGATCTCATAATCCATTCCTTTGGGAAAGGAGCTGGCCTTGATCTCTTTCAGCTTGGCCTTCACATCCTTGATCACCTGGCTGGCATTACTTCCGTACGATTGCTTTAACACAATTGCTGCTGAAGACCGGCCATTCAGGTTGGAATAAATATCGTACATGGAGCTTCCGAACTCCACGCTTGCCACATCTTTCAGGCGAAGGATCTCACCATCAGGGCTGGATCTTAAGATCACATTTTCATATCCTTCCTTGGTGCTGAAACGGCCGGGATATTTCAATACATATTCAAACGTCTGGGACCTTTTACCGGAGCTTTCACCGGTTTTACCGGGAGAGGCTTCCAGGCTTTGCTCGTCCAGCGCTTTCATCACCTCATCGGCCGAGATCTTATAGGCCAGCATACGGTCGGGCTTCAACCAGATCCTCATGGCATATTCCCGGTTACCGAGAATATCCGCAAATCCAACACCATCCACCCTTTTCAGCTCTGATAATATGTTGATGTCCGCGAAATTGAAAAGGAATTTCTGATCCATGTTAGGATCGGTGCTGTAAAGGTTCACATACATGAGCATGTTAGATTCCTCACGGGTGATCTTCACACCTTCACGCACTACCAGTGGCGGCAGCTTATTCACTACGGATGCCACCCTGTTCTGCACATTTAACGATGCCTGGTTAGGATCGGTGCCCAGGTTAAATACTACCTGTATGGAAGCCTCCCCATCATTACCTGCATCGGAGGCTATGTATTTCATGCCCGGAACACCGTTGATGGCCCTTTCCAGGGGAATGATCACAGATTTGATCATTAGTTCACCATTTGCCCCGGGATATTCTGCCGTGACATTCACCTTAGGCGGTGATATGGATGGAAATTGTGTTACTGGTAAATTGGTAATGGCCAGTACCCCCAGGAAAACGATTATAAGCGAAATAACTATCGACAGAACCGGCCGTTGTATAAACTTATTGAACATTGAACTACGCTATTAGATAATAAACTACTATTCCGCTTTTAACCGCAGGTGGGAAATAACTTCCCCTGGCGCCTGGTATTCAAAGTTGATCTTATCATCATCTTTTACCTTCTGCACACCTTCGAGCAGTATCTTGTCAGTTTCTGAAATGCCACTTTCAATCACATACAGGTCCGGCATGCGGCCGATGATGGTAATGTTCTTTGATCTTACCACATGGTTGTTGTCTACCACAAAAACATACATCTTATCCTGAATTTCGTAAGTGGCTTTCTGCGGAATAACCAATGCATTCCTCAGCGGCACTGTCATCAGCACCTTACCGGTTTCGCCATGTTTTAACAGCTTGTCGGGATTCGGGAATTTTGCCCGGAAGGCAATATTTCCTGTTTCATGATCAAACTCGCTCTCAATGGTTTCCACATCCCCTTTATAAGGCAGGGGGGTGTTATTGGCCAGCAACAGGCTTACCTTATTATTGCCGCGGCCTTTGGTATTGGTTTCATAGTCCAGGTATTCCGGCTCAGATACATTGAAGTAGGCGAACATCTGGCTGTTATCTGAAAGGCTGGTCATTAATTCGCCTTCATCCACCAGGCTTCCCAGTTTCAATGGGATGCGGTCAATGACACCGTCAAACGGCGCCCTGATCTCAGTGGCCGACACATGGAACTTCGCCAGCGACATTTCGGCCTTTGCCTGATCCAGCTTGGCCTGGGCTACGGCCTGCTCATTTTTTGAGACCACATTTTTATCGGCCAGGGTTTTCGTATTCTGCAGCTCTATTTCTGCAGCTTTGGCTTCCGCTTCAGCTTTCAGCAATTCAGCCTCATACATTTTCGGCATGATCCTGAACAACAGCTGACCAGCTTTTACAAACTGGCCCTCATCAACATAAATGTTTTGCAGGAAGCCCTTTTCCAGTGCCCGGATCTCAATGTTCCTGACAGATTTTATCTGCGAAACATATTCCTTGGTAAAAGAGGTATCCACCCTTAAAGGACTGGTAACGATATACTTGCTGGCTTCTTCTTTTTCTTCGCTTTTAGCAGATGTACAGCTTGTTTGGTACAGCATGGCAGCTATGCCTGCGAGCATGACAATTTTCTTCATGATTGTAATGGATTGAACGGTTGGCACTTGAACGTCAGAGATCTCTCTGGATGTAAGATGGCATCAGTAGCCGGGGCAAGACCTGAATTGTCGTGCAGGGGGAGTAGCGTTAATATACATCCGCCAGGTATTCATGCTCGCACCGTAGGTTGCTAATGCATATTACCTGATCAGATCCTTAAAGTTCTTTGTGTAATGTATTTATAGGATAAATAGCTGTAAAAGAGTGGACGGTCTTTAAAGCCGCCGTAGAAATGATTTAAGCCGGGTGAGCCCGAGGATGTTAAATAACACCTGGTTAACAATTTATATTTCCTGGCAAAGTAATTATTCGCGTCTTCATCCTCCACATTGTCACTGATCAGGAATTCTCTTTCTTCATTTGGGTGAATATCCTGGATAAAGGTGTAGGTCTGATCTGTATTTACGGTAGCATTTACCTGCTGCTTTTTTTCACTATCCTGTGCCTGAGAGTAGCACATGGTACGGTGCAGGGTACCCGTTGTATGAAAATAATCATACCCCAGCGACATCAGGCTACACAGATATATGAAAAAAATAAATACTCTCATTTGGGGCTCAAAATTAATAAAACTTTGATAAGCCCTTATTAAAAATTGATTAAATTTTGGTGGTTTGGCGGGTAAAATGAATATAAACGAATTTTAATGTAATTTTAACAGAAGTTGTTTGGTTGGTAAAAATAGAGGAAAAGGTTCGGGGGTGGCGGGTAGTTTCCGGCTATTGTAAATATCCCATTCCGGATTTATCTGCGCCTGAAAGGATGGGTGATCCGCCACCACCAGGTTCGTTTACGCGCTTCTTCTTTTTTGATTGTGACAGGCTGTGTATTAACAATGGAAATAGCACCCATTATTACAACCCCGGTTCTAGTGCCGTATCCCACCACCGCTATCTCCGGCAGGTCGATGTTTGACGGTTTTAGTTCAATGGTCGTTGACAAAGGCTGCTGATCCATATCAAATGAAACCTCCTTTGAGGCGTAACCGATATAGCTGATATTAACCCTAAGTGCCTGTTGTCTAAGCCTGGCAGGGATGTTCAACACAAATTTACCTTCCCCATCGGTGATGGCGCCTGACTCTTCTACGCCCTTATGTTTTAATGAGATAGTAACACCCGCTAAACCCTTACCGGTAAGCGAATCAATGATCTGCCCTTTAAAGGCAGCGGCTGCCGCCCTGCTTTTAGCATGTTCTGTTTTAATGGGCGTGGATTGAGCGGTGGTACTTGCCAGGGTTTGCGCCTTACTACTTTCCGGCACCAGGGCTGCTATTAAAGATGCAAATACTGCTGCAGGAAAAAAAGAGCGTTTCGGCGGGGCCGGCACATGCAGGCTACGGTTGAGTTGTGCAGATTGAAAACGCCCGCAAAGGCTTTTATTGTGGTTGCTGATAACCGCAATTATTTCTTTGTCAGTCATTAATGAAAAATCTATCACTGCTTTCTGACAATGGCTACAAAAGCGGCCGCCTTCGGCAGGCGTCATATCACTCCAGGCTTGAGTACAGGGATCTGGGATGCTGACCCGAAACTTATCTTTTGACATTGTATATAAATATAATGAATTTCAGTATGCACGCCCGGGATCTTCTTACCTTTAATAGCTAACATAACGCCACTGTGAAAAAAGTAATCCTTGTAACAGGCGCTTCTTCCGGTATTGGCCTGGCCTGCGCTAACGCACTGCAGGAAAAGGGCCATGTTGTTTATGGGTCCACCCGGGATCTGCAACGTATGAAAGCGGTATCCTTCAGGCCCATTGAGCTGGATGTAACGGATGATACCTCCGCACGTACTGCTGTTGAACACATTCTGAAGATGGAAGGCCGGATAGATGTGTTGGTTAACAATGCCGGCAATTGTGTTGTAGGCCCGGCTTATGCCATGCCTGTTGCAATGGCGCAAAAACAATTTGAGGTGAATTTTTTCGGGATCGTTCGTATGTGCAACACCGTATTACCGGGCATGATCGAAAATAAAAAGGGGTTAATTGTAAATATGGGATCGCTGGCTGGCCTTATGGGACTTCCTTACCAGAGCATGTACGTGGCTTCCAAATACGCGCTGGAAGGTTATACGCAAAGCTTACGGATGGAATTACGGAGCACAGGCGTTAAAGTGGTGATCCTTAATCCCGGTGATTTTAATACGCCCATCACGCAAAACCGTGAGAAAGCTCCCTTTACAATGCAACATCCCGCTTTAGAAAAGGCGTACTATACTGTTATTGCAAATATTGAAAAGAATGAAGGCGCTGCCGCGTCCCCGGCTGCTATTGGCGCCAGGCTTTGCAAAATTGTGGCTGCCAAACATCCTGCTCACCGTTATCTTATAGGTCAAACCGGGCAAACCATTGTTCCCTTGCTTAAGCAAATATTACCGGGACGGTGGTTTGATAAATTGATGAATGATTATTACGGGATAGGGTAGATCGGGCTATTCCACGCTATTACTCAACAACTCCACCGCCCGTTCCTCACTGCAGTTCTCCGTACCAAACCGTTTCTGCCATTTTATACCAGGTATAGCGATCCGGGTATCTGCAGTATGGTCCCATTTATTTTCAAAACCATGAGCGGCCAATACTTTAACAATCTCCTCCCCTATGGCAACAACAGCAAGGCTATCTGCTTCAAAAGTTCCAAAGGCTAAATACAGCTCATGCCCTTCTATTACCCGTTCCAAGTCCTGCGTATGGTAAAAGCAATACCCGCGGGTGGTAATACCTTCTGCTTTTAATTCGCTGTAGATATGGCCGCAATCACTTTCACCGTCCTGCCGGGTATAGCCGGCATTGTGCAAGGCAATAATGCCGGAACTGTTCAGCTGATCAAAGACGCGGGCCAGCCGGTCAAAATCGGTCTCCTGTGGCCAGGCTGCCTGCTCCTGCAAGCGGGCGGTATACTGGCGGCTGATCTCTTCTTTCAGCCATGCTTCGTCCAGCACCTCATCATAGAATATATCCATGATATTCTCCTGTATTTCCTCTGCATCATAAAACCCGCCTGCTATCATAGCACGAACCTGGTCTGCGATCTCTTCTTTTAATTCTTCCATTGTTAACGATTTAGCGCAAAGTAAAAATCGCAAATTTCCGGATCAAATTCAAAGAGCAGCAGATCAAGATATTGTTATGCCTTTTTAAAAATATTGGATCAGCCTTATGCCGGGTGTTACCCCTTTAAAGAAATCGTTAAAATATAATAACGGCTCTACCTTTGTTTTACCTTCAAACAGCGACATACGCCCCATGCCTATACGAAAAGTATGCGGCGCCATATAATCACCTTCCCGGTGGATCAAATAACCAAGCGAAAAAGTAAATGTAAGATCAGGTTTTTTACCCGGCTGTTTTGCAGCTCCCTGTCCATAAACCAGTGTAAGAAAATCATTCCGGTAAACCCTGGCCTTACCATCACTATCCTTACCAAAGAAAAAGTTAGGTTCCCAGTACACACCCAATACATGCTTTACCAGCTTATTATGAAAAATGGAGCTGGCTATTACAGCTCCCCCCAGTGAAAAACCAGGTACAAAATAATTCTTATAGTTCTGAATACTTGCTGCTGCATTCAGCTCCAGCTGATCCCCCCCTGGAGATAAATATCCCCGGCTCTGCTTAGCTGAGATCAAATAATCTTTTGTAAGATGCATCCGTCCATCTTCTCCTCTCATCCAGTCAGTATTATACTTTGTTCCAAGGGTATGCAGCTTGTCATTCAAACGGCCATCTGCATAGGCGGCCAGCTCATTCCAGTTATTCACAAAAAAGCTAAACCGGTAAGGATGCCCGTTATTTACCTTGCCTAAAAAATGAATGGTATCCTGCTCCAATTTTAAAGCAGCCACCTCTCCCCGCTGAATAAGATAGCTGTTGCTGTTAGACCTGCCTTTGTAAATGCGGATCTTCTTTGCCTTTGTATCTGTTACATAGTCGATCCGCTTATAGGACAGCTCATCAGACAACGAATCCTTTAAGGGCGCAAGGTCCTGCAGGAACATCCTTACCAGGGAATCCACGTTCCCAACCTGTTCCAGGTCATCAATGTTCACCAGCTCTACCTGCATCTTATTACCTTTATCCAGCTCAATCCAGAAGCTCCTGGTTATTTTATTTGCCGGCAGCTCAAAGGTTTTATCCTCATTGGTTACAGCTTTTTTTTCCTGCGCGCATACCACTCCCGTGATGCTGCTAGCCAGCATCCATAAACAGATCATTTTTTTCATTTAGCTAATTTTTTGGAGAGAGATGAATATTAAGTGTACTATTTGCAATTGTTTGATCACCTAAACCTGCCGGGCTATTAACTCTGATGGTAAATGGCTTATACTCCGGGTATACTACTTCATTTACTGTTGCCTCACCCAGCTCGTTAATATGTACTACCCGCATTTTCTTTGGTGCAGCGGTTGCGGGAACAGCTGCCAGCATGGTATCGGTTATTTGTAAGGTATCTTTCTTTAAAGCAGCAGTAATATTGGTGGGATTAACCGGATGAATAAGGGCCGGCAATATCGCTGCAACCTCCTGCTGTGCTGCAACCGGTTTATGCATTTCCTTCACCACATTAACAGGAGCTTCCTTTTTTGAAATAACCGAAGCTGCCGCTGTATCCGAATGGTGGTAAGTTACCGCTGGCGAGGTGTGTACCCCGGTATACTTTTGTTTATGCACCAGCAAGGCCGGTATCAGGCAGGCCGCCAGTACACAAGCCGCTGCAGCCCAATACCATCCGGCTTTACTTTTACGTTGTTTCCGCTGCATGCGGGTATGCAGCTTGTCCCACGCGGCGTTCTTATCCAATCCCGCCTCGCCAGCTGCATGGTTTAAGCCATCCAGCCTGCTTACCCAATCCTTATTGTGTGCTTCGTTTGACATACGTAATATTTTTTTGCAGCAACATTTTCTGTAACAATGATCTTGCTTTGCTTAGCTGCGATTTGGAAGTACCTTCGGAAATACCCAGCAGGGAAGCAATCTCCCCATGATTCATACCTTCAATAGCATGCAGGTTAAAAACCGTGCGGTACCCCGCCGGCAGCTGTACGATCAGGTTAAAAATATCTGTGGCCGATAAATTATTCAATGCTTCCTCTTCCAGCGGAATGGTTTCTGCTACGGTTTCCGACACAATTACAAAGGCCTGTTTCTTCCGCAGGAACATCAGGCATTCATTGATCATGATGCGCTTCAGCCAGGTGTATAAAGCGGCTTCGCCCTGGTAATTAAAAGCAGGCAAGCCTTTAAAGAATTTGTAAAAGCCATCCAGCAGCAGCTCCTCCGCATCCTCCTGGTTCTTCACATACCGGCGGCAAACCATTAACATTTTATCTGCCAGCTGATCAAAAATGCATTTCTGAGCAGCAGCGCTGCCTTGTTTTGCTTCTTTGATGAGTACCGGTAGATCCATTCCCTGTTGGTAAAGTGGTTATACAAGTATAAATGCAGATTATAAACAAAGGGTTGCCTGCTCAAAATAAATTTCTACCAGCGGGGTATCATTATAAGGTCAGGCAAAAAAGCCCAGCTCTATTACTGTTTCATTGGCTTCTATGCAAAAAGGCAGCGCTTCCAGGCCGGGTACAAAATTAAATACCCGCTCTCCCGTCATGGGTAACAACATCATTTTTTTATCAGGAGTAATACGCACACTTCCCTCCTGTTTATGGACCTCCGCAGTATGCGCTAATGTAATTTCATAGCTTTCTGAAGATGGGGAAATAACCGGCACTATGATCTTCACGGGTCTTCCTTCTTTTGCATCATGCTTAAAATGCAAAATTACTTTGTCTTTGCTGAACCGGTAAGTTACCTCGCAATTCACGGCGCCTGCTGCCGGCTGCTGCTGATCTTTATTTACCAGCTTAGAGCGGGTATGTATAACGATGGTATCCTGCTCCTGCGTAGTTTTCATAGTTGCAGTAAGGTCATGGATATTCATGTAAACAGCCCCGCCTTCCTGTAATTCAATACGCGGTGTTAAAGGCATGGATAAAGGATCGTTATCCACCTGCATATTACCTGCTTCAATCAGCTGGTACTCATTCATACTGGCTGTGAAGATCAACCCTGCCTTTTCATGCCATAGCATGGTAAGCGCGCCACCGGAAGCATGGCCGCCTTTAAAATCTTTATAGTTGCGGTCATAGGCCGTAACAGTAGCCCTGAACGCGCCGTGGGAGATGAGCGTGGTTTGTATATCACTGAAAAAACGGCTGCCGTATGCCTGCTCCCGCGGCAGGGTTACTTTGGCAAAAGTTGCCGGTGGTTTTGGCACACCATGATCCAGTATAGTTACCAGCGCTTTAATATGGCAAAAAGTGTGGTGCAGGCTGGCGCTTACGCCATGGCTCAGGTAATGCGGGCCGCCGTATAAAACACCATCATGCGTATTGGCTTTTAACAACTGTGTGTTCAGCAATGCTACCTTGTAAAAGGCAGGATTGCGGTTAGCCATCAGCGCATAGGCCGGCTGGCAGCCATCGGAGGTACGGCTGCCCCAATAGGTCCATTTGTAGTTGCGGGTGCCCCAGCTGTTATCCCAGCCACCATCCGGCAACATGAACTGCATGTGTGTTTCGAGGGCGCGGCTTACCACATCCAGCACTTCATTATCTTTTGTGAGCAACCCATACAACACCAGTGAAGGAAGGGATTCTTCTACATTATAACCCAGGTCTACCGACAAACATCCTTTAGCGCTGCGCTTATGATAAGGCCCGCCTTCGCCGGTCAGAAAACCATCCTTTGCAGTTATAAACCGCAATGCTTTATGCGCCAGCTCACGGCCACGGCGGCTGAAACGGGGCTCGCCCAGTATTTCACCTAACAGGGACAAGCCATAGGTAGCGGAAATGGGATAATTAATATTCCCGTAGTCAATGTTAAAAGTTTTGTAGATGAAATCACCGCTCTTTTTCAAACGGGCCGTTAGCTCATTTTTGAAATTATTATCCAGCAAAGTACCATGCTGCTTTAAGGCTTCGCCCAGGGCGATGGCGGAAAATACAGTGGTGCCTTTCCAGGCGCCCTTTACCGGTTCATTTAACCAGGAGCCATCCTGCTGGCTCACGGTGTTTTCCATCCAGCGGTACAGGAGTATAGCTGCATCTGCATAATCACTGTTATTGGTTACATGGGCCAGGTGCAGGAAGGGATAGATGGTATCGCCCATGCGGCCATGCACCGCATTTTCCGGCGGATAGATGATGGTACCATAATTTTTATCGGCCTTGTCTTTTACCTGCATCTTCAACAGCGCACTGCCCCAGGTATCTGTAAGCTGCCGGCAAAGCACAGATAGCTCATCTTCATTTATAGATGAAGGCAGCGCCCAGGCTAAATTATTACCTGCATACAATGCGCCTAATAAACCTGTGCCTTGTTTTAAAAAATGTCTGCGGGATAACAATGTGAAATTTATTTAATGATAACAGCTATGAAAAACGCCCATGAATTAATTCATGAGCGTTTTGTATGGTGTAAGTATTTTACTCTACTCCTTTCACACGCATCTGCAGCGTGTAAATAGCTTCTGATGCAGTGATGAATAATGTTTTCCGGTCTTTGCCGCCAAAACAAACGTTGCCTGTCCAATGGGTGGGAATGGGAATATTGCCCAGCTTTTTCCCGGTACTATCATAGATGGTTACGCCCTGGCCGGTAATGTATAAATTCCCTTCATTATCCAGCGTCATACCATCAGAACCCTGGGATACAAATAACTCTTTGCCTGTTAAAGAGCCATCCGGATCAATGCTGTACCTATAGGTTTTGCCTGCTTCAAGATCCGCTACGTATAAATATTTGCCATCCGGCGTACCTACAATACCGTTAGGTTTCACAAGGCCATCAGCTGCCACCACAGCGGCTTTCTTCCCTTTAGGCAAATAATATACTTTCTGTTCTTTTATGTCCGGCGTTTTGCGGGTCCAGTAATCGCGGGGGTAAAAAGGATCGGTGAAGTAGATACCGCCTTTAGGATCGATCCACAGGTCGTTGGGACCGTTCAATGTTTTGCCTTCATAATCGCTGAGCAGTACGGTTACTTTTTTAGATGGGCTAATAGACCATAGCTCATCTTTTTCATCTGCACAGGAAATGATGTTGCCTTTTTTATCAAAGTACAATCCATTGGAGCGGCCTGTTTTGTCCATGAACAATGACAGCTTTCCATTCACATCGTACTTCCAGATCTTATCATTCGGCTGATCGGTAAAATAAATATCGCCCTGTTTATTTACCGCGGGTCCTTCGGTAAACGCAAATTGTTTTGCTACTTCCTTTACAGTGGCGCCGGGCGCCACCACCGGTATATCCTGGGCTAAAGTGGAACTGCCTGCAGCTAAGCATAGTAATAGCAGGGCATAATAACGTGTAACCATGCCCTAAGTTAGCTAAAAAGTACAAAAATGTTATTTCAGCGGAATGTTGGGCATTTTATAATTCAGGGCATTGGTGGTACCGCAGGTAATATCAATGGTAACACCGGTAATGGAGCCGGCCAGGTCAGAGGCCAGGAATACGGCAGTATTGGCAATATCCGCCATTGGAGGCAACTTTTTAAGCATGGTGTCTGCCCTCAGTTTCACTAAAAATTCCGGTGCAGCTGGTGAGCTGGCGATGGCTTCTGCAAAAACGCGGGAGTCAGGCGATCCGCCGGAGCGCATATTTACCACCCGCACCCCATGGGGCCCCAGCTCCGATGCCAGGTCGCGGGAAAAACTTTCCATGGCACAACAGGCCGGTCCAAAACCACCTACCAATGGATAACCAATACCAGCCGGTGTAGCAGTAAGCGATAAAATAACGCCGGAACCCTGGGCCATCATTACCCTGCCGGCTGCCGTTGCAGTCAGGAATTGTGTGTGCATGGCAATGTTCACCGGCCGTAGAAAGTCGGCCAGCGCCATCTCAACCAGCGGAATATTCTGTTTAGCTTCCAGGCCGATGGCGTTATAAGAAATATCTATGGTACCTGCTTTCTGCTTTACCTGCTGTATATGCGTTTCAATAGCTTTTTCGTCCAATGCATCTACCACAGCTGCTTCTGCCCGGCCGCCTGCGGCACAGATCGCGTTTGCCAGCTGCTGCACATTTTCCAGGTGCAGGCCGGTAAGAAATACCTGTGCGCCTGCTGCGGCCAGCGCTTTTGCTACCGCGCCGCCTAATGAGCCGCCTGCTCCATAGATAACAGCATTCTTGTTTTGCAATAACATGGTGGTAGTTTTTGATTAAAACAAACTTAAATAAGAATGTGCACGTAAGGGCGGTGTAATAGCGACAATATAGCGGGCATAGTGCGTCAGTGCTGTTATTTACCCAATGCTTCCCGCACGGCCGGAGCTATTTTTTTTCCGAACAGCTCAATAGCATGCAATACTTTGTCGTGCGTAATATAACCCTTTACCAGCTGCGCCAGGAAACGGGTATTATTGAACAGCTGATGCTGGTACAGCAGCTTATCAATGATCTCCTGCACGCTGCCTACAAACAAGGGACCTTCCGGCATACGCAGGTATTCAAACTGGTTCCGTGTAAGGGGCGGCCAGCCGCGCTCTTTACCTACACGGTTCATGAGCACCTGGTAAGATGGGAAAAACTCATCTGCTGCCTGGTCTGAACTATCGGCCACATAAAACTGGGAATTGATGGCCAGCGGCAGCTGTGCAGGATCGTGGCCTGCTGTTTGGGCCGACTGCCGGTATAAATCGATCAATTGTACATACTGGCTGGGGCGGCCACCTAAAATGGCCAGCGTTAAAGGCAAATTGAGCTTGCCTGCACGTACCGCAGATGCCGGCGTACCACCTATGGCCAGCCAAATGGGCAAAGCTGCCTGGTAAGGTCTTGGATAAACACCGCGGTTGCTGACAGGCGCCCGGAACTTCCCTTTCCAGGTGAGGGTTTCATGCTGGTTGATCTGTAACAGCATGTTCAGCTTTTCCTCAAACAAAGCATCGTAATCTGCCAGGTTGTAACCGAACAAAGGATAAGATTCTGTGAAGGAGCCACGGCCGGCCAGGATCTCCACCCGTCCGCCGGATAACAGATCAACGGTGGCAAACTGCTGAAAGGTACGTACGGGATCAGCAGAGCTGAGCACAATAACGGAGCTGGTTAAACGAATATTTTTTGTAACAGCGGCAATTGCGCCCAGGACTACTTCCGGGGCGGATATAACAAAATCAGGCCGGTGATGCTCCCCTACTGCAAACACATCCAGCCCAACGGCATCGGCCAGCCTGGCTTCTTCAATAATTTCCTGCATACGCAGGTAAGATTGTGCTGCGTTACCTGTTACGCCTTCCGGCTGTACTTCTCCAAATGTGCTGATCCCCAGTTCCATAAAGTAGACGGTTTTTTATCCGCCTACAATTTAAGGCAATACAGCGAGATATACAGCCTGGCGCGGGGCGGCGTCATTACGCTTGTTCCCACTCAGAATACCGGGTTTCTTCCGGCACATCTGTGCTGCTTTCAAAATTCAGGGTATACCCATCCGGATCATACAGGTTAATGACCCACATATTATTTCCTACAAACGGCTCTGTAGTGCTGATACCATTGGCAATAAACTCGTGGTACAGGGCCAGCGCATCTTCACAAATAAAACAGATGGATACGCCTACACCTACTTTGCCTTCGGGCTTCCAGGCATCAGGCCCCTCCGTATGGTACTCCTGTAACATGATTGCGGCGCCTTCCCGCTGTACGCAGCACCATTCTATTTTCCCGCGGGGCTCCCATCTGGCAATAATCTCAAAGCCAAGGCCCTCTACATAAAAGCGGATGGAGGCCTCCATATCTGCTACTGCAAAAAAGGGAACGGCCTGCTGAATATTTTTGGATGGTAGATATTCCT
Source organism: Chitinophaga rupis (assembly GCF_900109685.1). GTDB lineage: Bacteria > Bacteroidota > Bacteroidia > Chitinophagales > Chitinophagaceae > Chitinophaga > Chitinophaga rupis. Next base: position 1,735,256 of record NZ_FOBB01000001.1, on the reverse strand, counting down.
GCATTGTTTAAAACATTTGGGAGTTATACCATTTTTGATGTTGCATGGCAGGTTTAATCTTTTTGAATGGTTAATAAGGCTGCAGGTCTAAGAACAGGCTAATGGGCTTAACTGAAAATCGTATTACCACTGTTAATTTACTAAATAGGCCGGCCATTTCAATGCATCCCGCCATAAAAAGAGCACATCATCAAAAAAAATTAATATGGAACGGCTTTCCCCATTTTATCGTGACCGGGGGATGTTAATATAAAAAAAAGCCCCCCGGAGCTATTCCGGGAGGGCTTTTATGTTCCTGCGCCAACAGGTTACTGTGGTATTTTCACAAACCGTTTTGTGATCTTTTGCGTTTTTTGAGTGAACAGCAATGTATAAACGCCCGGTGGTAAAGCAGCAATGTTCACTGTACGCGCCGCTGCATTGGTGCGCATTACAATGTTACCGCTGCTGTTCAGGATGTATATTATACCGCCCGACAGATCATCTTTAGACTGTAGTTTCAGCTCACTCACGGCAGGGTTGGGATATACTTCCAGGGTAATGGCCGCTGTGGAAGGCAACAGCTTTTGCCCGTTATTGGGGTTACTAATGGACAAGGCCGGTGTGTTGCCGCTACGGGCCAATGCGTTGGCAGGCACCTGTTCCAGCTGCCATTGGGCGCTTTGCCAAACAGGATACATCATGCCATGCTGCGCGTAACCTCTCAGGTTCTCTATATGAATATAGTCGTTAGAAGGGCCTGCGTTGCGGATGCGTACGTAGCCATCGCCCGTATTTTCCATGGCCCAGCGGGAGCTGAGGGTGCCGGCGCTGCGGGTGGTAACTTCCACATAATCCAGCGCATGCTCAATATTTATATACTCGCCGGTAGCGCGGTTCTTAATTTCCACATATCCGCCGCTTACATTTTCCAGCGACCACTGGTAGCTGTTATCTGTGGCTGAGGGAGAAGCAGCGTAATTTGCCTGCGCACCACCATCATTCAGATAAGTGTTCTGCCAGCGGTTCTTAATACGGTAATAAATGGTGCTGCCCTGCGTAACGGTTACCGTGCAGGTGGCTGTTTTTCCCTGGTCGGCCGTAGTAACGGTAATAGTTGCAGTACCTACAGCCACCGCGGTCACCAGCCCGGCTGCGTTAACGGTAGCAACGCTGGTATTGCTGGAGCTCCAGCTTACATTGGTGTTGGAAGCATTGGTCGGCAGCACGCTGGCTACCAGCTGCTGCGTAGCGCCGGTGCCAATACTGGCAGTAGCGGGCGATACGCTTACACCTGTTACCGGTACATTGGTAGCATTACAATTGGTTAAATATACGGTGCCGAATACACGCGGATCCTGGAAGGCCGTAGTGGTAGTGGCAAAGGTTGCCAGCTGCGCATCGCGGGTGCCACCATTATCATCATTATCCAGCTGCACATCCAGGCCAATGGGTTTGCCCAGGGCGGCAGTGGTTCCAATGGTAGTCCAGGGAATGGCTGCTTCCACATTGTAGCCGGTAGCAGTTGCATATTGGCTAAAAGTAATGCCCGTGGTGCGGGTTACAGAATTGCCACCTACATGCAGAGTGTTATCGTTATAGCGGAAGCCCAGCTGAAAATCATTGGCGCCGTCGTAAGTGGCGGTTTTGCTGTTATCGCCATCAATAAAAATTTCCACCACATCATCTTCCCACCAGCTGCCACCGGAATCATTGATCTTAGTAGCATCATTTACCTGCACCAATACATACAGATTGGTGTTATCATACATAGCGCGCCACTGCCCGCCGTAACCGGCCGGTACACCGCCCAGCACCACATTGCCAATACTCTTAACAGGTGCTGCAGACCAGGCGCCGTCAATGTTTTGATCAATAACCGGTGCAGTACCTGTAACCCGCGCAATGGTAGGTGCAGTACAGGGCGGCAGGTCATTATCCGTAATGGTGACCACGGCCGTAGTATCATTACCCAGCTGGTAACCGATACCTGCTTTGAGTGTTAAGCGTAGGGTTTCCGGTCCTTCAAAACTATTATCATCTACCGGTGTAATGGTAATAGTTTGCGCCAATGTGGTAGGCGACAAAGTTACCGATCCTGTTAAAGCCGGGCTGGCCGTGTAATCAGCGCTGGCAGCCGTACCGCTGATCGTGTAATTCACCGTTACGGTTTGCGTAATGGCAGAAGCGCTGATGCGGAAAGTACCGGTGTTATTGCCTTCTCCGGCATCTGCATCCGTAGCCGTAATATTTACAGCAGGCGTTACCGTTACCTTGCGGGTGGCGGTAAAATTGCCGCTTTGTGTAGTTACGGTAATGGTTGCTGCGCCTAAACCTACAGCTGTTACTTTACCATTGGCATCTACCGTTACAGCGGCTGTGTTGGAAGAGGTCCAGCTGAGATTTTTATTGGTAGCATCTACTGGTATAATATTCGCCTTCAGCTGAAAGCTGCTGCCTGTAGCTATGGTAGTATCTGTAGCCGGAACCAGCACTACGCCGGTCACGGGAATATTCACATCCCGTATAATAAGCTTAAAATTTGTATTGCGGTTCAGGGAAGTGCCGGATTCCGCATTCCTTACGGTAAGATTGTTGAACACCGCAGAATCTGAATTGGCCTGCGCATAAATACCAAAACCGCCGTAAACATCGGAAGGCACATCGCGTACCACAGGATCCAGTCCGGTGCCGTCTATAAGGGTGTTGTTGAAAATAAGGTGATGATAATTGTTGCCATACAGCTGCACCGCATCGCGCTGCGAGTTCAGGATGGTGGTGTTATCAAACTGTATATTAAACACACCGGTTTGCGCATAAAACTCAATGGCGCCTCTTTTCTGGTTCCAAAGGTCGTTGCTGGTGCCGCAGCCAATGATGGTATTTTCTGCCACCTTAATTACATCACCGGGATACTTAAAAGTAAAACCCGCAAAGTCGTTGGTGAAACGGATACCGGACCCGCCTACCCCATCTTTAATGAGGTTGTGGTTAATGTCGTGCCCTGTGCCGCCGAAAATGGCAATGCTGCCGGCCCGCCAGTTGTTTTCAATGGTGTTGTTACGGAAAGTATTGTTCACGCCCATCACGTTGTTAGACGCATCTGTAGAGGGCCATACCGCCAAACCATCATCGCCATTATTCCGCACGCTGGACTGCTCCACCGTGGAGTTGGAGGTGCCCTGTGAAAAGTTCACACCATCTGCATAGTTATTACGGATGCGGCATTTGGAGATCATCATGTTGGTAGTTACATCTATCGGGTACGGGGGATCGTAACCGCCGATCCAGAAACCGCATTCAAAATGCTCCACCCAAATGTCGTGCACATAGGAGCCGGCGCCATAGGTACCCATAAAACCTTTGTATACCTTATACATTTGCCCCAGCGGGTTAGGCTCGCCGCCATATACCAGGCGGGCATTGTTGGCCGTGTTCATGGAAAAGTTGGATATCTCCACATGGCTGGCCCTTGCCAGGATACCGCCGGAAAACTGCACATTGGTGGAGAAATAAATATAAGTATGCCAGATGCCCGCGCCCTGGATCTTGATGTTGCTTACATTCAGCAGCAGCTTGTTGCTAAGTATAAAACGGCCGGCAGGGATGAACACATTTTTTCCCTGGCTGGATGCGGCGGCTATACATTGGGTAAAGGCGGCAAAATCATCCGCATTATCCGTACCATTAGCGCCGTAATCCGTTACAGATAAATAGTTGGCCGGTAAGGTCAGGGCGGTGGGTACTGATTCCAGCTCCACAAAATCTACTCCATAGGTAATACCATCATTGTTATCTTTTTTGATGGTCACCTTATCGCCCGCCTGTATAGCTGCATCCAGGCGAAAGTGCACCTCATCAAAACGCATCAGGATCTTGGTACTGCCGCCGGAGGGGGTTTGCTGCGGATCTGCAGCAGGAAAATACTGGTAGGCCCAGTAGGATGAAAGGGCAATGTCGCGCACCTTTACATCATTTACATACAAGCCCAGTGTGCCGGAAGTGCCGGTACCGGTGCTGTTATCAGGCATGGTGAAGCGCAGGTTAAAACCCTGTGCCGGTGCGGATAAGGTCCATTCCACATAAGCGCCGTTACTACCCAGGCTTACATACTTTTGGTCTGATGCTTCAGCAGCAATATCTGTTTGTATAAACTGGGGAGAGGATTGTAAGCTGGCGCCACCGCCACGGGCGCCGTTTTCCGCTTCATAGCGCTGATAGGGCAACAGGTTAGCGCCGCGGGGCAGCCCGTCACTTTGTGCGTACACGGGTAATTGGCTCATGCATACGTACAGCACAAGGGCCAGTACCGCCCGGAAAACCCCGGGCGGGCATAGAGTTATTTTCATAATACGTGGGTTTGGGTTTAAGAATAGTAGTTAAAATTTAATGGGCTATTTACATAGGCTGAATGGCTATTGCAGCCCCTCCTCCGGCTGCCAGCTGAATGGTTAATACGGTATTTGCATCTACAACAGACGTTTTGATCTGGTACGCTTCGGGGTTCTTTTTCCAGTCTGCATCCGGCGCATCGGCATACACGGTGGCGCGGTATTTTTTTCCTTTGTCCAGGAACTGCAGTGGTATGGCTGCTTTGCGGCTGTTCTCATCCGTAATGGCGCCTACATACCAGTTGGACTTTCCTTTTTCCTTGCGGGCAATGGTAATATAATCGCCCGGTTCTGCGGCTATAATGCGGGTATCGTTCCAGTCAACCGGCACTTCTTTTATAAAGTTGAAGGCATCTGCATGCGCGGCATAATTTTCCGGCAGGTCTGCCACCATTTGCACGGGGCTGTAAATGGTTACATACAGTGCCAGCTGTTTGGCCAGCGTGGTATGCACCTGCCTGTCCGGCATATTAGGCGCATAGCCTTTTAATTTAAAGATGCCCGGCGTATAATCCATAGGCCCGCCCATTAAACGGGTAAATGGCAGTATGGTTTCATGCTCCGGCGCATTCCCATTGCTGAAGGCATTGTACTCATTACCCCTGCCGGCTTCACAAGCCAGCCAGTTGGGATAGGTACGCTGCAAACCGGTTGGGCGGGGCGGTTCATGCGCATCTATCATAATGTGGTACTGCATGCCCTTCTGTGCTACGCGCTCATAATGGTTCACCATCCATTGCCCGTCATGGTGCTCCCCGCGGGGAATGATCTTACCTACATAACCGGTTTTCACGGCCGGGTAACCATAGGCCTGCATAAAGCGGAAAGCAGTGTCCAGCTGCCTTTCATAGTTGGTGGCTGAGCCGGAGGTTTCATTATGCATGATCATTTGCACACCTTTGGCAGCAGCATAATCTTCAATCTCCTTTACATTAAAATCAGGGTAAGGTGTTACAAAATCAAACACATTTTCTTTCCAGTTGCCGAACCAGTCTTCCCAGCCGGTGTTCCAGCCTTCTACCAAAACGCCTTTAATATTATTGGCGGCAGCAAAGTCAATGTACTTTTTTACATTGGCGGTGTTAGCGCCATGACGGCCATTGGGCACCAGGTCGTCCTTACCTCTTTCAGAGGCTGCATCCGCATAGTTCCAGGTGCTTTTACCAGTTTGCATTTCCCACCACACGCCAACAAATTTCATGGGGCGGATCCAGGAAAGATCTGTGGCGGCAGGTGGCTCATTCAGGTTCAGTATGAGTTTGGAGGCCAGCACATCTGCTGCTTTATCACTTACGATGATAGTGCGCCAGGGCGTTTTACAGGGCGCGTGCAGGTAAGCTTTATTACCTACTGCATCCGGCACCAGGCTGGATGTAAGCTGATGCACCGCGCCATTTACATGCAGCTGCATGGCAGGGTAATTGACCAGCGCGGCTTCATGAATGTTTATATAGAGGTTATCCTCCGTTTTCATCATCAGCGGCGTTTGCACAGCATAGGGGTCCGGTACGGTGCGTACTGCAATATCCGTAGCGCTTTGCACCTGCTGCGTATTATTAACCTGGCTAAGCTTAGAAGTAGTATAGGCGTATTCGTTACTATCATAATCGCCGGGGATCCAGAAAGTAAGGGGATCACTGGTGAGATTAAATTCCGTGAGCTCATCTTTCACTATAAAATATTTAAGGCCGGGCTGTTGCGGAAATTCATAACGAAAACCCATCCCGTCCTCAAACACACGGAACACAAGATCCAGCAAATAACCCGGCGCCTGCTGCTGCTTTAAATGTACGGTCAGCTGCTCATAGTGGTCGCGGATGCTGCTTACCTCTCCCCATACCGGCTGCCAGGTTTCATTTACAGAACTTTTTTCTGTACCGGTTATGGCAAATCCTTTGTAGAACAAGCTATCCTGCTCCAGCACAAAACCCTGCCGGGAGTCTGCTATCACAAGCCGGCCATTATACGCCAATGCATATACGGGACGGCCGTCCCCATCCAAATAAAAGGACAGCCGTACTTTATTCATTTCCACCTGCAAGGCATTATGTTCCTGTGCCGCGGCACTTTGCAGCATGCATAAACCGGAGAAAATAAAAAACAATCTTTTAAATAACATACATCCGTTTTGATGATTAATTAGTAACCTGCACTTTGCTTCATGCTGCTGTTTGTGTTGATCTCATTGGCGGGAATAGGCCATACGTACGATTTGGCATCGCTCCACTTAATGTTACCACCTGCCATGGAAGTAGCGTAGTAAGCGGCTTCCCCGCTGCCAATGCGCCAGCGGCATACATCAAACCACCAATGGCCTTCATCAAACAGCTCTGCCCATCTTTCATAACGCAGGGGATTATTTGCCAGGTTAGCATCTGCTGCGGAGGTTTTATCAGTAAGGTTTTTATAATCCACGGGAGAGGCACCGCTTACCGGGTAACCGTAAGCCCTTCTTTTTACCTTGTTAATGTATTCCAGGGCGGTAGCATTGTCGCCGGTATTGGCGCTGGCTTCCGCATACAGCAGGTACACATCTGCTAAGCGCAACAGGTAATAGTTAGCTGCATCTGCAGCGGCCTGCCGGTTAAAGATGAGGTTATCGTAGGTTACGAATTTGCGCATGCTCCAGCCATTGTACACAGTTTTAAATTCCTCTTTCATGGCTATGTAACGGCATACCGGGCGCCAGGTAGCGCCGTCGTTACTGGCAGAATCTACCCAGGGCTGCAGTGCAGCAACATACAGGCGTGGATCTACTGTTTTGTTGGTACGCGCAGCCAGGGATTGCTGTTTATAGGCAGGGTCTATTACCTCTTTGGGATTCAGGTAGGTAGCGGGTTTGCCGGCATCAAAAGCAGGATTGCTGACTAATTTATAGATGCCCTGGTTAAAGCCAAAACGCTGCAGGTTCTTTTCATGGAAAAACTCATTACAGTAGCCCAAACCAATGCCGTTCTTCTCCGTTCCATCATTCCCCAGTATGCAGGGCGACCATATTAAACCCTGGCTGGTAGTAAGGTTATTATTAAAACTAAAAATGCCATAGCCGCCTAAAGAGTTACGGTCCACATTAATTTCAAAAATGGATTCTTCATTAAATTCATTGGCATCAATACCGTTAAATGCATCTTTATACTTGCTGAAAGGCATTAAGGACTTACCACTGTTGGTAATTACATCCAGCAAAATAGGTTTGGCGGCAGCCCAGTTCTGGTTAAACACATAGGCCTTACCCAGCAAGGCTTTGGCGGCCCATTCCGTAGCACGGCCGGTATTGGCCCCGGTCCATTGGGTGCCTTTTAATAAAGTGGCGGCCTGCTGCAGCTCAGTAGTAATAAAGTCCCATACTTCTTTGGTGCTGTTGCGAGGTACCTGCGTAGCATCCAGGGAGGCGGCCATGGTAGTGATCAGGGGCACGCCCATTTTATCACCACCCGCGCCGCCGGCACTGATATAACTTTCACCGAAAAAACATTCCAGGTAAAAGTAGTAGAGCGCACGCATGAAACGCGCTTCGCCACGCATCTGATCTATCTGCGGTTTTTCTGCAGGTGATGAATATTGCTGCTCATAAAAATCAGCGCGGTCTAAGAAGGTATTGGCATTTTTAATGCCGCGGTACAGCCCTATCCACAGATCGTTGGCGTAGCTGTTGCTGGTGCTCATGTTATTCAGTGTAAGCTCTGTCCAGGAAGCATCGCCGGGATAGGCAAGGTCCGTAACATGCTCACTTCCTGCAAAATCCTTACATAGCAAATTAAAGCCATGCAGCTCTGCTGAGCGAAGGTTGGCGTATGCGGGCACCAGCACTGCAAACAGGTTGGGCAGCGTGGTGGGATAGTTTAAGCTATTATACACATCCGTACGGGCTACTGTATCCGGATCTTTTTTACAACCGGTATAGAATAATATAGTAAGGAATGCTAACGAAAATATTTTCTTGTACATAATTGTCAGTTTCTGGTGAAGCAAAAGCATTGTTTTAGAAAGCCAGGTCCAGGCCTACGGAGTAGATACGGGCATGCGGGTACTGCCACACGGCATCAATACCGCGGGCGGTTACCGTGCCTGACAGCTCAGGATCAATGCCGGAATATTTGGTAATGGTGAACAGGTTATTGGCCATTACATAAATGCGGGCGGTTTTTATGCTGATCCTTCTCAACAGATCGTCTGAAAACGTGTAGCCCAATTGCAGGTTTTTCAGCTTCACATAATTGCCGCTTTCCACATAGTAGCTGCTGGATTTAGAATAGTTGCCATTAGGATCGTTATTATCTATCCGCGGCTGATCCGTTACCTGGTTACTGCCCAGGAAAGAGGCATTAAATACTTTGGAGGTGGTGTTCCCATCTGCAAAAGGGAAAGAGGCATACGCTTTTACACCATTGAAAATATCTACACCAGCAGCGCCATTGAATAACAGTGCCAGGTCAAAACCTTTCCAGTCCAGGCGAATATTGGCGCCATAAATGAACTTCGGGTTCGGGTTACCGATCACGGTGCGGTCCTTATCATTGATCACGCCATTACCATCCACGTCTGCAAATATCAGGTCACCGGGGCGGGCGCGGTTGCCCTCCTGCTGCGGGTGCTTGCTGATCTCATCTTCCGTTTTATAAATACCTTCTACCTTGTAGCCGTAGAACTGTCCAAAACCTAATCCTGCTTTAGTGATGGTAATAGGCTGGTTCACCATAATACCAAAGGATGCATTGCCATAGTTGTTATTACCATCCAGTATGGGATTGTTATTAATATTATCCAGGTTCAGCACCTTGTTATTATTAAAGGCGCCATTCGCACTTACGCTGTAATGGAAGTCGCCCACCTTGTCTTTATAGCCTAATACTATTTCCAGGCCACGGTTACGTACGGAACCTATGTTGGTATAAAAAGGCGTGGTAATACCAGAGCTTAACGGAATGGGCAAACCATACAGCATGTTCTTGGTGGTTTTGTTATACCACTCAATGGTGAAGAACATTTTACTGTCCAGCAGCTCAGCATCCAAACCGATGTTGCCTTCGTATACGCTTTCCCATTTCACATTGGGGTTGGAGAGGAACGTAGGCGTTACTCCAATAAAAGGCGCACCGCCGGGAGTAAAGTTCTGCGCATTCACCTGGTCGTAGGTGGAAAGGAATTTGTACGCGCCAATATTACTGTTGCCCAGCAAACCATAGCTGCCGCGCAGCTTCAGCTGGGATACTTTTGGCAGCATGGAGCGGAAGAAAGGTTCTTCGCTGATGCGCCACCCTGCGGAGCCGGAGGGGAAGGTACCATACTGGTTGCCGGTGCCAAATACCGTGAAGTTCCCATCGCGGCGAATGGTGCCGGACAAATAATAACGGCTGTTGAAATTATAGTTCAAGCGCGCAAAGGTGGATTTTATTAACCCGTTAGGGTCATAGCTGCCATTCACCGTGGCCTGCGAAGCAGAGGTTTGTATAAAGCTAAAGGAGTTGCCGCCTACTGAAGTTTGCGTGGCATACTGCGAGTTGTAGGTAGTTTTAAACTGCTCATAGCCGATCACTGCATTCAATGCATGCTTACCAAAAGCATGGTCAAACGATAAGGTGTAGTTTGACATAATAGTGGGCTGGTTCACATTAAACTTCTGCAGCTGGTTAATAGTGGTAGCTACCTGGCCAAAGTTGTAAGCATCCTGGAAGTAGCTCTGGTTCTCATTATAATAGGTATACCCAAAAGTAGTTCTGAAAGAGAGGTACAGGGGCAGCTGCACTTCTGCAAACACATTGCCCTGTAAATTGAACTTGTTGTTCAGGATATGCGCTGTTTCTATCTGCCCTACCAGGTTAGGCCCGCCGAAACCAATGGGCGATTTACCCCAGGGGCTTTTAGGATCGCGCGTATCATATACCGGCATAATAGGTATAGAGCGGAAAGGCGGGTTAATGGCCGTTACAATTTCCGGTTTGGTGCTGCGGCTCCATACATACAGCTGCTCGCCCAGCTTCACATATTTACCCAGCTTAAAATCCGTGTTCACACGGGCGCCGGATAAATAAGAGGAATTGTTACGGTAAATGCCGCTTTGGCCATTGTAGAAAGCAGATACATAATAGTTCACACCGGGCGTGTTACCGGATACGGAAAGGTTATAGTTCTCCTCTTTAGCATGGCCATACAGCTCCTTTACCCAGTTGGTATTGGGCAGGGTATCCACATCTATACCAGACAGGTAGTTGGGATCCAGCGTGCGTTTGAGCTTTACAAAATCATTGCGGTCCAGCAGGTCCAGCGTCATGGGAGTGGTTACGCCATAACGGGCGGAGAAATTGATGGTAGGCTTAGCCCCCTGTCCTTTTTTGGTGGTGATGATGATAACGCCGCCGGCAGCAGCAGAACCGTAAATGGCGGCAGCGCTGGCATCTTTGAGCACATCTACAGAAGCAATGTCCTGCATATTAATATTATCTCCTGACTGGCGCACACCATCCACGATGTATAATGGCGGTGCATTGTTCAGTGAGGATACGCCCCGTATAATAATACTGGCGGTAGCATCCGGCGCACCGGAGCTTTTAACTACTTCTACGCCTGCCATGCGGCCCTGTAAGGCTTCCTGTACATTGGTTACAGGCAGGCTTTTAATATCTTCTCCCCTGGCAGAGGCGATGGCGCCGGTAAGGTCTGCCCTTTTTTGTGTACCATAACCTACTACTACCACTGCATTCAGCAGGGTATTCTGTGGCTGCAGCCGGATGTTTAGCTCCCTGCCGGTGACAGGCACCTCGCGGGTTTCATACCCTACATAGGAAATGAGCAGGGTGGTAACACCGGCTGGCACAATGAAGCTGAATTTACCTGCCGGCCCTGTGGAGGTGCCCTGTTTGCCGCCCTTTACGGCAACCGTGGCCCCGGTTAGCCCCGTTCCTGTTTCATCGGTAACTGTTCCGGTAATAACCGTCTCCTGGGCATAGGTGTGATAGCATTGTAAAAGCATGAGCAAACACAAAAGGAACGTGGATAGCGATCTTGTTTTTGTCATAAACGAACGTTTGGTTGTAATTAGGGATTGATTGATCTTAAAATGGCCGGGATAATTGTCCGTGGTTTTGAACTACAGTTTTTCGGCTGTGGCTTACATGAAATGTTGGTATCAGTTTATTCCGGATCAAAGAAAGAGTGGTTGACGGGCGCCGTCAAATTATATGCGGGAAGTATAAGAAATACAGGGGAAATGCCGGGAGCAGCAATCTTTAATAAATTGGTATTAAAGGCATTACAATTACATTAATTAAATTAATATATGTTTATTTCAAAGGCAGGAACGGGGTCATTTCCGGAGGATTACACTGCTTTTATTTCCATTACCCGCTTCTCAAATTCCTCATTGGGTACAATGGATTTGTTCTTGATCTTGGTTTTATAGGTGGTAATAGTGTTCACAGAATACTGCAGGATGTGCGCTATTTTTTCACTGTCGTGGATGCCCATGCGGATGAGGGCAAAGATCCGCAGATCAGTATTCAGCAGCTCCCCCTCCTTTAATAAGAGCTGATCCTCCTCCCGGAACATACTATTAAATACCGTTACAAAGTTGGGGAACAGCTTTAAAAAGGCATGGTCAAAATTGCTGATCAGCTCTTCCTTTTCCTTGCGCAGGTTTATTTTGGCAATGAGGGTTTTAACGTCGTCCAGCTTACGGTCGGCCACCTTTTGCTCCAGGGACCTTTTCAGCTTTTCTATTTTATCATAGAACTCCGCGTTAAAGTTAAAGAAGTAGCCAATGTACTTTTCCTTGATCTTATTGGCATCTTCCAGGCGGGCATTGGTTTCTGCCAGCTGCCGGTTTATTTCCAGCTCATTTACATGGGCGCGGGTTATGATCTTTTGCGCGGCTTTCAGCTTTTTTACCTGCTGCCATACAATTACCGCCAGCCCAATGATCAGCAACAGCAGCAGCGTTACTGTGGCAGCGTAAAATAGCAGCTTTCTTTTCTGGCTTTCTACCATGCTTAATTTCTGCGCTTCAATAAAAGGCAGTATGGTGCTTACCTGTACCTTGCGCTGCCGGGCGCCGTAAAACTCCGCATCGGCTACGGCCTGGTTAATACACAAGGAGGCGTTCTTTACATCGCCCTTTTTATATAGGAGGCTGGCCAGGTTAAAGGCGGCTGAAGTTTCCTTGGTGGAAGATTGTATATCTGCAATTACTGCAGTGGCCAACAGCTGTATGGCTTTATCTGTTTCCCCGTTGCGGATGTACAGATCACTGAGGGTAGAGGTGGTTACCGCTACCTGGTGTTGCGTAAGGGAAGGATCGTTCAGCAGCTGTGTAAGCATTTCAGAGGCCCGCTCCTTATTACCTGCCTTTAGCTCTTTTAAGCCCCGGTAATAGCTGGCCTGGTAAGTATTGGCTGGCAACAGCGCCAGGGCAGAATCCATGTACCGGCTGCCCTGTACATTATAAATGGGTGTATGGTACTGGTCATTATCAAAATCGCCCAGGTCATAATAATAGCGGCCCAGCAATGCATAATATTCCGCCTTGCTGCTATCCGGCAGCCATTGGGTATGTATGCCGGCCAAAGAATCATACGCTTCTTTATACATGCCGGACGATAACAGGGAAAATGCCAGCTTTATGCGCGCATACATAATACGCCCGGTATCCTTCAGCAGCAAAGCCGTTTCTCCTAATTTACGTGCATAGTGGTAAGAGGAATCGTATTGAAAAAGGCGGTACTCCTCATACAGCAGCGTATATACATCAAATTGTTTGGAGAAGTCGCCCGGCATTACCTGCACCAAAGTTTTCTTCAGGCTGTCAATTTTGTGCTGACGCTGCGCATCATAAACCGGTACATTGCTAATAGCATTGCTTAACTGTGCCAGCTGCTGCGCCTGGCCATCCTGGCCAGATCCATGGTAAGGTATTAATAACAATAAATAAAAGAGGATAGCGGAAAAACAGTGGCAAGTGGAATTGGGCAGCATATCAGTGAATTAATAGCGTGTCCCGACAAATATAGGGAAATAAAGAAAGAGGCCGCCTCCTATGCCTGCAAAGACAGGAGACGCCTCTTTCTAAAAGTTGATCCTAACAGCGGAATCCTATTTTAACACCTAGAATTGAAAATATATAAATGCGCTGCTGCTTTCCTGGCTCAGTATCAGCAGAATAAGCATGGCCGACCATACGGTACCGGTTATCCACCAGGGCAGCTTGTAAGCCGCATCAATCACTTTGGTATTGCGTAATACCCAGTGCAGGATGAGCATACCGGTAATTACCACTACAATTTTTGCAATAGCCAGGCTGGTAAGCAAGGGCATTGCACCCTGCGCCATACCCGCCATAGCGCCCAATATTTTACCTGCGCCGGCAAAAGTGGTGGCACGGAAAAATACCCAGGTAATATTGATCAGGAAAAAGGTGAGCAATGCATAAAAAATACCGGGAAATGTTTTGGTTGCAGGCGTCTGCGGATTGCGTACCAGCGGCTGCGCAATCAGCTTGTTTTTCTTTCTGTCCTCAAAAAATTTCTCTATCCACAGGTACAGCCCATGCAAACCGCCCCAGGCCACAAAGGTCCAGCTGGCGCCATGCCACAGCCCACCCAGCAACATGGTGATCATGAGGTTAATATAGGTGCGGAACTTTCCTTTGCGGTTACCGCCTAAAGGAATGTATAAATAATCCCGTAACCAGGCCGACAGTGTAATGTGCCAGCGCCGCCAGAAATCAGAAAAGCCAATGGCTGCATATGGTGTCTGGAAATTTTGCGGCAGGGTAAAGCCCAGGCTCAAAGCAGCTCCCATAGCGCAAATAGAGTAGCCGGCAAAGTCAAAGAATATTTGCCCGGTAAAAGCCAGCACCCCCATCCAGGCATCCAGGCTAGTGAGCGCTTTAGTGGTATTAAATACTGCATCGGCCGATGCTGCCAGCATCCCATCTGCCAGCACCACTTTCATAAACAGGCCCAGTGATACCAGGAACATCCCATCCAGCAGCTGCTTACGTGTAGCCGTACGCGGTGTTTCAAACTGCGCTGCCAGCTGCGGCGGGCGTACAATAGGCCCGGCCACCAGGTGCGGAAAAAAAGTTACGAACAGGGAGAAGTCCAGCAAGGTAGGAATAGGCTTGCTCTCCTTTTTGTACATATCTATAGTATAACACAGCGTGGTAAATGTATAGAACGAGATACCTGCCGGCAGAATAATATTAGGTTTGGGCGGATGGTAGTTAAAGCCTATCGCATTTACCAGGTCCACAAAATTTTCCATCAAAAAGCCACCGTACTTAAAAAAGCATAACATGCCCAGGTTGCCGATGAGGCTTATTACCAGCAGTACGCGCCGCTTATGAATATTGTTTTGCGTATATAACGCCTTTCCCACAAAGTAGTCCACTAATGTAGATAACCACAGCAGCAGGATGAAGGGAGGATTCCAGGCTGCGTAAAAAATATAGCTGGCAAGCAGCAGGTTAATTTTTTTTGTTTTCCAGCTAAAAGGCAGGTTGTGAAGTACAAGCACAATGGCAAAAAAAACGATGAACGTGTATGAATTGAAAACCATGACAGGTGATTTGTTGCAGTGATGAGATTAATGTTTTACAAATGATGCCGGTAGCAGCGTGATCAACGCTTTTGTAAAGGCCCGTGCATCCTGGGGTTTAAGGTGCGACCACTCCGGGCATATAAAATGCCGGGTGCTTTCATAATCCATGAAGTGAATACCCTGGCATTGGGTGCTGGCCAGTAAGGCATTCCATAATTTTTCCCGGGGAAAAGCTTTTTGCTCTATATCCCAGAACATACCGGAGGAAGGCGTGCGTACAAATACTACCTGGCCGCCGCGCGCTCTTATTTTGTTTACTGCAATGGTTACAGACTTCAGCACATCAGGCACCATGTTAGGCGGCGGGGGCGGCGCATGTGCAGCCATGTTCAGGAAACCAGCCCATATATTCTGTACCGCGTGCTGCTGTGCTGTATCGCGTACAAAACGGTCGTCCATATAGGTTTGGCGGTCGGAACTTACTTTATAAAAGTCAGGCGGGAATGGTATGTTATCCATTGATACTACGCCCGGGCGCGGAGGAACAGGCAGCCTGCTGAGCTGCGCATTCAGCGAAAGAAAACGTTTGTCCAGGAACACCAGCTGTGATTCCAGTACATGGTTCAGGTAATAACCTGCTTTTTGCGCAGGCGTTTCTAACTTGTAATAGCTCACATTCCCGGCGGGCTCCTTATTGTACTCCGGCATGCTGGAAAAGAACAGGGGTTCTGTTACATCTACCACCAGCCTGCCGTGAAAGCCCGGATCGTCTGCCAGGTCCAGCAATACCGGCACCGGCGAGTTACCTTCAATAGAAAGCTGCACCGCATCCCTGCCGGTCAGCTTTTTCCAGGTGGGAATATCCAGGTCATACTTGATCCTGGAAGAGCCAATAAATACGGTAGCTGCCTGCGGCGACTTGTACACCTGCGCCCTTTGCGCAGACCATTGCGGGGCCGCATCATCATAAGAAAGGGTGAACCCGCTTGCGCGCAAATAGATCTCCCAGCTGCTGATGACAATTACTACCAGGATGACCATGAACAGTGCTGGCCGTGCTAAATTCTTAGTTGTCATTTTTAGGCGTTAACTTTTAAAACATTTTGAAATGATGAATTTTTATATCGCACTGTACACGTAAGTAAAATAGAATTGGTTGCCTTTCCTTTTGGAGCTTAACAGTAATTACGTAGAAATACGGGGTTACATTCAGGGCAGACAATTAATTCTATAATCCTTTACAGTAAAGCATTCCATTCCTTTTATTCATATAGATACCTGAGGCCATTGCTTTCTTGTGCGATCAAATATTGCGCTGCAAATGTACAAGCAGTAATACGCGCAAAACCCCGTAGTAACCCGTATATTTGTATATCAGCATTAACTCATATGCGCCTCCATACTTACATACCAGGCATCCGTTTACAACCGTTCATTAAGAACTTCCTGATCATTGAAAGCGATCATGAAGTAGTAAATAAGATCTTGCCGGATACTGCGGTGGTAATGGCCTTCCGTTTCAGGGGCCAGGTACAGCATAGTATGAGCAGCGGTAGCGGCATTACCCCGGCTACCTGTATATCCGGCATGCGAAAAACCGCCCGGTTGATCAGCTATACTCCTAATACTGCCACGCTGATCGTAACCTTCAGATCAGCCGGCGCAGCTGCTTTTTTTAAAGCGCCTTTACACGAATTTTTTGAACAAAGCATCCCGCTGGATGCCCTGGTAAGCCAACAACAGCTGGATAGTATCACTGAACAATTATCCGCTGCTGCCAGCCATCCGCAACGGATCCGCATTATAGAACGCTGGTTATTATCAGCTGTACAAACATATGAGCCAGATCCCCGCATACAGGCTGCCGTGCAGCAGCTTACCCTGCAGAACATTAAGATCAGGGATCTCTCCTACCAGCTAAACATCAGCCAGGATGCGCTGGAAAAACGTTTCCGCCAGCAGGTTGGCGCTACGCCCAAACAATTTGCCAACATTGTGCGGTTAAGGAAACTCATTACCCAATACACTCCCAACCAAACATTAACAGCCTTGGCTTATGATGCCGGCTATTTTGACCAGGCACATTTTATCAAAGACTTCAAAGCCTTTACCGGGCAAGCCCCACAGGACTTTTTTAAATCGCCCGCTTTCTGCTAGATCAATGATTTTTTACAATGCACCGGCACCGTGCCGGGATAATTTTGCCTTGTAAAAAATAGCAAGATGAAAGAATATGTTTTGATCTTACACATGCGCACCAGCTTGCAAACAGTCGAAGAATTAAATAACCTGCGTAAAAAATGGGGCGCTGTTATTCCTGCATGGAGGAAACAGGGCATTTATGTAAGCAGTAATATCCTGTTCCAGAAAGGCGCTGTGTTATCCGGTATAGAACGCAGTATTGAAACCGGTGCAATAGAGCGGGATGGTTTAATGGTAGGCGGTACTGTTAATATTATGGCAGCCAGCCTGGAAGCGGCCGTGGAGCTGGCCAAAGCGTGCCCGCCACTGGACCTGGGCGGCAGAGTGGAAGTGCGGGAGCTGCAGCCGCGGCCTGGCACAAACAATAACTAGCCGGTGTATGTTCTGAGTGTGCTGAAAAGTGTTGCCGGCTAAGAACAGAGAATGGCAGATCAACCGGTAATGTCTTACTTTGAAATTTGATGAGTGGAGGAATAAGCTGTTATTTATACATTATTATTGCAAAACAGATCCTGATTTTCCCAACTTTCAAAAAACTTCAAATGAAATTTTCAGCCATTTTATGCCTTCTCATAATATTCGCTTGTGGATGCAATCACAACAACCTGCAGACGAAACTTTTAAGTGAACAAAAATTACTTAAGGATAGCGCCAATAATATAAATGAAAGAATGCCTGGCTGTAACGACAGCGCAAACGCAGGAAAGTTGCAGCTTGAAGCCGTTCATGGCCGGTTGATTGCTATACAATCGTCAATTGACAGTCTTGCGAACGTGAGATAATAGTATAAAATTTCAACCGGGACGCTACCGGCCAATCCTGCGGTTGCTATTGCTGATTTATTTTTTTATTTTTAGCAACAAGCTCCACACCGTAGATACGGTTTAAACTGATACAGGATGGACCACTCCAGGAGAGATTTTCTAAAAACAGCCGGCTGCCTGACCATTGGATTTTCTTTAACCCAATTACCCTTTGCAGGCGCAGCCCTGCCCTTGCAGGAATTACCGGGCAATCTTAAAGAATATTCCAACATAGATGCCTGGCTGGAAGTGCTGGCAAATGGCAGCGTACGTGTATTTACCGGCAAGCTGGAGCTGGGCCAGGGCATACGCACCGCGGTAGCACAGGTTGCGGCCGAGGAGCTGGAGCTGCCCATGGAAAAAGTAACCGTAGCCCTGGCGGAAACAGAAGTTACCCCCAATGAAAATTATACAGCAGGGAGCACCTCTATTGAAACCAGCGCCATGTCGGTACGGTATGCTGCGGCAGCAGCACGGGAACGGCTGCTGGAGCTGGCCGGCGCACAATTAAACTTAGCACCGGAACAACTGCACCTGGATAACGGTAAGGCCACTACGAAAAATGGAGATCGCTCTGTTAGTTTTGCGCAGATACTGGATGGCCATAAGCTGAGCGGTGAAATAAAACCTGGTGTTAAGCTAAAACCTAAAAAAGATTATACCACCTCCGGCACGCCTGTGCACCGGGATGATGTGCCGCAAATGGTTAAAGGCGCGCCTGTGTATGTGCAGGACCTGCATTTCCCCGGTATGGTGCATGCGCGCATAGTGCGGCCCCCGGCCTATGATGCGCAGCTGCAGCATTATAATGAGCAGGCGGTAAAAGCAAAAGTACCCGGCCTGCTGAAAGTAGTGGCCAACGGCAGCTTCCTGGGCGTAATAGCTACCCGCGAGTATGATGCCGTACAGGCGCAACAATTATTATCGCAGCACACTGAATGGAGCAAAGGCACTCCCCTAGCCGGCAGCCATAATTTAGCGGAGCACCTGGCTTCCCTGCCGGTAAAATCCGAAACGGTGCGGGAGAAAGGCCAGGCAATAAGCAGCCCTACCCTGCAGGCCCGTTATTTTAAACCTTACATTATGCACGGCGCTACCGGGCCCTCCTGCGCGGTAGCGTTGTATAATGAGCAGCAACAGCTGCAGGTGTGGACGCACAGCCAGGGCGTGTATCCCTTGCGGGAGGCGCTGCAGCAGCTATTACAGCTACCGGCGGAACGTATTCATGTAAAAGGCGTTCCGGGCTCCGGCTGTTACGGGCATAACGGGGCCGATGATGTAGCGGCAGAAGCAGCGCTGCTGGCCATGGCACTACCGGGCAAGCCTATACGCCTGCAATGGAGCCGGCAGGATGAACATGGCTGGGAGCCTTATGGCAGCGCCATGCTCATGGACCTGGCAGCTACACTGGACGATAAAGGGAAAATCACACACTGGCAATATGCACTGCGCTCAGACACTCACGGCGCCCGCCCGGGCGGCCAGGCAGCCAATTTATTGCCGGGCCGTTACATTGCCAAACCGTTTAAGCCGGAAGGCGGCGGTTATGCCGGCGGCGCCCGCCGTAACTCAGAACCGTATTATAATATTCCCAACCAGCAAATCGTAGCACATGCCTTCCAGGGGCCGCTGCGCACCTCATCCCTGCGCAGCCTGGGCGCTTTTGCCAATGTTTTTGCCATTGAATGTTTTATAGATGAGCTGGCGGAAAAAGCGCAGCAGGATGCTTTTGCCTTCCGGCTGGCACACCTGGACGATGAAAGGGCCATTGCAGTGCTGCAGAAATTAAAGACCATGCTGCCGCCGGCGCCTGCTGCCAGCGGAACAGCGGTGGGTATTGCCTTTGCGCGGTATAAAAACTCCGGCGCCTACTGCGCGGTGGCGGCACAGGTGCACATTAAATCAGACTATAGTATACAGGTACAAAAAATGTGGGCGGTAGTAGATGCCGGTGAGATCATTAACCCTGATGGCGTAAAGAACCAGACAGAAGGCGGCATGGTGCAGGCTTGCAGCTGGACCATACGCGAGCAGGTTACCTTTGATGAACAGCATGTAACCAGCAGGGACTGGATCTCTTATCCCATTCTTAGCATTAAACAATCGCCCGAAGTAGAAGTGGCGCTGATACCACGCCCGGATGCCGAACCATTGGGCGCAGGCGAAGCCGTACAGGGTCCCTCCGGCGCGGCCATTGTCAATGCCGTGTACCGCGCCAGCGGCAAGCGCATACGGCACCTGCCTATATTACCGGAGAAGCTGAAGGGTTAACGCTAACGGTTATACGGCTACTACTTCCTTATTGTATTTATTGCGGTATTCCATGGGCGAAAGACCGGTGACTTTACGAAAAATAGTGCGGAAAGCCTTTACATCCGCATAGCCCACATCATACATCACTTCATTAATATTCTTACGGCTGGTTTCAAAGCTCTTCTTTGCAGCCTCGATCTTTACCCGTTGTATATATTCTGAAACGGTGTTGCTGGTGGCTTTCTTAAAGCGGCGTTCCAGGCTGCGGCGGCCCATAGCAAAGGCGCTGGCCAGCTGATCTACCGTGATCCTTTCCTGGAAATTCTTTTCTATAAACTCCTGCGCATTTTTCACCGCTTCATCTTCATGGGTTTTTTGTCCCTGGAAAATAATAAAGGGCGATTGGCTGTGCCGGTCTATATCAATCATAAATGCTTTAGAGATAAAGATGGCGGTATCACGATCCGTATATTTTTCGATCATGTACACCAGCAGGTTCAGGTAAGAGTAAGCGCCGCCGCTGGTATAAATACCATCTTCTTCAGTAATGATCTTGTTATCCACCAGGTCCACATCCGGGAACATCTGGCGGAACTCATTGGCAAAACGCCAGTGTGTGGCGCAGCGTTTTCCGCTCATTAAGCCGGTGCCGGCCAGGAAAAAAGAGCCGATACAAAATGCGGCGATCTCCGCCCCACCCCTGTATTGCTCAATGATCCAGGGAATTAATTCCCTGTTATGCTCCATGCATATTTTCTGATCGCCATGCAGGGCAGGTATAATGATCAGGTCTGTTTTAGCAATGTCTGTTATCAATACATCCGGGTTTACAGTGTAGGTACCGTTACGCTGGGAAGTATCTTTTTCAAGCCCTACCAATTGTATGTTAAATACAGGATCCTCTCCCCTGTATTCCTGGAAGTTGTTCACTTCCGACAGCACCTGGTGGGTACCTTCAATGTTGCTTAAGCTGGTATGTCCGCGTGGAACAAGGATGGATACGTGTTTCATAACTAACAGTAAAAAGTTGTAACGGTTTAGGCTTCTAATACAATGGCTTCTCTGTTATATTTATTCCGGTACTCAATAGGCGTTAGTCCTGTAATTTTCCGGAAAATGGTCCTGAATGCTTTTACATCGGCATAACCTACATCGTACATTACTTCATTGATGTTCTTGCGGCTGGTCTCAAAGCTTTTTTTGGCAGCTTCTACCTTTACCCGCTGCATATATTCTACTACAGTATTGGATGTGGCCTTTTTGAACCGGCGTTCAAAGTTCCTTCGTCCAAGATATAACATAGACGCTAATTCATCTACAGTAATTTTATCTTGAAAATTTTGTTCTATAAACTCCTGTGCTTTTTTGATCAGCTCATCTTCATGTTCCTTCTGCCCTTTAAAAATTATAAAAGGCGACTGGCTTTGCCGTTCAATGTCTATCTGGAATGCCTTGGAGCAAAATACCGCTACATCGCGCCCTGCATATTTACCAATAAGGTGTAAGATCAGGTTCAGGTAAGAAAAGGCGCCACCGCTGGTGTACAGGCCGTTTTCGTCGGTAATGATCTTATCTTCCACCAGGTTCACTCCCGGGAACATTTGCCGGAAAGCATTGGCTGCCATCCAGTGCGTAGCGCAGTTCTTACCCTGCAGCAGGCCGGTGGAGGCTAACAGGAAAGCCCCTACACAAAGGCTGGCTACTTCGGCCCCGCGTTTATATTGCTGCACGATCCAGGGTATAAATGCCTTATTATTTTCCAGGTTCTTTTGCATATCGCCATCCAGCGCGGGAATGATCACCAGGTCTGTGCTGACAACCTCTGATATAGGGGTGGCGCTTACCTGGTAAATGCCATTATATACCGGGGGTACAGGCCCCTGCGATACCAGCTGCACTTTAAACCGGGGTACATTCCCCATGCTTTCTAAAAAGGCATTTACTTCTGTAAATACCTGGCGCGGACCTTCAATGCTGCCTAATATAGCCCCTTCGGGAACAAGAATGGATATGTGTTTCATGCTATAAAATTAGAAAGGCGCGCTGTCACAATCCGCCCGCATACGTGGCGTTTTTAGCCCCTGTTGGGATGGGCACTTGTCCTAAAAAGGTATGTAGCGGGGTAGCTAGCTACCTGCAATGCAGATATCCGATTGGAATTTAATGAATTGTGCGGGAGTCAGGTCCAGGAAATGTTTGAAGTCGTGTATCAGGTGGCTTTGGTCATAGTACCCGCATTGGTAAATGATCTCAAACCAATCTACGGCGCCCCTGCGTTCAAAGAGCTGCAGCGCCAATGCAGCGGCCTGCTGAAAACGTTGGTACCGGCTCATTTCCTTAGCGCTGTAGCCTAAGTACTTTTTATAGTTCAGCTGTATGTTGCGTTCCGTTTGTCCTTTTTTACCGGCAATGGTTTTTACAGGGCTCAATACATCCGTGGGGCTATTATTGTCAATGAGCGCTTCTGAAGCTGCTTCCCGCTGGCGCAAATACGCCCCGGCAAAGTCCAGCACCTTTTCTATGCGCTGCTCCATTTGCGGCAGGGCTTTTAATGCTTCCCACAGCCCGGCAAAACAATGCTTTTGCTGCAGCAATGCATCCGGGTGCTGCAAATCATCGTGATACGGCTGTAAGGCCGTACCAAAGAAACGGTAGAATGCATCCCATTTAAAATTAGCTACCAGCATTTCACTGCCGGCCGGCAGCTCATATTCAAAGGCTTTTTTCAACGGACCTAATACTACGGTTTTGCCAACGGTTAGTATTTTATCATCCCCATCCGGGTATAACAGGATGGGGCCTCCGAAATTAAATACCAGGATGGTCTGGAAAGTAGGCAGCAGCTTCTTGCGCACCGGTACCTGCTGCTTATTCAGCGCATAATAAAAAGGATCAAATACCTCGTCCCATTCCGGGGCTACCGGTATCCGCTCACTGATATAACCGTTTGCTGAAGCTGCATTTTCCATTGATCGCTAAAATACGCATATTAATACTTTAGTGATCAGAGAGTATTACGGCCGGTCTTGCCTGCTTACGCTGGCTGGCGAATAATAATAAGGGCAGCGCTACCAGGAAAACAGCGCCCACTATGAGGTAAGCATCACAAAAGCTTAACAGGCTGGACTGCTTTACCACCACGGCATTCAGCATGCCCAGGCCCTGGCGCTGCGCATCTGCTGCGGTAGCTCCCCTGCTCATAAAATAATGTGTGTAGCCGGAAAGGCGTTGTACGGTTTCGGGATTGTATGCGGTAATATTGGATACCAGGTCGGCCCGGTGCACGGCATTGCGCTGGGTTAAATAGGTATTAACCAGCGCCAGCCCAAAGGAGCCGCCCAGCTGCCGCATCATGTTATTTAAAGCTGCGCCTTGCGGCATATCTTTTGGCTGCAGTGAAGAAACTGCCAGCATGGTTAAAGGTACGGTTACAATGGCCAAACCAAGGGCCCGCCAGATCAGCGCTGTACTAACATCAAAACCGCTGGCATCCAGGTCAAGCCGCGACATTTTCCAGCTAAACCAGCCAAAGAAAATAATGCCGGTGCCAATCAGGTACATGGGCGACAGGCCACGCTGCAGCAACCGCGAGGAAACAATTAACCCGCCTATGGCCAGGCAGGCGCCGGGCAATAATAACAGCCCGGTTTGGGAAGGTGTGAACCCTAACAGGCGCTGCGCAAATACCGGCGTTAAAAAAACAGAGCTGAACATACCTATGCCTGAAATAAAAGTAAGCACCGCTGCTATGCTCAGGTTGCGGCTTTTAAGCACACGCAGGTTCACCACAGGTTGTTTGGTCTTTAGCTCCCACCATACAAACAGGCATAATCCTACTATAGCCGTTACCGTTAGCCATACAATGTAGCGGGTTTCAAACCAATCCTCTGTTTCGCCCCGCTCCAGTACCGTTTGCAAAGCGCTTACACCAACCGCCAGCAGGAAAATACCCAGCCAGTCTATTTTACCGCCGGGCTGTTTAACAGCCGGCTCACCCAGCAATATGGAACATAATGAGGCTACTATAATGCCAATGGGCACATTAATATAAAAGATCCAGGGCCAGGAATAATACTCCGTAATGTAACCACCTAATGTTGGGCCAATGGTGGGGCCAATGAATACCCCGATACCAAATAAGGCGCTGGCCACACTTTGTTTTTCTTTGGGGAACAGCTCAAATACAATGGCCTGCGATACGGACAATAGTGCACCACCACCTATGCCCTGCAAAAAACGGAATGCCACCAGCATCCAGATATTGGTAGCCTGCCCGCACATAAAAGAGAAGAACGTGAAGGCAATCACCGAACCAATGTAATAATTACGCCGGCCCAGCAGGGTGCTCAGGAAAGTGGTAATGGGAATAATGATCACGTTGGCAATGGCGTAGGAAGTTACCACCCAGGAAGTATCTTCCAGCGTAGCCCCCAGGTTACCGCTCATATGTGATAAGGCTACGTTTACAATAGAGGTGTCTATGAGCTCCATCATAGCGGCGGTGATAACCGTTATGAGCAGGATGGTTCTTTTCATATATTATACCGATCGGTATATTTTATAGTAAAAAAATGTTATTCGAGATCGTTGATCAGTTTTTCAACTGATTGCATAATGGCATTGCGGTAATTGATCTTGCCGGTAACCTTGGTGATCATGATAGCACCTTCCAGCAAGGCAATAATAGTAAGCGCTGTTTGCTCCGGATCTGCTGTGCTGCTGAACTCTTTGTTATCTATCCCTTTTTTAATGAGCGCTGCTATGCGGTTTTTCCAGTGGGTGATGGCTGCGCTTACTTTTTCCTTTAAGGCAGGATGCGTATCATCTGCTTCTGTAGCGGTATTCAGCAGGGGACAGCCACCTTCGGGAAAGGGGTGTTTCAAAAAATCTTTGTACACGTGCACATATACCATCAGCTGGTCTTTCACCTTTTCATGTTTGCTCATCTCCCCACGAATGATCTGCTCTACCTGGGCACGGTTATGCTCAAACGCGGCCAGCGCTACTTCATCTTTATTATCAAAGTTGCCGTAAATACTGCCTTTTGTTAAACCCGTGGCTTCCGTCATATCTGTTAACGAGGTACCGGCGTAGCCCTTCGTGTTGAAGATGGGCGCCGTTTTCTCAATTATGAAAGCTTTGGTTTTTTCTGCTTTGGACATAGCTCTCTTCCTTTAGCAATACAAAAGTATACCGAACGGTATTATTTTCAAAATATATTTTCAGCCTTTCACTTTTACGTATTCGTAATGCTTTTTAATGTGCTCATTCAGATATTTGCCTTTGGAGCCGGAGGTACGCATGGCCTCATATTCTTCCGGCGGTACGCCCAGGTAATCATACACC
Source organism: Chitinophaga rupis (assembly GCF_900109685.1). Classification (GTDB taxonomy): domain Bacteria; phylum Bacteroidota; class Bacteroidia; order Chitinophagales; family Chitinophagaceae; genus Chitinophaga; species Chitinophaga rupis. Next base: position 1,709,749 of record NZ_FOBB01000001.1, on the reverse strand, counting down.
ATCCCGGATACAAATACTACCCGCAGAGTGGCTTTATCGGCATTGTACTTCATGGTGGCAACAACGGTGGATGGCATATGCAACAGTATTGGTACCTGTTTACCCATCAAAAATGAGGCCTTTGCTTGCCAGGGGATAAGCGGAACACCCGGGCCACAATTGCTTACCCGCAGTTTGTTTGCAGTAAATATTTTTATTGAAGACTTTGCTTGTTTGCCTGCAGGCCGCTGCAAAACTGTAAGGAGATATACAGCCGGGGTTAACAACACTAAAATAAATGGCAAATGCTGGCCGCTGTAACAACGGCCAGCATTCCAACATGAACACCAGGTAAATACTTCCTGAATGGGGTTAAACGACTACTCCTCCTCGTCCTCATCATCTTCCTCGGCATCTTCATCCAGCCACTCCATGTAAGAATAATACCAATCCTCCAGCTGCTCCAGCAACTCCTGCTTTTTTTCCGGCTCATTATGGAAGAACTCATCTACATTATCCAGTTCTTCAACAATGTCAATGTAAGCGGTTTCTTCATCTTCCTCCACACGTTTGGCAAAGAACCTTGGCTTTTCTGTGTGAAAGATGTATTCGTTGTCTGGATCTGTAATAGGATCGTCGGCGATCATAAACTTGGGTAACTGTGCCATCATTTTTTATTTAGTACTCAAAAGTACTCGATTATTGGATTACCAACAATGCAATTCTGTGCCGTTTTTTATGTATCAGTTACCCGGGTTATATACAATGCCTGCGGGCTGTACCGGCGTGCTTTGCAGTAAGCGCCGGCGTGGTGCGCCTTTGTTACTATGTAACTCAATACACAATCACTCTCCGGGGCCTGGGACGTACTACCACATATGCGGGTGGCGGCACGGGCCTTACCAGCACCACCGGTGCTACCAGGGGCCGTGGGCGTACTACCACCACTCTTGCCGGTGGTGGCGGTGGGCAATAAACCGGTACGCCCACATTTACCCGCACATGTACCTGCGCGTGGGTGGTTCTTGCTATACTACATAACAATACAATTGTTATAAAAGCAGTGATCTTTTTCATGGCCTTATTTTTTTGCGTGGTCAATAACCAGGTAATAATAATCATCGCTGTAACAGCTGTAGTAATAAGCGCAGCTGCTTATTACCAGTAAGGCTGCCAGGGTAATAATTATGACCAGGTAGTGTAATTTTCTTTTCATACACTAATTTGACGCCTTTCAGACCGCGAAGAAAAACACCTGCCGCCCAAACGGAAAAATTGCGGGGTGAACTGACCAGCAAAAATGGTGATACAATTATTGCTGTTTGGCCACCATACCCTGGTCCGGTACCCATTTATCATACTCCATATAGGCGGCTACTTTTTTAGCCATTTCATCACCGCGTAATTTCGCTACCAGGTGCAAAGCGCCGTCAATACCGGCGGAGATGCCGGCAGTGGTGATCACCCGGCCATTGTCCACATAACGTACATTAGACAATACTTTGGCCTGCGGTACCGCAGCCTGCAGGCCTTCTATACTTTCATGAAAAGTGGTAACGGTTAAGCCATCCAGCAACCCGGCTTTGCCCAGGATAAAAGCGCCTGTACATACGGAAAAATAGTGCTGTACATTGGTTTGCTTTTTTAGCCAGCTGATTACATCCGGATCATTAGCCGCTTTGCCTGCATTACCGCCAAAGAAAGCTATAATGTCTGCGGCCGGTGCGTTGGTAATATCATAGTCCGGTGTTATTCTTAGTACACCTTGCGCAAATAGCTGGTTCTTGTCCTTTGAAACAATGAACACCTCAAAACCCGCGTAGGTAAACACTTCCAGCGGTCCTGCAAAGTCCAGCACCTCTACCCCATTCTGCAGGTAAAAGGCCACTTTTAAACGGTCTTTTTTTGCCAGTCGTTCATGTTCTTCTTTGGTTTGTTTAACCAGCTCCATATTGCAATGGGTACATTTACCGGGCGCATTAAAAGCAATATCATCACAGGGATTGTTGCAGGGCAAACAATAATAAGTGTCCTGCGCATGGGCGCCAAAGCCCATAAATAACAGGCAGGCTGTAACATACAGTGAAAAGGTATTCATGAGCGGTTGTTTTACAGGCTAAGGTAAAACGGGGCGCTTTTTTTATACGGCCAAGGGCACGCAGTTTCAGGCCATTTTTTCAAGCCGGCGGGGTAATGCGGCTTCATATTTTTTCAGGAGAAAACGCAGCTGGTTCGTGCTTTTTAAGCCGCAGGCGCGTGCGGTGGCCTGCACCGTATGTCCTTCACCTATCATATGGGCGGCACGCTCCACGCGCAGCTTATCAACATACTGCCCAATGGTAATGCCGGTGGTTCTTTTAAACAGACGGGTGAGGTTACGTGCGCTCATATGCGCATCGCCCGCTACTTCCTCAATATTCAGGTTTTGATCCAGGCCCTGTGCCAACCGGTCCTGCACTTCATGGATCCGGTTTTCCAGGTGGTTGCGGTATTGCATAAAAATGCTGATCTGCGGATCCCCGGCTGTTCTGCGGGTAAACACCACTACTTCCCGCGCTACCTGTGCCGCCAGTACAGAACCCCATAGCTGTTCTATCATATACAGCGCAAGGTCAATACCGGAGGCTACGCCTGCGCTGGTAAAAATGGAACCGGATTCCACGAACAAACAATTATCGCGCACCTGCAGGTCAGGGTATTTTTGCTGTAAACGGTCAATGTATTTCCAGTGGGTAGTACAGGCCCTGCCATCCAGCAAACCGGCTGCTGCCAGTAAAAAAGCGCCGGTGCATACGGAGCAGATGGTTACTCCTTTTGCATGCTGCTCCCGCAGCCATTGCCCAAATGCAGCTGTAGAACGCAGGAATTTCTCATCCAGTAAAATAGCGGCCTCCAAACCAGGAATAAAGATGATGTCCCTGGGGCGCAGCGCTATGGAATTATAATCTACCAGGTCAGAAAAATGCAGGGCGCAGCTGCTTTCAATGCGGGTATCTTTTGGATCGATGGCCGCAAAGTAGGATCGCACCTGCACGCCATAATCACCGGCTTCATAGAACAGGTGAGCCGGCCCGGCAATGTCCAGCAAATGTACTTTGGGAGGGATGATGAATACGGCTTGCAGATCCTTCATGATGCGAAGGTAGAAAAAGTCCATGGTCCATAGTCCATGGTCCATAGCATATTTCGCGGGATAGATTTAACGGGGAATACCATAAAAAAAAGAATGGTCCATAACCTACTGCCTTTTACACGTTCTGCTATTTAACATGTAAAAGGCAATGGACTATGGACCATCGACCATGGACTAAAAACTAAAACGAGTATCTCAATCCCACCTGCATCTGCCAGCGGGAAGGCAGATCGGGGCTGGGGGTAAATGTTGAACGCAAAGAAGGATCAAACTGGTAAGTAGGCGCATTGCTGTTATAGGCAACAGACAAGGGTTGGAAGTACCCGGAAGTAGTGGCGTACTTCACTACTCCCCAGCTGCTGTTGATCAGGTTACCCAGGTTCACAAAGTCAATGCTTAGCTGAATGGTCTGGTTTCTTTTGGCGCCTTTGATAATAAAGTCCTGCAGTATACGCAGATCCAGCTGGTTGAGCCAGGGGTTTTCACCGGCATATTTTTCCGTGTACTGCCCCTGCCGTTTGCGGAGGTATTTATCCTGGCTAATGAACTGTTTAAAGGCGGCGCGCTGCGTGGCTGCATCCTGTACTACGCCGTTTACATCCGTGAGCGGTGTAAAGGGCATTTTATCAATTTCCGCATTGGTAGGCACATACAGCAGATCGTTGGTGGCGGTACCATCGTTATTAATATCACCGCCATACACATAGGCAAAACGGTTGCCGGAGTTCAGGGAACCAAACAGGGATACCGTGGTGGCCAGCTTTTTATTTTTTGCGTAGCTCCATTTTTTAGAGGCTGCGGCTATAATGCGGTGTGTATTGCCATACAGGGAGGTTGATAATATAGCGGCATTGGCATTATTCAGGATGGGATTACGGTCAAATGCATCGCTGGATATTTCTGCGGAAATAGAGCTGGCATCTTTTGCGATCAGGTAGTTATAACCGGCCATCAGGTACAAGCCATTCTGAAAATATTGCTGCGCCTGAAAGCTGGCGTTAAACTGATAGCCTACGCTGGTATTGGTAAACACATAGGCGTTGGCGGGGCCCTGGTCGGCAGGCAGGTAGATCTTACGGGTATCGCCGGTGCCGGAATTGAGGGTGCCGGTAGGAGTGCCCAGCTTATAGTTACGCACCATCATGCCATTTACATCCTTGGTATAGGCCAGGTCTACGGTGAACACGGTACCAAATGGAATGCGTACATCCGTACCCAGGTTAGAGCGCCATACCTGCGGCCATTTAAAGTCACGGGCAGTTACGTTAAAGAAGGTGCTGTCGGGGTTACCGATCTGGTTACCCACCCATACAAACGGAAAGCGGCCGGTGAACAAGCCGGAGCCACCGCGCACCTGCAGGGTTTTATCGCCCATCACATCCCAGTTAAAACCTACGCGGGGCGAGAAGAGTGGCTTGCTGCTGGGAAAGCGTGTATTATCTATCTCCTTGCCTACCCCATTGGTAAGCCGGCGGCCGTTGGCATCAAATAATATCATGTTCTTATTGTTCGCCACAGTGGGTTCGCCTTCAGTAAAGGTGCCGGCAAAAGTACCGTCCGGATTTACGTTGGGCGAACGGTAGCTGGCATTAAAATAGAACGGTACATCTATTCTTACGCCATAGGTTACACGAAAACGTTCAGATACCTGCCACTCATCCTGCAGGTAACCGGATAATTGGCCTACGGTTAAATAATACCAGGTCCATTCACCGGCGGCGGCACGGTTGCGGGCATAGTTCACATCTACATCCAGCGGGTAAGCGCCGAATACTACATTGCCGCCCCTGGGTACTTCTGTAATAAAGGTATTAATGTCTATATCCCCGAACAAAGTAGGGCCGTAACCGGTAAGGTTAAAGGAGTTACCGAATTTGTAGGATTCAAAGGAAGCTCCTGCTGTAAGCGTGTGCTTGTTCAGGAACATGTTGAAGTTATTGGTAATCTGGAAGGCATCCTGGTTCAGACGGTTGTTAATGGAGAACGGTTCATGCCCGGCAATAATATAACGTACGCCATTCTTGGAAATGTTCACCACGGGGAAGGGCGCTGAGAACGGGTTACGTTTATCCCTGAACAGCGAGTACACCACTCTTAATTTGTTGGCGTAGGTGCTGCCAAAGCTGGATTTTAATTCCGCACCAAAAGAGTGCAGCTGGTTCACTATTTCATACCCTGAATTGCGGAACTGTAAGGTAGTATAATCCGGCCCGCGGCGCCCAATGGCGCTGGGGTGCGCGGGTTTGTCCTTGCTGGCCTGCAGCCCGTTGTAGGTGAATGAGAGGCGGTGGTTCTGGCTGATATTCCAGTCGGCTTTAAACAGCCATTTATAATTTTTCTGGTCCAGTGTAAAGTTCTGGTAAGGACCAGTATCGTAATTAAAACGGGTTTTCAGAATGCTGCTTACCTGCATCAGGTCTGATTCCAGTACGCGGGAGGTGTTCGGCAGGCCCACATTGCTGCTGTTCTGTGCTACATAGCTGCTGGCCTGGTCGCTACGCTGTTCTGTTTCAAAGTTCACGAAGTAGAACAGCTTATCCTTTATAATGGGACCGCCCAGCGAAAAGCCGGCCTGCAGCTGTTTCAGGTCAGGCACCACCTGTTTATTCTTATCTACTTTAGAGCCGGTCAGGGATTGGTTGCGGTAAAAACCATATACGGTACCGGAAATATTGTTGTCGCCTGATTTGGTTACGGTGTTCACACCGGCCCCGGTAAAGCCCGCCTGCGTTACATCGTAGGGTGCAATATTCACCTGGATCTGGTCAATAGCATCCAGGGAAATGGGAGTAGCATTGGTTTGCCCGCCGGGTGTGGGGGCATCCAGCCCAAAAGGATTGTTGAACACCGCGCCGTCCAGTGAAAAATTATTATACTGCCCGTTACGCCCTGCAAAGGATAAACCGTTGTAGGTAAAGGAGGCTGAGGGGGTTAAACGCAGGTAATCATCTGCTGAGCGGGAAATAGTAGGCAGCGCGCGGATGGTGCGGCTATTGATGTTCATGGAAGCACCGGTCTTTTTATTGTCAAACACGGTGGACTGCCCGGTGATCACTACGTTCTTCAGCTCCACGGCTTTTTCCTGCAGCTGTATTTCCACGGCGTTATTCAGGCCCAGCTCCAGGTACACATTATCCGTTATATTTTCCTGGTAGCCCATAAAGGTTACGGTTACCGTGTAAGGACCGCCTACCCGCAGGTTAGGAACGGTAAAACGCCCGTCCGATTTGGTTTGCAGCCCCTGTTTAATACCGGCATTGGTAAAGGCTACCTGCACGGTGGCCCCGGGCAGGGGTGTGCCTTTAGGGTCTTTTACAATACCGCTCAGGGTGGCTGTGGTTACCTGGGAAAATACTTGTGTGACGCTTAATAAAAGCAAGGAAAGGCCCAGCAACAGATAGTACGTGTGCTTTTTAATTCTTAGCATAGCGATTGATTTTCGGTTGATACAAACGACAATAAGGCTGCAGGTACAGCCGGTTTTAAGATCCGGTAAAATTTGATTCGATTCGCTACAAGGGTTACAGTATACAGGTACGTGCTTTAATAAAAAGATTTTTACTGTAACCGGTTGGGATTACCCGCTTCCTTCAGCCCCTCCCAATGTGCTACACTAAGGGTCTGTGATTTTGATTGATTGATTCCGAATTTAAGGAAAATAGCTTAAACGCCTACCGCTTTTTTCTCTTTAGTGCGTGCGCGGATCTTATGACGGTGCTGTGTACCCCATTCACGCAGTGATTCTATTACATTACGCAGGGTAGCGCTATAGGGTGTTAACTCATATTCAACCGATACCGGCATGGTATTATATACATGACGGCGTATAAATTCATTGAGCTCCAGGTGCTTTAATTCATGCGACAGTACCTTGGCGGAAATACCTTTCACTGCTTTCTGTAGTTCGCCAAAACGTTTATTACCTTCCCCCAGCGCAATAATAATGGGCAGCTTCCACTTACCGTTCAACACATATAATGCATCCTGCACGGCGCTTAATGCACCCCGGCATTCTTCTGTTTGCTCTTTGGTAGCAAATTGTCCTTCAGGTCCTAACATAAAGCCTGTATTTTTAAGTTACCCTTTGGTAAGCACTAACCTTATGGTAAGTACTAACCACTGGTAAGCAAATATACGTATTTTTGATGTTGTAACATCTATTTTACAAAACTCTCGTAATAAAGCAAATATGCAAGTTGAAATATGGTCAGATGTGATGTGCCCTTTCTGCTACATTGGTAAACGCCGGTTTGAGCATGCCCTGGCGCAGTTTGAGCACAAGGATGATGTAACAGTGATCTGGAAAAGTTTCCAGCTGGATCCTACCCTGCCGGCCACCGGTACCAGCAGCATTCATGAATACCTGGCGGAACGCAAGGGCTTTACCCTGGAACACGCCAAACAAATGAATGACCAGGTAACGGCCATGGCTGCCGATGCCGGGCTGCAATACAATTTTGATAAAGCAGTAGTGGCCAACTCCTTCGACGCACACCGCTTTTCGCACCTGGCAGCCGAACATGGTTTAGGCGATGCGGCTGAAGAAAGCCTGTTCAAAGCCTATTTTACGGAAGGAAAGAACATTGCCGACCACGAAGTGCTGGCACAGCTGGGCGCTAATATTGGCCTGGATGCCGCTACTGTAAAAACCACCCTGGCAGGCAATGCGTTTGCCGATGCTGTACGTACGGACGTGGAAGAAGCCGCAGCGCTGGGTGCGCGGGGTGTTCCCTTTTTTGTGATAGACCGTAAGTATGCCGTATCCGGCGCACAACCGGAAGCTACGTTCCTCAGCGCCTTACAGCGGTCATTTTCCGAGCAGGAAAAAGCAGCTGAAACCGGCAGCAGCAACGCATGTGATATAGATGGGAACTGCTAAGAATTAATTAGCTGGCTCCCCCACCATCATGATCTTGCCGATGTAGAGATAGTTGGGCTGGTACTTCGCAGTATCCCCCAGCTCTGAGGGAATGACTATTTTGGTTTTGTTGATGGGGGCCGGGTCCAGCTTAAATACAATGGTATGCATACCATCCGGCAGGGGATCCAGGAAATAGAAGTTGCGCCGGAACCAGCTGCCATGGCGGTCAAAGCGCAGCTTACGGATGGTTTGCTTTCCATCAATAGTTATTAACGCAGCGGCGGATGAAGGCCCTATTATATCCTGCACACCGATCGTACTGCCTTTAAAGCGGATGGTTAAACTATCCTTCGGGTTATCCGTATACATCAGATCCGGCAAAGCGGTAAGCCAGCCTTTTATTTCCGGCATATTGGCCGCACTTTTCCAGCCGCCGGTATGTGCAAATTCTTTGGGTGAATACACACCGGTTTGTGAAAAATTGCCGGCAAATAACGGTGCCGGCAACACGCTTTTGGCCGATGATGCATTTAATGATTTCATTTCCTCAAATGCCTTGCGGATAGTATTGGTATAGATCTGGTGACCGGCATCACCGGGGTGTATGCCATCGTATGTAAATACGGTTTTACCGCCGTAGTCCGTTCCTTTTTGCCCATGAAATACCAGGGTGTTCTTTTCCAGCTGATCCAGCACATCTACTCCCAGGTTAATGGAAGGCAGACCGTAATGCGCTGCAATATTCTCCGAAAACCGCATAGAAGCTACCAGGTTCCCCTGCTGCAGCTGTTTTATCATGGGCTCTGAAATGGTGTACAGGAAGCAGATATCGGTTTGTGCATTGTGCTGTTTGATCTGGCGTACAATGCCTTCCATGGCATTACTGATCTTCAGGGAATCTGTACCGTCATTCACTGCAAATTCTACAAACACCAGGTCGGGGTTATAACGCAGCACATCCTCCTGCAGGCGGAACACGCCCAGGTCAGAACCGGTACCGCCTACGCCTGCATTAATGGTTTTAAGCGGCGTGCGTGGGTATTGCTCCTTAAACCATTGCTCCGTTTGCACCCGGTAACCCTGGGCGCCGGTAATACTGCCGCCCAGGTAAGCTATTACCACGGGATTGCCGCTTTGCATTTTTTGGAAAAAGTGCGGTAATCCCTGCCGGGAATGTAAGGCAGTTAATTTACCGGACGATTGTTTACCGTACCAGCCGGTAAAAAAGGCAAGTATACAAAACAGCAGCACCCTGGTCATTGGCAATAATTACGTGAGTTTATGGAACAATTACGCCGTGTGCGTTCAAAGGTTGTGCCAGCATCCAGTTATCCTGCTGAATGGCTACCAGGTATGACTTGGTGCGGTATACAGAAGGGCGTACCGCTTTTTTGGGATGGTTAGCCAGCCAGTCCTGCCGGGCCTTGGTGTAGGCGGTGACCCAGGCCTTTTCATCGCCGCCGTTGGCGGGTGTTTTTTCAGGGAAACGGGCGCGTACTACCGCGGGCACCCCACCGGAATGAATAAAGCTATCATAAATAACCAGCATGCTCAAAGGCAGGGTGAAACCTTCTGCATTAAAAAAGTGGGTGGCGGGTACGTAATACAGGATCTCAAAGGTAGCATCCTGCGCATCGTGCATAATGGGATCCTGCTGTGCGCTTACTTTTAACAGGCGTTTAAATTCATCGTCATTCACCAGGGACTGTTTACCGATCTTGGGTAGGTAGGGCTCAAAGTTTGCAGCAAATTTGCCACCGGCATTTACATAGCGCTCTATAATATTCTTCAGGTTACCCTGCTCTGTAGCCTGGCTGCGGCCATAGGTGATCTGTTTAACACCACCCTTACCATCTGCCAGTAAGGTTACCTGGTCATACTTACCTTCCGGCGTACCGGTTTCCATTACATTCACTATCTGAATGATCTTTTTTTTCTGTGCGTCAGTGATCATAATAAAAGAGGGGGTTTAAAAGGGGTTCAACGTTTTTTATACGGAGTATAATATTAACGAATAAATCCTGAATTTTAAACCCCCTCCGGTTATCTTACAATTAGGCTTCCACCGGTACTTCTACAATAACGGGCGCCTGCTGCGGCGCAGGTTTTGCCTGTATCATGCGGTTCACAAAATACATGAGCACCACGGTGATCAGCGTAGCTGCCATGGCCACTATACCCAGGCGGTTATAATGTAATAAAGCACCGGAAGCGGTTTGTGTAACCAGCAGCCCTGCCACTGCAGAACCAATACCACCGGATATTTGCTGCACAGAGGAGTTAATGCTCATAAACGCGCCCCGGTCCTGCGGCGCCGGTACGGCTGTGATCAGCGCAGATGCAGCCACCATACGTGATGAAACGCCCAGGAACATAAAGATGTTTATGCATATTACCGCAATAAAAGGCGTAAGACCCAGGTTGGTATAAATCGCAATGGTGATAAACGTAAGCATAGAACCAGCCGCAAACACTTTGTACTTGCCTATCTTATCACTCAGCTTACCGGTGAGCGGGCCAAAGATCATGGAGAATACGCCGGTAATACCATATATCCAGGGCAGCAGGTCCAGGCCTATGCCCAGGTTATGCGTAGTAAAAGCGCTGGCAAAAGGCATGAGCATAAAACCACCCGTAGCCAATAAGGTAGTAGCTGAAAAGGCCAGCAGGTAGCGGCTTTGCGAAAGCGTTTTAATAAGATGGAAGAACGGGTTCACATCCATACGGTTGTTCAGATGCGCGTTTACGGGCTGCATATATATGGCGATGGCAATACCCAGCAGCGTACCAAAAACCGTGAGCATCCAGAACGGTGCATGCCAGCCAAAATGGTTAGCCAGCACCAGTCCTACCGGTATGCCCAGCACCTGGCTTACAGCAAACGACATTTGCACAAAACCCATTACACGCCCACGCACCTCCATTTTAAACAGGTCGGTAATAATGGCAAAACTTACAGAGCTGATAACACCGCCGAACAAACCGGTTACCACGCGGGCTATGAGCAGGAAGGTGTAAGTAGGCGCCATACCGCATAAGAGTGTGCCAAGGATAAAACCGACATAAAAGAACAGCAGTAATTTTTTACGGTCAAACTTATCTGCAAAACCAGCTGCCAGCAGTCCGGAGGCACCGGCGCTGAAAGCGTAGGCAGATACTACCAGCCCGAACTGGGAGGTATTGATGTGCAGTTTATCCAGCAGGATAACCCCCAGTGGGGAAAGGACCATGAAATCCAGAACCACCGTGAATTGCAGCAAGGCAAGCACCGTGATAATAAATATCTGGTAAGAGGAAAAAGTGGCTTTGGCGGAAGGAGTGGTCGTTGTCATAAAACAGCTTTAATAAATAGTTAATCGGGTAATTCTTCACAGTGGTATCCTGCCTGCTGTACCAGGTCAATGATCTGCTGCGCCTGCAGATGCAGGGATTCTATACGCAGCACTTTATCAACATCGCCCCGGTCTACATTCCAGTTCAGGATGGCAGATGTACGGTTCAGCAGCGGTGCTATCAGCAGCAGGTCTTTCTTAAAGCGGATATTGGTTTTAAACACCCATACCTGTACACGCTTTTCGCTTTTGATGATGGTTAGCATATTTGATAAGTTTAAATGAGCGCTCACTTAGTTAAATGAGCTCAAAAAAATGCCTTATGGTTTTAAGGCTTTTAATACCAGTTGTAAGGTTTGCATCATGATCTCATCCGTCATGGCAAACTTTTGATTGACGTAGCTTTCGCCCTGTGTATGAAATTTTATCAGCTGGTACAATGGCGCATAAGCCACGGCCCAGAACACTTCAAAGGGCAGCTCTTTCAGCTCCTTTCTTTTAATGGCATTGGTTACAAACTGGCCCATTACCTGGCCAAAATTCTTCTTCATGCCATTCTGTATCTCTTCATAATAATGCGAATAACGGATCTGCTCTATAAAGGCCACGGATTGCGGAAACTGGATAAAGTAGTGGGCCCGGTTAATCCACTGCTTTTTCAGCCCTTCCGCAAAAGAGGCCTCCGGATCAAAATCCGCCAGGCTATGGGCCATCATCTCATGAGCTACGCCGCTGCCCAGCTGCATGATCAGGTCGTCCCGGTCTTTATAATAAATATAAATAGTGGCGGGCGACACGCCGGCTGCTTTTGCCAGCTTGTTCACGCCAAAGCCATCCAGCCCCTTTTTCACGATCATTTCTATTGCCTTTTCCCGGATGGCCTTTTCTTTATTTTCATCTCTTGTTCGCATGAGGCACAAAGATAAGTGAGCGATCGCTCATTTAAAAATTAATTCGGTAAAAACACGGGAAATGCCGGTGAAAGCGGCTAATGCAATCAAATTGGGGATCAGCTACCGGGCGTGGACCAACGCGAAAGCTCTAAGGATCAATCCCTAATAAAAACCGGCTCCGCCTGAAGCTACGGCCAATATTGCGGCAGTAGCATCCGGCGGAGCCAGGTTTGTCCTTGTTTCCCTATAAATCCCAGTTGAAGACTATTGTTGTGGCGCTACCAGGGTAGCCAGGTTCAGGATGGGCCATACACCGGGTTTGGGTACGCTTACTCCTTTGGTATTTCCTTTGGTCATAGCATCCGGACCAAAATAGTATACCGGCCAGCCTTTGTAAGACAGCTGCACACGATCAAATACATGCACGGTATCAAAATCTGTTTTGGTAAGGCTGGAAGGTATGCCCTTAATTACGCTTACTTCGTAAATAGGCCAGGTTGGATTATTGGAGAAATCCGCTTTGGTATAATTATTCTTTTTGAATTTATCAGGCGTAAAAGCGTACAGTGTTCTTCCATAATCATCTGTCAGGAACTGTGTTACCTCTTTACCGGGAACATATGCGCTGGTGTATTCCACACCATCATTACCTACCAGCTGTTTGTTGGCTAACATTACGGTGTAGTCAGGTTTGGCTACATACCATACCTTGTTGAAATTCTCTCCTTTTGTATCACCGGCAGCAGCATCGCTGGCATAGTAGTACAAAGGCCAGCCTTTATAGGTGGTTTGTTTGGCGCCGTCTGTACGGGTAATGGTTGCAAAATCTGCTGCATGCAGGCTGGTATCTCCCAGGGTAGGATTAGCGCTGTAAAACACGGGCCATACCGCTAAGCAGCCACCCGTACAGGCAGAAGTGCCCGGCGTTGCATCCATAGAAAAGAAGTACAGCGTTTTCCCTGACTTATCTGTTATTACTTTACCAAGGGTAGCATTATTGGTGATCTGTATATCCGCTTTAGGGGTATTATCCGGTGGATTGTTATCATCTTTACTACATGCAACTATTGCACTCATAGCAGCAGCTAATACAAAAAAGGTCGTTGTCTTGAATCTCATAAAATGTTTAATTGAGTAATGGATAATCGGTAAATGAATTTTATGTTTTTGAAGTGCACTCAGGATATTAATACGGCAACTTGCAGATAAGGTTGCTTACCCGGTAAAATTTTTTGAATGAAGTCTGGTAATGGCATTGTTACTGCATCCACACATAAAACACGCGCGCGTTATATATAGTGCGGAATAATTGCAGGGGATACTATTTTATAATATAGTAAGGAACCCGAACTAATTTTAGTTGGCAGCTGGCAGTTGGAAGTCGGCAGCCGGCAGTTAGTGGTTAGTGGTTGAAGTGTGTGAGGGTATAGTGCAAAAAACGGCCGGTACACCCGGCCGCTCATCAACAAATTAAATAGTAAGGACATTAAAGCAAAACACCAACAGCTAAAAGCTAAAGGCTAATAGCTAACAGCTAGAACACAGTTGCCTGCTCCGCCACGGCCACAGGCGCCTCCTCATCTTCCGGCGGGCGGCGGTGCCACCAGGAAGCCAGCAGGGAGCCGGTAATATTCATCACCGGACCAAAGATAGCCGGCGCCAGGCCAACGGTTGCAATACGGCCCATTTCTTTTGCAATGGCCGATGCCAGCCCACCGTTCTGCATACCTACCTCTATGGCAATGGTACGGCAGTCCTGCTCTTTCATACGTATTAAGCGGCAAAACCAGTAACCCAGCGTATAGCCGGAAAGGTTATGCACCAGGCCTGCTATTACCAGCAAAGGGCCTACTGTTAACAAGCTTTCACGGCCATGCGCCGTAATGATCACAATAATAAAAGCAATGGCTGCCATGGAAAGCTTTGGCATCAGCTTATCCAGCCAACCTATTTTTCCACTCAGAAAATGATTAAAGATCAAACCACCCGCTACAGGGATCAATACCATCTTAGCAATATCCCACATCATTTTCTGTACGCTTATTTCAATGTAATTACCGGCCAGCCATTCCATAAGCAAAGGCGTTACAAACGGCGCCAGCAGCGTAGATACAGCGGTAAGCGTAACAGATAATGCCAGGTTGGCTTTAGCCAGGTAAGAGATCACGTTAGAGGCCATGCCGCAGGGTGCAGAACCTATCAGGATAACACCGGCGGCTATTTCCGGCGGAAAGTGCAGCGTAGTAGCCAGCAGCAAGCCTACCAGCGGCATAATGGTAAAGTGGCAGGTAATACCCACAAACACACCGGCCGGCATTTTCACCACCCCATAAAAATCGCGCAGGCTCATAGAGGTGCCCATGCCAAACATAATGATCTGTATGAGCGGTGTTATGAGCCTGGAAAGATCGTAGCCCTGCGGATTAATAAAAGGCTGCGGGTAATAGAGCGCGGCTGTTACGGCAGCAAAGATCATCAGCGTGTATACGTAGCCCTTAGTATCCGCCTGCCGGTTGCATAATAAGCCCAGCACTATCCAGAAGGCTATCATGAACGGACCTGCTTCATCCATCTCTCCCATGGCAAATAATACTACATTAGTAATCAGCAGCAGGAAAGCAGTGATGCCAAGGAACAGGCTGGGTTTGTTTGAGAATAACATTTTGTATCAGTTTAAAGCTTACCAGGTTCTTCCCTGCAAATATTGATCAAGCGTGGTGCGGTTCAGCTGTATAGGGCCCGGATGCTGCTGCAGCCATAACAGGAATTCTTCTTTGATCTTATCCGTCCACTGGTTATCAATTTCACCGGGAGTATACCTACCGGACTTTAACATGGCATGGCCAAATTCATCTTTCATGCCAATGAAAATGGCGGTGTTGATCACCTTCTCCGCCATATGCGCGGGTATGAATAAGATACCCTCCCGCTGCGCCAGCACCAGGTCGCCGGGTAAAACCACGGCCTTGCCTATACGAATAGGCGTGTTCAATCCCATCAGCACCTCGTTCTTTAAATAGGAAGGATCCCAGTCGCGCACAAAAGCATTAAAGCCTGGAATATCTGCCAGGCCTTCAATGTCGCGGGCAGATGCATCAAACACTACCCCATTGCCGGAGCGGGCAAAAATGGCATTGCCCAGGTTATCCCCTATCAAAGTACCTTCTGCGATCTTACCAAAACCATCGGCCACATATACATCGCCTTTGGTAAGCTGCTGAATGGGCCAGGAATTGGTATTGCCTTTAAATCCTTTACTATGGCCCCTGTCCAGGATGCTCTTTTCCACATCCGGGCGGGAGGGCATAAACTGGGCAGTCACCGCCCTGCCTATAATGGGCGTATCCGGGTGCAATATTTTCCAGCTGCCCTCAAACTGGCAGTGGTAACCGTCATTATCCAGTATGGTCCATGCTTCTTCAATACCAATATGCCTGGCTTTCTCCAGCAGGCTATCGGGTATTTTAGGCCGCCCGTCGGGGAAACGTTCCCCCTTCCAGGCAGCCGTGAGAAAGATGAGCTCTTCTTTGGATATGGTTTGTGCGTGTATAGCAGCCGGCAAATACACCAGCAATGCCAGTAATAACGTTAACGGGTATACTATTTTATACTTCATTCTTTATCGGTTTCAGTGGAATTAATTTTCAGCGCCGCTGGCATGCTCCTCTACTGCTACGGTAGTGGTGTTTGCCTGGTAAGGCACGCTGGCCAGGCCATTCAGGTCATACACAATTCTGCCGGCACGCATGGTCAGCTCACATTCCAGCTTCTGGTTCCCATCCATGCGGGAACCGCTGGCATCAATAAAACCAAACTTACCTTTCGTCACCTGCAGAATGGCAATGTCTGCCACTGCTCCTTTGGAGAGGTTTCCCAATTCCTCATGCTGAATAGTTTTAGCCGGTTCCCAGGTAGATGCTTTGATAACGCTGCTTACATCCATGCCCATATTCAGGAACTTGGACATTACGTTCAGCATATCTTTCATACCGGCATTCATGCTGGTGGCATGAATATCTGTGCTGATAGTAGAGGGGTAAAAACCTGCTTTCAACGCCGGTATGGCCTGTGAAAAGGAAAAGCTGGAACCGCCATGGCCTACATCAAAAACAATCCCTTTTTTACGGGCCGCCAGGGCAAAAGGCTGCAGCTGCCCCTGGTCATTTACAATAGCCATGCGGCTTCTTAATTTGGCGTAGGCATGCGTAAAAATATCGCCAGGCCGCAGGTGCGTCATAAACAAAGAGTCCAGCGACAACGCGGGGCGCTGTTCGCCAAAATCTATCATTACCGGCACCCCGGCCATTTTGCCGGCTTCCACGGCTCGGTCTACCGGCGTCCATTCCGCACCTACATAGTGCGCTACTTTAATGCCTACCACGTACTGTTTATTGTGAAGGATAGTTAACGCCGTCATCTTGGCGTCCATATCGGCGGTGTTCTGCTCATACACGCCGCCACGCATACCTTCTCCTACAATGTTCAGGAAAGCCAGCACCCGCGTTTGCGAGTGCTGTATGGTTTGCGTTCTGAATTTTTCAAAGCTGCGCCAGCCGGAGCTGCCGGCGTCTACCACGGTGGTAACCCCGCAGCGGAAAGTAAACCCATCCGGCGCCAGGGCCGTATAGCCATTACAGAGATAATGGTTCTCTTCTGTGCCTGCAAAGTTGTGGGAGTGTATGTCAATTAACCCGGGCGTTACATACAGCCCTTCCGCATGGATCACCTTCCTGGCCTGCGCTGTATCAATATCAGCGGCTACAGCTGCAATGGTATCTGCCGTGATGGCAATATCCATAATGCGGTCAATATTATTCTTTGGATCGATGACGTGGCCACCTTTTATCAGCAGGCTATATTTTTGTGCATGGGTTACCTGCGCCCGGCATAATACCAGGCATATGATCAGCAGGCTTCCGTTCCTGATCATCCGTTTCATAAGCGTATGTTTTATGAAATTAAGCTCCCTGTGACAGTACTTCCTTCAGCCTTGCTGCTACTATCTTCTCCTGTCCGGGTACCAGCATCCAGGTGGTAATGCTGATGGCATATTTATTTCCCGGCTGCCCGTCTGCTACTTCTATAGATGGATTGCCCTTGCGCAACCTATCGCGCAGGTCTGCGGCCGTTACCGGTATTTTTTTCTCATCCCAGGATACGTGTAAGGTAGGAATGTGATTGGCCACCGCCGGTACTTTCACCTCTGTTACCACACCGGGTACGGATTTGGCGGCATTGCCCACCAGCGCTATCTGCTCTTCCCACATCTTCCATTCCTTAGCGTGGTCTTTTGCCAGGTAGTATTCCAGCGCTACCATCATGCCCAGGATCTCTTCCTTATTGATCTTCATACCACGGCCTACGGTATTACCACGGGGCGCCATACTTAAGCGGGCGGGTTTAATATATTTTTCAGCTCCTAATAACAAACCGGCGCTCTGCGGACCGCGAATGCCTTTACCACCTGAAAAACAAACCATGTCATAACCCATTTTGGTAAACCGCCACAGGTTCTCTACCGGTGGTACATCAGCCGCACAATCGATCATAGCCGGCAGGTTATGCGCTTTAGCTATTTGTATAAATTCCTCTACCTGTACCTTACCGTCAAAGTTGTTGGCATTTACAAAAAAGAGCATCGCGGTCTGGTCATTGATGGCCTTTTCCAGCTCTTCCCGGGTATCTACCTGCAACACCTTTACCCCGGTATTTTTTAATGCATGGGCATAAGGAATGTCATGCGCTTTCAGCATGATCACTTCTGTTTTCATGCCGGTGCCTTCCAGGTGCGGAATAGCTGCTGCTTTCTTTTCATCCGGGCCGGTTAATACACCGGTTAAACCCAGGGTGATGGCGGAAAATGCGCCGGAGGTAACCACGGCATATTCGCTGTGCACCAGGGAAGCAATACGTTTGCCCACTTTATCCTGCAGCTCATCCAGCATCACAAAGTCTTTGGAGGCATATTGTATGGCGGCCAGCACTTCCGGCAGCATCAAAGAGCCGGTCATTGCGGTATACGTACCTGCAGCATTTACAAAGGTGCGTACCCCCAGCTCTTTGAAATAATCTTTGGCGGGTGCGGTGCTGCTCACATCCAGGAAGGGTAATGCTTTGGCGGTACCTGCCAGTCCACCCAATAGGGGGACGGCAGAAAGATTTCGTATTAATTTTCTGCGCGTAATCATAAAAGGATTTTGAAAAAAGGAAAAAAGAGAAGTATATGGAAGCAGGAGGCAGGATGCATTCCGTATGAATCCCAGGCACTCAAATGTGGGTATCTTACTTTTTACATCCTGCTTCCTTCTTCGTTATTGTGCTGCTATGCAATCCATCTCTACCAGCGAATCTCCCGGCACGCCGCCATACACGGCAACGGTTGTACGCACCGGTGGGTTAGCGCCAAAACGGCCGCGGAACACCTCATTCATGGCTTTATAATCGTTCAGGTCGTGCAGGAACACACTTACCTTTAATACTTTGTCCATAGAAGTACCCGCCTTTTTCAGCTGGGCTTCCATTTCTTTGAGTACATGGTCCGTATGTGCTTTAATATCGCCTTCAAAGTGGGCGCCTATGCCGGCCAGGAATACCAGGCCGTTATGTTTGGTAACGCTGGAGAACAAGGGTACTTCCTGGTCGTACACCACGCCATTTACTATTTTCTCTGTATTGCTGCGGGTAACGGTACCTGCTGCTTTGGCTACAGCATTTAAACCGGCTATGCCTGCCACGGAAGCAAAAAGTTTCTTGAGTACGTTTCTTCTTTCGTTTATCATATCTATATGGATTTTTTGAGGTGAGCTCCTATTTATCCCACCATACGCGGGTAGTAAAATTATTGGCGCCCTGGCGCTGCACGGCTGTCAGGAAGTTGGCGCTGTTCACACTTTCTTCAGAAGGCGGGTATATAAGGCGGCGTGGTATAACACCACCGGTATTATTACCCGGTACATTCACGGGCGTTAACACCGGGTAACCGGTACGGCGCCAGTTAGACCATACTTCCTGCTCATCCAGGAACAGGGCTATCCACATTTGTGTATGGATCTGGTTCATCTTTTGCTCCAGGGCAGCACCGCTGTTGAAAGGATGCGCGGCTATATAGGCTGCTATCTTTTCTGTGCTGATAACGCCACCGGCGCCAAACAGGCTCCAGTTGGTCATTGCGGAAGTAATGCCGGCTGCATAGGCAGCAGCAGCATCGCCGGAGTACCAGCCGCGTGAAGCAGCTTCTGCCAGCAACAGGTTCACTTCTGCAGCGCTCATTACAATGTAAGGCGCCGACTTCTGTAAAATAGTGGCCGGGTTAGGTTCTGAGTACCGGTAAAATGAATCCGGCTTGCCCAGGATGCCATTGGGCATACCTCTTTGTATGGCCACACTGGTATCTGCTTTCTTATTCACATATACGATAGATAATACCGGCAGGCGCGGGTCATTATTGGTGCGCATGAAATCAATAAAGGTCCTGGCATATTTACCGCCTTCCGTATTCAGGTTGCCATCAGCCGCAGCAAAGTTATTGGCCAGCATATCAAAGGAAGCCGGGTTCTGGTTATAGTTCTGCGGGCCATCTGCATACTTCATATATGCCCGGTCAGCATCGGTAGTGATCACCCCACCGGCTATGGCTTTCTGCACCCAGGTTTGGGCCATGGCAGCATCCCTTTTAGTTAAGCGCATGCCTAAACGCAGCATTAAGGAGTAGCCGAATTTTTTCCACTTTCCCACATTGCCATTGTAAATGAAATCACCGGCGCCAAAGCTGGCACTGCCTTCTACCATTGCGGCAGTGGCTTCATCCAGCTCTTTCAGCATGTCTGCATAAATAGCAGACTGCTGATCATATGCGGGTGTAAAGTCATTGTCGGTATATCCCTTTACTGCGGCGGAGTAAGGCACATCGCCAAACAGATCGGTCATGCGGTGCATAATATATATGCGCCAGATGCGGGAAATAGACAGCTTATTCACATTAGCAGCGGCATCCTCATTCAGCTTATTGATCACCGTTGCAATTTCATTCACCGCGCCGGGGTAAGTGTTCTCAAAAAAAGTATAAGGATAGCTACCCTGCTGCCAGTAATACTTATCACCCAGGCCCGGCACATCCTTATAGGTAGCAAAGTGCTGCATAGCGCCACCGGCACATACCACGCTGGTGGAATAATAGGTAGTGGTAGTGGTGCCATACCCGCCGCTGACACCATCCATCAGCGCCTTGCTGAACATATATTCAGGCAGGGCTGAGGGAGAGGCATCCGGGTTCACGTTCATTTCCTCAAATCCCTTATCACAGGCCTGTAATGCAAACACACCCATTACAGCAACATATATCAGTTTATTTATTCTCCTTAACATTTCTCTTGGTGTAAAGTGTGAAGAATTAGAATTTCACCATCAGGTTAAAACCATAGCTCCGGGTCCTGGGTACAGCAAAGGCTTCAAAGCCCTGTGCATTACCGCTGGTATAGCTGGATTCAGGATCAAAGTTGTCTGTTTTCTTATAGATGGTCCAGAGGTTACGTGCTACGAAAGACACATCTACAGACTGCATTTTCAGCTTCCAGATATGATCCAGCGGTACCTGGTAGCTTAATATTACCTGGCGCAGTTTTACAAAGCTGCCATCCTGTATAAAGTGATCGGTGAAGTTTTTCCAGTTATCATAATACTGGCGCAGGTTAGCTACCGGTATGGTGTGCGGGTAAGGATTGCCGTTCTGGTCTACCCCATCCAGCTGTAAACCTTCATCCCTGCCAGGTAATGTTTGCTTGTGCAAGCCAAAACGGGTGCCATATACATCCATGGTAGAAAACACCTTGTTACCGAACTTACCATCCACCAAAAATTCCAGCGACATACGTTTGTAGTTGAAGGTATTGGTAATACCCATGGTCAGTGGCGGTACGCCCTTACCTAATTCTACCAGGTCGCTCTTTACCTCGTACCCGTTAGGGCCGTAGATCTTTTGTCCTTTTTCATTCACCGCCATTTTATACCCTTTGATAATCCCGTAAGGACTACCTACGGTGTTATGCACAAAGGCCCATCCGCCAACGCTGCTGGCCATTTGTATGGTGTTCAACCCTTCGGCCAGCTTTACTACCTCACTTTTGTTATAGGCTACGTTGTAGCTTACATTCCAGGAAAAGTCCTTGCCTTTTACAGGAGTGCCGGTCAGTAACAGCTCAACGCCTTTGTTATCCAGCTCGCCCACATTCAGCAACGCATCATTATAACCGGATGCGCGTGAGATAGCAGTACGTACAATATCATTTGTTGTTTTACGGTCGTAGAATGTAAGGTCAATGCCTAAACGGTTGTTCAGGAACTGCGCTTCCAAACCTGCCTCATAGGTGGTAGAGGTGAGTGGTTTCAGCGATGAATTGGTTACCAGGTTTACGTTATTGGAAGTGGTAACCTGCTGTACCGGCTGGCCCAGGTGGCCGCCTTGCACGCTGGTATAGGTTTGGTTCAGGATATAAGGATCCGGTGTGGCGCCGCCCACCTGCGCCCAGGAGGCGCGGATCTTGGCAAAGTTTACGAAAGAAGGCAGCTTCACGGCATCAGACAGTATAAAGCTGGTACCGATGGCCGGGTAAAAAATGCTGTTGTTGGCAGGGCTTAAAGTAGAGAACCAGTCGTTACGGCCGGTCAGGGTCAGGAAGATGATGGATTTGTAATCCAGGTCTACTGATCCGAACACGGAGTTGGTAGCGGTACGGTTGCGTATAGGCTTTGTAGTTACTGTTGACAGGTTGGTATAGCTGTAAAAGAAAGGTATTACAAACTGCGCGCCGTCGATATCCGTTTCATCACTGCTGTATTTACGCTTGTTACCGCCCGCCAGTACATTCAAGCCAAAGTTGCGGATCTTGGCATTGTAGTTTAAGGTAAGCATAGCGTTGGTTTCTGCTACGGATACTCTTTTACCACTGTAAATACCGCTGCCGGCTGTTCCCTGTGAGTATACGGTACCGGTAGGAATAATACCTACGAAATCATAGTTAAAGAAATCGCGGCTTACATTTCCTTTCACGAACAGGTTGGGCAAAATGTCGTAGCGGATGCTGGCCTGGCCTATAAAACGGTTCTTGGTATCGTTATTCTTAAACCGGTTAATTACAAAGTATGAGTTGGAAGCATACGGCGTTTCATTCCACTGTGTTTCACGGCCGGTTGAATCATATCCCGGGGCCAGGGAGCGGATGTCTACCGTATTGGCAACCATGTACACGGCCCAGTTAGGGTTACCGGGCGCATCACCGGCGCTGGGTCGGTTCTTGGCATTTTCTACGTTATACTGTGCTACGGCTTCAATGCTGATCTTTTTACCCAGGAAGGCATTCACATTCAGGTTAGCGATCTTCTTATTAATGGAAGAATTAGGTAAAATGCTTTTGCTGTCGGTATTGGATAAAGAGAAACGGTAGTTGATAGCTTCTGTGCCGCCGTTAAATGCCAGTGTATTAATGAAGGTAGTACCGGTGTTATAGAAGTTTTTGATATTATCTTTTTGCGGTGAATAAGGATGTTGCTTACCATCAAACGCGGTGTATAGCTGGCCATCCATGGGAGCACCAAATGAATGGCGCCCCCAGTCAATGGCCTGCTGCTGCGTCGCCGGTTTCATTCTTCCATTTCCCTGGCCATATTCATATTGCCAGTCCGGAACAACGGAAGGGGTTTCCAGTGTCAACGTGGTGTTATAGTCAACCCCTATACCTTTTCTTGCGCGACCTTTCTTTGTAGTAATCAGGATAACACCGTTAGCTGCACGGGAACCGTATAGCGCAGCGGCTGGTCCCCCTTTCAATACGCTCATGGTTTCTATATCGTCCGGGTTAATGCCTCCAATACCATCGCCCCTGTCCACGTTCAAACCACCGTCGCCGGTAGTTGGGCTGCCGCCGGGCGTGGTATTGTCTATAGGCATACCGTTGACCACATATAATGGTTGGTTATCGCCATTCAGTGAGCCGTTACCGCGTATGATCACGCGGCTGGAGCTTCCCGGGCCACTGGCCAGGCTGGTAGCGTTCACCCCTGCTACCTTACCGCTCAAAGCATTGGCTACGTTAATTTCCCGCGCACGGGTAAATTCACTGCCGTTCACTTCTGTTACCGCAAAAGGAATAGCCTTCTTCTCTTTTCGTATACCCAATGCCGTTACCACCACTTCTGAGAGTGATTTATTGGAATCCTGCATCGCTACCGTGATAGTGGCATTAGGGTCCGAAACGGTGATCTCCTGTTGTGCAAATCCTATGGAAGATACTATGAGCACCAGGGTAGTACCCTTCTGGTTCTCCTTTAAGGTAAGTACAAAGTTGCCTTCACCATCAGCCATGGTAGCAGTGGAAGGATCGCCTTTCACATAAATGGTAGCACCGGGTATGGCGCCGCTGTCTTTGGCAGACACAATGCGGCCCTTTATTTTATCCGCCCGCAGGTAAATGCTCACCATGTTATATAAGCTATCGGTGGCGCTTACCGGGTTAAAGATGGAAAATTGTTTATTGTTAATACGTTTGTATTCGAGATGCTGATCTGACAGCAATTGTTTCAGCGCAGCTTCCGGATCCATTTTCTCTGTTTTGTCCAGCAGGGCTGCAGGAATGGTTTTTCCATCCAGCAGGCCTTCGCGGTATGCAATACGGATATTGTGGAATTTCCGGAGACGGTCCAACCCTTCCTTTAAGGAAACGGTAGCCCGGTTAGTACCTCCTCCCTGGGGAGAGGACATGTGAAACGGAGTAGATTGTCTGGATGCATACACTTTACCTATTTGTGTTTGTGCAATTACAGGAGTTCCCATACCAAACATGAGGGCATAGCAGAGTAGCCCCAAAAAGAGATTTTGGTCTGTTCGTTGCATGTCTTTTTTTTTAGCAGATATTCCCGCTATCTACCTAAATAAAACACCAGATGTTTTTCTGAAGATTTGTTCACTTTTACATTTAACGTGGTAGAGATAACCGCCAGGAGCTCATCAACATTGGCCACATTGATCTCGCCTTCGATCTTCATGCGCCGGATGTTGTCGTCCTTTGTTTCAACAGTATAGCCATAGTTATCCTGGAGCGTTTCAATAATATCCTCCAGTGCGGCATCGGTAAAGATTATTTCCTTTCTGGTCCAGTCCTTTAGCTTTTCTGGCCTTTCTAGCTTTTGGTTGCGCAGCAGCGATTCGCCGCCGTACTCTACATAGTCGCCCGGTAACATCACAATAGCCGGCCTATTGGTTGTACCTGCGTAATCTACTTTTATTTTACCTGTTACGAGTCCTATATTAGTTTTTCCGTGGCGGCTCTTCACATTAAAGGAAGTGCCCAATACTTCTATTGTGATGCCCTTGCTATGTACAAGAAATCTTTCATATGGGCGAATGTGCCCTGCATCTTTATTAATATGTGCTACATCAAAAAAAGCTTCTCCCTCTATCCACACTTCACGCGGTGCGCTGGTATCCCATTGGCGGGCATAGTGCAGGCTTGAGTTGGCGTTTAATATTACTACTGAGTTATCCGGTAAGGTTATAGTACGCTTCTCTCCGTATTCCGTGTCTACTACCTGTTTACGGTAAGTGTTCAGCAACAGCATGCCGGTGGCTATAACTACCAGCATGGCGACGGCGACTTTCATCCAGGGGCGCAGCCATTTTACTTTGGCAGCGGCAGCCGGCTGCTCCTGTATGGTTTGCGTGATCTGCTGCCATAGCTGCGCTTTACGGCCGGCAGCGGTTACTACCTCCTGCGTACGGTAGATTTGTATGAACTGCAACGCCTGCCGGAAGTTATCCGCCTGCTGCGGGTACACGATTGTAAAAGAGCTCCAGAACGTATCGGTTTCAGCATCTGTAGCTGCTGCACCGGTTGCCCATTTGACAAATACATCATCATCCAGGAAATCCTGTAAAGTATATGTTATGTATTTGTCGCTATACATGCAATTAATGGGCGGTTTATTACTATTAGACAAAAAGAGGAAAAATTATCCCTCCGTTTTCAGGAAATTTTTAAAAAATATTTCTCCCTGCAGCAAAAGGCTGCACAGCAGGGCAAAAGAGCGCTTATTTAAAATTTGCTGCAGGCTATCCAGGGCCTTATATAATAGCTTATAGGCGGAATTAGTGCTGATGCCCATTATATCCGCTATCTCATCATAAGAGGCGCCTTCATAAAAACGGAGGAAAACTATTTCCTGCTGCCGGTCTGAGAGCTGGCTTACCATAGCAGCTACCTGCATCCGCAGCTCCTGTTCTTCCACCTTATGGGTTTGCTCCTGTTTAAACGTTACGTGAAAACCATTGCTGCTGGCGGCGCCATCCAGGTTCACCACCTTTGCCTGGGATTGTATACGCCTGAATAATAAGGTGCGCAGGGATTTGTAGAGGTAATTTTTTACAGATGCAGGCATACCAAGGTTCTGGCGGCTGGTCCATAGCTGCACAAACAGATCGTGGATGGCATCCTGCACCAGATCCGCATCTGCAGTGAACTTAGCTCCATAATTGTTTAACGGCGTGTAAAAAGCTTCGTACAATGATGTATAAGCACTCCAATCGCCCTGTTTAAACGCGTTCCACCATATTAAATGGTTTTCACCTTGCATGCACCGGCTGTTAGATTTTAGTATGAATAAAGGAGGATGGGTTAATAATACAAAAAAAATCTAAATTAACACCATGTCTTCATACGCACTTATTACAGGCGCCAGCAGGGGAATAGGCCGTTCACTGGCGCAGCTGCTGGCTCAAAAGCAATACAACCTGTTACTGGTATCCCGCTCTGAGAGCGAACTACAGGCATTAGCAGCTACCCTGGCCAGCCAGTATAAAGTAAGCGTTCATTACCTGGCTGCAGACCTTACTGCACCTGGCGCCGCGCAACAGGCATATGACTGGTGCATACAACATAAGTGGGACATCAGCCTGCTGATTAACAACGCCGGCTATGGCATCTGGGGATATTTTGATGAACTGTCCCTGGATGAACAGCGTAACATGCTGCAGCTGAATATGCAGGCGCCGGTGGAGCTAACCTATTATATGATACCCCTGCTAAAACAACAGCCGCAGGCTTATATACTGAACGTAAGCAGCACGGCCGCTTACCAGGCCGTACCCGGCATGACGCTGTACGCGGCCTCCAAATCCTTTATGCTGGGCTTTACCCGGGGATTGCGGCATGAGCTGAAACGTACGCACATCAGTGTCAGCTGCCTGTGCCCCGGGCCGGTGAACACCAATTTCCTGGAACGGGCCGGCATGCAGGATATTAAAACCATTAAAGCTGCTGCTGAAAAATATGGCATGCATCCCGACCAGGTAGCGAAGGTGGCCCTGAAAGGCCTGTTTGCAAAGAAAGCCGAGATCATACCCGGCGCGCTGAATGTGCTGTCGGCCATCGGTACACGGCTGCTACCCAAGGCGCTGATAGAGCATATTGCAGCGGGGTTGTATAAGGATAAGTGATCTGAGAATTACGAATTATCAATTACGATCCCCGCCAAAGCGGGACATGAATGCCATTGAAAATAATTATGATTATGAATAATTACGAAATGGGTAGTTCGTATTGATATTTATCAATAGCAGCATGTGTTTTCACCTCTCTCTGTCATCACACAAAAATTTTTTCTGCAGTTGCGCTCTATTTCCGGATTAATTCCTATCTTTAGTCTACTAATTTGATGGACAAATAGCTTTTATCATGTCATCCGTACGCAACAACCGCTTTCTTACCTTCTCTGCCAGGATCCACTGCAGCACGGGTTGTTGTTGTTGCTAATCTCCCTTCTATATTATTCTCCTCCTTACGCCGGCGCCTATACGCACCGGATGCAACAACCTGTCTTTTACATTTAAACGATCATTATCATGCACAACCAATATCCAGTGTTCACATTAAACGGAACACTTACCGACGAACAACAGGCTTTTTTTGCCGCCAACGGTTTTATACATTTTAAGCAATTCCTTTCCCCTGCTGATGTGCAGGACATTATAAATGCCGCAGATGCGGTACAGCAAAAGTGGATCAGCGAGGGCGTAGAAAAAGTGAATGGCGTACCTATTAAGTATGGCAAGGACCTGAACGGCCAACCCATTGTACAACGCTTTGCTTTTATTAACCAGCACTCCTCCGTATTAGCGGACCTGCTGCGCGATCCTCGCTTAAATGCCCTGCTGGAGCTGATTGGCCCCGACGCACGTATAGGTTCCGATGAAAAGGATGGAATGGTATTTAACCATTACGTAAACGGGCCTTTGAGTAAATTCACAAAGCTGGGCTGGCATACGGATGGCTTGCGCGACCTGTTTTATGGCACCCGCCTGAATCCGATGCTGAATGTAGGCATTCACCTGAGCACCCAGCATCGGGAAAACGGCGGCCTGCGTATTATACCGGGTACACATCAGCAAAATCTCTTCAACTTCCTGTTCCGCAAGCTCTATTTCCTGGATCATAGCACCGATCCTGATGAGGTAGCTATATTACCCACTGCCGGCGACCTTACCGTGCATGACGGCCGGTTGTGGCACCGTGTAGCGCAGTCACAGCGCAGCGGGGAAGAAAGCCGCCGCCGTGTGATCTATGTGCCGCTGATTGCCGGCAAATATGCGCCCAGGAATGAGTACAGCCCCACGTTGTTTTACCAGCGTTTTGCGGGGTTGGTGAAGTAGGGCGGCCTGCGGCCGCCCGTCCATGGTCGATGGTCCATAGTCCATTGCCTGCTGCGTAGTTGAAGTATAACGGGATGGGCAGTGTGCGGTTGTGGTCCATGGCCGATGGTTCCATTTCTTGGTGTATAGTTGGAGTACTGTAAGGATAGGTAGGGCTGCCTGCGAATGATGGTCCATTGCCTACTGTGTGTTGAGATTAGCGGGGATAGGCAGTGAAGTTTGCGGCTGCCGTTCATAGGCCATTGCCTGCTGCCGATTAAAGTGTTGCGGATCTATAAGTATTACCGCTGATATTAGTCATTCTTACAGATACTGGTATGCAAATTGTACAACTGATAACCGACTATAAGCATATAAACACATAAAACTATCTTTGGTCCATGGTTAATAACCCTACGGTTAAGGCCATGGACCATCGACTGTTAAAATTATGGTAAATAACCCAGCAGTTACTGCCGTGGATTATTAAAAACTATGCACAACTATCATACGAATTACGCCATGGACCATCGACTATGGACCATGGACTTTTAAAAAAACGCTTTCATACCCGCCCAAAAAGCAGTATTATTGAAAGCGTAAAAAGGCATGTGATTGATGAATTATCCGGGTAACAGTTCTTTTACACGATCCGTAAAAGGGAAGGTGGTGATTGCCTTCCTGGCGGGGTGTATTGCCCTGGGACTAGCCTGGGTAGTGAGCCGCACGGCTTTCCGTGAAATGCTGCGCACCGTAAAAAGTCTTTCCGAACCCAATGAAAAGCTGCGCATTGTAAATACCCTTTTCCGGGATATTACCCAGCTGGATCAGCTGCAGAAAAGACAGGCATTACTGAAAGCTAACTCCTACAAAAGCTTCCTCGACGAATCTAAAATGCTGCGCGTGGCCATGGATAGCCTGCTGCTGCTATATAGCGATAATCCGGCCCAGCGTCAGCGTGTGGATTCTATGAAACACCTGCTGCTGGAAAGGGATAAGCTGTTCCTGAATTATTTACAGGTGCGGCAAGGGCTGGTAAACAATAATGATCTTACCAAACAGATCCAGACCCTTTCAGAGCTGATCCTGAACAGCGCACCGCAGATAGACAGCACCGTGATCACTACGGAAAAAAAGATCTCCACCACCTTCATTTACCCCTCTGACTCTGCCGCTGCAGCCGCAGAAAAGGCGGAAGAAGAAGCCCCGCCCGTAAAAAGCGGCTTTTTCAGCCGCCTGTTTGGCCGCAAGAAACCGGAAGCACCGCCTGCAGCAGAACAGGAAGCGGAAGTAGCGCCTACCTCCCAGGCCCCTACCCGCATGGTAAAGGAAGAGGTGAACGTGAAAATAGATACGCTGGCCCTGGCCAAACAGGACAGCATTATGTGGGAGGTGGAAAAGGCCATGCAGGATTATGAAAAGGAGCGCCGCCTGCAAAGCAGCCGTTTTGTGAACCGGGAAATAGAGCTGGCCAATGCCAGTAGTGTGCTCACCAGCCAAATGCTGTCCATTCTGCAGGAAGTAGAAAAAGAAGTGGTAAAACAGGAGGAACAGAACAATCACCAGGCCCGCAATGTGGTAAGCACCAGCGTATGGCGTATCAGCATTATCATGTGCGTGTTCCTGCTGCTGATGGCCATATTGGTATACCTTATTCTTACAGATATTACTAAAAGTAACGCTTACCGGCAGCAGCTGGAAATTGCCAAGGAAGAAGCAGAATACCATGGCGCTGCCAAACAGCGTTTCCTGGCTAATATGAGCCACGAGATCCGCACGCCGCTGCAGTCCATTATTGGTTATGCCGACCTGCTGCGGCAGCAGGACAAACCTTCCAAAAAGCACCTGGAGGCTATTTTCCACTCCTCCGAACACCTGCTGCATATTGTGAACGAGGTGCTGGATTACAGCCGTATTATATCCGGTAAGTTCACTTTTGAGCGCCGCGACTTCGATCTGCGCCAGCTGCTGGATGAGGTAATGGCCGTGATACGCCCGCAGGCAGAAAAGAAGGCGCTGGCGCTGGTGTTGAACAACACCCTGCATAGCGGCGTTTTTGTGAACGGGGATCCTTTCCGCCTGAAACAGCTGCTCTATAATCTGATGGGTAATGCCGTTAAGTTCACAGACGAAGGGCTGGTAACGCTTACCGTAGAGGGAGCGCCTTCCACCGAGGATAATATGCAGCTGCTCACTTTCACCGTGGCCGATACTGGTAAAGGCATTGCTGAAAAAGACGTGCAACGCATCTTTAACCAGTTTGAACAGGCAGGCGACAGCTCTCACCAGAACGGTACCGGCCTGGGGCTGAGCATTGTAAAAGCCTTAACAGAAGCGCAGAACGGCAGCATTGAGGTAACCAGCGAACCGGGAGTAGGCTCCCGCTTTGCCGTGCAGCTGCCCTTTGCAATGGCGGCCACGCATCATGCCCTGCCCAATACAGAAGCCGTACATTTCCACGGCCATTATGAAGGCAAGGTATGGGTGGTGGATGATGATCCGTTTATTTTGCATTTATGCGCCTCTATTTTTGAGAAACATGCCATTCCGCACATCTGCTTCCATTTACCGGAGGCCATGCTGGAAATGCCCTGGGATGATAACGTAACACTGATACTGGCGGATATGCGTATGCCCGGCCTGAACGGGGCGGAACTTTGCCGCCGCCTGCGCCGGTATATTCCGGAAACCGTGAAGATCTACGCCCTTACCGCGCAGGCCCTGCCGGAAGAAAGGGAAGCCGTGCTGCAGGAAGGCGGCTTTGACGGACTGCTGATGAAACCTTTCCGGGAATCAGAACTATTATCCCTGTTAGATGAACAGTACGTACCTGAAGCAGATAACGAGGATTATGAAAGCGAATCGGAAGAGGATAATGAAATAGACCTGGCCGCGCTGGAAAAGCTCACCTTTGGCGATAAGACCATGATCCAGAAAATACTGGAACGTTTTAGTAATGATAACCGTTATGACCTGGACCAGCTTTGTATGGCGGCCAAGGGAGAAGATATGGAGCAGGTGTCTTTACTGCTGCACCGCATGGCCGGCAGAACCGCGCAGATAGGCGCCGGGGAGCTGGCAGCCCGCTTCCGCATGCTGGAAATAGCTTTACAACAAAATACTGTATTACCGGGAGATGCAGTGGCGCAGGTAGATGAGCTGTCCGTAGGCATGAAAGCCCTCTTGTACAAGGTAGATTCCCTGTTTATCCCTCAATCTGATACTTCTCCATCTTTTTATAAAGCGTCTTTCGATCAATATTAAGCAGCCGGGCGGCCTTGCTTTTATTGTTCTTTACCTGGCGCAGTATTTCCTTGATCAATTCTTTTTCATTTCCTTCATTCAGCGCCTTCAGATCGGTGCTTTGGGTTTTGGGCATCTGGTTCACGGAAAAGGTCATTTCATCCGGCAGGCTTTCCATGCCTGCGGTTTCACTTTCCGTCAGCAGCACCATGCGGCGTATCACGTTCTTTAGCTCCCGCAGGTTACCCGGCCAGTCGTACTGGCGGAACACCGTCATAGCGCCGGATGACAGGCGTTTGATCTGGCGGCCCAGCTCCTGGTTAGCCAGTTTTATAAAGTGCTGGGTAAATATTTCCAGGTCTTCTTCCCGCTCCCGCAGGGGCGGTACGTCCATTTTAAATTCATTCAGGCGATGGTACAGGTCTTCCCGGAAATTGCCGTTGGCAGAGGGCAGGTCTTCATTGGTGGCGGTAATGATCCGCACATCCACCCGTATCTGCTGGGTGCTGCCAATGGGCTGTATCACTCGCTCCTGCAGGGCGCGCAGCAGCTTCACCTGCACTTCATAGCTCAGGTTCCCCACTTCATCCAGGAAAAGAGTGCCGCCGTTAGCGGCTTCAAACAAACCCTTTTTGTTTTGTAAAGCGCCGGTAAAAGCACCTTTTACATGCCCAAACAGCTCACTGGCGGCCAGCTCTTTGGAAAGGGCGCCGCAGTCCACTGCAATAAAAGGTTTATCGGCCCGTTTGCTCAGGCTGTGAATGGAGCGGGCTACATATTCCTTACCGGTACCGCTTTCCCCCAATATGATCACAGACATATCGGTAGGCGCTACCAGCTTAATGTATTCATATAGCTTTTTGGAAACTTCACTATTACCTTCAATAAAACCGGATAATGCGTTTTGCTGCTGGGAGGCAGGGGCGGTAGTAGTGGTTTTACGGTTTAGCGCTTCGTTCAGCACCAGCAGTAGCTCATCTGCATTCACGGGTTTCGTGATATAGTCAAAGGCGCCGGAGCGCATGGCCTGCACCGCGGTACGTACATCATTAAAGCTGGTCATAATGATGGCGGGTATATGCATCCCTCTTTCCTTGGTAGCGTTCAGCACTTCCAATCCGTTCCCGTCTGTAAGCCGGTAATCCAGCAACAGCAGGTCATATTCCTTTTTTTCCAGTGATCTTATTCCGTTCTTTACGTTATACACTGCATCCACCTCATGGCCGTGTTTTTTTAGAAAACCTTCCAGGATCTGTGAAAATGTAGTGTCATCCTCTACTAACAATATATTGGCCATGGCATCAGAATGTATTTACGATGTCAGATTTACGATTTTAGATCTGATTAAAAGCAATTTATATTCGCGTAAATCCAGATCTAAAATCGTAAATCCAAGATCTAAAATTGCTCGACTGTAATATTAGTTAACAATACCGGATAAAACAAAAATAGAGAAGTCCCCCCGTCCGGGGAGACTTCCCATTTTTATTCTACTGCATGTCCAGGGCTTTCTGATCAGGCAACCACCTTACCGTCTTTATCTAACTTTACGGTTTTGGCTTCTTCTCCTTTCTTCAGCTCAACTTCGTAATACTCCGCACCAGTAGCGGGTTTTACCCAGAAAGCTTTATCTGCTTTCCATTCTTTGTAATCATCAGAAGCCAGGGTTGCCTTTACGGCATCAGGTAATTCTTCTACCTTAACAGGTTTCTTTTCATCCTGCAGCTGCACTTTTGCAATTACAGGCTTGTGTGCGTTGGCATTTACGGTAACTACGCCTGATAGTGCTACTACTACCAGCGAGAGCATCAAGTTTTTCATTGTTCAGTGTTTTTATAAAGTGGAGGAATTCTAAAGTCCCACTTTATAATGTGAAAAACGTGCCACGCTTTTTAGTAAAGTTTAGCAGGCTGCATCTCATTGACAATAAGCACTTTATGTGTATAGGATTGCGTACCCTCCACACATTACAGTTGAGGACGTATTCCCAAAGTTGAGTACAAAGTCAGCAGTTTTTTTACGCAATCTTTGCGTTCACGGCAACTTCCTGCACCAGCTGTATGCTCATGTGCAGCTTTACTTCATCTCCCAGTATCAGGCCACCGGCATCAGTGGTAGCGCTCCAGCGCAGGCCGTAGTCGGAGCGGTGTAGTCTTCCGTTCAGCTCAAAACCGGCTTTGGTTTGTCCCCATGCATCCTGTGTAGTACCGTAATAAGTAACGGAAAGCTCAATGCTATGCGTTTGATCCCGTATGGTCAGATCGCCGATCAGGCGGTAGTCGTCATCATCTACCTTCTTAACCTGTTTGGATTCAAATAATATCCTGGGAAATTGTGCGCCGTCGAAGAAATCGGCCGTTCTCAGGTGTTCATCGCGTTGTTCATTGTTGGTTGTTACACTGTTAACATCCGCCTCAAAGGTAATGTGTGCATCATGAAAGTCCGCGCTGTTGGTATGTAAGGTGCCTTCAAAATTGGTAAAGTGGCCGCTTACGTTTGTGATCATCAGGTGTTTTACTTTAAATCCTACCTCGCTGTGTGATGCATCGATTTTCCAGGTTGTCATAATTGTAATGTTTTTTAAATCCTAGGTTCCTGAAAGTATACGTTCAGGATTCCCGTTCCGTTTTCCGTATATAAAAATAATTGTTACCTCCTTCATATGCTGTGGACAAATTGCCGGAAATAGTGCACTTTTTTAACATTTGTAATAATATAGTACACATTTAACATTTCGTTAGAACTTGTCCCTAAAACCGGCTGGCCACGGGGCTTTCAAGGGGCCTTTTTGCAGGCAGTCTGCAAATAGAACTAACGTGTTAAGTGCAGAATTGCTTATTTTCCGTTCCCAAACGGAACCGCATGAAGATATTATTGGTTGAAGACGAGCCGAATGTGGTATCGCTTATTAAACGGGGCCTGGCTGATAACGGCTATGAGATCAGTGTAGCCATGGACGGTTGGTCCGGTTTACAAATGACCAATGACCATGATTTTGACCTGATCATACTGGATATTATGCTGCCTGGTATTAACGGGGTAGAGATCTGCCGCAGCATACGCAAACAAAATGAGCAGGTGCCTATTATGATGCTGACCGCATTGGGCACCACGGAAAATATTGTAACAGGGCTGGATAGCGGGGCAGACGACTACCTGGTGAAACCCTTTAAGCTGGCGGAGCTGAGCGCCCGCGTACGCACGCTTACACGCCGCTCAAAAAATACGCAGGCCCCCGGCAGCCTGCTGCAGATAGCCGACCTGGAGCTGGATACTGTTTCCAAAACCGTGCGCCGTAATAATAAACCACTTAACCTTACTGCTACCGAATACCGGCTGCTGGAGTTCCTGCTGAAGAACCAGCGCCGCGTACTGTCCCGCATAGAAATACTGGAACACGTATGGGATATTGATTTTAACCTGGGCACCAATGTAGTAGATGTATATGTGAACTACCTCCGAAAAAAAATTGATAAAGCCGGTTCCTCCAAACTGATACACACCGTGGTGGGCATGGGTTATGTAATGCGCGAACAACATGAGAATACAGAATAAGATAACCATCCTCTTTACGGCTATTACCGCCGCTATTATGCTGCTGTTAAGCCTTTTCGTTTATTATTTTGCCGCCCGCAGCACCGCGCAGAATTTTTACCACCGCCTGGAAGTACGCGCCAAAATAGTGGCGCAGGCCATCCTGGAAGAGAATAAAAGCAACACGCACATTTACTACCGTGTAAAGGAAGAGCAGCTGGAGAACCTTCCCTTTGAAAAAGATTATGCCATAAAGCTGCAGCCCCATACCGGTGAGCTGATGGAAAAACCTCCTGTGAACTTACCTGCTGATTTTTACAGAAAGGCATTTACCAACGGCATTGCGCGGTTTGTGCGCGACAGCGTGTTGTATACCGGATTATACCTGGGTAAGGATGCGGATTTTATGGTGATCACCGCTGCACAGGATGTGTATGGCAGGGAAGAATTACAGAACCTGAAACAGGCGCTGCTCATTGGTTTCCTGGTGTTCTCCGTACTGGTATTCACCATCGGGAAAGTATTCAGCCGGCAGATCTTTCAGCCCGTACGGGATATTATACATAATGTACAACGCATCAGCGCCAATAATCTGCACCTGCGTTTAAATACCGGCAACGGAAAAGATGAGATCGCGGAGCTGGCCATTACTTTTAATGATATGCTGGGCCGCCTGGAAGCTATTTTTGAAACACAGAATAATTTTATCAGCAACGCCTCCCACGAGTTCAGAACGCCCCTCACTATTATTTCCGGGGAAGCAGAGCTGGGCATGCAAAAAAACGGCGCCTCCCCGGAGCAGATTGCATCCTTTACACTCATTTCACAGGAAGCCTCCCGGCTAAACCAGCTGGTAAGCAGCCTGCTAAGCCTTGCCCAAACAGGGTTTGACGGCAAAAAACTGCCCTGGGAAAAAATACGGCTGGATGAGCTGTTATGGTCTGTGAAAACCACGGCCAACCAGATCTATCCTGACAATAAAATAACGCTGGATTTTAAGAACCTGCCGGAAGAAGCGGATCATTTAAGCACGCTGGGTAACCTTCCCTTATTACAAATGGCGCTGAGCAATGTAGTGTTAAATGCCTGCAAATATTCCAGTAACCAACCGGTAGCCATACAGCTGGAAGCTACTAAAAAGGTGCTGATCATAACAGTAACAGACCAGGGTATTGGCATTCCCTCCAAAGAGCTGGGGCAGGTATTTGTGCCTTTTTTCCGGGCCTCTAATACAAGCAACTTTGAAGGCCATGGTATCGGGCTGCCGCTTACACTTAACATTATCCGTCTGCACAAGGGCTCTATTGACATACAAGCCCGCGAACAATCCGGCACCATAGTGAAAATTTACCTGCCGGTAATTGCCTGAGCATTATTCTGTACGCAAACTTTTTACAGGGTTCATTAACGCTGCTTTAATTGCCTGGTAGCTCACGGTCAGGAAAGTAATGAACAAAGTTGCTGCAGCAGCTGCCGGGAAGATCCACCAGGGAATGGTAGTACGGTAGGCGTATTGCTGCAGCCAGCCTGTCATGGCATAATAGGCTACGGGGCAGGCAATGGCCAGGGCAATGATCACCAATCTTACAAAATCAGTTGACAATAAGCCCCACAGGCTGAATAAGGTAGCCCCCAGCACCTTACGCACGCCAATTTCCTTTGTACGCTGCTCTGCCATAAAAGAGGCCATACCAAACAGTCCCAGGCAACTGATCAGAATAGCGAGAATGGAAAATATGCTGGCCAGCTTACCAAAACGCTGCTCATCTCCAAACTTATTGGCATAGTCCTGGTCTACAAACTGGTAGTCGAACGGGTGGGTAGGGTTATGCCGCTTAAACACAGCCTCTATTTTCGCCAGGGCGGCCTGCGTGCTTACTTTGGGATTTATTTTCACGATCATGCGTATACCGGGGCCGCCACGCAGCATATGGTAAACGGCCGGGCGTACTGGTGCATAGGGCGATTCTGCAATGACATCCTTTATTACCCCGATAATGTGATACGGCTCATCATCCCAGGTAACAATTTTTCCTACCGGGTCTTTTAAACCCATAAATTTCACAGCCGCTTCATTGATCACAATGGCCGTGGAATCTGTGCCAAAGTTGCGGGAAAAATCCCGGCCGGCTACAAACTGCCAGCCAATGGTTTTACCAAAATCGTAAGACACAGGCTCACTGGGAAAATCCAGTGCCATACCCGGGTCTTTACCTTCCCAGTTAAAACCGCTGTTGGTGTTCCATACAGAGGTAACAGGGCTCCAGCACTCCGCCATATTTTCCACTGCGCCGGTTTGCAGCAGCTCATTACGTACCACATCAAACCGGTCGTGAATGGCCGAAGTGTACATAGGCAGCGATACCAGCCCGTTACGGTCGTAGCCAATCGGGCGGTTCTGTGCAAACTGTATTTGCCGGAATACGATAACCGTAACGATGATCAATATAACAGATACGGTGAACTGCAGTACCACCAATACTTTACGGGGCATAGCCGCATAACGGCCCACGCGGAAAGTACCTTTCAGCACTTTTACCGGCCGGAAAGCCGATAAATAAAATGCAGGGTAGCTGCCGGCTATTAACCCGGTGATGAGGCTAAAACCTATGCAAATAGCCCAGAAAACAGGACTAGTCCATAAGATGGACATTTGTTTATTGGCTACCTCATTAAACAAGGGCAGTAACAAAGCTACCAGCAGCAAAGCCGCCAGCAGGGCTAACATTACCATTAACAGGGATTCGCTGAAGAACTGCCAGATCAGCTGGCTGCGTTGTGAGCCAATGGCCTTACGAATGCCTACTTCCTTAGCCCGTTTCTGAGAACGGGCAGTGCTCAGGTTCATAAAATTGATACAGGCCAGCAGTAATATAAATACCCCGCTGATCCCAAATAACCATACATACTTTATGAAACCACCCACATTTACTCCATTCTTAAACTCCGCATACAAATGCCAGCGCGACATAGGATGCAGGAACAGCTGGGGATGAAAGGTGAGTTCATCCTTATGAATATTTTTCAGCTTTACATCTTTGATCTTGGCCGATACTTTTTCCATAGTAGTATGCTCCGCTATCTGCACAATAGCCCGGAAAGAGTTGCCACGCCAGGGGTTATCATTATGCTCCATATCTGTAAGCCTCGCATATAAGGCCCAGGGCATTATAAAATGCACATTTGAAAATGTGGAATTACGCGGCATATCCTTATATACGCCGGTTACTACCACGGCTGTTTTGTTGTCTATCAGCAGTGTTTTATTAAGCGGGTCTTCATTTCCAAAACAGGCTTTGGCCTGGGAGGATGATAGCAGAATGGTGGCAGGATCCGCTAATTTATGGTTGCCTTCCTGCATTTTCAGGGTTAACATTTCAGGCAGGTCCGGCTCACAATACACCCCTACCCCGCTTAAGCGCTTTTCTCCAACTGCCAGCACATGTGTTTGGTCCCAGGTGCACATGGCTGCATACTTAATATCGGCGCCGTAATCCTTACGTAAGGCGGCTGCCAGGGGAAAGGGCTCGTTCATGCCAGTGCCGATTTCCCCGTTATTGTACACATTCTGCTGCACCAGCGCAATGTGTTTATAGTTGGGAAATTGTTTATCAAACTGCCATTCATCTACAATCCAAAGCCCTATCAGCATAGCAATAGCCATACCTGCGGCCAGGCCGGTGATATTGATGGCGGAATACATTTTGCTTTTGCGCAGGTTGCGCCAGGCGATGATAAGGTAGTTCTTTAGCATAACGGTGAAGGTTACGGAGTACGCACACCAACAATATACCAACACTTAAATAGCTGTTAGTCAATTACTTTCATCTCTGCAACTGTTCATTTTTGAACATAGACCGTTCATTTTCAACTACTGACCCCGCTTTCTAATCCCTTTCTAATCTCATCCTCATGGTATTTTAATACGCCTCTTAGGCCGTCCTAACCCCCGTGTTGTTGCTTTGCACTATCAATTAACAACAAAAAAATATCGTGTATGAAAAATATCTTGATCCCTACAGATTTCAGCGTACGCTCCCTGGATATGGTAAAGGAAGCTATTAATAATGTGCAGCTCCATGAACCCATGAACATTTTACTGGTGCACTTCTTTAAAATGTCCGACAACATGCAGGAGCTGATGATGCTATCCCGCCGTATGAAGGACTATGAGCATATCAGTGAAGAGTACCGGAATATTATTTCACAGCTGCAAAAAAATTACCCGGCCCGTATTAACAACATCCGGGTAGAATGTTTCTATGGCAGCACCGTTGCGGTTTTCAAGAACTTCCTTTTCGGGAATAACATTTCTGTAATTGCATATGATGAGCATTACCGTTTTGTAAAAGTGAACCGGAACAGCATTGACCCGCTGAACATCATCAAAAAATCGGGCTGCACCTTATTGCCGCTGAACACGGGCAGCCGTGAGGAAAACCTGCGGATCAAAATACTGCGCCCTGCCGCTACTGCCTGATAAAAATCTTCACCCATAAAAACTGTGCTATATGCTACTGAAAGAGAATATTCCCTTTGCATACGTGTTCGGGAAAATAAAATATGAGCTGATATGGATATCTGCATATGCCATAGCCATTGCCATTGTGCATCATAATTTCCATATTATCCGCATATCAATTCCAATCGCTATTCCTGCCATACTGGGTACTGTTATTTCCCTGCTGCTGGGCTTTCGCTCCAACCAGGCCTATGAGCGCTGGTGGGAGGCGCGCATTGTATGGGGCGCCATCGTAAATGATTCCCGTACGCTTACACGGCAGCTGCTCACCTTTACTGCTTTTGAAGGCGAAACACCTGAGGAGGTGATCAGCTTCCGGGAAAAATTTGTGCGGCGGCAAATTGCCTGGTGTTATGCGCTGGGCCAGTCGCTGCGCAAGCTGCACCCGCTGCATGGGCTGGACCGGCTTCTATCTCAGCGGGAGCTGGACTACATTAGCCGCTACGATAATAAACCCGTGGCCCTGCTGGAGCTGCACGCCCGCGACCTAGACTATGCGCTGAAACAAGGGTGGATAAACCGCTACCAGCAGATAGAGCTGGACCGCACCTTTACCCGCCTGTGCGATTCCATGGGTAAATGTGAGCGCATTAAGAACACTATTTTCCCCGCTACCTACAGCCTGTACATTCACCTGACGCTAAACCTGTTCATTTTACTGCTGCCGTTTGGTTTGATAGAGTTCTTCGGCATTATTGAAGTACCGCTGGTAGTGGCTATTGCATCATCTTTTCTGCTGATCGAGAAAATGGCCATTCATCTGCAGGATCCTTTTGAGAATAAACCTACAGATACGCCGGTGACCGCTATTGCGCGTACCATTGAGCGGGATCTTAAACAGATCCTGCAGGACTGGCAGGTACCGGAAAGCCAGCCCGCAGAAAAATTCTATATTCTATAGATCTATATTGCGAATCAATCCAATATGCGTCACCAGCCTCCGGGCGGTGGCGCATTTTTTATTTAAAACACAGATAACACTCCCTGTTAGTATTCCTGCAGTGAACACTGTATTTTACGTTGCGTAATCAAAACCCTGTAATCAGTAACCGTACAATAATCTATTGAAACAACCCGGGAGCAATCCCCCTGTCGAAACACTTTTGAAAACCATCTAAACCGTTTAATTCATGAAGATCCAAGCGCGCTATGCCATTTTACTGGCCATGCTATTTGCTGCCTGTAGCAAAGAGCCCATTACACCGCCGTTACAACCCATGACCGCTAACACCGCTACCAGCGCGGCTAACGTGGTAACCCTTTCAGAAACTTTTGAATCCGGTACCAAAAGCGCCTATGCTTCCGGTAATGTTACCCTGAGCAGCGGCTCCTGGAATATGAATGATGCACTGATCGGTAACCTGGCGGCAGATGCCAAAAGCGGTGCCCAGTCCGTACGCATCCGCAACACCGGTTCCATTACTATGAACTTTGACGCCAGTGGCGGCGCCAACACTATTAGCATCAGCCATGCGGTATATGGCAGTGATGGCAGCAGCACCTGGCAGCTGTGGATCTCCACCAACGGCGGCAGTAGCTATACACAAGTAGGCAGCACCATTACCAGCTCATCCACTTCTCTGCAAACAGCTACCTTCACAGTGAGTGTGAGCGGCAGCTTCCGCCTCTCCATCCGCAAGGCATCCGGTGGCAGCAACCGTATTAATATTGATAATATTTCCGTGAGCTCCGGCAGTGGCGGAGGCGGTGGCACCACTCCCGGCGATGATGATAATATGCTGCTGGGCAATCCCAGTGGTGCAGTAGCCAATACCTCCTATCCGGCCAATTACCTGATGGTAAAAACCTACTACACATTATCGTATAACCGTGACCGTGGTGGTCCCAACTGGGTAAGCTGGCACCTGGCCAGCTCTGATATTGGCAGCACTGACCGGCAGGATGATTTCCGGGCGGATAATACCCTGCCCTCCGGCTGGTACCAGGTAGGCAGCAGCAGCTTTTCCGGCAGTGGTTTTGACCGCGGGCATAACTGTCCTTCTGCAGACCGTACCTCTTCTGTAAGCGCTAATTCCTCCACTTTCCTTATGAGCAACATGATACCCCAGGCGCCTAATAATAACCAGCAAACCTGGAATAATTTAGAAAGTTATGGCCGCAGCCTGGTATCGTCCGGTAATGAGGTGTATATTATTATGGGCAGCTATGGCGTGGGTGGTACCGGCAGCAATGGTACAGCTACTACTATTGATAATGGCCATGTTACCGTACCCTCTAATGTATGGAAAGTGCTGGTGGTGATCCCTAACGGTTCCGGCGACCTGGCCCGCATTAGCAGCAGCACCCGGGTGATTGCTGTAAATACGCCCAATATTAACACGGTTAGCAGCGACTGGAAACAGTACCGCACTTCTGTAGATGCTATTGAAAATGCTACCGGGTATGATCTGTTGTCGAATGTACCGGCAACCGTGCAGCAAGTGATAGAGGCGAAGGTGGATAACCAGTAAGATTCGATTACAGCCCCCCCAAGCGGTGCATAGCCTGCCCCGCTCAGCAGGAATGCCGTTGAAAATAATCGTGATTATGAATAATTATAAATGTGCTTAGGGCGAATGCCTGAAGAGCCGTAGCTAAAAAATGGCTACGGCTCTTTTATGCTATTGATTTATCAATTGTTTCATAACGCCTTCGGCATAACGTTCTCCAATATTGGGAAACTGTTGCACCAGGGCTTCAATAGCTGCCAGCTCTGATGCATCGAGGGTTACATCCACTGCGCCGGCATTTTCTTCCAGGTACTTTCTTTTCTTGGTGCCTGGAATGGGAATAATATCCCGGCCCTGCGCCAGCACCCATGCAATAGCTAATTGTGCTGCGGTGCAGCCTTTTTGTGCGGCAATGTCAGCAAATTTTGCTGCAAGCTGCAGGTTGTTATCAAAATGCGCGCCCTGGAAGCGGGGTAATGCTTTGCGGGTATCGTTGGCAGCATTGAGCGCATCGGCATTTACCCGGTTATCGGTGATCAGGCCGCGTGAAAGCGGGGAAAAAGGTATAAGGCTTACACCCAGCGTTCTTGCTGTATCCAGTATGCTGCCTTCCACATCACGGGTTAACAAAGAATATTCACTTTGCAAAGCAGCAATGGGGTGAATGGCATGTGCCCTCTTCAAAGTAGCTGCTGATACTTCACTCAGGCCTATATAACGGATCTTTCCCTGTTTCACCAGCTCCGCCATTGCGCCTACCGATTCTTCAACCGGCACATCAGGATCTACCCGGTGCAGATAATACAGATCTATCACGTCTGTTCTTAAACGCTTAAGACTAGCTTCCACGGCCTGTTTCATCCAGGCAACGGAACCGTCAACGTACATGCTGTTCAGGCCAATTACACCGTCTCTGAACTTAAAACCAAATTTTGTGGCAATGAAAATTTTGCTCCTGTTAGGCACCAGCACTGTTGAGATAAGCTCTTCATTAGCGCCATTGCCATAAACATCTGCCGTGTCCCAGAAATTAATGCCCAGGTCCAGTGCCTTTTCTAAAGTAGCGATGCTTTCCTTGTCATCAGTGGGGCCATATGCATAGCTCATTCCCATACATCCCAATCCTATTGCTGATAGCTTTTCGCCCGTTGTTCCAAGATCCCTGTATTTCATATGTTTGATTTTTTATGATACAAAGGTCGCCCGGCAGACAGGCTGGCTGTTTAAACAAATCAAACAAGTGCTTATACAAATCAAGCGGAATGCTGGCGAAGCGCTACAGGAGCATGGCCGGTATTTTTCCTGAAGAACCGGGTAAAGTAAGCGGGGTACTCAAACCCAAGACTATAGGCTATTTCAGAAATGCTCCAGTCCGTATGCTGTAATAACAGGTTGGCCTCCTGTATAATGCGGGCGGCAATGTGGTGGGAAGTGGTTTTTCCAGTTGCTTCTTTTACTGCCCGGTTTAAATGATTTACGTGAATGGAAAGTGCAACAGCATAATCCTGCGGGCTTTTCAGCTGCAGGGATGTGGTACGGTTATCTACAGGGAACTGCCGTTCCAGCAGGTCAAAGAATAAATGCGCGATGCGGGATGATGCATTGATCTGTTTATGAAAACCAGCAGCAGGGCTCATCTTCAAAGCCTCGTATAGCAACAGGTGCAGGCAGTTGCGCAGGATGGTGTATTTATGTTCATAATCCAGTGCTATTTCCCGCACCATCTTTTGAAAAAGCAGTGTGATCTCCTGCTGCTGTTCCTGGTTAGGGAAATAAACAGGCATATGCCCGACTGTGAACAAAGGCGACTCATGCAAGAACCCGATCCGGTCCGCAGGCTGTAAAAATGATTCGGTAAAAACACAGAACCAGCCAAACCTGTTTTCAGATGCCCCTTCCCATGAATAGGCCACCTGCGGGTTTGACACGATCAATACCGGCTGATCCACC
This sequence comes from Chitinophaga rupis, assembly GCF_900109685.1. GTDB lineage: Bacteria > Bacteroidota > Bacteroidia > Chitinophagales > Chitinophagaceae > Chitinophaga > Chitinophaga rupis. The sequence continues at coordinate 1,666,179 of NZ_FOBB01000001.1, read as the reverse complement.
TCAATCCATTTATCAGCAAAATGCACTTTACCAATGCCTTTGATAAATGAAATTTTGTAATAGTCCCTTCGCCGGTGTAAAGGCCTACCCGTGTTATCCTGGAAAAAAACATTAAAGTGGCCCGGGTTGGCGTTATGAAGGCTAAGATTACCGGCGTTAGCGGATGGGTTGCGCTTATAAAAATCTCCTATATCTTCAGATAATGCCATGCAAACAAAATTATTGAAAGATTTTTAATTGCCTGCAGACCCATCATTTATTTTGCTAATTTTTTTAGTAATTTGCCGGTATGGAACAGCCGCCTATTTATACCATTGGTCATGGGCGCAGGTTAATCGAAGATTTCATTTACCTGCTGCAGGCGCCGGGTATTCAATACCTGGTGGATGTTCGTTCTATTCCATTTTCCAGATTTAACCCTCAATATAACCAGCCGGCCCTGCAGGAGGCACTGGCAGCCCGGGGTATCCGCTATGTTTATATGGGCGATACTTTGGGCGGCCGCCCTGCAGATCCCACTCTTTATGAGCCCAACGGGCGGGTGGATTATGCGCTGGTAAGCGCCTCACAGCCCTTCCGGCGTGGTATTGCGCGTTTAAAAAAGGCGTATGAACAGCAGATCGTATTGGCTATTATGTGCAGTGAAAGCGATCCCTGCCAATGTCACCGCAGCAGATTAGTGGGTGAAGCGCTGGTAAAGGAAAATGTACGGCTGCAGCATATTGATGAACAGGGGCAAATGAAGGAGCATGAAGCTGTAATATTTGAAATGAGCAAAGGCCGGGGCAGGCATGATCTGTTTAAATAGATTGTCTTGTATAATTGATCCACCCTTCGGCTATTATTAAATGTAAGGTGAAGCCTATCCAGAATGCAGTACCGAAAAACTGCTGCGGCGCCAGGCCTGAGAAGGCAAAAAACAATCCTACAATGGGCCGTATGGTGCTCACCGCCAGCCCAATAGCAAAAGCCCTTAACATCCACTCCCGGTGCAGGGCTACCCTCCTTTTTACAATATGCACCAGCGCCATAGTTAAGGCTATTAAAAAGAAAACGGAAAACAAAACCGTGGCGGCGCCTTCATTCACACCACCTATCGGCAGCAGGAAAGACATGATAAATGCAGAGATCCCGATCATGTAACCACACACTATAAATACCCAGCCACTCCGGCGGTGAAAACGGGGATATTTTTCACGGATGCTTTTCACAAACTGCAAGGGCCCCAGGATCATGAATAAGGCACCGGGCAATATGTGCAGGAAAGTAATAACCGCATGTTTTGCAAAACCCGTATCAAACGGAGCGCCACCGGCGGGGTTTACAGAAGCGATCACGCCGGCCATTGTCAGCGTTCTGCGCAGCACCATTGCAACGCCGATCAGCGCCAGCAGTATCACCACCAGCCATATTAGCCGGGGCGTTCGTTTTGTGGTAAAATGGTATGCCATAGTATAAAAGTAGTTGTACTGCACACTCAATAATGCAGCAGTAGACCACAGCGGCATATGCTGCGACAAGATCCATAGTTGTAACGATGGCATTTCCCATTCACAGCAATCTTTCCTATTTTAACAGCGCACACGTCATAAAAGAAAAACCGATGAAAAAAATTATTGCCCCGCTGCTGTTAGCCGTTATAGCACTCATCTGCTTCAGCTTCAAAAAGCAGCCGCCTGCTGCTAAACCTAATGTGATCATCATTTTCATGGACGATATGGGTTATGGCGACCTGGAATGTTATGCCGGCACGCCCTGGCATACGCCCAACATTAACAAGCTGGCTGCACAGGGCATGCGGTTCACTTATTTCTACGTAGCGCAGGCCGTTTGCTCCGCATCAAGGGCCGCTTTACTAACCGGCTGTTACTCCAACCGGGTAGGCATACACGGAGCATTGGCGCCTAACAGCCCTATTGCATTAGACACCAGTGAGCAAACCATAGCAGAAGTATTAAAGCAACAGGGTTACTATACCGGCATGGTGGGCAAATGGCACCTGGGCAGCAAGCAGCCCTTTTTGCCTTTGCAGCAAGGGTTTGATGAGTACCTGGGCCTGCCCTACTCCAATGATATGTGGCCGGTGCATTATGATGGCGTGCCTTATACAGATACTTCCACCATCGGGCGTGCAAAGGCAAAATACCCGCCCCTGCCGCTCATAGAAGGTAATAATCCTATTAAGATCATTAAAACGCTGGATGATCAATCTACCTTAACCACTACGTATACGGAAAGGGCTTGCAGCTTTATTAAGAAAAACAAGCAGCATCCTTTTTTCCTGTACCTGGCACACAGCATGGTGCATGTACCCATTGCCGTATCCGGCAAATACGCCGGCAAAAGCCAGGATGGCCTGTTTGGGGATATGATGATGGAAGTGGATTGGTCTGTAGGGCAGATCATGAAAACGCTGGATGAAACAGGTTTAAGTAAGAACACGCTGGTTATTTTCACCAGCGATAACGGGCCCTGGTTATCTTATGGCAACCATGCCGGTAATACCGGCGGCCTGCGGGAAGGTAAAGGCACTTCTTTTGAGGGCGGTATCCGCGTACCCTGTATTATGCGCTGGCCAGGGCAAATACCAGCTGGCACGGTGTGTAATAAAATGGCGGCCACTATTGACCTGCTGCCTACCATTGCACATTTTTGCGGCGCCCCATTACCCAGGAAAAAAATTGACGGGGTAGATATTCAAACCCTGTTATTCAATACACCCGGCGCCAATCCGCGTAATGAGCTGGCTGTATATTATGAGCGGAATAGCCTGGAAGCCATCCGCAAAGGCCCGTGGAAGCTGGTATTGCCGCATAAGGGACGCACCTATAAACTAAACCTGCCGGGTTACGACGGCTTTCCCGGCGCGCAGCCCAATATAGATATACCGGAAGCGCTGTACGATATGCGCCGCGATCCCGGTGAAACCCTGGATGTAAAAGAACAGTTCCCGGAAATGGTAGCGGAACTAAAAACACTGGCCGGTAAGTACCGCCAGGATTTAGGCGATGAACTTACCGGCCAGCAGGGCACCGGACGCCGTGCCCCGGCTAAAGTTGAATGATTAATGTTGTTTACTGCGTTTACGCTCCACATCCGGCAGCAGCCAGGTGAGCAGGCCAATTAAAGGCAGCCAGGCACACAGGTGAAATACGTGGTTAATGCTTGTATGATCTGCCAGGCGGCCCAGCACTGCGGAGCCAATACCTGCCATACCAAAGGCTAATCCAAAGAACAAACCGGCTATCATGCCCACTTTACCAGGTACCAGCTCCTGCGCATATACCAGTATGGCAGAGAATGCAGAGGAGAGGATAACGCCAATGAATACACTGAGCACAGCGGTCCATAACAAGTTTACATGAGGCAGCAGTAAGGTAAATGGCGCTACACCTAAAATAGAGATCCAGATCACGTACTTGCGGCCAATACGGTCGCCTACCGGCCCACCGATAAAGGTACCGGCTGCAATGGCAAACAGGAATATGAACAGGTATACCTGCGCGGTGCCCACGGGCAGCTTAAACTTATCTATCAGGTAAAAAGTATAGTAGTTGGTCATGCTGGCCATGTAAAAGTATTTGGAGAAAATAAGCACCAGCAATATCAGCAGCGCAAAAACGATCCTGCTGGTGGGCAGCTTCACCGCCGTACCTTCCACTACCTTACGTTTGGGCTTTGCCCGGTGTTTATTCTGTTTGTACCAGGCCGCTATATTCAGCATTACCACAATAGCTATTAAGGCCGCCAGTGAAAACCAGATCACGTTAAACTGCCCGTAAGGCACAATGATCAGGGCTGCCAGCAAGGGCCCTAAAGAGCTGCCGGCATTACCTCCCAGCTGGAACAGGGATTGCGCCATGCCATGCCGGCCGCCGGAGGCCATATACGCCAGCCGGGACGATTCCGGGTGAAACACTGCAGAGCCCATGCCTACCAACCCTACTGATAACAGCACCAGGTAAAAGCTGTGCGCCATAGACAAACACACCAGCCCTGTTAAGGTAAAGCCCATGCCAATAGCCAGGGAATAAGGTTGCGGATGCTTATCCGTATACAGGCCTACCAGCGGCTGTAAAATGGAAGCCGTCATCTGGAAGGTGAGCGTGATCAGCCCGATCTGTGTAAAATTGATCTTCAGGGAATCCTTTACCACCGGGTAAATGGCGGGTATCAGGGATTGAATAGTGTCATTTAACAGGTGAGAAAAACTAAGCGCCAGCAGGATGGAGAAAACCGTTTTTTCTGCTGCTTCTTTTGCCGCATCGGGCATGGTTACCGTAGTGTCTTTTAATTCCGCTTCCATATATATAATCTGTTAGTACGATGAGCTATCATTGATCTAAATGTGCTGAATAGGCCGTGATGCGGGCTACCAGCTCCCAGGCCTGTTCCGGCTTCTGGTCTATGATGCTTTGCAGCAGCGCATGGTGCAGGTCGTGCGTATCTATAAAGGCCTGCGTGTTTTTGTGAATGCGCACAAAATGATTTTTCATGTGCTGGGCCATGGTGCTATACAGGTCGGCCAGTATGCCGTTGTTAGCGGCAGCCGCAATGCTGCGGTGAAATTCAATATCGGCCTGTATGCTTTCTGCTACCTTATTTTCTTTGGCATAGGCCAGCCGCTGATCCAGGAAACCCTGGATCCTTTCAATATCCGCTGCCGTACGGTGCAAGGCAGCCTTTTGCGCGATCTTTAGCTCCAGCAGCTGCCGTACTTCGTTCAGGTCATTGAACTCCGCCCGTTTCAGGCGTTGAGATAACGGTTCCGTAATACCGGAAGCCGCTTCCACAAAGGTACCCAGGCCCTGGCGCACCCGTACTACGCCAGCATTTACCAGTATGCGCACCGCTTCACGGATGGTGGAGCGGCCTACGCCAAATTCCTGCATGAGCGCAGGTTCGGTAGGCAGCTTCTCATCAGGTTTGTATTGCCCGAGGGAGATCTGCTGCTGCAGGCGCTGTGCTACTTCGTCTGCCAGGCTGTGCCGGTTAATTCTTTCAGTTTTAATCATCAGATGATATGATGACTCAAAGGTACATAATGATGTTTGCTCTGTCAAGAGGGCGGGGAATGTTTTTTAGGCTTGATTAATTGCCGTGCCCTCCTTACTCATTCCAACATCCCTTGTCTCTGACAAATGCCCACCTGCCCTTCCTGCCCCTGCCCGTTGACTATGGACCATTTTTCACTATCTTTGCACCCTCATTAAAAACCGGATGAAAGCATTTAACTTTTTTATTCTATACCGTTTACCCATTGGGATCGTGTTATTATTGGGCGGCCTGGCAATGGGTTTTACTGTTGGCTGGTGGGAAGCCACTATTTTCCTGGTACTGGCTGTAATATGCCTGGTAACACATTTCATGTTTGGCCCTATGCGCCTGGTACAGGAAGCGGTAGAAGCAGGTAACGTGGAAAAGGCCATGGGCCTGATGAATAAAGTAGCTTTTCCCAAATTGCTGTATAAGCCCATCCGCTCTGTATATTATTTTATGCAAAGTAACCTGGCCATGTACGACCAGGATCTGGATAAGGCAGAAGCAACCATCCGCAAGAGTATTGAAACCGGCAGCCCCATGAAAGAGTATGAGGGTATGCAATATTTTCAGCTGGGCACCATTGCCTACCAGAAAAACGACCTGAAAACCGCGGATCAGAACCTGAAGAAAGCCGTGAGAATGGGCTTACCGGATAAGGAAAACACGGCTGCGGCCCTGTTAACCCTGGCCTCCATAGCCATGAGCCGCCGCGATTTTAAATCCGCCAAGGATTTCTTCCGCCGCGCCAAGGCCCAGAAGCCTACCACCGCGCAGATCGTGAGCCAGATAAAAGAAATGGATAAGTATATTTCCCGGATGCCGGGGTAATGTGCTGATATGCTAATATGCAGATGTGCAAATGGTTTGAGCGAAGCTCCCATTTGCACATTTTTTTTGCTCTAATTAACCACCTGACGGCATATACCAGCCCATTCGCACATTTCCCTCATCAGTACATTTTTTGCCCCCGCATTAATCACATCTTAACGGCATATACCAGCACATTCCCCTCATCAGCACATCGTATTAGCATATTAGCGCATTATTTAGTAGGTTTGCCCCCGCATATGGTTCCCAGTGTAATAGCTGGGATTAAAATGGGAATCCGGTGTAAATCCGGAACTATCCCCGTAGCTGTAATCCTGCATTCCAATAACGAATCATTAAATTTTCCAGGGCAAAGAAAGCCACTGTTCCGGTCACACGGAATGGGAAGGCAGCCCGGAAAGCAGGAAAGTCAGAAGACCTGCCAGGTGTAATTCATCATTCGGCGCTTTCGGGTGAAAAGCCGGGAATGTATGCACCTGTATACGGTGCCTGTATTCTTTCCTTTTTCATATTTCCCCGCAGCGCGCATATTGTATCATTTTTAAAAGCTTATTGACAGTCATTATGCGCAGGAAATTTTACACCTTTTTTCCGGCTATTGCCCTCCTGGCGGCCAGTACCACGGCTTTTGCACAGGACTCTTCCCGTACCAACCAGCTCAACGAAATTGTAGTTACCGCCACCCGCTTTAGTCAAAAAGCAGGCGAAACCGGTAAGGTAGTAACGGTGCTTACATCTGAGTATCTGCAACGCAACAGCGGTAAAACGCTGTCCTCCATCCTCAATACCCAGGCCGGCCTGGTGGTGAATGGCGCGGACAATGCGCTGGGTACTAACCAGGATGTATACACGCGGGGCGCCAGCACCGGTAATACGCTTATCTTAATAGATAACATCCCGGTGAGCGATGCCTCCCAGATCTCCAATGCTTTTGATCTTAACTTCATCCCGGTAAGCCAGATAGAGCGCATTGAAATACTGCGTGGCAGCCAGTCTACACTCTATGGCTCCGATGCCGTAGCGGGAGTGATCAACATTATCACCAAAAAACCGGGTGATAATAACCTGGGCATCAGCGCCAATGGCTCCTACGGCAGCTATAAAACCCGGCAGGGTGGCGCAGGGCTGAACGGCAGTATCGGCAAATTCTCTTACCTGGCCGGTTACCAGTACACCAAAACCGATGGTTTTTCCAGCGCGTACGACAGTACCGGCAAAGGCAATTTTGATAACGACGGATTTAAACGCCACAGCGTATTTACCAAAGTTGGACTGCAGGCCACAGAGCGCTGGCGCCTGCAATACATGCTGAACTGGAACGATTATCATACCGACCTGGATGCCGGTGGCTTCAACGATGATAAGGATTACACCATGCATAACAAGTACATGCTGCACGCTCTCAGCAGCCATGTAGATCTTAAAAAAGGCAGCTGGAACCTGGTGTACAGCTTTCAGCGGAACACGCGTAACCTGCTGGACGATACGTTGTATGTACCCAATGGCGGCTACTCTACCAACGACTTTACCTCCAACACCCACCAGGTAGAAACCTATGTGAACTGGGACCTTACCAAACAGCTGCAGCTGATCACCGGTGCGGATTTCCGCTCGTCCAACACAGATCAGAGCACGCGGTATATCAGTGAGTTCTTTAAAGATTCTTCCAGGCTTTCCGGCGACAGCGCACATATGCGGCAGTTCAGCTACTACGCATCCCTGCTGCTGCATAATATGGGCGGCTTTAACCTCGAAGTAGGCGGCCGTTATAACAACCACAATATTTACGGCAGCAACGGCACCTTTTCTGTGAACCCCTCTTACCTGATCAATGATCAGCATAAAGTGTTCATCAACATTTCTTCTGCCTACAAAGTGCCCACCTTGTACCAGCTGTATTCCATTTATGGCAATAAGGACCTGAAACCGGAATCCACTACTAACTACGAAGCCGGCTACCAGGGGGCCTTGTGCGGCAATAAGCTGAATGTACGCGTGGTAGGGTTCTACCGTCATACCAAAAACCTGATCAGCTTTTACAGCTTAAACGATCCGCCGTATGGCCAGTACCGTAATGCCAACAAGCAGGAGGCTTATGGCGGTGAAGCAGAAGCTACTTGGCGCATCATTGGCGGGCTTACCCTGAATGTGAACTATACTTATGTAAATGGTAAAATAAAAGAGCAGGATACCGACACCAGCTATTACAACCTGTACCGCCGGCCCAAACACGCGCTGAATGCGGAGCTGGGCTACCAGGTAACGCCCGGGCTGTATGTGAGCGCACAATATAAATATATTAGCCGCCGCCTGGACCCCGCCTATATGGCTCCTCCTTTCGTGTTAGGCGATTATTATACCCTGGGCGCCTATACGGAGTACAAGCTGGGTTCTATCCTGAAGATCTATGCAGATTTCAGGAATATTACCGATCAACAATACTTTGATGTTAGAGGATATAACACCAGGAAGTTTAACTTTACGACCGGACTTGTATTTAATATCAACTAATGTATGTACGTGCTAATGTGCTGGTTTATTCCGGATTAAATACCAGCACATCAGCACATTAAATAATTAATATTATGTCACTGAAAAAGATCGATCCCCGCTTCAGCTTATTGCTGCTGTTTGTAGTGGCAGCCGGCCTTTTACGGATCCTGGGAGAAGGAAAAATAACACCTTTCTCTAACATTACTCCCATTGGAGCAATGGCCCTGTTTGGCGGCGCTTATTTCACCGGCAGGTGGAAAGCTTACCTGTTCCCCCTGCTAACACTTTTTGTGAGCGATATTATTATACAACAGGTGTTCTACCCGGAATTTTCGCAGGGTGGCCTGCTGTACCAGGGCTGGATCTGGACCTACGCAGGTTTTACCGCTATGGTGCTGGCCGGGCAGCTGATCATTAAAAAAGTGAATGTACCCAGCCTCATGATGGCATCTGTAGCTGCTGCAGTGGCTCACTGGCTTATTACCGATTTTGGCGTATGGCTGGGCGGCTGTACCGATCCTACTACCGGTAAGCTGTATACGAAAGATATGGCCGGCCTGCTGAAATGTTATGCCATGGCAGTGCCTTATATGAAAGCAATGTTCTTTGGTAACCTGGCCTATGGCGCTATTTTCTTTGGCGTATTTGAACTGATACAACGGAGGAGCACCCTGCGGGTAGTTACGAATGATCAATTACAAATTACGAATGAGTAATACTTCATTCAGGTAATTTTTAGCATGGCATTTATAACACTTCATGAATGTTATTGAGTATAAAAATAAAGTGACTACAAATCAGGTAGCTGTAAAGCATGAGTTAATCACAAACACTTTCTTTACGGCTATCTGATTCCTGATTATCCATTATCATTTCAGTGAACTACAACACTTCCGCATTACCAATTCGTAATTCGTAATTGACAATTCGTAATTAAAATGATCTATCTCGTTACCGGCGGCGCCCGTTCAGGAAAAAGCCGTTATGCACAGCAGCTGGCCTTATCACTGGCTTCCAACCCGGTGTATGTAGCCACCGCCAAAGTGTGGGACGGGGATTTTGAGCAGCGCATCCGCCGCCACCAGCAGGACAGAGGCCCCGAGTGGACCAGCTTTGAAGAACAGTTGCAGGTAAGCAAGCTGCCGCTGGATAGCCGTGTAGCCGTAATAGATTGTGTAACCTTATGGCTCACCAATTTTTTTGTTCAGCATAAACAGGATGTGGACGCTTGCCTGCAGGGATTACAACAGGAAATACAGCTGCTGATGCAAAAGCAGGATGCTACCCTGATCATTGTAACCAACGAAATAGGCATGGGCGTACACGCAGAAACAGCCATTGGCCGCCAATTCACCGATCTGCAGGGCTGGGCCAACCAGTACATTGCACAAGAGGCACAAAAAGTAGTATTGATGGTATCGGGAATACCCGTGCCAATTAAATAATATGCAATCCCCACACCAGCACATTAACATATGGAAAACATTACACCCCTTTCCCGCACGCTGGCAGCAGCGCTGCAGGATAAAATAGATCAGAAAACCAAACCACCGGGCTCCCTGGGGCGCCTGGAGCAGATTGCCTTACAGGCTGGTCTTATACAGCAAACCTTATCGCCTGTAATTAATAAACCTACTATTGCCATATTTGCCGGGGATCATGGCATTGCGGCTGAAGGCCGGGTAAATCCTTATCCGCAGGCTGTTACCGCACAAATGGTCTATAACTTCCTGCAGGGTGGCGCAGCTATTAACACCTTATGCCAGCAGCTGCAGGTGGACCTGGTGATCGTGGATGCAGGCGTGAACCATTCTTTTGCCTCCCATCCAATGTTGAACGACTGTAAGATCGCTTACGGCACGCGCAACTACCTGCATGAACCGGCTATGAGCAGGGAACAGTGTACTGAGGCCATGGATGCAGGTGCTGAAATAGTGCAATACATACAAAGCCAGGGTTGTAATACCATTGGGTTTGGCGAAATGGGGATCGGTAATACCTCCTCCGCTTCCCTGCTCATGAGCTGCTTTACCGGCCTGCCTATTACAGATTGTGTAGGCGCAGGTACCGGCAGCTCCGGTCAGCAGATCCTCCAAAAAACAGTACTGCTGCAGGAAGCATTAAACCGGCACGGCGTACCTGAACATCCGGAGCAGGTACTGGCCACCTACGGCGGATTTGAAATAGCGATGTTATGCGGCGCTATTTTGCAGGCGGCCGCGCTAAATATGATGGTGGTGATAGACGGGTTTATTGTAACCGCGGCATTAATGGCTGCACACCGTTTACAGCCTGCAGTAACAGATTACTGCGTATTTGCGCACTGCTCCAATGAAAAAGGGCACCTTGCTATGTTACAGCATTTACAGGCCACTCCCCTGCTGCACCTGGATATGCGCCTGGGCGAAGGTACCGGCGCCGCCATGGCCATGCCGCTGATACAATGTGCCGCTGCATTCCTGGAAAACATGGCCAGCTTTGAAGAAGCACAAGTATCCGATAGAACCAGTTGATTTACGATTTTAGATTTTAGATTTACGATTTGATTGGCGCGATTGACTAAAGCGAATGAAAAATCGATCTAAAATTGTTTTCATTGTAATACAGCCATCCAAATCTAAAATCGTAAATCTAAAATCTAAAATGGAACAATGGTATTTACTCCGCACCGCTATCATGTTCTACACGCGTATACCGGTAGGTAATATTCCGCATGGCCTGGACCGCTTAAGCAGGGCCACCCGTTACCTGCCGTTGATCGGCTGGCTGGTGGGTGTTACCATGGCGCTGGTGCTGTATACCTTAAACCTTATTGCACCCTGGCCGGTAACCATTATCCTAAGCCTTGTTACCGGCATTTGGATGACAGGCGCTTTTCACGAAGATGGTTTTGCCGACATGTGCGATGGTTTCGGCGGTGGCTGGACCCAGGAAAAGATCCTGCTGATTATGAAAGACAGCCGCATTGGCACCTACGGAATGCTAGGACTGCTGCTGCTAATGCTGATGAAGTTTTATTGCTTATTTGCCCTCTCCCCTTCTTCAGCCGCCATTGCTATTGTGGTGGCGCATGCGCTGAGCCGTTTTACTGCAGTTACCATTATCTACACACATCCCTACGTACGGGAAAATGAGGATAGTAAAGCCAAGCCCGTATCCAAAGGCATTAAAGGCTGGGAGCTTTTTGTGGCAGGCTGTTTTGGCTTATTGCCGCTGCTGCTGGCTACCGTATTGCTGCACCACTACCTCTGGCTGTTATGCCTGCCGGCTGTATGGCTGGCACGCACCTACATGGCCCGCCTCATGCGTAAGTGGATAGGCGGTTACACCGGCGACTGCCTGGGCGCTGTACAGCAACTGTCAGAAACAGTTGTATATTTGTGCTTTTGCTTGGTGGAATGGAAATATACCTGATACGGCATACAACGCCGGCTATTGAACGTGGCACCTGTTACGGTTTTGCAGACCTGGATGTGGCCAATACTTTTACAGAAGAAGCAACGCGTGTTAAACAGCTGCTGCCTGACAAACCCTTTGTCGTATATGCCAGCCCGTTACAACGCTGCAGCAAGCTGGCGCATTTTTTATTTGGCGATGATCTTACCAAAGACGACCGTCTGAAAGAGCTCAACTTCGGTGACTGGGAAATGAAACGCTGGGACGATCTGGGGCCGGATGCCCTGCAGGCCTGGATGGATAATTATGTATATGCCCGCGTACCGGGTGGGGAAAGCTATGAGGACCTGTTTAACCGCAGCGTGGAAATTTTCAAAGAAGTAATAGCTAAAAACCAGGATGCCGTGCTGGTCACCCACAGTGGCGTGATCCGTGCACTACTGGCTTATGTAACCAATACTCCGCTGGAAAATTCTTTTGAGCTGCGCGTGGAATACGGTCGCATAGCGCGTTTGCGGGTAACAGATGGAAAACTGGAGCTATTAGGAGTGAACGAATGAGGAAGGCCGCATGCTGCGGTACTTCTTTCTGAAATACAGGTAAGAGCCTATCATCATGATCACTCCCAGCACAGAGAGGCTCCAGACTGTATTCATAAAGAACTGGCCCCAGGAAATATGCCAGTTGCCAAAGTTCTTTACGAGCAGTATGCTTACGCTGCCTATATACCCAAAGGAATCTGCCACGTAGATCAGGAAACCTACATTGCTCACATATTTGAAAGTGGCTATCAGCCGCTCAAAAAAGATACAGTTAAAGGGAATATAGCCCATGTATAATCCCAAGCCGGTAAGCGTCATCCATACTATGGGGCTGATATATTGCTGCATGAATAACAGGGAGCTTACCGCTGCTATTACAAACCCTGCGATCACGATCAGGTAGTTCAGCATAAATGCCTTGTAATTATCCTTCACAAACACCAGCATGCCCATAATACCCAGTATAGCCAGGGATACCGGCACCTCTGTCTTGGTAAAAATAGCAGGGTCTTTGCCCATGCCCAGCTCCTCCCATATGTTGGCTGCAAAGTTATCCCGCATATCACGCAGCATGGTAAGTATTACATAGCTGATAATACATAATACCAGCCCGGGTAAGAATTGCTGCAGCAGCTGACGGCGCTGCTGTTTGTTCATAGGCTCCCGGCGGGTGCGCAAAGCCTCATCTGTAGCGGTAGGTGGCGGTATTTGTTCCAGCAGTATCACAAAAATGATCATGGGCAGCATAAACAAAAGGCCGGTTACAAAAGGCATCCATAGCTCTGTAACATGCCAGTCAACCATAACCATTTTACCGGCGGATTTTACAAACCCCGAAGAAAAAATAAAGCTGATGGATAACACCGCACCCATAAACTCCGTGCTGCGCCTGCCTTCCAGGTAACCGAATACCAGCCCCCAGATCATGCCCAGCGGAAAACCGTTCAGGAACAAAAAGATAATGTTAAAAGGGGCCGGCACTACTGCAAACAGCAATAGCGCCAGCCAGGAAAATAGTATCAGGACAACAATGCTGCGGGCCCTCTTAGTGCTTTGCATTTCTGCAATAAAGCGGATGCCGTAAATTTTGCTGGCTGCATACCCCATTGTCTGGGCTATTACCAGCCATATTTTGTAGTCAACGCCTAAAAAGCTGATCCCATCAAACAGGGCTACCGCAAAAGGTTTGCGGAAAGCGTACATGCAGGAATAGGTACCAAATGATACCAGGGCCGCATACAGCGAAAACGTAAACTGGTCTGTGCGTTTGAGCCGTTGTTGGACCCAGGGTAGGTTTAGCATTGATATAATGTACAATAATTATGTCACTGGTTCATTAAATGATGCAGCGCCATCTGCTTAAATCGCTGCAGGTCTGGCAAGGGCTGATCCGTTGCTTTAGCCTGGTCGTCCCAGGTGCGCAGGCGCACCATGTCTGCAAACAGCGGGTCGGCTTCAAAGGCGGCAGCTTCCGTTTCCGTCATGGGTCCGCCCTGGTAGGCCAGTGTTTGCTTGCTGGCCTCTGAGAGCTGCGCGTAATAGCTTGGATACTTAAACGTGAGATAGCGTTTGGCATCCACATGCGAGCCTACCAGCCGGATGAGCGCATCCGAAAATCCATGCTGCTTCAGGAAAATACCACCCCATTTTTCATGGTCCTGCACACCATAACCACCCATAGAGGCACTGCCTTCCATTTCGCACAGGTGGCCAATATCATGAAAAAAGGCTGCCAGTATCACTTCCTCACGGCTGCCTGCCTGCTCCGCCAGCAGGGCGGCCTGGCACATATGCTCCAGCTGCGACACCGGTTCCCCTATGTAGTCGGCCGCCCCGTATTTTTCATACAGGCTAAAGATGGTACTAACAGTTTGCTCCGCTTGTTGTAGTAGCATGTGTTGATTATTTTACCAGCCACATTACGGCATTAATATCATCCGTAGTAGTGCCAAATTGTTTCTGTAAGGTAGCGGACCAGTTGCCGGCATTGGCATTGCGGTGGTTATCCGGGTACTTGAACCGTAGGGGTATCTTACCGCTGTTGCCGGTACCGGAACCGGTGCTGAATGCCGGGATACCTGTTCTGCGCCAGTTCAGGTAACCTTCCCAATCCGTGTTCTCAAAAAAGGCCAGGTACTTTTGCGTAATGATCTGTTGAAGCCCTTCTGTATTATCTCCTTTATACTTTACCGTAGCCTGTGCATAATAATCCGTTTCAAAGTTAAACGGTATTTCATAACGTACATTCTTATACGTTTTTACGAAAGTACCGGCTTCCGGTATGCCATAAAAACCCATGGAGGCCTGGATGCCTTTTTTATACCAGGCTTCGGCTGAGCCGGTCACCCATTTACGGTTAATGGCTTCTGCAATGTTAAAACACATTTCCGGATAACCAATGATAATACCCGGTTCTGCTGCGTAATTGGCATAATAGCGGCTACGGCTGCGCAGGGAGTATACTGCCGTATCCACGCTGGACATCTTAGACGACATATCTGTCAGGTTCTCACCGGAAGGTGCGCCCACATAAGCAGTAATATCTGCCGGTGTTTTCTTTAATCTGTTCAGCTGCTCAGTGGCTGGCTCCGCCGTAATAAAGGCACGCGGATCGCGCAGGCTTACCAGGGTATTCAGGTAGGTGGCCGACATGTTATAGCGCGTGGCGTCAAAACCCAGGTTGTCCGGGTTCACCGGGTATTTATTGATGTTGTTGTAAATGAACTGCAGGTTCTGATCCATCCCTTCCAGCAAAGGATATTTGGTAGGATTGGAGAGGATAGCGTTAAACTGCTGCTGGATCTTCAGTTCTGTATCTGCTTCTTTTTTACTCAGCGCAATCAGCACCCGCAAATGGAATGCGTTCACTGCACGCCGCCAGTAATCCAGCTTGTTGTTATAATAGAAATCATTGCGCAGGGTCTGCCCTTCGGAGGTATTCACTTTATCCGGGTTGTTGATCAGTGAATCCAGGTCGCTGTTAGCCTCTTCCAGCCAGGAAAGGATCTGTATAAACACTGTGCGCTGCTCATCGTATTTAGGTGTAAGATTCTCTTTACCCTGCAGGGCTTCCGTCATAGGCAGGTCGCCTACCAGGTTGGTCATACGGTAAAAGAAATAAGCCCGGAAGAACTTACCCAGCGCGGCATAGGGGTTCAGGGTATTACCACCCAGGCGAATAGCCTCCTGCTCCATCTGCTGCACATTTTCCAGGCTGCCATAACCATCCAGCTTAGCGCCGCCCCAGTCATACCGCTGGTTGCCATAGTAGTTATAGTTGCAGCAGTCAAACTGGTTCCAGCGCATTACATCGCTCCAGGGCCTGATGGCATTCATATCGGAAAGTATGCTGCCCAATGGCAGGCTGGGTGGCACCTGCGCGGGTTTATTGCTGTTCATTTCATCGTCGCTGAACTGTTTGTTACAGGCGCTCATTGCAGCGCCTAATGCAACCGTGATCGCTAATATCTTAAGTGTTCTCATGAGTGTTGGTTTGAGGAGGCGTTAAAAAGTAACATTCACATTAAATCCATATCTGCGCGTAGTAGGCGTTTGCAGGGTTGATGTTCCCTGGTCACCGGCATACTGCTCGATGTCAATGTCCTTATTTTTGGCAAAGTATAAGAGGTTGCGGCCTACGAAGGAAATATTTGCCTGCCGGATGAAAGTGCGGCCCAGTATGCTTTGCGGCAAGTTATAACCGATCACTACTTCACGCAGCTTGGCAAAAGTTTTACTGATAATATTAGCTTCGTTGGTGTTGTAATAGATACTGATGTAGTCCTGCAGATATGTTTTAGTGGTGTTAGGCGCAAACTGCATGTCCTTGTAGTTGGTTACATTGCCATTATTATCATAGCTGATACCTGCGCCATTATTGATCACCACACCCTGGCCGGTCCATGATTTTACGCCTTTATAATCCTGGTAACGGGCATCGC
Organism: Chitinophaga rupis; assembly: GCF_900109685.1. Classification (GTDB taxonomy): domain Bacteria; phylum Bacteroidota; class Bacteroidia; order Chitinophagales; family Chitinophagaceae; genus Chitinophaga; species Chitinophaga rupis. Next base: position 1,649,936 of record NZ_FOBB01000001.1, on the reverse strand, counting down.
CCATGGCCCCTTCCACGGTTTTAATATTACGGCCGCCGCGGAATGTTTGCTGCTGAATATAGTCGATCATGTTACCACCTACACGCCCATCAAACTGGAAGCTGAAATTAAACTGCTTGTAGCGGAACACGTTGTTAATACCCCAGGTCCAGTCAGGATTGGTATACCCCAGGAACTGCTTTACCGGGTTCACAATGGGGCGGCCATCGCCGGCGTCGTTAATGATCTGCCCATCCGGTGTTTTTACAAAAGCGGTTCCGTAAAAGCCATCTACACGGTCGCCGGGCTTAAAGAAAACATTCAGGGTATTTACGCCCGGGTAAAAGTCCACATACTTTTCTTTAAAGGTGCTCCAGTTCACCATCACATCCCAGTTCAAGCCGGTGTTGCTGCGCAGCGGTGAGCCAGTGAGGGATGCTTCCCAGCCGTTCTTACGGGTGGTTACCCCATTCACCAGGTATTTATCATAGCCGGCTGCATCTGTTACCTGCAGCTCATAAATACGCGGACCGTTCTTGGTAGTGAACCAGGTAACATCCAGGCCTATACGGTTATGCAGAAAACGGATATCCATACCGGCTTCATAAGCGGTGCTGGAAAAGGGTTTCAGGCTGGGGTTGGTAATGGTGCGGGTGTAGGATGCGCCGGCCTGGTTCTGGTACACGGTAGATACGCTGTAACCCGGTGAGTTCTGGAAGGTAGGCCCGCCATAGGACGCATAATACTGTGCGCCATACCCCAACGGGTACACGCCCTGAGGGGTTACGCCAATAGTATCCTGCGTAAGGCCGCCTTTTACATTGGCGTAGGAGCCGCGGAACTTCAGGAATGAAATGGGTTCCGGCAGCTGCACATAATCGGAAACCACGGTGCTTAAGGATGCAGAGGGATAGAAATACAGGTTGTTACCGGAAGGCAGGGTGGACAATTTATCGTACCGGCCTGTGAGCGACAGCGTGGCGTATTTACTATAGGTCAGATCCACATAACCGTAGGCGCTCAGCACCAGCATGTCGGCACGGAAGGTGTTGGCATACAACGGATCGCGGGAGTTGGCAAAGCTATACCAACCCGGTGCATTTAAATAATTGGTGCTAACAAAGCTGGAGTTGTATTTAAAGCTGCGGGCATTACCGCCAAGGGAGGCGCGTAAGTCCAGCTTATTAAAAGTATTGTGGTAGGTGAGCAATACATCTGTATTGTTCTCAAACAGGGAGCGGCGGTCTTCCCGGTAGTCGCCCTTACCTTCTTCACGGCCATAGGGGTGGGCGGAGTAAGGCATTTTTTCCGTACGCAGCAGGTCGTAGGTGCTTACCTGGGTACGGCCCAGCAGCTCCAGGTGATCATTCAGCTGGTAGGTTAATTTCATATAGCCGTTCATGTCTGTTTTATAATGGCCGCGCAGCCATTCCTTTACCATGAACCAGGGGTTGTGGTAACGCTGGTATTCTGCGTAAATAGACTGTACGCCTTCTTTACCGGGCTGCCAGTAGTTCCGCATGTCATCTATATTCCAGTCGGCGCCGCCCCAGATCTCCATGTTATAAATAAGGCTGTTGGGGCCATAGTTCACATCCGGGAAGTTATCTGTGTACTGGCGGTTGTAGTTCAGGTAAGCTTCCATGCGCAGGCGGGAGGAAAAGTTATATCCTGCAGACACGTTGAAGTTAGTGATGTTCAGGTGTGTGTTAGGTATAATACCCTGCTGGAATGAGTGCGACAATGAAAAACGCAGGTCTGCCTTATCTGTTTTGGCAGATACAGAGAGGTTGTTGGTGCTCAGGATACCGGTACGTATAAAACGTTTCAGGTTATCCTTACCGCGGGCTACCCAGGGCGTGCCTTTGCGCTGGCCGGTAGCGGGATCAATAGGGCTGTCATACTGCGGTATCAGCTGCCCTTCAAACTTAGGTCCCCAAATGTCGTAGTCGCCGTCATTAGTGCCACCACCTTTACCGTCTACAAATGCATAACGGCCATGATCGCCGGGGCCATATTCATCCTGCACTTCGGGAATGGCAATAAATCCCTTATCGAACATGGTGCTGGAATTAAAGTCAATGGAAAAACCACGTTTGTCTTTGGACCCTCTTTTAGTAGTGATCATAATGGCGCCGTTCAGGCCACGGGAGCCATACAGGGCCGATGCAGTAGCACCTTTTAATACAGTATAGCTTTCAATATCATCCGGGGATATATTCCAGGTATCGGAGTTAATGGGCACCCCATCTACTACATACAGGTTAATGCTGCTGCCACGCAGCAGCACCTGCGGGGAGGCCAGCATTTCTGCAGATGCGCCTACGGTAAGGCCGGCCACTTTACCTACCAATCCATTAATGGGGTTGGGTTCCCGGGCTTTTACCAGGTCATCGCCTTTTATTTCCTGTACGGCATACCCCAGGCGTTTTACTTCTTTTCGTATACCCAGTGCCGTTACTACCACTTCGTCCAGGGCTTTGTTGTCGGAATGTAAGGTAATGAGCAGGTTTTGCTGTCCTTTCACCGCTACTTCTGCCGTGGCAAAGCCAATGTAGCTGATCTGCAGGGTATCACCCTGCTGCGTAGGGATGGTGAATTGTCCCTTGGCGTCTGTAAGCGCGCCGCGGGTAGTACCTTTTACTTTAATGGTGGCGCCGGGTACCGGCTGCTGGTCTTCTGCGGAAGTTACCTGCCCGCTTACGGACTGCTGCGCCCATGCGGTGGCGCCGGCAGCTAACAGGAACAGCACAAGACAAAGCCTTTTACAATGCTTAAGTAAAGAATGTTGCATGATAATGGATAGATTTTTGGTTTAGATGAGCCAGTTTTTCAATAGTTCTCTAAAAGGCCTAATTACCATGCAAATGTTGCAGAAGAATGTAACCTAATTGTTAAGTAATACTAAAATAATTATTAAGTATTTGTAAATGGGAGATAACCGGACCGGCTTAGGGATGAAGGGGTTAATATAGATACCGGAGTAGATAGAATGTTTATATGGCCTGAATAATGTTGCATCAATTTTCTCCTTCCTGGAAAAAGTACACTACCAGTATCTTTGCATCTCCGTCCCCGATGTTGGCGGGTTTGTGCCCCAGGCGGCCGTCAAAGAAAAGGGAATCCCCTTCATTCAGAATATGTTTTTCGTTCTCTATCTGGTATTCCACTGTGCCCTGTAAAATGTATTTGTATTCGTAGGCATCGGTTTTCACCATCTGGTTGCGGCGGGCGCCTTTCTTCAGCTCCAGGATCACAATATCCACGGGAGTGTTCTTCACATTTTTGGTAAGCACGCGTTTGTACAGGAATCCCCGGGCCGTTTCCTTTTCAAAAGCCTGGTAATCGGCCTGCTGTTTAATGATCACGCGGCTGTTTTGCTGCGGCTGTCCTATCTCGTTAAAAAACTCGTTCATGTCCAGGTTGAGTGAACGTATGATGTTGATGAGCACCAGCAACGACGGTACGGTACGGTTATTTTCTATCTGGGAGATCAGCCCTTTGCTCACCGCGGCTTTATCGGCCAGCTCCTGGATAGTGATGCCTTTGGCTTTCCTTTTCTCTTTTATCTTATTGCTGATCTGGATAATAATGTCTTCCGTCATATACTACTTGATTATCATATAATAGGGTGGCCGATCTGACAAAGAAAGTGAAACAAGCGCCAAATAGCAAACTTTTTAACAAGCTTATAACCATTCATATAATAAATTATATTTGTATAAATATGTCAGCCAAATGTTCAGTCTAGACCAGATCCTAACCATCGCGTTCACCCTTTTTGCTGTTATAGATATGGTGGGCTCTATTCCGGTGCTCATTTCCCTGAAAGAAAAACTTGGACATATTGATTCCGGCAAAGCCACGCTGGCATCGGGTTTCCTGATGGTGGCGTTCTTATTTGTAGGCGAGCCTTTTCTGAAATTGATGAGCGTTGATGTACACTCTTTTGCCGTGGCAGGTTCTATCGTGATCTTTGTAATTGGGCTGGAAATGATCCTGGGCATTGAGTTCTTTAAGAGCACAGATGCTGATAATAAAACCGGTAGCGTGGTGCCCATTGCATTCCCGCTCATAGCCGGTTCCGGTACGCTCACTACTATTATGTCGCTGAAAGCCAACTTTGGCCAGTATAACATCCTGGCAGGTATTGTCCTGAACCTGGCTATCATTTACCTGGTGCTGCGTTCCCTGAGCTGGATAGAACGTATACTGGGCAAGGCCGGGCTAATGGTGGTACGTAAATTCTTTGGCGTAATCCTGCTGGCCATTGCCGTGAAGATCTTCAAAAGTAATGTGAACCTGTAGAAATAAGCATTTTGTAATTCAGGGTTAAAAACCTTAGTTTTGCCTTCCTTTCTAATCTGTGTTAGAATTGGCCTCGTAGTACAATGGATAGTATAAGAGTTTCCGAAGCTCCAGATCCAGGTTCGATTCCTGGCGAGGCCACAGAAAAAGCAAAAGGCGCTCAATTGAGCGCCTTTTGCTTTTTCAACCGGTCCTTACTTATTAAGTAAGGCAGGCAGTATGTAGGTTGTCATCATCTTAGCCACCTGCGGATGTGCATAGGCCGCTCCGTAAGCGCTGGCAGTGATCACTACCACCCAGGGCTGATCAGGGAAAATGAAAATACTGTTTCCGCCATTACCTGCACAATAAAAAGCATTCAGCTGTTTACCGGCTACATTAAATTGCTTGTTCCAGAAAAGATAGCCGTAGTATTCTTCCTTTCTGCCGGGAATAACTTTATGCTTCGTGAAAGTTTTAGCTACCCATTCCCTTGTCAGGATCTGTGTGCCGTTCCACTTTCCTTCATTCTTATATAATTGGCCATACTTCGCAAAATCCAATGCCCGCAGCCGGATGCCGCCTGCAGTATTGGGTACGTGCTGCGGTGTGTAGGGCCATTCATACTGCGTAATGCCAAGTGGTTTAAACAATTTCAGATCCGCATATTTCTCCAGTCCGCCCGGAACGGTTTTGTTTAAGATATCGCCAAGCACCACCACCCCTGCTGTAAAATAATGCCATTCGGTTTTAGGTCTTGTAAGGTTCACCGGTAAGTCTAATGCAAACTTCACCCAATTCTCAGTAGGATACATATTCTCCTCATTACCCGGAGAGTTGGTGCCGTCATCTCCGTCGAAAACCGAACTCATTGTCAGCAGGTCTTTTATTGAAACATCCTCTTTTTCTGCGGTATAGTTCTCAAAGCGGTGCAGATCATAAAACTCTTTCAACTGCTGCTGCTCCCCTTTCAGATAACCCTCCTGTATGGCAATACCGGTTACGGTTGATGCAAAAGACTTCCCAACAGAGCGGGGATCATGCAGGGTATACCGGTCATCGCCATTGAAATATTCTTCTATCAATATTTTTCCTTTGCTAAGCACCACTACGCCGTTAATGTGTTTAAAAACACCTTCTTCTATATTCGCCTTCATTTCTTTAATCCGGACGCTGTCAAACTTGTCTTTGGAAATATCAAGACCGGGGTATGGGCTCACAGGATGCAGCTGCACTTTAGCAATATTTATTTCAGGCTTCCGGTGTACGTTCAGGAGCACATCTCCTTCTGCAATGATCTCACCCACCTTAACTTCAGCAGCCAGCTGAATATAAGGCCTGATCTGCATGTGCAGCAGGTGTTTGCCATCTGTTAGCGCACTGTCACCCCCATGAGATAAAAATCTGCCCCAATAGTACTGGCTCCAGAATACACCCTCATGCTCATTATCTATTAAAGGTTTGCTTATGAGTGTGGCGGTATCCTGTACTGCCTTAAAGGGAGCGCCCGGGTACAGATTACTTTCATACACAAGACGCCCGTCTACAAATAAAGCAAACTGGTAGTTGCCGGCCTTTACCAGGCTATCTGCCGTCAGGTCCGGAGACAGACCATGTAAATAATTTGTGATGGAATTATTCATGAACGCGGTCATGAAAAGGTTGCTTTTGTTTGTAAGGGTATACTCCTTTAGTATATCTTTTTGCTGCAGTGCCGATGGGGGAATGTTCTGCGCGGTGAACAGGATCCTGCCCAAATTAGCCCGGTGCAGATCTGAAGTGATGCCCTGGTTGGCAACAAGATCCTTCTGCTGAGCATAAAGCCCTGTAATAAAGAGCTGGAGAAAAATAAAAACAGGTAGACGCATCATGTATTGGGAGCTTTGGTACGTCAAAAATACCTGTAAGCAAAACATTAAAATAGAATAAAATTAACGTGTGCTGCTTTTTAACAGGAGCTTTCTATATTGGAGCGGCGTAAGCTGGTAGCAGGATCTGAAGCAGCGGATAAAATGGCTTTGGTCTGCAAAACCACATTCAACAGCTATCTCAGTAAGGGACCTGTTCCTGTCGGGGAATAGCGAAAGCGCCTTTTGCACCCTGATCATTCTAACGTAATCGCCTAACGTAGTTTTAAAGTATTTGGGAAACTGCCGCGACAAATGAACCGGGTGTAAGTTTGCGAGTGTGGCCAGCTCGGTCAGGCTCCAGCTTTCCGGCGCTGCATGCAGCGCTTCCTTTACCTTCCCAACCCATGCCGGGACCTGCTTATCATGCCGGTTTTTTTCGGTTACCAGGCCGCTCAGCAGCTGCACAAGCAATGCATCGATAGCTAGCTGGCTGCTGCCGTTGTATAACTTTGTTTCCTTAAACACATTATACATCAGGGTTTTCAACGAAGGATCCTGGATTCGGATGCTGCCTTCCAGCAGGCCCACCGGAAGATCAAAAAAAGAATACCAGGTTGGCGCAATTTCAACGTGAAACCCGCGGGTAAACACTTTTGAGCCTACGTTATAGTGGGGATCCTGCCAGTTTTGATACAGGAGGCTGCCGGCTGCGCATTCGTGAACATGTTTCTTGTTTCCGTCCAGCACCATCCCTTCCAGGAGAAAGGTGAAGTACGAATTTTCATGATAATGCCAGTCAACCCTGTCATGGGTATAAACGGCATCATTTAAAATGACCCCATTTAAAAAAAGCGTTTCATTCGCCTTTCCATAAAATTGTCCTGGCCTGGAACAGTTCATAATGTAAATTAAGCTCTTACTTTATGTCTTCCGTTTTTAATTTGGGCAGGGAAGCCCACCACTTGCCCAGCTTATCTTTCAGCTCCTTCACCAGCTCCGGCTGTGTTGCAGCAACATCGGTAGTTTCATTTTTATCCTTCACAATATTATAGAGCTGCGCATCCGTTCCGTCGCTGTTCATGAGGAACTTCCATTCGCCTGACCGTATAGCCAGGTTAGGGCTTTTATCCCTTTCCTTTGGATATTTAAAAGCAATATTATTCCGGCCATACTCCCAATACAGATCCATATTTCTGGCAGATGGTTTTCCAAAGAAAACCTTACTCCGGTCTTTACCATCACCTTTATAATCAGCAGGCAGGTTTACACCGGCAATATTGCTTAAAGAAGGTAGCAGATCTGTAGCGCTCAGCACTGAAGTTTCATCGGTTGTTCCTGCCGGCACATGACCCGGCCAGCTGATAATAAAAGGCATCCTGATACCGCCTTCGTATAACGATAATTTAGAGCCTCTTAAACCGGCGGCCCTGCTGCCTCTGAAGCTTGGCAGCGGCCCGTTATCGCTGGTAAAGATCACGATGGTGTTTTTATCCAGCCCCAGGTTTTTCAAACCTTCCAGCAATCTGCCGATCTGCACATCGTATTCTTTTAATACCAGCTTAAAGGCTGCTTCGTCCTCCGGGTTCATGGGAAATTTGCCGGTATATTCCGTTTCTGTTCTGGGCACCCATGGCGTGTGCACATCATCGGGCCAGAGGTTTACAAAACAGGGCTGGCCTTTGTGCCGCTTCATAAAATCCAATGTTCTGTCAACAAAGTATTTGGTTCTATCCCATCGTTTTATGCTGTCCTTATCAGACCAGATCCAGTTAGTAGCCGTAATTAACGGATCAGGGTCCGGGCTTTCATAGGTGCTGTTATGCTCATCAAATCCATAGTTTTCAAATCCCGGCGCATCAGTTACATCCCGGCCGCCGCCCATATGCCATTTTCCGAAATGCCCGGTCACATAGCCGGCGTTCTTAAAAAAGCGGGCCATGGAAGGCGCATGGGGATCCAGGTAATCGGCCTGCTCTGCGTTCCTGTTATGTTTTTTATTATCCAGGTAGGTTGAAAAATTCCATCTTGCCGGATACATGCCGGTTAAAAGCCCTGTTCTTGAAGGGGAGCAGATAGGTGCTGCGCTGTAATAATGCGTAAGCTTCATGCCGCTTTTTGCAATCCTGTCGATATTCGGCGTGGGAACAAAATTGCCGCCGAAACATCCTACATCACTATATCCCATATCATCTGTAAGAATAATAATGATGTTCGGCTTTTCAGCCGCAGATGATCTTTCAATGGGTGCACATCTTATTACCAGCCATCCCAAAAGCGGCAGGCATAATATCAGGCCCAAATACAATGCAGGTTTTCCGTTCTTAATTCCAGGCATGGCTTAAAATTTTAACCACCGTTAATTTAATTAATTACCAGTGAAATTAATTACCTTATAATGTATGAAAGAAAATCTCATTGCTTTTCTTACTACCAGCAGCCTGGTTACTCCTGAAAAAGCAGCCGAAATTGCCGGGCACTTCACTTTCCAGGAGATCCCTAAAAATGCGTTCTTCCTGGAAGAAGGCAAAATTGCCAATAACTACCTTTTTTTAGAAAAAGGTTTTATGCGCGTTTTTGCCTATGATATGGATGGCAATGATGTGACCACCGGTTTTGCTGCACCTCAGCAGGTTGTGCTGGAAGTATCATCCTTTTTTAACCGCACCCGCTCCCAGGAAAACATACAGGCCCTTACAGATTGCGAAGGCTGGGGCCTTACCTATGATGAATTAAACCAGCTCTTTCATGCCCGGCCTGAGTTCCGGGAGTTCGGACGGCATGTACTGGTAAAGGCTTTTACTACGCTTAAAACGCGCATGCTGTCCATGATCACAGAAACAGCAGAACAGCGGTATGCAGGATTGTTAAATACGAACCCTGCTATTTTTCAGCATGCGCCGCTAAAAAACATTGCTTCTTACCTGGGCATCACAGATACTTCCCTTAGCCGCATCCGGAAAGAATTTTCAAAAAAGTAGCTCTAATGAATTCTTGCCATTTGGCAAGCCTGGAAAAAGGATGTTGTGTTTTCTTTGCAGTAGAAACTTACAATACATGGAAAACATTCCTTATTATATTCCCCTGCTTTTTGCCGGTACTACGGCATTTGCTATTTACCTGTTTTACAGGGCTGCTAACCGTTCAAAAAAAGTGCTGGCAGCTATTACAGGCTGGTTATTATTACAGGCAGTCATTGGCCTTACCGGTTTTTATACAGTAACCAATAGCCGTCCGCCGCATTTCCTGTTCCTTACTTTTCCACCGCTGTTGTTCATACTGTCACTATTCATTACCCGAAAAGGCCGCCAATGGCTGGATTCATTGAACATTAAAACATTAACGCTGCTGCATATGGTGCGCATACCGGTTGAGATAGTGTTGTTCTTATTATTCACCTATAAAACGGTTCCTTCCTTAATGACCTTTGAAGGCCGCAACTTTGATATTATTTCCGGCTTAAGCGCGCCGCTTATATACCTGCTCTGTTTTTCAAAACATAAAACGCGGAGATCAGCACTCCTGGTATGGAACCTGGTATGCCTGGGCTTATTAATTAATATAGTAGCCATTGCAGTGCTTTCTGCACCACTCCCTTTTCAGCAGCTATCTTTTGAGCAACCCAACAGGGCGATACTCTATTTCCCTTATATATGGTTACCAGGCTTTGTTGTACCTGTTGTATTGCTATCGCACCTGGCTGCTATGCGGCAGCTATTGTTTAAACGGGAACCCATACCTGGTCTTGCATAAATAAAACGGGGCCGTCTCGTTATTCACCCAATACCATCTCGGCCTTCATTAATTCCTTTAAAATATTTTCCCATTGCACCCGGTGCCGTTGCTCATGCGCAATAAAAAAACGGAAAGTATCTCCCAGCTTGAATGTAAGCATTTTGCTTAGGGAAGTTGGCACCCGCAGCCTGTTCAAATTAGCCGTGCGCGCTATCTGCAGCAGGTTTAACAGGGTATGCTGGTCGGTTATGAATTGCGCCAGGGCAGCCTTACCATCTGCCTGCTCTGCCGGGATAGCATTTTTCATGGTCTTCATTTTATTTTTTACTGTACAGGCATCTGTGGGTTTCATCATGTGGGTAAAGTAATTCCCTAACCAGCCCGGCTTAAACGTATTATCCGCAATGGTCTGGTGCTGGTGTAACTTTTCTTCCATTGCTTTTAAATAAAAACGGGAGTAGAAATTAAGGTGTTCCAATACCTGCGCCACGCTCCATTTACCGGGAGCAGGACTTGCCTGTAAAAGCGCGGCCGGCAAGTGTTGCAGCTTGTTAGCTTCCAGGATCAATTGGCGGGTGTCTGCCATTAGCGTATCCAGCAGCACCTGGCTGTTTATTGCTTTCATGGTAAAATATTTATGCAAACATGCACCGCAATTTTTACAGGAATATTGGTATTTACCATGATTTATATTTTTATGCTGCCCATTAGCTTGCTGAAATTCGTAGCATCCATGCCCAGGTAAGAGGCCAGGTATTTATGGGGTACCAGGTTTAGGATATGCGGGCTTCTTTTTAGCAATGCCCTGAATTTTTCCTCGTTGGTAAAGCATAGCAGCTCTACCTGGCGGAATAATAAGCCTTTCACGATAAAAGATGTCAGGGTAAGGATCATTTCCTGTATAACGGGATAAGTTTTCATTAGCTGATAAACTTCCTCATAAGGAATCCTCAGGAAGCGGCTGGCCGTGAGGGTTTCCATAAAATATTCGGAAGGTGTTTGCGTCAGGAAGCTGTCTGCCACCCCACTGAAAGAAGGTGCATAGGTAAAAACAATGGTAGCTTCCCGGTTGTCGTTGGTAAGGTAAAAGGCACGCTGCACACCTTCCAGCACAAAGTACAGATACCGTTCTTTTTCCCCGGCTGCAGTCAGCATGGTCTTACGCTTTACCGTAAGCGGCTTCCATCCCGTGACCAGGGCCTGCAACGCATCATCAGGCAGCGGATGTATGTGCATGATATATTGCCGCAACGCTTCTTCTTCCACCATATTACCCTATTATTTGATCATCCCACAAACAATCACCTGCAGCTCCCTTCATCTGTTTAAAATATTCCAGGCCCCATTTTTCCATGTTAATGATCACGGGCAACAATGACCGTCCTATCTCCGTCAGGGTATATTCCACCCGCGGCGGGATCTCTGCATAGGCTTTTCTTTGTACAATACCATCTTCTTCCAGCTCCCGCAGCTGGCCGGTGAGCATGGCAGGGGTTATGCCGGGCAAGGCACGTCCCAGCTCGCCAAACCGTTTTTCTCCATTCCGCAGCTGAAATAATAGCAATAGTTTCCACTTACCGCTCAGCACTCCGATAGTAGCCTGCACCGGACAGGAATTTTTTTCAACCGCTGCATTTTCTTCCCGCTGATTATCAGGAATAGTATCCTTTTTCATAGTAGCTATGCTGTTTAGAAGTACTTGATTTACACAATCTACCATTTTTACTTTGCACCCAAAATAACTATTTAACCATGAAAGTGATCCTCATTGGCGCTACCGGCATACTTGGCAAAAATATACTGGCGGCGCTGAAACAATATGCACACCTGGAAGTGGTAACCGTGGCCCGCAAGGGCGGTGCAGACCTGACCGCAGACATTTCCTCTCTTTCCGCTATCAAAGAAATGTATGCTGCGGTAGGTAAATTTGATGCCGTGATCTGCGCTGCCGGGGATGCGTATATTGGCCCGTTTGATACTATGACGGAAGAAAATATGTACACCGGTATTAAAGGAAAAATGATGGGGCAGATCAACCTGGTGATGGCTGGTAAGGACCTGATCAGTGATAAAGGCTCCTTTACCCTTACTTCCGGTTTTATTTCCGACGATCCTGTAAAAGGCACTATCAATTATGCCATGGTTAATGGCGCTATTGACAACTTTGTGCAGGCCGCTACTATTGAGCTGGAAAGAGGCATCCGTATTAATGCCGTGAGCCCGGGCTGGGTAGTTGAAAATTATGATGGCAAGATGGATACGCCCCCTATAGGCCAGTACCCCGTGCCTATTGACAAGGTAGTACATGCTTATTATAAAAGCGCCTTTGGTTACCTTACAGGGCAGGTATTCCGCGTATGGGAGCCTTCTACGCAATATGTGCGGAAGTAAAAAAGTCCCGCCATAATAGCAAGACTTTTTACAGTATATAAATCAACATGGCGCTCATATTATTCCGTCCACAAAGTGCCGGTAGCATAGGTTCTGGCGCGGCCGGAGATAAATACTCGCTCACCTGCATCTACACAATATAATTTTCCCAGTCTTTCAGACACCTGCAAAGCGTTCATTTCTTTTTTATCCAGCTGCTCACTCCAATAAGGGATCAGTGAGCAATGCGCAGAACCGGTAACCGGGTCTTCAAAAATAGAGGCCTGGCTGGTAAAGAACCGGGACACAAAATCGCAGTCATCCCCTTTCGCGGTAATAATAACACCGCCGGGGTCAAGGTTAATCTGGTTTAGCAGCTGCCGGTCAATGCGGATGTTCCGTACCTCCTGCTCATGATCGTATACCAGCACATAGTCCCTGGCCTTTAATACTGCACGTGGCTGTTGGCTGAGTGATTGTGCAATGATCTCCGGCAAGGGCGCTGGTACGGGTTTACGGGAGGGGAAGTCCAGCGTGTACAGGTCTTTTTCTACCCGCACCTGCAGTATGCCGCTTTTAGAGGTGAACACGATGGTATCCTCCGCATAATTCAAAATAGTTTTAAGCGCATGCGCGCTGGCCAGCGTAGCATGACCGCAAAGGTCCATTTCTATATCCGGCGTAAACCAGCGCAGCTCAAACTGTTTACCATTGGGTACAAAGTAAGCGGTTTCAGATACTGCATTTTCTTTGGCGATCTTCAATAACAGCTCATCATCCGGCCAGGCAGCCAAAGGCACTACACAAGCGGGATTGCCGCCAAACAACTGGTCGGTAAAAGCGTCTATCTGGTAAAGTGGTAACTGCATGTTATTGGTTTATAGTATAAGTGCCTTTAATTACGGTTACGGCCTCACCGGCCAGTATGGTACGGTCGCCTTCCAGTCTTATTTTCAGCACACCGCCCCTTGCAGAGGCCTGGTAGGCCAGCATACTGGTTTTGCCCAGCTGCTGCGCCCAGTAAGGCGCCAGGCAGCAATGTGCAGCGCCGGTAACCGGGTCTTCATTGATGCCTATAACAGGTGCGAAAAAGCGGGATATAAAATCAAATTCAGATGTACTGTTTGCCTTTGCAGTAACAATCACTTTGGGGTATTTAGCCAGCCGGGAAAAATCAGGACGCAGGGCCAGCACCTCCGCTTCCGTAGCCAGTTCTACCAGGTAGCGCTTATCCACCTCTATTGTTTGTACAGGGTTCACCTGCAAAATATCCCGGAGCTCTTCCGGCAGCGGCACGGGCTGCCCCCTTAAAGCAGGAAAGTTCAGCTCAATCCAGCCATTTTGCTGCCGCGCTGTTAATACACCACTTGCGGTGTTAAAGGTAATGGTACCACCAGCGGGCGCCAGCCCTGTTTCAAACAGGGTATGTGCAGTAGCCAGGGTGGCATGGCCACACAAAGGCACTTCCACTACCGGGGTAAACCAGCGCAGGTTGAATTGTCCGTTCTTAGGCGTAACAAAAGCCGTTTCCGACAGGTTGTTTTCCGCAGCTATCTGTTGCATCAGCTCACCTGTAACGGTATCATCTACTATACATACGGCAGCAGGGTTTCCCCTGAAGGGCTTACCTGTAAAAGCATCTACCTGGTAAAAAGGAATATCCATGGCGGTATTTTTAATAGCGCAAAATTCAGTAAAATCTCATTACCATAACAGATGCAGTTTTGTAAATTTCGACCAGATCAGATGAGCAGGGAACATTTTGTAATTTAGAGGGGCTTATGCAGGAGGAAAAACAACAACACACATCGGAGCAGGGTACCCGGGATAGCATTACCTGGACCTTTGACGATATTCGTATAGGGCATGCTGTGTCTAAATTCAATTGCCTTACCAGCTTCCAGGGTGCCAGCGATGCGGATGTAGTGCGCTTTCACTTTGGGCTGAAGGGAGATTACAGCTTTACCTATAAACAATTAAATCAAACCTATGACCTTATTGGCGGGCATCATAATATTATGTACTCCAAAGGGTTTGATATTGAAGTGAAAAATAAAAGCCTGGTGCTGGAAACCTTTGGCATACAGTTCCCCAAAGCCCTGTTTGTGCAGTTCACGCAAAATGCTAATGAACCCCTGCAGCGTTTTGCCGCCAGTATTATGGAAGATAAGAACGTAATGCTATCTAATAACTGGGGCGCCATTGATGCACCTATTCAGCAGGTGTTACAGCAGATCATCCATTGCAAATACGGGGGCGATCTTAAAAAGCTATTCCTGCTTTCCAAAAGCATAGAGCTGCTGGTATTATGTGCGGAATCTTATATTACTGCCAATCAGCAAAAAGATCTTTTCCTGAAGAATAAAGCTGACCAGGAAAAGATCATTGCCGTGCGGGACCTGATCAATGAACGGGTGCACTGCCCTCCCAACCTGTCTGAAATTGCCAGAACTGTAGGGTTGAATGAGTATAAGCTGAAACGTGGTTTCAAGGAAACCTTTAACACCACCGTATTCGGCTACCTTACGGAACAGCGCCTGCAGCTGGCGCACCAGTACCTGCGGGATACACAGAAAACGGCCGCAGAAATATCCTTTGAGCTGGGATACGCTACCCCGCAGCATTTCAACAATGCATTCAAAAAGAAATTCGGCTTCACTCCTTTTTCCGTTAGAAATAATCCATAAAACGCAACCGGCCCCTAAGGTAATCTCGCTAATATTGTGGCGTTAACGGTACCGGACACCTGATCAATCATCACTTTAAAAATTTAAACAATGAGCACGCCATTAATCGTACAAAACACTATTGATATTAAGGCCCCGGCTGCCAAAGTATGGGACGCGCTGGTAAACCCTGCACAAACTAAAAAATACATGTTCGGCTGCGAAACTGTTTCCGACTGGAAAATAGGCAGCGAACTATTATGGAAAGGCGTTTTTGACGGCATTGAAATAGTGGCTGTAAAAGGTAAGATCGTAGACCTGCAGCCGGGGAAATTCCTGTCGTACACCACCATTGATCCCAATGGCAGCTATGCCGATGCACCGGAAAACTATTTAACGGTAACCTATACACTGAGCGAAAATAACGGCGTTACCAATTTTACCGTTACCCAGGGCGATTACTCCCAGGTAGCAGACGGACAAAAAAGATATGAGGATACGGTAGCCGGCGGTGGCTGGGGATCTATACTGGTAGAGATTAAGAAGCTGGTGGAAGGGAATTAGGAATGTAAAATCATAAATTATAAATCTTAAATGTAAAAGTGAATACGGTGATTAAGTATCACTGCATTCACTTTTACATTTTTATTTTTCATTTTTTACTTTTCCACCTCCACATATTCCATATCATCCAGCCGGGCAATAATACCCCATCCGTAAAAATCATTGGATAAGCCTACCAGCAGCTCATTTTCCCCGGCTTTCAGTGGCAGTGTAAAAGACGCATTTTCTATGGAGCAACGGCCTTCCGGCGCTTTCATAATGGGCCGTGCGTACAGGTTCTTATCAACAAAAAGGAGCTGGCCGTTAATAAATACCCAGATCTCATCACTGAAACCCAGGTTTACCACACGCTTTTGTTCGGTAGCGGCTTTCAGCTTTACCTTTAACCAAACCACCCGGCGGCTTTCACTGAGGCCAAAACGGCGGGTCAGGTTCACCAAACCGCGGCGCTCTGCTGTAATGTTTTCCCAAACTGTTTCTTTAGGCGGCAAAGCGCCGGCAAATAATTCCTGTCCATTAGGCAGGGGCTGCGGCTGGCTCACAGACCATTCCCGCAAATAACGGGGATCATGGGCAAGGGGGTCTATACCTTCTGCCGGTAACAGCCCTGCTACTTCATTGGGAGTAACTACCAGGTTGGCTATAGCTGTTTTACCGTCAAATGCCAGCCCGCCCTGCGTGGTATTACCTTCCAGCCGGGGTACTTCCATTACCGGGCGGCTCATATCATTAATATAGATCAACATTTGCATACCGGACACCACCAGCTTTATATGGTTCCACTCCTTCTTTTTGTAGGCGGCAGGTCCCTGATATTGCGGTAGCATATCCCACAGGTTCACGCCCTGTATAATAGGTGCATATTGAATGGACCATAACACACCGGGTTTTTCGCCACCACTTACCCGCAAATAAAAGTATTCACTTTCCTTATCGTTCTGCCTTCTGAAATAAATACCGGTAAACATGCTGCTATCCGCTGGCGCCATATCAAACTCAATGGTGCCGTTGGTAAAATTGAAGCCATTAAATACTACCGGGGGTTTATTAGCGAGGATTTGCAGCGCAGGTACACCGTTGTATTCCGCAAAAATGACGGTTCCGGGTGTAAAGGTCCAGCGGTCGGCGGTTAGGGGGATCTTTACAGCAGCAGGTTTCTTTTGAGCAAGCACCCCTAATTGAACATGCAGGCATAACAGGAGGAGAAAGGCTTTTCCCATAGCGTTATTTTTTTCTGTTTTAAATGAATAAAAATTGAACGCCCTAAAGGTGAAAGCAAAAGTTAAAAGACCCGTTTCAAAACCGGTTCAAGTTAAGCGCAAGTTGATGCAAGGGTACAAACAATTGAAAATCAACATGCTGCTATTTGCCCAATAAAATCTCCGTTAGTTCCTGCAAAGGCCGTTTATTCACCGCTGGTATGGAAATATTAGCCAGATGCTGCAGCGCTGTTTGCTGTAAACGCTCTTTTTCCCTGAGCACCCATTCCCCTGTTTTACAATTTTTGTAGAGCCGTGCCAGGCCGGGCATGGCATCCGTAACCGGTAAGCTAAGCAATGCCAGTAACTGGCTGCGCTGTTCGGGCGTGCTCCATTCATAGGTTTTTAATAAAAGGCTGTTTTTTCTATGCCGGGTTAAATTTTCAGGTGCTTCGCTAAAAGCCTCCTGGTGATCTTCCTGCAGCTGCAGGGCAATACCTATGTTTTTCCCGAAAATGTAAATATGCTCCTGGTCAGTAATACCGGCGCCGCCAATAATAGCGCCCATTTGCAGGCTTACGGCCAGCAGTGCGGCATTTTTCAGGATCACTTTATGCAGGTAATCATTATAAGTGAGCACATTCAATGGCTGCGCTTCCTGGTCCAGGTCCATTTGCTGGCCTTCACACACGGCCCTTGCCGCTTCATTGAACAGGTGTACGACCTTTTGCTTATGCCGGCCCTGTATGCGGTTCAGGTAATCGTAGGCATACAGCAGCAATGTATCGCCGGTGAGGATGGCGGTGGGTGCGCTGTACTTAATATGCAGGGCGGGTTTACCACGGCGCAGCGTCGCTGCTTCCATCACATCATCATGCGCCAGCGTAAAGTTATGAAACAGCTCCAGGGCATTGGCAGCCAGGAAAGCATCCATTTGCAGAGGGCCCATGAGCACATTCCCCATCAGGCATAGAACAGGACGTATACGTTTGCCTCCGCTCTTTAACAGGTAGTCAATGGCATTATACAGGTTAACAGGTGTTTGGGGAAAAAGCCGGTCGTTGAACTGGTTTTCAAAGGCAGCCAGCAACACATCAAAGGAGTGGACAACAGCAGTTGTATTTTCAACAGGGAGAGGGGGTTCCATAGCTTCTGGTTTTTACCAAGATACCCCCTCCCACCTGAAATAAGATTGCAGTAAGGCTTACATCATTTTTGTAATACCATTACATTGTTCATCATAAAAGTGCTGCCGCCACTGGTAACCATGTTGTATACTTTTTGCACGCCGCCTGCAGCTTCTGTTCTATTGAATACAGTAAAGGTTTCATAAGTGTGGGTGGCTTCATCCAGGCAAAGCACCTGCTCACCTGCTGCAATTTCCCCGATCGGTTTCTTACCTGTAGCCGTCAGCATAGGATGATTGGGTGTAGCCTGCAGCACTTTACTGTACAGCGTAACCAGGTTACCGGCCGCAGTTTGCCGTTCATGCGCAGCTATCACCAGCAGGCTGGTAATGGCATAGTTCTCCGCATCGTGCACTACCAGCTCCTTTACCTTCACGGTGTTGGACTGGCGTGTAACGGGATCAATGGTGATCACCTCATCACCGGGTTGAATACTCCTCAATTCTTTTTTTGCGCCATTGGCCATAGCTACTTCCTGGTTGCCCGGGAAGCAAATGTTATTGCTATAAGTGGCCGATTCTTCTTTCAGGTTCTTACCGCCACTGGCAGCTTTGTATTGCTGAAAGCCAAATTCTTTGGATAATACATAAGACAGCTTCAGCACAAAGTTCTTTTCTTCTTTATCGATGCTGTGAATATCTTCAAAATATTTTTCCCATATTTCTCCCGCTGCGCGGAAACCCGGCAGCACGGCGGTGTACAGCGTTCCTTTTTCATTGGTATAATAGATCATAGTGCCCAGCTCCTGCATACCATCTTTAGCTACCAGCTTGTAAAGATCGATCCGTTTCTTCAGGCCGTCATCACCGGTAATAAAATAGGGCTTGCGCATTTCATAGCGGTCCAGCACATAGGTATTGTCAAACTTTACATAGGTATCATTATCCAGGTCTTTTACCTTAAATGTTTTTGCTTTTGTATATTCTTCCATGGTAAGCGCACGGGCAGCTGTGGGGGCGGCAGCAGATGCAGCGGCGCCTCCCTGGGCGTAGATGTTATAATAACTGCACAGCAGTAATATGGTAATAATGATCTTTTGCATAAACTTCAGTAATAAATAAATTATGATAACTCTTTAAATGCAGTGGCAAAAATTTCCATTTCATCCATGCGGCCAATGCTGATGCGGCACCAGTCCTTCCCGTTCACCATCCAGTTGCGCAGGGCTACACCGCGTTTCATCATTTCATCCACAAAGCGCTTCCCGTCCATCTTTAAAGGGAACATGGCAAAATTGGTAACAGAAGGAATGTATTCATAGCCTTCCTCCTTTAATGTTTTATACAGGAAATCTTTGCTGGCCAGCGTTTTCTTCAGGGCATCTGCCAGGAAAGGTTTATCCTGGTAGGATGCAATGGCAGCATATAATGCCGGTGCAGAAATGGCATATTGATCTTTGGTGTACCTGCTTATTTTTTCCAGCATATCCGGCTGCGCCATTACATAACCAACACGCAAACCTGCAAACCCATAGAGCTTGGAGAAGGTACGGGCTACAATTACATTCTGCCCGTTCTTCACACAACCGACCATGGTGGATGCCTGCGGATCAGGTAAATAATCTATGTAAGCCTCATCCACAAACACGGTTACTTTTTTGGATACGCGTTCACAAAAGGCCCTCAGCTTTTCCGCATCCACAGCGGTGGCGGTAGGATTGTTGGGATTGCAAACGTATACCAGCTTAGTATTGGCATTCACGGCTTTTTCCATGGCATCCAGGTCCAGCTTGTATTCTGCGGTAAGCGGTACTTTCACCCATTGGGCGCCTATTTTTTCTGCGCTTTTAGGCAGATCATCATAGGTAGGATCGCCGGTTACCACGTTGCCCCCATCTTTACAACAATAAATAGCCGTGGCCATTAATAAGGGCGATGAGCCTGCGCTTAGCAGGATCATATCTTTTCCCAGTCCTTCATAGCTGGTTATTTTATCTTCCAGGTCTGTGAGGTGCATGAAAGGGTATTGATAGCTGTTGGCCAGGCTGTCAATAATAGCCTGCTTGGCTTTATCTGAAGGACCAAAAGGGTTTTCATTGGCAAAAAGGCGGGCCTTAATTTCCACCGGGGTGCGGCGTGCAAATTCAGCATCTGTTAGCTGGCCCGGGGAGGCATGTTTGACGGTAGTAGCAGAAACGGCTGCTACGCCATTCAGTGTTCCTGTCAGGAAAGGAAGACTTCCCGTAAACAGTGCACTGGTCTTTAACCAGTGGCGGCGATTCATGGTTGACATAAGCGTTTAGATTTACAGGTTGGTGATATTAGCCGAAAGCGCAAAGCAGAAAGCATAAAGCTCATTGTGTTTGCTTAAGCTGAAAGCTAAAAGCATAAAGCCAAAAGCTGCTTACATTTTGTTTTCGGACATTTGCTTAAACTTTATTTTTAAGATCAATAGCACTACTGTGCTGCACCAGGCATGCTACCCTGCTGGTTACAAAGCCCGGATAATAATTCAAACCGCATTGCATTATGCATAGAAAAAACCGTTCGTATCAATCTATCCACTGCATAAAGCTTCAGCATTACGCACTACAAAAGCTTTCTGCTTTATCCTTTACGCTTTACGCTTTCGGATACTTCAGCCGCTGATCCGTTACCCGCGCATGCACGGCCGTCACTACGCTCCTGGCGGATTCAAAGGCTCCTGCCATCCAGGCATTCAGATAGGTCATATGCTCACCGGCAAAGTATACCTGTTTATCCGGCTGCAGCATGGCTTTGTATAAGGTTTGCCGGGTTTCTGCATTATACAGCGCCCAACCGCCCATGCTATACGGTGTTTTATGCCAGCTGATGGAAAACCCGGTCTCAAATTCCTTTGCATACTGCGGATGTATCAAACTGCCTTTTTCCAGCGCCAGCTGCTGCCGTTGCTGTAATGATAAAGCGCTTACCTTATCTGCAGTTTCATGAAAATTATAATAGCCGATCAGAATGCCTTTCTTTCCTAAATAATCGTTGGATGGATAGAAGATCTGGGTAAGTTCATTGTTCGTGTGTGTAATGCCGCCGTAAATATGCTCGTCTTCTTCCCAGAAACGACGTTTGAATTGCAGTCCCATTTTGCCGGTGATCATGTAAGGGATATAATCTATTGCCCGGCTAACATCCGATGAAAAGTTGTGTTGTATATTACTCAGCACCGGCAAAGGAAGGGTGCATATGCAAAGATCGCCTTCCAGCTGCTTTTCACCAAATTTGTCCTTATAGGTGATCTTTACCCCTTCCGGCTGGTTTTGTATGGCGCTTACCTCACAGCCAAACCGGATCAGCGGCGCCACCTTTTTCTCCAGCGCTTTAGCGATCATGTCATTACCACCAATGGCCTGGAACATGGTCATCTGCAGCTCATAGGTATATTCCGCTACATTGTAGAAGTCAGGATCCATTAAGCCCGATTGAATAATATCAGCCAGCTTGTACGGGTCGGCTATTTTACCGGCCTTGTCGCCTGCGCCTGCATCTTCAATGTAACCGCGGCGGTTGGAGGCTTTGTAAAGCTTATCAATATCCAGCCCGCCTTCTGCGCGCAGGTATTCAATGATCTTTTGTGCATCCTCTTTGGTAAGACCGGCATCTACCTGGTGCTGATCTATAGCTTTGGCCAGCATTTCCGTGATATACCCACGTACATCATTATGTATTTCCCGTATGCGGATCTTTTTGTTGGACAGCGGGCCTTTGCCTTCGCTGAAATAATAGGCTGCTTCGTTTACATTATTATATACCTGTATGGGCACACCCAGCTCTTTGCAGTAATGCAGTGTAAGCGCATGGTGATGCGGAATACGGGAAGGCCCTGCGTTGAAATACAGTCCTTCATCAAATTTAGCCGTTTGCAGCGGTTGCCCTGTTTCCTGCAAGGTAGCGCCTTTGCGAATGCTCCAGCAACGTCCACCGGCGCGGTTGCGGGCTTCCAATATGGTGCAGCGGTAACCCAATTTGCCTAATTCGTAGGCAGCTGTCATACCGGACAGGCCTGCACCTAAAATAATGATGTGTTTGTTATTACCATTCCCTGTTAGCTCAAAAGCATGTGCAGGGGCTGGTTTTAATAATCCCAGGGCCATCATGGCCGGGTAGGCGGCAATGGCTGATTTACCGGCTGTTGTTAAAAATTCCCTTCTTGAAATTGGCATTTTTCCAATTACATTATTAAATAATCTATGTTCTTAAGTTAATCAAAAAAAGGCAGCTGACTATCATTTTTTATGTGAGTGAATTTATATGTAGAAATATGACCATACAATTGAAATTGTGCTGGCATGCTTCTTGAAACCCTCTATTAAAAATCCACACAATTATGAACACGATTAAAAACATCCGGACCCTTTTATTTGCCGCAGCTATTGGCATAGCCGGCACCCTTATTACATCCAATACATATGCACAGGTAGATACCGTTATCAAAAAAGTAGGCAACACCGGTAAAAAAGTAGGCCACAAAACCGCTTCTGTTGCGGTGAAAGGCGCTTCCAAGGTTACCGATAAAACCTACAAGGGCAAACAAGGCCCCAACGGTGAAACCGTGTACATTGATAAAATGGACCGCAAGTACATTGTGGATGATAAGGGTAAAAAAGTATACCTGAAAAAATCAGAGATCAGTGATAAGCCGGAATAATTAAATGACCGCTTATGCAGCAAATGCAGCAGACCATTGAACAGTTCTTTAAGGATTATGAAAATAGATTTGCCGAAGGACTGGCCGGTAAAGCCGATGTAGCCGCTACCACGGCAGTTTTTGCGGATTGCTTTATAGAAGCCAGTCCGCGGGGCGTGATCTGTGGTAAGAATGATGACGCGTTCAGGGCATCCATTCCCAAAGGGTATGATTTTTACAAAAGCATTGGCACCAGCAGAATGAACATTGAGCATTTAACGGTGACTGCCCTGGACGATCTGCACTACATGGTTAAAGTACGCTGGCAATCTTATTACCTTAAGGATGAGCGTGAGCTGCTGATAGAGTTTGATGTAACCTATTTTCTGCAACAGCAGCAGGAGCAGCTGAAGATCTTTGCCTATATCACCGGCGATGAACAGCAGCTACTGAAAGAGAGAGGGGTGATATCATAGCGGAATATTTAATGGTGTTTGTACGGCCACTACATCATTTCCCTTACTGGCGGCGAGGTATAAACGATAAGAGGCGGCATCCCCAGGCATGCTGATCTTAATATTTGTACCCTGCCCCAGTTTTCTCATATACAACGCATTTCCCCAATGATCTGTTTTTACCAGGTGCCATTCAAAATGCCACAATTGTGACGCTGGCGAAGCCAGCACCCAATTCCTCCCATTCTTTATAATAACCTGGTAATTTAATACCTCATCTGCCTTGGTTAGCTTAGAGGGCCGCAGAATATGCAGCTCCGGAAATGCTGTTTTGCGATCTAATCCCGCCCATTGATTTCCCAACTGGTAAAAAGCAGGTCTGTAACGGCCAACATGGTCCAGCAACCCATCAAAGGTCAGGTAATCACGTTCGCCTACATCCTGCCAGTTGGTAATAAATGTTCCCGTGCGGTGGTTGCTTAGCTGCTGGTATTGCGCCACCGGCACCTGGCTAAGAAAGTAAGGAACCGCCAGGCTGTTTAGCTGGTTTATACCACTGGTATCCTGTGTAACAATTAATCCAAAAGCATCTATTTCCGGTAACTGCTGCTGCAAAGACTGTAGCACGGTTGCAAGCTGTTTGTTTGCACTCACATCCATGGTCACCGGCCTTACCGGATCAATAGCTTTAATACGGTTCACCAGCTTTTTAAGCCAGGTAGTATATGCCTGCTGATGGTATAAAAGCGTGGGTTTATAAAATTGCCCGGCCAGCCGCTGCCACAGCGTATCACCTATATTCCAGGCAATAATGGCTTTGTTATCCTTCAGCTCATTTACCGTGGCAATAACCTCATCTGCAGTACGGTCCAGCTCTTTTTTATTACTCAGCACATCTGATACAGCAGGTACCCAAAACGTATAATGCACCCGCATATTATATCGTTCTGCTACCGCCAGTATATTCCGGTCATATACACCGGGGCCTGTGCGTTTAATGGTGTTAATGCCCAGGTGCTGCATCAGTCTGAAATCCCTGGTTATTTCCCGCCGGGTAAGGGTATAATAATTCTTATACCACGGCTGGCCCTTCTGGTAATTGATGCCCCGTATTGTATCCGGGAGCCTGCGTCTTTCTTTGATGGGCGTGTTATATACAGAAAGACTGTGAACAGGCTCATAAGCGCCTACTTCATGATAGCCTTTGGTAGATTGATAATTTGCTATATCCTTGAAATAAGCGCCGGGGTTATTCAGCCGCCAGTCCAGCATTTGCACCCCGCTGTCCGCCGGTACATTCTTATCCATTGCTGAATTAAACAGCACTACCGCTTTTATTTCTCTATAGGAGGTACTGATGCCTGCAAAAAGCCCGGCAAACCATAGGCGCTGGTCACCTGCTGCGCCCAGCGAACCGGTTTCCGTTAGCATAACAGGAAAGCCTGAACGAAAGATTGGTTGCCGGTGAAAGGGTGCGTACAGCTCTTTAAAGCCATACCATTTACCATCTCCGTTATAGCTGCCATAATTCAGGCTGGTTACGCCTAACCAATCCACATAACCGGAGCCCGGGAAGTAAGCCTGCACTGCGTCTGCCTTCCAGGGGTTCCACACCCATACCACATTGCTCACCTGTTTACGCACAAAAAAATCGTGCACATACTGCCAGGCATTGATGAACTCCTGCGGAGTGTTATCCCCGCTTGGCGACCATGGATAAAAAGGATTATCCGCCTCATGTGCAAATCGCAGGTATACCGGCCGGTTAAGGGCTTTTAGCTGTGCTGCAAATTTTTCAAGGTAACGGTCAAAAGTACCTTTAACCAGGTAGTGGAATACCTTTTTTTCCTGGCTCAGCTCTTCATTATCTGCAGCGGATTTGAACAGGTGCGTCCAGGGTTCCCAGGTGATGAGCGGGTAAGCGCCGTTGTTATAAATGGAATCTATCAGCGGCTGCGGTATATAACACCGTTCCTCATCTCCCCAGGGAATGTATAATGAAACAATCCCAAAATGTGTATTATAGTTCTGCTGGTAACGGTGTACCTGCTCCATGGATGTTAGACCATTAGCGGCCGACGGACTGAATATTCCTGAATAGAAAACGTATTGTTTATAGACGCGCATGCTTACAGGCTGTGGATACCTGGAGGCACCGGTCAGAAAATGTAAGGCGGTAAAAGTGATCAGCAGCATAAATATAAGGGCAAACCTGCGGATGCCGGTATACACACCATGCCGGAAATACCATAATTGCCTTTTGAATGACAGCCAGTAAAAGAACACAGGCTTTATGATGGCAAACCTTTCCTTAAAACGTTTCAGATCATTGCGGCGGCTGATGATGATGTTAAACAGCATGATACAAAAGTTCATTCCCGCAATGCCCGCCATCACCCATGCATAAGGGTTCCAGTCCACATGCAGCCCGTAAAAAATAGCGCCCAGGGAAGCCAGCGCAATAACAGCATTGGGAATATTAAGGCGCCAGTTATCTGATTCATTATCATCTTTGGGAGTAGGTATATAAGGTACCTTCTTGCGGATAATGGTATAAAAGAGCCCTAATATATAGATCCACCAGGTACCGATCAGCAGCAGGCCGCCCACTACATGGTTGCCCCTTTCATTCTCGCCCATAACCCAGCGCTGCACAAAATGCCGTATAACAAGGGTAGCGCTGATAAAAGGCAGCCCTATTAATGCAAAAGATAACAGGTCCATCCGGAAGGGAATGAGCCCCAGTGTCAGGGACAGGATGGGAATTAAAAAATTGAGGAAGAATATAACACCGGAGAAATAATGGAACGGAATGGTGCCGTAATGCAGGCGCTGCGCCCAGGTGAACTGCTTAAATAACCGGGGAAAAGTAGTGACCAGCAATTCAAAGGTTCCCCTTGCCCATTTTAATTGCTGTTTATAATAAGCGGATAAAGTAGAAGGTACCAGTCCATAAGTAAGCACTGCCGGCACATACACCGATCTCCAGCCTTTGGCGTGCAGCTGCATGGCGGTATGCATATCTTCCGACAGGCCGGCGGCATGCCCGCCAATAGAATCCAGCGCCTCCCGGCGGAAAGTGCAGTTAGCGCCAATAGCCAGCACGGTCCCGTAGCGGTTCATGGTCATCATCATTGGGCCATAAAACTGGAAAGTTTGCTGCGCAGCGCCTTTAGCTATCAGGCTATCCCCCAGGTTACCATAAGCCTGCACCACCTGCACAAAGCCGACTGCGTCATCATTAAAATGCGGTATAATGGGGTCCAGGAATTCAGGCAGCGGTACATGATCAGGATCCAGCACCACACACAGCTCGCCGGTAGCCAGCTGTAATGCATTGTTAATATTACCTGCTTTAGCATCTTTTTTATCCGTACGTGTTACATGGTGCACGCCCAGGCGCCGGCATACACTTTTCAGGTAAGGATCATCTGCTTCATCACACAGATAGGTCTCGTGCGGATAGTGTATAGCCTGGATGGCTTCCAGGGTTTCAACGATCATTTCATAGGGTTCCCCGGCGCAGAAGGTAGTTAAAATATCTACAGTGAATCTTTTGGTGAGCGGTGGTATTGGAGGTACCGTTATAAACATGTAATGATACCATTCATGCAGCACCCGCAAACAATTGAAAATAGTGGCTGCCATCAGCAACCAATAGAAAGGCGCATAACCTATCTGCTGCGGATCAAGCAGGCAATATAAAAAATGACCCATCCCAATAATTCCCATCAGGATCATGATCCGTAGTGTCCAGATTTCCACACGGGTAGGCGCCGTTGCATACTTGGCTGTTTGCATAATTATGCTTCACTTTTCGCTGTTACTCAACTACATAAAAAGGTGTATTGGCCGTTGCAAAATGACCCTGGCCATCCAATACTTTTACATATATACGGTAAGGACCTTCTTTTAGAGGCGACCGGAATACACATTTTGTATTACGGCCCGTGATAACGGTGTCCAGCACGCGCTGGGTATTTTTCCCCAGCTCATGGAACCAATCCTCCTGCATCACTTCCCAGTGGTATACCAGGTTATCCGGCACAGCGCCCTCCATCAGCACCTCTGCCGCCTGCAGGCTGTGTGGCATCACCATGATATTATCTGCAGCGCCTTTATTGTTTAACAACATGTATCTGATAAGCGGCGGTTTTACATTTACCGGGTGGCCGCCCCATAGTTCCTGCATCACACTCACTGCCTGCGAACCTGCACCCTGCTCATCAAACATACTGAACCAGGTAGGTGTGGTTTCCTGCTTTTGCCCCCAATAAAATACCAGCGCACCCAGGAACCGCGGATCATTCAATGGCAGCATGCCATACATATTCCGGTAATGCTCCGCCTTTTTTGTACTTGTACTTTCAATGGGTGCACCCCAGGCAGTGTTATTCACCTCCCAGGGACCATATGCGCCCCATTCGGTTACCAGGTAAGGGCCGTTCCAGCACCACCTGTACCAACGCAGCTTGTTGTTTAATATTTTCAGCTTACCAAATGTGTTAAAGGAAATAAGATCGAGGTTATTTACGCGTAACTGGATCAACATGGTTTGCAGCACATTAAAATTAGCCATGGTGCTGGTTACCGGGTGGTCAGGATCAACCGTGTGGATCATATCCAGCAGGTTATTAAATGCCTTATAAAAGGGGCTGTAGCCAATACCGGCATTAAAGCCCAGCTCATTGCCCAGGCACCACATTAGCAGGGCCGGATGACCTTTATATTGCTTTACGGTATGCTGTAACGCAAGGAATAACGCCTGTACTTTGGCAGTATCTTTATAGAAATAATCCAGGTAGGCGCTGCCGGGCATTGGCAGGCCCACAATAACAGCCAGATTGTTACGCTGCGCTTCATCCAGGATCTTCCCGAGGTTTACTGTGTCCCAGGTTCTGATAGTATTGCCGCCGATCTGGCTTAGCTTTTCAAGATTAGTGTACCCCGATGCTCCTCTTACCACGAATGGCTTGCCATTGCGGTAAAGCACATACTGCTTTCCTTCTTTCTGAATAAATACCTTGCGGTTATTATGAGGCGACGTAGTGGTGGTTGGACAATGGATAAAAAAGAAAAGAAAAGTGAAGCCAGTTAATACTTGCAGCAAGCGGATAAACCTTCGCAGGTTGCCCCCGTTTTCCATGTTCAGTTAAAATAAGTATGGTCTATTATGATTAAGTATGGTCTATTATGTTTTGGTTGTATTGTCTTTCGCATTCCCTCTTTTAATTTACGAAAAAAGGTCCGGTTTTCCCGGGGTTAATCTTAGCATTTTTCATGCCGGATTGTTCAATGTTAAATAAAACAGCTGGTTTACCGGGATCAGGCCCTGTAAACCAGCTGCATGTAATTATTAACTATATTATTTATTGTTCCATTTCACTCAGCTCCAGCCAGCGCATACCTTTTTCATCCAGCAGCTGTATTAACTCTCCCACCCGGCGGGTAAGGGGCTCCAGCTCTTCATACGGCAGGCTGCCGCTGGATAGCTTTTCATCAATCGTTTTCTTTTCTGTTTCCAGTTTGGCTATTTCCTGCTCCAGCAGCTCCAGCTCACGTTTTTCCTTATAAGATAATTTACGCGCTTTGGGTGCTTCTGTTACCGGAGTTTCTTTGCCGGCACTGATAGCAGGCGCAGCAGCTTCCTGTTTCTGGCTGCGGCTCTCTTCTTTTTCCCATTCCCGGAACTGGGTATAATTACCCGGGAAGTCACGTACCTCGCCGCCGCCTTCAAATACAAACAGGTGATCTACCAGCTTGTCCATAAAATAACGGTCGTGGCTAACAATGATAATGCAGCCCTGGTACTCCTGTAAAAAATCTTCCAGGATGCTGAGGGTGGGCAGATCCAGGTCGTTGGTAGGTTCATCCAGCACCAGGAAGTTAGGGTTGCGGAATAAAATGCTTAACAGGTGCAAACGCCTTTTTTCGCCACCGCTTAACTTGGATACATAAGTATATTGTTTTTCCGGGGGAAACAGGAACAGCTGCAGGAACTGGGCTGCGCTTACCTTTGTACCATCTGCCAGGGGAAAATGTTCGGCAATATTCTTCACAAACTCAATAATGCGCACATCCTCTTTAATCACCAGGCCTTGCTGATTGTAGTTGCCGAATATAACAGTATCGCCTATATTAATTTTACCGGAATCCGCCGGCTCCAGCCCCAGCAGCATATTCAGGAAGGTAGACTTTCCTACCCCGTTCTTACCTACCACGCCTATACGCTCTCCTTTTTTAAAGGTGTAGTCAAAGCCTTTGAGAATGGTAAGGTCGCCGTAGGCTTTGTACACTTTCTTCAGCTCCAGTATTTTTCCGCCCAGGCGGGTCATTTTTACGTTCAGCTCCAGCTGCTGCCGCTCTATACGTACGCTGGCTTTTTCCTTTACATCATAGAACGCATCTATGCGCGATTTAGCTTTGGTAGTTCGGGCTTTAGGCTGGCGGCGCATCCATTCCAGCTCCTTGCGGTACTGGTTACGGGCTTTTTCCACGCTGGCCTTATCGCTCTCTTCACGGGCAGCCTTTTTTTCCAGGTAGTTTTCGTAATCTCCTTTATAGATGAACAGTTGCTGCTGGTCCAGCTCTATGATCTCATTACATACGCTGTCCAGGAAGTAGCGGTCGTGGGTAACCAGCAGCAGGGTTACATTTTCCTGGTTCAGGAAACTTTCCAGCCACTCGATCATAGATACATCCAGGTGGTTCGTAGGTTCATCCATGATAAGCAGGGTATGCTTGTGCTCAAAACCAATATCTATCAGCACTTTGGCCAGCGCCACGCGCTTTAGCTGTCCGCCGGAAAGGGTACCCATGTGCTGGTCCAGGTGATGAATATTCAGCTTTCCCAGGATCTGCTTTACCTTGGCATCAAAATGCCATGCACCCAGCTCATCCATTTTGGTGATAGCGTTCGCTAACAGGCCCGGATCCGGGTCACCGTCCTGGTCGGTAAGGTGTTCATATTCCCGGATGGCGTTTAAGATAGGGTGGTCCTGGGCGAAAATATTAGCCAGGATGGTTTTCTTCAGGTCAAAAGCGTTCTGCTGTTCCAGCATTACCACGGTCACCTCTTTGTGTACCCACACTTTTCCTTCATCTACGGTTTCCTTACCGCAGAGTATGCGCAGCAGGGTAGATTTGCCGGTGCCATTCAGGGCTACCAGCGCTATTTTATCGCCTTCCTCAATGTGAAAAGAAATATTATTGAACAGTGGCTTTTCGCCGTATGATTTTGTGATCCCTTCAACCGTTACGTAATGCATGGGGCGAAGATAGTAATTGGGCCGCTAATAAGCGGCAAATTGGGCTGTTACAGGTATGGGCGGGCATTTATTGCGTCATCCGGAAAATTTTCGTACATTCATTTAGGAATTATATCAAAAAACGTTTGATACCTTTTATGCTGGTTACAAATGCTTTTGTCTATTTTTCTGTCTCCTGATCTGTATGGAGTGCTGTTAACCACTGCTCCATTACATTCAACAGCAAGTCACAGGTTCTGACTGTAGTATAGTGTATGCTTACCAGGTTTTTTTACATCCTACAAGGCTGCTATACGAGATCGGCCTTTATCCATTGGTTATTTTTCATTTTCCAATTACAGAGCATGTACCCTGAGGGCGTAAAAAAACCCTCCCGTGTGTAACGGGAGGGCTAAAACGCTTTTCACCATTTTAATGCGGAGATGCTAAGTGCTTTGAATAAAGTGGATGGCTAATGAGTATCCGGTTTTTCCAGCTTTATTTTCCGGCTTTTCTTAAAACATTGTTCACCAGCATGTACAGTGCAGTGATCTCCACCATAACGATGCAATGTAAGACGAGTATCGGCATAACTTTAAGTAACGTTGTGTATGTGCTACTATACTAAGTTAACTCATTTAATTACTTAAAATGCCCCCATTTCGTGTGATTATTGGACACTGCTAGAAGTCGTAATAGAGCTGCCGGAACGTGCTGCGCAGGCCTACCTGGAAAATGTATTCATTAAATTTCCATACATCATTGCTCTCCTTGCGGCCTATTACGGAAATCTCTAAACGCATGTTATTCTTGGGATTCAGCAGGAAAGCAATTGTACCTTGCAGGTACAAAAGATTGGTAGACAAGCCTTGTCCTATATGATTATCATAATCCAGCGTACGCGTCTCATATGATTTAAAAATATCCTTACCGAAGTTTGTATTCGCCGTATCCAGACCGTATTTAGCCAGCATAAGCTGCCCGCGGAGGAACCAGCGCCGGTATTGGTAATCCGCGATACTTACCCACTCTACAAAGTTAGCGCCCATAGGATGTGCCAGCGGCTGGTTATAGTGCCCGTAGTTATTCAGTGAGGTACGCTGGGAGTATGTGAACGGGCGTGCGGCATTTACCTCCGTCAATACATTCAGCTTTTCTACATCAAAAATGTTATTGGAGCGGAAGCCTACCTGCCCGCCAAATTTATTACCCCACCATCCACGGCCTTTGGTCATTTCACTCAGCTTAAATTCATCCAGAATAAATTGCCCATAGAAAGTGCTGTTGGGTGTTACAGCATATTTAGCATTAAGCCCCATCAAAGCATTATCCGCAGATCCTACGGAAAACTCAACAGGGCGCAGGAATATAATGGGGTTCAGGTAACTCACATCAAACCCACGTTTGCCGGTTGAGTCGGAATCCTGCCAAATAACAGCACCGAATAAGCCTAACGACAGTTTTTTACTTACGTTCCAGTCCAGATAATTAAAGACCCCCCATTTTTTCCTATAGCCGTTATCGTAAGATGCCTTGGGATACTTCATATCTATAAACTGAGCCCACATAGTGGTGTATTGTATACGGCCTACATTCGCAATAATTTTCAGGAAAGGGTAGTTAAACGGCACATCAGACAGGAGCATAGAGCGATAACCATCGCCAATGAAATTCTTATCGTACCCCAGCTGGAAAGTAAAATGGCGGCTGGCCTCATAGTTAATAAGTGCGGAAGCATAGGCAAAATCGAAAGCTTTACCATTGCTAAAATCCTTCCATTCTCCCTGCCCGGGTACTACCCTGTTTGCACGGCCGAAATTATCTATATACTTAGGAAACTTGCCCTGGTTCTCATAAAACTCTGTATAAAATGTCAGCTTATCTCCAATCCTTCCACCGGCAATAACACCCCTTGTATTTAACCAGGTAGTGCTGTTCCAGTTGCTATGGCCCACCTGGAAATCCGGCAGGAAGCTGGCATAAAAATCATAATCATCCCCTTTATACTCCAGCAGGTGCTCCTGGAAAAGCTTGCGGTGGAACCAGCTTCTTTTGCGCGTACTATCTTCCGGCAGGGTAAAAGTAGGCTGTACCATATAATCACGTAAAGAAGAATGGTAGCTGTAACCACCGGTATCTGCTACCGGTTTGTAAAAGCCTACTGAATACTGGCGGCCGGCGCTCTGTGCCTGCACATTATGAGCTGCAACCAGGCAGCAGAACAGCAGCAGGGATAATACTTGGAGTTTTTTTAGCATAATTGAGAATTGTGCGATTGGGGGCAAAGATATGGAAAAGTATAGAGGCTTACTTTTTGTCCCCGCAAGTACTATTATTTGTAATCACCTGGAAAACGCGCTGTATTCAACACCTATTTGGGGCTGTAAAGATTATCGTTTGCCTGCGCTGATAATTATAGCCCCCCGCCAATTTATTAAAATAATTAATAATTTATTTGGTAAACATATCATTACCTTTTACAAGCCCATCTATTGCATTTTTTGTTACTTTAACAACATGTTCTTTCCCAAAACTTGCGGCAGTACACCAGTTAGTTGAGGGGATATTGACAATAGTCCCCGATGAAACTGTTTTTTTGAAAACTATTGCAGTAGCCACTGTTTTAACACTTCTAAAACCAAAATCATAACCCACTAATTCAACTTTATTGAATTTCAATTCATTATTATCTATAATAGGGGTTCCTTCAGCGTCAAAACCCTTAACCGGCGCACCATCATATTCATTACTCGGACAGGAAATAACATCTCCTTTCTTCATGTTTAATCCTGAAAGCAAAGGAGAATTGGGCTGTACAATCTTAAAGCCATTCCATCCTTCATTTTTAACCGGGACGCCATACCCTCCGCGGTCAAAATCACAACCAATGCTTTGCACGATCGGATACTTGAGATAGTTACCTGCCCACAATACTGTTTTCAGACTATCTGGGACTGGGGGTTCCCCGCTTCCCTTATAACAAATTAGTTGCGTACCGTCATCGCTATACCTCACCTGCCACCACATTGTATTACCTGATAATACCAATGCGTTCTTGCCTTCGGCCACAAACCGGTCAAAGTTCCTTCTGGCTTTTCTTGACCAGTATTCACTATGCCCAATGATGATCACAACCTTTCCCTTAAAATTGTTATAATCATCCAGATCCATGTCAGAAATAACATTATAAGAATAATTCTGTTTAATCACCCATTTAAGAAATCCTTCTGCATACACGGAGAATGGAATAGGACGCAGAAAGGATACTTTTTTGGCTACCGGTACCGTATATAAACTTCTTCTTCCGGTCTCGCAATATGCATTTTCTGTATTTAAGGGGTATACAATAGTAAAATCAGCAATTTCTTTTGCCGGCGACTTGACGATAACCGGTACCTGATTTGCTATAAGATAAACGCCGCTTTTAATATCCGCTGGTATTTTAAATGCAACAGGATCTGTATAGTGAAAGCCGTCCTCATAAGGAGTTTCACCTTGCGGATCCTGTGTGAAGATCTTATTAAATTTTATTGTAAATCTTACACGCCCATACATATCATATACAAAGAGCATCGTATCTTGATATGTACGATTGGCCGATACATATAGTTTTGCACTATCTCCCGGAAGATAGGATTGTTTATCAACATATCCGTTCACTATGGACTTGTCGTTATATATGTCTCCCTTTGCTACCCCATCCTTTTTGCTGCAGGAGTAAATAAAGAACATAAAAATTAAGGTGAAGGAAAGAACGGGTAAACGATGCCGGCGTTTCATCTGGGTATCTGGAATTATTATTTCAAGGTATATAAGAAGTTAAATATACAATCCGGTATGTATCCTGTATATCACACTTCCGTTCCAATTTTTATTTTAACCGTTTATGTATAACCGTTGTATCAGTTAGTTTTTCCAGGAAAGCTATTATATTATCCTGATCCTCTGTTGTCAGGTTCAGCTTATCAGCTGGCAGGGTTTGATTGGATAACCGGATATGCAGGCCGGCCCCGCCACCTTTGTTGTAAAAGTCAAGCACCTCCTGTAAAGTCTGATATACACCATTATGCATATAGGGCGCAGTAAGCGCTACATTACGCAGGGTAGGTACCCTGAAAGCAAATTCATTGGGCGCTGCCGGATGTAAAAAATAACGGCCTTTATCCGTATCAACTTTTCTTTGCTGTAAAGAAACAGGCACTCCCAATACTTCCGATTCCATTATGGTATAGTCAGGGGGCAGTGCCCCGTTAAATAAAGGAATAAAATGGC
Source organism: Chitinophaga rupis (assembly GCF_900109685.1). Lineage (GTDB taxonomy): Bacteria > Bacteroidota > Bacteroidia > Chitinophagales > Chitinophagaceae > Chitinophaga > Chitinophaga rupis. Next base: position 1,615,526 of record NZ_FOBB01000001.1, on the reverse strand, counting down.
AGGTAGCGCATTTGGCCTTACCCATATAAAGGTTAAAACCCCGGATCTCTTTCGCATTCAGTTGAGTTGTATCGCCCCGGACATAACGATCAAAAGGTGAGTTGAGGCTCGTAAGTGAGCGTATATAACTGGCGATCGCATTTTGTAAATGGTAGGGCGTAACCGGTTCTCTGGAAGCTGGAAAGGCTTTCTGAAAAAGTGCTATATATGTCCGGTTGTTTTTAATGAATGTTATGCCTTTTTCAACAGATCCATCCATTTCATCCACATTGGTAAGCACGTCGGTGATCTGGTCTTCAAGATAAGTAACCCTTGCATCATAGAATAAAGCGGATTGCAGGCCGGCATTCAATAATGTTAAGGTATTCCGTTTTATAATCCTCCTCCCATCAATGGTAGTGCTTTTTGCCACACCATCCGTAAAAGCTTTTTCTGGTTGATGGCAGCTTGCGCAGGAGCGTTTCCCGTTACCGGAAAGGGCCGGATCGAAAAATAAATACTCCCCCAGTAGCACTTTATCTTTATTTATATAATCTGTGGGATCAGCAGCATAGGCATCTATATCAAATGCATCTTCGTCAAATAGGGTATGAGCTCCGGCTTTTAACGGCAGTTTATACTGGTTACTTAGATCAACTTTTAAGCAGGTTGCTGTTTCCAGGATTGCTGCAGACAAAGGGTTGGCATATTTTCTTAAAAATTCCATCCGGTTAAAGGAATCAAAACCAGTATTATTATTCAGATAATGCAGGCCACTGTTTAGCAATGCATTATTTCTCTCATATAATAAGGGGGCGGCCTGTTGCAGGCGGTCATTATAACATGCAAGCGTAGTACTGATAGTCTCCCATACTGACCGTGTTTCTTCTATAGAATGATGGGCGAGATCAGAATCATAACCTGCAATGCCAAGTGCCGCTACCCTGAACAACTCTTTTCGCAAAGCCCTGAAAATCAAAGAATCAGACAAAACATTCGTTTCCGATAAGAACAGCAACCTTTTAAAAGAAGCATGCAACGCCTGTACCTCTTTCTGTAAAGTGCTGCTATCAGCGCCATTGTAAACCGGAAAAAGGAATGTTTCGATCACCTGGAAACCCTCCGGCTGAATAACGGTATTCTGATTATCCTCTTCTTCCACTTCAGGAACGGGCGGGCCGTTAATGAGTTTATCTATTCCAGGATTCAGATAAGTGCTCAGAAATTCTATCTGTTTATACGCTATTCTTGCAGCCTTGAATTGTTCCTGCAACTCAGGCGCTGCCGCGTTCCCAAGTATACTTTTATCCAAAAGCATAACAAGACTATCAGCAATGCGTATGTTTTGCAGATAAGTAGTATTTATCCGGGCAACAGCCGGCATTTGTTCGGTATTGGGAGAACAAACTGACAAAAAAAGACTGATGAAAATACCAGCTATGACAGATACTGCCTTATACATGCGGACGATTAAGACTACGGGTTGCAATTATACAGCTAGTAAACGAAAAAGCAAAAATTTGTATTATTGCAGGAATTGCATCCGAATAATCAGTGGTTTATTATATAATATTAAATAATAATATAATAAATACTTTTCCCGGAAGCTGGTACAAACATAAATTGCGGATTTACGAATCGGATGAATATGTATGACATTACTTCTTCAATTGTAATATATAAGAATGCTGAAGAAGAGCTAAACGCAGCTATCACAAGTTTTCTAAATACCTCCTTAAATGTAAAACTTTACCTGGTTGATAATTCACCTACTAATGTGTTATCAAACCTGGCTGCTGATCCAAGGATCTCCTACCAGTTCCTGAACAAGAATATAGGATTTGGAGCAGCACATAATATTGCATTAAACGAAGTAATAGAAAAATCAAAGTATCACATAATTCTTAATCCTGATATTTCTTTCCAACCAGGTACACTGGAAAAGATCTTTTCTTTTATGGAAAGTAACCGGGATGTAGGACAAATACTTCCAAAAGTATTATATGAAGATGGTGAGCTTCAAAGACTTTGTAAATTATTGCCTACTCCATTTGATCTTATTCTCAGACGGTTTGGCAATGCCTCTATACTAAAGAAAAGACGGGCAAGTTACGAGCTTGTAGATTTTGATTATAACCAGACATTAAATGTTCCTAACCTATCGGGTTGTTTTATGTTTCTTAGAATAGATACTTTAAAAAAAGTAGGCTTTTTTGATACCCGTTATTTTATGTATCTGGAGGATATTGATCTAACAAGGCGTATACACCAGGTAGCCCAAACATTATTCTTTCCCGCGGCATCTGTGGTCCACGGCTACAGGAAAGAGTCATATAAGAATAAGGCATTATTAAATCTTCATATTACATCTGCCATAAAGTATTTTAACAAATGGGGATGGTTTTGGGACCGCGGCCGTGAACAGATGAATATAACGGTGCTTAAAAAAATTAAAGCCGGGCGTCATTGAAGGTATGTCGCTACCCTTTCACTTTAATTACCCGGATTTCGCCTCCGGACAGATCCATTTTTATAATGGCATTCCTTGCCTTATCCAGTGCCGGCGTTGTAACTGTAAAATCTGCTTGCCCTTTATAATCCTTTAACGCCGGTGATAAAAAGTACTGACTACCCAGGCCTGCCGACAAAGTAATATTTAAACCAGCTACGGGATTTCTGGCTTTATTTATAACTATAAAATTGTATTCAGTCCCCTTTTTGAAAATGCCTACCAATATGTTATCATCATTTATTTTTTTGATATACTTATTTTTCCGGGTAAGCAATTGATCACTAACATCTTCCAAAGTGGGTTCATTAGATACATGATCCGTTTCCATTAGTTGGGATGACATGACAATAGGACCCAGAATATCATGGATGTAATGATTGTTCCGCTGTGCAATATAGTATTTAGGAGTAGGACGGCCGTTTCTGTCAATTAATCCTTCACCAAAATCCACCTTCCCTTTAGGCAATGTTTCATAGGTAAAATAGATCAACCCTTTAGCACCATACGCTATTGGACAAAAAGACATAAAGTTCAGCTGATATTCATCAGGATCCGGATAAACAAGATGTTTGGTAGTTAATACATACACCCAAAACGGACGGGTGCCAGACTTTTTCTGTATAACATCCAGGTTATAAAAGTATTTGTCCCTTACTTTATCACCTCCGATAAAAGGATAAAAATCAAATGCAGCTATATCTATGGCATTGGCTCCATTATCACTTTTAAGGTACCCGTCCACATAATCCTCATAAGCTGCGTCTGAGTTAAAGGCATACCTGGGCAAAAGATAAGTATACACCAATTTACCGGGATGTTTTTCTTTAAAGTAACCCGCCCACTTTTTTACATTAGGTGAAAGCTGCTTGGGAAATTCTCCTCCAAAATTATAACCATATAGCGCATCCTTATAGTCTGTATCCTTTGATTTAAAGTGGTCAATAAGGAGATCAGCCTTATTATTATTAAAAGTATCTCTTGTTATATACATCCGGCTATCAATCATTAACAGCTTTAGGTTCGTTTTCCTGGCAATATTAAGCTCCCTGTCCATCATACTAAAATCGCTGGCGCCAGTAAAAAATTGCGGACCGGTAAGCAGGTTAAAGTAAGCATCTTTCGCTCTTGTAAAAGCAGCAATATCTTTTTGCTCATTGGCCGGTTTGGAAAGGTTGGGATCTGCAAAGGTTCCGATTATAAATTCATTTTGCTTCCATTGAGCAAAGGTAAATGAACCTTTAAACGTCAATAGCAATACCGCTATTATGATTACAAAGGAATGTTTCATATAACACTAGATTACTGATGTACCTATATTTATCCGAAAAACCTAACTATTACCTGCTTATTTAAACTCAATGTAACCTTTAATTCTTCCCGCAAATGCCAGATACCTTGTATAGGCGGCATTAAACCGGAATGTTATAAAAAAAAGCAGCATGGATAAGAGCTGAAAAGAACTTGATACCATTAAATTCCATAACATTGGAAAACCCCTATGTTTTCTACAGATTGCTCCATATCCTTTTGCATAATAATATACTTTTTCTTTTGTCATTAAGTGCACACTTACCTGCGGGTGCCAGACATCTATCAACGGCGTATAATAAACTTCATACTGTTTGTCCAGGGCCTGCAATAAGTAATCTAATTCCTCTCCTACACCATATTTTGTGCCAACACCAAACCGTTCATCAAAAAATAACAGTTTAATGGAGGTAAAACAAGCAATGGCTATATAATTGTGATGATAGTTGAATTTGGTTATTTTTACTGCATGCTGTTTCCAGTTACGGATTAAGTTTCGGTTAGCTGAACGGTCAAAAACCTTCCCATAAAACATGTCCACGGCAGGGTTTGTATTAAAACATTCATTTGCTGCTTCAATCGTTTCAGGATAATACTTGCTATCGTCATCCGCAAAGGTTAAGATTTCTCCGGTCGCATTTTTCACCCCTACATTCTTGGCATGTGCAATGCCTTTAACCGTTACTTTGAAGTGTTTTATGTTAAGATCACCATCATACTTTTTAAGCCCTTCCGCAAGATCAATTTTGTCATTTTGATCCACTACTAATACTTCAATAAGGGAATTGTCATAGGTTTGCCGGGTTACACTATCCAAAAATTCGAACACTTCTTCAAATCTTCCATACGTGGGCACAATAATGCTAAACCGCCTTTTTTTCATATCCCTTAAAATAATTAAATGCTTCCTTTCTTAAGAAAACAAATAAGTTAATAGTTAAAATGGTTAGAACCGTAGTCAGAAACTGAGAAAACCACATCACAAAATCAAAATAATAAAGCAGCGTATACAACTGCCCTATCAAAGCAATAGAAATAAAGATATTATTGGAAAAACGTTTCCACAAATAATAGTAACCCACCAAGGTGATCACCGTACATAATACGGCGATGACAAAATTACTATACATGTAAAAATACACGGGCAGTGTCATATTCAACGATAAGTAAGTATCCTGTACAAAATCAATACTATAGCCCAGGAAGATTGCCCGGTAATATTGATTAGGCATTACATCATACTCAAAAATATTTCCCGGTATCAGGCTGTCAATAATTAATTTTATCTGATGTATAATTCCATACTTATCGTTAAAAAGTTCGACATTATATCCCCCAAGGTCCTTGTAATGGATAGGTATGGCTCCTAATTCAATCATGGAAAGCCTTCCAAAAATTGCCTTCAGCAAAATCTCATTTTGCAGTATGTCAAGATCAATACCCCGCATACGGGATGCCGCAAAAAATAAAAGTGGCGAACCAATAAAGAATAACAGGATATATTTTCTCAGCTTTGACTTATAAGCGGAAAAGTTCTCAAAAGCGGGGTAAATCAATAACATTAGTATTACTGAAATAATAGCGCTCCTGCGGCCGGTTACTGTAACAAACAGAATAAAGGAAAGTAGAATGGCGCCAACATTATACTTCTTTTTCTGATAAAAGATCAGCAACATAATAATAATGCTCGGGTTCAGGAATAAAGCTATATAACTCAATAGTGAGCCAGCCATATTACCGGTTACCGTACCTTCATACCCACCACGGGAAATATAATATGCAAGTGAGAAGAATATTGAGAAATAGTAAAGAGGTGTTATGTTAAATATATTCGCGGGTATCTTATCGTTCTTTTGAGGCAGCCTCCATATAATAATCGCAGTAAGCAGAATTGAAATCCCATTTATAAGAAACGACTTTCTAAGCGCTACAGGGTCATCAATATCAGAGTAAAGGTTAAAGAAGCCATTATACCAGTAGTAAATAGCTGGTATAATAAAATGGAATATAAAGAAAAAAAACAAAACTGATATAAAGGCTCTTTTCATATCCTCTACTTGATTATCAAAGATAAAAACCGCAGCAATGCCTTTAGCTTAATAGCGGGCAGTTGTGATCTCATGGCCTTCAAAAAGTATTTACGGGCCGCATTTACATCCGGCATATTTTGATAAACCAATCCTTTTTTATAACTCCAGTTAATAGTGGCTGCTTTTATTTTGCCGGGTTCCAGAAACTGGGTATGGCATGAAAACAATTTATCAATACGGTATATCTGCCGCATGTCAGCTGATGTAATATTATCGCTGTTTATGTCATAACCTCCCAGCCGTTCCGGAATATATTGAAACTTCTCCGTCAGCCTGGCGCATTTTAACCACAGGTCATAATCTTCAACAGCAATTAAGTCCCGGTCTTCTGCAAAGCCACCAGCAGCCTCAATAACAGCTTTCCGTGCACAAACGCCGGAATTGGCAACACTATTGTCATTTATAAAAAGATCTTCAAAAACTGGATTTTTTAATGCCCTCCCTTTTATTCTTCTCTTTGTAGGCTGACCTTTAACATAAATGTCAAAATCATGATAAATAAAATCATAATCCTGAGTGCAATGGGGCAAAATTTTCTCCAGCTTATTCGCATACCACCAGTCGTCAGAATCTAAAAAGCATAGCCATTCTGCCTTTGCCATTTTAATACCGGTATTGCGTGGCCTCGCAGGTCCACCCCAGTTTTCGCTATACACATATTGCAATAAAAGCAGGGGCTTATACTTTTCTATTATTACAGGGGTATTATCTTTGGATCCGTCATCACAAACAATGACTTCAAAATGCTGATAAGTTTGCTTAGTCAATGCAGCTAAACATCGGTCTAAGACATCTGCTCTGTTATATGTTGGAATTATAACAGAAAAAAAAGGTTTGTTTCCAAATTCCATCGTAATGCATCACAATTATACCGGAAAATTTTTATGCCAGCTTCCTTTTTGCCGCAGAAAAGTGCTCTTTAATATGTACCATGCTTCCAAGCAGGAGATAATATACACTAAACTTATCGATACTGAAAGTCCTTTTAAGCGTTTGCATAAAGCTTTGTAGCCATACCTTACGGTTTTCCAAAAAATACCAAAACCATACCGCACCTGCACCTACCTTCATTTTATTCTGGTCTGAGGCCGTCAGATTATACCGGTTAATGTGTTCATAAAATATAGTATATATTTCCATAATCTGAGTAGTAATCTTTATCTTACTTCGAATGGTAGTTGCGTGCTGGCGGAAATTATTCAGTGGCGCCGTTATATAATAAAAATCCGTTCTTTCAGAAAGGTCTAGCCAAAAGGCCCAGTCTGCAGCTACCAGGTATTTTTCGGAAAGCCCATTACATTCAGTATATAAGGATCGCTTAATAAGCGCCGCACTTAAGTTAGGAATTACACAGGCAAAAGACAAAAAGCGCCGCATATCAGCTCCCCTGATTATAGTATCCCTGTAACATATTTCCCTGAACCGTTTTTCCCGGCCAACAAAATCATCAGAGAAAATAATACCATCTGCGTCTACCAGGTTACTTCTGGAGTATACTACGCCAATGGCAGAGTCTTGTTCAAAAGCATTTACCAGGCGCTGTATTTGGTCGGGTGCTGCGAAATCATCACACTGTGCAAACATCAGATACTCACCAGTAGCCAACCTTGCACCATAATTACTGGCTTTCACATAACTGCCTGTATTCTGCTTTAACAGGTGCAATTGCACGTTCGGGTAACTACTATACTGCTGCAAGATCTCCTGACTTCCGTCTGTAGAACAATCGTCCACAACTATTAACTCAATGTCTTTATAACTTTGGTTAATAAGGCTATCCAGGGCCTGTTTTAAGTACCTGCTGTGATTGTAACTGGTAAAAACGATACTAACTAATGTTCCCATATAAAGCAATACAGCTTAGCGGTTATTTAACAATCCTTTTTTCTTCAATTCCTCCAGCGACCGGCTATAATCGTTCGTATTCTCAGGTATGTCATGCTGTTCTAAAACCCAATCCAGAAAACGATGCAGGCCATCCACAAATTTCCATCTGGGTTTAAAGCCTATAGTGCTTTCCAGCAACGTAAGATCTGCAAAATTGTGCCTGATATCTCCTTCCCGGAAAGTTCCCGAAACAGAAATTTCTGCATTACTTTTCAGATAGGTTACTATTTCCTTTGCTACCTCCATTACTGTAACCGGAACCCCACTGCCTACATTCAATATGTGCTGCCCTGAAAAAGCAGGATTCAGGCAAGCAATGGTGGCATCCACTATATCCTCGATATATACAAAATCCCTGCTTTCCAACCCATCTTCAAAAATGTTTATTTTCTCATCTTTAAGCGCCAGCCGCGAAAAAATGGATAAGATTCCTGTATAGGGATTTTTCAATGACTGACCAGGCCCATACACATTCTGATACCTTAATGCAAAACCGCTGATCCCTTTAAGTCTTGCAGCCATAATAACCATTTGCTCCTGCACTTGTTTGGTAATCCCATAATAAGAGGAAGGGTGTATTTTTGATGTCTCATCCGTTGCACATACCTGCAGGTTATGTTCACCACTTACCGGACAAGCTACTTCAAAACTTTGTTTCACAGTATTGTAGGTTCTGGCTTCCGGGTATACCACACCATGAATTGGCGACAGGTATTTACCTTCCCCATAAATAGACCGTGAAGAAGCTACTACTACCGTTTTAAGCTGATTGGGTTCATTTATAATATAATCACATAAAAATGCAGTTGCAGTTATATTTACCTCTGAATAGTGGGCAATATTATACATGGATTGCCCTGTGCCTGTTTCTGCAGCCAGGTGAATTACAGCTTCCTGGTCCTTTAGTGCACGATAGAATAAGGCTTTATCAGTAACATCTCCTTCAATTAATATTACCTCATCCCCAAGGCCTGCCGGCAGCTCCTTTTTCCCGCCGTGGATCTGGGGGTTAAAATTATCCAGGATAGTAACCTGGTACCCCTGAGCAACCAGCTTGCCGGCTATATTAGAACCTATAAATCCCGCGCCACCTGTAATTAATACTTTATTCATAAACATATTACTTAAATATAAGCCATTCACGTTTTTCAGGGTCATACTTTTTGATGATGCGCGCGGGGCTTCCTACCGCCACACAATAATCAGGAATATCTTTTGTCACGACAGCATTTGCGCCCACTACCGAATTCCGCCCAACGCTGGCCCCGATTATACACACATTCTCCCCGATCCAGGCACCACTGCCAATTCTTACCGGCATTTTAAATTTAACTTTCTGATGAATAACAGGCACTCCTGTATTCTCAAATTCATGTACATTGTCTGCTATATATACATGATTTGCCATTAGAACGTTCTTTTCAATATGGATACTTCTAACGGCGGCAATGTGGCAAAAATCACCAATAGCACAGCCCTCCTCAATTACAATAGCCGGGTCGTGTTCATCGATCTTTAAGGCCAAAAGCCATCCCAATCTTTGAACAATTGAATTTTTACCAATCACTATATATTTCTTTCCCTGTACCCGTACTGAAAAGAACACAACCGCTTTCCAATCCAGATATTTATAGAAAGCGAAATTTACCAGATAATATAATAACCCTTTTATTCTGTTAATCATTATACTTAAAAATTGATACTGGTCAAAAACGTATCTGCATTCATAAATTGCTTATAATGCTTCTGTAACCACTCTTCAGGCTTATTCCACCATTCAGATCTCAACAGCGCTTCACAGGTCTCTAAGGGGAACCGGTACCTTATTAATCTGGCAGGTATACCCCCTACAATGCTATAAGGTGCTACATCTTTATTCACTACAGCTCCCGCTGCTATTATAGCCCCGGAGCCAACGTTAACACCATCCAGTATAATTGCATTCTGTCCGATCCATACATCGTGTCCGATCCGGATCTGTTTGCTGGTCACTATCTCATCGCTTTCACTGAATATTTTTACCAAAGGCGTGTTTTTTAGATAAAAGGAAGGATGTGTGCTGACCCCTTCCATATAATGCACTCCCAAACCAATAGAAACACCGGATGCCACAGAACAAAATCTTCCAATTTCCGCATTAAAAACAGCCGTATTTCTTTGAACATAACTATGGGATCCTATTTTTGACTGATGTATGATCACACCGGAAAAAATAACATTATACTTACCTAATATGCTTGAAGTGATTTTACTGGTATAATGTATGTTACAGGTAGGATTTGCGGACTGCAACATGCTGGTTCTTAAAAGAGATCTCACCCTTTCATTCCAGCTTTTAAATACATTCCTGACAAAGCGGAAGACCCACATAAACATACGTTAGTTTAATAGTTTGTAAATGAACGCTACATTCCGCTCCACATTTTTACCATCCAGCGGCCCCACATATTTCTCCAGTACCTTTTTATTCAGAAAATGATCATAGCACTTATCTCCCTTTAAATAGAGCAACCATTTTTCCTTTAGTTCCTCCCTATTATTTGCCGTAATAAGTTCTGAGTTGTTATCAAATGGCTTATTAATTACCTGCCTGTCATTTTTATAATATAATGCAGGAATACCCAAACAAGCGGCCTCTATTACGGTTTGAGAATAAAATGATATATAAAAATCTGCCCGGGCAATAAGTGTAGCAAAAGGCATGTCCTGTATAATATTGATCTTCATATCCGGAAAATATTCCCTGATAAAATTTTCATATTGATTACGATATCCATTTGCCCGTACTTTTATAATAATATCAGCGATCTGCCCGTTGACTGCCTGCTCTCTAAAGCATTCCAATATATCTGATAAAAATTCAAATTCGTAAGCGAGATAGGAATTAAGATCTATTGGGCTATATCCTGCAGCACCGATAATTATAACAGGGTTGCGGCGATCAATTTCTTTAGGGGGTTGTATTGCATAATAATCCATGCGGGGATCTCCTAAACAAACAACATTCTCTTTATTCTCAAAATAATCCTCCTTAATTGCACTTCCATATGCATTTACCAGATCAACATCTTTACCATCATACACGAAATTATGGGTCAATAAACCATTAATAATCATATATATCGGAATGTTGTTTTTTTTACAGTAATTCATAATTAGCCGGTTCTCCATCCATAAATCTGTTACCGGTATCATGAGTTTCAGGCTTTTATTTTTCAGATAGTTCTTAATATCCATCAGCCTGGAAAAAGAACGACTGAGTAATAGTGGGAGTTTAGGTATCAACAGACCATACAGGAACTCGCTAATGTCATATCCCTCAACCTGCCATTGTGCCACCTTCTGGCTTTTAAAATGATCTAAAGCATTTGATATTGTTTGCTGAGCCACCTTTTTACGAGTGTATTTTATACGGCGCTCCGTAACCAGTTTCTTAAGGCCGGTATAATTAACTAAAAGTAATCTTACTCTTTTATCCCTTTCCAGGATGTCAATTATTTTTTTGGTTGGGTAATAGGACTGTATAAATACTAATGGTTTTTTGCTAACCTGAAGAAGATCGATGCCCGCTAGCCCATAGTCAACAAAACGCAGGAGCATTGCTTTTAACTTTTCAAACCCGGATCTTTTCTCCAACCTTGACTCCATCCATTCATGAATAGGGAAAAAATATGCCGGCTTTCCCTTTTCTGCATCCGTTACAGGTATAAAATCAGTTACATATTTTAACGCTTTAAGCCAATAAATAATATGCTGGTCTGAAACCGCACATATTATTTTTTCATGAGAAATTCTTTTCAGCGCCAATATATTAATAAAAAAATGTACATTATAGGTTATATCGTTCAATATATTTAATAAAAAGGTATTCCCAACACCAATTCCATCCAGCGTAAAAATATCTTCATTTGCCTTATTCCTGTACCAACTGTTGAGGAACCTGTGCATTTCATAATTCTTTTCCTCGAGGTAAGCTGTATCAATTAAATGATCCAGGTACTGCACTTTTCCATTCATTCTCTCAATTTCCCTCTTTAAACCAAAGTCAATGGTCAGTACCAGGTCTGTATCAGCATTATACATTGACTTACAGGATTCCCAGCTGTTCCTGTCTTGCACAATTAATAAATAACGATATGTTAAGCCATCTAATCTTATATTCATATTCTCATACCTGTGTACTTGTTGAAAATTTCACTTTCAGTCTGTTAACTATCATCATCACATATTCCTTAAAAACAGGGGAGCTTAAAAAATAGGCGATGATCCCAATAAGGCATATCAAACCATTGATGATTGTATAATACAAAAGGTTAATTTTATTGTGCCCTACCGGTATATAAGCTTTTATCATTTGTGTAATAACGATCATTATACAAATAGGTAATACTGCAGGCAACAATACTTTTTTTGCAAAAGGCGCCAGCTTCAGATTTAATACTCTGCAGCTAATCACTAAATAAATAACTGCGACCACAAAAAAAGATAAAAATTTGAAAAGTGAAAAAGCAAAAAGCCCCAAAAATGTGTAGGTTGCAGCTATTCCAAGCCAGAATATTATGGGGAGTAATGCACTCGTTATATATATCAATTTCACCTTTTCATAAGCCATTATCAATATACCAGCAGGAGAAGTAATGAAGTTAAAAATAAAACATAATACCAGGAACTGTGTAATGGTAACAGACGTTATATAATCAGGCCCCACCCAGTTCAATATCAATGCCTTTGTTGTAAGAAAAATACAAAGCGACGGAAAAACCGTAATTGGCAGGGTTACAATAAGCACATGGCTAAATATCCTTTTCAACCCCTCTTCATTTTTCAATCCGATATAGTGATTAAATCTTGCTATAAAAGGAGAGAAAATAATCCCGAACAAAGATCTGAGATATGTGGTAATGGTAAGGCCTATGGCATAAATGGCTACCAACTTTACACCCGCCAGTTTCCCGATCACAAAAGGATCCAGTTGGTAGTACAGTATCCAGCATACTGTTAGTAATATGGAACTAAAGGCCAGTTTTTTTGTTTTTTTATAATAAAATTTTGAATACCTGAATGAACGGGCTAGTAAGGAAATATCATAATTGAGTTTCTTTCTTACCAGTAAAACTCCCACAATCATTGCCAATAAATTGCATACCTGTGTAAAAAGAAAATATTCAATCAGCAAATAATGTTTAAATCCAAAGAAGTAAAAGGTAGAGGTTATTTTAAGCAGGTTAGAAATGATCAATAAGCGTTGGAAGTGGTAGTCTTCAAGACGGACAGCAAATATTAACTGTAATACCCTTTGCAATACAAAGGTAGGCGCAAAAAGCGCCAGCATTATTAGCAGGTATTTTGCAGTACGTATTTCATCGGGTTTATGCAATTCATTTAATAAGGCCTGCGGCATTACAGAGAACCCCAGCATTATTAGCATAAATAATCCGACAAATACTGCAAATACAAACCCTACAAATCCAATTGTACGGATCTCTTCTGCCTTCTTTCCCTGCACATAGAATTCGCTGGCATATTTCAGGCCAGCGCTAATAAATCCAAAGTCCGCGTAGGAAAGAAAAATGTTAAGGGAAATTACAATAGTATAAATGCCAAACAATGCCTGATTAGATGACAAATAGGGTGTTACAACGAACAGCGTTCCAAAATTCAGCAAAATGGATATGAATTGCCAAAAGTATATTTTAATGTATTTTCCTATCATGTATCCCTATTTTGCGAATCACTTTTGGGGCCAATGTTTTTAATTATTTTTGCTGGCACCCCACCTGCTACTACCCTATCGGGTAAAGATTTTGTAACTACAGCTCCTGAGCCAACAACGGTATGTTCGCCAATCGTAACTCCTGGTAGTAGCACAACATTCGCCCCAATCCAGCATCCTTTTTTTAAGATCACCGGTTTACATTCCGAATGGCCTTGTTCAATGATCAAAAGATCGGGATTGTCATACGCGTGGTTTCCCACATAAATATGAATACCGCTACCCAACAAAACATCATCTTCAATAATGATGCTTTTGTCCAGGTTAGCCGCTACACCATGAAAATGCGTGCCTGGCCGAACTACCACCCTTTCACCTATTGATATTTTAGAACATCCTATAGCATAGGCGCCTGGCCTGAACTCTGCAGTGGATGCAAAGTGAAGGAATTTCTTTTTACATAATTTCAACATTTTGGATTTAAAGTGCAGCCGCCAGTGGGTAAGCGGCATATCCGGACCAAGCCTGTCACTGGTACGCCAAAATTTTATCCGTGCAATCAATTCAGCTATAAACATAACAGAAATTTTAAATAGCAGTCCAGCCTCCGTCAATAATCAGGTTGTGTCCTGTTATATAAGATGCTTCATCTGCAATTAAATATTGTATAGCGCTAGTAATATCTGCAGGAGTACCCATTCTGCGTAAAGGTACCTTCTCAGTATAACGTTTCACAAATTGTTCCGGCTGGTTATCAAAAATGCCGCCAGGAGAGATCGCATTTACGCGTACATTATACGGACCATAATAGGCCGCTAGATAACGTGTGAGATTGATGAGCCCTCCTTTTATTGCTGCATATGCCACCGGCATAGTCATCTGCGTTTCTGCATATATATTAAAATCCGGCCCTACTACACCATAAATGGATGCCATATTAATTAATGAACCCGAAGTATATTTCTTCATATACTCAAGCACTACTTTGCTACAGAGAAAATAACCATTCAAATGCATATCCACATTTTTCCTCCAGGACTCAAACGGCACATCTTCCAGTTTGTTCCCCCAATCACTTGTACGAGGATATGCATTATTTATCCAACCATCAATTTTTCCATATTTCTCAGCAATTTCTTTTACGGTTGTTATGACGGCATTTTCATCAGTAATATCAAGGAAGTAATCATGTTCTCCCTGTTTTTCAAACCTTATGTCTGTACCGATAACAACGGCTTCCTGTTCCTTTAATGCATTGCAAATAGCCTTTCCTAGCAGTCCGTTACCGCCTGTTACTACAACAACCTTATTTTTAACCGAAAACATGATTAATTAAATTTTCTGAATACCGGTTTTATTACCGGTGATTTTAAATATTTTTCATAACCGTCTTCCAACGCTGCCTTGTACACTGTAAGTGCTTTCTGGGCCGCCTCCAGTGTCATTTGCAATTCAGTTTCTTTGTGTGCATAAGAAATAGCAATGTATGGAATTAATACGCCGTTATTTATCATTTCCTGGGCAAATAAAGTTCTCATGGCCAGAGAAACCTCTTTATCTCTTCCTCTGGCTACAAAATTGGGCGAACAGGGATAACCTTCTACCATAAAAAAATCTGCTATATCCAGTGTTTTCGCTATGCCATTCAATCCGTCTATAAGCTTTTGGCCATAGCTCCAAAAATGTTCAATAACATTATCCCTTTGCAGGATCTCCACTGTTTTTATAAAGGCTCCAAGTGCACTCATCTCTGCACCATGCGTTGTGGAAGTTAAAAAAACCCGCTCCTTCCCTTCTTCCTGGATACTGCCGATATTCATGATCTCCCTCCTGCCTCCCAGTGCAGCCACTGCAAAACCGTTTGCCATGGCTTTCCCAAACGTGCATAGATCAGGTTCAATATCAAAATAGGCTTGAGCTCCTCTCAAATTCCATCTGAAGCCGGTGATCATTTCATCAATAATAAACAGCGCACCGTTCTTTTCGCATACTGTCTTTACTCTATGCAAAAAATCATTCTGAGGGGCAACTGTAGTGGCTGCTTCAAGCATTACAGCAGCAATTTGACCAGGGTATTGAGCAAATAACTGCTCTACAGACTCCAGATTGTTATAATTAAATTTCAGGGTGAATCTGCTTGTTTCTTCTGGTACACCTCTCTGCATTACAGTAGACCCTATAAACCAATCATCAAAAGAGAAAAAAGGATGTTCGAGAGGAACAGCCACATATTTTTTCCCGGTAAAGGCTCTTGCAAGTTTTATGGCGGCAGAAGTTACGGTAGATCCATGCTTCGCAAATTTTACCATTTCAACTGCAGGAATAAGATCAATTAGCAATTCCGCGGCTTTAAGTTCTGTGGTAGAAGCACGGGTAAGATTATTGCCTTTCAGTATTTCCTCATAACAGGCGTCTGCTATTTCCTTGTTACCATAACCAATATTTACAGACCTTAACCCCATTCCATAATCCAGGTATTTATTACCAGCCGGATCATAAACATAAGCGCCTTCTCCTCTTTCAAGAATAGATGGCGCGTTGGAGGGAAACTGGTCATCTCCCCTGGAATAGGTATGAGCGCCTCCCGGAATGGCTTTATGTAAACGTTCTTTAAATTGCGGATTCATTACTAAATATCTTATGTTGTTGAATAATCTTTTTCTCGCAAAGGAATTCGGCCCATAACCAGTCCCTTTCCTGATCAATCTCAAGTTCACATTCAAAGGGCAATAAAAAACTCATTGTTGCTGCGGTATAGAATGTGCGCGCTTTCATAAAGGCTTGGGTCCGGGCGATGTAAAAGCCTCCTGAAGGCGTAATCTGTTTTTTAAAATGTTGCCTGCCCATGAAATGGAGATGTGAAATATTCTCACTGATCTTGTCCAGAAAAATATGATCGTCCTGTACAAAAAAGGGGTGAGGAGTACTTTCCCTAACCGCAACAATGGCATCCGCATCAGCCTGTGAGTCGAGCTTTTCCACTGCCTCTTGCAAATATTGATAATATACGAACGGAGAGGTAGGTTCCAGCAGGCCAATATAATCGAAAGTAAGTCCCATTCCAGCAGCATATTCAAGAGCATGGCAAACTACATCCGCTGAAGAAGCAGTGTCTGAGGCCAACTCAGCCGGCCTTATAAAAGGAATTGTTGCTCCGGACTTTTGAGCAATAGCAGCATATTCTTTACTATCTGTTGAACACCAGATATGTGCATTATATTTTGTGGAACGGGCGGATTTTATTCTATACGCAATTAAAGGTAACCCTGCCAGCGGCCGGATATTTTTATCTGGAATTGATTTAGACCCAGACCTGGCAACTACCAGCCATAATATTTGGGCATGTTCACTCATATGCTCGCTCTCTTATAACGTAATATGTTTTATGTCTTTTTGTGCTTTTTCAAGATCTTCGTGTCTGCCGATATCCAACCAATATCCAAGAATGGGGTAATGAACAACCTTAGCCTTATTATCTATGAGCAATTGCATAAAATCAGTTGCATCAATAGAAGCACCTTTTTCCAGATAATTCAACAAAGATCTTTTAAAGAGATAAATGCCGCCGTTTGAATAATAGTTATAAGTAGGTTTCTCTGCAAGGGAAAGAATTTCACCATTACTAATTTCTAATACTGCATAAGGTATTTTCACCTGATAACTAAGGCTTGCCACTATTAGATCTGCTCCTGATTCCAAAAATGATTTATAAAAATCAGCAAAGTCAATATTAGTTAGAATGTCTGAATTCATTAACAGGATATGCTCAGTTCTAAACTCTTCAACCAGACTTAAAGCTCCGAATGTACCTAACGGCACCTCTTCTTCAACGTATTGAATATTTATATCTTTGGCTTCTCCATTCCCTAGAAATGCCTTTATTTGATGCCCCAGGTATCTTATGGTAATAATAATATTATCTATTCCATAGTTTATCAACCGGTCAATATTATGCTCTATAATAGGCTTTTCCCCAACTTTCAGCAAAGGTTTAGGGCAGTTTTCAGTAAGCGGCATTAACCGTTCTCCCCTGCCTCCTGCCATCACTACTGCATCCAAAGGTAATAAAGAGATCTTTGTACGAACATTCAGTATGTCTACAATAATATTCTCTTCATCTACAATGGGAATGATTTTCAGATTCCTACGCCGGTAACCCTCTATATCCTGAAAAGAGTAAGCATTCTTCTTTATGAGAGTTGGATTTGGTTGAATAAACTGCAACAGCGATGAATCAAAAGATAATCCTTTTAGAAATCCTCTACGAATATCCCCATCTGTAAGAGAACCTATTAAACGTCCGTTGTGATCGATAACAAAAAGAATAGCATCGGCTGCCAGGGCATTTAACTTGGAAAGTGCCTCTCTCACACTTTCCTCTTCATAGATCAGATGTTTGCGAAAATCCATTATTATTTATCAAAAGGTTTAATTAAAATAGGTCTTTCTGCTGTTGCTTTTAAAACAATACAAGTTTCTTAAGCTTTAATATTGAGATCGTAAAACTGCTTTTTCAGTAGCACATGGAATTCTGTATGCCTTAAAACATCCAGAACTTTTTCAGATGCATTCCCCACTCCATAAGGGTGTTGTATATCTTTTATCTCATCTAAAAATGACCGGCTTAATGCACGCATTACTGCATTTTTAATACTGGTTACTTCCGGTTCGCAATCAATTACACTAGCAGCTTTAATCCTGCCACGCTGGCGATCCCCAATATTCACGGTTGGCTTCTTAAAGGCAGGTACTTCCAAAAGTCCACTGGATGAATTGCCAACAACTGCATCAACATACTGAAGGGCTGAAAGATATCGTAACTGCCCCAGCGATGTATGCTCCACAGCTTTATGCGCATTCTTCCTTACAAATTCATCTATCATTTGATTAATAATCCTTCCCTCCGTATCCGCATTTGCTTTTGTAAAAATAATACCTGTATCCTCCAGCTCATCCAGTACCTGCAGCAATGATCCAAATTGCCTTTCGGCTGAATTAAACTCCAGTGTGACGGGGTGAAATGTAACCAGTATATTTCTCGTCTTTAGCTTAAAGCCAATACTCTCTTCAAAAGCAGTTCTGTTCAATAAGGTAAGCCGGTTAATATTCTCGATACCAAATGCCCCTACATTTAACACTGTATCAGGATGTTCTCCTAACTGAATAACCCTGTTCCGGAAAGTTTCTGTTGCAGTAAAATGCAGGTGAGCCATTTTAGTTACCGAGTGCCGGATTGGTTCATCAATCGCTCCCTCTGTCAATTCACCGCCATGGCAGTGTGCAATAGGAATACGGCAGACCATTGCGGCGGCAGCAGCTGAAAAAATTTCAAACCGGTCGCCTAGTAAAAGCACGATATCTGGCTGTAGTTCAGAAAAAGCTTCTACAAAGCCTATCATCCCTAATCCCATACTTTTCCCAATCCCTGCTGGCGTATCAGATGATAACAAAATCTCTACTTTCTTATTAATCGTAAAACCATCGGCCTCAATTTGCTTATAAGTAAGCCCGAATTCGGGTGATAAATGCATACCGGTTACAACAAGCTGTAATTTAAAAGCTGGATCTTCAGATATCCCTTTAATAGTCCAGTACAGCAACCCATATTCTGCTCTTGTACCGGTAACTATACAAATAGCTTTGCTCATAAGGTAATCATTTCATCCTCCCGGAAATCTTTTGCCGCGATCCGCCCAATTACATTATCCCATTCCATAGGGCTGATACCTGTTCCTGGTCTTTTTACTGTCAGATTTTCTTCCGTAAAAGGATCTCCTTTGGCTATCGGTCCCTTTGCAACAATACTTTTACGTACTATTTTAATATTATTAATTTCAGATGCAGAAGGAGTTTTAACATTGTTTCCCAATGCCTTTTCAATATTCCTGATGGAACTAACCATATTAAGCAGTTCATCCGGTTCAAGTGATGCTTTATGATCCGGTCCTTCCATATTCCGGTCCAGCGTAAAGTGTTTTTCAATAACAGTAGCCCCTAATGCAACTGCTGCTATAGGGACTTCTATACCAGGGGTGTGATCTGAATAGCCGATTTCTACCTTTATATCCTCCTTAATGGTGAGCATTGCCCGCAAATTTACGTCGGCCATAGGAGTCGGATATTCTGTATTACAATGTAGGACAGTTATTTGCTGTCTGGACATGCCTGCCTTCAGGAGCACTTCAAGAGCCGCTTTTATCTCGGCCATCTCAGCCATACCGGTTGACATGATTAAATGAGTAAATGCAGCGGCCATTTTTCTCAGATAAGGTAAATTGGTAATTTCACCAGAAGGTACTTTTCCCAATGTAACGCCTAACTTTTTCAAAAGATCTATACTTTCCAGATCAAATGGGGTTGATAGGAATTGTATCCCTTTGCTTTTACAATATTCGATCAATTCCAAATGCGCAGCTTCACTTAACTCAAGCTTACGCAGCATTTCCAATTGTGTTTCGCTTGTTCCGGTGTTTTTTTGCTGGTAAGCAGCTTTCCCGGCTTCCTTACTAACAATCTTTTCCGCTTTAAAAGTTTGAAACTTCACGTAATCAGCTCCTGCTTTTACCGCGGCATCAACAAGCTTTTTAGCATTTTCCAAACTGCCATTGTGATTTACACCTGCCTCTGCTATAATTAAAGTATGGCTCATGTTATTTCTCTATTTTACGGCATGGGTTACCTACATATACACCCGGCTCAATTAAAGTCCTGTTAACAACAGCACCCGCTCCAATTACGGAAGATGCAGCCACTGTTATTCCGTTTATTAAAACACTATTACTTCCAATAAAACATTCGTCATATACTACACAGCCTCCGTTTACAACTACATTTGTTGATATATGCACATGCCTGCCTATTTTACAGTCATGCTCAATATTTGCGTTAGTATTAATAATGCAGTTTTCTCCGATATTGCTTGCGGCATTTATCTTTGCCCCGTGTAACACAACAGTACCCTCACCTACTGTACTGTATTTCGATACAATTGCGCTGGCGGAAATTATTGTCGCCAATCTGCATTTTGTTGATTTTAACTTTTCATATATCCCTTTACGTAATCCCGCATTTTGGATCTGACCTATGGTTATCAAAAAATAATAATCATTAGCGGGGAAACGGTGAAGGTCTTCATCTGTTCCAATTATTTTAAATCCCAGAATACTTTCACCTACTTTTTCCTTTATATCGAGTATGCCTGCGATTTCAAATTCCTTTACAGATACAATAGTATCTATGCAGGATTTACAGTGCCCGCCTCCTCCGATTAATATTAATTTCTTTTTATCCATTCGCTAGTTAAATCTTACACTGCTTGGCAAGTTCACAATTCTCTCTTCAAGCCATGAAGCATTTTCCAGAGCATCTGTCTGGCAGGTATTGTACATAGGTAATTTGTTCATCAACCGCCAGATAGGCCTGGTCATTACCTTCTGGTTATTACTCTCTTTCAGAAACTCTTGCTGGCATTTATGATCTGGAAAGATAATTGTATTTAGCCAGTAATTAGCCCTACCGGGTTCCTTCTCCTGCACAAAAGCTATCTCCGATCCGGTAAAAAATGCAGCATAACTTTCAGACAATCTCCGCTTATTTTCAATAAAAGTCTTTAATTGTTCCAGTTGAGCACAGGCTAATGCTGCATTCAGGTTTGGCATTCTATAGTTGTATGCTACTTCATCATGAACGAAATCCCATGTATGAGGCATTTTAGCTGTAGTGGAAAGATGTTTAGCTCTCCGGGCTATCTCCTCATCATCTGTTACTATGGCCCCACCACCACCACAAGTCACTGTTTTATTACCATTAAAGCTAAAAGTTCCGACAACGCCAAACGTTCCTGTATGTTTTGACTTATAATAACTACCAAGGGATTCTGCAGCATCCTCTACAACCGGTATATTATATGCTGCACATATGTCTACTATTTCATCAATTCTCAAAGGGAAGCCAAAAGTGTGCATAGGTACACATGCGGCTATTCGCCGCCCTGTTTTCTTATTTATGCACATTCCGTCTTGGTTAATCGTTGCAAATTGCTGCAGAAAGGTCTGAAGTGCCAGAGGTGAAAGCCCCATTGTATCCCGGTCTACATCCAGAAAAACTGGTACTGCTCCTGCGTGGGCAATTGCATTGGCCGTGGCTACAAAGGTTAGAGGTTGTGTTATCACTTCATCATTAAACTTTACCCCAGCCAGTAATAACGCCAGGTGTAATGCTGTTGTTCCATTTACAGTAGCTACTGCGAACCGGGCACCGGTTAACTGTGCCATCATCTCTTCAAACCTTGTTACGTAACTGCCAACAGAAGAAACAAAAGTAGAATCGATAGTATCCAGCACATACTTCTTCTCATTGCCGCCGAAACAAGGTTCATGTAACGGAATAAAAGCTTCCGGTTGTTTAAATGCCTCTCTTATAAACTTAATTATATTATCTGGTGTCATTAGCAATCGCCGAACTAAATGTTAAAAATATCTGCCTTATACCCCTTTAGGTTCTCTGTTATTTTGAACCATTCAATCGTTTTTTTCAATCCGTCATCCAGGCTGAATTCCTGTTTCCAGGAAGTATGCTCTGTAATTTTTTCTTTAGCACCATATAAACGGAATACCTCACTTTTCTCCGGTCGTACACGAACGGCATCATGAACGATCTTCGCCTCCGGGTTGATCAGTGTAATCAAGCGGTTTGCAAGATCTCCCACACTTATCTCCGATTCTGTAGCAATATTGCAATCTTCGCCTATCAAGCTTTCTGACTTGGCTATCTCTACGAAACCTTTTACAGTATCCTTGACGTACAACAGGTCCCTTGTGGGAGTTATGTCTCCCAACTGAATGGTGGTTTTACCGTTCAATAACTGAGTGATAATAGTTGGAATGACTGCCCTGGCTGATTGCCGGGGACCGAAAGTATTAAAGGGCCTTACGATGGTAACCGGCACATTAAAACTGCGATAAAAAGATTCTGCGATACAATCAGCGCCTATTTTTGAGGCAGAATAAGGAGATTGCGGCTGACGGGGGTGTTTTTCATCAATCGGTATATAAGTAGCCGTTCCGTATACCTCTGACGTAGAGGTTACCAATACGCGCTCAATGTTCAGGTCCTTTGCAGCCTGCACAATATTCAATGTTCCTTTCACATTAGTATCTATGTAAGAGTCAGGTGAATGATAACTAAAGGGAATGGCTATCAGCGCTGCCAGATGGAACACAACATCTATATCTTTCATCGCCGTTCTTACTCCATTGGGGTCCCGGATGTCTCCTGCAAAGATCTGTATTTCAGAAAGGATCTTTTTAGGGAATGTGTCTAACCATCCCCAGCTGTTAAAAGAATTATAACATACGAAGGCCTTTACCTGGCAGCCTTCTTCCAAAAGTTCTTCTATTAAATGGCTACCAATAAAACCATCGGCTCCTGTAACTAAAACCCTCTTATTTCTTAGTTCCATGAAATCATTATTATATAATAATTGTTATTTTTCCATGATTTCCTTATATATCCGTTTCGTAACAAGGAAACTAACTATAAAAAATCCCCCTAAAAATCCACCCACTATAAGGCCCTTAAGCCTACCCAGCTTCTCCTTTTTCAATGGTAAAATGGGGGTGTCTACTATCTGTACCACTGGTGTTTCCTGGGCCATAGCCATTTTGCTCAACTCCAGATTCTTAATTACCTCTGCATACATAGTTTGTAGTACAATTTTATCTCTTGTCTGGACTTCTGTTGCTACACTTGCCATTTGACGTACCGGATTCCGGTTAATATCCTGTGAAGCTGCAATAGCATATGTTTTATGGTTTAAAAGCGATTCCAGCGAGTCCGCTGATAATTGCAGCTTATCAACATTTACCTTTGACCGCATGATCTTGGTATTTACATAAAATTGCGTGGCTTCCTTTACTAGCTGTTCTGTAAATGCTTTGGAAAATGTTTCACTCCGGGAAGTGCACTTTACGGATATAAAACCTAATTTCTTATCGAGCTTTGAAATATCCAGGTCCCCTTTTACGATACGTTCATGTATTGTATTTAAAACACTGTCCTGTTTCAAGGTGAATTTTGATCTGCTAAGTCCAAGTGGAAAATGCAATCCTTTTAATGCAGTTACCTTATCCCATCCTTTATTTATTTCATTTGCATTCATATACAAATCTGCCAGGCTAATTTTTCTGCCTTCTACTATAACCGGAGATAGTAAGGTTTTTTCTATCATTAACCTGGACTGAAGGAATTTCATGATATTATCCCCTTGAAATACACCACTGCTGGACCCTCCACCCAGATCAATTCCAAATTGGCTGGCCAGGCCCATATAGGAAGCTAAAGGATTGGACTTGCTATCTTCCATTACAAAAGTCAATTCACCCACATACTTTGGCTTCATCAGGTATGCATAGGTTAACCCCAGACCGGCACCTGCCAGCCCACAGCTTACTATTATTATCCAATGTTTTAATAAATACGTCCGCCACTCCTGAAGCTTTAATATTATATCTTTCAGTGTTATTACTTCTTCCGGCTGAACTATATTTTGCTTTTGCTCTTCCATTATATTTGATCTAAGTACTTATAAATTTAGAGCCGTCCGTCTACCAATGTTCTATTCAGGAATGCCTTGGTATCAAACACCACCGAATGGTCTCCGTTCTTCAAAGCTGAATAATCCAGCTCTTTGAACGCCGGATGCGCAACTGCCAGTATAATAGCATCATAGCTTTGCCCCGGCTGTTGTACCAGCGTAATGCCGTATTCTTCCTGCACTTCAGCCGGCTGTGCATGTGGGTCATACACATCTACCATTAATCCAAACTGCGTTAGCTCACGATAGATATCAATCACTCTTGAATTACGTATATCCGGGCAATTCTCTTTAAAGGTAATGCCCAGGATAAGTGCGCGGCCACCGTCAATCTTCTGGCCTTTCTTTATCATCAGCTTAATCACCTTATTGGCTACAAACATGCCCATATTATCATTTACCCTGCGCCCGGAGAGAATCACCTGCGGATGATAACCGAGGGATTCCGCCTTATGCGTAAGGTAATAAGGATCTACTCCTATACAGTGCCCACCTACCAGGCCAGGCCTGTATTTCAGAAAATTCCATTTAGTGGCGGCCGCTTCAATCACATCCATGGTATCAATACCCATGCGGTCAAATATCAGGGCCAGCTCATTTACAAAGCTAATATTTACATCCCGTTGTGCATTCTCAATTGCCTTAGAAGCCTCTGCCACTTTAATGCTGGGTGCCTTATGCGTGCCTGCCGTAATAATACTTTTATATAGCTCATCCACCACAGTAGCTATTGCAGGTGTAGAACCGGCCGTAACCTTCCTGATCTTTGTAAGGGTATTTACCTTATCCCCGGGATTGATCCGTTCGGGGGAATAACCACAAAAAAAATCTTCATTAAATCTTAATCCTGAGGCCTTTTCCAGCACCGGCACACAATCCTCCTCTGTACAGCCCGGGTATACCGTAGATTCATAAATAACCAGGTCGCCCTGCTTTAATACTTTTCCTAGCATACCGGAAGCCTCCAGCAAAGGGCCAAGGTCCGGTGTTTTAAACCGGTTAAGCGGCGTAGGTACGGTAACAATGTATACATTACAAGCCGATAGTGCTGCCGGATCATATGAAAAATGCAGTCCGGCGCCATCTCTTTTTTCCCCGCCTGCAATAACAGCCTGCAGCGCTTCCAGGTCTGCTTCCTTGGTATGATCTTTCCCCAATTTCAGCTCCTCAATCCGCATGGTATTTATATCAAAGCCTAATACCGGGTACTTTTTACCAAATTCAATAGCCAGGGGCAGCCCTACATATCCTAAACCAATCACCGCAATTTTGTAGGGCACAGGTTCCATGGTTATACGATCTATTATTTAATCTTATCCAACAATGTAACTATGATCAACGCCACGGATGCCAGGCCGCTGGCCATACCAATCGTCTCCGGCCCGCTCAGACCTCTGCGCTCTCTCTTGGTTGGCACATATATTTCCGCACCAGGCCGCACTTTGGGATAGCTGTTAAAGAATAATACTTTGCGGGTATTCTTCACCTCTCCATTGGCATATACAATATAACTCCGCCTTTTCAGCGCCTGTGAAGTAAAGCCGCCGGCGCCGCGTATATAATTCCGGAAACTGGTGGAATGATCAAACCGCAGTTTCTTGGGGAAATATATTTCGCCGAAAACCTGTACGGTTTGTAATTTTTTGGGCACTTTCAGCACATCCCCTTCTTCCAGCAACAGGTCATATTTAGAACCAGGATTTTTTATGATCAGGTCCAGGTTAATACCCAGCAGCTGTTCCTTACGTTGTACGGCGCTTCTTACCCGGTCAATATCCGTACTGTCCTGCAGCTTATTATAAAATACTTCCAGCTTGTTGGTCAGGAAGGCACTGTCGGATTCATTTACAAAAGTTTTGCGCAATAATACTGCGCCTTCAGGGTAAGCCTCCGGGCGTAAACCACCCGCACGGCGTAATACATCTGAAATACGTTCCTGCTTGGTGTTGATAGTGTATGCACCAGGGTACAATACTTCTCCGCCTATTTCAATATTGGCTTGCTCCACATAAGAAGGCGCCTTACGGATCATAATCTCATCAAAAGGCTGCAGGGCAAAGGCCGCTGCGCCGGGGTTATTACTTAAGTCTGCATTAATATCAAACTGCCGGATAATAGCCATACGGCTATCTGCAGAATCTGCACTGTTATTACGTATACGCCGGGCTATTTCCACATGTTTCAGGGAAGCGGCATCTTTTAAGCCGCCGGCTATCAGTATCAGGTCTTCCAGCTGCATACTGTCGGCATACACATATTGTCCGGGTGCATTCACTTCACCGATTATTCTTACCTGGTACAGCTGCCGCAGATCCATTTTGGAATATACGACCACGCTATCCTCCCGCTGCAGAGCAAGTGCCTGCTGCCCGTTCAGGGCTGATTGTACGTTAAAGCTGATCATGGCGGGTGTATAATCTGCCTGCAGGCGGCGCACTACTCCGCGCGCCAATGCTGCTTCTTCCTTTACCCCATCTGCCCTTTTTATCAGGTCCCCTACCGTCATTCCCGGTTCCAGCGCATAGTCGCCGGGGTGAAATACAGCACCGGTGATCGTTACGCGGTTCGTGAAGCGGTTGGATATAGAATCTATTATAAACTGGTCGCCTGATTTTAATTGAAAGCTGCCTATCTGGCCAGCCGGTACATTCACTACCTCCCGCTGCCGGCTGGTAACCCGGTTGGCATGGATCACTTCATGATAGGCTTTATCCGTATAGCCACCTGCATAATCCAGTATCTGCTGCAGGCTTTCATTTTCCTTTGCTTCAAAAATAGCCGGCCGTTTTACCTGCCCGATCAGCTCTACCCTCGTTTTGTAGGGATTTACCTTTACAATATCCTGATCGCGCAGTACTACATTATTAGTAAGGTCGCCATGTGCCAGGAAATCATACAGGTCAAAGGTGGCTACCGGCTGCCCATTACGGATGACCTGTATATTACGGAACGAGCCATTTTCACCAGGCCCGCCGGATACATACAGTGCATTTGCCACCGTGGCCAGGCTGGGTAAGCTGTAAGTACCGGGGCGCTCTACTTCACCGATCAGCAGTACTCTTATGCTGCGTATGCTGCCTAATGAAACCTGTACAAAAGTATTCCCTGTTTTTATGCCCCCGTAAATAGAAGATAACTGTTTGGTGATGCGGGTACGGGCTTCCTCCATGGTAAGGCCGTTCACGTACACCGGCCCCAGGTAAGGAATACGCACATAACCATCCGGGCTAACCTTCAATTGATGCTGTACTTCGGAATAGCCGTATACATCTATGATCAGCTCATCATTAGCCGCTATCTGGTAATTAGGCGGGGTGGGCATGCGCAGGTTAGGCTCAAAAGTAAGGTTGCGGTTATTGAACAACTCTGCACCAAATATCTTCCTGCGGCGTAACGCCCGCTCATAGTCTTCTTTGCTGTTAAGCCTTCGCAGCTTATCGTTCCAGTAATCCGTGGTGTCATTTACCATGCGGTCTAATTCCTCCGAGGTATCAGGATTGGTTTTATTAGTCTTCCCTCCATTACCGGATAATACAGTATCTAATCCCAGCTGCTGTATGCGTGCTTTCAGCTTGATCACTTCCGTATCGGAGATGCCATTATCTGCCGCGTACTCATCTATCTCGTCAAAGGAAATGTTGTTCTGTTTCATCTTTGCCACCAGTTGCCTGATCTGATCGTCTGACAGGTCATCTACATGGATCTGCTTTAACTGGTCTTTAGAGATAGTGGACGGGATCTGCGCCGCTGCACAAAAACCTACGAGCAAACAGAGTTGTAACAGTAATATCTTCTTAAGCATGAATTATCGAATGTACTTTCTTGAATGATTCCGTAAATGCCTCTTTCTGGATCTCACTGACCTGCCAGGAACCGGCAAATCAGGTGCAAATCTATTAAAAATAACATATTTGCGTTACGTTAATGAAAATCAGCCGGATAATACGCCCTTCCACGTAACGTAATTTTTTATACATGACTTATATATACCTATACTAAACAAGTGCACTTTTTGCCGGCATAGGCCTTTTGGCATAAGCAGCCTGACATTCACCCGGCTACGTTTACCACTCCTGTAGCTTTTTTAGGATTTATTACCTGTTTTGTTTAAATTAGCTAAAACCAAGATCAGCGCTCATGTCACCCGCCGAATTTACGGACTTGTTGCTGCTTCAGGGCGATTTCCTGAAGCCCTTTGCAATAGCGCTTACCCGTGATTCGGAAGCTGCCCGCGATCTTTACCAGGAAACCATGTACCGGGCGCTGCTACACCGGGAAAAATACACGGAGGGTACCAATATTCGTGCCTGGCTTTTTACTATCATGCGTAACCTGTTCATTAACCATTACCGCCGCAAGGTAAAACAGCAGCTGTTCCTGGAACGCGCCACCCGCGCGCTGGTCCTGTTACACCAGCCATACGTGGATAACCAGGCCATCACCAGCATGCAGGTAAAAGATATTCAACACGCCATTTACCGGCTCCCTAATTTATTCAAACGTCCTTTTCTGTTGTATTATGAAGGTTTTAAATACTATGAAATAGCCGATATGCTGCACGAGCCTATGGGCACCATTAAAAGCCGGATCCATTTTGCACGGAAAATGCTAAAGCAACAGATCGCCCACTAATGTCCAACTCACAACGCTTCCTATCCTTAGATGTTTTTCGCGGCCTTACTGTGGCCGGTATGATCCTGGTTAACAACCCGGGCAGCTGGTCATATGTATACACCCCGCTGGAGCATGCCCCCTGGCATGGCTGCACGCCTACTGACCTGGTATTTCCCTTTTTCCTGTTTGCCGTAGGCAATGCCATGAGCTTTTCCATGAAAAAGTACCAGGAGCTGGGCCATGCCACTGCTGTCAGGAAGATCCTGAAACGTACCCTGCTCATTTTCCTGATCGGGGTATTCCTGAACTGGTTCCCCTTCTTCAGGTGGAATGCAGAAGGGCAGCTGGTATTTAAATCCCTTTCCCAGCTGCGTATTATGGGCGTGCTGCCCCGCATAGCCCTGTGTTACGGGCTGGCAGCGCTGATCATTCATTTTTGGGGAGAGCGGCGGGCCTTTGTAATAGCGGGCTGCCTGCTGCTGGTATACTGGTGGCTGGTGCTGGCCTTTGGCCAGGGCGATCCCTATAGCCTGGAAGGTTATGCAGGCCTGCGGCTGGATAAATGGCTGCTGGGTGAGCAGCACCTGTACCGGGGCGAGGGCGTACCCTTTGACCCGGAAGGTATTTTAAGCACCCTGCCGGCTGTTTGTAATGTAATATTCGGCTACCTGGCCGGTGTATATATCCAGCAAAAAGGAAAAGATTATCCCATGCTGTGCGGCCTGCTGGTTACCGGCTGCCTGCTGGTATTTACTGCGCTGTGCTGGAACATGGTGTTCCCCATCAATAAAAAAATATGGACCAGCTCCTACGTGTTGTATACGGTAGGTATTGCCCTGCTGCTGTT
This sequence comes from Chitinophaga rupis, assembly GCF_900109685.1. Taxonomy (GTDB): domain Bacteria; phylum Bacteroidota; class Bacteroidia; order Chitinophagales; family Chitinophagaceae; genus Chitinophaga; species Chitinophaga rupis. The sequence goes on along the minus strand of NZ_FOBB01000001.1, from coordinate 1,585,982 downwards.
GTCCGTACTGATGTATGCCATTGAATTCCGGGGCTGGACCAAACCCGCGGCCTTTTTTGAGGTGTTCGGAAAAAATCCTTTGTTCATCTACGTTATGTCCGGCGTGGTGGTAAAGCTATACCTGCTGGTGCGTACCGGGCCCGATGAGAACCTGTACGGATGGCTGTATGAACATATTTTCCGGCCCATTGGCGGCAACTACCCGGGCTCCCTGCTGTTTGCCCTGTTCCATGTAGGCCTGTTCTGGTTATTAGGGTGGGTGATGGATAAACGAAAGATCTATATCAGGGTTTAGATGCCTGCATTGCTTTAAAAAGCAAACTGAAAACAAAAAGCAGGAAGCAAAAGGTGGATCTTATTTCCAGCCTCTTACCTCCTGCTTTGTTTAATAGAGCAAGCAGGTTACGGACGGATTCAAACCGTCGTAAAAGGTTTTGCCGACCTTTACCTCGTCTCTCGGCCACGTAACCTGCATATTAAGTTCTTATGCCGTATAACAGGCGTAAATATCTTTGCTGAATAGTAGCTTTATAATAAAATACCAGCGTTTGCACCAGGGCTATCAGCCATAACAAGCCTGGCCTGGGCCAGCAATAATACACCGCTAAAAAGATCACCAGCAAACGCGCATATTCCAGGTAAAACACCCATTGCCGCTGTTCCAGTATAGCCCCGCTGTTAATCAGCGTCAGGAAAATGAATATTGTAAAACAGGCCTGCACAAACAGGGGAATATATTTTTCCAGCAGCAGGAAAAAGAACAACGCTGCCAGCGTCATTACCATTTGCGCTGCTACATAATTATGCAGCCGCCTGGTAGTAGTGCCGGTTGGGTTCCGGAACAGGAACTTTTCTTCCAGCACCTCCCTTATACCCGGGTTAATATGATCCGGCTTTCCGAACACCACCAGCCATTTTTGTTTTAAGCCCTTCGCCTGCCTGAAGGCATAGGCTATCTCCAGCAGAAAATGAAAGTGCTGCCATAAAAAACTATGGCTGTCCAGCGGTTTGGTGAGCCCATACTCCGGCTCCTCCTCTTCTGTTACAAAAGTGCCGAACAGCTTATCCCAGATAATAAGCACATCCCCGTAATTCTTATCCAGGTATTGTTCATTGCAGGCATGGTGTACGCGGTGGTGCGAGGGTGTTACAAATATGTATTCCAGCACGCCCAGCTTACCAATAGTGCGCGTATGAATAAAGAACGGGTATAACCCATGTACCAGCTGCACACTGATGATCATGGCCGGCGGAAAGCCTATTACCGGCAGCACAGACCAGAACATCATCCTGGCAAATGCCTGGAACACTGTAATACGTGCAGATACCGTGTAATTAAAATCCTCGCTCTGATGATGTACTACATGCGCGCCCCACAAAATATTCACTTCATGCGCCAGGCGGTGATACCAGTACCATATAAAATCCGTGAGGATCAGCAACGCTATCCACAACAGCACGCTGGATTGTATGTTAAAGATGGCAAAATGCCGGTGCAGGTAATCATATACAAAATAGAAGATGCCTATGGTAAAGGTATCCAGCAAACGCTCTGCTACCCCTACATTCAGGTTAGATATGGAAGTGGAAAAGCTGAAATACCTCCACCCCTTTTTACGGGCTACTCCATATTCAATACCCATGAGTAACAGGAATAGTGGAATGGCCCATGCCATGTGATTTAAGTGCATAGACTACGGCTAAACAATAATAAGGTGGTGGTAAACGGTTACAATAATACTGCTTTTATTTTAAATAGTCTATAGTTTTTATAGACTATTTAAGTCCATGGTCCATAGTCGATGGTCCATTGCACAATACGTATAGCAGCATCATATAAAATTCAGGTTGATGACAACAACGCATTTATTGAATAACTACCTTATGTACTATGCAATGGACCATCGACCATGGACCATGGACCTCTACTAATCTTCCTTGCCGCCATCATCGGCCATCCGCACTATTCTGGGCTGAAAGCGTCCTATTACATCCACCAGGCTGCTTTGCGCCGCCATTACTTCATTAATGTTCTTATACGCCATGGGCGCTTCATCTGGTCCACCGCCGACCAGTATTACCCCCTGTTCTTTCAGGTATTTGTTCAGCTCATACTGGGATATGGATTGCGCCGCATTAAAGCGCGACATTGCACGGCCTGCGCCATGTGATGCGGAGTGTAAAGATGCTGCCTCCCCCCTGCCTCTTACAATATAACCGGGCGCCGTCATAGAACCGGGTATAATGCCCAGCACTCCCTTACCGGCCGGTGTAGCGCCTTTGCGGTGCACTATCACCTCCTGTCCGTTATGGATCTCTTTCCAGGCAAAGTTGTGATGGTTCTCAACCCTTGCCAGCAGGCGCGCATCCATGGCTTTAATTAAACGCCGGTGTATCTGGTTATGGCAGGCGCTGGCATAATCGCCGGCCAGGTTCATGGCAGCCCAATATTCCTGGCCCGCTTCTTTATCTAATTCCAGCCAGGCAAAGTGCTGCGCCATCCTGGGCAGCTGGCATAATTCCCGCGCCAGCCGGGTATAGTGCGCTGCTATTTGTGCACCCAGGCCCCGTGAGCCGGAGTGCGATAACAGGCCAACATAAGTACCTGCCGGCAGGTTAAATTCATTGGTACCTGTTATTTGTACAATGCCCCATTCTACAAAGTGGTTACCGCTGCCGGAGGTTCCCAGCTGTTCCACCGCTTTTTTGTGCAGGTGCCGCAGCATAGGTATTTCGCGGAACAGCGCATGTTCCAGCACAGCGTCTTCTGTTTTGCCTACCCAGGTAGCGCCGGCCCCAAATTCTGTTTGTGTTACCAGCTCTCTTTTAAACTTGGCTGCGTGCCGCTCTAATGATACCACCGGCAGGTCCAGTATGCTCAGGCACATGCGGCAGCCAATGTCTACGCCTACCCCGTAGGGTATTACAGCATTATGGGTAGCCAGCACGCCGCCAATGGGCAAACCATAACCATGGTGCGCATCCGGCATTAAAGCGCCGGCTACTGCTACCGGCAGCCTTACTGCATTATTCATTTGCTGCAGGGCGCCGGTTTCAATAAACCCGGCCCCGTATATTTCATAGGGCACCGGTATTTCTTTTAGCGGAATATCTTCTTCCTCTTTTGTCTCCATCAACTTACCCGCTACTTTTCGCAAACCATCATCCGCCAGGTAGGCCATCGGATCTAACAGCACCTGCTTTAAGATATCCAACGCCGCCTCTTCGGAATGATGTCTGAATTGTTTTTCCATAGCGGTAATGGCTACGCTGATCGCAGGCCCCTCAGGGTATCCTATGTTACGTAGCGCCTTACCGGTAAGTCTTAATCTGGGCATATCGTGGGTTTTGAATATTTTAGTTAGCCCTGAAGCCTATCAGGGATGCCTTTCTTTCAAAGGACTTTTCATTTTGATTAGCAATTTCCGCAATGCTCATGGGCTGATAGATGTCTGTATCAAAGCCCAGGTGGCGCGACAGCTGCTGCGCCTTGGGAACAGACAGCCGGGAAAATTCATACTTCGCGATCAACCGCCCCTTCCGCAGCAGCGCACTGTCTATCATAGACAGGTCACTGTTAAAGGTGCAGATCACCTGCACGTTCAGGCAGTCTGCCAGCAGGCCGTCTGAAATGTTCAGCAGGTTTGATACAGTTGATTCACCGGTAAGCTTACGGTCCATCACAATGTTCTCTGCATCTTCAATCACCAGGATGCTGTTCGGGTTTTCTATCAGCAGGTCTATAAAGCCGGGCTGCGTAATGTGGGTAGCCATGCTGGGCGATACAAATAATACCCGCTTCTTCAGCCGCCCTATCAAATACCGCAGGTAAGTGGTTTTACCGGTTCCCGGTAAGCCGTGCAGCAGTACAATACCTTTATCATTCTGCTTGTTCAGCCGCTTTTGAATAGTGTTGTCAATCGCCGCAAAATCATCTTCATAATAAAGGCTCAGGTCCAGCTTTGTTTTTTTGATCTCCATGTTGCTCAGCTCCAGGCCATGTCCATCGTTGGTGATCAGGCTAATGTTGTTCTTCTTATGCTTTACCCGTTTTCTGAATTTGCGTAACAGTGCGGTCACTTCATCCACAAAAGCAGTGTTTTGCCCGTTATGCAGTATTTCACCATAACCTTCTCCAAATTCCACCATGCAGTTGTTGTTCATTACTATCAGGGTAATGGAATATTCGTATTTCTTTTCTTTACGTTCCAGCACACCGTATTGGTAGCTCTGTTGTATATCAGCTGCAAATGTTTCCCTGAAAATCTTCAGCGCGCGGTATCCATCAATGCCTAATACCAGGTTTACGCTGGGTATGGCATTAAAGCAATACATATAGAACTGCTTGGATTCCAGCAGCCGGGTGCTGAAAATGCTGTCTGCCGATATGATGCGTTGTTGTTGTATATGATTGTTCATCAGTGGTTGTGTTAATAGCCGGGGCGCGGGTCCGTATTCGTTTCTTTACCAGTGCACTCACAGCGTTCCTTATGCTGCCGGCCCCTGGTAAAGATGAATACATTGTAACGCACCTGGCGTTGTTGAATAGGAGGTTAATGCAAACAGAGACGAAAAAAATATCTTACAAAAAAGCCCTGCTCGCGTACACGGGCAGGGCTGAATAATGTGCATGTTTTACCATTACATCATTGCATACCTTACCCAACAGACCTTGCGATGTGCAAAGCCAGCCCTGTTCCGGTAATAGCGGCCTGTGTCAGGCGCTGTGATACCGGGCAACTGCCCACGGCGGTGTGTGTTTATTAGTATCTGAAGCATATTCCGGGTAACAAAAAAGCCCGGCTCATTATCAGCCGGGCTTTTTGTTATATACACAAATCTCTTTGTCTCATTTCTCGTTATAACATGCCCGGCAACTGTGATGCCCCTTTGGAAAGGACCCCGCTGCTTTTGTATTTATGATGAATTGACGCATGTTAAAATGGTTTTGTGATTAATTGAATTGAACCCTGCAAAGATAAATCGAATATTTCTGATCCTGCAAATTTTTCTGCTTCTTTTTCAAAAATTTTCGTTTAGCCATTCCTGTTAAAACAGCGTGCCATCACTTAGCTATTGGATGGCACGCACTATAAATGAACTCGAAAGCAAAAAAAGGATTAACAGCAACAGATGATGCTGGTCGACCGTTTTTATATTAATTCCATACTACCTGTAGAAGAGAATTGCTTTTCCAGCCGCTGCAGCTGGCGGATATGCCTTTCAATATGCTTGGTAAGGAAATAGATATACTGGTATATATCCAGCTTACCTAGGTTATTTACAGACATATTGGTGAACACCAGGCGCCCTTCCCCGTTCTTCAACAGGCTCAGGTTGTACATACACTGCGCAAACTGCTGCTTCAGCAAGGCTCTTACATCCTGCATATCCTTCATACCCGTAGGCTCCATATGATCGGGACGTATCCAGCCGAATGACTGGCTGCCTATCACCTCTATCTGCTCAAATTTGTCAAAGTAGTCGCCCGGCAGTATTACCGTATGGCCAGTACTTTTACGATCCAGCGCACGGCGGGTAGCTTTGTTAATGATCAGTAATAAAAAATAATTGGTAAGGCTAATATGCTCCAGCACTTCATGGGCATTCCACTGATCCGGCCCGGGTTTAAAATCCAGCAAAACCGGATCCCGGTCAAACCACGTATCCAACTCCTTGAAGTTGTTCAGCAAAGCCTCTCTTACTGTTTGAATAATATTTCTCATGATCTCACTATTTGGGGTTATGCACCTTCCTGATCCTTTGTACGGGCTAGTACATAACGTATTAAAGTATTTAAAAACAAAAATCCCGGCACGATTTCCAACGGGCCGGGATCTTATAACAAAAACTGTACTTGCTTTGCTATATACCTTGCCCATCAGGCTTTTTTAACACAAGTTTTTCCCATAGCATAACCGCACCCTCTTTTGACGGTGATGCGCTCATACATTCAACAGTTGCTATACTACTTTTTGTCTTGTGTTCAGTCATCATTACGAACTACGCTTAAGCAAAAAGTCCCGCATCTTTCCTGCGGGACTTTTGTTTTATCACTTGATAACTAGTTTGTTAACAATTGGTGCAACATGCCCGCAACCCGCTCTTGACCTGCTTCTTCAGCTTGCAGGACACCGCAGAGATAATATGTTGATGGTTGCGTAACATTTTTTTTCTTTTGCTGCAACAAAGATATTTTTATTTTTTTATTGCACAAAATCCAAAAGATATTTTTTTTTGAGAATTAATGTTTTTTTCATAAAAGCCGGTCCACAGTCCACGGATTACAATCAGCAACAGGTTATGAACACTTACCGCCGGCGCCCTCTGTAGCCCGTGGTCTGTGGACTGCCCATATCAGAAAAGCCGTAATTGCTGCTGCGGCCTTTGAAACAGCGAAGTATTTAATTCAAACTTCTCCATATTCAACCCGTTCTTTTTAGTATGGATCTTAAACTGCTGGCGGATCAGGTCTGCTACATTCCCCTCTCCCCGCATGCGGCGTCCAAAGTCACTATCGTTCACCTTACCTCCGTGCATGCTTTCTATCAGGTGCCATACCTTATCTGCCCGGTCAGGGAAGTTCTTATATAACCAGTCGTTGAAAATGATCTTTATGGCATCGTTCAGCCGTACAATGGTGTAGCCGGCAAACTTAGCCCCGTTCTGGGCGGCCATTTCCAGTAGCTGGGGCATTTCATGCTCATTAAGGCCGGGTATCATGGGGGCGGTCATTACCCCTACGGGTATTCCTGCATCACTTAACTCTTTGACTATACGAAAACGCTGTGCAGCCGTAGTGGTACGGGGTTCCATTTTTAAACGCAGGTCCTCCTGCAAGGAGGTAATGGATACATAAACGCATACCAGCTGGTCCTGTGCCAGTTTCTGTAACAGGTATTTATCCCGCAGCACCAGCGCATTTTTAGTAATAATGCCCAGGGGCTGTTTATATTCCAGGGCTACTTCCAGCAGCTGGCGGGTGATCCACATTTTACGTTCCACCGGCTGGTAACAATCCGTATTGCCGGAAAGGCTAATGGGCTTTGGCGTCCAGTTCTTATTATCCAGGAACTTGCGCAGCAGCTCCGGGGCATTTCTTTTTACCACGATCTTGCGCTCAAAATCCAGCCCGGCGCTCATGCCCCAGTACTGGTGCGAGTTACGCGCATAACAATAGATACAGCCATGCTCACAGCCCTGGTAGGGATTCATGGAGTACCACATTCCTACATCCGGGCTATCAACCTTATTCACCAATGATTTTGCATGCTCCTCAATGATCTGGGTAGGCACATCCGCCTGCCACCATTCATCAATCCCTTCCGGGTGATCCTGCGCGTATTCACTTTGCAGGAATTTATTCTTTGGATTCAGCTGCGCACCCCTGCCCTTATAATATAAATTTTCAGGCGCGCCCCCTTCCTGGAAAGGCAAAGTCATATACTAATTATTTTAGTAAAAATACTAAATTAATTAGCTATCTACCAAATTAAACATGGATTAAATATGCACATGTGTTAAATGTGCAGATGTGCACATCCGCAAATTATATAATTCCCATTTGCTGCATCAGGAAAGTAGCATTCTTATTATGGGCAATGCCTTCGCGGATGCGGTAATCGAAGTACAGACGATTTTCCTGGATGGTGCTTTCAAAGCAATAGTTCCTGATCTGCTGCGGGTATACCTGTTCCAGCTGCCCCAGCTCCAGGTCGTGAGTGGCTATCATGCCCAGGCAGTTATATTGCAAAAGATGGGTGATCAATTGCTGTGAGCCGGTAAGCTTGTCGGCGGAGTTGGTGCCTTTCAGGATCTCATCCAGCAATATAAATACGTTGCCGCCGCGCTGCAGCACTTTTACGATCTGCTGCAGGCGTAACAGCTCCGCCTGGAAATAAGAGGTATGCCGGGCAATGGAATCTTTAATACGCATGGAGGTCATGATGTGCACGGGCGTAAAGGAAAACCTTTCCGCACATACCGGCGCACCACACATGGCCAGCAGCAGGTTGCTGCCTACGCTGCGCAAAAAAGTGCTTTTACCGCTCATGTTAGAACCGGTGATAATAAGAAAGTGTTGCGGACGGCCTACTGTAATGCTATTGGTTACGCATTCTTTGGCCGGTATCAGCGGGTGGCCTACGGCTGTGGCTTCCAGCCCGCCCTGGTCTGTAGCTTCCGGGAAGATGTATGCGGGATGGTTAAAGGCAAAAGTGGCCAGGCTGCCCCAGGCTTCCATGCGCGCAATTACCTGCATCCAGTCCTGCACCTGGTGCTGGTAGCGGGCTTTCCATTTTTCCAGGCTAAACATGCAATGCAGGCTGTATAACACCAAAGAGTTCAGTACAGTAGCTACTATAAGGTTCAGGCTTTGATCCAGCGCATTGCTGATGCGGGCCAGCCGGTGCAGCGCATCTCCGGCTACTGCAGCCTGCTCCTGCTGCGTTTTAAGCAGCGCGGAGGTTTCAAACGATTCATTTTTCACCAGCTGCAGCAGCGTGGCAAACTTACGTAATACCTGCTCCTTATTGCTTAACTGCTGATGCTGCGCCAGCATTTGCCTGGAATTTGATCCCAGCAGCAGCCAGTTTACCATTAAGAAAAAAGCGGCGGGATAATAATTGCTGGTATAGCTATATATAATGATGCTGATGATCAAACAGGCGGGGCTTACCCAGCTTAGTATGCGCAGCCATTTTTTATCAATAAAAGAGAAAGGCATTTGCAGCCATTGCTGCAGGGAAGCCCGGTCAGCCGGGGTTTCATGCGCCAGCATGGCCTGTGCGGTAAGCAGCTGCCGGAACTCTACTTTGGGCGCCAGCTCTTTTACAGCGGCCTGCATTTGCTGTATGGCGGCGGTTTCCTGTAAAGGGAACTGCAGCGCATAAGCCAGCTCCTGCCGCCCCATTAAGGTACCGGTACGGTTTATATGCTGGTATAAAGAGGCCGGGCCAAAAACATCCAGGTCCGTACCAAAGGGATGCTGCTCCTCCACAAAATCATTCCCCGCCTCAAACCGGGATTCATAGGTAGTTTGCAGGTGCAGCTCCTTTTCATTCAGCTGCTGTAATGTTTGCAGCAGCTCCAGCTTATCCTTTACCCGCTGGTATTTTGCCAGGGCATATATAAAACCTGCCAGCAGCGCCAATATAGGCAGCCACCATATGGGTTCAAAATCCTTTGCAATGTATTGCCAGGCGCATACCAGTATGCCTACAAAGCAGCCCAGGCGCACCCAGCCCAATACCTGCAGCTGGCCGCGGGCCTTTGTGATCTGTTGTTGCAGCTGGGCTAAACGGTCGGCGTAAATTTTTTCCGGGGACATGGCGAGGGAAGATAAAAGGTGAAGCGTAAGCGTGAAACTATAAAAAAAGTGAAAGGGAGCTGTCCAGTGCTCCCCTCACTTCAACTTTGAAATTATAAACTGTATTGTCTCTTCAGCAGTTCCGGATATTCCTGGCTCACTTTCATAATCAGCTCACCAAACAGGGTATTGGCCCAGGAAAACCAGGGACGGGTGAACTTGGTTGGATCATCCTTCTGATAAGATTCATGGATAAACCCTTTATCCCCATCCGTATTACGGATGGTACGGATGCATTCTGCAATCTCCTCCTTATTCTGTGTGGTCAGGGCTTTCATGATAATGCTCATGGGCCAGATGTAGTCTACACCCGTGTGCGGGCTGCCGACACCATCGCCATACTTACCCTGGTAAAACCATGGGTGAAAGGTGCTCCATACAAAACGGCGGGCCGTTTGGTACAACGGATCATCGGCCGTGGTATATCCCAGGTAAGGGATGGATAAGAGGCTGGGCACATTGGTATCGTCAATAAACAGGCGGTTGCCAAAACCATCTACCTCAAAAGCATACATATGGCCCAGCTGCGGATGTTCTACCACGGCATAAGCCTTAATAGCACGGTCTACCTCATTTGCCAGGTCCGTACACTCTTTGGCAAAAGCAGCATCTTTCCAAACCGTGTTGCTGATCTCCGCCAGCTGGCGCAGGGATACTACGGCAAACATGTTGGAGGGGATCAGGAAGGGGAACACCGTAGCATCGTCCGAAGGACGGAAAGTAGATACAATGAGCCCTACCGGGGAAATGGGTGCGCCATAACCGCTGTTAGCTACAGTATCAGACTGCACCGGCGTAACACGCTGGAACTTGTAAGGCCCCTTGCCGTCTTTACGCTGCTGCTCTTTGAAAGTTTTTACGATCAGGGCAGATGACTTGCGGTAGCTATCATCCAGCACCTTGGTATCGCCGCTGATTTTCCAGTAATGGTAGGCCAGGCGTACAGTGTAACAAAGGGAATCTATTTCCCATTTGCGCTCATGCAGCTCCGGCTTCATATCAGTAATATCCTTATCCCACTCGCTGCCGGTGGGGCCTTCGTTAAAAGCGTTGGCATAAGGATCTATTAAGATACATTTCGTTTGACGGTTAATAACACCGGCAATCAGCTGCTGCAGGGCATTGTCTTCCTTCACCAACGGCAGGTAAGGCCATACCTGGGCAGAGGAATCGCGCAGCCACATCGCATGAATATCACCCGTAAGCACAAACGTATCCGGGCGGCCGTCTATAGTTTTATGATTTACAGTAGTATCCAGCGTATTGGGAAAGCAGTTTTCAAACATCCAGGCCAGCTTGGGATCGGCTATTTGTTTTTTGATGGAGGTAATTGCTTTTTCCACTGCCTGGCTGGTGAACTTACGCTGTGCCAGCGGCGGGCGTTGTGAGGCATAACCATCCCAACCCAATACCTGTTTGGGAAACCCCAATCCTATAGCGCCTGCCAGGAGGCTGCTGTTACGGATAAAATCTCTTCGTGCTACCATGGAATTTTATTATGAAAGCGCAAGATATAAAAATAGTTGGCAGTATAAACCCCAACTATCATTCATCTTCCTCCTCATCATCATCTGCACGGAGCTTTACAAAAGCGCTTCTGCGCGGGGCGGGCATAACGGCCTGCTCACCATGAATCGCTTTCCATACCACTTCATTCAGGTCCAGGTCCGGGGCACGGTCTTCATGCACCAGGTCAAAAGCGGCGGAACGCCGGGCGCTCTCATTCCAGGCACTGTTACGTTCTTCCAGGTTTACATTGGCTTCCCGCGCTGTATAGGGGCTCAGATCAGGAGTGGGGGTAAAACATTCCCATAAAGGTGTGGCAGCAGCATCATACTGGCTCATTGGCGGCAGGCCCAGGATCAGCTCCATGGTGCGCAATACTCCTGCGGTGGCATACATGTTATGCACCGGGGTTTTCCGTTTGGTATAAGGGCTTATCACGTATACGGGGGAACGGTGTGCATCCACATGATCGGAGCCATTCTGTGCATCATCTTCCAGGATAAAAATGGCGCTTTCTTTCCATACCGGGCTATGGGAGATGTGCTCTATCAGCCGGCCCACTGCCAGGTCATTATCTGCCACGGCGGCAAAAGGCGTATAGGCGCCCTTGCGCATACCGCTGGTATGATCATTACCCAGGCGTATCGTATTAAAATGCGGTAAGGCGCCTGCAGCTACCAGTGAATCAAAGTCCTGCGCCCACAATTGCTGCCGGTGAATATCCTGTATGGCCAGGTCAAAAGACGGATATCCTATACAGAAATGGCCTTCCAGCGATTTCAGGCTGGCTTTATTGCTTTCTGCAAACTCGCCATAGGTGCGGTAGCTTACGCCTGCCCGCTGGCAGTAGTCCCAGATAAAGCCTTTTTTAGGATAGGCTATTTTACGGCTGCCTTCATAATCATAAGTGCCGCCACGTTTGCCATAGCTGGTAGGCCAGGTTTTTTCAACATAATCGGTGGCATAAGCAGCCATAGACCAGTTGTGCCCATCTGCGCTTACTTCCGCATCTACATAAAAATTATCCAGCAGCACAAACTCACTGGCAAGGGCATGCTGGTTAGGAGTGATCGTTTCGGGGAATATACACAGGCTGCTATCTCCATTACCTTGCCGCATATCGCCCAGCACCTGGTCGTATGTACGGTTTTCCTTGATCACATAAAACACATATTTGATGGGTGAAACATCGCCCTGCTTTTGCGGAATGGGATTGCCTGCCGCTCCCGGCGCCAGCTGCTCTCTGGCTTTGGTATAAGGTGTATTTTCATATACCAGCCCTGACCAGCGGCTGAGCGTTGCTTCATCAGGCTCGTTAAATATGGAAAGGGTGCCTTTAAACAGCGCTGCAATGTATTGTACCGGCTTATCGGTCCGTATATTGCCTTCATGACGGCCGGCCGCATCCTGCCGGCGAATGGGGTTAGGTCCCTCCGGGTTAGCCAGGGAGGTAAATCCTTTGCCATTGGCCACCAGCACCTTTTTGCCCAATACCCTTACACAGGAAGGATACCAGCCTACCGGTATAAAACCCCTGGACCGGCTTTTACCCGGCTTTTCCACATCAAATACCGCCAGGCAGTTATTGTCTGCATTGGCAATGTACAGGGTACGGTTGTTGGCGGAAAGTGCCAGCCCATTAGTGGTGGAGCCTGCAGGCGCACCCGGGTATAAAGCAGTATTAAGGGTTTCGATGACTTTACCGCTGGCAATGTTTATAACAGATACGGTATTATCATTGGCATTGGCCACATACAGGTAACGGCCATTGGAAGAAAGGATCAGCTCATTCGGATGGCTTTCTGTTGCAATGCTGGTTGTAATACGCTGCTGTTTTGTATCAAACACAGCTACCTTATCTCCTCCCCACAGAGAAATGTAGAGCTGCTTAGCATCTGGCGACAGCACACAGGTATAGGCTTCTGCTTCCAGGGGCAGCTTGTTCTGCACCTTGTTGGTGATAAGATCTATAATATACAGGCTGTTATTTTCTTTGGTTACTACATACAGCTTTTTATGCGCATCATCTATGGCTATACCTGCCGGCCCTATTTTTTCCGGCCAGGGTTTGCCCAGGGAAATACTGTCTGCCAGCTGCAGCTTGTTATTATTAATAGCATATTTCCAGATCACGTTATCATTGCCACCGGATGCATACAGGTACTTTTCATCTTTACTAAAAGCAAGGCCCAGCCAGGATTTGGGAATGGTCACCTCATCCAGCAGGGTTTCATTTGCGGTGGCTATGAGCTGAATGGTTTGCCGGCCCTGCCCGTTATTGGTAACTGCCAGGAATTTGCCGGAGCTGGATAATACCATGTTCAGCGGCAGATCGCCCAGGGGCAGGGAACGCCCCACCGGCGTAAGTGACCAGCCATTGGGCAGGGTGATGCGGCGGGCAGCAGTATCGGTGGTTTTCTTTTGTGCCATAACCGGTAAGGCTGTTATGAGGGCCAGGATCCAGCATAGTTTTTTCATCAGTGCATATTTTGAAACAGGAAGGGGGTAAAGTTAGAAAGGCTGTGTAAAATAGGGAAATGTTCACTGTAAATTAATGGCACCATAACAACTATTGTGCTTTGCTGCCCGCTGCCCCTATTTTCGTAACTTGCAACGTTGGCTTCTGCCAATGGAAAACTGATATTATGAGTTATACACCAAAGCATAAAGTACGCATTGTTACTGCTGCGGCTTTATTTGACGGGCATGATGCCGCCATTAACATCATGCGCCGTATTATGCAATCCAAGGGCGCAGAGGTGATACACCTGGGCCATAACCGCTCTGCTGCGGAAATTGTAGACTGCGCCATCCAGGAAGATGCGCAGGGCATTGCCGTTACCTCTTACCAGGGCGGGCACGTAGAATTCTTTAAATACATGTACGACCTGCTGCAGGAAAAACACTGCGGCCATATTAAAATATTCGGTGGCGGCGGCGGCACCATTTTACCGGTTGAAATTGATGAGCTGCATGCCTATGGCATTACCCGCCTGTATTCCCCGGACGATGGACGGCACATGGGCCTGGAAGGCATGATCGAAGATGTAATACGCCAGTGCGATTTCCTGACCGTACCCGTGCTGAACGGACAGCTGCAGAAATTAGCCGATAAACAATACAAGATCATTGCGCAGGCCATTACCATTGCAGAAAACGACCAGCTGCCCGACTGGCAGCCGGACCAGCAAAAAACCAAGGCGGTACTGGGTATTACCGGTACCGGCGGGGCGGGTAAAAGCAGTGTAACGGATGAGCTGGTGCGCCGCTTCCTGAACAATTTTGAAGATAAAACCGTGGCGGTGATCTCTGTGGACCCTTCCAAGAAAAAGACCGGTGGCGCTTTGCTGGGCGACCGGATCCGCATGAACTCCATTCACCATCCCCGCGCCTATATGCGTTCCCTGGCTACCCGTGAAAGTGATAAAGCCGTTAGTGAACATATCCAGGAAGCAGTAGACATCTGCAAGCAGGCAGGGTTTGACCTCATTATCCTGGAAACTTCCGGTATTGGCCAAAGCGATACTGCTATTACAGATCACTGCGATGTATCCCTGTATGTAATGACGCCGGAATACGGCGCAGCCTCGCAGCTGGAAAAGATCAACATGCTGGATTATGCAGATGCCATTGCTATCAATAAGTTTGATAAAGCCGGCGCCTTAGATGCTTTGCATGATGTACGCAAACAATACAAACGCAATCATGGCTTATGGACGGCAAAGGACGAGGACCTGCCGGTAGTAGGTACCATCGCCTCCCAGTTCAATGACGCCGGTATTAACCAGCTGTTTGAAAAAGTGATCCATATTATTGAATCAAAGAACGAGGTACGCTTTGGAGAGGTAACCCATGAGCGGCCCAGGGATACCACTACCAAGTCGCAGATCATTCCCCCTGCGCGGGTGCGCTACCTGTCAGAGATCACAGAGGTGATCCATGATTATGGTAAATGGGTGAATGAGCAAAGCGCCATTGCCAGCCAGCTGTACCAGCTGCAAGGGGTGCTGGCTATGCAGGAGGTAAAGGCCAAAGATGAATTGAACAACATTAAGGCGCACCTGCAACAGCAGCTGCACCCCAGTTGCCTGCAGCTGATTGAGAACTGGCCAAAGCTGCAGCAGCAATACACGGCAGATCACTACGAGTTCCAGGTAAGGAATAAAGTGATCAAGCTGCCTTTATATACAGCCAGCCTTTCACAGTCGCGCATTCCCAAGATCAGCTTACCGCAATACAAAGACTGGGGCGATCTGCTGCGCTGGCAGCTTACGGAAAACCTGCCGGGTGAATTTCCCTATGCAGCCGGTGTGTTCCCGCTGAAACGGGAAGGAGAAGATCCCACCCGCATGTTTGCCGGGGAAGGCGGCCCCGAAAGGACCAATAAACGTTTCCACTACGTATCGCTGGACCAGCCGGCAAAGCGCCTCAGCACTGCGTTTGACAGTGTTACCCTTTATGGGGAAGACCCTGCCCACCGCCCCGATATTTATGGGAAAGTAGGCAACTCGGGGGTAAGCATTGCCACAGTAGATGACGCTAAAAAGCTGTACAGCGGGTTTGATCTTTGTGATCCCAAAACCTCTGTATCCATGACCATTAATGGCCCGGCGCCCATACTGCTGGCCTTTTTCATGAATGCAGCCATTGACCAGCAATGTGAAAAATATATTTCGGAGAACGGGTTAACGGAACAGGTACAGCAGCGCATTAAAGCAAAGTTCAAAGCACATCCTTTACCGCATTACAATGGCGATCTGCCCAAAGGCAACAATGGCTTAGGCCTGCAGCTGCTGGGTATTTCCGGCGATGAAGTACTGGACAGGGAAGTATATGAAAAAATAAAAGCCCACGCTTTAAATACCGTACGCGGTACTGTGCAGGCAGATATACTGAAAGAAGACCAGGCGCAGAACACCTGCATTTTCTCCACTGAGTTTGCATTAAAGCTCATGGGCGATGTGCAGGATTATTTTATTAAACAGCAGGTACGCAACTTTTACTCCGTAAGCATTTCCGGTTACCATATTGCGGAAGCAGGCGCCAATCCTATTACCCAGCTGGCTTTTACATTAGCGAATGGTTTTACCTATGTGGAGTATTACCTGAGCCGGGGTATGCATATAGATGATTTTGCACCCAACCTCTCCTTCTTTTTCAGCAATGGCATGGACCCTGAATATGCCGTAATAGGCCGTGTGGCGCGCCGCATATGGGCCAAAGCCATTCGCCAGAAATATAAGGGCAACGACCGTTCACAAAAGCTGAAATACCACATTCAAACCTCCGGCCGCAGCCTGCACGCGCAGGAAATAGATTTTAATGACATCCGCACCACCCTGCAGGCCCTGTACGCTATTTATGACAACTGCAATTCCCTGCACACGAATGCGTACGATGAAGCCATCACCACGCCCACGGAAGAAAGTGTACGCCGTGCTATGGCCATTCAGCTAATTATTAATCAGGAACTGGGTACGGCCAAAAATGAAAATCCCATACAGGGTTCTTTCTTTATTGAAGAGCTGACCGATCTGGTGGAAGAAGCTGTGCTGCTGGAGTTTGATCGGATCACAGAACGTGGCGGGGTGCTGGGCGCTATGGAAAGAATGTACCAACGTAATAAGATCCAGGAAGAAAGCTTATACTACGAATCACTGAAACATGACGGGCAATACCCGATCGTGGGTGTGAATACTTTCCTGAATAAAAAAGGATCTCCTACCATTATACCGGCAGAAGTGATCCGTTCTACTACGGAAGAAAAAGAATTCCAGATCAATACCCTGCAGGCTTTTCAGGCACGGCATGCAGATAAAAGTGTAAATGCATTAAAGCAGCTGCAACAGGTAGCCGTGAATAATGGTAACCTGTTTGCGGAGCTGATGGAAACGGTGAAGCACTGTTCCCTGGGACAAATTACACATGCGCTGTATGAAGTAGGCGGGCAGTATAGAAGGAATATGTAATTGATCTTATATCAGGAAGTGGCCGCATTTTGTGGCCATTTTTTTATGGCCGAATTGTTAACCGGCCTTGCCTGGAATTACTTTCCCCTGCGCAAAAAATACTGTGCAAGGGAAAGTAAAACAACAAGGCATCCGGCAAATTGCGGAGAAGACTGCTAGTTTTCATTACGTGGAATTATAAATCAGCTTATGTTGATCCTGGATCTTCCTGGTTCATTAAATATGATGGCTTGTTTCTTTTAAGAAAGACGGTAACAAATAGGTTTTACTTTTTCAAAAAAGATGATAACAAGTTTGCTTAAAAAATAAGGAGTTTTCCTTGAAAACAGGATAGCGTAACTCGATTCAGAATTTGGTTTTCAGTTTAAATTTTGGCTCTGTAGTGATACTCATCATGGAGATGTGTATTACTTACACAATCTTAGCTTAAATTTTTGTTAAAAAAAAATTTACGGCTTATTTTTTTGGAGAGAGATAAGCGTAATTAGTACGCTTGTTCATGGTCGATATCCCCATAGTCCATCACAACTGCATTTGTACTCGTCCTGGGGAACAGGCCATGGATCGTAGTCTACTACACCTCACGCAAAGCATAATGATCCGCAGGCAGTGGTCTGCGTGTATACATGCACTCCAAAATAGGCCATAGACCATTGCCTGTTACGTTTATACATCTTCATCGAAATATGCTATGGACTATCGACCATGGACCATTCAGAACCCAATCCCTAAATACCGCTTCTTCCGCTGATCGTATTTTTCAAAGTTGAATTTATACAAACGGGCCGGCCGGTGAGGTACATCATCCTCTTCTTCATGCAGATCAACCAGCAGGTCCATCGATAAAAATTTCTTTCTGAAGTTGCGCCGGTCCAGCTTTACATCCAGTATGGCTTCATACAGGTTTTGCAGCTCGCGCAGGGAGAATTTTTTAGGTAACAGGTTAAAGCCTACCGGCTGCTCTATGACCTTATGCTTTAAACGCTCGTGGCAGCTTTGTAAAATTTCCCGGTGATCAAAAGCCATATCTGTTACATCTTTCACAGTATGCCAGTGCAGCTCGTTGCCGTGCTTTTTCAGCTCATTCTGCTCTATGTTCACCAGTGAATAATAAGCTACTGTAATTACCCGCCCTGCAGGATGCCGGTGCACGCCACCAAAGGTCTGCACCTGCTCCATGTACACATGATCCAGGCCTGTGCGGGCTTTCAGCACACGGTAAGCTGCCTCATTCAGCTCTTCTTCGGGGCGTACAATATCGCCCAGTAATGACCATTTACCTGTAAATTCATTGAGGTCGGATTTTATCAGTAATACTTTTAGTTCATCATTGTCAAAGCCAAAGATGACACAGTCTACCGAAATAGCCATTTTAAAGTAGGTACTGATCTCTGTCAGATGCGCATTAATGTTCTTTGCCTGCATAGCTATAAAAACGTGGAATTCTTAAATATTAGCTTGCTCTTTGTTGTATTGGTATTCGGTTTCTAAGGGATGGCGGCCCGCCTGGTTGAATGAGCGTATTGTATTATAAAAGTTATGGGATTTTTTTATATCAACGAAAATTATTTTATACCACCTGCTTTATATACTTGTTCCCCTCCGCTGAAAGTGGCCAGCACTTTAGTTTTCAGCACTGAGTCCAACGGTATTTCCATCAGGTCATGGTCCAGTATTACCAGGTCAGCCAGCTTACCCGGCTCCAGGCTGCCGCGGGTGTCCTCTTCAAAACAACCTTTAGCGGCCCAAATGGTCATGCCCTGTAAGGCCTGCTGCCGGGTTAATGCATTCTCTTTCTGAAAGCCGCCGGGCGGATAGTTATTGGCATCCATACGGGCTACAGCTGCCAGGAATGTTTTCAGGGGATTAATATCTTCTACCGGGAAGTCGGTCCCCAGCGGTATCCAGCCATTTTGCTGCAACAGCTGCTGGTAAATATAGGCGCTTTTAAGCCGCTCTGGTCCCAGGCGGGCGCCGGCCCAGTACATATCAGAGGTAGCATGCGTAGGCTGTACCGATGGGATAATGCTGTACTGCCCAAACAAGGGCACATCTTCCGGGCTCACTACCTGCGCATGTTCTATACGCCAGCGCCGGTCGTTCTTACCCTTTAATACGTGGCTGTATATACGCAGTATTTCACGGTTGGCAGAATCACCAATAGCGTGCGTGCAAAGCTGGAACTTTGTGTTGATCAGCTGTGCGGCCCGCATGGCAAAATAGCTGCTATCCTTCAGCAAAAAGCCCTTCCAGCCTGGTTTATCTGTATAATCCTGTAACAGGCAGGCCCCGCGGGAGCCTAAAGCCCCATCAGCATAACATTTAAAACCTGCTATGTTTATATGGTCGGTACGGTAAGGTCCTTTGGGTAAAAAATAGTCGTAGTTTTCAGTGCTGTCTGTCAGCAGCACGTATAAACGCATTTTTAAAAGCTGCTGTTGCTGCAGGCTGTCAATCAGCAATGCTTCATTTTTCATAATGCCGCAATCCGCAATAGTGGTTAGCCCTGCTGCAAAACAGCTGGCAGCTGCATCCTGTAATGCTTTTTGTAAAAGAGCGGTAGTGGCTTGCGGTACTTTACCAAAAACTACCCGTACCGCATTGTCTATTAAGATCCCGGTGAGCTTTCCGTTCTTTGTTTCAATTACGCCCCCCGTCAACGTTTGTCCTGCATGTACACCGGCTGCATCCAATGCTGCCTGGTTGGCAATAGCAGCATGCCCGTCTACCCGGCCCAATAAAACCGGCGTATGAGGGAACAGGCTATCCAGCACTGTTTTATCAGGGAATGCTTTCTCCGGCCAGTCGTTCTGGTCCCAGCCACGGCCCAGTACCCACTGCGTTGCAGCCGGTGAATGGGCTGCTGTAAAGGCTTTTACACGGTCTATTACCTCCCGCCAGCTTTGGGTGCCCACCAGGTTCACCTGCTGCAGGCTAAAACCATAACCCACAAAATGGGCATGGGCATCAATAAATCCCGGGTATATGAAATGGCCGCCCGCATCCTGCACCTGCGGAGCAGTATACTTTTCCAGTATTTCCTGCTCGTCGCCGATGGCTACTATCTTTCCATGATGGATAGCCATTGCCTGCGCCTGGCTGAAATGCGCATCCACCGTATAGATCTTTGCATGATGAATAATAAGGTCGGCTTGTTTTTTACTGCTGCAGCTCCAGCAAAGGAGGGCCATACAGCAAACGGGTAATAACTTCATGAGGGAGTATTATGTATAAAAACTAAATTTACGCACAGTTTTGAATATATGTATACGAAGGAAATAGAACGCACCCTTGCCCAGCTGGCCAAAACGCTGCTGGGTAAATTAAGCAAACAACAGCTGCTCAATAACCCGGAAGAAACACTGGAAGCCTTGCAGCGCGTGATCATTTACAATGACTGGCGCTATTATGTACAAAGCGATCCGGTGCTGAGCGACTTTGAATACGATCAGCTGTTTGCCTGGCTTAAACAGCTGGAACAGGAAAATCCGCACCTGGTAAGTCCTGATTCGCCCACGCAGCGGGTAGCGCTGGGCTTAAGCAAATCGTTCCCTACCGTACAGCACCTGGTGCCCATGCTGAGCCTTGACAACTCTTATAATTCCGACGACCTGGTAGACTGGGACCGCAAAGCACGCGAGCTTACCGGCCTTACAGATATTGAATATTGTATAGAGCCTAAGTTTGACGGGGCCAGTATTTCCCTGATCTATGAAAACGACCGCCTGGTGCGGGGTGCCACCCGTGGCGATGGCGTAGCCGGGGAAGATATTACCGTGAACATCCGGCAGATCCGCAACATTCCCCTATCGGCCAACTTCAGCGCCTATGGCATTCAATCTATTGAGATCAGGGGCGAAGTGCTTATCAACAAAAACACTTTCAAAGCTTATAACGATCAGCGCACTGCAGATAACCTGCCGCCGCTGGCCAACCCACGCAATGCCGCATCCGGCTCCCTGCGCATGGTAGACCCGCGCGAAGTAGCCAAACGCGGGCTGGAAGCCTTCCTGTACCACATGAGCTATCATGTAATGGATAAAGGAAAGGAAGAGCCCAAAGAGATCCAAACCCATAGCAATACGCTGGATCTATTGAGCCACCTGGGTTTCCGCAGTCCCGGCAAAGAAAAGAAAGTAGTGAAAGGCATAGACGCCGTAATTGACTATGTATTGAAATTTGAAGAAGAACGCGATAACCTGCCCTATGAAATAGACGGTATGGTGATAAAGGTAAATGACTATGCACTGCAGGATAAGCTGGGCATGACCACCCACCACCCGCGCTGGGCCATTGCCTATAAATTCAAAGCCCGGCAGGCTACCAGCAAGCTGCGGAAAGTAGAGTTCCAGGTAGGCCGCACCGGTTCTATTACGCCGGTAGCTAAAATTGATCCCGTGCCCATTGGCGGCGTAACCGTGGGTTCTATTTCCCTGTTCAATGAAGATGTGGTAAAGGAAAAAGATCTGAAGATAGGCGATACCGTGCTGGTAGAAAGAGCCGGTGATGTGATCCCCTACATTGTAAAATCCGTAGCAGATCTGCGCGATGGTTCTGAACAGGACATTATATTTCCCAAG
This sequence comes from Chitinophaga rupis, assembly GCF_900109685.1. Classification (GTDB taxonomy): domain Bacteria; phylum Bacteroidota; class Bacteroidia; order Chitinophagales; family Chitinophagaceae; genus Chitinophaga; species Chitinophaga rupis. The sequence continues at coordinate 1,564,560 of NZ_FOBB01000001.1, read as the reverse complement.
AACTGCCCTGTATGTAACAGCAAGCTGGAAAAGCCGGAAGGGGAAAGCGTTTGGCGCTGCCCCAATATTAACTGCGAAGCGCAGGTAATAGAACGCATGATCCATTTTGTGAGTAAGGATGCCATGGATATACGCAGTTTGGGCGAAAGCAATGTGCGTAAATTCTATACCCTGGGATTAATGAAAGATATTCCCGGCATTTATGAGCTGGATTTTACTGAGCTGGCAAAGCTGGAAGGCTTTGGTAAAAAGTCCCTGGATAACCTGCAATCAGCTATTGAGCAATCCAAAACACAACCCCTGCACCGGCTGATCTTTGGCCTGGGCATTCGTTATGTGGGAGAAACCACCGCCAAAACACTGGCCAATGCCATTCATCACCTGTTAGACTATACGAACTGGACGGCGGAGCAGCTGCTGGAACTGGAAGACATTGGCCCTAAAGTGGCGGGCTCCATTACCCAGTTCTTTGCCAATGCAGATAATATAGCCGTGCTGAAAAAGCTGGAATCGCTGGGTGTAACACTGGTCAATAATAAATCCTCCCAATCCGGCAGTGGCAGCCTGGAAGGTCAAAGCTTCCTGTTCACCGGCACTTTAGCCAAACTGAAACGCAGTGATGCGGAAGAAATGGTAGAACAACAGGGCGGTAAAATACTGAGTGGCGTAAGCAGCAAGCTCAATTACCTGGTAGTAGGTGAAGATGCCGGCAGCAAGCTGGAAAAAGCAAAGAAGATCAACACCATCCGTATACTGACAGAGGATGAGTTTATAAAGATGATAGAAAGCTAATTCCCATGAATGAACAGGAAGCAGGACAACATTGGAATGAAAATGCAGAAGCCTGGACAGCATTGGCCCGGGCGGGATTTGATATTCACCGGGATGGTTATAATACCCCCGCATTCTTTAAGCTGCTACCCAACATAAAAGGGCTTTCCGGTATTGATATTGGCTGCGGGGAAGGCGCCAACACCCGGCTATTAGCAAAGAATGGCGCCACCTTACAGGCTGTGGATATTGCAGAGAATTTTATTGCGCACGCACAGGCAACGGAAGATAAGGAGCCTTTGGGCATTACCTATTCCATAGCCAGCGCCGCTAAGCTGCCCTTTAACAATCAGCAGTTCGACTTTGCTACCTCCTTCATGTGCCTGATGGATATTCCCCATCCGGAACAGGCGCTGAAAGAAGCTTTCCGGGTGTTGAAACCAGGCGGCTTTCTGCAGTTCTCCATTACTCATCCCTGCTTTGATACCCCGCACCGGAAGAATTTAAGAAATGCAGCAGGTGAAACATATGCGGTAGAAATAGGAGGTTACTTTAACTACCAGAACGGAAAAGTAGCAGAATGGACCTTTAATAACGCACCCGGTGAGCTGAAGGAAAAATTCTCCAGCTTTAAAGTACCTATGTTCAACAGAACGCTTACCCAATGGATCAGCGCCATTGTGGATGCAGGCTTTGTGCTGGAGCGCATCAATGAACCTTACCCGGATAATGAGGTATTGGCAAAACATCCATCCTTACAGGATGCGCAGGTAGTACCGTATTTTTTACATTTCCTTTGCAGAAAACCAGCCGGGATATAAAATCCCATCAATAGTTATGGACGATAATTATTTCATGCAGCAGGCGCTGAAAGAAGCCCGCAAAGCTTTTGACGATGGTGAAGTACCGGTAGGCGCTGTAGTAGTGATGAATGAGCAGGTAATTGGCCGCGGCTACAACCAGGTAGAGCGCCTGAACGATTGTACGGCCCATGCAGAAATGATAGCCTTAACAGCCGCCTTCAATTCGCTGGGCAGCAAATACCTGATGGAAGCAACCCTGTATGTAACCCTGGAGCCCTGCCTCATGTGCGCCGGCGCTTTATACTGGAGCAAAATAGGCCGCATTGTTTATGCAGCCCGCGATGATAAGCACAGCTACCGCCGCTCCACCGGCGACCACATTCCCTTTCACCCCAAAACCAGGCTGGAACAAGGCCCGGGAGAAACCGAAAGCCTGCAGCTGGTAAAAACATTCTTTGAGAAGAGAAGACTGCGCTGAGGCTAATTACAAATTATCAATTACGACCCCGCCCAAAGCGGCGCATAGTCTGCCCTGCCAAACGGGGAATGCCATAGAAAATAATCATGATTATGAATAAATGCGAATGAGGCAACCGTGGAAAAGAGTGAGCGGAGAATTAGAGGCAACAGCGGGGGATAATTACGAATTATGAATTACGAAATGCAACAGTTATTTCCATAAATAAGGATCTGCATTGATGAGGAATTGGTATTGTGCATGGCCTGCAGAAAGTGATTGCGAATTATCAATTACGAAATGCAAATTTTTAGTGCACGGCTATTTAATAAAAATGCATTACGCGTTCACGCAGGATTCGCAGTATGAAAAGGCAATAGTGATCCAGCATAGCCGTAAAGTAATAACGAGTTATGTCAACAATAATACACTACTATAATTACGCAGCATTAACATTCCAACGATATTCCTTTCCTGATAAACGCACTACTGAATTTTTGCAGGTCCAAAGCAAGGACCTTTGCCCGGCGTGACACGAACCACCAATGCCCCACCCACCCTCCAAAGCCCATCCGCTTGACAATGTTTAATAGCCATCCAAACAGTCGGGCGCAGTCCAGCTTTGGACCTGCAAAATGAAGGATCACCACCATTGCCAAACAAAAACTCTCCAGGACTTGACAATGCTTAATAGCCATCCAAACAGTCGGGCGCAGTCCGGCTTTGGACCTGCAAAATGAAGGATCACCACCATTGCCAATAAAAATGCCCAAACTCCCCAGGCAAAATTTCATTTCCAAAACTAAAATCCGTAATTTCAATACAGCCTTTATAAACCCACGCTACAGCCATAATTAATGATTATATAATACCCGCAACCACTCTATTATAGAGTGCGGTACAGAACTTTACCAAAATCTAAAATCCCAGGTCGAGACATGCAAAAATTTACACGTTTATTAACCAGTATGCTATTATGCATACTCATAGCCCCCGTGCTATTATTTGCCCAGGAAACAACCGCTGATATTGCGGGCATTGTAAGCAGCCAGGAAGGCGCCGTGCCGGGAGCCTCCGTAATAGCTGTTCACCAGCCAACCGGCACAAAATACATGACGGTTACCCGTAAAGACGGCCGTTATAACCTGCCTAACCTCCGCGTAGGCGGCCCTTACAGCATTACAGTAAGCTACATTGGGTTTAAGGAAGAAAAACAGGATAACATTTCCTTAGCCCTGGGACAAGAGTACAAAGCAGACTTTAAGCTCAGCGCTTCAACCAGCACATTAGGCGAAGTAGAGGTAAAAGCCAACCGGCAGGACAAAGTATTCAACAACAGCCGCACCGGCAGCCAGGAGATCATTACACGCTCGCAAATGGACCGACTGCCCACCATTAGCCGCTCCATGCAGGACTTTACCCGTTTAAGCCCCGGAGCAGGTAACGGCGCCGGCACCAACAACATGAGCTTTGGCGGCCGCAGTAACCAGTATAACAACGTAACGGTGGACGGTGCTAACTTCAATAATACCTTCGGCCTCTCATCCACGCTGGGCGGGCAAACCGCTTCACAGCCCATTAGCCTGGATGCCATTGAGCAGATCCAGGTGAACATCTCCCCTTACGATGTAAGACAGGGTGGCTTTTCCGGCGCAGGTATTAACAGCGTAACCAAAAGCGGCACCAATGAATTTAAAGGCTCCGTATACACCTACATTCAAACGCCCGGCTTACAGGGCCTCAAAGTAGGTAATGCAGAAGTGCCCAAACCTAATTTCAGCTATAACCTGCGCGGTTTTTCTGTAGGCGGTCCTATTATACCCAATAAGCTGTTCTTCTTTATAAGCGCGGAGCAGGAAAGGATCAAGGCCCCTGCCACTAACCTTATCGCCAATATCCCGGGCGGACTTGCAGGCGGCAACGTATCACAGGCTGTAGCCGATACGCTGGATAAGCTCAAACAATTCCTCATAGATAAATATAGCTACAACCCCGGTGAGTACCAGGATTACAGCTACCGCACCCAAAGTGATAAGATCACTGCTAAGGTAGACTGGAACGTGAATGACTATAACACCTTTACCTTTAAATACAGCTACCTGAAATCCTTCAAGGATATTGCTGCCAGTAACAGCGGCGCACCGGGTTCCGGCCGTCAGCCCAGCAATACCGGTTTGCCGTTTAGTGGTAGTGGTTATACCATCAATAATAACTTCAACATTTTTATTGCGGAGCTGAACACCCGTTTTGGTAATACCGCTGCCAATAAGTTCCAGGTAGGTTATTCTGCCCTGCGTGATTTCCGCAGCAGCCTTTCCGGTGGCGACTTTCCGCTGGTAGATATCCTGAACGGCCAAGGCGCCAGCTACACCGCTTTCGGGTATGAGCCTTTCACTTACAACAATAAGCTGAACAGCGATATTTATCAACTGTCCGACATCTTTACCATGTACAAAGGCGCGCATGAAATTACCCTGGGTACGCAAAACTATTACAAGCGTTTTCTGAACGGGTTTGCGCCTAACTATAATGGTAACTACCGTTTTAACAGCCTCACGGATTTCTATAACAGTGCTATCAACGGCCTGCCTACTGCCTCCCGTTATGCGTTGCAGTATGCCAGCACCAAAGACGGTTCTTTCCCCTATGCCAAAATAGGTATGATGGAGCTGGGCCTTTTTGTGCAGGATAAATGGCGGGTAAGCAACAACTTTACCCTTACTTACGGTTTGCGTATAGACCTGCCCATCTTCGACAATAAATTTACCCGCAACGATTCCCTGACCACCCTTACCTTCCGGGATGGGGTGCATGTAGATGTTGGGCAAAAGCCTAATACTACGCCGCTCATCTCTCCCCGTGTAGGCTTTAACTGGGATGTAACCGGCAACAAAACCACGCAGGTACGCGGTGGCGCCGGTTTATTTGCAGGGGCGCCCCCGGCCGTATGGATCAGCAACCAGGCAGGTAACAATGGTGTGCAGTTTGGCTCTTTCGTAGCCCAAACCAGCGCTACATCGCCTACCATTCCCTACATCTTTAATGCAGATCCTAATGCTTACCGCCCTGCTTCCGGGCAGCTCTCTACTTCCTATAACGTAGCCGCCATCGACAAAAAATTCAAATATCCGCAGGTGCTGAAAGCCAGCCTGGCCGTTGACCAGGTGCTACCCGGCGGTGTGGTGGCCACTTTGGAAGGTAACTACTCAAAAGACATTAACGCAGTATATTTCCAGAACGTGAATTTGCCTGCTACAGGCATTGCACTGGAAGGCTCACCGGATAACCGTATCCGTTACAGCGCTTCCCAGATCTATGGCAAGCTGCCGGTGAATACCCTGGGGCATCCCAATATCAGCGATGCTATCCTGATGCGCAACTCCAGCAAAGGCTATGCTTACTTTGTTACCTTCCAGGTACAGAAGACCACGCAGAACCTGTACCTGAATGCAGCATATACCTACAGCAAATCACGCAGCATTAATGATGGAGGCTCCATTGCGCAAAGTAACTGGCGCGACCGTCCCGTGAGCGGCGATCCGAATAGCAACGTATTAGGCTACACGAATTTTTACACGCCGCACCGTGTAATTGCATCCGCCTCTTACCGTATTCCTTACGCCAAGTATTTTGCCACCTCTTTTGGATTTGTGTTTGAGGCTGCACCTAACGGCGCAGTATCCTATACTTACAGCGGTGACCTGAACAACGATGGTTCCGGTGGTAACAATGACCTGATCTACATTCCGGCCTCTCAGGACCAGATCCACCTGGTGCCGGTAGGTTATGGGGATGCTGCTTACAATCCAACTACCAATGCCGACCAGCGTACTGCTGCGCAGCTCTGGAACCAGCTGAGCAACTTCATTAACCAGGATAATTACCTGAGCCAGCACAAGGGCCAGTATGCAGAGCGTAATGCCGTAAGCTTACCCTTCTACAAACGGATGGATGTGAACATTACACAAGACTTTTACCTGTTCACCGGTAAAGACAAAACCAAACATACCCTGCGTGTAACCCTTGATATTGTGAACGTAGGCAACCTGCTGAACCGCAGGTGGGGTGTGTATAAAACATTCAACTCTACTTCCTTCCTGAAGTATGAAGGCATGCTGCGCGATGCCAACGGCGCCGCTACCAATACACCGGCTTTCTCCTTCCCTTACCTGGATGCGAAGAACGAAATACCTTTAACCAATTCCTGGAGAGACAATACTGCTGCAGTTTCCCGCTGGCAGGGTCAATTAGGGATCCGGTATATCTTTAATTAAGAGTTAACAATTAAGAATTAATAATTAAAAAGTAGCCCAATAAAAAAAGTCCTGCATTTAAATGCAGGACTTTTCTATTTGAAGTACTCAATTATTAATTCTTCATTCTTAATTATTAATTACTTTTTTTGGGGTTCCATCAGCTTATTCAACCCCATCATCTGTTGCATGGTATGGTCCATGCCTTCAGAAGAACCGTCCAGGAAGATCACGTTGCCCCGGCCGTTTTCGGCAAAGTGTTTAATAGCTTCCGTCCACATGGAGAACAGGATCACGGAAGTATCCAGGTTGGCCTGCTGCATTTCTTTGGCTGCCATGGTCATACCCTTGGCCACTTCTTCCCGGAACAGCGCCACACCCTGGCCACGCAGCTGGGCAGCCTGCCGCTCGGCTTCTGCGGCTATTTTAATAGCATTACCATCTGCTTCCGCCGCTTTGGTTTTGGTGATCAGCAATGCCTGGCCTTCATTCTCAGCAGCCGCTTTCAGGTTGTTGGAAGCCACTACCTGCGCCATGGATTTCATAATGGCGTCATCAAAGGTAATGTCGTTCATCTGAAGGTCCAGCAGGTGATAGCCCCAGCCTTCCAGCGTTTTGTCTATCTGCTCTTTTACGTTTTCCGTAATTTCACGGCGCAGGCCCAGCACTTCAGACTGGCGCTTGGTAGCCACAAAACCACGGATACTGCCTTCAATGGTGCGGATGAGCGCCTGCATAAAGCTGCGTTCATCCATAAATTTAAAAGCCACGCTTTTAATGGTCTCTTCTTCCTGGTTCCATACGGCATACAGCAGCATGGCCTTGAAATACACATTCGCCTGGTCAATGGTAATGGCCTGGAACTCCAGCTCCACAGAGCGGTTCTGGATGGAAATGCGTTTAAATACCTTTTCAATTATGGGGATCTTGAAGTTTAAACCGGGGCGCATGATACGGCTGTACTTGCCGAAAATAGTGGTAATTGCAATAGTACCTTGCTGGACGGTTACAAACGACGAAAAGAAAACCCAGAAAATTAAAAGGACGATGATTGTGGAAAGAACAATACTCGGCATATGCAGGGATTTGGATTTAGAGAATAAATATAACCAAATTGCCGAATATATATATTAAGGAAAAACAAACAACGGATGAAGGCCTTTTCCTAATGGTCATAGTTAAACAGGGATCCTGATACTATTAACACTCACTAAATTAGTCGGGTTTCTCCGGTGATGAAATACCCAAGCTTGGGTATTTTTTAAAAAATTTTGTTAATATGTTTACTGGAAGCCGATCTTACGGGCAATGGTCACCAGCTCTGTGGTGTTCCGCACCTTTAGCTTCAGGCGTATGTTCTTGCGGTGTGTTTCCACCGTATGGCGGCTCAGGTTCAGCTGCTGGGCAATCTCTTTATTGTTCAATCCCTTCACCGCAAGCGCCAGCACATCCTTTTCACGAAAGGTGAGCTTATGCAGCAGGCTTTCGTTCTGCCGGCGCAACACTTCGCTCATTGCATCGGCCAGCTGGGTATGGGTATCAATAGCCATGGTCAGGTCCAGGAAGGCGCAGATCACATCTTTTACCTCCCCTTTCTCATCATGGCTGAAAGGAATGGTTAAGCCTACCAGCCAGCGCCAGTCGCGCTGCCCGCGGGGCCGCACCCGGGTTACGCCGCCAAAAATATTCTTATTGTTCTGAAAAGATTCCTGGGCGGTACGGGTGATCTCAAAATCATCAGGATGTATGAATTGCCGGAAAAATTCCAGGCCCAGTGTATGCATTTCCGTTAAGGTGTAACCGGTAAAGGTTTCCATATATGCATTACACCAGCTTACCTGGCTGTTGCGCTGGTCGGCGGTAAACACCATTGCCGGCACATGATGCAGCATGTTTTCCAGCCACTGTACACGTTCTTTTAATTGCTTATGCTCCTTCTGCAATGCTGCGGTGGATGGGTTTGGTGTCATGCCAGGGTCTTCAGTCTGCATACGTTAAGTTTTAAACAAACAATAGTGAAACGGGCTCTCACGTATTAGTATATACGAAAAAATATGTATATGAAAAGCTGTTGCAACGCTTATTCTGTAAATTTAAAATAAAAACCTATATGTGCAAGGTTATTTTAGGGGCGGGGCATTGGCCGCCCAGTCCATGGTCCATAGTCGATGGTCCATTGCCTAAAACATGTTCAATTGTACCGCAGCCAAAGTACTGCTGAGCCACTAATGTTATTTCTGCAATCTTTTATATTATTTAAACACCTCTTAACATCGCCTATAATCCTTTGTACTGCTACCCTATGTTGTATGCCATGGACCATCGACTATGGACCATGGACTAACTATGTTTGATTATTCCCCTATTAGGCAGTAAATTTGAAACCCGTAAAATTTATACTTATTCATTAACCATAAAAAATCAAGTTATGGCATTTACACTCCCGAGCTTACCATATGCAACCGACGCATTGGAACCGCATATTGATAAAACCACCATGGAAATTCACCATGGCAAACACCATCAGGCTTACGTAGATAACCTGAATAAAGCCGTTGCCGGTACTGAGCATGAAAATAAATCACTGGATGAGCTGGTAGCCAGCGCCGGTAAAATAAGCCCTGCTGTACGCAACAATGGCGGTGGTCACTGGAACCACAGCTTCTTCTGGCAGATCCTGGGCCCCAATGCAGGCGGCGAGCCTAAAGGCGCACTGGCCGAAGCTATTAAAAGCACCTTTGGCTCTTTTGATGAGTTCAAAGAAAAGCTGAACGCTGCCGGCGCTACCCGCTTTGGTTCAGGCTGGGCCTGGTTAATTGTAAAGGATGGCAAGCTGGAAGTAACTTCTACCCCCAACCAGGACAATCCCCTGATGGATGTAGCTGAAGTTAAAGGCACGCCCGTTTTAGGTGTGGACGTATGGGAACATGCTTACTACCTGAAATACCAGAACCGCCGCCCGGAATACCTGAAAGCATTCTGGAATGCTGTTAACTGGGATGCCGTTAGCAAAAACTATGATGCAGCGGTGAAAAAATAGTCACCACCTGCTATCTATAACAAAAAAAGCATCTCATGTACGTGAGATGCTTTTTTTATGTAGTAATGCGCTGATTATTTAAGCTCTTTGATCTTTACATTCTTAAACCAGATTTCGCTGCCATGGTCCTGCAGGTCTATATGGCCTTTTTTGGTAGCGCCATATCCCTTGGCATCTTTCCACTTACCGGTTTCCTTGGCTTTCTTCCATTCCGGTGAGCCTATGGTATATTCAGCTGTTTTTTGCCCGTTCAGCCAGTGTTCCACATGCCCCTTATTTACAATAATGCGGGCCTGGTTCCATTCGCCAATGGGTTTTGCAGCAGCCACCAGCGGATCGCCCATGGCGTAGTTAGCGCCGGTCTTTTGCCAGCCCTCCAGCTTTTCAGGGAAGTTCTCATCATCTATCAATTGATATTCCGGGCCGCTCTTATACGCTGCATCAAATTCTTCTGATGCCAGGTAAATGATGCCGCTATTGCCTTTGGGAGCCAGCTTCCAGTCGGCCTGCAGCTCAAAATTATCATATGTGCTGTCGGACGTAAGATCAGCTCTTTTATCGCTTTTATCTTTTTCGCTGCCCAGGCAATGCAGGGTACCATTTTCTGCTACCCAGCTGTTGGAGGTTTTGCCTTTGTAAATATGCCAGCCATCCAGGTTCTGCCCGTTAAACAATAATTTCCAGCCGTCTGCTTTTTCAGCATCGGTCAATACATTGGCCGGCGCTGTATCTGCAGTAAGCGTAGTAGCAGCGGCGGTGGTATCAGCGCTCACAGTAGTGGAATCAGTTTTACTTTCCGGGGTAGATGCATTACCGCATGCCATTGCAACAGCGGTTAACACAGATAAAGCCGGAACAAATAATTTTCTCATGATCATTATTTTTTACTTGTTTATCAATTTCAGGTCTTTCGGATCCCATCCAATAATCTTATTCTGGAAATAGCTGTCGTTACACAGCAAGGCCGGTGCAGCTGCACGGTAGCCGAACAGCGCATCTTCATGCACCTTGCCACCGGTACGCATAGCGTTGAACAGGTTATAGAAGTGATCAAAGTGCGCGCCTTTATAACCTGCATCTGCTACATACTCCAGCTTCTCAGGCGGCAGCATACTTTTCCGGTCATACACATATTGCCGGCCGTTCGCATTGGCAGCACCTTCTGTTTTTTTACTTTTCAGCAAAGGATCTTCCTCATCTCCTTTATTACGCAGCAGGGTTACCTTATCCCACTCTACCGTCATAGAACCTTCGCTGCCTACCATGCGCAGATAGTTGGTGCCACCGGTACCATCCACAAAGTTCACCCGCAGCGACAGGTTAAATGCAGGATGCGCCGCTGTTTCCGGGTAATCGAACATGCCCAGCATAATGTCCGGCACCTCGCGCCCATCATTCCAGTAACGCAGGCCGCCGGTAGCCATTACTTTGTTAGGCCCCATGGAGCCGGTTACAAAGTGCAGGCTGGAGAACAGGTGCACAAACAGGTCGCCGGAAACACCGGTGCCATAATCTCTATAATTACGCCAGCGGAAAAACCGCAGCGGGTCAAATTCACGTTTAGGCGCATGCAGCAGGTAAGTTTCCCAATCCACTGTTTTAGGCGATGCATCTGCTGGTATGGGGTACTGCCAGGCGCCCTGTGGTGACATACGCGCCCAAAAACCTTCCGCGTAGTTCAGCTTACCAATAGCACCGTCTTTCAGCAGTTGCCGGGCTTTTTCATTACCCAGTGAGCTCATGCCCTGGCTGCCTACCTGGTACACTACCTTACCATTCTTTTGCTGTGCTTCCACCACGGCAGGGCCTTCGCCTATCTCATGCACCATGGGCTTTTCACAGTATACGGATTTACCTTTGTTCATGGCAGCTACCGAAATATCCTTATGCCAGAAGTCAGGCGTAGCAATGATCACGGCATCCACATCCTTACGTTCCAGTATCTCTTTGTAATCACGGGTAGTATAAATATCATTACCCCATTTCTTTTTAGCATCCGCCAAACGGCCGTCGTACAGGTCACAGGCTGCAATTAATTTTACGCCCGGCACCGTAATAGCCGTGTTGGTATCGGCAGAGCCCATACCACCCGCGCCTATCAGCGCAATCTGAATCTGGTCATTGGCACTGTATTTTTCGCGTATGCGTGACAGTGATTCCAGGTTACGCTTTTTATCCGCAGCGGTAATAATGCCAGGGAACAGGGAGGCGCCTACTACTCCTTTGGCTAGCTTACTGATAAACCCTCTGCGGGAATTTTCCATCGAATTTTCAGACATGTTTTTCCGGTTTGATGTTAGATAACGTGATTTGGTTGACAGAAGGCTTTTAATTTATGACTTAAATGCGGGAAATCATAATTTAATTCATTGCACCAGCACCAGCTTAGCCGCTACCGGTAAGTGGTCCGATGCATAGCGTTCCGGTATCACGGTATGTTCTATTACGCGAAAAGCCTTTGCCGGCGCATAGGCTATCAGGTCTATGGTACGGTTAGGCGCATCCACCGGGATGGTGAACGGGCAATTATCACAGGTACGGGTAAAGGCGCTGTCCAGTACTTGTATGGCAGCGCTGCCCGGCTTAGCGTTAAAGTCACCGGCCAGTATTACCGGCATACCTGCCTGGCCCAGTAAGCGGCTTATTTCACGCATCTGTAACAAGCGGTCAGTATCTGGTTTTAATACATCCAGGTGTGTGCTGGCCATCATAACACGCCGGCCGTTCTTCAGCTTTACCTTAACCGTACATAAGGCGCGTGGCTCCCCTTTGGAGCCGGGAGCAGATGGCAGCTGATAAGCATGCCCCTCCTTTATGGGATAGCGGGATAATACGGCAATGCCATACTCACCGCCATCATAAGGTATGCCTTTCGCAAACTGTGCGTGCATGCCGGTTTTGACCGCCAGCACCTCCGCCTCATGCACATCGCGGCCGGAGCGGCCGGTATGCACATCCACTTCCTGCAAGGCCACAAAATCAGGATGCTGCTGATTAATAACACCGGCAATAGCATCCAGGTCTATTACATCTTTTTTAGATGGCGGGTTTGCATGATGAATGTTATAGGTTAATACCTTAATGGTATCAACCGGCATGGCTTCCGTTCCTGTAGCAGTTTTGTTAGTGCTGCACGCAGCCAGCAAAATGCACAAGCTTATTATTATACAATACTTCATAATACTCTTTTTACTCCCATCCCTGGTTCTGCCCCAGCTCCGTATTCCGCTGGAACTGTGTTAAGGGTATAGGCCACAGGTAATTCTTGGGATCAACAAAACGCCGGCCCGTATTCACGATCATGTAACCATTTGCATCTACCGGCACACTGGCTACATACTGCTGCATATAGCTGGGGACAAAGGCTTTTTTCATGCCTTTTACGTCTGCAGCCAGCAGGCTGCCCTGTTTCCAGCGCAGCAGGTCAAAGTAGCGCTGCCCTTCCAGCGCCAGCTCTACACGGCGCTCCCGGCGTATTTCAGTGCGCAGGTCCATGCCCCAGGCGCCCAGTTCCGCAATGATCATGTGATGCATGCCTACACGGTCGCGGAGCTTGTTGATGGTTATATCCAGGTCGGCCTGTGTAAGCTTACCCTGCATTTCACGCGCTTCTGCATAGTTCAGCAGTATTTCTGCCAGGCGCATAATGTGAATGTCGTTCGGGTCTTTGTTATAGGTAGCTACTGCCGATACCTGTACATACTTGGTAAAATAATAACCGGTGGCTGTTACGCAGCCTTTTTTATCTGAATTGAATTTGGGCAGGTTAAAAATGTCGGAAGGATTGGCATCCTGGTCACCATCATCCTTACCACCCCAGCTGCCGCCAGGCGCCAGTATGGTCTGCGTCATGCGCGGGTCGCGGTTGTTAAACACATCCCCATAAGCCTGCTGCGCACCTTCATTGTACAACGGCGATTTTTCGATGGGCATACCATCGGCGCACAAATAGGCATCCACCAGTGATTTGGTAGGACAAAAGCGGGAGGTTTGATCCGGTACCTGGCATTCCCGGCTCATGTTGTGCATAGATACATCTATGAGGTACAACCTGGCCAGTATAGTTTCCTTATTAGCGCCAGCGCTTAGCTTACCTTTCTGGGTGAACAGCTCATTGTAGCTATTAGTACCGCCGGCTGTGTACAGCTGGTATACATTCAGGTCCATCACTGCTTTGGCGGCTGCTTCCGCTACATCATACTTACCGTAGAACAGCGCCACGCGCGATTTCCAGCCCAGTGCAGCGCCTTTGGTGATACGGCCCAGGTCTGCGGCGGCATAGGTGGCCGGCAGCTCTGTGGCAGCAGAATCCAGCTGCTGTAATATAAAATCCACTACCTGTGTGCGCGGTGTGCGGGGGCCGTACACTATATCATCACCAATGTTCAGGGTATTGGTCACCAGCGGTATGTCACCGTAAAAAAAGCTCAGGTAGCTGTACAGGAAAGCGCGCAGAAAACGCACCTCGCCGGCGTACTGGTTCATTTTTGCCTGCTGAATGCCGGTGGCTTTCTGATAGTTCTCTAAAAAGTGATTACAGCGGCGTATGCCTTTATACTGGTTCACCCACTCTGCGTTAACGGTGCCCAGGGTAAAGTCATAATTGCCGGTGGAAATGGCCAGGTAATCGCTCATAGGCGGGTACACCGTATTATCGCCCATGTTCTCCATATCCACTACGTTCTTGCCTTTCAGGTAATCGTAGCAGGCATTCACGGCCAGCTTCAGCTGTCCTTCTGTTTTCCAGAACTCATCGTTGGGAATAGCATCCAGCGCGCCGCGGTCCAGGAAATCTTTGGAGCAGCCGGCAAAAAAACAAACAGCTGTTATGCACAGGGCTATACGTAATATATGTTGCTGCATGGCAGTGGTTATTTAAAGTTAATGTTAAGACCAAACACAAAGGTTTTCACCTGCGGGTAAGTACCGCCGCTGGTGGTAACCGTTTCCGGGTCATAGGCGTAAAAGAAATTGGTTTTGGTGAACAGGTTGTCCATTGATACGTAGGCGCGTAACCGTTGTATACGCAGGCGGCTGGTCCAGTTACCGGGCAGTGTATAACCGATCTGTATATTTTTCAGGCGCAGGTAAGCGGCATCCTGCAGCCAGTAGTCCGACTGACGGGCCGTGGTATTGCGTGTATCCAGGTAAGTAAAGCGCGGGTACCAGGCATCCGTGTTTTCCGGTGTCCAGTGGTCGCGGTGCACCTCCTGCGGGTAAGAGCCAAATGCCTGGAAGGTGTGTATGCCAATGCCGCTGATATAACCATTGCCTTTACCTACCCCTTGTATAAAAAAGGAAAAATCAATATTCTTCCAGCCAAAGTTGCCGCGCAGAGAATAGGTATAACGCGGGAAGGCATCGCCTATCACGGTACGGTCTTTATCAGCCGTTATCTTGCCATCGTTATTCAGGTCGCGGTACTTAATATCGCCGGGGGCTACCTTGCCATTGTCTGCATCAAAAATGGGAAAGTTGGGCACCAGCTTACCGCTGGCGTCTTTGGTAAAATCACCTTCCTGTGCTAAACCATCTGTACGGTAACCATAAAACGCATTAATGGGATAGCCTACCTGCAGTATCCTGTTATCCAGCACCGGCGGGGCCCCGCCCAGGTTTAATACCTTGTTGCGTACATCGGAGAGCTGGGCGGTAAAGCCATAGGAGAAATCTTTGATCTGGTCTGTCCACCCCACACTTAGCTCCCAGCCTTTGTTGGATACATCGCCTGCATTCTGGTCCGGTACTTCCAGCCCTAAAATATCGGGCTGCGGCACTTTCAGCTGCACGTCCTTTGTTTGTTTATCAAACCAGTCTGCACTTACGGAGAGGCGGTTGTTAAAGAAGGCCAGGTCAAGACCTATGTTCAGCATGTTCACTTTTTCCCAGCGCAGCAGCGGGTTAGCCAGGTTGGTTTGCGCTACTCCCCTGGTAAGTATGTTACCTATGGGCATAGTACCTACACCGGTCAACACCTGCATGTAAGGGTACCATTCTGAATAGGCAGTACCATCGGCCCCATACTGGTTACCCAGGCTGCCGTAGGATGCACGCAATTTACCTTCGCTTAACCAGCGGCTAATGCCGCTGCTCTTTACAAAGCTCTCCTGCGTAAAACGCCAGCCGGCAGATGCAGATGGGAAAGTACCATAACGGCGGTCAGGCGAATAGCGGGATGAGCCATCATAACGCACGTTCAGCTCCAGCAAATACTTTTCATTAAAGTCATAGTTCAAACGGCCAAACCAGGAGCGCAGCGCGTACTGGTAACCATCGCCGGTAGCATTCGGGTTATCGGAGCCCAGGTTAAACACCGGCACATCATCACTGGGAAAGTTCTGTTTGCTGGCTGCCCAGGATTCATAGCGGTATGATTCCTGCTGGTAACCTGCCAGCACCTTAAAATTGTGCTTATCTAACGTGAACGCATAGTTTAATAAGCCGGACAGGTTTTCCATACGGCTGGTATAATCCCGCATTTCCAGGCTGTTGCTGGTAGCATTGCTGTACCAGAAAGCGCCGGTATCCGGGTAGTAATAATCTAATTTGCGGCTAAAGGTGCTGCGGCGCTGGTTAATGATATTGGTGCCGTATTGCCCTGTAAAATCAAGGTTCTTCCAGATATGTACCTTGGCAGAAACATTGCCGGTTACTTCCTGTGATTTAAAGTTGTTGTAACCTCCATCCGTAGCAATAGCTACCGGGTTGCTGGAGCCGCCGCCGTACCCCCAGGTACCGTTGCTGAACTTTACCGGATTCAGTGGCGACATGGTTAGTGAGGTATAAATAGGCCCGGAATCCGCATCCGTACCACCTGCAGGCTGGTTCTGCGTACGGTCTATATATCCCAGGTTACCATCAATATCTACAATGTCAAATAAACGCATGGCGTTCAAACGTGCGCGTACGTTATTACGTACGGCGCTATACTGATCGCCCACTACCAGGCCATCCTGGTTTTGCCGGCCAAAGGACAGATAATAGGTAACATCCTGCGAGCCGCCATTCACACTCAGGTTATGCTCCTGCTGCGGCGCTGTGCTTTTGAACAGGGCTTTAGGCCAGTTGGTATTGGCAAAATAATCCGGGTCTGTACCGTCTTTTGCTTTCTGAATATCTTCTGCGGTATAGGTTTCCGGCAGGTTCACATTACGCTGGGCCTCATTCAGCATTTCCATATATTCCGGTGCGCCTACCATTTTAGGCAGTGCATACGGCTTTTGTATACCATAGTAGCCATTATAGCTCAGCATCGGCTTCTGGTTCTGCTTCCCTTTCCTGGTAGTTACCAGTATAACGCCATTGGCTGCACGGGAACCGTAAATGGCGGCAGAAGCGGCGTCTTTTAATACGGATACGCTTTCAATATCTGTTGGGTTCAGGAAGTTAATATCGCCTGGTATACCGTCAATCAATATAAAAGGATTAGCATTGTTAGTGGTACCTGTACCGCGTATACGCAGCGTAGCGCCGCCTGCACCGGGGAAGCCGGTGTTGTTGATAGCGGTTAAGCCGGGCAGCAGGCCCTGTAAGGCGGTAGACATAGAGGTAACCGGGCGGCCGGCCAGCTCTTTCTCCCCTACCATGGCTACTGCGCCGGTAAGGTTCACCTTCTTTTGCGTACCATAGCCCACTACAACCACCTGGTTCAGCTGACGGGTATCTTCATTCAGCACCACATCTATCTGCTGCTGATCGCCTACTGTAATTTCTTTAGGCAGGTATCCTACATAAGAAAATAACAGCACCGCGTTGCTGCCCGTTACATTGATCTCAAACCGGCCGTCGGCATTGGTTACAGCGCCGTTACCCGTACCCCTTACCGTAACCGTTACACCGGGCAGCGGAATATTACCGGCGCCCCTTACGGTGCCGCTTATACGCTGCACCTGTATGTTGCTCCAGTAACGGTTATCAAACGCCGTGTTATTTACTGCGCTGATCCTTTGACCCAGGAATTGCAGATTCGCCGATGTATTGGTGTTATTACTGTCGGGTGAGGAAGGCGTGTCTTCTTCGGCAGATGAAATGGCAAACTGCTGTGCGGTGATCTGCTTCAGCTCCAACCCGTAAGGTTTAATTACATTCAGCAGAGAACGCACAAATGCTTTTTCCTTAAAATTCTCTTTACCGGCATTTATTTTCAGCTGCAGCAGCTCTGATCTGCAAATGAAGCTTACATCGTGCTGCTTTTCTATTACCTGTAATATTTCTCCCAATGTTTGCACTTGTTTGCGTGCTACCTGGGAGGGGTATACGTTGTACGCCGGTGTATTAATGGCTGCCAGATCCTGTGCATGCAGGGAAGGCCCCACCAAACAGGCCGCACATAGCAATGCGTAGCCGCCCATTATTTTTAACGGTACATTTGTCAGCATATCAGGGATTTTATGTTTTTATTTTTTTGGTCGAATGAAGACCGTGTCTCCGCTTTTTTCAATTTTTACATTCAGCGCAAAGGCTAAAGTTTCCAGCAACAGCTTTTCATCTTTTACGCGCAAACCGCCGGAAAGCTTTGTACGCGCCAGTTCCGGGCTGCTAATACGCACCTGGTAACCATAAATATCTTCCATGTAAGCAGCCATTTCCTGCAGGGTTACATTTTGCAGCTGCTGCCTTTCGTCTTTCCATACCGCATACAGATCCACATTTACTTTTTTCTTGATGACCTTATTTTTCTTTACAGCATATTGTACAAAATCGCCGGGAGCCAGCAACAGCGGCTGTTCCGGCAGCTCGTTAAACCGGACTTTTATTTTACCCGTGTTCAGGGTTACATTCGTAAAGGCAGTATCTTTCTTTACGTTGAATGAGGTGCCCAGTACATCAATATCCAGGTTGCCGCTATGTACCACAAAAGCCTGCGCCGCGGCAGGTTTAATATCAAAAAAAGCTTCCCCTTCCAGCCATACTTCCCGCTGGCTATTGGCAGCCCAGTTAGCATGAAAGAATACGGATGCTTTGGCATTTAATATTACTCTGGAACTATCCGGCAACCATACGGTGCGCACACCATCTGCCAGGCCGGTATACTCCATTTTGGCAGGCGGCTTCGGTAATAATTGCCGGCCTATAAGCCCCATGGAACCCACCACCACAGCGGCGGCAGCCCACCACCATATTTTACGCGGCCCTTTTTCTTTTATTACCGGCTGCTGCTTTTGCTCCCAGGCCGCAATACGGTCCAGGTTACGTTCCAGCGAAGCGTTTATCATAAGCTGTGAGGGCAGCTCCTCCTTAAACTGTAACCCCAGTATAAAAGCACGTGCAGCCGCTGTTTGCGCCTGTTTATGCGGATGCGCTGCTATCCAGGTATTCCAGAAAGCATCACTTGCTGCCGTGGGAAATCTTACCCATTGCAGAAAATGATCATCGGCAATAAAATCGCTTGTATCAAAGTGTTCGTAATCCGTTGGATGCTCCATTTTGTGGTGTTACAGGTATAGGAGCGCTGAGGTTTGCCTTTTACCCCATGGGAATTAAACTTTTTTGAAAAAAATTTTAAAGGAGGCTGGAATCCTGCGCGGAGCAGATGAGAAGGGAAAGCTGCATGCTTCCCAGCGCCGCTGCCAGCGGGGCCAGTGAGAGCATGGCTTTTACAAGCGGGGTGGTATTATATGCATCGCGCAGCATAAGAATGGCGCGGGCTACTAATTTATAGGTGGCTTTAACAGAAATATTTAAAATGTCTGCAATCTCCTCGTAGCTCATGTTCTCATAAAAGCGGAAGAACACCGCTTCTTTTTGCCGGGGCGTTAACCGGCGCATGGCATTGCGCAGCGCCTGCAGCTGCTCCTGCGCTTCTTCTGCTACTACGCGCTGCTGCTCTGCAGATATTTCCAGCGCAAAGGCATAATTATCAGTAGCTGCAATATTTTCCTGGATTTTTTTATAACGGGCGAGGAGATTTAATAAATAATGCCGGAACGATACAAACAGGTAGCTCTTTAATTCCTTTACTGCTGCCAGCTTTTCACGGTTAGCCCAAAAACGCACAAAGATCTCCTGTATGCTGTCTTCTATAAGCGCAGCATCTACCGTAAACTTGCAGCCATAATTAAATAAGCGGGGATAGTACAACGTATAGATACATGCATATGCATTTTTATCGCCCCCTTTGCAAGCCTCCCAAATAGCAGGATCTATGTGTTGTTGATCATTCATTCACACCGGACTGGAAAACGTAAAATTATCAATATTGACCGCGCTGTTGTGTTATCTTTCAATTAAGAAAATGCCCTTTCAGTAGTTTGGTTGATGGCAATAACGTGGAACTTATAAAGTACTTACATTCTTAAGTGTTCCCAAACTAATAAAAAAAACAGAATTCCAATAGCAAAAACAAAAATGCCGCAAAACCTTGCTGGTCCTGCGGCATCTGTGCTTGCGCATGTTACAACAAATATTTTATTTCAGTAATTGCTGGTATTCCTGCGGGTTGTGGAACAGGCGTATGGATTCATTCACCTCGTTATCCCAGGCCAGTGACCGCTCTATACGGCCCTTCTGTAAATAATAGCGGTTGGCTATTTCTTCTTCCAGCAGGCGTTTGATCTCTGTTTTATTTTTCAGCAGGTCCTGTTTTTTATCATGCCGCATTTTCTGCTGCAATGCTTCAAACTCTTTGGATACTGCATCATAATACTTTTCCTTCCGCGCAGTGGATTGAAAACTTTCCAGCGCTTCCTCACTATGCGTTTTGTAGCTGTAATCCTTACCATCCAGGAAGCGCAGAAAATCTGTAAAATCATCTTCACTCAGCTGAAAGCTGCCTGCAGCAGCTATTTTAGGATGCGCGTAATAGTATTGGGTGGCGTAATCAAAAATGTATTGCTTGCGTAATAAGGTAATGGCCACCTGGCTCAGGAACTGCGGCTCTACCTGCGCATCCGGCTCAATACCTCCACCGTCTTTTACCTTGCGGCCGGCCAAGGTGGTAAAGGAGCGGCGCATAGAGTCCGGCACATAGTCCACTTCCCCTTCCTGGTTACGATGACTGTAATCAATGGCCTGTATGCAGCGGCCGCTGGGGGTGTAATATTTGGCGGTAGTTACTTTTAGCTTGGCATTGTAAGGCAGGGGACGCGTGGTTTGTACCAGCCCTTTTCCAAAAGAGCGCTGCCCTACTACCAGCCCGCGGTCCAGGTCCTGCACGGCGCCGGCTACAATTTCAGAGGCGGAGGCAGAGGAGCGGTTGGTGAGCACTACCAGCGGCATGTTGATATCTGCCGGGGCCTGCTGGGTTTTATATTCCCGGTCCCAGTTCTTTACTTTTCCCTTGGTGCTTACGATCAGCTTATTTTTGTCTATCCATATGTTGGATACATTCACGGCTTCATCCAGCAGCCCGCCGGGGTTGCCCCGCAGGTCCAGGATCACGCCTTTCAGACCGGGGTGCTCCTGTTTCAGCCTTTCAAAGGTCATTTGCACCTGGGCGCCGCTATTTTCTGTGAACTGCACCATTTTAATGTAGGCTACATCACTGCTTACCATACCGGAATAGCTTACCGGCATTACATTGATCTCCTGCCGTACGATCTTTTTAGTGGTTTCCTCCCCGGTGAACGGATTTTTCAGCAGCATATCCAGGCTGGTGCCGGCATTGCCTTTCAGCAGACGGCTGATCTCCTCCTGGTCCATGCCCTTAGTGGGCTTACCATCCAGCGATAATAATATATCGCCGGGTTTAACGCCTGCCCGGTGCATAGGGCTGCCTTCGTAAATATCTGTGATCACGGTGGTATCGCCCAGGGTATTAATGGATGCGCCTACCCCGCCGTATTTGCCGGTGGCCATAAACTTCAGATCGTCCAGGTTCTCTTCGGGAATAAAATCCGTATAAGGGTCTGTTTCCTCCAGCATGGATTCAATGCCTTTATGCATTACTTTTTCGGGAGAAAGGTCATCCACATAGTAGGTGTTCAGCTCCCGGTAAAAAGCGGCAAAAATATCCAGGTTCTTGGCTATCTGGAAGTATTTATCACTTTCATTAAAGGCCAGCAAACCGGCGCCGCCGGCGGCCAGTAATAATACCAGCAGCAGTAGTTTTCTTCTTTTATTAAAGATGTTGCGCATAGTAACTAAAGTAAAAAGTAAAAACTTAAAAAGTAAAAAGTAAAAAACCTGCGTATGTGTATCCTGATAACCGCTGCGATATTTTAATTTTTTACTTTTTCCTTTTGCCTTTTTAAGGTACCGGGTCATAGCCATGCCCGCCCCAGGGATGGCAGGATAGGATACGTTTTGCAGTGAGATAACCTCCTTTAAAAAGCCCGTATTTTTTAAATGCTGTGATGCCATATTCCGAACAGGAGGGTGTATAACGGCATTTTGCGCCCAGTAAAGGCGATATGAACCATTGATATACCTTGATCAAACCAATAAACGGGATCCCCAGCCAGCGTGTCAGATGCTTCATTATGCTTATGGTTAGATAGCCTGCTAAAGGTACTGTTAATTAACGCTGGCAGGCCATGTAGGGGCGCCTCCGTCAACAATTTAACATTTTATGCAGGCTTGCTCGTTTCTTTTTGCAAACGCTCTAAAATTACCGAAATTTTGTGGTGGAGGGTGCTGAAGGGGGCTATTTTTTTATCGGTATAAATGAGGAAAACGGCCAGCTGCAGGGAGTGTTGCTGCAGGTGATCATATAAAACCTGCTTTTGCAGGCGCCAGGCTTCGCGGCCCAGGCGTTTTACGCGGTTACGGTCCACCGCGCGGGGAAAGTGCCGGGAAGCGGCTGTAAAGCCCACCTGCACGGGCGGGTCGCCTGCCGGTAGCTGCACCGGCAGGTAGATGATGCGGTATGGAAAAACAGAAAACGCTTTTCCGTCCCGAAAAAGCGTTTCAATCAGTTTCCTGCTTTTTAACCTTTCTTCCCGTTTAAAAGAATAAGCTTTTATAGCGTATTGAGTTTTGCGATCTTATTTCAGCTTGCGCTCGTCAGAAACCGTCAGCTTCTTACGGCCTTTTGCCCTGCGGGATGCCAGTACCTTACGGCCATTAGCAGTTTCCATTCTCTTTCTGAAGCCGTGTACGCTCTTTCTGCGTCTGTTATGCGGTTGAAAAGTACGTTTCATCTGTTAATTTTTATACTTTATAAGGTCAGATGGAACTCCCTGGCTTTTCGCTTCTCGCAGCAGCATCACTTTTCGCTACTTTCTGCTGCTACAAGCGTCAGCAAGGTCGTTTCATTTTCTTTATGTTTTACCTGGACTATACAAAAATCCGCCGGGACGGATATCCTGTTTTCAAAATGGAAGGCAAAGGTAGGGATTTCTTTTAAATATGCTGCAAAAAGTTTCTTGAAAGTTTGCTAAAAATTCGCGGAACGCTAAATACTTAATGCAGAACGCTTAACGCCCTGGAATTTTCCCTTACCGCGCTGTCAAAGACCATCTGAGAACGTCGTCTTCTGTCAATCCAGCGCCAGCGCTTTCAGTCCCACTACCCGATAACTCCTGCAGCCACACCGTTCAGACCTGCGTGCTTAGCTCCGGATCCTCATCCCTCTCCTGGAAAGCAGCAACGCTCTCCGTCTCACTGCCCATGTCCTGCGCCTGACTATTCAAACCTGCACGTCTTAGCTCCTGATCTCCTCCCCTTCCCTAAAAGCAAAAACCTGCCCTGTGTCCATGCAGGGCAGGCTTTTACAATAAGTATCAATCAAATTATTTTACGCCTAATTTGGTCTTTACGGGAGCCAGCAGGTCATCACCGGCAGGTGATACCAGCAGCACGCCTACAGAGCTATCCAGCACATAACCGTAACCTTTTTCTTTGGCTACATCTTCAATGGCCTTGCGGGCTTTATCGTAGATGGGTTTCAGCACTTCCTGGCGCTTGGCATCTATTTTCTGGTCAGCAGCAGAGCGGTATTCTTCAATACGTTTCTGAATGTCCTGTATTTCCTTTCCTTTGATCTCTTTCATGTTATCCGTCATGCTGGCAGCCTGCGCGTCAAAATCCTTCATTTTCTTGGTGTACTCATCCACCAGGCCCTTACCATCAGCTTCCAGGGATTGTGCATAGGTTTGGAGGGTAGTTTGTGCCGCTTTGGTCTCAGGCATTGCATCCAGCAGCGCCTGCGTATTGATGTGTGCTACTTTCGTCTGCGCCATTGCATTTACGCCGAATAAACCGGAAACAGCTACAAAAGCAATAATTACATACTTCTTCATGATGTTGTCTGTGTTTAAAAAAATTTTAAATCTTATTGGTTAAAAAATGGTTTACTTTTTCTTTACACCCAGCGCCGTTAGAATGTCTTCGCTCTTATCCAGCTTGGGATCTGAAAAAATAACGGTAATGCCCCCTGATTTATCCAGCACAAAGTCGTACATCCTGCTGGCAGCCAGCTTCTGTACGGCATTGTAGATCTTATCTTGTATGGGTTTGATCAGCTCTTCCCGCTTTTTAAACAGATCACCCTCATAACCAAAGCGTTTACGTTGCAGGTCCTTGGCGTCTTTCTCCTTCGCTACTATCTCGTCCTCTCTTTTATGTTTCAGTTCATCCGTAAGCATTACCTGCTCTGCCTGATATGCCTTGTACATCTTGTCAATATCCTGGAACTTGGCATCTATCTCTTTCTGCCACTGGTCTGCAATCGCATCCAGCTTGGTTTGTGCATCTTTATAATCGGGAATGCTTTCCAGTATATACTTTGTGTCTATCACACAATACCGTTGCGCATTCGCCGCACAGGCAGCAACGAGGATAACAGCTAATGTGATGAATAGTTTTTTCATTTCTATGGATTTTAGTTCGCTACTTTTTTAGAAAACGCAATATAAAGTTTATAATTTATTCTAACATCAATCTAACACTGAACTAACACGCTAAGCCCCCTTATTCCGGCTCAAAGCCCAACATAAATGTGAATTTAGCCGCATCTTTTAACCCATTGCCGGGGGTCAAACGGTCAAAACCTATGCCATAGTCAAATCCAAGCAAACCAAACATGGGCAGGTAAAAGCGCATACCCAAACCAGCGGAGCGGCGCAGGCGGAACGGGTTGTATTCATTAAAGTCGCGGTAACCGTTAGCCGCTTCCAGGAACGCCAGGCCAAAGATGGTTGAGCTGGGGTTCAGGCTAAGCGGGTAGCGCAGCTCCATTACATATTTGTTGAAGATGGTAAACCCTTCATAACCAACCGGCTGCCCGTTTTCCGGGTTCAGCTTGGGATTGCTGGTATAATATACCGGGTAACCACGCTGGGAAATAATGTCACGGTCATAGATCGCAAAGTTGCTCAAACCATCACCCCCCAATTCAAAGCGGCCGAAGGGCGACAGCGTGGTGCGGTTGTTATACCGGCTAATGTAACCGAATTTGGCGGCCACCTTCAGTACAAAGGATTTATTATCCGTGCCTTTAGGTTTGGTTAATGGTACATACCATTCTGCATTAAAGCGGTATTTCTGGTATTCTATGAAGTTGAACTGGTCGGCAATGGATTCTTTGGTGTAGTCCTTATCAGGATTGAACAAAGAGTAAGGCGGTGTGAACTGGCCGCTGATCAGGAAGTTGGAACCGCTTCTGGGGAAGATCTGCTGATCCACAGAAGAACGTGCCAGCGTAAGCTTGAAGCTGATGTTGTTGGATGTACCGTTAGAGAACCCGATGTTAAAATAATCGTAGTTCTTCAGCTTATACTGCTGATAGTTCAGCGCATAAATAAGGGTAAAATAATCATCCGGCCATTTCAGCTGCTTACCCAGTGATACCGTGGCGCCCAGTACCTTAAAGTAGGTATCGCTGCCGGTGGTGGTACCATAAATATACTGGTTATACGCGCTGGGGTTCTGGTAGCTGTTATAAAAGTTTACAGAGAACTGGTTCTGCTTTTTACCGCCCAGCCAGGGTTCTGTAAATGAGAAGTTATAGGAGCGGTAAGCTTTACCGTTGGAGGATACACGTACGGATAATTTCTGGCCATCGCCACTGGGTAAGGGATCCCAGGTCTCTTTCCGGAAAATGTTACGCAGGGAGAAGTTGTTGAACGTTACACCCAGGGTACCGGTTAAACCAATGTAACCACCCCAGCCGGCCGACAGCTCTAACTGGTCATTGGCTTTTTCTTCCACTGTATAGTCAATATCCACCGTACCATCCTGTACGTTAGGTACAGGAACAATGCCTATTTTTTCCGGGTTAAAATAACCCAGGTTGGCAATCTGCCGCTGGGAACGCATCAGATCCGCACGGCTGAATTTTTCACCGGGCAGCGTACGCAGCTCGCGGCGTATTACGTGTTCGTTCGTTTTATCGTTACCGGCTATACGTACTTCTTTAATGGTAGCCTGCGGGCCTTCTGTAATACGGATCTCATAGTCAATGGTATCGCCATGGATGCCGGTTTCTACGGGCTCAATACGGAAGAACAGGTAACCATAGTCCATATACAGGCCGCTGATATCACCGCCTTCAGGCGACAATTGCTTACCAATACGTTTTTCCAGCAGCTCCAGATTATAGGTATCGCCTTTTTTAATACCCAGCACACGGGTCAGCAGGGAATCGTTATAGCGGGTATTGCCTTTCCAGGTAATATCGCCGAAATAATATTTTCTGCCTTCCAGTATCTGCATGTCCACATTCAGGCCACCAGCCTTGGTTTTATAAGTGGTGTCATTTACGATCTGCGCATCACGATAGCCCTGGGAGTTATAGTAGGCTACTACTTTTTCCTTATCCTCTGCATACTTGGTTTCATTGAACTTGGCAGAGGTAAAGAGCTTAAAACGGAAGTAGGGATCCAGCTCTTCCAGCGTGCGGGAAGGCACCAGGAAGCCAAAGCTGCTCCAGTAATCAGATTGTACGTGGCTGGTATCCTGGTATATTTGTTCCTTATCGGGGTGCAGGGTAAAGCGGGTGCGTTCCCGGGTGCCCTTCATTTTTTTCTTGATCCTGGAATCGCTGATGTTGCTGTTATCTACGATGTTAATATCATTGATCTTTACCTTGCCGCCTTTACTTACGGTGAAGATCACGTCCGCAGCATTCACCTGCGACGTATCCGCACGCTCTGTAACGGTAATGCCTACGTTACGGAAGCCTTTTTCCTCATAGTTCTTACGCACCACCGCAATGGTGTTCTGCTTCATGCTTTCCGTAATTACGCTTCCCTTACGCAGGCCGGACTTTTTGGCCATATCCTCTGCTTCGGATTTTTTGATACCGCGGAAAATGAAATTGGCCAAACGGGGGCGTTCGGTCAGGTTAATTTCCAGCCATATTTTTCCATCATCTATCTTGGTAACGTAAATGGCTACGTTGGCAAACAGGCGCTGGCCCCACAGGGTTTGTATGGCCTTGGCAAACTGGTCGCCGCCGGGGTATACCACCTTATCGCCCACATTCAGGCCGGATAAGGAAATAAGCAAGGCTTTATCCAGGAACTGTGTACCGGTAACGGCTATTTCTGCAATCTCATACTGCTGAGGGTTTCCCAAAGCCGTGGGCAAATCTGGCTGTGTGGTTACAGGCACCGGCAGAGTATCCCTCTGTTGGGCGGATACACGAATCCCTGCACTGCAACATAATGCGATGGCCAGTAGGCTCTTAGGAAATAATTTCTTCATTCTGCTGAATTTGTTCGCTTGTTTTGCCAAAACGCCGTTCTCTGGTTTGATAATTTAAGATGGCCTCGTAAAGATTTTCTTTGCGGAAATCCGGCCAACGGGTGTCTGTGAAATATAGTTCCGCGTAAGCCAACTGGTATAATAAGAAATTACTGATCCTGCATTCCCCGCTGGTCCTGATCATCAGTTCCGGGTCTGGTAGCGCAGCAGTGCATAGGTATTTCTGCCATACATCCTGTGTAATATCGGTGGGGTTTAACTTTCCTGCCTGTACATCCTCTGCCATCTTTTTGGCGGCATTCACTATTTCCCAACGGGCGCTGTAGCTAAGGGCCATCACCAGGTTTAAGCCGGTGTTGCCGCTGGTAATGGCAATGGCTTCCTCCATTTCACGCTGGCAATGCGGGGGCAACATGTTCATATCGCCTATTACATGCAGCTTAATATTATTTTTAGTGAGGGTATTCACTTCCTTACGGATGGTATTCACCAGCAGCTCCATAATGCCATTTACCTCATTCTCCGGGCGGTCCCAGTTTTCGGTAGAAAAGGCATAAAGGGTAAGGTACCCGATTCCCAGCTCAGCGGAGGCCTCAACAACGTTACGCACACTTTCCACTCCCTCGTGGTGCCCGTAAAGCCTGTCCTGCCCTTTTTCCTTAGCCCAACGGCCGTTGCCGTCCATAATAATAGCTATATGGCGCGGTAACCGTTGTAAGTCTAGTTTATCCTTCAAACTCATGAGTGTTCAGGCGTATTAAAAAACAGAATAACAGATTTACTAAAAGTGTGCAAAGATACAAAAATAGATATATGCCTATTGCGGCAAAGTCTGACAGGTTGTTTTAACGTAGTTTTAACAGCGAAAGTCCCTGCGGGTGGGCAGTTTGGGGAATGTGGCGTGTAACTTTCGGGGGATATCTGATGTTTCACGGCCCCTGCCGGGGTTAAGAAATCTGCGGTTGGCACCTTCCGGACTGCCAACCGCCCGCTGGCAACTGCCAGTTAGAATTTACATTCGTACTTGGTAAATAATATGCTGATGGTGAATTCGATGGTCACAAACTGGTCTTTATCCCGGCTGTTACCCCGCTGGCGGCCAGGTACCCCAATCGGTTCACCGGTGGCGTAGGAGCGGTCCTGCAGCAGGTAAGCCACAGTATTATCCCCATTGGCTTTGGGCGGGAATAACGCAGGGCCGGCGTAGGTTTTACTTACATCATCCAGGTAATCTGTCCCGGTAAAACGGTATAACAGCTCCAGTCCAAGGTTCACACTACGGGATACATTATACTTAAAACCGCCGCCCACCACAAAAGCAGGGGCTACGAGGCTGTAAGGCTTGCGGTCCGGGTATTGGGCAGAGCCCTGCCCTTCTGTACGCAGGGGCTGTAAATAATATTTTTTACCATCCAGGTATGCGTAGGGATTGTAGTAGAAAATGCTGGCCCCACCGGTAAAATAGGGGGAAAAACGGTAATCGTAGCTGCCCGGTTCAAAACGGAAAAAGTTGAAATCACCCTGCAGCGCCAGCTCAAAAATGTCGGTATTAAAGCTCAGGTTCCGGCGGCGCTGGAACTCATTATTGTTATAGATATCGGAATATCCCAGCCGTGCATAACGGAGATGCGCCCGCACCCCGATATAATCGTTCATGTATTTACGGTAGAATACACCAATGGTAGGTTTTACGGTATTCAGGGCGCTGCGGGTATTCAGGTCGCCAAAATACTGGGCGCCTCCCACAGAAAAACCCAGCTCCCCTACATACTGCAGTTCATTTTGCGCCAAAGCAGGATATGCCAGCAGCATTCCCAGGGCAATAAGGCCGGAAGTAATGATTCGACGAAAATGAAAAATAGGTAGTTGCATAATTACGGTCCTACTTAAACGCGATTTTTCCTGCTTTTGGTATTAGTTATATTAAAAATTAAACAAATGTAGGTAAAATGGCTGATAGCTTAATATGGGGTCCATGGTCGATGGTCCATAGTCCATGGTGTTTAGCGCAATGATTCTAGTACAAGTATATGACCTTAAAGATATAACGAAAAATTTGCCCTGCGAAATATGCTATAGACTATTGACCATCGGCCATGGACTTTAAAAACCTACTTCAACCTGTTCCTGGTATCAATACCCCACAACAGCTTATGCCGCAGGGTGTGCAGGAAGTTACTGTCGTCCAGGCGTAACAGGCTGAGGGTGAACGCTTCTTTCTTAACCGCCAGCTGCACGGTATTATCAATGGTTTCCATGCGGCTGTCCAGCGTACATAAAAAAAGATCGCTGCGGCCCTCCACCTCAAAAGAGATCACATTATTATCCGGCACCACTACCGGCCGTACATTCAGGTTATGGGGCGCCACCGGGGTAATTACAAAGCTGCCCGCTTCCGGGAACACTACCGGCCCGCCGCAGCTAAGGGAGTAACCGGTTGATCCTGTGGGGGTAGCCACGATCAATCCATCTGCCCAATACGTGTTCAGGAACTCCCCGTTCAGGTAAGTATGGATCTTTACCATGGCGGAGGTATCTTTTTTATGAATGGTAAAATCATTCAGCGCATAGGGAACATCGCCAAACAGCGGGATATTACAATCCAGGTGCAGCAGTGTTCTTTTATCTACCACGTAAGTGCGCTGCTGCAGGGCTTTTACGGCGGCATGAATTTCTTCCTTACCAATGCTGGCCAAAAATCCCAGCCGGCCAAAGTTGATGCCCAGCACAGGAATGTTCTTATCCCGCACAAAACATACTGTATCCAGCAGGGTACCGTCACCGCCCAGGCTTACCAGGCAGTCAATAGTCATGCTATCCAGGTCACCTGCATGGGCAAACGTTTCCGGCTCGCCGGCAAAAGGTATGTGCGGCTGCAGGCTGCGGTAGAACGGCTCGTACATCACGGGGGTGATCTCCTGCCGCTGCAGCTCATCCAGCAACAACTTTATATTCCCCAGGTCGGCGGTAATAAATCCACGGCTGTAAAGTGCAATTTGCATGTTTGAGATAAGCTGTTGGCTGTTAGCTTTTAGCCATTAGCTAATTGCCCAAAACTAACAGCTTGTTTAACTACATATCAATTTTAGTGTGTAAAAATAGCCCTTTTTGCCCTAACTGGTTTATGCTGTACTCCAAACGTATACAGGTGTCGTAAAAAGAAACAATGTCAAGCCCCATGCCGCAGGTATACAGCATTTTATTGTTTAAAAAACCATTACCCGGAAACTGGCTGTAGGCATAACCTGCATCACCATATGCTTTTAACAGCAGGCGTATAGGTATGGTATTAAACTTTTGCGGGATCCAGGGCAACTTTACATTAAAGCTGTATACTTCCCGGCGCAGGGTTGATTTTACTATAAAAAAGCTGGTGCCATCCACTACATAATATTCCAGGCCACGCAGATAATCTTCCTGGTACCCCATGGCTTTCTGGTTCAGGTAAGGCTGGTCTGCCGGGAACTTAGCCTGCCCTCTTACGCCCAAAGCGCCATAGGTGCGGGGAAACAGCTGCCAGTATTTGGTAACCTTGGCCCTTATTTTCCAGTTATCAACATCATTAAAGGGTGCAAAGCCTAGTTTCTCTATTTCGCCCTGCAGGCTAATGCCTTTAAGCGGATAGATCCAGCTGTCGGCCTGCATATACGTAACACGGTACAGCAGGTCCATATACTGCACGCGCCGCCGGCCTGCTCCCATGTAATTGGGCGAGTAATGGGCCACGGAATCGCTCACTTTTTCAGAGTTATACGTAAGGAACACCTGGTGGCGGGTATTAATGGCACGCCGGTACGAATAGCTGAAGCCAAAGTTGAACATCTCCCTTAAAAATCTATTATTATCCTGCCGGTAAAAGTGCTGCTTGTTATTGCTGGTACTGTCGTTCAGCTCACGGTTACGGCTATAGGCAAATGTGATCCCCAGGCCGTTATGAAAACTCTTATCTACATACGGCAGGCTGTAGGTGAATGCCAGCTGCTGTGTGTATCCTATCTGTACTACGCCTTCCAGGTCGTCATTACGGCCGGTAAGGTTGCTGTGAGAGCCTCTGAGGCCAATGTTCACGCGGTCCAGGCTTTTGCCCTGCTCCACCCACCACTGGTTAAAGTTGCGGTCGGCCAGCTTGAAAATGGGAAAGGCCAGCAGGTACCAGCGCTCCCATACTTCAAATACCAGGTCGGCTGAATTGCCTTCCCAGTTCTTTACATTGGCTATTACGGTAAGGAAAAGGGTGGTGTTCATGAGCTGGCGGCGGCAGCTTTCCAGCGTTTGGGAAAGGTCTTTCAGGCGGATGGTATCACCTGGTACGGTAGTTAGCTCACGTACAATAAAAGGGGTTCTTGTTTTTTTGTTACCGGAAATGATCACATTCCGTACTATGATGTAACTGGTATCTGATACCACTGCCAATGGTGGCGTGGCAGGCTGTTGCGCCCGGCAGGGCAATAGCAGTAGCAGGCAGTATATGCCTAACAGATAACAGAACTTGATCATGCAATGTAAAACTGTAGCGGGGCGCAAGCTACGGGATAATTACGAATTGTCAATTACGAATTACAGAGGTGAATTACGAATTAGTTAATTACGAATTACGAATTGAGTAGAGCGTGGTTGCAGTATCTACGTGTGATGGGAGCTTCAGGAACATTCATCATTACGACATTTATGCTGTTACAATTTGTAACTAACTAAGGTTTTATAACCACCATTGCTTTAATTACGAATTACGAATTAGATATATCGTGGTACAGTATTCAAATTGAATGTAGGTTACAGGCTTCAGACATTACCTTCATTATACGCTATAGATCAGGCATTTAACCCAATTCCACAACATGCAATAGCACGCACTACAAACCAGGCGTTCAACCCAATTCGTAATTCGTAATTGACAATTCGTAATTAATTAAATGCTGATGTAGTTCATGAACAGATCGTAATTCTTCTTGAGCGTATCCTCCTCGTCCTCCGCAGTAATGGTATATTTTACTACGTAATATTTAAAACGCTCAAAGGTAGCTACCAGGGGTTGTAGCTCCTGCCGGTTGGTCTTCAGCAGTACTTCCAGGCGGCCGGTAGCCGGGTTGGTAATGGTGTTTACGCTCAGCAGCGTTACATCATTGGATTCTGCAATGCGGGCAATTTCGCTGAGACTGTAATCGCGGGGCTCTATTTCCAGCGACAGGATGCCGCCCGGTTCCTTTACCCCGTTATATTGGGCCAGTACGGCCAGCAGGTTATCTTTTGTAAGGATGCCTAAATATTCATTTTCTTTGCTGATAACCGGTAACGCACACATCTTCTGATCGTAAAAAACCTTCAGGGCTTCGTAAAAGTGTGCATTTTCCTGAATAGCATGGCGCGGACCATTGTACTCCATGTTCTCCAGCAGCGTCTCAGGATCTTCCAGATCCAGGATATCATCTTCCTCCACCATCGCCAGGTATTTGTTTTCCAGCACCAGCGGCAGCTGTGTCAAATGATATTCATTCATGAGGCGCAACGCCCTGGATCCTGAATCCATTGGATGCAGCACCGGAACCGTTGATATGAGATCTCTCGCCAGCATGATTAATAAGATTTAACGTATGATCAATATAACAAAGAATATTCCAAGTTTCACCAATATACCTTACCGTTAGGTGCGGTACAGCACCATAAAGATACGTTTAATCACAGCGTGGAGTTTGCAGAGGCAGAATAAAATTACGAACGGTTGATTACAAATGACGGATAAGCGGCGTTACAGGATAGCTGATGAATAACGGATAGTGGTTTACTTTTTCAGTTTATCCAGGAACGCGTGTAAGATCTTGTTAAACTCACCCGGTACTTCCATCATGGGCGCATGACCGCACTTATCAATGAAATGTAATTCTGAATTCGGGATCAGTTTGTGAAATTCTTCACCAACCATCGGTGGTGTAATAGTATCATTTTGTCCCCACACCAGCAAGGTCGGTATCTTAAGATCACTCAGCTCCTCCCCCAGGTTATGCCGGATGGCAGATTTAGCCAGGGCAATAATTTTGATCACTTTTAACCGGTTGCCTACAATCTCAAATACTTCATCCACCAGCTCTTTGGTGGCCATAGCCGGATCATAAAAGGTAAGCTCCGTTTTTTTACGGATATACTCATAATCGCCCCGCTTGGGATACGTTTCCCCCATACCGTTCTCAAACAGGCCGGAGCTGCCGGTAAGTGTAAGCGAGCTTACAGGCGCTTCAGGATGTTTTAATAAATATACCAAAGCTACATGTCCGCCCAGGGAGTTGCCCAACAGGTGCACATTCTGGTAGCCCCGCGCTTCAATGAATTTGTGTACATATTTAGCCAGCCCGCTTACCGTGGTTTCAAGGATATTCAGGTCAAACAAAGGCAACATAGGGATCACAACTTTGTTAGACAGCTTGAAATGGTCCAGCAGGTCTCTGAAATTACTCAACGCCCCAAATAATCCATGCAGCATTACCAGCGGTTCACCTTCTCCTTCCTCAATGTAATTAAACTTCCCCTGTGTTTTGATTTCGTAATCCATTGCCAAAGCTTGAAAGTCAATTTTGCGCTAAAATAATTCTTTTTATTAATTCAAATAATCTTTGAAGCGAGTTAGATAGCTCTCATTTCTTTGGCTGCGTTGTCAAAAAAGGACTGCAATCCAGCGAACATATCTTTGAAAATTGGTATTATTTTACCCATGCTGTCTATTACAGCCGGGCCAACGGGTGAAATATAAGGGTATACTGCAGACTGCAGCTTGGTTTCCGGGCTTAGCCAATACAACTGGTTGGCTATCCACAACAGGATACTGTAATTGATAGTAAAGATAAGAATATACAGTAAAATGCCTCCCAGGCGGTTCACCCATCCCAGCAAAGCCAGCTCCACCAGCTTTTGCAGGGCTGTGGCTCCCAGGCGTACCAGCAAAATAACTCCAAGAAACAAGCCAATGAAACAAAGTACAGGCAGCCAGCGCCAATGCACATTCCAGTGCTGCTGGGCATACAATGCCGTAACGGTAGTGAGCTTAAGGGCAGCTGCCAGGCCTATAATGATCGCTATAAAAGAAAATACCGCTACAATTAACCCCCGCGAGTAGCCTTTGTAGATAGCGATCACCATCAGGATGGCGAAAAGGATATCGATTAACATAGAATTTAATAAGCTGTTGGCGCCATAAATTTACCGGTTAGCGAAAACAGATCGCTAACCGGTAAAGACTAACAGCTAAAGCTAACTTATTTACTTAGTAATTCCTTTACAAGGGCGGAAATAGCTTTGCCATCGGCCTGGCCTGCCAGCTGTTTGGTAGCGGTGCCCATTACCTTTCCCATATCGGCCGGTGAGGTGGCACCGGTTTCCGCAATAATACGGATCACCGCTTCACGCAACGCACTCTCATCCAGCTGTTTGGGTAAAAAGCGTTCTATAACGGCCAGCTCCTCTTCTTCTTTTACAGCCAGGTCTTCCCGGTTCTGCTGCCGGAAGATCTCCAAAGAATCTTTTCTTTGTTTGGCCAGCTTTTGCAGCATTTTACTTTCATCAGCTTCCGTTAGCTCCCCGTTACCGCCTTCAGCGGTTTTGGCGATCAGGATAGCGGCTTTAATAGCGCGTAAGGCACGCAGCTCAGCTTCACTTTTAGCCAGCATAGCGGCTTTAATAGCGGAGTTTATATTGAGTTCTAATGACATACTTGTTTTTTTAGAGTCCATGGTCGATGGTCTATAGTCCATGGACTGCTATAATAGCAATTGTTGTGCAAATAATGGCTAATGGATATTAACTGCTAAAATGGCACAATCTGCTATTATACCTGCCTGCCCACCATTTCCCGGCACTCTACACACATCACTCCTCACGCTATATGCCATAGACCATCAACCATGGACTGCCCACTGCAAACTGCCAACTATACAACTACTTCTTCTCTCCTTCCTTCAGCTTATCATCAAACTTCTTCAGAAAATCTTTGGCAAAGTTGCGCAGGTCTTCTGACTGGTCTTTATGCGGGGTGGCGCGATCCCAGGTATCGGCCATCGTCATCATGGTCTGGAAAAAGAAATCAGCCATTTCATCCATCATCATGTCTTTGGTCCACAGATCAATGCGTAGGGCAGTAGCTTCCGCAGCATCCCAAAAAGCCACCATCATGGCTTTAGCTTTATTCATACGGTCAGCGGTGGTATCGGAGGCGGTCCATTCTATTTTTTCCGGTACTTTATTCTCATCCAGCGCTACCTGTATCTGGATGGTAGATGTTTTAGTCATATTATAGTTGTGCTTTTAGCTTTTTAAGAGGGCAAAAATAGGGGATAATATGCAGATGTGCAGATGGTAAGCAGGTGTATGCAGATGAGGGCTCCCCTCAATCCGCTCCGGCCCATTTGCATATCAGCTGAGTGCAGCGCTCAGCAGCGCTTCCGCGCCTGTATCCCAGCTCCCGGGCAGCGGCAATGCGGCCATTTCCTGCAGCTGGCGGCTGCGCTGTACTTCATCTTTATATAACAGGCTTAGCTTCTCTGCCAGGTCGGCCAGGTTTTCCGGGTCTGCGTATAGCAGGGCCTCTTTGCCGGCTTCACGGGCGGCCGGGCTGTCAATGGCTATTACCGGCACCTGGCAGCGCAGGGCGGCATATACCGGCAGGGCAGCGCCTTCCAGCCGGGTGGTATACACCATGGCATAAGCGGCGGCCGTTAAATTGGCCAGGGAAGGCTGGTCCAGGTCAGGCAGCAACACCACATCCTGGCGGAACTTATAGGTTTGCAGGCTGTTAGCTATTTCCTGCCCGGCTGCAGTTACCTTACCTGCCAGCACCAGCTTCATATTGGAGCGCTGCCGGCGTTTGAGCGCTGAAAATGCTTTCAGCAGGGGCATAATATTATTACGCGGATCCAGGGAGCCGGTCACTAAAAAATACTCCGTGCCGCCGGTGTACATTTTTTTAACTACCTCCCGCTGCTCCCAGTCCAGGGGCTGATAGCTTTCATGAATGCCCGCAGGTATCACCTGCACCTTACCGGCTGCGGCCGGGGCATATTGTAATAAAGGCTGCTCCAGGTGGGCGCCCGGCAAAACTATTTTTTTTGCGCTGGCTATATATTTTACTGTTTCTTTTTTGAAGAACCGCTGCCATTGCTGCGGTACGCCGGCTACCGGCTGTAAAAAGGAAAGATCTTTCAGGAACAGCACTGCCGGGATCTTACTGCGCAGGGGCAGCATACCATCCATACCCAGGAACAGATCTACACCCTGTTTTTTAAGCGCACGGGGAAGCTGCCATTGCAGCCACCACTTGCGCAGCCATACAGCCGGGCCTTTCAGCGGTACTATAATGGGCGTAACATTAGCCGGGAAAAGGAAATCCGGCGATACGGGCCGGTCAAAAAAGAAGAGGAAAGTATGTTCCGGGTGCTGCCGGCACATGCGGAACAGCAGCTCTGTGTGCATATTCCCTGTATCGGCAGGTGTATCCTGGCTCACCCCCATTGCGCTTACTCCAATGATCATGGGCGCAAAATTAATGGGAAAAGTGGAGATGTGCAGATATGGTAATAAACGTTTTAACCGGGATTAGAGAGTGCCTGCCATTGCCTTGTACCATAAAACAATGTACTGATGTGCAGAGGCGTACAAGCGGTAACGGGCTAACGGCTCAGGCCTGGTGCAGCCCTGCCATAAAACAAAATGTGCAAATGAAAGGCGCTATCCGCGTTCCTTCATTTGCACATCTGCACATTTATCAATTAGTTATCAGTCGGTCTTGTTCGTGATCCAGAACTCCTTCTTCACAATATTATTCGGATTATCCAGGGAGGTAATGGTAATGGTCACCTTCACTGTGCGGATAGGTTCCAGGCCTTTCAGGTTAATAGTGGTGGTGGCAGCAGTAACCGGGGAAGGAATGGCATCCTGGGGGATCACCTCTCCACCGGGGTCTGTAACTGCATTTACCGTAATGCTTACACCTTTAGTGGGCAGCTTGGAGCTGATGTTCACTGTAAAGGAATAGGTAGCGCCGGGGGAAGCGGTGTAATTACCTTCCGCCACGCCATCCAGCGTAGCTTTCAGTACTTCTTCCTGGGGGCCGGGATCATCGCCGGGAGCTTTTTTCTTTTTGCTGCAGGCTGTAAAAGTGAGCATTAACAAAGCTAGAGCGGCAATAAGATATGATTTAAAAGGCATAGCGGTCTTATTGAAGGTTTGCATAAAATTATATTATTTTATAATACCAAACAAACATTAATCTGTCCACGGACCATCGTCCATAGTCCACGGCCTGGTGCGTATAGCTGGTTTGCGCTGGAAGTTGATAAACTGTGTGTTGCATCTGTCCATAGTCTGCTTAGTTCTCATAGGTGGTTTACGCTAAGAACTAACAATCTGCCTGTTAGCGTACAACCTGTTACGCTGAAGTGGTCAGTTGACTGTGGTCCATAGACCGTGGTCCGTCAGCGAAGTAGGCCATGGACTATGGACCATCGACCATGGACGTTAAGTGGCGCCGCCACTTAACCCCTCACATCCATCGCATCCCGCAAACCATTACCTAACAGGTTAAATGCCAGCACCATCAGCATAATAGCTACCCCCGGGGCCAGGGCCAGCAAAGGGTTATGGGTTATAATAAAATTGTAGTTCTCTTTGATCATCAAGCCCCAGGAGGGTTGCGGAGGCTGCACCCCTACTCCCAGGAAACTCAGGCCGGCCTCCACTACAATAGCCGAGGCAAAATTGCTGGCCGCCACCACCATCACCGGGCCCATAATATTGGGTAAAATATGTTTTATAATAATGCGCAGGTGCCCAAAGCCCAATGCCCGCGCCGCTTCTACAAACTGCAGTTCCCGCAGGCTCATTACCTGCCCGCGTATAATACGCGCCACACCTACCCACATGGTAAGGCCCACGGCTATGAACACCTGCCAGAAACCTTTACCCAAAGCCAGGGTAATGGCAAACACCAGTAACAGCGTGGGTACAGACCAGATCACGTTTATAAGCCACATCACCGCATCATCCACCCAGCCACGGAAATAGCCCGCCACAGCGCCCAGCAGCACGCCCAGGCTCAATGATATTATTACCGCTATACAGCCCACGCCCAGGCTTACCCGCGTGCCTACCAGCAGGCGGCTTAAAATATCCCGCCCAAACCGGTCCGTCCCCAGCCAGTAAGTGTTGGTAACAATGCGTTGTTTTGTTATTTGCTGCTGCAGGGTGGCTAATGGCAGCCCTAAGGGCTGCTGCTGCCCGTACCACACTTTGGCCAGGGAGTAACGTTCAGGCATAGACGTTTCTTCATCCACATACCGCTGCACCACTATATCATTACCTGCAAACTGCCAGCTACGTATAGGCACATAGGTAAGGGCACTCTCCTGCCCGTATAGCAGCCGGCTGAAAAAGCCTGCCCTGGCGGGCGGATGTTCTTTTTGCATAGCCAGCATGGTTACTTTAAACCCGGGGCGCTGCCCGCTTATTTCCAGCACCATATGGCTGGCATAAGGCGTAGGGTCCGGCGCCAAAAAGTAAGCAGTGATGCTGATGAAAATGGCCAGCGCAATAATGCCTAACCCGGCCATAGCACCTCTGTTGCGCTGCAAGCGCTTCCAGGCCTGCCGGCTGAAAGAGGAACGGATGGTTGCTGTTGAATGAATAAATTATAAATTGAAGATCCTGAATGCTCAAAAATAGGCAACAAATAGGTATCATTGCGGGCAAAAGTTTATTCTGTTCCTATGACCACAGCTACACAGTCGTCCTCACCGGTATCACAGTTCTTTACCCGCCTTGGAGATAGTATTGGCCGCTGGCCTACAAAATATATCTTCCTGTTCTTTATGGCACTGGCGGCGGTTATTGCCTGTGTATCATGGGGGCAGTCACAGGATATGGCGCTGCATACCCGCTATAACAACTTCGTTATTTTTAAACACTCCTTCTTTCACCTCATTCACAACCAGGACCTCTATACGTTTTACCAGCCGGAGTATTACGACCTGTATAAATACAGCCCTTCCTTTGCGCTGTGCATGGGTGTTTTTGCCTGGCTGCCGGATCTGCCTGCGCTCATCTTATTTAACGTGGCCAATGCAGTGGTGCTGATCATAGCCGCACGCAAGCTGCCTTTCAGCCAAAAGAACCTGAACATTTTTCTGCTGCTGATCTTAATAGAAACCATGATCTCCTTCACCAGCTCGCAGGTGAATGCGCTCATTACCGGTTTGCTGGTGCTGGCCTGGTACTTCCTGGAAAATGATAAACCCTGGTGGGCCACCCTGTTCATTGTTATCACTTTTTATATCAAGATCTTTGGCATTGTAGGCCTGGCCTTATGCCTGCTGTACCCCTCCCGCTGGAAGTCGGCGCTGGCCACTATTTGCTGGATCATTGTAATAGGTATTATGCCGCTGCTGGTTATTTCCCCCAGCCAGCTGCTGTTCCTGTACAAAAGCTGGGGTACGCTGCTTAGCCATGACCATGGCGCTTCTGTAGGGGTATCCCTGTATGGCTGGTGGCATACCTGGTTTGGCTTTAATATGAACAAACAATGGTTTGTGCTCATAGGCGCGCTGCTTTTCTGCCTGCCCTTACTGCGTGTAAGCAGCTGGGCGCAGCCAGTGTACCGCCTGCATATGCTGGCATCTGTACTGATCTGGGTAGTGATCTTTAACCATAAAGGAGAATCTCCCACCTACGTTATTGCCATGGCAGGCATTGGCATCTGGTACTATACGCAGGCGCCTACACGCACTAACCTGGTATTACTGTTACTGGCGCTGGTATTTACCTCTTTTTCTTCCACAGATCTTATAACGCCCTATAAAGTAGCCCGCACCTGGGTAGAGCCATATGCGGTAAAAGCCGTATTCTGCTCCATTATCTGGTTCAAGCTCATTTGGGACCTCACTTTTAGAGCGCAAAGCATAAAGCCGAAAGCATAAAGCCAAATGCAGCGTAAATCTCCCAAGCTTTATGCTTTATGCTTTTTGCTTTTTGCTCAAAAAATTTTATCTTGTAGCCTTAACCCAATACCCCCCTTTCATACGAGTCATGAAAGGCTGCAATTTAAAACCATATTTGTTTCATGTCCTTACACACCGTAACCTCAGTAACGATCGGAGATCATGTGTTTGCCACCTTCAAATCATTGAAGATAGATCAGTTCATTAATGATCATCATCAGGTTGAATTGCTCATCAGCTACGACTGGTTCAGCAGCATTGGTAAAGACCTTTTCACAGCAGGCAAAGAGTTCCTGGGAAAGGAGATCAGCATTTCCATCAGCTCCGTATCCCTCACCAGCCAGCATAAGCCGGTGATCTTTAACGGGATTATTACCAGTGTACATGCCGGTAAAGAACGCGACGGCACCCACGGATTTTGTGTAATAAAAGGCAGCAGCCCCACCGTGCTGCTTGAAAATGATCCGCACATCACCGCCTTTGGCCCGCAGCCGTTAGCAGAGATTATAACGTCAACGCTTAAACTGGCGGAGCCTTATTTCAATAAAGCCAGTGTGAACCCGGAGGAAAAAGATCTGTTAAAGTATACGGTGCAGTATAAAGAAACCTCCTACGAATTTATACGCCGGCTGGCCCAAAGGCATGGTGAATGGTTCTTTTATGACGGCCAGCAGATCGTTTTCGGCCGTTACCAGCCGCAAAAAACTGCGCTCACCCATCTGACAGACCTTATTGATTTTGACCTGGCATTGAATGTATTGCCGAATAATATACAGCTGAACGGCTTTGACTATCGCCAGGATGCTGTTTCCCGCAACAGCACTACCACACAGCCGGATGCAGGCATCAATAATTACTCGAAGCATGCGCACGATATCAGCCGCAAGCTGTACCGCAAAACTTCGCTGTATAAAATGAACCAGCCTTTTACCAGCAATGCCCGGCAGCAGGTGGATAAGCAGACCGCTATTCAGCATAAAGGTCGCTTAGCCCGTATGGTTACCGTTAGCGGCACCAGCCGGCATACCGCCCTTAAGATCGGGGATATTGTAAGCATAGGCGAACAGTTCCCGGATACTACAGACCATGGCGAGTTTGTAGTTACCCGCCTTTCACATACCTGCACCAGCAACGGCGAATACCAGAACACATTTGAAGGCATACCGGCAGATGTAGCCATGCCGGAAGTGAACGTGGACCTGCACCCCTTGTGCGAGCCGCAAAGCGCCATAGTCACTGATAATAATGATCCCCGTGGGCTGGGCCGCGTAAAAGTGGCCTTCCGCTGGCAGGATCAGGGCTCCACACCCTGGCTGCGCGTAGTAGCCCCGCATGGCGGCGGCAAAAAGGGCTTTTATTTTGTACCGGAAGTTGGCGAAGAGGTTTGGGTGGATTTTGAAGGCGGCAATCCCGAAGCCCCCATTGTGCTGGGCACTACCTATAACGGCACTGCCAGCGCAGATATGGGCGATAGCCGCAATAACGTAAAAGCCATCCGCACCCGTAGCGGCCATACCGTAGAATTTAATGATGCCGGCGAAGGCACACACCTGATCATCCGCGATCCCGGAGGCAATGAAATTTTCCTGGATACTGCCGGCAGGAATATTACAGTAACCGCCCCGGAAACCATGACCTTCCAGGCCCGCAACATGAACATTAATGTGGCGCAGCATATGGAGCTGAACGTGGGGCTGAATACGCAAATGAACACCGGGCAGCAATTCCTGCTGAATGCAGGACAGCAGCTGCTCATGACCGCCCCCTTCCTGCAGCAGCTGGCAGCCGCGTTCATGCATCTGCAATCCGCCAAAACGCTCATTAACTCCGGCAATGAAATAAAGATAGAATCACCGCAGCTGTTTGCCGCCGGCGCCCAGCAGCTTATGCTGCACAGTGATGAAAAGATCACCGCCAACAGTAAAGGCACCCTGCACCTGAAAGGCGCAGAAGGGAATAAACACAGCAACAAGGCCGATGCCTATGAAGCCGTAAAACCGGTTATAGACGCCAAATGTATCGTGAACTTCCGGCCTAAGAAAAGCTGGCAGGGTGAGGACTATGGCTTTGACTGGATGCGCAATACCGATACCGGCAAACCAGGCGATATTCTTTATGAAACCGCCATGGGTAAATATTACCTGGATGCCGCCTTTACCAACATAAACCGCGATATTAACTCAGATACCCCCTACCAGAAAAAGGATGACGCCATGTACGGCCGGCTGAAGGCCAAATACCATGTACACAGCATTCCCTGGAAAACGCATAAGGATAAAGCCGGCAAAGATGTGCCGGACGATTACTTTGTTGCCTGGTTAAGCCTGTATCCCAACAAAATAAAAAAGAACAAGGCCGTATTAAGCCTGGAAATAGAAATAGAAGAAGAGCCGGAACACCTGAAGTTTGCAGATCATCCCAACTTCACCATCACACCAAAAGAGATCACTCCGAAAACAAAAGGAAAACATAAGCTGGCCGATTTTGTTACCATAGAGTGTACCAAAGAGTTTAATACCGATCAGACCATAAAGGTGCTGGCCGTTACCAAGGGCCCGGATGGTAAGGAAACAACTGCCGTTGCCGGTAAGCTGATGGTTTGGGCCAATGATGCCACCAAACGTAAAAAGAAAAAGATCCTGCTGGTGGAAGTAACCGGCGGCCCCGGTGCAGGCAGCGCCAGCGGACAGGAAGCCCTGTTCCGCCACTCCCTGAACCAGGCCTATATTGATCCCCATGTGGAAACTATGAAGCTGGACCTTAGCAGGGATACTGTATTTAACACCAACTATGTAAGTGGCGCGGATATTGTTTCCTCTGATGATAGTAAACCTGCTGTAACCGACATCGCAAACTATATGACCACTGCATTGAAAAAAATACCGGGTGTAGGCGCCAAATACGATTCGTATTTTAAAGCCTTTTACCTGGGTGGCAATGGCGGTGTTATGGATGCTTCCGGCAGCCTGATACGGCTAAACGGTTATTCAATGGGCGATAAGGTGGTGCTGTTCAAAAGCGCCATCAGCTCCACACCCGCGCATGAATTCCTGCACTCGCTAAAGCTGCCGCATACCTTTACCAATGCAGAAGCCGACCCGAATGCATTATTCACCTACGAATCTAAAAAAACAGATAACCTGATGGATTATTCCCACTGGAATAATATTAACAGGTATACCCTGTGGTACTGGCAGTGGAAAATTGCCAATGCCCATGCGGATAAAGTATAAAACCATACATATGCTGCTGAAACCAATTTTAATAGCAACTTTCTTTATTTACGGAGCCACTGCCTGCCAGTCGCAAACCCATCAAACGTCCCAGCAAACAGCTGCAAAAAATAATGATATGCAAACAACAAAAAACTCTATCGACGATAAATTTGAAAAACTGGATATAGCAGAATTACAGGCAAAAGGCAGCAAAAGCGAAGGCGGTGTTGCCAAAGCAGATGGTAACATGGTAGCAGCTACCAGCTACGACCTTACAACAACCGGGGATGATGGCGCTATCATTACCATTTCAGGCAATAACGTAAACGGGTATACCAAAAAAGAAACATCGCCCGATAGTTATTTTGAAGTGAATAAAGAATACTATCCCGATGGTAATATAAAGTCCAAAGGCCTTAAATTCATTAACGGCGGTTTTAATAAAGGCACCTGGTATTTCTTTGATGAGAAAGGTACCTTAACAAAGTCCACCAACTTTGATGCGCCGTATAAATTCACCCTGGAAAATGTAATGCAGTTCCTGCAGTCAGAACATATTCCCCTGGCAAAAGGCCCGGCAAAACCCGACCAGGGCATGGTAACCACCATCTGGAGAAATGAAGGCGCGCAAGGCCCCATCTGGAAGATCCAGTGGTTAAAGGACAAAACCAAAATGCCGAACACCGTTGAGGAAATTGTGCTGGACGGCAATACCGGGAAAGTGACCAAAAGAGTAGATCAAAAATATAACAACAGCTGATTTATGCCGGATATTATCACAGAAGGCGCCCTGCTTTTATGCAATAAAGGTGCGGCGCCTTCACAGCTAAAAGTAACCAGCCAGCAATTTTCCACTTATGACGATAAGCTGATAGCCACGGAAAAAGATGCTGCGCCGGAATCAAACATTCCCTCATTTGGCGTTTGTATGGTAACCCGTTCAAAGTGTACACCTGCCACCATGAAATGGGACGCCCCTGCAGACCTGGAAGATGTAGAAGGAAGTAAAGTACTTTTGAAATCCAGCACCTGTAAATGCGCCATTGGCGGCACCATCAGCATTAAGGACAAAGGCCACGGCGCCCAGGGGGAACATAATTAATAATTAAGAATGAATAATTAATAAAATACTGCGCCCAGTAAGATCCTTATTAACAATAAAGCACCACAGTTGG
Organism: Chitinophaga rupis; assembly: GCF_900109685.1. GTDB lineage: Bacteria > Bacteroidota > Bacteroidia > Chitinophagales > Chitinophagaceae > Chitinophaga > Chitinophaga rupis. The sequence goes on along the minus strand of NZ_FOBB01000001.1, from coordinate 1,520,289 downwards.
TGAAGCCCTGTTAATACAAATGCACCACATCTGCCGGCTTATGGCAATACCTCGTTAATTAAATGATTGCCTGTATTCCAGCGGACTCATTTCAACTTTACTTTTAAATAATTTTGAAAAGCTCTGCGAATGTTTAAAGCCTAATTCGTAGGCAATTTCACTCACAGTGAGATCTGTGGCAGATAGTTTCTCTTTGGCTTTTTCTATCAATTTATTGTGGATGTGATTTAGTGTACTTTGCCCGGTGAGGCTTACTAATAGATCGGATAGGTATTTGCTGGACAGGTTAAGCTTTTCTGCAAAAAAACTTACTGATGGCAAACCTTCTATATGATTTCCATCATCGAAATACGCATCCAATAGTCTGTCAAACTTTTCCAGTAAATCGCTGTTAGGGGATTGTCTGGTAATAAACTGCCTGTGATAAAATCTGTTACATAAAATAAGCAACAGGTCAATTTGGGAGATCAGCACCTCTTTACTAAAACCATCTATTGGCCGGTGATATTCGGATTGTATGCTGCTGAATAAATGCTCAATTTCCGTTTCTTCTTCTTCAGAGAGTATCAGAGCTTCGTTCACGGCATAATGGAAATAGTCATAAGATTTGATCCTGACAGCTAATGGACTGTTTTTGAAAAAATCAGGGTGAATGAGCAATATCCATCCCTCTTTGGGAGCTATAAAATTTGAATCAATACCTGAAACCTGCCGGGGCGCCATAAAGCCCATCAGACCTTCGTCAAAATCGTAGCTGGTTTGTCCGTAGGTAGCTTTACACTCGTAATTCCTTTTTAGCGTAATGGTATAAAACCCAAGCGTGAACCTTATTTTTTCCTGCGTATGATAGAGTGGCAGATCTTCAAAACGGTGAATGCTCACCAATGGATGTTTTAGCGCAGGGTAACCTAAAACCTTGTGATGCGCTTGTATGGTTTCAATATGATGGACTACAGAGGTCATTCCCGAAGATAAATTTATTTGATAATTATTGGGGGATTAAACTCATTTGTTTCTGCTTTTGCTTCGCAAATATCCGGGCGATAGTACGCAGCGGGAACAAGCCTGAAAGTGCTACCATTCCCCGATTTTTACTTCCTGATACATGAAATGCCTTTTTCTTGTCAAAGGCCATTGATAATTCCCCGGCTACCTGGTTGGGGGTTTGAGCATTTGCTCCACTGGTAAGCGCTTTACCCCAATCATTATTATTGGCTGGTGTGTTCATGAAATTTGATGTGGTAAGGCCCGGACAAAAAAACATTACATGAACATTGTAAAGCTTACATTCTTCTGCAAGTGAATAGCTGAATATTTTTACGAAATGTTTAGAGGCGGCATATACACTCATATAAGGACTTGCAACAAAAGCTATTATGGAGCCTATATTAATGATCGTGCCGGTGTTCCTTTGCTTCATGTCTTGTAAAAATAAATGTGTAAGCGCCGTTAATGAAGCACAGTTGATTTGAATAATATCAAGTTCTGTCTTCAAATTATTCCCGGAAAATTCACCACTTGAGCCTACTCCTGCATTGTTAATCAGCACATCAATCCGCAAGTTCCTTTTTTTGCATTCTTCATAAATATGAATGGGGGCATTTGCCTGACTAAGATCTGCCACAATGAACGCGGCCTTGATTCCCTGGCTCTTTGTAAGGTCGTTGCAAAGTTGTTGTAATTTGCTTTCATTTCTTGCTACCAGGACCAGGTTATGCTTTTTTGTGGCAAATTTTCTGGCAGCCGCTTCACCGATGCCATCACTGGCGCCTGTTATTAATGTATAATCCATTTTATCCTTTTTAAATTATAATGCAAAGGTCAAAAGGATATCTTGATCATATGTAGCCAAAAGGCGGAAAATTGGGTGAGAAATGCGGCAGTATGAACTAACTAAAGGAAGCTCTAAACCCCAAAGGGCTTTGGTTGGTTTTACTCTTAAACAATTTTGAAAAACTCTGAGAATGCTCAAATCCTAATTCATATGCAATTTCACTCACGGTAAGATTGGTAGTAGATAGTTTTTCCTTCGCCTTTTCTATAAGCTTACTATGAATATGCTGTTGCGTATTTTGCCCGGTTAAGGTTTTTAAAAGTGTGCCTAAATAATTCGTTGATACATTTAATGAATTGGCTATCTCGTGAGCAGTTGGCAATCCTTTTTCGAATAAATTATCGTCATTGTACCAGTCAGTTAAAACACGTTCTAATTTTTCCAATACCTGGTGGCTGCTTTTTTTCCGGGTTATAAACTGCCTTTGATAAAACCTTTCACAGTAGTTAAGTAATAACTCTATTTGAGCCACTATTATATTTTGGCTAAACTTATCGATATTGGAGTGATATTCTCTCTGTATATTCTTCAATATATCCTCAATGATCGTTTCTTCCTTATCAGACATGAAAAGCGCTTCATTAACAGCATATCCAAAGAAATCATATTGCTTCAGGGATTTACTTAAAGAGGTTCCCCAGATGAAATCCGGATGTATCAGCAGCAGATACCCAGATGGTTTTGGGGTAATTTTCTCCACTGTCAGATGTACCACCTGGCCACATGATACAAAAGACATTAATCCTTCATCAAAGTCATATTGCTGCTGCCCATATCTGAATTTTCCCTGAATGTTCCGTTTTAAACCGATCGTATAAAAATTTTGTATCCAGCTGATCTCCTTTTCATCTGTCTGGTAGTCTACCAAACCATAATCAACCAGGCTAAGCAAAGGATGCTCTGGTTTGGGTAAGCCGCTCATTTTATGAAACTGACTGATGGTATTGAATGTATGTATTTTGCTATTTGCCATGGTTTTATTCTTGGCTTGTTGTGTTGATAATAAATTTAATAAAACTTCTTGTGAGATTAACAGTAATGTACAGTATTATAAATACTGGCAATTAAACTCCAGTCAGGAAAACAATACTCCTGACTGGAGCTTGCATTAATCTTCAGGGGAGTATTAAATGCTAAAAATTAGTTGCATTACTTAGTTCTTCATTTTCTGTCAATGATGTCTGCAGGATGCCAATTTTGGTCTTTGCCATACCTACAGCGTCAGAACCCATAAAGAAGTGTAAAGGCGGGTTCTTGCTTTCAGCAAGTTTAATGAAAGCCAGCGCTGCTTTTTCAGGGTCACCGGGTTGGTTGCCGATGATTTGAGTATCATGCATTACTTCCAGATCTCTTGCTTCCTTATAATCCGCTATTGGATTATTGGCAAGTTTCAAAGAACCCTGAAGCAGGAAATTAGTTTTAAAATACCCTGGGTAAACTATGGTAGATCTTATACCCATTGAAGCTGTTTCAGCAGATAATGCTTCAGTTAATCCAGCCACTGCAAATTTTGTGGCATTATAGATACCCCATCCCGGAAAAGCTCCTAAAAAGCCGGCAATAGATGAAATATTGATGATGTGGCCTGCTTTTTTACTGCGAAAATGAGGCATCACATTTCTGATAACATTAAGCGCACCAAAAACATTGGCATCGAAATTTTCACGGGCTTCTTTATCTGTGAGCTCTTCAATTGTACCAAGCTGACCGTATCCGGCATTGTTTACCACAACATCAATGGTTCCGAATGTTTTGATAACATCCTTAATTGCATTGCCAACGCTTGAATTGTCACCAATATCCACCTGCAAAGGCAGGAAATTTGATGTATTGTCTCCAACTGCATTTTGCAGCTGCTTTACATCTCTTGAAGTTGCAGCTACCTGGTAGCCTTCAGCCAGCAATCTTTTTACGAGGGTTAAGCCTAATCCCTTTGAGGCTCCGGTTATAAACCATACTTTGTTTGTCATAATTTTAATTTTTAATTACAACACAAATTTCCGTACTGGTTAAAAGACGGTTGTAGCCAAAAAAAGGGGCCTTGTAGCTAAATCGTTGTTTATTAAAAAAGGCGTATTTCAGCTGAAAAAGACGGCTGGCTAAGCGAGGCCACACGCCAATGAAACTAAATCCGCTTCATCGGATGCAAATAGTGCACACCTTTTCCGCCTCGCGGTTTGTAGCAAAGTACCTTGCTACTTCGGAAAGCCCGGCCCGAAGAGGAACGTTCAACGGATATTAGAATTCAAGAAGAGATAAGACTATGGAAGGAATATGTACCAGGAATAGCTTTGAGTATGCCTACTGAAACAGGTAAGACCGGACTATATCAAATAAGGCTTACAGAACGGTGATAAAACGCAATCCCTTAATTATTCATTTTTAATTATTAATTAACGCGGCGGCCTTTCCACTGATAGCTTCCAAATTTACCCAGCCAGCCCGCAATTACAATATAGGGAATGTGAAAGAGCTGGCCGGGAATTACCCATACCAGCAACATAGTTTTGTGAAAGAAACGGGCTACGGGTATCATAAAATACAGCTCCACAGTGATCTTAAACAACAGGCATATCAGGAACCAATTACGCCACTCCGGATAAAAAACAGCCACAGGCCCCATCAGCAGCAGGGCTGCATTCCAGAAATAAACAATGGCCAGCATCCAGGTCAGGCGCTTGTCTTCATACTTATCGGCCTTGGACGACCAGCGGATGCGCTGGTGCATAAAGCCCTTTAAAGTATCTACCGGCAGCGTACGCACTATAGCTTCCTCATTCTTCAGATAGCCAATACCGTTAGGGTATTTTTTATAGATCTTGTACATCAGCAGCATATCATCGCCGGAGGCTATGGTATCAATACCGCTAAAACCGCCCACTTCATGGAACACCGCTTTTTCATAGACCAGGTTAGCCCCGTTGCACATAGTGCCTATTTTAAGCTGTGCCACCGAACCGGTAATGCCCTGCATATTCATGAAATCCAGCGATTGCAGGATCTTGAAAAAATTATACTCTTTATAAAAGCTTACCGGGGCAGCAATAAATTTAAAGGAGTGTGTTTCATAGAACTGCACCAGCACTTCGATCCAGCGGGGACCCATAATGCAATCCGCATCCGTAGTCACTATCAGGTCGCCGGTAGCCTGGCCTATAGCCAGTTCAATGGCTTTCTTTTTATAGGAGTTTAAGCGCTGTGTAAGATCCAGGTGATCGCTCATGCGCAGCAGCTGCACATTGGATGCAGGAAAGCTGCTCACTACCTGCGCCGTGTTATCGGTTGAAAAATCATCTATCACTATTATTTGCAGCAGGGCCGCTGCATAGGTTTGCTGCTGCAGGGCTTCTAACAGGGGAGGCAGGTTCTGCTCCTCATCCCGCGCAGGAATGATCACGGTTACGCGGGTACTGCCGCTAACCGGTTTGGACGGAATAAAGGACGCCAGCTGTTTCCAGCCCAGGCCATACCACAATAGCAGCAGGCAATAGGCTACCCCTAACAACAATACTATAATCAGAAAAATATTCATATCACTTTCACCTCCGGGAGGGCGGTCAAAAGTATATCTTTCTCGCTAAAAATAGAGCCCCCTGCTCTGCAAAGCACCGAAAAGGACCGGTCAGTAATGCTTTGCATGCACAGGGGGCTATCAATCAGCTTAGATTACCATTTAGGTTTACGGTCATTGCCATAACCGCCACCCTTGGGCCTGTCCTCAAAATGCAGGTGAGGCCCGGTAACGTTGCCGGTGGCGCCAACTTCTCCCAGCTTCTGACCTGCTGCTACTTTATCCCCTGCTTTTACAGAACGCACGGAAAGATGGCAATAAATATAGTCACGACCGGTAGCCGTGCGCAGGCCTATCCAGTTGCCATAGGAGCCGCCATTGCTGTTGGACCATGCAATAGTGCCGGCCAGTACGGCCACCACTTTTTTGCCTTTGGGCGCTGCATAATCATCGCCGGTGTGGTAGCCAGCCGCGTACCTTGGATTTTTTATTCCATACGCATACGTTACTACGTAACCGGGTACTGGTGAGGCAACGCGGGCAAGCGTTGAAACTTCATCTACCGCCAATTTTTGGGAAGCTTCCGTTGGGGCCTGTTTTTCAATCGGTGCCGGCTTTGAATGAGTTGCTACAATTTCACTTTTTTTACAGGCTGCTACAGTCAGCATAAGGGATAGGATCCCTATCGCGGTCGCGGTCTTTGTGTACATAGGTTAGATGGTTTTTAATTAAGAAATGGTTATAAGTACAGACCGGTCCTTGAGGTGCAAATATATATTATATTCTTAACATGATAACATTCCCCAGCTCTGCCGACATCAATTGATGCCCTTTATCCAGCACCAGTATTTCACCATTAAAAGAACCATCCACCAAACGCCGGCCCAGCACTGCGGGAATAATGCGGTCATATTTTCCGTAGATCAGCAGGGTAGGGATCCTATACTGCGCCAGCAGCTGTTTACAGCGTTTCAGGTCCGGCAGCATACGGCGCATGGCCGTCCATACCTGGTACACCTGCACCCGTTTATCTACCTTATTCATGCTGCTGAAAACAAATTTGTATACACTTTCGTTTACCCCTCCCAGTTGCCGCACAAATGACAGTAGCTTAAAGAACAGGGCCGGGTGATAGGTTACATATTTAAACAGCCGGTTGCCTAACCAGGTACGGGTTACAAACATATGCCAGGGGTTATTTTTAATACCATCCGGCGCCAGTAAGAACAGGTGCTGCAGCTGTGCCGCCATTTGCGGCACCAGGCACAGGGCCAGCCGCCCGCCCATGCTGTAGCCCATTAAAGAGAACACTTCTTTTTGCTGCTGCTGCAATACCAGGGCCACCAACGCTTTAAGATCTGCCGGGGTAAAAGCACGTTGCTCATTCCATTCTGTTTTACCATGCAGCGGCATATCCAGCGCAATAATGGTGAACCGTTCGCCCATAGTAGTGGCCAGCGGTACAAAATGCAGGGCGCTTTCCCCAAAGCCATGCAGGCAAATAAGCAGCTGCGGGCCGTTCCCCGCCTGCACACCGTGAAAACGGCTCTTGCCATATGGTAAATAAAAAGATGACATACTGTTAACCCAACAATTTTAATCAACTTTTGCCATTTGCCCCAAACTAAGTAAATTACGATACACGGGTCTTGAAGTTTGCAGTGTAAGTTCCAGGCATTCAGTTAAATCAGATCATATCCTTGCCATCGCTTTCAGCTATCATACTTCATACCTCTTACTTCATTTTTTCAAATACCTAGTTATGGATACTACAGTTGATAAAAAAACATCCCTCAAAGGGGCCGAATTCCTGGTAAAAGAAAGCACTCCCTATGATGTATTCACACCTGAAGATTTTAATGAGGAGCAACGCATGATCAAAGAAATGGCGGAGCAGTTTGTAGAGAAAGAGGTAACGCCCGTGCTGGACCGTTTGGATAAGCTGGAAGAAGGCCTCATGCCTTCCCTGCTGGATAAAGCCGGTGAGCAGGGCCTGCTGGGCGCCAGCTTCCCGGAAGCATACGGCGGCCTGGGAAAAGATTTTGTAACCGCCACCATCATTAATGAAGCGCTGGGCTCCGGCCACTCCTTTTCCGTAGCCATGGCGGCTCACACGGGCATTGGCTCCCTGCCTATTTTATATTTCGGAACAGAAGCACAGAAACAAAAATATATTCCCAAACTGGCCAGTGGTGAAATGAAAGGCGCTTATGCCCTTACGGAGCCTAACTCCGGTTCCGATGCGCTGAGCGCCAAAACCACCGCCAAACTTTCTGATGATGGCAAATATTATTTACTGAACGGGCAAAAGTGCTGGATCACCAACTCCGGTTTTGCAGATGTATTTACCGTATTTGCTAAAATAGACGGCGATAAGTTCACCGGTTTTATTGTAGATAAGGATACCCCCGGTTTTACCCTGGGTGCAGAAGAGCATAAAATGGGCATTAAAGGCTCCAGCACCCGCCAGATCTATTTCCAGGATGCAAAGGTACCCGCAGAAAATGTGCTGGGCGATATTGGCAAAGGCCACCTCATAGCCTTTAACATCCTGAACATAGGCCGCCTGAAGCTGTGCGCAGCCGCCCTGGGCGCCTGTAAAAAAACCATTACCAACGTAGTGAATTATGCCATCACCCGCGAGCAGTTTAAACAGCCCATTGCCAACTTCGGCGCTATAAAACATAAGCTCGCCGAAATGAGCATCCGCACCTGGATGGCAGAATCGTCCCTGTTCCGCACTGCGCAGCTCATAGAGCAGCAGGAGCAGGAGCTGCTGGCCGCCGGCAAACCCTTTAATGAAGCAGTGCTGGGTGCAGCAGAAGAATATGCAGTGGAATGCGCCATGTTAAAGGTCAATGGCTCTGAAGTACTGGACTATGTGGTGGATGAAGGCGTACAGATCCACGGGGGTAACGGCTTCAGTGATGAATACGTAATTTCAAAAGCTTACCGCGATGCACGCATCAACCGGATTTTTGAAGGCACCAACGAAATTAACCGCCTGCTTACACTGGACATGACACTGAAACGCGCCATGAAAGGTAAGCTGGACCTGATGACGCCCGCCATGAACGTAATGAAGGAGCTGATGAGCATACCGGACTTTGGCAGCGATGATGAAACCCCTTTCAGCAAAGAAAAAAAGCTGATCCTGAGCCTGAAAAAAGCCATTCTGCTGGTAGCCGGCGCAGCCGCTCAGAAGCTGATGGCCAGGCTGGAAACAGAACAGGAGCTGCTGATGAATATTGCCGATATGGCCATTGAAACCTTTACCGCAGAAAGCGGCTTGCTGCGCCTGTTAAAGATGGTAGATACACAGGGCGAAAGCGCTGCTGCCCTGCAGGCCGATATGGTGCGCACCTACCTTACCGATGCTGCCGACCGTATCCACAAATATGGTAAAGATGCTATTAACAGCTTTGCAGAAGGCGATGAGCAACGTATGATGCTGTTAGGCCTGAAACGTTTTACAAAAACAGAACCCTTTAATACCAAAGATGCCCGCCGCAGAATAGCGGATAAGCTGATTGCCGAAAACCGGTATATTTGGTAATGGATAATGTGCTGATGTGCTAATGCGCCGGTGAATGTTAATATGCCAATGAGTGAATGCTTTTGCATTGATTTACCGGCATATTAGCACATTAGCGTATTAGCACATTAAATTTGCACATTATTTTCCGGGGATCATGACTAAACGTTTTTTGCAAAGGCTGCTGGTGATCATTTTGTGCGGGATGCAGCAGCCGGCCATCGCACAGGTTTTACTACACCTGAACCAACCTGTAAGGGAACAGAATAATGTAAGCAGCGCCAGACAATACCTCTCCGGCCGCACCTGTAAAGGCTGCCGGCTCTATCTCAATAACGATAGCATTTACGTATACCCCACCGGCGCTTTTGCCATTAAAAAAGAGCTGGCAGTGGGCAGAACCGCCTTTAACTTAACCGCAGCAGATAGCACCGGTAAAACCTATACGAAACAGGTAGTGTATTATTATCGCCCTTTACCGCCCCCCAGCGCTACGCCCGTTTTCCGCATTGATTACTTTAACATCTCGCCCCAGGGCAACCTGCAGCTGGTAGAAGGTGATACCCTGCGCATTAAAATGAAGGCTTACCCCGGCTGCAAAGCCACCTGGATCAATAACAGGCCGCTACAGGAGCTGCCGGCAAATGAAACGCAGGGCGTGCCCGGCTTTTACGAAGGCATGTACGTAATACAGGATACAGACAGCCTGCTGTTTGGCCGTATTAAGGTAACCCTGCAGGATAGCAATGGCAACAGCACGGTAAAGGAAAGCGGCAATTATTACAGCTTTATGCGTAATGAAGGGCTGTTCACCGGCCGCACTATTGATAACATGACCTACCTCACCACCTCGCCTCATGGCGACCGCCTGGGTCCTGAAAAATTAGGCTACCTGAATGAAGGCGTGCTGCTGCAGATTGCCGGACGCGAAGGGGATTATTATAAGATAAAGCTGGCGCCCCGCCACATAGCCTATATACCGGAGCCACTGCTGGATACAGCCACCCTCGAGGAGCTGTCGCCCATAAGCATTATTAATACAGCCAGGGTTTGGGCCGATGAGAATTACGATTACGTATCCGTGCCCCTGGCAGATAAGCTGCCCTATACCTCCACCCAGGAAGTAGAACCCGGTAAGATCATTGTAGATGTGTATGGCGCTTATGCAGAAGAGGGGCTGCAAACACAGCTCGGTACCACCCGTGAAATTCAGCAGGTGGCCTGGCAGCAGATAGAGCCGGAAGTGTTCCGCATGGTCATTAACCTGCATCATGCCTTTCCATGGGGATACCAGGTCTATTACAGGGGCGATACCCTTCAGGTAAAAGTAAAGCGCACCCCTGCCAGCCTGCAGCTGAAAGACCTTACCATTGGGCTGGATGCCGGCCATGGTGGCAGCAATGTAGGCGCATTGGGTAATATGGGTGTGTATGAAAAAGAGCTGAGCCTTTCCATTTCCCTGTTGGTAAAAGCCGCGCTGGAAAAAGAAGGCGCCACCGTTATTGCCACCCGCACCCGCGATCAGTTTGTGGCCAATGAGGACCGCCTCTCCAACTTCCGCCGTACGGATCCTGACCTGCTGTTAAGCGTGCACCTGAACTCATCCGTAAACCCGGTAGATGTGAAAGGCACTGCCACCTATTATAAACACCCCTTTTGCGAGCCGCTGGCCCGTTTTATTTACAACCGCATGCTGGAAACCGGTTTATCAGGGTTTGGCTGTAACGGTAATTTCAATTTTATTCTCAACAACCCAACTGAATTTCCGGATGCCCTCATAGAAACCCTGTTCCTGAGCTTCCCGGGCGATGAGGCTAAAGTATTAGACCCGGCTTTCCGCCAGCTGATGGCAGATAAGATTGTGCAGGGCGTGAAAGACTACCTGGAAGCGGCCGGTAAATAGCCGCCGCCCCACCTTAAAGGTGGGGCACATCTATTCCTGTCCGATTGCTGTGCAACTGGTACCCTTCCCTCCTAAATCCCCCCTTTTTCCCTACTGACATTGCTGCGCAACTCCTCCCCCCTACATAAAACCCTACATCATTTTACCACGGTTTTCAATCAACCTTTTTCCATGTCTTTTCCATGTGTTTCTCATGTCTTTCTCATGTGTTTCCCTACCAGATCCCATGTTTTTCCCTGGTCCATCCCTGGTGAAGTCCATGTCAAGGCTCAAACTACCCTGCTGAGCCATCTCCCTTATTACCCTTATAATCTACGGTTATAACCTATAACCTTTTATTATAGCCTATCTTCCGCCCAATAGTCCACCAATGAAGTAGATTATATCTATATTTGCCAATCCTTTCATAGCTTTAGCGGTGAAATAAAAAGACGTATGGCAGATCAGATCCAAGAATTTAACGACTACAGGGCTAAAATGAATGAAGTGATCCTGGACAAGCAGAACAAGGTTATTAACCGCCTGTTTAACCTGGATACCAATACCTATGCAGAAGGGGCGCTGAGCACCAAAGTAAAGGAAATGCTGGGCCTTGTATCGTCTATGGTGCTGCGTTGCGACGATTGTATCAAATACCATTTGGGTAAATGCCATGAACAGGGGATCACAACAGAAGAAATGTATGAGATCTTTGCTGTAGCCAACATAGTAGGCGGCACTATTGTAATACCGCATACCCGCCGTGCGGCAGAATACTGGGATCTTTTAATGAATAATTAAGCATTAATAATTAACAGGTGCTTCAGGAATGCAGTACTTAAATAATTATTAGCCGTGCCAAACGAAGTACTTTATTATTAATTATTAACTATTCATTATTAATTAACTTTGCAGACTTTTAATATATAAACGGATGTCAACAACAACTATAGCTCCGCAGGCGCTGACCGCCAAGGATTTTGCAACGGACCAGGAAGTACGCTGGTGTCCGGGCTGCGGAGACTACTCCATATTAAAACAGGTACAAACCATTATGCCGGGGCTGAATATTCCCCGCGAAAATATAGTGATCATTTCCGGTATCGGTTGCTCTTCCCGCTTCCCGTATTATATGAACACGTACGGCATGCACTCTATTCACGGCCGTGCCACGGCAATAGCCTCCGGCTTAAAAGCCAGCCGCCCGGAACTGAGCATATGGGTTGTAACCGGTGATGGCGATGGCCTGTCCATAGGTGGTAACCACACCATTCACCTGCTGCGCCGCAATTTTGACCTGAATATCATGTTGTTTAACAACCAGATATACGGGCTTACCAAAGGCCAGTACTCCCCTACTTCCGAGGAGAACAAGATCACCAAGTCCACCCCCATGGGTAGTATAGATCATCCGTTCAATCCTCTGGCCCTGGCCCTGGGTGCGGATGCTACTTTTATAGCCCGCAGCATGGACCGTGATCCCAAGCACCTGCAGGAAATGCTGAAACGCAGCCATGCCCATAAAGGCGCCTCCTTTCTGGAAATATACCAGAACTGTAACATCTTTAACGATGGCGCTTTTGAAATATTTACAGAAAAAGGTACACGCCCCACAGAAACCGTGATGCTGGAACAAGGTCAGCCCCTGATCTTTGGCGCGCAGAAAGATAAAGGCATCCGCCTGGATGGTTTAAAACCTGTGGTAGTAACCCTGGGTGAGCAATACAGCGCCAGCGACCTGTGGATCCACGACGAAAAGGATTTTTATAAGGCACAGCTTTTAACCCGCATCTTCGATGATCCCCGGATTGAAGGCCACCTGCCCCGCCCCTTCGGCGTGTTTTACCAAACCAGTCGTCCTACCTATGAAGAAGGGATGGCCCGCCAGATCGAAGACGCTATTGCCAAAAGAGGCCCCGGCGACCTGGATAAGCTGCTGGCCGGTAATGAAACCTGGACGATCAGGTAAATGTGCTCGTGAGTTTGATATTTGACGATAATGATATAAAAAGAATGTCCGGATCAATGATCCGGACATTTCATTTATGGTAAGCAGTTATGCTGGCACATTAATTTACCATCCCGGGTTCTGCCCCAGCTTGGGGTTCATTAACCGGTCTGCCTCCGGGATGGGATACAGGTAGTACTTATCATTCCATTTCCGGGAAATATTATTCAGCCAGTTAAGCTCTCCATACGTATCGTGCGAAAGCCGCTGCGGGTTTACCCCACCGTTAATAGTGGCCGCCACATTTACATAGGTAACGCCCGGCAGCTGGGTGGCCGGCTTCTGCTGGTAAAACACCACATCATTCACGCCATCCCCGTTCAGGTCCATAGGCGTATCCAGGGCAGGCACATAAAAGCCGTTCCATACCTGGTCCATCAGCTCACCGCGTTTCCAGCGTACAATATCATAAAAGCGGAAACCTTCCAGCGCCAGCTCAATACCTCTTTCACGGCGTATTTCCAGCAGCGCAGGGTCTGTAATGCCGGGGAAATAAGTTGTTTTCAGGTAATCGTCTGCTACCACCGGCTTAGCCGTTAAGCCGCCGGTAATACCGGCCCTGGCGCGCAGCGCACCTACGGTCATACCCCAGTCAGCATCTGTAAAAGCGCCCAGCTCCGCCTTTGCCTCTGCATAGTTCAGCAATACTTCTGCATAACGTATAATGGATATGGAGTTATCATTACGGCTGCCGCCATCATAGTACGTATCATCCAGGCACCATTTAATAGGCTGGTAACCGGTATAGGTATACGAAAATACCGGCGGCGCCGCTTGTGGCACACCACCATTTACCCTTTTATAGCTGCCCATGCGGATGGTTTGCTGCAAACGCAGATCGCGGCCTTTTACTTCCTCCACAAAAGGCAGGGTAGCATAACCGGCTTTGGAGGTAAAGGGTGTACCGTCAATATTCAGGTAAGTATTAATGAATGTGCGGGTAAAGCTTACGCGGGAGCCATAGGTAGCGCTGGTCCACCACCAGTTGCCATCATTGTACACGCTCAGGTTAGGGTCGCATAAGGCGGCCAGCATAATTTCAGCGCTCACCGGCGCTTTGCTGATGAACAGCTGCCGGTAAGATTGTGCGGTGCCGTTAGCCGTGCTCAGTGTATACCCGGCTTCGTCCATCACAGTTTTAGCAGCATTCATAGCTTCCGTAAGCCAGCGGTCTGCCGTGTTCTGCAAGCCATACTCCGTATGGTATTTGCGGAAAGTGCCTTCAAACAAGCATACTCTTGATTTAAAGGCATAAGCCACATACCTGGTGATCAGGCTGCGTGATTTATCGTCAGTAGCGGTGATGCTGGCGCAGGCAGAGTCAATATCAGCCAGTACGGAATCCATTACCAGCGTGCGGCTATCCCTTCCCTTAAACAGGTCCGGATCGTTAATGGTCATGGTTTTGTTGATCCAGGGCACATCGCCAAAGCGTTTTATCTTATCAAAATAAAACCAGGCGCGGAAGAACTTTGCCAGCCCTATATAATTACGTATAACCTTGGGCGATATCTTGGGGTTATTACAGTTCTCCAGGAAAAAGTTAATGTTACGCAGTGCCGTCCAGTCCCAGCCGGAGCTTTGGCGGGGGCCATAAGCGCCGTCCCTTAAAAAGTCAGGCACCTGGGTGCGGGCCGCATAATCAGCCATCGCATCGCCCTGGTGTATATTATTGGCCGTAGGCAGTATTTCGTAAAAGGAGTTGGCATAGGTTTCCATTCCTTTTTCACTGCCAAAAATGGCGGCTTTGGTGGCAGTATCTTCAGGCACCTGGTCAAGCTTTTTACTGCAGGCAGTAAAGAGCGTAACGGAAAGGAGTAAGATCCATACATGTTTTATACACATAGCTATTGCTGCATTTTAAATTTTACAAATAAGGATTACAGGGTTACGGATAAACCAAAGGTGATGCTCTTTAATATCGGGTAGTTGTTACCGTTACCATTTTTACCTTCGGTCAGCACACGGTCTGAGCCCAGTATGCTTTCCGGATCAATGTCTTTGGTAACGCGGTACAGCGGCGACCATGACCACAGGTTCTCGCCGGATACATACACCCTTGCATTGCTGATACGGATCCTGCTCAGTAATGTTTGCGGCAGGTTATAACCCAGCTGAATATTTTTCATGCGGATATAAGCCACGTTCTGCAGGTATTTGGTTTGCGCCACCTGCAGCTCCCCGTTGCCGCTTTGGGCGGAATAACCCTTATATCTTGGGAAATAAGTGTTGGGATTTTCTGCAGACCAGATGTTGCCTAGCTGCGATTTAGGAATATCATTATAAGGCCGGTTGTACTGGCCCCAGAAAACATCCGCCTCTGCGCCCGGCCACCAGTCCTGCTTTCCAACACCCTGGAAGAAAGTGGAAAAGAAAAAGTTGTTCCAGTCCGCATCCAGGTTAATACCATAGGTATAGCGCGGTGTAAAATTACCTATCACCACCCGGTCGCCGGGTTTATCTACCGTATTATCACCATCGTTGATCACGCCATCTCCATTCACATCCCGGAACTTAATATCGCCCGGTAGCAGCTTGCCGCTGGTAGATGCTTTGATCAGCGTTTGTGCGGGTGATTTTGCAATATCTTCCGCTGAGGTAAAGAAACCGTCTGTAACATAGCCCCAGATCTCTCCTACCTTTTGCCCGGCATAATAATCAGTCAGCTTTCTTTGCGGGTTGTTATACTTGGTGATGTCTGACTGGTAATCGGCCAGCACCACCCGCACACCGTAATGGAACGGTTTGCCGGATGCGTTGAAGTGATCACGCCAGGCAAGGGATACCTCCCAGCCTTTGGTTTTCAGGTCCGCATAGTTGCCTTTAGGCACATCCGTACCAAAAACTGCGGGCAGGGTCATACCTACGGTAAACATATCCGTTGTTTTACGGATGTAACCATCCGCCGTCAGCTGCAGGCGGTCTGAGAGTAATGACATATCCAGCCCCAGGTTCTGCGTGGTAGAGGTTTCCCAGGTAAGGCCGTCTGGTATAACACCCGGCTGGCTTGTTTTCTGGGGCCTTACGCCGTTCAGTATAAGACCTGATTGTGCAATGTTGAATTTCTCCTGGAAGGCATAGGAGCCAATGTTACCATTGCCCAGCGAGCCATAGGAACCTCTTATCTTCAGGTCTGATATAATTTCTTTCGGCACCTTCCAGAAAGATTCACCGGATACACGCCAGCCGGCAGATACGGAGGGGAAGAAGGCATACCTTTCATGGGCCGGGAATTTGGAAGACCCATCATAACGGCCATTCACCTCCAGCAGGTACTTATCTTTATATACATAGTTCAGGCGGTAAAAACCACCCAGTATATTCCATTTTTCCCAACCGCCGCTGGTGGTCAGCGACTGGCCCAGCGCCAGGTTAATATCCTGCGCATCATCATAGATCAGTCCATTACGGGCAGTGATCAGCCTTTTGTAGGTAGACTGCTCATAGTTATAACCCAGCATGGCCTTAAAGTAATGGCCGCCATAAAAATGGGTTTCATACTCGCCGTAAATATTAGTGGCCAGGTAATCTGTCTGGCGGTAAGTATTCTGTATATCATTGGTGTTGGTGCCTACATACTCAATTACGCCCGGTATGCGGCTGTAAGGCACAGGAACGCGTAACTGCTTCGCTGTACTGTCTGTGTTCTGAAAGGTAAAGTCGCCTTTTATACGCAGCTTATTCTTCAGCACTTCGGCCGTGAAGCCGGTAGTATTGCGCAGCACACGTTTGGTCATATCAATACCATTCTTTCCGTAATAAAAATCGCCCACCGTATAGGCGGCGGAGTAGGAAAGCGTACCATCAGGGTTCAGCAACGGCGCCATAGCATGCCCTTCATCGGCCAGGTTACGCCATATGCTACCGCCTTCACCTACGTTCAGCGGGTTATGGTAGTTCATGGAAGAATAGCTGGTGTTGTTCTCTATCCGCAGCCAGGGATACAGCTGTATGGAGCCTTTGCCACGGAAGGTGTACATCTTGTAATCATCAGAGTTGTAGCGGAACAAACCATCCTGAGAAAAGTAACGGCCCGTTACATAATAGCTGGCTTTACCGCTGCTGCCGGAAAGGGCAAGGTTATGCTCTGTAGCGCTGTTATGATCCTTATACAGCTCCTTATACCAGTCCGTGCTCGCATAATACACGTACTCTCCGTTAGGCCCTACCTCAACCTTAGGCAGGTTAGGGTTCTGTGACCTGCGCTCAAATTCAGCCAGGTATTCCGGTGAGAACTTTACTGTTTTATTTACGTTCTGTGGGGTTTGGGAATAGTCGTTCCAGGCCGTCCACGCTTCATTGAACATCTTTGCGTAGGTATAGCCGTCTGTTACTACATCCGGCACCGTAGTAGGGCTTTTAATAGCATGGTTCACGGAATAGGTAATGCTGGTTTTGCCTTTGGTGGGCTGCTTAGTGGTAATAAGCACCACGCCAAATGCGCCGCGGGCGCCGTAAATAGCGGCCGAGGAAGCATCTTTCAACACCGTAATGGTAGCAATATCATTGGGGTTTATCAGGCTGGGATCACCTTCTACTCCATCCACCAATACCAGCGCATTACCGCCCTGGCCTATGGAGGTGGTACCCCTGATGTTAAAGGTGGGCGCCTGAATAGGCTTACCATCACCCATTATCAGGTTAAGGTTGGGTACTACGCCCTGCAAACCCTGGCCCAGGCTGGAAATGGAGCGGTTCTCCAATACTTCCGGCCCTACCTGGTCTACCGCGCCGGTAAGGTTAGCCTTACGTTGCGTACCATAACCTACTATAATCACTTCGTCCAGTGATTTATTGTCCTGCCGCAGCTTTACTGCCAGGGAAATATGCCCGTCGGCCTTTACGGTATAACCGCTCATTTCCTTTGCCTCAAAACCCACGCTGGAAAACTTAAACGTGTAAGGTCCGCCTTCCGGCAGCTTCGCAAACTGGAACACGCCGCTTTCATCTGTAAAAGTGCCGGTAGTGTAGCCGGTAGCAGTATTTATTGCGCCTACTGTTACGCCAAACAGGCCATTGCCGGTGCTGTCCTGCACCACGCCTTTAACTACCGGCTGTACCAGGGATTGTGCAAAGCTTTTGGCTGTAACGGTTAGCAGCCCAAGCAGGATGCACATGCATACATGTGCTTTAAAAAAGTGCATACGGGTACCATTTAATACCATAAATTGAATTTTTGATATTATCAATTGAGTAACAAGTGTTGTAAATAATGCAGATCGCTAACGGATCATTTCTTAGCCGGTAATAGCGTGTAACCGGTGCTGTCCTCTTTTAACTGTAAACTGTTCAAAGTACAGATAGTGTTTAATATAGACGATAACGGCGCCGTAGCGGTGAACTCCCCGCTGAAATAATAGGCACGGATCACTTTTTCCTTATAATGAATAGTTGTGTTAAACCTTAACGCTAATGTTTCCAGTACTACCGGCAGTGGCTGGTTCTCAAATACCAGCGCATCACTTTGCACAGGTATATAGGTTTTAGCAGGAGCGGCTGGTTGCAGCTTTTCCGGCTGGCTGCCTTTGAAAGCCCGCACCGTCCAGCTTCCCTGCTGGTAATGCAGCTCATTGCCCGGCAGCAGCTCTGTTGTATTTTTACTGCTGCCTGCTGTTACCCGTATTTTTCCATTGAACAATTGAATGTTCATATCACCACTTTTATCAATCGCATTTACCTTAAAGCGTGTGCCCAATACCGTTATATCCAGCGCGCCGGCATTTACCTGGAAGGGGTGGGCCTCGTCTTTAGATACATCAAACAGCGCGCTGCCCTGCAGCCATATGGTACGGTTGTTTCTGAAGTTTTGCGGATAACGGATAGCGCTTTGCGCATCCAGCACCACCAGCGATCCATCCGGCATGCGCACCTGCTTTACATCATTGGCAGGGTTGCTGATCAGGATCATATTATTATTGGCTGCTGCCAGGCCGGCCGCCTGCTGCTTATTCACGGCATTATGCTGCCACCATAAGGAGGCGGATACAGATACCACTACGCATAACATAGCTGCCGCAGCCAGCTTTGCATAGCTGATCCGTTTTACTTTTGCCGATGTATGAATAGCCTGCATTACCTGCTGCTTCATGCTGGCAGAGCGGGCAGGCAGCATGGTTTCAGTGCTTTCAAAACGAAGCCATTCCGCTTCATTCAGCCAACGATCCAGCTCTTCCGGGTGCGCGCTTAAATAGTCCGCCACCAGGACCCCTTCCTCCTCTGTACATTCATTTCTTAAAAAACGTATTATTAACTGCGGATCTAAGCTCATGCGGTAAACGTAACTCCTTTCGCATGTAAATACGATGAACAGGCAGGGCACTACCTACTGTTAACATTAAATTAAAATAGCCATTGCAGCAGCTGCCTTACGGCATGGCTGATCTGGTGCTCAACGGTTCTGGGAGAGATGTTCAAATGATGGGCTATTTCCTTGTGGGTAAAGCCTTCCAGGCGATTCATGCGGAAAATAGTGCGGCGGGCGGGGGGTAATTTATTTATTGCAGCATGCAATCTTTCCATCACTTCTTTTTCTTCGTATAGGGATGGTGTGGCCACAGTGGTTTCCAGCGCTTCGCTCAGCGCATCCATTCTTTTATTGGCTACCGCCTCTGTTCTCAGCTTATCAATTAAAGTAGTGCGGGCAATGCGGAACAGCTGTACAGGCAATGCTACAGCGAGGTTCAGGCCATGGCGGTTGTTCCAGAGCTTAATAAAGGTCAGCTGCACCAGCTCCTCAGCCAGGAAGTCAGAGCCGGTCTTTTTCCTGAAAAAGAAAAAGAGATTGGCATGATGCTCATCAAAAAAGTTTCCGAATGCGGCTTCATCACCCTGCCTGATCCGGTCCAGCAACTCCATCGTTTGGTAAGTGTTTGAGAAATGAGATATGAAACCAAAGGGCAAAATTAAAATATGAAAAAGTGCGGCAGGGTTATCTTTATGTGAAGTAATTATCAATGTGCTGATGTTTGCTGCTTTGGAGAACTTGAATTTTTTATAATAAAAAATGTCCGGACCAAAATCCAGACATCCTGTTTCATTTATAATTGACTAACTATATCATCAAACATTAAACAACAAAAACCAGCACATCAGCTCATTTCTAATGCCCGCCCAATCCCCCTACATCAAACAGCACCTTATACAACAGCACCACCCCAAACAGCACCATGCTGGCCCCGGCTATTCTATTCAGCCATACTACGTTATTCATGGTAAGCTTATGACGGATCTTATTACTTACAAATACCTTTAAAATATCAGCTGACAATACAAACACCAAACACAGGCTGAACATGATCAGCCTGTGGCTTACCGTAGTAGCGCTGTTAGCCACGCATACGCCTAACCAGAAAATGATCACACCAGGGTTCAGGGTATTCATCAGGAAACCCGCCAGCCAGATCTTCAGGTAATCATGCGTGCGGAACATTTCCGGTTTTTCTTCCCCGGTGCTGATCCTTATTTTTTTGAAGAACAGCCCGTACAGTCCCATGCCCACCAGCATAATACCGCCTACTACGCCAATAGTGCGCTTATAATCTTCCAGGCCTTCAATAAAAGCGGTGCCCAGGTTGCCGATAAGCACAAACAGTATATCGCTGAAGCTCACGCCCAGCACAAAGCTGATACCTGCCTTAAACCCGTTATTGATGCTATACTTAATGATGGCAAATATTACCGGCCCCACCGATAATGATAGAAAAACGCCCAGTCCTAATCCTGCTACGATTGCTGCTATCATGTAATAAAAAAAGGGTAACTGAATCGCTAAAGTTACCCATCTTTTTTAAAATGTTAAATGGAGCCCGGAGTGGCCGGGCCCCATTATAATAAGTTTACTTTCCGTTAGCTACTGCTTTTGTTTCCAAAAAGCTTTGCCAATCTTTTGCCTTTTCTCCCTTCAGCACTCTTGGGAATTTGTTCATAGCTCCTTCCTTGCCCTTGCAGCGCAGGTAATCAATGAACACCTCGTTCGGCAGCACCTCTACAAAGATCTCTTTTAAGGCAGCGGTTCTTTCCACGGCGTAGTCATCATTTACTTCGCTCAGTGTTTGGTCAATGATCTCACGCACCTTGTTGCTATCCACATTCACATCATCCGTACCTATATACCAGCGGTGTGCAAACAGGTTCTGGTACGGGAAGCCTGCAATAGTAAATTCCTTTACCGTAATGCCCAGCTTCTTTTGCACCATATCAATAGCCTTGTTCATGTTATCAATGCTCATATGCTCACCGCACAGGCTCAGGAACTGTTTGGTACGCCCTACGATCACGATCTCATGCTCCTTTACAGAGGTGAATTTTACCACATCCCCAATCAGGTAACGCCAGGCGCCGGCACAGGTGCTCAGCATTACGGCATACTCCACATCCTCCACCACTTCGTGGATCATGTAGGATTTAGGGTTGGGTTTTACTTCCCCGTCTGCATCAAAATTCTCCTCGTTAAACGGAATAAATTCAAAGAAAATGCCTGCATTCAGCACCAGCTTAATGCCTTTGGTACCGGGCCGGGCCTGGAAACCAAAGGAGCCTTCGGACGCCATATACGTTTCAATGAACGTAATAGGCTTACCCAGCAGCTTCTGGAAACTATCGCGGTAAGGCTCAAAAGATACGCCACCGTGTATGTAAATGGCCAGGTTAGGCCATATTTCATGAATATTTTTTACGCCGTGGTACTTAATAATTTCCTCCAGCACAATTTGCACCCAGGCAGGTACGCCACATACGGTACCTACATCCCACTGCCGCGCTTTGCGCACAATGAGCTTAATACGCTGCTCCCAGTTGGGCTTTTTGGAGATACGGCCCCCCGGCTTGTAAAAGCGGCGGAACCAGCGGGGAATGTTCTTGGCCTGTATACCGCTCATGTCCCCCTCGTAATAGTCGCCCTTTTCGTACAGGGAGGTGGTGCCCCCCAGCATCAGGATGCCTTTTTCAAAGGAGCGGGGCGGTATATCAAAATTAGCCATGGAGTATAGCTGCTTCACCCCTACTTTTTTCACGGTGCGCAGCATGTCGCGGGTAACCGGTATATGCTTGCTGGCAGATTCGGAAGTACCGGAGCTGAGGGCAAAGTATTTCACCTTTTCCGGCCAGCTCACATTATCTTCCCCTTCCAGGGCCTTATACCACCACTCCGCGTTCATTTTGTTGTAGTTATGTACCGGTACGCGGGTCTTGTACTGTGCCATAAAGTTCGGGCTATCCAAGATCTCCTGAAACTTATAATGGCGGCCAAACTGTGTATTCTTTGCCTTTTCCAGCAACCTATGCAGTACCTGAAGCTGGTATTGGCGGGGAGTCCCTAACTTAACTGTGAACTTTTTACGGATACGCAGTGACCTGGATATGAGATTACCGATGATGGCCATTAATTTTCCTTCACATTATTTGAAATGCAAAAATACGGTAATTAGTTATAAGTGGTGAGTAGGTGTAAATTCCTACCTTTGCGGCATGTTAAAAGCCACTTTACTCAAAGCTACAGAAGCCGGGGCAAAAATATTACAGGAATATTTCAACGGCACGTTTCAAATAGACAGCAAAAGTACGGCTAACGACCTGGTAACAGAGGCCGACAAAAAAGCAGAAACCGCTATTTTCAGCGTGATCCGCGAAACTTACCCGGACCATTACATTCTGAGTGAGGAAGCCGGGGAGCTGAGCACCGCCTCCAATATTAAATGGATCATAGACCCGCTGGATGGTACGGTGAACTTTGCACACGGCATTCCCCTGTGCTGCGTATCCATAGGTATAGAGCAGGATGGGAAAATGATCATGGGCGCAGTGTATAACCCTTTCATGAACGAATTTTATTTTGCAGAAAAAGGACAGGGCGCTACCCTGAACAATAAGCCCATACAGGTATCTGCCAAAACCGACCTGGCCAAAGCCTGCCTGGTAACCGGCTTCCCCTATACCTGGGAAGAGGAGGATAATGATCCCGTAACCGTATTTGGCCGCTTTATTAAACAAGGGCTGCCCTTACGCCGCCTGGGCTCTGCCGCCATAGACCTTTGCTGGGTAGCCGCCGGCCGCTTTGACGGGTTTTATGAGCACAAGCTGAATGCCTGGGATTCCGCCGCCGGGTTTATTATTGTGGAAGAAGCAGGCGGTAAGGTAACCGACTTTAAGGGAAATTATTTCTCTCCCCACCAAAAGAAGATCATTGCCAGCAATGGTAAAATACATGAGCAATTACTCCAGGCAGTAGCCGGATTTTAGATTTCAGATTTACGATTTTAGATTTGGAAGGCATTTTCTGATATAAATTCATCTTCTTTATGGATCAACAGGTTATGTTAGTCCGTACCAAAAATTTTGCAATTACTGTAGGTAAGTTATTAATCTGTCTGCCATACAGCGTTGTAAATAAAGCTTATACACAGCAAACTGTCAGATGTTCCAGTTCCGTTGGGGCCAATTACAGAGCCGCCTGCAGAGGAAAATCTACAGCTGATTTTATAAACAAATTGAAAATAGTAGAAGAAGAGTTAGATGAAACACTCTACTTTCTTGAACTACTGCAGGAATTTAATAAAGACTTTACTGATACTATAAGAGAGTGCTACCGGGAAGGAAATGAATTGCTGTCTATAATAGTTGCCACTATTAATACCTGCAAAAAGAAGCAGCTTTCCCAGGCAAATCTAAAATCGTAAATCTAAAATCGTAAATCAGAATGAGTGAAGAACGCACAGAGATCAGCTCCCTGGGGGAGTTTGGCCTGATAGAATTTTTAACCCGTAACATTGAGATCCAACAGGCCAGCACCGTATTAGGTGTGGGCGATGATGCCGCCGTGATCGATCACTTTGGCAAACAAACCGTTATCAGCACCGATATGCTGGTAGAAGGCATTCACTTTGACCTGGCTTATACCCCCCTGAAACACCTGGGCTACAAATCCGTAGTGGTGAACCTGTCAGACATTTATGCTATGAATGCCACCCCTACCCATATTACAGTGAGCATTGCATTCAGCAACCGCTTTTCAGTAGAGGCCTTAAATGAGTTCTATGACGGCGTATATGCTGCCTGTGAAAAATATGGCGTAGACCTCATTGGTGGGGATACCTCCTCCTCCCAGAAAGGTTTTGTGATCAGCGTAACTGCGCTGGGTGAAGTAACGCCCGACCAGTTCGTAAAACGCTCTACCGCCCAAAAGGGCGATCTGCTCTGCGTTTCCGGCGACCTGGGCGCTGCTTACCTGGGCTTAACCCTGCTGGAACGGGAAAAAAGGATCTACCAGGAAAATCCGCAGCTGCAGCCTGACCTGGAAAACCAGACCTACATTATAGGCCGGCAGCTGAAACCGGAAGCCCGTAAGGATATTGTGGAATACCTGGAAGAGCAGGGCGTAAAACCCACTGCCATGATGGATATCAGTGATGGCCTTAGCTCAGAGACGCTGCACATTTGCAAGCAAAGTAACCTGGGCTGTGTGCTGTATGAAGAAAAGATCCCCATTGAAGATCAAACCAAACAACAGGCCCTCAAATTTGGCTTAGACCCTACGGCCTGCGCACTAAGCGGCGGGGAAGACTATGAGCTGCTGTTCACCATTAAACAGGAGGACTATGATAAGCTGGTGCTGTCAGAACAGATCAGCGTTATCGGCTACATGACAGATATTAGTGAAGGCGCGCATATTATTACCAAAGGCGGTAATAAGTTTAAGCTGGTAGCCCAGGGCTGGAACGCGTTTGAGCAATAATTACAAAATGGTATAAATACATTGGCCGCAGCTACAAAAACAGCTGCGGCTTTTTTATTTGTTGATCTTATCACTCACGATTACCTGCACTGCCTCGCTATTATGTGTGGGCGGCAATATGCCGGCAAATACGCAGAACTTCAGCTGGTAAGTGCCTGGCTGCTCCGGCATGATCACCTCCATACGGATAATACGGCGTTCAATAGCTTTGAACAGATCTATGGAGCTTTTCACCGCCGGCAGCCCGTCCCTGTTATGCACAAATGCATATCCCAGCAGGGCTTTATAGGCTGTATCCTGCGGAATGGGACGCCCGTAACCGTTGCGTACTTTCAGTATAAAGGTCATATGCTCACCGGGCCGGGCCTGCACCTTTTTCATGGCTGGTATCAGGCGGCTCAGGGAGTAAGAATAGTATCGCGGTATATTGTAATAGTCCCAGGTGCCTTTTACCGTTTTTATGCTATCTGTAATAGGCAGCTCCGGTCCAGGCTGAAAAGCCAGCATTACAGGTTTACCCCACAGCTGTGTTTCCGTATCCCAGAAATTATACTGGCTGCGCCGTGCATAACGGCTGTTCAGGCTATAGGATAAGGTACCCGGCGCATAGAACATGTATTTGGAAGGCAGCTGGTAGCTGTTCATGAACACCACCGGCTTATCACCTGCCTTGGCTTGCAGGGCAGCCGCCCACTCCCTGTTATGATGAATTTCCGGCCGTATCTCCACACCCGGTAAAAAGTCCCAGGCCATATACACACGCACCACCAATACAATAACCAGGGTTGCATAGGCCAGGTACCGCAGCAGCTTCCAGGACCCCCTGCGGCGGATAATAGCCTGGTGGGCCAGTATCACCGCCGGTACAAATACCATCACCGTCCAGTTGGCCTCTACGCGGCCTTTATAGGTGCTGAGCAGGAAAAAAGCCAGCACCCCGATCAGGGTTACTTTTAGCGTACGTTCAAAGCTGCTTTGTATGGGACAGATAAAGGCGTAATACAACAGCAGCCAGCCTGCAAGTGGACCAAACAATAACAGCTGCCCTAACAAATATTCGAGGGTATAGCTAATATCATAGCTGGGTGCATTACGCTCTACCAGGTGATATTGCAGAGTAGGGAAACCATGCGCCACCTGCCAGTAAATATGCGGCAGGAATAAGACCGTGGTAATGATCACTGCTACATAGAACTTAAATACCCGCAGCAGGTTAGGGTTAGATACTACGGTAAAGAACACCAGCAGTATGCCATGGTATTTACTGTAAAACAGCAGGGCCATGCTAATGCCCAGCAGCAGCGTATTACGCCAGCTTTGCTGTTCTATGAACAAGCGGTAGATCCAGAAGTATAAAGCGGCAAAGAAGATCAGCGGTACATCCGGCACGGCCAGCATGCCCCCTATTTGCATAGCGCCCATAGCGCACAGCACCATGTAAAAAAGGCGGTTATGCTTTTGGGGTATCAGGCGCCAGGTGATCCAAAGGGTACAAACATTCAGCACTACCATTAGCAGGCGCACGCCAAACTCATTGTGAAACAGGGCATAACCCATTTTTATGAGCAGGGCTATCATGGGCGGATGATCGAAATAACCCCAGTCCAGGTGGCGGGAGTATACCCAGTAATAGGCCTCATCATCCATTAGCTCCGTTACGCCTGCCTGCACCAATGCCAGCACCAGCCAGCCCAGTAAAAAACTATTCCTGTAATGATCTTTGGTGAAAAAACGCGTTAGTGCCGACATATCTTCCTTGAACAGATTAAGAAATTGTTAAGCGCGAAGATACTAAAACGGAGCAGCATACCATCTTTCCTCATTCCGTAATGGTCTGCACCACCTGCAGCTGTTCGTTAAAAGCCACCATGGCAGCCCGGTAACCGGCGCTGATGCGGCCCAGCTCATTTTCCATCCCGGCCAGGGCGGCAGGGTAAGCAGAGGCCATGCGCAATGCCTCGTCCAGGGGAATGCCTACCTTTTCCACACAGTTCTTTACCGCCTGCATCATGGTCAGGCAGGAACCGGACAGGGTACCCTGGGCATTCACATAACGGTCTTTATCAAAAATGTAAATGTAGTCGCCGCTGCGGGCTTCCGCCACTGCATCTGTGATCAGGAACAACCGCTGCCCCATGATCTTTTTACTGATGCGGATAGCAGAGAAATCAACATGGATCCCGTCTGCTACTACGCTGGCGCATATACGATCATGATCATAAATAGCGCCTACCATGCCCGGCGCCCGGCTTTGCAGGGCCGACATGGCGTTGAACAGGTGTGTGGCAGTTGGAATACCCCGTTCAAAAGCAGCATAGGCCTGCTCATAGGTAGCATTACTATGCCCGGCAGATACCAGTATGCCGGCATCCTGTAGCTGTTTTACCAGCTGCGGATCACAGCGCTCCGGCGCTAAGGTCATCATTTTAATAACGTCCCGGCCGTGTTCCAGTAACCAGTTTATATCCTCTTGTGTTGGGGAAGTAATATATTGTTCCAGGTGCGCGCCCTTTTTTGCCGGGTTCATAAAAGGCCCTTCCAGGTGCAGGCCCAGCACACCTTTGCCGCCCTGTTGCCAGTAGTCTTTCACCGCCTGCATAGAGCGTAACATTACCTCCCGGGAGGTGGTAGGTATGGTAGGCATAAAATAAGCAGCGCCGCCGCTCACACAATATTCATAGGTACCTTTCAGCGATGCTGCATCCGTACTAAAAGGAAACAGGTGGCCGTTCCCTCCATAGATCTGCAGGTCTATTAACGCCGGCGCCAGGGTAGCTCCGCCCAGGTCTATCTCCTGAGTGCCGGAAGGCACTTCCGTAGCGGGCAGCAGGCCCACAATACGCCCATTATCGGTCAATACTGCGTGGTTGTCCAGGAAACGGTCGCCGGTGAAAATGCGTGCATTGGTGTAAGTAACTGACATGCTGGCAAAGTTAAATTTCGTATAGCTCTAAGGGTAGTCCGTCAGGGTCGGTAAAAAAAGTGAAGCGCTTACCCGTGTAAGGGTCCACACGTATGGGTTCCGGTGTTACGCCACTTGCCTGTAGCTGCGCTACGGCCGTATCCACATCCTGCACCGTAAAGGCCAGGTGCCGCAATCCCTGCGCTTCCGGCCTGCTGGGCCGGGGTGGCGGCTCGGGGAAAGAGAACAGCTCTATTACATATTGTGTACCCAAAGCCAGGTCCAGCTTCCAGGACCGGCGTTCCTCCCGGTATACTTCCCGCACTATCTGCATACCCAATACCTGTGTGTAAAAGGTTTTACTGCGTTCGTAGTCAGAACAGATAATGGCAATGTGATGAATACCGGAAAGCAAAGACATGGAATATAATTAGGAAGTTTGTAAACCCGGGAAAGGCCCCGAGCTCCGTATGACTACAATACCTGGAACCTGTCCGCATCCTTCAGGAAAGGCAGGTTTTTCCGTACCTCCTCCAGCCGTGCGCGTTCCAGCGTGTAGGTGAATATATCTTCATCATGCGCTTTCTGGTAAATGATCTCGCCCATGGGATCTATAATGCTGCTATCGCCACTGTGGTAAATGTTGTTGCCATCATTCCCCACGCGGTTCACGCCAATTACAAAAGCCTGGTTTTCTATTGCGCGGGCCTGCAGCAGCGTTTTCCAGGGGGTATTGCGCCGTTCCGGCCAATTAGCCACATTGATCAGCACATCGTAGGCCGGGGCCCCGGTTTCCGCAATAATGGCGTTGCGCGCCCATACTGGGAAGCGCAGATCATAACAAACAGAAAGGTTTATTTTCCAGCCCTTTACCTGTGCTATCAGGCGTTTGTCGCCGGGCAGGTAATGCTCATGCTCGCCGGCATATCCAAACAGGTGGCGTTTATCATAAATGCCATATACGCCATTGGGCTGCATCCATATCAGGCGGTTCACATAGCGGTCGCCATCTTTTATAATGAGGCTACCGGTGATGATCACATTTTTTTCTGCCGCTTTTTTCTTCATCCACTGTACGGCGCTGCCATCCATCGTTTCCGCCAGCCTGGCTGACTGCATGCTAAAACCGGTGCTGAACATTTCCGGCAGCACAATCACTTCTGTACGTTCAGGGATCGAATTGATCTTTTCATCGAACATACGCAGGTTCTCCGCTATATTCTCCCAATGCAGCTGCGACTGTATAAGTGTTACTTTCAGATCTGACATAATGCTTATGATTACGAACGGTCAATTCGTAGTTAACAAATGTACGCTCTACGGGCTTAAAAACTTTTAAATTTTATGGCTTGTCATTTACAATTTGTTCAAGCGCGGCCTGGGCCAGCTCCGGCTCAAAGCCCTTTTGTACCAAGTATTGAATGGTTTTCAGCTTTTGTTTCAGGGGATGTTCCCCTTCCAGGGAGGCATATTTTTTGGCGGCCTGCCGTTCCAGCGTATCCCGGTAATCATCCGCATCTATTTCCTGCAGGCCCTTTTTAATGCAGTAGGGCGATACCTGCCTTTGCTGCAGCTCCATGGTTATTTTACGGCGGCCCCATTGTTTGGTGCGGAACTTGCCGCCGGCAAAGGCTTTGGCAAAACGTTCCTCATTCAGGAAATTATCAGCGATCAGCTCCGCAATGGCCTGGTCTATTTCTTCGCCCCGCAGGCCCAGCTCCCAGCATTTATTATGTACCTCGCTATGGCAGCGCTCCTGGTAGGCGCAGTAATGGCGGAGCTTTTGTAAAGCAGCATTGTTCATTCTTAAGCTTTTAGTGGTTAGCTATTAGCTTTTGCGGCGTACCGCTTTGCATTGTTAAGCAGGATGATTGTTTGCGTTCAGCAATGGACTAAGGCCTGTCAGTTGGAAGCCCTCAGCTGGCTTTGGAAGCCTCGCCGCTCCATTGCAAAGTCCTATGGTATTAACTTTTAGCGGTTAGCCCTTAGCCATGTAACACAGCTAAATGCTAACCGCTAAAAAACAAACAAACTATTTCTTCACGATCATTAACCGTGCGTAGTTCAGCATGATCTTTTTTTCGCCGCCACCTTTAGGAAATACTACCGTGGCAATACGGTTATTGGGAGCGCCTTCCATACTCAGAATGGTTCCAAAGCCAAACTTCTGGTGCTCTACCTCCATACCGGCTTCCATTGTAGCCGGATCATCGGGCGCAAAACCAGGTGTAGGTACATGATTACCAACCGGTGCGGCGGGCTTGGGCGCCGGGCGTGCAGAGGATGATGAAGCGGAAGAACCCGCGGCAGGACCTGCAGGCGCTTTCTTTTGCATGCGGTCAAACATATTGTTGCCGCCATTGTTCCACAAACCACCGCCGCCGCCACCGCCAAAGCCACGTATGGCATTGCCGCCTGCATAGCTACGGTCTATAAACTGCTCCGGCATTTCTTCCAGGAAGCGGCTGGGCTCATTATTCACCAAACTGCCAAAACGGTAACGGCTGCTGGCGTAGGTAAGCCACAGTCGGGCTTTTGCGCGGGTAATAACTACGTAGAACAAACGGCGCTCCTCTTCCAGCTCCTCGCGGGTATTAATGGAAAGGGTGCTGGGGAACAGGTTCTCCTCCAGCCCTACAGAAAACACTACCGGGAACTCCAGCCCCTTGGCAGCGTGAATGGTCATAAGCTTTACCACATCGCTGTTCTCATCATTGCCCTGGTCTGCATCCGTGAGCAATGTGATCTGCTGCAGGTAAGAGCCCAGGCTTTTATCCAGCAGCTCCCCGTCTTCCGTAGGCGTTTCTGTAAACTCTTTGATGGAGTTCAGCAGCTCCTGTATGTTCTCATACCGGGCCAGGCCTTCCGTAGTTTTATCGTTAAACAGCTCTTTTACAATGTTGGTGCTTTTGCCCACCTGTACGGCTACATCGTAGGCATTATGCTTTTCCAGGATGGCCTGGAAACTTTTGATCATAGTTACAAAACCTTCTACCGCTTCCAGTGTTCCGCCTTTAAAGCCAAACTCACGGCCGCGTTCCAGCACTTCCCAGAAAGTAATGTTCTGCTCATTGCTGATGACCACCGCTTTTTCTATAGTGGTTTTACCAATGCCCCTTACCGGGTAATTGATAATACGTTTCAGGCTTTCTTCATCGCGGGTATTAATCGTTATACGCAGGTAAGCCAGGAAATCCTTTATTTCTTTCCGCTGGTAAAAGGAAATGCCGCCGTAAATGCGGTAGGGGATGCCTTTGCGGCGCAGGCTTTCCTCAAAGGAGCGGCTTTGCGCGTTAGTGCGGTACAGGATGGCAAAATCGCGGTTATCATAATGGTTACGCAGCTTTTGTTCTGCGATAGTATCTGCTACATACTTGCCTTCCTCATTATCCGTCATGGTGCGTACCAGCTTAATTTTTTCGCCCTCCATGTTGTTGGTCCACAGGGCTTTTTCTATCTGGCCTTTGTTATGCGCAATTACTTCGTTGGCTACGTTCAGGATGGATTTGGTACTGCGGTAGTTCTGTTCCAGCTTTACCACATGCACATCGTCATAATCCTTTTCAAACTGCAGGATGTTCTCAATAGTGGCGCCGCGGAAAGAGTAAATGCTCTGCGCATCATCCCCCACCACGCAAATATTTTCATGCACAGATCCTAACAGCTTAATGATCTCATACTGCGCCGGGTTGGTATCCTGGTACTCATCGATCATAATGTATTTGAACTTGTGCTGGTATTTGTGCAGGGTTTCCGGGAACTGCTTCAGCAGAATGTACATTTTATACAGCAGGTCGTCAAAGTCCATAGCACCGTTCTTAAAACAGCGTTTGGCATACATATCGTAGATCTTGCCAATCATGGGGCGGTTGGCCCGCATATCTTCCTGCTGTACAAAATTATCATGCTGGTATTCCTCCGGGCCCATCAGGCTGTTCTTGGCCGCGGAAATACGGTTGTATACAAAGTTGGGCTTGTAGTGCTTGTCGTCCAGGTTCTGCTCATTAATGATGGTTTTGAGCACGCTCTTGGCATCGTCCGTATCGTAAATGGTAAAGTCATTGGGATAGCCCAGGCGGTGCGCTTCTGCGCGTAATAACCTGGCAAATACGGAGTGAAAGGTACCGATGTAGAGGTTACGGGCTTCATTGCCGCCCAGTATTTTTTCCACACGCTCTTTCATTTCACGGGCGGCCTTGTTGGTAAAGGTGAGCGATAGTATGTTAAAGGCATCTACCCCATGCCGCATCAGGTGGGCAATACGGGTAGTAAGCACTTTGGTTTTACCGGAGCCGGCGCCCGCTATTATCATCAGCGGCCCGTTAATATGCATTACGGCCTCTTGCTGCCGTTCATTCAGTTCGTCTAAGTAGTTTGGCTTCATCAGGTGTAAAAATAACCAAATTACCTATGCCAAATGATAGTTGTTAGTAGTTAGTGGATAGTGGGAGGCGGAACGGCTTCAGTAGCGTGCAATGCGCGATTTCAGCATTTTACGTGCAAAGTGGATGCGGCTTTTCACTGTACCCAGGGGCTCATTCAGGATCATTGCAATTTCATAATATTTATATCCCTCAAAATACAGCAGAAAGGGTTGTTTGAAAATAACGGGGAGATTGTAAATGGCCATATGCACATCCTTTACGCGCAAACCATTTTCCGCATAATTGCCAATGGAGGGCTGCTGCTGATGCAAAAGAAAATCGCCCATCGCATTATCCAGCAGGCGGTACTGCCGGTTACCACGGCGGTAATTGTTAATAAAAATATTGCGCATAATGGTATACAGCCAGGCCCGGATATTTGTGCCGGCCAGGTATTTTTCCCGGTTAGCCAGTGCGCGGAATAAGGTTTCCTGGTAAAGATCTTTGGCTGATTCCGAATCCTTGGTAAGGGTAATTGCGTAGGGCCTGAGGAAATCAGCATTTCCCATTAACAAAGTGTTGAATTCGGTGGAACACATATGACGTTACTTTTAGGATTATACAATACGACATTGTCCTGCTGTTAAAGCCATTTATCCATTCCTTACGGTATGGGGGGTACGTAGCTCAGGAGATTTTTTTCATAACGGTAATACCTTTCTGTTTACCTGACAAAGCGGAGGGGCACAATAACTTGCATTCTACATTAGACTCTGATGACCGCTCAATGATTATTTCTTACAGATTAGCAACAGAACAAATACCAGGTTCTTCAATTTGATTCCGAGGGTTTCCTATTGTCTTGGTTGATTGCTGGTATTCTATTCCAACATGATCCGCTGCACTAACATTAAATAAATAAAAAATATTTTACTTATTTAATGCTTATACAACCATATCTAAGTTATTGAAAAAAAAGAGGATAACCTATTTTTTTTATGGCTATACGAAACGGAGAAAGGAGCAAATAAAGCTAATGTACCAATAACAAAAATGTGCAAATGAAACATGCAGTATATCTCTGCCATTTCATTTGCACATTTTGTATATCTGCATATTATTTCTCATGCCGGTCCACTGGCAACCGTTCCTCGCGGTTAGCTATTTCCCAGGCGGTATAAAACACCAGCTGGGCGCGGCGGGAGAGCAAGGGAAAATCTATTTTATCCACCGTATCGGTTGGCCGGTGATAGTCTTCATGCGTGCCGTTAAAGTAAAAGATAATGGGTATGTTATGCAGCGCAAACATGTAATGATCGGAGCGGTAATAAAAACGGTTAGGATCATCGGGATCATTATACTTATAATCCAGGTGGAATTTGGTAAAGGTATTATTGGCCGCTTCATTAATGGGTCGCAAGGCAGAGCTCAGCTTATTATCCCCGATCACATATACATAGTTCGTATCTTTTTCATGTATGGGATCAATGCGGCCTATCATGTCTATATTCAGATCCGCCACTGTTTGGTCCAGCGGGTAAACAGGATTATCTGTATAAAACTTAGAGCCTAACAAGCCTTTCTCCTCACCGGATACTGTCATAAACACCAGGCTGCGGCGGGGTTTATAACCAGCTTTTACCGCACGGCCAAAAGCGGCGGCTATTTCCATTACAGCCGATGTGCCGGAGCCATCATCATCTGCGCCATAGAACAATTCTTCCCCACGCTTGCCTAAGTGATCATAATGAGCAGTTACAAATACCAGCTCGTTCTTTTTATCAGTGCCTTCCAGGTAGCCTAAAACATTACTGGAACGCAGCTCCTTCACATCTTTTTTAAACTGCAGCCGCACCGGCTTTCTTATAACGCGCGGCTTTAGCTTATCTGCTGCTGCGGGGTCCAGCAGGGCCGCTGCATCCTTTATACCTAACAGCGCTGCTGCCATTTCAGGTGATATATAATATACATTGGTAGCAGCTGCCGGTGTTTGTTTGGGGTTACGCATGTAAGTAGGCGTTTTATACAAACCGTTACCACTTACTTTTTCCATACGGCTGGCTCCTTCATTTACTACCAGCACTGCTGCCGGCTTACGTTCCACCACTTCCATAATTTTTTTGTTTACACCTCCCCAGGCAGAGGGCCGGCGGGTGCCGGTAAGCAGGAAGGTGGTATCATCCTTATGCGGTTCTCCGGGCAGCAGCAATACCACCTGGCCGCTTACATCCAGGTTGTTGTAATCATTATACTCACCGGAATTAATGCCATACCCTGCAAACACTATCCTGGAAGTTTTCACCTGCTGGTTCTGGCAGGCATACAGGCTGCTGTAATAATCTTTGCCAAAAATATAGGAGTGCCCATCCACCACTATTTTGCTGCTGGTAAGCGTATCCTGGTACAAATAAAAATATTGCTCCCACTTGCCTTTGGCGCCTGGCTGTAAACCTGCTTTGGCAAATTGGGATATAATGTAGTTAGCAGCTTTCTGCTGCCCTTCTGTAGCGGTTTCCCGGCCCTGCATATCCGCGCCGGCCACTATCTGCAATTGCTCTTTTACTGCATGGGGGGTAATGCCTTCTCCAAAACGTGCGGCCACTGCCGGCTGGCCGGCCGGCGTAGCAATTTTTTCATCCTGCTGGGCCCATACATTCATGCACAGGAACAAGCCAACAGCAAGGAGTACAGATCGTTTCATAGTATCAGATTATTAGGAAGGATAATCAAGTTGTCGGTTATAAAAAATAAAAGCCGGGAGCAAGTTTTGCATACTCATCCCGGCTTAATAATTTGCTTTGTTATACGATGGCTGTATTACAGTGGTATCTTCTTACAAACAGGCGATCTTTCTCACCCGGTTCTCATGGCGGCCACCTTCAAACGGTGTATTGATAAATACATCTATCATTTGCCTGGCTACATCCGTATCTACAAACCTGGCTGGAATGCAGATGATGTTAGCCTCATTATGCCCGCGTGCCAGCCTGGCCAGCTCCTCGCCCCAGCAAATGGCAGCGCGTACGCCCTGGTGTTTATTAGCGGTAATGGCCACCCCGTTTGCGCTGCCGCATACCAATACGCCGAAGGCTACTTCCTCCCTTTCTACTGCGGTAGCTACCGGGTGCGCATAATCCGGATAGTCGGCTGAATCTTTTGAATGTGCGCCAAAATCTTTCACCTGCAGGCCCAGGCCTTCCAGGTAGGAAATAATTTCTTCTTTATACTCAAACCCGGCGTGGTCGGAACCTACAGCTACCGGTAATGACATGTTAAATAATGGTGGATGTTGCATTTGCTTTCACATTTACGATTTCAGATTTACGATTTGGGATTGAAATCTAAAATCGTAAATCACAATATCTAAAATCCTTAAGACCACTCTTCATCTACTACCGGGCGGCGATCGCTGTCATCCATATCTTTCAGCGCTTTCTTGGATATAAAGATACTGATTTCATACAGCAAATACAGCGGCGTAAATACGATCAGCTGATCCACCACATCGGGCGGTGTAATCACTGCTGCCAGCACCAGTATCACTACAATAGCGTGGCGGCGGTAAGAGCGCATGAAATCCGGCGTTAACAGGCCTATTTTAGTAAGGAAGAATACCAGTATCGGCAGCTCAAACAACACGCCCATACCCAGTATGATCTGTGTCATTAAAGAGAAATAATCATCCAGGAAGAACTGGTTCACCGCTTTATCCGTTACGGTGTAACCGGCCAGGAAGTTAATGGTAAAGGGCGCCATCAGGAAATAGCTGAATGCCACACCTAAAAAGAACTGGAACGATACCCAGAAAATAATGCCGCGGGCGCCTTTCAGCTCTCTTTCCTTTAACGCGGGTTTAATAAAGCGCCAGAACTCCCAGAAAATATAAGGGAAGGCCAGTACCAGCCCCAGTATAAAGGCTAGCTTAAACTGCAGCATGATCTGCCCGGCCATCTTAAAGTTCTGGAACTGCACCTTTACAGGCGTAATACACATCTTATCGCCCAGGCCTGCCCAGTGGCTGATCTTACACATCAGTATGTAAGAAGGGAAGTTGGCATTGGTAGGCCCAAAGATCACATTGTCCAGTATCTCTTTAGTATATACGAAACCAAAAATGCTAAACACCGAAATAGCTATCACTGACCGGATAATGTGCCAGCGCAGGTCTTCCAGGTGATCAAAAAAAGACATTTCTGCCTTGTCACTATTATTCGCGAAAATCTTCTTGAACATCGTATTAAAGTAGATCGGTGTAGAATGAAATCAAAATCAAGAGCACAAATATATAGAAAGGCTCCAAGCAATAGGTAAAAATGTAGATGAAGGCTTTATTTAAGACTTTAAGTGGAGGCAGCGGTGGTATAGGTGAACTACACAAGGGGCGTTGGGGTAGGTACAAAAAAAGAGCCAGCCCGAGAAGAATCAAGAGCCGGCCTTTCATCCATTGTTTGTTAACCCCAAAAAAGTTGAATTCGAGAATGTCTTCTGCTTCCAGATCTGCTGCTTATTCGATTGATGGCAAGCTTTCAAAATAAGTTTTATCTCTGGTTGCGTCTAAATTTCTATCACAAAAATAGAAAGAATTATTTTATTATCAACGTTGTAACAATATTTTTTACAACCCTTTAACAAAAATCAAATAATAGTGTTACATCGTCTGTAGCAAATGTATAAAATCCATGTTAAATTCCTAAGACTTTTTTTAAAACGATTTAGCAAATATTTTCACTCAATCGTTTTTGCAGGCTTTCCCTTCTTCACATTGCAAATATATTAAAAAAATATAGACAATGTCAAGGATTGGTTCTTATTTCTTTTTCAGGATTTGTTTATCTCTGCTAAACTCCGGAACCATAGCGGGTTGTATGCCTAGGCTAAAATTTTCATTTTCACCATTTCAATGCGCGTATCTGTTACATTCAGCACATCAAACTCATAATCGTCAATAATAATGCGCTCTTTTAGACGGGGAATGGTCTCATGGTGATTAATGATATAACCGGAAAGCGTTTCACTCTCATCCTCCGGAAAATCAAATCCATAGCGCTCATTCAGGTAATCCAGCTCCAGGCGGCCGGAGAAGATATATTCTTTTTCAGCAATCTGTTTTTCTACAAACTCCTCTACATCATGCTCGTCCTTGATCTCCCCGAAGATCTCTTCCAGCACATCCTCTATGGTTACAATACCGGCAGTGCCACCAAATTCGTCCACTACCCAGGCAATGCTTTTACGCTCTTTATTGAACTTGCTCAGCAGGTCTATAGCGCTCATGGTTTCCGGTACCACCATAATGGGATGTATGATAGCCGTAATATCCGCCGGGTTCTTGAACATATCCAGCTGGTGAATGTAACCCAGGATATTGTCAATAGTGTTTTCGTAAATAATAATTTTCGACAGCTTGGTTTCCATGAACTTACGCCGTGCTTCTGCAATAGGGCTTACTATTTCCAGCGCCTCTATCTCCTTACGGGGTATTAAGCAGCCCCGGATCTTTACATGGGCCAGCGACAGCGCATTTTCAAACAGCTCCGTATTCAGCTCCTGGCTTTCTGCAAAGTGCTGCTGCGACTGGCGTATGAAATGCTCCACATCCACCCGTACAAAAGAAGGCCTGTTTTCCATGATCCTTACGTTGAAAAGGTATTTCAGGATCCATTCGGAAATAGATACCAGCAGGTTGCCTATTACGTATAATGGTTTGGAAATAACTGAGATGGGTAAGGCAAAAAAGCTTAGCAGCGCTTCCGGCCGGGAGCGGAAAATGGCCCGGGGTATAAAAAAGCCCAGGAAAAGCACCATAAAGGTGGCGACTAAAACTTCCATTAACAGCAAAAGGGGCTGGTAGCTGGTGCTCAGCGAGGGCGTTACGGTAGATTCCCACAGGGGCTGGAAAATGCCCGCAAACATGATCCCGTAAATAACCAGTATAATGCCAAGGCCCAGCAGGCTGGTAGCCAGGAACCGGGCCGGGTTCTCATTAAAAGTAGCCAGGATCTTGCCGGTGGCCCTGCCCTGCTTCTTTTTAAGCTCAATACTCAGCTTATTCACATTGGCAAAGGCTGTTTCCAGACCGGCAAAAAAACCGGCCAGAAGCACCAATCCAACCAATATTAGGGTAGTATAACTGTCCATTCCAACAAATATAAGATTTTACATAATTGCGAATGACGCCACTGCAAATTGCATGCAAGCGTATTTCACCATTCACCGGTAATTAAGGATATTTCCTGAGGGAGAGGGCCCGTTCAGGGGGCCGTTAAATTTATATGAAGTTCAAAACCAGCGCTTTTACTGTAGCATATGCTTTTTCCAGGTCATCATTCAGCACTATTTCATCAAATTCCGGGGCAAAAGAAAGTTCATAGCGGGCTTTGGCCAGGCGCTCCTCCAGGGATGCCTGTGTTTCTGTTCCCCGCTCACTGAGGCGCTCACGCAACGCTTCCAGGGAGGGAGGCTGTATAAAAATGGTAAGGGCGGCCTGCTGGTACTTTTCCTTTATGGACACAGCGCCTTTTACGTCAATGTCCACCATGGGCACCTTACCCAGGTCCCAGATACGCTGTAGCTCACTTTTAAGGGTGCCATAGTATTTGCCTACGTATACCATTTCGTATTCTGCAAAGTCATTTGCCTCAATATGCTGATGAAATTCGTCGGTGGAAAGGAAGTAATAGTCACGCCCGTGCACTTCATTTTCCCGGGGGGCACGGGTACTGGCGGAAATAGAGAATGCCAGCTGCGGCAATTCCGCTAACAATCTTCTTACAATAGTGGTTTTACCTGCGCCGGAGGGGGCGGTGATGATGATAATCTTAT
Source organism: Chitinophaga rupis (assembly GCF_900109685.1). GTDB lineage: Bacteria > Bacteroidota > Bacteroidia > Chitinophagales > Chitinophagaceae > Chitinophaga > Chitinophaga rupis. The sequence continues at coordinate 1,481,703 of NZ_FOBB01000001.1, read as the reverse complement.
GGTCCATCCGAGTGAATTAGAATTACGGATTACGCTGAATGCCTAACGCAAAACGCTTAAAGCTTAAAGCAGCATGCCTAAAGCAAAACACAATCAGCGTTCAGCATTAGGCATTCAGCGCTCAGCATAATCGTAATTAAAAAGTTATACGCGTTTAATGTCCGCGCCCAGCCTTCTCAGCCTCTCATCAATGTACTGGTAGCCGCGGTCTATTTGTTCAATATTTTGAATGGTGCTTTTGCCTTCTGCGCTCAGGGCGGCGATCAGCAGGGCCACCCCTGCCCGTATGTCGGGCGATGACATGGTAATACCCCTTAGCGCATGTTCCCGGCCCAGGCCTATTACAACGGCGCGGTGCGGATCGCACAGCACGATCTGGGCGCCCATATCAATCAGCTTATCCACAAAGAACAGGCGGCTCTCAAACATTTTCTGGTGTATCATTACACTGCCCTTGGCCTGGGTGGCTACTACCAGCACAATGCTCAGCAGGTCGGGAGTAAAGCCCGGCCAGGGATGATCGTACATGGTAAGGATGGACCCATCCAGGAACGTTTGTATCTCGTAAGAATCCTGTGCGGGTACATAAATATCATTGCCCCTCAGCTCCAGGTGAATACCCAGCTGGCGGAATTTTTCCGGTATAATACCCAGGTGCTCTACCCCGGCATTGCGGATGGTGATTTCGCTCTGCGTCATGGCAGCCAGCCCTATAAAGGAGCCTATCTCGATCATATCCGGCAGCATAGCATGGCTGCAGCCTTTCAGGGAAGTTACGCCCTCAATGGTGATCAGGTTGGAACCTACCCCGCTGATGTTAGCCCCCATGCTGTTCAGCATTTTGCACAGCTGTTGTATATAGGGTTCGCAGGCAGCGTTGTAAATAGTGGTGGTGCCTTTGGCCATTACGGCGGCCATTACAATATTGGCCGTACCGGTTACAGAAGGTTCATCCAGCAGCATATAGGTGCCTTTTAAACCGTCTGCAGCTTCCAGGCGGAAAAAGTTATCATCTGTATCGTACACAAACTGTACGCCCAGCTTCTCAAAGCCAATAATATGTGTATCCAGGCGGCGGCGGCCAATTTTATCACCCCCAGGTTTGGGAATGTAGGCTTTGCCATAGCGGGCCAGCAGCGGGCCGGCTATCATTACAGAGCCCCTGAGGCGGCCGGATTTCTTTTTAAATTCGGCACTCTGCAGGTAAGCCATATCAATATTGGCGGCGGTAAATTCGCAGGTATCGCGCGATACACGATTCACGGCTACCCCAATATCTGCCAGCAGCTCTATCAGCAGGTTTACATCCAGGATGTCCGGGATGTTGCTGATGGTTACCTTTTCCGGCGTAAGCAATACCGCGCTGATGATCTGTAATGCTTCGTTCTTGGCGCCCTGGGGCACAATATCCCCTTTGAGGCGGTTACCGCCCCTTACTTCAAAAGCACTGCTCACTTGTTCCTATTTTTGTTATTGTACTTATTGTTGCTGTGCTTACCACCGGCTTTGCCGTTGTTGCTCTTAAATTTATTTTGCTGGAAGGATTTGCGCTTCATGCTGCCTCCACCGCTACTGGTATTACCGCTGCGGGGAAACTCGTTACCGCTGTTACCTCCGCTGAAGCTGGCAGTTGCCACATGGCTGCTGCCGGTGCCGGCATGGTATTCCAGCTGCCCATTGGTAATGGTGTTCAGCTCTGAACGTACCGCATCGTCATGCACACTTTCTTTGTGCCAGTTGCTGTAAGCCAGTTTCATGTAGTTGCCGATACATTGGGTAAACCCTTCTTTTTTCTCCGGGTTCTCTTCATGCAGAGCCTTGTCAATCACCATTTCCAGGTTTTTGCCAAAGTGGCGCAGCTTGGGATATTTTTTAGGATACGTAAGCTTTTCAGGCTTATATTTCAGCGTTTCCCGGGTGGGTATGGGGTAGGGAGATTCTACATTCAGCTTAAAATTAGAGATCAGGAACAGGTGATCCCACAGCTTATGCCGGAAATCCTCTACGTTCCTGAGGTGGGGGTTCAGGGTGCCCATCAGCTCTATTAAGGCCATAGCCTGGCCCTGGCGTTGTTCCTCATCTTCAAGGCTTAGCAGGTATTCGATCATCTTTTGAATATTCCTGCCGTATTCCTTCATTATTAAATGATTACGGGTTGTATTGTATTCCATTAGAAGAATTATCTATAGTATAAAAGTCAATAAATTTGTTCGGATTGTTAAGTCAACTTTACGCGAAGAAACAAAGTAAGGAATAAAGTGTACTTTGCTGTGAAGTAACCGTAGCTGCAAACTTAGCAAAAAAACCTCAAATATACTTTACAATATGCCTGCCATTTTAATGCTACACGGCGCATTGGGCACTCAAGCACAATTTTTACCCCTGCGTTCCCTGTTAGAAGAACAGCACACCGTTTATACATTCGATTTTATTGGCCATGGCCTGGCTGAGCCGGCCAAAGAAGGTATTAGCGTGCCGCTGCTTGCACAGCAGGTGCTGGATCAGCTGGATGCATATGGGCTGAACGCTATCCCCCTTTTTGGTTACAGCATGGGCGGGTATGTGGCTATGTACCTGGCCCGGCATTACCCGCAGCGGGTGAGTAAAGTGATCACATTAGCTACCAAGTACCACTGGAATGCTGCTATTGCCGCCAAAGAAGTGAACATGCTGGATGCCGCTGTTATTGAACAAAAGGTGCCTGCCTTTGCTACGGCTTTAGAGCAGCGCCATGCCCGGCAGGATTGGAAAAGGGTGTTATCCCATACCGCAGGCCTGATGCAGCAGCTGGGCCTGCAGCCTTTACTGGCAGCGGAAGACTATGCGGCCATTACTATCCCGGCCCTGCTGATGCTGGGCGACCGGGATTCGATGGTGACCTTAACAGAAACGGTGGAAGTGTACCGTGCCTTACCCCAGGCACAGCTGGCCGTGCTGCCCAACACACCGCATCCGCTGGAAAAGGTGGATCCTGCGCTGGTAGCGGCGCTGCTACAAAGATTTTTAAATGAATAACGCTGTATTATTCATAGTACGTGAAGGAGGTTATGCTTACATACAGTAGCTACAGTTTAGTGTTAGCTTGTTAAGCTTTAATTCACAACGTTCTTTTCACAACGGGATTCGCTCAGGGCTATTCAACTACATTGATGGTACGGTAAAAGCTCTCTTCCAGGGAAATGAGGGTTTCCGTTCTTTCAATGCCTTTGATCTTCTGCAGTTCATCATGTAATATTCTCCGCAGCTGGGTAATGTCTTTACAGATGATCTCTGCAAACATGCTGTAGCTGCCGGTTGTATAGTTCAGGCGTACCATTTCAGGTATCTTTCGCAGTTCTTTAGCCACGGTGTCGTACATCGAACTCTTCTCCAGGTAAATACCAATAAAGGCTATTACATCGTACCCGATCATTTTTAAATCTACATGTAATTTTGTACCTTTAACGATACCCAGTTCTTGTAGTTTCTTCATCCTTACGTGGATCGTTCCACCGGAAACAAACAATTTCTTCCCGAGGTCAGCGTAGGAGATCTCTGCGTTGTTCATCATTTCACTGATGATCTGAAGATCAAGTTTGTCAATATTCAAATTGTGGCTCATTTTTACAATTTGTTTTTGATTGTTTTAAATACCCATGCAAATATTTAAAAAATATCGAAATTTCAAAAATTTTTCTTAAAAAATTTGCAAAAAATCCCCTCTCTGTTTAGATTTGCATCATTGAAAGTTTGAAAAACGGAAATAAGCCAGGCTAAAAAGTAGCCCACGCCTTCCGGAACAAATTGCCAACATATACTGTGGGGTGATGGAATTGGCAGACATGCCCTCTTGTCTCGAGGGTGGGGAGTCCAGGATAAACATAGCGTAATGGGTTGACCACTAATCTTATTTGTGCTAAGGCTAACTGCCCCGTGGAGGTTCGAATCCTTCTCCTACAGCTTTTAACGGCCGTTTCAAGTAATTGGAACGGCCGTTTTGTTTCTTAGCCGCATCCAAAATAGATTGTTATCCACCTGAGTCCCCTGCCGTCAAATATATCCATTATAATATGAACATCTTCATAAGATCTGCATCTTTCCTTTGATTTTGATAAACAAAACCCGCAAATGAGATATTTTTGCGCTAATGGGACAAAAGAAACTGCAGCGTTTTGCTGAGATCGAGACTTTTCCGAATGTGCTGATATACCCGGAGAACATGCCCGGTAAGTGGGCCGGCTTTTTTGGCAATCAAAATCCGCTTACCCTGGAGCTGGCCTGCGGCAAGGGGGATTATACCCTGGCCCTGGCCCGGCGGTTTCCGGAACAGAACTTCCTGGGCGTGGACCTGAAAGGTAACCGCATATGGCGGGGCGCCAAAACTGCTATAGAGGAGCCCTTACGGAATGTGGCCTTCCTGCGTACCCAGATTGATAAGCTGGACCGGTATTTTGCACCGGGAGAGATCGGCGAGATCTGGATCACTTTCCCTGACCCGTTCCTGCGCCAGTCAAAATCAAAAAAGCGGCTTACCCATCCAAAATTCTTGCAGCTATACCAGCCCCTGCTGGCGCCGGGCGCTACCATCAATCTGAAAACAGACAGTCCGGAGCTGTATGCCTTTACCAAAGAAGTAATAGCGGCCTGTAATTGTGAAACCCTGGAAGATATCAGCGACGTATATGCGCTACCGGAAGTACCTGCCCTGTTACAGATCAAAACATTTTATGAAGGCATGCACCTCAGTAACGGGCGCACCATCCGCTACCTGCGTTTCCGCCTGCCGGCTGCACCCATTAACTGGCGCGAGATAAAGCTAACTGCAGATGCAGCCACTGAAGGAGCATATTGATTTTTATTATAACGAACACGGCTATATGGTATTTACCGCACAGTACCACCTGAACCGCGGAAACTGTTGTGGAAATGGCTGTAAACATTGTCCATTTGATTATGAAAAAGTCCCGGAGCCCAAAAGAACCACCCTCCTTGCCGCCCGCCAAAAGCAGCAGGAAGAAGGACCCAGCGGAAACTAACTCCTTTTTTCCAAGGGTATATGAATTAGTGCGGCAAATACCCAAAGGCCGTGTAACCTCTTATGGTGCGCTGGCAGAAGCCTCCGGCCTTCGCATAACCGCACGTATGGTAGGCTGGGCTATGTATGCAGCCCCTACAGCCAAACCGCCCATACCCGCGCACCGCGTAGTGAACAGCAGTGGGGTATTAAGCGGTAAAGATCATTTTGAAACTCCTACCCTTATGCAGGAGCTGCTGGAGCAGGAAGGAATTATTATAAAGAAAGATAAAATTCAAGATTTTAAAACCGTATTTTGGGACCCGGTAACCTCCCAAAAAGGGACAAGAAGAAAAGCAGCGGGCAAAAAAAACGAAGTGTAGATTACAATAACAAACAGATAACAAATTACTACGGCCTGTTATCCTGAAAATTTATTATGTCGGCATTAAAACTTAAGCTGGATCAAGATCAGCTGGTAGAAGATTTCTTTGATTGTACCCACCTGGTGGGCATCGTATCTGCTGCCCGTGATTATCAGCTGTGCTGGCAATTGAATAAACAGCTGTTTTATCATTTCCGGGTAAACAATTCCCTGGAAATAAAACTGACCAAACACCAGCGCGCTTTTTATTTTACAGTATTTGAGTTTCAGGAGCCTACGAAGTCCGTATCACACTATCTTTACAATAATCACTGCAAGGCAGAGTTTTTGTTGCCTGAATTAAAGAATATAGATTATCTGTGGCTGATCAAAGGGGATTACTACCAGCTGCAGGATGTGAAAAAATTAACAGAGGAATTACGCCGCGTAGAGCTAGTACAATTAGTATCTTTATTGGACCTAAGAGATATCAAAAATAAGGTGAACCTTATATTTTAACAGGACAAAAAAGGACAGTAAACCGTTTAGGGATTCCCGTTACCAGCTCCGTGCATTTTATTGTTTTAACATAAACCTATTTTATGTGGCAGGAAAAGAACAATCAGCTGTACCGTTCTTTCGAGTTCAGTGACTTCAAGGAAGCCTTTGCTTTTATGACCAAAGTAGCGCTGGCCGCAGAGAAAATGGATCACCATCCATACTGGACCAATGTTTACAACAAGGTGGAAATATACCTTAACACGCATGATGCGGGCAATGTGGTAACGGAAAAAGATCACCGGTTGGCTAAAACCATTGACGGTTTGTTATAAACATATATTAAATACCTGTGAAGCGGATCGCTTATTTATTCTTATTCATTTGTTATTCCGCTGGCATACACGCCCAACCACCCACTGAAGATACTTTATCAATAGATATGGGGGCGCCACCTGCCAGCGCTGACCTGCGCCCCTACATATACAGCCTGGATATGCCCGGCCGGTCCTTTTCCCTCTCACAAATTAACCAGCAAACATTTACACATCAGCCCGAACTGTTCCACCCCCAGCCCCGGTATAACAAACAGCCGCATAACTGCTGGCTGAAATTCACCATCCGCAATACCGGCCTTAAAGACAGCAGCCTCACCTTCTTTACCGGCTGGCATGACTTTATGTACTGGTATGCCGGTACCCATAACCACTACCAGCTGTTATCACAAACCGGTTTAATGCTGGACCGTGGTAATGTAAACCGCTGGGAACGTTATGCATTTCCCGTAGTGGTGCCTGCCGGGCAGTCACGTACTTTTTTACTGCACATCATTAACCGGTCGTATAACGAAAGCGCGCTGATGCCCGTGCTGTATGATGGCCTGGGGTATGAACGTTTCCGTAACCACCAGATCAATACCTTCCGCGCAGAAGCTGTAGTGATACAGGTGCTGCTGGGCATGTTGTTAGTATTCCTAACCATTGCCATTATCAATTACATACAGCTGCCCGACCGCTCTTACCTGTACTTTGCAGCCTACATCCTGGGCCTCATAATGTTCTTTGCCCTGCGTTTGGAAAGCAAGCCTTACCAGCTGTCTGTTTTTCACCGCTGGCCCATGTTAAAGTATTACTGGAATATTCCGGCGCTGCTGTTCTGCTTTTACCTGATGTACCTGATGTTTGGCAATGCCTTCCTGAACCTGAAGGAAAGGTACCCTTACATGGAACGCATTTTTACCATTGCAGCTGCCTGTACCGGGGGGGTGATCATTATTTTCTTTTACTGCATTGCCCAGCAGCTATATCACGTGCCGGGTATTATTTACAGCTATTTATACCTGGGCCTGTTGCTGCCGCAGCTGATCGTATTTGTAGCGCTGGCAAAACGTTCCCGCCACCATCCGCTGGTGCGTTTTTTCCTGTTGGGCTCTATCTGTTATTACCTAGCCAGCCTGCTGGGTTTTATTTTCCAGATAAAACCCCTGGGCTTCTTTAATGCACTGGGCATGTTTTCCGCGCCTAACATGCCTATGATAGCAGGCGTATTCTTACAGGCTATGTTTTTCCTGGCGGGATTAAGCTACCGCAACAAGCTAGTGCATCATGAACGCACCAAAACCCAGGAAATGCTTATTAAACAATTGAATAAGAATAAGGAATTACAACGTAAGCTGAATGAGCAGCTGGAAGAGCTGGTAAAGGAACAAACCTCTGAAATACTGCGTAAAAAGCAGGAGCTGGAAGAGCAGCGGCAAATACAGCTGAATATAGAGTACGATAAAAAGCTGACGGAAATAGAGCTGAAAGCCATTCGTGCGCAGATCAATCCGCACTTTATTTTTAACTGCCTGAATTCCATCCAGCTGTTTGTAATGCAGCGGGATTATGAATATGCGCAGAAATACCTGTCTGATTTCTCCTATCTCATACGCAAAACCCTGGATTTTTCACGGCGCAATTTTATTACCTTAACAGACGAGATCACCTACCTCAATACTTATCTTGGCCTGGAAAAAATGCGCTTTGAAAATAAAATGGAGTATGACATAAGGGTAGACCCGGCTATTGCCACTACGGAGCTGGAAATTCCGGCCATGCTGCTACAGCCTTATGTTGAAAATGCCGTGAAGTATGGTATGACCAATCCCAATCAACCTATAGGGCGGCTGATCATCCGCTTCCAGCAGCTGGCCGGCGATATACTGGAATGTATTGTTGAAGATAACGGCATTGGCATTACCCGCTCTAAAGAGCTGCGTACCTTGCCTAAACATCACCAGTCATCCGGTATGGAAATAAGCTCTAACCGCGCGGAGCTATTGAACAAAATGTATAATACAGATATACATATTGAGGTGATTGATAAATTCGCCCGGAATTTTACAGAAAGCGGTACTATTGTAAGAATTTTAATACCACAACTTTAGTAGCCTAAGTTAGACCCCTGGATTAAAATATGATAAAAGCTATTATTATAGATGATGAGCGCAATAGCCGGGATATCATTTCCCTGATGCTGGGCAAATACTGTCCGCAGGTGCAAATTGCCGATACCGCATCTGATTGCGCAGATGGCATCAGTAAAATAAAGCAACATCAGCCACAATTGGTTTTCCTGGATCTTGAAATGCCGGATGGCACCGGGTTCGACGTGCTGCAGGGCACCCAGGACGAGGCCTCTTTTGAAGCTGTATTTGTGACTGCTTTTGAAAAAAAGTTCCTGCACGCCATCCGCTTCAGTGAAGTAGAGATCATTTTAAAACCTATTGATAAAGAAAGCCTGCTGCAGGCCGTGCAAACGGTATCCCAGCGCATAAATTCACAGGCCAGCAAAAACCGCTACCGCGTATTGCTGGATAATTTTAACCACGGCAAACAGGCTAACTGGAACTTATTACTCCCCCTGGCCAACAGCCAGGAAACTACTATACGCACTACGGCTATTGAATACCTGGAATCCGGTATGGAAGGTTGCAGCTTTTACCTGGAAGATGGTACTGTATTGCAGGTAGAGCGCAGCTTCCGGCATTATGCCGACCTGTTTATACCCCTGCGTTTTTACCAGGTGAACAATACCCAAATGGTACAGCTTTCGCATATTAACCGCGTAATGAATGATAGCCAGCATATCCTGCTAAACAGTGGTGCACAGCTGGAAATAACGGAGCGGAGGAAGAAGGATCTGTTGAGTTTTTACCGGTAAAGTCCATGGTCCATAGTCGATGGTCCATGGCATTGATCGCTATAAAAGGTATCCCGGGAAGCGTGTAATTGTGGTAAATAGCTAAAATGGCAGTATTTTAGCTATATCATATAAAAATATCACTATGAAAAATCGTGCTTTGCAGGTATGCTGCGGAATACTGGCTGCTGGTATCTTATTAAGCAGCTGTGTTACAACGCATAATCCTAATGGCTTACCACCCGGACAACAGAAAAAGATCTATGGAACAAAATCTGCAAAACCGTTTGCACCGGGGCAGCAGAAGAAAGGATACTAATAAAAAAAGTTCCGGTTGTAGCCGGAACTTTTTTTATTACTGAATATGTCAGGCTGTTTATCCGTTCATGGATATCAGGAATTCTTCATTATTCTTAGTACCGCGCATGTGCTGCAGCATAAAGTTCATGGATTCTTCCGTGTTCATATCGGCCAGGTGGTTGCGCAGAATGTAGATGCGTTTCAGCATATCCTTTTCCAGCAGCAATTCATCACGGCGTGTAGACGATGCCGTTACATCAATAGCCGGGAATACACGCCTGTTGGCCAGCTTACGATCCAGCTGCAGCTCCATATTACCGGTACCTTTAAATTCTTCAAAGATCACCTCATCCATTTTAGAACCGGTGTCTATCAAAGCGGTAGCCAGTATGGTTAAGGAACCGCCGTTTTCAATTTTACGGGCAGCGCCAAAGAACTGCTTGGGTTTTTGCATGGCGTTGGCTTCCACACCACCGCTCAGTACCTTACCGGATGCCGGCGCCACGGTATTGTGGGCACGGGCCAAACGGGTAATGGAATCCAGCAGTATCACTACATCATGTCCGCACTCTACCAAACGTTTTGCTTTTTGCAATGCAATGGCAGATACTTTCACGTGTTTTTCCGCAGGTTCATCAAAGGTAGAAGCAATGACTTCTGCCTTCACGCTGCGTTCCATATCGGTTACTTCCTCAGGGCGTTCGTCTATCAGCACCACCATCAGGTAAACTTCCGGGTGGTTGGTAGCAATAGCGTTGGCCACTTCTTTCAGCAACATGGTTTTACCCACTTTAGGCTGCGCTACTATCAGTCCGCGCTGGCCTTTACCAATGGGGGTAAACATATCCATGATGCGGGTGGAGTAGTTATTGGAAGTAGTTGTTAATCTCAGCTTTTCGAAAGGGAACAAGGGGGTCAGGTAATCGAAAGGCACGCGGTCGCGCACTTCTTCCGGTGACTTGCCGTTGATGGTTTCCACTTTCAGTAAAGCAAAATATTTTTCCCCTTCTTTCGGCGGGCGTACAGAACCTTTCACGGTATCGCCGGTTTTTAAGCCGAACAGTTTTATCTGGGAGGGAGAAACATAAATATCATCGGGCGAGCTGAGGTAATTGTAATCAGATGAGCGCAGGAAGCCATAGCCATCGGGCATCATTTCCAATACGCCTTCACTTACTATTATACCGTCAAACTCAATATTGAATACAGGTTCTTTTTTCGGCTGAAAACGTTGCGGCTGGGCCTGCGGTTGCGGCTTGCCGGCAGCGGGGAAAAGTGTTTCGTCGGGTAACACAAAGTCATCGTCGTCATCCTCTTCCTCTTCTTCCTCCTCTACTGCAACCGGTTCTTCTTCATGCGTTTCATCTTCTGTAAAAGCCGGTAATACAATATCGTCGTCGTCATCAAATGTGAGGGAAGGAATGCTATCCAGGTCTATATCAAAATCTTTTGTTTTTGATTTAGGAGCGGCTGGCTTCACCGGCTGCTCATCTTCCTGATCGTGATCATCATGGTCGGCTCCTTTAGTTTTGGCGCCGGGTTTTCTTCCACGTTTGGCAGGTTTTTCTTCTGCATGGGCAGGTTCTTCAGCTACTGGTGTTTCTTCTTCGTCTTTTTTAGTTGGTTTCCGTTTGCGTGTTTTCTTTTCTTCGCCGTTGGCCGGGTTACCTTCAGAGGCCATCACTGCCTGCTTGTCCAGGATTTTGTAGATGAGGTCCTGTTTGCTAAGTTTCTTTGCGTTGGTCACATCGAGTTTCTCTGCAATGTCAAGCAGCTCAGGAACGAGCATGTCGTTCAATTGTAAGATGTCGTACATCATCGTGTGTTGTCAAATTTTTTAGGAGTGTGTTTAGGCGGGTACCACTACATACCAACATACACCAATTACAAATAATTGTTTTTTTAAGTCCAATAAATTTAATTTGGTTATTAAATCTGATAGGGATTGTTGAGTTCAGGAACTGCTGATGAAGATGGAAATAATAAACTTGATCAGGCAGATAATAACTGCAAGATTAATACAACTTTTATTATTATCCAAAAAAAGTTGGATACCTGTATACCCTACAGATCATTGCCCATGGCAGGGTACACCCCTCTCAACCTTGCGGAAATCATAGCCGTGGCCTGTTCCGGCCGGCCTCTTTTTTCAGCCCGCCCTGGTATTGCCTTTTGCATTCTTAACAGATTTAACATTTTTTTGTGCTAATTGTGCAGGAACCTATTATTGGGTACTTATCCTGCCGGGTTATGGACTCTGGTGTTTAACCCTTATTTTTGCAGTCCTAAAAATCAAATTATGAGCCAAAGAGTTAAAGTCAAGCAAATATTGTCCGATGACAAGGTGCAATACGACGTAACGGTAAAAGGTTGGATACGGTCGTTCCGTAACAACCAGTTTATAGCGTTAAATGACGGCTCTACCAATAATAACCTGCAAATAGTTATAGAACCCGGTACAGATGCGGGTTTGCTCAAGCGCCTTACCACCGGCGCGGCCATTAGCGTAACAGGCGAGATCATTGCCTCCCTGGGTAAGGGACAAAAAGTGGAGCTGAAAGCCCGCGAGCTGGAAGTGCTGGGTGATTGTGACCCGGAAAAATACCCCCTGCAGCTAAAAAACCGGCCCAGCCTGGAGTACTTACGTGAAATAGCGCACCTGCGCTTCCGTACCAATACCTTTGGCGCCATTTTCCGGGTACGCCACTCACTGGCCTTTGCCGTGCACCAGTTCTTTAACGAAAGAGGATTTGTATACCTGCATACACCCGTGATTACCGCTTCTGATGCAGAAGGCGCCGGTGAAATGTTCCGCGTAACCACGCTGGACCTGAATAAGCCGCCCCGCACCGAAAGCGGCGATATTGATTTTAAGGAAGATTTCTTTGGGCGCGCTACCAACCTTACGGTATCCGGCCAGCTGGAGGGCGAACTGGGCGCTATGGCCTTTGGGGATATTTACACCTTTGGCCCCACTTTCCGTGCTGAAAATTCCAACACTGCCCGCCACCTGGCAGAATTCTGGATGATAGAACCTGAAATGGCGTTCTATGACCTGGAAGATAATATGAACCTGGCGGAAGCATTTATTAAATATGTGATCGGATATGTATTGCAGCACAACCGGGAAGACCTGGAATTTTTAGCCCAGCGCCTGGCAGAAGAAGAAAAGCAAAAACCCCAGCAGGAACGCAGTGAAATGGGACTGCTGGAAAAGCTGGAATTTGTGCTGAACAATGAATTTATGCGCCTTACCTATACAGAGGCCATTGATATTCTGAAGAACAGCAAACCCAATAAGAGCAAAAAGTTCAACTACCTGATAGAAGAATGGGGCGCAGACCTGCAAAGTGAACATGAGCGTTACCTGGTAGAAAAACATTTTAAGAAACCGGTAATATTAACGGATTACCCTGCCGCCATTAAAGCTTTTTATATGAAGCAGAATGAGGATGGTAAAACCGTACGTGCGATGGATATATTATTCCCCGGCATTGGGGAAATAGTGGGCGGTTCCCAGCGGGAAGAAAATTATGACAAGCTGGTAAAACGCATGCAGGAATTACACCTGCCTACGGAGGAGCTCAGCTGGTACCTGGATACCCGCCGTTTTGGTGCCTGCCCGCATGCTGGTTTTGGGTTGGGCTTTGAAAGGCTGGTGTTGTTTGTAACCGGTATGGGTAACATCCGCGATGTAATACCTTTCCCCAGAACGCCCAAGAGCGCTGAGTTTTAGTAGCGCGGCTTACAGCCGCGCGGTCCATAGTCGATGGTCCATAGTCCATTGCATGTTACAAGATGAAGAATATCTAAAGTAACAGCAAGGATGATGGACCATCTTCATTTATAATCACTTGTTTAACGCCGGTCAAATCTTTCCACACACAATGCTATGGACCATGGACCATCGACCATGGACTTTATGGAATTTCTCTGACAACTGCATCTATTAACAGCATCCATTTTCTCATATATAAACTGTTGTTGTATGGCAGAAATTAACACCGCATCACCCACTGGCCGCGGCTGGGGCGACGTACGCCGCAAAGTACATTCCACCCGCGTTGACATGACTCCTATGGTTGACCTGGGCTTTTTACTCATCACTTTTTTCATGCTTACCACCACCCTTGCAAAACCAAAAACAATGGACCTTACCATGCCCCGTGCGGATGGCGATTCCATGGCTTTACCGGATAGTAAAGCGCTTACCATTATGCTGGGCAGCCATGACCGTGTGGCCTGGTATGAAGGTATGGGTAATGATCCTGCACACCCGCCACAGGTGCAGTACAGCAGCTTTGCCGTACAGAAAGGCATTGGCGATGTAATACGCAGCAAACGCCGGCAGGTAATGGAAAAGTTCGGGAAGAATGAATTAATGGTGCTGATAAAAGCAGACAATACTTCCAACTATAAGAACGTAGTGGATATTATGGATGAAATGCTGATCAATAAGGTTGCCCGCTATGCAATGGTTGATATTACCGACCAGGAAAAAGGTTTCCTCCAGTAGTTTAGTTATACCCCGCTTCTCATATCTCCATACCTGTTACCCCGCCCTTTGTCAACTTAGCAATTGTACAAGGGGCTTTTTTGTGGGCATATTAATTCATGATCTTACATTTTTACGGTAACTTTATTTCTCCTAAATAAACCATTATGGCAACTATCACCCACTCCATCCCTGTTGTAGACCTGGCCGCCTTTACCTCCGGCGATGCCAAAAGCAAAGCAGCCTTTGTGCAGGCATTAGGAAAAGCTTATGAAGAAGTAGGTTTTGTAGCGGTAAAGAACCATGGTATCCCGGATGCGCTGATAGCCGACCTGTATAAATACGTACAACAATTTTTTGCATTACCCTCCGATACCAAGTACCAGTATGAGATCCCTGAGCTGGCCGGCCAGCGGGGCTATACCTCGTTTGGGAAGGAGCATGCCAAGGGCTTTGATGCCCCGGACCTGAAAGAATTTTTCCAATTCGGGCAAGAGGTGGAAGATGATGATCCGGTGAAAGATGAATACCCGCCGAATGTGGTGGTAAAAGAGGTGCCGGAGTTCACACCTACTTTTCATAAAGCATACCGTGCTTTTGAAAAAAGCGGTAAATACCTGCTGCAGGCTATTGCCATTTTCCTGGGGCTGGATGAGCATTATTTTGATACACAAGTGCATAATGGCAATTCTATTTTACGCGCCATCCATTACCCGCCCATTACACAGGAACCTAAATCCGCTATCCGTGCGGAGCAGCATGAAGATATTAACCTTATCACCCTGCTGGTAGGCGCCTCTGCCGACGGGTTGCAGATCCTGGACAAACAGAATAACTGGGTACCGGTTACTTCTCTGCCGGAACAAATTGTAGTGAATGTAGGCGATATGTTACAGCGCCTTACCAATAACCGTTTAAAATCCACCACCCACCGCGTGGTAAACCCGCCCCGGGAAATGTGGCATACCAGCCGTTACTCCATCCCGTTCTTCCTGCATCCCAAATCCGGCATGCCGCTGAATTGCCTGGAAAGCTGCATAACGGATACGCACCCACAGGAATATGCGCCCATTACTGCCGGTGAATATTTAGACGAGCGTTTAAGAGAGATCGGATTGAAAAAATGACCATTCAGCTTATTTGAGGTCTGAATGTTTCAATTTTGTTTTTAACTTCGGCTGTGTTCCTACGTCATATACCTTTTTTAAAGGCTGTTTTGTTTCACAGTATTACGGCTTACGGGGGGCCTCAGGGCCATCTGGCCATGATGCTGAAAACCTTTGTGCAGCAACGTAAAGATGTTACGGAAGAAGAGCTGATGGAATACAACGCTTTCTGCCAGCTGCTGCCGGGCGCCTCCTCCACGCAAACCCTTACCCTTATTGGCTATAAACGGGGTGGTGTGCCCCTGGCGTTTATGACCCTGCTGATCTGGATCACACCTGCCTGCCTGTTAATGGGCTCCCTGAGCTTCCTGCTGCAATACTTTGACAAGAAGGCGCTGAACGTAGACATTTTCAAATTCGTACAGCCTATGGCGGTAGGCTTCCTGGCTTATGGCGGTTTGCGCGCTTATAAGATCAGCATCCGTAATACAGCTACCTTTTTTATTATGCTGGTAGCCATGGCAGCCACCCTTTTCCTGAAATCACCCTGGACCTTTCCCTCCCTGATCATACTGGGGGGCATTGTATCCAACTTCAGTAATAAACGTATTCCCGGTTCTACAGAAGCACCCCGCAAAATCCAATGGACCAACCTATGGCTATTTGCCCTGCTGTTCATACTGGCGGGCTTTTTCTCAGAGCTGGCGCGTACCCATAACTGGATCACGCGCAGGCCCTTTAACCTGTTTGAGAACTTTTACCGTTTTGGCAGCCTGGTATTTGGCGGAGGCGACATACTTATTGCCATGATGCTGGAACAATACGTTACCCGTGCCAAAACACAGTTTATGACCGGCACCGAATTACTGACCGGGGCTGGTATTATGCGCGCTTTACCCGGGCCTACCTTCTCCCTCTCCGCCTATGTAGGCGGGATGGTTATGCGTAACCTGGGAATGGGTTACCAGTTCCTGGGCTGCATACTGGCGCCGCTGGCTATATTTTTACCCAGCCTGCTGCTGGTGCTGTTCTTCTTTCCCATCTGGCATAACCTGAAAAAGTATGTAGTTATTTACCGGGCATTAGAGGGTATTAATGCTGTGGTGGTGGGTATTATGTGGGCGGCCACTATTATGCTGTTCATGGCTGTTACGCCTCAGTGGTATAACCTGCTGATCATGGCCACCACGCTGGCTATCCTGTGCATGACACAGCTGCCTTCTCCCTTTATTGTACTGGCCTGTTTATTATTAGGCTGGTGGCTTTAGATGCCGTACTCCTTGATCTTATTGTATAAGGTAGTTAATCCTATTTCCATTAATTCGGCAGCTTTGGTTTTATTGCCTTTTGTATAAGCCAGCACTTTTAAGATATGCTGTTTTTCCATGCCGGCCAGGCTCAGGGAGGCAGGGTCGCCGCCTTGCTGGTTCCATAAAAAGTCCAGGGGCAGTACAGCTGCATCCAGCATATCCGTATCCGTTAGTATTACTGCGCGTTCTATTACATTACGCAGCTCACGGATATTTCCTTTCCAGGTATGCTGTTGCAGGGCCTGTAAAAAAGCGGGCGTCATGCCGCTTACACGCTTATTAAGCTTAGGCCCTAGCTGCTGTATAAACCACATGGCCAGTTCAGGAATATCCTCCTTACGCTGGTTCAGGGAAGGCAGCTGCACCTGGAAAGCGGAGAGGCGGTAGAACAGGTCGGCCCGGAAATGCCCGTTGCTGATCTCTGTTTCCAGGTTACGATTGGTAGCGGCAATAATACGTACATCCGTTTTAGTGGGTACGGCCTCTCCTACGCGGTAAAACTCCTGGGTTTCCAACACCCGCAGCAGCTTGGCCTGCAGCTCCACCGGCATTTCCCCTATCTCATCCAGGAAAATGGTGCCGCCGCGCGCTTCCTCAAAAAAACCTTTCCGGTCTTTGGTTGCGCCGGTAAAGGCGCCTGCTACATAACCAAACAATTCACTTTCCAGCAGCTCCTTACCAAAAGCGCTGCAGTTCACCGCTACAAAAGGCTGCTGCTTACGCTTGCTGCCCTGGTGTATGGCCTGGGCAAATACTTCCTTACCCGCGCCGGTTTCTCCTAACAACAATACAGTAATATCTGCCGGGGCTACTTTTTCAGCCAGTGTTATGGCAGCTTTAATAGCCGGCGACCGGCCTATAATATTTTCAAAGCTGTATTTGCTGCCTATCTTTTTTTCCAGCTCCCGCACGCGGAACTGCAGCAAAGCCTTGTCCATGGCTTTACTTACCAGCGGCAATATTTTATTATTATCATCGCCCTTGGTAATATAATCAAAGGCGCCGTTCTTAATAGCCTGCACACCATCGGCAATATTGCCATAGGCAGTTAATACAATGATCTCTGTATCCGGGTGAGTGGTTTTAATAGTGTGGGCAAGGTCTACGCCATTGCCATCCGGGAGCTTTACGTCGGATAATACTACCTGGATCTCCTCTTTTTCCAGCAGCTTTTGGGCGGTACGGGCATTGGCGGCTTCATACAGCGTATAACCTTCCAGTGCTAATAAACGGCTGAGAAGCTTACGCAGCTGCTCTTCATCGTCAATAATAAGAATATGACCTTTGGGCATGGAGCAAAGGTAATTACGAATTGAATGCTAAACGCGGAATGCTTAACGCTAAACGCTAAAATGCAGCGGGCATTCGGCGTTTAGCGTTAAGCATCAGGCCTTCACTCCGCTGTTTCTATTTGTTGGATCACTTTCTTCAGATCGTTCTTTACCTGCTGCGTAGGTTGCCACAGATCTCCTTTCTCTTCCAGCCGCTGCAACATATTGTGCATAGTAAAGTCAGAGATCTGCAGCTGGTCATTCACTTCTTCCCACAGCAGTGGCGCGGATACCGTAGCTCCCGGCTTGGGGCGTACGGCGTAGGGTGCGGCCACGGTTTGTCCCCGGCTGTTCTGCAGAAAATCTACGTACACCTTTTTCTTGCGGGCCGATTTTGCCCGTACAATACTGGTAATACCCGGCAGCTGTTGATTGGTTTGCTGTGCAATAAATTCTGCAAATAGGCGGCAGGTCTCATACTCATATTTAGCGCCGGTGGGAATGTAAATGTGCAGGCCGGACGCACCGGAGGTTTTACAAAAGCTGGTTACTTTCAGCCCGTCGAGTATTTCTTTAATACACAGGGCCGTTTCAATGACCGCTTTAAAACCAATGCCTTCCGGGTCCAGGTCCATTACCACGTAATCCGGGTTATCCAGGCGGTTCACACGGGATAACCAGGGGTTCACCTCAATACACCCCAGGTTGATCATATACGCCAGCGTAGCCTCATTATTACACAGCAGGTAATCCACATCCTTGCCAGTGGAGGCGGCATGCAGCGGAATAGTTTTTATCCAGTCCGGCGTATTTTCATGATCAATATCTTTCTGGTAAAAGCTGCTGCCTTTAATCCCGTTGGGAAAACGGTGCAGGCTCATAGGCCGGTCTTTCAGGTAAGGCAGCAAATATTTTGCAACAGACAGGTAATAGTCAACCAGCTGGCCTTTGGTGATCTTTTCATCCGGCCAGTAAATTTTCTGCTGGTTCGTAAGCGTTACTTCCTTACCATTCAGCTTTAAGGTGCGCTCTTTTTCATGCTGCACAGCAGGAGCTGCCTTTGCAGCAGCTTTACTTTTTACCTCACCGGCTTTTGCAGCAGGGGATGTTTTTGTTTTGCGGTTTGCAGTGGTAGCCATTTGTAACGGTTTTGCAGTTTCCCTTTTTACTTCCTTCACCGGCTTATCTTTTCGCAGGCCCATGAATATAGGCTGCCGCAGGTGGCCGCCTTCTGTCCAGGATGAAAATTTCACCTGACATACCAGCTCCGGTTTTACCCAGGTGACCGGCATATTGGTTTTAATTTTTTCTTTGAACACCGGTGTTTTTTGCTGCAGCGGTTGCAGCTTATCATACAGCATATCTATCAGCTCTCCGTTTAAACCGCCCCCGCAATGCCCTACATAACGCAGGGCGCCTTTATCATCCAGCACACCCAGCACCAATGCACCCAGCTTTTTACGGCTGCCGCGTGGTGCGGTGTAACCGCAAATAATAGTTTCCTGCTCATTCAGCACCTTCATTTTTAGCCAGTTCATGGTACGGCGGTCTTCCTCGTACACACTGTCTGCTTTCTTGGCTATAATACCTTCCCATTGTTTGGTTTGGGCCTTTTCATACAACTTCTCACCGTTTGTTAGTATATGAGCGGAATAGATCACGGCCGGATCATCCAGCTGTTTTACCACCTCTGCCAACAGCTCTTTACGTTGTATTAAGGGCATCTCCCGCAGGTCCTGCCCATTCAGGTTCAGCAGGTCAAAAACAACATAAGTGAGCTTGCCTGTATTCGTATTTTTGAAGTTCTGCAACGCCTGGAAGTTGGTATTGCCTTTACTGTCCAGCACTACTACTTCTCCATCCAGTACCACATTGTGCGAAATTTTCTCTACGGCCTTTACAATGGAAGGATAATCTTTGTTAAAAGAAAGATGATTGCGGGAATACAGGTCCGCCTTGCCATTCCGCACATCGGCAATGGCGCGGTAGCCATCCCACTTGGGCTCAAACAACCAGCCTTCCCGGCTAAAAGGGGCATCTACCAGGGTGGCCATGGTAGGCTTGTACATTTTTTTAGGACCGGCTTTTACGTTTGCTTTGGGTGTGGCGGACACTTTTTTTTTAACATCGCTGTTTGCTGCAGTAGCGGTGCTGCTGCGCTTAGGAGTAGCAGCAGTACTGCGTTTTGCTGCAGCTGCCACTTTCCTGCGGGCACTGCCGCCGCCCTTTTCCTGCTCCTTAAACTTCAGGCCCTGCTCAATTACTTTTTTCGGCGTATAGTCCTCACTGTTATACTCACCGTTTACTGCATAATCATCCTTATGCTTTAAAAGCAACCAGGAGTTATCTTCTCTGCCTTTCATTTTCACTAAGGCAAATTCACCTTTCAGCTTCCGGCCCTTCATTTTTATTTTAAGGTTACCCTCTTTAATTTCCTGCAGGGCTTCCTTGTCAAAATTTTTACCATCGGCATGCAACAGCTCATAGCTGCCTTTGTCCCATACGTACACGGTACCTGCCCCATAGTTGCCTTTGGGAATAGTACCTTCAAAATCTTTATAGTCATACGGATGGTCTTCTACCTGCATGGCCAGCCTTTTATCAGCAGGGTTTAAAGAAGGTCCTTTGGGCACTGCCCAGCTTTTTAATACCCCGGCTACTTCCAGTCTGAAATCATAATGTATGCGGGAGGCATGGTGGCGCTGGATCACAAAAATATGCTGTCCTTTTGCCGCCTTGCCGCCTTTAGGCTCGCTGGTTTGCTTAAAATCCCGTTTTTTATTGTACGTGCTTAAACTACTCATGAGGCCCGTTTTTTACCTGTAGTTCCATTGCTGCCAAGGCTGGCTTTCAGCTGGCTAAACAGATCTGTACTTTTAGTATGCACTACCTTCATTTTCTTTACTGTACGGCGTTTACCGCTGGCTTTGGCTTTAATGATCTTCATCAGTTCTTCGGTATACTCATCCTTATACTGGCTAATGTCAAATTTGGTGCTGTATTGCTTCACCAGCGCCTCTGCCATATCCAGCTCTTTTTTACTCACCTTGGTGCGGGCATCCGGCAGGGTCAGCTCTTCGGGTGAGCGCAGCTCCTGTTCAAAACGCAGCTGCTGCAGCAGCAGGTAATTATCCCGTGGGCGCACTACTGCCAGGTGCTCTTTAGAGCGCAGCACAAAACGGCTTAAGCCTGTTTTCTTTGTTTTTTGCAGGGTTTTCAGCAGCAGCTCGTATGCCTTTACACCCGCTTTATCCGGCTCAATAAAGTAAGGCGTTTCAAAATAGATATCATCTATTTCATCCTCCATTACAAAGGCTTCTATTTCTATGATCTTGCTTTTCTTAGGGCTGGCTTCTTCAAAATCCTCGTCTTCCAGTATCACATACTCATCGTTATACAAATAGCCTTTTACAATTTGTTCCCAGGGCACCTCTTTGCCGGTATCTTCATTAATGCGCTGGAATTTAATACGGGCGTGGTTCTTTTTATCCAGCATATCCAGGTCCAGCCGGCTGTCCTGCACAGCGCTGTATAATTTAACCGGGATGTTTACCAGCCCAAAACCAATTGATCCTGACCAAATTGATCTCATAGTATTAATTATTAGTAAATAGACTATAACACAAATAGTACCACAGTGGCACGGGAAAAGGCCCGTGTTAAACTTTATAACATCCGGGACCGGTGGCATAACTTTTGACTTTTACACCTGGAACCAAATTCCCTTTTTTATGCAAGAGAAACCAGGTGAAATGACCACGCTGTCCCAGGTCATGGAAAAAATGCGACATAAGGGCTATGATCATGAATTTAAAATGAGTGACCATGGCAGAATGCAATCAACAGAAAGTAACAAGGTATTTAACCCGGAGGATCTTAAGATTGTTAAAACATTCCGTTTTGAGGGAGAATCCGACCCTGCCGATTCCAACATTTTATATTTAATGGAGGATGCGGAAGGTGAGAAAGGATTTGTGCTGGATGCTTATGGGATGTATAGCTCTCATGAAGAAAGCGGCTTTGATGATTTTATTAAAAAGATCCCGGTTGAGGACAGGGAAGAGCAGATCTGATTTGATTGCAGATAATTTGCTGATGTGCTAATGAACAATAACGGGCAGTTAAAGGTATTTCATTAGCACATCAGCTTTTTTTTAAGAATTTCAGCAGTACTTTTTCATCATTATGCAGCTCTCCCTTCCCGGCTTTATTGCGGCTTTCCCGCACCTGCCGCATATAAGGCTCCAGCTTCCCCTCCTCATAGGCAATTAACAAACGCGGGTGCACATAATACTTCTTACACACGGCCCGCGTATTACCCAGCTTAGAGGCCACCCCGTCCATTACGCTTACAATATTCCTTTTACAGGCCGTAGCCGTATCAAAAGGCTCCATATCTGCCAGCATATTCAAAGCATGCACGCTGCCAGCCCAGGTGCGGAAATCCTTGCAGGTAAAATCCTCCCCGGTACACTCTTTCAGGAAGTCGTTAATATCACCGGAGCCCAGGCTTTTATGCTCCCCGTTCTCATCATAGTACTGGAACAGCTCCTGCCCCGGTATTTCGCGCACTTTCTTCAATAATTTAGCAAGGGAAGAATGTTTGATCGTGATCTTCTGCTCTACTCCTTTTTTCCCCTTAAAATGAAAGAACATGGTATTACCGTTAATTTTCACATGCTGGTTGCGCAGGGTAGTAAGACCGTAGGAGCCGTATAATTTCTCGTAAGAGGAGTTGCCTACGCGGATCCATGTTTCCTGTAATACGCTAAGGGCAATACACAATACCTTCTCCTTATTCATATCCCTCTTGCGCAGTCCTGCTTTAACACGTTTGCGGATTTGAGGTAGTTTTTCCCCAAAATGTTGAAGCCGGTCGTACTTGGTTTCATTACGCACCTGCTGCCAGGTGGTATGGTAGCGGTATTGGCGGCGACCTTTTGTATCTACGCCTATGGCCTGCAGGTGGCCATTTTCATAGGGGCAGATCCATACCTGCTCCCAGGCTGGCGGCAGCACCAGCTTACGAATGCGTTCCAGTATAGCTTCATCCTGGATCTTCTCTCCTTTTGCATCCATATAAAATACGCCGTTACCATTTTTCACACGGCTAATACCGGGCATATCTGTAGTTACATATCGCAGCCGTGCGGCTTTGGCTGTTAACAGCGCTTCTTCATTCTCCATCGTCCAATTAATACTGATTAGTACTGAAAAGAATAATTAATAGTAAAGCCCGCTTACCGCACTCCTGCTATTCATTATTAATTATCCATTGTTAATTAATCTGCTCTGCTGCTTCCATATTTTCCCGTTCCTTAAAATGGCGGCAGCAGGCATCAATGATCTTTTGTGCGTATTCCTGCATCACCTCTTCAGGGTCTTTTGCAATGGGTACAATTTTGCCGGCAGCCAGCACCAGTCCTTTGCAGGTAATAGCATAATAAGCATACAGGGTATAGATCCCCAGCTCCGGCGCAGGGGTGGCATAACCGGTAGCGGCAATGCCCACCGTACTGTTAAACAGGGCGCAAACACCCAGGGCCATTTGTATGGCAACCTGCTGTGATACGGCATTACATTCCAGCGCATGAATAGGCTCTACCTGCAAATGCTTTACTTTTTGCCCCGTGTTATAAGCGGTAATGCCGCCCTGGAAGAACTGTGAAGCATTGGTGGCCCGGCTAAAATTTAGCTGCAGCTGACCCGCGGTTACACTTTCCGCTACTGCCACTGTTAGGCCGTTTGCCAGGCAATGATCGTGGATATAGTTAACGTGATCAATCATGGAATTTGAATTACGAATTATCAATTACGAATTACGAATTGAGTACATCATAAGATAGATCTTCACATTATATAACCTTTAATTAAGGCTGGAAAATCTGCATTTCGCAAGTGCTCATTTCGTAACCGTAATTCATAATTGAGAATTTAAAAAGGCCTCCAGCAGTATGCAGAGGCCTTCGTAGGTTTCCGTAACAATAAATGATTTTGTTGCTTATTCAGCAGCAGCTTCTTCATTTACAGAAGATTCTGCTATTTGTGTCAGCGTCTGGTCTGTTTCTTTTTCTTCTTCCAGGGTTTGTTCCAGCAAAGAAGCTATTTCGCTTTGCCCCATTCTGTTGGCCAGCGTGCGCAGACTGCCATAGGCGGCTATCTCATAGTGCTCAATTTTCTGTGAGCACACAATAATACCGGCATCACGTACCGCAGTATCTTCTTCCGTATCGCTTACTACTTCCTGTCCTTCTGCTATTAAACCTTCCATAGCCGGGCATTTCTTAGCTACGGCTTTTGCGCCCAGCATTTCAAACACTTGTTCCAGGCGGCTTACGTGGCCTTTTGTTACTTCCACATGTTCTGCAATCGCATTAGCCAGTTCTTCAGAAGTGGCAGCTTTTTGCATTTTGGGTAATGATTTTACCAGGTTTTTTTCTGCCCAGTAAATATCCTTCAGCTCATCCATGAACAGCTGCTGAAATTTAGAGGGCTCGCCGTTGCTCTTATTCTTAGCGGCGGAGGTCTTTGAGGTAGTTTTGGAGGATGCTTTAGTTGTACCAGCCATTTTTATAAGATTTTAAGAATGATGAAATAGTTAGTGTTATATGTTTATTGACCCTGTTTTCCGTCTTGCGGATTAGCGGGGGTATGCTTTATTTCCCTTTCAGGTACATCATCAGGAATATCCTGCTTATTGGGTGATTGTTGCCCCGGTGTAGCAGGCTTTTTATCAGGTTGCTCAGTGCCAGGTTGCTGTTGCGAAGGGTTATTCTTGATGCCCTTATCCGGTTGCTGTTTCATGGCTTTGATGTTTTGGTGAAGAATATTTGTACAGTAATAAAAAGTTAACAGTAACAAAAAGAAATCAAAGTTCATTCCATAGTACCTAAATACAAATACCTATAGGCGTAAGAGATAAGATCAATTTAAAATCGGCTGAAAGGCGCGTCAATCCTGTAGAATTTGCTTTTCATAATGTAGAAAATCTTGCACGTAAACCTGTGAGATATCATTTAACAAATTTTTTTGAGGCGGATGCGTTAAATTAGATAACTTCGAAAGTTCCCTTATTTGAGCCAATGCACAATCCTGTTCAAAGAAAAATAAGACTCGGCTTTTTTATAGCTTTCTCCGTTATCATTGCTGCATCGTTCTTTTCCTACCTCGTAACTAAGAACCTGCTGGATAATGCGGGCAGGCTGAACCATACAATAGAAGTATCCAAAAGGCTGGAAACAATCATTAAGCAGCTGAAGGATGCGGAAGCTGCCATAAGAGGTTTCAGCCTTACAAACGACAGCTCTTTCCTGCATCCCGATATGCAGGAAAGAAGCAACAGTCTTCAGAAAGAATATGAAGCGCTGCGCAGTATTGTTATTGACAGCCACCGGCAGCAGCAACATATGGATACGCTTAAAACGCTGCTGGCTGTTAAATACCAGCAGCTGCAGGCCGGTATCAGCTCCGGCAGCCCGCGTACCGAGCGGCTGTCTGTAACGGAAGGCGAAAAAACAATGGACCGCATAGAGCATGTAGTAGAGGACATGATGCAGATAGAGGATACCCAGCTGCATGAAAAAACAGAGCTGTTCCATTTCTTTTCCAGCCTATGGATACCGGTGATCTTTATTTCTTCTATAGTAGCTATTCTTATCGGTCTCTATTCTTACATTACCTTAACCAAAGAATTTAAGCTGCAGCTGCATATTGAATCCAAATTGAAATCTTACCAGCGCGACCTGCAGCAGAACATACAGCTGCTGAACAAAAGCAACCAGGAGCTGGAACAATTTGCCTACGTAGCCTCACACGACCTGCAGGAACCTTTGCGTAAAATATCCACTTTCAGCGACCGGCTGCAGGTAAAGTATAAAGACCAGCTGCCCCCTGATGCCTCCCAGCTTATTGACCGTATGATAGTAGCAGTAGGCCGTATGCGGATATTGATCAATGACCTGCTGCTGTTTTCCCGGGCCGGGCGCGTAGCCCCCGAAAGCATCACGGAGGTTGATATGAGCGCCCTGCTGCAAAATGTACTAAGCGACCTGGAAGTAGCGTTACAGGAAAAGAACGCCGTAGTACACAGCGCCCAGCTACCCATCATAGAAGGGAACATTACCAACTTTCAGCAGCTGTTCCAGAACATACTTACCAACGCCATTAAATTTTCACAGGAGGACCGGCAGCTGGAGATCAACATCAGCTCCCAGCTGCTGAAAGGCAAGGAGATCAACATTGTAAAGGAGAACCGCTGGGATGAGACCTTTTGCCGCATTTGTATTGAGGATAATGGTATTGGCTTTGACCCGGATTATGCGGAACGTATTTTCCTTATTTTCCAGCGCCTGCACGGCATCAGCGAATACTCCGGCACCGGCATAGGGCTGGCCATTTGCAAAAAGATAGTAGACAGCCACCAGGGGTACATTATGGCTTATGGCTACCCGGGTAAAGGAGCCGCTTTTGTAATTATTTTGCCAGTTAAGCAAAAAAAATGATCCACCGCCGCCTTACCGGAAAGTTTAGCACTTTAATTGCGGGAAATGATGCGGACACCTTTACTGCTGAAGACGGTTGTTCCAGACACATAATTTTATACACTTGCCAAACTATTCAGACACGATCATGACGGACCAGCCCATACACATTTTGATGATAGATGATGACGAGGATGATTTTTTCCTGGTGAACGAGCTGTTACAGGACATATCCCCCGGCCAGTACCAGCTGAACTGGGCCTCTACCTACGCGCAGGGACAGGAACAGATCAGCCGCAAGGCACATGATATTTACCTGGTGGATTACCGCCTGGGACCTTATACCGGTATTGATATGCTGCACTATTTCCAGCAGATCGGGTATAAAGCCCCGGTGATCATGCTTACAGGTAAAGGAGATTATACCATTGATAAAGAGGCCATGATGGCCGGCGCCTCCGATTACCTGGTAAAAGGGGAGATCAGCGGCGACCTGCTGGAACGCTCTATCCGTTACGCGCTGGATGAAATGAACCACCTGCGCACCCTGGCGGAAAGCGAGAAAAAGTATTACGGTGTATTTGAAAAAGCACATGACCTGATATTACTGGCCGACTGCGATAAGAACATTATTGACGCCAACCCCGCCTCCTGCAGAACCCTGCAATACTCCCGGGAAGAAATGCTGGCCATGAACCTGAAAGACCTGTTCCTTTTTGAGGAGCAGTACCGGCATTTCTTTGACCAGATCTGCGGGGAAGACGGCTGTGGGCCTGCTGAATATAACTTTGTGAACAGCGCCGGCAAAAAGCTGGATGTAATGGTAAATGCCGTAATGCTGGATGCTGCCGCCCAGATATTCCTGTGTGTAGTGCAGGATATTACGGAAAGGAAAAAAGAAGAGCAGGAAAAACAGCAGCAGCAAAAATTTGTAATTACAGGCCGCATAGCCCGTGTAATTGCGCATGAGGTACGGAACCCCCTCACCAACATTTTACTGGCAGTAAGCCAGTTTAAACTGGAACCCGGCGTTACGGAAGACAGCCAGCTGTATACGGATATTATAGAACGTAACTGCATACGCATTAACCAGCTGATCACAGAGCTGCTGAACAGCACCCGCATGATAGAGCTGCACGTGCAGCAGCATGGTATTAACGAGCTTACGGAAAAAGCCCTGGCGCTGGCGCAGGACCGTTTACAGCTGAATGAGATACGGGTAGACAAACGCCTCTCAGACCCGGATGTAATGATACCCGCCGATGCGGAAAAAGTAGAAATAGCCCTGCTGAATATTATCATTAACGCCATTGAGGCCATGACGCCCGGTAAAGGGGAGCTGAACATTTATACCGCCCGGCATAACGACCGGGCAGTTATACAGGTTAGCGATAACGGGCCCGGGATACCGGAAGATATGAAGGCCAAGCTGTTTGATCCCTTCTTTACCAGCAAACCCAAAGGCAGCGGTTTGGGTTTAACCAGCACCCAGAACATTATCATTAATCATAAGGGGAATATACATGTGGATAGTGAGCCTGGTAAAGGCACCACCTTCAGCATTACCTTTCCCACTAACTAACACCATGCAAAAAGGGCAGATCAGTGATCTGCCCTTTGTTTTTTATAGTATTCCTGTAAATGACCTTGCTTATTGTGCGTTGATCTTTTCCTCCGCATTCTCAATGGCTTCCTCCACGGAGTGGGATTCTTTCATATTAATACGCGCTTTGGTTTCATCCGCCAGCTTGCAGTAATATTTATGCAGCACATCCAGCTCCTCTTCCGTGAGGTCTTCCGCTACTATCAGCCGGTTACTGGCCATGCGGTTAGCAGCTATCAGCTCATTCAGCTTCAGCTGCACGGATTTGGATTCCTTGTTCTGCGATTTCTGGATCACAAACACCATCAAAAAAGTAATGATGGTGGTGCCGGTATTAATTACCAGCTGCCAGGTATCAGAAAAACCAAATACCGGCCCGGTAACGGCCCAGATGATAATAACAGCCAAAGCAGTACCAAAGGCCCATACTGACCCTGTAACATTAATTACATGGGTAGAAAAGCGTTCGAAAAAACCAACAACGCCTCCTTTTTTGTTCTCACCTAACTGTTGCTTTGTTTCTTCCTTTTTCATCGCCCGGGCGTTCAATAATTAATATTGAGCAGGCGCAGCTTGTTATACAGCGTTTTACGGTCTATATTCAGCAGCTGCGCAGCTTTGGTTTTATTGTACTTTACCTCTTTGAGCACGTTAATGATCTTGTTATACTCCGCCTGCAAGGCTACAGTTTTAAGATCATTTTCATTGGCAATAGCTGCCAGCTCGCTCACCGGGTCTTCCTCATAGCTTTGTACAAACGCCTCTTTCATTTCCAGCGGCAGGGCGCTCATGGTAATATCCTGGTGCTCTGGCGTAAGCAGGCATGCACGGCGTATTACGTTCTTCAGCTCACGGATGTTACCCGGCCAGGTGTACTTCTGGAAACATTCCCATACCTCCTGGGTGATCTTACCGCAATTCTTTTGCAGTTCTTTTTCCACCTGTCCAATAAAGGAATTTACAAACAGCTGCAGATCTTCCTTACGTTCACGCAGCGGTGGTATGTAAATGGTGAATTCGTTAAAGCGGTGGAACAGGTCTTCCCGGAAACGGCCCCGCTGTACGGATTCCGACAGCTTTTCGTTGGAGGCCACAATGATGCGCACATCAATGGGTATTTCCTTCAGGCTGCCT
The DNA here is from genome assembly GCF_900109685.1 of Chitinophaga rupis. Taxonomy (GTDB): domain Bacteria; phylum Bacteroidota; class Bacteroidia; order Chitinophagales; family Chitinophagaceae; genus Chitinophaga; species Chitinophaga rupis. Next base: position 1,452,966 of record NZ_FOBB01000001.1, on the reverse strand, counting down.
ACGCGGCGTATCACTTTTTCCTGTATTACACGCAGCAGCGCTACCTGTATATCGTAAGAAAGGTTGGATACCTCATCCAGGAAAAGGGTACCGCCCGTTGCCTGTTCAAAAGCGCCAATTTTTGTATTAATAGCGCCGGTAAAAGCGCCTTTTTCATGACCAAATAATTCACTGGCTGCCAGCTCTTTTGAAAGGCTGCCGCAATCCAGCGCCACAAAGGGCTGTGCGCTGCGTTTGCTGTGATGATGGATCAGGTGGGCTACAGATTCCTTACCGGTACCTGTTTCCCCGAAAATGATCACGCTATAGTCTGTAGGAGCTACCAGTTTGATCTGGCGGAACAGTTCCGTTGCACCGCTGCTTTCTCCATATACATACTTGTTGCTTTTATCCAGCATTTCGGAAACAGGCGCTTTGCCGTTGGCATTCCCATTCTCCCGGTTAACCGACATGGTTTGCGGCTGTGAAACCGCCTGCAGGGCTTCCCTTTCACTCTCCGCATCCAGGTGCGCAAATGCTTTGTGCACCAGGTTCAGGATCTCATCGGGGTACAGGGGTTTGGATAAATAGTCATAAGCACCATTCTTAACCATTTCCACTGCAACCCTCACGTCCGTGTACCCGGTAATGATAATTACAATGGTACGCGGATTTAACTGGCGGATATCCTGCAGGAGCTGAGCGCCGTCGGTATCCTTGAGACGATAATCACATAGTACCAGGTCGTAGGTCTTCTCCTTCATCATTTTCAACGCTGCATTACCCGACATTGTAGTATCTACTTTAAATCCGTGTTTGCCAAGAAATTTACTTAACAAAGTACAGATATTGATCTCATCATCTATGATCATTATATTTCTCATAATGGTATGTATGATGTTGGCTATAAGCTTTTAAAGTTACGAAATAATTTGCAGGACGATTAACTTTTAACATCTTTCATCAACTCGTCCACATTCTTTACACTAAAGGGTTTGGCCAGAAAATGACTGGCTCCTGCACTGAGTGCAGTTTGCTTTTCCATGCCGTTATCATATGCGCTGATCGTGATCACTTTTAAGGCTGGATATTTGTTTTTGAAAACAGAAATTGCTTCCAATCCGGAACCATCCGGCAAGTGTATATCCAGAAAAAGTATATCCGGTTGCTCACTTTGAATACATTGTAAACCTGCGCGTAATTCATGCACATATTTCACATCGTAGCCCAGTCTTACTAAACTCATTTGTAACAACCTGCATATATCCGGTTCATCATCAATTATAAGGACAAATGATCCTTTCATGGTTTCAGTTGAGACTAAGTCTGACACCAGACTCAATCCCTGTTTTCTGTGTTGTAACATACTTGTGTTTATTCCATTGTTCCATTAATAACCTGGCTATCAGGTAACAAACACTCGACTCGGCGCCCTGATTCTGATTGACATTATTTTTTTCTAAACCGTCATAACAGCCGTAGGTGAGCGGGTTGTATATCAGTTGCTTTAAATGATTATTACCCAGGTACCAACTAAACGCTAAACGCATTTTCTCCAGGTATGTATGGTTGCCCGTGGCCCGGAAAAATGTGTGCAGGGTAAGCATGGTATAGGCTATTTCAATTGATTGTTCCCCGCCGTCCAAAGTATTTGTATTATTATCTTGCGTGTTTTTGTGATACCAGGTCCTGTTATTGATCACTTTCATGTAATTATCCGTAAAGGTTTTGCTGCACAGGAACTCCAGGCTTTCTTTTGCCGTATGCAGCCAGCTGGTATTGCCGCTTACCTGGTAAGCCATCATCATGGCCTCCGGCAGCACAGCATTTCCATAGGTCAGGTACGGCTCGTACCATTTCCATTGTGCATCTGCCTCCTGTTGATAGATATTATATAAACGGCCTGCTAAGGTGTTAATTATATCTTCTGCTATGCCGCCTGGTTTGTATTGCAGGTAATAGTACAATCCCTTAATGGCAAAGGCCATGGCCCGTGGCGCCGTAAGCGTTTCCAGCCAGGTAAGGCAGGGCTGCAATATACGGTTAGCCTGCTGTACCAGCAGGGAGGGCATTTCATTATGCCGGCTGAGTAAATAGCCCAGGGCCCAAATGGCGCGCCCGTTGGCATCCTCCAGGTTCACTTCGTAGTTAGCGCTATCAAAATAACCGCGGATGTTCACATAGTTCAGGAAGCGGCCATCCGGCTGCTGGCAGTACTCTATGAAATCCAGGTATTTGTGGCAAAGGGAGTTTACAAAGCTGCTGCCTTTTACGGTGCTGATATACATGCTCATGGCTATCAGCGCACGGGCATTGTCGTCCAGGGTGTAGCCGGAGGCAGGGTCGGGCTGGTCATGTTTACAAAACTGTATCATCCCAAATTCGTCCGTCATACGGTCAATGTGATCCAGGTAAGCGGGCGGCAGGCTGGGAAGCATCAGGTCTTTTTCTGCCATGATCTCTTTAAACATAGACATATGCGCAACGGCTACATTTTCCCAGATAGCATTGCGTGTTTTTTCGATGGCATTGCGGCTCATTCGCTGGCGCAGCTGCTGATCTTTCAGCAGGCGAATGGCTTTTTCAGACAGCTGTTCATGACTGCCCATATCTATCAGGTAACCACAACACTCATCCAGCATTTCGCGGGCCTGGGAAAAGGCCGTGCTTACAATAGGGCAACCTGCGCTCATGGCGTATAAGAACGTACCGCTTACCGCCTGGTGCGGATCTTTAGAAGTGAACAGGTAAATATCCGTTAAAGCCAGGTAGTCCAGCAGGTTATCGAGGCTTAAGTAGCTGTTTACAAATTTTACATGCTGCTGCAATCCCAGCTCGGCTATCAGTTGCTGCAACCGCTGCCGGTATTGCTCTCCTTCCCGCGCCAGCACTACCGGGTGGGTTTTACCCAGTATAAGGTACACGGTATCCGGGAACTGTTCTGCAATAGGCTTCATGGCCCGGATAGCAGTTTCCAGCCCTTTATTCTCACTCAGCAGCCCAAAGGTGGTTAGCACTCTTTTGCCCTGCAGGCTATACTTCTGTTTCAGCTCAGCCACGTTTTCCGTAATACGCGCATGTACGCCATGCGGTATATGCACGATCTTGTGTGCAGGCAGATGGTAGGTAGAGAGCAGAATGTCTGCAGAGGTTTGCGTCATTACTATGATCTTGCTGGCCAGGGCGCCTATAATGCTCACTACTTTCAGGCATTTAGGATCCGGGTAAGGTAATACGGTATGGAACCGCACTACAAAAGGTTTATCCAGCAGGGATAACATGGCCAGCATATTATGCCCGTAGTCGCCACCATAAAGGCCAAACTCATGCTCAAAACACACCAGGTCAATCTGCTCATCCGCATTCACCTGGTGGGCAAAGGTGATGCAACTGTCAATATTAAACGGATCAACCGTATACTTTACAGGCGCCTTGTATGCCGGCGCCTGGGACTTCCCCCCTTCCAGCAATGCGCAAATGCTGATATCCAGCTTTTCTGCAAATGACTTCTGCAGTGCGTTCACCAGATCCTGGGCAAAGGTTGCAATACCACACTCACGGGGCGGAAAAGTTGTAACAAAAAGCAAAGTCTTATTCATTTATGTCAATTTTTTTCCGGTACAATTCACTGCTCTATGGAAAGCAATCCAGTCAAATATCACTCCAACCACGGCGGTATTGCATTACGGATAACGTGTGGAATTGAGCCTTACGTTAAACTGTGGAATAACCTCCACAATCGTTCCGGCGCTTCCCCAAATCATTTTCCAGAGGTATTTAGTGGTACGGCCGGGACAAAAGAAGGGAATAAGTTTTTGACGACGTTAACGGCGTATTCACATTTAAATGCATCAATGCCTTTAGATTTGCGCACAGAGCGCTAACACCAAAGCAACTAAAGGTAATGCAACCAGCCGTATTTCCCGGCAAATACTGAAATTCATTTATTGGGACGATAAAATTCTACGCATGAGAAACCTCGCCTGTACATTCAAAGTGAATGGCATTCCTAAGCGGATCTGCCTCAAAAAAATAGCGAAAGAAAGAAAATTCCGGGTTACTGTAGAGGGTATTCAGATAGACTATTCATTAAACGACGAGGATCATATTGAGCCGGTGAGCGACAGCCCGCTGCCCGACACTGCATTATTACCGCATATTGAATGGATGATCCGTCACTATTTCCAGAATACGAAACAGCTTATTTAGCATAAATAGTTTTTTATTAGTAAGGGTTATAATCTAGCGCAACGGCCGGGCCTTAAAGCATGTGTCATTTAAACCAACCATTAAAATGACTTGCGGCCTGGCCTTTTTTTATACAAAACCTTTTTCCAGCGCCAGAAAGGCTTCCTCCGCATTCAGCTGCTCCCACAGTACCGCATATACGGCCCTTGCCACCGGCATATAAGCCCCTATTTCGTGGTTCATTTCAAAAATGCATTTACTGGCATAATACCCTTCCGCCACCATATTTAATTCCAGCTGGGCTGCTTTTACGCTGTAGCCCTTGCCTATCATATTGCCAAAGGTGCGGTTACGGCTATGCAGGGAGTAGCAGGTTACCAGCAGATCGCCCAGGTAGGCGCTGGCATTATAGTTATGCTGGGTAACCGGCATATGTACAGGCCCGGCCCAGGTAGTATATTTTTCAAGGAAGTGCTGCATTTCCCGGAAGCAGTTGGTAATAAGCACACTCAGGAAATTATCGCCATATTCCAAACCATGCGCCACGCCGGCGCCCATGGCGTAAATATTCTTTAACACAGCGGCCAGCTGCACGCCTATTACATCATTATTCACAATGGTTTGCAGGTAGCTGTTGGCAAAAAGATCTGCAATGTTCTGGGTTTCTTCCAGCTGCAAGCCGGAAAAGGTAAGGTAAGAGAGCTTTTCATTTGCCACTTCCTCAGCATGGCAGGGGCCCGTAATAGTGAAGTACTGTTCCAGCGGCAGCCCAAAATCATCCGCCAGGTACTCATTAATAAACTGGTTGCTTTCCGGCACCAGCCCTTTAATGGCGGAGATCACTTTTTTATGCTGTAAAGCCTCCGGCGGCAGTACCTTCAGCACCTCTTCCAGGAAGGCAGAGGGTACGGCCAGCACCAGCACATCACTATTGGCCACTACCTCATGCAGCCGGTTGCTGAGGTTTAGCTGGTGGGTATCAAAATATACCGAGGTAAGGTAATGTTTGTTATGGTGGCGCTGCTGCAAATGGCGGATGGTATCTTCGCTCCGGATCCACCAGTTCACCTGCTGACCATTATCTGTTAAAATTTTTGCCAAAGCGGTAGCCCAGCTGCCGCTGCCAATAATGCCTGTACTCACCGGTTGAATTTTCCGCAATGTACTTAAAAAGGCAAAGGGTGAAAAGCGAAATCATATTTCACTTTTCACCCTGCTATAATTTATAAAGCAATTATTTAGTGGCTTCAAACAACTGAGCGGCGGGTACTACTTTTACTTTTTTACCGCTTTTTAACTCACGGGACACCGCGGCGTAAGGCGCGCTGATCACCTGGTCGCCGGGTTGCAGGCCGGAAAGGATCTCAATATTATTATCGTCCTGGATACCGGTTTTTACCTCCACCTGTTTTACCGTATTATCTTTTTGCAGCACAAACACTACTTCTTTGGTATCCTTGTTACCTGCCACCGGTGGATCATCACCATTTTCCGCTTTCTTCTTTTTGGCAGCATCTGCTTTGGCGGTAGCATTTTCCGCCTCGCGGGTGGTTACCGCGTTAATGGGTACGGATAATACCTGTGTTTTACGTTTGGTTTGTATATCCACACTGGCGCTCATACCCGGGCGAAAAGGAAAGTTCTTCGGCTGGGAAGGATCTATCAGGTCTTTATAACTATCATTCAGGATGCGGATGTGTACAATATAGCTGGTAACCTGCTCTGCTGAGGAGGTAGTACCGGAGGCGGTGGCCGTGGCGGCGCCTTTGCTGGAGCTGGCTATTTGCGTTACAATACCTTTGAACTTACGGTTGCTGTAGGCATCTACCTCAATAACGGCGGTATCGCCATATTTTACGCGGGGTATATCATTCTCACCAACGTCAACCTGTACTTCCATTACATTCAGGTCGGCAATGCGCATGATCTCAGTACCGGTCATTTGCAGGGTACCTACTACGCGCTCCCCTTTTTTAACCGGCAGCAGGGATACTACTCCGCGCATGGGTGATACAATGGTGGTACGGCCCAGGTTCTTATTAGCCTCTGTTAAGCCTGCCTGTGCGCTGGCTACTGCATACTTATAGCTGTTCACCTGCTCTGTGGCGGCGGTAAAATCGGCCAGGGCAGAGCGGTAGGCAGATTCCGCTGTTTCAAATTCACTTTTGGATACTACTTTCTGTGCATACAATTCTTTATTCCTGTCATAGGCAGCTTTGTATTGCTCCAGCTTAGCCTTGTAAGCGTTCAGCGCGGCGGCGGAATTGGCCATTTGCGCCTGGCTTTGGCTCAGGGCTGCAGTAGCCTTATCTCGCTGGGAGCCGTAAATATCTGCGTATATCCGTACCAGTACCTGGCCTTTATTTACAGAATCGCCTTCCAGTACGGGCAGGTCTACAATTTCGCCGGATACATCAGAGCTTACTTTTACTTCTATTTCAGGGTAAATTTTTCCGGTAGCAGCTACCACCTCAATAATATCTTTGTTGGCAGCTTTATCAGCAGCCACTTTGATACCTTCCTCCTTACCGATCACACCGGAGGCTTTTAGTACCAATAATAGTATTATCAGTGTTGCTACACTACCAACAATCCAATAAAGTGTCTTTTTCTTCATAGAGGCGGTTTGTTACAAGGGAGGGGGAGCCTACAGGGTTATTTTCTGGTCCCGGTAAAACTCCAGCAATTTCATTCTGAATATATAATCATATTGCGCAGACACCTTATTTATCTGGGCCTGGAACAAATTATTTTGGGTCGTAATATAATCGATCGTGTTCATTAATCCCAAATTAAAGCGTTTTGTAGCAAAATCAAAGGCTTTTTGGGAAGCATCCACTCCCCGGCTGGCGGCATAGAACTTCTGAATGGCTGCTACGGCGTTGGCATGTGCGGTATAGATATCCTGTCTTAACTGCTGGTTATCCTTATCGCGGGTCAGTTCCTGGTTATACAGGTTCAGCTTATTGCGTTTATACTGAGCGCGTGCCTGCCATGCATTAAAGATGGGAATGCTCAGTGATAAGCCAACCGCCTGCTGGAAGTTATTACTGATCTGCGTACCAAAAGGAGTTTTACCTCCTACTACCTGGGAGGGAACTGTATAGGGTTTGCCAATGACATTATAATTGGTGCCACCCACACTTACCGTACCCAGTGTATCCTGGAAGGGGCCTAATACCACGTTCCTGATATCATTTACATTATTAGCGTAGTTGGTACCAATACCGGCTGATAAGGACAGCGTAGGGAACATGGCGCCCCTGGATGCTGCAACGGATCTTTCCCAGGATTTGATCTGCAGGGAATCGGCCCGTATCAGCGGGTTGGTGCTCATAGCAGCGCTGTATACCATTTCGGGATCCACCTCATTCAGACTGGGTAAGGGTATGTTGGAAATATCTGAGGGTATTTCCGGCTGAAAGGGAATATCAAAACCCAGGTTCAGCAGCGCCTTCATTTGCAGGGTAGATAATATTACATTGTTCTGCGCAGTAATAAGGTTAGCGCTATCCCTTGCCAGCTGGGCCAGCAGATCGGCCTGGTTACTTTCCGGTACAGAGCCCGCAGCCACCAGCTTCTCCGTATTAGACAACTGTGCTTTGGTAAGGGTGAGCTGGGTTTCATTTACATGCACCTGCTCATTGTTCTGTAATATCTGTAAAAAGGTGGAGGCTATATTAAAGGCCACATCATTCTTGGCTTTTTCCAGTAAAAAGCCGTAAGCATTGGCCTGATAAATATTAGATGCAATTGTATTACGCTTGCTGAACCAGTTGAACAGGGTAACATTCGTATTTAAGCTGGCGTTGGAAGAAAGGAAGCCCTGTGTTTCATATGTGTAGGTGGTAGGGTTTACGCTACGGCCTGCATTGTAGTTACCACTAACACTGGCGCTCAGATTCGGGATCTGGGATAACTGGCTTTGCTTCAACGTAAGCTCTGCCAAACGCTTTTGCACGTCCTGCTGTTTAATGGAGATATTATTAGCCATCGCATAATCCACACAACGTTTGAGGCTCCATTTATCCTGGGCAGCTACATGTACAGTGTTAGCAAACAATAAACATATTACCAGGATGGGTCCCGGAAACTGGTATAGTTTCATAGCGTAACAAAAATATAGTAATTGTGATGATAGCCTTTGCCATTTCTTTATAAAAGGCAAATTTTTATTAGGTATGGCTAACGGCCACACTAATTTAGTGTAAAACATAACATTTTATTTATTGTTTTTTCTGAAATGTATGTTAACGCAGGTTTTACGCGAGGGTTTTACTGGATCTTTCCATCCCTGATTTCAATGACCCGGTGCCCAAAAGCAGCATTTTGTTCAGAGTGTGTGACCTGGATGATGGTGATTTTATCCGTTTCATTCAAATGTTTAAATAACTGCATAATTACCCGGGCCTGGTCAGAGTGCAGGTTGCCGGTAGGCTCGTCGGCCAGTATAACGCGGGGTTCTGCCACAATAGCCCGGGCAATGCCTACCAGCTGCTGCTGGCCGCCGGAAAGCTGGTTGGGGAACAGGTCTTTTTTGGCTACCATATTAAAACGGTCCAGCACATCGGCTACGCGGCTTTTACGTTCCGCGCCGGGTATGTTCTTATATAATAGTGGAGTTTCTATATTCTCGTACACCGTCAGCTCATCTATCAGGTGATAGGCCTGGAATACAAAACCAATACTGCCCCGGTGTAATTGCGTACGTTTTTTCTCGTTCATTTTATTTACCAGCTCTCCTTCAAACAGGTAATCGCCGCTGGAAGGCTCTTCCAGTAATCCCAGTATGTGCAGCAGGGTAGATTTTCCCGACCCTGAGGGGCCCATTATAGACACAAACTCTCCTTCAAAGATCGTCAGGTCTACATCCTTTAAAATTTCATTCTTACCGAATCCTACCGGGTAATGCTTGGAAATATGTCTTAATTGTATCATAGTTAAATTGTTTATTCCGTTCTGATAGACTTTACCGGGTTCATTAAAGCAGCCCTGATGGATTGTACGCTTACGGTAATAACGGCCACCAGCACTGCAATTACAGCGGCTCCTATAAAGATGCCTATATTAATATGGATGCGGTATGCATAATTTTGCAGCCATTGCTCCATCAGGTACCAGGCAATAGGGCTGGCAATGATCACAGACAGGAGCACCAGTTTCACAAAATCTTTTGACAACAGGGTTACTATGCTGGTAACGCTTGCGCCCAGCACCTTGCGCACGCCTATTTCCCGGGTGCGCTGCGTCATTACCAGCACAGAAATAGCAAACAGCCCCATACAGGATATTACAATAGCCAGTACCGCAGCGCTGATAAATATACTGGAAAAGCGTTTTTCTTTACGATACTGCCGGTCTGTATTTTCATCCAGGAAAGAGGGGTCTGTCTGGTTACCGGGGTATGCCTCGTTCCAGCGTTTTGTTACCAGGGCCATAGAAGCCGGCAGGTTGCCCCGCGGCACTTTTACAAAAATATATTGTACCGGGGAGCCGGGCGATATGAACATGGAAAGCGGCTCTATTTTCTCCTGCAGGGAGTGAAAGTTGAAATCCTTAACAATACCTATTACCTGCATAGGGTGCGCACTGTCGCTCACCGGCAGTAACGCGCCTAACGCAGCTTTTACGCCGCCCAGCTGCTGGGCCATTTTTTCATTGATCACTAAGGCCATAGAATCTGCACCGTATTGCGGTGAAAAATCGCGGCCGGCTACCAGGGTCAGATCCAGTGTTTTTACATAATCATAATCAACCCGCAGCCAGTTGCTGCTTATCACATGGCCCTTATAGTCGTAGGAAACTCTGGAGGTGGCGGAGGAGCCATCGCGGCCACGGCCCAGGTTAATGTCTGTGCCGCTAACGCTTAATACATTGGCCTCGCCTGCCAGCTTATTACGCATACGTTTCAGCGCCTGCTCCGGGTTTACATCATGCGGCAACGGCAGGCTGATGACCTGCTCCCTGTTAAATCCCAGCGGCTGTTTACGCAGGTAGTTCAGCTGCTGCCAGGCAATAAGGGTACAGCAAATAAGCAGGGAAGAGATCACGAACTGTGTTACCATCAGCACATTACGCACCTTGCCTGACCTGCCGGCCTGCATACTGCCTTTTAATACCTTAATGGTGTTTATACGCGCAATAACCCAGGCGGGATAACCACCGGCCATTAATGTAACCAGGAAAAATATCAGTGCTGCAATACCCAGCAACAGCGGTTGCTGTAACAGCCCAAACGTAAGTTTGCTATTGAATAAGGAATTATAGCCCGGCAATAAAAGGTAAGCTGCTGCTAACCCTATCAGCAGCGCCAGCCCGCATACCAGCACAGCCTCGCCCCACATTTGGGTAATAAGCTGCAGGCGGAATGCGCCCAGTATTTTGCGCATGCCTATTTCTCGGGAGCGGGTAAAGGCTCCGGCAATAGTAAGGTTCATGAAATTTATGCAGGCAATGAAAAGTATGAACGCACCTACCAGCAATAGCAGGTAAGGGTAAAATTTGCTCTGGCTTTCTGAGCCAATGCCGTTTAAATGCAGATCTGTGAGCTTTCTGAGGTGCAGTCCTATCAGCTCTCCATTTTCACCGGGTGTAGCGCCATCCCTTTTCAGGTCCCGCAGCCGCTCTGCAAAATATTTGTTCACGAATGTTTTGGCGCGGCGCTCAAAAGCCGCTTCAGTGGCGTGATTTGCAAGTTGAACATACACGGAGTGGGTGCTGGAGCTCCAGGCATCCTTCTGGCTTTCATAACTGCCCGCATTTTCAAAGCGGCACAGGGCATCAAATTCAACACTGGAATTATCCGGCGCATCTTTCATTACCGCGCTTACTACAAAGCTCTTCCAGTTATCGCCTATACGCGCTTCCAGCTGTTTGCCCACCGGCTCCTCATTGCCAAAAATACTTTGAGCCTTTTTGGCTGAAAGCACGATGTTATCCAGGCTGGCCAAAGGCGCCTGCGTGTTGCCTTTTATAAGCGGGAAGGAGAACATGTGCAGGAAATCCACATCCACCCCTTCCAGGTCTGTTTCAAATACCTTATCATGGTAGCGCAGCATACCGGAGGTATATAGCATACGCGTTGCGGCCTTTACTTCCGGGAACTCCTGTTTCATGGCCGGTGTAAGCGGCATGGGCATGTTAGCCCTCTGCTCCAGGCCCTGCGCATGGTAGGTGTTAATATACAGCATATACAGCTGCTTATTTGTATGGAACCGGTCATAGGAAAATTCCCGGTAGGCGGTCATTACCAGCAGTATGGCAGCAGCAAAGGCTACGGACAGGCCCAGTATATTTACAGCAGTAAGCAGCTTTGTTTTCCAAAGGTTACGCCATGCTATTTTAAGGTAGTTACGGAACATACGGTTTAGTTTCTATTCTGTTTTCAATGCTTTTACCGGGTTCATTAAAGCGGCTTTTATGGCTTGCACGCTTACAGTTAGCAGGGCAATGGCCAGCGTAGCCATACCCGCCCCAACCAGCAGCCACCAGGATATGGTAATGCGGTAAGCAAAATCCTGCAGCCAGCGCTGCATAGCCCACCAGGCCAGGGGTGCGGCTATGAGTATAGCAATGCCCACCAGCTTTAGCAGGTCTTTAGATAACAGGGATACCAGGCTAACAATACTGGCGCCTAATACCTTGCGGATGCCTATTTCACGGGTACGCTGCTGTGCGGCCAGCGCTACCAGCGCAAATATGCCGGCACAGGCAATGAGTACGCTTACAATGGTGAAAAAACGGATCAGGGTAAGAATGCCTTCTATGGTTTTATATTGTTTATTGAATACTTCATCTGCAAAGCTGTAAGTAAATTCCCGGTAAGCCGGCATTTGGCTGAAAGCCTTTTTCAGCAATGCAATCACGGGGGCGGCCTGTTGTGGTTTAATGCTTATGCTCAGATAATTATACGAGGGCTGCATGGCGGTTTTACCCGCAAAAAAATGTATCAGTGGTTCTATGCTGCCGGCCAGGGAACGGTAGTGATAATCATCCGTTACGCCAATTACCCGCAGGCTTTCCTTACCTCCTTTGGCGTGAATGCTTTTACCTTCAATACTGATCCAGCCCAGGTTTTTCATGGCTGTTTCATTGATCAATACTGCTTCTTTATCCAGGGCCATATCTGCTGAAAAATTCCGGCCCTGCAAAATGCGGATGCCATAGGTAGGCACAAAACCGTTATCAATACCGGTTTGGCGCATACCCAGCTCTTTACTGCTGTTATCATCTGCAACAAAAGTGTTGTAGTTTTCCCAGAACTGGCCCGGTACGCATTGGGAGGTAGATACGTTGCTTACTGCAGCCTGCTGCTGCAGCTGCGTTATTAAATGGTTAATGCCGCTGCGGGCCTGTGCAGTATCCATAAAATCAAGATCCAGCTTTACGGTCAGCACCTGTTCTTTATTAAACCGCACATCACCCTGTTTCATATACCGTACCTGCTGCTGCATTATCAGGCTGCCTGCAATAAAAACCACTGCTATTACAAATTGCGCTATAATAAGACCCTGGCGTAAGTATGCCTTTTGCGGGGCCGCCTGCAGCCTGCCTTTTACCGCATTGGCCAGCTTTAATGCGCTGATGTATGCAGCCGGGTAACCGCCTGCCACCAGGGTTAACAAAGCGCCGGTTAGCAGCCATATACCAATAAAGGATGGCTGGTACAACATAGCAGCAGTGATCTGTAAGCCGTTCAGCTGCTCATTCAATACCGGCAGCATTATAAATGCCATGCTCCATGCCAGCAGCAGCGCAATGCATACCATTAAACCAACTTCGGTAAAGAACTGCATTAATATAGCCCTGCGGCCGGAGCCTAATACCTTGCGCACCGCCACCTCCTGCACCCGGGTAAAAGATACTGCCATATTCAGGTTCACCAGGTTAATGGCTACCAGCAATAAAATAAACACCGCTATACAGGTGAGGCCATATACATAAAAATCAAAGTTCAGCGCGCCATATTTTTTTGCATATTCCCTATAAGGAAGCAGGTGCATAACCCGGTCTTTTGCGCCTTCTGCAAAACGTGTTGCCACTATTTTTTTCAGCTGTTTTTCTATGGCTGCTACATCCGCACCGGGCCGCAGCAGTACATAACTGCTGGTAAAACAGTTATACCAGTCTGCCATTGGGCTAAAATCCTTATTGTCTGTTAAGTTCTTATTCCATAACAGCACTTTGGGTTGTATAGATGCATTGGCCGGTATCGGCTGCATCACGGCAGATACAATGAACCGGCGTTTATCCGCAAACGTTACTACCTTACCCAAGGGGTTCTGGCTGCCAAATAATTTCTCCGCTACCGGGGCAGACAGCACAATAGAAGATTTATCTTTTAACGCAGTGGCGGTATTACCGTATTTAAGCGGGTAGGTGAATACATTCAGGAAACCGGTATCCACATAGGAGATCTCTTCACTAATGGTTTTATCGTTATAACTGATCCAGGGTGCATCCCAGTGATTAACGCGGGAGCCGTTCACCACCTGCGGAAAATCTTTCAGCATTACCTCCAGCAGGGGAAATACATTTTTCTCATTGTCACTATCCGTTTGCAGCAGGTACAGGTTAGGCAGGTTCTTATGAAACTTATCCTTCACTACCATCTGCTGCACACACAACACCAGAAAAGCTACACAGGTAAGCCCTACAGCAAGCCCCAGCACATTGATAACGGTGAACAGCTTTCGCCGCCACAGATTACGCCAGGCTATTTTCAGGTAGTTACGGAACATCCTTTAATTTTTTTGTGTGATAAAAAAATGTGGGGCATGTAGACACATCCCCCGGCATTTGACTTGTTATTCTACTCGTAAACATGTACTAATTGAAACCATAGTTCGTTAAGGCGTTTACTCCGTTTTCAATGATCTTACCGGGTTCATTAAAGCTGCTTTCACAGATTGAAAACTAATGGTAAACCATGTTACTACGGTGCATAACCGGCTACCACAAACATCCACCGCTCAATGCTAACAGGTAGCCCGCTTATTTATTCTGTTCTTAAACTTTTTACTGGATTAATAACAGCGGCTTTAATAGCCTGGTAACTTACTACTGTTAATGTAATGCCCAATGCAGCGCCACCGGTAGCCATAAAGATCCACCAGTGAATGGGGGTGCGGTATTCATACTGCTGTAACCAGTGCTGCATACCGTAGTAGGCTGCCGGCGCCGCCAGCAGGAAAGCAATGAACACCAGCTTCAGAAAATCGCCGGAAAGCAGCGCCCATATACTCAGTACCGTAGCGCCTAATACCTTGCGTACACCAATTTCTTTGATGCGCTGTTCCGCCGTAAAAGAAGCCAATCCAAAAATGCCCAGGCAACTGATTAAAATGGCCAGTATGGCAAAACAACCGGCCAGCTTGCCAATACGCTCCTCTGCCATAAATTTTTTCCCATATTCCTGGTCATTGAACTTATAGTTGAAAGGACTACCCGGGTTATATTTTTTAAACACAGCCGCTATTTTATCCAGCGCCGCGCGGTTATCGCGGCCGGGTTTTATTTTAACAGTGATCACATTTGCCCAGTCGTAGTTCAAACGGAATACGGTAGGCATTGCTGTAGCAAAAGGCGATTCCATTAACAGATCTTTTACCACGCCTATAACCGTGTATTGATGTTTGCCCCACTGTATTTTTTCGCCAACCGGATCTTTAAGCCCCATCACCGTAGCGGCCGATGCATTTAAGATCATAGCGCTGCTGTCTGTAGCATATTCGCGGGAAAAATCCCGTCCGGCCAGTATTTGCCAACCAATGGTGGCGCCAAAATCATGTGTACAGGCTATATTGCCAAACAGTATTTTTTCTTCCTCCCTTTTACCACGCCACTTCATATTCTCTCCTCCGCGTGAAAACAACTGGGTAGTGGGGCTGGATGATTCTGCCATGTTTTCTACCATACCAGTGGCCTGCAGATCTTTTTGCAGCGCGTCATAATGCCCGAACAGGTCAGGTGTGTTCATGGGTATGGTAATAAGCCCATCCCTGCTATATCCTATCGCACGATGTTTGGTGTATTGTATCTGCTGAAAAATGATGACTGTACCAATGATCAGTATTACCGATACTGCAAACTGCACTATTACCAATACTTTACGGGGCATTGCAGCAAAACGGCCTGCGCGGAAGGTGCCCTTTAATACTTTTACCGGTTGAAAAGCCGATAGGTAAAACGCAGGATAGCTGCCTGCCAGCACACCCGTTACAAGCATAAAACCTGCACATAACAACCAGAAGCTTACGCTGCCCCAGGGAAGAGCGATCTGCTTATCTGCCACGTTATTAAACCAGGGTAAAAACAACATGGTCAGCAGCAGTGCTATACAAAAACCAATAGCTACTACCAGTAATGATTCACTTAAGAACTGCCCTACTAGCTGCTCTTTTGCAGACCCTATGGCTTTGCGGATGCCTACCTCCCTGGCCCGCCTGGCCGCGCGGGCTGTGCTCAGGTTCATAAAGTTTATACAACCCAGCAATAGCACAAACACACCGATTAAACCAAACAGCCATACAAACCGTATGTCGCCGCCTGTGTTTATTCCATTTTGAAATTCCGAATACAATTTCCATTTACGCATGGGGTGCAGCAGCAACATTGGGTTGGATTCATCTGCACTGTTATCTTTTATTACAGATTGTATCTTACCGGATACTTTTTGTGCATCTACCTGCGGGTTTAACTCCGCAAACATCTGAAAGGAATATTCATTCCAATCCGTAACAGCATGTTTTGCCCAGTCGCCGGAAGTGGCCAGGTACTGGCTGAAAGGCGCTATAAACGCAAGATCGCTAAAGCTGGAATTATGTGGAATATCTGCATATACGCCACTCACCCTTACATCTGTTTTATTATTCAGCTTCACTATTTTGCCAGTGGCCGGCTGGCCGCCAAATAAGCTCCTGGCCAGGGAGGCGGATAGCAAGATGGTATTCACATCCTGCAGCGCTGTTTTCCGGCTGCCTTCCAGCATTTGGAGGGATAACATTTCAGGGGCCTGCGGCTCCATATAAATACCGGTGCTGGTTAATTTGTTATCCCCGGCTGCAATAATATTTTCCAGGGTCCAGGAGGATGTTACCACACTTTTAAAATCGCTGCCGTAATGCGTGCGCAGGTAATCCGCCAGCGGTATGGGTACTGCCTGCCCGGTGCCTGTTACACCCTGGAAGGTAGCCTGCCGCATTATCTGCACAATACGGTCGTAATGCTGGTGATATTTATTATAAGAAACCTCGTCCCATATCCATAGCCCTATAAGCATAGCTACTGCCATACCGGCTGAAAGGCCGGTAATATTGATCAGCGCATATGCCTTGCTGCGGTGCAGGTTACGCCAGGCTATTTTCAAATAATTACGGAACATGTGGCAAGGTTATTTATTCTGTTCTCAAACTTTTTACAGGATCCATCAGCGCTGCTTTTACCGACTGGAAGCTGATGGTGCATAATGCTATTATTACTGCAATGCTCCCGGAAAGTATAAATACCCACCATTCAATGGCGGTACGGTATGCAAACTCCTGCAGCCAGCTATTCATAATATACCAGCCCAGTGGTATAGCTATAACAATAGCTATCAGCACCAGCTTAATAAAATCGCGGCTTAACAGCGTAACAATATCTGCTACGGATGCGCCATGTACCTTACGGATGCCTATTTCCTTGGTGCGCTGTTCTGCAGTAAAAATGGACAGGCCGGAAAGCCCCAAACAGGCTACTACTATGGCCAGTACGGCAAACCAAATGAAGATATCGCCCGTACGCTGGTCGGCCTGGTAAATAGCGTTAAAATCATCATCCATAAAAGAGTACAGGAAAGGCTGGCCAGGCACCATGGCATCCCACTGTTTTTGTACCTGCGCTACTACGGCAGCTGCATTATTACCTTTAATACGGAAGGCCATGCTGCCCCTTTCCTCACTCATCCACAACAGTAAAGGTGTTATGGCCTGGTGCATAGAGTTATAATTAAAATCTTTTACCACACCTATAATGTGGTAGGTGGTCCTGCTGGCTACATTGGCGCCCTGTGGAAGGTACAGCTCCTTGTTCAGTGGGTCATTAAAACCCAGCAAACGGGCCGCTGTTTCATTTACAATAATACCGGTGGAGTCTGATGCAAAACTTTCCGGCGCAAAATTGCGGCCGCTCGCCATTTTCATGGCCAGGGTAGGAATATAATGCTCATCCACCGACCAGGTTTCTGCTGTTACCACACTGGCAGGGTCCAGGTTACGGTCTTTAAAAAAGCCGGGGCTGTTACGGTACTGTCCTGTAGGTAAAAAGCCTGTCATGGTACCGTTT
This sequence comes from Chitinophaga rupis, assembly GCF_900109685.1. Lineage (GTDB taxonomy): Bacteria > Bacteroidota > Bacteroidia > Chitinophagales > Chitinophagaceae > Chitinophaga > Chitinophaga rupis. Next base: position 1,435,476 of record NZ_FOBB01000001.1, on the reverse strand, counting down.
TCCACACCCGCTATTTTTAATACGGCTTCCCTGAAAGCCTTTACCTGTTTGTACAGCGGGTAAGTGTTCTGCAAAACCAGCACCTGGTGGCGGTTATAGCCTATTTGCCGGTTTTGTATATAATGCAGCTGGTTATAAATAACAATGGTGCCTACAATCAGTACAGAAGATATTACAAACTGGAACACTACCAGTGTGCTGCGAATGTTTTTGGTATTAGCGCCGGAAATAAGCCTGCCCTTTAATACCTGCAAAGGCTTAAAACCGGAAAGAAAGAATGCGGGATAAGCGCCGGCCAACATACCTACTACCAGCAGCAGTAACAGGAAGTAAGCAATTATGCGGGGGCTGTATAACAGGTGTATGCTCATATGCTGCCCTGCCATCTGGTTAAAATAGGGCAATAGCAGAATTACGGCCAGCAATGCCAGGCCCATAGCCATGGTGCATATAAGCCAGCTTTCTGCCAGGAACTGCATTACCAGCTGTTTACGCAGGGAGCCCAGTGTTTTACGTACGCCTACCTCTTTAGCCCTGCTGGCAGAACGGGCAGTGGAGAGGTTCATGAAATTTATACAGGCAATCAGGAGTATGAAAATACCGGCTGCAGAGAAGATGTACACATACTGCACATTTCCACCCGGTTCAATGGTACTCTGGTCTGCTTTATCCGCATGCAGGTGTATATCTGCCAACGGCAGTATACCGTAATGTACATAGCCGCCCTGCTTTTCCAGATCGTTCAGGCTAATGTGGAATAATTGCTGGTAACGGGGCCCCATGTATTTACGCACCACATCCTTTACGCGGGCTTTCAGGAAATCCCCTGTGGTACCGGGGCGTACCAACAGGTAGGTGTAGTAGTTATTGTTTAGCCAGTTATTACCGCGGCTGTCGGATAATTCCGACATGCTCATAATAAAATTAAAATGGAAGTGGGAGGCGCCGGGAATGTCTTTCATTACGCCCGTTACACGGTAATCAGCCGTATTGTTGATGTGCAGCATTTTTCCCACCACATCGGTAGACTGAAAATATTTCCTGGCAGCGCTTTCAGATATTACTACCGAAAAGGGATCCCTTAATGCTGTTTTAGGATCACCTGCAATAAACGGCAGCGTAAATACCTCAAACATTGTAGAATCGGCCCAGGTAGCGTTTTTTTCCTGCAGGGTTTCATGGCCTTTGTTCACCATAATATCCCGCCAGGTATGCAGGCGTACCATTTTTTCCACCTGCGGGTATTCACTTACCATAGTAGGGCCCATAGGATCCGGTACCAGGCTGGAAGTATAGCTGCTGCCATTTACGCGGATGTTGGTGGTAAGCCTGTAAATACGTTCCCAGTTCTTATTATACCGGTCATAGCTCAGCTCATTTTGTACCCACAACAGTAACAGCAGGCCTACGGTAAGGCCTATGGTTAACCCGCCCACGTTAATGAGCGTGAAAACTTTTTGCTTCCACAAATTGCGCCAGGCTATTTTCAGGTAGTTTTTAAACATGGAACTGTTCTTTGATATTCTCTGTTACCACCTTACCATCAAACAGGTTAATAATACGGTGTGCAAAGCCTGCATCATAAGGGCTGTGCGTAACCATTACCATGGTGGTACCGGCATCATTCAGCTCCTGCAGCAGCTTCATTACTTCTTCACCATTTGTACTATCCAGGTTACCCGTGGGCTCATCCGCCAATATCATTTTAGGTTTGGCTACTACAGCACGGGCAATGGCCACCCTTTGCTGCTGACCACCGGACAGCTGCTGCGGAAAGTGGTTGCGGCGGTGCATAATGTTCATGCGCTCCAGCACTGCCTCCACCTTTTGCTTTCTTTCACTGGACGGCACTTTCAGGTACAGGAGGGGCAGCTCAACATTTTCAAACACCGTTAGCTCATCGATCAGGTTAAAGCTCTGGAATACAAAACCAATGGAACCTTTACGCAGCTGCGCACGCTGGCGTTCGCTCATACGGGCAACTTCCTTATCCCAGAAAAAATATTCACCGCCACTGGGGTTATCCAGCAGGCCCAGTATGTTCAGCAAGGTGGATTTACCACAGCCGGAGGGTCCCATAATGGCTACAAATTCTCCGTCCTGAATTTCCATATTAATACCGTTCAAGGCGGTAGTTTCTACTTCTTCTGTTGTAAATAACTTTTGAAGATTAACGGTTTTTATCATGTTGATTAATTTAAATATCCAATAGATTGATCCAACAATACAATAGATGGAAGGCCGGTCTTAGAACACCAATACCTCCTTATCCCCGAAGTTCTCGTAAGAGGAAGTGATCACCTGCTCGCCAGGCTGCAGCCCTTCCAGCACCTCAAAGAACAGCGGGTTCTTTTGACCCAGGGATATGTTGCGTTTTACTGCACGCTTGCCGCTTTTATCCAGCACATATACCCAGTTGCCGCCGGTATCAGAGAAAAAGCCGCCTACAGGCAGCAACACTGCTTCTGATGACTTACCCAGCTCCAGGCGTATCGGGGAGGATTGCCCGCGGCGTATGCCTTCCGGGGTACCCTTTACAAAATTCATATCCACATTAAAACGCGCGTTGATCACCTCCGGGAAAGCCTTGGTAACTTCCAGCTCATAGGTTTTACCGTTAAATTCAAAAGAGGCTTTTAAACCGGCAAATACCCGGGAAAGATAATGCTCATCCACTTCTGCGCGCATCTTAAAACCATCCAGGTCATCTATCTGCCCGATATTTTGCCCCGCAGTAATGCTGGAACCTACCTCCACATTCACGGATGATAGCTGCCCTTCAATAGGCGCCCTTACGATCAGGTTGTTCAGGTTTTCCTTCATCATTTGCAGGTTACGTTGGGTGCGTGCAATAGTGCCTTCCAGCTGTGCTATCTGCAATTTGGCATTTTCTTCCTGGTATTTCTGACTTTCTATTTCAATCTGCCGCTGCTTTAGCAGGCCTTCATAATCCAGTTTGGTTTTAACAAACTCCTGGCGGGCTACTATCTTTTCATCTACCAGCTGCTTATTACGGTCGTAAATATCTTTAGCCTGGTCTATCTTATAATCCAGGTCGCTGAGCGTTTTTTCCAGCGTATAGCGGTTTTGTTTCAGGCTAAGGCGGGTGTTCTGCAACTCATTGATCAGGCGGTACATTTCTGTTTCGTGGTTCATGAACTCCATTTGCATACGCTGGTTTTCCAGGCGCAGAATAGAATCGCCCCGCTTAACCATACTGCCGCCTTCCAGGTATTTCTGGCTCACATACCCGCCTTCAATAGCATCCAGGCGAATGGTTTTTAATGGTTGTACCACGGCCGTAACGGCTATATATTGATCAAAAGTACCCTTTGTAACAGTGCTGACAGTGATCTTATCCTTTTCCACATTCAGCCGGGAACGGTGATCGGCAAATATGAGGTTATATGCCAGCAGCAGTACCACCAGACTGCCGCCGCCTATCAGAAGAATACGTTTACCTGACCAGAATTTTTTTTCTATTTTTCTATCCATGATTGACATGCCCTATTTGGCTGCCCTGGAAGTTCAACCAACATGCCAAAGCTATAAAACCTTTACCAGTAAGGGATTCCGAAAAAACAGGCGGTTAAAAACGTTCTGTACCGGACAATACTTGTTCATTTCCGGACACTTTTAAAACCCGCCGAAAACCGCCGGGAAAAAGGAAATCTTTGATTAATATTGCCAGTGGCGGGCTGCCGCCATTATACAACCCCTGGCACCGATACAGGAATATAGTTTGCTGAACTAAAAAATATGATGACAACAACACTACCCGGAAAGATTTTGATAGTTGATGATGATATGGATGTGCTGAGGGCTGCCCGCCTGTTATTAAAACGCCATTTTGAACAGGTGGATTTTGAGCGTAACCCGCAAAAGATCCCTTACCTGGTTTCCAACTTTGATTACGATGTAATACTGCTGGACATGAACTTTACCCGCGACCTGAGCAGCGGTAAAGAAGGTTTTGAGTGGCTGGACCGTATCCTGGACCTGAAACCCCAGTCATCCGTAGTTATGTTCACTGCTTATGGCGATGTAGAGATGGCTGTGCGCGCCATTAAAGCCGGCGCCACTGATTTTGTACTGAAACCCTGGGAAAATGAAAAGCTGCTAGCCACCATGCAGGCCGCTTTTAATAAACACCGTGCCGCCACCCAAAAAGAAAAGCCTGCAAATAATACGGACGGGGAGCTGATAACCGGCAACAGCGCTGCCATGCAGCAGGTAATGGATACTGTGAACCGGGTAGCCGCTACAGATGCTAACATACTGATACTGGGCGAGAATGGTACCGGTAAGGACATGCTGGCCCGCCACATTCACCACCTGAGCCAGCGTAATAAACAGCCCTTTGTAAGTGTGGACCTGGGCGCCATTAGCGAAACGCTTTTTGAAAGCGAGCTGTTTGGCCACGTAAAAGGAGCGTTTACAGATGCCCGTGAGGACCGCAACGGCCGTTTTGAAGAAGCTAACAGCGGTACTATTTTCCTGGATGAGATAGGCAATATTTCCCTCCCCTTCCAGGCCAAGCTGCTAACGGTGCTGCAAAACCGCTCCGTTACCAAAGTAGGCTCCAACAAAACCATCCCGGTAGATGTAAGGCTGATCTGCGCCACCAACCGCCATATTCAGCAAATGGCCAGCCAGCACCTGTTCCGCCAGGATCTGCTATACCGCATTAACACCATAGAGATCCAGCTGCCCCCCCTGCGGGAGCGGTTAGAAGATATTGTGCCGCTGGCCGAACATTTTTTGCAGCTGTACCGTGATAAATACAAACGTACCGTAAGCACTTTACACGAATCTTTAGTGCAGCAGCTAAAGCAGTACGAATGGCCGGGCAACATCCGCGAGCTGCAGCATGCCATTGAAAGGGCCGTTATCCTGTCGCAGGGTAAAAGCCTGATGCCTAAAGATGTATTTGTGAAAAGCCCCGCTAAAGAGCAGGAGCTGGATACCGGCTATAACCTGGAAGAAATGGAACGTACTATTATTACCCAGGCCATGAAAAAAGTGAACGGCAATATTACAGAGGCCGCACGGGAGCTGGGGTTGAGCAGAGCTGCGTTGTACAGAAGATTAGAGAAATACAATTTATAACAACGCTTAATGCCTAACGCCGAACGCTAAACGCTGCTTGCATTATGCGTTCGGCGTTAAGCATTCGGCATTCAGCGTTAAGCACTCCATGAGTCATTTCAGTATAAATATATTCCTCCGCATTCTGCTGCTAACAGTTACCATAGCAGCAGGTGTTTGGCTATGGCGGCTGGCAGGCGTTATCCCGGGTATAGCATTGGTTGTACTTACCATTATTCAGATCTATGGTTTGTATTATTACCTGAACCGGGTGAACCGCAAGCTAACGCTGTTCCTGGAATCCATCCGCTATGAAGATTTTTCCATCCGTTTTAATGCGGACAATAAAATGGGCAAAAGCTTCCGGGAGCTGAACCAGCAGTTTAATGAAGTGCTGGACGCCTTTCGCCAAACCCGTGCTGAGAAAGAAGCTAACCTGAAGTATATTGATACGATTGTACAGCATATCAGCATTGGTATGCTGTCTTTTGATGCAGAAGGAAAAATAGAGCTCATCAACCCCTCCGCTTTCCGCCTGCTGAATATTTACCGCCTGCGTAATATTGCAGAACTAAAAAGCACCCACCCCGATCTGCCGGAGCTGTTGTTACAGCTACGCTCCGGCAATAAGATCCTGTACCGCACCCGCCAGGAACAACAGCTATCCATACACGCTGCTACCATTCGCCTGCAAGGCAGGCTGGTAAAGCTTATCAGTCTACAGAACATTCATACGGAGCTGCAGGAAAAGGAGCTGGAAGCCTGGCAAAACCTTACCAAGATCTTACGGCACGAGATCATGAACTCCGTTACACCCATTGTATCCCTTATTGGTACCATGCAGGAAATTGTTGAGCAGGATATTGCGCCCTATACCCAGCAGCCGGAAGCCATAGCCGACCTGCAGGAAGCCCTGCAAACCGTGGAAAGCCGCAGCAAAGGCATTATGAACTTTGTGAATGCTTACCGCGATTATACTACCCTGCCTAAGCCACAGTTCACAGATGTGAACCTGAAAGCACTTATCACCTCTGTTAGTAACCTGCTGCTGCCGGAGCTGCGGCAGGCCGGCGTGCATTACCAGTACACCCCGGAAGCAGATGATGCCTACATACATGCAGATATTGCCCAGCTGCAAATGGTGCTCATTAACCTTATTAAGAACGCTATGGATGCGCTGGAACATACTACCGGGGCGGATATTCATGTTAAAACCTACATGAGCAATCCTCAGCAGGTATGTATTGCCATTATTGATAACGGCCCCGGTATTGATGCCGATGCGCTGAATAAGATCTTCATCCCTTTTTATACCACCAAGAAAAAAGGCAGCGGCATTGGGCTTAGCCTTTCCCAGCAGATCATTCAATCACATGGCGGGCAGCTGAAAGTGAACAGCAGCAATGAAGAAGGCACCACCTTTTACATTGTGCTGGGAGTGGTATAGTTTTGTTATATTTATATGCTGTACTAACACCTCACTGATAACCACCACTGTATGAACTTACGCTGGCCCGTGCTCTATTTCATTCTGCTGCTGGCTGATCTTATTGCCATTGTGCTGCAGGCAGATGCTGTCAGATTTGTTACCAAACCCCTGCTGATGGTATTGCTGGGTGTTTATTTGCTGGCGCGTATTAACCATTTGCGGCCCGCTGTTTTCCGTAATTTCTTACTGGCTGCGCTCTTTTTTTCCTGGGCAGGAGATATTTTTCTACTGTGGCCGGCATACTTTTTACCAGGCCTGGGCTGCTTTCTGCTGGCCCACCTGGCCTACATCGGCTTTTTCCTGAAAGTACGGTACACCAACTATCCCCTCCCCCTGTGTAAGTACCTGTTCATTTTTTTATCAGAAGCAGCAGTGATAGCCTTCCTGTTCTTTATATTCCCTTACCTGGGTAGTATGCGCGTGCCCGTTATAGTATACGCCAGTACCATTTCCTTTACCCTGTTATGTGTTATGCACGCTTTCCGCTTCGGGGAGCAGCCTATGGGCTGGTATTGCATTGCCGGCTCCCTCCTTTTCATTTGTTCAGATGCCATGATAGCCCTGCAGCGCTTCTACCATAACTTTCCGGCAGCCGGTGTGCTTATTATGCTCACTTATGGCCTCGCGCAGTGGTCTTTGATCGAAGGCAGCACCAGGTATTTGAATTCACGCGTTAAAGCGTAAATTTGATTTGGGATTTTAGATTTACGATTTCTGACGGATGACCTTAGATCGTAAATCTAAAATCGTAAATCTAAAATCAGACCGGTTTATGCAAACAGACTTCTTAGTGATTGGATCGGGTATTGCAGGACTTACCTATGCCTTAAAAGTAGCAGAATATTATCCGGATAAAAAGATCACCATCATTACCAAAACGCGGGAGGACGAAACCAATACCAAATACGCGCAGGGCGGGGTAGCCGTGGTGAACGACCTGGAGAACGATAGCTTTGAAAAACATATAGAAGATACGCTTATTGCCGGCGATGGCCTGTGTAACCAGCACATTGTAGAGATAGTAGTGAAAGAGGGACCGAAACGGGTACACGAAATTATTGAATGGGGCGCCAACTTTGATAAAAACCCCGATGGTGAATACTCCCTGGGCCGGGAAGGCGGGCACTCTGAGTTCCGCGTTATCCATCATAAAGATGTTACCGGCAAAGAAATTGAAAGGGCCCTGCTGAACGCTATTCATAAAAAACCCAACATAGAGCTGGTCACCCACTGCTTTGTGGTTGACCTAATTACCCAGCACCACCTGGGCTACCTTGTTACCAAAAGCACCCCTGATATTGAGTGTTACGGCGTATATGTACTAAACCTGCAAACCAAGCAGATCGAAAAGATCCTGAGCCGGGTAACCCTGCTGGCTACCGGCGGTAACGGGCAGGTGTACCGCAGCACCACCAATCCCTCTATTGCTACCGGCGATGGTGTGGCCATGGTGTACCGCGCCAAAGGCCGTATTGAGAATATGGAGTTTATACAGTTCCACCCTACTGCGCTGTACCAGCCGGGGGTTAACAACTCCTTCCTGATCACGGAAGCCGTGCGTGGCGATGGCGGCATATTACGCAACATACACGGAGAGGAGTTCATGCACAAGTATGACCACCGCCTATCCCTGGCCCCGCGCGACATTGTGGCCCGGGCCATAGACAGTGAGATGAAAATAACCGGTACTGAATATGTATACCTGGATTGCCGGCATATGGACCATGAGAAGTTTGTGCACCACTTTCCAAATATTTATGAAAAATGTTTGAGCATAGGTATAGACATCCGTAAGGATATGATACCCATTGCGCCTTCCGCGCACTACAGCTGCGGCGGTATTAAAACCAATGAGTGGGGCCGTACCTCCATTAATAACCTGTACGCCTGCGGCGAATGCGCCAGCACCGGACTGCACGGCGCTAACCGCCTGGCCTCCAACTCCCTGCTGGAAGCCATGGTATTTGCCCACCGCTGTTACCAGGATGCGGTGAAGAAAATAAGCTATACCGCCTTTAAAGAGGATGTGCCAGACTGGAATGCAGCCGGTACCACCGCCCCCCGTGAAATGATCCTGATTACGCAAAGCCTCAAGGAATTAAAGCAGATCATGAGTGACTACGTGGGTATTGTGCGTACCAACGAACGTTTGCAGCGCGCCTCACGCCGCCTGGATATTTTGCACGAGGAAACGGAAGCGCTGTACCAGAAAACAGAAGTCTCACCCCAGCTATGCGAGCTGCGTAACCTGATCACCGTAGGCTACCTGATCGTGAAAGCGGCTGATTTCCGTAAAGAAAGCCGCGGCCTGCATTATAATACTGATTACCCGTATAAGGCAGCGCTGGTACAGAATATTGTGTTGTAACGTACCTTTGCGCCTCATGTATTACCTGTTGCTGATATTTGCTTACGCTATTTCACTGCTGCCCCTGTGGCTGCTGTATGGGGTAAGTGATGTATTGTACCTGGTAGTGTACCACATAGCCGGCTATCGCCGCGCCGTAGTGCATGCCAACCTGGTACAGGCTTTCCCGGATAAAAGCCCCAGGGAAATAAAACGGCTTACCCGCAAATACTACCGCAATCTTACGGATATGATGGTGGAAACCATCAAGCTGCTGACCATAAGTCCTAAACAGCTGCGCCGCCGCTTTGACTGCGACCTTACCGTATTACAACAGCTGTATGAGCAAGGTAAAAGCTGCCAGCTGCACCTGGGCCATAATTTTAACTGGGAATGGGCTAACCTGTTTTGCATACAGGGCGTACGTTTCCCCTTCCTGGTGGTGTACATGCCTATTACCAATAAGGCAGTTGATCGGTTTTTCCGGCACTTCCGGGAAAGGTCCGGCAGCACGCTGCTGCCGGCTAACGACATCCGTAACGCCATGGCTCCCTGGCTGCACAAACAATACCTGATAGCTCTGGTGGCGGATCAGAACCCCGGTGATCCGCGCCGCTGTTACTGGTTCCCCTTCCTCAATAAAATGACCGCCTTTTACAAAGGCCCTGAAATGAGCGCCCGCCGCAATAATATACCGGTGGTATTTGCAGATATCAGGAAAGTAAAGCGCGGTTATTACAAAGCAAAGCTAAGCCTCGTGTTTGAAAACCCGCTGGAAGTACCGGAGGGTAAGATCACCGAAGCATTTGTACAGTTCCTGGAAAAAAACATCCGCGAGCAACCAGAAGTTTGGGTATGGAGCCACAAACGCTGGAAGCATGAGTGGAAAGGGAATTAAACAGCCGGTATCTTCAGCTTTTGACCCGGGTGTATCAGGTTTGGATCCTTGATCTGGTCTTTATTAGCCTCAAAAATATCTTTCCAGCTTACCCCGGGATAATTTTTGGCGATCTTGCTCAGGCTATCGCCCGATTTCACTTCATATACCTGCTCGCTGGAAGCGGCTCCTTCTGCAAGGCTGATGTTCATAACCACATCCGCAGAGCGCATTTCAGGATCCAGCTTTTCATATGTATCCCACAACTGATCTTTCACCTGTGCAGAAGGTGCAGTACCGTTTATGTACAGTACATTATCCTGCTCTGTTACCTGCAGGTTGCTGATACCGGCGCTGTTAGCCTGGTCTACCAGCTGTTTATATTTGTCCTGTAAGCCCATGGCTGTAAAGTTTTGATGGTTATTGCAAGGTGAGTTTGTTGTTCACTTTTTTAGGTTTGGCTTCCTGGGCAGCCTGCATGATCTTGCGCAGGTCACTCTTCTTTGCTTTACCTTCCAGCGTTACTTCACCGTTCATAACGGAAACGGTTACACCGGAATAACCAGCTGCTTTGTAGGTGGAGTCCAATGTGTTCTTTAACACCTCATCCGGGTTAATGGTTACCGGCGACGGGGTGGGCTCAGGCACCGGCACCTGTACGGTAATATTGTTCGTTACCGATTTTACACCTTTTACATTTTTGGCGGCATCTTCCGCCGTTTGTTTGGCGGTATCATCGGTTACTTCGCCATTCAGGGTTACTACCCCATCCTTTACGGTGGCGCTTACGCCGGGGGTAGCCATCAGTTTTTCATTTACCGCCTGCTGCAGTTTGGAGTCATTGGGTTTGCAGGCAAAAAGGAAGACGCCTGCCAGCAAGCAACAGGCCATTAGTAGTTTCTTCATGGTTAAGTATTTTATAGGAATTTAACGAATTAGGGGGTAACCGGCAATTAATTTTTGTTTTAAGTGATTGCTAATCAATCCAAAAGAATAAGCCTTGTTAACAACCCACCGCATGCAGCCAATCATACAAAAAGCTGCTATTACCGTACAGATAAGTGTTGCCGGGGATCATACATCGCGGCTATGCTTAACCAAATTTCACGATATGAATTAATGTGCTAATATCCAGATGTGTGAATGTGCTGATCTTTGTTTTAATGAATGCGCAACAAAAAGCCCTGACAGATCTTAATCCATCAGGGCCTGCTTATTGGAAATAAATATCAGTACATTAGTTCAATACATTCTTTTCCTTTACGATCTCAATTCCCTGCTCCTCTTTTATTTTGGCAAAACCACCTGTTACATTCCGCAGGTTGTGAATGCCTTCCCGTTTCAGTATAGAGCAGGCAATAATGCTGCGGTAGCCACCGGCACAGTGTACATACAGGTTATGATTATCATCAAAGTCCGCCATAGTACCGGGATCGGCCATATCGCTCAAAGTAAGGTTCTGTGCATCTTTCACGTGCCCGTCTGCATACTCTGCGGGTTTGCGCACATCCAGCACTATCAGGTTAGGATCATGCGGAATGTCCATGGCCAGTTCATCCGGTTCTATACTAATGATCAGGTCACGGTCTTCACCGGCATCAACCCAGGCCTGGTAACCGCCTTCCAGGTAACCGCTTACATTGTCAAATCCTACACGGGCCAGGCGTACTACCGTTTCTTCTTCCTGCCCCGGTGCAGTAACCAGTATAATTTCCTGGTCAAAGGGCAGCAGGCTGCCGGCCCATTCTGCAAAGCGGCCTTCCAGCCCTATGCTGATGGAGGTAGGTACAAATCCTTCTGCAAACTCATTGGCATTGCGGGTATCCAGTATCAGCACATCATCTTTCATCTTACGCTTAAAATCCGCTACGGTTAAAGGCTTCAGGCTTTTTTCCATAATGGCCTGCAGCGCATCATATCCTTCTTTATTGATCTTTGCATTTACCGGGAAGTAAGATGGCGGCGCCGTAAGGTCTGTAGTTACCACCTGTATAAATTCATCCTTCTCATTAGCCAGCAGCGCGTAGTTGCTGCTCTTTTCATCGCCAATGGTGCTATAGGTATCCGGTCCCAGGTTCTTACCGCAGGCAGAGCCGGGGCCATGCGCCGGGTACACGGTTACATGATCCGGAAGCGTTTTTATTTTAGTGTTCAGTGAGTCAAACAATAAACCGGCTAATTCTTCTTTACTCAGGTTACCGCTAAACAGGTCAGGGCGGCCTACGTCTCCAACAAAAAGTGTATCGCCGGTAAATATGCTGTGCGGCTGCTGGTTTTCATCCAGCAATAAATAACAGCATGATTCTAAAGTATGGCCGGGGGTATGCAGCACCTTTAAGGTTATTTTACCGATCTTAAATTGCTCTTCATCTTTTGCTAAATATACCGGGAAACCTGTTTCCGCATTAGGCCCATATACAATAGGCGCCTGTGTGGCAGCGGCCAGATCCAAATGGCCGGAAACAAAATCAGCGTGAAAGTGTGTTTCAAAAATATACTTAATGGTTACGTTCTGTTCTTTGGCCAGCTCCAGGTAAGCATCAATATCCCTTACCGGATCTATAACTGCGGCCTCTCCATCAGAAGCTATGAAATACGCAGCTTCCGACAAACAATTAGTATATAACTGTTTAATGAACATGGTTTTTGATTTTGGCAAAAATACGAAGGTTTGGGGGTTTACTGAACAGGTGATTTCGGGGTATTACTTTATTTTAACATTCAAGGTAAAATGATCATTCCGGATAATGGGTACATATAAAAAAAGTATCCACCATCGCGGCGGATACTTTTCAATTCGGTATAATTTCCGGTAAGGGCTATTCTTACTTTTTACTAAAATTAGCCAACCAGTTCTTCCACAAACTTTGCTACTTCAGCAATGCGCTGCTTGTTGATAGTATAGTGGATAAATTTACCATCTCTCTCTGTAATTACAATGCCCGCCCGGCGTAAGATAGCCAGGTGCTGAGAGGCTACGGACTGCTCCAGTCGAAGCTTTACGTAGATCTCTGTTACGGTCATTTTCTTGTGATCTTCCAGCAGCTTTATCATTTGCTGGCGCAGCTTATGATTAATTGCACGCAATACCATAGCTGCCTTTTTAACGGCAATGTAATCCAATTTGATTTGGTCTTTTTCATTGTTACCTCTAGAAATAATAAGAGTATTAGAAGAGGTCGTTAATAATGTTTTTTCCATCGCATAATAGTTTTTTAAAAATGATGAAATGAAAGGGATCAACGGACAGTTTTCAACCCACAACTGTTAGAAAACAGTACCGGGTATCGATTTATACAAAATTATAATATTTGTCACAATAAAAAAAACTTCTATACCTTATTTTTTCATATATAACTGGCGTTACGTGCTAAAATAGCGTTATTTGACAATTCCGTGACATTCTAGCACGAATATACGAGGCAAATGTGCACAAGAAAGGGGCTAAATACTAAAACTGACAAAAAAGGGGAGCTGAAAAAGGATAAAAGCAGATAAAAAACCAGGTAAAAACATCCTTTTTACCCTTTAGCTGGTGTATAGAACGGCTTCAGGTAATAAGGGCTGAAATAGGCTACATCTGCAAACTGTTGCCGCTGAAAAGCCGCTTCTGCCAGGGGAACCATGTGCGCTGCGCTGATATGATAAGATGCAAAAACAGCATTATGATGTGGCGGCATCAGCTGCTGCCACTTGGGACTGCCATCTCCAAAAAAGTAGATCTTCTCTTTATCCAGCCACTCTCTAAATGCATCCGCTGTTAATATGAGCGCCTGCGGAGCCATATGTTCATCCAGCTGTGCATCGTATAAAGCGGTGTACACTTCCTGCCTGCGCGCGTCCAGCAGCGGGCAATACAGCGCATGCGTATCCTGTGTTGCGATGATCATTCCCTGCGCCATCATTTGCAGGGTAGAAATACCCAGCAGCGGTTTGTTCCAGGCATAACACAATCCTTTAGCGGTAGCCACACCTACGCGCAAACCGGTGTAAGAGCCCGGGCCCGCGCTTACCGCAATGGCATCCAGCTGTGCAGGTGATATATTTTGCGTACGTAATATTTCCTGGATAAATAAAGTAAGAATAGCCGCATGATCCCGCTCCTGCGTATTCTCACGCATAGCCAGCACCACGCCATCTTTTGACAGCGCTACTGAGCCGGTGGCCGTAGCCGTATCTATATTTAATATTATTGCCAAGGGTGTTATTGTTTTTGCGCTTCCTGCTGCAGCAGGCTGCATACGCGGTACCGTTCATCGCCGGTGGCAGTATGCACTGCTGTTAATATATCATACACATGTTTAATACCTATATGCTGCGCCCACTCAAATGGGCCGTACGGATAATTGGTACCCAGCTTCATAGCAGTATCAATATCTTCCCGGGTGGCGGTGCCTGCTTCCGTAGTGTAATATGCTTCGTTAATGATCATGCTCACTACCCGCGGCGTTACCATACCAACGCTATCCTGCACCAGCGCGTACTGCCAGCCCAGCTGCTGCATCAGGCTCTCCAGCACAGGCTTTTGCTCCTCATCCAGTATAGCCGTTTCCGTAACCGGGCGGTTAATAAAGCCCGGCAGCCAGTTACAGGCTATTATATTAAACCCATAGCTGAATGCATAGGCGTGCATCAGATCGCTGAGCGATGTTTTTGCCAGGCCTGCCAGCACTGGCACGGCTGCTGCTTTTGCATAAACAGCTGCGTGATGCAGCGCATCATCCAGCACCAGGTCTATTACAAGGTCAAATGAGCCGGGCAAAGTTACAATATCTAAATTTTGTACCCAACGTACCCGGTGGCTGCCCAGCCCTTTCTGCTGCAATTCTTCGTAACGGGCGGCATCGCCTACTACCAGGATGTTCATGTTCAAAAGTTTTTGCAAACGTATCTATTTCCGGGTAAAAACAAACAACTAATCATTTTAGCAATACGGGGCCGGCAGCACCTGATCATTTTTGATCATTCATCTTTACTATTTTTGCGCTATGGAAAAACAGATCATTAATACCCAGGATGCTCCTGCGCCCATAGGACCATATAACCAGGCCGTTAAAGCCGGCAATATGTTGTTTGTATCCGGACAAATAGCCCTGCACCCGGAAACCAATCAGCTGGTAAAGGAAAACATTATGGATGAAACGCACCAGGTGATGCAGAACATCAAACATATACTTTCCGCCGCTCATATGGATTTCAGCGACGTTGTGAAAGCCACCATTTTCATTACCGATATGAATAATTTTTCGCAGGTGAATGAAGTGTATGGCAAATACTTCAGCGGTCATTTTCCTGCCCGCGAAACCGTACAGGTATCTGCATTACCCAAAGCCGTAAATGTGGAGATCTCTGTGATTGCAGCGAAATAAATGTGCAGATGTGCAAATATGCGGATGAATGCGTAACACTTTCCTCATACAGTGCTAATGCACATATGAATGCGCACCCGTGAATGCAGATACACCATCTGCGCATTTGCACATCGCCTTATTTTCCAAACAGCTGTGCGGCTAACCTCGCATCATGCCCGTACACATCATCGCGGAAGTTTAGCTGGCCCTGACTGTCAACATAAGCTGTGAAGTAGCCAATAAATACCGGGATCTTATTTTTCAGGGGTACGAATTGCTCCTTAGCCGCATTCATGGCTTTCACGATCTTATCCTTTGTCCACGCCGGATCATTACGCAGCAGCCACTCTGCCAGGTGCTGCGGCTCCCCTACCCTTATACAGCCATGGCTGAAGGAACGTTTGGTTTCCCCGAACAAATGACGGGAAGGCGTATCATGTAAGTAAATATTATACTCATTGGGGAACAGGAACTTTACTTTACCCAGGGCATTGGCGCCACCGGGCTTTTGCCTGATGATGTAAGGGAAATTATTTCCGCTGTATTTACCCCAGCTAATGCTGCCTGCAGGGATCTCTTTACCGCTGGCGCCTACTACTTCCATATTCTGGCGCGCCAGGTAACCAGGGTTACGTTTTATGGCCGGTAATATTTCATGCGCTATTATACTTGGTGTTACATTCCAGTACGGACTAAAAACAATGAACTGCATAGGGCGCGTAAAAATAACCGTACTGGCGCCGGGCTTACCCACTACTACATTACAGTTCCAGGCCAGCTTCCCGTTCTCATAGGCGTATAATTTAAATGCAGGTATATTCACCAGCAGGTATTCCTTACCGGGATCTACGGGGATCCAGCGCATACGCTCCATGTTCAGCAAGATCTGCTGAATGCGTTGCTGCAGCGATACATTCAGCGCATTCAGCACCGGCTGCTGTATAGTACCATTTACAGCAAGCCCCATACGCTCCTGGAATTTTCGTATAGCCGTATCCAGTGCCGGGGTAAAAAATCCGCTGGTATCCGGCGCTTTCAGATCGCCCCAGGCATATAAACGGTTTTTTACCAGGCTAACCACCGCAGCGGAATCGCCCTTTTTATATAATTTTTTATCTGCACGAATGGAATCCCAATGGGTATGTTCTTCCATAGCCACCAGTTTTTTCAATGCGCTGCGCAGGGTGATATAATAGCGGTTCACCGGCTCTTCAAACGTATTGTTGGGTTCCTGCACCAAAGAATCCAGCAGGGTTTCAATGTCCAGCTTTTTACGGGGTATGAACCATTCCAGGTCTTTGGCCGTATCAGCTGTCATGCCGGCCCATTCTTTATTGCCGTAGGCAAAGAACTGGCCGGTGAGCATCATTTCCAGCGTGGTAATATCGCGGGCGGCTATCCGGTTACTGTCCTGTATTACTTTATCATACAACTTTCTAAGCGCAGGGTTTACGATCTTACTGTCCGGTGTACCTGCCGGTTCATCATTACTGATCATGTTAAGGAAGTTACCTGCCTGCTCTGTTAAGCGGCCTTCATTAGAGATCCAGGCGTAGTGGTAGCTCCGCTTCCGGTAAAAGTTCTTGATCTGATCACTATAGGCATGGTAGGCAGAATCTGCTTTTAAGAATCCCTGCAGGGCATTGCTGTCCAGCATACGGTCCAGGTACTCCTGCCCGGTATAGTGGGTGGAATCGCGCCCCAGCGGTCCTTTCGCGCCGGACTGCCGGCAGGCGCTTATCCATAATATTAATACAATACCTGGCAAAAAGAGTAAATTTCGTACCTGCATATGCGTGAGTGGATTTAAAATGTCCGTAACAAACCTTGTTAAAGGAAATGGTTCACTATACGCAAATATACGTACCCCATAAGTTGCCGGTTTGGTAAAATCCTGGTATCCGGTTAATTTTAAAACAATTTTCACCTAAATAAGTCTGACCCATGTTACCTGCACCTAAATCTGTAAAAGACATTCCCGGGCGCCTTACCGTACCCGGGCACACCGGCCGTTTTGTACACGGAGAAAAAAGTACGCTGGCTTTCTGGGAAATTACGGAAGGCTCCATATCGCCCATACACCAGCATATGCATGAGCAGATCACCTACATTGCGGAAGGTACTTTTGAAATGCAGCTGGGTGATAGTGTGTATACCCTTAACCAGGGCGATACGCTGCTGATCCCCCCTAACACCCTGCATGGCGGTAAAGCAATTACTACCTGTAAGATCATTGATACATTTTGCCCGGTAAGGGAAGACTACAGATAAGGGGATGTGCAGATGAGAAGGAATGTGCTATGCGCTGGTTGATGATAAATGGTGGAAGTTATTCCGCCGTGGGGCTGTAATTCATTAACGTACTAAAATGAAAATGTGCAAACGGAACTCCATTTGCACATTCGCATAGCTGCATATTTGCACATTATAATTTTATCTCTTCGTCGCTTGCATCAAAGAAGCGGTATTCTGTCAGGTGATAGTTAGTATCCGCCTTGATCCGGATCCATTTCTTAAACTGGAAGTACCATTTCCATTGTTTGCTCTTCAGGAAGCCTTTGGTAAGAAAGGCAAATAAGATGGGGTGCACGCGGATGGTTAAGCCTTTATGCTGATGGTTGATCAGGTAGTGCAGGTTCTTTTCTATATCATCTATTATTAATACAGAGGCGCCTATTTTGCCGGTGCCTTTACAGGCCGGACAATCTTCCGCAACAGAAATCGTTACTTCCGGTTTAACCCTTTGGCGGGTGATCTGCATTAAGCCGAATTTGGAGATGGGCAGAATGGTGTGCTTGGCACGGTCCTGGGCCATGAATCTCTCCATAGCCTCATATACCACCTTCTTATTCTCCGGCAGCTTCATATCAATGAAGTCAATGATAATAATACCACCCAAGTCGCGGAGGCGCAGCTGCCGGGCTATTTCAGCGGCTGCTTCCAGGTTGCTGGCCAGGGCATTCTGCTCCTGGTTGTTGCTGGAGCTTTTGTAACCGCTGTTCACATCTATCACATGCAGCGCTTCCGTAGCCTCAATAATAAGGTACACGCCACTGTCCAGGTTCACTGTTTTACCAAAAGAGGCTTTCACCTGGCGGGTAATGCCAAAGTGATCAAATATGGGTGCGCCGTTATGGTAATAAGTAACAATGTCCTGCTTTTCAGGGGCTATTTTTTGAATATAGGCCCTGGTATCGGAGTAGATGTTCTTATCGTTAATAACTATACGGTTAAAGCTCTCGTTCAGCAGGTCGCGCAGTATGCTGGTGGTTTTTGTCTGTTCACTCAGTATTTTCTGCGGGGGCTGTGCACCACGCAGGTTAGCCTGTATATTCTTCCAGGTTTCTACCAGGGTGGTCAGGTCCTCATGCAGTTCTGCTGTTTTCTTGCCTTCAGCTGCGGTGCGCACTATTACGCCAAAGTTGGGCGTTTTAATAGCTTCTACAATTTTCTGCAGGCGCTTTCTTTCTTCGGAAGAGTGTATCTTTTTAGATACGGCAACAATATCATTAAAGGGTGTTAACACAATAAATCTTCCGGGAAGAGAGATCTCGCAGCTCAGGCGCGGGCCTTTTGAAGAGATGGGCTCCTTTAATATCTGAACAAGTATGTTGGGCTTACCGCCTAACACATCAGTGATCTTACCGGTTTTTACAATTTCCGGTTCATTCTTAAACTTCGTAAAGTCAAATCCTTCAGGGGATTTATCGTTGACAGCCTGCTGTGTGAATTTAAGGATAGAACGTATATAGGGACTAAGATCCGTATAATGTAGAAAGGCATCTTTTTCAAAGCCTACATCTACAAAAGCTGCATTGAGGCCCGGGATGAGTTTTTTAACTTTTCCCAGGTACAAGTCCCCCACTGCAAAATTGGGATTGCCGCTTTCATGATGCAGCTCCACTAACTTCTTATCCTCCAGCAACGCTATCTCCACACCGGTGGGTGCCGCATTTATAATAAGTTCCTTATTCAAGCGTCCAAAATTTTTACCATTATAACTTCACCTAAAAATGGAAATGCCTGTTGTTGGTGGTACAACTAACTGCATACCAAAAAATCGCCAACTGTATAACACAATCAGCATTTTCGTCACATACGTGATGATGGATTGCTTAAGGGTTTAGTGATCTGCAGGTGATATCCGGGAATGCTGTTGCGGGATCTAGGGAAATTACCTGCATGACATCGGCAATTTAATAAATTGAGAGCAATTCACAATTAAATAATCATTGCCGGGATCATGCAGGCTATATAAAGAAAATATGTGATCACGCGTCAGCCATATACCTGTTAAGTATAAATGGCGGGAAACAGGAGAAATACTTATTTCTTATTTTTCTTATGCCGGTTCTTTCTTAACCTTTTCTTACGCTTGTGTGTGGCTATTTTATGTCTTTTTCTTTTCTTACCGCAAGGCATACTTTAATAAGTTTTTAAATGTTTAATAATAGAATATTATTGAATGCTTTTAATATAACCGTCTATTTCTGCCTTGAGTTCCGGATCTTTTAGTAATTCCTTGCATTTCTGAAACAAGGTCACCGCCTTCTTCACATCTCCTTTGCCCCGATAAGCTTCTGCCAGCACAAAATAGGCCTTGGCTTCATCCGGATGCGTTTGGAGCAATGTTTCCATTCGCTCAATTGCTTTGTCGTACTGCCCTGATGTAATAGCAAGATTCGCCAGTGTTACCTGGGCCTCTATATTATCAGGATGTTCTGCTACCAGCGCCCTTAGCTTTTGTACGCCAACCATAGGATCTCCGGTGTTCATATACACCAGCGCCTGTTTGATCTTCAGGGAATCGTTTCCGGGATTCAGGGTGATGGCCTGATCCAATAACGTAATGGCCTCCTGGGCCTCCCATTTCATTACACCGGGCTCTTGGGCATGCTGCAGGTGCTCCAAAAATAAATTGGCTGCAAAGGTGAGGCTTTTTTCGGAATTTTCCAACTTGGCTGCCTGGCCCAGGTAGTACGCGGCTACAGGCAATTGGTTTAAGCTATCCCAGGCGGAATAGAGTTGTTTGTAAGCGGCTATTTGTTGGTTCTTCACATCGCCTCTGACCACTTTATTCTCCCAGGAATTGATCAGCAATAGCTTTTCAGCAGGGACCTTTTGCTTGGCAGATGCGAGCAGCTCACTGAATGAGATGGGTTTTACTTCCTGTCCGTTACCGCCCATGGGGCGGGTGACAGTGGGCATAGCATTCTTATCAGGCCGGGGTAGGGTACGGCCAAATGCCAGCAATACAACGAGTAATGCTACAGCAGTACCTACCAGGAGAACTTGTGATTTTTGCATGCCTAAATGAATTAGGCTGCAAAATTAAGAACTTTTGAGCTTCTTTACTTCAGCAACAAATTCTTTAGACGGCTTAAAGGCTGGAATGTAGTGCTCTGGAATTTCCACAGCCACATTCTTTTTAATGTTACGGCCAATCTTGGCGGCTCTCTTCTTAGTGATGAAACTACCAAAACCCCGGATGTAAATGTGCTCGCCATTAGCAAGCGCTTCTTTTACCTCCTTAAACATAGCCTCGAGTGTCACTAACACATCTACTTTGGGGATGCCGGTTTTTTCAGCAATGTTGTTTATCAAGTCAGCTTTTCTCATAATTGAAGCGGAGGATTACTTAATGTCTCAAAAATATATAAAAAAATTATAATTACTGATTTTAAGCGAGATAAATTTTATCTTTTTTCTTTATACTAATTATTTCCAATCGTATAACCTGCTTATTTTGACGCGTTTCACTGCTCAAAGACCCTGCAAAAAGCCTCTTTGGGAAATGGGCCAGATGCGTGTGCTCCATACTTTCCAATGATTACCACCCCCCGAAATCAAAATTTCACAAAACCATTGAGTAACGAATATACAAAAAATAATATTCATATCAGATTATTTTTTTTATGCTTTTTAGCTAAATCCCAGATAAATATTTAATATCCCTCCTACAGCATATCAGTACATTAGCACCGCAACTTCTATATTTGCAGCGCATGAAAAAGTTTTTTACGGAGCAGCTGCTGGCCTGGAACCAGGAACAAAATACCCGCACCATGCCCTGGAAAGGTATTAAAGACCCCTATAAGATCTGGTTATCAGAGATTATACTACAACAAACCCGTGTAGAACAGGGCCTGCCCTACTACGAACAGTTCACCACTGCCTACCCTACCGTGCAGCATCTGGCCGCTGCCCCGGAGGAGGAAGTGTTCCGTATGTGGCAGGGCCTGGGTTACTATGCCCGCTGTAAGAATATGCTGGCCGCCGCCCGGCAGATCGTAGATACTTTCCAGGGACAATACCCTGATACTCATGAACAGATACAAACCCTGAAAGGTATAGGCCCCTACACCGCTGCCGCTATTGCCTCTTTTGCCTTTAACAGCCCGCATGCCGTGCTGGATGGTAATGTGTTCCGGGTGCTGGCCCGTTACTTTGGCATTCATACCCCGGTAGATAGTACGGCCGGTAAAAAAGAGTTTGCCGCGCTGGCCCAGTCATTGCTGCCCGCTAACCAGTCAGCCGTTTATAATCAAAGCATTATGGATTTCGGGGCTGTGGTGTGCAAGCCCCAGCAGCCGGCCTGCCTCCAATGTCCTTTATCTGCTAAGTGTGTGGCTTTCAAACAACAGCTGGTGGCGCAGCTGCCGGTAAAGACCAAAAAGCTGGTCATTAAGAAAAGGTACTTCTATTATATAGTGCTGGAATATAAAGACCAGGTGTATATCCGTAAACGTACCGAGAATGATATCTGGCAAAACCTGCACGAGTTCATATTAATAGAAATGCCGGGCCCCATAAATGCGAATGAGCTGGAAGCATATACCGCTTTTAAGGAGGTGATGCACAACATACCATATACTGTGCAGGGTATATCCCCTGCATTCAAACAGCAGCTAACACACCAAACCATTTACAGCCAGTTCATTTTACTAACAGCGGCCAAAGCCCCTGAGCTGGCGCACTACATGGCCGTTCCTCGTGCCCGGCTGAACAGCTATGCCTTCCCGAAAACCATCACGGATTTTCTGCAGAATAAGTCGCTGGGATTGTTTTAGCACTTATAAAAATTTATCCGCCGATTGGAAAAAAACATTAACTTTAAAGAGGTTGTTTATAGAAGAACATTTCATCAATAGATTAAATCCTACAACTATGAGAGGTGTTAATAAAGTAATCCTGATTGGCAACTTAGGTAGGGATCCGGATGTACAATTTTTGGAAGGCAATATTGCGGTAGCTAAATTCTCTCTCGCTACGACTGAAACTTTTAAGGACAGGGCTGGGAAGCTCATTTCGCAAACAGAGTGGCATACGGTGGTTTTATGGCGTGGATTAGCGGAACTGGCACAAAAGTACCTGCACAAAGGCAGTTTAGTATATATTGAGGGACGCCTCCGTACCCGCAGCTGGGAAGATAAGGAAGGCAACAAGAAATTTGCTACAGAGGTAGTGGGCGATAACCTGGTTATGCTGGATAAACGCATGGACCTGAATAATGCCGAGCATGCCATCCACCATAGCAACACCGGAAGTTCCACCGGCGAAAATTTCCCCAACATGGAAATACCTCCTTCCATGAGTGAACCGGCAGACGATCTGCCCTTCTAAAATTGGGCTTCACTCCATTATCCATGAAAAATATTACGTATTTTTATAACCGTCCCAATTGGGACATTACCTTATATTTGCATAAGGGAAAGCAATCCGCAATGAACAACGGGTCTACTTTCCCCTTATTTTTGACCTAAAGTTGAACATATTTTGGAGTTCCATTCGGCAAGCATTTTTTCCGGCACGCCCTTGCTGCTACAGGCTGCAGCGCCCCCTATTGCCACGCCCAACGTGGTTATATACCTGTTGGTAATATTCATATTATTATTACTGGCCTTTATAGTTTCCGGTGCTGAGGTTGCCTTTTTTACGCTCAACTACAAGGACCTGAACGTGTTGAAAACCAGGCAAAACACCAGCGGCAAGCTCATTACCAAGCTGCTGGAAAAGCCCAAATCATTACTGGCATCTTTACAAATAGCCGGCATTTTACTGGCCATTGCCTTTATAATGGTCACCAACTACCTGATTACCCAAATGGAAGACCTGCAAACCCTGCCGGTAATTTCCCTGGTAGTGCGGATAGCGGTGATCTGTTTTATACTCCTGTTCTTTGGGCAGGTGCTGCCCCGTGTATGGGCGGCGCAGAACAACATTCGCTTTGCTACTTACTTTGCCTGGTTTGTAAGCATTATACACGCTACGCTGGAGCCGGTAAGTGACTTTTTTGTAGATATGAGCGCCAGCATAGAAGGCCGCCTGTTTCACCGTTTAAGCGGCGGCGCCGTTAACTACCAGGAAATAGATGAAGCCATTGAGCTGAGCGTAGACCCTACCACCTCCCAGGAGGAAAAGAATATTTTGAAAGGCATTCTCAAATTCGGCAACATTACGGTGAAACAGATCATGCGTACCCGCCTGGATGTTTCCGGTATTGAATATGACAGCTCTTTTGAACAGATAGCCAAACAGGTGGCAGACCTGCACTATTCCCGCCTGCCCGTGTATAAAGGCAACCTGGATAATATTGTAGGTGTTATTCACACCAAGGACCTGCTGCCCCACCTGGGCAAAGCCGCCGGTTTTGACTGGCATGAGGTGATGCGCCAGCCCTTTTTTGTGCATGGCCACAAGCTGATAGAGGACCTGCTGACAGAATTCCAGACCCGGCGTATGCACTTTGCCGTAGTGGTGGATGAATTTGGCGGCACCAGCGGTATTGTAACCCTGGAAGATATTATGGAAGAAGTGATCGGCGATATTAAGGATGAATTTGACGAGGAAGAATTTAACTATAGCAAAGTAGATAACTTCACCTACGTGTTTGAAGGAAAGACCATGCTGAACGATGTTTGCCGCATTATGAACGTACCGCCTGATACTTTTGAACATGTAAAAGGCGAAAGCGATTCCATTGGCGGGCTGATATTAGAGCTGGCCGGCAAATTTCCGGAAGAGAACAGCGTTATTAATTACAACAGCTTTGACTTTACCGTACTGGAAGTAAGCAAAATGCGCATCCAGAAAGTACAGGTCACCATTCGTCAGGATGAAGGTGTAGCCGCCGGCTAACCCGCTGTTTTCAACTATTCCAACCGCTGTAACATGAGGTACCTGCTTTTTATTTGCATACTTTTTTTTGCCGCCTGCGAGCAAAGCTATACACCCAAGCCAAGAGGCTATTTCAACATCACCTTTCCACAAAAGCAATACCGGGTATTTGACCAGCCCGGGTACCCTTACACCTTTGAATACCCGGCCTATGCACAGGTAACCAAAGACAGCACCTTTTTTGGCGAGCATCCTGAAAACCCTTACTGGATCAATATAGACTTCCCTTCCCTGAATGGTAAGATATACGTGAGCTACAAGGAGATAGGCGCTAAGAACAAGCTGGAAAACCTGGTGGCCGATGCCTTTAAAATGACCTATAAGCACACCTATAAGGCTGATTACATTGACGAGAAAGATATTAATAACGGGCATGGCGTAAGCGGCCTATTTTACGAGGTAGGCGGTAATGCCGCCAGTGCCAAACAATTTTTTGCTACCGACTCCACCCATCATTTTTTACGCGGGGCGCTTTACTTTGATGCAACACCCAATGCGGACTCCCTGGCGCCGGTGCATAAATTCCTGCAGGAAGATATGTGGCACCTGGTGGAGACATTGCGGTGGCGGTAAGAAAGTCCATGGTCCATAGATGTAATACAATATAGAAGTCTTTTTATTTTAGCTTAATTTTGCACCAGGAGGCTTGAATACGGTATAGTCCATGGACCATGGACTATGGACCATGGACTACCACATGATTGTAATAGACGATAAATATATTAGTGACGAAGTAATTGAGGAGCAGTTCGTTTGCAACCTGAGCGCCTGTAAGGGCGCCTGTTGTGTGGCCGGCGACTGTGGCGCCCCACTGGACAAACAGGAAGTAAAAACCCTGAAAAAGATCCTCCCGAAAATAAGATCTTACCTGCGGGCAGAAGGCCTGGAAGAAATAGCAAAAACAGGCACCCATACTATTGACGATGAATACGGATACGTAACCCCCATCGTAAATAAAGGGATCTGCGCCTATGCATCCATTGATGAAAAAGGCATAGTAGGCTGCGGTATTGAAAAAGCATATAATGACGGTGTAGTGGATTTTAAGAAACCCATCTCCTGCCATTTGTACCCCATCCGCATTAAAAAGTACGACAGCTATGAAGCTGTGAATTATGACCGGTGGGATGTTTGCGCACCCGCCTGCCGCAATGGTAAAAAGCTACAGGTACCGGTGTACCGTTTTTTAAGAGAAGCGCTTATACGCAAATACGGGGAAGAGTTTTATACCGTATTGGATAAGATAGCAAAGAAAATGCACCCTTAAAAGCTGGCCGGATTTTTGACCGCACCAGCCAGGTTTTAGAAACGGCCTGACAGTTTTAACATAGCAACAGCAACAAGACCTGTCAGATCTGAGTTAGACTAACTAACCTATCCCTTGAAGTTCCCTATCTTTATTTTGGATCTTGGAATTTTATTTTGCTTATGCAACAAACCGCATCCACTTTCCTGGAAAAAAGCGAGCAGAAAGCCGCTGATCTGGGACATCGCCGTACTATCAATTTCAACATTGGTAAATATAATACTGCCGTAAAATCGGGCAAGCTGCAGTTCACAGAGCTGCAAACAGCCAGGGAGCGGGCCAAGAATATTAAGTGGCGGGCCATAGAACACCTGGATAAATACCTGGAAGAATTTGAAATGCAGTTCACCAAACGGGGTGGCAAGGTGATATGGGCGGAGAATACCCAGCAGGTGCAGGAGGAGATCCTGGCCATTTGCCAGGCCAAGCAATGCAAAAGCATTGTAAAAAGTAAATCCATGGCAACGGAAGAAGTGCACCTGAACGACTTCCTGGCTAAACAAGGCATTGAATGTGTGGAAACCGACCTGGGTGAATATATTCAACAGCTGGATGGGGAACCGCCTTACCATATTGTTACACCAGCCATGCATAAAAGCAAGGAAGATGTAGCACAGCTCTTTACCGAAAAGCTGGGCACTGCACCCGGCCTTACTCCTGAACAGCTTACGCTGGTAGCCCGTGAGAACCTGCGGCAAAAATACCTGCAGGCAGAAATAGGTATTACCGGCGCCAATTTTATTATAGCAGATACCGGCTCTGTAGCCGTGAGTGAAAATGAAGGCAACGCCCGCCTGAGCACCGCTTTTCCCAAAACACATATTGTACTGGTAGGCATTGAAAAGGTGCTGCCATCCGTTAACGACCTGGCGCTGTTCTGGCCCCTGCTGGCCACTTACGGCACCGGGCAGCAGGTAACGGTGTACAACTCCATTTTCAGTGGTCCGCGCCAGGAAGGGGAAACAGACGGACCGGAAGAGATGTATGTGATACTGATGGATAACGGGCGCACCAACCTGTTGCAGGATACGGAAGCCCGCGAAGCGCTATACTGCATACGCTGCGGATCCTGCCTGAATGCCTGCCCGGTATATAAAAATATTGGCGGCCATGCATACGGCACCACTTACAGCGGCCCTATAGGTGCGGTGATCACCCCTTACCTTCAGAGCATGGAATCGTACGGGCATTTAAGTTATGCCTCCTCCCTGTGCGGCAACTGTACTGAAGTATGCCCCGTGCGTATTAACCTCCATGAGCTGTTATTACACAACCGCCACAAAGCAGTAGAAGAGAACTATACATCCAGTGGTGAAAAAATGGCCTGGTTTGGCTGGAAGCAGGCCTCCCTGAGCCGTAAAATGATGAATATGACCAATGGCAAAATGAAGAACTTTTTCATGAAACGCTTTTTTGCCAAAGCCTGGGGCGATGACCGGGAGCTACCCGTGTTTGCGCCTAAATCATTTAACCAGATGTGGAAAGAAAGAAAAAAGCACTAATACCTGTTTTATGACCCTTCTAGCAATCTTGTTACCCTGGCTTTCCTTTTTATTAAGGGGACGTATACTGCGGGGTATTCTTTGCCTGCTATTGCAGATCACCCTTATTGGCTGGCTCCCTGCAGCCCTGTGGGCATTGTCTTCCCTGAATGAAAGCCGCGCAGACAGAAGGAACCGGAAGCTGATACGGGCGATGAAAGCGAGCCGGTAATAATGTGCTAATGTGTTAATCTGCTGATGTGCTGGTATACTTGCCTATGCGGATCAGTACATAAAATAACAAATGCGAGCACATTAGCCTATCAGCATATTGACTAATTAACCTTCGCTTTTATCCGCTCAAACATCAGCTGGTGGCCCAGACCATTGAGGTGTACCCCATCGCCGCTATTATACTGCGGTAACAGAGAGCCATCCGGTGCGCTGAGCCCTTCCCAGCAATCAATATAGTTATTGGGGTAATGCCGGATAATGTAATCCCGCATTGCTATCAGCTGTTTTCGTTTAGCCTCCTCCGTATTACGGGGCTGGGTGGTGGTAATATAACAGGTTACATGCTGCTGGCGTGCCAGCTTCATTACTGCATCCAGGTTATGCTGGTATTCTTTTAATGAGTAACCAACATTAATATCATTGGAGGGCATGTTAATGATGATCATATCCGGCTGCAGGGCCAGTGCCTGTGTAATGTTGTGAGCTGCATCCGGTTTGGGTCTCAGGATGGGAACATCCGCATCGCTGGGCAGTATGCGGTAAGAGGTAAAACCGCCTACCGCCAGGTTGGTAACCGTTGATTGGGGCGCTTTTTCCTGCAGGTATTTACGCAGCAGGTTTACCCAGGTGCTGTCTTTTGTTTTAGGCCCAACACCTTCAGCGGTAGAGGATCCCAGTATTACAATATGCCGGGCCAACGGCGCCATCATCATTTTGGCCCTCAGCTTTTCATCCGGGGTACGTTCCTGGGCTACCATGGCCCGGTTGCGGTTCACCTTAACATAAGCTTTTGCTTCATTGGCATTGCCTTCCGCTTTATACTGGTAGTTGTTGTTATAGGCATCCTGTTTTGCAGCCACTGTGGTATCTGCCATCATTATACGGGGCGCCGCAGGTGCAGTTTGTACCAGCGCATCTTCTGCCGGTGCCTCTGCTTCTGCAGATCTTATGGCGGCATCACTGGTTTTTTCCACCTTAATGGCAGGTGCAGATGGCTGCACCACATCTTTAGCCGGTGCGCTGGCAACAGCTGGTGGTGACGGTGGTATGGTACCCGGTTTGGCGGCAAAAGCGCCCTTTGGGGAATCTTCTTCCTTTTTCCAGGCTGTTGCCGGCTCTCCGGCCGGCGTTTGCGATCCGGCAGCGCTATCCTGTTTTTGGAGGATAGCATTTTCGGTTGTTGATACCTTCGCTATATCTCTCCGGTGGGTAAGCTCCTGGTGGTTGATCCAGATAAAGCTCAGGCCCAGTATCAGCAAAATAGCCGCGGCTGATGCCCAGCGGTAATACATGATCCGCACTTTTCCTTTATCCCTGTTCACCCGCTGCTCCAGCCGGTTTTGCAGATCGGCCAGGTGGGCAGACTGGTCCGGCCCATGGGCAGCGTAACCTTCCAGCGCATCGGCTAGGAAAGGATCGTCCAGCGCCTGCCGTTCCAGGGCATGCATAGCCTTATCATCCAGCTCACCGGCCAGGTACTGGCGTATCAGCTCTTCGCTGACGGGTTTATTATGTGCATGATTATCAGGCATGTTGTTGTTGCTCCATACATATTTTCAGGTTACGCTTCCCGTTCTGTATATAGCTTTTCACTTTATTCATTTCATATCCTGTAAGGGCTGCTACCTCCCGGTAGCTTTTCTCCTGCAGGTAAAAAAGGTTTACGCTTTTTTGCTGCTCCTCCGGTAAGGTTTCCAGGCATTTTTCCATGGCCTGCAAATTATCCTCCAGGCTTATTCCGTTCTCATGATGTGCAATTTCCTCATTTTCCATAAGCGGCCGGTCTTCTATGGAAACCTGCCGTCCCTCCTTCGTTTTCAGAGACCGCAGCTTCATGAGACAATGGTTGCGGGCCAGCACGTGCAGCCAGCTTTTGAAATTCTGCACCTCATGCTGTTTCAGCTTGGGGATCAGCTCCTCAAAGATCTGCATTACGGCATCCTTACTGGCTGCTTCATCAAAATACCGCAGGCATACCCCGTAAACCAGGTTCATATAACGCTGGTACAGGGCGGCCAGGTAGTCCAGCTTACCGGAGGCTTTGTACTCCCGGATCAGGTCTGCATCCGCAGCATTTTGCATGATATTATGGTGTAGGAATGCCATAGGCTATGGCACAATACTATAAAAAAAATCTGTAACGGGTGGCGCGGGACTTTATAAACGGGATAAATGTAAAAGGGAGCGCAGCGTATCAATTGCTGCACTCCCTTTATTATTGGAAATTGCTTAGTGCTTGAAGTGCCGTATGCCGGTCATGATCATTACCATGCCGTTCTGTTTACAGTATTCAACAGAGTCATTATCACGTACGGACCCCCCGGGTTGTATTACGGAAGTAATGCCTGCTTCATGCGCTATCTGCACACAGTCATTAAAGGGGAAGAACGCGTCAGAAGCCATGGCGGCGCCTTTCAGGTCAAAGTTGAACTGTTTGGCTTTTTCAATGGCATGGCGCAGCGCATCTATACGGGAAGTTTGGCCGCAGCCTTTGCCTATCAGCTGTTTATTCTTAACCAGCGCAATAGCGTTTGATTTCAGGTGCTTGCACACCAGGTTGGCAAACTCCAGGTCGGCCTTTTCAGCGGCATCCGCAGGACGGGCGCCGGCATCGGTCCAGTCTTTATAGTTAACGGTGTCGCTATCCTGCACCAGTACACCGTTCAGCACATTCTTATATACATATGGCTGTTTTACTGGCTGTTTCTGCTGCAGCAAAATGCGGTTCTTTTTGGTGGTGAGCACGGCCAGCGCATCTTCATCAAACCCTGGTGCTATCAGTATTTCAAAGAAAATTTCGTTGATAGCTTCTGCGGTAGCTTTGTCTATTACCTTGTTAGCAGCCAGCACACCGCCGAAAGCACTTTCCTTATCGCCTGCCAGGGCAGCTTCCCAGGCTTCTTTCAGGGTAGCGCGGCTGGCAATACCGCATACGTTGGTATGTTTTATTACTACAAAGGTGGTTTCTGTAAACTCCTGCACCAGCTGGCAGGCAGCATCCACATCCACCAGGTTGTTATAAGACAGCTCTTTACCATGCAGCTTGTTAAACAGCTCCTGTAGGTTACCGAAGAAAATGCCGCGCTGGTGCGGGTTTTCTCCGTAGCGCATTACCTGGCCCTGGGGGGCAGATACCTGGAAATATTGCTGGGGCTCATTGTTCAGGAAATATCCTGCAATGGCTACATCATAATGCGCGCACACTTCAAATGCTTTGGCAGCAAAGCGGCGGCGGTCTTCTATGCTGGTAGCGCCTTTATTTTCTACCAGTACTTTTTCCAGGTCGGCATACTGGTCTTTGGATGCAACAATCACTACATCTTTATAGTTCTTGCCGGCAGCGCGAATCAGGGATACGCCGCCTATATCTATCTTTTCAATAATGGCCTGTTCTTCCGTAGTGCTTTTAACGGTTTCCTCAAAGGGATACAGGTCTACTATCACCAGGTCTATTTCCGGGATACCATATTCCTGTAATTGCTCCAGGTCCTGGTTATTACCGCGGCGCGCCAATATGCCGCCAAAAACCTTCGGGTGCAGGGTTTTTACCCGGCCGCCCAGTATAGAAGGATATGCGGTGAGGTCCTCTACCGCTACACATTTCACGCCCTGCTCCTCAATAAATTTCTGGGTACCGCCGGTGGAGTAAATTGTTACGCCCTGCGCACCCAATTCTTTCACGATGTTCTCCAGGTTATCTTTATAGAAAACGGAGATCAGTGCTGATTTAATTTGCTTTTGCATGAATGGAAAACATTAGAAATTAATAAGATAGGCTCCCTGTTCAGGGACCGAAAAGCAGCGCAAAGTTAGTATGCTGCAATCATTTTTCCACCGTTGTATCTGCCATAATGGGTTGGAAGCATCGAAAATAATCATCTTACAGGTAAACATGTTCTTTAATTGGCTGATAGTCAAACGGGGATGGTGCGAGAGCAAAATATAATCTGTACTGAATTTTTTTGCCGGGCTAAAAGGCCGCCAGGTACTGTCCACTACCACCATCCTGGTATGGCCCATACTTATAAATGCGCTTTTGCGGGAAAAGGCGGGTATAGTACCCGGGGCAGCGCCGTATAACAAACGGGCCGGCTGCAGGTAGCGGCTGCGTAAGCTATCATTTTGCTGAATAGCTATATCACCTGCAAATTGCAGCTGACGTCCGCTGATCACATCTATTGCCGTATAGGCGGGTACGTTATAAATGATAATGGTACGGCGCTTAGCAGTCTGTATGGCCAGTGTAACATCTATCCCTACCCAGCACAAACCTGCATACAAAGCCAGCAGCCAGGCTTTGGGCTGCTTACCCAGCCATACTGTTACCAAAGCTGCTATGATCACATAAGCACATACTGTAGCATAGAGCGGCATATAAATATTGTTGGTAACAGCGTAGGGTAATTGTTCTATAAACAGTACCAGGCGGTTCATAGCGGTTATCAGGTACTTTATACCCATACCGGTGTAATGCGCCAGGGCCGGCCAGGGCGCTACTACCAGCAATACAATTAACCCATACAGGATAATAGTGGATAGCGTTACGATCAATAAATTGGCGGGCAGGAACAAATTCGGGAACTGGTGAAAGTAATAGAGGCATACCGGTATGGTAAACAGCTGCGCCGCCAGGGTTAGGGCTACTGCCTCCCATAGCTTGTTTAACCATTTGTTTTGAATAAGCCACAATTCATACAGCGGTTTATAACATAGCACAATGCTTAATACTGCCAGGTAAGAGAGCTGGAAACCCGCATCCCACAACAGCCAGGGATCATAGCACAATAACAGGAAGGCGGATGCCGCCAGTGTGTTATAGGTATTGGTATGGCGGTCCAGCACAAACTGCCCGATAGCTACTGCAGTAAACATTACGGCCGCACGTAGTATAGATGCAGCCGCACCGGTGATCAGTGCAAAACCCCATAACATGCTGATCACGATCAGGGCCTTAGCCAGGTTCGAAAGCCGGTGGGGCGGCCACCATTGCAGCACCCATAAAAGGGAAGCATAAATGAGTGCCAGGTGCATACCGGAAATAGCAATGATGTGCACTACGCCGGCATTAGTATAGGCCTGTACCATATCGCGGTCCAGATCGTAGCGGTAGCCTATCAGCAGCGCGGCGGCCAGCGCAGCTTCCGGTCCGCTGCCCAGGTATTGTTGCAAAGTATGTATACACCAGGCGCGGGCCTGTAACAGATACTGGTCTGCCAGTGTGTTGCTATTATATGCTGATCTTTTCCAGCTGCCGGCTTTGAGGTAGGCCTGGTGAAAGATCTGTTTGGTGGCGCAGTACTGCCGGTAGTTAAAGGCGCCGGGATTGCCGCTGCTGCTTACGGGGTTAAGCGTGCTGCTGATCCAGACCTCATCCCCACACTGCAGGCTACTAACTGTGTTATGCTTTTGAAAATAGAGCAGCAGGTTACCTTTAACCGGTATTACCTGCCGGTGGTGAATAATGGTATGTACCACGGCCGTGGTTTTCCAGCTGCGGACGCGCTCCTGCAGGGGTTCCTGAATGCTTACCAGCAAAGTATCCCTGCCTTGCAAAAAATTTCCAAAGTAACGGGGCTGGCTGCGTATATCCTTCAGCAATACCAGCAAAGCACCTGCACATATGATCAATACATACAACAATACCCCACGCAGCGGGTTAGTGGTATATTGTTTTCCCAAAGGCAGGAAGCTCCATGCCAGCAAGCCTGCCAGCATAAGCAGCAAGATACCTGTTAACCACCACCAGCTTATAACCAGCCATATTTGCAGGCAGATACCAAAGGCTAACGGTATGCATAAACGAAGAAATGGTGTTGCTCTCAATTGGGTTTTCCGGGTTATTAAACTTTCAGGAAAAGAGCGAATTTAGGAGAACTACCTTACTCCAAAAGTTTATCATATGTTAATGGGATGATATAGAAAAACCACCTGTAAAAGACCCCTCAAAAAGGGGCAAAATAGCATAATCCTTTAAGAAGGCTTTAACAAATCCGAAAAACATTAATTTAAAATATATTGAAAATCAATTTATATTAAATATCTATATTTAAAATCTGTTATTGATTAGTTAACATCTTTTTAAATTATAATATTTATAGTAAAATGCATTACCGGTCACGCTATTTTATTATAAATAGTCGTGTCTTTAATGGTTATTTTGAGGGAAAAGAAAGAGCCTGATCTTTATCAGGCTCTGATTTTTTACAGCCATCTCCGGGCTACTGCATTCACACCGCCGCCCGTAAACTGCCCAAGCTACATCGCAGGGATCAGCTTTCGTAATTAATTCATCTATGCGTTGCGGATCATTCTTTATTCCTTACAGGAATAGTTTCTGACAACGCTACTATTATAACTCCTTCCCTTTATTAACTAAGATAAAATTAAATGCCTGTAAAGGTGATATAAGGTTGACGAGCCGCAGGGGCCTGCGTTTGCAATGGATTGCAATAAATGTACGTGCAGCATCACCTATTCATTTTCCAGAAAAGAAATAAGGAAGCCTTACTAACATGGATATACTGTCAGGTATTTATGGCCACCCCTTACTGATGCACAACTGCTATAATATCGCACACCTGATTTAGTAAGGATGCCAAACGGATCACTGAAAACGAAGATGTGCCCCGGAAAATGTAAGCGCAGCACTGATTGCCGGTAAGTGCCTGCAGCGGGAAGGCCGCAAAAGTGCTGATGAAGGATGAAACGGGACCAGGGCGCTGAAGGTGCGCCCGGTTTTATAGGACTTTTTACGGTACAGCACATCTGCAGCAAAGGTGGGCGTTGTATTGTTGCCGGCATTACGGGTGGCGCCATTGTTCACCAACTGGTGCAAGCCTCCAAGGCATTCATACCAGATTATCCTGGAAGTTGCCGCTGCATATCCCTAATGAAAACAGAATTATAAAAAAGAGCGGCTGCATCAACATAAAATGATGCAGCCGCTCTTTTTATTTTTACTTTTTTACTTTTTACTTACTTAAATACATGCTCTTTTCCTTGTACAGCTGGCGGAAGTAAGGATCCCGCAGGTCTTTGATGAAGCGGATAGCCTCACCGGTCGACTTCATTTCAGGGCCCAGCTCTTTGTTCACGCCCGGGAATTTATTGAAAGAGAACACCGGTTCCTTAATGGCAAAACCATCCAGCTTTTTCTCAATGGTAAAGTCCTTCAGCTTATTGTGACCCAGCATTACGCGGGTAGCTATGTTCAGGTAAGGTACCTGATAAGCCTTGGCAATAAACGGCGTGGTGCGGGATGCGCGGGGATTGGCTTCTATCACAAACACCTTCCCGTTCTTCACGGCAAACTGTATGTTTATTAACCCGCGGATATTAAGCGCACGGGCTATTTTTTCCGCGTAGTACTCCATGGTGGTTACTTCCAGCGGTGTAAGGTTAAAGGCCGGTAATACGGCGTTACTATCCCCGCTGTGAATGCCGGCTGGTTCTATATGCTCCATTACACCCATCACATGGAAATCTTCCCCGTCAAAAATGGCATCTATTTCAGCTTCCTGGCAACGATCCAGGAAGTGGTCAATTAATATCTTGTTGCCGGGCAGGTGCTTCAGAAGGCTGATCACCGCCTTTTCCAGCTCCTCCTCATTAATTACAATGCGCATACGCTGGCCGCCCAATACATAGCTGGGGCGCACCAGTACGGGGTAGCCCACTTCTTTAGCCACTTCAATGGCATCGTCTGTACTGTAAGCGGTACCGTAGTTAGGGTAAGGGATACCCAGATCTTTCAACAGGTCGGAGAAACGGCCACGGTCTTCTGCAATATCCATATTGTCAAAAGAGGTACCGATAATGCGGATGCCTTTTTCTTCCAGGCGTTTGGCCAGCTTTAATGCGGTTTGGCCGCCCAGCTGCACAATTACCCCTTCCGGTTTTTCCAGCTCTATGATCTCCCACAGATGCTCCCAGAACACCGGCTCAAAGTAGAGCTTATTGGCCATGTCAAAATCGGTTGACACGGTTTCCGGATTACAGTTCACCATAATGGCATCGTACCCGCATTCCTGTATGGCCTGCAGGCCGTGGGTGCAGCAGTAGTCAAACTCAATACCCTGGCCAATCCTGTTAGGACCGGAACCCAGTACGATCACCTTTTTCTTGTCAGAGGGAATGCTTTCGTTCTCGGTATCAAAGGTGGAGTAGAAGTAAGGTGTTTTTGCTTCAAATTCTGCAGCGCAGGTATCCACCATCTTATAGGTACGGCGAATGTTGAGGCCT
This sequence comes from Chitinophaga rupis, assembly GCF_900109685.1. Classification (GTDB taxonomy): domain Bacteria; phylum Bacteroidota; class Bacteroidia; order Chitinophagales; family Chitinophagaceae; genus Chitinophaga; species Chitinophaga rupis. The sequence continues at coordinate 1,399,885 of NZ_FOBB01000001.1, read as the reverse complement.
TTACGTTTTTCGTACACCTCTTCTTCCTCGCAGTTACCAAACAGGGAGGCCAGCTGCTTATCGGAGAAGCCCATTTGTTTGGCTTCACGCAGCAGCTCTACCGGTATGGATTCCAGGTCGTGCTCCTGGATCTGTTTTTCCAGGCTCACAATATCATTGATCTGGTGCAGGAACCAGCGGTCAATTAAGGTAAGCTGCTGAATGGTTTTTACGGATACACCTTCCATCAGCGCATCTTTAATACGGAAAATACGGTCCCAGGTAGGGGTTTTCAGCCTTTCCAGCAGCTGCTCGCTCTTCATAAGCGATTTGCCGTAGTAGCCTAAGCCAATGGCTTCATTTTCCAGGCTCTGGCAGGCCTTCTGTATAGCTTCAGGGAAGGTACGGCCTATGGCCATTACCTCACCAACGGATTTCATTTGCAGTCCCAGGGTTTCATCGGCGCCTTTAAATTTATCAAAGTTCCAGCGCGGCACCTTTACAATCACATAATCCAGGGCAGGCTCAAAGCAGGCGGAGGTATTGCCGGTGATCTGGTTATTCAGCTCATCCAGCGTATAGCCAATGGCCAGCTTGGCGGCTACTTTGGCAATGGGATAACCCGTGGCTTTGGAGGCCAGGGCTGATGAGCGGCTCACACGCGGGTTAATTTCTATGGCGATCAGCTCTTCATTTTCCGGGTTCAGGGCAAACTGCACATTACAGCCGCCGGAGAAGTTCCCCAGGTTGCGCATCATCAGCATGGCTTTGTTACGCATGTCCTGGAAGGCAGTATCACTCAATGTCATGGCTGGTGCTACGGTAATAGAGTCGCCGGTGTGTACACCCATGGGGTCCAGGTTCTCTACCGTACAAATGATCACTACGTTATCGTTATTATCGCGCAGCAGCTCCAACTCAAACTCTTTCCAGCCCAGCACAGCTTTCTCCACCAGCACTTCGTGTATGGGGGAAGCCTGCAGGCCACGGTTCAGCGCCTCGTCCAGCTCATCTTTACTATGCACAAAACCACCACCGGTACCACCTAAGGTAAAGGAGGGGCGTATTACCAGCGGAAAGCCTATTTCCTGCGCAAACTCTTTCCCTTCCAGGTAAGAGTTAGCAGTACGGGCGGGGGCCACCGGTATCTTCAGCTCTATCATGTACTGGCGGAACAGCTCACGGTCTTCCGCTTTATTAATGGCTTTAATATCCACCCCAATAAGGCGCACATTATATTTTTCCCATACGCCCAGCTCATCGGCCTCTTTACAGAGGTTTAGCGCTGTTTGTCCGCCCATGGTTGGCAGCACGGCATCTATCTGGTTTTCTTCCAGTATCTGCTCTATACTTTCCACAGTCAGCGGCAACAGGTATACCCTGTCGGCCATCATGGGATCCGTCATAATAGTGGCTGGATTAGAGTTGATCAGGATCACCTTAATACCCTCCTCCCGTAAGGAACGGGCAGCCTGTGAACCGGAATAATCAAATTCGCACGCCTGACCAATAATAATGGGTCCAGAACCGATAATGAGAACAGATTTGATAGATGAGTCTTTTGGCATTTGTATAATCTATTGAAAATGAAAAACCCTACTGATCTTCATGCCATGTGATGGACAAAAAAAATCGTGCAAAATTAAGTGTTTCAAAGAATTAGCAGCAATAAATTTTTCAGCAAACATTATTATAATTATTAATGTAAATGCTATACCTTTGTTCCAGCACACGAAAAGAAGTTAGATAACTATCCTGTTTTTAGTCAAAAAAGTCCCGGTAACACTTTACCGGGACTTTTACATTTATACATGTTTATCCGTTAATCAGCTGTTTTAATGCGGCTGCCCATAATGGCAATACAAGCGCCCATTACTGCAATAATAGAAAAGGAGATGACTAAGCTGGATGCCTGCGCTACAAAACCTATCAGCGGGGGGCCCATTAAAAAGCCCAGGTAACCTACTGTGGATACGGTAGCCAGGGCCACACCCGGTTCTGCCTTTTTAGATTTGCCGGCAGCGCTGTATACCAGTGGCACTACAGATGATACGCCGGCGCCCACCAGCAAAAAGCCAAAAACACCGGTTACAAAATAAGGCAGCGCTACTGCTATCAATAAGCCGGATGCGGTTAGGATGCCGCTTAGCTGCAATACCTTGCGGTGCCCCATGCGGGTAGTAAGCCAGTCGGCCACAAAGCGGAAAGAGGCCATGGTACACATGAAGGCAGAGAGCCCTATACCAGCCCTGCCATCCGGCGCAAGGATCACTTTTTTGAAGTATACCACACTCCAGTCGAACATAGTGCCCTCGCAGATCATGGAACAAAAAGCGATAACCCCGAGTATGCGCAAGGCCATAACAAGGGACCATAAGCCGCGCAGCTTAACCTGCGTTTTTAATATCCACAGCCTTATTTTTTTGATGGTGCTTAGCTGCGGCTGCCCTTCAACTGAAGGAAGCCGTTTGGGCTTTTCTTTTACTGCGGTATGCGCTACGGTATATTTAGCGCTTACCACTACTATTACTACCGCAATAGCGGTTATTAACAGAAAATGCTGGTAAGGCGCTATGCCCTGCCCTGCCATGAAAGCACCTATTGAAGCGCCGGTAAAACCGGCCAGGCTCCATAACCCGTGAAAAGAAGCCATAATGGTACGGCCATATAAAGCTTCCACTGCTACGGCCTGGGTATTTACTGCAATGTTCGCCATGTTGCCGGCAAAACCAAACAACATTAAAATGCAGAACAATTGCCAGGGCGCCTGGGCCAGGCCCAGTGTTGGCAATATGATGGCATAACAAGTGGCGGCTATCATTAATACATGCCGGCTGCCAAACCGTGCTATCATGTAACCGGCCACCGGCATAGACAATACGGAACCAATGGGTAAAGCCAGCAGCGCGGTACCCAAACCACCGTCGCTCATGTGCAGCGACTGCTGAATGGCGGCAATACGGGAGCCCCAGCTGGCAAAGCATAATCCTGTCAGAAAAAACAGGGAACTAACGGCTATACGTGTGGCTCTTTTCTGCGGCATGACTTCAATTGATAATGACTGCAACATTTAAATAACTATTTTATAGGTAGGTCGTAAATAAGGATAGTCTTCAGATCACTTTAATACCCAGGTTCAGATATGGCTGTATCACCTCTTCATTCACCCGGTCGGTTATAATCGTATCCAGTTCTGTTATATCACATACTTTGAATGGCTCTGCGGTGCCCATTTTATCTATCGTGGCCAGCGCCATTACGCGGCTGGCGGATCGTATCATGCTGTACTTCACTTCTGTCTCGCCCAGGTCAATGCCCGTAATGCCGGCCGTGGGGTGCAGGCTGCAAACGCCCAGGAAACAAATATCTGCCCGAAACTTTTCCAGCATACGGATGGTATCCAGCCCGGAGGTTACCTGCGAGTTCTTGAAAACACGCCCGCCGGTAAGGATAACCTCTGTGGAGGGATGCTCCATGAGCTGCATGGCAATGGGTACGCTGTTGGTAATAACGGTAAGGCGCAAATTGGCCGGGAACATTTTTACCAGGGTGTAGGTAGAGGTACCTCCATCCATGATGATTGTTTGCCCGTCGTGCAGGAAGGATAAGGCCTTGCCTGCAATCGTGCGCTTATCATCCTCATGAATGCCGATGCGCTCTTTAAAGCTGTAAGGGTGCGGAGAGTGGGGAATAGCGCCGCCTCTCACCTTAATGAGCAATCCACTCTGCGCCAGCGATTCCAGGTCGCGGCGAACGGTATCTTCAGATACCTGCAGGTCGTTACTGAGCTCTGTTTGCAGTACCTTATTATCTGTTTGCAGCTTTTTAAGAATATAATCCAGGCGCTCTTCCTTCAGCATAGTTGCTATTTTATGCAATATTATGAAATAATTTGCGATAATTTAATAACACATTCATTGCATAGCTCGAAAATAGCGCATATATTTGCAAAAAACAGCAGAATATGGCAAGAATTGCAATTGATATGGATGGGGTTATGGCAGACAGCACACAGCAGTATATTAACTGGTATGCCAATCGTTACGGTGTTACCGTAGCAAAGGAAAGCCTGTTAGGCAAACCTGAAACCACGGGTTTTCCGCTGGACGGGGTGGTAAGGCAGTTCCTGTATGAGCCTAATTTTTTCCGCACCAAACCGGTAATAGCCGGGGCGCAGGAAGTAATTAAAGCTTTACAGGAAAAACATGAAGTGTTCATTGTGTCTGCCGCTATGGAGTTTCCCTTATCCCTGGCAGAGAAGCTGGCCTGGCTGGAGGAGCATTTTCCTTTTATCAGCTGGCATAACATTGTGTTTTGTGGTTATAAGCACATTGTTGCTGCAGATTACCTGATTGATGACCATGTGAAGAACCTGAGCACTTTTAAAGGAGAGCCGCTGATGTTTACTGCTCCGCATAATGTGAATGTGCAGGAATTTAAGCGGGTGAATACGTGGGAAGAGGTTGGGGCTTTGTTGTTGTAAAAGGGGTTATACGCCCCTGCTATCTTCGGGGAATTCCATTTCTTCATAGAGTATGCCGGCCCGGTTCATGTCGGCCATGCCATAAGGATATGCTCCGCCATCATTTACATAACCTGCCTTTACCGGCGCATTGAACATTTGGGCCTGGAATGATTCATACTGATTGCGGGATGCTACCTGGTGTGCTTCTGTTTTAGACCAGAATATGTCCTCGCCATTATGGTCTCTGTTCACAAAGATCTCATACCATGCGCGCCGGTCTTCTTCCTTATCTGTGGCCAGGCTTTTACAAATATCGCGGGCAGTGTTATGCTTGAACTCTTCCAGCCAATCCCGGTAAGCTATTTTCACTGGTTCAATGAGCAGCAATAGCTGGTCGGGCAACAGGGTATAATACCGGGTAATGATCTGTTTTGCATTGTGGCTGGCATTTAGCCGCCGGGCAAGCAAACCGGCGTACCGGGGTCTTGTTAACAGATTGGGGCCACCTATCACGGACATGGATAAATACCAGATCTCCGAAAATTTTGGGTTAGTCATGTGTAAGCTGATTAAACTTTTACCTTACTGATATTTTTCACAACAGGACATTACAAATATAAACAAAAATTGTTCATGCGAAAAAATCCTATTGATTTGATCCTCATATAATCCATATCAGAATTGGGGTTTCGATAAAATCAATCAAAAGCGAATTTGCGCAAAAAGTATAAGCTTTTTACTTTCCTGATTGCATTATTATCACCCGGTAAATGTTCAGACTTTTTTGGAGCGTACCTGTTTGCGGAGTTGTACAATATCTTTCTTAAACGTATCCATGGTTTCTTTTAAGGCATTATGCTGTTTGAGGAGCTGGTTATATTCTTCGAGGAGCTTATAATATTTTTCGCGCAGGGCCAGCATTTCTTCAGAATCTGCTATGCGGTTATCTTCAACGGCGTTAGGGTGCAGGAAAGCGGTTTCGGTTATTTCCAGCGCTTTGGTTATGGTTTCCAGCTCCAGCGGATCAAATACGGCTTTATCGAACAGGTTGTACATGGTTCTGCGGCTCATATCCAGTCGGCGTGCCAGCTTACTTTTGTTTAAGCCTTTTTCTTCTATGAGCTCTGTAAAGCGCTGTCCGTGATGGGCGATGGTAGGCACCTGCCCTTTGCCTGCTTTAGGTACTACTTTATTATTCCAGTTGTAAAATTCATCACTGCTGATCCCTATGAGGGTGCAAAAGCGCTCCAGGGTGGATCTTTTCATATCGCTTTTACGCAGGTGATAATGTGCTATCTGGTTGGTAAAGCCCGCCATACGGGCAAAGTCAACAATTTTTATTTTCCGCTGCTTCAGTATCTGTTTCAAGCGCTGGCCCATGTGGATTAACCCTAGCTGCATCTTACATCAAATTTTTCGGTTTTCGTTTGGTGTCAGTTTTTCATATTATAACATTATTACAATATAAATTATTTCTGTTGCTTTTGGCGAATTAAAATTTCATTTTGATTCTTATCATGCCATTATACAACTGTTAGGGCACAATTAACAAGATTTAGCAGGGATTTTACCTTCAGGAAATTTTACAAAAGGTGTGAGAATGATATCGTCATTAATTATCCACAAAATAAAGGTGTGTAGCTTGAAACCCGCCAGGGTAAAGTGTTAGCTGCAGATTGGCGATTTGAGAAATTAGTCAATAAAAAATGGTTCATTTAAAATCATTATCAATATATTTGCTGATATAAAAGCAGGCAATTATTGATTATCCTAACTAATTATCAACGCTAACACCAAACACTTTTTTTGATAGCAACGTATTAAACCTCCAAACCATGAAGAAATTAGTGCCGCACACACCGGTGCCTGTGAACATGCTGCAGGATATTCATGCCAACCTTATTAATTTCCCCATCCGCTTCCGGGAAAAGGTTTGTGAAGAATGTTCCTGGAGCATTCCTACTTTTTACCGTAAAATGCGGGGAGTAGATAAGCCTGCCGAAGGGGATAAAAAGATGATCCCTGCATTAAGTAATGCTGAGAAAGAAAAAATTATGGCGGTGCTGGATGAAGCATTCCAGGAGCTGCATACTTACAGTGAGCAATACCGTAAAAAACCACGTTAAGCATTTTTGCCATTGCGGTATTGTTTTAGTGATTTCCGGGGACCGGGCTGTATATGTTATGAAATGCGTTTTATAAACAGCCCTGATATAAAAGTGTAGTCTTATCTGTATGAGAAATGTGTTCATAAATGACAGCCCTGGTATTTAATGTGAATGCTGGTGTATTATCCTGTATTGGAAATGTGTTTATAGAACAGCAGTCCTGGTTAGCTACTGGCTTATCCTGTATCGAAAATGCTGCTCATAAACGGCAATCCTGATATTAATGTGTAGGCTACCCATATAGGAAATGATTTAAAAGCGCGATGGTATTAATGTGAATGCCAGTGTATATTCTGTATGGAGAATGTGTTTATAAACAGCAGCCATGGTATTAACATGAATGCCAGTGTATTACCTGTATGGGAGATGTGTTTATAGAACAGTAGTCCTGGTTAGCTACTGTCTTATCCTGTATTGAAAATGCTGCTCATAAACGGCAATCCTGATATTAATGTGTAGGCTATTGTCTTATCCTGTATGGGAAATGTGTTCATAAACGGCTGCCATGGTATAAGGTGAATGCTGGTGTATTATCCTGTATAGGAATGTGTTCATAAACGGCAGCTATGGTATTAATGTGAATGCCAGTGTATTATCTGTATTGGAAATGTATTCATAAACAGCAGCCATGGTACTTAATGTGTAGGCAAGGTCTTATCTGTATTGGAAATATGTTCATAATGGCAACCCTGAATTTAATGTAGGCCAGTGTCTCACCCAGGAAAATTCTTTCTTCAACTAAAGTTTTAGTATTTAAAACTAAATACTTAGTTTTATGAAAAGATGTACCTATGCACACACGTTGTTACCTGCTGTTGTTGCTGATAAACCTGGGTCTGTCCAGCACCTACGCGCAGCAAGCGCCGGAAATAGACCAGGCGGTAGTAATGAGCTACTTCCAGGACCAGCAATATGAACCCGCTATCCAATACCTGCAAAGCCGTATACAGCCGGATAACATTAAACAGCTGGCATTATTGGGATATGCTTATTACCAGGCAGGTAAGTGGCCGGAGACTATTCAAACGTATCAGCAAATACTACATTTAGACAGTGCCTATATACCAGCCTACCAATACCTGGGTGGCATTTATATGCAGCAGGAGCAGGCCAGACTGGCTATTCCACATTACCGCAAGCTGGCGGCCCTGCAACCACAGGCACAAACCTATAAACAACTGAGCTTTGCCCTGTTTGCCGCCCGGGAAGCTGATAGTGGTTTTGTGTACCTGCGGCATGCATATGCCCTGAACCCGTTTGACAGTAAGGTAGTAGCGCGCATGGCAGAAGAATGGCTGGACCGGCAGCGGTACAATGCGGCCGATAGTGTACTGCAGCCCTACCTGGCAAAAGATTCCCTGCAAACTTCTGTTATCATACCGGCTGTGAAAACGGCCTATTTCCGGAAAGACTATGCGCAGGCCATTATGCTGGGCCAACGGCTCATGCGGCAGCAGGTTGTTTCCGTTGCTGCCTATACCTTTGTAGCAGCGGCCTGCTATAATCTGAAGCGCTACCAGGAATGCATATACGTAAATGACTTTCTTACGCAGATGAATATGTCAACCGAAGCTATTATGTATTATGCGGCTATGGCCTGCACGCAGCTAAAGGACTATATCCGCAGCAATACATTGTTGCAAACCTGCATTGACCTGGCAAAATCCAAAAGCCTGGATGATTACTACAGCGCCATGAGCGTGAACTACGAGGGGCAGCATGTATTCAGGAAAGCTACTGCCTGCCTGGATACTGCGTACTACCTGTTTCACGCACCCCTGCGGCAGTATAGCATAGGGCGTATTTATGACTATCACTTGCAAAACCCGGCCGCAGCGCAGCGGTATTATAAACGTTATCTGTTACTGGCACGCAGTAAGGAGGAGGATCCGGCTATTTCCAGGTATGTAACACAGCGGTTAGGGGAAATGGAGGGTGGAAAATAAGAAAGCAATGTGTAAATAATATAGCACTTACTAGCCATATGATTATCGGGGACTGCCACTATCTTTGCACAGGGTTCACAAGAGTACCATTTGACGTATATGAAAAAATTTTACGGAGGCTTATCCCTCATTACCTTTATTGTTATGTTATCCGCGCTGCAGGTGAGCGTTGTATCCTGTACCAAAGAATCTACCGTAATACAGAAAGATACAATGGTGAATATGCAGATCATTACTGCCAACCCCTGGAAAATACAGGAGATCCGTGGACTAAAGGGTACCAATGTAACCCTCTATTACCTGCGGGGTGCTACTGGTAATACGGACAACTTTGACAATGAATACATTGTTTTCAACACAGATAAAACCGGTACGTACACGGATAATAATGGCGGTAAAAGTAACCTTACCTGGGACTTTACCACCTCCGACAATAGCCGGATCGCTTACACGGTGAGTTTTCCGGGCAATACTATTACTATTACCTGGGGTAACCTGAGCTTTAAAGACGGCCGCCTGAAATATGAAGAATATTATACCAATGCAGGTGTAAACGTACATTCTTACGGCATTAGAATCCCTAAATAGATCCCTATACCAACTTAAACCAGTACAAAATGCCTCCTTCCCGGGGGCATTTGTTTTTTAAATAATCCTCAGCTGCTGGGAGAAATCGAGAAAAGAAAATAAATTTACTCTCCGTTATGACCAACGTAAATACAAAATAAAGCAGCTATGGCCTCTTACCCGTATCAGATCAAGAATTTTGAAGAATACCAGCAAGCCTATAACCAAAGCGTTGTAGACCCCGAAGGATTTTGGGGCAATGTGGCCGAACATTTTTTATGGCGTAAGAAATGGGATAAGGTGCTGGAATGGAATTTCAAAGATCCGGATATAAAGTGGTTCCAGGGTGGTAAGATGAATATTACTGAAAACTGCCTGGACCGCCACCTGGCTACCCTGGGCAATACGCCTGCCATTATATGGGAGCCTAATGATCCGGAAGAGCGCCATCGCATACTTACCTATCGCGAGCTATATAACAAGGTATGCCAGTTTGCCAATGTGCTGAAAAACAACGGTGTAAAAAAAGGCGACCGTATTTGTATTTATATGGGTATGATCCCCGAGCTGGCCATAGCGGTGCTGGCCTGCGCGCGTATAGGCGCCATCCACTCTGTAGTGTTTGGCGGTTTCAGCGCCCAGTCCATTGCCGACCGTATACAGGATGCGCAGTGTAACCTGGTAATTACCTGCGACGGCGCTTTCCGTGGCAATAAAGATATTCCGCTGAAGTCCGTAATAGACGATGCCCTGATGGCCTGCCCCAGCGTAAAAAAAGTAATTGTATGTACCCGTACCCGCACCCCCATCAGCATGCTGAAAGGCCGCGATGTGTGGTGGGAGGATGAAATAAAACAGGTAGAGACCATGGGCAACCCTCCCTGCTCTGCCGAAGAAATGGATGCAGAAGATATGCTGTTCATCCTGTACACCTCCGGCAGCACCGGTAAGCCCAAGGGCGTGGTACACACCTGCGGCGGGTTCATGGTGTATACCAATTACACGTTTGTAAATACTTTCCAATATAAGCCAGGTGAAGTGTTTTTTTGCACGGCAGATATTGGCTGGATCACAGGACACAGCTATATCTTATACGGCCCGCTAAGCGCCGGCGCCACTACCCTGCTGTTTGAGGGTGTGCCTACCTGGCCCGATGCCGGCCGCCTGTGGGATATTACTGATAAATTCCGGGTAACCACTTTATACACCGCCCCTACGGCTATACGTAGTTTAATGGGCTTTGGCTTAGGACCCGTAAATCATAAGGATCTGAGCTCCCTGAAAAAACTGGGCAGCGTAGGCGAACCGATTAATGAAGAGGCCTGGCATTGGTTCAAAGACCATATTGGCAAAGGCAAATGCCCCATTGCCGATACCTGGTGGCAAACAGAAACCGGCGGGCATATGATAACGCCCATTGCAGGCATTACCCCGGAAAAACCCGGTTATGCTACCCTGCCACTGCCCGGTGTGCAGCCCATACTGGTAGATGAAAATGGTAAAGAGATACAGGGCAACGGCGTAAACGGAAACCTGTGCATTAAATTCCCCTGGCCCGGTATGCTGCGTACTACCTACGGCGATCATGAGCGCTGCCGTAAAACATATTTTGCTACATACGAAAACCTGTACTTTACCGGTGATGGCTGTATGCGCGATGAAGATGGCTATTACCGCATTACCGGCCGTGTGGATGATGTGCTGAATGTAAGCGGACACCGTATTGGTACTGCCGAAGTGGAAAATGCCATTAATATGCACGCCGGCGTAGTGGAAAGCGCCGTAGTAGGCTATCCCCACGATATTAAAGGGCAGGGCATTTATGCTTACGTGATCTGCGATACCAACCCCTCTAAAGATGCAGAACTTACGAAGAAAGATATAATACAAACCGTGTCCCGCATTATTGGGCCTATTGCCAAACCGGATAAGATACAGTTTGTAAGCGGCCTGCCAAAAACCCGCTCCGGCAAGATCATGCGCCGCATTTTGCGCAAGATCGCTGAGAATGAGCTGGACAACCTGGGCGATACCAGCACTTTACTGGACCCTGCGGTGGTGGATGAGATTAAGCGGGGAAGGTTGTAAAAAGGTCGATGGTCCATTGCTTAGTGCAGTAATACAGGTATAAAGAGGCAGGGCCAAATTTTTAAATAGATAGTATAGCAACAGGCAATAAAAGATTTTTCCACCCGGGATGATCGTTTATTGCCTGTTCTTGTTTAATATCACAACGTTAAAAGCAATGACCATCGGCTATGGATCATGGACTGTATAATACCTGAACTATGTCATTACTGAAGCGTATTGGTAAAATACTGTTGGTATTCTTCCTTTTTTCCAACATTATCCTGGCCTTTCATGCCTGGAAGTTCACGCACTTTTATGACGATGCGGGCCACAGGAACAAACGCCCGGAACAGATGAACGGCTGGGAAAAAACGCGCATTATTTTGTTTGGGGTAAACCTGTCAAAATCGGTTAACAGAGAGCGGCCGGTAGTGCCTTATAAAACCATTAACCTGCATACTAAAAATGGCCTGCGGCTGGAAGGCTGGTGGATAGATGCCCGGCAACCGGCTAAAGGTACGGTGATCCTGTTCCATGGTTATGGCGCCAGCAAAAGCTCGCCCCTGGCGGAAGCAGCGTATTTCCGGCAGCTGGGGTATAATACCTTTCTGCTGGATTTCCGTGCGCATGGCAATAGCGAAGGCTATGTATGCAGTATTGGTTATAAAGAGGCGGAGGATGTTAAGCTGGCGTACGATTATGTGCGCAGCTGCGGCTATCAGCACATTTCCCTGTGGGGCATGAGCATGGGCGCAGCAGCTATCCTGAAGGCAGTACCGCAATATCATTTACAGCCGGACAAGATTATGCTGGAAGCTCCCTTTGCTACTTTAACGGATGCAGTAAAAAGCCGTATGTGGGCCGTGCATATGCCGGGTACACCGCTGGCGCAGATCGTTACCTTCTGGGGTGGTGTGGAGCAGGGCTTTTGGGCGGCCGGTTTTAAGCCGGCGGAGTATGCAAAGAATATACAGGTGCCCACTTTATTATGCTGGGGTAAACATGACATACGTGTAATGGAGCATGAAACGCGTAGCGTGTATACGCAGCTGGGTACTAAACAAAAGCAGCTGGTGGTTTTTGAAACATCCGGCCACCAATCATTTTGCCGGAATGAGCCGGAGAAATGGAAAGCTGCGGTGAGCCATTTTTTGCAATAGGAAATTTAGCGGCGTATTACTACCGGGGTGCCTACTTTAATAACATCGTACAGCTCATTTACATCCCCGTTCTTCATACTCACACAACCTAAGGTCCAGTTAATGCGGCTGTCCACATACGCATCGCGGATGCCGGAGTTGTACTCTACACCATGAATGCCAATGCCACCGCCAATATCTGCATTAGCAGGCAGAATGCCCTGTTGCTGGCGCTGGTGGAATTTGGCCCAGGAAACTTCGTTGGGATAATCCAGCAGCATAAACCGGCTCCAGCGGCCATCATACCGCTTACTTGAAATATGAAAAGTGCCTTCAGGCGTTTGCCGGTCGCCCTGCATTTGTTTATCCAGCATGTCGCGGCTGCCGAATACTACCTTATAAATTTTAATGAGCGTTACATCCTCGTACAGGTACATCCTGTAATCGCTTTTATCTATCAGCAGAAAAACTTTGTCTGCATCAATGGCTGCAGGGTTCAGCTTTACGGTGTATAACCCACTCTCGTTATTAAACCCGGCCAGGGGGATCAGCAGTAATAATAAAATACTCCAACAGTAGCGCGGCATCTCACAAGGGTAATTTAGTACAATGATAACGATGCTGTTAAATCGTTTATTGTATGAGAGCGAAAAGCTGAAAGCAAAAAGCAGAAAGCTTAAAGGTCATAGTAGCCCTTTTTGCTTTCTGCTTTTTTGCATTTGCTTTATGCTTTCAGCTTTATGCTTTGCGCTTTTTTAGTATCCGAACAGCTCTTCAAGCGTTACTTTTTTTACCTCGCCGTACTTTTTAAGATCGTCCTGGCTAACCTTTTTCTCTGAGCCTAAAATACAATAGGTGTAAGGTTTGCCGGCCAGGTTCTGATCATGGAACTTCTTCACATCATCAAAGGTCAGCTTGTCAACAGCGGCGTATACCTGCTTGCGGTAATCGGTATCCAGGCCCAGCTTTTTTGCATTCAGGTAGCTGAAAATAATACCATCCTGCGTAATGCGCTCTGTTTCCAGATCCTGCTTCATGCTTTCGCGGGCTGTTTCAAACAGCTTGTCGGAGCGGGGTATATCATTCAGCAGCTCATTCATACCGGTAATGGCTTCATTCATTTTATCGGCCTGGCTGCCTACATAAGCTACTACAGAATAGCGGTCCTCCTTTTTATCAGGTGAAACGTAGAAGGCGTAGGTGGAATATGCCAGCGCTTTGGATTCGCGGATGGTCTGGAACACGATGGATCCCATGCCGCCGCCAAAATAGTTATTGAATAAAGAGATCACTGCGGTGTTCTCCGGGTTGTAAGCGGATGTGCTGTTACGTACCCAGTTCACTTCTGCCTGCACCATATCGTAATCGGCAAACAGCACCTGGTTGCTGGTCTGCGTGCTCTTTTCAAACTTCACGGCTGCCGGTGCGGTTTGGAAAGTAGCGGGTAGGGTATGTACTTTCTTTACAGCATCTGCTGCTGCTTCCAATGTTTGCGGACCGTAATAAATAACCGTGTGCTTATAGGAAGGCAGTGTGTGCAGCATTTCTACCAGCTCGGCGGAGGTTAAGCCGTCTAAGTCTGCCTGGCTTAGCTGATTGTTGTAGGGATTTTTAGGACCGTACATGCCATACTGCACCAGGCCACGCATAATAGCTACCTTGCTCAGCTTATTATCCGTACGGGCTTTTTGCAGGCGGCCTTTTAACGCAGCCAGGGCGGCTTCATTAGGCTGGCAGTGGGTAAGCAGGTGCTCAAACAGCGCTACGGCTTTATCAAAATTTTCCTGCAGGCCGGAGATGGTAATGGTGGTAACATCGGTACCGGAGCTTACATTAAAGTTGCAGGCTATGTTATAAAACTCTTTGCTGATCTGCTCTGTGGTATACTTGTCTGTACCCAGGAACTGCAGGTACTGCGCGGCCAGGGGCAGCTTTTTGTTATTCCAGCTACCCATATCAAAACGGTAGTGGAGGCGGAACAGCGCATTATCGTTGTTCTGCACATACAGCATTTCTGCGGGGCCTACCTGGCTTTTCTGAATATCTTTATTGTAATCCAGCCATTGCGGTTGTACCGGTGTGGCGGGTATGGCGGCTACTTCTTTCAGGAAGGGGGACTGTGCTTCGCGGTTTACCTCTACCGGAGTAATGGCGGGCTTTTCTACCTTTTCAATATTCTTATCTTCCCCTTTACGTTTATACAGCAGCACATAATTATTTTTCAGGTATTCGTTGGCAAAATCAACGATCTGCTTTTTTGTAACCTTGCTCATGGCATCTACCATCTCCACATCATTCAGCCAGTTCTGCCCGCGGTGCTTAATAAAACCGTCCATAATGGAGTTGGCGCGGTTGTTATTACTTTCCAGGCCCTGTAGCTCGGAAAGCTTGGCGTTGTTAACGATGGCTTTTACCAGGGTTTCATCAAACTCTCCTTTTTTCAGGATCTCCAACTGGCCCAGCAGCAGGTCTTTAACTTCTTCCAGCGTTTGGCCCTGTTTGGCTTTGCCGCTCAGGTAAAACACGGTATAGTCTTTCCATTGCAGCTGGCCTACGCTGGCGTTCAGCACTTTCTGCTGCTTGTTAATGTTAAGGTCCAGCAGGCCGGCCTTACCATTGTTCAGGATCTGCGCCAGCACGTTTGTTACTACGGCTGCTTTGGTATCCAGCGCCCCGGGCAAACGGAAGGCAATGTTCACGTTTTCAGCATCGGGCCCAAATACTTCTTTTACCACAGGCGCCGCAATAGGCTTTTCTACCGGGGCTTTGTATTCGTGGATAGGTTTGGGCTGCATGTAGGCAAACTCTGTATCTATTTTTTTGATCACATAATCCGGGTCAAAATCACCTGCCATTACAATGGCCATGTTATTGGGCACATAGTAGGCATTATAAAAATCGCGGATGGCTTTCAGGTTTGGATTTTTCAGATGCTCCACGGTA
The DNA here is from genome assembly GCF_900109685.1 of Chitinophaga rupis. Taxonomy (GTDB): domain Bacteria; phylum Bacteroidota; class Bacteroidia; order Chitinophagales; family Chitinophagaceae; genus Chitinophaga; species Chitinophaga rupis. The sequence goes on along the minus strand of NZ_FOBB01000001.1, from coordinate 1,384,608 downwards.
CCGATGGTTGACTGCTGCCCGTAATTATGCGTAGGGAACAGCGCTGCCAGCATGGTTTCGTACATTTTACGGCTGTCATTATCCAGGCCGCGGTTCTTTTCTTCATACACGGCTTCCAGCTCCGTATGGAACAGGCGGAAAACCGGTTCGCGGAAACGCTCTCCCTGTACAAACAAATATTTATCTACGGCATTGGATGGAATATCTTCTTCATAAATGGTTTCCTCTACCCAGGTATGGGCATTGGTGCCCTGTGCGCCCATGCCTGCCATCATTTTATCATATTCATTGGCAATGGCATATTTGGCTGCCAGGCCGGAAACGCTGTCTATCTGGTGATATACCGTTTTACGGGGGCCGGCGCCGCTGGTGTGGTTATAGGTATTGTATAAACCTTCTATTTTATCCAGGTAACTTTTTTCCTGCGCCCAGTCCAGGGAGCCGAATTTGTCGGTGCCCTTAAACAGCAGGTGCTCCAGGTAGTGGGCCAGGCCAGTGTGGTCTTTGGGATCATTGTCGCTACCGGCGCGCACGCCAATCAGGGTTTGAATACGGGGCTCTTTTTTGTTGACGCTCAGGATAACGGTTAACCCGTTCTTTAGTGTATAAAAGCGTGCCTGCATGGGGTCATCGGTCACATACCGGTAGGTATATCCCCCTGCAGTGGCTTCTTTCCATTCATATTTGTCCTGTGCATGTACGCTGTACAAGGTACAGGACAGTAACAGCATGAAAATGGCTCTTTTCAAAATAGTCATACGTTGGTTTTTGGAAATGAAATATAGATCGTCCAAATATATAGAAAAGGGGAAAGCTACAAACAGGGGAAAAAGGAAGAAAGGTGAAAAAACGTGAAAAGTGATGAATGAAATGTGAGGAAGGGGCATAACAATAGCGTTCCGCAGCCCTGGGCCGGAAATTCTAATAGATAATATCTTCACTTGATAAGTACGCTTAATTGCCTATTGCCGCTGGCTGGCAAACTGGTACCGGGGGCGCAGGCGTGTCATCAGGGTATCGGCCTTAGGCGACAGGTAATGATGGCTGGCCAGGTAACGGAAGCTTACCAGGTATAGCTGTGGGTTGCTGCCTACCATGGTTAATGCGGCGGCGGAGAAAAGCTGCTTAAGATATTGCTGGCGGGAATTGCTGGGCGGGGCTTCTGACCGTTTAGCCATAGACGTTTCCTTTTTTGCAGGGGTAGGGTTTACACCCAGAATTCGTGTATCACATGAATGTGCCCATACAATAAATCCGGAACAAGCTAAAAAGGTCAAAAAAGTACGCATAAGCCTAGTCTTAAGTGCTGGGTTAAGGTTATGAAAAAACGTCAAAAGCCATTAAAACGGATGCCTACGGAAAATGGATATTGCTCCAGCCCGTAGGAATGCAGCGGTGTGAGCGCAAAGTTACCATAAAGTTTCACTGGTCCATAGCCCAGCTCACTGGTAATGCCCATCCGCCATTTGTTCAGATTAAAATCGTCTGTACGCTTTACTTTGCCTCTCTCTTCACTGATCTGTTTGGTGCGTGATTTTACCAGGTAGCCCGCCATTACACCCATACTAACATCCACAGAACGGCCGGGCCTGGCTGGGTTAGACGTAAAATTCAGCATCAAAGGTACGCTCAGGTATTCTGCAAACAACTTATTCTTTGAAAAATGTATTGAATCTTCCCGGATTATCTGTGTAGGATACCCTGGTACATACGTAATGCTACGGGCATAACGATAGTTGTTCATTTCGACACCTAAAGCGTATATGAGGTTTAATTTATGCTTATAGATATTTAAGCGCTGCATGAGCACCCAGATATTAACATTAATGGATTTATCGGGGATCAGCTTAAACTCGTCCGGTGTGAGGGGGGCGCTGGCACTGCGGGGCGCAAAGGTATTGAGGCCCTGTGCAGAATAATCATAGCTTTTACCGGCTGCGTTCATTGCATAACCGGGGGTGGCATAGGCCATCAGGGCTGCGGCCCCTGCGCCGGCATAGTCGCTGCGGTCAATGTAATTATTAAAGCCCAGGTCTATTACCAGCCAGCGGGTGTGCAGGTTCTTTTTAAGCTTATTGCGCGTGTATACGGTATCGTTATAGAACTTGTAGTGGTTCTTTCCCCGCGCGTCTTTGCCTTTGATGATGATAAGGCCTTTGATCTGGATAGTATCTGCTGTAGGCACAGTAGCGGCAGGGGCAAGCTTTTGGGCCTGTACCTTCCCTATTATAAGCATGAGCAATAAAAAGATCCAGCGTAAAATTTTATACTTCATATGTTCTGTTCTGTGTTGATATGGTTCCGCATTATTTCTGATGTTTTTTCCGGGAAAAGAATTTAGCCACATTGGTAACCCCGTTCAGCAACCGGCTTTCGCTGCTGCTGGTTACGGACATAATCAGCTCTCCCTGTATTTCCGGTGCAGGTGCGGCAGCTGCCGGCTGCGCTTCGGGCGCTGGTGTATGGGGCAGCTTCACAGAGCTGGCCATGGTTTGGTCCCGGTTGGCAGCTACATCCTGTACAGGAGGCACTTCTGCCGTGGTTTGGATCTTCTTTTCCAGGTGCTGCTGTACCACCTCTTCAGAGGTAGCACGCGGCTGCGGCAGCTGTGCCAGCGCAGGTTGTGCATTGTTACCAATAACGGTATTGGTATTGGCAGATGCCGCAGCAGATGGGCTTACAGCCGCTTTTTGTGTGACAGTACGTTTTATGGGGGTATTGTTCTTGGCTATCAGCGCATGTTTTTCCGGTACTGCAGCCGGGGTATTGTTAGCCAGCGCAGGTGCAGGCTGCTGTGTAACCGGGAGTGATACGGATGGAGCAGCCTTTTGCAGGTTTTGCCCTGGTGCTGCAGGTGTAGCTGTTTGCCCTTGCTGGCTGGCTGCAACAATAGCCGTATTCTGTGCGCCTTGTTGTAAAGGCAGTATCCACAGCAGGAACGCACCGGCTACTACTGCGGCGGCAGCGCCCCACCAAATGGGGCTTATACGTACTTTAGTTGTGGTTTTGCGGTACAGGCCGGCTTTGCCGGGCATGTGCAGGGCAGGATCGGCCTGCAGCTTAGTACGTTGTAACAGTTGCAGGCTGGCCTGCAGCTCGGGGTGCTGTTGCAGGAACTGCTGCAGCGTTTGTTCTTCAGCGGCAGTCAGCTCGCCATCTATATAGCTTAAGAAGTATGTTTCGTAATTATCTGTTGTTAAGGTGGCGGTGTGCCGGTAGAGCATTTCCTTATGCTCAAAGGCCGGCGTATCCACAGCGGACAGGCGCATAGCCTGCCAAGTTTCCAGCTCCTGCGCCACATGCGGGTACTTATCCAGGAAAGTTTGCAGGGCGGTGGTTTCGGCGGCGTTTAGCTCACCATCAATATAACTGAGCAGGAAGGGTTCATAATTTTCCAGGGTAATAACGGTGCTGCGGTACAGCAAAGCTTTATCGTTAAACACTTCACCGGTATCCGGTTTCAGGATAGCAGCCTTATACACTTCCAGCTCCTTTGCCTGTGCAGGGTGCTGTTGCAGAAAGGCTTCCAGGGCGGTCCTTTCCTCCGTGTTCAGCTCTCCATCTATATAACTGAGCAGGAACTCCTCATAATTCGATATGTTGATGTCTACAGGCACAATTATATAACGTTTTCCATTTTTACCAGATAGTTCTTTAAATGTATCCTGGCCCGGTGCAGGTAAACTTTTACCTGTGATGGGTTCAGGTGCATGATGCTGCTGATCTCCTCATAACTGTATCCTTCATAATCTTTCAGCAGTATCAGGGAGCGCTGTACTTCCGTAAGCCGGTTCAGTGCCTTTTCCAGCACATTTTTGGCGTTGTGCACACGCTGCTCCGATATTTTTGTCTCCTCGCGGAACTGATCCACCAGGGTAATACGTTTCACTTTCCTAACATGATCTATCATATTATGGTACGCTACCGTAAAAAGGTACGACTTCGCCTTTTCAAAAGGTACGTCATTACAGTGCTTCCATAATATCTCAAATGCGTTTTGTACTACGTCTCTCGCGTCTTCCGTATGCTCCAGGTTCTTAACAATGAACCGGAAGAGATTGTCCGCGTACAGGTCCACGCATTTATTGTACTCCTTTTCCGTCATCCGGTGTTGCGGGATTTTAGTGCTAAGTTCCGACAAATACCTGAAAACCGCTCCATCCCGTTTTAGTGGGCAGTTGGCAGCCCGCAGCAGGCAGTAAATTAGTTCAGTAAGGTAAGCTGCCTACGTGGAACTGCCGGCTAACAGATTCCCGCTATCTGGCCCCACTTTTTCACAACCGTGCAGGAATTGCTTTCATTCAATTTATCGCGTAAATGATAGTACTATGACGTAGGGCGGGCGGGAAATGTTACAACCCGGTCAAACTTTTTAGGTAAAACCGGGAAAGGACGGGCAAGCTCATGGAATGGTGCTACATTTATTCTCATAAATTTGTCACATAAATACCCAAGTTTATGAACCAGCGCTTTATAACCCGTTTGCAACAGGAACTGGATGAGATCCGGACTGCCGGCCTGTATAAAAATGAGCGGATCATTACTTCCGAACAGGGAGCTGAAATACAGGTGAACGGTAAAACCGTGGTGAACTTTTGCGCCAACAATTACCTGGGCCTCAGCTCTCACCCGGATGTAATAGCAGCGGCCAAGCAGGCTATTGACACCCATGGCTATGGCATGAGCAGCGTGCGTTTTATTTGCGGCACACAGGACATTCACCGGGAGCTGGAGCAGAAAATAGCTGCTTTCCTGGGCCTGGAAGACTCCATCCTGTACGCGGCTGCCTTTGATGCCAACGGCGGGGTATTTGAGCCCTTATTTGGCGAGCAGGATGCCATTATTTCCGATGCGCTGAACCATGCTTCTATAATTGACGGGGTGCGCCTGTGTAAGGCACAGCGCCTGCGTTATGAACATAATAACATGGCTGACCTGGAAGCTAAGCTGCAGGAAGCCGCCGGCGCCCGTAGCCGCATTATCGTAACGGACGGCTCCTTTAGCATGGACGGTACCATCGCCCAGCTGGACAAGATCTGCGACCTGGCGGATAAGTACGACGCCATTGTAATGAGCGACGAAAGCCACTCCTCCGGCTTCTTAGGCAAAACCGGCCGCGGTACCCACGAATACCGGGGGGTTATGGGCAGGGTGGATATTATTACCGGCACCCTGGGCAAGGCCCTGGGCGGCGCTTCCGGTGGCTTTACCAGTGGTAAAAAGGAGGTAATAGATATGCTGCGCCAGCGTAGCCGGCCCTACCTGTTCTCCAACTCTGTGGCCCCCAGCATTGTAGGAGCCTCTATAGCTGTGCTGGATATGCTAAGCCACACCACTGCCCTGCGGGATAAGCTGGAATACAATACCAAATACTTCCGCAGCAAAATGACGGAAGCAGGCTTTGATATAAAACCCGGCGACCACCCTATAGTGCCGGTAATGCTGTACGATGCGGTACTGAGCCAGCAGTTTGCCGATAAGCTGCTGCAGGAAGGGGTGTATGTGATCGGGTTCTTTTTCCCGGTGGTGGCCAAAGGGCAAGCGCGTATTCGCGTGCAGCTGAGCGCTGCGCATGAGCAGGCGCACCTGGATAAGGCTATTGCAGCTTTTACGAAGGTAGGCAGAGAGCTAGGAGTGATTAAGGAGGGAGTGGTTGCTAAGTAGGAAGAACCGAAGTAAAAGATAGGACGAGATCGGCCTGACATGAACTTCACCAGGGATGGACTAGGGAAAAACATGGTATCTGGTAGGGAAAGACATGAGAAACACATGGGAAAGACATGGAAATCTACAGGAGAACCCTGTATAAGCTAACGAACAAGCATGTAGGGTTTTATGTAGGGGGGAGGAGTTGCACAGGGATGTCAGTAGGGAAAAAGGGGTGTTTTAGGAGGGAAGGACCCTGGTTGCGCAGCAATGGCGCAGGGGTTGCATACGGGTCGCGGCGCCATTACAGGTTTTGAGAATCGGGAAGCTATTATACTTCATTGGCCCTGGCAGATCCATAGAATTTGCCGGGGCTTTTTGTTTTCAGGAATGCCCCCGTCATGTAAATTACCAACGGCCTACATCCTTACCACTGATTTATCTACTTTTGCAGCAATTAATTCAACAACCGATGAAATATTTAGGCTGGATAGGCCTGCTGGCAACCTTACTGATCAATGCCTGCGCTCCTAACAATGTAAGTGAAGAAAAAAGCTGGGAAAAATACTTTACAGAAAATAAGGTAGAAGGCTGCTTTATGCTGTACGACAACAGCCAGGGCACCTTTAAGGTATATAACCTTGACCGGGCCAAGGAACGTTTTCTGCCGGCATCCACCTTTAAAATATTCAACGCACTGGTTGGTCTGGAAACCGGGGCAATCAGGGATACCGCTATGGTGATCAAATGGGATGGTATTCCCCGGGAAAAGGAGTGGAACCAGGACCTGAGCATGCAGCAGGCTTTCCGCCTGTCATCCGTACCCTACTTCCAGGAAGTGGCCCGCCGTATTGGCAAACCTACCATGCAGCACTGGCTGGATACTATTAAATACGGTAACATGAAGATCAGCCGGATAGATACCTTTTGGTTAGATAATTCTCTGCAGATATCTCCGGATGAAGAGCTGGGCTTTGTAAAAAAACTCTACTTCGACAATTTGCCTTTTACCAAAACCTCTATGCAATGGGTGCGCAGCGTAATGCTGATGGAAAAAACCGGTAAATATGAGCTGAGCTATAAAACTGGCTGGGGTATTGATGGCCGCAAAAAAATAGGCTGGATCACCGGATGGGTAGAGGAGAACGGGCATCCTGCGTTTTATGTGCTGAATATAGAATCTGAAGATCCGAATATTGAAATGCCTGATGTGCGGATGAAGATCCTAAAGGATATTTTGAAGCAGGAAGGGTATTTTGAAGGGCATAAGTAGTTGAACCGGGTTCTCCGGTTCAACGTCCATGGTCTATAGTAGATGGTCCATGGCATTGGGCGGGATGTGGTACTGCGTGAAATTTGAGTACGGGTCCGCGGACGATGGTTCGTCGTCTGTGGACCATGGACATCCCTTCTGTAAACTCCTCTGAACCACACATTAATACCCCCATACCGTTAAAAATCTCATAAACCCCATCTTTTCGTTCTGTAAAACGTGGCAAAAAAATTATATTTGAGCCATATGTTACGTTTTCAGCATAGTGAATATTTATGGGCACTGGCGTTATTGCTGGTGCTGCAGCTGGCTTTCATCAGCGTTACCTGGTGGAAACGCCGTTCCATACGCAGGCTGGGCGACCCTACCCTGGTGGAAAAACTGTTCCTGGGGTATAGCCGCCGCCTGTTCACCCTCAAATTCCTGCTGCTGTTTGTGGCCTTCTTTTTTGGGGTAGTGGGCTTGGCTAACCTGCAAAAGGGCAGCCGTATGGAAAAGATCACCCGTAAAGGCGTGGATGTAATAATTGCCCTGGACGTAAGTAAGAGCATGCTGGCCGGCGATATTAAACCGGACCGCCTTACCCGCTCCAAGCAGCTTATTACCAAGTTAATGGACAAGCTGGATAATGACCGTATAGGCCTGGTAGTATTTGCCGGTAATGCCTACTTGCAAATGCCGCTTACCATTGACTACTCCGCCGCTAAAATGTACCTGAGCACTGTAAGCCCGGACATGATCCCTACCCAGGGTACTGCCATTCCCCAGGCGATACAGGCCAGCAACGATGCTTTCAACAAAAAAGAGCGCAAACATAAAGCCCTCATCATTATCTCCGACGGGGAAGATCATGACGAAGGTTCCCTGCAAAAAGCCCGCGCGGCTTTTGATGAAGGAGTGGTGATCAATACCATTGGTGTTGGCTCCCCTACCGGCTCTCCCCTGCCCGACCCGGAAACCGGCGGCCCTAAAAAGGACAAGGATGGCAATATCATTATTTCCAAACTGGATGAAAACGAGCTGAAAGCTATTGCGGCTGCCGGCAAAGGCATTTACCAGCACCTGGATAATAATACGGAAGAAGTAGTGAATACGCTGGTGAGTAAAATTGACGGCATGGAGCAAAAGGAGTTTGGCGAAAATATATTTACAGACTATAACAGCTATTTCCAGTATTTCCTGGCAGCCTGCCTGCTGCTGATAGTAGCGGAGTTTTTTATACCCGAAGTGAAACGGCGGAAAGAAGAAGAAGTTGTTACCATTGTTAAAGAATGATCATGCAGAAATTGAGTTCTATCTACCATATGTTTTTTGTGGCCGGCCTGTTATGCTGTAGCAGCGCGGCTTTTGCGCAAACCGGCAACAAGTATATCCGTAAGGGTAATGAGCTGTACCAGCAAAAACAGTATACGGATGCGGAAGCCAACTACAAAAAGGCGCTGGAACAAAACCAGCAGTCGGATGTAGGCCGGTATAACCTGGGTAACTCCCTGTACGAGCAAAAACGGTATGACGATGCCCGTACCCAGTACACCAACAGTGTAAAGCTTTCCAAAGATAAAACCGTAAAAAGTGATGCTAACTATAACATTGGCAACACTTATATGGAAGGTAAAAAATGGGAAGAAAGCATTAAGGCCTACAAACAAAGCCTGAAAATGAACCCGGCCGATGAAGAAGCCCGTTATAACCTGGCCTATGCCCAGTCTATGCTGAAAAAGCAACAGCAAGGCGGTGGTGGCGACAATAAGGATAATAAAGAGAACAAGGATAAAGACAAGAAAAAGCAGGACCAGCAGAACAAAAACCAGAATAAAGATCAGCAGGATAAACAAAAGGACCAGCAGGATAAAGACAAAGAACAACAGGATCAGAAACCGCAGCCACAACCCAGCAAGCTGGATAAACAGGAAGCGGAACGCCTGCTGCAGGCCCTGAACCAGGAGGAAAAGAAGCTCCAGGATAAAATGAAAAAAGCAAAAGGCCAACCGGTGCAGGTGGAAAAAGATTGGTAATTATAGAGTATATAATGTAAGCTATACCCATTCAAAGCCACCCTCACCTGGTGGCTTTGAATTTTATTCCAGGCCTTCTTCTTCCAGTGGATCAGGCAGCTCCACTTCAATGGATATTTTGTGATAAGTGTATTTTAAGAGATCGTTGTATTGTGCCCGTAATAACGAAAACAGCTCATTGGGAGCATTGTCGTGTTTGTAATAATTTTGAAATTGTTCTTCGGTAAGGTTAATACTATAGGCAATCCCCTTAATATCGAGGGCAATATTATTTCTTCCCGCATTTTCTATCAGCGCATCGATGGTAGCAGGGAAACACTCTTTATCCAGCGTTTTTGCGTCGATCACCGTTTCCGTTGTAACTTTCTTTTTGATCTTCTTCATAATTAGAATATAATTTTCCTCCAGGTGCGCCATCACTGATCAACAGCAGAAGGCACTTTTCCCGTATGCTGTTTAAACGCTTTAATAAAATGCGCCTGATCGTAATACCCGTGCTGTAAAGCTATGCCAGTAAGGCTTTGCGCCGGCTGTCCCATACTGAAATAAGCCTGCAAAAACCGGATAGTATTAATATAAGCTTTAGGGGTGATGCCTAACTGGTTCCTGAAATTACGTTCCAGCCACTTATAATTTACGCGCAGGTGCGCACATACCTCCTGCACATTTAACTGCCCCTGCTGCGCACGGATATATTGTACCGCAGCCTGTATTAAATAACCCGCTTGCTTATGCACCGGCAGCTTTGCCTGTAAAAAAGTATCCAGTAAAGCTGCTTGTGCCGCGTGACTATTAGCCTCACGGATGTTAACAGCCAGCTGCTCACCGGCAGCGCCCCATACCGCTGTAACCGGTACCAGTGGCGCAGCAGCTACGGATGGCAACGGCTGTTGCAGCAGCTGGTATAAGCCGCTACAGCTAAATTGTACTACCAGCATACGCATGCCTTTGGGCCAGGCCTGTATATAAGTGTTCTGCAAACCGTAGCAGCAGAAAAAAGCATTCTGCAAACACAGTGTATGCGTACCGGTGAATTGAATATTATACGGCGCATCCAGCAGGAAGATCAGCGCAGGATGCCCGTCCAGCGTGGCCCATATGGGTTGGCCGCTTTGCCCGCTGGTGTAAGGATAATAACCTGTCACTACCTCCCGTAGCGCTGCGGCTGGGCGGATGGCGCTCAATTGTTCGCGGAAAATATGTTTAAGCAGCTCTACCGGCATGGTACTGCAAAATTATGTCTAAAATCTACTATTCCGGCGGGTAGCGTTGTACTTGTTTTGCAGTATGATATTACCAATTGTAGCTTATAGCGCCGCCATATTACGTATACCCTGTGCGCCTGTGACGCCGGAAACACCGGGTTTGCAAAAACTGATCAGCAATATGTGGCAAACGCTGGAAAATGCCGGTGGTGTAGGCTTAGCGGCCCCACAGGTGAATAGATCCCTGCGGCTGTTCTTAGTGGATAGCACGCAGGCGGATGAACATAACGGTATTCACCAGGTGTTCATTAACGGGCATATACTTAATTACAGCACAGATACCTGCATCGATACCGAAGGTTGCCTGAGCATACCAGGCATCTGGGAGGAGGTGGTACGTGCCTGCAGCATTACTATTCAATACCAGGATGAAAACTTCAACACCCAGACACAAACCTTTAGCGGCCCTACCGCACGTATGATACAACATGAATATGATCATACGCTGGGTAAGCTTTACCTGGATCACTTATCACCACTACGGCGCAGGCTGTTGCAACGCAAGCTGCAGGCTATCATCAAAGGAAAAGTATCAGGCAAGTACCCTATGCGTTTTAAATAAAAAAGGGCCATCATATAATGACCCTTTGCTGATTTATTGTGCCAGTCTAAAAAATGCTGAATGCTCAACGCACAACGCTGAACGCTTGTACCCACATAACGCAGGCAGCGTTAAGCATTAAGCGTTTAGCGTTCAGCACTTAACGTAGTCCCTTCCTTAATTTCATCGCTGGCATTCTTTATCAGCACTTCATTTTCCTCCAGGCTGCCAAATACTTCCACCATGCCGTTGTATTCGTTGCCACGCTGCACAGGCACCCATTTTGCTTTATTCTGATCAACCCTTATTACAAATACTTTTTCTGAGTTGCTTACCAGCGCGCTTTTAGGTACAATGTATACATCCTTTTTACCGGGCAGCGGCACCTGGGCCTCTGCATACATGCCGGGCAGCAGCTTTTTATCTTTATTGTTAATGTCCATTTCAAGCGTTTCCGTACGCAGCTTAATATCTAGGCTGCCGGCCACACGGGCTACTTTGGCGGTGAAAGTATCGCCGGGTAATGATTTTACGGTAAAGCGCACATCACCGGCCTGCTGCAATGCATCGGTATAAGATTCCGGTACGGCTACGGATAAACGTAAACGGCTCTGCTCCTCCAGCCGGAACATAGGCAGGTCAGCACCCTTAGAGCCAGGGCCTACATACGCACCCGGGTGTATGTTACGCTGGCTGATAACGCCATTGAACGGCGCGCGGATCACCAGGTAGTCCAGCATGCGCTGCACCTCCTGGTAGGCGGATCGGGCGGCCAGCCATTCGGCGCTGTCGGCGCTCATTTTAGCCCCGCTCATATCCAGGTCGTTGGGCGATATGGTGCCCGGCACCTGGCTGGTTTTAACCATACGCTCGTAGGTAGCCCTGCTGGCACGGAACACCGCTTCTTTGGTGTACAGGCGGGATTGTGCGCCCATTAGCTGGCTGCTCATTTCAGGCGCTTCCAGCGTGGCCAGCACTTGCCCTTCCGTTACCTGGCTGCCCAGGTCTACCTTTACCTGTTTTACATAGCTGTTTAACTTGGCATACAGGTCTGCAAACTGAAAGGGCTTTATTTCCCCCGGCAGCTTCAGCACATTTTCCAGCTGGCTTTTATGCAGGGTAATGGTTTTTACCTGCACGGCCGCATCAGCCTCATTGCCTTCCTCCTCTTCCGCATGCGATCCATGGCAGGCGGCCAGCAGCAACAGCACCGGCACACTTAACCATCCTATAGGTAGCTTAATATTCATCCGTTTCAATAATTTTTAAGTTTCGTTACTCGCTGCAATAATGCTGGCTGTTCACATCATCCGGGTCAAGGGATACGGAATGCGTACCAGCCTTTTGCAGCAGCCAGGAAAAAATGAGCGGCAGTATGAACAGCGATGCTATGGTGGATGCCAGCAGCCCGCCTATTACTGCACGGCCCAAAGGCGCAGTCTGATCGCCCGCTTCACCCAGGCCGCTGGCCATGGGTATCATACCTACCACCATGGCAATAGTGGTCATTAAAATAGGGCGCAGACGTATGGAAACGCTTTCCATAGCCGATTTCATGGCATTGCCGTTTTCCCTGCGCAAATGTTCAGCGTTGGTTACCAGCAGCACGGCATTAGCTACTGATACGCCTACAGACATGATCATACCCATGTAGGATTGCAGGTTAAGCGTAGAGCCGGTAAGCAGCAGCATGATCAGCGAGCCTGCCAGTACAGCGGGTATAGCGCTTACCACTACCAGTGCTGCCCTGAACGACTGGAAATTGGCCGTGAGCAATAACAGGATCACCACGGCGGCTACCAGCAGGCCGGATTGCAGGCTGTCCAGCGTTTCATCCAACAGCAGTGTTAAGCCGCGCTTTTCAACACTAATACCACGGGGCGGCTCACCGGCGCGTTTAATGGCAGCATCCACCGCTGCACTGGCTTTGCCCAGGTCCACTTTATGCACGTTGGCGCCAATGGATATAATACGTACTGCGCCTACACGGTCGTACTCTCCTGCCACGGTATCCGGCTGCAAAGTGGCTACATCGCCCAACAGCGGGCGGGTGCGGTCTTTTGAAATGGGAATGGCTGCCATATCATTCATGCTGCTCATTTCATTTTCCGGTATGCTGATCTGCACAAAATAAGACTGTGCATTCTTTTCATCCAGCCAGATATTTTTTTCCGTAAACCGGCTGGATGAGGTGGCGGCTGTAAGTGATTTGGAAATGTCGGTAATACTTACGCCCAGCTGTCCGGCCCTTTCCCGGTCTATATTCACGCGGATGGCCGGGTAGTTCAGCGGCTGTACGATCTGCACATCCCGCAGGTAAGGGATCTTTTTAATTTCTGCCAGCAGCTTTAGTGCGTAGGGTTTGCTCAGATCCAGGTTCTTGCCTCTGACCGCTATTTCTATAGGTGTAGCGGCGCCCTGGCTCATTACCTTATCTGTAAGATCAATGGGCTCAAACGTCATTTTTACTTCCGGCATTTGCCGGTGAATGCGTTTGCGCAGCCGCTCCTTGAAATCGTCCATATTCACCTTATAATCCTCTTTCAGATTCACCTGCATCACAGCTTCATTAGGCCCGGCCATAAACAGATAAATGGGGCTGGTGGAGTAGGATGACGGGTGCGTACCTATGAAGGAAGAGGTGATGTCAATATTTTTTTCGCCTACGGTTTGTTTCAGAATATCCACCGCCTGCAGCAGCATATTTTCCGTACGTTCCAGGCGGGTGCCTTCCGGCGCTTTTAACCGTAGCTGGAACTGGCCGTTATTCAGCTTAGGCAAAATATCGCGCCCAATAAAACTAAAACAAAGGGCTGCAATAATAAGGATGCCCACAAAATAGCTGATAGTGGCTACTTTGCGCCATTTCATCAACCCTTCCAGCCAGCCCATAAAGCGCAGCTTAAAACGGTCAAAACGGGATATTTCCTGCCTGTGCTCTCTTTCGTATTGCAGCTCCTGTTCTATGTAGTCATTATTTTTTTCGTGCACCGCACCTTTGGCTTTTACATGATGCTTAAACAGCTCTGCTTTCAGGATCCAGTTGGAGAGTACGGGTACCAGTGTTTGCGACAGCAGGTAAGAAGCGATCATGGAAAACCCAATGGCCAGCGATAGTGGCAGGAACATAGAACGGGGCACTCCCTTCATGGTAAAGGAAGGTGCAAATACGGCCAGGATACAGAACAGGATCAGCAATTTTGGGAACGCAATTTCCTTACAGGCATCCCAAATGGCCCGGGCTTTGGGCTTACCCATTTCCAGGTGCTGGTGAATGTTCTCAATAGTTACGGTACTTTCATCTACCAGCACGCCAACAGCCAGCGCAAGGCCGCTCAGCGTCATAATATTAATGGTTTGCCCTGCCAGGCGCAGGCCCATTACCCCAATGATAATAGATACCGGTATGGTAACGATCACGATCAATGCGCTGCGCTTATCGCCCAGGAAAAGCAGCACCATTAAGCCGGTAAGCACTGCGCCTATTACGCCTTCGCTGATCAGGCTTTTTACGGCATTTACTACATACACGCTCTGGTCAAATTCAAAGATCACCTTCACATCTTCCGGCAGCAGCTTCTGAATATCCGGAAGAGCGGCTTTCAGGTTCTTTACTACCGTCCAGGTAGAGGCGTCGCCGGTTTTAATAACCGGCAGGTATACCGAACGTTTGCCGTTAATAACGGCGTAGCTGGTGGTGAGATCCGCCGCATCTTCTACCCGCGCCACATCACGCAGGTATACGGAAGGGCCGCTGCCCATTACCAGGGGAATATTTTCAAACTCTTTAATAGTGCGTATTACGGTGTTGCTGGGCGTGAGGTAGGTAATATCCCCGATACGCACATTACCGGCGGGCGAGATCTGGTTATTATCCTTTACCGCAGCTACAATCTGGTCGGGCGTAAGGTGGTGGCTGCGCATCAGCGCCGGATCTACCCGGATCACAATGGTGCGGTTGTTACCGCCAAATGCGGCCGGTGAGGTTAAGCCGGCAATGCGGGAGAACGAGGGACGGACCACCGTCATGGCCAGATCCTGCAGCTCATTATTGCTGCGGCTAGGGCTGCTAAGCGCCAGCTGGCCAATAGGCAGCGTAGAAGCATCGAACCGTATCAGGAACGGTGGTTGCGTTCCGTTAGGCATTTGCGAAAATGCGCGGTTAGCCATTGCCGTTACCTCCGACGCTGCCTGGGCCATGTTGGTACCTTCATAGAAGGTAAGCTTAAGCATGGATAATCCTTGTATATTCTTTGTTTCAATGTCTTTAATACCGGTTACATACAGGAACAGGTTCTGGTAGTTAGTGGAAATAAAACCTTCCATTTGCTGCGGCGACATACCACCATAAGGCTGCGATACGTAAATGGAGGGCAGGTTCAGATCCGGGAAAATATCGATCTTAATATCACGCAACGATGAAATGCCGAAAAAAAGCAGGCCTATCACAATTACAATGACGGCAATGGGCTTTTGTAAGGCTAGCTTGATCAGGTTCATGAGTGTAGTTGAAAGGGAAAAGGCCGGCGTCCCTTTGCTGCTAAATGGATTGGCCGGCGTATAAAAACAGCTGTGTTAAACTTTCCCCGCAAAATTAGCAAGCGGGCCGCGTTCCTGTTAGGACAAAACGGTTATTGCCTTGTACTATTTGAACATTACATCCCGGAAATCCTGCGGGGCAATACCGGCGTGGTTCTTAAAAAAGCGGCTAAAATAGGCCGGGTCTTCAAAGCCCAGTTCATAGCTGATCTCTTTTACGCTTTGGTGGCTGAAAGATAGTTTGCGCTTGGCTTCCAGCACCAGGCGATCGTGCAGCAGTTCTGTAACGGTTTTACCTGTTTTTTCGCGGGTTATCTCGTTCAGGCGCTTGGGCGTAAGGGAAAATTCGCTGGCATAAAAGGTAACGTGGTGCTGTGCCCGGAAATTTTTTTCCAGCAGGCGGCGCAGCAGCACTACCCGCTCATCGCCCTTCAGGGGCGCAATGGCCTGGGCAGCATTGCGTTTCTTTTCCCTTTCTGCCTGCAATAAAAAGGCGTTCAGGTAATGTTTTATGATGCTGCGGCTGCTGCCGGAAGCGCTTTTTTCCCGGTACATCAGCTCTGCCAGCAGCTGGAAAGTGGCGGCAGTACGGTTACTGATGCGGATGGGCGCATACCCGCGGGTAGCGTCAAACAGGTTGGTAAAATCGTACATGGTAGCCTGCTCATGACGGTTGCTGAAGTAAAAATGCTCCGTAAAGGTGATCACGTGGCCTTCCTTGGCATCATCCAGCAGCTGGTGCACCTGCCCGGGTTCCAGCAGGAACAGCATATTATCCTCCAGCTCATAGGATACAAAATCCACTATATGCTGCCCGCTGCCTTTGGAAAACCATACCACCTGGTAATGATCATGCCGGTGCGGCTGCCGGGTAAGCTCGGTTTTAAAGCCCAGCAGGGGGAAGATGTTGAACTGTCCTACAAAGGGCAGCTGCTGGTAAGGTATATCCGTGTTTTTTTGCAGCATACACTTCAAATTTAAAAAATTGAGGCCGTGGGTGTATGCCGCTCATAATAATTAACAACTTGCCACTATTCTTTACCTTTGCAGCACTATGCAGCTATATTGCCCTTCACTCACAGCATATAAGCGTTTACCCACCCTGGAAGTAAAGGTGGGCGACCTGCTTATCGGGAACAATCACCCTATCCGCATTCAAACCATGACCACAACGGATACCATGGACACTGCCGGCACCGTGGCACAAGCTATCCGTTGTATAGAAGCCGGGGCAGAGCTGGTACGTATTACCGCCCCCAGCAAAAGCGAGGCGGAGAACCTGCTGCCCATTAGGAACGAATTACGCAAAAGGGGCTACCACACGCCCCTGGTAGCCGATATACATTTTACGCCCAATGCGGCTGAAATTGCCGCCCGTATTGTAGAAAAAGTGCGGGTGAACCCAGGTAACTATGTGGACAAAAAGAAGTTTGAGACCCTGGTATATACTGATGCGGAGTACGCGGAGGAGATAGAGCGCATCCGCGACCGGTTTACCCCGTTGGTGAATATTTGTAAGGAATATGGCACTGCCATGCGTATTGGCACCAACCATGGCTCCCTCAGCGACCGTATTATGAGCCGCTACGGTGATACGCCTATGGGTATGGTGGAAAGCGCCATGGAATTCCTTCGCATTGCCGGAGACCTGAACTACCATAACATTGTGCTGAGCATGAAATCCAGCAACCCGCAGGTAATGGTGCAGGCCTACCGCCTGCTGGTGCATACCATGCAGCAGGAGCTGGGACATTGCTATCCCCTGCACCTGGGTGTAACGGAAGCCGGCGACGGGGAAGACGGCCGTATCAAATCGGCCATAGGCATTGGCGCCCTGCTGGAAGATGGCGTGGGCGATACCATTCGCGTATCACTCACGGAAGACCCTGAATTTGAGCTGCCGGTGTGCCGCGACCTGGTGAAACGTTATACTAACCGGGAAGGGCATGCACCTATCCTTTCCATAGATAAGCCGCCTTACTCCCCCTTTGAATACAAACGCCGGGAAACCATTGCCGTAGATAATATTGGCGGTAAACAGGTACCGGTAGTAGTAGCTGATTTCGGGGGCATTAAAAATATTCAACCCAATGACCTGGAAGCCATCGGGTACCATTACGATGCGGATACCGACAAATGGAATATTGCCGACCAGGCAGCTGATTATATTTTTACAGAGCAGGTATTACCTTTTGCCTTACCCGGCACTTTAAAGGTGATAACCCCGTATGAAACCTGGTTACAGGCCACGGATAAGGAGAAGTACTTTCCTTACCTGACACAGGAAGCATACCTGGGCACGGGCAAAAGATCGGCTGTACTGAACGTAATAGATACCGACAGCGGAAAGCCCTTAACAAGTACCCTGCTGCAAAAGCTGAAAACAGATACCACCGCGGTACTATGCATAGTGGCTACAGAGAATAAGCATGCCATGCCGGAAATGCGCCGTATGCTCATGACGCTGATGGAGCAGCAGGTAGCTAACCCGGTGATCTTATTAAGCTCCAGCACACATACCGAAGCAGATGACCGCCTGCTGCAATACGCCATAGAAACCGGCGCCCTGCTGCTGGATGGTTTTGGCGATGGTATAGGCCTGGGCATTAATTACACACAGCAGCGCAGCCTGCAGGACCTGGCCCGTATTAACCCGGTGGCCTTTGGCATTTTACAGGCTACGCGTACGCGTATCTCCAAAACAGAGTATATCTCCTGCCCTTCCTGCGGCCGTACTTTGTTTGACCTACAGGAAACTACCGCTAAGATCCGCGCAGTAACCAACCACCTGAAAGGGGTAAAAATTGCTATTATGGGTTGTATTGTGAACGGCCCCGGTGAAATGGCCGATGCGGACTTTGGCTATGTAGGCAGCGGGGTAGGTAAAATAACCCTGTACCGCGGTAAGGAAGTGGTAAAGCGTGGATTGAACAGTGAAGTAGCCGTAACAGAGCTCATAAACCTGATAAAAGAGAATGGCATGTGGGTGGAAACCCAGGCCAACTAAAAATAAAAATGCCCGCCTGGGGTGGGGCGGACATTTTGCTATAGCTATTTTTTGAGGTTAACAGGATGTTGTGAAAAGCGTTTCAACACATTGCATCAATAGGTGGTGAAATCTTAGGGGTTAACTGCATCTATTGGACAGTACAAAGGTACATTCTGATGGTCATGCCGGACAAGCGTATTTATACGGGTTTTTTTACGGGGAAATACTTTTTATACGTATATTACTAGTCTAAAACACCTTTTGTATGAAGCAATTTCTGACGGCGATATTGATCCTGCTCTTAGGCGCTTCTGTATCCATGGCCCAAACGCCGGCCACCGCCAAACCCAAAGCCAAAACGGAAAAAGCGGCAGCCAGCACCGGTACGCCTTTAAAGAAGGACGGTACACCGGACAAACGCTACAAAGCCAATAAGACCACGGCCACTGAAGGCCCTAAAAAGAAAGACGGCACCGCTGATATGCGCTATAAAGCCAATAAGGATGCTGCAAAAAAGAAAAGCTAAGGTTTAGTAAGGTTTAAAACTGTTATAGTAAAGGGGAGTTTCTTCGGAAACACCCTTTTTTTATGCTTAACGCCAAAGGCCTAACGCTGAATGCTTAACGCGGAACGCCGGAGCCCGGATGTTGGATGCCGAATGCTGATCACACACCAGCCTGATAGTTCATAATCATTATTGATTATGCACCTGGGCGCTCTTAATTATTTACGTTCAACCTGCAGCGTTCAATACCTGCGCTAAGCATTCAGCGTTCCGCATTCAGCATAATTCGTATTTTCACATCATGTTGGATTTCAGATTAAAGGTCTTTTATACCGTGGCTAAACGCTTAAGCTTTACCAAGGCTGCAGAAGAGCTGTTTATTTCACAACCGGCCGTTACCAAACATATTCATGAGCTGGAGCAGCAATTAGGTATGGCGCTGTTTGAACGCATTGGCAATAAGATCACCATTACGCCGGCAGGCCGTATTGTAATGCGCTATGCAGATGAGATCTTTACCAGCTACCGCAACCTGGAATATGATATTAACCAGTTAAAACATGAAAGGGGCGGGCGGCTGCAAATAGGCGCCAGCACCACTATTGCCCAATATTTTATACCACCGCTGCTGGCAAGGTTTAACCAGCGGTATCCTGAAATTAAAACCTCCCTTATCAGCGGTAACTCAGAACAAATAGAACAGTACCTGCTGGAAAAGAATATACAGCTGGGCATTATAGAAGGCAGCTCCCGCAACCCACAGTTAAAGTACACGGAGTTTGCCAAAGACGAAATTGCCCTTATTGGCAATGTGAATTACAGCTACGGGGCCGGTGAAGTATTAACAGCCGCTGAACTGGCGGCCATTCCCCTGCTGGTAAGGGAGCAGGGCTCCGGCACACTGGAGGTTATAACGGAGGAGCTTAAACGCTTAAAGCTAAAACTAACCGATTTGAATATAGCCATGTATATGAGCAGCACGGAAAGCATGAAGTCGTACCTGCATCATGCGCCCGGCGCAGCCTTTCTTTCCTTACAGGCCGTAAGCAGGGAGCTGGAAGCAGGTGAGTTTAAAATATTACCGGTGAAAAATTTTAAGCTGGTACGGCAATTCCAGTTCACCCACCTGCAGGGCCAGCAGGATAAGCTGGCGCAGCTGTTTATGCGCTTTGCAGGTAAAGAGATCAAAGGAGAAAAAGGGGAAGTGGGTTAAAAGCTGCGATAAAACTATGATGCGCTATTTATAAAGTGCGGGGCCGGACCCAAAAAGGATATAAATGTAAAAGTGAAATGCCACGATACCGGGTACATACCCATGTTCGTGGCATTTCACTTTTACATTCCTTCGGGTAAGCTTACCTGGTTTTCTGCAGCGTATAAATGATATATGCGCTGTTACCTTCAAAGGTTACCGGTGCTTTCCACACCATTGTATTACCATCGTTAGAGCTAAGCTCTACCCGATAACCATCTGTTACATTTTTGGCTTTTACCCCTTCTGACAGTTTCTTAAACTGAAACATGCTGGCTCCGCCATTTTTGTATAATGACCACATAATGGGCTGGGTAGCAGTAGTACACCCATCTGAAGTGGCCGATAAAGTATAAGAACCTTTGCCATTGGAAGGTAATACCCAGTTGCTGCCTTTAAAGCAGTTATAGGAAGCCTCATCAAACACAGTTACCTTACTGTTGGCGGGGATCCCTTCAAACTGGATGTCGGTAACCACCCAGTTACCTTTTACACTGCTTTTAGAAATGTCCTGTGTGGTGGAGGTAGCGCCGGATGAGCTGGCGCAGGAAACGGCAAACAGGGATGCTACGATCAGGCATAATGCTGCCAGGGCAAGATTTTTCATCTTCATCTGTTAAAATTTAATTTGACTGCAAATCTCAACTTTTGCACGATACAAAAGCAAGAAATATACCAGTTAAACACCGGTAAAGGTTATTTTGTTGAAGCAGGAGCGGTTGATGCAGGATAATTATGAAGCAGCCTGTTTTCCAGCTCCTGGTATTTGTTATAGAAATAAATGCTGCTTGCCAGCAGCGCTATCAGCAGCACACATAAACCAATAAAGATACAACGCCACCAGATGCTTACCTGCATATGCTGGTTGCGCGGCGCTTCCTGTAAGTTAATAACGGTATAGGCTGGTGGCTCCCGGCGTTTACGACGGCGGCGCTTTTCACCGGTTTCCCATTGCACCTTATGGCTAATGTATTCCCATACCTGTGCAGGCGGCGTAACCCCGCCTGCCATAGCAGCCTGCTGCAGCTTAAATGCTACCACTGAAATTTCAGATTCCAGCTCGGGATACCGGCGCCGCATATGATCCAGCTGCCCCTCCTCGTCGGGAGTAGCCAACCCTAGCAGGCAGCACTCAATTGCCCCACTGTCTATATATGTTTTGAGATCCAATGACAAACTTTTAATGGCGGATACGTGGAATGGATTAAATATACAGTTCCCCGTGCATTCACCTATCCGTACCAGGTATTAGAACAAATATATACGTAGTACGGATAACATTCGTTTTCATTAGATAACAAAAATGCATAATTCGTGTCAGGCGCCGCGATGGGCGGCCTTTCCCATAAGCACCTGGGCTATTTGCCGGGAAATGGCGTTATCGCACAGCTCATCCAGCCAGAAATATTCCCCGGCAGCATTTACTTCCAGGAAATAGTATTGATTATCAGGCGTCAGTATCAGGTCAATAGCGCCATAGTTAAGCCCATAACGGTCCATAAAAGTGAGCAGCTTTTGCTGCACCTCATCCGGCAGGCGGTAGGGTTCCCAGCTCTGTATCAGGGCAGCGCCTTCCTTACGCCAGTCTGTAGCAGCCCTTTCTGACACGGCAGAGTTAATGCTGAAAGCAAACACCTCATACCCAACAATAGTTACCCGCAGCTCCAGCTGTTTCCCGATCCGCTCCTGGAACACCATAGGGCAGTACTGCACACTCTCCAGCTCCTGCAAATGATTTTCATCTACCGCGTTGGTAAATACCACATGTTCTATGCCCTCCCGGTAAATGGCAAAAGAGCTTTGCATTTTGGTGATCACCGGCGCGTTTACAGTATCTATAAACCGGCGGATGGCAGCGGCATCATTACTGATACAGGTGGCAGGCACCTTTAACCCACAGGCAACGGCTATACGTAATTGCTCTTCCTTACTTTCCAGGCGGCGGTATACGCTGAAACGCTCCATCTGGAAAATATCCAGGGCCTCCATCATACCAAACAGGGTGCGTTTGGTTTCCTGCATGGCAGCCTGCCGGAATTCCTTATCCAGCGCATCCTGCAGCCCTTTGCCAACGTTATAGCTGCGCCGGTACCAGATGCCGGCTGCATCGTGCAGGGTATGGGCGCCGGTTTCATTTTCCAGGAAAATGTGCTGTTGCTGCTGCTGGTATATGGAGCTTAAGCGGGTATGTAACGGGTAAGTATCTACGTTAAAGCGAATGGCTTCGCCCCCTGCTTCGTGCACAAAGCGGCTTACGGTATCTATACAAATATTATCTGCGGTATGGGTAATGATAACTACCTTTTGTTTAGCCATGTTGTATCTTATTTACAAGTTTTTCTGCAATGGTTTCAGCAATGGGATAGCCCAGGTATTTTTGCAGCATGCCCCACTCCCCCTGCGGGTTTACTTCCAGGAACACGTACTCCCCATCCGGCCGCCGTATCATATCTATAGCGCCAAAGGGCAGGTTAAGCCGCTGCATAAATGTATGTAAGCCGGCAGCTACTGCATCCGGTAGCAAGTAGGGTTCCCAGGGCAGGGTTACGTGGGCTGCCCGCCAGTCTGTTTGCCCGGCGGCATCCAGCACGGCATTGATTCTACCGGTATAAAAAGCCCCATCCACATAAGCTATACGCAGCTCATAGGCTTTGGGCACATATTCCTGGAATATCATGGGGCAATAAGCCAGCGTATCCAGCTGCAATAAATGCTGTTCTGTAACACGGGTAGTAGGAAAAAATGCACCGCTGGCATCCATGCTGCGGCTTAAAGCGCCGTGCAGCTTCATGATCATATTACCCTGGCAGGCCGTATAAAAAGCCTGCACCTGCCCGGGGTTATTGGTAAGCAGGGTACGGGGTATGGTTAAGCCGCTCAGCTGCGCTTCCTGCAGCTGTAACAGCTTGTTGTTACCCACTGCATGATCTGTCTCCATTTTATTGATCCATGGAACCTGCTGCAGCGCATCAAAAAAAATATGCAGACTGGTGCGGTATTCTTTATTGAACACCGGTATGTAGGCCGTATCCAGCGCAGAAGGTGTTTGCAGCGCCCACAGCTTCCGGTACCACACACCGGTAATATCGGCGGCGGCTATACGTTTTGCGCCTTGCTGCAGGTACATGTCCTTACCCGGTATATACTCAAACTGGTATTGGGTGCCAAATTCATCGGAGTTCAGGCGCCAGGTGGCATGACCCATTTTTTCCAGGTGCTGCTGCACCTTATCTATGGTATAATAATCCTGTGTGTGCGTAATGCAAAGTATCATGCCCTTTATTAATAAAACAAGCAATAGCCCGTTGGCTATTGCTTGCACGATGAAAGTTTTACCGGTTTAGATATCGGTTTCATCCCCATCAGAAGGAAACTTTTGTGTTTCATTCGGATGATCTGTCAGCTTACTCGTAATAATGGGCCAAATGCCGTTTTCCTGGCCTTCAGCGGACTGTTGCGCCTCCAGGAATTGAGCAAAAAAAGGCTTCTGCACCTGATTGTCCAATTGCATAATTAAAAGGGTTTAGATTGTTAAAAAAAGCAGGGATACTGCCAATGTTGTGATGACTTTTAGTACAGCCAATCGCCGCCGTCCTCTTCCCGGTCAGAAGGGAATTTTAATGTCATTAAATTTTCTGCTGATCCGGTGCTACGGCTTTCTTCCTGTTGCGGGGCCTGGTCTTCCAGGAATTGTGCAAAGAAGGGCTTTTGGGTTTGGTTGTTGGGTTGCATACCAAATTGGGTTTAATGGTTAAAAAATAAAAATGTATCTACAGTAATCTTATGCGGTTTCACAAACGAACGTTTGCATATTAAGTAAAAATAATGGTTAAAAGAACAACTGTTTTTATAACGGCCGCTTCCTGGCAATGTTACGCCCATAGAGAAAATATATGATGCACAAGACAATTTTCAATAAGATTTCTTGTCCCCAAATCCTATCTTTATTCAGCCAATAACCAGGCCCCCGGCATAGTTATTGATCGCTAGATCTGTCGTTTACTATACCACTATCCCAAACTCCTGCAACTGACAAAACTGTTAATACTATGCCATGCTGATTAATTCAGCACTGACATATTGTTATGCCAACCTGCCACTGCTACCGCTGTAATGCATTGAATAAAACTGAACGGTAAAACAGGAAGTATGAGAGCATTATTGACAGGAGCACTATTATTATTTTTAGCTGTTAAAGCTAACTGCCAGGTAATCAGCACGGCCGATAGCATTCATCACCTGCTGCGCATATATGAGGACAATGATTTTCTGAATATCCGCGGGCAGGGTACCGATGAATCTTATACCAACGGCACCCGTATAGATTACTTTTACCAGAAAAAGAAACCCACCCGTTTTTTAGATAAGCTCATACTGCCACGTACGGGTAAAAATGCCATTAACACCTATCACTGGAGCGTGATGCAGGTAATGATAACACCTAAGAACCTGAGTGAAACCAAGTATCTGCCGGATGATTACTCCTACTCCGGCGCACTGTTCCTGAGCCACGGGCTGGATTCCTATGACCCGGTAAGAAAGTTCAGCCTGCAGTCGGAGCTGGTCATGGGCGTAATGGGCCCCTTGTCTTTTGCGGAAGATGCCCAGAAGTGGGTGCATAATGTATTGAATTATGAACCGCCCATGGGTTGGGAAAACCAGCTGCCCAATGCCCCGCTGCTTAACTACAACTTTACCTATGAAAGAATGGTATGGCAGCCCGGCCCTTCTGTAGAGCTTATTGGCGGCGCTTCAGCTAATGTAGGTACCATGCTGGATGGTGGTGCCGTGCATGCCACCCTGCGCATAGGGCATATGAACCCTTATTTTGGTATCAGGGCAGGCAGCGCACAGCGGGGAAAAAAGCTGCAGATCTATGCCTTTTTGCGCCCCACGGTGGAGTATACCTGGTACAATGCCCTGCTGGAAGGCGGCCTGTTTAGCTGGCGCAATAGCCGGTTTGAAGTGCGTAAATCTTTCAACAAGGCCACCCTGCTGCCCTGGAATACCCGAATAGATTATGGGATGGGCATTGCCTTTCACCGCTTCCAGATAGCTTTTACCCAAAAAACACAAAGCGCCTCCCTGAAAGGTACCCGCTCACATGAGGTAGGTAATATTTCCGTGTATATTCCTTTAGGTAGCTGAACAATCCGTTCCCGTCCCTTGTTCTATTGCCGGATGATCAAATATCACGTGAAAGGTGAACGAGATACAGCACCTGCGCAGAGAGATCACCTTTCACTTTCCCCAGAAGTAAAGCGATTCCCGTAATTTTGCTACATGTCCCGCGAATTATCACAACATCACCAGCAGCGTTTCCAGGAAGTATATACAGGTTTGAATGAGCGTCAGCGTCAGGCCGTAGATAATACGGAAGGCCCGGTAATGGTAATTGCCGGCCCGGGTACCGGTAAAACGCAAATACTGGCCAGCCGTATCGGTAAAATATTACAGGATACGGATTTCCTGCCGCAGAACATTCTGTGCCTCACCTATACAGATGCCGGCACCGTGGCCATGCGTAAACGCCTTACGGACTTTATAGGCCCGGATGCGTACCGCGTAAGCATACATACCTTTCACTCCTTTTGTAATGAGGTGATACAGGATAACCTGGCCCTGTTTGAAAAAAATGTGCTGGATGCTATTTCCGAGCTGGAAAAAATTCAGCTGCTTAAAAAGCTGATCGATGGCTTTACGAAAGATAACCCGCTGAAACGCTACCGGGGCGATGTGTATTTTGATATGAAGAACCTGGCCTCCCTTTTCTCAACCATGAAACGGGAAGGCTGGACGGTAGACTATATTCGCGGCTGTATTAAAGAATATTTAGACAGCCTGCCGCAGCGCGATGAATACATTTGCAAACGCGCCACCAAAACATTTAAGAAGGGCGATGTACGTACGGATAAAATAGCGGTGGAAGAGGAAAAAATGGCCCGCTTACAGGCCGCAGTAGAGCAGTTTGATGTGTTCCAGGCTATGATGCAGGCCGCCAACCGCTACGATTTTGATGATATGATCAACTGGGTGATCCGCGCATTTGAGAACCATCCCAACCTGCTGGCCGATTATAAGGAACGCTTCCAGTACATACTGGTGGATGAATACCAGGATACCAGCGGTACGCAGAACCGGCTTATACAGCTGCTGATCAAAGACGAAGAGCTGCCGAATATTTTTGTGGTGGGCGATGATGACCAGAGCATATACCGCTTCCAGGGAGCCAACATAGAGAATATGGAGCAGTTTGCCGGCAGCTTTGCTGACACATTGCTTACCGTAGTGCTTACACAAAACTACCGCTCCGTACAGAATATACTGGATGTGGCCATGGCCCTGATAGATAATAACGGCGGCTCACGCCTGGTGAACCAGCTGCCGGGCCTCAGCAAAGAGCTTACTGCCAGCAATGCTAAGCTCACGCCACTTTCCATACCGCCCATTATACAACGTTATAATACTGCCCGCGATGAAATGGCCGGTATTACCAATACCGTTACCCGCCTGCTGGAAGAAGGCGTGGCGCCGGGAAAAATAGCGGTCATATACCGGGAGAACCGGTATGGCGAGGAGCTGGCGCAGTACTTCCGCCTGAGCGGATTGCCCATCTACTCCAAACGTAATATTAATTTATTTGAAGTACCCTTTGCCCGCAAAGTATTAACCCTGCTGCGTTACATAGCCTGTGAGCTGGATACGCCCTACAGCGGTGACGACCTGCTGTTCTCTATACTGCACTTTGACTTTTACAACATACCACCCATAGAAGTAGCCAAAATAAGCATACGGGTAGCGGAAAAAGGTTTCCAGGAAAAAACATCCATCCGCCAGTATTTACAGGAATGGCAGAAAACGCGCAACCTGACCTTATTTACAGAAGCGCCGGAACAGGCCATGATGAACGTAAGCAGCCTGGTGGAAAAATGGATCGGTGAAGCGCATAATATTACTTTGCAGCAGCTGTTTGCCAACATTATTAATGACGGCGGGGTAATGAGCTATATTATGCAGTCGCCGGAAAAGATCTGGCTGATGAAGATCTTACAGGCGCTGTTTGATTTCATTAAAGAAGAAACCCACCGCAACCCGGACCTGAATGTAACCTCCCTTATGGAAATGGTGAACCTCATGGAAAGCAATGGCATTCCCATACCACTGGTGCAGGTAGCCGGTAATGATAAGGGCATAAATCTTATTACCGCGCACGGATCCAAAGGGCTGGAGTTTGAGCATGTGTTCCTGGCCGGCACCAACTCCCACCTGTGGGAAAAGAAACGGAAGAACAGCAGTGGCTTCTCTTTCCCTGATACGGTGTTTGTAACGCAAAGCACCTCTACCGACGAGCAGGAGCTGCGCCGCCTGTTCTATGTAGCCATTACCCGGGCAGAAAAGCACCTGTATATCAGCTACCCCGAGTTCCGGCAGGATGGCAAGCCGCTGGAACCCAGCATGTTTATTACAGAAATACTGGAACAGCATCCGTTGCCCGGCGCCAAAATGGAGCTGGCGGAGGAAGACCTGTTTGCCTTTGAGCTGCTGAATTACGCCAAAGGCCAGGCGCCGGAAATAGCGCGGGTAGACCAGCAGTTTATAGATACCCTGCTGGCTGGTTTTGTGATGAACGTAACAGCGCTGAACAATTACCTGGACTGTCCGCTGGGCTTCTTTTATAAGAACCTGGTACGGGTGCCCACCGGCCGTTCGGAGAATACGGAATTTGGATCGGCTGTGCACTACGCGCTGGAAAAGCTGTTCCAGAAAATGCAGGAAAACCCGCAAAACGTTTTCCCCACCAAGGAAGAATTTCTGCGTGATTTTGCCTGGAGCATGCGCCGTAACCGGGAATCCTTCACCAAAGAAGCCTTTGACCGGCGTATGGAATACGGGCGGGATATTCTCAATAACTATTATGATACCTACATAAACAGCTGGCCCCGTGTAGTAAGCGTGGAACGTAATGTGCGTAATGTAGTGGTAAGCGGTGTGCCCATAAAAGGGAAAGTGGATAAGCTGGAATTTGACGGCAGCCAGGTGAATGTGGTGGACTATAAAACCGGCGATTATGAAAAAGCCATCAAGGAATATAAAAAGTTTGAGCTGCCCAATGAGCGCCATCCCAACGGGGGCGATTACTGGCGGCAGGCCGTGTTCTATAAGATATTGCTGGACAACTATAAGCTAAAGAACTGGCAGGTGGTAAGCACGGAGTTTGATTTTATTGAGCCCAATAAGCAAAAGGTATATCATAAACAAAAGGTGCAGATCACCCCGCAGGATGTAACCACCGTTACTCAGCAGATCGTAAGCACCTGGGCCAAAATTCAGAATAAGGAGTTTTATACCGGCTGCGGTAAAGAGGAATGTCCCTGGTGCAATTTTGTGAAGGATAATAAACTGCATGTAGCCCTGCACAACCTGGAGGAGGAAGCCCTGACCGAAGAGGAGTAAAAGTAAGGAACGAAAGCGCTAAGTTTGCAGTTCAAAATTGAGGGCAGGGCCTGGAAGAATGTAAAACCATAAATGTTAAATTTCAAAGGTATAAGGGCAAATACGGCCGGGTAGCTTGGCTGCATTGCATTTAACTTTTACATTTAATAGCTGAAATTTACATTTCATTCTTTCGTCCTCCTAAATTGGTAATAGTTTATTAATCAAAGCAAATGATCCAACGTTTCCGGAGCCTGGTTTTGGGATTAATTGTCATCGCTTCCTTTTTTTTGTCGCGCTGCGCCAATATAGTGCCTCCGGGCGGCGGCCCAAGGGATACCCTCCCTCCCCTGCTGCTGGCCGTTGATCCGCCGGATTCTTCCCTGCATTTTAAAAGCCGCAAGGTGCATTTTACCTTTGATGAATATGTGGAGATGGATAACGTGTTTGATAAAATGATCGTTTCCCCTACCCTGAAACGGGTGCCTACCGTTACCTCCAAGCTGCGTACCGTAACCATGGAGATCAAGGATACCCTGGCGCCTAATACAACGTATACCTTTAACTTTTCCGATGCCATTAAGGATGTGAATGAGCGTAACCCGATCATTGATTTTGCCTATGTGGTATCTACCGGCGATTACCTGGATTCCCTGCAGGTGCTGGGCCGCACCATTAATGCGGAAACCGGTAAAATAGATAGTAACGTGTCTGTAATGCTGTACCGTAACCACACGGATTCCGTAGTATCCAAGGAAAAACCGGTGTATTATGCCCGCTCCAAAGGCAATGGCACCTTCTGGTTCAAGAACCTGGCCCCCGGCGATTATAAGCTGTTTGCCATTAAGGAAGAGGACCGCGACCTGCAATATACCCAGCCTACCACAGAGCTGATTGCTTTCCAGGATAGCTTGATACACCTGCGGGAGGATAATATAAAAGACCTTACCATGCTGCTGTTCATAGAACAGGACAGCACCATAAAAGTACCCGGGGAGCAGCCGGCTACCGAAGAACAACCGGCGCCGGAAGAAAAAGAAAAGGAAAAAGATAAGGACAAAAAGAAAAAGCCCCGCCTGCAGATCCAGCCGCAGCTGGACCAGAACCAGCAGGAGCTGGATACGCCTATGGTGCTGAACTTCACCATTCCGCTGGCCCGCCTGGATAGCACCCAGTTTCACCTGGTGGAAGATACTTTGCTGAAACCGGTGAACATTGCTCATATGAAGCTGGACTCTACCCGCAGTAAGCTAACCCTTAAATATCCCTGGAAAGAGGGTATGCACTACCGGCTGATCGTGGATAAAACGGCTGCTACGGACACGCTGAACCAGCAAATGACTAAAGCCGATACCATTAGCTTTTCCGCCAAAAAACTATCGGACTACGGAAAACTGTTCCTGAAGCTGAAGCTGAGCGACAGTACTGCTGCTGCCCTGAAAGGCGATACCAGCATCCATTTCGTGGTGCAGCTGGTAAAAGATAAGGATGTTAAATACTCCGGCGTAGTGGTAAACGGCACCTGGACCAAAACCCTCATCACCCCCTCGGAATACGAGATCCGTATTTTGCTGGATGAGAATGGCAATGGCAAGTGGGACCGCGGCGTATATTACAAGCATCCTAAAAAACAGCCGGAACGGGTAGTGAGCTTCCCGGAAAAGAAGAATATTAAAGCCAACTGGGGAGTGAAGGAAGATCTTACGCTGTAGGAGCCTCCACCCTTTACGCTGATATTTCACTTTTCACCGCACTCTCCTTTTCATTAATTTTGTTGCATGATCTTTTCCTCTGCCCTGATTGAAAATGCGGTCAATGAATTTGCCAGGATGCCGGGCATCGGCAAAAAAACAGCCTTGCGGCTGGTGTTGCATTTGCTGAAGCAGGAGCCTTCGCAGGTACAGCAGTTTAGTGAGGTAATTGCCCGTATGCGCCAGCAGATCAGGTTTTGCCAACAGTGCCATAATGTTTCCGACGAAGATATTTGCAGCATTTGCGCCAGCCATAGCCGTAAAAAAGAGCTGGTATGCGTAGTAGAGAACATACGCGATGTAATGGCTATTGAAAACACGCAGCAGTACAATGGGCTGTACCATGTGCTGGGCGGCATCATCTCCCCTATTGACGGTATTGGCCCCGATCAGCTGAACATCCACTCCCTGGTGGAAAGGGTGCAGCAGCAAGGCATTACAGAAGTTATTATGGCCTTAAGCCCTACGATTGAAGGCGATACCACCATCTATTATCTTTCCAAAAAGCTCAAGGAGCTGCCGGTAAAAATTACCACCATTGCCCGTGGCATTGCCTTTGGCGGTGAGCTGGAGTATGCGGATGAAATGACGCTGGCAAGGTCTATTACGAACAGGCTACCGCTGGAGAGCTATATGCAGAAGTAGGCTGAACGCTCAATGTATAACGCTGTTAACATAATCAGCGTTACGCGTTTGGCTTTAGGCTTTTAGCATAAAAAAATACAGGTGCTTAATAGCACCCGTGTGTGTTTAACCTGTAATTCCACGTTATGAAAAAGGTATCAGCCCGCAGGGCGCGCTGACAATGCGTTTTATGGGGTTGGTTCCACTGCCGGATCCGTTTGTGTTTCCTGTAATTGCCTCCACTTTTGCATTTCATACTTGTTCAGAAAGCATATTTTAAATACCTCTGAATGGTCGTTATCACCGGGTCCGTCGGCCACAGGTACCGGCTGCAGCCCTAATCCTGCCAGGTGCTGTTGTAAATTATGGATATGCTCTGCAATACGCATGGTTGGGTTGTTACAAGTCAACAATAAGAACAAGACTGTGGTGGTATTATAATTCAGTTACAACAGGAGCGCATACTGCATACAGGCATACGCGTTGTAATGAAAAGGGTATTGGTGGGTACCTTGGTAGCTGTCAGATATTTGTTGTATTCGTTTTGCATGATCTAAGTGCATGAAGAAGCATGGCTTCCAATTACCCTACAAATATAGTAGACTAATAATACTAAACAAAATTATTTTTATTCCAGGCGAAAAGAGCCTGTAAATGCATACGGTACTTCTTATATGTATCCCTGATACTGCAGAGCACAGGACCGGCCATTTAACAGGCCTTTAACATCTGTTATAACCCATATAGCAAATCATGCTTTTCTCTCAGGAGTTTAGTATCTTTGCAGGATTCCCGGCGGGTGGATTTGTTTATTGTTCGACCCCCCGGTTTCACAATCTTCTTAACCGTAACTAATAAACATCAAGCACATGAAATCTTTGCAACAATGCGCCACAGAGCGCATCCTGATTATCGATGGTGCAATGGGCACTATGATCCAACGCTACAAACTAGAAGAATCCGACTACAGGGGGGAACGTTTTAAAGACCATCACAGCGATGTGAAAGGGAATAACGATCTGCTAAACCTCACCCAGCCGGCTATTATTGAAGCCATCCACAAAGCTTACCTGGACGCCGGCGCGGATATTATTGAAACCAATACCTTCAGCAGCACTTCCATTGCCATGGCGGATTACGACATGCAGCACCTGGCTTATGAGCTGAATGTAGCTGCAGCCCGCATTGCCAAAAAGGCCGCTGCAGAGTATACCGCCAAAAACCCGGATAAACCGCGGTTTGTAGCCGGCGCTATTGGTCCGCTCAATAAAACCCTCTCCCTTTCCCCGGATGTAAATAACCCGGGCTTCCGCTCTGTAACGTTTGATGAGGTGGCCACTGCCTATACAGAACAGATCAAAGGACTGGTAGAAGGCGGGGCCGACATCTTATTAATAGAAACCATTTTTGATACGCTTAACTGCAAGGCAGCCATTTACGCCATTAAGCAATACTTCCGGGAAACCGGTAAGCCGGAGCTGCCTATTATGATCTCCGGAACCATTACCGATGCTTCCGGCAGAACGCTGAGCGGGCAAACCCTGGAAGCGTTTTACATATCTGTAATGCATGCGCACCCCTTCTCTGTAGGGCTGAACTGCGCACTGGGCGGACAGCAAATGCGGCCGCATGTGGAGGAGCTCTCGCACATAGCAGCCTGTTATGTAAGCTGCTATCCCAACGCAGGGCTACCCAATGCTTTTGGTGAATACGATGAGCAGCCGGAAGATACCGCCTGCATTATTGAAGATTTTGCAAAAGAAGGCTTTGTAAATATTGTAGGCGGCTGCTGCGGTACCACGCCGGACCACATCCGCCATATTGCAGAACATGTAAAAACCATTAAGCCCCGTCCCTTACCCAGGCTGGAACCCACCCTGGCATAAACAGCAATAACAACATGAGTGCAACAATAACTAATTCTGATACATCAAACGGAACACTGGTCATTAAACCATACCTGCGCCTGAGCGGGCTGGAACCGCTGGTAGTAAGGCCGGAGACCAATTTCCTGAACATAGGGGAGCGTACCAACGTAACCGGTTCTAAAAAGTTTGCCCGCCTCATACGGGAAGGCCAGTACGAAGAAGCCCTGTCCGTAGCCCGGCAGCAGGTGGAAAGCGGCGCCCAGATCCTGGATGTGAATATGGACGATGCCCTGCTGGACGGGGAAAAGGCCATGACCACCTTCCTGAACCTGGTAGTGGCAGAACCGGATATTTCCAAGATCCCCATCATGATAGACTCCAGTAAGTTCAGCATTATTGAAGCGGGTCTTAAATGTATACAGGGTAAATGTATTGTAAACTCCATCAGCTTAAAAGAAGGTGAAGCCAAGTTTATTGAGCAGGCCTTTATTTGTAAAAGCTTTGGTGCAGCCGTGGTAGTAATGGCGTTTGATGAGCATGGCCAGGCAGATACCAAGGAGAAAAAAATAAGCTTCAGCCACCGCGCCTATAAGATCCTTACAGAGCAGGTAGGCTATGACCCACAGGATATTATCTTCGATCCCAACATTTTTGCCATAGCCACCGGCATTGAAGAGCATAATAACTACGCGGTGGATTTTATTGAAGCTACCCGTGAAATAAAACGCCTCATGCCCCTTACCCGCGTAAGCGGCGGGGTAAGTAATATCTCCTTCTCTTTCCGTGGTAATGATGTGGTGCGTGAAGCCATGCACTCCGTATTCCTGTACCATGCCATTAAAGCCGGTATGGATATGGGCATTGTGAATGCCGGCATGATCCAGATCTACGATGAGATAGAGCCGAAGCTGCGCGATCTGTGCGAAGATGCAATATTGAACCGCCGGGATGATGCAACGGAAAGACTGATCAATTTTGCCGAAACCGTAAAAGCCAAAGGCAAAGTAATAGAGAAAGACGAGAGCTGGCGGCAGGGTACGGTGCAGGAACGCTTAAGCCATGCGCTGGTAAATGGTATCACCGATTATATAGAAGCAGATACGGAAGAGGCACGCCAGCAATATGAGCGCCCGCTGGATGTAATTGAAGGCCCGCTGATGGATGGCATGAACATAGTAGGCGACCTGTTTGGCAGCGGCAAAATGTTCCTGCCACAGGTAGTAAAGAGCGCACGCGTAATGAAGAAATCCGTTGCGGTGCTCACCCCTTTTATAGAAGAAGAAAAAAAGCGCCTGGTAGCACAGAACGGCGGACAAATAAAATCAGCCGGTAAAATACTGTTAGCTACCGTTAAAGGTGATGTGCATGATATAGGTAAGAACATAGTAGGTGTGGTATTAGGCTGTAATGGCTATGATATAATAGACCTGGGCGTAATGGTGCCCACCGAAAAGATCCTGCAAACTGCCCGGGAACAACAGGTGGATATTATTGGCTTAAGCGGCCTTATTACCCCCAGCCTCGATGAAATGGTGCATGTAGCCCGGGAGCTGAAACGCCAGCAGTTTGATATACCGCTGCTTATAGGCGGCGCTACTACCTCCCGCACGCATACCGCTGTAAAAATAGCGCAGGAGTATGAGCATGGCGTAGTGCATGTACTGGATGCCTCCCGCAGCGTAACCGTTACGGGCAGCCTGCTGAACAAAGCCCTGAAAAAGAACTTCCTCGCAGAAGTTAAAAGCGAATACGAAAAGCTGAATGAAGGCTTCCGCAATAAGCGCCCGGTAAAACAATACCTGTCTGTAGCAGATGCAAGAAAAAATAAAGCGGTCATTGACTGGAACAGCTTTACCCCGGTACAGCCCAAACAGCCCGGCATTCAGGTGTTTAAGGATTATGACCTGGGGGCAATAGCTCCGTATATAGACTGGCAGCCCTTTTTCATTGCCTGGGAGCTGCATGGCAAATTCCCGCAGATCTTAACAGACGAGGTAGTAGGTAAAGAAGCCACCCGTTTGTATGAGGATGCGCAGGTGATGCTGAAACGTATTGTAAATGAAAAGTGGCTTACCGCCAATGCTGTAATAGGCATCTTTAAGGCCAATGCTACCGGCGATGATACTATACAGATCATAAGTGATACCGGCATGCCGGTACACCTGGAATTTCTGCGTCAGCAGATCAAGAAAGCGCCGGGCCAGCCTAACTTTTCCTTAGCGGATTTTATAGCCCCTGACAGCACCGGCCTGCAGGACTATATGGGCGGCTTTGCCGTAACCACCGGTGGTGGTATAGAAGCGTGGCTGGAAAAATTCAAGGCTGACCATGATGATTACAGCAGCATTATGCTGAAGGCCCTGGCCGACCGCCTGGTAGAAGCTTTTGCAGAGTTAATGCATGAGCGGGTGCGTAAGGAATGGTGGGGTTATGCCAGCGAAGAGCACCTGAGCAATGAAGACCTGATCAAAGAAGCATATTCCGGTATACGCCCGGCGCCCGGTTACCCCGCCTGCCCGGAGCATACAGAAAAGTATAAACTGTTCGATCTGCTGGATGCTACCACACATACCGGCATTACCCTCACAGAATCATTGGCCATGTACCCGGCAGCCAGCGTAAGCGGCTGGTATTTTGCCAACCCTGCCAGCAAATATTTTGGCATTGGTAAAATAGAAAAAGACCAGGTGGAGGACTATGCCCAGCGTAAAGGCTGGAGCCTGGAAGAAGCTGAGAAGTGGCTACGCCCGGTACTTGAATACGATATGTAATTGGATTTCAGCTGTTAGATTTACGATTTTAGATTTGATGGAAGCGACTGTTTCCAATCTAAAATCGTAAATCTAAGATCGTAAATAACTAATATGAGAATTGTTTCCTATAATGTAAACGGTTTGCGTTCCGCCATGAGCAAAGGTTTTGTGGAATGGTTGCAAACAGACCCCGGAGATATTATTTGCCTGCAGGAGATTAAGGCCCAGAAAGACAATGTTGACTTCCGCCAGTTTGAGCAGCTGGGTTATGAACACTACTGGTATCCT
Organism: Chitinophaga rupis; assembly: GCF_900109685.1. Classification (GTDB taxonomy): domain Bacteria; phylum Bacteroidota; class Bacteroidia; order Chitinophagales; family Chitinophagaceae; genus Chitinophaga; species Chitinophaga rupis. The sequence continues at coordinate 1,348,866 of NZ_FOBB01000001.1, read as the reverse complement.
GCGCAAAAGAAAGGTTATAGCGGCGTAGCCGTGCTCACCAAAATAAAGCCAGACCATGTTCAGTATGGTAACGGCTTTATGCAAAGCGATACAGAGGGCCGTTTTATACGCCTGGATTTTAAAGACGTTACCTTAATTAATACGTACTTCCCTTCCGGCACCAGTGGCGATGAGCGCCAGACCTATAAATACCAGTGGCTGGATGAATTCTATGGTTACCTGAACACCTTACGCGCTACCCGCCCCAACCTGGTAGTTTGCGGTGATTATAATATTTGTCATAAACCAATTGATATACATGATCCCGTTGGGAACAAGAAGTCCAGCGGTTTCCTGCCTGATGAAAGGACCTGGATGGATAAGTTCTTTGAAAGCGGTTTTGTGGATACCTTCCGGCATTTTAACCCGGACCCGCACCAGTACAGCTGGTGGAGCCAGCGCGCCAATTCCCGCAATAATAATAAGGGTTGGCGTATAGATTACATTAACGTAAGCGCGCCCTTACAGGCCCGGCTTAAGAAAGCCGCTATCTGGCAGGAGGTAAAACACTCTGATCATTGTCCGGTATACCTGGAGCTAACCCCCGGCAGCTTATGATCATATATAATGTAACTACCAAGATCACCAACAACATCCACGACCGTTGGCTGCAATGGATAAAGGAGGAGCATATACCGGAAGTAATGGATACCGGCCTGTTTCATGATTTCCGCATGTGCCGGCTGCTGGAGCAGGATGACAAGGAAGGCCCCACCTATGTTATTCAATACTACACAGATACCCTGGAGAACTATCATACCTACCTGCAGGAGCATGCTCCGGAGCTAAGACAGAAGAGCTATGAGCAGTTTGGGAACCAGTTTGTGGCTTTCAGAACCGTTATGCAGGTAGTATAAGCCCTCAAATTTATCCACATGAAATCCACTGTTTTCAAGGGATTCAAGGCCTTATACAATATGGGAGGGAAACCGGCGTTTATTAGTAAGTTCATATCAAATGCCCCATGGTGGCGGGTCTTGCTAAACACATGGCCGCAGGAGAGGGGTACCCATGAAAAGGCTGATCGGCTGTAACCGTTACCAGTAGCCCCTTACAGCCGATAAAAATTTGGTTATAATTGCAGCAAAAAATTTGGTAATCTGATAAAACGCTTTATATTTGCTCACATCAAACATTTTTCACTAGTTAAATCTTACTAACTATGAACAAAGCCGAATTAATCGACAAACTGGCAAAAGATGCCGCCATCACTAAAACTCAAGCTAACGAAGCATTGGATTCTTTTACCAAAGCTGTTGCTGATACACTGAAAAAAGGTGGTAAAGTAACCCTGGTTGGTTTTGGTACTTTCTCTGTTTCTAAGCGTGCTGCCCGTAATGGTAGAAACCCTCAGACTGGCCAGATCATCAAGATCAAGGCTAAGAAAGTTGCTAAATTCAAAGCTGGTAAAGCGCTGTCTGACAAGCTCTAATCGGTTAGCACAACTTATTCAAGCAAGGAACAGTTTTGTTTCTTGCTTTTTTTTGCTTTATAGGTATCCTTTCAGGAATGGCGCGAATTGCGTAATTTGCGCCTGATTAGGCAGGCTAACCTGCAAATTCTAAAACTGTAAATTAATTATTACAATGGGTAGAGGTGATATCAAAACCAAAAGAGGTAAGATCTCCAACAAATCCTTCGGTAAGGCAAGACCTGCCAAAACCAGGAAAACTGCTGCTAAAGCAGAAAAGAAAGCATAGTTTAAATTACGGATTGTGCTTAACGCGGAACGCCTGAGGCTGAATGCTGATGTATGTTGTAATACATTCAGTGTAAAAAGCATCAGGCGTTAGTATTTCTGTGAGGCTTACGCCTTCAGCGTATAGTGTTACCCGTAATTTGTGATTGATAATCCGGAATTCCCTTAATTACATATCTTTCAACGAACAGCCATTAACCCCGCACTCCCCAATTTGTAATTATTCATATCATAATTACTTTCAATGGCGTTCCCGCCTGGCGGGCCAGGCTATGCCCTGTTTTGCAGTGCGTAATTGACAATTCGTAATTAGTCATGGTGCCAGGCGCTCTATCTTCCACCCTTCCCCTTCTGTTAGCGTATATTGTACACGGTCATGCAGGCGGTTGCTGCGTCCCTGCCAGAATTCCATTAACAGCGGTTTTACCGTATAGCCGCCCCAGTTATCAGGCCGCACAGGTGTTTCCAGTACATATTTTTCAGCCAGTGTGTTTACCTGCTCTTCTAAAAAAGAGCGGTGCGGTATTACCCGGCTTTGTGGAGATGCGATAGCGCCAATGCGGCTGCCCAGTGGACGCGAATCATAATATTCATTACTGATGGCAGCCGGTGTTTTACTAACTATACCGTCTATACGTATCTGCCGTTCCAGCTCCCGCCAGAAAAATAACAGGCTTACCTGTGGGTTAGCCGCCATTTCTAACCCCTTACGGCTTTCATAATTGGTAAAGAAAGTAAACCCGTCTGTATCAAAGCTCTTTAATAATACAATGCGTGCGGAAGGGCGGCCCTCCGGGGTGCTGGTAGCCAGCGTCATGGCATTAGGTTCATCCAGCTCACTGTTAATGGCATCCTGCCACCACTGCTCAAATTGTTTCAGCGGATCTTTTTCCACCTCACTTTCATCAAGGGAGGCCAGGCGATAGTCCTTACGCAGTGCTGCTACTTGTTTATTTAACATAAACCCGTTTTTAATTGATACAAAGGTAAGGGGAGAATGAGGAATTACGAATTGGGAAATTCATGATTTACGTCATTCAGGGAAAAGTGAATGATGATGTGCATCACCAATGTCCATTACAAAATGCGGGGCAATTGTAGTCAGTCTCACCCCAACGGGAATGCCATTGAAAATAATTATTACAAATTATATTGAGCGCAGGCGTAGCGTATAATACACTCAGTGTAAATAGCATCAGCTGTTAAGCTTTCTGTTAGCGTATGACGCTGAACGCAAAATGCCTGATGCTGAACGCTTGCCTACCTTATAATATATTCAGCGTAGATAGCATCAGGCTTTAGGCTTCCTGTTAGCGTATTGCGCTAAATGCAAATGCCTGATGCAGAACGCTTGCCTAACTTGTGATTACATTCTGTTATCAGGCAGTTAGTATACTGTGCTGAAAACAAAACACCTGATGCTAAACACGAATGTATCTTGCAATACATCCAGCGCGAATAGCATTCAGCGTTAAGCATTAGGCATTCAGCGTTTCGCATAATTTTGTAAACTTGTACCTGTTCAACATCAAATACCATGAACAAACATCCCCTGTTTTTTTTGCTGGCAGCCACCGTTCTTGCGGCCTGCGGGCAGCACAGTAAATCCGGCGATACTGCAGCAGACAGTACGCTGGCAGCCAATACAGCCCCGGCAGCCGCCCCTTATTTTTATTTACAGCTGAAAGGCGTGGTGGGCGAGCAGGAGGTTACCATGCAGCTGCTTAAGACCGGGCCGGATATTTACCGCGGCTATTACGTATATGACAGGGTAGGTGAGCCCATTAGTATATGGGGCAGCCCGGATTCCAGCAGTCAACAGTTAACCCTATACGAAGATAGCCGGGGCGATGAAGAGATCACCTTCCGTGGCAAGCTGGATAGCTCCGGTAACTTCACCGGCACCTGGCGCGGCAAAGGCACCGCGTACAAATTTCTGCTGCATCCTGACTTTAGTAAGGCAGTACACTTTGATGTATATTATGCAAAGGATAGCGCTCCGCTGCTGGCCAATGCCCCTAAATCGCCCATGGGCGAAGCTGCTAACAGTATTATATGGCCGGCTGCCCGTACAGATGCAGATATTGCCGATCTTATTAAAACAGCCATTACCGGTAAAACTCCGGTTAATGATCCGCAGCAGTTTGTAAAAAGAAGTAATGATTCTTTCCTGATCAGCTATAAAGGCAGCGCTGCCACCATTGATAGTGCTGCGTTGCAAAGCGAAGGCAGCGCATCCTGGAACTGGACCTCTGAAGGCGATATAAAAGTAGTGTGGAACCAGTACCCCTTGCTGTCTTTGGAGTACTTTGGCTATGATTTTACCGGCGGCGCACATGGTAATGGCGGCGCCATACACCAGGTGCTGGACCTGGACAGGAAAAAAGTGCTTACCCTGGATGATATTTTTAAAGGCGACTATAAGCCGGTGCTCACGCGGGAGCTGGAGCTGTCCTTTCACAAAGCTTACCAGACACCGGAAGGCCAGCCTGTTAAGGAAATGCTGCTGGTAGATAGTATTGAGCCCAATAATAATTTTGTGCTCACCAATAAGGGCATTGTGTTTAGCTACACTCCCTATGAAATAGGACCGTATGCAATGGGGCAGGTAAATTTATTTATCCCCTATGAACGCCTGCAGGAAGTATTAAAAGCAGACTACACTAAATGATTTGCAAATGTGCAATGAACGGGAATATACTTGTATGCCGGTTTATATTAGCCGGTAAATAACGGGGCGCATGGTATAAATGAAAATGCAGATGTACAAACGAAGATCCATTTGCACATCTGCATAGCTATAATCTGCACATTAACTTTATCAGGCGGTTACCAGTGTACCTACACGTTTACCCATGATCACCTGCAGCAGGTTGCCGGGTTTGTTCATGTCAAACACAATAATAGGCAGCTTGTTCTCCTGGCAAAGGGTAAAGGCCGTCATATCCATTACGTTCAGTGATTTCTGGTACACTTCCGCAAAGGTGATGGATTCAAAGCGGGTAGCAGTGCTGTCCTTCTCAGGGTCGGCAGTATAAATACCATCCACACGGGTACCTTTTAAGATCACATCGGCCTGTATTTCTATGGCGCGCAGGGATGCGGCCGTATCAGTTGTAAAGTAAGGGTTGCCGGTGCCGGCGCCAAAGATCACTACACGGCCTTTTTCCAGGTGGCGTATAGCGCGGCGGCGAATGTAAGGCTCCGCGATCTGTTCCATTTTAATGGCAGATTGCAGGCGGGTGTACAAACCGACTTTTTCCAGCCCGCTTTGCATAGCCATCCCGTTAATTACGGTGGCCAGCATACCCATATAGTCACCCTGCGCCCGCTCGATCCCGGTCTCTGCTTCGTTCATACCGCGATAGATATTACCGCCGCCAATTACAATGGCTACCTGTACGCCCAGGTCTGTCACGGATTTAATATCATACGCATAATGTGTGATTACTTTCGGATCAATACCATAATTTCCATCGCCCATCAGGGACTCGCCGCTCAGTTTGAGTAAAATTCGCTTGTACTTAGGCAACATGACGCTATAATAAGATTGTAGAAGGTGGTTAGTTTATCAGTTATTTACGATAAATATACAGGTATATGCACAAAAAAAAGGAGAGAATTTTCTTCTCTCCTTTTTTCCCTGGAATCCGATTACCCTAACGCAATGCGTTTAAAGGCGGTTACCGTGAGATCAGCGGATACTGATTTCAGGTAATCTGCTACGGATTTGTTATTATCTTTTACAAAAGCCTGCGCTAACAGCGTGCTTTCTTTGAAGAATTTATTCACTTTACCCATGGCAATTTTTTCTGCCATTTCAGCGGGTTTACCTTCTGCCTTTACCTGCTCAACTGCAATGTCCTTTTCACGGGCAATAACATCAGCCGGTACGCTGTCAGCGTCAACCGCAATCGGGTTCATAGCAGCAATCTGCATGGCTACGTCTTTACCTACTTCCGCAGAAGCTTCTTTGGAGAAGCCAACCAGTACACCCATGCGGTAGTTACCGTGGATGTAAGCGGTTACAGAAGCAGCATCGATCCTTTCAAACTTGCTCAGGGTGATCTTTTCGCCGATCTTGGCTACCTGGTCGTTCACTTTATCTGCAACGGTAGCGCCGTCCAGTGAAGCAGCGCCCAGCTCTTCAATGGTTTTAACACCAGTGCTCAGGGCCAGGTCTACTATAGATTGTGCAAATTTTACGAAGTCTTCATTTTTGGCCACAAAGTCGGTTTCGCAACCTAAGCCTACTATCACACCAGATTTGTTGTCTGCAGTGGTTTTAGCAATGATAACGCCTTCTTTGGTTTCGCGGTCAGAACGTAAAGCCGCTACTTTTTGACCTTTCTTACGCAGGTAATCCACTGCCTGTTCAAAATCACCGTCACTTTCTACCAGTGCCTTTCTGCAGTCCATCATACCCGCGCCAGTTTGCTGACGCAGTTTGTTTACATCAGCCGCTGTAATTGTTGCCATGACTTATAAATAGTTTTAGAGTTTACGAAGTACTTGTTCAATTACCTATTAAATAATTACGAATTACGAATGTAAGCAATCACATAGATCACAACTCGTAATTCGTAATTGATAATTCGTAATTAATATTATCTGCCGCCACCAGGCCTGTTGCCGCCACCTGCACCGGAAGGACGACGCTGTCCGCCGCCACCACCACCGGGCCTGTTACCGCCAGGTCTGTTGCCGCCGCCGCCTCTGTTGGGGCCACCGCCACCAGGACGGTTACCGCCACCACCACCGGGACCTCTGCCAGGACCACCAGGGCCTCTGCCACCGCCGCCGGGACCGCCTCTGCGGGCTCTTTCACGGTCTTCACCACCTTCCAGCTCAAAGCGCAGGGCTTTGTTATCTGCTTCTTCCTCTTCGATCACCTCATCGGTTTTCTCAGTAGCTCTTTCAGAAAGACCTTCTGCAATAGCTGCTGCGATGTAGTTGGTAACAATGGCGATGGATTTGGTAGCATCGTCATTGGCGGGAATTGCAAAATCAACCTTGGTAGGATCGGAGTTGGTATCCACCATACCGAAGGTAGAGATACCTAAACGGCGGGCTTCTGCCAGTGCAATATGTTCGTGGCTGATGTCAATGATGAACAGTGCAGCCGGAACGCGTGCCAGTTGAGCGATACCACCCAGCACTTTCTCCATTTTCTCTTTATCGCGGCTTAAGGTTAAGCGTTCTTTTTTGGTAATGTTATCGAAAGTGCCGTCTGTAAGCATTTTCTCAATGCTCTGCATTTTCTTCACGCTCTTACGGATAGTAGCAAAGTTGGTTAACATACCACCTAACCACCTTTCTGTTACATAAGGCATGTTGATACGCTTGGCTGCTTCTGCTACGATTTCTTTTGCCTGTTTTTTAGTAGCCACGAACATGATCTTTTTACCGCTTTTGGCGATGGATTTCAGGGCCGCTGCTGCGTCCTGTAAACCTTCTACGGTCTTGTTCAGATCAATGATGTGAATACCTTTCTTTTCGGCGAAGATATATGGCAGCATCTTCGGGTTCCATTTCTTCTTCAGGTGACCAAAGTGCACACCTGCCTCCAGTAACTGCTGCTGTAATGAGGTATTATTTTCCATGTTTATTATGCTCTGTTAAAAGGATCAATAATTTAATTAGCTGTTAGCGTTAGCTGATAGCATTTAGCTAAAGGCCAAAAGCTAAGAGCTAATAGCTCCCATATACTAGCGTTTAGAGAACTGGAAGCTTCTTCTTGCTTTACGTTTACCTGGTTTCTTACGCTCAACAGATCTGGGATCGCGGGTAAGCAGGCCGGCTGCTTTCAGGGCAGGGCGGAATTCTGCATTTATCTCGCACAGTGCACGGGCAATACCCAGCTTCACAGCTTCTGCCTGGCCTTTAATACCACCACCGGCAGCGTTCACCTTCACGTCAAATTTGTCCAGCGCGTCAATGGTTTTAAAGGGCGCTTCTACCTGGTTCTGCAGGTATACGAGCGCGAAATATGTTTTATAGTCCTTGTCGTTAACAGTAATGTTGCCGGTACCCTTGCTTACATACACGCGGGCTACAGCTTCTTTACGACGACCAATGGTATTTTTTTGCTTTTCCATGTATCAGAGAAAAATTAGAAAGTTAAGGTTTGCGGTTTCTGCGCTGTGTGCGGATGCACGGCACCGGCATAGGCAAATAATTTCTTGTACATCTTACGACCCAGGCGGTTCTTAGGCAGCATACCTTTTACAGCCCTTTCTATCATTACTTCCGGACGGCGGCGGATCAGATCTTTTGCCAGCTCTGCCTTCTGACCACCGGGGTAGCCAGAATAGGTCTGGTATTCCTTTTCGTCCATTTTGTTACCGGTCAGTATCACTTTCTCAACATTGATCACGATCACGTAATCACCACAGTCGGTATGAGGCGTATAATAAGGTTTGTTTTTACCTCTCAGAATGGCCGCTATCTTGGCGCTCATGCGACCCAGCGTTAAGTTGGTAGCATCTACAATGTACCAGTCGCGCTTTACAGTAGCTTCGTTGGCCGATTTAGTTTTGTAACTTAAGGTGTTCATTTTTATACAATAAAATTTACGTCAGGTAAATAGTTGTCCCGTAAAATCGGGAGTGCAAAACTAAGTAGTTGCTGCGGAATAACCATGGGTTTAACGTTATTTTTTGTGAGTACCCCTTGTAATCAATTGGTTTTCAATAAACATTTTGATAAAAAGTTTTCAACACTATTGGAAAGGGCTTGAAATAAGGCTATCAGGAATCTTGTATAGCGGACCATATAAATGAAAAAAGGGATATGAACCACATCCCTTTTTATTATCTACCTAAATATCATTACTTAAGGGCATGTAGCACCGTTATCCTGGACAATGATCCTGTAGTCCTGGCAAACATTGGCAACAAAGGATAAAGAGATAAAAGAAACACCGGTATTGAAAGTTTTGCAGCTCACCCAGGTACCATCCTGTGCAACTACCGCTATCAGGCCATCGGTTGCCATATGACTGTTAAGGGTAAGCGTGATACGGTAAGTTCCGTTTGCAAACTGCCCGAAATAATAGGGCAAAGTGGGAGTGGTTACGCTAATGGGACCTCCTGACGGCGGCTGCAACTGGGCCACTGATACGGATGCGCCAGCAACGCTGTGCAAAAAAATAAAAGGGCCACATCTTTTCTTGTCCTTTATAACACCAGGTGCCATAGCGCTGGTATCAGATGTGTTAGAAGGCAGCAAAGAGTTGTTTTGAGGACTAAAGCTGGTTAACAGGCCTAAAATAATTAGTAAAAGCGGGTAACGAAGGTTAACCATTTTGTTCATAGGGTTAAATTTATATTGTTTAAAATAATGTACTTCTTCGGGAAAGATCTTCACAGGAACAATACAGGTCTTACCAATGGCAAGACCTGTATTGTGTATTATAAACAGCTATTGTACTTAGTAGCTATCATTTTGCTGAAGCTTGCCATTCACATCAATTTCCCTTTGAGGAATGGGCAGGGTTAACTTCGGATCATTATAAGGGCGGGTGCCGGTGCTTAATTTCAGGCGTTTAATGGTCCACAGCTTATCACCTTCATAGGGCAATTCACGGAACCTTTCCTGTACTACATCATTAGCAGTTACTGTGGCCAGCGGTGTTGCATGGGACCTGCTGCGTACGGTGTTCACATCATTCAGCGGAGCATCGCCAACAGCAGAACCATTACGGATATTGGCTTCTGCACGGGTAAGGTACATTTCAGCCAGACGCACTACCGGCAAATTGCTGTACAAAGTTGCCCATTTCCCGGTGTACACACCATCAATCCCTGAAATGCTGCCACCATCATATACAAAGGCTTTACGGTCATCACCATCTTCATACAGGTCTAAAATGGCTGTATTCACCTGTACATCTCCCCGGCCGGTTGGGTAACTACCATAAAAGGTGGTCATACCATTATTTTCAGTACCTGCATTACTTTGATTCGTTTGCTGGATAGCGAAAATATCTTCTGATGAATTGGCTGAATTACCAAATGCCTGGCTAAAGTTAGCGGTAAGATTAAACATCCCGGATTCAATTACAGAATCTGCAGCAGCGGCAGCCAGCGGGTATTTAGCTTCTGCCATATACAGCCTGGCCAGGAAAGCCCATGCGGCAAACTTGTTGGCCCGGGTATCATTTGACTCAGGTAAATTTGCAGCGGCATCTTTCAGGTCATTTTCAATTACCGTATATACCTCTCCAACTGTAGCTCTTGCTACATCGCCTTTTGAAATATCATCACTGCTCAGCACCGGTTCCAGTACCAGCGGCACAGCCAGGTTTGTATTAAGGTTGCCGTCAGAGTAAGGCTTACCAAACAGGCCGCTCAGGTTGTAATAGGCAATAGCTCTGATGAATTTGGCTTCTCCGGTAAGCTGTGCCTTCATATCTGCGTCTGTTACCAGGTCTATTTTATCCAACACTATATTGCACGCATTAATGATCTGATAACTGCGATCCCAGATGCCTTCCGGAATACTGTTTGTTTTTTGTTGGCGGTGAAAGAATATATCCGCATAGTTCTGGAATGTACCTACAAACTCCAGTTCACTGGAATTAGCCATCATATCGGATATAAGAAAATAGCGCTCGCCATAAGCGTTGTAATGCTGCATGGATTTATAGGCGCCTAAAATAGTGGCATCTACGTCTCCTGCCGTGGTGATCTGGTCCGGGCTTATATTTTGCCCGGGTACCACATCCAGCTTCTTATTACAGGCAGGCGTAATGGCTACCATGGCCACGATAACCGCTGAATATATATATCTGCTAAAGTATGATCTCATTGTTGTCTGATTTTTGATAAACGATATCTGCATACAGCACTGGGTTTAGAGCTTTACATTCAAACCAACCGTAAAGTTCCTGGCCTGGGGAACGGTGTAAAAATCTACACCTCCACCAATGTTGCCCAGTACACCGGTATTTACTTCCGGATCGCTGATATACTTGGTTTTGGTCCATAAGTTATAGCCAGCTACATAAATACGGGCGCTGTTAATGTGCAGTATGTTGCTAACAGATTTAGGTACAGTGTAACCCAGTGTTACGTTCTTCAGACGGATATAAGAGCCGCTGTACAACCAGCGGGACGATATATTGTCGCCACTGGTAAAGAATGCAGACAACCTTGGCACATCAGTGATATCACCGGGTTTCTGCCACCTGCGCAGCTGGTCCACAGTCTGGTTATCATAACCGCCTGCAAAGCTGTTGGACATGTATACACCTGCACGGTTATAGATCTTATTACCTGCTACAAAAGTAAAGAAGCCGCTCAGGTCAAAACCTTTGTAACTGAAGTTGGTATTGAAACCGCCGGTCCAGTCGGGGTTTGATTTACCTACCACTACTCTTTCTGCCTTGCTGTAATCGTTGGTGGTTTTTCCGTCCGCATCATAAAAAAGTGCATCGCCGGTAGCAGGATCTACCCCTGCATATTTCGGCATAAAGAACACGCCGATGGGTTGGCCTTCAACCGCCCGTTGCTCAGCACCAGATGATTCCAGGATCTGGCCCTGTATATTCTTTACCTTGTTCTTATTATACGCCACGTTTACAGAAGCAGTCCATCTGAAATCCTTACCGTCAATGATGGTACCGTTCAGCATTACTTCAACCCCCTTGTTCTCCATTTTACCTACGTTGCGGTAAATATTCTCAAAACCACTGGTGTAAGGTACATTTGCCTGCAGTAACAGGTCGGAGGTTTGTTTGTTATAGTAATCCACTTCACCACTCAGGCGGTTATTGAACAGGCCAAATTCAAGGCCCGCATCCATCTGCGCTGTTTTTTCCCATTTTAAACCGGTATTACCTATCTGTGAAGGTCTGTAGCCGGGGAGGTTGGGATAGTTGGTCACTTCCAGTAAGGTCTGGTACTGGTTCTCGCCTATTTCCGCATTACCGGTTAAACCATAGCTGGCTCTTAATTTCAGGTAACTTACTACTGAATTGTGCTTCATGAAATCCTCTTCTGAAATTAACCAGCCCAATGATCCTGCAGGGAAGTAACCGTAACGGTTATCCGGTCCAAAACGGGAGGAACCATCGGAACGGATGCTGAAACCCGCCAGGTACTTGCCTTTAAAGGCATAATTAGCGCGGAAGAAGTAAGAAAGGAAATTATAGCGCTGGTTGTAGGAAGTACCTGCTGTAATAGATCCTGCAGCAGATAAATTCTTGATAGCATCAGAAGGAAAATTCTCACCCTCTACATAAGAAGTACTAAGATCATTCTGCTGATAGCTCATACCCAATACTGCAGAAAGGTTATGGTTTTCACCCAGTGAAGGGCTAAAGGTAAAGTAGTTGTTGGTGTTAATGTTCGTGTTCTGTGTATAATTATAATAAGCAGTTCCTTTAGGAGCGCCATCAGTAGACAGCTTGCTCAGGTACTGCTGTTCTGTAAGGTTGCTCAGATCTGCACCAAACTCTGTTCTGAAAGAAAGGCTGGGCAGGATGTTATAAGTAGCAAACGCATTTCCGATAGTGCGGAAGGTTATTTGTTTGTTGGAGTTATAAGCGGCATCTATTAATCCGTTGGGATAAAGTGTGCTGCTGTTCAGCTTACCAGTTTCCGGATCCGTAAGGGGAGAAACAGGCGCTTGTGCTACCAGCTGGCCGGGTGTAGAGAACGCGTTATCATCTGAAATACGGTCCAGCTGCGAGCGGTTCACCGCTATGTTAATACCAAATGATAATTTATTGGATGCCTGGTGCTCCAGGTTCATGCGGGCGCCATATCTCCTGAAACGGTTCACAATTACAATAGCCTCCTGGTCATTATAAAAGCCGGACACATAGAATTTTGTTTTTTCAGTACCGCCTCTTGCGGACAGGTCTAACTGCCGGGTATGCGCCACATCTCTGTAAACCTGGTCTTCCCAATTGGTATTTACCGCCTGGTTCTTCCAGTCAGTACCCAGGGAAAGGACGTTCATCCTATTAGTGATCCTCTTTTGGAAAAAGTCAATAGATTCCTGCTCTGTAGCAAAAGTCGGGAAATCCGGCAGCGGGGTGGCAAACTGTGAGCGGCCATCATTGGCAGCCCTTTCCATCAGCAGGTCTACATACTGCTTGGCATCCAGGAAGCCACGCTTCTTAGTAGGCTTGCTAAAGCCTGTACTTGCATTTACTTCAAAAACTGTCTTCTCTCCCTGCCGGCCTTTTTTGGTAGTGATAAGCACAACACCATTGGCGGCACGGGCGCCGTATATTGCCGATGCAGATGCATCCTTTAGCACCTCCACAGATTCAATATCATTCGGATTAATATCTGCTAAAGGATTGGTGGCATCGTTGGTAGAAACGGACTGGCTTTCTGATATAATAGGCAATCCGTCTATCACGTATAATGGCTGGCTGCTGGCAGATATTGAGGAAGTACCGCGGATGCGGATCTTAATACCCTGGCCAACCTTACCACTACCAGACTCAATTACCACACCGGGCGCCCTGCCCTGTAGCGCGGATTCAAAGCTGGCTACCGGCTGGTTTTCCAGCTCTTTGCCCTGCACTTTGGCAACTGCGCCGGTCAGTTCGCGTTTCGATTGCGTACCATAACCAACTACCACTACTTCTGATAGTTCTTTATTACCGGTACTTAATGCCACAGTTACGTTACTTTGGTTTGTCACATTTACTTCCTGGTCACCATAACCCACAAAAGTAAATACCAATGTATTGGTGCTATTGGGCACATTAATGCTAAAAGAGCCATCAGCAATAGTAACAGTGCCGGTGGCAGTGCCTTTTGCCTTCACAGTTACCCCTGGTAAGGAGCTGCCATCTTTGGCGTCTGTTACCTTACCGGTGATAGTTTTTTGCTGTGCATAGGCGAATTGAGACATGACGAGCAGCATGCCTGCAAGAAGGGAGTAGATTCTTCGCATAAGCTATTTTTTGGTTCAAAGTTTAACGGGGTTCAGCCGGTGGCCGAAATAAGGTTTTATAACATTCATTTTAAAAGACGGTACATCAGTTCCATTAGTCATTTGGTTGTCCCACAAGTCAGAAATTTCCGTAATTAAATAAGATTAACCTGGAAAAAAGAAACAAATATAAGGGCTTTAAATGAAAAACTCCATTTACCACAAAGGCAAATGGAGTTTTTCGTTCAAATGATTAAACCTTGATAATTTTAGTCTCTGTTACGGGCGCCCATATAGATAAGTATATATTGTACCAGGGTGGCAATAGAAGCTACCGCTGCTACCACATAGGTCATGGCGGCCCACCACAGGGCATCTTTGGCTTTGCCGTATTCAGCGGGTGGCATGAGTGCTGCATTATTTAACCAGGCCAGGCCCCGGCGTGAGGCGTCAAACTCAACCGGCAGGGTGATCACCGCAAACAGCGTGGTTACGCCAAATAGCATAATACCGCCCAGTAATAAGGCCGGGAACACATTTACCAGCAAAATACCCCCTAAAAGCACCCATTGTACCAGGTTGGAGCTTATTTGTACGGCCGGAACCAGCTTGGAGCGCAGGCCAAGCCATTTATAGGCCTGGGCGTGCTGTACTGCGTGGCCGCATTCGTGAGCCGCCACAGCGGCCGCAGCCACACTGGCAGTGCTGTATACGTCAGGGCTCAAGTTCACGGTTTTGTTTTCCGGGTTATAGTGGTCAGACAGGAAACCATCCACGGAAACCACCTGCACATCGTAAATACCGTTGTCCCGCAGCATTTTCTCCGCAATTTGCTTACCGGTAAAACCGGATGAGACGGGTACCTGGCTGTATTCCTTAAACTTGCTGCGCAGCCGCCAGCTTACCAGCAGGCTAATGCCTATGAATAACAGGGATAAAAGCATTACTCCCGGCGGCATACCGGGCATTATAAATAACATAAGATCAGTTGTCATGCTCAATAAAGGTTAAATTCTATTACAAAATTACTACTGTATCCTATCAAAATGTTATCCAATACCACTGCGGTACAAGGTTTTAGGCTTTTCTTAAGAAATCCGGGTTGAAGAGGCCTTCAAGGTGTCAGTTTCAAAAATTAATGCTGTCATTGTGGCGTCATGTAAGCAATATCATATATTTATTATAGACTATTTGTCAGGGGTGAGACACTCTATTATTAAGTTTTTTTTATATGTAAAATAAACCGGCATCACTCCTATTTATCAATATTTTACGACCTTCCAACGCAAGTAATATTAAACTCAGAATGCCCTGAAACAGGCGATGGGAGCCGATCTGTCACATTATGAAAATTGCTCAAAAGTTATTCACATCAATTAAATAAACTTTTTTATTCTGAACCCATTTAGTAATTTAGACCTGAATTTAATGGGTTAGTAAGTAGAAAGAGTCAACGGAATCTTCTGTTGGCTCTTTTTCTTTTTACAAATCATTACGCGGTATAAAATCACTGCCTATTTGTTATCCTCATTTCCTGTTTACACTTCTCAAATCATTTAACTTACCATTACCTTTATTGCATGAGTAAAATTAAAACCGCATTCTTTTGTCAGCAATGCGGATATGAATCAGCAAAATGGAGTGGGCGTTGTCCCAGCTGCGGACAATGGAACACATTTGTAGAAGAGAAGATCCAGAAAGATATTCCGCTCAGGAACAGCAGCTGGAAACAACCCGAACTTTCGTCCGCTGCAGATAATATTGTAAACCTCTCAGAAGTAAGCAGCACAGAAGATGAACGCTTAATAACAGGCGATGCAGAGCTGAACCGCGTGCTGGGCGGCGGTATTGTGCCAGGCTCCCTGGTGTTGGTAGGCGGTGAGCCCGGCATTGGTAAGTCTACTTTATTCCTGCAAAATGCATTACAGCTATCGCAGATCACTACACTTTATATCAGCGGGGAAGAAAGTGCACAGCAAATAAAAATGCGGGCCGATCGATTGAAGATCCAGAATGATCAGTTCTTCCTGCTTACAGAAACATCTACCCAAACTATTTTCCAGGAAATAAAAAAATTGCGCCCACAGCTGGTAATCGTGGATTCTATTCAAACCCTGCAATCACCTTTTATTGAAGCAGCTCCCGGCAGCATTTCACAGATCCGCGAAACTACCGCAGAAATGCAGCGTTTTGCGAAAGAAACCCATACGCCTGTATTCCTGATAGGGCATATTACCAAAGACGGCGCCATTGCCGGCCCCAAGATCCTGGAGCATATGGTAGATACCGTGCTGCAGTTTGAAGGCGACCAGCATTATGCATACCGTATTTTACGCACCATCAAGAACCGCTTTGGATCTACCTCTGAGCTGGGTATTTATGAAATGACAGGGTATGGCCTGCGGCAGGTAACCAACCCTTCTGAAATATTGATCTCGCAACGGGAAGATCAGCTAAGCGGTGTAGCCATTGCTGCTACTATGGAAGGCATGCGCCCTATGCTGGTAGAGGTGCAGGCACTGGTAACACAATCTGTTTACGGCACGCCGCAACGTACTGCTACCGGTTTTGACCTGCGCCGCCTGCAGCTGCTGCTGGCCGTACTGGAAAAACGCGGCGGCTTTCACTTTGGCGTAAAGGATGTGTTCCTAAACATTGCCGGCGGCATCCGGGTGGAAGATCCGGCTATTGACCTGGCAGTATTATGCGCGCTGCTTTCCTCCTATGAAGATACTGCCATAGGCAGTAAGATCTGTTTTGCCGGTGAAGTGGGACTCAGCGGGGAGATCCGCGCCGTAAACCGTATCGAACAGCGCATTGCGGAAGCGGAGAAATTAGGCTTTGATAAGATCTTTATTTCCCGCTATAACAAACAGGGCGCGCATAGCGGCAAGTTCAATATTGAAGTAGCGCCGGTAGGCCGGGTGGATGAAGTATATCAGCAATTGTTTTAGGAATATAAAATGTAAAATTTTAAACCGGCGAAGGCGGTTCATAGAGACCATTTAAAAGACTTTATGAACGGGATAAATGCTAAATGTAAAAGTCAATGCAGCATCGCACCCAACTTTTACATTTTGCAGTTTACATTTACGGTTTTACATTCATTTCCCTGTCTCCCTGTTAATCATTATTTTCATAATGATTTAACGCATATCCTGCATGACCACTGTTAAAACCCTGCTCTCATCGCTGGTGCATCTCTTTTATCCGCACACCTGTGAGGGCTGCGGCCGCGACCTGGCCCGCACAGAACAGATCCTTTGTTTGCACTGTAACCGGAAGCTGCCGGCTACCGGCTTTCAGCAGCACCTGCATAACCCGGTAGAGAAAATTTTCTGGGGGCGTGTAAACATCCGTTATGCTATGGCTGCCTACTACTACACCCAGGCATCCATGCTGCAAAAACTCATTCACCAGTTCAAGTACCACCAGCGGAAAGATATTGCCCTGCACCTGGGCCGGCAAATGGGGCATATGCTGTTACAAAGTGCATGGCTACACGAAATTGATTGTATTATACCCGTACCCCTATATGCCGCCAGGGAAAGGCAGCGCGGGTATAACCAGGCAGCCCTGCTGGCGCAGGGTATTGCCTCGGTGGTGCAAAAACCCGCAGTACCCCATGCCGTGCAAAGAATGCAGCATGCTGGCTCCCAAACCCGCCGGAACCGCGCCTCCCGCTGGGAAAATGTATCCCGCGTATTTGCCGTTAAAAAACCGGATACTTTACAGGGCCGTCATGTGCTGTTAATAGATGATGTAATTACCACCGGCGCCACTACAGAAGCCTGCAGCCAGGCACTGGTGGCCGCCCAGGCTACGGTAAGCATTTGTACCCTGGCCTTTACCAGCATCTGATGCCCGCCGCTGGTATAATTAATTGCTTAATTTGATAGAGGATAATTAACTTTACAAGCCAGATTAAAACCCTGCATATTTTGCCTTACAAAAACTTACCATCATGATTAAGACATTGCTCACTACCATATTCTTTGCGTTTATGACAGCCGCCGGTACGGTTTATAATTTCAAAGTAGAATCTATCGACGGTGGCAAGATCAATTTTGCCGATTACAAAGGGAAAAAGATCCTGATCGTTAACACGGCATCCCAATGCGGTAACACGCCCCAGTATGCCGACCTGGAAAATCTGTATAAAAAATATGAAGGTAAGCTGGTGATCATCGGTTTCCCGGCCAATAACTTCCATGCGCAGGAACCCGGCTCCAATAAAGAGATCCAGGAGTTCTGCACAAAGAAATACGCCGTTACTTTTCCCATGGCGGCTAAAATATCTGTAAAGGGCGATGATATTCATCCGTTATACAAATGGCTGCTGGCAGAAAGCAAGGCCAAACATTTTCAGCCGGAAGAAGTAACCTGGAACTTCCAGAAATACCTGCTGGATGAAAAAGGCAAACTGGTAGCTGTATTTGCCCCTAAAACACAGCCCATGTCTGCCGAAGTGATTGCTGCTATTGAAAAGCACTACAACTAATCATTGTAGTCAGCCATAAACCCCTTCTCCCTCTCGTAACTATTTGCCAGTTTAGACGATAAGTTTTTTTTATATAACACTACACACACGTCCTGTAAAACTAAATCAGGAATGGGTGTGTAGTGTTTGCTGTATGATCCAATGCATATGCTATGAGTAATAACCAGATACGCTTTCTGATAGCCGTATTAATTTGCGGAGCAAACGCCGCCTGTCAAAGCGATTATAATACCCCATCCTTTACCTGTAGTAATTACTATATGGGCCTTACCCTGCAGGACAGTGGTAGCTATACACTTAAGGTAAATAACAATACCCTTTTCCGTATACCATCAGACACCGGCGGCAGCAAGTACCTTACCCTGGAAACCGCCAATGATTCCTTTAAGATCATCTTTAACCTCCGGCACGGCACTTACCCGGATGCTGCCTTGTATAACGACAGCCTGCCGCTTAAAACCTATATCTTTACGGGGAACCGGGACAGCACTACCAGCGGCCTGGTAGTAGCCGCCGTTAAAACCGGCAATGAGTTCAAGTTTGCAGATACCGATACCTCCAGCATTACCATTACCCGCTGGAACATCAGCAAACAAACCATGAGCGGCAGCTATTACTTTGAAAGCAATAACCACACCCTTACCGGTAAAGGCACCTTCAGCAATGTTTGTTTTACTTCATTAAAATAGGCAGCCCGTTACGGTGTGCCGATAATAAAGAAAACATTTGCATATTTGCATACCTGCAGCACACCAGTGAATGCATAACATTCATTTGCGCAGCTGCATATTTGCACATCAGCACATTAATACATGCTATTCTCAAACATCATAGGGCAGGAAACTATTCAGCAGCAGCTTATACAGGCCGTGGAGCAGAACCGCTTAAGCCATGCCATGCTGTTACTGGCGCCGGAAGGGGCCGGGGGCTTATCCCTTGGGCTGGCTTTTGCGCAATACATGGTATGTGAGAACAAGCAGGAAAAAGATGCCTGCGGCCAGTGTTCCGCCTGTATAAAAGCCGGCCAGTACATTCACCCGGATATTCATTTCTCTTATCCCGTTATTCCCCGCAAGCCGGGCGATAAACCTTTGAGCACCGATTATGTTTCAGAGTGGCGGGAGTTCATTGGCACCCACCCTTACGGGAACGCGTATGACTGGCTGCAGTTTATTGGGGCAGAGAACAAGCAGGGTAACATTACCGCCAACGAGTGCCATGATATTATCCGTAAGCTAAGCCTCAAGAGTTTTGAAAGCCAGTATAAGATCTTGCTTATGTGGATGCCCGAATACCTGGGCAATGAGGGCAACCGCCTGTTAAAGCTTATTGAAGAGCCGCCGGCCAATACCCTTTTTATACTGGTAGCGGAAAACCAGGAGCAGATCCTGGCCACCATTCTTTCCCGCACCCATCTCATAAAAATAAACCCGCTGCCTAAAGAGGTGCTGGTAAATGCGCTGGTAGAGCGGGCCAAGGCAGCACCCGCCAAAGCCCGGCAGGTAGCCACTATTGCCATGGGCAATTACCGGGAGGCCATGTACCTGCTTCAGAATGCGGAAGATGATTATCATGAGCTGCTGCGTACCTGGCTGAATTGTATTTTCACCGGCAACCGTCCCGCCCTGCAGCAATGGATAGAGCAGATAGCCAGCGCCAAAATGGGGCGTGAGAACCAGAAACAGTTCCTGCGCTATTTTATTACCCTGCTGGAACATAGCCTGCGCCTGCAGTTCCTGAGTAGGGAGGTGCTGGCCTTTTCAGAGGAGGAAATGGATTTTGCGGCCAAGCTGAATAAGCTGGTGAACCTGCAGCAAATGGAACAGATCATGCAGCTGCTGGATAACGCCTGTTATTATATAGAGCGTAATGCCAATGCCAAGCTGTTATTCCATGCCCTGTCCATACGCCTGCAATACATTTTCCGTAACAAGCCTTTGCCGGTGGCTTAAAACAAGGGCAATGCACCCGGGCGGCCCCATAGGTGGGGTTTTTGACCCAGGGCCCCCTGTATCTGAACTTTCGTGGCCTATTTTGGTTACCTTTGTTATTCCTGCTCTTTGTATCCTATAAAATATTTATGTATTTTGATGGGATGTGAGGAACAGGCTGGACTGGAATAGATACTTATAACTAAAACTTAAACTAAGACAATATGGCTTGTGCCGGATGTGGTACGGGAGTGGATGGGAAGCCAGCAGGATGCAAAAGCAATGGAGGATGCAGTAGCGGAGGATGTAACAGGCTTAATGTATTTGATTGGCTGGCCAATATTCCCTTGGGTGACAGCTTAGCACCATTTGATATTATAGAAGTTAGCTTTAATAATGGCAGTCGTAAAGATTTTTTCCGCAATGTTACCAAACAATACTTCGATAAGGGAGAAATGGTAACAGTGGAAGGCATCAGCGGTTTTGATATAGGAACCGTAAGTCTTACCGGCGAGTTAGTAAAGCTGCAAATGAAAAAAAGACGGGCAGAAGATACCCCTGAGGTAAAAAAAGTGTTGCGCCGCCCCACGGCCGACGACCTGCACCGTATGAACGAGAATAAGGGCCGCGAAAAGGATGCCCTCATTAAAGCCCGGGCCATGGCCCGCAGCATAGGGCTTGAAATGAAGCTTGCCGAAGTAGAGATCCAGGCCGACGGCCGTAAAGCCACCTTCTTTTATACTGCTGATGACCGCGTGGATTTCCGCGAGCTGATTAAGCTATACGCTTCGGAATTTCGTGTAAAGGTTGAAATGCGGCAGATAGGCGCCCGCCAGGAAGCGGGTAAGGTAGGCGGTATTGGCAGCTGCGGACGCGAGCTGTGCTGCTCCACCTGGTTAACCGACTTCAAGAGCGTGAACACCACGGCTGCCCGTTACCAGAACCTTTCTATAAACCAGGCCAAATTATCCGGCCAGTGCGGCCGCCTCAAATGCTGCCTCAATTATGAGCTGGATACTTACCTGGATGCATTGAAGGATTTCCCGGAAGATGCCGATACCATAGAAACTACCGGCGGCACCGCCACCCTGCAAAAACGGGATATTTTCAAGAACCTCATGTGGTATAGTTACGATACCAGTAACAAACAATACCCCTTAACCATCAGCCGCGTAAAAGAAATACGCCAGCTGAACAAACAGGGTATTAAACCAGAGGAGCTGAAAGCCGTGGAAGTAGTGGTAAGCAAACCCAAGGAAACAGACCTGGGCTTTGCCGATGTGGTAGGACAAATAAGCCTGCGCAGCCTGGAAAAAACCTCCCATAAGCGTAAGCAGAAGGATAAGGAAAAGGAAAAACAAAAGCAGCAGAAACCACAGCAACAACAACAGGGCCAGCCCGGCGGACAAAAGCCGCAACAACAGCAACAGCCCCGGAAAGCAGATGGCAACAACCGTCCGGAACAACGTAACCGGCACGAGCAAAAGCACCGTGAACCCAGACCGCAGGGCCAGGGACAGCAAGGTGGCGGCCATAAACCGGAGCAAAAGCAACAGCAGCACGGTCCCCGCCAACCGCAGCAGGATGGTGGTAACAACAACCCGCCGCGGGAACCCAGGGAACCACGGGATCATAAACACCGTCCGCCCCGGCATAAGACGAAGAAATAATCACCCGTTTATAAGCGAAAAGAGCAAATGAAGATGATTCATTTGCTCTTTTTTATGCGGTTTGCCACCGTTAGCTTTCGTTCTCAAACATCAGCTTATAGTAATGCATATTCGTTGCCTCATCATACCCCCGCTCTATCAGCTCCCGGTCACCGTGAATGTATATATGAAAATTACGATCCAGCTTTAGAACGCTCTTGAATACCTTTTGCTGTTTTTTTACGGCTGGTGCAGAAATGTCAAATTCATCCGGTATCTCCTGCCGGAACTCCTGCTTAAAATGATCACGGTATTCCTTGAACGATGCGATGGCATCCGGATGACCTAATACTTCCTGTGCAAAATCATCTACCTGGAACTGCTCTTTCTCCTTAAAGTAAGCGGCGGACTTGTTCAGGAGGTCCACCTGGTCTACCCGGCTCATTTCATATTCAGCAGGCAGCTTGTCCTGTATAAACAGCTTACACATGTTCACCATGGTTTCTGTTTGATGATAGCTGTCTTCCCGGCGCTGTACCTGTAAAAAAGAGTCTTTCCAGTACACCGCCTCATTCTGTTTGCTGATGCTGTCAATAATGCTCACCTTGTATCCTTCCCCTTCTTCCGTATTAAACACCAGGCAGCCTTTATCCAGCTTGTTAATGTTTATACCATCCTCGTAATTCACCTGGTAATTATCATTGGAAAGGAACACTTTTAAATACGTATCCCGGTTCTCTGATTTAAAGATGCCGATAGCCGGCACCTCCTCCCCGTCTGTCAAACATTTATTGAAGTAAGTGATATACAGCTCCCCACCCTTTATTTTAGGATGGGTAGAGTGTTTGTATAAATGTTTGGCAATATTCACGGACTGTTCGTAAAAACTTTCCTGGTCGGCAAAAATGCGCTTGCAATACTGGAATACCTCATTCAGCTGCAGGTCGGCCTCGTGAAAAAAACGGAAGTATTCTGCGCTGTTGGTAAACGGTTGTATAAAATAATTCAGCAGCAGCTGGCCAATGGTTTCATCCTGCAGGGCCAGCGGCGCCTGGGAACAGATCAATGGCTCATCCTGCGAGGAATTGCCTACTTTATGAATGGCCAGGTGTGCTAAATCCTGGAATGCTGAAACATGGATCATGGGTGCGAAAATAGTAAAAAACTATACGGTCCGCCGCCCGCCGCCAATACTTTCCGCCGGTATATAAATTGTTGTATTCACTAATAAATTTATATAGCTTAGTGCAGCTTATTTATAATTTATAACATGCAAAAAACCATCGTATTACTGGCGGCTGTTTTAGTCTGCAGCACTGTTAGCGCACAAAAAAAACCTGCACTGTTTGAGGCACAGGACCTTACGCAGGAGAATACCTTCTCCCAGAACATTGAGGGCCCTAATTTTGATAAAGCAGGGAACCTGTACGTGGTGAACTTCCAGAAAGACGGTACCGTTGGTAAGATCAATACCAAAGATGGCAGTGGCGAAGTATTTGTGACCCTGGCAGATAGCAGCACCGCCAACAGTATCGTGTTCAATAGTGAAGGCAATATGTACCTGGCCGATTTTAAAGGCCATAACATACTGGAGGTGAATATGAAAACCAAAGCGGTTAGCGTATATGTACACTCCAGCCAGTTTAACCAGCCTAACGACATTTGCATTACCAGCAAAGGCCGCCTGTTTGCCACAGATCCTAACTGGCGGGCCGGCAGCGGACAATTGTGGCGTATAGACAAAGGTGGTAATCCCGTATTGCTGGAGCGCCGCCTGGGTACTGCCAATGGTATTGCCCTGAGCCCGGATGAAAAAAACCTGTACATCAATGAAAGTGTGCAGCGTAAGATCTGGCGTTATGATGTGGATGATGCCGGCAATATTTTCAACAAAAAACTGTTTGCCGAATTCCCCGATTTTGGATTTGATGGTATGAAATGCGATAAGGCCGGCAACCTGTATGTATGCCGCCATGGCAAAGGCGTAATAGCCGTGCTTTCACCAGATGGAAAGCTAATCCGCGAAGTGCCCTTAAAAGGCAAATTATGCAGCAACCTGGTATTTGGCGGTAAGGATAAGAAAACCGTATATGTAACCCTGCAGGACCGGAAATGTATTGAAACTTTCAGGGTGGATATTGCGGGAAAGTAAGTGGTGAAAAGTCCATGGGTCATAGTCGATGGTCCATTGCCTATAACAAGAAAGCGGGTATATCAAACCAATGATATACCCGCTTTCTTGTTAAGCTAATATTTTCTGCGTTCTATGCCATGGACCATCGACTATGGACCATCGACCCCATTAAATATTCAACCCGCCACAGGCGCTGATCACCTGCCCGGTTAAATAGTTACCCATGTCAGATGCCAGAAACAGGCATACATTGGCAATATCTTCCGGGGTGCCAAAGCGGCCCAGGGGAATTTTTTCAATATAGGCCTTAGCACCTTCACCATCTTTCAGGTAGTGCGTCATATCTGTTTCTACGAAGCCCGGCGCCACAGCGTTACAGCGTATGTTGCGGCTGCCCAGCTCCTGCGCTATAGATTTGGTGAAACCAATAATGCCTGCTTTGGAAGCGGCATAGCTGCTTTGGCCGGCATTACCTTTAATACCAATAATGGAGCTCATGTTAATGATAGCGCCGTTCCTGGCTTTCATCATAGGGCGTATTACCTGTTTGGTCATGTTATACACGCTCTTCAGGTTAATGTCCATTACATCATCCCACTGATCTTCGCTCATGCGCAGCAGCAGGTTATCTTTGGAAATACCGGCATTGTTCACGCATATATCAATACTACCAAAGTCCTTCAGCACATCAGCTACCAGCGTTTCACAATCTGCATAAATACCGGCATTGCTTTTATATGCTTTGGCCTTCACGCCTTTGGCCTGCAGCTTTTGCTCCAGGGCTTTGGCTTTTTCATCAGAGCTTACGTATGTAAAGGCTACATGGGCTCCCTGTTCTGCAAATTTTTCAGCAATCGCTTCTCCAATTCCCCGGCTGGCACCTGTTACAATAGCAACTTTGTTCTCCAGTAGTTTCATGTGTCTGTTAATATCAATTAAAGATTAAAAAATAGGCTGCTTTATTTCATGAATAATAACACACATCCTACCACACCTTTCTATTCATTATTCATTTTTCATTATTCATTATTCATTATTAGAGGTTGGCTGTTTGTGAAAACCGCAGGATCTCCTCTACATAATTCCGCTCATTATTCAGGCGCGGTACTTTGTGCTGGCCACCCAGCTTACCTTTGCTCTTTAACCATTCACAAAAAGTACCATTAGGCAGCACATGCACTACCGGCATGCGCAGAGCAATATCTTTATGGCGTTTAGCTTCGTAATCAGAGTTAACAGATTGCAGGGTTTTATCCATTACCTCAACAAATTGCTCTACACTGCCCGGCATTACATCAAATTCTACGAGCCATTCATGCCCGCCGTTGCCTGCATCACTAAAATAAATAGGCGCCGCCGTATAGTCGTTCACGATAGCACCGGTTACATCACAGGCATGTGCAATAGCTTTATCAGAATTTTCAACGATCAGCTCTTCTCCAAATGCATTGATGAATGATTTGGTACGCCCGCTTACCCGTATACGGTAGGGCGCCAGGCTTACAAACTGTATGGTATCGCCCACCAGGTAGCGCCACAGACCACCGTTGGTGCTAATGATAATGGCATAGTTCTTACCCATTTCCACATCCTGCAGCTGCATAGTACGCGGGTATTCCTTACCATATTCTTCCATAGGCATAAACTCATAGAAAATGCCATGGTTCAGGAACAGCAGCAAACCTTCCTGCCCAATAATATCCTGCGCAGCAAAAAAACCTTCAGAGGCATTGTAGGTTTCCTGGTAGTACATATCCGGCTTGCGGATCAGCTTTTTAAACTGCTCGCGGTACGGTGTAAAGCTTACGCCCCCGTGCATATACAGCTCCAGGTTGGGCCATACATCTGCCAGGTTATCCGTACCTGTTAGCTCAAAAATTCGTTTTATAAGCACCAGGGTCCAGGTGGGTACACCGGCTATAGAAGTTACATTTTCATGTATAACGGCATTGGCCATACGCTCTATTTTCTCTTCCCATTCATCCATCAGGGCAATGGAAAGGTCCGGCGTACGGATCATGTTACCGTAAAAGGGCATATTCTGCAACATTACGGCGCTCAGGTCGCCGTAATAGGAATCGCTGTCGGTAGATAGTTTGTTAACCTGGTGGCTGCCGCCTATTACCAGTGATTTGCCGGTAAGCAGGTCTGAATCCGGGAAGTTGTTGTAGTAAAGGGAAAGCACATCACGCCCGGAGCGGTAGTGGCATTCATCCAGGCTTTCTACGGATACGGGAATAAATTTGCTCTTATCTGCAGTAGTACCGCTGGATTTTGCAAACCATTTAATAGGCGTGTTCCATAATACATTCTGCTGCCCTTCCATTACCCGTTGTATATAGGGCTTAATGGAATCATAATTATGTACGGGTACGCGTTGTTTGAATTCCTCTATTTTATAGATGCTGGAAAAGTTGTATTGCTTACCAAACTCTGTATACTGGGCAGCACTGATCAGACTCTGGAATACCTGCTGCTGCACCTGTAGGGGATATTGCATAAAATACTCTATGCGTCCCATACGCAATCGCGCCAATTGAGATATTGCAGGACTTAAGATTCTCATAATTTAAGAAAGGTTCGTTTGGATTGTGTGACTTAAAGCAGATGTCAGCATGTTTGTTTCAGGCTACGTAAAACATTCTACATCACGCTGTAAATTTCAAACCGGTTTTATTGTTGTTTCGCAGCTTCGTCCAGGTAATTCTTACGGCGTAGAATGAAATTTTGCCCAAGATACACTTTTCTTACCTGTTCATCCTCCGCCAGTTCTTCCGCAGAACCGGCTTTCAGGATCTTGCCTTCAAATAATAAATAAGCCCTGTCTGTAATGGATAAGGTTTCCTGTACGTTATGGTCTGTGATCAGGATACCGATGTTCTTATATTTCAGCCGGGCTACTATTGATTGTATATCTTCTACGGCAATAGGGTCAATACCTGCAAAAGGCTCATCCAGCAAAATAAACTTAGGGTCTACTGCCAGCGCCCTGGCTATTTCCGTACGGCGGCGCTCACCACCGCTCAGTACATCGCCCGGGCTTTTTCGCACGTGCTGCAGCCGGAACTCATTCAGTAAGCTTTCCAGCTTCTCTTTTTGCTCCGCCTTTTTCAGGTCTGTCATTTCCAGCACCGCTGCAATATTATCTTCCACGCTCAGCTTGCGGAACACAGAGGCCTCCTGCGGTAAATAACCAATGCCCATCTGCGCCCGTTTATACATGGGCAGTTTGGTAATATTAAGATCATTGAGGAAAACCTGTCCCTCATCCGGCTTAATTAAACCCACCACCATGTAAAAGGTAGTGGTTTTACCAGCACCGTTAGGGCCCAGCAGCCCTACAATCTCTCCTTGCTTAACCTCTACAGATACATGGTTCACTACCGTTCTGTTGCGGTATTTCTTAACCAGTTGATCTGTATGAATTTTTAATACCATATGTTCAAACTTAGCAAAAATAACCATTTACCCAAGATTATATTATTTTTGCCCGTCACAAAAATAAACACACTCACGGATGAAAGTAACAGAACATATTGCAAAGGCTAACGACACGCTCATTTCCTTTGAAATATTACCCCCACTGAAAGGTAAAAGTATTGACTCCATTTATGATCATCTGGATCCCCTGATGGAGTTCAAGCCTGCTTTTATTAACGTTACGTATCATCGTAGTGAACATATGTTTAAAAAACGTGCCGATGGCTCTTTTGAGAAGGTAGAGATCCGCAAGCGCCCCGGCACTGTAGGCATTTGCGCCGCTATTATGAACCATTACAATGTGGATGCCGTACCCCACCTTATTTGTGGCGGCTTTAGCCGGGAGGAAACGGAGAATGCGCTGATAGACCTGAACTTCCTGGGGGTAGATAATGTGCTGGTGCTGCGTGGCGATGCGCCTAAGAACGAAACTTTCTTTGAACCAGACCCCCATGGCCACCGTTACGCCATTGAGCTGCTGGACCAGGTAGCCCATATGAACAACGGTATTTACCTGGAGGAGGACCTGCAAAGCGGTGTAAAAACCAATTTTTGCATAGGCGTGGCCGGTTACCCGGAAAAACATTTTGAAGCGCCCAATATGCAAACGGATATGTCGCACCTGAAAAGAAAGGTTGAGCAGGGCGCCGACTATATTGTAACCCAGATGTTCTTTAACAACCAGAAATTCTTTGACTACGTAGCTAAATGCCGCGAAATGGGTATTACCGTCCCGATCATCCCGGGATTAAAACCCCTTACCAGCAAAAAACAGCTTACCATATTACCGCGTACCTTTTTTGTGGATATCCCGGATGAGCTTTCTTCTGAAGTGCTGAAGTGTAAAACAGATAAAGAAGTGGAGGAGGTAGGTACCCGCTGGCTTATTCAGCAGTCAAAGGAGCTGAAGGAGTTTGGCGTACCTGTGCTGCACTACTACACCCTGGGCAAACCCCATGTTATTAAAAATGTGGTAGAAACCATTATATAATAAAAATGCCATTACGTGGAAACGTAGTGGCATATACGAATACTGTCACACTTTTGTTTTAAATGTCCTATGTCGATGTTATTAAGACGGGCATTTATCATTTCTCCCCTATAACATCTCCATAAAAAAAACCGCTTCCCGGATTACGGGAAACGGCTTTTGGTATTATATTAGTATTATGGTTATTATTTCTTCTTACCGCTATGCAGCAAATAACCTACGCTGATACCAAGGTAGCTGTTCTTGGATTTGTCGCCATCAGGGCTCCAGTTGGTTAAACCCAGGCTGTAGTTGATGCTGAACAGTAAACCGTTCTTCAGCTCATAACCAGCCAGGAAGTTAGCACCAGCATCCAGCGCCTTTGCGTGAACGTTGTCATCGGTTTCGTCAATGTCTGCGGATTTTTTGCCGTCGAATTTAACTTTAGCGTCTCCGAACTTACCACCCAGGCCTAAAGCCAGGTAAGGACCAGCACCTACAAACAGCTTACCGGCGCCTACCTGCGGTTTGTACAGGAAGTTAACAGGCAGCTCCAGGTAGTTCATTTTGAAGCTTACTTTGGTTTCATTCCCGTTCATGTCCAAATCCTTAACCTTGATGCCCTTAGCGCTATACAGTAACTGAGGTTGCAGAGAAAATGATTCTGCGAGGCTAAGATCAGCAATTACACCTGCATGGAAGCCAGACAGTCTGCTGGTACCTTCATTTTCTTCAATGCTAATAGTGCTGCTGTTGTAACCAGCTTTTACGCCAAAAGATACTTGTGCGTAGCTGGACAGGGTTGTGGCTACCAGGGCTAACGTTAATAATACTACGTTCTTCTTCATGTGAAAACTTGGGTTTGGTTAAAAATGCGGTGCAAATATAACTATCATATGTAAAATTTCATAATTTATTAAAAACAATTATTCAAACTTTCTGCAAAATATTATTAATATATATCGTATAGGTATCCGGATCATTTAAAAGCAAAGTCCCGCCGGGCGTGGCCGGAACGGGACTTGAATAATATTGCAGGCAATAAAAAAAAGCTAATAATCTTCCCGGTCCAGCAGCACTCCCAGGCTAATGCCCAGGTACCGGTTCTGTAAATTGCTGGTAGTGGATTTATCAATATCCATTAATCCCAGGCTGTAATTGGCGCTTATCATTACCAGGCTGTTAAGCTCCACACCCACCATAAAATTGGCGCCTGTATCAAAACGGCGCAGTAAGGTGTTGGTAGAGATAATGTTGGATGCCTCGTCAAAGCCAATATTCTGTTGGGAGTTACTCACCACATGGCCGTTGTAGCGGATGGTAAGATCATAATGCCCTCCCAGGCTATAGCCGGCATAAGGCCCGGCCCCCAGGGTAATTTTGCCAAAAGATACCGGTATTTTATATACGAGGTTCAATGGCAGCTCCAGGTAATGCAGCCGCACCCTGTCTGCACAGGGCATATACAGGCTGGTAGGGCTGTTAGCATAAGGCACATCCAGGTCCATGCCTTTGGTAATATACCGCAGTACCGGCTGTATGTAAAAGTTATGGCCCAGGGGCGCGTTCAGCACCACATCCGCATGCCAGCTGTTCATACTGCGGGGGCGGCCAATACCATTGTTCTTGTAGCCAATAGTAGGGTCTTTATAGTTCATGGTGGCCAGGGTATAGCCACCGCGGAAGCCTACGCTCAGCTGCGCATGCAGGGGTAATACGGCCAATATGGCCAATAGAAAAAATAGTGTAAAATTTTTCATGCATCTGTCCTCTTTAAATAAATGGTGTAATGGTGGAAACTGTGAAAACCAAGCCTTAAGGGTATTATACAAACACTGCAATTCGAACGCTGGGCTAAAAATACATAATTAAAGAACATATCTCTAAAGGATACATAAAAATAACAGCCCCGGAGCCAGGCTCCGGGGCTGTTTGTCAGCAGATCTGAAAGTAATATCTGTGCTTGCCTTAAAATTTGTATCCTACGGATGCGCCAAAGGAGCTATTCCTCCAGGAAAAATCCTGGCCGGCTATCTCCTTGTTGCTGGCTACATTCACGAGGCCCAGGTCAGTGTTAATACCAAAATACAGGCCCTGCTTCATTTCATAACCTACCTGTATGGTACCACCGGCATCAAAACGGTTCAGCTTAAAAGCGCCTGATTCATCATCGAACGCTTTCAGATCGCCGGTCAGGTTGCCAATACCACCTTTGTGCTTACCGCTGATACCATAGGCCAGGTAGGGGCCTATGCCTAATACCAGCTTACCGGTACCCACTTCTGGTTTGTAGGTGAACAGGATGGGTACCTGCAGATAGGACAACGTAGTTTTGAAATCACTGTTATCCTTATTCTTGCCACCTTTACCTGCGTACAGCAGCCCGGTGCCGATAAAGAATTCATCTGCCAATGGCAGATCCACCGTAACACCTGCTCTGACATTGGTTACCAGTCCGCTGGTTTCCTTGTCTCCTGCTGATTTAACAGTGGAGCTGGAAAAATTAGGGCCGGCTACTACGCCAAATTTTACCTGTCCGAATGAAAGGGCTGCTACTAACATGGCAGCGGCAGATAAGAGTACTTTTTTCATTTGTTTTTTCCGGTAAAACGCCCGCAGGCCGGGGCATTTATACCTTGGTTTTTAGCGTGGTGTATTCAATGAAGATGCTGCCTGCCTGCATCTATGATCAAAACTTAATCACTTAGAACAGGTAACCTAAGGATACACTGAACACGCGGTTCTTAGCCTTATCATCACTGCTGCTGTCCTGCCCGGAAAGGATCTTGCTGAAACCCAGTCCGTACTGTGCAGATACTATGAAGTGAGAAAGCTCAGCACCCACCATCAGGTTACCACCCCAGTCAAAACGTTTGTACTTGTTCAGGCCCTGATCAGGATCACCGGTATTAAACGGGGTATCATCATCCCACTTAATACTGGAGCTTCCTTCTGTTTTGGCTACCCCGGTATTTACGGTATACTTGTTCTTACCAGCTACGCCAAACGCAAAATAAGGACCTACACCGGCAAACAGGCGGCTGTCCGCACCAATGGGAACTTTACCCACAAAGTTCAACGGAATTTCTATGTACTGCGGATTGGTCGTATACTTTGCATAAGGATCAGCTACTGATGGATTGTCCTTGTTGCCGGATTCCACCTTGGCCCCCTTGCTGCTGTAGTATACACCCGGCTGAAATGACAGAATGTTCTTGATCAGCGGCATATCGGCAATCACCCCTATGTGATACCTGGATAATGCTTTGTTGTCATCAGTGGAACCATCATTACGAGTGGAAATATTGGCCAGGTTCCAGCCACCTTTAACACCTACACGAACCTGAGACATGGCCGCAAAAGAAAAGGCCAGCGCTGCAAAAGACAGGATTAACTTCTTTCTCATAATCTCACAATTTTAGTTACGAATCACTTTTTTGGTTACGAAAGGGTGATTCCAAAGACTATGCCAATAAATTTTTTTGAAAATTTATCTAGTTGATTGTAAATAAGTTACAACACGCATTTGCAGCTGTGATCCGCTGGTGTTAAAGCCTTGTTATATGTGATGAGTAGTAATAAAGCATGAATTCCCCATATATAATTCGGAGGGTTTTAACGCGGAGGGGTATGAGGAATTAATGGGATAATTCATTGGTAGTTTCTCTACGGTTAATTCGGCTGTTATTCGGGTGATATTGCTGCGCAATGCGTGCGCAACCCGTATCGGCCCCTGTCCGTTAAACCTAATAGGAATATCTTTATAATAGTGTACTAAAAAAGCCACTCACGCATCCCAAAGGAGCATCAGTGGCCGTTTTTTATCTTCTGCTTCTTAATGCTTTTTCATTTCTTCACAGTGCCTTCCGGCTCTTTTTCCAGCCTTTCCAGGAAACCATTCAGCTGCTCCACACCCAGGCGTTTAGCCAGTATCTTTTTCTTTTCATCCAGCAGGTACACCACCGGGGTGCTGTACACATCATACAGGCGGCGGTAGTTGCTTTGCGCCTGCGGATCCCAGGCATGCACCCAGCCGCTAAGCTGGTGCGCTTTAATGAACTGTAGCCATTCTTCACGGGTACCGTCCGTTTTTATACCCACCATTACTACGCCCTTGTTTTGCCAGCTGGCTTTAAAAGCGCTGTCCAGGCGGGGTATTTCAGTTTTGCAGTGCCCGCAGGTGGGGTCCCAGAAAACCAGCACAGTGTATTTGGCTTTGGTACTGTACAGGGAAAGCGGTTTGGCGGTAGAGTCCTGCATTTCCAGCGGCGGGGCCTGCTGCCCTATCAGGTTGGGTGCTATGGCATAAGCCCGGCCTATCAGCTTATTCAGCTGCTCGCTGGTGAGCCAGTAAGCCTCCCCGGGTACATAATATTTCTCTACCAGGTGCACAAACACGGCATCCATACCCATGTAGGGCGATGTTTCGTAGTTATAGGTAAGCCACCATAGCACATACTTAAACATTTCCTTATCCTTACGGGCTTTGGCTATCAACCGGTCGCATTCCACAATAGCAGAATCCGGCTCCATAGGCACTACCTGGTTAAAGTACTTGCTTAATTTACCTTCCAGGATGGGAGTGCGTACCAGGCGGCCGTCATTCAGGTTCACCTCATCCCAGTAATGCCCGCGAAAATAACGGTAGGCGAAGGTAGAATCTTCATTGGCCGGTTTTGTGGGCACTTCCGGCTCGCGCATAGCTTTGAAAATGCTGGTCAGTAAAGACTCAGGGTGTTTGGTTATGAAATTTATGCGGTAGTCCTGGATCTCTTTGTTCAGCGCTGTTTGCAGGGGACGCGCCTGCAGGGTATCCTGTGCGGTACGTTTGGCCAGCAGCTCCTGTATAGCAATGGTTTTTGGCTGTAGTGTGGCCAGGAAACGGTTGTAACCCAGGAACAGGTCGTTCTCGGGCGATGTTTTATATACTGTTTTACCTATCAGGTCAGTACTGTCTACACTAATGGAAAAAGTCTGGTTCTTATCCAGCAGCATTTCAAAATAACGCTGTTTGCCGGGGAACACCACCAGGTAAATACCGCCGGGCAGGGCTTCCTTGCCTTTGAGCACTGCGGTGCCGGTAGCATCTATCATAGCAGAATCGGCCAGGTAAGTGCCTTTGCCCATGTAATGGGCCAGGAACATACGGCCACTGGTATATTGCTTGAACTTAACGGTCAGCTGATAGCCCTGCGCCTGCAATTGCAGCTGGCTATAACACAAAACGGCGATGAGAAAGAAAAGTTTACGCATAGGATTAGGATATGTAAATGTAGCAGTAAAAAATGAAAAGTCCATGTGGTCCATAGTCCATAGTCGATGGTCCATGGCATAACCCGTTGGGTAGATGCCGCACCTGTACTTGTAAAACCTCCACCATGCACAAGGCAATGGACCATGGACCATCGACTATGGACCGTAAACCTTTCTCACGCAAAATGCTATGAACAATGGACCATTGACTATGGACTACGCTACCAAAAACACTACCTTTGCATCCGTGAGGAAAAAAAATGTGGTACTGGAAAAAGTACCGGTAAGTGCTTATGCAGCAGAAGGCAAAGCCCTGGCCCGTCAGGACGGGAAAGTAATATTTATTGAAGGCGGGGTGGTACCCGGCGATGTGGTGGATGTAAAGCTCAGTAAGAACAAAAAAGACTGGGCAGAAGGTACCGCCATCCATATCCATTCCTACTCCAGCGAGCGGGTGGAGCCCTTTTGCGAACATTTCGGCGTATGCGGCGGCTGCAAATGGCAAATGCTACCTTACTCCCGCCAGCTGCAATATAAACAGCAGCAGGTGGTAGATAACCTGCAACGCATTGGCCACCTGGAGCTGCCGGCCATCAGTCCTATCCTGGGCTCCCCGCACAGCACCTGCTACCGCAATAAGCTGGAGTTCACCTTCAGCAACAAGGCCTATCTCACTAACCAGGAAATAGCGCAGGAAGGCGGTATTACCCGGCGTAATGCGCTGGGCTTTCACGTACCCCGCCTGTTCGATAAGGTGCTGGACATTCACACCTGTCACCTGCAGCAGGAGCCGGTAAACCTGATCCGGAATACTGTGCGCGCCTTTGCAGAAGCCAATGAGCTTCCTTTTTACGATATACGGGCGCAGCAGGGATGGCTGCGTAACCTGGTAGTGCGCATCTGCACCACCGGCGAGGTAATGGTGAACCTGGTTATTCACCATGAAGATGAAACGGCCCGCAAAGCCCTGCTGGACCATCTGCTGGCTACTGTTCCTGCCATTACCACCATCGTTTATACGATCAATCCTAAAAAGAATGATAGTATCTTTGACCTGGAACCCAAAACGTACTACGGGAAGGGATATGTGGAAGAGAACCTGGAAGATTTTGTTTTCAAAATAGGCCCCAAGTCTTTTTTCCAAACCAATACTTACCAGGGCGAAACCTTGTACCAGGTAACCCGCGATTTTGCCGCCTTAACAGGAACAGAAATTGTGTACGACCTGTATTGCGGAACCGGCAGCATTGGTATTTTTGTATCGCGCAAAGCCCGTAAGGTCATCGGCATAGAGCTGATCAAAGAAGCAATTGACGATGCCATAGAAAATGCGGACCGTAACCAGGTAAAAAATGCGGAGTTCTTTGCAGGGGATGTGGTGGATATCTGTGATGATGATTTCTTTGCCCTGCATGGGCAGCCGGATGTGGTGATCACCGATCCTCCACGCGCAGGCATGCACGAAAAGCTGGTAAGTAAATTGCTGCAGATAGCCGCGCCCAAAATTGTATACGTAAGCTGTAACCCGGCTACGCAGGCCAGGGACCTGGCCCTGCTTAGCACCTTGTATAAAGTGGCCAAAGTACAGCCGGTAGATATGTTCCCGCATACACACCATATTGAGAACGTAGTGTTGCTGGAAAAGAAATAGCATAATAACTGATAGCATAGCTCAACTAATAAACGATCCGATAAAACTATGAACGAACTCAGGCCCGGCAGATTTGAGATCCTTCCCCTGGTGATTAAAAACCTTTTGATCATTAATGGTTTGGTGTTCCTGGCACAGGAAACCTTGCACCCCATGCTGGGCAACCGGCTGGAGAATTTGTTTGCGCTGCATTACTGGGGCTCAGACCTGTTCCGCCCTCACCAGATCATTACCCATCTTTTCATGCACGGCTCTTTCGGGCACCTGTTTTCCAATATGTTCACCCTGTGGATGTTTGGCGCCACGCTGGAAAATGTATGGGGGCCTAAACGGTTCCTTATTTTTTATACTATTTGCGGTATAGGCGCAGCCATGTGCCATATGGGCGTGCTTACCTACGATAACGTACGCCTTACGCACGATGTGCAGGCTTTTCTGCAGGATCCGTCCTATTCTAATTTTGCCCTGCTGGATCGTAAGTACGACCTGGGCTCCGGCACCTTTAACCCGGAAAGTATGAAGATAGCCCTGGCGCAGGCGCCCGGTAACCCGGAGATAGTACAAACCGCCCGGGTATTTGTACAGCAATTTGCCATTGACTTTCGTAACACAGCCACGCTGGGGGCGTCCGGCGCGGTTTTTGGTATATTGTTCGCCTTCGGATATTTGTTCCCGAACAGCTTGATCTATCTTTATTTCCTTTTCCCGATAAAGGCCAAGTACTTTGTTGGCATCTGGATTGTATTGGAGCTGGTTTCCGGAATTCAAAACTCTGCCGGCGATAATGTAGCCCACTTTGCCCACCTCGGCGGGGTCATATTTGGGTATATTTTATTGAAGATCTGGAACCGGAATAACCGACGGAATTTTTATTAATCGTAAATTTATAACAAAGCAATTTGTAGTATGAGAACGGTGGAAAAAGAACGGATCCCCAGCCTCTCCTTAGGAGAAGAACGGAACATTGTTACCCAGCTGCTCGTTGTAAACCTTACCCTATTTATATTACTGCTGTTCACCAGGGTTATTTATAACATGGAAGGTTACAGTACTGCCCAGTTTAATGAAGATGTGCTGGCCTGGGCCTCATTACCGGCTAACCCTGCACGGTTGCTTACCCGTCCCTGGACGCTGCTTACCTCCATGTTCTCCCATGTCAGCGTATGGCAGGTGTTCAGCAACATGGTATGGCTGTGGGGCTTTGGCACCCTGCTGCAAAACGTAGCCGGCCACCAGCGTATTTTACCGCTCTATATTTACGGCGGCTTGTGTGGCGCCATTTTTTACATAATGGGTATGCACGCTATTCCTGCCTTTGAGCCCATATTACCGCAGGCCAGCATGATAGGTGCTGCTGCCAGCGTAATGGCCCTGGCCATTGGCGTTACCACCGTAGCTCCCAACTACCGCCTGTTCCCCATGCTGGGCCGCGGTATTCCCTTATGGATCATTACCACCGTGTTTGTAGCGCTGCACATCAGCTCTCATATATTCTCCACTAACGACGATGCTCAAACCTATTTCCCCGCATTACTGGGCGGTGGCCTTACCGGCTTTCTGTACATGATGCAGTGGAAAAAAGGGAAAGACTGGGGCGCTGGTTTAAACCGGCTTACCTACAAAGTCACTCACCTGTTTCACCCGGTAGAAGAGCAGCACAAGGAAGCCGCGGCGCTGGTAAGGAAAAGGCTGGGTAATTCCATAGGAGGTAACAATCCTTACCGCCGTGTAGGCGCGGTGCCGGAACAGCGCCTGAATGAAATTTTAGATAAAATTCATGAACAAGGCATCCATGCCTTAACACCTGAAGAGCAGGAAACCCTGTTAAGGGCCAGCAAACAACAGGATAACTGAAAAAATAATTCAATTTTTATTCTAATATCGTATAGCTGTAACGGCATCCAACCATTTGGAAATTAATTAATTATGCTATAATTTGCATAACGAATTAACCCCACCTATACGATGAATTTTTTTCAGCAAATACTTCCCCGTATACTATTATTGATCAATTGCCTGTTGGTAACTGCCTTACTAACATCGGCCTGGCTACCTTACCTGAGCCCGCACCATTGGTGGCCCAGTGGTTTTGCCGGTTTAATGTTTCCCGTGCTATTGTTCCTGAACCTGATCTTTATTCTCTGCTGGCTTATTTATAAAAAATGGTATTACTGGCTTTCTGCGGGGGCTATTATCCTATCCTACAACGCAGTGCAGGTAAGCTTTTCCATGCATTGGCCGCAGCAGTGGGCCATAGGCCGGCAGCCTGCGCCCAACTTTACCGTAATGACCTTTAACACCAGCAGCATGGGTGTAAAAGGATATCAGCTGGATAAGGAAATGCATGCATCCATTTTTCGCACTATTCGTGAGGCCAGTCCGGATGTGCTGTGCATGCAGGAATTTTATACGAATGACGATCCTAAGCTCACTAATAATGTTGCAGCCATACAGCAGCGGCTAGGCTATCCCTACCACTACTTTACCAGCGATAAAACGCAGTGGAACACCTGGCACTTTGGCATCGTACTATTTTCCCGCTACCCCGTAATACAAGCCCGTAAAATACCCTGCGGCTATTTCAGTGAGGCCGGCAGCGGCAGCAGCATACTGGAAGCAGATGTGCTGATCTATGGCGATACTGTAAGGATCTATACTGCGCAGCTGCGTTCCTATATGTTTAATCCCGCGGAGCTGGCGCAGCTGCAAGCCATTAAAAAAATAGATGGCAGTAAGGCGCACCTTTCCGGCGCCCGCTCCCTGGCAGCTAAAATGAAACACACCTTTACGGCAAGGGCACACCAGGCGGAGCTGCTGCATCGCTTAACTGCTGAAAGCCCGCATCCGGCAATAGTTTGCGGGGATATGAACGATACGCCGGTTTCCTATACCTACTACACCCTTAGCCAGCATATGCAGGATGCGTTCCTGGAAAAAGGCAGTGGTATGGGCCGTACACTTTCTTTTCTGTCGCCTACCCTGCGTATAGATTATATACTGGCACAACCGCACTTTGACATTCACAGCTATCAAACCTTTCCCAATGCCACGTTTGAGCATTTCCCGGTAATGGCTACCTTTTCCCTGAAGAAGTAACAGGAATCATCAGGACACTTTTCCCTATCTTTATCCAAAAGAGTCTGGTTCTAATTTGAGATTCCTTAGAATATTTACAAAAGGTTTTTTACTGATCGTTAATATAGGAGTAGTAGCCCTTTTCCTGCTGGCCTGCCTGGCGCCCTGGGTATCCCCTGTTAGCTGGTGGCCGATCAGTTTCATCACCCTGGTATTCCCTTACTTACTGGTGCTGCTGATCATTTGTTTCTGTTGCTGGCTGGTACTGGATGTAAAGTATTGCCTGTTATCCCTGCTGGCCCTGGGCCTGGGCTGGAAATCCATGACCGCTTTTGTGGCCTTTCACTGGCCCTCTGCCCAAAACCAGTTTGCGGCCCCGCCCCACAGCCTTACGGTTATGAGCTACAACGTTGGGTTGTTTGGGTTGTACCGCGAAAAAGATAGTAAGTATAACCGGCAGGCCATGTTTGCGCTGATTAAAAAACAGGCCCCCGATATTGCCTGCTTCCAGGACTTTTACACTTCAGAAAAAAAGAACGACTTCAATAACCGGGAAGATATTTCCATAGAAATGCAGCTGCCTTACCGCTACTTTTCCAGTGATTTTAACCGGGATGGCATGCAGCACTGGGGCTCTATCATTTACTCCCGCTATCCCATTATACGGGCAGATAAGGTAAAGCTAACCGACGGGCCTTTCAGCGAAAGCATGATCTATGCGGATATTGTGCGCAGCCCGGATACCATCCGTATTATTAATATGCACCTGGAATCATACCGGTTCAATGAAAAAGATTACCGCTCCATTGAAAAGATCAAAAAACAGGAAGATACCGGCCTGGTAGCCACCAAAGGCATTATGCAAAAAATGCGGGAGGCCTTTCAGCGCCGCGGCAGGCAGGCGGATATTGTGGCGGATTTTATCCGGAAAAGCCCTTACCCGGTAGTAGTATGCGGCGATTTTAATGATACCCCGGCCTCCTATACTTATTTTACCATTAAAGGCGGCCTGCAGGATGCGTTCCTGGAAAAAGGTACCGGCATAGGCCGCACCTTTACCGGCCTGGCGCCGACCCTGCGTATTGACTATATATTGCCCAGTAACGCCTTTACCATCAATAGTTTCCGTAAGATCAACTCTGACCTGAGCGACCACTATCCCGTTATTGCCAACATTACCCTTAAAAAGTAGCAACAGGCCTTTCACCGGCCATCACAGAACCTGGTACTAATTATTAACGCTAACCGCGAATCCTTATCTTTGCAATCCCGGAAATATTTCTAATATGTCAGACCTGAAGATCTATAACACACTACACCGTCAAAAGGAAGTATTCACCCCTTTATATCCCGGGCATGTGGGCATGTATGTTTGCGGCCCTACCGTTTCCGGTGAGTCGCACCTGGGCCATGCACGCCCCTATATCACTTTTGATGTGGTATACCGTTACCTGAAGCACCTGGGTTATAAGGTGCGTTATGTACGTAATATTACAGATGCCGGCCACTTTGAGGAAGAAGGCCGCGCTGCGGAAGATAAGATTGCCAAGGGCGCCCTGCTGGAAAAGCTGGAGCCTATGGAGCTGGTACAGAAGTACACCAACCTGTATCACTGGGCTATGCTGCAGTTCAACTGCCTGGAGCCCAGTATTGAGCCCACTGCTACCGGGCATATCCTGGAGCAGATAGCCATGATACAGAACATCATAGACAAAGGCTATGCTTATGAGGTGAACGGATCCGTATATTTTGATGTAAAAAAGTATGCGGAAAAGTATGATTACGGTATGCTGAGCGGCCGCGTGCTGGAAGATATGCTGGAAACTACCCGCGAGCTGGAATCGCAGGACGAAAAGCATAACAAGGTGGACTTTGCCCTTTGGAAAAAAGCGCCGCCGGAACACCTTATGCGCTGGAACAGCCCCTGGGGCGAGGGTTTCCCCGGCTGGCACATCGAATGTTCTGCCATGAGCAGCAAGTACCTGGGGCATCAGTTTGATATTCACGGTGGCGGCATGGACCTGCAGTTCCCGCACCATGAGTGCGAGATCGCACAAAGCGAAATAGCCCATGGGGAGCTGATGGCGCGTTACTGGGTGCATAACAACATGATCACCATTAACGGCCGTAAAATGGGGAAGGCCTATAACAATACCATTAAGCTCACGGAAATATTTGCCGGTACCCACCCTCTGCTGGAAAGGCCCTATAGCCCCATGACCATTCGCTTTTTTGTGCTGCAAACACATTACCGCAGTACGCTGGACTTCTCTAATGAAGCCCTGCAGGCTGCAGAAAAAGGCTTACAGCGTTTATGGGCGGCCTATGAGGTGCTGCAAAAGCTTACATACGAAAGCAATGGCAGCGCCGTGAATGAGGAGCTGGATAAACAGGTGCAGCAGTGGTGCCAGGAGTGTGATGAGTTTATGAACGATGACCTGAACACCGCTAAAGTGCTGGCCAACCTGTTTGAGCTTACACCGGTGATCAACTCCCTGAAAGGCGGGCAAATAAAAATGCACGAGCTTAGCGAGGCCACCTTCCAGCTGTTGCAAAGAACCTGGCAAACTTACCTCATTGGCATCCTGGGCTTGCAGCCGGAGTCGCAGGTAACGGATAACAGTAAGCTGGATGGCGCTTTGCAGCTGCTGATTGAAATGCGGAAAGAGGCCAAGCTGCGGAAAGATTATGCCACCTCCGACAAGATCCGTAACCAGCTGCTGACCGTAGGCATACAGTTAAAAGATGAAAAAGACGGTAGCGTAAGCTACAGCATTGTATAAGCTACTATATTGCAGGCGCCCTTTAAGCGGCGCCTGTTTTAAATTTATTACCATCGTAATTATGCGTAAACTTTGGACCATTCTTGCCGGCGCCACTTTATTACTGGGCGCCTGCCATTCCTCCAACAACGACAGCAGCGGGGATAACGATGCCGAAACCACCACCGTATCTACCGTAAAAGTACCGGTCTTTAATGCCGATACCGCTTACGCCTATACGGCCAAACAGGTAGCCTTTGGCCCCCGTATTCCCAACACACCGGCACAAAAGAAATGTGCCGACTGGTTGATACAAACCCTGCGCCCCCTGGCCGATACGGTGTATGTACAAAACACTACCGTAACCGGTCCTAAAAATGTGCAGCTGCCCTGTACCAATATTGTAGGCGTGTTTAACCCCGGGGCTACCCAGCGCATACTGGTGCTGGCCCACTGGGATACCCGCCCTGCTGCAGACCAGGATGCATTTGACAAAACTAAAAAGCTGGATGGCGCGGATGATGGCGCCAGCGGTGTAGCCGTATTATTGGAGCTGGCCCGCCAATTCCACCAGCAAAAACCAAACATTGGCGTAGACCTGCTGATGACAGATGTGGAAGATTACGGCGTAAGCGAAGAAGAGAATAGTTATTGCCTGGGTACTCAATACTGGGCCAAACACCCGCATGTGCCGGGTTATAAAGCCAACTACGGTATTTTACTGGATATGGTAGGCGGCCGTGGCACACAGTTCTTTATGGAAGCCGCTTCGCAGCAATATGCGCTGGGCCCTATGAAGGCTTTCTGGGATGTAGCCAACAAGCTGGGCTACTCTGACTTTTTCCGCTATGAAGGCAATGGCGCAGCCATTACCGACGATCATGTGTATGTGAACACCATTGCCAATATTCCTACCTTTGATATTATTGCGTTACAACCCAACGGCAACTTTGCACCGCACTGGCACACGCAGAACGACAATATGAGTGTAATAGACCGCCGTACCTTGCAGGCCGTAGGGCAAACGCTTATGCAGGTAATATATGCGCAGCCGTTTTGAGGAAACGAAGGAGGGATAAAGGAGAGGCTATGAATGATGCGGGACAGCATGCTTCTTCAGTATTCCTGTAAGGGCTGTTCATAGATCC
The DNA here is from genome assembly GCF_900109685.1 of Chitinophaga rupis. Taxonomy (GTDB): domain Bacteria; phylum Bacteroidota; class Bacteroidia; order Chitinophagales; family Chitinophagaceae; genus Chitinophaga; species Chitinophaga rupis. Next base: position 1,306,676 of record NZ_FOBB01000001.1, on the reverse strand, counting down.
AGTCTGGCATCTGCTTCCATACATCTCATCAGTACTTCTTATTCAGGTTAATCATACTTCTTCCTACAAATTAAAAGTATGCCCAAAGCTAAAGTTACACCAGCCAAATCATCTGCCGCCAAAGGTTCAGCTGCAAAAGGCGCTGTAAAAAGCACGGCTCCCAAAGCAGCCGCCGGCAAGGCCGCTTCCGCTAAAGCAGCTGCATCAAAAGCAGCTAAAGTAAAAATGCCTCCTGCCGCCAAAACTGCGGCTACCGCAGCATCTGCCATTCCAGCTCCTCCTTTACAGGATACTAACGCGCTATACCATCCCCATCTCAGCAAGGATAAAAAGCTGCTTACTATTATGACGGAGCTGCTACCGGCAGTGCCTGTACGAAAAAATATAGCACTGCGCCTCATTGCCTCTATCATGAGCCAGCAGCTTTCTACCAAAGTAGCTACCGTGATCTATAACCGTTTCCTGGCGTTGTACGGTGGTAAGGAACCTACGCCGCAGCAGGTGCTGGATACCCCTGCGGCTACACTGCGCAGCATAGGGCTTAGCAATGCTAAGGTAAGCTACGTGCATAATGTGGCCCGCTTTACTGTGGAGGAAAAACTTACAGACAAGAAACTGCAGCAAATGAGTAATGAGGAAGTGCTTGCTTATTTAACACAGATAAAAGGGGTAGGCCGCTGGACCGTGGAGATGCTGTTAATGTTTTACCTGGGGCGGGAAGATGTGTTTGCAGTAGATGACCTTGGGCTGCAGCAAAGCATGATAAAGTTATATCACCTGGATACTTCAGATAAGAAGGCGCTGCGCCAGCGCTTACTGCAAATATCTGCCAAATGGAGCCCTTACCGCACTTATGCCAGCCGCTACCTCTGGGCCTGGAAAGATATGAAACCCGTAGCCGGCAATGAAAAAGGTTAATTACACCTGTGACATAATATAGCTGATGGCATTCCTGGTTTTCTCAAAAGAAAATACTCTTGCCAATACGCTTTTAAAGTGCTCTTCATCTGAAATTTCATAGAAGGTTTCTTCCAGTATAGAATAAAGTTGAAAGGGGTAAACCTGTAAGCTGCCATGTATGATCCACAATAAAGGGAACTGGTAATTACCCAGTGCCGGAACTTTTATAATGAACTCGTGCCGCAATCCGTTTGTCGTAAGGGCTTCTTTGCCATCATTGCTCATCAGCGCGGGAGATGTTTTTATTTCAACTGTCAGAATGTTGTTACTCATTTTTGACAGGTAGTTTGCCTGGTCCAGCAAGAGTGCCTTAGGCAGTGTGATCTTTTTTTCCAAAATGTCCTCCGGCCATAGATTGGGAGCAGCTTCGCGCATATTGAAAATATTTTAGAGTTTATAAGAAAATTTAATCGGCAGGTGATCCGAAAAATGTTTCGCATCAATGATACCAGCTTTTGTTAAAAGGCGGGTTCCCTTTATTGCCGTTATAATATCTAAATAGTCATCATCAAAGTAATCAATCAGCTCAGGCCGCATGATCACCTGGTCAAACAAGTTCCAATGATAGCTGATCGGTTTTGCCGGACTATAGTAATGCGTTCCCGATACTTCCCCCCTTCCGAGATCTCCCAGAAAACTCCACATCGGATTATAAAAGAAATCATAATCGATCCCATCCACTTTTCTCGAGAGCCGTTTTGCGATCGCTTTTTCCATCGTGGTATGAAAACCCGTATTCTGCACCAGCCCATGTTCAAAGGGGTGCATATTAAAATCGCCAAACACGACTGTTCGCTTATGTCCAACCAAACTTTCTACACTATCAATAAAGGATTTTACACCCAGCAAATATGCCGCCTGATCGTCCCCCGTCCAGTTCACTTTACTTGGCAGGTGTAAACACAACAAAGTTATGCTATTGTTCAAAACGGGCGAATATAAATCTCTGGCGGTTATACGTCTTGTTTCTGATAACAATCCCAGCAAAGAGTCTTTAAACCTTGTATAGATCTGGATCTTATCACAGTTAATGCCTGCGCAGAAATAAAAGGCATTGTTGCTGCGGTTTAATTTACGTAGTACATCCCCCGGTTTCAGGTCGCATTCAGCCAGAAATAGGAGATCAATATTTTGTTCTTCTACCAGATCATACAGCAAATCCGTCAAATCCTGGTTATTGAGGTTCCAGAAGCAAATGTTCATCGGCTAACAGGTAATACACCGTATTCTAATATAAAAAATTAAGCTCATAAATTATAGTGTAATCCCATATATATTTTGCGATGTTACACACTGCTGAAATAGCGCAGCGTGGCTGATTTGAGCGGATTTGAGGCACTTCGGTACGGGCTGATTTTGGGGCAGTGTTTTTTGTGTAGATGAATCTGGTGAGAAATGATCATTGTGCTGCAGCGTACGGGAAATGATTTTTATACGGGTACATTCTGGTAGCAATGACCATCGTGCCCAGGGTGCAGGTTTGGGTAGTGATTTTTTTGCAGGTACACCATGGTTTCAATTGGCCATCCGGATGCAGGCGGTTATGGGTAATATTTGCGCAGATATGGCCTGGCGACAAATGATCATCGCGCTCAATCCCCAGTTCAAATACACCCCGCTCCTGAGCAAAAAAATTCCCCGCCCAGAAATGGGCAGGGATGATTAATTACTAACTAACCCAATGCTTATAACTAAAACTAAAACAAGCTTTTAATACAATTAATCTGTTAAATACCTTAGTTACGAGCTGCTATTAAAGCAATTCACGCTTAAATATTATTGTTGCAATTCTGCAAGTTTGGCTTTGATCTTCACTTCTACTTCGGCGGCAACTTCCGGGTTATCCAGCAGCAGCTGTTTTACCGCATCACGGCCCTGACCCAGCTTATTACCTTCGTAGCTGAACCAGCTACCGCTTTTCTGTATTACTCCATACTCCACGCCCATATCAATCAGCTCACCTGTTTTGGAGATCCCTTCCCCGAAAACAATGTCAAACTCTGCCTGGCGGAAGGGCGGCGCTACCTTGTTCTTTACCACTTTCACCTTCACGCGGTTACCAATGGCGGTATCTCCATCCTTTATCTGCGTCATACGGCGGATATCCAGGCGCACAGAAGCATAGAACTTCAGGGCGTTACCACCGGTAGTGGTTTCGGGGTTACCGAACATTACGCCTATTTTTTCACGCAGCTGGTTAATGAATATGCAGCAGCAGTTGGTTTTGGAAATAGTGGCGGTCAGCTTACGCAGGGCCTGGGACATTAAGCGGGCCTGTAAGCCCATTTTGCTTTCGCCCATTTCACCTTCCAGCTCCCCTTTGGGTACCAGGGCTGCCACAGAGTCAATTACCACCACATCTACCGCGCCGGATAAGATCAGGCGGTCGGCAATTTCCAGGGCCTGCTCACCATGGTCCGGCTGGGAGATCAGCAGGGAATCCACATCTACCCCCAGCCTTTGTGCGTAAGAGCTGTCAAATGCGTGTTCCGCATCTATAATGGCGCAGATACCACCCTTTTTCTGGGCTTCTGCAATAGTATGTATAGCAACGGTTGTTTTACCGGAAGATTCCGGACCGTATATTTCTATGATCCTGCCTTTGGGAAAGCCGCCTATACCCAGGGCAATATCCAGACCCAGTGAGCCGGTAGATATCACCTCCATAGGTTCTGAACCTTTCTCACCCATCATCATCACTGATCCTTTACCAAAATCTTTCTCGATCTTGTCCATGGTGAGGCGGAGGGCCTTCAATTTTTCTGCATTGGCTGTAGACATATAGTAAGTGTTTTTTTACAAATTTAATGGTGTGCTAAGTTATGATCTAATTTTCAATTTTCCTAAAAAATTTAGCATTTCAATTAAAATACTAAATACAGTAGCAATTGTTTTATTTCCCCTCATTTCCGTCCCCGCTCAATTGCCATACAAAGATGCAATGCCTGCACGCAGTGAATATGCGCAGTGAAAAAATCTCTTTAAAAACTAATTTTTTACCCGAGAATAGAATAGGCAATGAATTGTGAAAGGATCCCTACAAAGAAACCGGCATAGATCTCTGCCGGGCTATGGGCGGCCAGCACCAGGCGGGCTGTAGCTACCAGGCCGGCGATAAAAAAGGTGATCACCAGCGGTATGGTAACATTTATATCCATCCCTACCATAATGGCCAGCAAAAAGCCAATAACACCGCCCCAGCCCAGGGTGTGCATACTGATCTTAACAAAGATATTACAGATGAAAGCCGCTATAACAGCCAGGAATATACCCAGGAAAAAGGCATTGAAAAAAGAAGGCGCCACCCCTTCCCGTACAAACGTATAAAAGGCCCAGAAATAATAAATAATGCTGGCTATGTAGGGTATAATACGATCGCGCTGGGAGCGCAGGTAAAAAGAATCTACAAAATGCAGCGCGCGGGAAAGCAGGACGGTCAGCAACGGAAAGAACAGGCTGATGCTGATCACCCGGAAATACAGCTTATCGTACGGAAAACGCACGCTGTATTGTTTGAACGTAACAAAATATTCCGGTAATGACTGTACGATAAAAAAGGTAACAAGGGTAGGTATAAATAAGGGATGCAGGATATAGGAGAGCACCTGTGCCACGGCCCGCATAGCTGCCGGGAATACCGGCCATTCGGGTTTGCTTTCACTCACATGCAGGGCAGATTCTTTATTCATCTTGTTGGTGGTGTATAAACTGTGAAGGGATTTTCACCCTTCACTTGTTTTAAAGTTCTTTTCTTAACCGGGCTACCGGAATATTCAGCTGTTCCCGGTATTTGGCTACGGTACGGCGGGCAATGTTATACCCTTTATCCTGCAACATTTTAGTAAGGTTCTCATCGCTCAGCGGTTTGCGCTTGTTCTCCCCTTCAATAAGGTCCGAGAGTATTTTTTTTACCTCGCGGGTAGATACTTCTTCCCCGCTGTCGGTAGATAAGGATTCGCTAAAGAAGAACTTAAGCTTAAAGGTACCGAACTCCGTTTGCACATATTTACTGTTGGCCACCCGGCTTACCGTAGATATATCCAGCTGGGTAATATCTGCAATATCCTTCAGGATCATGGGCTTCATGGTGGTTTCATCCCCGGTCATAAAAAACTCCCGCTGATAATCCATAATGCTTTCCATGGTAGAGAGCAGGGTATGCTGCCGCTGTTTAATGGCATCTATAAACCATTTGGCAGCATCTATCTTTTGTTTGATGAACAGTACTGCTTCTTTCTGCCGGCGGTCTTTTTTATCGCCCCGGTCATACTCCTTCAGCATTTCCCGGTAACCTTCGGATATACGCAGGTCCGGTGCATTCTTGGAGTTCAGCGTAAGCTCCAGCTTGCCATTGTTGTTGAATATAAAGAAGTCGGGCACCACATAGCTTTCCGCCTTATTTACCGTTGCATAGTTACCACCGGGTTTGGGAGTAAGGCGTATGATCTGGTTAATGGCTTCTTTCAGCCCTTCATCTGTCAGGTTCAGGCCCTTCTGTATCTTTTCGTAGTGCTTCTTGGTAAATTCATCAAAGTAGCCTTCCAGGATCTGGTAAGCGGTTTGTACCCCGTCATCGTCCTGCGGTTTGCGTTTCAGCTGCAGCAGCAGGCATTCTTTCAGATCGGCGCAGCATACGCCGGGAGGATCAAATTCCTGGATCTTTTTAATGAGCATCCTTATTTCCTCTTCATCTGTCTGAATATTCTGGGAAAAGGAAAGGTCATCCACAATAGCGCTTATTTCGCGGCGCAGGTAACCATCATCGTCAATGCTGCCAATGATCTGCTCTGCAATGCTCTGCTGGTGATCGTCCAGCTCCAGCATACCCAGCTGGCTCAGTAAATGTTCGTGAAAAGAGGTCTCCACCCGTACCGGTATGGTTTTATTTTCATCCGGGTCAGGATAGTTATCATCACGCAGGCGGTAATCCGCTATATCATCATCGCCTTCATTTACATATTCCGAAATATCTATATTGTCGTACTCATTCTCACTGCCATCCGGCTCAAACTCATCTTCCTCCCCACCTTCTTCAGTGGTGGTGGCAGGCGCCAGCTCTTCCTGTACCTCCTTTGCAGGATCATCATCATGGCCTTCTTCTTCCCCGTATTCCAGTGCAGGATTTTCCTCCAGCTCCTCCTTGATGCGTTCATCCAGGTTGGCAGTAGGCACCTGCAGCAATTTCATGAGCTGAATTTGCTGGGGTGAAAGTTTTTGTAATAGCTTTTGCTGTTGTGTCTGCTTTAACATAGTCTACTCATCTCCCAATACAGGGTAAAACAATAAATATCATTACTCCATCACAGATCTTCATCTACTTCCAGCTCTTCCGGCAATAACCTGAACGATTTACGGTGGTAGGGAGTTTCGCCATGTTCCCGGATGGCTTTACGATGATGCAGGGTTGGATAGCCTTTGTTATCATTCCATCCAAAATGCGGGTACTGTGCATGCAATTGCTGCATATACTCATCGCGGTAGGTTTTAGCCAGTATGGAGGCCGCAGCAATGGAAGCATAAATTCCATCGCCCTGTATAATACATGCATGCGGTACCTGTCCATAGGGTACAAAGCGGTTACCATCTACCAGAATAAATCCCGGCTGTTGGGACAGTTGTTCCAGTGCCAGGTGCATGGCCTTAAAAGAGGCCTGCAATATGTTGATCCTGTCTATTTCCGTGTTATCTACACTTGCTACGGCATAAAATTCGGCTTCCTTTTCTATCACATAACGCAGCTGATCACGTTCTGCCGGTTTTAGCTGCTTGGAATCATTCAACAATGGGTGCCTGAAGCGCAAAGGCAGTATTACAGCCGCTGCAAATACAGGCCCCGCAAGGCATCCCCGGCCTGCTTCGTCGCAACCTGCCTCCGGTTGTATATGTTGATGATTAATCAGTAACAAGCGCAAAAATTTGATCCCGGTAAAGTTATAAAACTATTTTATGACGCCGTAATTTTACTGGAACAGGTCCTTAAAGTCCTGTTTAAAATTAGTCCACTCCTTATCTGATTTTTTCAGCAAAGTATCAATTTTCAGCTGGGTGCTGTCCCATGTTTCAGCGCTTGCGTTTTTCAGGTCATGCAGCTTGCTGTTGATATCATTCCGCAAACCGTTCAGTTTTTTACGCGCCTCTGCACCCCGGCTGGTGCTGTCGCTTCTTAGGGTGGCCATTTTCTCGTCAATCTCCTTTTTGCGCTCTTCCAGGTCATCTGCCGCTTTTTTCTTTTGTTCTTCCAGGTAATCGGCGGCGGCATGGGCTGTTTCCTTTATATCATTCCCTATTTTTTCGATGCCCTCCTTCATTTCCTCCTTCTTTTCCTGCTGGGCACGGTTTTCCCGGCAGGCCAGCAAGGCTATCAGCATACATCCTATCAGTAACTTATTCATTTTCAGGTTAGTGGTTTTGCGGGCATCCCCATTTCAACTATATACAAACAGTACAATCCGGCCACCAGGCCGGACAATTTTCCCCTTATCAAAAGGCGTTCCACTTTTTGGAGCAGCCCGCTACGTATATTGTATTATCAAAAAAAAAGGTAGGTTTGAAGCCTGTTTAAAATTACGGACGTTTTATGAAGAGAGCCTTATTGGTTTTGACCTTGCTGCTGGCCATGCAATGCGCCAGGGCAGACGAGGGGATGTGGCTACCCTATTTACTGGGACAGCAGGTGTACGCGGATATGGTGAAGAAAGGGCTGAAACTGAGCAAAGAGCAATTATACAGCATTAATAAAGCCTCCCTGAAAGATGTGATCATTATTTTCGGCGGGGGCTGTACCGGGGAGATCGTAAGCAGCCAGGGACTTATATTTACCAATCACCATTGTGGGTACGACGCTATTGCCAGCGCCAGCTCCATGGCGCATAATTACCTGAAGAACGGGTTTTACGCCCATAACAAACAGGAAGAGATCCCTGCCGGCAAACTATCTGCACAGTTCCTGGTAAAAGTAGAAGATGTTACCAAGCAGGTGACCGATACCCTGCAAACCCTGGATGGTGAAGAACGGCAGCAACGGCAACAACGCCTGTTTAATAACATTGTAAATGCCGCTACCAATGGCACGGGCTATGAAGCCAAAGTAGTTCCCATGTTCAAAGGCAACCAGTACCTGCTGTTCATATACGAGCGCTATAAAGATATACGGCTGGTGGCGGCCCCGCCGGAAAGCGTGGGTAAGTTTGGCGGCGATACCGACAACTGGGAATGGCCCCGCCATACCGGCGATTTCTCCGTATTCCGCGTGTATACAGATAAAAACGGAGCTCCTGCAGAATATGCGGCCGATAATGTGCCGCTGAAACCCAGGTACTTTTTACCGGTATCCATTAAAGGTGTAAAGGAAAACGATTATGCTATGGTATTCGGTTATCCCGGCGGTACCAACCGGTACGAAACCTCCTACGGTGTACAGCTGAAAACAGCAGTAGAAAATCCGGCCATTGTAGGCCTGCGTGATATACGGCTCAAATATATGTTTGAGCAAATGAAAAAAGACCCGGCTATTAAACTGAAAATGGCCGCTTCCTACGCCAGCATTGCCAACTACTGGAAGTTTTATGACGGGGAAACCAAACAGCTGCTGAAATACCATGTGCTGGAAGATAAGCAGGCAGAGGAAGCAGCCTTCCGGGAGTGGGCGCATGATAAGCCCCAATACCAGAACCTGTTCACTGACTATGCCAATGCCTACAAAGAATGGGCGCCTTATACCAAACACCGTATATACATTAACGAAGGCATTTTAGGATCGCGCCTCACAGCCTTTGCAGCCAGCCTGCAGAGCGTGGAACGGTCGCTTACGCAGCCTGACATACAGCCGGAAATGTTACAGAAAAGCTTGCAGGCGGCAGATAAGGCCCGCCATGCTTTCCTGGAAGATGAAGACAAACACAGCGATCAGCAGATTATGGCCGCAGTGTGCCATAAGTTTTACACCGATATTCCGCAGGCACAGCACCCCGTTGGGTTTTATGATGCGATAAAAGCAAAATTCGGCAGCCTGGATGATGATAATACCTACCGCATGTGGGCTGCTGCGCTGATGAAGAGCACCATTATTATGAATGATGATAAGTGGGCGGATTTTGTAGCCCACCCGGATGCAGCTACCCTGCAAACAGACCCGGCCTTTGCCTACGCCGGTGCATTCACCAAAAACTACGCTACCCGCTACCTGCCGCTGTATAACCAGTTTATGCTGAAGAACGGCGATCTGGGCCGCCTGTACCTGAAGGGTGTAATGGAAATGCAGCCGGCCAAAAAATGGTACCCGGACGCCAACTTTACCATGCGCCTCACTTACGGACAGGTAAAGCCTTACAGCCCGCAGGATGCTATTCATTACGATTACGTATGCACTATGAAGGGGGTGCTGGAAAAATATAAACCCGGCGACTATGAATTTGACCTGCCGGAAAAATATATGGACCTGTACAGGCAAAAAGATTTTGGCCCCTACAAAGACCAGAAGCGGAATGATATGGTAGTATGCTTTATTACCACCAACGATATTACCGGCGGCAACTCCGGCTCACCGGTGCTGAATGCCAACGGGGAGCTGATAGGCCTGGCCTTTGACGGCAACTATGAAGCGCTGAGCCATAAGATCCAGTTTGACCAGGTATATAACCGTACCATTTGCGTGGACATCCGTTATGTGCTGTGGTGTATTGATAAGCTGGGTGGGGCTTCCAACATTATCAGCGAGCTAAAGCTCATGAAATAAAAAACAGCAGATCCGCTGAAACCAGGGCCCACCGAGCAAACGGTGGGCTTTTGTTTTGCAGGTAGTAGTACGTATTTAACAAACTTCCGTAATAATACGCATTATCAATTCGTTACATTGCCGTAGCTTTGCATCCGTTTTAGATAACCCCAATAAAAAAATCTGTGATTATGAAAGGTAAAGTAGTGATGCTGGCCCTTATGGCCGCTTGTATGTGCTGGTTGTGCAGCTGCGATGTTAACACCCAGGCCGTTAGTAATATATCCGTTACGGTGATCCCCCATGGCAGCACCAGCACCTTTTTAGCCATTAGTGGCAAGGGTTTTAGCCGTAAAGCGGCTGAAAATAAGGTGATCATTGGCGTTAAAGATGCCAGTGTGGTAAGCGCTACCCCGCAGCGGCTGATCGTAAAAGTGCCCGGCGATGTGCAGGGTAAGCTACCGGTTACTGTAAAGGTAAAAGAGCAAACCTCTAACACCGCTTACGTGCAGTATGCCATTGCAGCCACACTGGCTGAGGCTTTGCGCCCCTAAAGAATTGAAAATGTAAAAGTAGCATGCAGCTATTGTTAACCCTAACATCCGGGCTGCATTTACTTTTACATTTTTTTTACGATGGATCTTTCGCTTGTTTAGGATTGTTGCCCGGCCCCGCTGCACCCCGGATAGCGCGATAATAGAACTGCTGTTTTACGATCTTCCCATTTTCCCAATGCTGCAGAAAGGCTTCCTTCAAAAACTTCAGGCCTTCTGTTTTGTGATAAAAAGTGATCATCATTTCCCCCATTACTATTTGCTGCTCCTCATCCACCACCAGTGTGGGCACGCGTATCACCAGCTGATCTATCTTTTCCAGGCTTTGCTGTTCCAGGCTTAGCAGACGCTGTTTACCGCGGATGGTTTCCTCATCATTTTCCTGCTGGTAAATATTATCATCATAGTATTGTTCTATAACTGCAATGGTATTGCCTGCTTCCAGCAGCTGTTTATAGGCCTGTGCATCTTGCTGTAACATAGGGAGTGTTATTGGCGGTCTGTAGCCACCGGTTTATCCGTCATTCCAAACATCAGCACCACCTTGCCACTGTCATACAGGTTCAGGGTTTGATCTGCAATATCAAACGTGTAGGTATGATCACTGAGCAGGCGCAGGAAGCTGCTTTCCCTTTCATTGGCTGCCTGGTCAACACAAGCCATACGGGTGCTTATTACCTGGTTAAATTTAATCTGCTGGTTATCTGCATCATAATTGCCGCCTAACCGGTTACAGCCGCCGTTGCCGGAAAAGCGTTTTTGCGCGGTATCAAAATCCAGCCATATGCCGGATTGCTCCAGGGTAGTGCCATCCAGCTGTATAAGGTTCCATCTTTTTTTCTGAATGAAAGACCAGGGATCCGGTTTATCAGCAGCGGGTGCCTGCTGGGCGGGTGCAGCGGTTACAGTAGTATCCTGTTGCTCTTTCTCCGTGGCGGTTTTATTATTGCAGGTATTTGCTAATAACACCACGGTTGCGGAAAGGATCAGTTTTGTAAGCATACAGACAGGTTTTTGGTGTGGTGGAAGGTACAAAAATTGGTCCACAGTCTGTGGACTGTGGGGTCCATGGTCCATAGTCGATAGTCCATTGCCTTTAGCGCAGTGGTTATTATACAAGTAAGAGATAACTGCCTTTGCACGTACAACTTATACTGCGAATAATGCTATGGACTATCTACTATGGATCATAGACCTTGCAACGGCCTTTTCTTGTACAGTTTATACTGCGAACAATGCAATGTACTATCGACTATCGACCATGGACTATTTCTCCTTAATACGCTTCAGCACTTCCACATAATACGCGGTTTTATTAGCCGCGCTGATGGATACGATCTGCACATCATTGGCCTTCAGCATATCCAGCTTAAAGGCCGCTGCCTTTTCAAACTCTGATGGAATGTAGTAGTACAGCTTATTATGCACCGGTATGGTATTGCGCTGAAACTTTTGCCGGGCGCGGTAAGTGAGCAGCCACCACAGGTCTGTTTCCACAAAATCCAATGACAGTCCCAGGATATGTATATCCTTTGTAAAGAACAGGTCCAGCCAGGAGTAAGTGCTTACAGGGCCATGCTTCAAACGCTGTAACAGCGGCAGCCGTGGCGCCTGCGGACTGCTGTAGGTAGTGCCGGATACCACGTAGTTACGCATTTGCTGCAGCTGCCCGCCGTAATGTTCAAAGCCCAGGTTAATGCTCATAGGGTTTAAACAATCGCCGTGTATATGCCAGTACTCTGTATTATGCAGCGTGTACTTGCGGAAAATGCTGAAAGTGCGCTCCTTTATCAGGCTGCTGTGCTGTTCCGGCGTACTGCCTTCCAGCGTGTATTCGTAATTGGTAGTAAGCACATGCGCAGGCTTCAGCTCACGTATACGGGCATGCAGCTCATTAGGGGTAATATCGCCGATCTTTTTGGCAATAAATCCTTTCAGGTCACGCTCCCGGATGTGTGACTGCTGAATGGCAGTAAGGAAGATCTCTTCATACAATAGCGGGAAGGGTTTTTTATCATCCAGCTGTACGCAATTAGTTCCGCAAAAGGTAAGGATCTCCTGCAGCAGGTCTTTCCAGCTCTGCCCCCGGGAAATGTTGTTGATGTCGTTACCGACCAGTAAAATGGGGTGTTGCATAGGAATATGGTTTTATTACTGATCTGAAGGTACGAGTGCGCATTGCAGGGTATTTGCGTTCAGGGATTAATAACACGAAAGGTAAGATTTATCCTGGAAGGTAGTAGCCTGGCCGTTTTAGGTACCTGGTGCTGCCAGTAATGCTGCAGTGTTCCCTTCATCAGCAGCAGGGAGCCATGCTGCAGCTCCAGCTCATATTTCAGGGTATGATCCTGCTTATACCGCAGCATAAAACGGCGGGCAGCGCCAAAGTTCACCGATGCAATTACCGGGTTGGCCCCCAGTTCCGGCTCATCATCCGCATGCCAGCCCATGGCATCTTTACCATTACGGTACAGGTTTAACAGCACACTGTTAAAATGCACGCCGGCCGGCGGCTCAATTTTTTCTTTGATCTGCAGCAGTGCCGGGGTCCAGGGCTCCGGTGTATAAGTGGTACCGGAAAAGGCATAGGCGCTGCCAGCGTCTCCATGCCAGGCCATGAGGCGGGGAAAAAGCACGGTTTTGCCGTACATTTTCATGGATTCCTGTTTCCAGTGTATATCCTGTGTTAGCTCCCGGAATAAAGTATCTGCTTCCCCGGTGGAAAAAAATTGCGGATAATATTCCAGCAATCCGTCTTTCAACGGAACCTGGTGGGAGGATGGCTCCCCCGAGAACATCGGTAGCTGCTGGTTCATGGGGTAAAGATAAAAAAAGGTCCACAGTCGATGGTCCATGGTCCATAGCATAGTGCGTATAGGATAGTGAGCGCCTGTAAAATGAAAACGGTCCACAGCCTGTAGGCTATGGACCGTTAACTATCGTCAGGGGACTGTTATCCGCCTACTTCTTCTGTTTTCATTGTTTTCTGGAAGCGCTTACGCTCTTCTTCATCCAGGATGGTTTTACGCATACGGATAATGTTAGGCGTTACTTCTATACACTCATCATGCTGAATGTATTCCATACACTCTTCCAGTGTCATCAGCGTTTTGGGGGCAATGCTGGCAGCACCATCCGTACCGCTGGCGCGCATGTTGGTAAGCTTTTTACCTTCATTCGGGTTTACTACCAGGTCGCCGGGTTTGTTGTTTTCGCCAATGATCATGCCTTTGTAAACTTCCTCTCCCGGATCTACGAAGAAAAAGCCACGGTCCTGCAGTTTATCCAGGGAATAAGCGGTAGTAGAACCGGCTTCCTTGGCAATCAATACACCGTTATTACGGCCGGGGATAGCGCCTTTCCAGGGTTTATAATCGTTAAAGCGGTGCGCCATTACAGCTTCACCGGCAGTAGCGGTCAGCATCTGGGTACGTAAGCCTATCAAACCACGGGAAGGAATTTCAAATTCCAGGTGCTGCATGTCGCCTTTGGTTTCCATGATCAGCATCTCTCCTTTACGGCGGGTTACCAGGTCAATTACCTTGCTGGCAAATTCCTGCGGAACGTCCACTACCAGGGTTTCATACGGCTCATGCTTTTTACCGTCGATGGTTTTCACAATTACTTTGGGCTGGCCCACAGTAAGCTCATAACCTTCACGGCGCATGGTTTCTATTAATACCCCTAAGTGCAGGATACCGCGGCCAAATACCATAAAGGTATCTGCACTGTCTGTATCCTCAACCCGCAGGGCCAGGTTCTTTTCTGTTTCTTTCATTAAACGGTCGCGCAGGTGGCGGCTGGTTACAAACTTACCATCCTTACCAAAAAGAGGTGAGTTGTTAATACCAAACTGCATGTTCATGGTAGGCTCGTCCACGCTGATCACCGGTAATGCTTCCGGATTCTCAAAATCGGCAATAGTATCGCCAATGTTGAAATCTTCTATACCTACTACGGCGCAAATGTCGCCGGGCATTACTTCTGTTACTTTCTTCTTACCCAGGGATTCAAAGATGTACAGCTCACGTACGCGGGTCTTTTTAATACCATCTGCCTGTACCAGTGAAATGGGCTGGTTTTCCTTAATGGTTCCGCGGGTTACTTTACCTACGGCAATACGGCCCAGGAAGGAAGAATAATCCAGGGAGGTGATCTGCAGCTGCAGAGTACCTTCGCCTATTTTAGGTTCCGGAACATATTCCAGGATACCATCCAGCAGCGGGGTAATATCATCACACTGGGTCAGGGAATTATTAAACCAGCCGTTCTTACCGGAACCATAGAAAGTGGGGAAGTTCAGCTGCTCTTCCGTTGCATCGAGGTTAAAGAACAGATCAAATACCGCATCGTGTACTTCATCCGGGCGGCAGTTAGGTTTATCTACCTTATTAATTACTACAATAGGTTTCAGATTCAGTTGCAGCGCTTTTTGCAGCACAAAACGGGTTTGCGGCATGGGGCCTTCAAAGGCATCCACCAGCAGAATTACCCCGTCGGCCATTTTCAGCACGCGCTCTACCTCACCGCCAAAGTCGGCGTGGCCCGGTGTATCAATTACATTGATCTTTACATCTTTGTACACCACAGATGCGTTTTTACTGAAGATGGTGATCCCACGTTCCCTTTCCAGGTCGTTACTGTCCATGATCAGGTCACCGGTTTCCTGGTTAGCCCGGAAAACGTTGGTCTGATGGAGGATCTTGTCTACCAGGGTGGTTTTACCGTGGTCTACGTGCGCAATAATAGCTATGTTACGGATATTCATATAAGTCTTGTACTATAGAAATTTTACAGGGGCATTAGGCCGGTCTGTGTAAACGAAGGCGCAAAGGTACTAAAATATGTGGAAAAAATGGGGGAAAGTGCTTTAAATAAATGTGATCAAGATGTTAATGTTAGTAGAAGAATTGAATACTATGATTCTGAGGGGGTTGCAGGGCCGCGGCCGGTAATATTTTGATCTTTGTGCGGGCATTACATTTGTACTAATCAGCCAACTGTTAAAAATATTCCCATGCACTTCAAAAAATATTGCCTGTTAGTGTCCTTATTCTGTTACTTTACCGGTATCATGCAAGCCCAAACCATTCCCCCGCAGGATGCTACCCTTTCTAGCTACAACTACCCCTACCCGGTTCATTATATTACCTTAAACATACAGGGCCAGCACCTGAAAATGGCCTATATGGATGTGCAGCCTGCCCAGCCCAACGGCAAGGTGGTAATGCTGTTGCATGGCAAGAACTTTTGCGGCGCCTATTGGGACAGTACGGCAGCCGACCTGCGCAAAAACGGCTATCGTGTAATAATTCCTGATCAAATAGGTTTCGGCAAATCTGCTAAACCGGCCCACCTGCAATACAGCTTTCAGCTGCTGGCGCAAAATACCAAAGCCCTGCTGGATACCCTGCACATCACAAAAACCGCGGTGCTGGGGCATTCCATGGGTGGCATGGTAGCTGTGCGCTTTGCATTAATGTTCCCGGAAATAACGGAAAAGCTGATCCTGGAAAATCCCATTGGGCTGGAAGACTGGAAGGTAAAAGTGCCCTATCAATCCGTGGATAAGTGGTACCAGTCTGAATTAAAGCAGGATTATGAAAAGATCAAGCAATACCAGCTGGATAATTACTATGCCGGGCAATGGAAACCCGCTTACGAAAAATGGGCGCGGCTGCTGGCCAGCTGGACCAAAGGGCCTGATTACCCGCGTGTAGCCTGGAATGCAGCGCTCACCTACGATATGATCTTTACCCAACCGGTGTATTATGAATTTGAGCACATCCAGGCGCCTGCCCTGCTGATCATTGGCCAGCGCGACCGTACCGCCCTGGGCAAAGCCAGCGCGCCGGAGGAGGTTCGTAAAACTTTAGGTAATTACCCGGAGCTGGGTAAAAGCGCCGCGCAAAGAATACCGCATGCCCAAATGGTGCCCATTGACGGCGTTGGCCATTTACCGCATATTGAGGCTTACGAGCAGTTTATAAGCGCATTGCTGGCGTTCCTGAAGGAATAAACAATCAATAGTCAGAAGATACCAACATATCAGCGCATTGCCCTTCATCTGCACACTAGCATATCTGCACATCATTTCATCAGCTTCAGCACATAATCAAATGAAGCCTGGTTGGCAGTATTATCCAGGGCGCCGGCAATATCTATCTTTTCACGGGAGGTAAGGTGCCAGCTAAGGGCCGCCGCTTTATCTTCCTTCTGCGGCACATACTGGAAAATTACCCGGTGGAATTTTTCGGGAAAATATCCTTCCATATAATTCACCTGGTTATCCTGCTCAAAATCCTGCATGGCGCTCCAGTGCTGCTGCATGGTGAACAGCGGATCAAAAATGAGGTTGCTTAGCGTTTTTGTTTTTTCTATGGGGCGTATATCGTTCTTACGGGTATCGCGTACCTGTATGTACACTACCCCGCTGGTGTTTTCGTTTATCCACTCCCGGAAAGTGTATAAAAAGCGCAGGTTGGTTTCCTGCCCAAAGTTGTCACGGATGCCGGCATCCATTACATCCACAATGGGATCGCTGGGCAGGAATACATTGGGCAGCACATAAGGAAAAGTGGCGCACATGCGTATGGCGCTGGTAACACGCAGGTCCATGGCATGCTGGGCGGCAAAATATTGCGTAAAGTCCACCCCATCCACATCCCGTACTGCACGGGTGGGGTATTTATATTCCGGCGCGCATAAATAGCTAATGGGTTGCGGGGAAATTAACAGGCGGCGTCCATCTGCATTAATAGTGGCATTCCAGATGAGCATGGGAATAATGGCCTGCTGCTCCGGCAGCTGGTAATCCCGTATGGTTTTCTCCAGCACATGGTCCGTATTATCATTCAGCTGCATTTCAAAGGCATAGCCACGGTCTTTGGCGTAGCGGTTGGCGCCTATTTTAAAAGAGCGGAAAGGCGTAATAAAATCATTTACTGCCAGCGCTGAAAAAACGGAGTTCAGCAGGTCACGGGAGATCCGTTCCGTATAGGCAGTGTCCTGTATATTCATGGGTTTGCCCAATCGTTTCAGGTGGTAGAGCTCCCGGTAGTACGAGGCACCCATCATTCCACCAGATGCGCCGGTGAGCAGCATGGTATGGTCCATAAGCGAGCCATGGGTAAGCGTATCCAGGCGCTGCAGCACGTTCATAGACCAGGCGGCCGCCCGTATGCCGCCACCGCTGAAGTTCATTACTACCAGCCGGGGCTTTTTACCGGGCGGAAATTTAGCCTTCCACTGCTCCAGTATTTTAAGGGTACCCTCCTTGTCCCGCCTGGCCCGCTCTTCTGAAAAGAACTGCTGCAGGCTGTTTACATTATATGCCGGCCGTTCCTTCGGCTGCCGGTAGTTTAAGCCATAGGCTTTATTGCGATTATCCAGCAGATTGTTCACCGTCATCCAGTTCAGCACAAACATCATTACCAGCAAAACCGGTATGGCCCAGGTTTGCAGCAGGTAGGCGTAAGCGCCGGCAATCCCTATCAAAAAGGCAAAGAACACCATTACACTGGCGCCGGCAGGGATCCGGCAAACATTGTAGTCCATTAAAAAAGCCAGTATCACCAGGAATACCAGGGCGCAGCCTACCGTGATCATGGCGGCAAAGTGGTGCTGCTTTAAAATACTGTCCAGGTAATGTTTGTTATAGTGATCCACATTCCGGGCACGGCGTATCCTGAAGGGGGAAGAAAAGTAATTGTGTACAGGCAGCGCATTTTCATCATGCTCCTGCCCCGGTTTCAGCACAGTCCTTAAAAAATTACGGGGGTTGCCAAAGCGGCGCTCCAGGCGGCGGCTAATGTTCTTATCTGCATTAAAAAAGTAAAAGAAGGAGAAAAAGATCACGAATAATACTCCGCAAATAAAACCTTCTGCCAGCAGCAATATTTCCGGCACGGTGCTGAGCTGCTGGTAGCGCTGGTACTGCCAGCCCCGCACCAGCAGGCATATGAGGAATGTAAGCGGGATAATGGAATTATTTAAGCAATAGCGGAAAAATGGCTGAGAGGTAGTGGCCAGAAATTTAAAGCGGCTGGTATGCAGTATAAAGGTGGTAATGTTCCAGCTCATAATGAAAAAGCCGGTAGCCAGGCCCAGGAGAGTGGTACTGTAAAAATTTACGTTACCCAGGTATTCCGGCGCCAGGTACAATGCATCGCCCCCAAATACCTTGGCAAAACCACCGTTAATGGTACTGAAAAAAATTGCCCAGAAAATAAGCAATACCTGGTACTTGCGAAAGTGCAGCAACAGCAGCTGTATAGGGAAGGAGTAGTAAGTTTTAACCAGCAGTAGTTTCAATTTCACTTGAAGTAGTTTGATGTCCTCATGGTCAAGTGAAACGTCCGTTTGGTATTTAGCGGGTCCGTTTCTTCCCCAAACCAATTGCAGATAAACTTACGAAAAAATAGTGGTATGTTATTAGGAAACGGGCTTACCTGTAAGCGCCGGTTTTCCATTACTTAAGAACAGGGTCCATACCAATGCCAGTAATAATAACATGCCGGTGAACTGGTGCAGCACGGCCAGCAGCAGCGGTATTTTTACCACGCTGCCCATTACCGTTAATACTCCTAATAATACCTGTAACAATACCAGCAGCAAAGGCAGGTAACGGATGCGGTGCAAACGGCTGTAAACCGGCGTTTTAGCAGCATTCCACCACCAAACGGCTACGCCAATGGCTATCAGGTAAGCCAGGCCCCGGTGAATAAATTGCACGGCAATATGGTTCTGCGTTATACTTTCCAGGAAACCGCCCTGCTGCATGCCTGCGGGCCACCACATGCCGTTAATATCCGGCCAGGTGCTGGCAGCCAGTGCGGCGTGCAGGCCTGCCATAAATGCGCCGTATATCAGCTGCAGGGTTAATAATACCAGCAGCCAGCCATTTAACCTGCGCAGCGAAGGGGAATAAAGTATAGCCGTTGCCGGTGTGCTGATCTTCAGTGCGAACCACAGCACATAGCATAACAGCAGCAGCGCTGCAATGAAATGTACGGCCAGGCGAATGTGGCTTACGTACAAATTCTCCTCATTCAAACCGCTCTTTACCATGATCCAGCCAATGGCGCCCTGCAGGGCGCCCAGCAGGAACAGGATGATCATGGGATTTACCATGCTCCGGTCTATCTTCTTTTTTATAAGGAAATAAATGAACGGCACTGCAAACACAAGGCCCATGAGCCGGGCCCAGTCGCGGTGCAGCCATTCCCAGAAGTAAATGGCCTTAAAGTCAGATAAGGTAAAATGGCTGTTCACATAGGTGAACTGCGCAATCTCCTTGTATTTATCAAAAGCTGCCTGCCAGGCTTGTTCATTCATAGGGGGCAGGGCGCCCAGGATGGGCTTCCACTCTGTAATAGACAACCCCGAACCGGTAAGGCGGGTAATGCCGCCCAGTAATACCTGGATAATGATCATGCCTACGCCTGTATATAACCAGATGGCTACAGGACGGTGCTGCTGCAGTGTGCTTTTTTCCATAAACGCTGCAAAATTAGGTCAATTTGCAATTGGAAGTGAATAACTGTGTGCGGCTGTGCTGAAAAAACAACTACTCCCGTTTTTAAAATTTGTTCCCTAATTTGAGTGGAGCGAATAACTGATTGTCATATCCAAAGCCTTCAGGTATGTTACTATCACTTTACAGAACGGCTATACATTGCTTACGCCAGTTCACCGTTTACCTGCGCCTGTTCTCTGTATTTGCAGCAGCTATTATATTGCTGATGCTGGCGGCCTGGTGTTTCTGGTGGCTTCCGCAGGGCATAGATATTATTGTAAAGGCCACAGAAACGAGGTGGAGCGGTATAGTGGTTTTACTCATGCTATTCTTCTGGGCTTATGTGAACTGGTACTCCGGCCGTATAGTAGCTTACCGTAAAGATCTGCAGTATGGCTGTTTTACAGGCCGGCTGGCGCGGCAGCTTATTTCACACCTGCCGCGTATACTGGGTTATTTATGCTTTGCTGTTACTGCGTTGGCCATTTTGCAATGCCCCGTAGGCATAGGCCCGCTGGGCAGCTGGTTATGGGCGCTGCTGGGCCTGCATTTGCTATTATATATTGGCATTAGTTATTTAATGATCCGCTGGGGTAATGTACTGCGCAAACGCAAAAAATTGATGCTCGTTTGCACGGTATTACTGATATCTATTTTTGTGGCTATCGTATTATGCGGGTGGCTCAATACCGTAACCTCCCTGGTGGCGGGCATTACCTGGATGCAGTATGCCGCGCTGTTCCTGGTCAATAACCGCAGCAAGCTGGTGTTGCGCAGCAACCGGTGGACGAACCCCCTGTTTGTGCGGGTGCTCAAAACTGTGTGGAACAACCATAAAAAAAACAACAACATGTCCAGAACAGCAGAGGAAGCGCTGCTCTTCGTAATTTTCAATGTTATTTCCGTACTCGCCACCATCTGCTACCTTACCGCTATTTTTTACCTGCCCTTTGCCAACCTTATTGGCAGCTTTCCCTTTGCTTTGCTGGCTTTGGGTGTGCTGCTGGGATTTTTCAATATCATCTCGCTTTCCTCCATGCTATCGGGCATTAATGTAACAGTGGTATATATTGCGCTGCTGGTGATCCTTGGTTTTATATTTGAGCCGCACTACGCACGTATTATAAAGGACCGTGAAAACAGCACCCAGCTGTTTGATAACCGGCAGCACCTGGAAGAATATTTTATTAACTGGGTGCAGCAGCGGCAGGCTGTTATACAGCGGGATAGTATTTACCCGGTATTTTTTGTGCTGGCCGATGGGGGCGCCTCCCGCTCCGGTTACTGGACAGCCGCAGTGCTCAGCCGCCTGGAAGAAGGCTCCAACAGCCAGTTCTCAAAACACCTGCTGTGCCTTTCCGGCGCATCCGGCGGCAGTGTAGGCAACAGCACCTTCTTTGCTTTATTACAAAAACGCGACAGCATTTACCGCGGGCATCATACCCTCTTGCGGGAAGCGCAGGATTACCTGAAATCCGACTTTTTAACGTATAGCCTTGCACGTATGATGGGACCGGACCTGTTCCGTCCCGTGTTCCCTTTCCCCTTTGTCTATGACCGTGCAGCCGCACTGGAATATGCTATCGAAAACGCCGCGCCGGATTCTGTGATCATGCGCAAGGCATTTGAGCAAAGAATGTCGGCCCTTGTAACCCGGCAGCAGGATAGCGCTTACACCTTACCTATATTATGTATTAACACTACCCGCATGCAGGATGGCACGCCCGGTGTAGTAAGCAACATTAATATTGATTCTACCATCTTTGGTAAACGGATGGATGTGCTAAGCTTGTTAAAACCGGGGGAAGATATGCGCCTGAGCACTGCGGTAGTATTAGGTGCGCGCTTTCCATACATAAGCCCTGCCGGCCGCATACACGACAGTTATTTTGTAGATGGCGGTTACTTTGATAATTCAGGCGCCGGCGTAGTACATGAAATGATCTTAAAGCTGAACCAGTGGGTGCATGACAGCAGCAGCTATTACCCGCAGCTGAAAAATCTGCAGCTGCCTAAAAAGCTGCGCTGGTATGTAATACACATCACCAACTCCAGCCGGGAGCCTATGCAGCTGCACAAAGTACATCCCCTGGTAAATGATCTGCTGGCGCCGGTGCAAACACTCATTGGTTCTTACGGTACGCAAACCATTGTAAATAATCTGCGCCTCATTAATTATTTGCGTGAGATCAATAAGGATACTACTTACTTTCCCATCTCCCTTTATGAAAAAAGTGACAGCAATACCTACGCTATGAACTGGGTTATATCTGATACGACTATACGAAAGATGAACGACCGTTTATATCATTATCCGCGCCTGGATTCGCTCATCAGATGGATCCGCTACAATTTTAACCTGCCCGCCGGAGAAGTGTCAGAGTTACGTCAAGAAATTTAAGGCCCTGAAAATTTCTTACTAACGTCAACCGCTATATGAGCGCTTGATTTTCAATCACTCATACGCCGATTGTATGGCTTGCGGGCATTTATGTACAAACAATCCATCATAAATTTTTAATGGGTGCATAACGTTCTGTTAACATATGATGTACTATCTTTGCGGCGACAAAAACAAAAAAGTCAAAAAGGCATTAAGTATTAGCTAATACTGCCCCCGAAAAATTTAAACATTTAAACAACTTAATGTCATGAAACACATGTCCAAAACCGCTACTATGGCTATTGCTGCCATGCTGTTAACCGCTACCGGCGTTGCTGCTCAGGAACATACTTTTGCGCTGAACACCGCCCGTGCTACCGCTACGCATTTTTCATCTGATGTGCCTAGCAATTTTAAAGTGAACATTTCCCAGCCCAGGAAAGATTCCCTGGTATTTCGTGTAAGCGTTGAAAATCCCGGTGCCGACAAAGTAATACTGCTGATAAAAGATCAGAACCACAACGTATTACACCGCGAAATTATTCCCGCTACGCCTGTATTCATGGGCCGTTACAACCTGCAGGGCTTAGAAGACGGTAACTATACCTTTGAAGTAAGGAATGGTAAAAATGGTGTGATCCAACGTTCAGTAGAGATCAAAACCCAGCTGTCTGTAAACAGGTTGGTATCCGTAGAAAGCAAATAGTACGCTGTGAATGGTGCAGTGCCTGCACTTCATTATTCACCCTACTTCATTGCTTTGTATAATGTTTCTAAAATTTGTTCTCGAACGTGCAATGTGCTTAGTTTGAGATTGGCGCCGCCCAAAGGGCATACCCGGTTACTAAGGAATACAAACACCAGTTTATACTGTGGGTCTACCCAGATACAGGTTCCTGTGAACCCGGTATGCCCGAAAGTAAGGGGAGAGGCGCTGGCGGCCGGATAAGGATCTTTGCGATGTGCATTATCTCTTTCCGGTTTGTCGAAACCAAGGCCACGCCTGCTTTGCGGCGTACCATAGGCACTGAACATTTGAATTGTTTCCGGTTTAATAAACTGCATATCATTATACCGGCCCCCGTTCAGTAGCATTTGTAACAACACCCCGAGATCATTCGCGTTAGAAAACAATCCTGCATGACCGGCAACGCCGCCAAACATGGCTGCACCAGGGTCGTGTACATCACCACGTATCAGCTGCATGCGGAACGTATGTTCAAATTCCGTGGGCGCTATACGTTGTAAAGGAAAACGTTCTCTTGGGCGGAAACCAGTGGTTTCCAGCCCCAGGGGATCGTAAAAGGTTTCTTTTACATATTCATTCAGCTTTTTACCGGTAAGCTGCTCTACAATCTTGCCCAGGAAAATAAAATCCATATCGCTGTACACATAACCCTGGCGCGGATTCAGCTTGCTATCCAGCATAGTCTTATACATCACCCCCACGTAATTGCTGTCCATATACATATGATCTGCTACCCGTACGGTATGCAGTGAATCCGCATCTTTATGATACAGCACCGTATCCGGCATGCCATTGCTATATAATGTTGCCTTATAAAAAGGAATGAAAGCCGCCAGGCCGGCCTGGTGCAGCAGAATATCGCGAATGCGCAGGTTAGCTTTATCCGTACCTCTTACAATAGGCAAATAATCGCCCAGCTTAGCATCCAGCTTTACCTTGCCTTCATCATACAGGCGCATAATGGAAATGGTGGTGGCGCAGATCTTTGTTACGGATGCAAGGTCATATATAGAGGATGGCGTTACCTCTTCCCAGCGGTTGTATTCATAAAAGCCAAAACATTTATCGTACACTACACGCCCATCCTTCAGCGCCAGCACCTGGCAGCCCGGGGCCGCGCCCTGGTCTATCATGTTTTTGGCAATACCGTCTATTTCGTTTAGCACGGCCGATTTCATACCCACTTCTTCCGGTGTAATTTTGGGCAGCGTAATAAACTTAGGCAGCTCATAGGTGATGCCGCTGCCAGAGGGAATGTTGCATACAGTCACCGGCAATTTTCCCTTGGGCGCTATTTTGCCAAACAGGATGCTGGCTGCTGCTTTCTGGGTAATATCATCATCCTCATAAGCAGCCATAATGGTGGGCGCTTCGCAAAAATATTGCAATGCATAAGGGTTGCCAAAGGCCACCAGCACAGAAGGCATTTCCTGCTGCAGCTGCCGTACCAATACTTTTTCTGCTACGGTAATGCCAAAGCTATTAGCCGGGCGGCGGTTGTAATTGTGCAGGCTAATGATCACCTGCTTATAGTCCCGCTGCAGCTTGTTCATCAGCACCGCTACTTCCTGTAAGCTCTGGCGGTTGGTAAATACAAACACATCCGCATCCGGGCGGTAGGTTTTAACCGTTTCCAAAAAGGTATTGGGTCCATCTGCACCTACGGCTACCACGGCCATCTTTTCTTTCTTAACGGGAAACATCTTGAAAGGCACCAGGCGGTTATCATTCTTTATCAGTGTAATGGCCTGTTCCGCAATCTGTTTCTTTAAAGTATCTGTTTTAGCATTCAGGTCATCGGTCAGGTGCGCTGTATCTATAATCTGTGGTTTATTAAGGCCCAGGTTATATTTGGCCACGAGCACTTTTTTTACGCGCTTGTTCACCTCCGCCCAGCTGATCTGCCCGCGTTTTATACCGCGCATAATAGCGGCCACACTGCCCTCTGCCGTGGAGGGCAGCACCAGCAGGTCATTACCGGCCAGTAGGGACTGTAATGCCTCTTCCCCTTTGGAGTAAAACTTGGCAATGCCCTTCATTTCCAGCGCATCGGTTACTACCAGGCCCTTAAAGTCCAGTTCATTTTTTAGCAGCCTGGTGGTAGCATTATAGGAGATAGAGGTAGGTGTATTAGGCCGCTTATCAATAGCCGGCACATACAGGTGCGCCACCATAATAGAACCTACGCCGGCTGCAATAGCCTGCCGGAAAGGGTATAGCTCCAGTGAATCCAGCTGCGCGCGGCTTTTGCCTATCACCGGCAGATCCAGGTGAGAGTCTACATCCGTATCACCATGACCGGGAAAATGCTTGGAGCAGGCCATAATGCCTGCGGCCTGCATACCCTGTATAGTGGCCACCCCCATGCGGGCTACCTGGTATTTATTTTCCCCGAAAGAGCGGTCGTTAATTACCGGGTTGTTGGGATTGTTATTCACATCCATGTCGGGCGCAAAATCAATATGAATCCCCATGCGGCGGCACTGCTCCCCCAGCAGGTGCCCGTATTGCCAGGCCAGCGTGCTATCCTGCAGGGCGCCCAGCATCAGGTTGCGGGGCAGGCTTATCACGCTGTCCAGCCGCATGCCCAGGCCCCACTCGCCGTCAATAGATACCAGCAGCGGCACTTTGGAAATGGATTGATAATAGTTTGTTAGCTGGGCCTGCCGCACCGGGCCGCCCTGGAAAAAGATAACGCCGCCTACTTTATTGCTGTGGATGTCGTTCACCACTTTATCAATATGTTCCTGCCCCAGGTTGGAATGTGCGCGGATCATAATCAGCTGCGCAATACGCTCCTCCGGCGTAAGCGTGTTAAAAACACTGTCGGCCCATTGGGCTGCCGGACCATCCTGTCCGAGTGTATCTTTTTGTTGCTGCAGGGGCGCCGGTAAAGAGGCTACCTCCTGTGAAAATGTCCTGTCCTGCAATGTGGGCCCTTGCTGAACCGCTTGTCCTGTCATGAAAAACCCTGTGAGGCCCAGTACCATAAATTGCTTCCTCATCATGCCTATAAACATACAAATATTTATATGAGGTTCAACGGATTAATAAAATAAATTATGTATCTGTTTAACGTGCATAAAATAAATGCTTTATACTAAAATCATATTTCAAAAAATTTTATCTTTTTAGCTAATTTTTTAAATGTTGTTAATTATTCCGATAAATTGTTTTATATTATTTAAGCAACGGTAATTTTAGTTACCAGAACATTCAATATTTGTTATATTTGCAATCTTGCTTAATTAAGTTTTTTAAAGAACATGGTCAATATTATTTTATTTGGCCCTCCCGGTAGCGGCAAGGGTACACAAAGTGCTAACCTGATCCAGAAATACGGCCTCATTCACCTGAGCACCGGCGATCTGCTGCGAAGCGAAATAGGCGCCCAGACACCCCTGGGAATGGAAGCTAAAAAAGTGATGGACCAGGGCCAGCTGGTGCCGGATGAAGTAGTAATAGGCATGATCAGTTCCAAACTGGATGCCAACCCGGAAGCCCGGGGATTTATATTCGATGGTTTTCCCCGCACCTCTGCCCAGGCAGAAGCGCTGGACAAGCTGCTGGCATTAAAGAAAACCAGCATTGCTGCTGTACTAAGCCTGGAAGTGCCGGAAGATGAGCTGATCAAACGCCTGCTGAACCGGGGCCTTACCTCCGGCCGTAGCGATGATGCCAGCGAGGAAATTGTGAAGGCACGTATTGTGGAATATCATAACAAAACTGCCCCGGTGGCTGATCACTATGCCAAATACGGTAAGTTTAAAAAGATCAAAGGCAACGGCAGTATTGATGAAATATTCAGCCTGCTGAGTAAAGAGATCGATGAGCTGGTGAGCGAGAAGGTGTAGTTGGCAGTTAGCAGTGGGCAGTTGGCAGCAGAGAGGTTGAGCAAGTGAATAAGAAGCCCCATGTTAGGCAGCCAGGGCGCTGAGCCGGAATATACGAGCAGTTTGCAGGCCCTGCCTGCGCAAAAATATCATAACGCAAAGATCGTATGTAGCGTGATTGTTTCTTTTCACGCAAACTTCACGATCTTTGCGTTTTTATTTAAGGCAGGGCAGCCCCTGCCACCCGTAAATTGAAGCTTTTGGAAAATTTTGTAGACTATATACGTGTTTTTTGTAAATCCGGCAAAGGCGGCGCCGGCAGCGCCCATTTTATGCGCACCAAATTCAACCCGCAGGCCGGACCTGATGGGGGCGATGGTGGCCGCGGCGGGCACATTATCCTGAAAGGGAATGCCCAGCTATGGACCCTGCTGCACCTGCGCTGGTACAAGAACGTAGTAGCAAAGGATGGCGGCAATGGCAGCCGCAATAATTGTACAGGGGCCGATGGGGAGGATATTATTATTGAGGTGCCACCCGGCACCCAGGTGCGCGATGAGGAAACCGGGGAGCTGGAAGCAGAGATCCTGAACGACGGCCAGGAGGTGATCTTAATGCCGGGCGGCATTGGCGGCCGCGGTAATGCCTACTTTAAAACGTCCACCAACCAAACGCCGGAATATTCCCAGCCCGGTGAGCCCGGCCGGGAAGGCTGGAAGGTGCTGGAGCTGAAAGTGCTGGCGGATGTGGGGCTGGTTGGTTTTCCCAATGCCGGCAAATCTACCCTGCTTTCAACCATCACCGCCGCGAAACCTAAAATTGCCGATTACGCATTTACTACCCTTACCCCTAACCTGGGCATGGTAGCTTACCACAATAATCAATCGTTCTGCATTGCCGACCTGCCGGGTATTATTGAAGGCGCCCACGAAGGCCGTGGCCTGGGGCACCGTTTCCTGCGGCATATAGAACGTAACGCCGTATTGCTATTCCTGATACCGGCGGATAGTAAAGATCACCGGGAGGAGTTTGACATTCTGTTGAATGAGCTGGAACAATACAATCCTGAGCTGCTGGATAAACAATTCCTGCTGGCCATCAGCAAAAGCGACATGCTGGATGATGAGCTGAAAGCTGCTATAGCAGCGGAACTGCCGGCAGATGTACCGCATGTGTTCATATCCTCCGTTACCCAACAGGGGCTGAATGAGCTGAAGGATCTTTTGTGGAAAGCATTAAATAATTAATAGACGGCGCCTATACCTGCATAAATAATATCACTTAAAAAATTCTGGTTTATTGCTGACCTTTGCATTGTCATTCAATGCGAGAGGCCCCTCCCTATTCCAATACTTCTCTTAAAAAAGGATTTTTTATGCAAACGCAAGGACCCGAATTAAAATTCCGCACCCGCAGGTGGGTGAAACCGGAAGACCTGAACCCCAACCACACTTTATTTGGCGGCAGCTTACTGAAATGGATAGATGAAGAAGCTGTGATCTACGCCATTCTGCAGCTTAACAACCCGCATGTGGTTACCAAGTTTATTTCAGAGATCAATTTTATAAGCGCACCCCGCTTAGGCGATATTATTGAGCTGGGCATAGTAGCTACCCACTTTGGTACTACTTCTATTACGCTGAAATGTGAGGTCAGGAACAAGATCACCCAGGAACCGGTACTGGCTATAGAAAAAATGGTGTTCGTAAATGTAGATGAAAGCGGAAAGCCCGCGCCACATGGTAAAACTGCCATTACATTTGCCAAAGACCGCTTAAAGGATAATCCTGATCCTGCAAGGCTGAATTAAGCTCAGGCGGAAAGATCGCAGAGCACCGTTTTACGGGCATCTCTAAGCCGGATCACCCGGGTGCCGGTCAATAAAATGCCCATTGCCAGCAGGGAACAGCCAGCCATTACACCCGTCATAGGAAAAGTAGTATGATCTATTTTGCTTAACAGGCTCACTGCTACAGAGGCCAGCGCGCCTAACCCCATTTGTAAAGCGCCCATGAGCGCAGATGCGCTGCCTGCATTTTTAGAGAACGGCGCCATGGAAAGGGCCGATGCATTGGGGAAAATAAACCCTGCGCATGACAGGTACATGAAAATAAGCACCAGCGTACCGCTAAACCCTATCCAGCCATTTGTGCTGGCAGTTACCAATACCAAGGCTATAATAGTTTGAGTGATCAATGCGGTTACGATCAGTTGCTCACTCTTATACTTTCTGAGCATTACGCTATTCACCTGTCCCGCGCCTATCAAACCCGCTGCCAGCAAAGCAAATATGAGACTGTATTGTGTGCCTGACACTTTAAAGATCTCCAGGAACACATTGGGCGATCCCGCTACATACGTCAGCAATCCTGCAAAGGAAATAGCGCCGGTTAAAGCGTAGGTGGTAAACCGCGGCTCCTGTACTACGGAAAGAAAGCTGCGCGTAATAGGTCCCGGCTTTAAAGAGTAATTAGGATCCGGCGCGCTGCTTTCCGGCAAGCCCCAGAAAGCGGCGGCCAGTATTACGGCGGCCAGCGCTGTAAGAATTATAAAAATGTAATGCCAGCCCAGGAACTCACTTACATACCCGCCAATAGCCGGCGCCAGCATAGGCGATGCGCCTACTACCAGCAGCAGCATGGAAAATACTTTAGCATTATCCTCTACCGGGAACAGGTCGCGCACCATAGCGGTAGAGGCTACCGTTGCAGCACAGCAACCTAATGCCTGCACAAAGCGCAGCACTATCAACGCCTCCACCGACGTGGCCAGCACGCAGCCCAATGATGCCAGCAGGTACACCAGCAAGCCTATATGTAAAGGACGCTTTCTGCCAAAACGGTCCAGCAGCGGGCCATACAGCAGCTGCCCGGCAGACACGCCAATAAAAAAGCTGGATAAAGAAAGTGCCACCGCTGCAATATCGCTATGCAGGTCTTTGGCAATTGCCGGGAAACCCGGCAGGTACATATCAATAGAAAAAGGCGCCAATGCTGTCAAGGCGCCTAATATGATGATGAGGAAGAAATATTTGCTCTTGGTCATACTGCCCGGATATTGGTTATACTTCACAAAAGTACACAACGTGTATTTGAGAGGTATGTACCAAATCCCGGTATTAGTTGTACTTATACCGGATAGGTTTCCCTAGTTTTCCGATTGATATTCCGGCGCCGGTATGGGCACTTTATTTCCTGCAGGTTGGTTCAGCTTGTTACTCTCCTTCACTTTCACCGGTACGCCGCGTATATCCCATACAATACCCAGCGCGCCTAAGGCGCGGATGATGTAGTAAGTGATATCAATTTCCCACCAATAGAAACCCTGCTGGGCAGCGCTTTGATAATAGTGGTGGTTGTTATGCCAGCCTTCACCCAGCGTTACCAGCGCCAGCACCAGGCTGTTGCGGGATTGATCGCCGGTTTTATAACGCTGCTTACCGATCTTATGCATCAGGGAGTTAATGGTAAAGGTGCCGTGAAACAGTATGATGGTGCTCAGGAAAAAACCGATCAGCAAAGTGGAAACACCTGCGCCCCAGTCAAAGAAGCCGGTACCGTTCACTTTGTTACCCACCAGGTATACTGCCAGGGCTAAAACTACCGGTGGCACAAAATGATATTTGTTGAGCCAGTACAGCTCTTTATGTTTCATATCCTTGATGAGCTCATAACGGGTAGGTTTGTATTCCGGTCCCATGATCCAGCCAATATGCGCATACCAGAAACCATACAGGTTTGCAGAGTGCGGATCTTCCGGTGTATCGCTGTGCTTATGGTGAACACGGTGATTAGCAGCCCACCACAGTACCCCTTTCTGAAAGCTGCTTTGCGCTCCGCCTGCCAGTATAAACTGGAAAAAGCGCGATGTTTTAAAAGCGCGGTGCGAAAAATACCGGTGATAACCGCCGGTTACAAAAAACATGCGTACTACATACAGCGCCGCACACAAGATCCAGTCAAACGCCGTTACGTGTGTAAAGAAAGCCAGTAAAGGTATCAGGTGCATGCCCATGAAGTCCATCTCATGCAGCCATTTAGGCCGCTCCCTGTGTTGTTTTGTGATGTTCATTATTCAAAAGTAGGATGATAGTTTGTTTTATCCAATGATTTAAATCATATGGTAACGTACTGTTAAGATATGGTTCATTTATAAAATTAGTACATATCCGGATTATAATAGGAGATTAATACACTTTGGTGTAAATAAATTACCATAGAATTACTTTATTTTACGCCAAATCCTGAATACCTGTGAAATACACTATAACTACCCTTGCCTGCGCTATTATACTGGGCGCATGTTCCGCACCTGCTGCACCGCCCGTTGCCGCTACAGACAGTACTGCTGTTGCCGCCGGGGCACCGGAAGAACGTGCCCAGGGGCTTTATAAAGGCGATTTTGGCGGCGCGCCCATTTTCATTACCATCAACTATACCAGCCCGAATCACCTGGCGGGCTATAATGTGCATAAAGGCTTGCGGCGCAACCTTAGCGGAACGCTGAAACAGGAGGGAGATCGCTGGGTAGCTACCCTCAATGAACCCGGCGATCACCCTTTTGACGGGCATTTCAAACTGGTTTTTGATAAAGAATTTACTACTGCCAAAGGGCACTGGGAACCGTTGGATAAAAAAGCACTGCAGGAAAAAAACTTTACGCTAAACTTCGTGAAACGAACTGAAGAAAACGAAAGTATCAGTGTACTGAACTACCCCTTTACCAGTGAGCAGGGCGAGCTTTACTTTGATGAAGATGGCAGCTGCCTGTTCGACTATTATCCAAAAGTAACTGACAGCACTTACGCTGAACAATCCATTACGCTGAAAGGTACCTGGGAGCAGAAAGGAGACACGATACATGTAAACTGGCAGCCCAATGAAGAATTCCCTAAACGTAACAGCATTTTTATCTTACAGTTTAACGAGGATAAAACATATTCTACCGGCTTAGAAGGAGAAGATATTACATTCAATAAGATGATAGCCGGATAATGCTGCAATACATAAAACGCGGTTTCCTTTTTGTATTTACTGCATTTATACTCTACGGTAGCTGGTTAATGCTGCGCCTCAGCTGGCCCTATACATCCCTTAACCGGTACACGGATTTCCTGATGACCAAACAATGGGTGTACCACATCCGCCACTGGCGGCTAAGCTTTTATACACATGTGTTCATTAGCAGTGTGGTACTAGTTACCGGGCTGTTGCAGTGCAGCTGGTATTTGCTGAAAAAATATCCGCGCGTGCACCGTACCTCCGGTAAAATATATGTGTTAACGGTACTTTGCCTGAGCGGGCCCAGTGGGCTTATTATGTCTTTTTATGCAAATGGTGGAATAGCCGCCCGCATTAGTTTTGTGCTGCTATCCTGCTTATGGCTGGGCAGTACGTATATGGGATGGCGTTATGCCCTGCAAAGGCGCTGGCAGCTACATGGGCAGATGCTGCTGCGTAGTTATGCGTTAACGCTTTCAGCACTTACATTAAGGCTGTATGCTTACCTGATAGATGTGTTCAATATTCCCCTGCATCCTAAAGATGCCTATATTCTTATTTCCTGGTTAAGCTGGACGCTGAACCTGCTGCTCATGGAAGCCTGGATCCGTTTTTTTCTTAAAAAGAGAATTACCCAGCTGTTAACGCATACCCAGTAAGGCCGGCTGCTTGGCAAAATGGCCATCCGCTTCCAGCACATAGTATTCCTTATCCAGCTCTTTCATTTCTATGATCTTGTTATCCTCAAATCCTGCCTGGTACGGATCTTTTTCATACCGCATCTTAAACTGGGTTACCTGCACATCGCCATTGGGTTGTATGGTGGGTATCCGGTAAGGTTCATCCAGCTTCTGGCGCCCGCCTATTAGCATTTTTTGTATCAGCTTACCAGTGGTGGTATAGCTGCATATATAATACAGGGGATCGGCCTCTGAATCGCCCAGCTCTTCCCGTGATGCATAAATGAGGGTACGCACGCTATCCGTACTTTTTACCAATCCAACGTGATAGAATTCATTCCCTACTTCGCGTGAAAATTTTTCGTCGCGCATTTCAGGTATATAACGTTCAAAATCATACGAAATGTAGTGATCTCTCAGCGTGTGTGCATATTCCTTGTCCAGCACTATGGGCAGGTCCAGTACCTCAAATTCCCTGCAAAAGAGGTTCCACTGCAGCTTTTCGGGGTCTGTAGCACCGCCAAATGCGTTGATAACCGTGTGCCGGAAATCCCATTTATAGTCCTCTCTTAAATTTTGCAGGTCCGGGTCGTTGAGTATATTTTTCAGGTTACTGTATCCAAATTCAATAGCTGATACCAGGTAGTATTTGGCTTTTTCGTTCTGTTTTAACCGGGAGTAAGCGCAGGCCTGGTTATATAAAACCCTGTGCAAGGGAGTATAGTCCAGCAGCTCCGCGATGGTATATGCATTGGTGGCTTCCAGCGGCTCATTGCTATCCAGCAGCGCGTTGCCTAATTCATAATAGGCTTTGGCCTGCGGCTGCAGCAGAATGGAGTTTTTAAACAGCGTAATGCTGGCAGCCGGGTTCTTTTTATTGCGGTAAGTATCAATGGCTTGCAGAAAGATCTTGTCGGCCTCCTTATGTTTAACGGCGCTTTCTTTTAATACCAGCTTCACCGTATCCCGGCTATAGAGGGATGAGAGCTGTAAATGAATTGCGCTGTTGTTTGCAGCAGTATGGGTTGTAGTTTGGTGGCATGCAGTAAAACCTGCACATAACAACAATAGGGATAAATAACGCATAACCGGAAATGATTAGGGTATAAATATAAATAGAATTTGTTTAATGTGTGGGGATATAAAAAAGCGGATGGCAGTTTGAATACCATCCGCTTTCACTGAGCCAACCATGGGATTCGAACCCACGACCTACAATTTACGAAACTGTTGCTCTACCAGCTGAGCTAGGTTGGCAGCTGGCTACAAATTTAGTGAACCCTTGCGGATTAATAACAGCAGTCCGGAAATTTATAATTATTGCAGGCAGGGATCAAATAACATAGCGGTACACAGGCAGTGCAATACCCGTACCGCGCACGTTGGCGCTGGCTTCCAATTCTGCTGCTATCGGCAGCGCAAAATCCGCATCGGCCATACCGGCCAGGCGGACCACTATATCCGGACTTTCCATTTATTGAGGATTGATTTGTGTATGCCCACTAAGCTGCTGTTGTATAAACTGGTTATACAGGGAAGCGGGTATCAGTGAATATAATTTTATGCGGTTCACCGCATCTGCAACAGGTATGGCAGATAATGCCGGCAAAAAATGCGCTTCAATAGCGCTTTTCACCACTGCATTTCCCCGCTCATATAAGCGACCGGCCAGCTGCAAACAAGGCATAGCCCGGCTGTAATGCCGTTCCCGTAATTGCTGCAGGGTGTAATTGCTAAGGCAGGTAACTGTTTCGTATATATGAAAAACAGCCGGGAACTGGTGCAGCGCTTTGCGTAATACCGGTACGGTATCTTCTATCAGTGCAGGTACTTCATATTGATTGATCATAACATACTTTTTAATGCTTCAGGAATTGCACCAGTAACTGTGCCAGTAAGCTTACGGCTACCGCACCCACCAATAGGTAATACATGGTTTTGGAGGCTGGTGCGGGAATTTTCTTTTGCGGATGCATATAAATTGTTTTCTCCTGGTATGCCAACCTTGTTCCAATTTGTAACGCAGCTGCACCAATATAGCCCCAAACCTTCTACAGCACATCATTACAGCCGCTCTGCAGTAAACAGCGTATAAGCCCTGCCTGCTCCTGACCCTTCCGTTTCTGCAAACGGCTTTCCATTTCTGAAAACAGGCATTCATGTTGTATAGGTTTTTAGAAAGATTGTTATGAAAAAGTCGCGCACCCCAGCCTGCCACATAGGAACTTCCGGATGGAGCTATAAACACTGGAAGGGGGTGTATTACCCGGAGAAGCTGAAACCCGTGGATTACCTGCACTTTTACAGCCAGGAGTTTGATTGTACAGAAATTAATACCAGCTTTTACCATCTGCCCAAAGAACAAACCGTGCTGAACTGGGCAGCAAAAGTGCCACCCGGCTTTTTATTCTGTCCCAAGCTAAGCCGCTACATTACCCACTTTAAAAAGCTGCACGACCCGGCAGAAGGGATGGAAGTATTTTTTAAGGTTTTTGATCCGGTTGCGGAACGGCTGGGGCCTGTTTTAATACAGCTGCCGGCCCAGGCAGGCTTTAATGCGGGTGTAGCGGAGGAGTTTTACCAGCTGCTATCCACCACCTATAAGCAATATGACTTTTCCATTGAAGTGCGGGATAAAAGCTGGTTCAGCAAGCAAAGCCTGGATCTAATGGAGCGGTATGGAGTGGGCCTGGTAATAGCTAATTCAGGTAAACGGTTCCCTTATAAGGAGGCGGTCACTGCCCGGCATATTTACCTGCGCTTTCATGGCCCGGCGGAATTATATGCCTCCGGTTATGCAGCCCTTACGCTGCGGGCCTATGCACGTAAATGCGCCAAATGGTTACAGGAAAAACACCAGGTATGGATCTTTTTTAATAATGATGTGCATATGCACGCCATAGAGAATGCACGTACACTTAAAACCATGCTGGCCGAGGAGCGGGATAAATTGTGAGGTAATTCCTTTATAGAAGTTGGTAGCTACAAATAAAAATATGGATGAAAGGCCGTACCCTTCAGCTACCAATGGTAACTGCTGCTGCAAAACAATGCATTTTACAGGTGAACGGCTTTCGAAAACGGGAATTTGATTTACGGGATCGGGAATTTACGCGGATCACCAATCGCCAGGCAGGTATTTAATAGCTGCGCTATTGCGGTTCAATTGGTATCCTCCCCTCCTAAAACAGCCCTTTTATTGCTATGCGACCCTAGTGACATCCCTCCCCCTACATAAAACCCTACATCATTTAACCTATCCATTTTCCGCCACAACTTCCGTCATCAAACTCCATCATCCTGCTTCTTACCTCCCTCATCATTTCCTTACATCCCCAGCCCGCCCAGCATACCACCGGCCAAACCTTTCATCTCGCTTTCCCAAAGGTTTTCCGCATTTTTCAGGGCCCGGTTCAGGGCGGTTATCAGCAGGTCTTCCAGCTCTTCCTTATTACCGGGGGCCAGCAAATGGTCGGCAATAGTAATGTTCTTTACTTCGCGGTTACCGGTTACCGCTACTTTTACAGCGCCGTCGCCGGCTTCCCCATCTACCGTTACATGGGCCAGTCTTTCCTTGCCTTCTTCCATTTTTTGCTGGGCTTCCTGCAGCTTGCCAAAGAGATCTCCAAACATAAACTACTATTTAAGGTTACAAAGATAGGATATGGGGTGTTACAAGGTTTATGCCCCAATTCCTTATCTTTCAGGCCAAATTTATAAGAGGAAAAATGATCGAAACCAAAGTTTGTATCATCGGTGCGGGGCCGGGTGGCACTACGGCCGCCCTGCAGCTGGCGCAATTGGGTATTGAGTGTGTGGTGGTAGATAAGGCTGTATTTCCCCGCGACAAGGTATGCGGCGATGGTTTAAGCGGTAAGGTACTAACGGCGCTGGAACAGATTGACCCTGCCGTTGCACAGCGCCTGCGGGAATTTACCCCCAAACAGGATAGCTGGGGCGTTACATTTGTAGCCCCTGGACGCACCAGCATGGAGGTAGCCTATAAACCCAATTACAACCTGCAAACAGATGAACCGGCGGGTTTTGTGTGCAAGCGCATTCACTTTGATAATTTTATGGTGGATGAGGTCAAACGCCGGCCGGAGATCCAACTTTTTGAAGGCGTAACCATTGATAAATATGTGCTGCAGGATGATGGTTACCTGGTAACCGATACTACCGGCAACTTTTCCGTAAAGGCCCCCCTGCTCATTATTGCCAACGGCGCCCATTCCTCGTTCACAAAAGACGTAGCCAACATCCGTATGGAGCCGGCCTATTATGCTGCCGGTGTACGGGCCTATTATAAGAATGTAAAAGGCATGCATGCCGATAGCTTTATTGAGCTGCACTTTTTAAAACCCCTGCTGCCGGGTTATTTATGGATCTTTCCCCTGCCTAACGGCGATGCCAATGTGGGCATGGATATGATCAGCGAAGCAGTGCGCAGTAAAAAAATAAACCTCAAAAAATTATTGACAGATACCCTGGAGCAGGATCCTGTGTTCAAAGAGCGCTTCCGGGAGGCTGAAATAGACAGTCCTATAGAAGGTTACGGACTTCCGCTGGGCAGTAAGAAAAGAAAATTGTCCGGAAACCGTTATATGTTGGTAGGCGATGCTGCTTATCTGGTAGATCCGTTCACCGGGGAAGGTATTGGCAACGCCCTGTATGCCGGCCGTATAGCCGCACAGCAGGCTGCCGCCGCGCTGGCAGCAGGTGATTTTTCGGAAAGCCGGCTGGCCGCTTATGATGAGCGGGTATACCAGGTACTGGGGCCGGAGCTGCAGCTAAGCCACCGCCTGCAAAAGCTGGTAAAATATCCAAGGCTCTTTAACTTATTAATGAAAATGGGGACGCGCAACAAGCAGCTGAAAGAGTTAATATCCTGTATGTTCTATGAAGTGGATCTCCGTAAAAAGCTGGCCAAACCCTCTTTTTATGTACGATTGTTATTAAACAAATAATCTGACCTGTGAAAAAAATCTTATTGGCAACGCTGTGTAATATCAGCATGTTAACCGGTTACGCACAAGAAACATTGTACAACCAAAACGCTGCCGGCCATTTACAGCTTACACCCGCCGGCGCCTCCCACCTGGCCGGGTTACCGTTGCGCTGTATGCAAAAAGAGTTTCCCTATAAAACAGGCGTTACCTTTTCCGATAGCTCACTGGTTACAGATCCTAAAGTATACCACCCTGCCTTTTACGGCTGTTACGACTGGCATAGCAGCGTACACGGGCACTGGATGCTGGTACGGTTGTTAAAATCATTTCCGGACCTTCCGGAAGCCGCCACCATCCGCACTAAGCTGGCAGAGAACCTTACGGCCAGCAATATTCATGTTGAACAACGTATTTATTTTAATAAAGAAAATAAAGGCTTTGAACGTATCTATGGCTGGAGTTGGCTGCTGCAATTACAGCGGGAGCTGCTTACCTGGAAAGATCCTTTGGGCCAAACCCTGAGCCATAATGTACAACCGCTGGCACAGCAGTTTTCCAGCGCCTACATTGCTTTCCTGGATAAGCTGGTATATCCCATTCGGGTGGGCGAGCATACCAACCTGGCCTTTGGCCTGCGCCTGGCCTGGGATTACGCGGTAACCGCACAGGATACGGCCCTGCAAACGGCCATCCGCAAAGCAGCCCTGCGTTTTTATGCGCAGGACAAAGACTGCCCCATTAGCTGGGAGCCCGGCGGGTACGATTTCCTTTCGCCCTGCCTGGAAGAGGCAGACCTGATGTGGCGTATTATGCCGGCAAGCCAGTATACAACCTGGGTAAAGGAATTTTTACCCGGCCTGTTCACCACACCCATTACTATACTTAGCACCGCACAGGTAAAAGACCGTACGGATGGTAAGCTGGTGCACCTGGATGGCCTGAACCTGAGCCGCGCCTGGTGCCTGTATGGTATTGCCCGCCACGTGGATCAGAACCAGGAGGCTATTAAACAGCTGGCGCACCACCACCTGGAAGCCGCGCTGCCCCACGTGGCCAGCGGCGACTATGCAGGCGAGCACTGGCTGGGATCTTTTGCTGTATATAGTTTAACGATAGAGAATAATGACCGCTGAGATTTGCTTGTTTATTTAAAATTCATTCATGTACCGTTCCTACTATCCTTATATACTCAAGTGGCTGTTGATGTTACTGTGCCTGCCCTTACTGCTGCATGCACAGCGTAACAATTTTACCATTACACCCGCTCCTAAATGGCTGGCCCCCTATACGCCGGACCTTAATAAAAAGCCCAACCTGCACGATATAAGCAGCGGGTACTGCCTGCTGCTGCTGGAAGAGCAGCACCATGCAGAAAAGAAAAGCGTTTACCAGCACATCATCCGTCAGATAGTTTCAGAAGCCGGGGTACAAAATGGCGCAGAGGTATCTGTAGATTATGATCCCGCTTATGAGCAGCTGCAGTTTCACCAGCTCATCATACGCCGCGACGGTAAAGTACTGAACAAGCTAAGTGCAGGCCAGTTCCGCATTCTGCAGCAGGAAAAAGAGCTTTCGCGTTTTATATACAGCGGCGTGTATACTGCCTATTGTATTATTGAAGATGTGCGCAAAGGCGACCAGATAGAATACGCCTACACCATTACCGGCCGCAATCCCATTTTTGAGGATAAGTACTTCCGCACCTTTTACTTTGCAGCCTCCGAGCCTATTTTAAATTATTACAAATGCCTTATTGCCTCCACCGCCCGTAACATACAATTCAGGTCATTTAACGATGCACCTATGCCGGTTAAGAAAACATGGCAGGGCATGAACCTGTATGAATGGCAGCCCAAACATATTGCAGAACCGGAAAGGGTGGATTACAGAACACCCTCCTGGTACGATAACTATGCGTATGTGGAGGCCAGTGAATACACCAGCTGGGAACCCATTGTGAACTGGGCCCTGCTGGTAAATGCCACGCATGACCTAAGCCCTGCTTTACAGCAGAAAATAGCAGCCTGGCAAAAAGAAACCGGCAACAACAAGGCGCTGTACATGCAAAAGGCTATCCGCTTTGTGCAGGACGATATCCGTTATATGGGCATTGAAATGGGCGAATACTCCCACCGCCCCAGCCAGCCCGGGAAAATATTGAACCAGCGCTTTGGCGATTGTAAAGATAAATCCCTGCTGCTTTGCACCATCTTACAGGCCAATGGAATTGATGCCAGCATGGCTTATGTAAATACGTTTGCAAAAGCCTCGCTGTCGGAGGCGCTGCCCTCGCCGGTACTGTTCAATCACGTAATTGTATCTGCCAACCTTAGCGGCAATCATTACTGGATAGATCCTACCATTAATTACCAGCGCGGCACCATTGATAACCTTACGGTGCCGGACTATCAACTGGCACTGATCATAAAAAAGGGCACCAATGCATTAAGCAGCATAGACCAGCGCTATAATGGCACCGTACGCATTTCAGAAACCTTTGTGTTGCCGGAAAGCAATAAAAAGCCCGCCCACCTGCAGGTGCTTTCCAACTACAGCCTGCAGTTTGCAGATGACCAGCGGGCGAACTTTGCAGAGAACAGCATGAAAGACCAGGAGCGCGCCTTCCTGGATTATTATAAAGGATTGTATGGTGATGTGCGGGCAGACAGCGGCCTGCAGATCGAAGATGCAGAACCCGAAGACCGTTTTGAAGTAGGCGAATACTATACCATTCACAATCCCTGGAAAGCGGATACTACAGCGGCTAACCGCCAGCAGTTCCATGTGCAGGCCCGCATATTAACAGATATGCTGCCCCGGGTACCGGACGATAATCATACGCAGCCGCTGGCGCTGAAATATCCTTACGCGCTGGACTATACGATCACGCTGCAGATGCCGAATGACTGGGCCATGGATAATACCAGCATGCACGTAAAGAATAAATACTACCGTATTGATTTCACGGCTGCTGTAAATGGCCGCACCGTTACGCTGCATTACCAGTACAACTCCTACCAGGACCATGTGCCGGTTGATTACCTTACCAATTATGTGGACGACCGTAACCAGCTGGCTGAAATAGGCGGCTTTTACCTTTACTGGGACCCCACTGCCGGCAGCAGCACCTCACCTGCCGGGCATAAAGGTATTAGCTGGGTAATGCTGGTTTTATGCCTGCTGTTTGCAGGTATTTTCAGCTACATGGCCGTACGTTTTTATCATCGTTCAGTATTCCCGCTGCAGTATAACCCGGAGTCCTGGGCTATTGGCGGCTGGCTGTTACTGCTGGGTTTTAGCATTACATTTTCCCCGCTTGGCATACTGGTGGATTTAGTACGGAGCGGCTTTTTCAGTAATGCCACCTGGGAGGCTGTGGTGCATGCCCAGGATGCGCAGGTAAGGCTGCTGGTATTTATAGCGGAGCTGGCCTGCAATGTATTCCTGTGCGTATATGCCGTATTGTTAGTGCTGCTGTTTTTCAGAAAGCGGGATACTTTTCCTGCAGCCTGTATTGTTTTTTTTGCGGCGGTGTTAAGCGTGCAGGTGCTGGATTATATAGCGGTAAGCGCTTTAAATAACAACTATGCATGGAGCAGGGACCAGATCACCAATATAAGCAGGGGCATTATAGGAGCCGCCATCTGGATCCCTTATTTACTGCGGTCGGAAAGGGTGCGTAAAACCTTTGTAGTGCCACACCCGTCTGCAGTACAGCGAAATTGGTAATGGAAGGTGAAATTTAAATCTTAAACCAGCGAAGGAGGTTCATGGAGACCATTTAAAAGACTTTATGAACGGGATAAATGCAAAATATAAAAGTGGAATGCAGCGTAGATGGTTTAATATCCAACATCGCTGCATTCCACTTTTACATTTAAGATCTTACATTTCTTTAGTAGTCTATCGTCTCAGAATCAAAGATCACCACCTTCTCCCACAGGTGTTTGCATTCTTCTACAAACTTGAGGTGAATGGGATGTTCCTGGTAAATATCATGGTCGGCCTGGCTGTTAAATACCGTTAGCTCGCAATAGCTATAGCTGCGGTCTATTACCGGACGGTCTGTGCTGGCGGGTTTGCCCAAGTTGAATACCTGTACGGCTTCTATTTTTCCCAGCTCGCTAACTCCATCTTCAAACTTTTTAATGTCCGCGGCAGAAAGGCCTGGTTTCAGGTAAAAGTTCACTACGTGTACAAACTTTTTATCAGTTGCTTTTAACATATCAGTCGTTTTTAACGGTTGGCAAGTTAGCCGTTGTGTTCTTAAAAACCAACCCATCTTTCATTACAAAGCTTACTTTGCCCATGGTTTGTATGTCCTGCAGGGGATCCCCATCCACCGCAACAATATCTGCCAGCTTGCCAACGGTAATGCTTCCCAGCTTATCCTTCATGCCCAATAAGTCAGCTGCCTGCATGGTAGCGGCTTTAATAGCTTCCATGGCTGGCATGCCGCTTTCTACCATGTAGGTAAATTCCAGCCAGTTCTTTCCGTGTGCATACACGCCGGCATCTGTACCAAAGGCTATTTTAACCCCGGCTTTATAGGCCTTGGCAAAGGTGGCCTGTAATTTAGGCCCAATGGATAAGGCTTTGGGAGTTATAACGGCAGGATAAAAACCGGGAATTTTAGCGGAATCCGCTACAGAACGGCCGGCTATAATTGTAGGCACATACCAGGTGCCGTATTTTTTGGCCAGCTCCATGCCTTCATCATCTATAAAAGTGCCATGCTCTATGGAGGTAACGCCGGCGCGTATAGCGCGTTTAATACCTTCAGCCCCATGTGCATGAGCGGCTACCCGCATACCGTAGTCTTTGGCAGTTTCCACAATGGCTTTAAGCTCTTCTTCTGTAAACTGGGCGCCGCTGCCATCCTTGGCTAAGTCCAGCACGCCGCCGGTGGCCATGATCTTTATCAGGTCTGATCCATTCTTATACGCCTGGCGTATTGCTTTACGGCATTCATCAGGGCCGTTCACTACTCCCACATCCGGGCCAGGATCGCCCATCAGATCGCGGCGGTAACCATTGGTAGGGTCTGCGTGGCCGCCGGTAGTGGAAATGGCCTTGCCTGCTGTAAACACCCGCGGGCCTTTTACCAGGCCTTTGTTAATGGCATTACGCAGGGAAATATTTACACCATAGCCGCCACCCAGGTCACGCACGGTGGTAAAACCAGCCATCAGCGTACGCTCTGAGAATGCCACACTCTGAAAGGCATAATCCGCCGGGTTCATGGTAAATTCTTCCATGAATGCTTCCTTTGTAAGCTCCCCGTCCAGGTGCACATGCATATCCATCCAGCCCGGAGTAACAGTTTGTTTGCTGAGGTCTATGATCTTGTCCTGCGGGGCGCCTTCTACAAATCCTTCTTTTATAGCGGAGATCTGGTTGCCGGCAATAATTACCGATACATTTTTACGGGGTGTATTGGCAATACCGTCAATAAGGGTACCGCAATGCAAAATGGTGCTTTGCGCATAAGCTGCGCTCATGCATAATAATAAGAGGGCTGTCAGTACATGGGATCTCATGGGATTGTAGATTTTAGATTTACAATTTTAGATTTGGCTGACCTGGGATTTACGATATACGATTTTAGATTTACGATTTGATTGGCGCGGAATTGGATGCCAATAGTACCAAGCTGGTTTATGGCATACCACGTAAGTAACGGATACCACTATACTACTTCCAAAAAATCTAAAATCGTAAATCTAAAATCTAAAATCAATCCAGGTATTTGCGGATCGTACGGTTGTTAACAAAATACACCAGCAGCAATACCACTACAGCGGCTATCCACATGCCTATACCCGGCCAGGGGCTTACCACCATTTCATGCGCTGCCAGCGCACGGGCAGCCACCCATTGCAGCACCGCTACCAGCAATACAGCCACTATGCCGGTTACTACATACAGCGGCACAAACTGCCGCAGCAAATAACGCCGCAGCTGTGCCGGCGCAGTACCCAGCATTACCAGTAGCTGGATCTCTTTTTTACAGGATGCAATGATCAGCTGTATGAACATGCTGAACACCAGCAGGGCAAACAGTAACAGCACTATACCAAAGAAACCGATCACGGATACAATGGTTTGTACGATCAGCTTTGTTTTGCTGTACTTGATCTTATCCTGGTTGGTGGTATAGCCATGATCGTCCAGAAACTTTACCAGGGCCGGGTTGGCAGGGTCGCTGGTTTTAATAACTATGCGGGATGGCGCTGCCGCTTTACCATTGCCATAGCGGTTATTGGCCCAATCCATAAAAGCGGCCGGCACTAAAAAGGAAGAGATGCGGTCTGAAAAACCTACAATATGTCCGGTGAACTGGGAAGAGAGCAGTCCCCTGGATACCGTGATCTTTACCGGCAGGTTCTTTACCGTTTCCTGCGAAACCTGCGGCAGGTCCTGGCTGAGGGCAAATCCAAAATTATACAGGTTTAAAAAATCATTGGGTAATATAATAGGTATAACACCATCTCCCTCCTGCCATTTCCACTCTTCATTCTTTACATCTATAAAAGAATCGGGAACCGATTCAAAGAACATATCCGTATAGAATTGCAGCTCGCCGGGTGCTGCGGCCGTTACCTTAAACTGGCTGGAGGTTATGTATCCTGCTGCTTCTACAAAGCTTTGTTGCTTGATGGTTTGCAGCTCTTCTGCGGTGAACATGCTTTTATCTGACTGCCCCATCATGGCATTGGTGATCTTTTTATTCACCACCAGGAAATCCGCACTCTCATTCTGGTTCTGCCGCCCGTATAACAGCTGGTTAAAGTTGGTATGGGCCTGTATAGCTATCAGCAGCAGCACCATGGCAATACCCAGGCCCGCAGTAGCCATTAGCAGGCGGCTTTTGCCAATACCGGTTTGTATGATCTTTTTTAAGAGTTGAAAGAACGGGCGCAT
The DNA here is from genome assembly GCF_900109685.1 of Chitinophaga rupis. Taxonomy (GTDB): domain Bacteria; phylum Bacteroidota; class Bacteroidia; order Chitinophagales; family Chitinophagaceae; genus Chitinophaga; species Chitinophaga rupis. The sequence goes on along the minus strand of NZ_FOBB01000001.1, from coordinate 1,262,415 downwards.
GTTTGAGTACTAGCTTTTAGCGTTTAGCTCTTAGCCTTTAGCTAAAAGCTAAGCGCTGTTTATAATTGATATTGCACATCGTAATTAAAATGCACATCATTATCCAGGTCAGTAAGCACAAAACCGGCTTGCTGTGCTTTACAGGTTTCCGCTATCAGCGCAGCAGCGCGGCGGGTATTCTCCTCATCCAGGTGGCTGAAGGGCTCATCCATTAACAGCCATTGAAAGGGTTGTACCAGCGCACGTATAATGGCTATACGCTGCCGCTCCCCGTAAGAAAGTGTGCGGGCGCTTTGCTGCAGCACATGCGTTACCTGCAGGCGGGCGGCCATTTCCTGCACCTGCTCCCCTGTGCAGGCCGGGGCAGGGCCCATCACTCTTTTCAGCTCTATGTTTTCCCAGGCAGTCAGCTGATCAAACAGGCGCAGGTCCTGGAAAATAATGCTCACCTGCTGCTGGCGTATAGTGGCCAGCGCGGATTTATTATAATCCTGCCAGGGTTTGCCGTTCACTATTATCTTACCGGAATAGTCATATCTTATATGGTACAGGTAGTGTACCAGGGTGGTTTTACCCGTGCCGGAAGGCGCTTTTATCTTTATAAAACTGCCCGGGCTAAAGGTCACGTCCTTGTTCCAGATATCAGATGTCCGCTGCAATAGCTTGTCGCGCAGGGGCAATGGTATCAGGTGGCTCAGTTGGATCTGCATATAAATTCCATGAAATACAAAATGTACAAACTATTTTTATAGCAGCAAACTTAATTTAACAGTAATCCGTATATAAAGGCGCATCTGAATTTATTTGTCTGCTTTTGAAAGCCGTACCAACATACACGGAGCAAGAATTGGTTAGATCGCTGAAATTGCGGGAGCAAGCTGCATTTAGCTATCTGTACGATCACTACTCGTCCGCCTTACATGGCGTGATCCAGCAAATTGTGCCGGATCCGGATGTATCTGTAGATGTGTTGCAGGAGGTTTTTGTAAAGATCTGGCGGCAAATAGAGCAATACGATCCTGTTAAGGGACGGCTGTTCACCTGGATGTTTAGTATTGCCCGTACCACTTCCATAGATACAGTGCGTGGCAAAGACTGGCGGAATAGTCAAAAGAATAATTCATTAACCGACGACCTTATACCGCTGGCGGGCGCCACTCAGCCCAATCCCATTGATGATATAGGGTTACGTAAAATGGTGCACAGCTTAAAAGAAGAGCATAAGGTATTAGTAGAACTATCTTATTTCCAGGGGTATAAGCAGGATGAAATAGCACAAATGCTGAACATTCCGTTAGGTACCGTAAAAACAAGGCTTAGAGCAGCTTTATTATTATTAAGGCAACAGGTTAAATTATAAAGTGGATATACAGGCATACATACAAAGCGGTGTGATCGAAAGCTACGTGTTAGGCGTAGCGGACGCACAGGATGTAGCAGAGCTGCAAAGGCTGCGCTTTGAGTATCCTGAGGTGGAAGCCGCTATAGCTGCATGCGAAGCATGGCTGGCAGCAACAGCCAACGCCGGCGCAGTACCTGTATCAGATAATGTGAAGGAACAATTACAGCATACCTTACAACATGAATTTGCCCCGGCTGCCGGTACTACTGCCGCCAATCAAACATCGTTGTTAAAGCGTATGAACAAGGTGCGGTATTTTGCAGCCGCTTCCATCGTATTACTGGTGGTCAGCGCAACCATCAACGTATATCTTTACCAGAAATACCACCAGGCTAATAAAGATTATATAGCGCTCATGAATGAACGCAATACCGTGGTGGCAGATAACGGCCTGTACCAAACCAGGCTGCGGCAAATGCAGGACCGTATGCAGCTGATGGCTGCCCCCGGTATGTTAAAAGTATCCATGCCGGGTACACCGGGTAAGGAAGGCAACCTGGTAACCCTGTTCTGGGATACCCATACCAAAGATGTATATGTACTGGCTAACAAGCTGCCCAAAGCCCCCGCCGGCAAGCAATACCAGCTATGGGCACTGGTGGATGGCAAACCCGTTGATGCGGGCATGTTAGGTGATTGTACAGATCTTTGCCAGCTAAAACCGGTGCTGAAAGCGCAGGCCTTTGCCATTACACTGGAAAATACCGGCGGCAGCCCCACCCCGCATTTAGACCAGCTGTATGTAATGGGTAATGTAAAATCGTAAGCTACTAACATACTCAATAGCAGGCTTCAGATGCCTTATTGACTCAGATGCATGGCCGCCTTAACGGGCGGCCATTTTTTTGCAGCGCCCTTATTGCCTGTCTTCCGGCAGGTTTGCAGATCTGTTTGGTGAAATGAAAAAGCCTACCTGTAATGGGTAGGCTTTTTCTTATATCTTATTTATCAGTATCAATTACCGGGAGCGGCAGCAGTATCTGCTTCCATTGCTTCCGCTTTCTCTTTTGCCTGCTGCTCTTTGTAATACTTGGCAGCAGCGGTACCCAGGTTCACCAGCTGTACCAGGCTGTTCTCTTTCTCATTCTTAAAAGTTACCACCACCTGTGATTCCTGCACCTTGCCATTAAACGGCTGGCTTACTGCGCGCAGGTCCTTTAACAGGTCTTTTGCCTGCAGGGCTACTGTACGGCCTTCTGCCGGAATTTCACTATCCGGTATATTCTGCGCCAGCTTTTCAAAATTAACATAGGCGCCCATTGGGTTGCCTTTTATTTTGCTTACAATATCATCATCCAGCTTGGCTTTACCCTTACCGGCCAGGTAAGCCTCCAGCAATACGCTGTCGGAGGCTGCTGTTACCAGCTTATCTGTAATATCAACAGCCGGCATATTAGGCAGCTGCTGAGCCATTACATAATGATCGCCCTGTTTAACAAAAAAGTTTTTAACCATGGGTGAGTTCATCAGCTTTTCAAAAGCGGCTTTATCGCCTACTTTCATGGCAAATACCCATTTGCTGTCAGCGCTCACGGTGCTGTCTTCCGGGAAATAAGGCAGCGGTTTTTTCTTCATGGAAAAGTCGGAAGATACAAATACCAGCTGTCCCTTGAATGCGTTCAGCACGTCATCCAGCGTAAGCCCGCTCTGCCCCATCATCATATTCACAATACCATCTGTTCCGGTGCTTTTTACAATGTCGCCTATAATGCGCATGTCAAAGCCATAGGCGAAAAAGCCGGTAATGTTATCAGAAGGGTATTTTTCCAGCATCTCCAGGTCAAGTGTATTATTACCGTATTTCTTATAGATATCAGCCATTTCCTTGCCTACATAAGAATGGCCGTTCATTACTACCTTACCTTCATCAAAACTTACGGTAGCTGCATAATAACAGCCTTCCAGCAGTTTTTTGAAATTGGCAGGCAGCATGGTCATCTGGCTGGTGGAGATCACTTCCGGATGCACAAAAAAGCTCATGTCGCCGCTTTCTTTCAGCAGGTTTTTGAAAGGTTCCAGGGAACCGGCTGTTTCTGCATCTTTCAGGTGAAACAGGTTATCCAGCACCGGCAGCCAGGTGCTTTCCGCATCATCCGGCGTGGTAAGCACAGTAGGCAGCGCAGTGGCAGAGTCTATCACCGCCGGTTCGCCTTCCTCAGAGCTGTCCGGCTCGTCGGCCCCGGGCATACCCGGTACACCGCCATGTTTCTTAATATCGTTCAGGTCAAAGGGGCGCACATAGATCACCACGCTTTTGTTCCAGCCTACCAGGGAATTATCATCCTGCAGCCAGGCATAGGTAAAGTCGCCTTTTGTTTTGGAGGCAAAGTTGGGAGCATTCTTTTTCAGGAAATCCTCAAACTTGGCGGCGTCTTTTAAGCTGCCGGTCAGTGACAGGTAGGAGTTCTTGTCATTGCCAAAAACCATAGAGGCAAAAAAGTTGCTGTTCAGGTCTACCCCGGAATTTTCCACATCCCGTACGGCTTTGGCCGCTTCGCTGGAGGTGTCTTTGTTCTGCAGGGCAGCAAAAAGTTTGTCTACAGTAATGCCGTTAGTTACCAGTTTTTGTACAATTTGTTTACTGTTGATCCCAATTACAACCCCTGCATTTTTGGGGATATGCTTGCTTTCTTCGGGTATCTTGGAGCAAGCGCTCAGCAAGACCGCTGTGGTGATAGCGGTTAACAAAACCCGGTACATGTTACTTAGCGATAAGTGCATAAGAAGTGTTCAAAGATTTAAAAAATAATAATACCTGTGAAATTACACAAAAATCAACCCTTCCGCACTTTTTATATAAAGTAAATCCTCCAATTGTTTCATACCTTTATGGCACGGTTTTCACTACCTTTTGTTGTAACTATTCCTATTCATTAGAACCAGCGCCAACATGTTCTTGATTTTATTACAATACATACGGCCATTAACGGCCATAGAACACTATCTGGACGCCCACAAAGCATTTCTGGATAAGTATTACCAAAGCGGAAAGTTCATCCTTTCCGGCCGAAGAAAGCCCAGGTCCGGCGGGTTGATCCTGTGTAAAGCCTCCAGCCGTAAGGAAGTGGAGCAGATCATAGCAGAAGATCCTTTTGATAAGTTTCAGCTGGCCCTGTATGAGATCATTGAATTTGAGCCTACTACCTATGTAAATGAGCTGCAGACCTATTTTAACTGAGCAGCCACCAGCATGAGCATAATGTAAGCCTTATACCTCCGAGCACATTTCCCCGCTGATTTATTAACCTGCAAAAATTAGTTCCCTACCGGGAGCCGGGAATTTCTTTTGTCTTTTTTAAGTAGTGCTATTGCAATCGTTTGGAAAAGGTTGTAACTTAATTTTTATCCGGGTAAAACCGGGCATAATTCACGTTATAAAACAAGTTAACTATGATGCCTTGTTGTGATGGTATTCAGTAGTACGTCAGCCAATGTAGATAGTTCCGTTAATTTCCACTAGTTAACTGTAGCAGTAACAAAACAAATATGGATGTCTTCCACGTACGCTTTGGGGCCGGGAAAGGTATTGCCTTTACTATGCCATAAGCCGCCGCATTGCCTGCCGGGAGCCTGACATAGATGCCTATAATTTCCATTCCACAACCTAAAATCAGCATCGTATGAATGTTCCCGTTAACGTTAAACTACGTCTCTCCCGCTGCAGCAGCCTTCTTTGGCTGCTCCTGTTACTGGGCGCAGCACCTGCTGTTGCCCAGCAAAAGATCACCGGTAAAGTGGCCGATGAAAAAAGTAAAACCGCACTACCCGGGGTTACGGTAGTAGTAAAAGGTACCAACCGGGGTACCGCCACCAGCCCTTCCGGCACCTTTGCTATTGAGGCTAAGTCCGGAGAGGTGCTGTTATTTTCCTTTGTTGGTTATAACACAAAAGAAGTAACCGTAGGCAGCAGTACCGACCTTGATGTGGCCCTGGCCGAAAACATCGGTAACCTGAATGAAGTGGTAGTAACCGGTTACGGCAGCCAGTCCAAGAAAGATATTACCGGCGCCGTGGCCACAGTAGATGTGAAGAAGCTGCTATCCACCCCTGCCGCCAACGTAGGCCAGGCCCTGCAGGGCCGCGTAGCCGGTGTTACCATTGGCACGGATAACAGCCCCGGGGGTAATGTAATGGTGCGCATACGCGGGTTTGGTACCATTAACGACAACTCGCCCCTGTATGTAATTGACGGGGTGCCCACCAAAGGCAACCTGAACACCCTGAACCTGGGCGACATAGAATCTACCCAGGTGCTGAAAGATGCCTCTGCCTCCTCCATTTACGGCTCCCGCGCAGGGAATGGGGTGGTGATCATTACTACCCTCAGAGGCAAGCCCGGCAAGCCTAAGCTCAGCTACGACTTTTATTATGGCACCCAGCGGCCCGGCAAGTTCCTGGATCTGCTGAACACCCAGGAGTATGCCGACCTGTTATGGGAATCGCGCATTAATGCGGGTAACGTATCCAACGGCAACCCCAAACATGCGCAGTTCGGTAACGGACCCAAACCCGTAATACCGGATTACATTTTCCCGGAAGGCGCTATGGAGGGCGATCCGCGGGTAAACCCCGCCAATTACACCTCTAATATTGAAAGCCCGGATTTCCGCAAAACCAAATGGCTTATTACCAAAGCCAATAAACAAGGCACCAACTGGATGGATGAGATCTTTGACCCCGCCCCCATCCAGAACCATCAGCTGAAAGTATCCGGCGGCAGCGAAACCGGGCGTTATGCCATGTCAGTGAACTACTTTAACCAGCGGGGCATTATGATCTACACCGGTTATAAACGTTACTCCGTGCGCGCTAATACGGAATTTAACGTGAGTAAGGCCATCCGCGTAGGCGAGAATTTCCAGGTAGCCTACGGTGAGCGTATAGGCCAACCCGCAGGTAACCAGAACGAGGGCAACCCTGTTTCCTTTGCCTACCGCATGCAGCCCATTATACCCGTATATGATATTATGGGCAACTTTGCCGGTACCAAAGGCGGTGACCTGGATAACGCCAAAAACCCGGTAGCTGCGCTGTACCGCAATAAAGACAATATCAGCAAAGAGCTGCGCCTGTTTGGTAACGGCTGGGCAGAGGTGGACATCTTAAAGAACCTCACCGCCCGCACCAGCATTGGCATAGATTATAACTGGAATAATTACCGGAACTACACCATCCGCGATATAGAATCCAGCGAATCTGCCAGCGTGAACAGCCTGGCCATTTCCACTGCCTACGGCAATACCTGGACCTGGTACAACACGCTCACCTACCGGCTGGACCTCAGCTCCATGCACCACTTCAACTTCCTGTTAGGTACAGAGGCTATCAGCAGCATGAACGACCCGCTGACCACCGGCCGCTCCCGCTTCTTTTTAGATGACCTGGACAACCGTTATATAGATGCCGGTAATGGCAGCACCGCCAACAATACCGGTGTATATTCAGACTGGCGCCTGGCATCAGAATTCGGTAAGATCAACTACGGGTATAATGATAAATACCTGGTAGACTTTACCCTGAGAAGGGACCGCTCCTCCCGCTTTTCCCAGCAGCATAACGTGGCCTACTTCCCGGCGGTAAGTGCCGGCTGGCGCGTATCTGAAGAGCCTTTCATGAAAAGCATCAGCGCTATTAACGACCTGAAGCTGCGCGTAGGCTGGGGCCAGACTGGTAACCAGGAGATTGGTAACTACAACCGCTTTACTACTTTTGGTACCAACCCTACCAACTCCTTTTATGACCTGAACGGCTCCCGTTCCTCTGCCCTGCAGGGTTATGAGCTAAGCCAGTTCGGCAATCCGAATGCCAAATGGGAAACCACTACCAGCACCAACATTGGTTTGGATGCCACCATGATCAAAGGCAAGCTGAGTATAGGTATTGATGTGTACCAGCGTAAAACCAGCGACATGCTGTTCCCGGTAGAGATCCAGTATACCCAGGGCCAGGCTACCAACCCTTTCCGCAACATTGCTACCATGATGAACCGCGGTATTGAGCTGGGCATCAACTTCAGTAATGATGCTATGAAAGGCGACCTTACCTATGACCTGGGCATTAACTTCAGCACCTATAAAAATGAAGTGCAGAAAACAGACGGGAATGCCAATACCCGTTACTTTGGCTTTACCACCCGCCTGCCGGCCATGACGGTAACCCAGGCCGGGCAGCCCATTTCCTCTTTCTTTGGTTATGTGATCGATGGTATTTTCCAGTCGGATGATGAGGCGCTGAAAGCACCCCCGCAATTTGGCGGCGGCGCTAATAATAAAGCCGGCCAGTTCCACTTCCACGATGTAAATGGCGATAATAAGATAGATGCCAACGACCGCACGATTATCGGTAATCCGCACCCGGACTTTACCTATGGCTTTAATGCCCAGGTGAACTATAAGAACTTTGGCCTTACCGTGTTTGCACAAGGCGTGCAGGGTAACCAGATCTTTAACTATGTGCGCTACTGGACCGACTTTCCCACCTTTGGCGGTAACCGCAGCCGGGAAATGCTGGAAGACTCCTGGCGCCCGGGAAAAACAGATGCCAAGCTGCCACAGCTCCGCTCCAATGATGTGATCAGCAGCAACCCATCCACCTACTACGTGGAAAATGGCTCTTACCTGCGCTTCAAGAACATACAGCTTTCTTACAACCTGCCGGAAAGCCTGTTAAAACGCTTTGGCATCAGCACATTCCGCATTTATATACAAGGGCAAAACCTGTGGACCATTACCCCCTACACCGGGCTTGATCCGGAAATTAACCTGCGTAACTACGATCCTAATAATGACCGCCATATGGGTGTGGATGAAGGCTCTTATCCCATGGCAAAAGTGTATCTCGTAGGCGCAAACATTAGCTTCTAACAACCATAAAATGATTACCATGATCACACGTAAAACCATATATACCGCCATTTTACTGCTGCTATGCGCGGCTTGCAGCAACAGTTTCCTGGACCTGAAACCCAAAGGCGTGCTGCTGCCGGAACAATTATATACCAACAGTGGCGTGAATGCGGTATTGATAGGCGCTTACTCATTGCTGGACGGCGTAGGCGCGGGCAACACTACCTACCAAAGTTCCGGCGATAACTGGGTATACGGCAGTGTAGCTGCTGACGATGCCTATAAAGGCACTACCTCCGGCGACCAGCCGGCCATTAGCCTGATCGAGACCTACCAGATCCTGGCAGATAATGATTACTTCCGCGGTAAGTGGCGCGCCGTATACGATGGTATTGCCCGCAGTAACGACGTAATACAGGCCCTGGCCAAAACACCCGCCACGGAAATTGATGATGCAGAGCGCACCCGCATTACGGCAGAAGCCCGCTTCCTGCGCGGCCACTATCATTTTGAAGCCAAAAAGATGTGGAATCATGTGCCTTACATTGATGAGAAAGTGTACAATCCGGAAGATGCCAACAGCACTAAAGTGCCCAATGATAAAGACATATGGCCCAATATTGAGGCCGACCTCCAGTTTGCCTACGAAAATCTTCCCCACCGCCAAACCCAGCCTGGCCGCGCCTCCAAATGGGCCGCTGCCGCTATGCTGGCAAAAGCCAAGCTGTTCCAGCAAAAGTATGCGGAGGCTAAAACCCTGCTGGACCTTATTGTAAGCCAGGGCGGTTATGTGCTGGTAGACCGCTATGCCGATAACTTCCGCGCCCAGGCCAATAACAATGCAGAATCTGTTTTTGAAGTAGAGCACTCCGTAAACGATGGCGCACCCGGCGGTGAAAATGGTAACCAGGGCGCTACGCTGAACTATCCCTACGGCGGGCCTACCACCTGCTGCGGCTTTTTTCAGCCTTCGCAAAACCTGGTGAATGCGTTTAAAACAGATGCCAATGGCCTTCCTCTGCTGGATAATTTCAATGCAGATGATGTAACGAACGACCAGGGCATAGAATCCAAAGACCCTTTTACTCCCTATGCAGGTACCCTGGATTCCCGCCTGGACTGGACGGTAGGCCGCCGCGGCATTCCCTACCTGGATCATGGCCTGCACCCCGGCAAAGCCTGGATCCGTGACCAGGCGTATGCAGGTCCGTACTCACCTAAAAAGAACATGTTCTATAAAGTGGATATTGGCAGCGCCACCTTTGCCAATAACCCGCGGCAGAATGCCAATAACTACCGCATGCTGCGTTACTCACATGTGCTGCTGTGGTTAGCGGAATGTGAAATTGAAATAGGCTCCCTGGAACGTGCCCGTGAGCTGGTGAACATGATACGTACCCGCGCCGCCAACCCCGTAGGTTTTGTAAAACTGCCGGATGGCACCAATGCCGCCAACTATAAAGTAGGTTTGTACAATACCACGTGGACCGACAAAGCGCTGGCCCGTAAAGCCGTTCGCTTTGAGGAACGCCTGGAATTTGCCATGGAAGGCCACCGCTTTTTTGACCTGGTACGCTGGGGTATTGCACCGGATGTGCTGAACACTTATATAGCCCAGGAAAAAAGCAAACGTACTTATCTGAATAATGCTGCGTTCAAGGCTACTAATATTTATTATCCTATTCCGCTGCAGGAGATTGTGAATAGCTCCATAAGCGGAACAGCCACGCTGAAGCAGAACGATGGATACTAGGGTTAATTATGACCCGCCCAAAGCAGCGCCCCGCTGAGCGGGGTTGGCCATTGAATAATCATGAATAATTACGAATTGTGGAGTATTCAAGGCCTGCACCCGTTTTGCGGAAAGTGTGTTGAAAACGAATATGAATGCGACGATGAATTGCGTAATCTGACGGTGAAATCGTTTGTGAAGCATAGACAGATTAAGAAGTTTTATGAATACGAATAGATAAAAGCAAACGCCCGTAATGTTTCTACATTATGGGCGATTTTTTTTGTGCAATTCAAGATTTGCAATACTATTAACGTTACCATAAAGGCTCCGGTGGCCTGGTTACACATCCCTCCAAACAAACCGACCCACAAGATTATCAGGCTACTGCATAACATCCATCATCAAAATCATATCAATAATATCAACGGACCCATTGCCTGTGTGTTGAAAACCCATTACCACGAACTACCCAATTATTCGCATTCATATCTGTTTTTCAATGGTGCTCATGAATGCTTCGCATTTCGTAATTCGTAATTGACAATTCGTAATTAAATTAACAATCCGGCGAAGCTGTGATTGTTAATTACTGTTAACCCTGTTCAACCCGTAATCCGCCGCAGCCACCGATAGTAAACGCCCATTGGCCGACACCCCCCAAACCTCCCTTACCTTATCTCTAGTTTTGTCAAATGGCAAAATTGATTACCGGAATATTGGGCATCACCGTGCTCATAGCCGGGTGTAAAGGAAAAGCAGCTACACCCAGTGCCCGCGAAAAGGGCAACAACCAGGCTACCATTGTAGATGTAATGGTAGCCGGCACCAGCACCATTAACAATACGATTGAAGCCAATGGTACGGTGGTAGCCAATGAATTTGCAGAGCTGCACCCGGAAATAAGCGGGCGCATTACCTACCTGAATGTGCCGGAAGGCGCGCTGGTACAGCAAGGCACCCTCATTGCCCGCATTAACGATGCAGACCTGCAGGCACAGCTGCAGAAATCAAAAGTGCAGCTGGACCTGTACCAGAAAACAGAAGAACGCGACCGTAAGCTGCTGGACATTAACGGTATTAACCAGGCCGACTATGACCTGGCCCTTAACAATGTGAACAGCACAAAGGCAGATATTGCCTATACCCAGGCGCTGATAGATAAAACCGTGATCCGCGCGCCCTTTACCGGCATTGTAGGCTTGCGCCAGGTAAGCATTGGCGCCTATGTAGCACCCACCAATGTAATTGCTACCATTCAGCAATTGGATAAAATAAAAGTGGATTTCACTTTGCCGGAACAATACGGCTCAGTGATTAAAAAAGGTGCGGTAGTAGATGTAACGATAGATGCCAGCACCAATGCACAGCGTAAAGCAGTAGTGATAGCCTATGAGCCGCAGATAACGCCTACCAGCCGTAACATACGGGTGCGCGCCGTGCTGCAGGAAGGTAAAGGCCATCCCGGCGCTTTTGTAAAAGTGTACCTGAATGCAGCCGCCGATAAAAAAGCCATCCTGGTACCCACCAACGCCATCATCCCCAACGATAAAAATAACCAGGTGATCCTGGTAAAAAATGGCAAAGCCTCTTTTGCAGATGTTGTAACCGGTTTGCGTGAAGCCAGTAATATAGAGATCACCAGCGGCATTAACCCTGGCGATACCGTAGTAGTAACCGGTGTGCTGTTTGCACGGCCGGATGCGCCATTGAAAGTACGGGGCGTAAAAACAACCGCACCGGCAGTTGCGCAGCAGTAAAAGATTTGAACGGAAACATAAGATAAGACAGTACACATGAATATTTCTGAACTGTCACTGAAGCGGCCCGTGCTGGCAACAGTGATGAACCTGTTGATCATTTTATTCGGCGTGATCGGGTATACCTTCCTGGCCGTACGTGATTACCCGGCCATTGATCCGCCGGTGATCACCGTTACCACAGCTTATACCGGCGCTAACCCGGATGTAATAGAAAGCCAGATCTCCGAACCGCTGGAAAAACAGATCAACGGTATTCCCGGTATCCGCACCATCAGCTCCACCAGCTCTTTAGGCAGCAGCGCCATTACCGTAGAATTTAATTTAGGGATCGACCTCGAAGCTGCAGCCAGTGATGTGCGCGACAAAGTAAGCCAGGCCACCCGCAGCCTGCCCCTGGATATTGATGCCCCACCCGTAGTAACCAAGGCCGATGCCAATAGTGATCCCATACTGATCCTGGCCGTGCAAAGCCGCACCAAAAGCCTCATGGAGCTGAGTGATTATACGGACAATGTGCTGCAGCAACAGCTGCAAACCATTGACCAGGTAAGCGCTGTAAATGTATTTGGCGATAAAAGCTACGCCATGCGCATTTGGCTGGACCGTGATAAAATGAACGCCTACGGCATTGCCTATAATGATATAAGCACCTCGCTGAATAATGAGAATGTGCAGCTGCCTGCCGGTAAAGTGTATGGCAACAATACAGAGCTTACCATCAATACCCTGGGCCGCCTTACTACAGAAAAAGATTTCCGTGATCTTATTTTAAAGGAAGACAGCACCGGCATAGTACGCCTTAGCGATATAGCCCGTGTGGAGCTGGGCCCGCAGGTGGAGGAGCAAAGCTGGAAATACAATGGCGTAAATGCAATTGGCCTGGCCATTATTCCCCAACCCGGCGCCAACAATATTGCCATTGCCGATGAATTTGATAAACGCCTGGCTGCCATTAAAAAAGCCAACAAGGCGGATATTGAATTTAGTGTGCTGGTAGATAATACCCGCATCATCCGCCAGTCGCTGGCAGAGGTGCAGGAAACCCTCATCATTGCCTTTGCGCTGGTAGTGCTGGTGATCTTTTTCTTTTTCCGCAACTGGCTCATTGCCCTGCGCCCCCTGATAGATATCCCTATCTCGCTGATCGCTACCTTTTTTGTGGTGTATGTAGCCGGGTTCACCATCAACATCCTTACCCTGCTGGGTATTGTGCTGGCCACGGGTTTGGTGGTAGATGACGGTATTGTGGTAACGGAAAATATTTTCCGGAAAATGGAGCAGGGCCTTAGCATCCGCAAAGCCGCGCTGGAAGGCAGTAAGGAAATATTCTTTGCCGTTATCTCCACCTCCATTACACTGGCGGTGGTATTTATGCCCGTGCTTTTCCTGCAGGGATTTGTGGGCCGCCTGTTCCGCGAGTTTGGCGTAGTGCTGGCAGCAGCGGTGCTGATCTCCGCCTTTGTATCCCTTACCATTACACCGGTGCTGAATGTGTACCTCACACGTAAAAAAGCCGGCCATGGCTGGTTATATGATAAAACAGAACCTTTTTTCCAGGGCCTGGAAAACGGCTATCATAAGCTGTTAAAAGGTTTTATGCAGGTGCGCTGGCTGGCCTGGGTGATGATCGGGGTATGCGGCATCATTATCTGGTTAATACTACGCAGCATACAAAGTGAAATAGCACCGCTGGAAGACCGTAGCAGCATCCGTTTTAGCGTAACCCTGCCGGAGGGCGCCAGCTTTAACTATACGCAGGATGTAACGGATAAGATCTCCAACTACCTGCTGGACTCTGTTCCCGAACGTGATTTTGTTTTTGCTCGCACCCCGGGTGGCAATGGCACGGTCATGAATACCTCCCAGCCCCGTATTGGCCTGATACCTCCGCATGAAAGAAGCCGCAGCCAGAACGATATTACCACGGATCTGCAGCAAAAGCTCCGTCGCTTTAATGATGCCCGCATTTTTGCCATCCAGGAACAAACCATTGCCGTAGGCTCCGGCTCTAAAACCAGCCTGCCCATACAATTCGTATTGCAGAACCAGGACCTGAATAAGCTGAAAACAGTGATCCCGGAATTTCTGGAAGCGGCCCGTAAGGATAAAACCTTCTCCAATGTGGATGTGGACCTGAAGTTTAATAAACCAGGCGTGGAGATCAGCTTTGACCGTATGAAAATAAAAGACCTGGGCCTTTCCACTAATGATGTGGTATCCGCTATGCAGGCCGCCTTTAGTGGCGGCCGTATGGCTTACTTCATTATGAATGGCTACCAGTATTATGTAATAGCGCAAATGGAAAGGGGGCAGCGTAACACGCCGCTGGACATCAGCAATATTTATGTGCGTAATAAGTATGGCGATAATATTCCGCTGGAATCGGTAGTGCATGTAGTGCCCAACACCAGCCCCTCTACCCTGTATCACTTTAACCGCTATAAGGATGCTACCATTTCCGCATCCCTGGCCCCGGGCCGTACTATTGGAGATGGTATCAAGGCCATGCAGGGCATCGCCGCCAGGCTGCTGGATTCCAGCTTCCATACCTCGCTGGCAGGCTCCTCCCGCGACTATGCGGAAAGCTCTTCCAACATTGTATTTGCTTTTTCACTGGCGCTGGTGCTCATTTACCTGGTGCTGGCCGCACAGTTTGAAAGTTTTATCGATCCGCTCACCATTATGCTTACCGTGCCGCTGGCCTTAGCCGGTGCGTTATTAAGCCTGTGGGTGTTCCATCAAACCCTCAATATCTTTTCTGAAATAGGGATGATCATGCTCATAGGGCTGGTAACCAAGAATGGTATCCTGATCGTAGAATTCACCAACCAGAAACGGGAGCTGGGCATGTCAAAGATGGATGCAGTAATAGAAGCAGCCTCCCAGCGTTTACGTCCCATTTTAATGACCAGCCTTGCCACCTCCTTAGGTGCGCTGCCCATTGCCATGAGCCTGGGCGCCGCCTCTACCAGCCGTATTCCGCTGGGTATAGTAGTGGTAGGCGGTATTTTATTTTCACTGATCCTTACGCTGTTTGTGATACCAGCCGTATACACCTTTGTATCCGGTAAGCACAAAGCGCATGTAACAGTTATCAATGATTAATGTAATTAAGCATGAAGCAGTTTTTTTTATACAGCTGTATGGTATTGTGCCCGGGTTTATTACAGGCGCAAACCCTCACCTTGCACGATGCAGTAGCCATAGCGCTGCAGAACAGCTTAGGCATACAGATAGCAAAGAACAATGTAACCGCAGCAGGCATTTATAACAGCTATGGCATAGCCGGTGGCCTGCCGCTGGTAACCGCCAGCGGATTGGACCAGGAGCAAAGCACCAGCATTAAACAGGAATATGCCAACCCGGCTAATAATAAAAGCAGCAGTAATGCCTCTTCCAACAGCCTGTCGGCTTCATTAAACGCCTCTATGCTGTTGTACAATGGCAACCGGGTACAGAATGCGCGTAAAAGGTTAGGTACCATAGAAGCGCAGAACCAGCAGGTGCTCAGCTCCCGCGGGTTGATGGTAGCCTATAATGTAATGCTGCGGTATTATGATATTATCCGCCAGCAAAGCTATGCCGGTACACTGGCCACCTCCATTACCGTAAGCCGGCAGAAGCTGGATATTGTAAAGGCCCAGCAAAGCGCTGGCGTAGCTAATAATGCAGATCTTTTTCAGGCCCAGGTAGACCTGAACACACAGATACAGAACTTACAGGCGCAGCAGCTGGTGATAGATCAGGCTAAAACAGACCTGCTAACCTTACTCACTTTAAAGCCCGATTCTTCCGTTACCATACAGGATACTATCCTGGTGGATAAAAATATGGAGCTGGGTACAGTGCTCAATGCCATTGCATCTAACCCGGATATTACGGCGGCAGATGAACAGGTGGCCATTAATGAATACCTGGAAAAAGAAACTGCTGCACAACGCTATCCATCCCTCAGCGCAAATGCAGGTTATAACTTCAGCCATACCAAAAATGCCGCAGGCTTTTCCCTGTTGAACCAAAGCTATGGCCCTTTTGCAGGTGTAGGGGTAAGCATTCCCATTTTTAATGGCAGCATTTACAGAAAGCAGCAGCAGGTGGCAGACATTAACATTAAAAATGCCCGCCTGCAAAAAGATACGCTTACACTTAACTATACTTCCAATACCATTAAGAACTGGCAGGCCTATAATAACAACCTGCAGCAGCTGGAAACAGCCAAGGACAACTACGACCTGTCCGGCAAATTACTGGCCCTGGTGCTGCAGCGTTTTCAGCTGAAACAGGCTACTATTGTGGATGTAAAAAATGCGCAGGAAAGTTTTGAGAATGCAGGCTACCTGCTGGTGAATGTAAGCTTCTCCGCCAAGGCGGCAGAGCTGCGGTTAAAATGGTATGCACATAATTTGCAGTATTAAAAATATAACCGTCACTTTTAACCAATAACGCGCGCCAACAACAAAGCGCCAGCACCGGCTGCCATCAATACTGCATAGTATCTGCCTCCGCCTGTTTTTTAAGAGCCGCCAGCCCGGCATCGTAATCCCTTTCCAGGGAACCTCTCAGTAACAAACTGATTACATTCAGCGGGCGGGGAAAATCACTGTCAACTCCCCAGGTAACAACCGTTTGGCCTTTATCTTCTTTGAGGTGAAAGAACACATCTGCAGTAGATTTGGAAGGGCCGGCAAAGCTTAGCTTTTGCTGCACCTTTTTATAGGGCTCCAGCTGCAGGTGCTCCAGCCTTCCTTCACCTACTTTTTCACCTTGCCAGCTATCCACCGCGCCCACAGTACCATCCTGCCCGGTAATAGTATACTGCGCAGCGCTATCCAGCTTACCCCAGGCATTCCATTGGTTAAAGTTTTTGAACAGCACAATGTGCTGCCATACAGTGGCTTGCGGGGCATGAATGGTAATGGTACGTTCCATATGCAGGTGGGTAGGCGCTGCAAATAAGACGACGACGGCCGCCAGCAGCGCCACACCGGCGATCCCTAACAGTACTTTAATAACTTTCATTACGGCAAGGGTTTGGTGATGCCGGTAAGATACACTTTTTCCCTTGCTACCTTACTGCTACCGGCACAGTTGTTTCCGTTGCAGCAGCTTGCTTATTGAATTTACGTTTGTACCGGTTTATAGTAAGCGTGATCAGCGTGCCGCCTATGATCACAGGGGCCATCCACACCATAAGGCCCGGCAAAAAATGTACATTCACCACCATAAAGGCTGTTACTGCTGCCACATAGGCCCCGCACATGCCGCCAATATGGGTGTACAGCCATTGCTGCTTGTCTTTAGGCGGAATAATAAAATGTTTTATATCACTCCCGGCCATCCAGATACCCAGCAGGCCAAAAAATACAGCCACCGTGTGAATGTAAGTACTGTGGGTAACTAAATGGCTTGCGCCCCAGGCAAGCAGGCCGGTATTAAAGATCACACCCACCCCGTTAATCAAATAATCCGGTAGTGCCATGCGCTGCCCCTTATATAACTCCTTCAGGTACAGGGCCCGGTAACCGCGCAGCAGCAGGTGATAGCTGAAAAAGGCTACCATCAGCAAAAAGGTAAGCCCTTTCATGAGCGACATAGCCAGCGCCGTAACAAATACCAGCGTCATGGCAACAAAAAAGGCTTTGCCACCTGCCCGGTGCCTGCTTTTTCCCTTAGCTGCCAGCATGGCTACCAGGCCGGTAATAAGGGAAAGGGTGCCGCCAATAATGTGTAATACCAGTGTAACAGTGAAGATTTTTTCCATGGTCGTATGCTTTGATGCAAAGTTGTAGCAAAGCTTCCCGGTCATAAAATGCAAGGGGCCAACGGGAAGGAAAATGGGGCCAATAGGAGCCTGTGGGGTGAATGGGAAGGTAACGTGGGCAGATGGGAAAGCGTGCAGGGGCTACAACCGCTCCCGTATTTCCTGGTGCAGGCTGCGGGACACCGGCACCCAATCGCCCGTATGGGCCAGCTGCAATTTATACCCCTGGGCATTGCCGCTTACCTCCGTTACATGATCCAGGTTTACCAGAAAGGTGCGGTGGCAGCGGAAGAATTGCGGATACCCTTCCAACCCGGTAGCCGCCCTTTTCAGGGAGCTGCGCAGCATGGTTTGCCTTACAATGCCTTTTTCAAGATGGTACACTTTTATATAATTATCTGCGGCAGCTATGTATAATAACTGTTCAGGGGTCAGCTGCAAACCATCGCCACCCTGTTCTGCCATTAGCTGCACGGTGGTTTTCACAGGCGCGTCTGGCGTGGGCGCAGGCGTTTCAGGATGCTTTCTTTCCTGTACCTGTGCATCCAGGCGGCTGGCTTCTGCGGCATATTTTTTTTGCAGCTTTAGCTGGGTGTACATAGTCCACATGCACACGGGCAGCACGCCTACAATCAGGGTCACCACCTGGAACCAGATCACAGAGGATACGGTAAAAGAAGTATGCAGGTACCAGGCGGAAAATACCAGGTTGCCCAGGCCGATCAGGAAAACATCCGTAATTGTTACAAATATTTCCCGCCCTACTGTCCAGGAAGCTTCCCGGAAATAAGCCGGCATCAGCAATGGGCTGATCCATATTTCCAGGAATATAACCCCAAAGGTTACCAGCCCAAAACCGGCAGCAGCCCGTAACAGGCGCCCCGGCTCCAGCTCTCCCAGCCCAAATGGGCGGAAGATGTACAGGAACAGGGCTATAAATACCCCGAAGACCAGCGGGGTAATTACTTTGCTTCCGGCAGTAGCTAACGGGTACGGCTGTTGTAAAAATTTAAACATGGGCGGCTGCTATGCCGCAAAAATAGTATTTCCGTTGGGGCAGGCGGCAAGAAAGAGGGTAAATAACATGGCGCACCCACCAAACATCCGGCTGGGCTTCACGTATGTTCCTTGTAGCCGCCGGCGCTGACAGTAAGCCGCTCACGGAGGTTTAGCCTGTGCACCGAATATTGCAACAGGTAGCGGCAGAGCGGCATACACCGGTAACTCCTGCTAAACCAATGGTTATTAATGATCGTTGTTAAAAAAAGAAAGCCGGTCTTTTAAGGCCAGCTTCCATTTTATTTGTTCCGGTGCTGATGGTTCAGCGTTGCGGCTATTCTTTTTTGTCCTTGTAATTTTTATCCGCTTCCTGTGCTTTGTCAAAATCCAGTATCACAGAGTTTATGCAATACCGCAGGCCGGTAGGCGGCGGGCCATCATCAAACACATGTCCCAGGTGGGCTTTACAACGCCCGCACATTACCTCCGTGCGCTGCATGCCATGAGTATTGTCCGGCGCATAGATCACACTGGTTTTGGTAAGCGGCTGAAAAAAGCTGGGCCATCCGCAGCTGCTTTCAAACTTAGCGTCTGATACAAACAGCGGGTTACCACAGGCCGCGCAGTAATAGGTGCCCTTTTCCTTGCTGTTCCAGTACTTACCGGAAAAAGCCCATTCCGTGCCTTTTTCACGCGCAATATTATATACATCTGCCGGTAGCATCTTTTTCCATTCATCGTTGCTGATATTCACCTTCGACGAATCTGTACGGGAGTACACTTCATTCTTTTTATCTTCCATAGCTGTTTTTTTATCGGATTGCTGTGAGTAGGAACAATGGCTGAACAGAATGGCTAAACCCAATATCATCAAACTTCGTACGCTCATTATTATGCTGGTTTAGATTTATTTTTTTGGACACTGAAGTTACACACATTTTATGTTATAATCCTGTTATAAAATGCCCGCTGGGGCTTGGCATTATAATTCCTAACTTTACAGCAAAAGGGATTTACGCGTGGCCGATATCATTAACTTACTACCAGACAATATAGCCAATCAGATAGCCGCCGGGGAAGTGATACAACGCCCTGCCTCTGCCGTGAAGGAGCTGCTGGAAAATGCGGTGGATGCCGGTGCAACTGAAATACAGCTCATTGTGCGTGATGCAGGTAAAGAGCTGGTGCAGGTAATTGACAATGGTAAAGGCATGAGCGAAACAGATGCACGCATGTGTTTTGAGCGCCATGCCACCTCTAAAATAAAAACCATTAACGATCTGTTCGAGATCCGCACCATGGGTTTCCGGGGCGAGGCCTTAGCCTCCATTGCCGCCGTAGCGCAGGTGGAGCTGAAAACCCGTCAGCCCGATTCGCCCATTGGCACCTGTATAGAAATAGATAACAGTGTGGTACGCAACCAGGAGCCCTGCCAAACAGCTGCAGGTACCTCCATTTGCATGAAGAACCTGTTCTTTAACGTGCCTGCCCGCCGCAACTTCCTGAAAAGCAATGCCGCTGAAATGCGCCACATAGTAGATGAGTTCATCCGCGTGGCCATGGCTTACCCACAGCTGCAGTTCACCTTTACCAGCAATAACCAGCAGGTTTTTTACCTGGAAAAAGGCTCGCTTAAACAACGCATCATTGCCATCTTAGGACAGCATTATAACGCAAAGCTGGTAACCGTAAAAGAAAGTACGGATTATGTGAACATACATGGTTTTGTAGGCAAGCCGGAAACGGCTAAAAAAACCCGGGGCGATCAGTTCTTTTTTGTGAACAACCGCTTTATTAAAAGCCCCTACCTGCACCATGCCATTATGAGCGCGTTCTCTGAAATGCTGCCGGGCGACAGCTTTCCGCTGTACGTGCTGTACATAGACCTGGACCCCGCTCATGTGGATATTAACGTGCACCCTACCAAACAGGAAATAAAGTTCGACGACGAAAAGATCCTGTATGCTTTTGTACAATCAGCCGTAAAACATGCGCTGGCCCAGTTTAATGTTACGCCCACCCTGGATTTTGACCTGGACCCGGGCATTCAGCAGCTGGATGCTATCAGCAAGCCATTCACGGAACAGCAGCAGGAACGTTCCACCAGCAGCTCCCTGTACAAAACCTTTACCCAGGCACACCAGGCGCACGTAATTGACAAAAGCAGCAACAGTAATCTTAAACACTGGAAAGACCTGTACGAGATAGGCAAAACAGATCTGCCGATCCAAAATACCGGCATGTCGCCCATACCGGACGCACCGGCTTTTGTGAACCGACCCTCCACTGCCTCCATGATAGATGACCGCTGGCAGGATACTACCATTGATCAGAAGGTACCCGTACAGGTGCACCAGCAATACATTCTTTCGCAGATAAAATCCGGGTTTATTCTTATAGACCAGCATGCCGCACATGAGCGTATCTTATATGAACGCTATCTGCGCGCCCTGCAGGATAAACCGATGCCCACCCAGCAAAGCCTTTTCCCGCAAACACTGCAGCTGCTGCCGGCCGATGCTGCGCTGATCGCAGAAATGCTGCCTGACCTGCAGGTATTGGGGTATGATATGGAACCTTTTGGCAACCATACCTTTGTAGTACGCGGCACCCCCGCAGATATACAAAGCGGTAATGAGCAGGCCAGCATTGAAGGACTGCTGGAACAGTTCAAGCATTTCAGCGCGGAGCTGAAGGTGAACAAACGCGAGCAGCTGGTGCGCTCCATGGCCCGCAACAGCGCTATACCCGCTGGCAAAAGCCTGGGCGCCCGCGAAATGCAGAATATTATTGATGAATTGTTTGCATGCAACATGCCCAATGTATCACCGGGTGGTAAATACACTTATGTATCCTTTAAGCTGGCCGACCTGGTGAGAATGTTTGAGAGAGGAAATTAACAATGTGCGCCATACCTTAAAGGTGTGGCACACATTGAACTATAGCTGATGCATTATATCTTTTAACCGCTCATACACCAGCCCATAGAGCTGGTAATGTTTCTTATAAACAGCTGCACCTTCAGTCCACGGCATAAACACCTGTGTTTCTGTTTCCGGCAATCCTTTAAACGGTATATCTAACGCCTCATAACCCATCATACCAGCACCAATGGCAGATGCATCATTCTGCTGCCCCAGGTGCATGGGCTGCTGAAAAATATCTGCTATCAATTGTATCCATCCCGGTGAAGCCGTAAACCCGCCGCTCACTGCTATCTGCTGTATAGGTCCCGCAGCTTCCTGCAGCGCGTTGAAAATGCTTAACAATCCAAATGCAACCCCTTCCATGGCCGCACGCATAAAATGCATGGCCGTATGCTGCGGCTGCACGCCAATAAAAGCGCCCCGTGCATGCCCGTCCCACACAGGCGCACGCTCACCTAACAAATAAGGCAAACAAATTAATCCGCCCACGCCAGGTTCCAGCTGCAATGCCTGCGCTATGTAAGTATCCAGGTCAGCCTGCGGCTGTTGTAAAAAATCACGCATAAACCATTGCAATACATTGCCGCCGTTATTCAATGGCCCGCCGGTGATATAATGGTTTGCGTCCAGCACATAATTAAAGATCCGCTGCTGCTCATCCCTTACCGGTTTTGCTGTTGCAATGCGAAATGCGCCACTGGTGGCTATAGTAAGCGTAGCGTGGCCGGGCGCTAATGCCCCGCTGCCCAGCTGCGCCAGGCAGCCATCGCTGGCGCCAATTACAAAAGGCGTATCAGCTGGTATACCCAATTCTTGTTTTAAGCCGCGTAATATATAATGGGCGGGTACGGGCTGCGGCAGCTGCGCGGCCGTAATACCCGCTACCTGTAAGGCTTCCGGGCTCCACTGCAGGGCATGTATATCAAACAGCCCCGTAGCAGATGCAATGGAATGATCCACTACATACACACCAAACAAATGATATAGTACATACTCCTTAATACCTACCCACCACTTTGTATGTGCAAACAGATCTGGTGCATGCTGCCGCAGCCAGGTTATTTTGCACAGGGGCGTCATGGGATGCACAGGCACGCCGGTTTGATGATATAATGCTTTACCTTGTGCAGTAGGCGCCAGCACATCTGCAACCGGTTGACTTCTGTTGTCGGCCCATATGATCAAAGGTATTAAAGGGCTGCCGTCCGCATCCAGCGCCATTATGCTGTGCATTGCGCTGCTGAAACAAATTCCTGACGGCGGTTGTTTCATTTGCTGTGCTACCTGGCGTATACCCTGGGTTACCGCCCGTAAAATATCATCCGGGTGTTGCTCACTATGCCCTGGTTGGGGTTGTTGTGTAGTATATGCTTGCTGGTAAAGGGCCTGCACACGGCCATCCGGCAGTAAAGCTATTACTTTGGTGCTGCTGGTGCCAATATCCACACCGATCATGTATTTTAATCCGCTATTCATACCGTAATTGGTTCTCAAAATAAAAAACACCTTTCATTTCCTAGCTTTAATTTATAGATTTAAAGCCTTTTAAAAGTAAAATCACACCACGTATATGGCATTGGAGATCAAGCAAAAAGGAAAGGTCTATGACGTATGTATCGTAGGTTCCGGAGCCGGGGGCGGCATGGCCGCTAAAGTACTATCAGAGGCTGGCCTCAAGGTAGCGCTGCTGGAAGCCGGGCCTAAATATGATCCGGCAGACCCCGAGCAGGCCACTCAGCTCAAATGGCCCTGGCAGTCCCCCCGCAGGGGCGCCTCTACTACCCGCCCCTTCGGCGATTTTGATGCCGCCTATGGCGGATGGGAAATAGACGGTGAGCCGTATACTACTAAAAACGGTACTTCATTCGACTGGTTCCGCTCCCGCATGGTAGGCGGACGTACCAACCACTGGGGCCGCATTTCACTGCGTTTTGGCCCGCGCGATTTCAAACACAAAAGTGTGGATGGCCACGGCGACGACTGGCCCATCTCTTACGATGATGTAAAACCCTACTACGACAGGGTAGATAAAATGATCGGTGTGTTTGGATCCAAAGAAGGCATCTTTAATGAGCCGGATGGCTACTTTCTGCCACCGCCCAAACCACGCCTGCATGAGCTTATGATCAAACAGGCCGGTGATCGTTTAAATATTCCCGTAATACCTGCACGCTTATCCATATTAACACGCTCTGTAAATAAGGACCGCGCCCCGTGTTTTTTCTGCAGCCAGTGTAACCGCGGCTGTACCGTGTATGGGGACTTTTCTTCCTCATCCTGCCTGGTAAAACCGGCTGTTAAAACCGGGCATGTAGACCTGTACACCGGCGCCATGGTGCGCGAAGTGCTTACAGACGATAGCGGCAAAGCTACCGGCGTTTCTTATGTTGATAAAACAGACCTGCAGGAATATGAAGTAAAGGCCCGCGTAGTAGTGCTGGCAGCCAGCGCCTGCGAATCAGCGCGTTTGCTGCTCAACTCTAAATCTCCCCGTTTCTCCAATGGCCTGGCCAACGGCAGCGGGGTGGTAGGTAAATATTTACATGACAGCACCGGCGCCTCCCGCGGCGGTTTTATACCCAAGCTCATGGACCGCAAACGCTATAATGAAGATGGCGTAGGCGGCATGCACGTGTATATACCCTGGTGGCTCGATAATAAAAAGCTGGATTTTGCCCGCGGTTATCATGTGGAATTAGGCGGTGGTATGCACATGCCTATGTATGGTTTTGGTTTTGGTATGGAACGCCTCAATGGCAAGTACGGCGGCGCTGATGGTAAAATGAAGGATGCCGGTGGTTACGGCGCCGGGCTTAAAAATGACTACCGCCGCTTTTTTGGCGCTACCATTGGTTTTGCCGGCCGTGGCGAATGTATTGCCCGTGAAGATAACTACTGTGAAATAGATCCCAGCGTAGTGGATAAATTTGGTATTCCTGTGCTGCGCTTCAATTACACCTGGAGCGAGCATGAGATCAACCAGGCCAAACACATGCAGGATACTTTTGAGCAGCTGATCCACGAAATGGGTGGTATCGCCCTGGGCGAGAAAGCCGGTGCGGATACTATGTACGGGCTGGAAACACCGGGCCGTATTATTCACGAAGTAGGTACTACCCGTATGGGCGATGATCCCAAACGCTCTGTGGTGAACAAGTTCAACCAGGCGCATGAGGTAAAGAACCTGTTTATAGTAGATGGCGGACCCTTTGTGTCACAGGCAGATAAAAATCCTACCTGGACCATCCTGGCCCTGTCACTGCGTGCCTCCGAATACATTGTATCTGAATTAAAGAAACAAAACATTTAACGGTGAAGCCCCAACGTTGATCACAAAGCGTTGCACGTTTCACACATAAAACTCAAACGTATGGATAGAAGAGAGTCCCTGAAAGCATTAGCCGTTGGGTCCTTATCTGTAGGCGCCATCCTTACCGGCTGTGATGATAAATCGAAGGTAAAGGAAGATAATAAGAAGCCGGGCGGCGATGATGCCGACGTGTATGGCCGCACGCCGGAAGAAAAAGAACGCGATAAAAAGCTGAAGGCCGACAAATATTTCACCGATGCAGAAATGAAAACCATTACCCTGCTCACGGCCCTCATTATCCCGGCGGATGAACATTCCGGCAGCGCTGCCGATGCCGGCGTACCCGCCTTCATAGAATTTACGGTAAAAGATCAGCCCCGCCACCAGCTGCCCCTGCGCGGCGGCCTGCGCTGGCTGGATGTATATTGTCTGAAACACTATAACAAACCCTTTGTGGATTGCAGTAAAGAACAGCAAACCGCTTTGCTGGATCATATTGCCTATCCCGAAAAAGCCACGCCGGAGTTTAGCCAGGGTGTAGCCTTCTTTACCCTGATGCGTAACCTGACCGCCACCGGTTTTTATACCAGTGAGCTGGGTATTAAAGACCTGGGGTATGTAGGCAACCGCCCCAATGAATGGGATGGCGTGCCGGAAGATGTATTGAAACAATACGGGCTGGCATACGAAGAAAAAATGTTACCCGTTTATCTGAAAATTGAAGACCGGGGCAAACTCATGACCTGGGAAGATTAAATTATAAACAATAGGAAGTGATGAAATGTGAAAGGAGCGTCCTCTCACATTTCATCTTTCGTTAACCATGCACGTCATTGACATTTGACTATATTTCTTTTATCTTGATTTAAAACTTTTCTTACTCATGGTCCAGGAAAAAAATAACCAGGGAGACAGTGTTTCCCGCAGATCTTTTCTGAAGAACGGGGCGCTTACCGCCGCCGGCTTTATGATCGTTCCACGTCATGTACTCGGCGGTAAAGGATATACCGCTCCCAGTGATCGCCTGCGTATAGCAGGTATAGGTGTAGGTGGTAAAGGTGAAAGCGATATCAATGAATTCTCAAAAGGCCCGGCCGACATTGCCTTCCTTTGCGATGTGGATGAGCGCCGTGCTGCCAATTCCGTTAAGCGTTTCCCGAAAGCCAAGTTCTATAAGGATTTCCGGAAAATGCTGGAAAAAGAGCACAAGAATATTGATGCCGTATCCGTATCCACCCCGGATCATACGCATGCCGTAGCCGCTATGGCCGCCATGCAGCTGGGTAAGCACGTATATGTGCAAAAACCGCTTACGCATGATATTTATGAAGCCCGTATGCTTACCCAGGCAGCCAACCGCTATAAAGTGGTAACGCAAATGGGTAACCAGGGTTCCTCCGGTGATGGTGTACGCCAGCTGATGGAGTGGTACCAGGCCGGCCTGGTAGGCGATGTGCATACCGTATATTGCTGGACAGACCGCCCCGTATGGCCCCAGGGTATTCCCTGGCCTACTGCCAAAGCAGAAGTGCCTAAGGAGCTGGATTGGGACCTGTGGTTAGGTACCGCCCCCTCTAAAGATTATATAGATAAGCTGGTGCCCTTTAACTGGCGCGGCTGGTGGGATTATGGTACCGGCGCTATCGGCGATATGGGTTGCCATATTATTGAACCGCCCTTCCGCGTGCTGGACCTCGGCTACCCTACTGCGGTAGAGTGTAGCGTAGGCAGCGTGTATGTAGATGAGTTCAAACGCGGTTATTTCCCCGAAAGCTGCCCACCCTCTTCCCACGTAACGCTGAAGTTTGCCGGCAAGAACGGTAAAGAAGTTACCATGCACTGGATGGACGGCGGCATACAGCCTGAGCGTCCGGAAGAGCTGGGCCCTAACGAAAGAATGGGCGATGGTGGTAACGGCGCCCTGTTCATAGGCACCAAGGGTAAAATGATGTGCGGCACCTATGGCATGTTCCCCAGCCTGCTGCCCACTTCCAAGAATACCCAGGTAAATATTCCGCAAACCATTGCCCGCGTACCGGAAGGTCACTACCAGCAGTGGGTAAATGCGGCTATTGCCGGTTATAACAGCCCTAAGGCAAAAGCCCTCAGCTCTCCCTTCTCCATAGCAGGTCCCTTAACAGAAACTGTGCTGATGAGCAACCTGGCCATCCGCAGCTATGACCTGAAGAAGGAAATTGAAGGTAAAACCACCTTCCCCGGCCGCTACATTAAGCTGCTGTGGGACGGTCAGAACATGAAGATCACCAATTTTGACGATGCCAACCAGTTTGTGAAGCGTACTTACCGCGACGGCTGGAGCCTGGGCGTATAGTCAATGTGTAAATAAGTAAATGTGCGGATGTGCAGAAAATGATCTGCGCGGTCCGCACATTTCTTTTGTAGATCTGTTTGTTATAAAACACGGCCGGCCCCATACATAACCTGTTCATAAACAACCCATTCCCTTAAGGTTACTACGGCATTCCTTCCGGATATCCGCAGACCGGCACTCCTCCACATCAAAATATTCATCCTATTCTTTTCGTTTAGTAGGGTAGGTTAGCTATTTTTATAGTGTCAATCCATATCCTAGCATTCTATGGCGCAAAAATACTTTTGGTTATTAGCCGTGTCAGGCGGTTTATTTTTATGGGCCTGTAAAAAGGAAGTGAGCCGCGAAAGCGCAGCTCCTCCGCCCGTAGCAAGCACCTGTAGTTATGCGCCTTACACCGCAGGCTCCACTTACGACTTTGTTAATACAAATAGCAGCAACCCGCTGGATAGCAACTTCTTTACAGTAACCGTTACCGGGGATAGTACCATTAACGGGCTAACTTTCAGAAAGCTCAGCTCCGATACCGCCACCACCTACGACCGCTGCGATGGGAATGGTAATTACTACCAGATGGTAAAGGGCATTTCCTTTGAAGGCTATAGTGCAGACAGCGTGGTAACGCTTTACCTGAAAGATAATGTGAATGCCGGCGCCAGCTGGAATGATACGGCTACCGTTAAAAAGGGAACGGATGAACAAAAGGTGATGCTTACCTATACCGTTACCCAAAAAGGCGGGCAAAAAACCGTTGCCGGCCTGGATTTTACAAACGTGATCACCGTAAAGCTCAGCGCTTCTGTTAAGTTCCTGGGCACCACCATTCCTTTAGGTACGGTAGCTACCAACTATTATGCGGAGGGTATTGGCCTCATAGAAATAGATCAGCAGGATGATACTACTCGCCTGCTTAAATACAACATTAACCCCTAATTATTATTCCTTACTTCCGTTAAAAAGCGCTCAACTGCACGCCGCACCGCGGTGCTGGTGCCGTTATGGTTATTTACCAGCACGCTGAATACCAGTGTTTTCCCTTTCTTTGTTACCAGGTATCCGCTTAAAGCCACACACCCACTAAGGGTACCGGTTTTGGCATGCACAAACTGCTCTTTATAATAATTGCGCAGCGTGCCTTTGCCCCCGGTTGGGAAAATGGCCCACAGCCTTTCTTCCGGGTATTGTTTATGCATAATGGTCAATACGCTCACAAAATCCCGCGGACTAAACAGGTTGTAGCGGGAAAGCCCGGAACCATCTACCCACTCCGGCTTATCCGGCAGGTTTTGCAGGTATTGCTGCTTTACATAATCAATCACTTTTTGGGTGCTGATGGTATCCCATTGCTTGGCGCTGCTCATCATCAGCGTTTGTTCTGCAAAAAAGTTATCGCTGCGGTGCATCATGGGGGTAAAAAGGGAATCTACCGGTCGGCTGTACAGCGTAGTAAATGCTTTGGCGTTTACTGCAGGCATTTGTTCCGCCACGGTTACGGGCTTGTGCAGGGTATCCTGCAGGCGCTGGGCCAGGTCCTGCAGCGTGCCGGTAATATAGGGCACTTCTGCCAGCAGCAGGGCCGTATCCCGCTTTGCGTATTGCAGGGAAAAGGTGTTGCTGCGTTCATCCCTCTCCGTTACGGCTTCGCTGAGCGTATCATTTACCTGCCAGGAAAAATGCCCGCCGTAGGAAAAGGCAGGCGGCGTAATGCTAATGGTATCCCGGTGGTGCTTAATACGGGCCACATTGCCATACACGGGCCACTCATTCAGCTCCGGCTGGTAATAATCCGCATAGTCGCTCCAGCTCCAGCCCGGCCCAAAACGTTTATTGGTAATTACGCCTGGTATCAGCACAATGCGTTTATCCGTGCGCGTAAGCAGGTCCATAGCGGGTTGTGAAATATAGTCCGGGTGCAAAAAGGAGGGATCTCCCATGCCCTTCACATACAGCACACTGTCTGTTTCCAGGTACTTGAGCGCGGGCAGGCTATCGCCCAGCATTTGCAGGCCGGCAAATAAGGTGAATATTTTGGTGTTGGAGGCAGGGGTAAAATATTTATTCTCCTGGTACTGGTACCAGTACTCCTGTTTGGCAGGGTCGTAAATGCAAATACCTACATGCGCCTGGTTCAGCGGCTGGCTATTCAGTAGTTCCTGCGCCCCTTTACGGAGGTTGCTGTGCTGCGCCCACAGGGGATGTGCGCAAAAGAGGGTAAGGCACAGGAAGGCGGTACATTTTAGCGGATACTTGATCTTCATTGTGGTAAAATAATAGTTAGCGGGGGTTAGCGCAAAAAAAAGATGGCGGGCGGTAGTTCATGGACCGTGTCCCCCAAAAAAGCCAATGGTCCACCGCCTTCCCCTTACTTTAATAGCAATGAAAGCAATGGACCATCGGCCATGAACTATGAACCTCTTTAACTAAAATACTTCGTTTGCCCCGGCTTCGCATACGCGTAAAATCCATCAGCATCCGGCATTACCGGCGGCTTGGCATCAAACGCATAGGTTTCCGGCTGCAGGTTTAAATTGGAATGCAGCGCTTTATCCCAGGGAATAATTTGCCCGGAGTAAGTGGCCAGGCGGCCCATAATGGCAGTCAAGGTAGTTTGCGCACCGCGCTCTGCATCCCAGAATTTATACTCCCCTTTGGCTACGGCGGCAAACAGCTCATCATGCTCTGTTTGATAGGGATTGTTCTCCTGTTTCTTATCAAACTGGTACAACGTTTTGCCTTTGTAATCCTGTATCAGGCCTTTATCGCAAATAATACGGCCCTTGGTTCCAATAATCTCTTCATCCACCCGGCTGGCACTGTCTTTCCAGTGGCGGCACTGGCTGTTCATTACAATACCATCATCATAGCGGTATTCTACATAATGGTGGTCATAGATCTCTCCGGTATCCTTGCCGGTACGTACGGCCCGGCCGCCCATACCCACAGCAGTGGCGGGGGTAGCGCCTTTAAACCAGTTGCCTACGTCAATGTTGTGAATATGCTGCTCCACAATATGATCGCCGCACAGCCAGTTAAAGTAATACCAGTTGCGCATCTGGTATTCCATTTCAGTATATTCCGGCTTGCGGGGACGTATCCATAAAGCGCCTTGGTTCCACCACACCTGCATGGAAAGGATGTCGCCTATCATGCCGTCCTGCACGCGTTTGTACAGCTCCCGGTAAGAGTTCTGGTACCGGCGTTGCAGGCCTACTACCACGTTCAGCTTTTTTGCTTTTGCTTTTTCCGCAGCTGCCAGCACCCGCTGTATACCGGCGGGATCAGTAGCTACCGGCTTTTCCATAAAAATATGTTTGCCCTGGTTCACCGCTTCTTCAAAATGTATGGGGCGGAAACCCGGCGGGGTGGCCAGTATCACCACATCGGCCAGGGGAATGGCTTTTTTGTAGGCATCAAACCCGGTGAATTTATTTGCCTCCGGTACCTTCAGGCGGTCCGCCTTTCCTTTTTCTTCCAGGGCTTCCTTAATATTATTGTAGCTGTCGTTCAGGCGGTCGGGGAAAGCATCCGCCATGGCTATCAGCTCTACATTTTCTTTGGTGCTCAGCGCCTGGGTGGCGGCGCCGGTGCCGCGGCCACCACAGCCTATCAGCACTATTTTGATAGTGTCTTTAGCGCCGGAAAAATAATTGGCGTGAGAGAGCATGGGCATAGCCAGCAGGCCGCCAGCCAATAGGGTGGATTGTTTCATAAAATCCCGGCGGTTCTGTGCGTGGAATGTTTGTTTTTTTTCGTTTTCCATAAATCTTTGACGGTTTTTTAGTTGGGAGTAAGAAATAGGAAGGCAGAGGTACTTCATTTACTTATCTCGCTCCAATATATTTATCTAGTACCTCTGCAAAAAATTGCGCTGCTTCTTCTTTAGTAGGCTGCTTAACGGGGCGCACTATACGAAAACCAATAAACGGCGCGTCTGCATTCCACCATTTGCTTTTAGGGATCTGCGGGTCACGGCGGTTCCAGTCCGGGTCCGATTTCAGGCGTGCTGCGCTGCGTACATGCGCTGCATCATCCTGGTAGTTGCCGCCTTTAATAGTGCGCGGTGTTTTGGCAGTGGGTTTGATCCAGGGGTCTGTGGCGGCGGCATGCTCCAGGTACTGCGGATCGTATTGGTCCAGCGTCCATTCTGCAACATTGCCCAGCATATCATACAAGCCAAAACCATTAGGCTGCAACTCTCCTACTTTATGATATTTTCCTTCGCTGTTATCTGCATACCAGGCAAATCTTTTCAGCTCTCCGGCATCATCCCCAAAGGGATAGGCCGTGGCAGCGCCGGCGCGGCAGGCATATTCCCATTCTGCTTCTGTAGGCAGGCGGTAAAACACCCCGGTTTTTATATACAGCCAGCGGCAGTACATCAGCGCGCCGTACTGGCTCATACTGTTGGCCGGAAAACCGCCGCTTTTACCCATGCCCAGGGTAAGGTCAATGTAGGGTGGGCTGGGGCGCGTCATACCATCCGGTATGGGCGTTTTATCTTTCTCCGCATCGGCATATACGTCATATTCATCAAAGGTAACCTCATGGGCGCCCATCCAGAACGGGGCAATGGTTACCTTCTTTTGCGGGCCTTCATCTGCTGCACGGCCCTTTTCTGTAGCCGGGCTGCCCAGTGTAACGGTGCCACCGGGTATGGGTACCATTTTAAAGGAAACATCTGTGCCGGGAAGCTTTTCTTCATACGTTTTAAAATTAGCATCGCCGGGCGTTTGTGCCAGTACAGGTTGTGCTAACAATGCTATCAGAGCCAGTGCGGTCAATTTTTTTTCCATGGAATTTTAGCGTGGTTGGGTGAATTTATTAAATCCATTAGTGGAATCCAATACTAATTTTTAAGCGGGTTAGTATTTCCATCTAAAACCTATTAAATTTAATACCTCATAAAAGCATCACCCTTAACCCTCCTAAACGTTATGGAAAGAAGAACCTTCCTGCAACAAGGTACCCTGGCCGGTATATCGGCCCTGGCTTTTGGCGGCGCACAGGCAGCCGGTAAAACTGCTAACGGCACAACGACGCCGGCAGCAGAAAAAACTTTTAACATGAACTACGCGCCGCATGATGGTATGTTCAAGAACAGCGCCGGCGACGATTTCCTGGACCAGATCCGGTTCATGCACGACCAGGGTTTCCGTTCCATTGAAGATAATGGCATGTTGAAAAGAGAGCCTGCCATGCAGGAAAAGATCGGTAACCTGCTGGCTAAGCTGGGTATGCAGATGGGCGTATTTGTAATTGACAGTGGCGATAACTGGAAAGTATCCCTCACCACCGGCAAGCAGGAATTTGTGGATACCTTTTTAAAAACCTGCAAAGCCTCCCTGGATACGGCCAAACGCTGTAATGCCAAATGGGCTACCGTAGTGCCGGGCTTTTTTGAACGCAAGCTGCCTATTGGCGTGCAAACCGGTAACGTGATCGATGCCCTGCGCCGCGGTGCAGAAATACTGGAGCCACAGGGCCTGGTAATGGTGCTGGAACCGCTGAGCGATACGCCGGAGCTGTTCCTGCGCACTGCCGATCAAACCTACGAGATCTGCCGGGCGGTGAACAGCCCTTCCTGCAAAATACTCTATGATATTTACCATATGCAGCGCAATACCGGCCACCTCATACCTATGATGGATATGTGCTGGGATGAAATTGCCTACATACAGATCGGCGATAACCCCGGCCGTAAAGAGCCCGGCACCGGTGAGATCAACTATAAGAACATTTTTAAACACCTGCACGAAAAAGGCTACAAAGGTGTGCTGGGCATGGAGCACGGTAATTCCGGGCAGGGTAAGGAAGGAGAGCTGGCTGTAATAAAAGCTTACCGCGATAGCGATAATTTTCTTTGATTTTAGATTTTGGAGAAAGACTCCACTCCAGCAAATCTAAAATCTGAAATCGTAAATCTAAAATAGAAAAGGATGGGCTTGCGCTCCATCCTTTTTTCATTTTTACTATAGAAAACTTGGCAGTTTACTTTTTTAAATAGAAGTATTCCTTACTGTAGTTACCATTTCCAAAATCCGTATCCGTAGAGGAAAGTACCAGCTGCGTGCTGTTTAAGGTTACAATGTTCACCTGCTGCGGTACGCTGCCATTGCTGCTTAGCTCCAGGGTTTGGGCATTCACCAGCGTATAGGTGCCTGTAACTGTAGTATCATTCAGGTTGGAAGAGAATTTCCCGTTCTGCTGAAAAGTAATATGCGTGTTAGCCGGGTCTTCCACATCCAGCGTATCTACAGATATCAGCTGGTTTTGCTTATTAAACAGGGAATCAATGCCTACTTCAAAGCGCCAGGTACCTGCAATTACGGAGTTGTCCGGTCCCTCTTTATCATCATCTTTACTACAGGCCGCAAAAGCAATTGTGATTGTACCGGCCATTGCCAGTAACCAGGTAAATGGTTTTCGCATACACATATGGTTTATTAAATACAAAAATAATATGTTTGCCTGGAAGTTCGCTTTTCCGGCTGTTACGTTTACGTCATGTTTTATAACGCTATTTTCTTAACTTTCTGTATAAATATTTGTTTATGAACTTTTTGATCCGCCTGCTGGTAAGTGCACTAGCCGCCATGGTCACCGCTTACCTGCTGCCCGGGGTTAAGATAAATAACTTCTTAACGGCGCTCATACTGGCCTTTGTGCTGGCTATCCTGAACCTGCTGGTACGCCCCGTGCTGGTGATCCTTACCCTGCCGGCTACGGTAGTTACCCTCGGTCTGTTCCTGCTGGTTATTAATGCCGTTATTATTTTGCTGGCCGCACGGCTGGTATCCGGCTTCCGGGTAGATGGTTTCTGGTGGGCTTTGCTGTTCAGTATTGTTATGACCGTGGTCAACAGCATTATGCATAGCCTGGCAGGCGGAGATAATGACCGGGATTGATTTTAATTACGAATTATCAATTACGACCCCGCCCAAAGCGGCGCGGGGAATGCCATTGAAAGCAATTATGATATGAATAATTGCGAATTGGGAGTGCGAATGGAAAAGCAATTCGTAATTGGTAATAAGAATTAAGAAGGATGGGTAGCCAATAAAGCAACCCGTACCGGACATTCATTTCACAATTCATAGTTTATAGTCGCCAACAGTTTAGAATACAGGTAATCATTAAAACAACCCGCAATTAACATTCGCTTCGATCACAATTTGTAAATTGGTAATACGAATTAAGAAGTGTAATAGTCAATACGGCAACCATTACTGACATTTAGTTTGTAATCATTAGTACAAATTAGGAAGTACATTTAACAGTAACACGCACCCGCCATTGACAACCGCTTCGATCACAATTCGTAATTGATAATCCGTAATTAAACCAGTCCGGCATGTACTTTAACAGGACATTGATCAGCGATGAGCAGTTGCTGGATTTTTATCACGCTATACTCTATCCCAGGTTAGTAGAGGAGAAAATGCTGCTCCTGCTGCGGCAGGGCAAGATCAGCAAATGGTTCTCCGGCATAGGCCAGGAAGCCATTGCCGTAGGCGCTACCCTGGCCCTGGCGCCGGATGAGTGGATCCTGCCTCTGCACCGCAACCTGGGCGTATTTACCACCCGTAATATGCCGCTGCACAAGCTCTTCCTGCAATGGCAGGGCAGTCGGCAGGGCTACAGCCAGGGGCGGGAACGCAGCTTTCATTTTGGCAGCCGGGAGCACCATATCTGCGGCATGATCTCCCACCTGGGCCCGCAGCTTTCTGTTGCAGATGGTATTGCCCTGGCCCATACCCTGGCCGGGCAGCAAAAAGTTACCCTGGTATTTACCGGCGAAGGCGGCACCAGCGAAGGCGAGTTTCATGAAGCGCTGAACGTAGCTGCCGTGTGGGGCCTGCCGGTCATCTTCCTCATAGAAAACAACGGCTACGGTTTAAGCACCCCCGTAGCAGAGCAATACCGCTGCCAGCAGCTAACAGATAAGGCCATTGGTTACGGCATGCATAGCCTGCGTATAGATGGTAATAACCTGCTGGAAGTGTATAACACCGTAGCCGAAGCAAAGGCCTATGCCCTGCGGGAGCAAAAGCCGGTGCTCATAGAGGCCCTTACCTTCCGCATGCGTGGGCACGAGGAAGCCAGCGGCACCAAATACGTACCCCCCGCCCTGCTGGAAGAATGGGCGCAGAAAGATCCTATCCATCACTATGAAGCCTTTCTGCGTTTTATAGGCCTGCTGGATGATGAGAAGATCAGCGCTATTCACCAGCAACAGAAACAATATATTGATGCCACGGTTCATGATGCATTAACAGAAACCGTCCTTGTAGCGGATACAGCGCAGGAGCTGGCAGACATTTACGCCCCGGCGCCGGCCATTCACCACAAAGCTGCCGACACCACCCGCGAGCTGCGTTTTATAGACGCTATTGCCGCCGGATTAAAAACCGCCATGGAGCAGTTTCCTAACCTGGTACTCATGGGGCAGGATATTGCTGAATATGGCGGTGCTTTCAAGATCACAGATGGCCTGCTGGCGCAGTTTGGCAAAGCACGCGTGCGCAATACCCCCCTGTGTGAAAGCGCTATCATTGGCGCTGGCCTGGGCCTTTCCATTATGGGCTATAAAAGCATGATAGAAATGCAGTTCGCTGATTTTGTGAGCTGTGGTTTTAACCAGATCGTAAATAACCTGGCTAAGATCCATTACCGCTGGGGGCAGCACGCCGATGTGGTCATCCGCCTGCCGGCGGGCGGCGGCGTGGGCGCAGGGCCCTTCCATTCACAGAGTAATGAAGCCTGGTTTACCCATACACCGGGGTTAAAGGTGGTATATCCTTCTTCCCCGGCAGATGCCTATGGCCTGCTGCTGGCGGCCCTGACAGATCCGAACCCGGTATTGTATTTTGAGCACAAAGCCCTGTACCGCAGCATTAGCGGCCCGGTGCCGGAAGGCTGGTTTCCCATAGAAATCGGTAAGGCCAGCCTGGTGCAGGAAGGCACGGACATAAGCATTATCACTTACGGCAGCGGCGTGCACTGGGCGCTGGACTATGCACGGCAGCATCCGGAGCTGTCCCTCCACATCCTGGACCTGCGCACATTGCTGCCGCTGGACTATGACGCCATTAGCCAGGCGGTAACCCAAACCGGTAAAGTGCTGATACTGCATGAGGATACGCTCACCGGCGGCCTGGGGGGAGAGATCAGCGCCTGGATAGCGGAGCACTGCTTCCAGCAGCTGGATGCGCCTATTATGCGCTGCGCCAGCCTGGATACACCGGTACCTTTTGCGGCGGAGCTGGAAAAAAATTTTCTGGCAAAATCCCGGCTGGATCAATGTATTCAACAACTGGCCGCATATTAAACGGCGGCTGCTATGGGATTTTTAAAGGGAATGCCCTAACTTGCAGCCACAATTAAACGCTTTAATCATGTTACAAACATTCTTAACAGTACAAACCTCTGAGTTTTATAAAACCTTTGATAAAGTGGGTGGTATTATGATCTATGTTGTTATTGCCCTGTTTGTGCTGATGCTGCTGTATGCTACTGTGAAGTATGTAAAGCGCTAGTTGCTTACTTAGATTAAATTAATCTCTTTATATACGGCCCCGGCATTCCCGGGGCTTTTTTTATTGCCCCTCCTGCAGCGCTTCCTGAGCGTACTGCAAATTCTCTCCGTCAAAACAAACCAGTATCACCTGCTCAATGCTATCTTCCTGCGCTAAAAAGTCCCGGATGGTTTTCACCGCAATCTTTGCCGCCTGTGCTTTGGGAAAATGATAAATGCCTGTGCTGATGTTTGGGAAGGCAATGGTCTTTACGCCATTGTCTACCGCCAGCTGCAGGGAATTCCGGTAACAGCTGGCCAGCTTTTCTGCCTCCTTTTTATGGCCGCCGTTCCATACCGGGCCTACGGTATGTATCACATATTTAGCCGGTAAGCGGCCGGCAGTGGTGATCACGGCTTCGCCGGTGGGGCAGCCTCCCTGCCGGGCTACTATCTTACGGCAGTCGTCCAGTATGGCCGGGCCTCCGGCCCGGTGTATGGCCCCATCCACCCCGCCGCCGCCCATCAGGGAGGTATTGGCTGCATTTACAATGGCATCGGCTTCCACTTTGGTAATATCACCCTGTATGGCAATGATCTTTGCCA
Organism: Chitinophaga rupis; assembly: GCF_900109685.1. Taxonomy (GTDB): domain Bacteria; phylum Bacteroidota; class Bacteroidia; order Chitinophagales; family Chitinophagaceae; genus Chitinophaga; species Chitinophaga rupis. Next base: position 1,225,224 of record NZ_FOBB01000001.1, on the reverse strand, counting down.
TGTTACTTCACTTTTACGTATACCAGCTTACCCATTTTCTTACCGCTGTCGCGGATATCTATCTCAAAACGGTCAATGCTTTTAATAAGCTGTACCAGCTTGTTAAAGCCGTAGTTACGGGCATCGAAGTCCGGCTGTTTTTTCAATAACAGGTTGCCCAGCTCTCCCAGGTAGGCCCAGCCATCTTCATCTGCAATATCATTAATGCTGGATGAAAGTAGCTTGATCACTTCCCGGCCGGCCTTGTTAATGGCTTTTGCCTTTGGTTTTGCTTTGCGGTTATTGCTCTTGGCTGCTGCGGTCTCCGTTTCGGCTTCTGCCTCGGCCTCCTGGTTTTGCCGTAATATTTCCAGGTAAATGAACTTATCACAGGCGGCCCGGAAGGCGGTAGGCGTTTTCATTTCGCCCAGGCCAAATACGCGCATGCCGGCTTCCCGCAGGCGGGTGGCCAGCCGCGTAAAATCGCTGTCGCTGCTTACCAGGCAAAACCCGTCCACACGCCCGGTGTACAGGATGTCCATGGCATCAATGATCATGGCGGAATCCGTTGCATTTTTGCCTACCGTATAGCTGTATTGCTGTACAGGATTAATGGCATTTTCAAGCAATACGGTTTTCCAGCCCGTAAGGTGAGGTTTGGTCCAGTCGCCATAAATTCTTTTGAAGGTAGGAATGCCATATTTGGCTATTTCCTCCAGCATGGCTTTTATGTTGGAATGGGGAATGTTGTCGGCGTCTATTAATACGGCAAGCCGAAGCTCTGTATTACTGTCCATAAGCCAGGGGGTTTAGTTGCGTAATATTACAAAAGATCTGCGGCCTGCCGTTATTTTACAGTAGTGCATTATTTCAGGTAAGAGCGGATCATCCATGCGGTTTTTTCATGACTGGTCAGCAGGCCGGTCAGGAAATCGCTGGTGCCTTTGTCTTTGTATTTTTCGTCCAGCTCGTCTATTAAACGGCGCAGGTTACGGATGATGGTTTCATGATCATCCAGCAGGTGGCCCAACTGTACCTGCTGATCATTGGTGTACTCCTGCTCTACCAGGCTGGTAAGCTTCAGGAAGTCGCTCAGGCGGCCTTCTGCATAGTGGCCCAGGGCGCGTATACGTTCTGCCATTGCATCGATCGCCTCTGCCAGCTCTTCATACTGGTTCTCGTAAAACTTGTGCATCTCCATAAAGTTGGAACCTTCAATGTTCCAGTGGTAGTTGCGGGTTTTGGTGTATAACACCATCAGGTCTGCCAGGCATTTATTTAACTCCAGGGCTACTGCCTGTAAGTTCTTTTCTGAAATGCCGATGTTTGCTTTCATCTCTTTGTGTTTTTCTGTTGTTGCTTTTGCGGTCATTGTTGTCATAGTTAATATTTTAAGGTGGTTAAACAAGACGTGCCCTGAAAAATCCTACTAAAATAGTAGGCGGTGGTGCCGGTTACTTCGCTATTTTTGTGCCATACTTCCTAATTTTGTGGTATGGAACAGTCGTCGGGGAGAATGTACACTTTGCATTTCGTTCTACTTTGCCTCAGTAATGCAGTATTCTCCGCTAGTTACAATATGTTGATCCCTGAGCTGCCGGCTTATCTTACCAGCATGGGCGGCGCGGATTATAAAGGTTATATCCTGGCATTATTTACCTTAATGGCAGGTCTCTCCCGTCCTTTTAGCGGCAAATTGACAGATAAGGTAGGCCGCGTTCCCGTAATGATCTTCGGCTCTGTTGTATGTGTAATTTGCAGCCTGTTATACCCGCTGATAAGTTCTGTAGGTGCGTTCCTGCTGTTGCGTTTCTTTCATGGTTTCTCCACTGGTTTCAAACCTACCGGTACCTCCGCTTACATCTCTGACCTGGTGCCTAATAACCGGCGTGCAGAGGCGATGGGTATGGTAGGATTGTTTAGCACCATTGGCCTGGCTTTAGGCCCTGCCATTGGAGGTTTCATTGCTGCCCGCTGGAATATTTATGTAATGTTCCAGGTATCTGCCGTATTTGCGTTACTGTCTGTCGTAATACTGATCGGCGGTCTTAAAGAAACCCTGCCTAAACCCAGCCGGCAACGTTTTAGCCCTTCGCTGCTGAAAATATCCCGTCACGAAATATTTGAGCCGCTGGTGCTGGCGCCGGTGATCGTTACCTTTTTCTGCTTCCTAAGTTACGGCGCTTTACTCACAATTATTCCTGATTTTAGTCAATACCTGGGTATTCATAACAAAGGCCTGTTCTTTACCTTCTTTACCGGCGCATCTATCGGTATCCGTTTGCTGGCCGGTAAGTTATCGGATAAATACGGCCGCTTACCCGTGCTTAAAATATCTACGGCTACCATGGCCATAGCGCTGTTCATGCTGGCCATGGCCACCACGCCGTATCTGATGATGGTGGCAGCAATCATATACGGTGTATCCGTAGGGTTAAACTCTCCTGCCGTTACTGCCTGGACGGTTGACCTGGGCGATCCCGCACACCGCGGCCGGGCGCTGGCTACCATGTACATTGCCATGGAAGCAGGTATCGGTTTGGGCGCTTATTTTTCTGCCTATATCTATCATAACAACGCGTCCTATTTTCCCCTGGCCTTTGGCGTAATGGGCGTAGGCTGCCTGGTAGCGCTTGTGTACATGATGCTGATTTACGACAACCGCCGCCTGAAAGTTATGTGGAGACTGGTGCATATGAAGGCGCCTTTCAGGAGGTGGCTGTGAGAAGCTGAAAGCATAAAGCGCAAAGCATAAAGCAACTACATTATCTGCTATAAAGTAAAACGCCTAACGAATGTTCGTTAGGCGTTTTACTTTATTATGTTTATACACATTACATCGCGTACAACAAGCCTCTAATTTGCTTTCTCCCTTTTGCTTTCTGCTTTATGCTTTGCGCTTTATGCTACAATTTAGCATACAAATCCCTTAGCCTTTCCCTCGTCATCTGCTGCTGCCAATCCTTACCCAGCGCATTTTCCCACAAAGGCGCCAGGCTTAATGATACATCTATCATCTTATCCACATCCGCAGCGCTCATGCCTTTGGTAATGTTCTGAGGAATGGTTACGTTATGGCGCTGCACCATTTCCTTAAACTCCTTTACCCCCTGCGGGTAAAACTCTTCCAGCTTATCAAACACAATACAGTTACCAACGCCATGGTGAGTACCCAGCACATAGCTAAGGCCGTAGCTTACTGCATGCGCCACGCCTACCTGTGAGTAGGCAATGCTCATACCGCCGGCATAAGAGGCCATCATCAGCTTTTCATCTGCATCATCATCCCAGTGCGGTTTTTTCAGGAATATTTCCTGGCACAGCTCCAGCGCCTTTTCGCCATAGGAGCGGCTAAAGGCGTTCAGGTAAGTACCTTCCAGTGATTCTACGCAGTGTATATAACAGTCCATAGCAGTATAGAACCGCTGGTTAATAGGCGCGTCTTTTATTAACTCCGGGTCCAGCACAATCTGGTCAAATGGCGTATAGTCAGAGTTCATGCCTAGCTTACGGGTAGGCCCGGTAAGCACCGTAGTACGGCTTACTTCAGCACCGGTACCGGAAAGCGTGGGTATCCCGGCTTTGTACACACCGGGCTGCTTTACCAGGTCCCAGCCCTGGTAGTCGGCGGAGGAGCCTGGGTTGGTCATCATCAGGCTTACTGCTTTGGCCATGTCCATGGTGGAGCCACCGCCAATACCAATAATGCCGGATACCTGGCCAAATTCTGCTTTCAGCTCATCGCGCAGCTGGTCTACATACTTCGTCTTAGGCTCATGCGTTACATCAATGAACACAACCTTATCCTTGCCCTGCAAAGGTATACGGCCGGTAAAAGCCGGTTTATCCTTAAAGAACTGATCCACGAAAAAGATCATAGGTGCATCGCCCTTGCGCTGCGGCGCCAGTATTTCATCTAACTGGTTAAACGCACCCCGGCCGAATATTACATAACCTACCAGCTTAAAATTTCTGAATTTCATACCTTACTTATTATTACATACAATCCAACCCCACCAATCACTATTAATTATTCATTCTTCATTATTAATTACAACAGCCGCGCTGCTTTCTCCAGGTCCTCCGGTGTATCTATCTCCACACCCATATATTCCGTTACCACCATTTTCATGGGAATACCATTTTCCAGGTAGCGCAGGCATTCTATTTTTTCCGCGGCTTCCAGCGGGCTTACCGGCAGCTGTGTAAATTCCAGCAGGGTTTGTTTGCGGAAAGCGTAAATGCCAATATGCTCGTAATAAATGCTTTTCACCTGCTTATCGCGCGGGTAGGGTATTACGGAGCGGGAAAAGAACAGCGCGTTAAATTGCTTGTCCACCGCCACTTTTACATAGTTAGGATCTTCAATGGAGGTCCAGTCTTTCAGCTCCTGCATCAGGGAAGCTACCTGCACCTGTTTGCCGGCTTCGCCTTCAAAAACCTTCAATAGTTTTTCCAGCGGCGCCTTTTGGGTAAAGGGTTCATCGCCCTGCACATTCACTACAATATCCACGTCCATACCGGTTACGGCTTCGGCTATACGGTCTGTACCGCATTCATGCTCTTTTTTACTCATTACAGCTTTGCCGCCATTGCCGGTAATTTCCCGGTATATCACATCGCTGTCCGTTACCACCATTACCTCGTCAAACACGCCGGTATTTACCGTAGATTCATAGGTGCGCAGTATTACAGACTTCTCTCCCAGCTTGGCCATTAGCTTACCGGGAAAACGGGTGGCCCCGTAACGCGCAGGTATTAAAGCAATACTTTTCATAGTTGAATTATAATGCGCTCTTTACAGCCTTCACCAGCTTATCTGCTCTTTCTTTTATTTCGCTTTCGCTCCAGCCCAGGTTAATGGGGGTGCAGATGCAGCGGCTAATAATAGCGTCAGATACCGGGAACTGTTTGATCTTATATAATTCCAGCGCCTGTTGCAGGCCTGGTGCAAAGTGATTTAGGGTAGCGCTTTGCTTAAAATGTTCCCAGTTGCGGATGTAGTGCCAGTTATTATCAAACCAGTAAAAAGCAGCCAGCCCGGCGGCTTTCATGGCAGCGGCTGCAGCGCGCGCCTGGTTTTCTTCCGGCAGGAAAAAGCCCAGGAAAGTAGCGCTGTCACCCGCTTCATCCGGCAGGCGGCGGAAGCTTACTTCCGGTATGCTTGCTAAAGCGTCTTTAAATATTTTCTTGGTGCTGCGTTGTATGGCCAGGAATTTATCCAGCTTGCGCACCTGCGCCAGCCCCACGGCTGCATGCAGCTCGGAGATCCGGAAGTTCTGCCCCATAAACGGATGCAGGTCTGCCCCGCGGTCCACACCCAGGTGGTCATGTCCGTGGTCGGAGTAGGCATCGCATTTCAGGTACAGGTCTTTATCACTGGTTACCACAGCGCCGCCTTCGGCACAGGTAACAGTTTTTACAAAGTCGAAAGAAAAAATGCCGGCATGCCCTATAGATCCCAGGGCTTTGCCTTTATAGCTGGCGCCAAAGCTTTGGGCGGCATCTTCCAGCAGTATCAGGTTATTCTTTTCGCAAATGGCTTTCAGCGCATCCAGGTCGGCCATGGCACCGCACATGTGCACAGGCATAATCACTTTGGTGCGTGGTGTAATGGCGGCTTCTACTGCGCGGGGATCCAGGGTAAGGGTATCATCCACATCCACCAGCACCGGGGTGGCCCCTACAGAAAAGATACTTTCAAAGCTGGCTACAAAGGTGAAAGTAGGCATAATCACCTCATCGCCGGCGCCAACACCCAATGCTGCCAGCGCAGTGGTAAGGGCAGTGGTACCGCTGGAGGTAAGCTGCGTATATGGTACATTCAGCTTGCTGCTGATTGCCTGTTCCAGTTCTTTCGCTTTCCAGATGCCTTTACGGGGACCATCAAACCCGTAACGCATAAAAATGCCGGTTTCCAAAACATCATTTACCTCTTTCCTCTCCTCGGCGCCAAATAATTCAAATCCTGGCATAAGCTATTGATTTTAACGTGTTGATAAAGCTATTTTTGTTGATCGTGCTTGCAAAGGTAGCATAATCATACTTGCCTCCTAGCTAAAAACTGTTTATCTTTTATTAAAAATTCAACATGCGTTTCCTCCTGTATGCTACCCTTTTGACAGTGTTGGCCCAGCTGCCTTGCTCCCATATTAATGCCCAGCAAACACCGGAAGCCGCTATCCGGCAGCTGATGCAGCAGCAAACCGATGCCTGGAACAAGGGCAACATCCCGGTTTTTATGCAAACCTACTGGCAGTCGGATTCTTTGCTGTTTATTGGTAAAAACGGCATTACCAAAGGCTGGCAGGCCACCCTGGACCGCTATAAAAAATCGTACCCCGATACGGCCACTATGGGCCAGCTGCACTTTAATTTACTGGAACTTAAACAATTAACGCCGGAGCTTTACTTCCTGGTAGGTCAATGGCACCTGCAACGCAGTGTGGGCAACCTGCAGGGGCATTTTACCCTCCTGATCCGGAAAATAAATGGCGCCTGGAAGATCATTGCAGATCATAGTAGTTAGAACTTCCCTAAAAAAGAAAACCATCCCAGGAATGGGACGGCCTGCTATACACCACAACATTAAAGAAGAACTATGACTAAACACTGTTCCCTAAATAGTTAAAAATGTTGACGGGAGTTTCCAATTTTATTAATCGATATGGTGAGTCAAGTGTTATCTTTTCTTCTCTCCTCACTATCTCTCACCGCCTTATTCTCTTTAGTAGGTTTTTCCGACAATTCTGCCCGCAGCGGGTTAGTGCGCGTATCAGCCTTGCTGGTTTTTAATATCTCTGCCGGCTTTTTAGAATGGTCTACTTTCGTATCCGTATTCTTTTTGTCCGATGTGTTTTTCTGTTGCGACATAGGCTACTCTGTTTATGTCAGGTAAAGGAATAAGTAACAAAGTTTATTCCATTCATGTACCCCGCAGCCACAGGCACTTGTAAGCCTTAATGTGATGCGCAGATTCCACAACCTGTGCGGCAGCGTTCCCCAAGTAGTGGGACTAAAAATAACTGGCAGCATGCTGTCACTCGATTGCAGTAGCCACTTTTAGCCCTGATAACCAACTCTTAACGAGCAGGCACAGAAATTGAAAAGTCTTTTTTCTCATTCCCCTATTTATTTTTAAAAATTAAAGCTGTTGTTTATGAAGATCCAGTTGCACAACTGGTGGGAGCTGAAGAAGAGATTGCAAAAACGTTACTCCCACCTCTCCGAAGAAGACCTTACTTATGAGTATGGCAAAGAACAGGAACTGATTGTACGCCTGCAGAAAAAAACCGGCACCTCGCATGACGATATGGTGCGCATCATCAAAAGTTTTCAGGTAGCATATTTGCAGCATGAGCTATTGTAGATCGTGACAACGTTTATGCACCTTTTAAAATGTGAGTTATGATAATGTACACAGATCTTGTTAGCACGCTGAACGACCTTGTGCGGGTGAACAACGACCGATCGGCAGGTTATGCTACAGCGGCAGGGCAAACAGATGAGCCGGGATTACAGCACATTTTTCAATCCATGGCCGACCAAAGCCGGGAATATGCTTTTGAGCTGAACCGGCTGCTGAAGGACATGGGCAGTGAAGAAGAAGTAGACACCAGCCTGGGTGGCGATCTATACCGCACCTGGATGGATCTGAAGGCCGACTTCACTGCAAATAGTGATACCAGTATCCTGGCCTCCTGCGAGTACGGTGAGGATGTAACGTTGCGGGTGTATAACATGGCGCTGACCAATGAAATTGAGATACCGCAGCACGTGCTGGATGTGATCACCCGCCAGTATGGCGAATTAAAACTGTCGCACGACAGGATTAAAAAACACCGTGATCTGAATAAAGCAATTAAATAATTTTAGCATCTGAGTTAACCCTTTGACAGCCAGTTGCTCCCGGTCCCAAGGGAACAACTGGTTTTGTTTTTTATATATGCGGGGCAAATAAATCTGTTTTGGTCCATTTTAGTTTCAAATCAGCCACTTATCTTTGATACCCAAGAGTCTGTTTTAACCCTTTCCTCTGAACAAAACCGGTATTTAATTTTAACCCAATTCTATCTCAAACCGGTAACTGATTATTCCTAACTTTTTTAACTGGTAATAATGACCGGCTTTTTACGATTTATAGCCCCCGTATTTGTTGCGCTATTATTTATTGATTGCGGAAAAGAAAATAATGTGAACCCGCCCGTTACTTCCATTACACCGGATAGCTCTGCACCGGTAACCGACAGCTTCCCGGAAAATGTGGTGAACAGAACCGCTTTATTACGCCTGGTAAATGGCCTGCGCAGCCGCGGCTGTAATTGTGGTACCGATAAAATGCCGCCCGTGCCCGCCCTTACCTGGAACATAACACTGGAAAAAGCGGCCTGGCTGCATAGCAAGGATATGTACACACAAAATTACTTTGACCATAACTCACCGGACGGCACCAATCCCGGCCAGCGCCTGAGTGCCGCCGGCTACCCCTGGTTATACTATGGTGAAAATATTGCAAAAGGCCGGATGGATGAACAGGCTGTGGTACTGGGCTGGCTTAACAGTCCTAAACACTGTTATAACATGATGGATGCAAACTTTAAGGAGCTGGCCGTAGGTAAGTTTGATATTTACTGGACGATGGAGCTGGGGAACAGGAAATAGTTGGCAGTCATTAGTTGGCAGTGGGCAGTATGAAACCCTTTGTTGGGTAAAGTTTTTTGAACATGGTTTATATAGCTCCCATTTATATTCATATTTTTGCGGCGCATCTTCCTGACTGCTGACTGCTGACTGCTGACTGCTGACTGCTGACTGCTGACTGCTGACTGCCCACTGCCCACTGCTGACTGCCCACTGCCCACTGCCCACTAAATATCTATTTTTCTTCTCCACCACTTCCACACCATATACAAATAAGCGCCCAGTGTGATCGTGGCAAAGGCATAAAAAAATATCATGCGGCCCGGTGTGGATTGGTCCGGTACGGCAAACCCCAGGAACAGCCCCAGGAAAACATTTATCATCATCCAGAAAAAACCCAGGAACAATGTGCGTGTGATCTTTATAAAATACAGCACTATCTCCGACTTAAACGGGTCTTTCTGTTCTTCTGGTCCGGTGGGTTCCATGGTGCAGGTATTTAGGTGAGCTATTGAACCACTTATCAGGGCAGGCACATTTTCATTAACGCCGCACTATCGCCCCGGAATACATTAAAGTCTACAATTGTTTTTATCCCATTTACCCTGCCAATATCACTGTGCTGCCAGAACACCCATTCCCGGTCTACCCGGGGCCGTTCTTTCTGGTAGTAGTGCGCTATCCACAGCGGGTAATCATTAAACTCATCGCCCAGGTAGGTGTTATAGAATTTCAGGTTTGTATAGATAATAGGCTTTATGCCATATGCTTTTTCCAGCTCCTCCAGCCATATTTTAGCGGTGCTGCGTATCACTGCCGGCGGCTGGTTGTTATGCGTTTCAATATCCAGTACGGGTGGCAGGTCGCCGGAAGTAAGCTGTACCACGTTCTTAAAGTTCACCGCCTGTTTCAGCGGATCGCGGGTAGCATAAAAAAAATGGTAGGCGCCCCGTATAAGACCGGCCTCCCCGGCTTTTTGCCAGTTGCGTTTAAATGCTGCATCCTGGCGGGTAATACCTTCCGTTGCTTTTATAAACGCAAAGGATATACGTATTTTATCAACCTGCATCTGCTGCACGGCATCCCAGTTGATCTCTTTCTGGAACTTGGAAACATCTATGCCATGTATGGCATAGTTCACCGGCATATCTATCCCAAACTCCTCATAACGTACAAAGTTCAGCGCTTCCTGCCGCTGCCACCACCACCATGCCACCACGGCAATGGCTGCTGTTATTATACAAACTATTAATAAACGTCCCGCTTTGTTAATGCGCATGTAACCTTTTTACAAATAATAAATGGGGCGCAACAACCACCCCCTGAGAACTTACTATGCAGCTACAAGTATAGCGCAATATTTTATTACTGTTACATGTATAGTTGTGTTATTTTTACATACAAAGTACCCGGATGTATGCCTGAATTTAATCTGAATGATTCCTTAAACCTGCTTTCCAAGTTCACCCTTCGCCGGGCATGGAATGCTGGTAAGGTGCTGAGCAGCTTTTTCGTGAGTAAGTGGACAGGCAAGCCCGTACAGTGGGGATACCCGGTATCCATCTCTTTTGAGCCTACCACCTCCTGTAACCTGCGCTGCCCCGAATGCCCCAGCGGCCTGCGGGCCTTTACCCGGCCTACCGGTATGCTGCAGCAGGATTTTTTCCGGAAAACCATCGACGAAATTTCCAAAGACCTCTTATACCTCATCTTTTATTTCCAGGGAGAACCTTACCTGAACCCCGGTTTCCTGGACATGGTAAAGTATGCAGGCGATAAAGGTTTATACACTGCCACCTCCACCAACGCGCATTACCTTACAGAGGCCAATGCCAAAAAAACGGTGGAAAGCGGGTTGGACAGGCTTATTATTTCTATAGATGGTACTACCCAGGACGTATACACGCAATACCGGGTAGGCGGCCAGCTGGATAAAGTGATCCAGGGCGCTAAGAACATTGTAAAATGGAAAAAAGAGCTGAATTCCAAAAAGCCCTTCGTTTTCTTCCAATTCCTGGTAGTAAAACCTAATGAGCACCAGATAGAGGATATTAAAAAGCTGGCAAAGGAGATCGGGGTTGATGAGGTACGTTTTAAAACGGCCCAGGTATATGATTATGAAGAAGGTAACCGCCTGATTCCAACGATTGATAAATACAGCCGCTACCGCCGCAAGGAAGATGGTACCTATGCCATCAAGAACAAGCTGGGTAACCAGTGCTGGCGCTTATGGCACTCCCCTGTTATTACCTGGGACGGGCTGGTGGCGCCCTGCTGTTTTGATAAAGATGCACAGCACAAGCTGGGCGATCTGAAACAGCAGTCGTTCCGGGACCTGTGGTTCAATGAACAATATGTGCGGTTCCGTACCCAGATTATGGAAGGCCGTAAGAATATTGATATTTGTGCTAACTGCAGTGAGGGCACTAAAGTTTGGGGCTAAGCTGCTGCCGGTTATTTGCTGATAACAAGTCCTGCTAACCTCCGGCTTCAAAGGCGCCGGCTGGTATTGCATCTTTTAAGCTATTCATCATCATGCTCCGTTTCCCGCCCGCGGGCACTGGCTTTTTTCCTCGCCCTTTTCTTTCTCCTGTTCTGCTGGTACTTGCTGAACAGGTTTATACCTAAGCGTACGCCCACAAATTCCACCGCCGTCATAATGGCGCTGGTAGCAAAGTTCTTGAACTTGCCACTACCCATGGCTATACCGGCTACCCGCGCAGCCATACTTATAAAGCCTTTGTGTTTGCCCACTCCCGGTATTACCGAGTTAATGGCCATGGTTTTGTAGTTGTCCTTAAAAAAATCAACCCGTTCACCCAGATCCAGCTCCAGTTTGCGGGTACGTTTTTTAAGACGGGAAATCTCTCTCTCCAGGTGATCTGCGTTATTGATTTTAGCGATTTTTGCCTTAGGCATGTGTAAACGCGTTTATTGATTTTACGTGGATTCCGTTTTGGGTTGTGTGGATTTATGCTACAGGTTCCTCCTCTTCAGATTCAAATTCAGCAGGTTCCTTTTCAGATTGCCGGTTATCATCTACCATCTCATCTACCAGTTCGGCAATCAGCATATTGGACAGGGGCCGCTGTATCAGGGCTTTACGGAAAACCAGTAATATAATAAGCAGCACTATAAATAAACCGGCCGCACAGGAAAACCCGATCGTATAGCTGCCGGTTATCTCGCCAATCCAGAAACCTACTACCATCCCCAGGAACACCACCACAAAAAAGAACAGCAGGAAAGCCATGGTCAGGGAAAAAAATAACCCTAATGCTTTCGATAGCTTTCCTGCTGCCTGGAGCTTAATGAGGTCCAAACGGGTTTCCAAATATTCTTTGGCAACCTTGCCTGTTTGGTTAAAATAATTGCTAAAGTTATCTTCCATGCAAATTAGTTTAGGGGGATTATGCCAGCTCATTTTCTATGGCATCCTCAAATTGCTCCCTTTTTTTCTTAAAGCGGTCTTTTAGCTTATCTGTCTGATATTTCAGCTTATCCACTAACTCATCTTTTTTATCAGAATTCAGAAAGTAACCAACAGCTACGCCTACAGCGGCGCCAACAATGAAAGATACAACGGCTTTTGAACTGTTACTCATAGTGATTATTTTTTTAGATGAAACATTGAGTTTTAAACTTGGGTAAAGAACGGGGTACAAACATTATTCCAACATTTTAGCACTGCCACAAACCGGCGTTAAGTATCATTTAAATGTTAATGGTTGCTGTATTTATATAATTGCACATACAAGGTATGAACAAAACACGGGTTAAATGGTTCAATCTTTGGATGGCTTCTCTTGTCCATTCATTCAACTATTGTATCTTTTACTATGAGCTATATCGACAATGACCGCCTCAAACAGATCTTTTTCCTGCTGATCATTATTTTATGGGGGGTGCTCCTGTTTTCTGAACTGTATGGGTTATTCCCCGGTTTGCTGGGCGCCTTATCCATGTATATACTTTGCCGCCGCTGGATGCGGCACCTGGTAGAAACACGCCAATGGCGCAAAAGCCTGGCCGCCGCTACCCTCATGTTCCTTTCCTTTATTATTATACTGCTGCCCATTGGTTTGCTTATTAACATGCTTACCGATAAAATAAGCTATGCTATTAACCATTCATCTGAGCTTATACAGAGTATTAAGATGGTAGATGGCCGGCTGCAGCACAGTATGGGCTTTAGCCTGCTAACACCGGAGCGCCTGCAAAAAGTGCAGGAAGCGGTAACCGGCCTGCTTCCCATGTTATTAGGCGCCACCTTTAACACCGTAACCGCCATTGCTATCCTGTACTTTGTATTATATTTTATGCTGGTATACTCCAGGGAAATGGAGGAAGGCCTGTATGAATATATTCCCCTGAAAGATGAAAATGTGATACGCCTGGGTAAAGAGCTGCACACCATGATCTTTGCCAATGCAGTTGGCATTCCCTTAATTGCTATTATACAAGGAGTGGTAGCGCTGCTCGGCTACTTTATTTTTGGCGTGCCTCAACCTTTTTTCTGGTTTGCAGTAACCTGCTTTTGCGCCATGCTGCCCATTATAGGAGCCGCCGCCGTATATGTGCCCATGGGCGTATACCTGATTGCAGCAGGGCATACCTGGCAGGGTATTGCAATACTCATCTACGGCTTTGTAATAGTGGGCGCCTCAGATAATATATTCCGTATGATGCTGGCTAAAAAAATAGGGGATGTGCACCCGCTGATAACAGTTTTTGGGGTGATCGTTGGCGTAAACCTGTTCGGGTTTATTGGGCTGATCTTTGGGCCGCTGCTGATCTCTATGTTTATACTATTGCTGAAGATCTATTCCAATGAGTACCTGGTTAAAAAACGCGAGGTAAAGGTGATAAAAACAGGCGCTGCTGCTAAAGTAAAACCTTAGCCGGCTGCTATTTGTAATAATTATTCTCCGCTATATACGCTACCACATTATCCGGCACCAGGTAACGGATGGATTTTCCCTGCTGTATCCATTGCCGGATGTGGGTGGATGATATGTCCAGCATAGGCGCTTCCAGCACCTGTACATTAGCACCAAAGGTTTCAGTTACCTCATGCCCCGGACGCTTATAAACGTAAATGGGATAATGCTTTATCAGCTGCTCATAATTCTTCCAGCGGCGAATGTTCTGAAAACTATCGCTGCCCATGATCACGGTAAATTCCTGCGTAGGAAATTTCTCCGCCAGATAGGTAAGCGTATCAATGGTATAGGAAGGGCGTGGTAAGGAAAACTCTATGTTGCTGGCCCGCAGGCGGGGCTCGCCCTGTACCGCCAGCTCTGCCAGGTGAAAGCGGTGATGCTCATTCAATAAGGAAGAGGAAGGCTTTAACGGGTTCTGTGGGGATACTACCAGCCAAACTTTATCCAGGTCGGTGTTATAGGCTATATAGTTAGCAATAATAAGGTGCCCGGTATGTATAGGATTAAAGGACCCGAAATACAAGCCAATCTTCATGCGCAGCTTTTATTTGGGCTGTAATATATAAATTCCCACCCACATGTGCTGCATTTACTCCACAGGTTTAAACTGCTCAAACACCATCCCGCAATCTTTACAGTAATGAATGGCGCGGCAAAGCGTGGAGCCAAAGGGGGAGCGCAGGTACGTGTTTTCACTATGGCAATGCGGGCAGGGAGTGTTCAGCATAATTTCCGCACGCAGCTCACCCTCATGCACCTGCGGGGCGGCTATTCCAAAATGCTGCAGCTTTTCTTTCGCCGTGTCGGTAAGGCGGTTGCTTTGCCAGTGCACTTCCTTATCCACTGTTACCTGCACGGGCAGGCCGGTTAATTTGTTTACAGTGGCCCGTATATTTTGCTGAATGTAGCTTACAGCCGGGCAGGCCGCAAACGTAGGGATCATTTTTATATGAGCCGTACCCTCATACAGCGTTACCCCGGTGATCATGCCCAGCTCCAGTACATTCAATACCGGTATCTCCGGGTCCATTACCTGTTCCAGGGCAGCGTATATATCAGCAATGGTGGTGGTTCCGGTTGTCATATGCTTTTATTTTACCAGCCGGCCGTGGGGTCCAGCCTGAATACTTCTCCCATTTCCTGCAACAGCGCCTGCAAATGTGGGGTATGGTTTCCATAGCGCCCGCCATATTGGGGCGCTACCTCAGCGGGGTCCGGCAAGTTCAGGGATGCATTTACCAGCAGGGGATAAATAGTGTTCAGCCATTTATCATACAGCGCCTGCTCTCCGGGATAAATACCGGCATCTGCCAATAAGGCATCCTGCGGGCCCGGTTCAAAAATGCCGGCCGCCAGCGGAAAACAGCGGTCCAAAGCAGCCTGCATGCGCTGCCGGCTTTCTTCCCCTCCCCTGCACAGCTGTAATAACCAGGCATCTGCATGCAGGGTATGATACTTTAATTCTCCCTTCACTTTTTTGCTCAGCTGCTGTAATGGCTCAAAGCTGCATTGCTGCAGGCTTTCATAACGCACTGCCTCCGCATGGTCAAACAGGAAATGCCGCATCAGGCTAAAGTCGTAGCCGCCAATAGGCAGCTCTGCCAGGTGGCAGCAGGTAAAATCCTTTGCAGCGCGCATAAAGGCAAACTGGTCAGGGTCTTCCCCTCCCAGGTGCTCCTGCAGTATGCGGTATAAAGCCCAGGCATGGCCTATTTTATCCTGCGCCATGGAGGAAAAGGCAATGTCTTCTTCCATAATAGGCCCCAGCCCCGTCCATTCAGAGTTGCGGTGGCCTAAGATCAGCGCATCATCTGCCATGCTGGTAATAAGTGTGGTAATAGCTTTTTGCAAGGCTGCATTCATAATACTATGCTTTGGGCGGCTTTACGGCCTCCCCTTTAAATTTGTTGATCTTATCCATTACTTTGAACCCACTGGCATCCCTATACGTTTTTTCCAGGTTGTTGGCAAACATATCCTCATCCTCCAGGTCAAAGGCCAGTATATCCGCGCTGCGCACCACCCACAGGTTCACGCATTTTTTACGGCGGCCAAATTGTTCTTTTGCAAATACCAGCGCCAGCTGCGGGTCCGGGGCATGTACACAGCCTACGTGCTCATGATGGGCGCCTCTTTTTTCCTGGTGAAATACTTCGTACACATTCCAGTTCTCCCCTTCTTCTACCTTAATGGGATCATCCGCATTCCCCAGCTTTAAGCGGTTCACACGTGGATCATATGATTGGTTGGACATGCATTTTCATTTTTAAACACTGCAGAAAGTAGTAGTACGTGGAAGCAGCTTTGTTCATAACGGTAACTATTATACGCTGTCAATATCTTATCCCGGGAAGCAGCTATGCCTACGCTACGGGCAGGGCTCTTCTCTCTTTCGGATTCATTAATGCCTTACGCACCCAGCGCCCTTCTTCCTCCGCCCACCTGCGTACCTGCAGCCGCTCCTGGTTACAGGGGCCGCCGCCGTTGATCACTTTAAAGAACAGGTCCCAGTCAGGGTCCGTATACTCCCAGCGGCCGGTTTCCGTATTTTTATGCAACAGGGGATCCGGCAGGGTAAGCCCCAGCTCCCATAGCTTTGGTACATAAGTATCCAGGAACTGGTTCCTCATTTCATCATTACTGGCCATTTTCACCCGCCATTGCATCAGCTTTTCAGAATGCTGTGATACCTTATCAGGGGGGCCAAAGAAGTGCATAATAGGCTGCCACCAGCGGTTCAGCGCATCCTGCAGCATATCCTTTTGCATAGGCGTGCCCGTAGCCAGCGCTATCAGTGCATCATGCCCCTGTTTCAGGTGAAAGCTTTCTTCATAACAAATGCGCTCCAGCGCACGGCAGTAGGGACCGTAGGAGCCTTTGGCATTAGCCACCTGGTTCACAATGGCTGCCGCATCTATCAGGAAGCCTATCACCGTCACATCCGCCCAGGTTTTAGCCGGGTAATTAAATACATTGGAATATTTGGATTTACCGCTCAGCAGGTCATTGATCATAGCCTCCCGGCTTTTGCCCAGGGTTTCTGCGGCATTATACAGCAGCTGCCCATGGCCTATCTCATCCTGCACTTTAGCTATCAGCGCCAGCTTGCGTTTAAAGCCCGGTGCACGGGTTATCCAGGTGCCTTCCGGCAAAGCGCCTATTATTTCAGAATGGGCATGCTGTTCTATCAGGCGGGTTAGCTGTCGCCGGTATTCTGCCGGCATCCAGTCGCCCGGTTCTATCTTTTCCCCTTTGGAAATACGCGCCTCAAAAATGGCCAGCTTTTCAGGGTCATCATGCTGCTGCTCCTCGCGCAACTGTTTTTTGTTGGGCTCATCAAAGATGTATCCTCCGCCGTACATGGGACGATTGTTTTGGTCAATTGTAAATTACGATTTTTATACATTCCGCCGGAAAATCGTTTAAATTACAGCAGGCCGCTTTATGAGCTGCCAACTGAAATGTTACTGCCTTTCTGGAGTATATTAAACGCGCTGTTACCCATTGCCGGTAGCCCTGCAGGCCCGCCCGCCGTGCAGGATACACCTGTTATAAAGGTGGTGTTCACTATGGATAACCGCCCGGACGATCCCGATAGCGATACCCTCTTTTACCCCACCCGCCGGCTGCGCTGGTCTGATTTCCGGGGCATCCCCTCCCTTTCCGGCAATAGTGGCGCCATAGCTTTTACCAGCTTCTCTTACGAAGGCAGCAGCCGTTTGCAAAAAGATACATTGCGCATTACCCTTAACCTGCAGGTGTTCTTTATCCGCAGCGCCTCCTGGGCACGCGCCGGTGTTATGGATAGTTACTCCCTGGCCCATGAGCAGCTGCATTTTGATATTACCTGGCTGGTGGTGCAGCGGTTTAAACAAAAACTCCTGCACATGGAGCTTACCAAAGATGATTACGACAGCATGATCCAGTATGAATACCTGGAATCTTTCCGGGAAATGAACCGCATGCAGGATGCATATGATGAGGAAACCCGCCATAGCATAAACACAACAGCCCAGCGGGAGTGGGCTGACAGGGTAGCACGGGAGCTGGAAGCGTTTAATACGGATAAATGATTGCGGTCCGGACGGCCAAAATGCGGCCGGCGTATTGCTTTATAGATAATTTTAGCTTGCTGGCCGATGCATTCCCTTCACCGGATAACATTTAAAGGCAGGAAACGTTTATTTAATTAGCTTTAAGTAAATAATAAACCCATAAACTTATGTCATCTAACCGTTGGGGAGCCCTAGTAGGGAGCTGTGTTGCTTTACTATTCTTATTGAATGCCTGTAAAAAAGATCACGGAACTCCTGTTACGCCCATTACAGACACTACCGGCACCGGTGGTAACATTGCTACAGTGAAAGATTCTATGTACTTCATTTTCAAGGATGAATACCTGTGGAATGATGTGATACCGGATTCTGCCACCTTTAAGCCCAATAGCTACTCCACCCTGGATGACCTGTTCAAAGCCCTTATTTCCTTTAAAAAGAATGCAGCCGGCAAAAACATGGATAAGTACGGTTTCCTGGATAATGGAGCTATAGCCGGTGAGATCAATGAAGGCATTGCCGGCGATTACGGTTTTGACCTGGGTTACAATGATGTAAGCGATCTTCGTGTGCTTTATGTATACCCCGGTTCTCCTGCCTACCAGGCAGGCATTCGCCGCACCTGGCAAATAACTGCGGTTAATGGCAATACTGATATGGAATACAACAATGCCAACGTAACACGGATCAGCAATGCCATCTACTACAGCAATAGCGTAACACTTACCCTTAAAAAGCCGGATGCTACCTCCGTTACCGTTACCCTTAATGTGGCTAACTACAACATTAACCCGGTGCTGTACAGCAACGTGCTGAATGTAGGCGGTAAGCGCGTAGGTTACCTGGTATTCAACCAGTTCATTGCCCTGGATAAAACTCAAACCCAGCTGGATGCTGCCTTCGATAATTTTGTTACCAACAATATAACCGACCTGGTGATAGATCTCCGCTACAATGGCGGCGGCTCAGTAGAAACGGCTGAATACCTGGCCAACCTCATAGCTCCTACCTCCGTTGGTACCGGCAATACCTCGCTGATGTACAAGGAGTACTACAACACTAACCTTACTAACCACCAATACAGCAATTACCTGAAAACTAAAAAGGTGCCTGGCGCCAATTATTCCTGGGGCGATGTGTTTGACGATTGGGTAAGCAACCCCTCCTTCTATTTCTCCAAGAAGAAAAGCGTAAATGTTCCTAATGTAGTGTTCATTGGTACCGGTTCCACAGCATCGGCCAGTGAGCTTACCATGAATGTGCTGAAACCATATATGAATGTGAAGCTGGTGGGCGATACTACTTACGGCAAACCGGTTGGTTTTGTAGGCATCACCATTGGCGGCAAGGATATGTATGCCGTATCCATCTGGTCAAAGAACTCCCAGAACCAGGGAGATTATTTTGATGGATTTTTCCCGGATGGCGGCACCGCTACCTATGAGGATTTCTCCATTGACTGGGGTAGCACCAGCGAGCTGCTGCTGCGCAAGGCGCTTATTACCCTGGGTGTGCCGGAAAGCGCCCTTGGCCGCATCAAGCCGTCTACAGAAGGCCTGCGCACATTCCGGGAAAACATCCACATGCCGGAACATAAGTTCAAGGGCATGATAGAAACCCGGCGTAAGTTCAAATAATTTTGAAAACCTTATCTATACACAAGGGGCCAACCGGATCGGTTGGCCCCTTTATTTTTATGGTAGTGTTATTCGGGTGTTATTGGTATGCTTCCCTCCTAAAAAGGCTCCGTAACCCGTATGCAACCCGTGCGCAACTAGGGTCCCCTACATAAAACCCTACATCTTTTTTATTCGGGCACCTGATGGAGACCAGTCGTTGCTTAACAATTCTCAAATCCTTCGTTTACTCCTGAGGCATTTTCATTTCAATAGATCACTTTAGACCGCGCTTTATTCCCTGTTAGCTCAGTATCCGCTGCGCTTAGCACCATCCTTATTGTTTGCACCGCCCGGTAATAGAACGATGGATCAATATGCTCAAACGCATCTCCCACACGGTGGTAGTCCGCATGATCCTCTACTCCAAAG
Organism: Chitinophaga rupis; assembly: GCF_900109685.1. Lineage (GTDB taxonomy): Bacteria > Bacteroidota > Bacteroidia > Chitinophagales > Chitinophagaceae > Chitinophaga > Chitinophaga rupis. The sequence goes on along the minus strand of NZ_FOBB01000001.1, from coordinate 1,205,559 downwards.
TACAGGAAGGGAATGCCTTTTTTATGAAACTCATAATGGTCGCTTTGTTTGGTCCAGTCCTGGGCGCCGTCTTCCGGCCGGTCATGGCCGGTTAGCAGCTTAATGGCACTGCTGTCGGCTGCCCGTGTCACAAACTTCTTCAGGTCGGGATTCTGATAGGTACCGCATGCATACAGCTCCTGTTTTTCATTCCGGCTTACCATATCCATATTCAGGTTCATATGCACGCTGGCGGCAGGCACCGGTAGCTGCTGCACAAAGGCTTTGGCGCCCTGCAGGCCTTCCTCCTCCCCATCCAGTGCGGCAAATACCAGGGTATGCAGGGGCGGGTGCTGCTGGTAATATTTAATGAGCGATAGCAGTGCGGCGCTGCCGGAGGCATTATCATCGGCCCCGTTAAAAATGCTGTCTGCGCTGTTAGCCTGGTGGCTGATGCCCAGGTGATCATAATGCGCCGTTATAATGATCACGTTATCTGTTTTACCGGGAATATAGCCGTACAGGTTAGTACCCATGATCTTCTTATCTCCCTGCGTAAAATAAAACGGGTATTCGTATGTGCCATGAAAAGGCTGCAGGCCGGCCTGTTTAAAGCGGTCCATAATGTAAAACTGCGCCAGCCGGTTCCCTTTGGTGCCGGTTTTACGCCCCTCAAACTTATCGGCGCTCAGGGTGCGGATATCTTTCATTAATTGAAGGGAATCAATAGCCGGCCGTTGTGCCAGCGCCCCTAATACGGGCAACAGTGCAATGGTAACAAGCAGGAACTTTTTCATACGTGCAAGATACTTAATTACGCTAAACGCCGAGGGCAAAACGCTTAATGCAGAACGCTGATCATAGCCATTCTGTTGCAGTATGCATTGCATTAGCGTTAAGCGTTCTGCGTTAAGCATTCAGCTTAACTCCTACTTCAGTATCTGGTAAGCTATAAAACTGCAGATGTACGCCAGCCCGGTCATATACACCAGCTGTATGGCCGGCATTTTCCAGGATTTGGTTTCCCTTCTTACAATGGCCAGGGTGCTCATACACTGCATGGCAAAGGCATAGAACAGCATCAGGGAAAAGCCAGTAGCCATGGTATATACCGGGCTGCCATCGGCCCGTACGGCGGCATGCATTTTTTCGCGGAGGGTGGCATCATTATCTTCCGGGCTTTCGCCTACGCTGTACAGGGTAGCCATGGTGCCTACAAATACTTCGCGGGCAGCAAAAGAGGTAATAAGGGCAATGCCTATTTTCCAGTCAAAACCCAGGGGGCGTATCGCGGGTTCTATGGCATGGCCCAATATGCCGGCATAGGAATTGGCCAGCTTTTCTGACTGGTAGGCTTTATCCAGCGCCTCTTTATCATTGGGGTTAGCAGCCATTAATTTCTCGTACTTGGCATGTACCGGCTGCATTTTGCTGCCAGGGCCATAGGAGGCCAGGAACCAGAGTATTACAGATATCACCATAATCACTTTCCCGGCATCTGTAATAAATATGCGGGCCTTTTCCAGCATGGTGGTGCCTACGTTCTTCCAGCGGGGCGCCCGGTACACGGGCAGCTCCATAATAAAGTAGCTCTTTTCCTTAATGGCCACAAACCATTTCATGATAGCAGCTATTGCCAGGGCCATAAAAAAGCCCAGCAGGTAAAGGCCCATCATCACTAACCCCTGCAGGCTTAAAAAGCCCAGCACCTTACGGTCAGGTACCACCAGCGCAATCATAATAGTATAAATGGGCAGGCGTGCGGAGCAGCTCATTAAAGGGGTTACCATAATGGTTATCAAACGCTCTTTCCGGTTCTCAATACTGCGGGTAGCCATAATAGCAGGTACGGCACAGGCTACGCCGCTGATCAGGGGCATTACAGATTTACCGTTCAGCCCCACCTGCCGCATTAAGCGGTCGGTTAAAAAGCTGATGCGGGCCATATAGCCCGTATCTTCCAGCAGGGTTATTAACCCGAACAGGATCATGATCTGTGGTATAAAAACGGCTATGCCGCTAATACCTGCCACCACGCCATTGATCAGCAGGTCGCTGAACTGGTTGTCGGGCAGTATGCCCGAAAGGCTGCCGCCTAACCAGCCAAAGGCCGCCTCTATACCGTCCATAGGGTAAGAGGCCAGCCAGAATATGCTCTGGAACAGGAAGAACAGCACCACCAATAATATCACATACCCCCAGAAACGGTGCAGCAGTATATCATCCAGCTTTTCGGTTTGCAGCTGTTTCTGCAAAGGGTCGGCCTCCACTACGGAGGCTTTCATAATATGTTTTATGCGGCCGTAGCGCTGCATAATTTCCTCTGCCTGCACCTTGGTTTTATTAAACTTGTGGGTTTGCAGGGCATTTTTAATGGCCAGCTTTTGCCCGCCGTTCAGGAAGTGAAGCTCATCACTATTCACCGCTATGTGCAGGGCGGCATAGTCGCTGCGCACCTGTACGTATTTTTTAACCTCGTCCACTACTTCAGGCGCCATAATATGGCTGTCCACAAAATCGCGCACCGGCACAGGGAAGTGCTCCCTGGCCAGCAGGTCTATATTCTTCTTCAGTTCAGGAATACCTTTATTCTTGCGGGGGTTAATGGCCAGCACCGGCACGCCCAGCTCACGTTCCAGCCCGTTCAGGTCTATTTCCACGCCTTTTTTGCGGGCAATATCCATCATGGTAAGGGCTATAATAACCGGGATCTTCAGGTCTATGATCTGGGAGCAAAAGAGCAGGTTGCGTTTCAGGTTAGAGGCGTCGGCAATAATAAGGATCATGTCAGGCCGGTCTTTCCCCGCAGGGTTCACCAGCACATCATAGGTCACAAATTCATCGGCGCTTTTAGGATACAGGCTATAGGTGCCCGGCAGGTCTATGATGTTGGCATGCAAGGCATTGGATATGCTGCTGCTGCCGGTTTTCTTATCAACCGTAACCCCTGGAAAATTACTGACCTTCTGATTTAAACCCGTTAATGCATTAAAGAGAGAGCTTTTCCCGCTATTCGGATTTCCTACCAGCGCAATATTGATTGCTGCGTTTTTCGTTGCCTGCATTCCTTATCCTTGTCATCGAAGTTCAAATATGCAAAGCTATATATTTAAAAGCGAGGGTAATGATCGAATCCGGAAAAAAAGAAGAAACGGGTGAGGTTCCCCGGGACAAATGAAAAGGCGGTTATAAAAGAAGAAACCACGGTGGATACCGTGGTTTTCATTTCTTCTCGTTAACTATTGAACTTATTGTGATGAATGAAAAACTTATTTCAGCATGTTATAAACGCTGTAAATGACCAGGGAAGCGCTTTCCACCGCCGGTACCTCCATGCCTGCATTTATGCTGGCAGCGGTAGGGGTAACCGGTTTTTCCTTTGTTTTTTCTTCTTTCTGATCCTTTTCCTGCTTATCCTGCTTTTCTTCCGGCGACTGGTAACGGTAGTTATCCTGCAGGGAATCATCTCCACTCCTTTCCTCGCGGTGGCGGGGTTTCTTCTCAATGTGAATGTTATCCAGGCCATCTATGGTCATTTTCAGCTCCACCGGGCCATCATGGTCGCGGTCCCAATCATCCCAGTCATCCCACCAGTCATTATCATTCCATCCGTGTATGAAGTGGTAGTGATGGTAAGCATCCTTCTCCACCTCAATATCCTTACCTATAGGCACTTTTACCACTACGGTAATACGCTGTTCCCGGAAGTGGGAGTTACGTGGTATGCTGATGCCGGCGGGCAGGTACAGGATAGAATCCTGCTGGTTCATCTGGAACTGGATTTCGCGGGCCAGGGCTTTTGCCTGGGAAACGGTTCTGCCGCGGGAGCTGCGGAGCACTTCCACCTGGAAGCTGTCCGTAATGCTCTTTTCAATCTTCACACGTATGTTGTCAATGATGGCGGTATCATCGGTTACCCGCAGGCCGCCTTCAAAAAAGTCCACATCATCCATCTCCACCAGGTCTTCTGTCTTTTTAATGATCAGCTTTCCCTTGCTGGGCTGTACCAGGGGATAAGTTTCCTTTTCCCGGAAGCTGGTACGGAAATCCTTTACAATAGATACTATCAGCCAGGTGCCGCACAGCAGGCCTAACACCCACAAAAAGCTTAAGGTATAGCCCACATACCGGTTAGTCTGTTTTACGCCGGTAAGCTTACGGGTCAGGAATATTATAAGACCTACTACGGGGATGCCTATCAGCAGGATCACCGCAGGCCAGAACAGCATATTCTGGAAGCCGGATGACAGTAACAGGCTTTTAAGTGGGAAGAGGGCCGCGGAGGAAGCAGCGATAGCAATACCGGCTATTATAAGGCTAAACAGTATTACCACTGCCAGGAAGTAAAAGAACCCTTTGGTTACAAACAACAGCACTTTCCCCAGACCGGTAAAGAAATTGCGGAAGATCCGCTCAATATCGTTACCAACCTGCCTTCCGCGGCCCTGCGAAAAATTTTTGATGTCGTCGCCAACATTTTTGAACTGGTTTTTCATGGCGTTGATCTCATCCTGCACTGTAGCGCGGATGTTGTTCACATCCACGCGCTCACCGCGCATTTCCAGCTTTTCAGCTGCCGTATTGGCTTCCGGGGTGGCTATCCATAATATAAAGTATACCAGTATACCGCTGCCAAAACCGCCAATAGCCAGCAAGGCAAAGATGATGCGGAATACCACGGGGTCTACATTCAGGTAAGCACCCAGGCCGCTACATACGCCACCCAGTACTTTATTATCCGGGTCGCGGTACAGGCGTTTACGCGGGCGAATGTGTGGGATGGCCTGTTCCGCCGCGCCGGTTTGGGCGCTTTCTTTGGCCGCATCTTCCTCAAACTGCTCCGGCGTACCCATGGAGGTTTTGATGGATTCCACGTCCTCATCGGTGATGCAATGAGCGCCTTTTTTCAGCTTGTCCTGGAATAATTCCGCTATCCGGCTTTCAATGTCGCTGACAATCTCGTCGGCCCCTTCCTCCCTGGCAAAATAGCGCTTCAGGCTATCCAGGTATCGCCTTAATATCTCATAGGCGCTATCCTCTATGGGTATTAATCGGCTGGCGAGGTTTATGTTAATAATCTTTTTCATCTTTACAGTTTTGATTTTCAACAGCGGGAACTGTTTTACAGATTTTAGGTGATATAATGTTTAAAGGATGGTAGTGTTCTGCGTGAGCTGATGGACCGCATTGGCCAGTTCATTCCACGTTGTTTCCAGCTCCCGGTAAAAGGCCTCTCCCTTTTCGGTCATGGAAAAATATTTGCGTGGGGGCCCTGAGCTGCTTTCTACCCAACGGTAGGTTAATAGTTCTGCATTTTTCAAACGGGTCAGTAAGGGATACAGGGTGCCCTCCAGGATGTCCAGCTTCGCCTCTTTCATTTTTTCAATAATGTCTGAAGGATAAGCTTCTCCTTGCTTGATAACGGAAAGAATGCAGAACTCCAGCACTCCCTTCCGCATCTGCGACTGTGTGTTATCTATATTCATGGCAAGTGAGCTTTTTAACTTTACAATTCAAAGATAGGGAATATTTACTACTATGCAATACACAATACCATAGAAAGCAAAATAATTGGTTTAGACCATTACCTATCAAAACCGGTAGATCAGCCACAGTGGCTGATCTACTTAAATCTATACTAAAAACAGTAGCTGATTTTATGTGATGAATGGTAATATATTGGGATGAAAAAGGGACCAGGGGCTTTTAACATTTTTTTAATTGTCGTATTTTCAAAGTATAAACTTGGTTAATTACTTTTGTCCCGAGTGTATCTTAAAACATGAAGAAATTTCTCAGCATATGCCTCCTGGTACTCATGGGTACCCAACTGCTCCCGATCAAGGAGATGGGCAAGCTGCTGTTTAATAACCAGATTGTTGAGGAACACCCCGTAGATGGTTGTGTAGATATAGTGAAGCTGGCCAAAGAAGTTAAGTACTACGACCATTTTGATGATTCCCTGAAATTTGCTCCTGAGTTATACCTTAATATAGTGCAGTACCAACTCTTTGAAGATATTCCTTCTGGTCCTGCCCGTGAAATTCACGCTCCCCCACCCAATTGTTAAGCGATACCTATGGTTTTTTACGCCTTACTATCCTGTAATGCGTTTTCCTCTTGTATTTACATTTTCACATGCTGTTCCACTGCGCTGGTACGAATTAACATGGTATATAGGTCTATACCTGTGTTAGATCGCACATAACGTCGTCGCAGCTCAGTCGTGTGAACAAAGCTTAACAGTTAAATCCCTTTGCGATTATGAGCAAGCAACCTTCTTTTTTCTCGAATATAAAAAGCGACCTTTCATCAGGCCTGGTAGTATTTCTGATAGCAGTGCCGCTTTGCCTGGGTATAGCCCTGGCTTCAGGTGCGCCTTTGTTTTCCGGTTTAATAGCCGGCATTATCGGGGGCCTCGTTATCGGTTCCCTGAGCGGTTCCCAGCTAAGTGTAAGCGGCCCGGCCGCCGGCCTTACCGCCGTGGTATTAACGGCTATTACCAAGCTGGGGGCTTTTGATGTATTCTTATTATCCGTATTCATTGGCGGCGCCCTGCAGTTAGGGCTGGGCTTAATAAAAGCCGGTACCGTGGCCAATTACTTTCCCTCCAATGTTATTAAGGGGATGCTTACCGCCATCGGTCTTATTATTATCTTAAAACAAATACCGCATGCCTTTGGGTATGATAAAGATTCTGAGGGCGACTTCACCTTTATACAGGTAGATGGGGATAACAGCTTTACTGCGCTGCTTTCAGGTATAAATCATATTCACCTGGGCGCTACCCTTATCACCATCATATCTATATTGATCATCCTGTACTGGAGCAAAATACCCAAGCTCAATGCAATACCATCTGCCCTGGTAGCGGTAATAACCGGTGTGCTGCTGAATATGCTTTTCCTTAGCACTGGCAGCAGCCTGGCCCTTTCGCCCAGCCACCTGGTGAATTTACCGGTAGCGGACAGCTTTCAGCAGTTTATAGGCCAGTTCACCCTCCCCAATTTTAGCGCAATTGCCAATAAAGAAGTATGGGTGGTGGCGCTTACTATTGCCATAGTAGCTTCTGTAGAAACCTTGCTGAATGTGGAAGCCACCGATAAGCTGGATCCGCTGAAACGCCATACCAACCCTAACCGTGAGCTGCGTGCACAGGGCATTGGTAATATGATAAGCGGTTTAATTGGCGGCCTGCCCATTACCTCCGTAATTGTGCGTTCCTCCGCCAACATTAATGCCGGCGCCCGTACCAGGATGTCCGCCATTACCCACGGCCTTTTGCTGCTTACCTGTGCCGCTTTAATACCCATGGTGCTGAACAAAATACCGCTGGCCACCCTGGCGGCCGTGCTGCTGGTTACCGGGTACAAGCTGTGCAAGATTTCCATTTTCAAAGAAATGTTCAGCAAAGGCAAGTACCAATGGGTGCCGTTTGTGGTAACACTGGTTGCCATTGTGTTCACCGATCTGCTGATAGGTATAGCCCTGGGTATGGCCGTGAGCGTAATTGCCATTTTAAGAGGCAATATGAAAAGCCCCTATTATTTCCGTAAAGAGCAATACCATACCGGCGATACCATTCGCCTGGAGCTGGCACAGGAAGTATCCTTCCTTAATAAAGCCAGCATATTGCTTACGCTGGATCATTTACCGGAAAACAGTTCTGTGGTAATAGACGCCAGCAACACGGTGTATATAGATCATGACGTGCTGGAAACCATCCGTGAATTCAGGGATGTAAAAGCCGTACAAAAAAATATAAGCCTGGTGCTCACCGGCTTTAAAGAGGTATATAATATCTCCAACACACCCAGCGAGGAGCTGGATGGCCATCATGCGGCCGCGCGGGCCGGGCATGTACAGGTAATATCCTCCGGTAATCATGAACAGCTGTTAAAGGAGCTGGAGCTGAATTAACCGGGAAGCATGCCTTCCGTTTTTCAATTCTTTTATTCACAAACCATTAAAAAAATTAAAATGAAAACTTTAAATAAAGCTGCACAGGCAAACTTAACGCCGGAACAAACTTTACAATTGCTTAAACAGGGGAACAACCGTTTTGTAGATAACCTGAAGATAGACCGGAACCATTTACAACAGGTAAATGAAACCTCCGATGGCCAGTGGCCCATGGCAGCTATCGTAAGCTGTATGGATTCACGCACCTCTGCAGAGCTGATCTTTGACCAGGGACTGGGCGATATTTTCAGCATTCGTTTAGCCGGTGCTGTTATTTCCGATAATGTGCTGGGTAGCTTGGAATATGCCTGTAAAGTAGCCGGTTCCAAATTTATTGTGGTGCTGGGCCATACCAAATGCGGGGCTATAAAAGGCGCCTGCGATCATGTAGAAATGGGTAACCTTACAGGGCTGCTTAACAAGATCACTCCTGCCGTGTACGCGGAAAGAACCATCCGCGAAAACCGGAACTCTCATAATCATGCTTTTGTGGATGCTGTTACCAAACTGCATACAGAACGCTCTGTACAGGCCGTGCTGGAGCAAAGTATGATACTTCGGGAAATGATCCTGAATGGTGAAGTAGGAATAATAGGCGCATTATACGATGTTGAAACCGGTATTGTAACCTTCCTGGATCATACCCAGGTACTGGGTGCAAACAGTTTGTACGAACAGGAGCTGTTAGCGGTAAGCTAACCGGGATTTAACTCATAAGCATTTCGTACTGCTCGTAATACAAAGGACAGCCGTCTCTTTTTTAAGAGATGGCTTTTTTTTACTTACGAATTGGCAATTACGAATTACAAATGAATAGAACGTATGAACAGTGTGAACACTGTTAAATACTAAGCGGCAATTTGTAATACCAATCCGTAAATTCGATAGTTATATGGAGAATATCCAAGCGTAGTATCCAATTCGTAATTAAACCTTGCGTAGTCTTTCCGCCGCCTGCTCTAACGTGGCTTTCTTTTTGGCAAAACAGAACCGGATCACGTGATCATCCTGCCCATCCTGGTAAAAGGCAGATACTGGTATGCTGGCTACGCCAAATTCTTTGGTTATACGAATGGTGAGGTCTTTATCCCCTTCATCGGAGATCCTGTCATAACGCATCAGCTGAAAATAGCTGCCGTAACATGGCAGCGGCGTAAATTTAGTATCCGCCATTAGCTGCAGAAAGTAGTCTCTTTTTTCCTGGTAAAAGGCAGGCAGGGATAAGTAGTGTTCCGGTGTTTCCAGGAATTTAGCCAGCCCATATTGCATGGGGGTATTTACTGAAAAGCAAAGGTACTGGTGCACTTTACGGTACTCCTTCATCAGGTGGGCGGGGGCTATGCAGTAGCCCATTTTCCAGCCGGTTACATGAAATACTTTACCAAAAGAAAAAGTAACAAAGCTGTTCTTAAACAGGTTGGGGTATTTTAATATGCTGTGATGCTGCCCGCCGTCATAAACAAGGTGCTCATATACTTCATCACTTAACACCAGCAGGTTATGTGCTGCCACCAGCTGTTCCAATTCCCGTATATCCGCCTCCGTTAGTATGCTGCCGGTAGGGTTGTGCGGCGTGTTCAGCATGATCATGCGGGTGCGGGATGTTATTTTGCTGCGTACCAGCTCCCAGTTTATACGGTATTCCGGAAAAGTAAGCGGTATCAGTACCGGTACACCGCCATTCACCAGTACGTTTGGTATATAGCTATCGTAAGCCGGTTCAAAAATAATCACCTCATCGCCGGGTTGTATACAGGTGGCAATGGCTGTAAATATGGCATAGGTACCGCCGGGTGTAATAGTGATCTCTGTATCCGGGTTAATGGTTTGCGCGTAGGAATTGTATATTTTTTTTGCAATAGCTTCCCGCAGCGGCATAATACCGGGCATAGGCGCATACTGGTTATGACCCTGCTGCATGGCAGCATTCACAACTTCTTTTAAAGTATCGTCACAATCAAAATCCGGGAAACCCTGTGAAAGATTAATGGCCTTGTGTTCTGCTGCCAGGGCAGACATGACGGTGAATATAGTGGTGCCTACGTTCGGGAGCTTAGAGATCATATCCTATAAATTAACAGCCGTGCCAAGCGAATAACAAACGTCGTTTCAGGTTGCCAAAAAAATAATTCGTAATTCGTAATTCGTAATTCGTAATTCGTAATTCGTAATTCGTAATTCTACAAAAATTTGTCTCCCTTATTCCGCTTAACTTCTGCTACGTATTCTTTGATCTGCTGTTCATTCTCTTTTTTGCAGATAAGCAGCACATCGTTGGTATCTATCACTATAAATTCATCTAAACCCTGCAGCACTACCAGCTTTTCGGGAGCTGCTTTCACCATACACTTGGTAGCATCTATCACTACCACGTTCTTACCCTGCACGGCATTGCCCAGGTAATCCTTTTCCAGGTTTTCGTAGGCGGAGGCCCAGGTACCCAGGTCGCTCCACCCGAAGTTGGCAGGGATCACATACACATTATCCGCCTTTTCCATAATGCCATAGTCAATGGAAATATTGGTGCACTGCGGGTAGATACTGTCCACCAGCTCCCGCTCTTTAGGCGTATTCAACGCATCCCGGCCCTGTTCAAACAGCTCGTCTATTTCAGGCAGGTATTTTTTAAACGCAGCAATAATTGTTTTTACATTCCACACAAAAATGCCCGCGTTCCAGAGAAAATCACCGCTTTGCAAAAAGGTTTTGGCCAGCTCCAGGTTGGGCTTTTCAGTGAAGGTTTTTACCTCGTACACATTATCCGCCACCTGCTGGGTTTCATATTGAATGTAACCATAGCCGGTATCCGGGCGGGTAGGTTTAATACCCAGTGTTAATAATGCGCTGTTCTTTTGTACAAATGTGAGGGCGTTCAGGCAGGCGGCGGTAAAGGCCGGGCCATCTAATATCAGATGATCTGCAGGTGCGCAAACCACACAGGCCTGCGGGTCCTGCTGATGGATCTTATAGGAAATATACGCTACACAGGGTGCGGTATTTTTGCGGGAGGGTTCACACACCACATTGGCAACCGGCAGCTCTGTCAGCTGTTCCTTTACCTTACCTTCATAATGCTGGTGTGTAACCACATAGATGTTCTCTTTCGGCACAAACGCTGCAAAGCGCTCATAGGTCCACTGGAGGAGGGTTTTCCCGGTATTCAATATATCCAGGAATTGCTTGGGGTAATCGGTACGGCTGTAAGGCCAGAAACGGCTACCTATTCCTCCGGCCATAATGGCCACATAAAAATGCCTGTTCATTTGTGTCGTCATCGCTTGTCAAATAATCCCTTCCCTGATAAGGTCATGTAAATGAATGATGCCAATATACCGCTTATCTTCCATAACCAGTAACTGCGTAATATCGTGCTGCCGCATTTTTTCCAGGGCGTTGATCGCCAGTTCATCCTTTTGTATGTGCTTGGGATGGGCCGACATTATATCCCGGGCAATTACCGTTGCAGTATTAATATTTTTCTCCAGCATCCGGCGCAGGTCACCATCAGTAATAATGCCACACAATTGCTCTTCCGGATCCATTACAGCGGTTACGCCCAGCATTTTGGAAGATATTTCCAGGATCACTTCCTGCAGGGGGCTGTCCAGGCGTACACGGGGTGTTTGATGGTGCCGGCTCAGGTCCCCTACCTTCAGGTACAATTTTTTGCCCAAAGTGCCGCCGGGGTGGAATTTAGCAAAATCTGCAGCAGTAAAACCGTGCCATTCTATCAGGCATACGGCCAGCGCATCGCCCATCGCCATTTGAGCGGTGGTGCTGGTGGTGGGCGCCAGGTTATTCGGGCAGGCCTCCTGGGTAACCGTAGTATTCAGCACCAGGTCCGCTTCCTGCGCCAGGTAAGAGCTGGTATTGCCTACCATGGCAATAAGGGTATTGCCAAAGCTCTTTACCAGTGGCAATAATACCTTTATCTCAGGCGAGGAACCGCTTTTGGAAATGCACATCACCACATCATGCTCCTGTATCATACCCAGGTCGCCATGAATGGCGTCTGCAGCATGCATAAACAAGGCAGGGGTGCCGGTGGAATTTAGCGTGGCTACAATCTTTTGCCCAATAATGGCGCTCTTGCCAATACCGGTTACAACCAATCGTCCCGCACACTGTGCAATTATCTCCACAGCCTTTTCAAAGTCCTCATCTACAAATTGCTGCAGATCTCTTATTGCTGCGGCCTCCACTTGAAGGGTCCGCAATGCGGTTTCACGGATGTTTATAGCTGTTGTTTTTTTCATCTTGGCGGCACAAATTTACCTCAGTTTATATAAATTCTGTTGTAATTCAGGGGTTTTTTAAGTAACTTCGTGTCCCCTAAAAATCATATAATCAATAAACGTAATCCGTTAGTTCTTTAGAGTTTTGAATGTATATCGTTAAATCTTGAATGCAATGGCTGTTGTAAAGGTAAGTTTGTTAGATGCATTACACGAACACTTTGGGTTCGATTCCTTTAAAGGGAACCAGGAGATTATCATAAAGAGCATACTTTCCGGGAAAGATACTTTTGTAATTATGCCAACCGGAGGGGGGAAATCCCTTTGCTACCAGTTACCCGCCCTCATTAGTCCCGGATGCGCGCTCATTGTTTCTCCTCTTATTGCGCTGATGAAAAACCAGGTAGACCTGGTTCGTTCCTACAGCAGCAAGGATAATGTTGCACACTTCCTCAATTCTACTTTATCTAAAGCACAAATAAAAAAAGTACGTACCGACCTGCTGAGCGGCAAAACCAAATTGCTGTATGTAGCACCGGAAACACTTACAAAACAGGAAAACCTGGATTTTTTCCGGGACCTGGAGATCTCGTTCTTTGGCGTGGATGAAGCGCATTGTATCTCTGAATGGGGGCACGACTTCCGGCCGGAATACCGCCGCCTGAAGGAAATGATAGACCAGATCAACCCGAACCTGCCTATTATTGCCCTTACCGCTACCGCCACCCCTAAAGTGCAGAGCGATATTGTAAAGAACCTGGTATTACGCGAGCCGGAGATCTATATTTCATCCTTTAACAGGCCTAACCTGTATTATGAAATAAGACCCAAACGCAAGAAAGATCAGACCATCCGCGAAATAGTAAAGTTCATCCACTCACATAAAGGCAAAAGCGGTATTATCTATACCCTGAACCGTAAAACAACGGAGGAGCTGGCCGATATGCTGATGGCTAATAATATTAAAGCCGTAGCCTACCACGCCGGGCTGGATTCCAATACCCGTGCTCAGCGCCAGGATATGTTCCTGCTGGAAGAGGTGGAGGTGATAGTAGCTACCATTGCGTTTGGAATGGGGATCGATAAGCCGGATGTACGTTTTGTGATCCATTACAACATTCCCAAAAGCCTGGAAAACTATTACCAGGAAACAGGCCGTGCCGGCCGCGATGGGCTGGAAGGCATCTGCCTTTGCTTTTACAGCCATAAAGATGTGCAGAAGCTGGAGCACCTTATGCGCGACAAGCCGCTGAGCGAACGCGAAATGGGCGCCCAGTTAATAAACGAAACAGTAGCATATGCAGAGAGCGCTGTATGCCGCCGTAAAGTAATTTTGCACTACTTCGGAGAACATCTTGAAAAAGATAATTGCGGCAACTGCGATAACTGCCGTAATCCGAAGGAGAAAATAGAAGTAAAGAACCGCGTGGTCATAGTGCTTAAAGCAATTAAGGCGCTGGGTGAGCGTTTTGGTACAGAGTACGTAGTAAATATTATTACCGGTAAAAGCAACCCGCAGATCACCACCTACCGCCATGATCAGCTGGATGTTTTTGGCGAAGGCAAAGAGTTTGATTCCCATTTCTGGAATTCCCTTATCCGGCAAATGATGCTGGAAGGGCTGATAGAAAAAGATATTGAGGAATATGGCCTGCTGAAGGTAATGGACAAAGGCAATAAATTCCTGAAAAAGCCTTACTCCATTATGGTATCCCTTAACCACCAGTTTGATGATGAAGGTGGCGGTGATGATGATGAAATGACCGCAGAAGCCCAGGCCTCCGCTGATCCGGTGCTGTTTGAAATGCTGAAGGACCTGCGTAAAAAAGTGTCGAAGGAAAAGAACCTGCCTCCCTTTGTAATATTCCTGGAAACCTCCCTGGAAGATATGGCTACCCAGTACCCTACCACCGTACAGGAGCTGGAAAAGATACAGGGCGTTAGCAAGGGTAAAGCCATCCGGTATGGTAAACAGTTTGTTGACATTATCGGCAAATATGTGCAGGAGAATGACATTGTAAAACCGGACGATTTTGTGATGAAAAGCGTGGTGAATAAAAGCGGTTTAAAAGTGTTCATTATCCAGAACATTGACAAAAAAATGCCGCTTGAAACCATTGCCAAAAATAAAGAGTTAAGCATAGCCCAGCTGCTGGATGAAATGGAAACCATTGTAGCCAGCGGTACTAAACTAAACCTGGATTACTGCATTGACGAAGAGCTGGACGATTATGCCCAGGACGAGATCATAGAGTACTTTAAAGGCTGCGAAACATCCAGCCTTGCGTTGGCCCGTGAGGAGTTGATCGAAAGCGACTACACCATTGAACAATTAAAGCTTATGCGCATTAAGTTCCTGGTGGAATACGGAAATTAAAAGCAGGAATGAATACACAGATCAAGGATGCAATAGCACCCTTAAGAGAAACCATTATCCAACATCCCCTATACCGCCGCATCCAACACATTGATGATATACGGCTGTTCATGCAATACCATGTATTTGCAGTTTGGGATTTCATGTCATTATTAAAATCTTTACAAAGCCGGCTCACCTGCACCACCATTCCCTGGATGCCCACCGGCAATGCAGCCACCCGTTTTCTTATTAATGAAATTGTCACCGGGGAGGAGAGTGATATAGCGCCGAATGGCACCCGTACCAGCCACTTTGAGCTATACCTGCAGGCCATGCAGCAGGCGGGCGCCAATACGCAGCCTATATTGATTTGCCTGCAGCAATTACAAGCCGGTGTTAACATAAAAACAGTACTGCAAAATACTTCCATACCTGAAGCTGCCCGCTCTTTTATGCAATACACCTTTGACCTGATTGAGCAGGCGCCGGTGCATATACAGGCTGCGGTATTCACCTTTGGCCGCGAAGACCTGATCCCCGATATGTTCTTAAGCATGATCCAGGACCTGGACAACCAGTTCCCCGGGCAAATCGGTATTTTCAAATATTACCTGGAACGGCATATAGAAGTGGATGGCGATCATCACAGCCAGCTAGGCATGCAAATGGTGGAGGAGCTATGTGGTACCAATTCCCTGAAATGGCTGGAAGCAGCCGGGGCCGTGAAAACAGCTTTGGAAAAGCGCCGTCAGCTATGGGATGGTATTTATCAGGAAATAACGGCTTCTGTAACAATTTGATCCAATAATATTTGGAAATTAAAATCGAAAACTATTATCTTTGCACTCCCTTCACAAGAAGGACTAGGCGGTGCGGTAGCTCAGTCGGTAGAGCAAAGGACTGAAAATCCTTGTGTCGGCGGTTCGATCCCGCCCCACACCACTGGAAAAGAGATCACAGCAATGTGGTCTCTTTTTTTTGTTTATATCCTCCCGGCTATTTCTCCCTTACCTCCGTTGTTCCATCCTCATAACCCAATACCACCTTATCCGCCATTTGCACAAACAATCCTGTTTCCACCACACCCGGAATATTATGCAGCGCATCATTGATCAGCTGCGGCTCTTTAATAGTTCCAAAAGAGCAATCAATAATATAGTTTCCGTTGTCTGTAATAAAGATCTCCTCTCCTTTTGCACGCAGCAACGGCCGGCAACCCAGGCTTTGCAGCTTGCTGCCTGTGGCTTCCCAGCCAAATGGGATCACCTCTACCGCTAATGGAAAACGGCCCAGCGTAGGCACATATTTATGCTCATCCGCAATAATGATCAGCTGCTTACTGTGGTAAGCCACTATTTTTTCCCGCAACAGCGCACCACCCCCACCTTTAATTACATCCAGGTTTTCACTTACTTCATCGGCGCCGTCAATATCAATATCTAAGCGCTGGGTTTCTGCAAAGGTGGTAAGCGGGATCTTTAGCTCCCGGGCCAATGCTGCAGAGGCTTCAGAGGTAGCAATAGCCTGTATATCCAGTCCATCTTTCACCAGGGCGCCTATTTTCTGAATCGCCCAGTAAGCGGTAGATCCGGTGCCCAGTCCTACTATCATACCCGGACGGATGAACGATGCCGCTTTCTCGCCGGCAGCTCTTTTAGCATTTGTTATAGGATCTTGCATTTTATTCAGTTATGAGTGGTTGTTTACGAAGATACAAGAACACCTTTAACTTATATAAAAAGCTGCTATTTTTGACCGCACATCCCATGTTCAAATACATTCCATGACTGATCAACACCCTGCCCACAACACCGCCTGGCGCCTGAAAGCAATTATCACCGGTTCTGCCGGCAACCTGGTGGAGTGGTACGACTGGTATGCCTATTCCACCTTTGCCCTGTACTTTGCACCGGCCTTTTTCCCGGAAGGCAACCCTACTGTACAGCTGCTGAACACAGCGGCTATTTTTGCCGTGGGCTTTCTCATGCGGCCTATTGGGGGATGGCTGTTCGGCCGTATTGCCGACCGCACCGGCCGTAAAGCGGCCATGACCTTATCCGTGCTGTTAATGTCGCTGGGATCGTTGATGATCACGTTCACACCCTCTTACCGCAGCATTGGCCTGCTATCGCCGGTATTTTTACTGCTGGCCCGCTTGCTGCAGGGCCTGAGCGTAGGCGGGGAGTACGGTACTTCCGCCACTTACCTGAGCGAGATTGCCACCAAGGAAAAACGTGGTTTCTTTTCCAGCTTTCAATACGTAACCTTAATTGGCGGGCAGCTGGTTTCATTAGGCATTCAGCTGCTGTTGCAAAAAGTTTTTCTTACCCCGGAGCAGCTGCATAGCTGGGGATGGCGCATTCCCTTTTTCATAGGGGCTCTGCTGGCATTAATAGTATTGTATATGCGCCGTAACATGGAAGAATCCGTAAAGCTGGATGATAAAAAAACAGAACGTGGCTCTGTAGCTGTGCTGCTTAAAAAACATCCGCGGGCCGTGCTCACCGTTGTGGGATTAACGTTAGGCGGCACGCTGGCCTTTTATACCTATACCACCTACATGCAAAAGTTCCTGGTAAATACGGTGCATTTATCCAAAGAACAATCCACCCTTATTGTTTTTATGCTCATGCTCATTTATGCAGGTATACAGCCGCTGTTCGGGTGGATCTCTGATAAATACGGGCGCAAGCCTTTACTGATAGGGTTTGGCGTGTTAGGAACTTTATTCACCGTACCTATTTTAACTACGCTTAGCCATACCACATCTGCTGTTGCTGCATTTTTTCTGATACTAGCTGCGCTTATTATTGTAAGCGGGTACACCGCAATTAATGCCGTGGTAAAAGCAGAACTTTTTCCGGCAGAGGTAAGGGCATTGGGGGTAGGGCTGCCTTATGCCTTAACTGTAGCGCTTTTTGGGGGAACAGCAGAATACATTGCATTGTACTTTAAAAACATTGGGCACGAGTCCCTGTATTACTGGTATATTACCGGCTGCATTTTTATTTCGCTTATCGTGTACGTTGCTGTAAGGGATACCAGGCGCACTTCATACATTGACCGGGAAAATATGTAATTTCATATTGCTACCATAAAACCTGCAATATGAGGCCTTACCCCGCTATGCCATATGAGTATCCTGTTGGTATTTGCTACCCGCTTACAGAATGTTGTATGTTCCTGTTATTCTTACTTTGTTGCATACACGCCTATAAAAAGGGTATTGGCAATATCATGTACCTGCTGGGTGGCCTGGGTTTCGGCTTATTGCTGGAGTATGTGAATGTAGCTACCAACGCAGGTTATAA
Organism: Chitinophaga rupis; assembly: GCF_900109685.1. Classification (GTDB taxonomy): domain Bacteria; phylum Bacteroidota; class Bacteroidia; order Chitinophagales; family Chitinophagaceae; genus Chitinophaga; species Chitinophaga rupis. Next base: position 1,187,713 of record NZ_FOBB01000001.1, on the reverse strand, counting down.
GTATGGGCAGTTCTGGGTTATGCTGGGTATAGCGCCTCATAACATCCCGGTGTGCATTGGTACCGGCTGGGCCATTATTATTTACACCTCACGCCTGGTAACAGATGCATTGGGTATGAGCTTATGGACGGCCGCCGCGCTGGATGCCCTGCTGGCCGTGAATATAGACCTGAGCATGGATGTGGTAGCCTACCGCCTGCATATGTGGCATTGGGACTGGGAATCCCGCGGGCCGCAATACAATGTACTTACCAGCCAGTGGTTTGGCGTGCCTTATGGCAATTTTTATGGCTGGCTTTGTGTAGTGTTCTTTTATTCTTCTTTTGCACGTTTACTGGAAAAGGTAAAGGCGGTGCGGGCTAAAATATGGCGCATCTTTACCCCAATCCTGTCTATCCTCATTTCGCAGGCGGCGCTGTGGCTATCCCTTTTCACTATTGCAGATTTTTTAAGATTAACTTTTGGTATCACCAGCGCACACAGGCTGGTGGCTTTGCTCGTATTGTTCAGCATTATGTCTGTATGGGGTTACGTTAAACGAAAAAATAAAACCATTGATCATACTACGCTTCCTGCTGTAACCTGGCTGGTGCCCGTATGGTTCCATCTCTACTTTTTCTGCTGGTTATTTATTGGCGGCTTCTCTACAGAAAATACCCGGATGACGGTTTTCGCTGTAATTAACCTGCTGGTGGGCGCTCTTATACACTGGGCCCTGTTTATAAAACCAGCTATTACACCTTTACCTGCAGTAGCCAAACAGTAAACCAATTTATTGGAAAACTTTTTGTTGATAACTATTCCTTTACCGGTGCATTACTGCACTATTGGCATAAACTTTTATCTTTATCAACAATAATCGCTTCCTGTTGTGTTTACCATCCTCCATTTATTATCAGAAACTAACTGGCACCTGGCTATTAAAATATTCAGCTATCTATTGGTGCTCCTCACATTTGTAGGGGTAGTAGGCACTATTTTGTTGGAGAACCGCAACCCTATTAAAGCCATGGCTTATATACTGCTGCTGGTATTTTTACCCCTGGTTGGTTTGGTGGTATACTATTACCTGGGGCGCGATCTGCGTAAGCGCAAACGCTTTACCTTTAAAGGTTCCAGGGATGAATCCCTTATGCTGCGGTACTGGGAAAATAAACGGCCTGAGATAGAACAAATGCAGCTGGAGCTACGCCACCTGGTAGCCAGTAAACAGGAAATAGCGGCTATGCTGCTGAATACCATGCACTCACTGCTTACCCGTAATAACCGCGTAAAAATATTACTGAACGGCGAGCAAAAGTTTCCGGCCGTAATGGAAGCACTGCGCGGGGCGCAGCATCACATTCATATAGAGTATTACATTTTTGCTGTGGATAGCGTAGGAAATGCGGTAATAGATATTTTAGTAGAACGCCTGCAGGCGGGAGTGGAAGTCCGTTTTATTTATGACGACCTGGGATGTGACAACATGGGCGGAATAACCCGCCGCCTGAAAGAGCATGGTGCGGAAGTATATGCTTTTTCACCGGTGCTGTTGGATTTTTACCTGAATGCTAATTACCGGGATCACCGTAAGATCATTGTGGTAGATGGAAAAATTGGTTTTACGGGTGGTATAAATATGGATGAACGTTACCTTAATAATGGCAACAATGAAGTGTTTTGGCGGGATACCCACCTGCAGCTGGAAGGTGATGTGGTGAACCAGCTACAGCTGCAGTTTATGATGAGCTATCGCTATTGCAGTAAAAAAGATTTCCCGTTTGCAGCCCCCTATTACCAGCGTGCAACCTTTACCGGTGAGTGTTTTACGGATATTGTTGCCAGCGGTCCGGATTCACCGTGGCCCATGGCTATGCAAACCATTATTATGGCCATTAATGTAGCCCGCCGCCGCATACGCATCAGCAATCCATACTTTATTCCGAATGAACAATTATTAACAGCTTTGCAAATGGCTGCACAAGCCGGTAAAGATGTAGAGTTATTGTTACCCCAGCAGGGCGATTCATTTTTTGTGCAGCATGCCGCACAATCCTTCATCAAACCCATGCTGGATGCAGGAGTGAAAGTGTACTTTTATCAGAAAGGTTTTATCCACGCTAAATCCATGATCGTTGATGATAACCTGGCAATAGTAGGTACCGTAAACCTCGACAACCGCAGCTTTTACCTGAACTTTGAAATTGCGGCTATTATGTATGACCGCGTTGTTGTAAAAGAACTAAACGCTGCTTTTGAAGATGATCTGGATAACGCTGTGCTTATTACCCGCCGCAGCTGGAAGAACCGCTCTATAGGTGAAAAGTTTGTAGATGCACTATGCCGGCTGTTAACACCGCTGTTATAGTTTATTCTTCATCATCCCGCTCTACTAACTGATCATCTTCCAGATCCTCATGCCGGTCGCCACCTAAACTATAAAAATTATTTTCTTCATCCTCCTCACCAATATCTTCTCCCTCATTATCCAGTTCTGCGCCAGGTATATCCAGCTTCCTTTCTTCTTCCGGTAAATCCTCTTTATTCTTTGCTAATTCATTATTCAGCTGAACATTGCGGGTAACGTTTTCCACATCCAGGTCTTCCTGTTCACCCTGGTTCATAATATCCTCGCTCGCGGGATAAGTGGGGTAACCGGGAAATGTTTTATCTCTTTTCTCCTCCTGCTCTTTCATGCTGGGCGCTTGCGGCAGGTCCTTCTTTTCTGGTTTGTTTTGATTATTTTTCATAGCAGTACCTTTTTAGTTTTACTACGTACCGAAAATGCTATGCCATAAATATTACTGCTTTTCCACGGCTATCATTTTTAAACATACAGGCATAGAAATTTTTATTTGCTCGCCGGTGGGTTTTATAGCACCGGTAGTGGGATTGCGTTTAAACAGAACAATATTATCGCTATCCTGGTTGGCCACTAACAGGAAGTTGCCGGAAGGGTCTATCATAAAATTGCGGGGCGCTTTTCCACCGGCGGACTGCTGCCCTTTCCACACCAGTTTCCCACTACGTTGATCAATGGAATAATACACAATGTTATTCAGATCATAGCGGTTGGAGGCGTACAAAAATTTCCCATCCGGTGAAATGTGAATATCTGCACCTGAGACCTTGCCTTTATAGGTAGCCGGCAAAGTAGAAATCGTTTGTATGGGTGTAAGCTTGCCGGCATCATATTTAAATGCCGTTACTTTTCCATCCAGCTCATGAATAAGATAAGCCCATTTGCCATTGGCATGAAAAGTAATATGCCGCGGACCGGAGCCTGGCGGCAACGGTGCATAGGATGGGTTGGCCTCCTGCAGCAGTAAAGGCGAATTGGGATCATACTTGTAAATACCTACTTTATCAATTCCCAGGTCAGGCACATACAGGTATTGATTATCCCGCGAAAACTCCACGCAATGCACATGCGGCTTTTCCTGCCGGTTCTTATCCACACTGGATCCGGTATGTTGCACGGTTTGCAGCGGGGCGCCAACCTTTCCGTCTGCCTGTACCGGTAGTACGGATAAGCTGCCGCCAGCGTAATTGCCCACCAGCACATGTGTGCCGGCGCTGTCGGTATTAATATAACAGGGACCTTCTCCACCGGAAGGCTGTTTATTCAGGAACTGCAGCTGGCCGGTGGCATTATCAAATGCAAAAGCGCTTACACTGCCGGTTCTTTCCTCACCAACTTCGTTTACGGAGTATACATGTTTTTTATCCGGTGCAATAGCCAGGAAAGAAGGGTTATCCACACCTTTGGTAATACTTACCGGTTTTACCGCTCCTGTTTGTGAGTTAAAGGCATAGATATAAATACCTTCACTTTGCTTTTTGGTATAGGTGCCAATCAGCAGATATTGGTCGTAGTCAGTTGATGGTGTTTGCGCATTTAGCAGCAGGGGGAAAAGTATTGCGCCGGTAGTAAGCAATAAACCATGCATAGGTCATAACGTTTCTTATACCTAATATAAGCAAAAAGAAACTACCGGCCTATTGCTTGCGCCTGAATTGGTTAAAATTCAGCTGTACGGCTACCCCGGTGGAATATAATTTTACCTGCCCATATCCAATATCACCCAGCGGTACTTTTACAAACGGTTGTATGCCTAATGACATATGGCTATTCAGCGGCAGCTGGTAAGTGAAAGCTAAGTTAAGCACCGACAGGTAATGCTGATTTTCATTGCTCAGGGATTTATTCCAGTCGGTCATATAGTCCCTTTTATAAGTATATTCTTCCTTGAGCATAAAATAGCTGGACAAACCAACAGTAGCTGTTAAGGTATACTTAGGTCTGTCCATAAAAGTGTAGTTAATATTGATGGGCACATCCAGCACTTTACAGTTTGCATCTATGCGCTTTACTGTATTCATTGGGTAAGACCATGTTTTTATTACACCATAATCTTTCCGGGTACCGCCATAAGGTTTATCGCTATACACTGCACCGGTGGTGAATGACCATCGATTGTTTATATGATAGTTGACCAGTATTCCACCATCCAAACCAAACTTTCCATATTCCAGTGAAGGGGCTACGTTAAACACAGGTCCCAGCATTAACCCAACAGAAAATCCTTTGCGGCTGGGAACGGTGTTTTTCTTTTTCTCCGTTTTTTCCGCGATCTCTTTAATGGGTAAATGACCACTGCGGTTTAGTTTAGCAGAAACTGCCGGATTAGTAAAGTAATGAGTATTGAGTAAACGCAGCACCTCATTTTCTTCTGCTAAGCCGGAAGTATTTTTATTAACCGGAGCCGGAGCATTTGATACGTCCGTTCCCGTTACATCATTTGAATTTGACAATGGTTGTTCTGACTGATCGGCTACCGGTGAAGTATTTTTTGTTCTCTGTTTATTTGCCAGCCGGTCTGCCGCAAACCCCTTACCTGTAGTATTATATTTATTTTGTCCGGGCTTATTCACGGAGGCGTTTGCTGGTGTTGAATTATTATTTCGTGCAGGTGTTAACGTTGTAACATCAGATGATGCTGAAGGTGTTTTTGAAACAGGAGGTACAACTGCACTGTTATTATCATTTGGTGCAACAATTTTTTCATTAGAAGTCAAGACGGAATCTGCAGGTGAAGTAGTGGTCGCCTGCTCAGTAGTTTTTGTTGTTTCAACAACCGGGCTGGTTGTTGTGGTAGTGCTGTTGCGCCACCAAATGAAAGCGCCTGTACCCAATAATATTAATACAAGCGGCGCCAGCCACCACCAGAAAGGTTTTCTGTTGGTGTCGTTGTCGAGAGCATCCAGTTTCCTTTCCATTTTTTTCCAGGCATCCGGATCAAATGGAAAATTTTCTTCGCTCAACCTCTCACGAAACTTATTATCAAACGCGTCACTCATTTTACGTAACCCTCGTGGGTTTTTATATTTTATCTTACGGTGTTATAGGATGTAGCCTTTTCTATTTTTTCTTTCAATATTTTTTTTGCCTTAAAAAGATTAGACTTGGAGGTTCCCTCCGATATCCCCAATTGTTCTGCTATTTCCTGGTGCTGGTACCCCTCCATTACATACAGGTTAAAAACAGTGCGGTAAGCAGGGGGTAAAGATTGTACCAGCAACAACAACTCATCATACGAGAGCTTGTCCATTGCTTTATCATCCATACCCAGGTCATACACCTGTGTTATATCTTCTGTGAAAGAAATTCGTTTTTTACTGCGCAGATGATCGATGGCTGTATTTACCACTATTTTGGCCAGCCAGCTTTTGAAGGGACGTGTCGTATCAAATTCAGAGATGTGTTGAAATATTTTCAGAAACCCATCATTTAAAATTTCAATTGCTTCCTCCTTATTTTGTGCATACCGCAAAGCAATACTCATGGCATATCCATAGAATTGCCGATACAATAATTCCTGGCTGTTACGGTTTAAGTTCCGACAGCCTTCAATAATGTCGTTCAGTTCGTGCACGAAATATCTGTTACCTTTTTTTTCTTACGTTCCCCTTAAAGTACACAACTTTTTTTCAGAGAGTATAAAGATATTCGTTTTACAATAATCACCTTAATATTTACGTCGGTTAAATACAAAGCGTTGCTTTTATCCACAATTTTTAGTAAAAAAATATGTGGTTCTCAAAATATCCATTTTAAAGGCGCTAAATTCTTTATATCCCTGTTTTGATACTAACACCAGCTTCAGGGAGCGATCGTTAAAATTTGGGGAGATAATGAAGCTGCAATTTTATTAGTTAATTATTTGATAATCAATTAGTTAATAGAAATAAGTCTTTTCTGGTACGAAAAAGGGAAATATCCACGTGGAACATTTCCCTTCAGCATTTTTAAACAGTATTTATTTTACCGTCCCATGTACACCATTAAAATTTGTACATCACTTGGATTCACGCCGCTGATCCGGCTGGCTTGTCCTAAAGTACGCGGACGAATTTTATTAAATTTCTGACGGGCTTCTGAACTGAGTGAAACCAATTTGGTATAATCAAAAGCTTCCGGGATCACCAGGTCTTCCAGTTGGCTCATTTTTTTCACCAGTTCATTTTCCTTTTCAATGTATACTTCATACTTGATCTGGATCTCTGCCTGTTCCAAAATTTCTGCTGAAAAACTTTCCAGCGCATTTGCAATTTTTTGCACCCTGTTTTTCATGGACAAAATATCCATTCCGGGGCGCAGTAAAATTTGCCAGGCACGTTGCCGTTGGGTAAGCAGCGCAGAATTTTTTTCTTCCAGGTGATGATTAATATCTTCCGGATCCAGGGGCAGCTCTTTCAAAATGGATTTTACTTTAGCAACACCTTCCTGTTTCTGCTGCACTTTTTCAATTCTTTCCTGGGAGGCCAAACCTAAGCGATAACTTTTTTCTGTTAACCGGAGGTCTGCATTATCCTGACGGAGTAATGTTCTGAACTCTGCCCGGGAGGTAAACATGCGGTAAGGTTCTTCGGTACCCTTGTTTATAAGGTCATCTATCAATACTCCAATGTATGCTTCACTCCTTTTTAATACAAACGGTGGCTGACCACTAGCTTTCAGATGAGCATTCATACCAGCTATTAAACCCTGGCAAGCTGCTTCCTCGTACCCGGTGGTACCATTAATTTGTCCGGCAAAGAAAAGGTTTTGCACCTGTTTTGTTTCCAGGGAAAACTGTAATTGGGTAGGTGGAAAATAATCATACTCGATGGCATAGCCCGGGCGGAACATTCTGCAGTTCTCAAAACCGGGTACCATTTGCAGGGCTTTGTATTGTACATCTTCCGGCAGGGAGGTAGAAAAACCATTCACATATATTTCCACGGTGTTCCAACCTTCCGGTTCTACGAACAGCTGATGTCTTTCTCTTTCTGCAAAACGGTTGATCTTGTCTTCAATACTTGGACAGTACCTCGGGCCTACACCCTGGATCCTTCCCTGAAACATGGGTGAACGATCGAAGCCGGTCTTCAATGCCTCATGAACTTCGGCACTGGTATAGGTGATCCAACAGCTGCGTTGCTGTTCGGGTTTTATTTTTTCTACATCCAGGTATGAGAAGCCGGTGATCTCTTCATCACCTTTTTGCTCTTCCATTTTTGAGTAGTCAAGGCTGCGGCCATCAATCCTTGGAGGGGTCCCTGTTTTCAAACGGTCGCTTTCAAAACCCAGGGATACCAGTTGTTCGGTAATTCCGGTGGCAGCTTTTTCTGCTACCCGTCCTCCACCGAATTGTTTATCGCCAATATGCATTACGCCATTCAGGAAAGTACCATTGGTAAGTACTACTGATTTGGCTTTTATTTCATGTCCTAATCCGGTGATAACACCATAACATTTACCATCTTTTACTAACAGACCTTTTACCATGTCCTGGTAAAAATCTACGTTCGGGGTTTGCTCCAATGCTTCCCTCCACTTAGTGGCAAATAACATCCGGTCGTTTTGGGTACGGGGGCTCCACATCGCAGGTCCTTTGGATCGGTTTAACATCCGGAACTGGATCATAGATTGATCTGTAACAATACCGGAGTATCCACCCAGCGCATCTATTTCACGTACTATTTGCCCTTTAGCTATACCACCCATGGCAGGGTTGCAGCTCATTTGGGCAATAGTTTGCATATTCATGGTTACCAGTAATACCCTGGATCCCATGTTAGCTGCTGCAGCTGCAGCTTCACAACCGGCATGTCCGGCGCCCACCACTATAACATCATAAGAAGGAAACATACTTCGTTTTATATTGTAGAAGATGCAAAATTACATATAAGCAAGGATAACTGAGGTTTTTGTTTAGTGTTCCACGTGGAACATGAAGGTGGTTTCATCTCGGGGTTATAATAGCGGGTGGTGCCATTCACACCGCGACCATTTGGTATACTGTTGTAGACACCGCCTATGTAAGTAACACTGGCGCCAATGCCTTGTTGTTCTGTACATAATCATAGCAGCCAAATGGATCAGGACGGTGACGGTACTATAAGTATTGACGCTGATTGAAAGATTATTAGCTGGAAGTACTTCTCTAACGCAATAAAATAGCTGTGCAGGGTGTACAATGACATGGAGAAGTAATAGCTTAATGACCAGACAGGTGCTTTATACCACGTGACATGCAAAGTGTTGATATTATCACTTTGCAGATTTAAATCACAATCATGATCTTAGATTCCTAATGGATCTTTTGTACAGGTCAGCCTACCTTCCTTCACCTTCCTTCACCTCCCTCTTCCACCTTTCTCCTACCTTATTGCCTAAATATAGCTTACCTCCATGTAGGTATTCTGTAGGTATTCTGCATTGTGGAAGTATGCTAGTGTATAAAGGCAGTACATTATTGGCAATGCTCTACAGTAATTCTTACCAATAACTGGTGTTCAAACAATACGGACTGAAGAGTAATTATCCCTAATAATAACTAGTGATGGAGCCATACGGAACAGGGTCGTGAAGCCAGGACCTTCCTAGTAGCCCCAATTCTCATAGTAATTGTTCCTGATAACTGGTGATAGAACAATATGGAACAGGGAGGTCAAACAAGGATTCTCCTAGGACGGCAAATGCTCACAGTAACTATTTCTAATAATCCGTGATGGAACAATATGGAACAAGGAGAGTGAAACAAAAATCTCCTAGCACCCCCAATGTTCACAGTAATTACTCCTAACATCGGTATTGGTAATGGAACCATACGAACCGGGGAAGTGAACAAGATCTTCCTAAGACTATATTCACAGCAATTATCTCTAGTCACTGATGGTGGAGCATATGGAATACCGGGCGAGACACAAGAATTCCCAGTCCTTATACATGGAAGAAGGTACTATCAAGACACTCCCCAACCTGAGTAAGTTCCTATAATAGCATGTTGCAATCTTATCTGATACCAGCCCTCTGTTATAAAACGTGGGCCGTGAAAAGTAGTTGAGTAGGGCTGCGGGGTATATTAGATGGCTACCCTCTCACCCACTTGGCTCGCTTCTTATTGGTAATCTATCCATAAATTGAATTGGTTTATTCATTCAAGGTAGGAGTAAAACACATAGAGTACTACCCTCAAAGTACCAATAATCACCCCTCCTAAATAAACATTCCCAGGGTCAGGATAGCTATAAGTGGTCAGGACTTTCCAGGCAAATGAAGAAGAATGATGCTGCGCAGGAACTCATAGAGGTAAAAGGATTTCAAATTATCTGAGCTGGAAACATCAAATAAGACAGCAATTACAAGAAGTAATAGTATTTATAAGGGCACTTTGACCTATCCAGCCCACCAGATATAGGGGAAGAATGTCAGGATCCGGGCGTCCCCTAGCCTATTTACCCTCTATTGATAACTACCTACTTCTTCAAGGGTGATAGGTCGCTATGAATATTCCAGTATTGGCAAAGATACTCTCCTGCACTAATGGAACTACAACCTCTATTCAACTATACCTGGGTACCGTTACCAGTAACCTCCACACGGTCAACAACAGTTTGGATACGTGCAGGGAAAGACCATATGAAACTAACAGGTTTTTCTGCAAACTGAACGAGGAAATCTTGTATGTACAGGAGGAAGATCATTCTACACCTGCCGTCTCTCCTTAGTTGAGGCCCTTTAAAGCAGACTTATAAGTAAAGGAATAGATAATCCTGTTCAATACTCTTTCTTAAAAGGAGGCAATATCTTCCGGTTGGGACCGCACATGTTCCTTGACATTGTCCTACAGGATCACCTCCAATACTAAAGAGTGCGGCCTAGCCTGGTATTAAAAAAGTTTCATTACCGGCATTCTGATGAAGGTTGGTTTGAATTTATAAGGGCGGTTCAGGGGCAAAAAGTGTTTAAAGGCTGTAATGAATGAGTATACTTTAACCCCTAAACAAGATCTTATGTCTATCTCTCTCATTAAAAGAGGGCCATCCCTAGGGTGAGAAATCTCTACTCGCCTGCTACTTTTATGTCTTAATTGTATGCAGTCTGCCCCTTTATCCCAGGTACCAAAGGGCAATCCTCATATTCCCTATCCTCAAACAATACTCCTGGATCATACTTTTTAGAAGATAATCTCCGCTCAGATCTTTCCATTTACTCTGTCCATCACATACCAATGGGAGTACTTTTCAGTAAATTCCCTTTGATTAATCAAAACTCATACTTTCAAGGAAGGCGGGATCTATGATTTCGATAGATCTTACAATCTTTCAAATACCAATGTGCTCATCAATCAACCTCTAGTGTCAATGAAATCTTCCTTCTTTATACTGAAGGATAATGAAAAACTAATTCTGTATCTAGTGTTCCACGTGGAACATACAGATTTCACAAAGTAGATTGTTCCATGTCAATGCAGCTCTTATCTAAAAAGTATCGTCGATTATTGTACAATAAGAGTAAGATGAAGAAAAAAATGCTTTCCTCCCCTTGTTAAGATCAGGTCAAAAGTGAAATAGTAAAGATTACGGATAATAGTATCGTAGAGATAGATATTAAAAAAATAGAGGGACAATTATGTCAGCCTGAATAAATTTTCGATGCACTCTCATTATACCACATAAAAAATCATCCTCACCTCTCCCATTCATTCTGAAAATCTATTGCTCCCTCATCCAGGTTTTGGTAATCTGCAAGCTTCGTTGTTTAACCATAACCAACTTAAGTCTAGCACACCTATTCTATTTTTAGGTTAACCTCTTTAGAAAATATTTTCCGTCTTAAATAATTCTGAAAGCATAACAACCTAAAAAGTTCGTGTACCTGCACGACCAAATGTTCTATTACAAGATGGAACCTCTGTTTTACCGATAGTGCATGTTTGCATCCAAAAGTATTTCCTAAATAATTTTGAGTAAAGAAGCGTGAGGTACATTTCCGGGTTTCCGAATTGTGCAAGGAGTAGCACATTAAATTCCTGAAGAAAAACACATCAATCAAAATAAGGGAAAGTGAAAATAATTTTACTCTTCAGGTTCTATTATACAAAACAGCAAGGTTAACAACGCTCAATTTTTGGAATTACATTTCTCTGAGTTATAATAAGCAGTAACCATCTCTGGCAAAACAAAAATCATCTATCGCCCATAACCTAAACTCTCCCTATTTAAAACTCCCTCATCCCACAAAATACAACTTCAAACATTCGTCCTCTTTTTCTCTCATCAGTGCCGCATCTTTTTTCGTCTTATCCTTATACCCACATAAATGCAGGGCGCCATGAAAAATCACCCGGTGCAATTCCTGCTCTTCACTTACTTTAAACTTTGCCGCATTATCCCGCACCCGGTCAATACTAATGTAAATCTCCCCCACTGTTTCTCCAGGTACTTCGCTCATCTCAAAAGTGATAATATCGGTATAAGTGTCATGCTGCAAAAATTGCTGGTTCATTTCTAACAGGTAGGCATCGCTGCAAAAAACATACTGCAGCTCCTTCAGCTTTTGTCCCTCTCTTTCAAAAATACTTTTGAGAAATGTTTTCAGTCTTGTTTTTTGTTTGATAGCAACGCTTACTTCATGCGCGTCAAAATGTATAGCCATAATTTCCTGTTATAAATTCTCAAAAAACAGATGTAAAAATATGGTGAAATTTCTGATTCGCCGGATCCTGTTTTTTGCGGGTAACGTTTCACAAGGTACCTTTGCGTATTCATGAATAAATGATGATAGTGAAATGAGTAAGCTTCCCATAAAGTTATCAGCCCTGGCCATAGGTAAAAGTGCAGTGATCACCTCTTTTGAAAAAGACGATCTTCATATCAAATTAATGGAAATGGGTTGCGTGCCCGGAGAAACGGTGAAGGTGGAAAAAATTGCACCGCTGGGAGATCCTATCTCCATTATGGTAGCCGGCTATAATTTATCGCTCCGCAAAACAGAAGCTGATTTTATTTGGGTAGAAGAGATCGGATAAGATCATTCTTATAAAATAAATTTGTTACCCCTTTTTAAAGTACGCTGTATTTTACACTGATCAATTATGATTATTTGAAAAATTCTTTTCAGATAGATTGTAAATTGTTTGCATCACCCAGACACCTATTACAATACTAAAATAGTTCCCTCCTATTTTTGGTTAACCCAGATCATTTTCCAACTAAACAAATATCCAGCCGTTGTATTTCATATAACCGTTAGCGTTAGCATACCAATATTTACCGTCTTCAAATTCCTCACTTATCCTTCAAAAAAATTCAATTATACCATGTTCATAACCTAGGAAAATAGAAACTTCCAAATGTGGATTACATGTGCGTAACCTGGGAGATATTCAGAATCAGGGGAAGGCCTTTAGAATCATCTATACAAGAGGAAGGCCCGGATCTACGCCATATAACGCATTCTCCGGGCCTTCATTTTTTGAAAACTATTATAAAATAGCTAACCGATGTAGTATATTGATAATCAATTAATTATAATCCATATTGCGCGCTGATCTCCAGCATACGGTCAATCGGTTTCTTAGCGGCTATACGCAGCTGTTCATCCATGGTAATTTCAGGTTCTTCATACTCCATACACAGGTACAGCTTTTCCAGCGTGTTTAATTTCATATGTGGACAATCATTGCAGGCACATGCATTATTTGGTGGCGCCGGTATAAACGTCTTGTTAGGATTGTTTTTCTCCATCTGGTGCAGAATACCTGTTTCTGTTACCACAATGTATTCCTGCGCATCGTCCCTTTCTGAGAATTTCAGTAAGCCGGTGGTAGAGCCGATATAATCCGCTATTGCCAGCACAGCTGCTTCACATTCCGGGTGCGCTATGATCTTTGCCTTAGGGTGCCTTACCTTGAGCCGGGTGATCTTTTCCAGGGAGAAAATTTCATGCACCATGCAGGCGCCATTCCACAGCACCATGTCCCTACCCGTTTTTTTGATCAGATAGCTGCCTAAATTCCGGTCAGGGGCAAAAATGATGGGTTGGTCAGCTGGCACGCTTTCGATGATTTTTTCGGCATTAGAAGACGTACAAATGATATCGCTGAGCGCTTTGATACCTGCAGAGCAGTTAATGTAGGAAATCACGATATGGTCCGGGTACTTTTCCCTGAACTTCTTAAACAACTCCGGCGGGGCACTGTCGGCCAGGGAACACCCTGCCTTCAGGTCGGGCAGCAGCACCTTTTTCTGCGGGCTTAATATTTTCGCCGTTTCTGCCATAAAGTGCACCCCGGCAAAAACAATGATGTCGGCATCTGTTTTGGCAGCCTGCTGGCTCAGGCCCAGGCTGTCCCCGATATAGTCTGCCACATCCTGGATATCGGGCTCCTGGTAATAGTGAGCCAGTACAATCGCATTCTTTTCCTTTTTCAATCTTTCAATCTCCGCAAACAGATCCAGGTTCACATTTACGGGCACATCCAAAAATCCATTACGTTGCAAATTTTTTTTCGCTTCCGTGAGCTCCCTAATCATAATTATATATTTAGTTATTTATTTAAAAAAGAAAAACCCACTACTATTAGGGGGGTGAATATGTGGAAATTAAATTTTCCCATCGTATACAAAGGTAGTTGTTATTCTTTTTTACTCAGCTATCCACAGGAAATTAACAACGTATATCAGCCACCATATTGGATTTTACCCGCTTCATCCACACCCGTGGATATCATTTTCCGTGTACATCTTTTTACCCCTGTGTGTATTAAGAAAATGTTAACAGACGGGGTTAACTTTCCCCTTTTTTGCTGTTTTACCATCCAAACAACCAGCGGGCACAATAACAAAATTAGTTTTACCTGTGTGTAACCCTGCTTTTTACCACTCTTTCACCGGGTTATACGGTGGTTTTACACAACGGCTGTGGATAAATTCCGGCCTAGAAAGTGAACCGGAACTCCCCCGTTCGTTTTATAACGCGCTAATGGTTATAAACAATTTTATGTGGATTGGCAGCGGCCGTTTTCAAAAATGTGAATAATCATAAAAATTTTTACGGCCTGCGTAGAACGGCATATCTATATGCGTGGCTAATTCCGTTATATGTACCAAACAGTGCCATAAATACATTAAAATTTCCGGAAATGTGGATAACCTGTGCATGTACCGGCTGTAACGAAAGGGTGATATATGCCTGAAACCCTTAACTGTACTGCATTTGGACCTGGAAAATACTGTTTTGCAGTTACAGTTATTTTATTCTATTTTTGCTTTCCCTAAAATTTTATACTATATAATATTATGTCAGTTATTCAGAAGATCAGGGATAAATATGCAGTGGTGATCATAGTGGTGATCTGCGTTGCTATTGTTAGTTTCCTGCTGCAGGATGCCTTTTTTGGCAAGAATTCCCTATTCCGCCGTTCCACGAGTGTAGGTAAAGTTAATGGTGAAGAGCTGGAGATCGCCGATTATCAAAAGCGTATACAAGACGCTGAGAACGGTGCGCGCCAGCAAATGCCCAATGGCAGCATTGACGAGCAAACCCGCCAGTATATTCGTGAGCAGGTATGGAACCAGTTCCTGAACGAGCAGATCATGCAGGCACAGTATGATAAACTGGGCATAGATGTTACAGAGGCTGAGGTGGTAGACCAGTTCAATGGTAAAAACCCCAACCCGATCGTTGTACAGCAATTCACCAACCCGCAGACCGGCCAGTTTGACCGCGCCGAAATGCAACGGGCTTTACAGAATATCGGGCAGGACCAATCCGGCAGAATGCGCCAGGCCCTGCACCAGCTGGAAGAAATGATCTCCAAAACTCAGCTGCAGCAGAAATATATGACCCTGGTAAAACAGGCAGTATATTATCCTAAATGGCTGGCTGCTGAACAACAGCAGGAGAACAGCCAGACAGCAAACATATCTTATGTGAACGTGCCTTATGCTACCATTGCAGATTCTACTATTAAAGTATCTGATGGGGAGCTTAATAATTATATAACTGCGCACAAATCTTTATTCAAAACAGAAGAAGCCCGCAAAGTTGAATATGTAGCTTTTGATGCATTACCTTCCAGAGCTGACTCTGCTGCTGCCCTGCAACAGCTGGCAGCGCTGAAACAGGAAATGGACACTACAAAAGAGATCGAGAGTTTTATTAACAGTAATTCTGAAATTAAATACTTCGACGGGTATGTTTCCAAAACTGCGCTGATGGTACCTAATAAAGATACCATCCTCAACCTGCCGGTGGGCGCTATCTATGGTCCCTATGTAGATAATAACTATTTGGTGCTGGCAAAAATGCTGGACCGTAAAACCATGCCGGACAGTGTGAAAGTGCGTCATATATTAATAGGTACCCAGCAAGGCCTGCCCGATTCTATTGCACATAACCGTGCCGATAGTATTGAAAGAGCAATTAAAGGTGGCGCCGATTTCAAAGCCCTGGTTACACAGTACTCCGATGATCCGGGTAGTAAAGCCAACGGCGGTGAATATGACATTACCCCGGCTACCCAGTTCGTAAAAGAATTTAAAGATTTTGCGTTTGATGGCGCTAAAGGCCAGATAAAAGTGGTAAAGACCCAGTTCGGTTACCATGTAATAGAAATAATGGACCAGAAAAATTATGGTCCTGCCGTGAAAGTGGCTTACCTGAGCAAGCCGGTGGATGTAAGTAAAGAAACCGACAGTAAAGCATATGCTGCTGCCAGCGAATTTGCCGGTCAAAACCGCGATCAGAAATCTTTCGAGAAAAACATCCAGGAAAAAGGATATAACAAACGCCTGGCAGACAATATCCGTCCTATGGATTTTGTAATTCCCGGTATTGGCCAGGCACGTGAGCTGGTACGCTGGGCTTATGAAGCCAAGAAAGGCGATGCCAGCCAGGTTTTCACTTTTGAAAACAAATACGTGGTAGCGGTATTAACCGGTATCCGCCAGGAAGGCACTGCCTCTCTGGATGAAGTTAGACCGCAGGTAGAAGCAGAAGTGAAAAAACATAAAAAAGCAGAACAGCTGATCGCTAAGCTGGGCCAGCCGGCTTCTATTGATGCTGCTGCAAAAGCCAGCAGCCAGCCGGTACTGAAAGCAGATGGTATCAGCTTCAGCACACCGTTTGTACCCTCTTTAGGTTTTGAGCCTAAAGTAGTAGGTGCAGCCTTTAACAAAAGCTGGGGTACTGCCAAAGTATCTGCGCCTATTGAAGGTACTGCCGGTGTATATGTGCTGAAGGTAGACAGCTACCAGCCTGCCGCACAACCCGCACAGGACCTGAACACACAGCGCGCTGCCTATGAGCAGGGTATTAAATCCATGCTGGATCAGCAGCTGTTTGAAGTGCTGAAAAAGCAAAGCGATGTACAGGATAACCGCGGTAAATTCTTCTAAAGCTCACAAACGACTTATATTATAGCAAAGGCCCGGAGCGTAAGTTCCGGGCTTTTTGTTTTGAAGGGGTTTGGCCGGATATTTCGTAAATTCGTATACGGAAAAAGGATTTATATGGACGAGATTGTTAATAAAGTAGCGCAGAGCGCACTTACTTCACTGGACCTGGAAGATTATTATCCCAAAGAAGAAATAGTAGTGTTTGATATAAAGGATTACCTGTTTATGGAAATGATCCTGAAGGAAAAAGATTTCCGTACTGCTATGCAAAACCTAGACTGGGAGCAATACCGCGATAAAAATGTAGCCATTACCTGCACGGCCGACGCCGTGGTGCCCCGCTGGGCCTATATGCTGATAATGACCTACCTGGAACCGGTAACACATTACGCTGCTTTTGGCGATGCCGGCTTTATTCATAATACCCTGTTCCTGCAAAACCTGAATAAGATAGATGTGAATGAGTTTGCAGATAAACGGGTTGTGATCAAAGGCTGTGGGGACAAAGGCGCTGGTGAAATTGCCTATGTGGAGATCACCCGCCTGCTGCGCCCTGTAGTAAAAAGCATTATGTATGGAGAGCCTTGCTCCACAGTGCCCATCTACAAGAAAAAATAAA
The DNA here is from genome assembly GCF_900109685.1 of Chitinophaga rupis. Classification (GTDB taxonomy): domain Bacteria; phylum Bacteroidota; class Bacteroidia; order Chitinophagales; family Chitinophagaceae; genus Chitinophaga; species Chitinophaga rupis. Next base: position 1,170,381 of record NZ_FOBB01000001.1, on the reverse strand, counting down.
CTGTAAATATTAAACGTGTACTGTTGCCTGGAATGCATTACATCCGACACCGTTATTTTTTAGTACCGGCTATCATCATTACTATATGGTTGCTGCAGGGTTGTAATGGATGTAACCATACTAAAACAACACCTCCTGTACGCGACAGTGTAACTACTGAAATAATAAAGTCCACACCGAAAGACACGCTTAAGAACTGGGCAGAACAGCGCCTGATACAATGGAAGGGCTGGATAGACAGCAGCATGGCCGGCGGCTTTGGAACCGATAGCCTGGAACGTACCACGGTAGACACTTTGGGATCAATAGATACTACCTCTATGGAAGTGGCGCGGTTTGAACAGTTCCGGCAATTTTTTGTGTATAGCCCCGACAGCAGCCGGGTAATAGATATGGTGAGCTATGGAAATTTCCTGCACCAGGGCACCCATGGTAAAGTAGTGCTGGAATCCGGTGAGCCTGATACGGAGGTGGCTATTGTTAACGTACAAACGAAAAAACGCGAACGCATTTTATTTACCGGCCCATCCACTATTATTAAACAGGCCGTGTGGGTAGATGATCATACCATATTAATAGCCGGCGGCACGTACGATGAAAATAACCAGCTGCAACCGGTTATCTGGAAATACGATACCAACACCAAATTATTGGAGAACTGGGAAAACGACCGGCTCTAAAACCATCCCCGCTTCTTAAATAAAATGATCATAATTATAAGGATTACCACCATAATTGCTATGGTAGTAAAGTAACCGTTGGGTGAGTGCAGCTCCGGCATGTTATCGAAGTTCATACCGTAAATACCGGCTATTACCGTGAGCGGCGCCATAAGCGTGGTTACCACGGCCAGCACCTTCATTACCTCGTTCATTTTCAGATTCAGCTGGGTGTGATACTGCTCCTGCAGGTTAAACACCATATCCTTATAGTTATCGGTAAGGTCGTTACAATGCACAATGTGGTCAAACACATCTTTATAATATTTCATGGTGCGCTCATCCAGCAAAGGACTTTCACTTTTTAAAAAGCCATTTACCAGTTCCCGCACAGGTGAAATAGCGCGGCGGAACAATAACAGCTCCCGGCGCAGCAGATTAATACGGGCCAGGGTGCGGTTGTTAGCTTCGTGCTGCACCACATCTTCCATCAGCTCTATACGTTCACCTAATTTGTCCAGCACCGTGAAATAACTATCTACAATAAGATCCAGCAAAGTGTAACATAAATAATCTGCAAAAGCCAGGCGGATGCGGGAGCCGTTGATATGCAGCTTTTCGCGGATGGGATCAAAAACATCGCGGTGGGAATCTTCCTGAAAGGAGAGCACGAAGTTTTTTCCCAGCACAATGCTCACCTGCTCCTGTTCTATGGTACAGCTAAGCTTATTAAAATAGATCATGGGCAGCACACAAAATAAGTGATCACCCATTTCATCCATCTTGGCGCGCTGGCCTACATTCAGGATATCTTCCTCTAAAAGGTAGTGAATACCAAAGCCGGTGCAAATAGTATGGATCTCTTCTTTGCGGATACCGTCAATATTGATCCAGCTGGTTTCCGGTGTTGTTGCATAGTGTAACAGCTCTTTTACATCCTGCAGCTTCACTTCTTCACAATGATTATCTTTAAAATCAAACACCGTGATCTTTACCTCTGCTACGGGCTTGCGGTCTGCAATACCGGTAGCAGGATTGTAGTTCATGATGCGCTGCTTTTTTCCCTTAAAAGGATTTAACGCATCCGGAATGGGCAATATACGTTTAGCCATAACAGTTAGTTAATTCAGTCCTGTAAAAATACAGGGGTGAAAGAAAAAACTTTCACCGGTCATACCTTGTTCGTACTACTTTTTCAAAATTCAAATTAAGATAAAATAATGGTAACCCTGGCATAACATAGCCCCCTTATCTTCAGTTTAAATTGGTCAAATCTCATGTCAACTATCAACCTCGGAAAAACCTTGCCCCTACTGGGCCTTACTGCCAGCGTACTGTTTCTTTCATGTGGTAAAGACAACGATGGAGGAACTGAAAACCCTCCGAATAACGCCATTGAATGGAAAAACCATTCTGTTACACCAGCTTTTATCAAAAAACTCTCCGGTTTTGAAGGCCTGGAAGTGTATTCCCTGATCAGCAGTGATGATACCCTGCCGCAAAGCCCCAATTATGTATTTGGCGGCTCTGCCGATGGCTCCGGTATACTAAAGCAGGGGGATAACTATGTAATGCTGGTGAACCAGGAGGATAACTATTCGGTATCCCGCATTACGCTGGACAAAACCTTTAAACCTGTAAAAGGCGAGTACGTGTTAAACTCCGATGGCGGCCAGTGGCGTTTATGTTCTGCCACCCTGGCTACACCGGAGATACATGGCTTTGGCCCGCTGTACCTGACCTGTGGGGAAAGTAATGTAGAAGGCAATGTACATGGGCTGGATCCGCTGGCAGCTGCCGGCAACCCCGCCACCGGGCATGAGCTGAAAGCCCTTGGTTTCAGAAGCGCGGAAAATGCCGTGCCCCTGCCTAAAGGTACCTATGCAGGTAAAACTGTGATCGTGATCGGGGAAGATGCAGAAGATGCTTCCGGCGGCCAGGTGTTCCTGTATATGAGCAACACCGTGGGCGACCTGCAAAAAGGCAGCCAGTTTATGCTGCGCCGGGTAGATGGCAACCAGCGCGAAACAGATATGAAAACCGGTTCCACCTACGATGTGGAATTTGTAAGATATGATAGCACTCTTACCGGTGCGCAGGTAGCCCTGCTAACTGACCCACTGAAGGCTATTAAGTTTGGCCGCGTGGAAGATGTGGATTACCGCAAAGGCAGCGATGCCAATGGCCGCGAAATATATTTTACTGTAACCGGACAGCCTGTAAGCGGTGTGAATGCAGATGGCGCGCGCACCCAATGGGGCCGTGTGTACCGCCTGGTGCTGAATGAAAACGACCCCTTAAAAGGTAAGCTGGAAGTAATACTGGATGGGGATGATGATAATGGCCCGGCGAATAAGTTCCAGAACCCTGACAACGTATGTGTTACGGAAAATTATGTGTACGTACAGGAAGATTCCAATGGTTATGGTACGGAAGATCATGATGCATATGTGTACCAGTACACCATTGCCAGCAAACAGCTGAAACCCGTGTTTGAGCTGGACCATCACCGTACTGCAGCAGATGCGGCCAAGTATGGCAGCGCTACTTCCAAGTTCGGTAGCTGGGAATACGGATCGCTGGTGGATATTTCCAGTGTAATTGGTGTGGATAACGCCTTTACGCTGTGTATACAGCCGCATACCTGGCATGGCGCCCGTTATAAAGGTGCAGATGGCGGCGCCAAACGCGCAAATGAAGATCAGGGTAGTGAGATTGTAGTGATCAAAGGATTACCGAGATAAATTTAATGATAAAGCAGGGTTGGCCAAAAGAATGTAAAATCATAAATGCAACCTTTCAAATGTAAAAGTAAATTACCGTGATAACAGGTACAGACTCATGTTCGCGGCATTTTACTTTTACATTTATGATTTATCCCGTTCATAAAGTCTTTTAAATGGTCTCTATGAACCGCCTTCGCCGGTTTAAAATTTTACATTCTTTTTGGCCAGCCCCTTTCCGTACCCAACCTGCAACATGCGTATAGGCGTTATAGTGATAGCTGTTACACTGCTGGCCATACTGGCTTACAGCATTATTGACCTGAAGGCAGATAGTGCTGCACCTTTGGCTACCAGCCGCTGGTACCAGTTTCAGGCAAATGAGCTGGAGCAGAAGGTAGCTGCGCTATGTACGGCTATTGAACAACGACAGCCAACGCAAAAATTGCAGCAGGCTTTTTTTGCAGCCAGGCTGGCCTACAAACCCCTGGAGCTGCTTACTACTTATTACATGCCCTATACTGACCGGTTTATTAACGGGCCCAATTTGCAGGAAGTAGAAGCAGATGAAAAAGATGTGACTATACAACCGGAAGGTTTCCAGGTGCTGGAAGCCTTATTATTCCCCACCTTACAAAACACAGATACCGCAGCACTGCGGCAGGAAGCACAACGTCTGCAGGCAAACCTGCAGCGGGTGCACATGCGGGCATCCAGCCAGGATTTTACGGATGCACAGCTGTTTGATGCCATGCGGCAGGAAGTATTACGTATCTCCTCCCTGGGCCTGAGTGGATTTGACTCACCGGAAGCGCAATACAGCCTGCCGGAAGCCGCAGCTGCCTTGCATGGTGTGGAAACCATCTGGCATTTTTATGCTACACGGGTACAGCTTATTAACACAGAGCTGGCTAACCATACGCAGGAATTGTTTACCAACGCCCGGCAAATACTGCAAACACATACTGACTTTAATACGCTGGACCGTTTGCACCTGATCAGCAACTACCTGGATCCGCTGATGGTAAATTTAAAACTGGTGCGTGAAGCCTTGAATATTCCCTATACACAGCTGCCCCACTTTTTAGACCCTGCCGCTTCCCATACATTTGCCAAAGACGCTTTTGACGTTACCTTTTATGCACCTGACCAGGCGCAGGTTATTACAGCGGATCAAATAACCCTGGGTAAACAATTGTTCTATGACCGGGTGCTTTCCTACAACGGACAACGTTCCTGCGCTACCTGTCATGATCCGCATAAGGCATTTTCCGACGGACTGAAAACCCCTGCTGCCCTGGACGGAGAAGCACCGGTAATACGAAATACCCCTACTATTTTAAATGCTGCGTTGCAACCCGGTTTGTTCTATGACCAGCGCGTAGCTTACCTGGAAGACCAGGTGAATACTGTGGTGCATAATCGCGCAGAAATGCATGGCGACTTAAAAGCCGCTGCCTTGAAACTGCAGCAGCAAACCCGCTACCAGCAATTATTTAAAAAAGCATTTGATGTACAGCCATCGGAGATCAATCCTCAAAATATTCAGCGTGCTATTGCCAGCTACATACGTTCGCTTATAAAACTGAACAGCGCTTTTGATGAGTATATGCGTGGCGATACCACCCGGCTGACTGCTGCAGCAAAAAGAGGATTTAATATTTTTATGGGCAAGGCAAAATGCGGCACCTGCCATTTTATGCCGCTGTTTAACGGCGTAGCTCCACCGGATTTTGCAAAAGCAGAAGCTGAAATTATCGGGGTACCTGCTATAAAAGATAAACCGGTAATAGATACAGATAATGGCAAATATAACGTGCACCACATAGCCTTATACCGCTATGCGTTTAAAACCCCTACCCTGCGCAATATAGCCCTTACAGCGCCTTACATGCATAACGGTGTATTTAATACGCTGGAAGAAGTGATCACTTTTTACAACAACGGCGGTGGCGCCGGCATGGGTATGCAGCTGCAGGGGCAAACCCTGCCCACCGATTCACTGCACCTGAACCAGCAGGAGCAGCAGGATGTAATTGCCTTTATGCAATCGTTAACCGATACTGCTGCCATTCAATAATTCCCCGCATAACGTAGTAATGTATACACACTTGTTTACGGAATAGTGTAACCTAATTACCTGTAATAAAGCGCACTGCACGGTAGGCACTACTGGAACCGTTTTTGTTATTACTACTTACACCTAAATGCGTGATTTATGGAGCAAGCGCAGCAAAATGAGCATAAAGGAATTGAAAGTAATATTACCTCCGGCATACACAGCAGTTACTGGCTGGATTCTTTGCAAACCCTGCAATATGAGCCCCTGCAGGAAGACCTGGAAACAGATGTGGTAATTATAGGTGGCGGCATGGCAGGTGTAAGCATTGCCTACCGCTTAACCATGCTGGGCAAAAAAGTGGTATTGGTAGAGGACGGCTCCATAGGCAGCGGGGAAAGCGGACGTACCACCGCGCACCTGGTAACTGCATTGGATGACCGTTATTACCACCTGGAAAAAGTATTTGGAAAAGAAGGCATCCGCCATATAGCAGAAAGCCACCGCGCCGCGATTGATACCATCGAACAGATCATACAAACAGAAGGTATTATATGTGATTTTGAAAGAGTGACCGGTTACTTATTCCTGCACCCTTCTGATAAAGCAGATTCACTGGAAAAAGAATATAACGCTACCCGGGAAGCCGGGCTGGAAGCGGCTTTGCTGGATGCGGTACCCGGCCTGCCCCAGGTGGGGCCCGGCCTTGCATTTGCCAACCAGGCACAATTTCATCCTTTAAAATATTTACATGGTTTGTGTAATGCCATTACCGCAAACGGCGGAAAAATATTTACCTCCACCAAAGCGGAATCCATAGACCATACCGGCATTGTTACCGACCAGGGCATGCGGGTGCATGCCGGTTTTGTAGTGGTGGCCACCAACTCACCAGTAAATGATAAATATGCCATTCACCTAAAGCAGTTTGCTTACCGTACGTATGTAATTGGCGGGCTGGTAGCAAAAGATAGTATTCCGCATGCATTGTGGTGGGATACCGGTGACTACCACACCAATGCTTCTATACCACCCTATCACTATGTACGCATACAGGCTTATGATGAAAAGCATGACCTGCTGATATGCGGTGGTGAAGACCATGCTACGGGCCTGGCTTTTGCAGAACCTATTACAGATGAGGAACGGTACCGGCACCTGGAAACCTGGGTACGTGGAAAATTTAATATAGAAGAAATTATTTACCGCTGGTCCGGCCAGGTAATGGAACCCATGGATTCACTGGCTTACATAGGCCGTAACCCCGGGGATAAAGACAATGTATTTATTGTTACCGGCGATTCCGGTAACGGCCTTACACATGCCACTATAGCAGCCTTGCTGATACCGGACCTGATATTGGGGCAAGTAAATCCCTGGAAAAAGATCTATGATCCGCAACGGTTCAAATATTTCCGTTCCGGTAAAACCTGGATAAAGGAATTTGCCGGCGGCTTATTCCGCTACATGAAAGAATACCCGTATGATGCGGATGTGGTGGAGCTTTCCTCCATTCAGCAGGGTGAAGGGAAGATAGTAGAGCTGGGAAAAAATAAATACGGGATCTACCGCGATGAAGAGGATGACCTGCACATTGTATCTGCAGCATGCACACACCTAAGCTGTATTATACAATGGAATGCGGATGAGAAAAGCTGGGACTGCCCCTGCCATGGCAGCCGGTTCACCTACAAAGGAAAAGTAATTAACGGGCCTGCCAACCAGGACCTGTTCTATTACCGGGAAAAGGCGCAGGCCTCACACCCCGCAGATAAATGAGAAAATAATTTTTGTTAACAACTATAAAACGGATCTTATGGAAAAGCAACTCAGCAACAAGAAGGTAGCTATACTGGTAGCAGATGGGTTTGAAGAATCTGAATTTACAAAACCATTAGAGGCACTGAAAGATGCCGATGCACAGGTAGATATAATATCATTACACGGCGGTAAGGTAAAGGCCTGGGCTGAAAAAGACTGGGGCGGCGAGTATGATGTGGATAAAACTGTTGACCAGGCCAACTCAAAAGATTATGACGCCCTGGTATTACCGGGTGGTGTATTAAACCCGGATCAGTTAAGGGTAAATGCAGACGCAGTGGCTTTTGTAGGCGGCTTTTTTGATGACAGCAAACCCATTGCCGCCATTTGCCATGGCCCCTGGACCTTAATTGAAACCGGTGAGCTGGCCGGCCGTACGGTAACATCTTACCCCAGTATTAAAACAGACTTAATTAATGCCGGTGCGCAGTGGGAAGATAAGGAAGTGGTGGTGGATAATGGTTTGGTAACCAGCCGCAGCCCGAAGGATCTGCCAGCCTTTTGTAAAAAGATGGTGGAGGAGATTTCGGAAGGCATACATGCGTAATTACGAATTGTCAATTACGGATTACGAATTGAGCTTAATAAGAACGCTGTGTGCTTAGCTAATGCAGTAAGTTTGATATTTGCTGCATTAGGGTTATGCATACAGCGTTTTGCATTTAGTATTAAAGGACTGGCCCCATTCATAATATTCATATCATAATTGCCTTCAAAAGCATTCCCCGCTTTGGCGGAACCGTAATTGATAATTCTATCTGCGTACTTAGCTATCTCTTCTTTTTGTACTTAATATCCACCGGTGCTACGCCGGTTTCTACGATGCCCAGCTTACGGGCTGCTTTTTTGGAGAGGTCTATGATACGGCCTTGTGCAAACGGACCCCGGTCGTTGATCTTTACTTTTACGGAGCGGCCGTTGGCCAGGTTTATAACTTTTACTTTAGTACCAAATGGTAAGGTACGGTGTGCGCCCGTCATGGCGCTTTGGTGAAACGTTTCGCCACTGGCTGTTTTACGGCCTTCAAACTTATCTGCGTAATAAGAGGCTTTTCCGCTTTCCGTGATCTGCCGGGCACAAGAGCACAGCAGGAACAGGCAAAGAGCCAGTAAGATATAGTAATGTATAAACCGGGATATGAGCATGCAAAAGGTTGTTTACAAATATACTCCTTTTTTCATGTGTTTTCCAGCGTCAGAATGGGTAGCCAATAGCTATATTCAGGATCAGGTTATCCTTACGCCAATCCGGATCGCCAAAGCGAACATCTTTTAACACCCATCGTTCATTTTCCGGCAGCCAGGGCTTGCGCAGGGGAAAGGCAAGGTCCAGGCGCACCACTATAATAGAGGCATCTATGCGCAAACCCACACCTGCATCCACTGCAATATCCTTTAGGAAATGCCCGCTGAATTGCCCACCTATCCTGTTGGTATCGCTTTTTTGCAGCCAGATATTACCGGCATCTACAAACAGCGCGCCATTGACCACGCTTATAAGATGTATGCGCAATTCGGAGTTAAACTCAAGCTTAATATCACCGGCTTCATTGGCCAGGTAACGGCTGCTGGTATCGCGGTAAGTACCCGGGCCTAATGTTCTGGCGCGGAAACCGCGTAAGCTGCTGCTACCGCCGGTAAAGAATTGTTTTACAAAGGGCAGGGTCCTGGAATTGCCGTAAGGCAGGCCGTAACCGGCAAAAAAACGGTTCACCCACAGGTTGTTCTTGCTTAGCTGCCAATAGTGCCGTACATCACCATTTAGCCTTACATATTGTGCAAAGGGGCTGCCGAACAGCGTTCTGCCACTATCGCCTTTGGGTACTATTAAACCGGCTACATTACCGGATATATCTATGTTACCATTCAGATAAAAACTATGAATGCGGTTAGGCTCCTGGTTATTATAGGTAATGTTATAGTTAGCACCCAGTATGAATTGTTTTTCTATGGCCCTGCGCTGCACAGGATCTACCTTTAAGATACTATCGTAACCCGGGGTAGTGCTGGTAGGCAGCACGTAGGTAATGGAAACGGGCGCCCAGTTATGTTCCAGGAAACGTGTTTGCCGCCAGAGATACTGCCACTGGAACGTATACGCGTTCAGGTTATACAGGTTTTGCCGGCTGAACAGCTCATAGCTGAGGCTAATACGCGTACGCGGCACATAAGGTGTGCGGATGTTTAACAACCCTCTTACAGGGGAAATAAAACGTGGCACCGTTAAGGCTACCTCACCCTTCAGGCTATACGAATTAGCGCTTACCAGCTGCCCGCCGGTTTGCCATTCCATACCACCGGAGGCTGATACTTCCAGCAGGTTAGCGGCCCGCCGCCAGTTACGGTTACGCTGTGTTACCTTTATTTCAGAACCCACAAAGTTGTTGGATTTGGAGGTGCCGCGCAGCTCCGCCTGCAGGGAATACTGCGGGTAAGGCGTAAGGTAAAAGGTAGCATCCAGCCGCCCGGTATCAGACAATAGCCGGGTTCTGTAGCTGCTATCCCTCCTGTTAATGCTGAAATTATTCCTGTAACTGCTGCTATCCCTTCTTATGGTGGTATCCCTCCTGTTATTCACACTGCTGTCACGGTCGCGCACTGTGCGGAACTGGCCTTTCACAAACTTAAAATTGCCCAGGCCAATAAGCCGCTGCAGGGTAATATCATGGTTGCTTAGACGGTACAGGCTATCCGGCTTCAGGAACACGGAGCGGCGGAATATAAGAGGCCTGAACTTCTTTTCCGGATCTACTACGCCAAAGTTGCGGTATAATGTTACCTCTCCCCGGTTAATGCGGTTTGAGGTATCCTGGTCCAGCGAATAGTTAGGGAACAGGGTGATCCTGCGCATATAGTACGGCTTACGCGCCAGTGGCGAAATATCTTTCTTTACCGTCACAAACAGATTCACCGTACCATCATTCTGTGTGCTGTCTACTTCTACCAGCAAATGATCGGCTGTGAAGTAGTAATAACCCTGCTCTTTTAAGCGGTTGTGTAAACGTTCCCTTTCTGCCTTCACACTATCCAGGCTATAGTTTTTGCCAACCACCAGCGAGGAATGGTCTGTAGATGCGGCAATGGTGCGGCCCAGCTGCGAGCTGTCAGTTTCGTAGGTAACACTTTTAATAGTATAGCGCAGGTTGGGTGTGGCGGTATACACGCCGCTGGCTTTTTTCTTACCCTTGTATTTTATGTCGGATACAACATCGGCCTGAAAGAAACCATTGTCCACCAGGTATTGCTGCAATACGTTGGAGGTATAATCCCTTTTGGCGGAGCTTAACAGCACCGGCGGCTCGCCCCACTTATTACGCAGCAGGTAATTAAGCCCTTTGCCTTTAGGCTTATTACCCAGGTTGTAGAGCCACAGCCGCACAGGCATACCCAGGAACTTGCGGTTAGGTTTCGGGCGTGCGCTGCTTTCCAGGTTTTCTTTTAGCGTAGCATAATCGCCGGGCTTTTTACCATCCCACTTTATGTTGGTGCCGGTATACAGCCGGTCGCCTTCCGGAACGGTACGCGTAGTGCTGCAGGCGCAGATACATAGGCCGGCCATTAACAGAACGATATGTGAATAGTTAGTTCGCAATATTCTTATTATTTCTTAGAAGATTTCTTTTGATTGTTCCGGCGGATCTTTTCCTGCCGTTTTTCCTCTTTGGAGCGGCCAAAGATCTCGCGGAATTTGTCATAATCTATTACCAGCATAAAGGCCGCGCCGGTTTCCACTACCTGTCCTTCCACTACGGTTTCGTTGGTATTACGCTGGTAAATGCGTACGCGGTAACGCCCGTCGCGGGTAAGCTTATAGTCCACAGAAATATCACCCACCAGGTTGCTGGTATTGCTGGTGGCGGCATCGCCTTCCAGCAGCACATTGGAGCCCACGGAAACGGTTAAACGATCATTGAACAGGGCTTTGGATACGCCTACATTCAACGTAGTATTTTCTTTGGCAGAGCCGGTGGAATAGTCTTCATTCTGCTGCAGGTCAAAATTAATATCCACCCCTTTAATAAGGTTGCCGGCCAGGTTGTTCATTTGCTGGGATAAGATCTTGCTCACACTCTTACGCGCCTGCTGGCCAACGTCCACTCCTTCACTTTCTGTAGCCCCGGGATCATCTGGTATAAATGAGTTCAGCACCAGCAGGCCCATTACCTGTTTATTCAGCTCAGACTCTATCTGGTTAATTTGTTTTAACCGGTTATATACCGTGCCGCTGAAGGCATTACGTTCCGCCTCCGGCATATCCAGCATAAATGAAATTTGTGGTTTCAGCAGGTCGCCTTTAATGTACATGTACACTTCAAAGGGCAGGCGCTGGCGGTAGCGGTTACGGGAACTGGCATCCATGCTGGAAAGCTGGTCAGATACCAGGTCTGCCGCAGGTGCATTTACCGTATACTTGGCAGTGATATCCAGCATAGCATCCATTGCATCGCCATTAAAAGTAATGGCGCTTCCTTTTTCAATAGCAAAGGAGCGTTTGATCACCTCGTATAAAGACATCTGGTATTTACCTTCCTGGATCTCATACCGGCCGGTTAAACTCAGCTTGCTGCTGGCATCCAGCGTGGCATTGAGGTTGGTGCTGCCTTTGGCCTCCACATAATCACCATTCTGCGGATCAATAATTATTTTGATGGTAGATTCCGGCGTGATCTCCGCATTACCGCTGAAGTTTATACCCTGCAGGCGCGGATTCTCAAACCGTGCGCTGTCCTGGGCTTTAATAAGTGCTGAATCCAGCGGCGCATCTTTATCCACAAACACCATTACGCCTTCCCTGTTGGCCACGCCGGGGTTGGGTTCCGGAATGGTAACCGTTACCTTGGATTTATCGCGCAGCTTAACGTAAGCATCAATACGCGGCAGGTCCATGTTGCCCCGTATTTTAATACGGCTGTCTACAAATGCAGGGCCGTAGAACAATTGATCGGGGTTCTGCTGCTTACCCAGCACCATAAAGTTATCTGCATTCACATCCAGGTTAAAGCGGTAGTTGGTAAAATCAGTGCTGTTTACCCGGCCATTCACGACCAGCTCATTACCCAGGCTATCTGCAATCACAAACTTATTAAAGGCAATGCCCTTTTCATCCAGCACAATTTCCTCATCCGGTAATGTGAGCGGTGCGCCTACATAGGTTATAGTGCCGCCGGCATCGTTAAAATGAATGTGGCCTAATACCTTTGGCTTATCGGTAGTGCCGGTAATATTAAACTGCCCGTTGGCGCTGCCGTGCATGCGCGTAACATTGCCAAAAGTGAAAGGCTCTATGACGGCTACATTCAGGTGGTTAATATCCACTTTGGCATTAATGGCCGTATCATAGGTGGCCTGCACCTGCAGGTCGTTATCATTACCAACCAGGCCGGCATTAATAGCGTAAGTGTTGGGCGCCGGCGTTTTAAGATCTGCATTCAATGTACCCAGGCGTGTATTCCTGAACGTTAGGCTGTCAATTTTCAGGGTGCTGGCTACCAAAGGCGTGTTACTGAGATTGCTCACGGTGGCCTGGCCATTCAGCACGCCGGTGGCCAGCACCGTATCTGCTGCCAGGAGGCCGGTAATTGTGGCCAGCTGAAAATCCTTAATATCTGCCTGCAGCGCCGGTAAGCGGCTGTTGCTGCTATCCGGCCGGGTTTGTAATTGAATGGATTGTTCCCGGTAAGAGAGTTTCAGGTTGGCGGTATCCGGCATACCGTTATGCAGGCGCACCAGGTTATTGTCAGCCACCGTCCACTGCTGTTTGTTCAGCAGCAGCTCCCGGTCCAGAGAAAGAGCAATTATGCTATCCGGTAAAAATTGCACCAGGCCGCCTACTTTATATTTAGGCTTGCGGGCCGGATCATCCACATTCAGGTTCCAGCGCAGCTTGCCTATGTTAGCGTTGGCCAGCAGCTCTGTATGGTTGAGCGGGGCTATGGGGTGGCGCAGCGCTGCCAAGGAAACGACTGCATTCATTGCTGTATCCTGTATGCGGGCATCTACCAGCAGGCTATCTATATGCAGGGAGTCGTATGTTAATTTAGGTAAGGTGGCCTTCATTACCAGCAGGCTGCTATCTGAATTCAGGCGGCCCCATATATTTATGGGCTGGTTCATACGCAGGCCGGGCGCCATGGCCTGCAGGCTGCGTGGCCAGTTTAATACAGCTGTCCATTGCAGCAGCTGGCCGGGCGGCAGAGTTACAATGCGTGAGCTATCCAGCGGTTGTAACGGCTTGCTGATAATACCGCTGAATGCAGCGCCTATCTTTGTATAATCCACCATACCATTGGCTTTTATAAAACCAAAAGGGCCCCGAAGGGTCAGGTATTGCTGGTCCTGGTATTCCGCTATTAATGCTACCGTATCAATGGGGAACACCTGCCCGTTAGTAGCTATTTGCCAGCCGGTGAGGTTAGCATTACCTATGATGCGGGTGGGTGTAATGCTGCTGAAATCTGCTGTGAGATCGCCTTTCAGCTGCATGGGATCTGTATAAAAATGCGTGGCATACAGGTCGGCCTTAGTGAGCTGCAGGTTGGCCTGCAGGTTTTGCAGCAGGGTATCCTGTATGCGGCCGGCTACGTCAAACACCATGTTCAGGGAAGAATCTTCACTCTGACCGGAGGCATTGAAATCACCTGCGCGGATGCCAGCTTTCATATTAATATCCTGGTACGTATAGCCGTTATAGGTAGCGCTGCTTAATGCCAGCGCAGCATTGGCGGCCATGGTATTTATTTCATAACCTTTACCTTCTGCTTCCAAACGCCCATTGATCCAGCCCATGGAAGTATCATATAAAATACGGCCGGGGTTCACATGAAAGTACGGCACGTTCACGGAGTAGCTGGCGCGCAGGCTATCCATAATATTTACCAGGTGAGCGGTCAAATTTGCGTTTGCCAGGTCGCTCTTAAGCTGCAACTCTGTTTGCAGATTAGCCATGCCGCCCTGGAAAGAGCCGGTAATAAGCATTTGTTCCGGCAGGCGGATGGAGTCCGGCATGGTGCCGGGCGGCAGCCAGGCCCGCAGCGGTTTGTTGCCGCTTTGCAGCAGCAGCTCCGGCAGGTTAGCGCGTATGCTATCTGTATTTTTTGAATAAAAGATCTCTCCCTTAGCCTGTACCAGGTTACCCACATTATCACGTATGTAGAGCTGCGGAATTTCCAGGCGCGACATACTGCCTCTCATAACAGCATGTATAAACAGCTGCTTGCCCCATAATGGCTGCATGTACTTACTATGCGCGTCCGGTACAAAGGGCATGAACTCATTCAGCACAATACGCGTAGAGTCCAGGTTGGCGCGCAGCTGCAGCTGATCCAGGTGATCAGCCACCGTGGCCCAGGAAGGCACGGTAACGACTATTTGTTTCCGCAGAATGGATTGGTTGGTTTCCAGCAGCAGGTCATTAAGGGCCAGCACCTGCGGGGTAAACAAAAAGTTCATGTGCGCCCGCTTTACAGCCAGGCCGGATGACTGTTCCCGCATGCTTAGCTGCTGCAGCACGGCGCTCACGGTATCTGCATTGTAATTAATATCCTTTAGGTGGGTAGTAAAATCCCGGATGAACAGGTGGTTATAGTCCGGGTTACCTGCGCCTGCGCCGCGTGGGGCGGGGCCGGTATTATTATCATATTTAACCGTCAGCTGCTCAAACAATGCCTGGCCCGTATTTACCCGCCAGGTATTGGGGGCGCTGCTGTCTGATACCGGTGCGCTGGTATCTTTAGGCATAGACATGGTTACAATGCCCCTGGTGCTGCGCAGGTCAATATTTTCTATTTGTATGTGGGTAGAGTCCTGGTCAATATTAGCATTGGTGACCTGGAAGCGGCCTACTTTCCACGCGGTGGAAATACCGATGTCCTCACTCTCATACCAGAAGGTGCTGTTGCTTAGCTGTAATTTTTTCAGCAGCAGGTGAAAAGGCGCTGCCGTGGTATCTGCATCCGGTGGCGGCGGGGCTGCGGCGGCAGTGGCTTTCAGGCGGTAGGCCTGGCGGAAGAAACCTGTTAACCCATCCAGCGTAATACCGCGGAAGGCATATACACCATCATTCACCAGCAGATCATCCGGATCTATTTGCAGGGTTTTCCAGTGCAGCACCGCGTGCATGCCGTCCAGGTCATCCACATAGCTTAGCCGTACCTGCCGCATAGTTACATCTTTAATGCGGAACTGCATGGTGGTGCCGGTTTCCGGCGCCAGCGTATCCGGTGTAGTATCCGGGCTGGTAAAGGCATTTACAATAAACTGGTAATTATATGTTGTGTCTGCGCCATGCCGGTACACATTTATCAATACGGTATCCCATTCCAGCTTATTGATGCGCAGCTCATTATTGAGCAGGGATAGCAGGTTGTAATGTACTTTCAGAGAGCCGGAGTATAAGAGGGCCTGCTGCGCCGTATCTGCCACATATACATTGCGCAGCTCAAGATATTGCCAGCCGCGGGCGCGCAGGTACCCGATCTTTACTTTTGTATGCAGCTTGCTTTGCAGGTATAGCTCCCCCTGCCGGCGCAGGTAATCCTGTACGGGTGTAAGTTGAAGCAATAATACAGCCATCACAGGCAATAATAGTATGGCAATGATGATCCATAAAAGCCAACGCCACCATGGGCGACCGCGATGATGTTTGTCCTCGGGAGTTTCAGCTACTGTCACTATGAAAAATTACTCGGTAATTTACTGAAAATAAATGCTTTGGTAAATGTATGGTGCTACAAGTAGAGGTAGCAAAATTTATACCTACCCAATATGGGGAGATAGCTGGGGCTATTATAATTTACAGCACCGGGGTATTACGCTCGTTAAACCAGCGGATATAGTACTCCATGCGGTCCCGCTTTTTTGCATCGGTAATAAAAGTATCCAGTAAGGTCTGGTCCTGTGGGAGGATATATTTCCTGAGATTGTAGAGGGTCAGGTCATATATCTGTCCGGTAAGGATGTTGATCACTTTTTTCTTTACGCTGGGTGGCGGTGCGGCGTTAAACGTTACGGAAGCGGGATTAGCCACCGGCGTGGCTGTTATGGCGTGGATCTCGTATAAACAGTAATAGCCAATTTCCTCCAGCTTGTTCAGCCCATTGTCCCGGATGTACACATTGGTGCCGTCAGAAAATCCCCAGTAATCCTTTACCTTATGTTCCTGGCCGGTGCTATCTACCACATGCAGCTCATTGCGGTTGGCCAGCAGATAGATCTGCGCGGCGGAGCTGCGGTTCTTTACCACTATGTTCCCACTTTCGGAAGGCGCGTTCTGCTGAAATTCTTTGAAGGTTTTGTAAATACCACGTTTGGGATGGGTGCTGCTGAAAATAAAATCATCGCCGGAGGGAATGCCGGCAGTATCCTGTGCGTGGATACAGGAAAGGCTTATGAACAGACTGCATACTAATAGGAACGCCCGGCGGCACATGCTGTAAAATTAGCTACTAAGCGGCAGGCTGTTCCTGTAAATAGCTTAACCGCCTTTTTATGCCTGCTGATGAACGGTTTACACCGTTAAGCTTACTGAGCGGCAGCTGCTATTCCAGGCAGCAGCTTGTTCTCTTTCAGCTCTGCTATTATTTTTTTACTGATAACCGGGTAAATGCTGCGGGGATATTCCGGGATGTTGGTGGTGAGGCGGCCACCCCATACTAATTTGTCCTGCACCTCTGTGAGCTCAAAAGAATAGGCTGCCCGCAGCAGGGAGGTGCTGCTGGCATACGGCATGCCAGTGGGGGTAGTGTTAGTTGTTGCTGATCTTGTATAACCGATGGCTGCCATTGGGCGAATGTGTAAAAGTGCATCCGATGGGTTGGCGTCCATTACCCTTTTCAGGTTATTTTCTATGCTCACCCTTTCCGGGTTGCCCAGGAACTCATAATGATAAGAAAGCTTGGCTTTTTCCAGGCCGGGTTTCATGGCCCATACAATATTCTCAATGTAGGTGCGGCTAAGGAGCGAGCCTTCTGCTACGATGAGCAGGTTCTTATATTGTTTTTGCTGAGTGTTGGGCTGATAGGTTTCCATCCGGATCTTACTATTGGATCGTTCACTTACAGTACAGGAAACGGTACATACTATTAATAGGGTTATGGCCGGTAAAAATCGGATCATAGGGATAGTATAATATCATAAAAATACTACTTCTCCGGCAAGGTTGGTAAAAAGAAAGGGCCGGGTAAAAACCCAGCCCGGCTGAAGGTTACAACAAAATCTAAACCTGCTTATGAGAAAACTTTATATAAGTTATCAAATAGCCATTGCTTGTAAGGAATGATCCTTGCTTTCCAGCTGGGAGGTACCCATCAGGAACTCATCTACTTTACGCGCGCACTCCCGGCCTTCACTGATAGCCCATACCACCAAAGATTGTCCGCGGCGCATATCGCCGGCAGTAAATACTTTGGGAACAGAAGTCTGGTAAGCTTTTTCAGTAGCCTTTACGTTGCCGCGTTCATCTTTTTCCACACCCAGATCATCCAGCATACCGGTGTGCTGCGGATTGGTGAAACCCATAGCCAGCAGCGCCAGCTCACAGGGAACTTCCCTTTCGGAGCCCGGTACTTCTTTAAATCCACCCGGACGGCCATCTGTACCTGTGGACCATTGAATGTCCACCAGCTTCAGGCCTTTCAGGTTTCCATTCTCATCGCCCACAAATTCTTTGGTGGCAATAGCCCAGTGGCGGTTAGCGCCTTCTTCGTGGGAAGAAGATGTTTTCAGCACCATGGGATAGGTAGGCCAGGGCATGTACGGTGTACGCTCGCCCGGCGGTTTGGGCAGCAGCTCCAGCTGGGTAACGCTTACTGCGCCATGACGGTTGGAGGTACCTACACAGTCGGAGCCGGTATCGCCCCCGCCAATCACTACCACATTCTTTCCGGTAGCCCAAATGTCTTCCCCACCTACGGGGCGGTTGCTTACCCTTTTGTTCTGCTGTTTCAGGAAATCCATGGCAAAGTGCACCCCATTCAGCTCACGGCCCGGGATAGCCAGGTCGCGGGGAATGGTGGAACCACCTGCCAGCACGATGGCATTGTATTCCCGCAGCAGATCGCTCACACTAACGTTAACGCCTACATTGGCATTGCAGCGGAACTCTACGCCTTCTTCTTCCATTAGCTTGATACGGCGATCGATGACCCATTTTTCCAGCTTGAAATCCGGGATGCCGTAGCGCAATAATCCGCCCGGAGCATCATCCCTTTCAAAAACGGTTACCTGGTGGCCGGCATAATTGAGCTGTGCGGCAGCAGCCAGGCCGGCGGGGCCGGAACCTATTACGGCTATTTTTTTACCGGTGTGTACACGCGGTACTTTAGCCAGCACCAGCCCTTTATCAAAAGCAATTTCTATAATGTGCTTTTCTATTTCCTCAATAGCTACCGGCGGCTGGTTAATACCCAGTACGCATGCGCTTTCGCAAGGCGCAGGGCATATACGGCCGGTAAATTCGGGGAAGTTATTGGTGCTGGAAAGAATGTCATATGCTTCTTTCCAGTCTTTATGATATACTGCATCATTAAACTCCGGAATCACATTACCCAGCGGGCATCCGCTGTGGCAAAAGGGTACGCCGCAGTTCATACAACGCGCGGCCTGGTTGTTCAGCTTAGGCTCGCTGTAGCGTTCTACAAACTCATTATAATGCTGCGTTCTTTCCTTCGGGTCTGTTTTGCCCGGCAGCTCGCGTGTGAATTCCAGGAATCCTGTTGGTTTACCCATCTCTCTGATTCTTTAATTGTTAAGTAACAAGGCGTTTTTACGATCAGGATTTTTTCACCTGCTGGCTTTCTTCCGGTGCAGACGTTGCAGTCTTCAACACCGCCTTGTATTCTTTCGGGAACACCTTTACAAAATGGCGTAACTGATTTTCCCAGTCTTTTAATATGAACTTGGCCACAGTACTGTTCGTGTAGGCGTGGTGTTTGGTGATCAGGTCGTGCAGCTTGCTCACATCTTCCTGTTCCAGCGGATCCAGGTCGATCATGTCTTTATTGCACCTGCCTGCAAACGTGCCTTTTACATCATACACATATGCAATACCACCGCTCATGCCTGCGCCGAAGTTGCGGCCTGTTTCGCCCAGTATTACGGCACGGCCACCGGTCATGTATTCACAACCGTGATCGCCGGTACCTTCTACTACTACGGTAGCGCCGGAGTTACGTACGCAAAAACGTTCGCCTGCCTTACCGCGGATGTAGGCCTCACCGGAGGTAGCACCATACAGGGCTACGTTGCCGGCAATAATATTTTCCTCTGCTTTAAAACCTGCTTCTGCATGCGGGTATACAATTATTTTGGCGCCGGATAATCCCTTACCAAAATAGTCATTGGCTTCGCCTTCCAGCTCCAGCGTTACGCCGCGCGTGTTAAAGGCGCCAAAGCTTTGCCCTGCAGAGCCCTGGAATTTAAAGTGAATAGTATCTTCCGGTAATCCTTCGCCCTTGTAGCGTTTGGATATTTCGTTGCTTAAGATAGTACCAATAGTACGGTCTGTATTTCTTACACTGAACTGCTGGAACACGCGTGTTTTCTTGTCCAGCGCGGGCTGTGCGGCTTTCAGCAGCTGCCAGTCCAGCACTTCGCTGATACCGTGATCCTGCTCCTCCTGTTTGTATAAACCTACTTCAGGAGCTGAGGGCTCGCGGTACAGGATGGATGAGAGATCCAGTGTTTTATACTTCCAGTGATCCACGCCTTCACGCACCTGCAGGGACTCTACCTGGCCTACCATTTCATTTACGGTACGGAAGCCCAGGTCGGCCATGATCTCGCGCAGCTCTTCTACCAGGAATTTAAACAGGTTCACTACGTGATCTGCATTACCGGAAAAGCGTTTGCGCAGCTCAGGATCCTGTGTGGCTACCCCTACCGGGCAGGTGTTCACATGGCATTTACGCATCATGATACAACCTTCTACTACCAGGGCAGCAGTGGCTACACCCCATTCCTCAGCGCCCAGCAAAGTAGCAATGGCAATATCACGGCCGGTTTTCAGCTGGCCGTCGGATTGTACCACTACGCGGCTGCGGAGCTTATTACGTACCAGGGTCTGGTGGGTTTCTGCCAGGCCCAGCTCCCAGGGTAAACCGGCGTGTTTGATAGAGCTTATCGGGGAGGCGCCGGTACCGCCATCATGACCGGAGATCAGCACTACATCCGCATGGGCTTTGGCCACGCCGGCTGCAATGGTGCCTACACCGGCTTTGGATACCAGCTTAACGCTGATACGTGCGGCGCGGTTAGCATTCTTCAGGTCAAAGATCAGCTGTGCCAGATCCTCAATAGAATAAATATCATGGTGTGGCGGCGGGGAAATGAGGCCTACACCCGGGGTAGAGTGCCGCACTTTTGCAATCCAGTCATCCACCTTATGGCCGGGCAGCTGGCCACCCTCGCCGGGCTTGGCGCCCTGTGCCATTTTGATCTGCAGCTCATCTGCATTGGTAAGGTAGTAGCTGGTAACCCCAAAGCGGGCGCTGGCTACCTGTTTAATGGCAGAACGCATGCTGTCGCCATTGGGCAGCTGTTCATAACGCAGCTCATCTTCACCACCTTCACCGGTATTGCTTTTAGCGCCAATCCGGTTCATGGCAATTGCCAGGGTGGAGTGGGCCTCATGCGAGATAGAGCCAAAGCTCATAGCGCCGGTAGCAAAACGTTTCAGGATCACCTCTGCCGGCTCCACTTCCTCAATGGGAACGGAGGGGCGGGTGCGTTTGAAAGCAAACATGCTGCGTAATGTGCAGGCTTTTTCGCTCTGCTCATTTACGGCTTTGGAATATTTTTTAAACAGGCTGTAGTCGCCCTGGCGGGTGGAATATTGCAGCAGGTGTATGGTAGTGGGGTTAAAGAGGTGGAACTCACCTTTCCGTTTCCACTGGTATACACCGCCTACGGTTAAACGCTGTACGGGTGTTTCCTTACGGCCAAAACCCATCCAGTGCTTAGCCAGCGTTTCGCGGGCTATTTCATCCAGGCCCATGCCCTGTATGCGGGATACGGCGCCGGCAAAATATTTATCTACTACTTGTTGATTAATACCGAGTATTTCAAAGATCTGTGCACCCTGGTAAGACTGCAGGGTGGAGATACCCATTTTAGAGAACACTTTCAGCAGGCCTTCGCATACGGCCTTGATGTAGTTCTTCTTCAGCTTATCCACATCGTACTCCGTTTCCAGCTTGCCATTCAGCTTCATATCGCGGATGGTGCTGAGCGCCAGGTAAGGGTTAATGGCAGTAGCGCCAAAACCTAACAGGGCGGCAAAGTGGTGTACTTCCCAAACATCGCCGGCTTCTACGATCAGCCCTACCTGGCCACGGTAACCCTTGCGGATGAGGTGGTGGTGTACGGCGGATGCTGCCAGCAAAGAAGGAATGGGCGCGTGCTCAGAATCAATGGAGCGGTCAGAGAGGATCACCACCTCAAAACCATCTTCCACTGCATCTACCGCGTAGCGGCATAAGCGGGCCAGGCCTTTTTCCAAAGAGCCGGGCTTACCATCGGCCTTAAAATATGTTTGTAAGGTTTTAGCCTGGAAAATACCGGTATCAATACTGCGGATCTTTTCCAGCTCATGATTGTTCAGGATCGGGTGGCGCAGTGCCAGGCCATGGCAGTGCAGCGGATCTTCATCCAGCAGGTTGCCGTTGTTACCTACAAAGGTAGCCAGCGACATTACCAGTCTTTCCCGGATAGGATCAATGGGCGGGTTGGTTACCTGTGCAAACAGCTGTTTGAAGTAGCTGCTCAGGTGCTGGGGCTGATCGCTCAGCACGGCCAGCGGTACATCCGTACCCATAGAGCCAATAGGCTCCTTACCATCCAGGGCCATGGGCGCAATGATCTGATCCAGGTCCTCGGTTGTGTAACCAAATGCGCGCTGGTATTTAAAGATCTGGTCGTGCTCCAGGTGCGTAAAGGCTACGCGCGGCTCCGGCAGCTCTTCCAGGCGGATCTTATATTTATTCAGCCACTCAGCATAGGGTTGCTGGGTGCAAATGGTTTGCTTCAGCTCCTCATCGCCAATAATGCGGCCTTCGTCCATATTTACTATGAACATTTTACCGGGCTGCAGGCGGCCTTTTTCTTTAATATTCTTAGGATCTATTGGCAGTACCCCGGCTTCTGAAGCCATGATCACGCGGTCGTCCTTGGTTACTACAAAGCGGCTGGGGCGCAGACCGTTACGGTCCAGCGTGGCGCCAATGATCTTACCATCTGTAAAGGAGATGGAAGCAGGGCCGTCCCAGGGTTCCATTAAAGAAGCGTGGTATTCATAGAATGCTTTCTTGGCCGGATCCATATCCTCATTACCATCCCAGGCTTCCGGTATCAGCATCATCATTACATGCGGCAGTGAGCGGCCTGTCATGGTGAGCAGCTCTATTACATTATCCAGGCTGGCGGAGTCTGACTGACCTTCTTCTACAATAGGCAGCAGCATGTCCAGCTCTTCTTTGGAAAAATACTTGGTTACAAAATCCCGCTCACCGGCACGCAGCCAGTTCAGGTTCCCTTTGAGCGTATTGATCTCACCATTATGCGCAATGTAGCGGTAAGGGTGGGCCAGGCGCCAGCTGGGGAAGGTGTTGGTGGCAAAGCGGGAGTGGATCAGCGCAAAGGCGGATACCATTTTCTCATCACTCAGGTCAGGATAATAATGACGTACCTGGTAAGTGGTGAGCTGTCCTTTATATACAATGGTTTTGTAAGAAAGGGATGAGATATAGAACAGCGCCTTTTCTTTAGGCACCGTATTACGTACGG
This sequence comes from Chitinophaga rupis, assembly GCF_900109685.1. Lineage (GTDB taxonomy): Bacteria > Bacteroidota > Bacteroidia > Chitinophagales > Chitinophagaceae > Chitinophaga > Chitinophaga rupis. The sequence goes on along the minus strand of NZ_FOBB01000001.1, from coordinate 1,147,343 downwards.
TTTTGGAAATATAGTTACGCAGTACGAAGAGCTTGCGTTCAAATGTTTCTGCGTCTGCAATATGATAAGGGCAGGCAATAAATACCTGCTCAATTTCCGGTTCTACGGAAAGGGCGCTTTCACCAATGCCATCGGGGCGTACCGGCACTTTGCGGTAACCCAGTATATCCAGTCCCAGCTTCTCTGCCGCCCGTTCAAAGATCTCGCGGCACTCTTCGCGCCAGCGGGGTTCTTTGGGGAAAAAGATCTGTCCTACGCCATATTTGCCGAATTCCGGCAGCGCAATCCCGATCTTCAGGCACTCGTCATAAAAAAATTCATGCGGCATCTGGATCAGGATACCGGCCCCGTCGCCGGTAGTGCGCTCACAACCGCAGGCACCACGGTGTTCCATGTTTTCCAGCATCGTCAGGGCATCCCGCACAATCTGGTGAGACTTACGGCCTTTAATGTGGGCCGTAAAACCAGTTCCGCAGGCGTCATGTTCAAATTCCGGACGATACAGGCCTTCCTGTTTTCTCACTTCAAGCATTCGTTTAAATTTTTGTATCAGGTACACTACACCTTTTAAGCTGTTGCTGGCCGGGAGAAGTACCATTATTATTTCGGGAACGGTTTAAAGATACTAAAAGAATGCAGTATTTTTTATATAAACATTTGTTTAGCCCCTAAAATTTAGAAAAAATTAAAATTAAATAGGAATAAGTTGAATTTAATGAAAAAATAGGCTACACAAAAGTGCTAGTTGGCTCCAGGAGGGAAGGTTAATATTCCATTAGGGAGAGGTATGAAAGTTTCCCGCTATATTATTAAAAGATGTTCTACCCGTGGAGCCGGGTTGCGGGAAAAGAAATACCGGGTACAAAATCCCGGCCGCCAGCACGCGGCCAGTTCAGGTTCCTTCAGCGGATTAAATTACCTGCTGGCTGCGGAAGATTGCGGTGCATTTCGGATGGCCGGGTATATGTTTAACCTGTTTACGGGAATATAAAAATGGTTTTCCCGTTCTGCACTTTGGTGCGGAGCGGCTCACTGGAAAAACTTTCATTTTGCATACGGTCCAGCGCGGTTACCACATAAGTATAGATATGGCCTTTCTGATAGGTTACATCGGTAAACTGCGGGTCGGGCATTTGCGGTACCAGGGCCAGTATTTTCGCAGGGTCGTTCAGGTTCACTACTTCCGTACCTTCAAAACGGTACAGCACATATTGCTGCGTGCGTTGCAGGGTATCATCATCCGACCAATAGACCTGCAGGCCATTGGCCCGTTCAAAAGCATCTATAAAATAAGGGGATTTGGGCGCCTGCTGCTGGCCCAGCCAGGGCATTAGCGGGCGCAGGGCCGGGTACCGGTACAGGTGGTTGTGCAAACTATCTTCTATACCCAGCGGGTTGCCGGAAAAGGATTTATTGCTGTAAAAAATGCTGCCCTGCACGGTGTTGAGTGTACGGGCTTCTGCTATTTGCCGGGGCAGCTCGCTGGGATCGCGCCAGGCTGCATTGCTGTTAATGCGGTATACGCCGTGGCCAATGTACACATGCCGGCCGTAACCATGCTGCGCCCACCAGTTCAGCAGCACCTCATAGGCTACCAGGCGGTGGCCGGTTTCCCAATACAGCTGGGGTGCTACATAATCGATCCAGCCATTCTTCAGCCATTTGAGCACATCGGCAAACAGATCGTCGTAATTGGTTTGGCCGCCGGTGGTATAGGAGCCTTCCATATCTTTATTATGATTACGCCATACACCAAAGGGACTTACGCCGAACTTAACCCAGGGCTTGGCGGCTTTAATGGCCAGGCTTACCATGTGCACAAATGTATCCACATTCTGGCGGCGCCAGTCGTCCCGCATCATATTATTACCATACTGGCGGTAGGAGTTATTATCCGGGAACTCTTTGCCGGGAATGCGGTAAGGGTAAAAGTAATCGTCGAAATGTACGGCATCAATATCATAGCGGGTTACCACATCTTTAATGATCTGTGTTACATACAGACGGGCTTCCGGAATGCCGGGGTCAAAATATTTTTTATCGCCGTAGGTAACAAACCACTGCGGGCGTAAGCGGGTAATATGATTAGGGGCGATGCTGCTGCGGCCTACATTGAATACTGCACGGTAGGGGTTAAACCAGGCATGGAACTCCATACCGCGTTTATGGGTTTCCGTTACCATAAACTCCAGCGGATCATAATAAGGATTGGGGGCCTGTCCCTGTGAGCCGGTTAAAAATTCAGACCAGGGCTCAAAGGGCGATGCATAAAATGCATCGGTAGCCGGGCGCACCTGCACCACCACGGCATTCATGCCGTTGCGCTGCTGCCGGTCCAGTATATCAATAAACTCCTGCTTTTGCTGTTCTGTACTCAAACCCCTGCGGGAAGGCCAGTCTATATTTTCTACGGTGGCTATCCATACGGCCCTGAGTTCCCTTTTTGGGGGTAGCTGTGCGTGTAAGGATGTTACTATGCAACACAGTAACATGATACCCGCTGCCAATTGCTTCACATTCATCTACAATGCGTTACTTTAAAATGCTAAAAGTGCGAAAATAAGTAAAAAGTATGCCACACATCAAAGATGTACCCTACATATTGATGTGTTTTGGTATTTTGTTCCAACAATTTCCACGCTTATGCTCTTCCGTACTTTATTACCGGGCCTGTTGCTGATCAGCAGCTACACCTATGCACAATCTACCGGGAAAGATATTACTACTGCGGCGCAGCAGTTCCTGCAAACACTGGATGCCGGTACCCGGCAGCAGGCTGTATTTACCTGGGGCGATGCGGAGCGTTTTCACTGGAACTTTGTGCCCATGCCACGCAAGGGATTGCCTTTAAAAGCCATGAACAAGCAGCAGCAAACTGCGGCGCTGCACCTGCTGCAAACCTGCATGAGCGCGCAGGGATATAAAAAAGCCACCTCTATTATTGCGCTGGAAAATGTGCTGAAAGTACTGGAAAACCGCGGGGCGGATGATCATTACCGGGACCCTACCAACTACTACTTTTCCGTATTCGGGGAGCCTGGGCCGCAAAAGCCCTGGGGCTGGCGGCTGGAAGGGCACCACGTAAGCCTGAACTTTTCTGCAGCCAATAATACGCTGGTAGCCAGCACCCCTTCCTTCTTTGGCTCAAACCCGGGCATAGTGCCCTCCGGGCCGGAAAAAGGTAAACAGGTATTAAAGCAGGAAGCCGTGTTAGCATTTGAGCTGCTGCATTCATTAGATAAAACCCAGCTGCAGCAGGCTATGATACAAACCGATGCGCCCCGCGAAATTATTACCGGCAACCAACGCAAAGCCATGCTGCTGGACCCGCCGGGCCTTACCTATAGCCAGATGAACCCGCGGCAGCAGCAAATGCTGCAACAGCTGGTTGCAGTGTATATTGATAATTACACCAAGCTGATGGCCGATATTTTACTGAAAGAAATTACAACTGCCGGCTGGAACAATATGCACTTTGCCTGGGCGGGCGCCAGCGCCTGGGGTGGCGGGCATTATTACCGCATACAGAACCCCGCGATATTAATAGAATATGATAATACCCAGAACAACGGCAACCATGTGCACACCGTGCTGCGCGATCTGAAAAATGATTTTGGGGAGGATGTGCTGAAGGAACATTACCAGGCAGCGCATCAGGGGGAATAAACTACTGAACACTACTCACCTTCCGTCCCAGGTACTGGGAATAATCCGTTAGCAGCACTTCATAATCCTGGTGCATGAGCGGGGAGGTAAGCAAAAAATCAGCGCTGGTGCGGTTGCAGGCCATTGGAATGTTCCAAACGGCGCACAAACGCAGCAGCGCTTTAATATCAGGATCGTGTGGCAGCGCCTCCATAGGGTCCCAGAAAAAGATTACCGCATCAATATGGCCTTCCGCCACCATGGAACCTATCTGCTGATCGCCGCCCAGGGGGCCGCTCAGCAATTTACGCACCGGCACATCCAGGTACTCTTCCAGCAGCTTGCCGGTAGTACCGGTAGCATACAACTCATGGCGGCTTAAAACGGTTTTATTATAAACGGCCCACTCTACCAGCTCCCCCTTTTTATGGTCATGCGCTATCAGGGCTACGCGCTTACGTGCCTTTAGCGTTCTCTTAGATTGCATAGTTGTAATTTGTTATACAAAATAAGCAGAATTAAAACAACTTGCAATCCTATGCTGTCACACTTTAGTGTTGATCTTCCGTACGCAGGGCGCCCATATCCCGGTCAAAAATGTATAAACCGCCTTTGTCCTCTCCGATCAGCTTCAGCTTATCCAGGATCTTGCTGGCCATTTTTTCTTCTTCGATCTGTTCGTTCACATACCATTGCAGAAAGGTGTGGGTGGTATAGTCTTTCTCCTGCAGGCAAAGGTCTACAAGCTTATTAATCTCAGTAGATACCAGTATTTCATGTTTCAGCACCTGCTCAAAAATATCATGTATGTTCTTAAACTCTAAAGGGGGCTGCTTCAGCGCAGGTACAACACCAAAACCGCCGCGGTCATTAATGAAGGTAAGCAGCTTAAGCATGTGGATACGCTCTTCGTCGGAGTGCCGGAACAGGAACTGGGCAATGCCGTTATAACCCTGCACATCGGCCCAGGAAGCCATGGCCAGGTAGTATTGGGATGAGGCGGCTTCCAGCTCCACCTGTTCGTTCAATGCCTTTTCTGTGTTGGTTGATAGCTTTTTGTATAGCATAAGAAAAGTGTTTAAAACGGTGCTTCAAATGGTCTATTCTGAACGAATATAATCATTTGCCTATAAGCCTATTGCAAAAATCGATGGAATATCCGGCCCGGCGTTCCAACTTTCTGGCTGAAAGTTGCTACCTTTGTTGTGTTAAATAAGGTTAAGAAAATGATTAAAACAGGCAATCCCATCATCAGTATCTATACGGAAATGACGCCGAACCCGGAAACCATGAAGTTTGTGGCTAACAAGCTCCTGTATCCCGGCAAAAGCATTGATTTCCCTGATGAGGCCAGCGCGAAACCTTCTCCCCTGGCTGTGGAGCTGTTCAGCTTCCCTTTTATACGGGGCGTATTTATAATGGCCAATTTTATTACCCTTACCAAAACTCCTGATACAGACTGGATGGATGTGATACCTTCCATTAAGGCATTCCTGAAAGAATACCTGGAAGATAACCGCCCCATTATTAATGAGGAGGAGATTGTGGTAACAAAAACAGCGGCCACTAATGAAGTAAGTGCTGATGACAGTGACGTGGTAAAACGTATTAAAGAATTACTGGAGAACTATGTGAAGCCCGCCGTTGAAATGGACGGTGGCGCCATACAGTTCAAGGACTATAACGAAGGCGTGGTGAAACTGATGCTGCAGGGGTCCTGCTCCGGCTGCCCTTCTTCCATGATCACCTTAAAAGCAGGTATTGAAGGCATGATGAAACGCATGATACCTGAAGTAAGGGAAGTAGTGGCGGAAGCAGAATAATAAGCCATAGTTGAGAAGAATGATAGTGTTAAAAGGAGCGCAGTCTTAGTGACTGTGCTTTTTTATTTCCCCCTACCGATTACATTTGCACCATGAATTTTCAGGCTATATACCAAAGCCTGCTGGATGGCGTGCATGCCATGAGCTGGCTGGAGATCATTGCCGCCCTATTTGGCGCCATCAGCGTGGTTTGCAGCAAACAAAACAGCATTTGGCTATACCCTACCGGTTTGGTAAGCACGGGTATTTATGTGTACCTGCTGTCGCGGGAGCAGTTCCGGCTGTATGCAGAGGCTACGCTGAATGCCTATTATTTTGTGATGAGCGTATATGGCTGGTACCACTGGGCGCATAAAGATGCGCAGCAGCACACTACCGCTGTAGCCTGGGCTACCCGGCGGGAGTGGATAGTAACTATGCTGATAGCCCTGTTTGGCTGGGCGCTGTTCTATGTGCTGCTACGGAATTTTTCCAATTCCGATGTACCGCTGGTGGATGCCTTTGTATCTGCCACGGCCTGCGCCGGCATGTGGCTGCTGGCCAAGCGGAAAATTGAGAACTGGGTGGTATTGAATGTATCTAACCTGGTGGCAGTGCCGCTGCTGTTCCATAAAAAATTATATCCTACTGCATTACTCACCATTTTCCTGTTCATAGTAGCTGTAATGGGATATTTCAGCTGGAAAAAGATCTGGGAAGCACAGGAAAAAAATGCCCTGCATGCATAAGATAGTAGTACTGGGACCGGAATCAACCGGCAAAAGCACGCTGAGCCAAAAGCTGGCTGCACATTACAACACGGTGTGGACGCCAGAGTATGCACGGGAGTATATTGAAAACCTGCCCCGCTCTTATGAGCAGCATGACCTGCTGGCCATTGCCCGGGGACAACTACAGCTGGAAGATGAAAAAGCGCAGCAAGCCAGCGAACTGCTGATCTGCGATACAGACCTGTACGTGATTAAAGTCTGGAGCGAGCATAAATACGGACAGTGCGATCCGCAGATACTGGAACAGATTGCCAGCCGACGGTACGACCTGTATTTACTTACCTATATAGATATTCCCTGGGAAAATGATCCGCAGCGGGAGTATCCTGATCCGCAGATGCGGGAATATTTTTACCGCATTTACCGGGATATTGTAATGAACAGCGGAGTACCGTGGGCGGATATACGCGGAAGCTATGCCGAAAGGGAAGCAAAGGCGATTGCAGCGGTGGACGCATTGAGGAATGTAAAATCATAAATGTAAAAGGGGGGTGCTACAGATCGCGGCACTCCCCTTTTACATTTAGTATTATCTCGTTCATAAAGTCTTTTAAATGGCCTCTATGAACCCTCTATCGCCGGTTTAAATTTTACATTTTCCTGGACGTTTTCTTTGTTTCCAGCTTTGCTACTACCAGTGCTGCTACATCCGGGTCGCCGGTGAGGTTGCGCATCTGGGTCAGGATCCTGCGCTGGCGCCAGCTGGTGATACGTGCCGGCGGATTCACTGTATATTTTACCGGGTTAGGCAGGGCAGCGGTGATCATGGCAGCCTGCTCACGGTTTAAAGCAGCAGCAGACTTATGATAGTATTGCTGTGCGGCGGCTTCAAAACCAAAAATGCCATCGCCGGTTTGGGCCACATTCATATACATTTCCAGGATGCGTTTTTTGCCCCAGAGCTTTTCTATCATAAAAGTAAAATACACCTCCAGCCCTTTGCGCACCCAGCTGCGGCCCTGCCATAAAAACACGTTTTTGGCTACCTGCTGGCTAATGGTGCTGGCCCCGCGGATCTTTTTACTTTTCTGGTTATGCTTCATGGCTTTTTCAATGGATTTGAAATCAAACCCATCATGGTCCGGGAACAGCTGATCTTCGCTGGCTATAACGGCCAGCTTGGCGTATTGGGAAATATCTTCCGAATCGGCCCAGGTTTTGTGAAAGTGTTTGTCCGTACCCCAGAGGCTTACCCAGCTGGAGATCATGGTGATAGTTATAGGAGGATTGACCCAGCGTAACAAGATCAGGTATACGAAATGCGCAATAAACAGGATCAGCAGTACGCGTCTCAGTTTTTTCCAGGTTCTGGGTACAATACCTTTTAATTCCATTCAGGCCGGTTTAAACAAAAATCGGCCGAAAGGTATATAAAATTTAGTTTAGGAAATGGTACTACCTTTGTTATATAAGATCATTTATCATCATTTAATTGGAGCTCATGCTATTACAATTGCACCCGGAAAATCCCAATGCCCGTCATTTAAAAACGATTGTGGAATGTTTGCGGAATGGTGGCGTGATCATATATCCTACTGATACCGTGTATGGTATGGGATGCGATATCTTTCAGCCTAAAGCTATAGAACGTATTTGCCGCATTAAACAGATAGATCCGAAGAAGGCACATTTTTCCTTTATCTGTTCTGATCTGAGCCATTTGTCGGACTACGCCAAGAGCGTGGATACACCGGTGTTCCGTATGCTAAAGAAGGCGCTGCCGGGGCCTTACACGTTTATTTTGCCGGCCAGCAGGCAGGTGCCTAAAATGCTGAAGACAAAAAGGGATACGGTGGGCATACGTGTGCCGGATAACAATATTTGCCGTACCATTGTACAGGAATTGGGTAACCCGGTAATGAGCACCTCTTTACCGGTTGAGCACTACGTGGAAGAATATACGGACCCGGAGATCATCCATGAAAAGTTTGGCAAGATCGTGGATATTGTAGTGGATGGCGGCATGGGAGGTATTACTTTTTCTACTGTAATAGACCTTACCGGGCCGGAACCGGAAGTGATCCGGGAGGGCGCCGGCAGCTTAGAACTGATTGGTTAACAATGAAAAAATTATTAGGTTACATAAGGATGGCGGTATTGCTGTTAGCAGCTACCAGGGCCGGTGCGCAGAGTTTGCGCTTACCCGCGCCAGGGACGGATACTGTTAAGCGGGCGCCTTTGCCGGCGTATATGCTTACACCTGCTACTTCCGTAGCGCCGGGGGCTTATTACCAGCAGCATTTTGGCGTTTTTTGCAAACAGGAATGGCTGCTGGAAAAACAGATGCGTGTGCCGGTGAAGCTGCGGCTGGGAACTTACCAGTATACGCAAAAGCTGGAAGGGAAACCGTGATGAAATGTAAAATCATAAATGATAAATGCAAAAGGGGAATGGCACGGATCGCGGCATTCCCCTTTTACATGAAGTCTTTTCAATGGTCTCTATAAACCTCTTTCACCGGTTTATGATCCGGACTTTGAAATTCTATTTGATCCCCATTTTCTTTGCTATATCTGCCGGGATGGATTTTTTGTTCACCAGTATGTTAGTGGTTTTGTAGGCAAAGTATGGTACAGAGGCATAAAAGTAACCCTGACCAAAGTTGCCGGTACCCCAGGAGTTCTTAACCCGGAAATATTTATTGCCATTCTGGTCTTTTGCCAGGCCAACGAGGTGCATACCATGATCATCCTGGGTTTCATAATTATCAAAAGCCAGCTGGCGTACTTCCGGAGTAATGTTCTTTTCTGTTCCTGGTTCTTCAAACAATTTCTTGCGCTCTTCTGCAGTCATCTCGTCCCAGTCTTTTTCCGGCACTACGGCCAGGCCGTTAGGGAAGCTGAAATATTTTTCACTTACATCTGCCGCCCAGGCTACAGTGTAGCCGGTGTTGATGGCGTTTTCCGCAATGCTGATCATATCGTTCAGGGGTACGTTGTACACTTTTTCCCAGTTCCAGTTGTCCGGTACTTCCAGCACAAACTGTTCATAATAAGGGTGGTGGGTAAAGGAGGTTACGATCACATAATCATCTGCATTCAGGCCCAGCTCTTTGGCAAAGGATTGCGGGGTATATGATTTGCCTTTGTATTCAAACTTTTCAGGCGCATCGCCCATGTAGCTATCCAGCACACCGTTAAAAGCTTTTTGCCAGCTGGGATTAATGGTGCCTTCCCGGTTGCCGATGTTTTTTAAAAATCCTTCCAGCAGGCTTTCCATTTCAGCATGATTGTACATTTTGGTACGGTTGCCGTCATATACGGTTTGGGGTACCAGGCCATAACGGCGCAGGCACAACAGGTCATCAGGGAAGCCGCCGCCTTCACCAAAATTGGCTTTGCCGTGCATACGCACATAGTTAGCTGCTTTAAGGGGGTACATTTTACGTACTACAAACATTTCGCTCAGGTTAAGACCCTGGCCTTTGCCGCTGCGCAATAATTCCGATTCAAAAAAAGAAAGGCCGGAAAAAGACCAGCAGGTGCCTGTCATACCCTGGTTCTGAACATCATAGGCATCCAGGTTCTTAATGGTGGTGAATTGGTAATGGCTGCCTTCTTTGTTGGTGTTCTGCGCCATTACAGCGGTACAGGAGAGTAGTGCTGCGCACACGATCCATTTTTTCATACGATTGTAAGTTTGTTTTGTTGTTTGCCAGTTAAACAGTTCAATAATTGCCCTCCGGGAGATACGCCGTGGGCGTAACATAATTATGGTTGGTTCATTAAAAGCGGGTGCCTTCAATAAACAAGGTGCCAAAAATAAGGGAATGACGGGAATGCGGTGTATAAAAGATGGATGAGCGGAAGGGAGCCCTAAGAGCGGCTTTCCAGTTGATCCTTTTTCTGTAATGCGGCGTATTGTTCTCTTGTGATGGCCCACTGCCAGAGCTGTTCATTTTCCTTATCGGATACTTCGCCGGCAAACTGCATCCCGGCTTTTTGCAGGATCTTTACGGAGGCATTATATTCTTCTTCCGTATGCGCTACTACCTTTTGTACGTAGTTGTGGCTAAATGCAAAACGTATAAGGGCTGCTGCCAGCTCCGTACCATAGCCCTGTTCCCGGTAATCGGCCGTTATTTCATAACCTATTTCCACCATCCCGTTCTTGTCCGGCCGTTCTTTAAAGCCGCCGGAGCCAATGAGGCGGCGGTCTGCCCGGTGTATCACCAGGTAAAAGAACCAGCCCAGCATGGAAGGGTCGTTCCGGAGCTTATCATAGGCCACCAGTATTATTTCCGGGAACTCTGTCCAGTATTCCGGAATATCTATGCCCAGCAGATCCGCCAAAACATCGTTGCCCTGCAACAGCGCTTCAAAGTACTGCAGGGTGCATGGTAATAATTGTAATCTTGATGTTTGGATCATGAACGAAAGCTAGTAAACGTATTTGGGAAATACAAGCATAACAAGCAGCTAGTTGTTAATATTTTATTGAGGTACAACGGCAGTTTTTTATCAAATAAAGTACAAAAGTAAATTGATAAATCATAGCGGAATTTTCCCAGCGGTAAATATAAACCCTGATCCATGGATTGCTGCGTAAACCTGTACTGCGGGTATTATGCAGTTTTTTAACCGGCGCATGATCATTATGAAACCTACCTGTATAAATAAGAACGCAACAGGTAATGACCTGCTGCGTTCTATAAATAAGTGGTAAATATTATTGACTAATGCGCTTCCAGCCAATTCTTGCCGGCGCCTATTTCCGCTTCTACCGGAACGGCCAGGGGCAGGGCATTGCGCATGCATTCCAGTATAAGGGGCTTAATGGTTTCCACCTCTGAATGGTGGGCATCAAACACCAATTCATCATGCACCTGTAAGATCATGCGGGATTTAAGGTTATGCTGTTTAAAAGTATTGTGCACGGCTATCATGGCCAGCTTTATCATATCAGCGGCAGTGCCCTGTATAGGCATGTTAATGGCATTGCGCTCCGCATAACCGCGTACTACAGCGTTGGAGGAATTAATATCCTTTAGCCAGCGCTTGCGGCCCAGCTGCGTTTGTACGTAACCGTTCTTCTGCGCAAAGCTGATCTGTTTTTCCATGTACTCCTTAATAGAAGGGTACTGGGTAAAATAGTTATCAATAAGCATTTTGGCTTCTGAACGGGGTATGCCCAGGTTTTCAGACAGGCCAAAGGCGCTTTGCCCGTATATGATCCCAAAGTTTACGCTTTTGGCATTGCGGCGCATGTCGGAAGTTACCTCTTTCATATCCACTCCATATACCTTTGCCGCGGTAGCAATGTGAATGTCCAGCCCTTTCTGAAAAGCATCTATCATCTGTGCATCCTCACTAATGGCGGCAATAATGCGCAGCTCAATCTGTGAATAGTCGGCAGAGAGTAATACATATTCCTCATTACGCGGTACAAACGCTTTACGCACTTCGCGGCCACGGTCTGTACGGATGGGAATATTCTGCAGGTTAGGGTTGTTGGAGCTTAAACGCCCTGTTACGGCTACGGCCTGGTTGTAAGAGGTATGAATGCGATTGGTGCGTTTGTTGATCATTAACGGCAACGCATCAACGTAAGTTGATTTCAGCTTGCTTAGCTCGCGGAAAATAAGAATGTCTTCCACGATCTGGTGCTTAACAGACAGTTTTGCCAGCACATCCTCGCCTGTAGCGTATTGCCCGGTGCGGGTTTTCTTGGCTTTGGGATCCAGCTGCAGCTTTTCAAACAGCACCTCTCCCAGCTGTTTGGGCGATGCCAGGTTAAAGCGCACGCCGGCCTGCTGGTACACACTTTCTTCCGCTCTTTTTATTTCGCCTTCCAGCTCGCGGGAATAATCGGCCAGGGTTTGGTTATTTACTGCAATGCCTTCAAACTCCATATCGGTAAGCACGCGTACCAAAGGATTTTCTACTTCATAAAAAACTTTGTCAACACTTTTTTGCGTGAGCAGCGGCACAAATTTTTCTTTTAGCTGCAGGGTAATGTCGGCATCTTCCGCGGCATATTCCTTGATCTTTTCCAGCTCCACATCGCGCATGTTGCCCTGCCCTTTTCCTTTTTTACCAATGAGCGTTTCAATGGATACCGGTGCGTACTGCAGGTACTGTGCGCTCAGCAGATCCATGCCGCGCCGGCCTTCCGGCTCAATCAGGTAATGCGCCAGCATGGTATCAAAGATGGGGCCTTTAATTTCCAGGCCATACCATTTCAGCACCAGCATATCGTACTTAATGTTCTGCCCTACAAAAGTGATCTGCTCATTTTCAAACAAGGGGCGGAAGGTTTCCAGGATTGCTTTGGTGGCCTGCTGGTCGGTGGGTACCGGTACATACCAGCCCTCATGTTTGCAGCAGGCAAAGCTCATGCCTACCATTTCTACCGCATTGGCATCGGTGCCGGTGGTTTCGGTATCAAAACAGATCTCTTTTTGCTGTTGTAAATGTGCGATGAGCTCCGCTATTTTCTCCGGCGTATCTACCAGGCGGTAGGTGTGTTCCGTATTATCAATGTTCTTATCGGCCAGCAGTATATTAATGCCGCTGTCTGCATTCTCTTCACGTGCAGCTAGGGTGCTGGTATCTTCTACTATATTGCCGAAAAGGTCCTGCTGCTGGGGCTTTGCGGGCAGAGGAGCTTCTGCGTTGGCTGATGAAAAGCCATCGCCCAAAATCCTTTTACCCAGGGTTTTAAACTCCAGCTCCGTGAAAATTTCCGTAAGCTTTTCTTTGTTAGGTTCCTTGATGCAAAAGTCTTCTTCATGAAAAGTGCAGGGCACATCAGTAATAATAGTAGCCAGCTGTTTTGACATGATGGCGTCGGCGGATCCGGCTTTGATCTTCTCTCCCATTTTACCGCCAATGGTATCTGCATTGGCCAGCACATTTTCCAGGGAATGATATTGTGATAGCAGCTTCATGGCGGTTTTTTCGCCAATACCGGCAATACCGGGAATATTATCCACCGCATCGCCCATCAGGCCCAGGATATCTATTACCTGGTGCACATCTGTGATCTGCCATTTGGCGCAAATTTCTTTGGGCCCCATGATCTCCTCTTTATTACCCATGTACGGCGGCTTGTAAATGAATACATTTTCTTTTACCAGCTGCCCGTAATCCTTATCCGGCGTTACCATATATACTTCGTAACCCACATTGGCGGCCTGCCAGGCCAGGGTGCCTATCACATCATCCGCCTCATAGCCATCTACTTCAATTACGGGTATGTTAAAGCCTTCAATAATGCGCTTGATGTCCGGGAGCGCATCGGTAAGATCCTCAGGGGCTTCCTGCCGGTTGGCTTTATATGCTTCAAAGGAGGTATGCCGTTCAGTGGGTGCTGCGGTATCAAAAGCCACTGCCATATGTGTGGGCTTTTCTTTATTGATGAGGTCCAGCAGGGTGGTGGTAAAACCAAACTGCGCGTTGGTATTACGGCCGGCCGTGGTTAACCGTGGATTCCTGATCAGGGCATAATAAGCACGGTAAATGAGTGCCATAGCATCCAGTAAAAACAATTTCTTTTGCATGCGCTAAACCTACGTGAATTTGAGTAATGTGCAAAGTTAGGAGTTTAAAGTTTGAAAGTTTTTACGGCGGATGTAAGTTTGAGGGGGAATTATACCTGGATAAACATGAAGAAATTGTATCATTTGTCGAGCTGCAGCACCTGCAAGAAAATTATTGCAGAAACGGGCGTACAGAAAAAGGGATTTGTATTGCAGGACATTAAAACGGAGCACATTACCCCGGCCCAGCTGGATGAAATGGCTAAGCTGGCAGGCAGCTATGAAGCGCTGTTCAGCCGCCGTAGTCAAAAGTACCGGCCCATGGGCTTACATGAAAAGACCTTAACGGAAAAAGATTACCGGGATCTGATATTGCAGGAATATACTTTCCTGAAACGGCCGGTAGCGGTGGTGGATGGGAAGATCTATGTGGGAGCGGATGCGAAAAATGTGTAGATGTTGGAAAATGTGCAGATGCGCAGTTGGGAGGGAATGGGTTGATATGCTGGTTTTTGAATAACAAAAGCGCAAATGACGTGCAATTGCTGTATTCATCTGCATGTTTGCAAACCAGCATCAGAAATATCGGTCGTTGAATAAAAAATGTGCAAATGAAATGCAATCAATCGTTGCATTTCATTTGCACATTGCATATTTATGCATCAGCACATTAAAAACTTGCGTACGGCCTCTTTATACTGCTCCATATCCTGCTCATGCTGGAAAGAGCGGAAAGGAAAGCTGGCAGCGGCTTCCAGGGCTTTGCCCAGGTTAAATTTATCCTGCGGCAGGCTGTAGAAATAACCTTTCTCCATCAGGTATTCACCTAAGTATACCTGTTCTGACTGGCCGGGTGTGGGTACCAGGATCGCTTTTTTATTCAGCTTGGCCAGGTCCATCAGCGTGGTATAACCACTACGGCTCAGCACCATGCCAGAGGCCAGCATGGCCTCATTCAGCTCCTGTGCATTCATATGATTCACCTGCAGCACGTTAGGCGTGATCTGTTCCTGATGGGGCGTGCCCGGCTTGCCGCTTACAATAAGGGCGCGGATGGGCAGCTGTTTTATTTGTTCCAGGATCAGCTTTTCCAGGTTAGAACGTTGTGGCTCAGGGCCGGAAATGAGCACCAGCAGATCGTAGAGCTGCTTTACTCCCTCCCGGGGCTGAAAGCGGCTCAGGCAGCCAATATAGCTCGTATTGGGTGGCAGCTCTTTGGGATGGCCTAAAATACCGGAAAGATTATTGTCCCCCGCAAAATCCGGGATCCAGCAGGCGCTGTACCGGCGAATGTATTTATAATTAAGCTTTTGTAAAATGCGTTCTGTAACCCCGCCAAAGGGTGTTTTGATCAGCAGCTGGTGGGAAATAAACACACAGGGAATATCCGGGTGGTATAGGCCAAAGCGGTTATCTGAAATAACTCCCTGAATACCATGGGTTTTTACTACTTCCTGCAGCCATTGCTGCTCATAGCGGATACTTTTCAGGATCTTGGGAATCTGCTGCATTATTTTCCAGCCGAAGAACCAGCCTTTTTGCGCGTACTGGATGCGGTAGCCCGGCAGGGGCAGGATGGTGAGCTGCGGAAATTCCTGCTGTAAAAGAGCGGCATGTTTACCCTCTGCCGCAATAACAACCTCGCAGCCAGCGTTTAGTATTTCGTAGATGAGCGGAATGTCGCGGGTAGCATGTCCCAGGCCCCAGTCAAGCGGTACTACCAGTATTTTTTTTGAAGCGTAGCTTGTGGACAAATAATTTAAAATTTTTTGCGAATTTAGCGTAAATTAGAGAAGGTGTATTGTTAAGAAAAGGTAAACTCTTATAACGAAAGGATTTAAATTTAAAGAAGCTAGTTATAATTAGTATGAAACAAATGAAATGGCTGTTGATCTTTTTTTTGTGTGGGAGTTTAGTATTGCAGGGTTGCAGTGTATTTAAGAAAAATGATTGCGGTTGCCCAACTATGAATAAGAAACGCATGCATTGATCAGTGATTCGCCACTAAGCAAGTAAGTACAGAGCCATCTTACCTTAAGCAAGACCTAACCTATCCGCCTTATTGAAAACCCTGGTGAAAAATTATAGGGAACGTCAAACTTATTTCTCAATGAAACCTGTAGAAAGGGATTTACTGATCTTACTTCACGAAGAGCGGTATAACGAACAACAGATACAGTTCGCTGTTAAACAAATCAGCGAAATGCTGACCGTCGTAGAAACTATGGAATACCTCTGCGCTGTCATGGAAGTAGTGGATTGCAACAAGAGCCGCGTTACCAGCAAACGCTCCGTACTGGAAAAAGTTTTTGCCAGGAAAACGCAACGCGCTTTTGAATTTGTAGTGCACAAGAACTGATACTATTTATGATCCCGGATTTACGATTTTAGAACTGTTTAACACACTTCCTAACCTACATCTAAAATCCTGATCTACTCTCCCAGATTTATACTAATAGATTTGTTGTAACCCGCTGTGTGTTTGAATTTTTTCCTAACTATTTGTTAAAATTATTTCCCCTTATTCGCCTTCTTTTTCAATTCTGCACGGACAATTCATTTAATTACAATACCTTCTCCCGGTTTAAAAATTGTAAAATCATCTCACTTTTAAAATCTTGTTGTAGGTTTGCCGGCAAACAAACCACTTATTGCAATGGCAGACTTTACGCACCTGCATGATTTTTTACAGCCCCTTTCCAAAGCCTCCCTGAATGAAGACCAGGAATTTGATATTGCCCAGATAGGCGGTATCACGGATCTATTTGAAGACGGGGAGCTGCCTGACCTGGAAGCCGCGGACATTATTCTGCTGGGTGTAGGTGAGAACCGTGGCAACGGCCCCGGTAAAAAAAGTACAGATGCGCCTGATTTGATACGTAGCGAGTTCTATAAATTATTTTACTGGCATAAAGATGTGAAGATAGCCGACCTGGGCAACCTGCAGCAGGGCGTAAGCCTGGGCGATACCTATGCCGCGCTGCGTACGGTACTGGGAGAGCTGTTGCAGCTGCAAAAACCGGTGATCATATTAGGCGGCTCACATGATCTTACCCTTGCGCAATACCAGGCCTACGCAAAACAGGAGTTTGTAATTGAAGCCAGTATAGCCGATGCGCTGATAGATCTGCAGGAAGAAAGCCCGATACCGGCTACCGGCTTTTTAATGGATATGCTTACAGAGCAGCCCAACTATATCAAACACTATAATCATATCGGTTTCCAGAGCTATTTCGTACACCCGCGTATGTTAGAAACGCTGGACAAGCTGCGCTTTGACTGTTACCGCCTGGGTAAGATACGGGAGAACCTGGAAGAAGCAGAACCGGTGCTGCGCAACACCGACCTTTTCAGCCTGGACATTAACATCATTAAACATACGGATGCGCCGGCCAACAGCCTTTCCCCCAACGGTTTCAGCGGAGAGGAAGCCTGTGCGCTGTCACGTTACGCCGGCATGAGCACGCAGCTTAGCACCTACGGCATTTACGGTTATAACCCGGCAAAGGATAAAGACCAGCTGACCGCTAAGCAAATAGCGCAAATGCTGTGGTACTTTATGGACGGCCGCTCTGTAAAGAACAAGGAAGCGCTGCTGGAAGAAAGGGATGCTTTCTGGGAATTTCATATAGCCTTTGGCGATATAGATACCGTGTTCCTGAAGAGTAAAAAGACCGGCCGCTGGTGGATGCAGCTGCCCGGTAAGGATTTTGTACCCTGCGCATACAGTGATTATTTGCTGGCCAGTAATAATGAGATCCCCGAAAGATGGCTGAGGCACCAGGAGAGGATGTAGGGAATTACGAATTATTCATTACGCCCCGCAAAACGGGGCATGAATGCCATTGAAAATAATTATAATTATGAATAATTACGAATTGAGTAGTGCGTGGAGGCTGGGTTTACAGGGAATTGGAAGATGTGTGATGGATTGATTTATGGGTTGAATTAGATGGATTGTGGTGGATCGATTTATGGGAATTGACCAATGAATATTTTTAGATCTGTGATGGATGGGTTTTGAAATGTAGTTCGTGATTATAACTAGTAATTATTCCTATAATGAACCCTGGTTGTTTGATCCTTATTAAAAACCGTATTGCATTTATTTTTCAAATAACATTTATGAATACCGGCCTTGTAATTATTCAATCATTATTACCTTCAATAGTGCATATGAATAGCCCGCGGTCCATAATTCGTAATTCGTAATTGACAATTCGTAATTCACCCATGTCTTCCACCAGAAAGGCCCGCCTGGCGCGGATAAGGTTAGTTCAAAATACGCAGGATGCTGTGCTCATCGTGATCGGCGTATTGCTGGCGGCGCTGGGCTTAAAAGGTTTCCTGCTGCCGAATGAGTTTTTGGATGGTGGCGTAACGGGTATTTCCCTGCTCATTAGCCGCCTTACCGGCTGGTCTATTTCCGTACTGCTGATTGTTATTAATATTCCCTTTATACTGCTGGCTTACCGGCAGCTTTCACTGAGCTTCACCATTAAAGCGCTGGCTGCTATTATAGGATTGGCCACGGCGCTGGTATTTATAAAAGTACCGGTTATTACCAGCGATAAGCTGCTCATAGCCCTCTTTGGCGGTTTTTTCCTGGGCGCCGGTATTGGTATGAGCGTGCGGGGCGGCGCCGTGCTGGATGGTACGGAAGTGCTGGCGCTGTACATTAACCGTAAAACGGTGCTGTCTATGGGAGAGGTGATCATGTACTTCAACATCCTTATTTTTGGAGTGGCTGCAGTGCTGATCAATATAGAAACGGCCATGTACGCCATGCTCACCTATTTATCCGCTTCCAAAACAGTAGATTTTATTATCCAGGGTTTTGAGGAATATATAGCCTTAACCATTATATCGCCGGAGAGTGAGTTGATCCGTAAAATGCTTACATTAAAGCTGAAAAAAGGCGTAACAGTATATAAAGGCAAAAGTGGATTTGGTAAGCGCGGTAGTGTAGATAACGAAATAGATATTATTTACACCGTGGTTACCCGCCTGGAGGTACATAAGATCATTGATGAAATTGAAAAGATAGACAGCAAGGCATTTATTGTACAACATAATATTAACGATACCAAGGGCGGTATGATCAAACGCCGCGCTACACACGGAAAATAGCAGTTATAAATCCTCAGCTATGATAAAACACAGATGGTATGCGGCATTAACCTATGCAGCCCGTACGTTTACGGCTTTATTGCTCCTTTGCAGTATTAGCACTGCGCAAGCCCAGGAAAAAATATACCTCTACCCGGATCAGCCCAACCTGCATATTGGGGGACGGGAAAAAGTTGCCGACGCTCCTTTTATAGAACATTACAGCGCAGCTAAAAAGAATGGCGCTGCCATCTTAATATGCCCTGGTGGCGGTTATGCAACCCATGCCCTGGGCCATGAAGGAAAAGATATTGCAGCATTTTTTACCAGCAAGGGTTATGATGCAATTGTACTGCACTACCGTGTAAATGATGAAAGCCAATCCGGCTCCCGCTATCCTGCTGCGTATAATGATGTAACTACCGCTATGCGGCTGCTAAGATCAAAAGCAGCGGACTGGGGTTTTGACCCGGAAAAAACCGGTGTGATCGGCTTTTCAGCGGGTGGGCATCTGGCCTCCTGTTTGGCTACGATGTTGCAACCGGCAAATGAAAAGGAGAAATGGAGCACGCGCCCGGCCTTTGCCATACTGGTGTACCCGGTTATCAGCATGAAGCCGCCTTACAAACATGCGGGCAGCACTAACATGCTGCTGGGACCAGACCCTGCGCCGGGTATGACAGATTCTTTAAGCACAAATGAAAGGGTAACTGCGCAAACGCCGCCTACGCTGTTAATACATTCTACAGATGATACTGTAGTGCCGGTAGAAAACAGTTTAATGTTCTTTGATGCATTGCGCAAAAATCATGTAAAGGCTACCCTGCAGATATATGACCATGGCGGGCACGGGTTTGGCCTGGGTACAAAGGATGCGGTGCTGAACACATGGCCTGCATTGTGTATTGCCTGGCTGCAAAGTTTGGGTATGCCCTGATGCTATAATAGCAGTAAAGCTTTCTGCAGTATAACTTGTGCTGCGGTAAGCTCTCCTATCAGCGCAGCCTCTTGAACACCCGCTATCAACCAGCAGTAGGGTAACGGCTGATCAGCTCTGTTACGCGGTCTTTTATATAAGCTGCTTTGTGGTCGGTGGCAATTACCTGGTCGTCCAGGCCGGCCAGCGTTTTCTTGTGCAGCTTTTCCACGCGGGTATCCAGCAATTTAAAGTAGGCTTCTTTTTTCTCTTTCCACAGACTTTGCTGTACCATCAGGTTTTGGCGGCGGCTGGTATCCAGCTTGCTGTATAACTGCCGGTACACCAGGTCCAGCATACTATCCAGGTCGCGGTAATATTCCAGGGCGCAGCCATACATGTACTGGCTTTTAGCCAGGCAGCGCTGGTAGCGGCTTTCCAGGGAATCAATAGCGGCCTTTTTGTTCTGTGCCACCATGTTAAGGCATAACAGCAATAACACTGGGATAAAAAGTAGTAGTCTTTTCATAGGCTCAAAAGCGGTATAGGGAGGGCAAAGGTATAACAATTATTCTTAATCTAAAGGCCGGATAGGTATCGCATTATTAAAAACCGGGTAAAATCCGTATTATTAAATACGGAACTATCAGCTTAAATTTTAACCTGCAAACCCAAACTCACCGTTATGAATACACGCCGTAACTTTTTACAACAGCTGGCCGCATCAGCACTGGCCATTCAGCTGCAACCACTTACCAGCCTGGCAAAAACGCCCTTTTTATCATATGACGGCCCTATGCTGCGGGTAGCCATCATGGGCCTGGGTAGCTATGGCAACCGCGTAGCAGAAGCAATGAAGGATTGTAAAAAGGCAAAGCTGGTAGGGGCCATCAGCGGCACGCCCTCCAAGCTTAAAGACTGGCAGGGCAAATACGGTATTCCTGAGAAGAACTGTTATAACTATGAAACGTACGACCAGATCAAAAATAACCCGGAGATAGATGTGGTGTACATCACCACGCCCAACGCCCTGCATCATGACCAGGTGATAAAGGTAGCCTCATTAGGCAAACACGTGATCTGCGAAAAGCCTATGGCGCTGAATGCAAAAGAAGGCCAGGAAATGGTAGATGCCTGTAAAAAAGCCAAAGTACATCTGCTGGTAGGTTATCGTATGCACTTTGAGGCCAAAACGCTGGAAGTGATCCGTATGCGCAATGCCGGTGAATTTGGAAAGATAATGTTTTTCCAGGGGCAGTGCGGTTTCCGCATTGGCGATCCTACACAGTGGCGGCTGAATAAACAGCTGGCCGGCGGCGGCTCATTAATGGATATCGGTATTTACGCCATCAACGGATCGCGCTACATGGTTGGTGAAGAACCGGTATGGGTAACTGCCCAGGAAACCAAAACAGATCCCGTGAAGTTTAAAGAAGGCGTAGATGAAACCATACAGTTCCAGCTGGGCTTTCCCAGTGGTGCGGTAGCCTCCTGCCTTTCCACTTATAGCATGAATAACCTGGACCGCTTTTTCCTGAATGGCGAAAAGGGTTTTGCAGAAATGCAGCCCTCAACCGGCTACGGGCCTATTAAAGGCCGTACCAATAAAGGGGAGCTTACCCAGCCGCACATGACCCATCAAACCGTACAGATGGATGCAATGGCCGGTATTATACTGGAAGGCCAGCAACCGCCGGTACCGGTAAATGGAGAGGAAGCGGTGAAAGACCTGAAGATCATTGACGCCATCTATAAAGCCACAAAAACCGGTGAAAAGGTAGCGCTGAAGCTGTAAGGCCGGGGGGAAAAAAATAAATCCTACCTTAGTCCATTCAGCCGCAGGCGTTATGGGGGCCGCCTGCTTTTTCGTATAATCATGAGGGTATGCAATTGCGCTACATACTATTGCTTTTACTACCTATAACTGCGGTAGCTCAATCGGGCAGCGATACGCTAATGAAGGCGCTGAACAGGACCATTCAGCAGGCAGACACCTATGACCGGCAGAAGCTGCAGCGGATAGACCGTATTAAAACCCTGTACCGGGAGGCTAAAACCCTGCCGCAGCAATACGCCGCCACCCTGCAGCTGTATGAGGAGTATAAGGTATATAAATTTGATTCTGCCTTTACCTACGCCAGCAACCTGGAAAATATGGCCGCTGCCATGAACGATAGCATTAAGATAGCTGCGTCTAAAAATAAGCTGGCCTTCATATTACTCTCTGCCGGTAAGTTCAAGGAAGCTTTTGAATACCTGCAGGCCGTGCACCCTGCGCAGCAAACAGACAGCATTAAAGGCGAATACTACCTGCTGATGGGCCGTTATTATAACGACCTGGCAGATTATAACAACGATAATAACTACACCGCCAAATACCAGGTAATAGCCAATAATTACTTTGATTCCGCCCTGGTATATATACCTGCAGATTCTTTTGAAAGCCTGTATTATGCCGGCCTTAAAAGCCTGAAACGGGATAGCCTGGATAAAGCCTTTACCCTTTTCCGCACGCTGCTGGACCGCCCCAGCCTTACGGACCACCAGCTTGCCATTGTAAGCTCTACCCTCAGCTTTATTTATGCGCTGCATAAAGACCGGGCCGGGGCTATTAACTCACAAGTAAGGGCCGCCATGGCAGATATCCGGTCCTCTACCAAAGAAACCTTTGCCACCTTTAACCTTGCACAGCTGTTGTATGAGGAGGGCGACTTTGAGCAGGCCTCCATATACATTGAAAAGGCGATTGACGATGCCACCTTTTACGGCGCCCGGCAGCGTAAAATGCAGGTGAGCGCTATGCTGCCCATTATACAGGGCGCCAAGATCAGCTATATTGAACGGCAACGCAAGCTATGGCTTACCTATGCCCTCATTGCCACGCTGGTGCTGATCATACTGGGGCTGCTGATAGTAGTGATCTATAAACAATTCAACAAGCTGAAACGGGCGGAGAAAACTATTTCCGACGCCCGCAATAACCTGGAGCAGGCCAACCAGCAGCTGCACCATGTGAATGAAACGCTGAAAAGCCTGAACACCGAGCTGCAGGATGTGAACGGTAAGCTACGGGAAGCCAATAAGATCAAGGAGGAGTACATTGGCTATTTCTTTAACATCAGCTCCGTATTCTTTGAGAAAATAGTACGCTTCAAAAACCTCATAGATCAGAAAATAGCCGACCGCAAACCCGATGAGCTGCGCATGGTGCTCAATAATATTAATATGCGCAATGAGCGGGAAGACCTGCTGAAAAGCTTTGACAAAGTATTCCTGAAGCTGTTCCCCACCTTTGTAGAAGAATTTAATAAGCTGTTTAATGAAGAAGACCAGATAGTGCTCAAAAACGATGAGCTGCTGAATAATGAGCTGCGCATTTATGCCCTGATGCGCATGGGCATTACAGAGAATGAAAAAATAGCCCAGATCCTGGAATATTCCGTTAAAACCATCTACGCCTACAAGACCAAAATACGTAACCGCACCATTGTGCCCAAAGACGAATTTGATAAAAGGGTAATGGCGGTAAAGTCCATTTAAAGCACATTTTCAGGGGCCTGAAGCGGCCTTTTTTCCTTCTCAGGCATATATATGATTATTATTTTAATGTGTCTTTAACCAGTTAACTATCAGGCACTTAATTTTCCCTTCCTCTCCGTTTAGCTGTCTATTTTCTTTATTTCAAGGCTATAAATTTGCCGCCTTCCCCGGAAAGTTTTCTTTTGACATTACAAGCTAAATCCGAATTCCAGTTATGAACCAAGATCACCTATACAGTGGCGACCGGCCACCTCCAATAGCCGGATGGGACAACTAAAGGAACAATGAAACAAAACAGTATTTAAAGATTCCACTTTTTATAATTGACACCTTACCGTATGACTAAGATCCGAACAATTCAGCTGCTGCTAACTTGTCTGGTATTGCTGTGCGCACAAACGGCCGCCGCGCAAACCAGAACATTTGCGGGGCTTGTGCATGACAATGCCAAGGGACCAGTAATAGGGGCTACCGTGCAGGTAAAAGGCACCGCTACCGGTACCACCACGAATGAAACAGGCCGTTTTACGCTGCAGGTGCCGGAAGGCAGCGCTACCCTGGTAATATCCTACATTGGATTTAATACGCAGGAAGTAAGCATTACCGGCATAAACGATATTACCGTTACCCTTACACCCAATGCCCAGTCGCTGGGCGATGTGGTAGTAATTGGTTATGGTACGGCGCGCAAAAAAGAGCTTACCGGCTCCATAGCCACCGTAACATCCAAAGAGTTTCAAACAGGCGCCATTACCACACCGGAGCAATTGATTGCCGGTAAAGTGGCCGGGGTATCCATTACCTCCAACAGCGGGTCGCCCGGCGCCGGCAGTGTGATACGCATACGCGGAGGGGCCTCCCTGAACGCCAGTAACGATCCACTGATAGTGATTGACGGACTGCCGGTAGCCAATATGAATATTTACGGCGCCTCCAGCCCCTTAAGCCTGGTGAACCCGAATGATATTGCCAGCTTTACCGTGTTAAAAGATGCCGCTGCCACGGCTATTTATGGTTCCAGGGCTTCCAACGGCGTAATACTCATCACCACTAAAAAAGGAATGGCAGGCAAACCGCAGTTCAGCTTCTCGACCCAGGTATCTGTAGCCACACTGGCAAAAAAGGCCGATGTACTTTCCGCCGGCGCATTCCGTAAGCTGGTTGATTCACTGGGCACTGGCCTGGTTGGTAATGTGCCTTTTAAAAGCCTGATGGGCAGCGCTAATACAGACTGGCAGAAAGAAATTTACCAGGCCGCTATTGCAACAGATAATAACCTGAGCATGGCCGGCGCGCTGAAGAACATGCCCTACCGCCTTTCTTTCGGTTACCTGAACCAGGATGGGATCCTGAAAACGGATAACCTGCAGCGCATCAGCGGCGGCGTATCCTTAACGCCTATGCTGTTTGATAATCATTTAAAGATCGACATCAACTTAAAAGGCGCAGTGAACAAAAGCCGCTTTGCCAACTCCGCTGCTGTAAGCTCCGCAGTGTACTTTGATCCTACGCAGCCGGTGCATTCCGCTGAGTCGCCCTTCGGCGGCTACTATGAATGGTATGCCAAAGACGCCGGTACTGGTGAGGTAACGCTGAACAAGCTGGCGCCCCGCAACCCGGTAGCCCTGCTGGACCTGTATAATAACCACAGCGATGTGCAGCGCAGTTATGGCAACATACAATTTGATTATAAGTTCCATTTTCTGCCGGAGCTGCATGCTAACCTGAACCTGGGTTATGATGTAGCTAAAGGGGAAGGGAAGATAGATGTGCCGGCCTATGCTGCACAGAACTTCCTGGACAGCGGGCAGCATAATCAATATGGCAACCG
The DNA here is from genome assembly GCF_900109685.1 of Chitinophaga rupis. Taxonomy (GTDB): domain Bacteria; phylum Bacteroidota; class Bacteroidia; order Chitinophagales; family Chitinophagaceae; genus Chitinophaga; species Chitinophaga rupis. The sequence goes on along the minus strand of NZ_FOBB01000001.1, from coordinate 1,122,229 downwards.
CATAAGGAATAAGGTAGGCGAGTTTTTCCTGAACTATAACAAGACCATTGAATCTATCAAAAGTAATTTCAACGTAACGGCAGGTTATGGTTATTATGATAACCTAGCCACCAACTACAATTACCCGGCCTTCCGCGCCAACGGGGATACTATTCCCGGCAGCATACCAACTTTCCCACTGGATAAGCCACAGAATATCCTGATCTCTTACTACGGCCGGTTAATTTACACGCTGAATAGCCGTTACATACTGGCAGCATCGTTGCGTACAGATGGCTCTTCCCGGTTTTCACCGGCGACCCGCTGGGGTACCTTTCCCTCTGTAGCCTTCACCTGGCGCGCCAACCAGGAAAAATTCCTTGCAGCGGCCAAAAGCCTGAGTGACCTGAAGCTGCGCCTGAGCTATGGCGTTACTGGCAACCAGGATGGTATTTATAACTATGCTTACCTGGGTGTGTATTCGCTCAGCGACAACGCATCTACCGTGCAAATAGGCGATAAGTTCTATAACATGGGTTCACCGGCCGCCTATGATGCAGGTATTAAATGGGAGCAAACGAAAACCTACAATGCGGGGGTAGATTATGCTTTCCTGAACAACCGCATTGGCGGTAGCGTGGATGTGTATTATAAGAAAACAAAAGACCTGCTGAACACCATTCCCATTCCTGCAGGCTCCAACTTTAGCAGCACCATTCTTACCAACGTAGGTAATATTGAAAATAAAGGGGTGGAAGTGCAGATAGAAGCTACACCTATTACCGGCAAAAGATTTACCTGGTACCTGGCGTTTAACGCAGCGTATAACAATAACAAGATCACCAACCTTACGGCCACCAGGGACTCCACCTACCCCGGTTCACTGGTAGGTACGGTGCAGATCCATAGCGTGGGCTACAGCCCTTACGCCTTTTATGTATACCACCAGGTGTATGATGCTGCCGGTAAACCCATTGAAGGCGTGTATGCAGATGTGAACCACGACGGGCAAATAAACCAGGCAGACCTTTACCGTTATAAATCGCCGGTACCAAAGTTCATATTCGGCTTTACTACAGAATTCAGCTATGATAAATGGAGCCTGCGCACCGTGCTGCGCGCCAATGTAGGCAACTACATGTTCAACAACCTGGCTACCGGCGCTTCCAAAGCCAATATGTTCAACACGCTGGGCTACCTGGCCAACACACTGTCTGAAGTAACAAAGAGCAGCTTTTACTATGGGCAGCAACAGTCCGATTATTTCGTGCAGAATGCTTCTTTCCTGAAAATGGATAACCTGACGCTATCGCGCGATTTTGGTAATATTATCAGCAACCGTGTAGGCCTGCGCGTTACAGCTGCCTGCCAGAATGTATTTACCATTACCAAATATACCGGCATTGATCCGGAAATATATGGCGGTATAGATAATGCCCTGTATCCACGCCCGCGTACTTTCAGCCTGGGCGCAAACCTTCAGTTTTAATGCTTTTAAATCACGGATATGAAAAAGATATTTAGTTGGGTATTTATGGGCGCCGTGTTATTTACAGGCTGCGCCAAAGACCTGAACCTGAAACCATTGAATTCCAATATAGCCGATGTGCAGTATGCCACCCCCCTGGGCTACAAACAGGTATTGGCCAAGGTATACGGCAGCTACTCACTGGTGAGCAGCACCGGTGTGGGCAACTCTGATGTGAATGTACCGGGTATTACAGATGCAGGGACTACCGATTTTTTGCGTGCTTACTGGAACCTGCAGGAGCTAACTACAGATGAAGCCAAGTGCGCCTGGAACGATGCTAACCTGCAAAGCTATCACAACTTCAACTGGACCTCCAGCAACATTTTTATTAATGCGCTGTACTCCCGCTGCCTGTTCTCTATAACCATCTGTAATGAGTTCATCCGAGAATCAACTGATGAGAAGCTGGCCAGCCGCGGTATTGGCGGTAAAGATGCAGACGATATTAAACATTACCGTGCAGAAGCCCGCTTTGTACGCGCGTTCCAGTACTGGGTGCTGATGGACCTTTTTGGCAGGCCGCCGTTTGTAACAGATCAGGATCCTATTGGTAAGTTCATTCCGAAACAGATCTCCCGTGCAGAACTGTTCGCCTACATAGAAACAGAGCTGAAAGCCATTGACGGGGAGCTGGTACCGCCGCGTGGCAATGAATACGGCCGTGCCGACCAGGCAGCCGCCTGGGCCCTGCTGGCGCGGATGTACCTGAATGCGGAAATATATACCGGCACTGCACATTATGCGGATGCTATTACCTATGCCACACGGGTGATCAATGCCGGCTATGTGCTGATGCCGCATTACAAAAACCTGTTCATGGCGGATAATAATGTGAACAATACAGAAATGATATTGCCCATTACCTACGATGCTACGCACTCGCAGAATTATGGCGGCACTACCTTTCTCATTTGTTCCGGCCACGGCACCAACGTAGCGGACAATGCCAAAGCAGGTATACCCGGCGGCGGCTGGAGTGGTAACCGCGCTACCAAAAACCTGCCGCAGGCCTTTGGCGATTATAGCGGGAATGCAGACAAGCGCGCTATGTTTGGCTTAGGCTCCCTGGAAATAAACGATGTGCTGAACTTTAATGCCGGCCTGGGTGTAACCAAGTTCAATAATGTGAACAGTGATGGCACTACCCCTTACTCACCGAACGGTGTGCTGGTGAATGTGGACTTTCCTTTATTCCGCCTGGCGGAAATGTACCTCATATACATAGAGACGGTAAAGCGCAATGGCGGCGGCAGCGAAGCTACTGCCCTGGAATATTTTAACCGCTTACGTGCAAGGGCCTACGAAAATGATAATGGCAAAGTGACCAGCTTTTCACTGGAGGATGTGTTTAACGAAAGGCAGCGGGAGCTGTATTGGGAAGGTTTTCGCCGTACGGACCTGGTACGTTTTAACCGCTTTACCTCCGGCAGCTACCTGTGGCCCTGGAAGGCAGGCGTAGCGGGTGGCGCGGGGGCTGATGCGCATTACAACGTATTCCCCATTCCTTCTTCTGAAATTATTTCCAACACCAACCTGGTGCAGAACGCTAATTATTGATCCCTTATTCTAAAAGTTATTATATGCGTATAAAAAGCTATCGTTATACACTCCTGGCCCTTTGCGCGCTGCTGTTAGCAGCTGCCTGCAAAAAGGATGGAGAACAGCTTACGCTGCAGCCCGGCAGCTTTTCCGGTGGAGCGCTGAGCGCCAGCAGCAGCACTGTAGTGCTTACCAAGACTGCGGAGAATGATACGGCCCTTAAGTTCAGCTGGGGAGCAGCCGGTTTTGGCGGCGCTACCGTTACCGCCTACACGCTGCAGCTGGATGTGCCTTCAGATACCTCCGGCGCCAATGCCTGGGGCCAGGCCAAAACCTTTAATGCAGGCACCCGGCCTAATGGCTACAGCTTTGTGGGTAAAGACCTGAACAACCTGTTAAGCGCCATGGGCCTGCAGGGCGGCACTACCAGCCAGGTAGCAGCAAGAATAAAGGCAGAGGTGCCGCAGTATAACGGCGCCGCCTCTACGGTAACGCCGGTATATTCCAACACCCTGGTATTAACCATTACTACCTTTAGCTCTAACCTGTATGTACCGGGCGACTACCAGGGCTGGGACCCCGGCAAGGCGCCCACCTTTCCGCCCATAGAAGGTAAAGCCGGTATGTTTGAAGGATATGTGAATATGCCGGGCAGCGGCGGCCCTTATTATTTTAAGTTCACCAACTCACCGGACTGGGACCATACCAATTACGGGGATGGCGGTAACGGTACCTTCAGCACCGATGGTAATGCTGCGGGCCTGAGTGTGCCCACCGGTGGTTATTACTACCTCACAGCAGACCTGAACACCAACAAGTGGACGGCCACCAAAGTTACCTGGGGCATTATTGGCGATGCCACGCCGGGCGGCTGGAATAATGATACGCCGCTTGCCTACGATGCAGCCACGCAGGTATGGACAGTAACAGCCGTGATGAAAAAGAACGGCTCCTTTAAGTTCAGGGCCAACAATGCCTGGGCTATTGATTTTGGTACAGACGCCAATGGTAAGCTGGTATATGCAGATAACCCTTTCCTGGGCTACACACCCAGCCTTAATAACCTGAGCGTACCGGAAGATGGTACCTATACTATTAAGCTGGACCTGCACCTTTCAGGCCAGTACACCTACAGCCTTACCAAAAACTAGGAAACCACATTTTTAAATAATGAAGCAGGCAGTTGTGACTTTAACATTGATCCTTTTTTCCTGGATGCTGGGCGCCTGCGGTAAAAATGATACCGCCGCGCCTTATACACCACCCATAACACCACCGGTAACAGATACGACCATTGCCGCGCAGTATGGAACCCCTTTTGCCAATGTAACGGACCCGCAGGATGCAGTGATATACCAGGTGAATATGCGCGTATTCAGCCAGCAGGGCAATTTTGCCGGGGTTACCGCCCGTTTGAATGCCATTAAAGACCTGGGCGCTAACGTGGTGTACCTGATGCCCGTGTTCCCGGTGGGGCAGCTGAAAGCGCTGAACTCACCCTACTGCGTAAAGGACTATTTTACCATAAACCCTGAATTTGGTACACTAGCAGACCTGCGTACACTGGTAGATGCAGCGCACCAGCAGAACATGAGCGTAATACTGGACTGGGTGGCCAACCACACCGCCTGGGACCATTCCTGGATAACGGCGCACAAAGACTGGTATATGCAGGATGGCAGCGGTAACATCATGAGTCCGCCTGGCACGGGCTGGAACGATGTGGCGCAGCTAAACTACCAGAACGCGGAGATGCGCAAAGCCATGATAAAGGCCATGAAATTTTGGGTAATGACGGCTAACATAGACGGTTTCCGCTGCGATTATGCTGACGGGCCGCCAACAGACTTCTGGAAGCAGGCCATGGACACGCTGCGAGGTATTAGCACGCACAAGCTGATCATGCTGGCAGAGGGTGGCCGCACTGCTAATTTTACCCTGGGGTTCAATTATAATTTCGGATTCAGCTATTTCAATACTTTAAAGGATATTTATAGTAAAGAACGCCCGGTTACGGCTATTGATACGCTGAATACCAGTGAGTACCTGAGCGCATCGCCCGGCCAGCGTGTGGTACGCTATACCAGCAACCATGATGTAAATGGTTCTGACGGTACGCCCACTGAATTATTCGGTGGTATAAACGGAGCAATGGCAGCCTTTGTAGTAACGGCCTTTATGAAAAGTGTGCCCATGATCTACAACGGGCAGGAAGTAGCCACAGCCTACCGGCTGCTGTTTCCCTTTACCATGGCTAAAATAGACTGGAGCGTACATCCTGAGGTAACGGCCGCGTATAAAAAAGTGCTGGCTTTCCGTAGCAGCAGCGCAGCAGTAAAGCGGGGCGCCTTAACAACATACAGCACCAGCGATGTATGTGCTTTTACAAAAGTGCAGGGTGCAGAACAGGTGCTGATAATTGCCAACCTTCGCAACCGGGCCGTGAACTATACCGTACCTGCTGCTTTGCAGCCCCTGGCCTGGAAAGATGCGCTGAGCGGTAATGCCGTAACGCTGGGTACAGCTATTACCCTGGCGCCGTATGAATACCAGCTATTGAAACTGTAAAAAAAAGAGGAATAACAGCACATGTTAACAAGAGCATATACAATAACTATTACCGCGCTGCTGGCCATTACAGCCAGCTATGCGCAGGTAAAAGAGCCGGGCAATGTAACGGCTGTGCAAAAAGAAGCGCAAGGGGTAAAGATTACCACCGCTAATGCCTTTGCGGAGATAACAGCGTACAGCGCAGGCACCATACGGGTGCGGATAGATAAGCAACCGCTGGCAGCCGATTTCTCCTATGCGGTAATAGCCAAGCCGGAAACGGTAAAAACAAGCATTACCGAATCAGATAAGGAGATTGTTCTGCAAACGGATTCACTGAGAACCGTGATCAGCAAGCAGCCTTTTTCCGTAGCATTCTACACACCGGCAGGCGAAGTTATTAACCAGGATGAAACCGGGTTAAATACCAGCTGGACGGGCGAAGAGGTGGCCACCTATAAAAAGATGCAGGAAGGCGAACGCTTTATTGGCCTGGGCGAAAAAACAGGTAACCTGGACCGTACCGGCAGCGGCTACACGAACTGGAACTCTGATGTATTTGGCTACCAGGTAGGGCAGGACCCGCTGTACTCCACCATCCCCTTTTATATAGGCATTCACCATGATAAGAGCTATGGTATTTTCTTTGATAATACCTACCAGAGCGATTTTAACTTTGGCGCCAGCAACAACCGCTTTTCTTCTTTTGGCGCGCATGGCGGGGAAATGAACTATTACTTTATTTACCACCATAACCTGGCGGATATTATTACGGCATACACGGCGCTCACCGGCCGTATGCACCTGCCGCCTATGTGGAGCCTGGGTTACCAGCAAAACCGCTACTCCTATTATCCTGATACGGAGGTGCTGCGCATTGCGCAAACCCTGCGGGAGAAGCAGATACCGGCAGACGGCATTACGCTGGATATTCACTACATGGACCGCTACCAGCTGTTCACCTGGGATAAAGAGCGCTTCCCTGACCCGGTAAAGCTTACCGGTACGCTGAAGAAAATGGGTTTTCGTACAACCGTGATCGTTGACCCGGGCATTAAGGTAGAAAAAGGCGCTCCTGCATTTGAGCGGGGTGTAAAAGACAGTGTATACATTAAGTACCCGGACGGACAGTTTTACACCGGGCAGGTATGGCCGGGCTGGTGCCACTTTCCTGACTTTACTGCTGAAAAGGGGCGTGCCTGGTGGCGTAGGGAAGTAAAGTTCTTTTCCGATAATGGTGTAAGCGGCATCTGGAACGATATGAATGAAATAGCTACCTGGGGGCAAAAGATGCCGAATAACGTGCTGTTTGATTACGATGGTATAAAGGCCAGCCACCTGCGCGCGCACAACGTATACGGGCTGCAGATGATACGCGCATCGTACGAGGGAGCGCGGGAAAACACCAGCGAGCGGCCCTTTATACTCACCCGCTCCGGCTATGCCGGTTTGCAGCGCTACTCCGCCATTTGGACGGGCGATAACCGTGCGGAAGATAACCACATGATGCTGGGCATACGCCTAATGAACAGCCTGGGATTAAGCGGGGTACCTTTTACGGGTATGGATATTGGCGGCTTTACCGGCAACCCCAGCGTAGCGTTGTACACCCGCTGGATGCAGATAGGCGCTTTTATTCCCTATTACCGGAACCACACCGGGGTAAACACCAAATCTGCCGAGCCCTGGGCTTTTGGGGAAGAGGCGCTGGAAATAGCACGTAATTACATTAACCTGCGTTACCGGCTGCTGCCCTACCTGTACAGCACTTTTTATGAAGCCACGCAGAACGGCCTGCCCGTTATGCGCAGCCTGGCCATTAACTACACCTTTGACCCCAAGATCTATGACCCGCAATACCAGCAGCAATACCTGTTTGGCGCAGCGCTGCTGATAGCGCCTTTTGAAAGCGGTAAAGATTTTGGGCGGGTGTACCTGCCCGCAGGTAAGTGGTATGAGCTGTATACCGGTGCAGTGAATGAAGGCGGGCGTGAACAGATCATTCCGCTGAGCACACAGCAGCTACCTGTGTATGTAAAGGAAAGCAGCATTATTCCTATGCAATCGCAAATACAGAACACTACAGAGCAGCCGTCAGATACGCTGCTGCTGCATGTATACAATGGCGGGGTGAAAAACAGCTTTGTGTATTATGAGGATGATGGTATTAGCTTTGACTATGAGAAAGGTGCGTTTTACAAGCGCAGCATCACCTTTGACCCGGCGGCTAAAGCGCTGGTTTTTGGTAAGGCAGATGGCAGCCGTGCATCAAAGTTCAAATATGTAAAGCTGCTGCTGCATGGTTTTGAGCAGCAAAGCTGGAAAGTGAAAGGTAAAAGCGTAACGGCAAAGGAAGAGGCCTGTTCTTTCCTGCACAGCATTTCCAAATTTGACCCGGAAAAGAGCGCCGGCAGTGTGGATACAGATCATGTAAAAACGCTGGTAATAGCGAATGAGCGTAGTGAAATTTCTATAGGAATGTAAAATTATAAATATAGAGATCCATAGAGACCATTTAAAAGACTTTATAAGATAAACGTAAAAGGCTAATGCATCTGTTGCATTAGCCTTTTACATTTAAAATTTTACATTCCATTATATCACCACCAGCTCGTAAAAATCAGACGGGGTGAAGTATTGTTTGGCCAGCTGCTGCAGCTCCTCTGCAGTAATGGTTTTAATAATGCGGATGTTGTTGTTGAAATAATTCTCATCCAGGTCGTTCAGGATCAGGCTTTTCCAGCGCTGGATCACCTGGAAAGCGCCATCCAGGTCGCCCAGTATGGAGCCGATCATATAGTTACGTACCAGGCTCAGTTCTTCTTCCGGTACCGGCTCATTCTGCAGGTTTTGGAGCTCCTTATAAATTTCTTCAATAGTAGCTTCGCACACATCGCGGCCGGCCTCTGTTTGTATGTTCAGCGCGCTGGTTTGGCGGAAGTTATAGAGCTGTGAATGGATGCCGTAGGTGTAACCCTTTTCTTCCCGGATATTACTCATCAGGCGGGAGCCAAAGTAGCCACCCAGGATAGTGTTCAGCACCATCATTTTCGGAAAGTCAGGATGGTAGCGGTTAGGGAAATGCCTTGCTACGCGTACGGCGCCCTGCACGCCATTTTCATCATTAAAAATGCGGTGCTTTTTTTCATCTGCCGTTTGTATGGGCAGCTCCGGCCGCAGCAGCGTGGTTTCCCCGTTCCATTGTGTGCTGCCAAAATATTTATTCAGCAGCGCTATCATGTTTTCCGGCAGGTGGCCGGCTACAAAGATCTTGCAGTTGTTGTACGAGTAATGCTTCTGGTAAAAGGCGCGCAGGCTTTCCGGCTGCAATGCATCATACGCCATCATGGTGCTTACGCGGCCATAGGGATGGAACTCGCCGAACAGGTATTTATCAATGTAGCGGTTGGCTACAAAGTCGCACTTTTGAAGGTTCACGGCAAGGCGCTGTTTCATGTTCTGCTGGTAGGTGGCCAGTTCATCGGCGCTGAAGGCCGGGTCCTGGATCACTTCCTGCAGCAGCGGCAGCAGATCTTCCGTATGCCGGGTAAGGCAGTGCAGCGTATACGTAGCATTTTCATGATAGCTGTTACGGTTCAGGTAAGCGCCAAAATATTCAATGCTTTCATTTATTTCCAGTGCGTTATGTTTGGTGCTGCCATTCTTTATTAAAAAGTTGGTGGCTGCCGCTACCTGGCTTTCCTGCTCATACCAGCTACCTGCAGGGAATATAAATTCCAGCTGCAGCGTATCCTGCTCATCGCTTTTTATAACGTATACGGGTATACCGTTATCCAGCGTGAATTTTTCGTATGGTTTCAGCGTTACATCAAACTCCACTGCATCTTTTATAGCCGGGGCAATTTTTCTGTTCATATTTGGTTATCTGCGTAGTAATAGATAGTGTTGGAATTTTTTTCATCAAAAATGATGTTGGCCTCGCGGTGAATATCGGCGGTGGTTACTACTTCATAGTTCGTAAACTCCGTATTCATCAGGGCGGCATCGCCCATCAGCTCATAAAAGGCCAGGTTGTTGGCGCGGTTCAGCAGGCTCATATCTTCAAAGGCCAGCAGGCTTTCCACGCGGTTCTTTACCTTCTGCAATTCGCGCTCCGGTATTACGGTTTGCTGCAGCTTGCTCAACTCTTCCTGAACGGCTTTTTCAGCGTCCTTCATTTTTACGCCTTTTACCAGCTTGCCGTCAATAGCCAGCAGGCCGGCATCCAGGCTGCCAAAGTGGTAACATTCTATGTTGCTGAACAGCTTTTTTTCCTTTACCAGCACCTGGTGCAGGCGGCTGGAGCTGCCTCCGCCCAGGATGTCTGAAATAAGATCGGCGGCATAATAACGGGGATCTTCCCGTTTGTAGATGTGGTAGCATTTATACAGGGCATCCAGCGGTACATTGGCTTTTACTTCCAGCTTATGCGCGGCTGTTTGTGGAGGCTCCTGCGGCAGCTGGCGCTGGTATTTTTCGCCGGAGGGAATGTCGCCAAACCATTTTTCGGCCAGCACCTTCACCTGTGCGGTGGTTACCTTGCCCCCTACTACCAGGATAGCATTTACCGGGCGGTAATATTTGAAAAAGAATGCCTTTACATCTTCCAGGCTGGCGTTTTCAATATGGGAAAGCTCCTTGCCGATGGTCATCCAGCGGTAGGGGTGGCTGCTGTAAGCCAGCTCCCGCATTTTATGCCATACATCGCCATAGGGCTTGTTTATGTAATGCTCTTTAAACTCCTCACTCACTACCTTACGCTGTACATCCAGGCTTTTTTCATCAAAGGCCAGGGATAACATACGGTCGCTTTCAAGCCAGAAAGCGGTTTCTATATTTTCTGCGGGCAGCTGTATATAGTAGTTGGTAAGATCGTTGGTGGTAAAGGCATTGTTTTCGCCGCCGGCCATCTGCAAAGGCTCATCATAATCCGGTATGTTCACAGAGCCGCCAAACATCAAATGCTCAAACAAATGGGCAAAACCGGTGCGGGCGGGGTCTTCATCCCGCGCGCCTACATCATACAACACATTCAGCACCGCCATTGGCGTGGTATGATCTTCATGCACGATGACCCTTAAACCATTGCCCAGGGTGAATTTATTAAAGTGGATCATATTCGTTTTTTGAGAAACTATAAAACATTTTCCCGCAAAAGGGCGGGAAATGCAAGTTATTAAAATTCCACGTGACAATGATAATTAGTAAGAAGGAGATATCAGGGTTGCAGGTATAGCTCGTTTTGGCGGTAGTTGATGATAACGGCGGAGAATTGTTTCCATACGGAATAACCAATAGCGCCGGCTATTTCCATGGTTTGCCCGTCGTCATTCACATCTTTACAATAGCTTACGGGTACTTTACGCAGCTGCTTGTTGCCGATGCTGAGCGCAGGAATGTTGCTGTTCACATAATCATAGGTTTTCAGCAGGTCCTGCACCTGTTCAGAGCCCAGGGTGATCATACGGTCGGCCAGCTGGTTCTTTTGCACATAGGGCCAGTTAAATAAAAGCCCATAGTCGCCGCCGGTAGTTACGTGATAGTTGCCGGTAATGGTCTGGCCATCGTCCAGCTCTATGGTGGCGGGTATTACCGGGGTGCGGAAGTTAAGCTTAAAGGGCAGCACCTGCGCGCCTGCAAACTCCATGGAGGTGCCGGGGTTGTAGAGCACCAGCTGCTGCTGTGCATAGTCTATTTTTACCACAAACTGCTTCAGCAGGTCAATGCCTATAAAGCCGTCTATTACCAGCGGACCTGTGCGGAATTCGGGAATATTTTCCAGGTATACCTTCAGGAAAGGCATTTTGGTTTTGCCCAGGTACAGCACATTCAGCGTGGCGGTGTTTACCTTCAGCATCAGGTTATTGGTAGCGGTAACGCCGGCTTTTTGTTTGGCGGAGATGTTTAGCTTTTTGGCCAGGCCATAATGCAGGATGGTTACTTCTGTACCGGTATCAAAAATAAAGTGCAGGGTATCTGAGCTGCCGGATACCATGGCGGGTATCACGATCTGGTTACCGTAAAACCGGAACGGCAGCACCGCAGCGGCGTCCGGCTCCCCCTTTACGGGCTGGCGCTTACTTTGCGCATGCACAGCCATGGAAAGGCTGCTGGATAGCAATATGAATAAAAGAGATCTCCGCATGAAAAAAAACTCCCTACTAAAACGTTACAAAATACTTTTTATTGGTAGCTTTTTGAGGATAAGTTCTTTATCGCGGATAACGAGGATGCTAGGTTTGGTACCTACGGTCTTAAGTATATCCCTGTAAACCTGCAGGTTATTGGTGAAATTGTTGTTGATGGCCAGGATCACATCCCCCTTTTTAAAGCCTGCGTTTTCTGCCGGGGAATTTTTGATGATATCGGTGATCTCTACACGGCCGTTGATCAGGTAAATGATCAAACCCGTATAGGAGTAATCGAACGGATCCCGGTAGTGGGAGTTGGGCAGCAGGTAAATTTCTTTTTTGGGATAGTTGAGGGTGAGGTTAAAGCGGCGCAGCAGGTCGTTCCCGATCATGCCACCCAGGAAAGGATAAGCTGTAATGTTGGTTATATCATCAAACAGATACACCGGTACATTGCGGAAGCTGTAGTTGCCTACTTTAAACTCCTGGATGGTGGTGATGTGCATTTCCATTTTACCGCCCAGGCCCTGGGCCTCTGTTTGAATGATTTTACGCTGCCGTTTGCGGGAAGAAAGCAGTGCGCTGTCTTTCACAAACTGGTTGGAGAGCAGCAGGCACATACCGGCGCCGGTATCAAAGTAATAGCGGTTCAGGGTTTGCGCCTTGCCATTGCGCAGGGGTGCGGGTATAATGGGAATGAGCGTTAATGAAGGTCTTAGCAGCTGGCCTCCCTTTGGATAGTTGAACTTGCCCTTGGTGTAGATATTTATAAGCTCCTTATCATAATCCACATTTACAATGTAGCGGCTTAGCAGGCTGTGGCCAATAATACCATCTACCTGCAGCCCATATACCTGGCTAATAAGCTCATAATCATTCACATGAAAATCAAGGCTGTCCACCTCCAGGCCAGGTAATACTAAGGTGCGGTCCCTGGCAAAAGATACCTGTTTGGCGCCGCCCAGGCCCCGTACAATACGATCCGAGGGTTGCAGCGTAATGCCCAGCCGCACGCAGGTAGCGGTGTCCAATGAAATGCCGGCGCTGCCGGTATCCAGTATAAACTGCAGGGTATCCGGTATTCCTTTGAGTTGTGCCTGTATAACCACTACCCCGCCATAATATTGCTTGAACGGGAAGCTGGTAATAAGCACCGATCCTTTTTCTGTGGTATCGGAATTTAGGGCGCTGAAAGAGATCAGGGCAGCTGCGTGGGTGGAATTGCCGGCAAAGGCGTGCAGGAGGCAACAGTATAACAGTAAGGTATATCGCATACAGGACGCGTGAAGCTCTCGTTTACCTAAATTTAACATTAAAATGGTTTTACATAACAAAAAAATATTTCAAACGGCGGCAAAAGCGTACAAACAACGGGTTACGCAGTATAAAGTGTTCTGAAGCGGAGACGAATGGACTGCAGGGGATCTGCAGTGGTGAGATGGGAAGAAGGTGTATGAGGGTATGACGGATAGATATGGGAGTATGAGTACTTATCTAGTGCGAGCATGCAGGTAATGATGGCATTGTACAGGGGTAGTGTCTTGCAGCAGTAATGCTTGCGGGATTGCTTTATTGGCGCTGCCGCAGGCGAAGGGGCGCCAGCTATATGATCTGGTTTGTTATATGCCGGAATAATGTACATAACCACAGCAGCACCTGTAATTTACCAGGCCAGCACCCGGAAAAACACGGAACGTACCCCTGTTGTACACGATTGATTATCAGATACGTTGTGGACATGACGTGGACTTGATGCGGATTTAAGGTGGACTTGATCCGGAATTGAGCGGACTGACGAATGAACCGGTTTGCAGGAAGTACAGCAACCATGATTATTATTTCTGCAGCCGTTAAGACAACTACGAAACAATCAGCCAGGATCAGCTTTTGCAAGCTGATAATGTGCTGATATAATGCTCATTCCCTTGTTACCTGCAGGTAAGGGCCAGCACCCGGGCAAACTATGGATCGCACAGCCGTTGTACACGACTGATTATCAGCTACGTTGTGGACATGACGTGGACTTGATGCGGGCCTAAGGTGGACTTGATCCGGAATTGAGCGGACTGACGAATATCAGCAACTTATATCCTGTAATTAGTAACTTTGCTGCATAAGGCTTAACAATGCAATTGAAAGATCTATATCAGAAAGCCCTCGCCTTTGAGTGGCTGACTGCGGAAGAAGGAGTGTTCTTATTTGAGAAAGCGCCCATGGCAGAGCTGGCGCATATTGCCAACGAGCTGCGTAAGATACAGGTACCGCATGGCAAAGTAACCTGGCAGATAGACCGGAACGTGAATACCACCAACGTTTGCACGGCTAACTGCAAGTTCTGCAATTTTTACCGGATACCCGGGCATGCGGAGGCTTACATTACCAACATTGAAGAGTACAAGCGCAAGATAGATGAAACCCTGAAGTACGGCGGCGATCAGCTGCTGCTGCAGGGCGGCCATCACCCTGAGCTGGGACTCAGCTTTTATGTAGACCTGTTCAAGGAGCTGAAACGGTTATACCCCACCTTACGCCTGCACACGCTTGGGCCCCCCGAAGTAGCACATATTACCAAGCTGGAAAAAAGCACGCATATTGAAGTGCTGAAAGCCTTGCAGGAAGCAGGTATGGATAGCCTGCCCGGCGCTGGCGCGGAAATACTGAACGACCGGGTGCGCCGCCTCATCTCCAAAGGGAAATGTGGTGCGCAGGAGTGGCTGGATGTAATGCGGGCTGCACATAAGCTGAACATTGCCTCCTCTGCTACCATGATGTTTGGCCACGTAGAAACCGTGCTGGAAAGGTTTGAGCACCTTGTAGATATACGCCAGGTACAAAGTGAAAAGCCGGAAGGGCATTATGGTTTTACCGCCTTTATTCCCTGGACCTTCCAGGATGTGGATACGCTGCTGGCCCGCATACGCGGAGTACACAACATTACCACTGCCGAAGAATATATACGCATGATAGCGCTGAGCCGCATTATGCTGCCGAATGTGAAGAATATACAGGCCTCCTGGCTTACTGTTGGTAAACAGGTAGCGCAGCTATGCCTGCATGCCGGCGCCAATGATTTTGGCTCTATTATGATCGAAGAGAATGTGGTAAGCGCAGCGGGTGCACCGCACCGGTTCACTTACCGCTCTATACAGGAAGCTATTAAAGAAGCCGGTTTTGAGCCGCAGCTGCGTACGCAGCTATACCAGTTCCGGGAAATACCTGCTGCTATTGAAGAGCAGGTGATTAATTATTAGTGGGTCCATGGTCGATGGTCCATAGTCCATGGCCTGGTGCAGAGTGGAAGTATTGCGTGGTTAGTAAATGGGTCGATGGTCCCTGTGCGATGGTCTTGTGCAAGGAGAATGTTTTTTCCGCGTATAGTTATAAGTAGGTCCATAGTCGATAGCCTTGTAATGGGTTATAGGCTATGGACTTTTGCTTTTAGGGGGTGCTGATGTTATTTTTTAGTATTTGATGATAACCCTATATCCTAATTTGCTTTATCACTTTATTATGTCGTATTGATTAGCCGGCTGTCATCGTATTATAATGCGATAGCAATCCATCTCCCACAACAACAACCCCATCCACATTTCCCGAAAAAACATCCCGTGCAGTATGCAATAGATCATGGCCTATTTTCTACTCCCCAAGGAATTTAACCCGTGCAGTATGCAATGGACTATTGCCCCATTTACTAACCATGCAATACTTCTTCCCCGTACTATGCCATGGACTATTTTCCGTTCCCCCAAGAATTTAACTCCTGCAGTATGCAATGGAGTATTGACCCATTTACTAACCCGCAATAATTCTTCCCCGCACCAGGCCATGGACTATGGACCATCAACTATTTTTGCATTCCCTTAACACCACCCCATGTAACTATGCTCCCCTTTGCCCGTCTAAACAGTATAAAAACGAGGCGATTATGAAAAAGATTGGATTATTTATAACGGGCGCAGGATTGCTGCTGCTGGGTGCTTGTACCAGCACCAAGCTCACCTCTTCCTGGAAAACGAATGATGCGCAGCTACAAAAAGATAAAAAGATCATGGTAATGGCATTGGTACCGCAACGTGAAAAACAGCTGCGGGCCCTGATGGAAGATAACCTGGTAGCTGAGCTGCAGAAAGAAGGGCTGAATGCTGCTTCTGCCCTGCGTACTTACGGGCCGGATGCTTTTGGAGACAAGACAGATGAAAAAGCGGCCCTGCGCCAGCTGCGTAACAGCGATGCCAGCCAGGTGCTGACAGTAGTGCTGTTGAACAAAGCGCGTGAAAGGGATTTTGTACCATCAAGCCCTTACGGCCCATACGGACCGTACTATGGTGGTTTTTGGCCGTATTACAGCCGCTGGTATGGAGCAATGTACCAGCCAGGTTATTACCAGACCAACACCCGGTATAACTGGCAAAGTAACCTGTATGACCTGGACCAGCGTAAGCTGATCTACTCTGCCCAAACGCAGTCCGTAGACCCGCCTACTGCCGTGAGACAGGCCTACCTGTACGCCAAACTGATTGTAAAGGACATGACTAAACAACAGTTGATAGCGCAGAATTAGGAATGTGTTTTCATTCAATCCAAACTAAACGCTACAACTGTACAAGGCTGGCAATAGTGCCGGCCTTTTTTATATATGGCTGTAACACAAGCTTGTGGCTAAATTTGTTTAATTTGGCCGTGGAACATCTTACTGACCACCATTCTCCTGATATGCTGGAACTTCGTGTAAATGAGCTGATAACCCTGCGGCAGCTGCAGCCGGCGGATGCCGCACCTTTATATAAACAAATAGATGCATCGCGCAAAAGCCTGCGTAAATTTTTGCCGTGGGTAGATTATAATACCAATGAAGAACATTCCGTACGTTTTATACAGCTTATGCAGCGCAAGGCAGAAGAGCAGGAAGCCATGGCCCTGGGCATATGGTACCAGCAGCAGCTATGTGGTGTAATGGACCTGCATGGCTGGGATCACCTGCTGCAAAAGGCAGAAATAGGCTATTGGGTAAGCGAGGCCTTTCAGCGCAAAGGCATAGCCACAGCCAGCTGCAAGGCGCTGATCACGTTTGCGTTTAAAAAATTACGGCTGAATAAAATTGAGATCCGTTTTGTATTACAGAACGAGCGTAGCGCGCAAATACCCATACGGCTTGGTTTTACCAAGGAAGGCATACTGCGCCACAGCGCCAAGCTGCACGGGCAGTATGTGGATATGGTGGTGATGGGCGTGCTGCGGGAGGACTGGAAATTTTAGTGGGCAGTTAGCAGTGGGCAGTGGGCAGTTATTGGAGCGGATGGGTTGTAAATAGTAAGATAAACGTTTGAATATAGTTGGCAGTGGCCAGGTTAAATTTGAATATTAGTAATAGTTGGCAGTCATGGCAAAACGGTGTACATGACTGCCAACTGCCCACTGCTAACTGCCAACTGATTTTGCGTTCCTCACTTTGCTGTGCTTTTTCCCGTACCGGAAATAGATCACCATACCAATAGCCATCCATACGATCAGCCGCAACCAGGTATCCCAGGGCAGGAACAACATCATACCAACACAGGTAATAATCCCCATAATAGGTACAAAAGGCACTAAGGGTGTTTTAAAAGCACGGGGCGCATCCGGCATGGAATACCGCATGATCCATACACCGGCGCAAACGATCACAAATGCCAGCAGGGTACCAATGCTGGTCATTTCACCTACTACGCGGATAGGTACAAACGCTGCAAACAAACCTACAAAAATGCAGAACAGGATATTGGAGCGCCAGGGCGTTTGAAAACGGGGATGGATATCCGAAAACACTTTAGGCAGCAGACCATCTTTAGCCATAGCATAAAACACACGGGTTTGCCCTAATAGATCTACCAATATTACCGACGTATAGCCGATGAGGATAGCCAGTATGATCAGCTGCGAGAGCCAGGTATAAGGCGTGCGCTCGATAGCCACCGCCACCGGCGCAGCATTGCCTTTAAAGGCGGTATAAGGGGCCAGGCCGGTCATTACATGCGCAAACAGGATAAACAATATCGTACACACCACCAGCGATCCCAGGATACCGATAGGCATATTACGTTTAGGGTTACGCGTTTCCTGCGCGGCGGCGCTGATAATATCAAACCCTAAATACACAAAGAACACAACGCCTGCTCCGCGCAAAATGCCGGACCAGCCATATTCTCCAAAGGTGCCGGTATTAGCCGGTATATAAGGCGTATAGTTGGCGGGTTGTATATAACGCCAGCCCAGCGCAATGAATAAGATCACTACGCCTACTTTCAGGATCACTACCAGCGTATTCCAGATGGCGGAGCCTTTGGTGCCGCGTATCAGCAACCAGGACATAGCCAGTATAACCAGCGCTGCAGGGAGGTTCATAATACCGTGTACCACTGAACCATCTGCCAGCTGGGCGGTTTCAAAAGGTGAGTGTACCAGTTGCGGCGGCAGGTAAATATTATACGAGCTTAAGAACTTTACCAGGTAATTAGACCAGCTGATGGCTACCGTAGCTGCACCTACAGAAAATTCCAGCACCAGGTCCCAGCCAATGATCCAGGCGATCATTTCGCCCATGGTGGCGTATGCGTAGGTATAGGCGCTGCCGGCAACGGGTATCATGGATGAAAACTCCGCATAGCACAGTCCCGAAAAAGCGCAGCCAATAGCGGCTACTATAAAGGACAGTGTAACGGCCGGCCCTGCGTTGTTGGCTGCTGCCAGTCCGCTCAGGGAAAACAGGCCGGCGCCGATAATACCGCCTATGCCCAGCGTTACGAGCTGAAAAGCGCTCAAAGTGCGTTTTAAGGTATGGGCGCCTTCCTGGCCGGATTCCTGTAATAACCAGCTTAAAGGCTTTTTGAAGATCTGTGCCATGTGATTTATTCTATATTTGCGCAATTAGTCTATCAAATAAGTAGGATATACTTCGCGCAAATATAGAATAAATAGTCCACGGTCCACAGTCGATGGTCCATGGCCTGGTGCGTAGGGTGGTAGTTAGTGGAATAGAAGTTTGGTAGCGGGTGGCCGATGGTCGATGGTCCATTGCCTATTTCATAAGGGAATAGTCAGGTGGAAAGGAAGTTTAGTAACGGGTGCCGATGGTCTATGGCCTGCTGCGTAGGGTAATAGCTTAGTGGAGTGGGAATTTGGAGGGGAAGAAATTTACGGTCCATGGCCGTTCCCCGTACTACCTGCTTTACCGCAGTATGCCGTGGACTGTGGACCATGGACCGTGGACTGTTCTAAATATCACAGATCTCAACCCCCTGTTTCAGAGAGCCGATTTTATCAGCACGTTTAGGCACAAACTCCTGTGCTACAAATCCTTTGAAGCCAGTATCATGTATGGCTTTCATAATAGCCGGGTAATACAGCTCCTGTGTTTCATCTATTTCATGACGGCCGGGTACCCCGCCGGTATGGTAGTGCGCAATGTAGGGATGATAATCCTGTATGGTACGGATCACATCTCCCTCCATGATCTGCATGTGGTAAATATCGTACAGCAGCTTAAAACGTTCATCGCCAATAGCCTTGCATAATTCCACGCCCCACAGCGTATGATCGCACTGGTAATCATGGTGATTTATTTTGCTGTTCAGCAGCTCCATTACAATGGTCACTTTTTTCTTTTCAGCATAGCCCATAATACGTTTAAGACCCTGGGCACAGTTTTTCAGGCCCTGTTCATCATCCAGTCCTTCGCGGTTACCGGAAAAGCATATGAGGTTGGGAAACCCCGCTTTGGCCGTTTCATCGATCAGGTATTGGTAATATTCCACCAGCTTATCATGATGCTCTACCCGGTTCCAGCCTTTGTTGATACCCCAGTCTTTGTTGATAGAAGCTACCATGGCGCAGGTAAGGTCATATTTTTTTGCGGTGGCAAAATCTTTCGGATCCAGCAGGTCAATGGATTGTAAACCAATGTTCTTAGAGGATTTGCACAGCTCTTCCAGCGGAATATCGTTATAACACCAGGCGCAAACGGAGTGGTTAATGTTGCCTTTCAGTTTTTCATCCATAGCCTCTTCGTGGGCCATTACCCGGTTGGTGAGGGATGATAAGGTTGTGGAGGCAAAGGCCAGTGCAGCGGCTTTTTTAATCATATCGCGGCGTGAGTTTTTATCAGGCATTGTATTGGAATTACGAATTATCAATTATGATCCCGCCGAAGCGGGACATGAAAGCCCCTAAAAATAATTATGATTATGAATAATTACGAATGAAAATACCACAATTGGGCTCATTTTCATAATACTATTGAAAATCAGGCAATGTATTGTGAATTACGAATTATCAATTACGAATTGGGTACATCGCACGCAAACGAATGCCTATGGAAATCAATAATGTTTTGAACCAACGGCGATTAACAATTCAATAACACTACTGATAACCAGTACAACCGTACATATAAATGGGGCGCGACTATTAAAGATCAATCGCTTAGCGCTATTCGTAATTGTCAATTCCTCCTGCGGGTTCTACGCATTTTCGATTTTCCGTATAACGTGCACATCTTTTTGACTTACTTTTACGTATATATCAATAAGTTAGAAAGCCAGTCCAGCAGCCTGTTTCAGCGACCCCAAAGTTTGGCATTAATTGTGCTTATTTATCAGAAACTGTAACATTTTACCTGTTTAAAGCTTTTATAAGAAAAGAGGAGGTTGAAAGATGGAAAAAAGATATACTCCCAGTTTATTGGTTTGCGTGATAATGGACCTTTTAGGTTGTGCAAGTTATGCAGTACCTCTGTTAGGAGAAGTAAGTGACGTTATTTGGGCGCCCATCTCCGCCATTATTTTTTACCGCATGTTTGGCGGTACCCTGGGCACCTTTGGCAGTTTATTCAATTTTATGGAAGAGCTGTTCCCCGGGCTCGATTTCATACCCACCTTTACACTTTCCTGGGTAATGCAGCGCATCGCTCAGGGCTGGAAGGTACAAAAGGTGAAAATGGAAGGACAAAAAGCATGATCAGATGTGGTACTTCACGGTAAGTTACACGTCTACTAAGATACCAAGGTTGTAAGGATTTAAAGTTGGATGCTAGCGGGAACTTATGTGCATTTAAACATGCATCCACCTTTATTTTCTTTCAACCTTTCAAGTTTTCAGGCCTAGCCTCTCGTTCTTATCATCCGCGCACCCCCTGGCATCATTTGCATTGGCATAACATTCCTCATGCGCATATTTTTGTTGCCCCCTTTCTCCCCACCTCCAAAACGGTTCAGGAAATAAGAAAAGCTCAGCAGGCAAAAACGCTGTAATACCCTGGCCTGTACATCCTCAATATAATTCTCGCCCACATTGCGGCTAATGCTTACATTCTGGTTCAGCAGGTCAAAGCCCTGCAGCTTTATAAGGGCCTGCTTATTGCGGAACAGGCTTTTGGATATATAAGCATTCAGCATCGTTACATCCTGGTTATAACCTGCTGCCAGCCCGGTGTTCAGCGTATAGTCCAGGTCAAAGCCAATGTTAAAGCCCAAGGGCAGGTTCACATTAAAATCAAAGGAAAAAAAGTAGTTGAAATAATCGCGGTTATTATCTTTTTGCACGCTATAGCGGGCGCCGTTATAATTTATGCCGCCATTGGTTGAAAAGTCAAACAGCTCGCGGTAGGCGTAGTTAAAGCTTAGCCCCTGGTTTACCATAAAATTGCGCGTAATACCCTTAATGTTGTTAATGTAGCTTACATCCCGGTTCAGGCTAAAATTGGTGGTGGCATTCAGGGAAGTATGCTCTCTTTTAAGGGGAATGGTATTTACCAGGTTACCATTAATGTTATAAGCGCCATTCACATTCACCGGCTGGCTTACCTGCCTGCCCAGGGAATCAAAGTAATTGGCATTAATGATCTTGTTGCTGGTAAGCGCCATGCTTATATTGGCAAATAACCCCTGCATGCTGGAAGGGTTAAAAGTGTTATATCCTATGCTGAAGTTGTTGTTGAAAGAAGGTTTCAGGTCAGGGTTGCCTAACTGAATATACAACGGATTACTGTTGTCCGGCACGGGTTGCAGCTGGTTTACACTAGGCTGCTGGGTACCGCCCCGGTAAAAGAAACGCAGGCGTTTATTATTGTTAAATGCGTAGCTGAAACTGGCGGACGGGAAAAAGTTAAACGTATGCTGCTGCAGCCGGTTCTGCAGGCTGATATTGTTGTTATCCAGGTCACTGTACTGCACATTCAGCCCCAGGCTGTAATCATACGTTTTCTTTTGCGTGCGCAGGCTTACTCCCGCCTGCTGGGTAGAGAAAGTATTCTCAAAGGAATTACTTAAGCTATCATTGGGCCGGTCGTAAATGCCTTTAACAGCATTAAAATCATACGTGAGCTTATCGGATGATGAATAGTTACGGCTCCAGGCATAGGTAAATTCCAGGAAGTGGTCTTTTGCCAGCGGCTCCGTGTAAATGAGGCGTACATTGGTGTTCAGGCCCTTGTTGGTAATATCATTACGCTGGTCTATACTATCTGTTTGAATGGCACCGTTAGGTTGTATAAACAGGTTATTGGAGTGGTTATAGTTCTCCATATCACCGTTGTTGGTGCCCATATTCAGATTGGCACTGAAGGTGCGCCCGGTTTTATGGAACTTTTTGCGATACAGCACATCTGCAGCAAAGGTGGGCGTTGTATTATTGCCGGCATTACGGGTGGTACCGTTGTTCACCAGCTGGTGCGAGCCTCCCAGGGATTCATACAGGTTATCCTGGAAATTGCTGCTGGTAGTATAATTTAAGTTGGGTGAAACAATCAGGGACTGTGTGCTGTCTATCTCATACTCCACCCGCATGTTAAAGTTATGATTGGCGTTGGTGCTGATTGAATTTGAGCGCTGGTTATAGTAGTAGGTAGTATCCGGCAGCAGGTTCTGGCGCGCGCTGTTGCGCTCATTTTCCGTGGTGGTATTGTTATAAAAATAGCTGCCGCTGATACGGAGCCTTTTCGTGAGGTCCTGGCTGTAATTAAGGCCTGCGGTCCAGTT
The DNA here is from genome assembly GCF_900109685.1 of Chitinophaga rupis. Taxonomy (GTDB): domain Bacteria; phylum Bacteroidota; class Bacteroidia; order Chitinophagales; family Chitinophagaceae; genus Chitinophaga; species Chitinophaga rupis. The sequence continues at coordinate 1,099,487 of NZ_FOBB01000001.1, read as the reverse complement.
ACGGGAAATGCCGTTACCGCCGTTATTACCCATACCCCCGCGCATACCCCGGCCACCACCCATACTCAGTCCGCTGATATCTGTATAACCCTGGTTGTTGACGTTGTTGCCGCTGCCTATGAAAGAGAGCTGCTGATCTTCCCGGAAACGGTTCAGAGAGGTGCTGGCCGCAAAACGTTCACTGGTGCCTGCGCCGGCAGATACCTGGCCGAACATGCCTTTCTTGCGGTCTTTTTTGATGGTGATGTTGATGGCTTTTTCCGTTTGCCCGTCGTTGATACCGGAAAACTGGGCCTGGTCAGATTTTTTATCTATCAGCTGGATCTTGTCTACAATCTCCGCCGGCAGGTTTTTGGTGGCCAGCTTGGGATCATTGCCAAAAAAAGGTTTGCCATCTACCAGGATCTTTTTCACTGTTTCGCCCTGGGCTTTAATGTTACCATCCTTATCTACTTCCACGCCGGGCAGCTTTTTCAGCAATTCCTCCACCACGGCATTCTGCCGGGTTTTGAAGGAGCCTGCGTTGAACTCCAGCGTATCCTTTTTCACGCGGATGGGTGGTTTTATTTCCGTGATCTCAACAGCATCCAGGGTAACACCGGTTTTTTGCAGGGGAATAGCGCCCAGTGCAGCAATGGGCTGTTCCGGAGTAATAGATACGGTTTGTAATAATGGCTGATAGCCCAGGAAAGTGATGTAGAGCTTATAGGTGCCTTCCGGCAGATCGTCCAGGGTAAAGGCGCCTTTTTTATCTGTAAAGGCCGATGCGGCCATGGTGGAATCTTTGGCGTATAACAAAGCCACACTGGCATCTGCCAGCGGCTGTTCGGAGCTTTTATCAGTAAGATGGCCTTTGATCTGTCCTTTCTGCCTCATCTGCCCCCGGACCAGGGTACCACACAGGATAATAAAGACCAGCGTGCATACAAGTGACTTCATCTCTCTATCTGATTATTAACGCTATAGCTTCCTGCTTTTGATGCCTTTTTAGCGTTGTACACCGGCGCTGTAAGTTAATAAGTAAAAACCGGGCGAACATTGCCGCCTACGGAGTTTTACCGCCATTTATCTGCCCTGCGGAAACACTTGATCTTCAGCCGATCATAAAAGATCTAAAAGGATGCGGCTGCTATCCAACTGCCGCCAGGCATGTGCAAAGTACAGATTCTCAGTTAAGCATTCTTATTTACTGTTAATTATTGTTAAGAAAAGGAAGCAGACCCGCCGGGAAAACAATAGTTTTGTTGCCATGCGTAAGCGCATCCGTAACATACTTATACTAATGAGCGTCTGCATCCTGGGGATCTATCTTTTCCAGGGTTACTGGCTCTATAATTCCTACGAAGTACAGTTTGACCAGTTTAACCGGGATATAAACGGGGCGCTGCGTACGGCTTTATTCAATAACCAGTTTATTGAGGCCCGCCGGCTGGTACATTATTACGGCAAGGACACTGCCGCTAAAAAGGGATCCAACCTGGTTTTGCAGCCGGAGCAGCTGAGCGCATCCAACGCTAAAAGAGATTCTGCCCACGCAATGTTAGATGCTATTATGGGCGGGGAGCGCCCCCTGCCGGTGTTTAAACCCGGCACACCTTCCCGTACTTTTGCGGATACGCTGGCCCGGCAAATGTCTGATCTGATATTGTTAAATAACCTTTACGGAGATAGTGTGAACCTGAAAGGGCTGGACTCCAACTTTACCGCGGAGTTGCATAACCGGCAGATTGTAACGGGTTATAAGTTTGACACTTTTCATGTAAACTTCAGCAACTTTTCCCGGGAAAGCTTCCGGGACAGCATGCGCATAAGAGAGCCCCTAAAAACAAGCAAGATGCCTTTTAACCCGGCCAGCAACCTGTTTGTACAGGCTACCTTTGCATCGCCCTTACAATACATTCTGATGAAAATGGTGTGGACGCTGTTTACGTCGCTGGTATTACTAATACTGACCACCCTTTGCTTTATTTACATGCTGCGCACCATCTTAAAACAAAAGCGCTTATCGGATGTAAAGAATGATTTTATCAACAACATGACGCATGAGCTGAAAACGCCCATTGCCACTGTGTATGCGGCGGTAGAGGCTATGCAGAACTTTAACGCATTAAGCGATCAGCGTAAAACAAAGAACTACCTGGATATTTCAAAGCAGGAGCTGCAGCGCCTCTCTGACCTGGTGGAGAAAGTATTGCAGATTGCCGCAGAAGAGAAAGAAGAAATAGAGCTTTTTAAAGAAGAAACAGACCTGAACGACCTGATAGATAACATTATTACCAATCACCAGGTAAAAACCGGCCAGCCGGTACAGTTCCGCTATGATAACCATTTGGATCACCCGCTGGTGTATGTGGACAAAACCCATTTATCCAATGCAGTGAATAACCTGGTGGACAATGCTATTAAATACTCCGGCGATCAGCCGATGGTGCATATCCAGTGCAGCAAAAGCAATGGCCTGCTAACCATAAAAGTGAAGGATAACGGCATTGGCATACCCCGTATTTACCAGGAGAGTATTTTCGACAAATTCTTCCGGGTGCCTACCGGCAACCTGCATAATGTAAAGGGCTTTGGGCTGGGCCTGAGCTATGTGAAAAAGATAGTGGAGCTGCACCATGGCAGCATTACAGTACGTAGTGAGCCGGAAAAAGGCAGTGAATTTACCATGGAGATCCCTGTTTAAAATTTTAGAGCTTAGATTTACGATTTTAGATTTAAAGTGGCCCCAATCTGAAATCTAAAATCGTACATCGTAAATCAGTTTTATGGCAAAAGTATTATTGATAGAGGATGAATACCAGCTGGGCCAGATTGTGAAAGACAGCCTGGAAATGCGCGGCTTTGATATGCTGTACGCAGCAGATGGCAAAGATGGCCTGCGCCTGTACCAGCAGCACCATCCGGATGTGGTGGTGCTGGATATTATGATGCCCAACATGGATGGGTTTAGCGTAACCACAGAGATCCGCAGGCAGGATAAGCTGACGCCCATTATATTCCTTACCGCCAAATCGCAAACGGCGGATGTGGTGAAAGGTTTTGAGCTGGGTGGTAATGACTACCTGAAGAAACCTTTTAGCATGGATGAGCTGATCGTACGTATCAAGGCCCTGCTGAAACGTGCCGGCGAGCAGCCTGCGCGCCTGCCGGGTGTGGAAAGCGGGGAGGTAGTAATGATAGGGCAGTATGCTTTTAACTACATAAAACAAACGCTTACCCGTAATGGTAATTCGGCTTTTCTTTCGCACCGTGAAGCGGAGATACTGCGCCGCCTGTACGATAACAAGAACCAGGTAATGGAGCGTAAAGCTGTGCTGCTGGACCTTTGGGGGGATGATAGCTTTTTTAATGCCCGCAGCATGGATGTGTTCATCACCAAAATACGCCGCTACCTGAAAGAAGATCCGCGGGTACAGATCGTGAACATCCGCGGGGTAGGGTATAAGCTTATTTTTTAAATGACTTGTGTAGCGATCATATCCGGGTTTATATCAAAAGCAATGGTTACTTTGGTGCCGGCCGGCTGGTTACGCGCATCTACCAGGTCGGCCACCTGTATGCTGAAACGGGTATCGAACAGGGACTTGTACAGGTCTACCCGCTCCTGGCATAAGCCCATTCCCCTGGATTGATGCCTGCCTGTTTTTAACCCATTATCCGTGTACCTTGCCGCTTCACTGCGGCCTACCCCATTATCCATGATCTCACATATCACCACCCGCTCATTTTGCTGACGCCATTTAATATGCAGCTGCCGCTCCCCTGTTTTATTCATTAACCCGTGCCAGATGGCGTTTTCAAGGAAAGGCTGTATCAGCATGCCGGGCACATAATATTCGCCGGGGTTAATATCTTCATCTACCTCCATAGTATAGGTAAAGGCATGGTCTGTACGCAGGCATTCTATTTTCAGGTAGTACTGCAGCAGGTCCATTTCATCCCGCAGGGAAATAAAATTCTTTTCCGCATGCATTAACACCATGCGCAGCAGGCGTGCAAAGCTGGAAATATAATCTTCGGCCTTTTGCATTTGCCCGGTAAGCAGGCAGTTATATACCCCGTTCAAGCAGTTGAACAGGAAGTGGGGATTCATTTGTGATTTAAGGGTTACCAGCCGGAACTCAGCCAGCTGCCGGTGCAGCTGCTGCACCTCGGCCTCCTGCAGCTGTGCCTTTTGCTCCGCCAATGTTTTGCCTATTTTAATGGCGCCAATGGCGGCTATTTTTTCCAGCACACGCAGGTGCAGGGGCCTGTAAAAGCCGGGGCGGTGATGTTCGGAATCTATTACGCCTATCACCTTTCCTTCATAACAAATGGGTACAGCTATTTCAGACAGGCGGCGTTTATCGTCCTGTATATAACGGGCATCCTTACTGGTGTTGAATATAATTTCCGGTTTACCGGTAATGGCCACAGTACCGGTTATGCCCTGGCCTACGGGAATTTCAAGCGGCTCTTTTATTTCAAAACGTACAGGGTTCTTGGGGCCATAGGCGGCTTTTTGCACCAGCACCTGCCGGTCTGCATCCAGCAGGTATATGACACAATCTTCAAACTGTAAGTGGCGGATGCAGTTCTTGGCGATATCCCACAGGATATCGTCGATCGTATTTTTTCCAAAAAGGGAGGTTGCAAAATAAGTAACCGTTGCTTCTGCCTGATATTTTCGTTTATACCTTAGCAGTAGTAGGACGAGGATAACAATACACACCAGTAGCGCAATTACTGCTCCAATGTTGCCCGCGACAGTCATAGTGGGTATTTGTACCCTAAAAGGTAAGATTTTTTTGGCAAATGTGAATTCTCTTATCTTTGTTGCCCTATGGAGCAGATAGTACAGCAAATAACGGCCTACACACAGGAAATACAGGCCTTTGAACCTAAAACGGCAGATGAGCTGGAACAATACCGCATTAAGTTCCTTGGAACAAAAGGGATTGTAAAAGCCATGTTCGGGGAAATGAAGCAGGTACCCAATGAACGTAAAAAGGAGTTCGGGCAGGTATTGAACAGCTTTAAGCAGATAGCGGAAGAACGCTATACGCAGTTTGAGCACTTAAAGGATGGCGCCGGCCAAACGCAGGCTGCGGTGGACTTTAGCCTGCCTGCAGAAGCGCACCGCCTGGGTACCCGCCACCCTATCAGCATTGTACGCAATAAGATCATCAACATATTTGCACGGCTGGGTTATACAGTAGCCGAAGGCCCGGAAATTGAAGACGACTGGCACAACTTTACGGCGCTGAACCTGCCGGAAAACCACCCGGCGCGTGATATGCAGGATACCTTTTACATCAGCAAGAATCCCGACTGGCTGCTGCGTACCCATACTTCCAGCGTGCAGGTACGCACCATGGAGGCCGGTAAGCTGCCCATACGCGTAATATGCCCGGGCCGGGTGTACCGTAATGAAACCATCAGCGCCCGCGCACACTGCTTCTTTCACCAGGCAGAGGGTTTGTACATTGATGAAAATGTATCTTTTGCCGATCTGAAACAAACGCTGTATCACTTTGTGAAGGAGCTGTTTGGCGAGGAGGTGCGCATCCGCTTCCGCCCTTCTTACTTCCCGTTCACAGAGCCCAGCGCAGAAATGGATATTTCCTGCATTATCTGCGGGGGCGAAGGCTGCTCCGTATGTAAGCATACCGGCTGGGTTGAGATATTGGGCTGTGGTATGGTGCATCCCAAAGTGCTGGAAAACTGCGGCATTGATCCTGAAAAATATACCGGCTTTGCTTTTGGAATGGGTATAGAACGTATTACCATGCTGAAGTACCAGATCAAAGACCTTCGATTATTCTCCGAAAATGATACCCGCTTCCTGGAACAGTTCACGGGCGCGGTATAGCTATAGATAATAAAAGAAAAGGTGAAAGCATGCTTTCACCTTTTCTTTTTTTGACCTTACACCCCCTTCTTCATGATCGCTCTCCACGAAATTAAAACCATTGCCGTGTGCGGCGCCGGTACTATGGGCGCCGGTATAGCACAGGTGGCGGCTGCCAGCGGGTACCAAACGCTTTTGTTTGATATACAGCCTGCCATGCTGGACAAAGCAAAGGCACAGATAACCCAAAACCTGGATACTGCAGTAGCGAAAGGCAAACTCACTGCTGCGGATAAAACCGCTACGCTGCAACGCCTGCAATTTACCTCCCGGCTGCAGGATTGCGTGGCAGCAGTGATCATAGAAGCCATTGCAGAGCAAATAGAAGCTAAAACAGGACTGTTTAACCAGCTGGCGGAACTTAACCACAGCGATGCCATTTTTGCCAGTAATACCTCCTCATTATCCGTTTCCCGTATAGCTGCAGGCGTTATAAATCCATCGCGGGTAGTGGGTATGCATTTCTTTAACCCGGCTCCGCTTATGAAGCTGGTAGAGGTGGTAACCGCAGCAAACACCAACCCTGAAACAGCAGCGCTGGTGTATGAGCTGGCCAAAAGCATGGGCAAAACACCGGTGCATGTAAAAGACGCCCCGGGTTTTATTGTGAACCGGGTGGCCCGGCATTATTACCTGGAGGCCATGAAAGCTGCTGAGCAGGAGCTGGCAGACTTTGCTACCATTGACCGTTTGCTGGAAAGCACAGGTTTCCGTATGGGGCCTTTTGCATTGATGGACCTGATAGGGAATGATGTGAACCTGGCAGTAACCCGATCCTTATACAACGCTTTTGATCAGGCGCCGCGTTTTGCCCCCAATGAGCTGCAGGCCAGCAGAGTGGCGAAGGGAGAGCTGGGGCGGAAGAGCGGAAAGGGGTTTTATAATTATGAGAGATAGCCGGGGAATCAATTACGACCCGCCGAAAACGGCGCATAGCCAGCCCCGCCAAACAGGAAATGCCATTGAAAATAATTATGAATAATTACGAATTGGGTGCATGAGGCATGTACTTCAGTGAAGTATTGCTTTTCCATTGCGAATTTGTTATTTCGTTAGGCAGGATGGTCGGGATAGGGATTATGTATGGGGTAGCTGGGATGCTTATTAGTAAAGGATTTACTGGAAATGGTTTACAAGGTCTAATAATGATTGATCATATAAAATGCCTGAAATCGCTGCATTTAATTCGTAATTCGTAATTGATAATTCGTAATTCTTACTTTTGCGCTCATGATCTTAGTTACCGGCGGAACAGGTTTTTTAGGCAGTAATCTATTACGGGCACTGGTAAAGGCCGGCAAGCCCGTACGCGCTTTATACCGCCAGCAGATACCCGAAACATTACAGGATATACAATCACAGATAACATGGTTCCAGGGCGATGTGCTGGATGTTATAAGCCTGGAAGAAGCCATGCAGGGTATTACACAGGTATACCATTGTGCCGCCGTAGTATCTTTTCTGCCTGCTGCACACCGCAGCATGATGCAGATAAATATTGAAGGTACCGCTAACATAGTGAACCTTGCCCTGGATGCCGGTGTGCAAAAGCTGGTGCATGTGAGCTCTGTTGCTGCCCTGGGCCGTACAAAAGAGGGCGTGCCGGTAAGTGAGGAAAGCGAGTGGGTGGAAAGCCGTAGTAACTCCCAATACGCGGTTAGCAAATACCGCAGTGAAATGGAAGTATGGCGCGGCGTAGCAGAAGGATTACCGGCAGCTATTGTAAACCCATCCATTATCCTGGGCAGCAGCTACTGGCACGATGGTTCCGGTGCGCTGTTTAAGAATGCCTGGAAAGAATTTCCCTTTTATACCAAAGGCATTAACGGCTATGTGGATGTGGAAGATGTGGTGAAGGTAATGTGCGCGCTAATGGATAGTGATATCAGCGGGGAACGTTACCTGCTTTCTTCAGAGAACTGGAGCTATTACGATCTTTTTGCTGAAATGGCTGCACAACTGGGTAAAAAACCGCCGCATATCAATGTGCAGCCCTGGCTGGCGGAAGTGGTGTGGCGTATGGAGAAAGTGAAAGGCTTGTTCTCCGGCAGTAAACCCCTGGTTACAAAAGAAACCGCCCGTACCGCCCAAATGAAAATATACTATAACACGGATAAGATCTTACAGGCATTACCGGAATTCCGGTTCACCCCGTTAAAACAAACCATTGCCCGTGTTTGTAAAGACTTTTTACAAGACGCAGCCGCGGGTAAGCTATCTAAATAACAAGGCGCCTATTGCGGCTGCCAGCACCTTTTCCGTATCGGCCTTCACACGCTTGCTTACCCATACCCGGGGCTGCTCTCCCGGCATCACCGCCGCTACTGCATTGCCCTTTATATGGAACTCATAACACACCTTCTCATAAGAGTTTACAATACCAAAACGGTTATGCGCAGTAACACGGATCTCTGTATCCGGTGAGCGCAGTATGCCAATGGGTTTATTATCATTCAGCTCCAGGTAATGCGGGTTTTTTAACAGCAGCTCCCAGCGTACCAGCGGGTTACTTTGGGTACCGTTAATAAGAATGTAAAAAAGCGGATTGGTGGGAGGCGTTTTTTCCAGCCAGTCGGGTAAAGCACGGCCGGAGAAACTAACGCGCGGCGTGCTTAAAGCCTGTACCAGTATTTGCTCGCTGCTGTCTTTTACCAGGAAATTAAAAGGGTTCTCAACGTTCTTAAAAGTAATGTTGGTGGCGCTGGCCACACTGTTCTTACGGGCGGTAGTGGTATAAGCGCCGTAATGGAATGTTTTGGCAGAGAACCAGCCATCGCTGATCTCTACCTTCCACTCCTGGTCATCAGTATAAAGATCCTGCGCAGCAGCGGGTGTTGTTGTATTAACAGGGCTGGCAAAGCATAGAACAGCAGCAACAAAGCTCTGTAAAAGGGATATATGCATGATATTAGCGGTTGGCTATTATTGGGCTATTAGCTTTTAGCTATTAGCCGTTAGCTGCTAAAAGCTAAAAGCTATTTATTCATTACTTTTTCCCACAGTTCAGGGATACGTTTTATCCAGTTCAGCTCTTTCATTTTATTGCGGGCATCTTCTACCGGTGAGCCAAAGTATGTTTTACCACCTTCCAGTGAGCTGGGTACGCCTGATTGTGCCAGCACTACGGCATCTTTACCGATCACCAGGTCTTTGGATACGCCTACCTGTCCCCAGAGGATCACGTTATCTTCTATACGGGCTTTGCCACCAATGCCTACCTGTGCGGCGAACAGGCAGTTGCGGCCTATTACGGTACCATGGCCAATGTGTATCATGTTATCCAGCTTGGTGCCCTGGCCTATGATGGTATCACCGCTTACACCTTTGTCAATGGTGCAGCCGGCGCCTATTTCCACATCACTTTCAATAATAACCCGGCCGCAGCTTTCCATTTTATCATACATCACGGCGCGTTCCTTCCTTTTTTTAAAGTAAAACGCATCGGCGCCAATAACGGTACCTGCATGAATGATCACGTTATCGCCAATAACAGTATGGTCATAAATAGTAACGTTGGGATGTATGAGGCAATTGCTGCCTATACGCACATGATTACCAATGAATACGTTAGGTTGTATGATGGTGTCTTCACCTATTACGGCGGTATCGCTGATGGGTTTGGAGGAGGGTTCAAACGGACGGAAATGTTTTACCAGGGATACATAGGCACTAAACGGATCGTCGGTAACCAACAGCGCCTTACCTGCCGGGCAGGCTACTTTTTTATTGATGATGATAATGGTGGCTGCAGAATTAAGGGCTTTATCATAGTACTTCTCAAAGTCCACAAATGATATATCTCCTTCCTGTACTTTATGGATCTCATTGATACCGGAGGCCATCAGCTGATGGTTGCCTTCCAGCGCTGCGCCTATCATAGCGGCTATCTCTGTAACGGCAACAGGTGCTTCAAACTTCATAGCATATTGAATTAGTGAGTGATTTTAGGTGAGCAAAGTTAGGTGAAAGTTTGATGCAGATGAAAGGAAGTAAGAAGTACTTCTTTACTTCCATCTTCGTTCAGCAGACTGTTGTTATCCACACTTTTTTTAGTGGTGTGAATAAAATTTTTTGTAAAATTTTTCTTTTGTCATAAAATTCTTTTTAATATTGTGTAGGGAATTTTGTTTCCCTGTACTTACTAACCCATTCACATAACAAGAAAGTCTGATTGTTCGCACGGTCAGACTTTTTTTATTGCCTTTAAAACCCGCTACTACCCAGCGTTTCAGCTTACAGCCATTTTTATCATCTTCAAAAGCATCATCTCCTTACATTGCTTTTTATCCTTTTCATCCGGGTATCATGCACAACAAGCAAAGGGCTGTTTTTTGCTTTTTGGACCTTTAAAGCCCTGCTTTACCCAAAATTTTTTTGTGTAAGCGCATTAAAAATGCGGCGATGATCCATAAAACATCCTTTAACGCATAAAAAAGCAGTAACCCCGGCTTAAAAAGCGGTGAAAAAGAAAGGAAATTATAACGTTGCGGGATACACGTAGTATAAATGAAAACCCTTGTTAATCCTGAAGATTAGCGGCTTTTATAAGGTGGTTCATTTGCAGCAGGCGTATTTTTTTGCCTTCCAGTTCTATGAGGCCGTCTTTCTTAAATTCGGAGAGTAAGCGGATGGCAGATTCTGTAGCGGTACCTACCAGGTTGGCAATTTCTTCTCTTGAAAGGCGAACGTTCAGGGTTTGTCCGTCGCTTTCTACGCCATAGGTTTCATGAATGAATAACAGGGTTTCCGCTAAGCGTTCCCTTACCGGTTTCTGAGCCAGGTGGGTGATCTTTAATTCAGCTTTGCGCAGTTCGCTGGATAGGATGCGCATCATTTCAAAAGAAAGGCCGGGATCTTTTTGCAGTACGTTCAGGAACAGGTCTTTGGGGATAAAACATACCTGTGCATCTTCCAGCGCTACCGCGGTAGCGGTATACCGTTCGCCGCTTAATAAGGCTTTATAACCCATAATATCCCCTTCTTTTACCAGGCGTATGATCTGTTCGCGGCCGTCGTCGCCGCTATGGGTGAGTTTTATTTTTCCGGAGTTAATGCAGTAGATACCAAATGAGTGAGCGCCTTCCTGGAAAATGACCTGTCCTTTTTTGTATAATGAGCATACACGGGCTTCATCAATAGCCGTGATATTTTCTCCCTCCGCTTTGCAAAAGATAGAACCAAAGCGGGCTTGACAATGTTGACAGGTGATCTGTTTAAGAGGTGTGCCCATATGTGATGCTGCAAAATTACTAATTTGCAGGGCGTTCACCAAAGACCATTATCAGCTGTTGTTGTACTATTACGTTATTTATAAGCCTTACCAGGTACTTACACAGTTCAGTAAGGAAGCAAACAAAGCCTGCCTGGCTGATTATTTTGCCGTACCTAAAGATGTGTATCCTGTTGGGCGGCTGGATTATGATAGTGAAGGACTATTGATATTAACCAACGATAAAACGTTGAACCACCGTTTATTAAATCCGCGTTTTGCACATGAAAGAGAATATTGGGTGCAGGTAGACGGCGCCATTACACCTGCTGCAATAACGCAGCTGCAGCAGGGCGTGACAATTAACATTGATGGTAAACCCTATAACACCCAACGCTGCAAAGCAGCTTTATTTGAAACTCCGCCGCCGGTACCGGAACGTAACCCGCCTATACGCTTCCGTAAAGAAATACCGGCTCCCTGGATACAGCTAATGCTTAAAGAAGGCAAGAACCGGCAGGTGCGTAAAATGACGGCGGCTGTTGGTTTCCCGACGTTGAGGCTTATCCGTTACCGGATAGCCGGTCTTACCCTTGACGGCCTGCAGCCCGGAGATATGCTGCAGCTGGAACGGGAAGCGGTGTACAATGCCCTGTTTAAATAAGCCATTGGCCGTTGGCTTTTAGCTGTTAGCAGGAGCCATTAGCTAAGGGCTAAAAGCTAATCGCTAACAGCTAAAAGCTAATCGCTAACAGCTATCCTTTGCGCTTTCCACTAATTTAGCTAGGTTTGTTACCAACAAACATTCCATATGCTGAAATCAATGACCGGGTTTGGAAGGGCAGAAAGCACGCGCGGAGAGACTATTATAACCGTTGAGATAAAATCTTTGAACGGTAAACAGTTTGAGGTGAATCTGAAATTATCCCCCTTATTAAGGCCGTACGAGTTTGACATCCGCAACCAGCTGCAGCAAACCTTGCAGCGCGGCACGCTGGATGCTACCATCAACATACGTCAGAACGGCGCTACCCGGCCGGTTATGGTAAATACGGAGCTGGCCAAGTTCTACTATCAATCCATTACCACCCTGGCAACAGAGCTGAACCTGCCGCAGGATGATATGCTGAATGTGCTGATGAAGCTACCGGAAGTAATAACCCCGGCCACTGAACAGATTGCAGAAGAGGAATGGCTGGCCATTCAGAAGGTATTAAGATCCGCACTGGAAGAACTGGATACCCACCGCCAGAATGAAGGCACCGTACTGGAGGCCGACCTGCTGCTGCGGATAGAGAATATAGAAAGCTATTGTGTAAAGGTACGGGAGCTGGACCCCCTGCGTAAAGACCGTATACGCCAGCGTTTGGAACAGCTGCTGTCAGACTATGTAGGTAAGGAGAATGTGGATGCCAACCGTTTGGAGCAGGAGCTGATCTTTTATTTAGAGAAGCTGGATATCTCTGAGGAGCTAGTGCGCCTGGAAAACCACTGCCGTTACTTTAAGGAGATACTGCGTGAAGCAGATATGGCCAAGGGTAAAAAACTGGGTTTTGTGCTGCAGGAAGTAGGACGTGAAATAAACACCACCGGCTCTAAAGCCAACGATGCCGGCATACAGCAATGGGTGGTATTAATGAAAGACGAACTGGAAAAGGCCAAAGAACAAGTATTAAATGTACTATAGTCAACTTATGAAACAAATGGGGGCAGCCATTGTAATGGGCTGCCTGGGACTGGCATCCTGCCTGCCGGTTAAAATGGATGCCTATGAAAAGAACCAGGAAATACCGGGGCACCAGTGGAGCTATCAATACAAGCCAGTATTTGAAGTAACCATTAAACCGGAAGACACAGCCTACCTGTATAACATTTATGTAAACATCCGCCACCAGGATGCTTACCCCTACAGCAATATATGGGTGCTGGTAAATACCCAGCTCCCGGGCGACAGCAGCCTGCAGCAACCCCGCCGGGTAGAGCTGCCGCTGGCAGATGCCTCCGGCAAATGGTTAGGCAGCGGGCTGGATGATATTTATGAGCACCGCATTCCTATCCAGCAACAGGCCATCCTGAACAAGCCCGGCACCTATCGTTTTACATTTGAACAAAATATGCGGCAAAATCCGCTGCCTTATGTGATGAATGTGGGACTGCGGATAGAGAAAGCCGGCGCACGGCCATGAGACGTTTCTTACATAAACTACAGGATCAGAAGGTAACTTCCTTCATTTACCTTTTTGTATTGGCCTATACCATACTGGCACTGGTATGGTGGGGCGTGCTGCTGTACCTGCAGGGCAGGCAGATCACCGGTTTTGAGCGGCGCAACCTTGAGCTGCGTATTGATAACGTGGCGCACCCCGTGGAATACCAGATGGAGCTGCAGCGCATAGAAAAGGATGAGCGCATGCGCACCTTTAAATTCTTTGGAGAAGGGGGCACCTTCCTGGGTATTATACTGGTAGGCGCCTTTTTTGTATACCGCTCCATATGGAAACATATGAAGCTTACCCAGCAGCAGCAGAATTTTATGATGGCGGTAACACACGAGCTAAAATCGCCCATAGCTGCTGCAAAACTAAACCTGGAGACCATTCGCAAACACAAGCTGGATGAGGAAAAGCGGCAAAAGCTGGTAGAGAATACCATTAAAGAGACCGACCGCCTGGACCAGCTGTGCAACAATATACTGTTAGCCTCCCAGCTGGAAGCAGACCGTTATAAGCTGTTCAGGGAGCCGCTGGATTTTTCAGCCCTGCTGGATGGTAATATCAAAGAGCTGCAGGCGCGCATTACTACCCACACCATTGTAGCTGATATACAGCCCCGTATATGGGTGGAAGGCGATAAATTCATGCTGCAGATGGTATTGAGCAACTTAGTTGAAAATGCGGTAAAATATGTGCCCAAGCAAAGCGTCATCAAGGTACGTTTACACGAAAACGGACATGTATTAAAGTGGCAGGTATCTGACCAGGGGCCGGGCATACCGGTGGAAGAGCGGAAGCGGGTGTTCCTGAAGTTTTACCGTATTGGCAATGAAAATACCCGTAAGGCAAAGGGCTCCGGCCTGGGCCTGTTCCTTACCCAAAAGATCATGGAACAGCATGGGGCTACCATACAGGTAAAGGATAATACCCCTTCAGGCGCCTGCTTTGAGATCAGCTGGCCGTTATATTCCGTGCAAACGGCGTAAATTTGCACCACGGTTTTCAATTCCGACAATCTGTAAAGCGGAAGATGTAACTTAGAAGGATATGAAAGAAGCAACGAAAGCATCTATACTATTGGTAGAAGATGAGGAAAACCTCCAGGAAGCGCTGAAGCTGAACCTGGAGCTGGAAGGTTATGAGGTAACAGCAGCAGATAATGGCACCACTGCGCTAAAGGCAGTGAAGAACGAATATTTTGACCTCATTATACTGGATATTATGCTGCCGGAAATGGATGGCATAGCCGTGTGTGAGAACATCCGTATACAAAATAATGATGTGCCCATCCTGTTCCTGAGCGCCCGCAACAGCAGTGCCGACCGCGTGCTGGGCCTTAAAAAAGGGGGGGATGATTATATGACCAAACCCTTTAACCTGGAAGAGCTGCTGTTAAGGGTGGAAAAGCTGATCGTAAAGAACAAGCGTATACAGGATAAGGATAGTGTGCCCAACGTTTACCGCTTTGGCAATAACACCATTGATTTTGCTGCGCAGGAATGCATAGGGAAGGATGGGAAAAGCTATGAGCTGAGTAAAAAAGAGACCATGCTCCTGAAGCTGCTGATAGAGAACAAGGGGGAGGTAGTAACCCGCGAAAAGATACTGCAGGTAGTATGGGGCTATAACGTGTACCCCACCACCCGCACCATTGATAACTTTATCCTGAACTTCCGCAAATACTTTGAGGAAGACAGCCGTAACTCCAAATACTTCCACTCTGTAAGAGGCGTTGGTTACAAGTTTACGGAACAGTAATTTACCCCGAACCACTTATAATAGTTTTCCCTCCAATTGCAATATAAATACTGCCTTGTAGTAATTGGCACTTTACATTGAGTGCGATTTAGTAGATATTTAATAGGTGTACCAGCTACACTTTGCTATTGATCCTTTTGTAAACCTTATTAGTGTTACTGCAATCCGGGCATATGTTTTCAGCGGGCGATTGGAACTATTGGTTATTCTTCTTATTAAGCATAGCGCTTATCTGCTGCTTATTTTACCGCCGCGAAAGAAGTATCAGGCGTAACTCCACCAGGGAAATAGACCGGCGGCAATCTATGGTGAATCTTGAGCTGCATGCCTTTCAGGCGCAGATGGATCCCCATTTCATCTTCAACAGTTTAAACGCAATTCACCATTACATCCTCAGCACCAGCACGGATATGGCCTCCCTGTACCTGACGCGCTTTTCAAAGCTTATGCGCCTCATGATAGCTAATTTTAACAAAGAATGGATTAGCCTGGAGGAAGATGTGGAAGCCCTGGAGCTGTACATTCAGCTGGAGCAGCTGCGTTTTGAACCGCAGTTCGTGTATAAGCTGCACCTTTCACCGGAAGTAAGCCACCAGTTCACCCTGGTACCCCCTATGATCATACAGCCTTATGTGCAGCAGGCCATCTGGCACCGCATACTACAGCGTCCGCAAAAAAGCGGCGGCCGGCTGGAAGTATTTATTGGCCGCCACCAGGACCAGCTATTTATACAGGTAGAGGATAATGGCGTGCGCGGGGAGCTGCAGCCCGCCTCCTATGCAGCCACGCAGCTGAGCCGCAACGTAGCCATTGCGGCGGAGCGCCTGCAGATAATGAGTGAAAAGTACCACATACACGCCCAGGTAACAGAGCAGGATATTTATGACGAGCCTTCCCAAACCAGTGTTAGCCGTATTACTATTAACCTTCAGCATATTACCAGCCGCCACCAGCAGGCCGGGTGAGCATAGCCACCGGCTGCAGTTAAAAACGCGGTTTACATTTTATTTTCGTAATTTTTAGGTGGGACAGATCCGTAACTGAAGACTAGGCCAACTAACTATCCATCACTATTGCCAATTGCCACCAATGCGTGCCATTATTGTGGATGACGAAAAACACTGTCGTGATGTGTTAATGCTGCTCCTTAGCCGGCATTGCCCGGATATTACCATTGATGCTGTTTGCGTTGACGGGCCAACTGCGCTGGAAGCCATTGAAAGGCAGCCCCCGGAGTTGTTGTTCCTGGATGTGGAAATGCCCGGAATGAATGGTTTTGAGCTGCTGGAAGCCTGCCCTGCCACACCTTTTTCCGTGATCTTTACTACGGCATATGATCAATACGCCATCCGCGCCATTCGCCACAGCGCGCTGGATTATCTTTTAAAACCTATTGATAAGGATGAGCTGTTAAGGGCCGTGGAAAAAGCGGCTGCCCGCCAGCTGCTCCTTACCGGCACCAAGCTTCAGCACCTGTTACAGTTCCTGCATGAGCACCTGCAGGCTAATGAACGCCTGGCCCTGCCCACACTGGAAGGCCTGCGCATGGTGCTGCCCAAAGATGTAATGTACTGTATGGCGGAGGGCGCCTATACCCGGCTGCTGCTGCAGGATGGCCAAAACCCGCCGCTGATATGCCGCACGTTAAAAGAAGTGGAAGCGGTGCTGAAGGACAAAGGATTTTTCAGGGTGCATCACAGCTACCTCATTAACCTTTCCTTTATGGATAAATATATTAAGGGAGACGGAGGAGAGATCATTATGAGCGATGGCGCCAGCATACCGGTATCGCGGCAGCGCAAGCAGGAGTTTATGGCGCGGATCGAGAAGTTATAAACGTTTCACCTCATCGCAGGCTATCCACCCGGTTTTACCATCTGCCAGCTGCACTTTGCAGTAATCCGCAGTGGCATCCAATACCTGCACTTTCATACCTTCATTCAGCTCAAACAGGTCTTTGCCGTTCTGGTCCGGCGCTGCTTTGGCCTTTATGCCGCTGTTCATAACAATGCCGGTATGGTGGCTATGCAGGCTGCTGTAGGTGTAAATGGCCATGAACAGGTATGCAACAAACACTACACCTATAACGCTAACCCCCATACGAACGATACGATTATTAAAACGCGCTGCCAGCAAATAAGCCAGCACCCCGCCGATCAGCAGCCAGAATAACACCAGGCTGCCAACTGCCCAGCCATTGGGTGTATGCAGGTGCTCCCACTGCTGCCACCATTTCTGGAAGAACAGTAAAGGCAGTTCATCGGTAAAGCCCTGTACGCGCTGGTTAGCCAGGTCCAGATTATGAATAACGGATTCATTATACGGGTTAAGCTGTAATGCTTTTTCGTAGTTGTAAATAGCCTGACCGGTGCGGTTGCTTTTGTAGTAGGCGTTGCCTGCGTTGAAGTACAGATCCTCCAGCGGATAACCTTCATTGATCAGCTGCTGATATATGCCGGCAGCCTCTGTGTATTTATTTTGCTGGTACAGGGTATTGGCTTTTTCAAACCGCTGCTGCGGCGTAAGATCCTGCGCCTGCAGGGTATTATAACCCAGCAGCAATAAAAGGATTATATAGCGTACCGGTCTCATACTACTTGTTGCTTCGTTTTCAATTGCTCCTCCAGCTGGCTGATCACTTTTACAGCCTGCTGGTAAGTGCCCTGCATTTTATCGTTGCTTTGTGCCGGTGCATACAGCGCCATTTCACAGTTATCCAGCAGGTCAAAAAGCTGCAGGGTATTCTCCCCGTTGATCCGGCGGCCGGCCAGCTTGTTTTGTACCAGCTGTTTATTCAGATCGGCAAAGGGAATTTCCAGCTTATGGCTCAGGTAACCCCATACGGCGCGGGAAGTTTCTTCATAAAAAGCGCGGTCCTTACCTTCTTTCAGGTAACGGGCAGCCAGCTCCAAACGTTTCAGCGCTGCCTTGTTGGCATAGCGGTGTTTAAGCAGGGCGGCATTATTTTGCTGGTAGTGCTGGCGGCGGCGGTATAAAATGCCTGCTATCAATGCTATAATGGGTATCAGCAATAACAGGTAGTACCATACGCTGCCGAGTAAAAAGCCGGCATCTTTGCTCCAGCGCTGCGGCGCCAGGTGCACAGGTATCAGCACATTTTTATCAACGCTGAAATCTTCCTTATCACGTTTATTCTGTTTGCCCGGCGTTACTTTAATATTAAACGCCTGCGACTTAATGGTTTTATAGGCATGCGCTACGGGATCAAAGTACGAGAACTCAACCGGCGGAATGGTTTGGTCGCCTGCTTCCAGCGGCATTAGCGCAAACTCAAACTGCCGGCTTCCGGAAAGCGGGTTACTGTTCTTTTCAATATTGTCGGTAACCTTGGGATCGTATTTTTCAAAGCTGCCGGGGATCTCAACCTTCGGCTGGTTCAGCAGGTTCACATTACCCTGGCCGGAGATATTCACTTTTAAGGTCAGCGCATCATCGGTAGTAAGCGTGGTTTTATCAATGGTGGCGCTCATGTTAAAGTGCCCTACCGCGCCGTTGTAGCTGGGCGGGCGGGTATCAACCGGTAATGGTTTTACCGTGATCTTTACCGGGGTGCTCTGGATCTTGTACGGCACATCTTCATAAGATACTTCGGGCCGGTTAAAGAAATCATCAAAGAACGGATCATTAAAGGGATCTTTAAAACCGGGATCATTGAAGAAATCTTCAAACGGGTCCCTGGACCGCTTGCGGTTATCGTGTGAAAGCTTTACCAGGCGTACCTGGTTATCCACTTCTACCGGGTCCAGCTCCAGGTTACCGGATTGTAAGGGGAACAGCAGCGTTTTACGGATGGTGAAAACTTTGAACAGCTGCCCGTTTATACGTTCCGTAGTGGCCTGCGGCGGGTTAGGCAGCTCAATATCTTTAGCAGAAAAACCTTTGAATGCCGGTACGCGTGTTACGCTGGAATTAGTGGGCAGGCGGGTATACAGTTTATACGTAGCCGTTAGCTGCTCGCCTTCGTACAGGTTGGTTTTATCTACATCTACTTTCAGAAAAATATTTTTACGCAGCTTGGCATCCACATCTTCGCCCTTACGCAAAATGCCTTCGGCCACATCCTCATCCGGGCCGCGGTGGCTGGGTTGGAAGCCGGGTGGCTGTTGTGTGGGTGCCTGCGGTGGCGCAGCGTTGTGATTAACACTTTTGATCACCTCAATAGTAACAGGATTGGAATGTACCACATTCCCATTTACCCGGGCCATAGCGCCGGATAAGGTAAAGTTACCGGTACGTTTGGGCTGCAGTACATAGATCAGCGCTATGTATTCAGAGCGGCGGCCGTTGTAAATGGATTGACCCTGTACCTGGGAGGGGCCCTGCATTACTTCAAAATCTGTAAACGCCGGTGGTGTAAAGCTGGCTACATTGGATGCATTTTCCAGCATGAACTGTATCTGGAAAGGTTCATCCTGCGCAACACGGGTGCTGCTTACATTGGTAGTAAAACGGAATTCCTGGGCCGTAGCGCAAGCTATAACGCCCAAACAAAAAAAGAGGGACAGTGCCCACTTCCTTATTTTAACCTGACAGACCATATCTCGTTGACAAATTTAACCAAAGCCTATGCTGTGGAGCTGATTTCGCCGTTAAAAGTTAGTTAAAAAAATAATAAAATATGATAGTAGAAACTGTAACCAGCAAGGATTTGGATAATGTGCTGATGTGTTAATATGCTAATGTGCTGGTTTTTGTTGCTTACGTTTTGCATATAACCGCAGATACTAGCACTTTAGCATATCGACACATTATCTCATTATTAACTAATATCCCCCAGCATAGGCCGTAGCACAATTTCTTCCACAACTGTTTGAGCGGCCAGCGTATAGGCTGCCCATACAACGTTGGCAATATCCTCCGGCGGCATCAGGCGGTCCGGCGGCGCTTCAAAACCCTCCCAGGAGGCAGTAAGCGTGGGGCCGGGGCTGAGGGCGGTTACTTTAATGTTATGCGGTTTCAGCTCTTCCCGCAGGTTTTTGGAAAAGCCTAACAAGGCAAATTTAGTAATGCTATACGCGCCGCCGTTAGGGTAGGCTTTGTAGCTGGCAGTGGAGGTAAGGTTAAAAATGTGGCCTTTACGCTGCTCCATCATAGCTGGTAACAGCTGGCGGGTAAGGTGGTAGGCGCTGTACACATTGGTAGCCATCAGGTTTTCAAGCAGGCCCTCTTCCTCCTGGTGCAGGGCGCCAGGTATAAAAAGACCGGCATTATTTACCAGTATATCCACTACCGGGAAAGCTGCTTTTACTTTGGCTGCAAAGCTCAGCACCTGCTGTTTATCACTCATATCCACCGGCAGGGCCAGCACCTGTACATTAGGCGCCAGCTGGCGGATGTGTGCGGCCGTAGCCTCCAATGTGGCGGCATTGCGGGCGCAGAGTGCTATATTAAAACCTTCTTTGGCCAGCCTTTCGGCTATGGCTTTACCTATTCCTTTGCTGGCTCCCGTAATAACTGCGTTCATATTCAGAGGGATTGAAAACGGGAAAATAAGAAAAAAAATGTGCAGATAGGCAGATGTGCAAATATGGAGAGGTGTGAATGTGCAGATGAAATTGCCGCAGGGAAGCTTTGTTCAATTACGTATCTGCCTATTTGCACATTTATACATCTGCCCATTCCTTCGTAACTTTGCGCCGTGATGAAGTATAAGCATATTTTCTTTGACCTGGACCATACACTGTGGGATTTTGAGACCAACTCCTACCAGACTTTAGAGGAACTCTACCATATGTTTAACCTGGGCGCTCGCGGGGTGCCTTCTTTTGAAGCGTTTTACGACAGCTATGTTATTCATAATGAGATACTCTGGGACCGTTTCCGCAAAGGGCTCATTAACCGCAATGACCTGCGCTACAAACGTTTTAGCAGAACGCTGCTGGACTTTAAGATCGGGGATGAAAAACTGTCTAATTCCCTCAGCGAAAAATTTTTGGAAGTACTGCCGTTTAAAACTGCTTTATTCCCTTACACCGTGGAAGTATTGGAATACCTGACGGCTAAGAACTACCCCCTGCACATGATCACCAACGGGTTTGAGGATACCCAGCTGCTGAAAATGCGCAATGCCAAAATTGATCATTTCTTTACGCATATTATTACTTCGGAAGTAGCGGGCAGCCTGAAACCTTACCGGGAAATATTTGATTACGCTATTACCAAAGCCGCTACCAGCGCTACGGAGAGCGTGATGATAGGGGATGCGCTGGAGCTGGATATTATAGGGGCTCACAATGCGGGTATGGATCAGATCTATTTTAATGCAAAAGTTCCGGCTACTACTATGCAGCCTACGTATTGTATTTCCTGCCTGAGTGAGCTGAAAACAATTTTATAAGGCGGTGGAAGAAAAGGGAGTATTTTGCTTGCATAACCGCATGGGATATGTTTTTGTTATCGATTGCGATAAGCAATAGTATTGGTTGCATAGGCTTGGGGGTAGTCTTTAGCAATATCATATAAACGGTTGCTGAGAAAACAGCCAGACCAAAGAGTACGGCGAAGGCTTTGAGGATCACATAAACGACAACAAACCACTACCAGGTAATCGAATAAATAAGAGGGTGTATCAAAAATAAATAAAGGGTCTAAGAATCGCCTAAACGGCCATAGGCCTCCATCAGGTACCTGAATAAAAACAGGGTGTATCAAAAGTATGATACACCCTGTTTTTATTTTATGCCGTATGTGATTACTTACCTGCTGGTTTGGCTGCAGTTGCCGGTTTGGCCGGTTTAGCAGCAGCAGCGCGCAGGCTGGCGGTTTTTGAAGGTTGCATGCAGCAGGCCTTTTTCCCGGCAGTTTGCTCTTTTTTGCTACAGGCCTTGCTGTCTTTATTACAGCAGCTCTTATCCTTTGCTTTGTCCTGGGCCAGGGCTGCACCGCTTAAGAGCAGGGCTGCAGCCAGGGTGAAAAAAGTTTGTTTCATGCTAAATATTTTTAGGTAGCGGTGGTTGTGTTTATACCAGCTGTGCAATAATGGATTGTCCGCCCTTTACTACCTGGTCCAGCTGCACTTTTACGGGGGTGCCTACGGGCAGGTAAATATCCACGCGGGAACCGAACTTGATAAAGCCCAGCTCTTCATTTTGTTTTACCTGCTGGCCTGCCTTCAGGTAGTTTACAATACGGCGGGCCAGGGCGCCGGCAATCTGGCGTACCAGGATATCTGTTTTGCCATTGCCTATAACCACGGTGTGGCGCTCATTTTCCGTAGAAGATTTCGGATGCCAGGCCACCAGGTATTTACCGGCATGGTATTGAGATAATTTCACCTCCCCGCTGATGGGGTTGCGGTTTACGTGTACATTGGCAGGGCTCATGAAAATAGATACCTGCAGGCGTTTATCTTTAAAATATTCGGGTTCAAAAGTTTCTTCGATCACCACTACTTTACCGTCACAGGGAGAGATCACCAGCGTTTCATCCTGCGCCATATCCCGGGCGGGGATGCGGAAAAAGGAAATAATGAACAGGAACAGGATCAGGGATACAATAAAAAAGCCCCAGGTGAGGGAGGGTACCTGTCCCAGGAAATAGAATACGGCCACATTGAGCAATGCCAGCACCAAAGCGGTTAGTACAATAGTGCCCAATCCTTCGCGATGGATCTTCATGTTGTATTTATTGGTTTATTAGTTTAATTGGTAATGCGAAGGTAGAATTAATTACGAATTATCAATTACGAATTACGAATTAGGTAGTGCAAGCGTAAATGTATTAAGCACTTATGCAGGAAACCGCATGGTGATGTGAATTGCATTGTTGTACTTATTGCCCTGAATTGCTCAATTCGTAATTCACATCATAAAGCTGTGCACATAGATCCAGGCAAACGGCGTAGCCAGCAGCAGGGAATCAAAGCGGTCCAGGAAGCCGCCGTGCCCCGGCATAATATTACCGGAATCTTTTACGCCGGCCATGCGTTTCAGCTTGGATTCCAGCAGATCGCCGGCTGTGCCGAAAATAGCGGCAATACCTGCTAAGGCCAGCCAGTGCTGCAGATCCAGCCACTGCTGCCCCCAGTAATGGCCAAAAATGCCGGCAACAGCTACACAAAGTATCATGCCGCCCACAGAGCCCTCTGTAGTTTTCTTAGGGGAAATGGAAGGGAAAAAAGGTGTGCGCCCTATAAGGGAGCCTATAATGTAGGCCATGGTATCATTGATCCAGATGAAGCAGATCAGCAGCAGGGGTATCAGCCAGCCGGGCTGTCCGCCGGTGGTATGGCCAATAAAGGTGATCATGCTGCTGCTCAGGCGCAGGTCTACCAGCAGGCCAAAGGATACGCTGATATATAGCAGGCCCAGGGCGGAGTAGCCAATGTTCTTCAGTGAAAAGTCCTTGCCCAGCAATATTTCGCCCATGGGCAGTACCAGCAGGAAAATAACGGCTGTCCACCAGCCCAGGAATCCCAGGGAGGCAAGGGTGGTGACAAAGGCCTCGCCGGTAAAGGCCATTACAATGGCGCAGCTGGCTACCAGCACGCCGTAGCGGTGCCAGGCAGATACTTCGTTATAATCCTTATCTATGAGGCGAATGAGTTTAAAGTACTCCTGTATGGCAAAAAAATTAACCAGGAAAAAGAGCAGGAAGAAGGTAAAGGGAGTCCATAAAATGCCGCCCAGCATTACTGCCACAAAAACCAGTGCGGAGGCGGTACGGGTAAAAAAAGTCTTCATTCAGTGTTTATTTTGAAATTGCAGAAGTATGAAATAATATGGCTACATCTTACTTCCTGCAGCTTACTTCGTTTCGTTCGTCTGCTGACAATGCGTATAGTTTACATCCTGCTTTTTACTTGGTTTCATTCATCAATTCCAGCGCCTGCGTTACCTGCGAGGTGTGTACATAAATTTCCGCCTGCCCGGGCAGCGCCTGTGTGTAAGATGAATCCTGCCGGTTCAGGAGCACGGCATTCACCCCGTTCTCCAGCAGCATGCCTTTTACCATTTCCGCCTCAAAGGGCCGGTCTGTTGAAAATATTTTAATCCAGTCTTTTTCCATCACTCAAATTTTCAGGTTGTGAGTTTTCAGCTTGTGGTGGCAATTTAGTGCGTTTGTACAACACCCACAAAAGCGACAGGGTTACCAGGGCGCTAATGAGGGCCACATACCAGCTAGTGGTGCCGCTTTTGGAAGGATCATCAGAGATCACCTTTACCTGGTACAGGTAAGCGGCAAATACCTGGATCCCATTTACCAGGAAGTGCCCCAGTATAGACAGCCACAGGTTTCCGCTCAGGTAATAAATGGCGCCCAGTAAAAAACCCAGCAGCACACGCGGCACAAATCCCAGCAGCTGCATATGCACGGCGCTGAATAAAATAGCCGTGATCAATACGCCCAGCCAGGGCAGGCGTACCAGCTGTATAACCAGGCGTTGCATAACCCCGCGAAAGAACACTTCTTCTGCAATGGCAGGCAGCACGGCTATCAGCAGCAGGTTTACGATCAGGTCTTTTACCGTGGGCATTTGCAGCAGGCGTTCTATCAGCAGGTCGGCCTGTTCTTCCATTTGCCGTATGGAGGCTGGTACGTTCCAGTGCTGGTTCCATTCCGCCGTCAAATCTACAGCCCACAAGGAACAATACATAATCAAAAGCGCTAATACTATAGGCAGGGCTTTAGGGCTTTTGTTCATACCCAGCCATGTGGCAGGCTGTGGATCGGAGAGGTAGCCGAACAATAACCCAGGCACTAAATAAACCACCAAAGTGTACAGAAATTGTACTAATTTCAGATAGCCGATAACTTTAGGACCCGTGGCGTTGCCACCTTGTAATTGATCTACAGTATAACCGCTCAGGGCAGGGAAGCCAGTATACAGGAAGGTACCATAAAGCAGCATAAAGCCGATAAAGATCCCGATAAAGGTCACGAATTGTAAAGAAGGGGAAGACTGTTTTAGATAGCCGGTCATAAACGGTAACTGTGTTAATTTTGCGTAAATTTACAGCGCCAAAACCAGTTGGCAATAGCTTTTACTCAACCTGCATACATCCTGCTGCAACTATACAATGTAATAAAAAAAATGGCGAAGATTGGTAATATAAATTTAGAGGAGTTCCCTTTACTGCTGGCACCCATGGAAGATGTAAGCGACCCACCTTTCCGTGCTGTATGTAAAGAGAACGGGGCTGACCTGATGTACACGGAATTTATTTCTTCGGAGGGGCTTATCCGTGATGCTATTAAAAGCCGGCAAAAGCTGGATATTTTCGATTACGAGCGGCCTATAGGCATACAGATCTTCGGGGGCGATGAAGAGCCCATGGCGATGGCGGCCCAGATTGCTGCCGCTACTAACCCCGACCTGGTGGACATTAACTACGGCTGCCCGGTAAAAAAAGTAACCTGCAAGGGCGCCGGCGCCGGTATTTTGAAAGATGTGCCCAAAATGATAAAGCTGACCGCTGCCGTGGTAAAAGCCACCTCGCTGCCGGTAACAGTAAAAACCCGTTTGGGCTGGGACGATGATACGCGTAATATTGAGGAAGTAGCAGAGCGACTGCAGGATGTGGGCATACAGGCCCTTACCATCCACGGCCGCACCCGCACACAAATGTACAAAGGCAATGCCGACTGGAGCCTGATCGGAAAAGTAAAGAACAACCCCCGCATACGTATCCCTATATTTGGTAACGGTGACATATGTACGCCGGAGCAGGCTGTAAGCGCCCGGGAAAAGTACGGGGTAGATGGGATCATGATAGGAAGGGCAGCCATTGGTTACCCCTGGATCTTTAACGAGATCAAGCATTTTATGAAAACCGGTGAACATTTACCGCCCCCAACTGTTTTGGAAAGAGTAAGGGTATGTAAAAAGCACTTGCACCATTCCATTGCCTGGAAAGGAGAGATTGTAGGTATATTGGAAATGCGCCGTCATTACACAAACTACCTGAAAGGATTACCGCATATAAAAGATTTCAGGCAACAATTAGTAACTTACAAGTCACCGGCAGAATTGGAACAGGTTTTAGATGCTATAGCCGCACAATACAAAGATCATGTTTTTGAGAGGGTCGCATCCCCGGTAGCGGACAGCCAATACCTGCCGGCAAACAATGAAAGCATAGATTGTAACGTTTACGGTTAAACCCCAATTTCATTTATTTAAAAATTACTTTCACATGGCCACAATTAAAAACCTTAAAAACGAAGTCTGGAAAGACTTGCAGATCAAAAACAAATCTGCCTTGCGAAAAAGATATGCTGTGTCTAATATGGGGAGAGTGATCAGTTACCATGAAGAAATTGAAGATGGGAAGCTATTATCCGGTTCTACCGTTGAGGGATATACGGTATTGAATGTAAAGCCGGCAGATAGCTACCAGTCCCTGTACCTGCACCGCGAAGTAGCCAAACTGTTCGCTAAAAGGCCGGGACGATCCCACCGATACGTTATTCACCTGGATTACGATAAGAAGAACAATAAAGCCTCCAACCTCCGCTGGGCCACCAAAGAGGAAATGGAAGAGCATCAGCAGAACAGCCCCGCCAAGCTGGCCTACAAGGAAAAACAGCGTAACCGCCTGAAAGGCTTAAAGCTGAATGTAACCAAGGTTAAAAGCATAAAGCGCCTGCTGGCAAAACCCGGCAAACGCACCATGAAACAGATCGCCGAGCAATTCGATATCAGCGAAATGCAGCTGTACCGGATAAAAAGCGGCGAGAACTGGAGTCATGTAAACGCGGATTAAAGCCTGGCTTTCCAGGAATGATCATAAATGATGTTGTCTGACTAAGGCCAGACTGTCCGGCTAGTGTAGCAGGATGGCTGGCCTTAGCTATTTGAGGTGCAGATGAGGAATGCATGAATGTGTGCCAATGTACCGGTTTTTGTTGTTTGTGCCGCACCCACCTATACCTGCCCACCAGCACATTCCTCCATCATCTGTACATTTGCCTGTTTGCATATCTGCACATTGTTTACTTTTGTCCCAATTAAACAAGGGATATGTCTACCAAGAAAATTGCCATTATTGGCGGCGGTAACCTGGGGTCCGCCATTGCACAGGGCGTGTTAAAGAGCGGTTTTGCCAGTGCTCCTGATATTATTATCACCAAACGCAATATTGAAACCCTGGCCGGCCTGCAGGCACAGGGCGTACTAACGGAAACGGATAATGCCAAAGCCATTGCTGCGGCAGATGTGATCATTGTAGCTTTAAAGCCCTACAACATAAAAGAAGTACTTAGCCGGGTAAAAAGCGCTTTTAACCCGGCCAAACATATGCTCATCAGCGTAGTTACCGGCGTAAGCATGGACGAGCTGGAGGAGATAGCCGGCCCGGGAATGCCCGTGGTAAGGGCTATGCCCAATACCGCCATTGCCATCCAGGAATCCATGACCTGTATTTGCCATAAGAACACTACCCCGGAGCAGGCCGCCTGGGTAATGCAGCTGTTTGACCAGCTGGGCGTTACGGTTAGTATTGATGAAAAACTGATGGATGCCGCCACCGTATTAGGCGCCTGCGGTATTGCCTATGCCCTGCGCTTTATACGCGCCAGCATACAGGGAGGCATTGAAATCGGGTTTGATGTACGTACCGCCAACATGATAGCTGCCCAAACGGTAAAGGGCGCTGCCGCCCTGCTCATTAGCGGTAACCGCCACCCGGAGGAAGAAATAGATAAGGTTACTACACCCAAAGGCTGCACCATTGCGGGCTTGAACGAGATGGAGCACCAGGGTTTCAGCTCTTCACTGATCAAAGGCATCACTGTTTCGTATAATAAGATCCTGAAGGGATAGGTAAAGTAAAAAGTAAAAAAGTAAAAGGTAAAAATTAAAAAGGTGTTTTGCTGAAGCTATCAGCGGGGTAAGTAAGATATGGACAGCGGATAAGCGCGGGGCTGGAAGGCTACGGTTATTTTGAGAGGGAGGCATCCATGTTTTAATTTTTGCTTTTTAACTTTTAACTTTTCAAACAACTTCCTGTTTGGGGTAATCAAAAAAGAGGAATTTTTTTGGCGCCCGGTCAAAATCTTTCCAGGAGCTGATGTCCGCCTCTATGGCAAAGATACCGGAGGTAGGCACATTATCTATCCGGATCTCTTCCGTAAGATAGTTGGCAAAATCCGTTATGCCGGGGTTATGGGCGAAAATAGCCACAGTATCAAAATCATCATCGATCTTGGTGATCACTTTCAGGAAGGTGGAGGCGTAGCAGAGGTACAGCTCATCTTCCAGTAAAATGGCCTCTTTAGGATACTTCCACTCACGGGCCATGATCTTGGCTGTGCTGCGTGTGCGTTTAGCAGGACTGGAAATTATAAGCTGGGGCACCATACCCTTTTGCAGCAGGCGGGCAGCCATTTCCGGTGCGTTCTGTTTGCCGCGGCGGTTAAGGGGCCGGTCAAAATCATCCATGTCCGGATCATTCCAGCTGGACTTTGCATGCCGAATAAGGAGTAATGTTTTCATGGGCTGAAAACCATTAATAACCATAACGAAAATACGAATTTTCAGATTCAGCAGAAAGTTAAACCCTTGCTGTTAACCTAAAATCAAGAGCAGGGCGATTTAAAATAAACTTAACACAGATTTGTTGCGGGTAATATTATTAATTAATACTATACTAATTGGGCCACAGGAAAGAAAAAAGGCTGCATCAAAAAGATACAGCCCGGTAGTGTATGTGTTTAGGTATAAATATCAATATTAATATCCTCTTTCATTACGGCCTTCCATGTAGTTCATGAAGGCTTTATTTACCACGCGGTTGCCGCCGGGGGTAGGATAGTTTCCGGTAAAATACCAGTCGCCCAGGTTATTGGGGCAGGCCTTATGCAGGTTCTCTATTGACTGGTAGATCACATCTACCTTGGCGTTAATGCCGGCAGGGGTAATGATCTGTGCTATTTTATCGGAGATCTCTTCTGTGGTGAAAGGTTTATAGATATTCCGCACTACGTTCTGCGCATGCAGGGTATTAGTGCGCTGCAGCTCCTTACACAGGCCGTAGGCTTCCTGTAAGATATGCTCCTTACCCTGTTCTTTCAGCAGGGCAATGGCTGCCTGGAAAGCAACAAAGTCGCCCATTTTGCTCATATCAATGCCATAACAGTCCGGGTAGCGGATCTGCGGGGCAGAGGAAATGATCATAATGCGCTTGGGCCCTAAACGGTCCAGCATTTTAATAATGCTTTCCTTGAGGGTGGTGCCGCGTACAATGGAATCGTCTATCACGGCCAGTGTATCCACACCGGGGCGCACGGTTCCGTATGTGATATCATACACGTGCTGCACCATTTCATTACGGCCGCTGTCTTCCGCAATAAAGGTGCGCATCTTCACATCCTTAATAGGGATCTTATCGATCCTTACCCGGCGGTTCACCATTTCTGCCAGCTTGGCTTCGTCAAAATCCTTACCCCAGGAGAGGATGCGTTCTATCTTAATTTTATTCAGATAATCTTCCAAACCCTTTATCAGGCCGTAGAAAGCTACTTCCGCGGTGTTGGGTACAAAAGAGAAAATGGTGTTGCGAAGGTCGTTGTCAATAGCTTTCAGAATGGTTTCTGAAAGGTTGTAACCCAGGTTGGAACGTTCTTTATAGATCTTTTCATCGTTACCACGGGAAAAATAGATCCTTTCGAAGCTACAGGCTTTACGTTCTTTGGGTTCCAGGATCTGTTCTATGCTGTATTCCCCGTCGTTCTTTACAATAAGGGCATTGCCGGGCATCAGCTCCAGCACTTCGTTTTCGCCAACATTAAAGGCGGTACGAATGGCTGCCCTTTCTGATGCGGCTACGATCACATCCTCATTGATGTAGTAATAAGAGGGGCGAATGCCATGCGCATCGCGGATCACAAAGGCATCGCCGGTGCCCATAAGGCCGCATACATGGTAGCCGCCATCGAACATGGAAAAGGCCTGGCGCAGGATGTTCTTTACATCCAGCCCGTTACGGCGCTCTTCATCTTCCTGACATAAAAAGTGATATACTACTTCCAGCATGGCGGCCAGGTCGCTGTTACGGTGTACTTCGCCGGGATCTACCCCTACGAATTTGAACAGCTCATCGGCATTTACCAGGTTAAAGTTACCGGCAATGCTAAGGTTGCGTGCGGGAATGGTATTGTGGCGTACAAAAGGATGGCAGAGCTCTACATTGTTCTTGCCCTGGGTGGCGTAGCGCAGGTGACCCATCAGCAGCTCGCCCAGGAAGCGGATGTGGCCTTTCATAAGGCCCGGGAACTTGGTAATTTCCGGCTGGTATTTCTCTATCTCCTGGATCTCGTCGCGCACTTTGCCGAAAATATCGCCAATGGCTTGCGGGGCGCTGCTCCGGAGACGGTGCATGAAGGGTACCCCTGGTTCTGTATTGAGTTTTACGGTGGCTATACCCGCACCATCCTGTCCGCGGTTATGCTGCTTTTCCATGAGCAGGTACAGCTTATTAAGCCCAAAGAAAACCGTTCCGTATTTCTGCTGATAATAAGAGAATGGCTTCCTTAATCTTATGAATGCAAGGCCGCATTCATGCTTTATCGCATCACTCATCCCATTTTTGAATTGAAGTCGCAAAGTTACGCTTAAAAAGCATAACAAAAACATAAAGGTTGGAAAGTGGGATTGCCTTAAAACGAAACTCCCCGGTACGGATAGTGTACCAGGGAGTTTTTGTTATAGGATGTAGCTTGCGAACGTTATTGTTTGGCCATGGATGCCAGCCATTTGGAAATGTTTCCGCAGGTCTTGAACTCATCGTCCACGTGAATGTAATACGTGGGAATTCTTTCCATGAGCCATTTATTTACGGCCTCTCCCTGTTTTCCCTGGAGGGTGCGCTGCTGAATGCGGGCATAATCATCTCTCAGGTTCTCGCGGTGCGGCTGGGTACGTGTTTTCAGGTACACCAGGCGTACGCCGGTACGGCCCTGTTCATCGGTGAATGGCGCCGGTGCGGAGATCTGGCCGGGTTTCAGGGTGTCCAGCATCAGCACAATATCGCGGGTGGATGGATCATCCAGCTGGTCAATGGTGATGAGGGAGCTACCGTTCATTTTATTTTGCAGCATACCGCCGTCAAACTTAGCCATCTGGGCATCGCTGTATTTGGTAACTGCTTCGCCAAAAGTGTATTTATGATCCAGGATGGCGGTACGGATAGTATCCAGCTTTTTGTTGACCAGTTCAATGTCAGACTTGGTAATGTTTGGTTTTACCAGGATGTGCTGCACGGTAATGTTATCGCCCTGGCGGCGCAGACACTGAATAAGGTGGTAGCCGAACTGGCTTTTTACCGGGGAAGAGATTTCCCCTTCCTTTAAACGGAAAGAGGCGGCCAGGAAGTCAGGATCCCAGGTACCTTTCTCGTTCCGGTTCAGGATGTAAATGCCTTTATTATCTTTTACTCCCGGATCCTCAGAATACAGAATGGCCAGGGAGCTGAAGTCAGATTCTTTCTTTTCTACGCGGCGGCGGAAGTCCATTAGACGTTCCGTGGCATAGTTTTCCATTTCCTTGGTGGCTTTGGGCAGCAGAATAAGCTGACCTATTTCCAGCTCTGATTCGTAAAAGTGTAAGCTGTCTTTTGGAATGCTTTCAAACTCGCGCTGCACTTCAGAAGGGGTTACTTTAATGGCATCCACGATCTTATCGCGCATGGCCTTGGCCTGTAAACCTTCTTTAATAGGCTGGCGGAAACGCTCGCGCAGCTGGTAAATGGAGTAGCCGGTCACTTCCTTCATTTTCTCACGGGAGCCATACAGGTCCTCAAAGTAACGGATACGGTTCTCGATCTGCCCATCTACATCGGCATCACTCACGGGTAAGCTATCCCGTTCTGCCTGCAGCACCATTACTTTCTGGGCTATGATCTGCTCCATAATAGAGCAGGCGGCATTGGGCGGCAGCTGATTATCCGGCGTATTACGCTGCAGGTTCATCATTTCCCCATCTATATCTGATTTTAAAATGATCTTATCCCCTACAATGGCGGCAATTTTATCTGCTACCATTTTTTGCTGTCCTACGGAGGTTTGCCACAGGAGCAAAGCCCCTGCAGATAATGCCAAAAGTCTGTTCATAGTAAAGAAGGCAGTGAAATTCAAAAATAGCCAATAAAATAAGCCGCATGGAGCGGCCTATGGTTTTTAACAAAAGTTTATCTATGCATAAAGCTAAAAGCATAAAGCTGAAAGCAATGCAGCGGATGTTAATCTGCTTTATGCTTTCAGCTTTACACTTTCTGCTATTATAAAGTACGTTTTACTTCTACTTCTTCAAATCCTTCTACGATATCGCCGGTTTTCAGATCGTTGTAGTTGCGTATGCTCAGGCCGCACTCCATGTTGGATACAACTTCCTTCACATCGTCCTTATAACGTTTCAGGGAGCCCAGCTCACCGGTGAAGATCACGATACCATCGCGTACCAGGTTAATGCGGGTGTTACGGGCCAGCTTACCATCCAGTACAAAACAACCGGCTACGGTTACCTTGTCAAAACGGTAGGTTTCGCGCACTTCCACATTGGCCACCACCTTCTTCTCTATCTTAGGCTCAAGCATGCCTTCCATGGCGCTCTTCAGCTCTTCGATAGCATCGTAAATGATGGAGTAGGTACGGATCTCAATATTTTCTTTCTCAGCCAGCTTGGCGGCGTTGGAAGACGGGCGTACCTGGAAGCCTACGATGATAGCATCGGAGGCGGTAGCCAGCAATACGTCGGATTCTGTGATCTGACCTACGGCCTTGTGCACCACGCTGATGGCTATTTCTTCTGTAGACAGCTTCTGCAGGGAGTCGCTCAATGCTTCTACGGAACCGTCAAAGTCGCCCTTGATGATAATGTTAAGCTGTTTAAAGTTGCCCAGTGCCAGACGGCGGCCAATTTCATCCAGGGTAATGTGTTTCTTGGTGCGGATGCCCTGCTCACGTACGATCTGCGCGCGGCGGTTAGCAACATCCTTGGCTTCCCCTTCATCCACATACATCCGGAATTTTTCACCGGCCTGCGGGGCGCCGTTCAGACCCAGCAGCTGTACCGGGGCCGATGGTCCTGCTTCTTCAATACGCTGTCCGCGTTCATTGAACATGGCTTTGATCTTACCATAGAAGGCGCCGCTCACAATGGTATCGCCCTGGTGCAGGGTACCATTTTGTACCAGCACGGAGGCTACGTAACCGCGGCCTTTATCCAGCGAGGCTTCTATGATGCTGCCGGAGGCTTCGCGGGCAGGATTTGCTTTCAGTTCCAGCAGCTCTGCTTCCAGTAATATTTTTTCCAGCAGCACATCTATGTTCAAACCGCTTTTGGCAGATATTTCCTGGCTTTGGTATTTACCGCCCCAGTCTTCTACCAGCAGGTTCATACCGGCTAATTGTTCTTTGATCTTTTCAGGATTGGCTCCTTCCTTATCAATTTTGTTGATGGCAAATACCATGGGAAGGCCGGCTGCCTGTGAGTGGGAGATGGCTTCACGCGTTTGGGGCATGATGGCGTCATCTGCTGCTATCACGATCACGGCTATATCCGCTGCTTTGGCACCACGGGCACGCATCGCAGTAAAGGCTTCGTGACCAGGTGTATCCAGGAAGGTAAGCTTTTTACCGGTGGCGGTAGTTACCTGGTAGGCGCCTATGTGCTGGGTAATGCCCCCGGCCTCACCGGCTACTACGTTAGCGCTGCGGATGTAATCCAGCAGGGAGGTTTTACCATGGTCTACGTGACCCATGATGGTCACAATAGGCGCTCTTGGCGACAGATCCTCTTCTGCATCCACTTCTTCTTCTTCCTCATCCGCATCTACATCGTCTATACCAATAAATTCTACTT
Organism: Chitinophaga rupis; assembly: GCF_900109685.1. Lineage (GTDB taxonomy): Bacteria > Bacteroidota > Bacteroidia > Chitinophagales > Chitinophagaceae > Chitinophaga > Chitinophaga rupis. The sequence continues at coordinate 1,065,594 of NZ_FOBB01000001.1, read as the reverse complement.
CATAACCAAATTCGCCGGCTACCAGCTCAATTACTTCCGCATCCAGGCGCTGGTTGATGGATACCATGATACCCAGGCTCATACACTTGGAGATCACTTCTGCGAAGCTTACATCCATCAGGTTGGCCAGCTCACTTACGGAAATAAATTCCGTTACCTGCAGCTTATTATTCTCTGCATTCTGGTTGGCCATTTCTTCGGCCCTTGCATCGCGTTTGTCGCGGCGCTGTTTGGCCTTGATGTTCTTGCCACGGCCGCCACCCAGCTTGGCCATGGTTTCCTTGATCTTATTCTGGATCTCGTTCTTGTCAATTTCTTTGTCTTCCGGACGCCTGTTCGGATCCCCTGGTCCACGGTTAAAGCCGCCGCGGTTATCGCGGTTGCCACCCGGGCCGCGGTTACCACCACCGGGGCCACGGTTACCCCCACCTGGACCACCGGGTCCGCGGTTAGGTGCTGCGTGGGGCCGGCTGGGTCCCTGACCGGGTTGGTGCGGACGGCTGCCGCCACCCTGGCCACCCTGACCCTGGCCTCCACCGCTGTGCGGGCGGTTACCACCACCACCCTGGTGATGACGGTTATCGCCACCGGGCCGGTTATCGCGGTTGCCAAAGCGGTTGTTATTATCGCCGGTGCGGTTGGTAGGTGCACCTGCGCCTTCACGTTTTTCGCCGGAAAATTCTTTCGGCTGTATGGGTTCCGGTTTCTTTTCAACAATAATGCGTTTGCGCTTACGCTTTTCATCATTACTGTTGTTGTTGTTATTATTGTTCCGGTTGTTGAAGGTGCTTTTGTTATTATCGCGCCTGTCAGACTGGATCGGCAGGTTTATTTTCCCGATTACCTTGGGACCGGTTAATTTTTCTGCCTGTATGTTTTCAATCACAGCGCTGCTATTATCATCCTGTTCGGAATCCTGTATATTTCTTTCTGCGGGAGCGGTTTCCGGCTCTTTTTGTTGAGCGGCTACCGGTGCGGGTTCCTTTACTTCCCTTGCTGCCGGTGGTGCTTCCTGTGGTTTTTTCTCTTCTTTTTCTTTGGGAGGAGCGGGTTGCTCTGCGGCGGGAGCTGCCGGTTTTTCCTTTTCCACGGCTTTGGGCGTTTCTGCCTGCGGCTGCGGTGTGGGTGGTGCGGCGGTTACTTCCGGTTTTTCCGCTACGGGCGCTGGTTTTTCCTCTTTCACGGGTGCGGGTGGTGTTTCCTGCACTTTTTCTTCCTTCACTTCCGGCGGAGGTGTTTTGGCTACCGGTGTTGTTACCACAACCGTTTCCGGCTGTTTGGCCGGCGCTTTCTCCTCTACGGGAGGTTCCTCTTTACGTGCGGCAGGTTTTTTACCCTGCAGGGCGTTCAAATCAATGGTTGCCACAACTTTAGGTCCGTTTAGGCGTGGGGATTCTGTTTTGGTTACTTCTGAGACAGGAGGGGGGGTGGCGGCTTCCGTTTTAGGCGGAGGCGCCACAGGTGTTACCGGCGCTTCCGGTTGCTGCGGGGCTGTAGCTTGTACAGGCGCAGGTTCCGGGGCAGGCTCCTGTTTAGGCTTTTCGGCCTGGGGCGGTGTTTCTATTGCCGTCGCGGGCTCCTCTTTCGTTCCACTCTTCTTCCCTGCTGCTTCCGCGGCTTCCTTCTCCTTTTTCTTCATTGCATCTAACACGCTTCCTTTAGGCAGGGCTATCTGGTCGCTTTTGCGCTTGTTAGCCTTGTCCTGCTGGAATTCTGACTGCAGGGCTGAGTACATTTCAGCCGTCAGACGGGCATTTGGTGATTCAAATCCGTCCGTCGAGTAGCCCTTATTGGCAAGAAAATCGATCAACGTTCCTTTACCAATATTGAACTCCTTGGCGGCAGCCAGCAATCGTGGTGTGTTGTTTGTTACTTCGGGCATATGTGTTATATCTCGGGCCTCCCCTTTTTCCCATTGTGCTGCAACGGGACTCCATTTTTACATTTAAAAATAATTCAAATATATTCCATTCCAAGCGAACCCAAATCCTGGGAAGGTTTCCAGACGGGGGAACGCTATTCTTTGTCAAACTCTTCCTGTAATATTCTTCTTACGTCATTCACGGTTTCCTCTTCGAGGTCGGAACGGCGTACCAGCTCTTCTGCGGTAAGATCCAGCACGCTGCGTGCGGTATCACAACCTATGCGTTTGAGCTCATCGATCACCCATTCTTCTATTTCATCTGAGAATTCTTCCAGATCCACGTCAAATTCGGTCTGTTCCTGCTCTTCATCGCGGAACACATCAATTTCGTAACCTGTCAATTCGCAGGCCAACTTTATGTTCACACCTTTTTTACCGATGGCCAGGGAAACCTGGTCAGGTTTCAGGTATACCGCTGCGTATTTGTTATCGTTATCTACTTCCTGGCGGCTGATCTTGGCGGGAGTTAAAGCACGCTGAATAAGCAATTGGATATTGGCCGTATAGTTTATAATGTCAATATTCTCATTTCTTAATTCCCTAACTATGCCATGGATGCGGCTACCTTTCATACCAACGCAGGCGCCTACGGGGTCTATCCGGTCATCGTAGGATTCTACAGCCACCTTGGCTCTTTCGCCTGGTTCGCGTACGATCCTTTTTATTACTATCAATCCGTCAAAGATCTCCGGCACCTCAATTTCCAACAATTTAGCAAGGAAGGAAGGATGTGTGCGGGAAAGAATGATGAGCGGAGCGTTGTTCTTAAGTTCTACTTTCTTAACAACAGCACGTACGTTCTCTCCTTTTTTGAAATAATCGGTTGGTATTTGTTCAGATTTAGGCAATATTAGTTCATTCCCTTCATCATCCAATAATAAAACTTCTTTTTTCCATACCTGGTAAACCTCGCCGGTTACGATCTCGCCTACGCGATCTGCGTATTTTTTCACCAGTATGTTCTTTTTGAGGTCACCGATACGGGCGGAGAGGGTTTGTTTGGCGGCCAGGATAGCCCTGCGGCCAAAGTCCTGGATCTCTACTTCCTCGTACAGGTCTTCCCCTACCTGGTAATCAGGTTCTATTTTAATGGCTTCAGAATAGGCGATCTGTGCGTTCTCATCCTCTACTTCTCCGTCCGTTACAATAGTACGGCGGCGTAATATCTCCAGGTCACCTTTTTCTGTATTTACAATTACGTCAAAGTTCTCATCGGAGCCATACTTCTTACGTAAGAGTGTTTTGAACACATCTTCCAATACCTTCATCAACGTTGGGCGGTCAATATTTTCCGCCTCCTTAAACTCCGTAAATGACTCAATCAGGTTAATACTAGCCATTGTTTTGGTAATTATATTTTAAAACACGATGCACACGACGGTGTGCTTAATTTCAGTAAAATGTATGTTTAGCTGTTTAGATAATTTCGGATCCGGTTTTACGCCTTTTTTCCGCGGCGGTGTTTCTTCCAGGGTAAGCTGGTCTTCCGTTACTGCCAACAGGGTCCCTTCTTTAATGGCGCCGTCCAGCAGGGTTACTTCTACCTTGCGGCCAATATTTTTAAGATACTGCCGGTGCATTTTCAGCGGCTCATCCAGGCCGGGAGAGGATACTTCCAGGGAAAAATCGCCATCCGGGAACAGGGCGGCTGCTTCCAGCTGGGCATATAATGCACGATTAAGCTGCACCAGCTTTTCAACCGGGATACCTTTATCCCCGTCTACAAAGACCTTAACATTATTGGTGGGTTTGATCCTCACTTCTACCAGAAAAAACTCCGGTTCGGGAGCCAGTTGCGCTTCTATAATCTGCCGGATCGATGCGATCACTTGTTCATTTGCCATACTTGCTAACGGGAAAAACGAGAAGGGGACCGTTGCCGTCCCCTTCGTTTGAATCAATTTCCTTTTGCAAAATTAGGATTTTATTTTGATCCAAAAACTATTTCTTTAACTTGTATCAAATATTTACAGCAGCGGCAAGGCCCCAGGAGTACGGATTATTAAATGTTTTAATACATTTACATGTTGACCTGCGTATGCATCTTAATACTTATATAAAGCACCTTAACATAGAACTCTTTATATGGCCGTTGGCGTTAGGGCTATTATTTTTTATGGACCCGCACAAAGGCACTACCCTTTGCCCGCTGCAATGGATGGGGCTTAAATGGTGCCCGGGCTGTGGGTTGGGACACGCCATTCATTATGTATTGCATGGGCAATGGGCATTGGCCTGGCACAGCCACCCGCTGGGTTTTTTTGCGGTGCCCATGTTACTGTACCGCAGCTTTCAACTGGGAAAACAACAAGTACAAATATTCCATTACCTTAAAAACAATCCCGCATGAACGACCTTTCATTTGCCATTTTACCCGGCATACAGCATGAAGAGCTGTTATGGCTGCAGGAGCTGACCCGCAATTATACCGACGAACAGAAACAGCGGTTCATGGCTGTTTACCAGGGCCGCCGTAAGGACCCGCAGACTATATTGATCTGTTGCCTGATAGGGCTGATAGGGCCTGCCGGCATTCACCGCTTTTTGCTGAACCAGGTAGGTATGGGTATCCTGTACCTGTTCACCATAGGCTTATGCTGGGTTGGAACTATTGTGGATGCGGTGAACTACAACAAGCTGACCTGGGAGTTTAATAAGAAAGCGGCGATGGAAAGTGCAGCCTTACTGGGATTTAATTAGTTAAAGAAACCTTAAAGAAAGCCGATTGGTTTATACAGGTAGCAGATATTCTGCTACCTTTGTTTTACTATGATCAAATTAATAGCCCTCATATTCCTGCTGTGGTTGTTCTATAAGATCGTTTTTGATTTTATAGTGCCGGTATACCAGTCTACCAAACAGGTAAGGCGGCAGATGAGCGATATCCAGGACCGCATGCGTCAACAATATCAGCAGCAACAACAGGCGCAGCAGGCTGCAGAACAGCAGCATCAGCGTGCCAGCACCCAACAGCGCCCGGCTGATAAGGGTGATTATATAGACTTTGAGGAAGTGAAATAAGGTGGTACTGCAACCTTCAATAATAGTAATTACCTAAAGAAGATAATACTAAAGGATATTCCCTGGCCCTCAGGGAATTTAGCTTGCGGGAATTGAGTTGGCCCCTCTGTGCTATAAGCTAGCGGCCGGTTTAAAAATATCTGCAATGGTTTTGGGCGCCTGTAAATGAATGGTTTGTAACCCCACTGCCCTGGCGCCTTCAATGTTCTGCAACAGATCATCAATAAATAATGTTTCTGCGGGGTTGAGCTGATGCTCATCTATAATTACCTGGTAGGCTTCTTTGTCCGGCTTGCGGTAACCGATCAGGTGCGAGTAATAGGCTTTATTAAAAAAGGCTGCCAGGGAAGGAATGCCCCTGCTTTCCTGCAGGATCTGGTTGAACCTTTCCAGGTGAATCGCATTGGTATTGCTTAACAGGTAGGTATTATAGTGTAGCTGTAGCTGTTGTAACAGCTGCAGGCGTTGCAGCGGAAAGTCCAGCAGCATGGCATTCCAGGCATCTATGATCTGCTGGTCGGTGACCCCGGGCGTTACATATTTCTGCATTTCCTGCAGAAAAACATTTTCTGATACATGGCCGGTTTCCAGCTCATCGAACAGGCGGGAGCCTTTGAACTGGTTGTATAAACTGGTGAAATCCTTAACGCCTAATGCTTCAAAAGCTGTGAAGGTGCGCTGGTAATCCAGGTTGAGGATAACACCTCCCAGGTCGAAAATAATATGTTTGATACCTTGCATGCTGATTAAAATATTTGCAAAGCTGCAAATTAAAGCTGTATTTTAGAAATGTACCGGTACACGTTATGCAACAATTGCCTAATTACTTGTTATTCAAAGGCCCGCTCCCGCGAGGGATGATGTGGCGGAAATATTCGTGTATGCTTTGCCGGTATTTACTGCCTATGAAATTGAAATGCCTGTTATTTAATGGTTGGTTGAAAGGAAGGGGATTGGACCGTAGACCTTCTTTAGACCCCGGATGGGGTTTGTTACCTGTAAACTTATTATTTGGTGGGTTACTGTTGGGAAAGATGATGCAGCGAAAATATTCGTATAGTCCTGGTTTGTTAATTAGAAAACTGGCAAAGTACCTGCTATTTAATGACCCGCTCCCCAAGTATAATAAATACCTGTTTAACCTTGGTTGTAGTCTTTTACCAGCATTATTGCTACTAGCCTGCAATAATGATATGGACCGCATTAACCGGGTAAAACGGGGGAGTGAACTGGCGCAGCAATATTGTGCCTCGTGCCACGCTTTTCCCGAACCCCGTCTGCTGGACAAAACCACCTGGGAAAAAGATGTGTTACCGGCCATGGGAGAACGTTTAGGCATTAACACCTTTAACGGCAGCTATTACAGAAAGCCGGTGCTGTCTGATAAACCCGGCGCCACAGCTAACCAGATCAGTACAGAAGACTGGGACCTGCTGGTGGAATATTATACTACGGTAGCGCCCTGGCAGCCATTACGCCAGCACAGGGATGAACCTTTTAAAAGTCCTGCCCCGCCACTATTCACCACCCACGAACCGGATGAACAAATGGGCGAAGCCCCGCTGGCCAGCTATGTAGGAATGGATACTCTGCATCAGCGTATATGGGTAGCCGATGGACAGGATAGCACGCTGCATATTTATAATAACCAGCTGGAACCTTTACAGCAGCTACGTACGGCGAGCATTGTATCGGATATAATATTACCCGGCGCCTTTACCGGCAACCGTGCCTATGTTACCTGCCTGGGCACCCTGTACCCTTCTGATGCGCTGCGGGGAAGTATACAAACTTTGCAGGATGGTTTGCCCGGGTTGTTAAATGGTCCTGTGAAAGCCGTGGGTGTGCTGGGTTCTTCTAAATTGTTAAAGGCCGGAGCGATGCCGCCTGTTTCGCCAGGTGGTTTAAAAGATAATGCTCAAAATACCCTGCAATGGCTGCCTGAGGTGCTGAAAGATCATTTACCACGGCCCGTACAATTGCAATATGCAGACTTTAACCAGGATGGGATTTCGGACCTGCTGGTATGCGGGTTTGGTTATAATAACGGTGCTTTGAGCTGGCTGGAACTGGATACTACCCGGAAGGTGGCAGTAAAAGAGCATATCATATTTCCCCGCCCCGGCGCTATCAAAGCCTGGATACGCGATGATAACCATGACGGCCGGCCGGATATCTGGGTGCTGTTTGCCCAGGGCGATGAAAGCATCTGGTATTTTGAAAATACCGGTAACGGCAATTTTACACCGCAGCGGATCTTACAATTCCCGCCGGTGTACGGCTCCAGCAGCTTTACCCTGCAGGATATAGACCACGACGGGCTGGAAGATATTATTTATACCTGCGGCGATAACGCAGACCTTTCCCGCATACTAAAGCCTTACCACGGCGTATATATTTATAAGAATAAGGGACACCATAAATTTGCGCAACAATACTTTTACCCGGTGAATGGCTGCTATAAAGCCATTGTTAAAGACTTTGACCTGGATGGTGATGAAGATATGCTGACGATTTCTTTTTTTGGAGATTACGGCCTTCAACCCCAGGAAGGGCTGCTGTACTTTGAAAACCAGGGAGGCTTTAACTATACCGTATATACTTTACCCGCCAGCCGGCTGGGGCATTGGATCTGCATGGATGCAGGCGATATTGACGGTGATGGGGATATTGATGTAGTGCTGGGGAATTTTTCGCAGGGGCCTGCTAACTTTCCGGGTATGGGTAGTCAATGGCGGAATGGGCCGGGGTTTATATTACTGGAAAATAATACCCGTGCTGCCCGAAAAAAGAATTAAAAAATTTATGGCTAATTGAATAAAAAATAATTAATTTTGCCGTCCCTGAAAAACGGGACACCCAGAGAAGTTTAGATATATTTTGTCCGTGAGGACAACGGTCCTATAGCTCAGTTGGTTAGAGCACCTGACTCATAATCAGGGGGTCCCAGGATCATGCCCTGGTGGGACCACTTAAATTGCGAAAGCGCTGATTTTATCGGCGCTTTTTCTTTTTGCAGATGGTGGTTACATTGCTTTCCGCAGATCCTATCTACCTGAAAAAAGGTATAGTGATCTACCCATTTTCCGGTATATGATGCAGCTATTGAATACTCTAATTTTGCATCGCCAGATAAATTATCAGAACTATGCCTTTTCAATTTCGTAACCCGATCCTCATTGCTGCTGTTTCATTGTTACTTGCGGCCAATACTCAGGCTCAGGGTAAATTCGACAGCAAGCTGCTGAAGCCCGGAAGTTATACATTGGCCTGCTATAGCGTAAATGGTGGCAGCGAGTCGGAGATCGGTACATTTACGATCGGGGTTAATACCACAAATGATAAATTATCACTGACCACCATCACCGCCCTTGCCGGGCTGGAGGAGTGGAAAGATACCAGCATATCAGATCTGAGCACCTTCAAACCCATCTACCGTGCATCCCACAATAGCATGAAAGATATGGTGCTGCACTTCGGAAGCGATGTTACCGGATATTATGTTGATAAGAAAACAGGTAAGAAGAATCAGATCAAAGAAGCCGGTGATCAGTATTTCGTTGACAGCTATACCTATCCTTTTATTTTATCGCTGCTTCCGCTGACCTCCGGTTACAGTACCGATCTGTCAGTGTATGAATACAAGCCTACCAACAATAGTAATGTGAAAAAAGCTATTGTGGAGGAAGTGAAGAACAACACCTACATCAGCAAATTCACTGGAAAGCATGATGTATGGGAAGTGGCCGTGGTAGAGCCTTCCACGGATGAAAAGTCTGTTTCTTATATCGACAAAAAGACCCGACGCCTCTGGCAGGTTGATATGTTTACCAATGGCCAGCAGATAAGAATGGTAGATATGGAAACAGACTTCAACTCCATCAAAGCGCCTTTCGATAAAGAGGCTACCATGAAAATGGTGAAAGGAGGCAATGCTATTATTTCAGGACAGGTATTTGCCCGCGACTTCGATGGAGGCAACAGGATGCAGGTGATGAATATCAAGGCCAAGCAGGTAGCTCCCCGTGGTACACAGGTGGTGCTGATCCCGTACAACGACTACTTTAAGGAATGGGTGAAGGTAAACGAAGCCCAGCGGAAAAAAGGCAGGGAAGGCATTGCCATTTCAGATGATGCAGCCCAGTGCATCAAAAGTACCAGCGTTTATGATGATGCCGGACACTTTGAATTTGTAAATCTTATGCCGGGAGAGTACCTGCTGTATACTGAATTTAGATTTAAGCACGGCTATACCCAGAGTGAAGTGGTGGGATATACAGATCATTACATTAACGGTATGTTCCAGGGTACCACTGCCAATACTGTGAACAGGGATTACAGTGTGGGAACCAGTGCCACCGTGAAGAAGGTGGTAACCGTGAGTAAAGCCGGGGAAAAAGTGGAGGTGAAGCTGAAGAAGACGCATGCGTGAGGATAAGTGAGCCAGGGAGTGTATGCGGCTTTTTGAAATATTGGGTATATAATTTTATAAATACATTCATTTTACACATGCCATCCATCTCCCTGATCGTAATTAAAACCGACCAGCTACAGGAACAGGCTGCATTTTACACGAAGCTCGGTTTCACGTTTGACTATCATAAACATGGCAATGGGCCTTATCATTATGCCAGCACAGGCCGTGAGCCGGTACTGGAAATATATCCCTTGCCTAAAGGTGTAGCAACACCGGACAGCACAACCAGACTGGGATTTGTAGTTGAGCAATTAGATATTTTGGTCAAAGAACTCCGGGAGCAAGGCATTACCATAGTAGCTGCACCTGCAACAACTGAATGGGGATATACGGCCATTGTACAAGACCTTGATGGAAGGAAGATAGAACTAACAGAACATTAAAGTCATTCCGAAGAAGATGGCCTTTTGTTACCGCAAGCCGCACAAAACGAAGCTAGTGGCGTTCTATAGGGCTTACCGCATTTTTCACAAGGCGGGCCATATTGTGCAATCCGATGATGCATGATGGCATTCGGTATTGTTTTGGTAAATCCTGTTACCTCCTCATAGTAATCCATTAATTCCTTAAAGCGTTCTTCGTATGTACCCTCTCTTGATCTAATGCTTTTACCATAAAGCTCATAAGCCTTTTTATATTCGGCTTCGTCAAGCATGGGTAACTCCATTCTGCAACGCCAACACCAGAGAATTTTCATAGTTGTTTATTTAACTTACAAATACCTCCCCACTTCCATACACTCCACTCCTTCCACCTTCCTAAAAGAATCCGTCGTATACACCGCATCCACAAACTCAATCTTAGTCCCCTTACTAAAGATCCCATGGCTTACAATTAAATTCACTTTTACCGCGCCTTTCTCTTTCAACATCTTCGCAGTGCCGGCAAACGTACCACCACCATCACAAATATCATCTACAATAAAACAGGTCTGTCCCTGCAGGTTATCGGTAGTGGTTTTAAAATTTGTGAGCGCGCCGGTTTTAACATCTCGCTCTTTCATACATTCTACCACGTTATCTGTTTGTAAGAACTGCGCCAGCTTGTGGATCTTTTTCAGCGCACCAGCATCCGGGGAAACCAGGCAGTAGGCAGTAGTGGGGTATTTCTTAAAATAATCTGCCAGCGCATCTTTTACAAACTGGTGATTAGGCACGGTATAGGAGCGATCGATCAGTGCAGTGGCTACCTCTGAATGCGGATCAAATATTTTAACCTTTTTGAACTGCGCCTGGTTCAGTATAGCAGCAATGATCTTTAACGAGAACGGCTCTCCATCCAGCATTACGCGGTCCATGCGAGCCGCCATGAGGTATGAGATATAAAGCTCCACTGTTTCAAATTCCAGGTAGTCCAATGTGTTTTTGATGAACAGCGCCAGCATCAGGTCATTGGCATTGTCAATCCGGGTAATAAGCTGTACCGGCTCCTGTCGGCTGATGCCCTGCAGGCTGTCCATATCTATTTTGATGTGGGGCTGCCCATCAGGGAATACCATTGTCTTGAAACGGATATCAGATCTTTCCGGGTAAATGAGATTGAGTGTGCTCATAATATTTTGCTGTTATTACTGAAATAATACCTTCTATAGTGGTTACCTGCGGTATGCCGAACCGCTCACAAACAATATCCACGTTGCCTTTACGCCAAAAGCCTTCCGGGCAGCAAACGATCAGCTTTTTAGAATGGGCATGCAAACCTAGCTCCAGTAAGGTAATGGGTGATTGGGTGCCGGGTGCCAGGTACATCACAATTAAATCGGCTGCATCCAATGCGTTCAACTCCCAAGTTACCTGCTCATTAAATGCAGGGTTGGTTATTTCCTGTTTCCACGAGCTGTCCCAATCATCCCGCCTGGGGTTATACAAAATAATATTTTCATCATCCCGGAAGGCATTGCATATCTGTTGCTGCCAGTGAACGGCGCTACCCATTTCAATGCTGCCTGCAAGGAATACGCTATAAGTACCAGTTAATAAGGGATCTGGTGATTGAATGATCATACACGCACATTTAAAATTCAATGTACTTAGCAGGTACCGTGTCTGTTAGCCACACGCCATTTTCTGAAAGATAGAAAGAGATACCGTCCCGGAACATTTGGCCGCTGCGTACAGTCAGGATCACAGGCACACCACGGCGGCTGCCTACTTTCTCTGCCGTTGCTCTCTCCTTACTCAGGTGTACATGCTGCCGGCTCATTTTCAACAATCCCTCCTGCTGAATGTTGTTCAGGAATTTGGCGACGGTACCGTGGTACAATACTTCCGGCGGTTCCTGTGCCACCAGGTTTAATTCAACATTTATGGAATGTCCCTGGTTGGCTCTTATCCTGGTATGATCTTCATTAAAGGCAAAACGCTGCTTATCATTTCCGGCTACTACCATTTCCAGTGTTGCCCTGTCAAATACCTGCCGGTGTGCGGCTGCTTTCGTGATTAGCTCCGCTACATCTGCCCACCCGTTTTCATCCAGCTGCAAACCAATGGTTTCCGGGCTATGGCGGAGTATGAGGCTTAAGAATTTACTGATGTTTTTAATTTGTTTCTCGTCCATGTTATTGGAGTTTGTCCCGTACTTCCATTAAGGCGTAGCCTAACAGATTCTCACCTTTCCATAATAATGGGTTGGTTATGTCTGGATGGTCTGCTGCCATACCAATACCCCAGATTGCATCCAGCGGACTGGCTTCTACCAATACCCTGTCGCCAGTATTGAGCAGAAAGGTTTTTAGCTCTTTGTGCTGTGAAAATTTATGCCAGTTACCGGTAACGACTATACTGAATTTATGTTCGTCCCAAACGGAAGGATCAAAGTTTTTGATTTCCCGCCCCAATTGTTTCACCGCTCCGGGCGCACCGGCCTGCAGTATCTTTTCAATGATGGATGTATCATTGAACAGGCAGGCTTTCCCGGCCATCATCCAATGTTCTGCGGTGGGATAGGTAATGCCATCTACCTTAAACGGCGCCGGCCACCATTGACTGAAACATGTTTTTGTAATACTGCCATCCTTTGATGGCTGATGCCCCCAGAAGAAAATATATTTTAGCTGTTCTCCTGTGTTGTATTTATCCCTTAACCAATCGTTATTATATTTCATGGGGTGTAAATTTAGTAGCAAAAGCGGCTGCTATTAAACACCGGCGCTCACTGCTTTTTGTGTTGTACTGTTTTCATTTTCTTCCAGCATTCCTTTTAAACGTTCCCTGATCTCAGCCAGTGTCCAGTCTACCACTACTTTACCATCTTTGAATACAGTTTTCAATTCACCCTGTGCTTCCTCTTCCCAGGTACACTGGTCTTTTACTTCCAGCTTACCGGTGATGGTGTTGCGGTATACCTGCATTAAACCTTTGGCTGATTTCTTGGTGCCGTCGTCTGTTTTAGGATCTTTAAATATATCCCGGCCTATGCCATTCACTTCACCATAGGTGGCTTTCATGGCAAAGCCAAACGTATCTCGGGTTACATATTCATAAGTGTAAGAGCCAATACCCAGTACTACGTTGTAGCTGGCAAAGCCTTTTTGTTTCAGCCCTTCCAGTATGGCCAGCTGGCGTTCAGTGGTGATGCTATCGCCATAGATAAGCCCAATGTGGCCATCCAGCAGCTTGTAACCCTGCTCTGTAATAATACCGCCAAATGTTTCCCACATACATTCAATGGCGCCTTTGTAAGCGGGACTACCTACGGGAGCATCCTTATCGCCCACAATAATTTTTACCGGGTCGCCGCTGTCGGGACGGATGACTACTTTACCGTTACGGGCCAGGATCCTGCTTTTCAGCGCGGGTAAAAACTCGGTGATCACCTGCCAGAAATCCCAGGTATCGCTTACAATAGATACAATGCCTGCGGGATAAACTTCACTGATGAGCCGTTCAAAGGTTTTGATCTCATCATCCTGCGTACCCATACACATTACGCTGTGTTCTGTTGCAGGTACAGAGCCACCGATCAGCTCTTTTTCGGCATCTGCGTTATAATATGTTTCCAGGAAATCAATAGCGGGAATAGTGTCTGTACCTGCAAAAGATAACAGGTGACCGGCGCCGCTGATCAGCGCATCTTCCACACCGCTCATACCACGGAAAGAGAAGTCGTGCCCCTGCCAGGGTATAAAGCTCAGGTCATTACCTACGGTTTCTTTTGCATACCTGGTAAAAGTTTTCAGGTATTGAAAAGCCGTGGTGGCAGAAGTACAAGGCTTCCACAGAATGGCGCTGAGAATAGTTTCCAGCATATTGGTGAGCCAGAAGAATTCCGGTATAGTATTCTTAATAGTAAAGATCGGCACACGCATGGGCACCAGGCTACCTTCCGGCAGGGCCTTAATTTCCAGTGGCAGGTAACCCAGGTCATGCAGGGCTGCTATGTGATCGTAGGTAATACTATCCTTGCCCAGGTAATTATCCATGCGGCGGGCATATTGTTTCAGCACCTGTTCTCTAGGCTGACTGAAAAAAGATTCATTGAACTCGCGTATCAGGTATTCCTTAATAAAATACTGCAAACCAAAAAACACGATCTCCTGTACATCACCGTTCCTGGATTTGCGCGGTGTAAGGTTAGAGTACACCAGGCTGGTACCTTCGGGATATTGGAATTTGTGGCCTACTTTGTAGCCGTCTTTTAAGAGAATGGGATTGATACGCATAGTTAGCTAATATTAAGTTGGAAATTGTTTTGTTTTAGTTTCTTGTTGAACTTAAATAATTCGGGCCGGCGGTTCTGTGAGCCTTCGCGTTTAATGCCGGTATTGATCACGTATTCTGCATCCAGGATCTTGCGGCTGAAATTCCTGCGGTCTATTTCAACGCCAAGTATGCATTCATATAATTCGTGCAGCTCGGACATAGTGAACATTTCATCCAGCAGCTGAAAACCTACAGGGAAATACTGGATCTTGGACTGCAGGCGCTGTAAGGCTTTGGTAAAGATCTCTTTGTGGTCAAAGCCCAGGGCCGGGATCTTTTTTACGGGGAACCATTGTACATCATTCGCCATTTTACCGGCAGCTACTGCAAACTTCTTTGGGTTAATGAGCGCATAGTGCGCTACTGCAATCACACGTCCACGCGGGTCACGGTCTGGCGCATCAAAGGTGTACAGCTGCTCCAGGTATACATTATCCATACCCAGCTTGGTTTGTAATATGCGGGAACAGAGCTGCTGAAAACTTTCCTCCATCTGTAAAAAGGCGCCGGGTAAGGTCCAGCGGTCTTTAAAAGGCTCCTCATTCCTGTTCAGCAACAGCACGGATAATGTTTTCTCATGATAACCAAATACTACCAGGTCTACAGCCAGGGCAGGATTCTTATATGCGGAGAAAGCTTTCATTCTTTTTGTTTGTGTTAATTTGACACAAAGAAAGGAAGTTATTTTTATTTGTACAAATTTTTCCAGGGATTTTATTGAAATAAGTACTTATACGTAACCGTTAGTGCTGGTTCCAAAGGCGGCCGGAAAGCGCTAACCTATTAAGAAAGATAGGGTTAATTGAAATAACAACATAGTGCTGGCCGGATGGTTAGGGTTACGAACTTTCCTTTAAAGCGGGAGGTGTGCCCCGGGTTGCGGCCGGGTGGTAGCCGGGATGCACCAGAGATGTACCTGAGTTACAGCTACATACCATAAGGAGCGAACCCGGGTTGAATCCGACCAGTAGCTGGATTGTATCCGGGATACACCAGATATGTGCCTGTACCACATGTACCTGTCATAAGGGCTGTACCCAGGTTGAATCCGGGCAATAGCTAGATTGTATCCGGGTGGCATAAGAGATGCACCTGCACTGTACCTGGAATATATCTGGAATTTACCCGGGATGCATCTGGGCTACATATAAACGGCACCCGGGTAATACACGGGTCGCAGCCGGGTTGTAATGCTATGATACTCAAATACGAGGTGGGCATAACGTGGATTTGATATGGACTTGACGTGGACTTGATCTGCAGTTGTTGCTGATTTTCAGAGAGTTGCGAAAAGACAAAAAACGGCTGTTTTGGGGGTAAAATAAGGATCATAAAGAAAGGGCGTTGCATGGGTGTTTAGCGGAATAAAATGGTGGCACTAGCAATAAACGGAGGCACTAATTCGCTGAAAGGCAGGCGCTTTCAAACAGGCAACTAAATGAAAGCAGATGTGCATATAAAATAGGAAGACGTTGGATTACAAGGCACCGGAATAAAAAGGGCTCTACCAATAAGCGAAGTGAAAGGCAAGCGTTTTTAAACAAGCAACTGGATGAATATAAAGTGAGCAAGCGTTGGGAGTACAAAGGTACCGGAATAAATGGCTGCACCAATAAACGAAGTGAAAGGTAAACACTTTCCAACAGGCAACTGAATGTATAAATCGGGCATGCGTTGGGATTAAAAGGTACTGGAAGAACATGACTACCAATCACCAAAATAAAAATAGACTGTACCTTAACGATACAGTCTACAAATAAATAATACAGCAGCATTAATTCCGGAAAAAGCTCCCGGCTGTTCCCGTTTGCTCTACCCAAATACCGGAGCTGGCCTGCAGCTTATATTCGCTTAACCCCACTTCCTTTCCATCAGGCGCCCAATCGTAAGTATAACCTAAACGGGTCCAGGGATAATAATAATCAGTGTTAGAGCTTAATGGCCGGTAGTAAGAATAAATAATATTGTTATCAAACCAGGTAGCGTAATCCGGTGAAACACCATTCACCAGCACAGCACCGGTAGTAGTAGTATTTATAGCAGGATTACCGGCCGGACGCACCAGCCTATCAGCCGGCACCCACATTTGTGAGATGTGCGTATTACTGCGGTCATTAGCAGGCGGTAATCCCAGCAGCTGGCAGATACGCATAATAGTATCAGAGCCAGGCTTGAAGGCCGCTGCCAGCCTGCGTTTCATTTGTGCCGGTATAAACACCCAGGCATCGCCCCAGGTATTGGTAATAGAATCGCCGGCCGGGTAGCTGGATGGATACTTCATAAAAGTGGCCATCAGTACATACTGTTTGCCATGAATAGTTTTCCATTGCAGGTTTGGGTTGTCGGCCGTAATAGGCCATAAAGTGTCTACTACTTCTGAATTGTCAGCTATGGTTGCATCTGTAATGGAGTTAGCGTACAGCTGATCTACGGTGTACTGGGGCGGTGGTACATCATCATCATCTTTTTTACAGGCTACAAATAAAAAGCTAACAGCAAGAGCCATGCGGATCATGGATCCGAAACGAGGGGAAAAAGGGTTCATAGTGGTTTTCTTTTGGTTATTCGGTTATAAGAGATCGGCTAAGTACGTAATTTTCAGTGATATACGCAACTTTTTCCGTACACCGGAGCCTGCTTCATAACGTAAGCATAACAATTGCATAATGCTCACTTAACCATTCCATAATAGTGGATGATTCTCTTTGCAAACGCTTTAGGGTAAAGAGGGATCCAATCATACAACTTTTAATTACGGACAACCACATCATCGATACCTGTTGCTTACAGGATCAACTGCCATGCATATAAACCAAAGGTGAGCATATGAAATTAATTGTAGCTGTCGTGATCCTCTCCGGTGGATTATTGTCTTTTTTTCGTGTGAACGTAGGTGTGAAAATTCAACACTCTTTAACAGTTGATTCCCTGGGAGCCTGCCAGGGCGCTCACTATGAGCAGGGTAAGCTATACCTGTACGGCGACCGTGAAACGGGCATGATGCGGGAGTATATACCGGGCACCGATTCGCTGTTATATACCGGCCGTGAATATGCATTTACGGAGAATGGAAAAGATGTGATCAACCATCCTACCGGTATTGCACGCCATGGTGCGTTGCCTGTTTTTATTGGCAACAGCATCCGCTTAAACAAAGAAGGTACGGCCTGGAAAGCAGTGATCTACTGCATTAACTGGGAAGGTTTTTTGCAAACACATACGCTGGACGGCAACATTAAAAAAGTAATAGACGATGATGCCTGCATACAAGGCACCCGCCCGGAGTACGTGGAGTACAATGGTCAATGGTATGTAGCCACTGCCGATTATGGTAATCATGGCAATGAAGTAAGATTGTACCATCCCGGCCGTCTGCAAAACGTATCCAACACAAAAGAAGATGGCGTGCTGTTTAAAAAGTTCACCTGCGGGCCCTGGGTGCAAAACCTGCATTGGATACCGGAAAAGAAAGTGCTGGTATTGATACAAAACCAGGTGGAGGGCCGCAAGTGGCGCTTTACTTTCGTGAACCTGGAAACCTCCATTGCCGCAGGCAAAGCAGACATTATTAAGGAAATAGATATTGATAAACCCGATGAGCTGGAAGGCTTCACCTTTTTAAACAGCAGCCAAGAAGGAGTTGCTGTCACCTCCTCCGCAAAGAACAATGTTCATTTTATAAATGTCAACTGGTAGAGTTATGCAAAGAACGTTACAAGATCTCAAACGTGGATGTAAGTTTGTATTGGCGGCATGTGGCCTGATGGCTGTAATGCCCGCCGGTGCTGCCACAACAGGCAGGGAGTTATCCATAGTATGGCAGCAGCCGGGCACCGTTGAAGTAACCGGTACCATTACGGATGAAAAGAACCAACCCTTACCTGGTGTGAATGTAGTAGAAAAAGGTACCCGCAAGGGCACGGTTACAAATGGCAATGGCCAGTACACGCTGCGTGTAAGTGCGGGCGCTACGCTGGTGTTTTCCTTTACCGGTTATATTCCGCAGGAAGCTGCCGCCAACCAATCCGTATTGAATATACTGCTGCGCGAAGATGTAAAACAGCTGAACGAAGTGGTATCTGTAGGTTATCAGAAAATGCGCAAGAGCGATGTTACGGGCGCTATATCCAGTGTAAAGGCCAAAGAGCTGAACCTTACTACCCCTTCTGTAGGACAGGCGCTGGTGGGTAAAGTAGCCGGTGTGCAGGTATCGCAGGTAAGCGGCGCGCCGTATATGAGCACCAAGATCCGTGTGCGCGGTGTGGGCTCTGTAAACGCCAGCTCTGACCCGCTGTATGTAATAGATGGTTACCCGGCCGGTAATGATGTATTCATCAACCCTAATGATATAGAATCCATCGACATCCTGAAAGATGCTGCTTCTGCTGCTATTTACGGTTCCCGTGCAGCCGGCGGCGTAGTGCTTATTACCACCAAACATGGTAAGGAAGGCAAGGGTCAGCTGGAATATGATTACCAGTTCGGCATAAACCAGCTGAGTAAAAAAGTAGACCTGCTGAATGCCGACCAGTTTGCACAGCTGGTAATAGACGGCCGTAATAACACCTACCACGACCTGGTTGTAAATGGTGGCGGCGTCTGGAATGATGCTATGTTCTCTGACGATAACGCTACCCGTGTTGCCAAAGTAGGTAATGCCAGCAGCGTAAGCATTCCCACTGAAATTTATGACCGCGCCAGCCAGAAAATGATCAAGCCGAAATATAATACCGACTGGCAGGATGAGCTATATCGCAATGCGCCGGTACAGCGGCATAATCTGGCATTTTCCGGCGGCAAGAATGGCGTGCGGTATGCGTTGAGCGGCGGTTACCAGGATCAGCAGGGTATTGTGGTAAGCACATATCAACGGAGGCTGAACCTGCGCGCCAATATAGATGCAGATGTAAATGCAAAATTAAAAGTAGGCGCTAACCTGTCCTTCACTTCCAATGATAACCGGGAGATAGAAGAAGGCCGTTTTGATCACGGTCCTATCCTGGGTGCATTAATATACATGCCTTACTTCCGTGCACGTAATGATGATGGTACCCTGCGTAAGAATGAAGCGGCCTCACAGTCGGCAGCATATGGTTACCAGACCATAGAAAACCCGGTAGCCATTGCAGAAGAAACCAACATTACCCGTAAGGGACGCCGTGCTACTTACAATGGTTTTGCGGTGTATGAGATCATTCCCGGTCTTAGCTTTAAAGCCAACCTG
The DNA here is from genome assembly GCF_900109685.1 of Chitinophaga rupis. Classification (GTDB taxonomy): domain Bacteria; phylum Bacteroidota; class Bacteroidia; order Chitinophagales; family Chitinophagaceae; genus Chitinophaga; species Chitinophaga rupis. The sequence goes on along the minus strand of NZ_FOBB01000001.1, from coordinate 1,046,248 downwards.
GGCTTGCAGACCTATAATGAGAAGTACGAGTTTTACCGCCCTGGCAGCTTAAGCTCGGATGCTAACCCGCCTTACTCTCCCCAGGCGCTGGCAGCAGCCAGGGATACGGCCAGAACCTTATCTACCACCGATCAACTGGGTGAGTTTACGCTGAACTATAAAAAACAATTCGGCAAACATAATATTGATGTACTGGCAGGTTATACCGCGCAACAGTATACCAGCGACGCCGTAAGCGTACTGGCAAGAGGTTACCAGAACGACCGTATACAGGAGATCACCGGTAAAGGTGCAGACCCTACCAACTTTGCATTAAACCCGGCTACGGGCAAAGCTACCTGGACCATGCTCTCTTACCTGGCGCGCGTAGTGTACAATTATGAGAACAAATATTTCTTAACCGGCTCTTTCCGTACAGATGGCTCATCCCGTTTTGGACCGGCCAACCGCTGGGGTAATTTCCCCTCCGTATCTGCCGGCTGGAATATTTCAAAAGAGCAGTTCTATGCTGATCTGGTAGGCACATCCAGCTCTCTGAAGCTGCGGGCCAGCTGGGGTTTGAGTGGTAATAACAACATTGGTAACTATAATTACCAGCAGGTAATGACCTCACCGGGCGGCGTGGTGTATGGCAATGGCACCATTGCTACCGCTATATGGTCCGGCGATCTGCGGGATCAGAAACTGGGATGGGAATCAACCTCGCAGTTCAACTTTGGCGCGGACCTTGGCCTGTTTAATGACCGGGTGTTTGTGATTGCCAACTACTACATCAGCCGGTCTTACAACCTGCTGTTTAACCAGTCGGTATCCGCGGTGGCCGGCACAGCTTCCGTATTAACCAACCTGCGTAATTCCAAAGTGCAGAACAGGGGTTTTGATATACAGATAGACAGCAGGATCGTATCTACCAAAGATTTCAATTTTAACTTCAGCGGCAATATATCCCTTAACCGTAACAAGGTGCTGGATATGGGCGGCGCCAGCACCATTATTACCAATGGTGCAGAGCGTTCCTATAAAACGCATATCACAGAAGAAGGACAGCCCATTGGCATGTTCTACGGCTTTAAGGTAAAGGGCATGGTAAAGGAAAGTGATCTAGCCAACATTGCAGCGGATGATGCTTTTTATAATTCCGCTACACAGTCGTTCCCGAAAGGGTATGTGCTGAAAGGGCCTGCCCGCTCTACCGCATCCAGCAATGGCTTAAAACCCGGTGATCTTTATTTTGAAGATACCAATGGCGATGGTGTGGTAACGGATGCAGATAAAACCGTGATCGGATCTCCCTATCCTAAATTCATATATGGGTTCGGGTTAAACTTCAGCTACCGGTCTATAGACCTGAGCGCTTCCTTTAACGGCTCTTATGGCAACCAGGTACTGGACGGGCAGGATTATTACCTGTTTAACATGGAGGGGTCCGGCAACCAGTACGCCAAGGTGGCTAACCGCTACCGTTCTGCAACAGAACCCGGTGATGGCAGTGTGTACCGCGCCTCCCGCGGCGGTACGCAAAGTAACAGCACCCGTCTTTCCACCTTCTATTTACAGGATGGTTCTTACTTCCGCTGTACCAACATTACCCTGGGATATAACATTCCGCAGGCATTGCTGAAACCCGTGAAAGGCTTAAGCAATATACGCGTGTATGCCAGCGTGGATAATGCTTTTACCATTACCAAATACCTGGGTTACAACCCGGAAGTGGATTATAACAACGGCGTAAACCTTACGCCCGGCGTGGATTACGGCATGTACCCACTGGTACGCGCTTACAATTTTGGAGTGAAAGCTACATTCTGATAAGGACCTAAAAACTCAGCAAACAATGACTAACAGATATTTCATAATAGGTTGTATAGCAGCTGTCTCTTTACTGAGCGCGTGCAGCAAAACTTTTCTGGAGCAAAGCAATCCCAATGCTATTCCTACTGCAGTGTACTATCAGACTGAAGGGGATATTGCGCTGGCAGTGAACGGGGTATACCAGTCCCTGAGAACCGGCGACGGTATTGGTGAGAACAGCGGTTTGTATACCGATGAACGCTCGGACGATGCGGGCCGTAACGATAATCAGTCGAACGCCGGAGAGCCTTTCCAGTTCAACGATTTTTCCCTGCTGCCCAGCAACACATACCTTAAAACGCACTGGCTGGCGTTGTTCCAGACCATTACCCGCTGTAACCAGGTATTGTCTAACATAGATAATATTACTTTCGGCAGCGCGGATACTAAAGCACAATACTCAGCAGAAACAAAATTCATACGTGCGCTTATTTACTTTCACCTGGTGCGCCAATGGGGCGATGTGCCTTTGGTAACCAAACAGCTTACCACGCTGGAAGAAGTAACGGCCAATACTTTCCGCGAAAAGAAAGAAAAAGTATATGAGCAGATAGTGGCTGACCTGAAAGACGCACTGAACAGCCCTTTGCCTAACCAGCAAACCGGCGCCAACAAAGGCCGCGTAAGCAAAGCTGCTGCCAATGCATTATTAGGCCAGGTATACCTGACCATGGCCACTACGCTGGATGCCGGCAGCCGCACGCAGAACCTGAACAATGCAAAAACTTACCTGGGCGCTGCCTGGGATATGCGCAGCTTCAGCGCATTAAAGGATATTCCTTATACGGATGTATTTGATGTAAATAAAAAATCAACCTGCCCGGAGCTGATCTTCCAGATCGTGAACAAGCAGGGTGATATTAACTACTCATCGTCCATTGCTGCTAACAACCAGGCAAAAGGAGAAAAGATTAATTCCCTGAAACCTTCTTCCAGCGTAGGCGGCAACGTAAAGCTGGACCTGGTGAAAGAGTATGAAGAGGGTGATCCGCGCAAAGATTTTTCCGTAAAATTTGCCAATGACGCTACGGTAAAAGACTGGTACATTACCAAGTTCAGGGACACCAGCGCAGTTGCCGGTACCAATGGTTACGGCGGCAATGACTGGATACTGATCCGGTATGCGGATGTAGCGCTGATGCTGGCAGAGGTGAATATGTACCTGGGCGATAATACTACTGCCATTACCTACCTGGATATGGTGCGTGAAAGGGCGGGTATGCCATTATACAATGTGGTAAAGGCTGATCCTAACTACAGCAGTAAATTCCCTACACTGAAGCTGGCCATTTTGCATGAAAGACGTGTGGAGCTGGCATTTGAGCACCACCGCTGGTTTGATCTGCTGCGCTTTTTCACCATTGACGAACTGGTGACCTATATACATGCCAAGAACCAGGCTGATTATGGCAAAGCCAAGATCTCCAACTTTGGTTTAAAGGACCTGTATTATCCCATTCCGTTTGATGAGTATAAGCTGGACCCGGTGAAGATGTACCAGAACCCGTATTATCAGTAAAAAAGGAGAAGATCCTATCCTAATAAGGGGGAGCTGGCGTACGCGCCGCTCCTCCTTTTTTCATTTCCCTTTCTCCGATTTTATTTTAATCTTTATGCCTATTATGAAGAAGAACAGGGGACAATTTAGCATTATCTGCGCGCTGCTTTTTTGCTACAGCAGTTTGCAGGCGCAGGATCAGTATGAGCTCAATACTGGCTGGCAATGCGCCAACATTGCCAAAGTTACAGACAAAGGTGAAGCGCTTTCCGACCCTACCCATACCTTAACCGGCTGGATGCCGGCCACTGTACCGGGTACCGTACTTACTACCTTATTAAATAACAAAGAGGTGCCGGATCCTTTTTACGGGATGAACAATGAAAAGATCCCGGACATTTTCCATACCGGCAACGACCATTATACTTATTGGTTTGTAAAAGATTTTGAAGAGGCGCAGCCAACGGCTGATGGCCAGGTATGGCTGAATTTCCGCGGCGTGAATTACAGCAGCGATATTTTCCTGAATGGTAAAAAGGTGAACCCGGAAACCCATCATGGCATGTTCCTGCGCCAAACATATAACATTACCAGTCTGCTGGCTAAGGACGGGCATAACCGCCTGGCGGTGATCATTTACCCCGCGCCTTTTGCGGGCAATCCTAATGGGGGCCAGGGCGGCGATGGCACCATTGCCAAAAACGTAGCGCACCAATACACCGCAGGCTGGGACTGGATACAACCCATCCGCGACCGCAATACCGGTATATGGGATAAAGTGACTATTGAAAGAACAGGTGTGGTGAATGTAAAGAACCCGCATGTTATTACACTGGTACCAGGTGTGCGTAAACCGCAGGGCGTGCAGGCTCCGGCCACCATACAGGTAGGCGCTGAGCTGGAAAATACTTCCGGCGAAAGCATCAGCGGTACGCTTAAATATTCACTGGACGGCAAAACAGCCGTTTCCCAGAAAGTAACGCTGGCGCCGCATGCCACCACCACCGTGAAGCTGCCGGATTATACCTTGCAAAAGCCCCGCCTATGGTGGCCTAACGGCTATGGCCCGCAGGCAATGTATAAGCTGCAGCTGCAGTTTGTAACTGCCGCCAATACCATTAGCGATAAGGAAGATGTGGAAGTAGGTGTACGCGAAATACAAACTTCCTGGAATGCTGTTACCGGCAGCCGGCAGATAGCAGTGAACGGGCAAAAGATCTTTATTAAAGGCGGTAACTGGATTATTTCCGATGCCATGCTGCGCTTTTCCAAAGCGCGTTATGATGCAGAGGTGCGTTTTCACCGCGACATGAACCTGAACCTCATCCGCATATGGGGCGGGGCTTTAACAGAGCGTCCTGAATTTTATGAGGCTTGTGATAAATATGGTATGCTGGTGTTCCAGGACTTCTGGTTCTCCGGCGACTGTAACGGCCGTTGGGTAGATCCCATGAAAAAAGAAGACCAGGCCACACGCCGCAAATACCCGGATGATCATGGTCTGGCCATCCGTTCTGTAGCAGACCAGGTGAAAATGATCCGCAACTACGCCTCCCTGGCATTGTATTGCGGTGGTAATGAAATAGTGCCCCCGGCCGACATTCTGAAAGCCATGAAGGATTCTATTTTGCCTTCTCTGGATGGCACGCGTTATTTCTTTGATTACTCCAATTCGGATAGTATGTCGCACAACACGCTGGGCGGCAATGGCGACGGGCCTTACGGCATACAGTCCCTGGCTACTTTCTGGTCGCACAGGACCTTTCCGTTCAACTCAGAGATTGGTTCTGTAGGCGTGGGCGACTACGCTTCACTGGAAAGATTTATTCCTAAGGAAAATATGATACCGCCGGTGTATAATGGAAGCAAAAAGCCTATGACGGAAGATTCCGTATGGCATTACCATAAATACATTGGGTATGATGAATACATTGATCCATATGGTAAAGCAAAGGATGCGAAGGATTTTGCCAACAAGGCGCAACTGGTGAACTATGACCAGTACCGCGGTTTGATGGAAGGTTTCAGCGCACATATGTGGGAATGGTATACAGGTGTAATTATCTGGAAAACGCAAAACCCATGGACGGCCATGCGCGGACAGATGTACGATTATTACCTGGATCCTAATGCCTGCCTGTACGGCCTGCACAATGGCAGCGAGCCGCTGCACGCTATGTATAATCCCATTGATGGTATTGTAATGGTAGCTAACAACACATTTGCTGCCTATAATAACCTGCAGCTGGAAATACAGACGGTGGACATGAATGGCAGATCCGAAATGCTGCGCGAAATACCGGTTGAAATTAAAGCAACTACTACCAAGAAATTTGCAGCGCTGAAAGATGATATAGATGCAAAACGTAAAGGACAGGGCACTTTCCTGCGCCTGCGCTTACTGGACGCCCATAAGAAAATAGTGAGCGAAAACTTTTACTGGCTGCCGGATGAAAAGGGTAACTACTCCGGCCTGCAGCAAATGGCGGCTGCCAATGTGCAGGTAACGGCTAAGCGGGCTGCTAAGGATAGCATTACAGTAACTCTTAGTAATCCTGCTAACGGACCGGTAGCTTTCTTTAACCGTGTAGCTGTGGTAGATGCAAAAACTAAGGAGCGCATTTTACCGGCGTTTTACAATGATAACTATGTTTCTGTAATGCCTGGTGAAAAGAAGACGGTAACCATCAGCTACCCGTCGGCTAATAGTAATGTAGCGATAGAGCTGTATGGCTGGAATGTGAAGGAGCAGTATTTGAGCGTACAATAGGATAGTTGGCAGTGGGCAGTGTGCAGTTGGCAGTCAGGGGCGGGTTCATGCGCCAACTGCTAACTGTACACTGCCAATTTTTTTTATGGTATCGCAATTTGCGATACCTTCCGACTGCCGACTGCACACTGCTGACTGCCAACTATTTACACTCCCATTGCATACATAATAATATTCACCCCGAACTTGGTATTATCCTCTGCCAGGAAACGTTTATTCCGGAAATCATAATCCCACTCACAGCCATAATCCTTATTACTATACAGTACGGCTATACGCCCGTTGATCTCAATGGCTTTCAGGTAATCATGCACCAGGTCATCGCCCCAGCCGTTTAGCTCAAAGGAAGTGGTGGGCGGGCCTTTCTCGAATTGGAAAAAAGAGCGGTAAATATCGTGGGTAGATGGGATTTTGCGTAAGGCATCCGGGCCAAACAGGCTGCTCATCTGTGCTTCAAAAGATTTGGCAAACAACCCGTCAATATCGTGATTGCAGTCGTCTACAAAAATGAATCCGCCGTTCTGTACATATTTTTTAAAAAAGGCGCTTTCCTGCGCATCAAATTGCACCAGCTTATGACCGCTCAGGTAGCAGAAGGGGGCGTTGAACAAGTCATTACTGCTAAGGTCAATTACTTTTTCCTGCGGATGCACGGGCACCGTGGTATATTCTATAAGGGAGTTTAACAGGTTGGCAGGCATGCGCTGGTCTGTGTCCCAGTCGCCGGAACGGTAACGCAAGCGGGTGAAGGTGAATTTTGATGAATTACGAATTATCAATTACGAATTGCGAATTAAGTAGTTCGAGAATGAAGTTTCGTTAACCAGGAAGAAACTAATTAAAATTACGAATTAAGTGGATCAAGAGTGAAGTATTCGTTATCGAGGAAAGAAATTTAGTGATAGCCAATTGCTATTATTACCAATAAGAAGCACCTGATCGCTAAGCCCAATTCGTAATTATTCTCAATGGCATTCCCTGCCAGAGCGGGGCATACTATAAATACTTCGTGTTTTCGTAATTATCAATAAAACCCGCCAGATCGCTAAACTCCATTCGTAATTCGTAATTGACAATTCGTAATTAGTATTCCCCGGTCTTCAATCGCTGCATTCTAATTCGCATTTCGTAATTGATAATTCGTAATTTAAACAATCATTCATCGATAATAAGCGGGCCATGTCGGACATTACAGCTAACACCGTGCAACAGTTACAACAGCAGCTGGCACAACTGAAACAGGAGATCCAGAAGATTATTATCGGGCAGGATGCCATTGTAGAAGAAATACTGGTGGCATTACTGGCCGGCGGGCATTGTTTGCTGGAAGGGGTGCCGGGACTGGCTAAAACCCTGATGGTAAGAACGTTGTCACAGGCGCTGGACCTGGCTTTCCGCCGTATACAATTTACCCCGGACCTGATGCCCACGGATATTATTGGTACGGAAATACTGGAAGAGGACCATGCCACCGGCAAGCGTTTCTTTAAGTTTAACCGCGGGCCTTTGTTTGCCAATATTATCCTGGCAGATGAGATTAACCGTACTCCGCCTAAAACTCAGTCCGCCCTGCTGGAAGCTATGCAGGAGTTTGAGATCACCTACGGCGGGCAAACTTATTCGCTGGACCGCCCCTTTTTCATACTCGCCACCCAGAACCCGATTGAGCAGGCAGGTACCTACCCGCTGCCGGAAGCCCAGCTGGACCGTTTCCTGTTATATATAAAGATAGGCTACCCCACAGCCGAAGAAGAAACCGCCATTTTAAACGCTACCACCGGCAGCAAAAAGGTAACGGTAACGCCTGTACTGGCCGCCGCTGAAATACAACAATTACAGCAGCTGGTGCGGGAGGTAAGCATTAATGAGGACCTGGTGCAGTATGTAGCAGACCTGATACGCGCCACCCGCCCGGATACCAGCACCGTGCCCTATGTAAAAGAGTGGGTGCGCTGGGGCGCCGGGCCAAGGGCCGGGCAGGCATTAATTTTGACAGCCAAGGCCAGGGCCTTGTTCAAAGGCCGTTATGCGGTGGTAATGGAGGATCTGCAGGCCATGGCCTACCCGGTATTGCGGCACCGTGTGCTGATGAACTTTAAAGCAGAAGCGGAACATATTACCGCCGATCACGTAACGGAGGAGCTATTGAAGACCATCTCCCGGAAAAATACCGTGCTGGTAAAGTAAAGAGGTTGACTAAAAAGAATGTAAAATCATAAACTGCGAAGGAGGTTCATAGAGGCCTATTTAAAAGACTTTATGAGCGGGATAAATGCAAAATTTCAAAGGTAAAAGTAACATACCGCGAACAGGCATCTTTACCCGGTATTATTGCATTCTACATCCTTTTTGGTAAGCCCACAGTGCATTTGTTCATACATCATACAGCTATCATTTAATGAGCCGACCGTTATTAGATCCAGCCACTCTCTCCGCTATTAAAGACCTGTCTTTAGTAGCGCGGACGGTTATTGACGGTTTTATGGCAGGGCTGAACCGCAGCCAGGTAAAAGGCACGGGTTTAGAGTTTAGCCAGTACCGCAGCTACCAGCCTGGCGATGACCTGCGCTGGCTGGACTGGAAAATGTATGCCCGCTCTGACCGGTATTATATCCGCGAATCGGAAATGGAAACCAGCATTTCGGTACGTATACTCATAGATGCCAGTAACTCCATGAACCACCGGGATGGCCCGCTGGCCAAAATGGATTATGCCCGCTACCTGGCCGCTGCGCTGGCTTACCTGGCCTATATGCAGGGCGATGCCATTGGGTTGTATATTTTCCAGGACGGGCAGCTGTTTTCCCTGCCATCGCGAAAAGATCCACAGCATTTATCGCGCATATTTTACCAGCTGGAAAACATACAGGCGGCCGGCAAGTTCACAGAGCCCCTGCAATACAAACAACTCTTTACCGGGGAACGCAGGAAGGAGCTGCTGATCTTTATTACCGATATGTACCAGCAGCAGGGGGAGATCTCCGGCCTGCTTAGCTCCTTAGCGGCGCTGCAGCATGAGCTGATCGTGTTTCACCTGATAGGTAAAAATGAGCTGGACCTGGATTTTGCCGGTTATACTACCCTGCAGGACCTGGAAACCGGCAAAACAGTAAGCATTAACAGTGCGGAAATGAAAAAGGCCTACACGGAAAAGCTGCAGCAATACCTGGCCGCCACGCGTATGCAGCTATTGGAGCAGCAGATCTTTTACCGTTTAATAAGCACGGATCAACCTTTGGATAAAGCATTACGTGATTTCCTGAACCAACGGCAAAAATCATTGACATAAGTTTTGTTACAGCTACTACAACCCATATGGCTTTATGCAATGGCCGGTATTATTATACCGGTGGTGATCCATTTATGGAACATGAGCCCGGGAAAAACCTTGCTGGTTGGCAGTGTAGCCTTGATGCAGGAGAACAGCCGGCAGCAATCCCGCCGGGTAAAACTAACGGATTGGTTTTTGTTATTGCTGCGTTGTTTGCTGATCATACTCCTGGCACTCCTGCTATCAAAACCGGTATGGCAGCAGCAGCCGGTTAATAAAGAAAAGGGTTGGATATTAATGGAGCCATCCCATATAAATGAAACCTACCAACAGTTTCAGCCGCTTATAGATTCTTTGTTACAGGCAGGTTATACCTTTCATTATTTGCAGCCGGGTTTCCGGGAAGCGCGGTTACCTGCTGCTTTGGAAGAAAGGGGGGATACGCTTGCGGATACAACATCATACTGGGCGCTGGTAGCGGCGTTGCAACAGCAACGTGCTAACAAACGTGCTGTATACCTGTTCACCCCCAATTACCTGCATCGTTTTGAGGGCCTGCGCCCGGCTATAGATACAGGCATTCACTGGTATGCCTATACGCCAAAAGATTCCATAGCTACCTGGACCGCAGGCGATTACCAAACGGATAATGGTACTGTGCGCGTACGGCAGCTGAGTAGTAACCCCGGCGGTACTTCTTATACTTATGAAGAAAACAGGAGTACACTGTCAGCCGATACTACCACCAGCCACCTGGTTATTTTTGCAGATACTTATGTACAGGATGCACATTACCTGCAAGCCGCGTTAAATGCTATACAACAATTTACCCGGCGGAAAATGGAGATAGCAGTAGTGCATGAAACAACCGCTTTACCCCCTGCAGACTGGCTGTTCTGGCTATCCGCCAAACCACTGCCGGCAGGTATAAGCGCGCATAATATATGGCAGTATGATAGTGGTAAAGTTGTGAATACCGCTTCCTGGCTGCTGGCAGCAAACATGCCGCCGGTAGCGTTGTATAAAAGCATTGCTGTGCAGGATACTGCTGCTGCCTTATGGCGGGATGGCGCCGGCCATGGAGTGTTGCGCCTGGAAAAGCGGGCGGCAGGGAACATTTATCATTTTTCCAGCCGGCTGGATCCTGCCTGGAATGAGCTGCCCTGGAGCCCGGCTTTCCCTGCTTTGCTATTGCCTTTATTATTCCCGGATAGTATAACTGTTAAGGATAAACGGGCCATTGCTATACAGCAGTTAGCGCCGGACACAGATCAGCAGGCGGTTACAAGACCTGCAGGAGTAAGCCCGGTTACCAAAGACCTGAGCACTGTTTGCTGGATAGCGATTGTAATATTATTCCTGGCAGAACGGCTATGGGTATTAAGAACGCAAAAAATCCCTGCTCATGGCTGATGTACGCTACCTGCACCGGTTTCATGTTTTACGGCAACGCTGGCAAATGTACACGCTGTTAAGCCGGGTATTGGCAGGCCTTACCATGGCGGTGGTATTCACTACGCTCGTGTATATGATGCATGGTGCCTGGTGGTGGGCTATTCCTAACACCATTCTGTGCCTGGCTGCGCTGCTGCTGCCGGCATACTCCTGGAAAGTTACTGAAGCAGATGTGATCCGGTATTTTAATATCACTTACCCGGAAATGGAGGAAAGCAGTGGCTTGTTATTAAAGCCTTATGAGCAGCTTACTTTCCTGGAACAGTTGCAGGCGCAAAAAATAACGCAGGCGCTTGATGCCATACCCACTCCCCAGCCACTGAAAAAACACTTACATATATGCCTGCTGGCTTTTATTTTAGTGATGACGGTAAGTGCCGGCATTGGCTGGTGGGTACATATGGAAACTAAACGGGCTGTAAAGGAAAGCGGAACACCGCAAAAAACAGCCGCTGTTAAAGAAAACATATTGCCGGAAATAAGCGGCGTAACCATCAGTATACAACCGCCTGTCTATACCCGTAAAGCCAAACGGCAACAGCAGCAGTTTAACCTGGAAGCAGAAGAAGGCGCACAGCTGTTATGGGAGATCCGCACCAACAAGCCGGTAGCTGCTTTACAGCTGGTATTAAATGATACAGCCTGGATCACCCTGCAGGCAACTGATAAAACACATACCCAATGGACCGGCCGCGCTGCTGCCATGCGCGCAGGGTTTTACCAGGTGCAGCTGGATGGCAAGCTATCAGACCTGTATAAAATAGCCGTTATTAAAGACCAGACCCCGGTGATCAACATACTAACCCCCAAGGCCTACACTATTATTGACTATGGCATGCCAACACGTATAGCCCTTAAAGTGAGTGTAGCGGATGATTATGGGATTAGCAATGCGCACATACAAGCCACGGTAGCCAGCGGCAGCGGGGAGGCGGTAAAGTTTAAGGAACAGCCCATCAACTTTGGTGAAAGCTTTAGCAGCGCTGGTACGCAATACACGCTGGAAAAAACCATTGACCTGGCTGCACTGGGCATGCAACCCGGCAGTGAGTTATACTTTTACATACAGGCACAGGATAATCACCGGCAGGTTGCCCGCTCCGGCATGTATATGGTGGTGCTGCCTGATACTGCGCAGCTCATGAACATAGAAGGCATGGCCAATAGTATGAACCTGAAACCGGAATATTTCCGCAGCCAGCGCCAGATCATTATTGAAACAGAACAGCTGATCCGCGATAAGGATACCCTCGCAGAAAAAACATTTCAGCGCCGCAGTAATGATCTGGGTATAGACCAGCGCCTGCTGCGCTTGCGTTACGGCAAATTCCTGGGGGAGGAAACAGAGAATAATATTGGCGATGACCGTTTGGAAGAAGAACATGATCATGACCATGCAGCAGCTAACGACGCAAAGGATTTTAATAATGCAGAAAAGATCATAGATCAGTTTTCCCATAAACACGACATTGCCGAAGATGCCACCTTCTTTGATCCCGCTACTAAAAGCCAGCTGAAAGCTACGCTCACAGAAATGTGGAATGCAGAGCGGGAGCTGCGCACCTATCAGCCGCAGGCCGCCCTGCCCTATGAATACAAAGCCCTGCGCTTGCTGAAAGACCTGCAGCAAAAGTCCAGGGCGTACGTGGCAAAAACGAGTGTAAGAACCCCGCCTCTAAAACCGGAAAAACGGTTAACAGGCGAATTGGATAAGATCATTTTGCCCTTGCGGCAACAGCAAACGGCACCTGCTGTTACCGATAAAATGGCCTATGCCCTGGCCATACTGGAAACGCTGAAAAGCGGCAGCCATTTGCCGGATGCGGTTTCTCTGCAGGTGTTACAACAGGCAGCCCGGCAGTTGGCTACTGAAACGGCTACGGCCCCGGCCCGCTACCTGCCTGCATTGCAGGCCATGCGGCAAATACTGGCCGCGCTGGAACAACAGCAAAATGCATCGCCGGCTGCTGTTGCAATAGCAGAGCAGGCCCTGTATAATTTATTGCCACTGCCTGCGCGCCTGCCGCAAGCAGGTAATGCTACTGCCAACATCAGCTTATCACAACAATATTTTATGAACCTGCAAAAGAAATGATGCCGCTGCATTATATAGTGCTTATAATATGCTTATTACTGCTGGTGTTCCTGTGCCGGAAGGAGTGGATGCGCGCTAACCGCAAGCGGCTGACAGCGCGCTTACTGGCCTCTCTTTTAGCCGTGGTAAGCCTGGCATATTTAATATTGCCTATTGGTAAGGGGCGGCCCGTAACGCCTGCTAAAACCGTGCTGCAGCCTACAGATACACCTAACGGTATAGCGGCTATTTACTGGCCCCGGCAAATAAACGCAGGCAGCGCGTTACAGGTGCAAGGTCTTTTTAATAACAAAGAAAACCACCCGGTTAAGCTATTACTCAGCGGTTTTAATGAGCGGCTGGATTCTGCTACTATTCCTGCACAGCAGCAACAATCTTTTATTTTTAATACCCGGCCCAAACACGCCGGCCGCGCTTTGTACAGCTTAACAGCGGTAGCAAAAGATACTATTGAAAAAGAGACGATCCCGCTGGAAGTATTACCGGTAAAACCTTTGAAGGTATTGCTGCTGGCTGCTGCACCTGATTTTGAGCATAAGTTCCTGGCCGGCTGGCTATCGCAAAACGGTTATATGGTGGCTGCCCGCACTGCCATCAGCAAAAATAAATACAGCTATACCTACCTGGATACTACCCGCTTTCCACTAGAACAGCTTACACCTGCCTTGCTGGATGCCTTTGATGTATTGGTAGCAGATGCAGCTGCATTAGCTGCACTGAATGCCCGGGAACTGGCCGCCATCCGCACACAGGTGGCCGACAAAGGCCTGGGGCTGCTGGTTAAGACAGACAGCGGTGCGGCACGCAATTTTTATAATCAGCCTTTTCCCCTTACCGCGCTGGCAGATAAAAGCGAACGCCCGGTAACATTACAATTGGCCGGCACTAATGCTATGTTGCGTATGGAAGCGCCGGTGTACATTACCTCTACGCCTGGTACGCAGGCATTGGTAACCGATGCGCAGCAGCATATATTGGCCGGCAGCAGCCTGTATGGCAGCGGTAAGCTGGTGAATACTACATTGCATAATACTTACAGCTGGCTGTTAGCGGGTAACAGGGAAAGCTATCAAAACCTGTGGTTGTTATTGTTACAAAAAGCAGCGCGTACAAGACCTCAAACTGCGCAGTGGTTTATTGGCACGGCATTACCCAGGGTGCGGATGCCGGTAACATTACGGCTGGAAACCAGCACGCCGCAGCCCATGGCCACGGTAAATGGCGCCCGCCTGAGCCTGGCGCAGGATGCTGTGCTGCCTTTTCAATGGCAGGGCACTTACTGGCCCACGCAGGCCGGTTGGCAGGAGGCTGTAGCCGCTACGGGCGATACCTGCCATTGGTACGCTTTTGATGAAAATGCCTGGCAGCCCATTGCTGCGCGGGAACAGCAGCGGCAGGGCAGTATAACAGCAACCGGCGCTGATACTGCCACGCTGCCTAAAATATATGTAGTAATAGTATTGCTGTTAGCCCTTACATTTTTATGGGTGGAAGAAAAAATGGTCTAACGGCGTAAAATAGTTTGCGGAATGTTCTAACTTTCATGCAAGTGGAAACCGTGATCAGGGAACAACCAGATCTAACAGTAACAAAAACCAATTCTAAACCGCATTTTTCATCTGTATACGAATTAAGTGAGCCACCTGTCACTAAGCATTCGTAATTAAAACCTAAGGAGGGCTACGCCTTGAACAGAAAAGATTTTCTCCAGCTTTCGGCAATGGGTTTTGGGGCCCTTATGATCCCCAGCTCTTTACTGGCCGGTAATGCCATTGATCCTGCCCAGGCTTTGCTGGAGGGTATGGATGTGGGCATGAAAAAACAGCTATCGGATGTGGCATTAACCGCCGCCCGCGCCAAAGGCGCTACCTATGCAGATGTGCGCATAGGCCGCTACCTGAACCAGTTTATTACTACCCGCGAAAAACGCGTGCAGGGTATTTCGAACACAGAATCTTTTGGGGTAGGCATTCGCGTTATTGCCAATGGCAGCTGGGGCTTTGCCGCTTCCAATGTAGTTACGAAAGAAGATATTATTAAAACCGCGGAAAGGGCGGTAGCCGTAGCTAAAGCCAATGCCAAAATCACCACGGAGCCGGTGCAGCTGGCCCCGCAGAAAGGTTTTGGAGATGTAAGCTGGAAAACGCCCATTGAAAAGAACGCGTTTGAAATACCGGTAAAAGACAAGGTAGACCTGCTGTTAAAGGTGAATGATATTGCCCTGCAAGGCGGCGCTAACTTTGTGAACTCCGCTATTATGGCGGTGAATGAGCAAAAGTATTTTGCCTCCACAGACGGTTCTTACATTGACCAGGACATACACCGTATTTACCCCTTCTTTAACGTTACGCAGATAGATAAGGCCACTGGTAAGTTCCAGACCCGCCGCTCCCTTAGCTCGCCGGTAGGTATGGGTTACGAGTACCTGAATGCTGCGGGCAACAATAAAGTGACCGGTGTGGTAACCCGTTACAAAGACAGGTATGATATACTGGAAGATGTTAAAAATGCCACAGCCGATGTAGCGCAGAAAATAAAAGCTAAAACCGTAGAACCGGGCAAGTACGACCTGGTGCTGGATCCCTCTCACCTGTGGCTTACCATTCATGAATCGGTAGCCCACCCTACAGAGCTGGACCGTGTGCTGGGGTATGAAGCCAACTATGCCGGCACCAGCTTCCTGACGCTGGATAAATGGAAATCCAAAAACTTCCAGTTTGGCAGTAAGCTGGTAAATATTGTGGCGGATAAGCTGCAACCCGGCTCCCTGGGCGCAGTTGGTTATGATGATGAAGGCGTGAAATGTAAAGAGTGGGACCTGATCAAAGAAGGCGTGCTGGTGAACTACCAGGCCATTCGCGACCAGGCGCATATTATTGGCCTCAAGGAATCGCAGGGTTGCTGTTATGCGCAAAGCTGGGAGGATGTACAGTTCCAGCGCATGCCCAATGTATCGCTGAAACCCGGTACCACGCCCTTAAGCGTGGATGATATGATCAAAAATGTAGAGAAAGGCATTTACATTATTGGCGACGGTTCTTTCTCCATTGACCAGCAGCGTTACAACTTCCAGTTTGGCGGACAGCTTTTTTACGAGATAAAAGACGGGAAAATAGCCGGCATGCTGAAGGATGTAGCCTACCAGGCCAACACGCAGGAGTTCTGGAATTCCTGCACAGCCATTGCCGATAAAAACGACTACCGTTTAGGGGGCGCGTTTAACGATGGCAAGGGACAGCCGGGGCAGTCCAACGCAGTATCGCACGGTAGTTCTACCGCCCGTTTTAATGGAGTAAATGTTATTAACACTGCACGTAAAATCTGATCAATCTTTTATGGCTATATTAAAACAAGACGAAGCACAGGCGCTGCTGAAAAAGGTGCTGTCCTTTTCCAAAGCAGACGAATGTGAGGTAAGCCTCAAAGGCCGCGAAGGCGGTAACATCCGTTATGCCCGCAATGCCGTATCCACCGCAGGTGATATAAGCACCATTACGCTTACCATTAACGCTACTTTTGGTAAGCGAACAGGCCGCACCACTATCAATGAATTTGATGATGCATCCCTGGAAAAAGCGGTACGCCGTGCGGAAGAGCTGGCGCAGCTGGCCCCGGAAGACCCGGAGTACATGCCCTTACAGGGACCGCAAACCTTTAAGGAAAGTATAACCTATGTACCGGCAACAGCGGCCATTACGCCGGATACGCGTGCAGCAGCCGTAGCTAAAAGCATACAGGTATCCAAAGACGCCAAGCTGGAAGCAGCAGGCTTTTTGGAAAATACTACCAGCTTTGATGCGCTGATGAACTCCAAAGGATTATTTGCCTATAACACGGATACGGATATTATTTTCAGCATTACTACCCGTAACCAGGCAGGTACCGGATCCGGCTACGCTGCCCGCGGGTACAATGATGTGAGCAAGCTGGATACCTTTACCGCCACGCAGATAGCGGCCTCCAAAGCCAATGGCTCTGCCAATGCCAAAGCCATAGAGCCGGGTAAATATACGGTGATACTGGAACCGGTAGCTGCTGCGTATATGATGGAAAACATGTTCCGCGGACTGGATGCCCGTAATGCCGATGAAGGCCGCAGCTTTATGAGCAAGCCCGGTGGCGGTAACCGGATAGGTGAACAGCTGATGGATGAAAAAGTGACCATCTACTCTGATCCCTTTCACCCTGAATTGCCTGCTGCTACCTGGAATAGCGACGGGCAGCCGCAGGAAAAGATAAACTGGATCGAAAAAGGCGTAGTAAAGAACCTGGCCTACTCCCGTTTCTGGGCGCAAAAGAAAGGGGTAAAACCGGTACCGGGGCCCAGCAATATTATTATGGAAGGGGGCACCGCCTCGCTGGATGAGCTGATCAAAAGCACGGAGCGCGGCATCCTGGTATCCCGCCTGTGGTACATTCGCATGGTAGACCCGCAAACCCTGCTATTAACCGGCCTTACGCGCGACGGTACTTTTTACATAGAGAATGGTGTGATCAAACATCCCATCAAGAATTTCCGTTTTAATGAAAGCCCGGTGATTATGCTGAATAATGTGGAAGCACTGGGTAAGCCGGAAAGGACCATCAGCGTAGAGTCTTACAGGAGCTACCTGATACCGCCTATGAAGCTCCGGGATTTTACGTTTACGTCACTTTCTGACGCCGTATAAAAAGTTGAAAAGTAAAAATTAAAAGTTGGGTGCGGTTTATAGGCTGCATTCAACTTTTTTATTTATCCCGTTCATAAAGTCTTTTCAATGGTCTCTATGAACCTCCTTCATCGGTTTATGATTTTACATTTTCATAACGCTATCCCCAACAGCTCGTACATATTTCGTTGCCCCGTTCCCGTAATTACAATAGCCCTTGAATGTTGTGTGCTGCGTACCCAGTCGGCTTCCAGCATTTTATTCAGCAAAGCCGCACCCAGCGTGCCTGCCAGGTGATAGCGCCGTTCACTCCAATCCAGGCAGGGCCGGGCCAGCACCCGGCGTTTTTTTTGTAAAGTGGTAATATCAATTTGTAAGGCGGCAAACCAGGCCCGGCCTGCCGGGCTTACGGTATAGCTATTGTCTTTTTCCTGTAGATATTGTTTAGTCAGCAGGCCATCTGTGATCATTACACCGGCTTTGCCTGCCAGGTGATCATAACAGGTGCGGCAGTGTTTAATGGGCGATGCTTTTTCCGGCGCCTTTTGTTTCTTAGTGGTTTGCGGCGGCACCAGGTTGGCCAGGGCTTCTATGGCATAGGCTACTTCATCGCGGGCAAAGCTGTAATAACGGTGGCGGCCCTGAGCGCTTACTTTCAGCAGATCGGCTTGTACCAGCTTGCTCAGGTGCATGCTGGCATTTTGCGGAGAGGTATCTGCAAACAGTGACAGCTCAGTAGCGGTATACGCCCGCCCATCCAGCAGGGACCATAACATACGCGCCCGCACCGGCTCCCCAATGAGGGAGGCCATGTTTTCAAGATCAGTTGTTTCCATAACACATCACTAATGAACGTTATAAAAGTAACGGATTTTTATTTTGAAATATGATCCAGAATAAAGGCCAGCCGTTGCTGCACCGGCCCAGTGGGCACTACCTGTAAAGTATAACCATATGACTGGTAAATGGCGTAGATGACCCGGTAGGTTTGCACAGCATCGGCATAGGTTTGTTTTCTTTCCGTATCTGTACAGTAAATTTCTTCCCAGGGCGGAAATATAAACACCTGTGGATTGTAGCGGTATTGTTGTGCGGCTGTTTGTAACGCTGTATTTAAGGGTAAATGATTTAATTGTATATGACCTATTACATCCGGTATACCGCGGTCAAAAAAGCAGGGGCCTGCCTTAGGTGATGGCGCGGCCCCCCATACCGCTATAGACTGTGCCTGCATTAAATGAGTGTACTGCGCATTATCCAGCCAGGGTACCGCGCTGCCGCCGGTAGCCATTTGCTGCCGGATGATTTCCCGGGCCACTTCTGGTATTACCGGGAAACCCTGTTGCGCCAGAAGATCCAACACGGTGGTTTTACCGGCGCCGGGACCACCTGTAAATACAAAGCAATGCGCCTTGCACTGTGGGTTTGCTGCCATAAAGTTTTATGGATTAAAAATGAATAATGTAAATGGGAAAACTAAAAGTGAGGTATGACTGCTTTTGCAGTGAGGATGTAAAGATACGGAATAAGCGGAAAGCAGAAAGCATAAAGCAGTTAGGATTGCGGAGGGTGATGGTCTGAGACCGGCGGCGGGCGTAATGTTCTTTAAAGCCGGCCGGGCTAGCGCCCGCCGATGCAGCGCGGCCCTGATGCCTTCATACCATGCCGGATAGCTGTTTCCCCGTAACGGGTATTTGTTAAGCTACTAATTTATTAAAGAGCAAGGTCCCCGCCTATACTATTATACTTTATAGTATAAATTTGTACGCACACCTTTCCAACCACCTAAATGCAAATCAGATGAGTACGAACACAAAAGCTTATGCAGCGCCCAGCGCAACGGAACCATTAGGCCCATTTGGCCTGCAACGCAGGGAGCCAGGCCCGCATGATGTACAGATAGAGATCCTGTACTGCGGTGTTTGCCACTCCGACCTGCACCAGGTATGCAATGAGTGGAAGAATTCTATTTACCCCATGGTACCGGGCCATGAAATTGTAGGCCGTGTAACAAAGGTGGGTGATCATGTTAAAGGATTCCAGGTAGGCGACCTGGCTGGTATAGGATGTTTTGTAGACTCCTGCCGGGAATGCGAAAACTGTAAAGCCGGTATTGAGCAATATTGCCTGCAGGGTATGACAGGCACTTACAATGCTTATGAGCGCGATGGTAAAACGCCCACTTATGGCGGTTACTCCACGCAGATAGTAGTAGATGAAAAATACACGCTGAAGGTATCACCCAAGCTGCCGCTGGAAGGCGTGGCGCCTTTGCTGTGTGCGGGTATTACCACTTATTCGCCGCTGCGGCACTGGAAAATAGGGCCCGGACATAAGGTAGCTGTTTTAGGTTTAGGTGGCCTGGGCCACATGGGTGTAAAGTTTGCCTCATCTTTTGGCGCAGAGGTAACCATGCTAAGCACCTCGCCCTCCAAAGAGGCGGATGCCAAACGGCTGGGTGCACATCATTTTGCACTCACCACTGACCGGGCTGTAATGAAAAGCCTGCGGGGAACCTTTGACTTTATACTGGACACAGTATCTGCCCCGCATGATTTTCCGGCGTTCCTGCGCCTGCTGAAAACCAACGGTGTGCATATTTGCGTGGGCGCACCGCCGGAACCGGCTTCCATACCGGCTTTTAGCCTGCTGGCCAACCGCATTAGCCTGGCTGGCTCCAATATAGGCGGCATCCGCGAAACACAGGAGATGCTGGACTACTGCGCGGAGCATAACATTATTTCCGATGTGGAAGTGATCAACATACAGGATATAAATGAGGCGTATGAAAAGCTGCTGAAAGGGCAGGTGAAGTACAGGTTTGTGATTGACATAGCAAGCCTGAAAGGCGCTTAATGCTTAATGCAAAACGCTGAATGCTATATGCAATGTATGAAGCACACCGGTATCCGGTGGACGGCGTTCAGCGTTTTGCATTAAGCATTCAGCGTAATTCGTAATTGCTTTGCTTTTTGGCAAAAAAACAGTATCTAGTGTTAGTTTAGCGTATCAACCTAACACTACAACGTTGGAGAGAATAGTTGCCATAAAAGCAGGATCAGTAACTGTTTTTGAGGAAGTGTATCAGCAGTTCCATGAGAAGCTGTATTACTATTTCCTGAAACGCACGGCTGCTGCTGATGTAGCCGAAGAGCTGGTGCAGCTTACCTTCATTAAGCTGTGGCGTTACCGCAGCCACCTGGATGAAACCCTGCCTTTATCCCAACAATTATTCCGCATAGCCAGCACAACCCTGATAGATGTATTGCGCCGTAAAGCGCAGGAACGTACAGTGCTGGTAGATGTTCAGCAGCTGCCCGAAGTAGCAGATACCTCCCGTCACTTACAGGAGCGTGAAACCCTGGACCAGGTGCAGCGTGCCATGGCTGCACTGCCGCCGGAAAGAAAAAAGATCTTCGGGTACCGTATACAGGGATTCACCAACCGGGAAATAGCCCTCCGCCTTTCTATTTCCCTGAAAACCGTAGAAAACCAGGTAAACCGCGCCATTAAACAGATCAGGGAAGCCATAGTGCTGCTGATCTTTTTTGCAGACGCTTTCCAGTAATGCAAGCTCATTTCCCACTCACCCCCCCCGTAATATGCTGCTGATTATTGCTAATAATAACCCGGTGAACGGAAATTGACAACCTGGTTGTCAAATAAAAGCACATTTTTTTTCTTTCTCGTGGGTGTAAGCCTTTTTTGCTGCGTAGTATAATGTAGCAGACCTATATTCCAGCAGATAATGATGAACCGCGCTTTAATAGAGCAATTTTTAAAGAATCAGTGTACAGCCGAAGAAGCTGCTGCGGTGAGTGATTATTTGCAGAATAACCCGGAGGAGCTGGCAGCGCTGCTGCCGGAACAGGATTGGGAAGCTTTTGAAGCAGGTGAATACCTGCATCCCGTTCATACGGAACAAATGCTGCAAACCATCCGCCGGGAGGTGAGGGAGATGCGGGCGTACCGCTACCGCACCCGGGCTGCTGCTGCAATAGTACTGTTACTGGGTACCGGTTTTATGATGTGGTTCTACCAGCATAAAGCCTTACAACCTGCAACAGCTATTACACAAAACGGTAAGATACCAGTAACGGATACCATCGTAACAAACACCGGCAATACCCAGCAGCACATTGTTTTGCCGGATGGATCGGTAGCCCTGCTGGAAGGGCAAAGCACCCTGCAATGGCGCCCGGGTTTTACACCTGACCAGCGGGCGCTGTACCTGAAAGGAGCCGCCACATTTACCGTAACGAAACAAGAGGGACGACCATTTACTGTATATTCTGAACATGTAGCAACAACCGCCCTGGGTACGTCTTTTCGTATTAAAGCGTATGACCGGAGCAAAACCGTGAAGATCCGTTTACTCACGGGAAAAGTAATGGTAAGATCTACAGGAGCTCAAGCTGATAAGAAATTGGTGTACCTGGCGGCCGGTCAGGAATGTGCTTTTAACAAAAAGCAGCATTCGTTAATGGTGTATAACTATGAGCGTATTGCAGACAGCATTCTGACCAGGCCAATAAAGGGTAACATCATGGAAAACGGCGAAGAGCTCCTGTTCACTAACGTACCCTTAACAGAGGTCATGAGCCGCTTTGAAGCCGTGTACCATGCTTCCATTAACTACTCTGAAAAACAGCTGAAGAACTATTCCTTTACAGGACAGATCAGCAAGCGCGATTCCCTGCCTCACATTCTTGAAACAATGGCTATACTAAACCGGCTGCAGGTAAAGGAAGACAGCAGCGGTTACCAC
The DNA here is from genome assembly GCF_900109685.1 of Chitinophaga rupis. Classification (GTDB taxonomy): domain Bacteria; phylum Bacteroidota; class Bacteroidia; order Chitinophagales; family Chitinophagaceae; genus Chitinophaga; species Chitinophaga rupis. The sequence continues at coordinate 1,023,891 of NZ_FOBB01000001.1, read as the reverse complement.
GTTTTTAACCCGGCCTGCAACCACCCGGAACAGCGATAAGCTGCAACGGCTTTAAATGCCGTATAGCCGTTAGAGATACACCCGATGTTACAAACAAAAAAATGAATAATCAATAACGAAGTGGTTACGGCCACTGGTTATTGATTATTCATTAGTTATTTCCTGTACGGCTTTAAGCTGTTGGTATATTTATTCTACAGGCGCTCTCCCACGGATAACGCTCAACAGGATTGCTATAATAGCTAGCACCAACAATGCATGAATCAGCGCACCAGCTGAATAAACGAAAAAGCCTAACACCCATCCTATGATAAGAATAAGGGCTATTAGATACAATATGCTTCTCATATGAATAATGTTTGGTTAACTCTTATAGTTAAAAATCTGTGCCAATTCATTTGTCCTTTGTAAGCCATAACGTTTACTGCTAAAACTGCTGCAATAAGGGATTCTATTGTAGAACAGATTCCCCCATGCGTGAAAAAAATACGTCAGGGAAATAGCGAAAACGCGCAGTGCCGGAGTACTTTATAGACGGCGCTGCTCAACTGGTCGCATTTTTGAATTAATATTAAGGAGATCGATAGTAACCTATAACATGTTAACACCTTACCGCGCCGCGGTAAATGATCATATTACAAACATCAAAATAATAATGCCATGCAACAGAACGAAAAATTATCAGAAGTACTCAGCGACCTCGTACAGATCAACAATGACCGTATAGAAGGATACCTAAAGGCAAGTGACAAGACAGACGATCCGGACCTGAAAGCATTGTTTCAACGAATGATAGATGAAAGCCGCACTTATGTATCCCAGCTGAACCAGGAGCTGGCCCGGATGGGCGCTGACGTGGAAACCGGCACCACTGTTTCCGGTAAAATATACCGTGCCTGGATGGATGTAAAAGCAACCTTTACCGGTAACGACCGCCATGCTATACTGGCGAGCTGTGAATATGGAGAGGATGCTGCACAACGTGCATATGATGAAGCGCTGCGCTCAGATGACCCGATGCCTTATAGCATAAGGGAGCTGATCGCTAACCAGAAAGGTGCGCTCAGAAGCTCACATGACACTATTAAAACATACCGTGATATGGAGAAAGTAGGCTAACGCCTGCAAGGTTTGTTTTGTAGGATGGCTTATAAAATATATTGTGCAGTAGCATGGGCGCCTGTTCATTTTGTTCAAACTTAACAGGTTTATAGGTTGTTCATTTTGAGCAACTTACATTTGAGTCCTATGGTACGTAGCTGCTTATTTTCATAAGCGATATCTTATATGTTTAATGATTAATGGATTTTAGGTTTTCAAATACCCTTCGCTTTCCCGGGCGGAGGGTAATTTTTTAGTAGTTAGCAGTTGGCAGTTAGCAGTCATGCGGGCCGATTGGTTATCCGGGAATACCAGAAGCTGTGTACCACTCATTAAATTGCAGCCATTCCTCCTGACTGCCAACTGCCAACTAACGGCTGCCAACTAATCCACCGTCCCAATCTTTCCATACCGGCTCATAACCCTGCGATTGCAGCATTTGCGCAATGGCCTGCGGGCTGCGCTCATCTGATATTTCAAACTGCTCCAGTGATTGAAGGTCGGCGGCATATCCGCCAGGATTGGTTTTAGAGCCGGCGCTCATGGTAGTAATGCCCAGCTTTATTACATGATTGCGGAACTGCTCTGATTCCCGGGTTGAGAGGCTTAGCTCCACATCAGGATCCAGCAGGCGGTAGGCGCAAATAAGCTGCACAAGCTCCCGGTCTTTCATTTCCACCTTAGGCGGTAGCCCGCCGGTGCAGGGGCGCAGTCGCGGAAAGGAAATGCTGTAGCGGGTTTGCCAGTAGGTTTTTTCCAGGTACTGCAGGTGCAGGGCCGTAAAAAAACTATCTGTACGCCAGTCTTCCAGCCCAATAAGCACACCCAATCCCATTTTATGAATGCCTGCGCGGCCCAGGCGGTCGGGGGTTTCCAGCCGGTAGTCAAAGTTGGACTTACGGCCTTTGGGATGATGCAATTTATAATCCGCCTCATGATAGGTTTCCTGGTACACCAGCACACTTTGCAGGCCCAGGGGAATAAGTGCAGCGTAGTCTGCCTCGTCCATAGGCTGAACCTCCATGCTGATGTGGGAAAAGTGCGGGCCTATGAGCTGAAGGGCTTCTTTAAAATAATCCACGCCTACAGTTTGCCAGGCCTCCCCGGTAACCAGCAGCACATGCTTATACCCCATGGCTTTAATAACCTCCACTTCCTGCATGATCTCTGCTGCACGCAGGGTTTTACGACGGATCTTATTATCCAGGCTAAAACCGCAGTAGGTGCAAATGTTCTGGCATTCGTTGGATAAGTACAACGGAATATACAGCTGCATGGTATTACCAAAGCGCTGCCGGGTAAGGCGGTGGCTTAGCTGCGCCATTTGTTCCAGGTAATGCAGCGCGGCAGGGGATATGAGGGACTTAAAATCTTCCAGCGTACGCCGGCCGGCTGCCAGCGCACGTTCCACATCCGTCGCGGTTTTGCTGTAGATGCTCTCTTTGACAGCATCCCAATTATGTTGGGTGAAAATATTTTTGAAACTCATTTTAATTAATAATTAAAAATGAATAATTAATAATCGGGCGGCAGGTCGTAAAGCTTATAGCAAGCGAACACGTTGCCGTTTAATGAATAATTAATAATCAAGCGGCAGGTTGTAAAACTTATAGCAAGCGAACAACGTTGCCGTTTAATGAATACTTAATAATCAAGCGGGCAGGTTGTAAAACTTATAGTAAGCGAACAACGCTGCCATTTAATGAATAATTAATAATCAAATGGGCAGACTTATGATAGTTGAACGACTGCAATACGATTATTAATTATTAATTGTTCATTATTCATTGTCTAAAAAGGCGATTAAAGGGCTGCTGGCGCTGGCCTGCTGATGCTTGCCGGGCAGCCCTGCCTCGTAGGCCAGGCGGCCTGCAATTACGGCCTGCTTAAAGGCCTGCGCCATACGTACCGGGTCTTGCGCTACGGCAATGGCGGTATTTACGAGTACAGCATCTGCGCCCATTTCCATGGCCTTGGCTGCATCAGAAGGGCTGCCGATACCGGCATCTACCACTACCGGCACGCGGCTTTGCTCAATAATAATTTCCAGAAAATCAAAGGTACGTAAGCCTTTGTTGCTGCCAATAGGTGCACCCAAAGGCATTACAGCAGCGGTGCCTGCGTCCTCCAGCCGTTTGCACAGCACGGGATCAGCATGTATGTAGGGCAATACTATAAAGCCCAGCTTTACCAGCTCCTGCGCCGCCATCAGTGTTTCTATAGGATCGGGCAGCAGGTAGCGGGGATCAGGATGTATTTCCAGCTTGATCCAGTTTGTTTCCAGCGCTTCCCGTGCTAACTGTGCCGCATATACGGCCTCCTTAGCAGTACGTACACCGGAGGTATTGGGCAGCAGGTGCAGCTGCGGGTGGTTAAGGTGCTGCAGCATATCATCTGCCTGGTTATGCATATCTACCCGCTTTAGCGCCACGGTTACCAGCTCGGAGCCGGAGGCCAGCAAGGCCTGCTCCATTACCGGCGCTGCGGAAAACTTTCCCGTACCGGTGAACAGGCGGGATTGAAAAGTACGGTCAGCAATTATTAAGGGTGCTATCATTTTTTAATTTTTAAATGTTACTACCTGCTTCCTGTTCCTTTTGTGCCATTGCGAAAATATTTTTCACTACTTCCTTTCTATCCGCCGCATGTGTAATAAGGCCGCTTACTGCTACGCCATGTGCCCCTGCTGCTATTAATGCAGCAACATCTTCCTGCACAATGCCGCCAATGGCTATTACAGGAATGGTAATACCTTGTGACGCCAGCTGCTGCAGGATATTGGCAATACCCTCCAGACCCAGTATGGGGCTTAGCTTTTGCTTGGTAGTAGTAAAACGGTAAGGCCCCAGCCCAACATAATCAGCGCCGTCTTTTACATGCTGCAACAGATCGTTCAGGGTATTGGCTGTACCGCCTACTATCATTTCAGGGCCGGTAATGGCGCGGGCTGCAGCTACCGTCATATCATTTTTGCCTACGTGCACGCCGTGGGCGCCGATGGCTTTGGCCACCCGGGGATAGTCGTTAATGATAAGCGTAGCGTTGTACGGTTCGCATATTTTTTTTGCAGCAATGGCAATGGGTAATACTGCTTCCGGCGTGCTGTCTTTAATACGCAGCTGGATCCAGTTGCAGCCTGCATCGCAGGCGGCCTGTATGTTTGCAAGGTGGTCTGCTGCTGCGGTTTGCTGTGATATGTAATGTAAGGTGCTGATCATAAATTGTGATATCCTAATAATGAAGGGTGACTGGATAAAAATTTCTCCGTATAAGCTTTGCCGTTAATACAGGCGTCCTGGAGGGAATGCCCCTTTGCCAGCTGCGCTGTAATGGCGGCGGATAATACACAGCCAGAGCCGTGTTTGGCATATACCTGCCGTACAACCGGCGGTAGCAGGTACTCGCTTTCCTGTGTGTACAATACATCCCAGCCCCTGTTTTCCGGGTGGTGGCCGCCTTTCAGCAGCACTGCACAATGGCGGCTAAGCTGTGCGGCAGCTTCCTGCCCGTCTGCAGCGCCATTGACTAATACCAGCGCTTCATCATAATTAGGGGTGAGCAGGTACAGGTAAGGCAGCACTTCCTGCCAGGCATGCGCCAGCGCAGTATTATGAAAGTCAAAACCGGCGGATGCTTTCAACACCGGATCCAGGATAATGCGGATGCCGGGGCGCAGCTGGTGCAGGCTGCGTACTATTTGCAGCAGCGTGGGCACATCTGCCACAATACCTATTTTGCACCAGGCAGGTGCAAACTTTTGCAGCAATGGTTTCGCCTGTTCTATAACACGCTCCGCCGGCAGCCAGTCTACCGACAAAAACTCCTGGTCCGTTTGCACGGTAAGCGCGGTACAAACGCCCAGCCCATAGGTTTGATGGGCCTCAAAGGTTTTAATGTCGGCCAGCAAACCGGCGCCCCCGCTGGGATCCAGCCCGGCCAGGCTCATAACATAGGGTCGTTCCATATGCTTTTAATATGTTGTAATTGTTGTACGGCTGTTGCAGGGGTTTGCCAGATGGAGCCTAACAGTGCCAGGCCATCGAACCCCATTTGTTTTGCCTGTGCGGCATTGGTGCTATCCACCCCTCCCAGCGCCAGTACTTTTGCGTTACAGTCATTTTTCTGCAGCTTAAAACCGGGTGGTATCTGTGCTTTATAACCTGGTTTGGAAATGCTGTCAAACACAGGGCTTAGTAACAAATAATCCCATGCATTGCCTGCTAACGGTAATGCTGCTACGTTATGAATGCCGGTGCTGGTGCGGCAGCCCTGACGGCGGTATTCCGCTATCAGCTGCTCATCCGTTTGTTCCTGCTGCTGCCCGCTCAAATGCACGCCCATCAATCCAAAATGCTGATACAGCTCCCAATGCCCTGCTATCATTATTTTAGAATAACAGACCGGATCGGTTTGTTCCAGCACCTGCGCATAGTTCTCCGGCGGCCACTGCGGCTTGCGCAGCAGGATGGCATCAGCGCCGGCGTGCAGCAGCTGTTGCCAGAGCTGTGTTTCGTTGGGCACGTGTTCGGGATGGGTGATGATGAGTAACATTGTGATTGCTATATGCCGCATTATAATGCGCACGTTATAAATAAATTTCGCCGCCCTGCACTTTAAATGCTTCCGCCTGCGCGCTCATGCCGGCTTCCAGTGCCGCCTCTTCTTCCACACCCTGTGTAGCTGCAAACTCCCGTACTTCCTGCGTAATTTTCATAGAGCAGAAATGCGGACCGCACATAGAGCAGAAGTGCGCTACTTTAGCGCCATCTGCCGGCAGGGTTTCATCGTGGTAAGACTTAGCGGTTTCCGGATCCAGGGAAAGGTTGAACTGGTCTTCCCAGCGGAACTCAAAGCGCGCCTTGCTCAGCGCATTGTCCCGGTGTTGCGCGCCGGGATGGCCTTTGGCCAGGTCTGCCGCATGGGCGGCTATTTTATAGGTAATAACTCCCTGCCTTACATCTTCCTTGTTGGGTAAACCCAGGTGTTCTTTGGGTGTTACATAACAGAGCATGGCGGTACCAAACCAGCCGATCATAGCAGCGCCAATGGCCGATGTAATATGATCATATCCCGGTGCAATATCTGTAGTTAATGGGCCCAGCGTATAAAAGGGCGCTTCATCGCAGTGCTGCAGCTGTTTTTCCATATTCACTTTTATGAGCTGCATGGGTACATGGCCGGGGCCTTCTATCATTACCTGCACATCGTGCTTCCAGGCCTGTTTAGTAAGCTGGCCTAAGGTTTCCAGCTCGCCGAACTGCGCGGCGTCATTGGCATCTGCAATGCTGCCGGGGCGCAGGCCGTCGCCCAGTGAAAAGGCTACGTCGTAGGCTTTCATGATGTTGCAGATCTCTTCAAAATGTGTGTACAGGAAGTTTTCCTTATGATGCGCCAGGCACCATTTGGCCATAATGGAGCCCCCGCGGGATACAATGCCGGTGGTACGTTTAGCCGTGAGTGGTACATACCGCAGCAGCACGCCGGCATGAATGGTAAAGTAGTCAACCCCCTGCTCTGCCTGTTCTATCAGCGTATCGCGGAAAATGTCCCAGGTCAGCTCTTCTGCCTTGCCGTTCACTTTTTCCAGCGCCTGGTAAATGGGCACGGTACCAATTGGCACGGGCGAGTTGCGGATGATCCACTCCCGGGTTTCATGAATATGTTTGCCCGTGCTGAGGTCCATAATAGTATCGGCGCCCCAGCGGCAGGCCCATACTGCTTTTTCCACTTCTTCCTCAATACTGGAGGTAACAGCGGAGTTGCCGATATTGGCATTGATCTTTACCAGGAAGTTACGGCCAATGATCATAGGCTCACTTTCCGGGTGGTTGATGTTGGATGGAATGATGGCGCGGCCGGCAGCTACCTCCTGCCGTACAAACTCCGGCGTAATGAACTGTACCGGGGTATTAGCGCCAAAGGAATGACCTTTGTGCTGCTGCCAGAGGGCGTTATTTTCTTTGAACAGCTGTTCCGCACACTGGTTTTCACGGATGGCGATGTACTCCATTTCCGGGGTAATGATGCCCTGCCGCGCGTAGTGCATTTGCGATACATTACGGCCGGGCTTAGCGCGCAGCGGTGTTTGGATGTGTGTAAAACGCAGGGCATCCAACCCGCTGTCTGCCAGCCTTTCACGGCCGTAGGCAGAGGTAGGCCCTGTTAATAGTTCCGTATCATTGCGGCCTTCTATCCAGGGCTGCCGCAGGCGGGGCAGGCCTTCGTGCACATCAATATTAACTGCCGGATCTGTGAACGGGCCGCTGGTATCGTATACCACAACCGGCTCATTGGGAACGGCAGCGCCATTCTTACCATTGAGCCGTGTAGGCGTTAAAGTTATTTCACGCATGGCTACCCGGATATTATGCAACTGACCGGGAATATAAATTTTGCTGGAAGCCGGAAAGGGTGAGCGGCTGATGGAATGAGACATGGGAGTTTGAATTACGAATTAGTTAATTACGAATTACGAATGAATGCTTAGTGCTTAACGCTTAATGCTTAACGCTTAATGCTTAACGCAGAACGCGTAATGCAGAACGCGTAATGCATAACGCTGAATGCCGGAGGCTTAAGGCCATGGCTTAATACAGCGGAGCTTTTCATCATCGCCAACGGGAATAATGGTGATGAATAATTAACCGGGCATGGGTAGCCAGCACGGAAAATATTCATGATCCATTTACAGCGGGGATCATTACAAACAGGCAATCACAAATAACGCAGATCATCAGAGCACATAAATCTGCTCTAATCAATTATGCACTTTCATAAGTATTTTCAATGGTGCTTATGCCCCGCTTAGCGGGGTCGTAATTGACAATTCGTAATTCCCCGCCTGGTCTATCCTCCTTGTGTGGCGCGGATGATCATCACCTTATCCTGCGATTGCAGGAGCTGCTGTTCCCAGTGGATCTTAGGGATCACCTGGTTGTTAATGGCAATGGCAATGCCTTTTGCGGATGGTAGTTGAATAAACTGTAAGAGGGCAGCCACCGTGGTTTCCGGCTGCACCGCATAAAGTTTATTGTTCACAAGTACTTCCATGTGTTTACAGGAGTTTAAAATGAAACAATAAACTTTAAGGATGTGAATTAAAGAGAGAGTTCAGTACTTTTCCCTCCGGCAGTATGAGCTGCGTCAGGTACTGAGGGTATCATCTCAGCTTCCCGGTTTGCACCGGGAAACACCCCTAAAGTGAAGCATAAAGATAGCAGATAAATTTTAATTACAAATGAATGCTTAATGCTGAATGCGGAACGCTTAACGCTGAAGCCCGTTTATTGGGGTATAATGCTGAATACGTAATATAATTTATTGGGTAATGGCTAATAATCATTACTATGCGCCAGCCACATTTAATAGCGTATGTTCAGCTCCTGCGTTTATATGCTGTATTCAGGTGTTTGGCCGCTGGCGTTTGCGCAGTACCCTGCGTTAAGCATTAAGCGTTCAGCGTTCCGCATTCAAATCCCGGACGTGTAGTATTCTGCGTTACGCATTAAGCGCTACGCATTCAGCATTAATTCGTAATTTGGAAACCTATGATCAAACAACGCCTGTCATTATTGGTTTTGTTAGCTGGCGTAATGGCCTGCCGGCAACAGGCGCCTGCCTCAAAAGCAGAACTGGAGGAGGATAGCAGCCTGCTGGAAGTTAGAGACAGCATTGCAGCTGCCCCGGACACAGCCCTGCTTACCGCAGATACTATCAGCTACAGCCCGGATCAGCTTATTGGCAAATGGCTGCAGCCGGTACCCGGCCTGGATAAACAAAAACAGGGCTTTGATCTGCGTAAAGACAGCGTAGCCCGCTCCCTGAATATGTATACCCTGGTATATGAAAAATGGGGCCTGGTAAAAGATACTCTGCTGCTTTGGAACCATACGGAAGGTGTGGAAAAACAAGATTCCGCCGCTACCATAGATACCGTCCTCATTAAAGAATTAACAGACTCAACGCTGGTACTGTTTCCCGTAAAAGCCGCCGAAGGCTACCTGGAAAAATATGAGAAGGAAGCAGGGGGGAAAGTGAAAAGTAAAAAAGCAAAAGGTAAAAAGTAAAAATACCGGAGCGGTGTCCGTCTCTCCTGAAACGGATGTTTGCCCGTGTCACGTGAGTACCTTGTTCCAGCACCCTTACCCGCACTTGCACCGCATGTTAGTTTAACAGAGATTTTTGGTAATAGCATTACAGGCCTCATTATATGGAGGGGTAAAGGCGGCTAACAAACAACCCTGTTAAAAACAAAAAGTAAAAACGCACTCACTGTAACGAACGTTACCACATGAGCGGTTTTTACTTTTTAACCGTTTAAAACTTTTATTTAACCACGGATCATCCTACGGACAGGCCGATAACCAAAGATACTACGGCCATGAAAAGACCAGCAGTAGCCAATTGCATATCGTCAGTGTTCTTACGGGACATCCATAAAGAAATAACGCCTATTACAGTGGCAATGCCACCTAGTGTTACGGCGGTACCGGGGGCCTTGGTCAGGAATGAAATAAGGGCGGCAATTACGCCAGCTGCCAGGCCTATGAAACCGGCAATTTTTGTTGTTGCGATGTGATGTTGCTGTGCCATATCACTTTTGATTAGATTATAGAAATATAAAAAATAATAACTCTCACTATGAATTAACGGGCTTCTCTGAAAACCCGTCCGGCCGCTCCCAGGGTACTTTCAGCAGGGAACCTATCTCCTGGTACTTTGGCTCCTGGTACTCATCCAGCCCGTACTTCAGCTGCAGCGTATCCGGTACCGTTACAAATGTGCCGCAGATACGGTCCCAGATGGAAAAGATATTCGCGTAATTGGAATCCGTTTCCGGCTGGTACCGGCTGTGATGCACCTTGTGCATGTCCGGCGATACAATGATCCAGCTCAACCCCTTATCCAGCCAGTGCGGCAGGTGTATATTGGCGTGGTTGAACTGCGCCATCAGCGCCGACAGGCTCTGGTACAACATCACCATCCAGATGGGAATACCCATGATAATGATGGTGGCTACCAGCGCTACCACCCTGAACACACTTTCCACCGGGTGGTGCCGCAGGGCGGTGGTAACATCTATAGACGTATCTATATGATGGATCTTATGAAAGTGCCACATCCAGGCCACCTTGTGCTGTACCAGGTGTATCAGGTAAGCGCCCATAAAATCCAGCATCAGCAGCGCCAGTATAGTATGCAGCCATAATGGAACGCCTAGCCAGTATAATAAACCAAACTGCACGTGGCTGGTCCATTCGGAAGACTTTACCACTGCAAAGGCAAAGCCCAGGTTAATAATGGCCGTAGTGAGGGTAAAGAACAGGTTAGTACCTGCATGTTTGTAACGGTTATACTTTAACGCAAACCGTGGAATGAATCCTTCTATTACCCACAGCAGCAACAATCCAATAACGAGTAAACCCGTCCTGTAAGACGATGGGATGTGTTCAAAAAAAGTCTCCATGAGAGCCTGTATTCAGTTTTCGCAGAATAAATTAACAAACGTAAACGTGGTTCAAATGCTATGCTTAAAGCGGGGAATACAGTAAAAATACGGCAACCCGCTCATAGGCATGGTATATGGTATTTTTACGTTGTTAGTTACTATCCTAAAATGAAACTGTCCTTTTTGAATCGTTTTCCAATGTTAAATTACGACTTTCCGGGGAATTTATTTCGCCTCAAATGCACTGTGGACAAAGAAAAAGGCAACCTCCATGGAAGAGATTGCCTTATATATAATTTAATAATGAAGAGTGAATAATTAATAATATTATTTCGTGCTAATACGGGCCGGGAGCGGCTTTAAGCCTCTTCTATATTCATTTTTTTTATCAATTGTTCAGCATCAGCGGCATTACCAGCATCAGCAGGTCTTCGTTCTCCCCGATATCAGAAGGTTTCAGGATACCGGCTTTGGTGGGGGTAGAGAGCTCAATGCTGATCTCATCCCCTTCCGCCGCATTCAGCATTTCGATCAGGAACTTGGCGTTAAAGGCGATCTGCATATCATCGCCGGTGTACTGGCAGCTCATACGCTCATTGCCTTCAAAAGAGAAGTCCACATCCTGGGCCGACAGCTGCAGCTCGCTGCCGCTAATGTTCAGCGCTACCTGGTTGGTGCTTTTATTGGAGAACACGCTTACCCGCTTTAAGGCGTTCTGGAAGTCGGTCTTTGCCATGGTAAGCCGGTAAGGGTTATCCTTCGGAATAACTACCTTATAATCCGGAAAACGGGCATCAATTAAACGGCAGATCATCTGCGCGCCATCGTGCGATACAAAGAAGTGGTTCTGGCTGTAAGAGATCTTTACTTCGCTTTCGTTATCGGGCAAAGCAGATTTCAGCAGGTTCAGGGGCTTCTTAGGCACAATAAAGTTATCAGCCTGCGGGCAGTTGGCATCTGTTCTTACATATTTTACCAGGCGGTGCGCGTCGGTAGCTACAAAAGTTAGGCTTTTGTTGGCCAGCTCAAAGTACACGCCGGTCATGGCCGGCCGCAGGTCGTCATTACTTACTGCAAACAGGGTTTTGTTGATGGCGGTAACCAGGGCAGAGGATACCAGGGTAAAAGAAGTGGTATCATCGGCAGTAGGCTCCTTGGGGAAGTTCTCCGGGTTTTCGCCCATTACTTTGTACTTACCGTTATCGGAGGTGATCTCTACTGCGTAGGTATTCATATCTACATTAAAGGTGAGCGGCTGGTCCGGCAGGTTCTTTAATGAGTCCATTAATATTTTAGCAGGGATGCAAATGCGGCCATTTTCCTTAGCTTCCACCTCCAGCTTTACCTTCATTACAGTTTCCAGGTCGGTTGCCACCACTGTTAGTTCGTTCTTGTCAATCAGAAAAAGAAAATCTTCCAATATTGGCAATACCGTATTGGAGTTAATCACCCCACTGATCTGTTGTAATTGCTTTAACAAAGTAGAGGAAGAAACAATAAATTTCATCGGTTAATGTTTGATTTTTTTATTGGTCTGATGGAACCTTGCGTTCATGCCCGGTTGCACATGGTAAATTTCGAATGTGAACAAAGATAGAAAGTTTTAGTATTCCCCCTAATTTACCTTTTTATCTTTTTACCCCATCGGTTTCAAAGAGTTGTGCTTTGCTTAATATTAAACAGGAAGTACGTATTTTGCCCTCTTTATTAAATAAAACCTCGTTCAACTGCCATTATATTAAATAATATAAAAAGAATCAGCAGGTTCTTTTCAATTGTTTACAGATCGGTTACCTTTGGCGCGCTAAAAAAAATTAATCACACCATAAAAACACGGGAATTATGAAACTATCTCATTTAGCCGAAACATTGATTGGTTCTGAAATTATTAAGCTGGCCGGTGAGATAAAGGAGAAGCAGGCGAAGGGCGAGAAGATCTACAACTTTACCATCGGCGACTTTGATCCCAAGGTATTCCCTATTCCCGTTGAGTTTGAGCAGGAGATCATTAATGCGTATAAGGAACACTATACGAACTATCCTCCTGCAGATGGTATTGCCGAACTGAGAAAAGCAGTAGGTGATTTTATTGCTGAAAGAGAAGGGCTCAGCTATGACCCTGCCAAAGAGATCGTGATCTCCTGCGGCGGCCGTCCTATCATATATGCTACTTACCGTACCATTGTAGACCGTGGCGAAAAGATCATTTACGCTACGCCTTCCTGGAACAACAACCACTATACCCACTTCCTGGAAGCAGAGCATGTGGTGCTGGAAACTACAGCGGAAAATAACTTTATGCCTACTGCAGCGGAGCTGAAGCCCCTGCTGAAAGGCGCCAGCCTGCTGGCACTGTGCTCTCCGCAGAACCCTACCGGTACTGCCTTTGGCAAACAGCAGCTGGAAGAGATCTGCGACCTGGTGCTTGCAGAGAACAAAAGCCGCAGCGCTGATGAAAAGCCCCTGTACGTAATGTTTGACCAGATGTACTGGGTGCTTACATTCGGACAAACGGAACACTACAACCCCGTATCCCTGCGCCCGGAAATGAAGGACTACACCATTTTTATTGATGGTATGAGTAAAGCCTTTGCCGCTACCGGTGTGCGTGTAGGCTGGGCCTTAGGACCTGCGCATGTAATTGGTAAAATGAAATCCATTCTTTCCCACGTAGGCGCCTGGAGCCCGATGGCAGAACAAAAAGCCGCCGCCAAGTACCTGGGTCAGAAAGAGGCCGTAAATAAATACCTGCAGCACTTTAAAGGTGAAGTAGAAGAAAGGCTGGTAAAGATCTATGAAGGTTTTGCTGCGCTGAAGAAAGCCGGTCACCCGGTGGATTGTATTGCGCCGCAGGCTGCCATTTACCTCACCATACGCCTGGACCTGAAGGGTAAGAAAAAAGCTGATGGCACTGTACTGGCCGACCAGGGAGCTGTTACCTCTTACATACTGGATGAGGCTAAGCTGGCGGTAGTGCCGTTCTATGCCTTCGGCTCTTCCAGGGATTCCTCCTGGTACCGCCTGAGCGTAGGTACCTGCGTAAAAGAAGAAATACCGGCTATGCTGCAGCAGCTGAAAGTAGCGCTGGAAAAGCTGAAATAATATTTCCCGGGCTAACCGGAAAGGAGGGGTAATACCCTTGATATAAAGAAAGGCGGTCTGTAAGGGACCGCCTTTTTATTGCGATCTAACTCCCTGTTTATTCGGGTGCAACTGGTATGCTCCCCTCCTAAAAAGGCCCCGTAACCCGTATGCAACCCTAGTGACATCCCTCCCCCCTACATAAAACCCTACATCTTTTCACCCCTATTTTATCCCTCATTTCCAATCTCCTGCTTCCTCTTTCCACCTCACTTTCACCATACTCTTTTACTTCATGTCCTTAATCTCTCCAATCTCATACTTCCCATCTCCGGCCCCCAATCTCCTATCTTGGCTCCGGCTTCCATCGCTTTACCTTTCTCATTTGTGTATTTCCCATCTCCAGCCTCCTAATCTCCCTTATCTGTTTCAACAACCATTTGTCACGGTACTGTTAATTGGTCAACTCTACTTACCAAATATGGAAATTACCCGTACTTTTGACCGGAAAACGGAAATAGTCGAAAATTAGAAAGGAAGAATAAAAAGCGGGATCTTTTACAAACAACAGGCATTCAATTCAAAAGACGAAACGTATGACCTTGCAGGAACGGATATTAGAAACGGCGCTTCGGTTATTCAGGACCTACGGTATCAAAAGTGTAACCATGTTTGATATTGCCAAGGAGTGCGGCGTTTCCAAAAAAACAGTGTATGAGCATTTTGCGGATAAGGAAGCACTGATAAAAAGCGGTGTACAAACGGTGCTGGATGGCTTGCAGCAGCAGCTGGACCAGGGCCGCCGGCAGGCAGAGAACGCGATTATGGAGCAGCTGCAAACCGCGCATATACTGGAAGTGCTGGCCCGTACCATGAACCCGGTAATGATGCACGAGGTACGCAAGTACCACCCGGCAGTAGGGCAGGCGGTAGAAGATTTCAGGCGGGATAATGTGTTACAGGGCATTCGTGAAAACCTGGAAAGGGGCATAGAGGAAGGCCTGTACCACCCCTACCTGAAGCTGGACATTATGGCCCGTATGCGGCAGCTGCAGCTGGATGCTGCTTTTGACCAGGCCCAATATCCGCCCGAACAATTTGATATGCACCAGGTGATGCAGGAGATCACCTTTAACTATATTATGGGTATTGCTACCCCTGAAGGGCGTAAGCTGGCCGGCCAGTACCTGGTAACGGCATCTGCACCGTCTTTCAGCTTAGAGTAATTAACAGTTACTAACAGTGTAACAGTTGTAGGTTTAGGTAAATGGCCGGAATAATCATATCCCGGCTTTCCTTTTTTATAGCGGTTGAAGATCATTGCCCGGCCCTGGCCCGTATATCTGCAAAGGAATATTCCTTTATAATGTGGCCGTTCTCAAAAACGGTTTCCAGCTGATCGGCTAAGTCGGACGCCTCCTGCAGTGTTACAGTGCGGTACTCCCCCTTTTCCTTTACCAGCTTTAAACGCCCGGCTTTGGAATGTTTAAAGGAGGTGCGCAGCTGCCCTTCCGCATTCAGCTCCACAGGGTTCTTTTGTACATCAATATCTTTTCCATTCACCATAGCATAGGAGCATTTAAGGGCAAACTCCTGCGTATCGCGGTTTACGCGTTGCAGCAAAGCCCCGCCCATACCCAGGGCCAGGTTCTCTGCACTAATGCCGGCCTGCTGCAGGGCGGTATAAATATTACCGATGGAAGAAAGGCTGATCCCATCGCCCTGTATTACGCGCACTTGCGGGGGCAATACCTTGTAACCTTTTTCATTAGTGGTATAGCCGAATTGTTTAAAAAGGATCTCAAATACCTGCAGCAGCGTACGCACCGGGTCGCCGCTATCTGGGCGAATGACCAGGGAGCCCTCCCGCTGCAGCACCTGCTGTTTCAGATCCTCCCCCCAATACTGCTCACAGGCGCGGAAAATATTGTAGGAGTCCGATACGCAGGCTATTACCCCGGTAGGGAAGGTATCCAGCACATGTTTAAAAATAGCTTCCTCCCCTTTTTCACCCAGCAGGGTTACTATAGAGTGTTCCGTAGCGGGGATAGAAAGGCCCGGGGCCTGCTGTGCGCCGTAATACCGTTTGGCAAAAATGGAAGCGGGCAGCGTATCACTGCCGGAAAAGTTCACCAGGTGGGCGCTGCCGCCCAGGCCTGCACTTTCTACAGAGCTGGCGCCCCGGAAGCCAAAATCATTCAGCACCAGGTCTATACCTGCAAAGGAGGCAGCGCTGGCCGTGGCCGTATAATATCGTTTTACGATCTGTTTTATTTCCCGGGAAAGAGTGGCTACCGTGCAGGGATACCATACCTGCATCAGCAGGGTTTCCAGGAAGTTGGTAAGCCAAAAGCAGGCAGGGTCCGTATTCTCAATAGTCATCAGCACATTGCGTACCGGCACTACCGTGCCCTCCGGTACGGCTTTAATACGCACGGGCAGGTGCCCGCCATGGGTGTGTACAATGTATTCAAACCTGCGGCGGTCAAACACATCTTCCCGGCCAAATACTTCCTGCAGCAGCGTCTCTGCCTCATTGATCTTTTCTTTGGTGAACACAATGCCCTGCAGGTAGTTTTTCAGGTAATACTGCAATCCGTAGAACACGGTGTTATCAAACTTGCCGCCCCTGCTTTCCAGGTAAGAGTAAATGTACTCCGTACCCGGCAGGTACAGCTTGTGATGCGAGTATTTATAGGCATCTGCCAGTAGAATGAGATTCTCCATTAACCAGGTATGAAGTAAGAGGTTGGGTTTACTCCCTATTTCGTTTTTATGTATTCATCAATTTGTTCCGTCCCTTTATGCAAATTAACAAACAGCGGGTTCTTTTGCGGATCAAATACAATGAGGGTATGCGACTCCCAGGTATCCTGGGGTACAGGCAATTCAATAATTACTTCCTGTCCGTTGCTGCGCCTGAAAAGCAGGCTGTCCTTAGCGGCTACGTGGCGGGTAAACTGGTGCTGTTCCAGGTAGCTGATCAGCTCCTGCTGTTTTTGCTGTGCAGCGGCAGCTGTGGTATCCCCTGCAACCGGTTTTACCTGGCGCAGCACATATACTTTTTGCGTGATCAGGTCATAGCTATCGGTGTTCTGCTCATCACGGCCGCCACTGTTACAGGCTGCCAGCAGCAGGATGGACAATAAGAAATATCGCATGGTTAGAATTGTATTTTAAATTGCTGTTGCTTGTTACCCCGTTTAACGACCACCGTAGTGGTATCCCCTTTTTTGAATGTACCCAGCGCCTGCATATAGGCTTCCAGGTTAGTAATGTTTTGTTTGCCCAGCTGTACGATCACGTCCCCGGTCAGCAGCCCTGCTTTTTGCGCGGGCCTGTTGTCAGACACCCCATCTACCCGTACGCCGCCTTTATTATACGTATAATCCGGCATAATACCCAGCGTTACGGAAAAACGGGCAGTGCTCATCTGCGGCTCTTTGGTGGGTGTAAAGGCCAGCTTCTCCTGCTTTTCCGTTCTTTCAATTACATGGTAAATGTACTTTATAACGGTAAGCTCCCCGTTGTAATTGATCTTATCTGCATCATCCGTAGGCTTGTGATAGTCGGCATGCGAGCCGGTAAAAAAGAACAATACCGGTACTTTGGCGCGGTAAAAAGAGGTATGGTCTGAGGGGCCTACGCCGCTGGAATCATACGTAAGCTTCATACCCTCTGCCGGCACCTGCTGCAGCAGCGGGCCCCAGGCCGGCGAGGTGCCTACCCCGCCTATCTGCAATCCTTTGGCCGCATCCAGGCGGCCTACCATATCCATGTTGATCATGCAGTTCACCTGCTCCATGGGTATGGGTGCATGGGTGGTGAAATACTTGGAGCCAAACAGCCCCAGCTCCTCGCCGGAAAAGGCTACCAGGATGAAGTTATTGCTTTTAAAGCGGCCGCTTTTCAGCAGGCGGCCCAGCTCCAGCAGGGCAGCTATGCCGCTGGCATTGTCATCGGCCCCGTTATGAATGGCCTTTTCGCCGGTGTTCAGGGAGTTATGATCCTCCCCATAGCCCAGGTGGTCAAAGTGCGCGCCTATTACAATTGTTTTAAGCGCGTCGTTATCAATATAGCCGATCACGTTAGTGCCGGTACGTTTGGTTTGTTTAAAAGCCACCTGAAGGCTAATCTGGAAACCATCGGCATTATCGCTCTTCAGCTTTTTGCTGATGGCATCATTCACCCACAGCGCCGGTATGGTTAGCTTTTTGGCATTTTCATCCAGCCATTGCAAAGCCGTTGGTACATTGTCCTTTGAGTTAAAGAAAATAACGCCGTTGGCGCCGTTCTTGGCGGCTTCCAGGGCTTTTTTGCGGTACTCTTCCAGCGGGGAGGCATGCGGGTTCAGGTCCAGGTCCTGCACATCTATGAGCCATATATTATCCGGTTCTTTTACCTGGGGTAGTACATCGCCCTTAGCGGTTTTTTCTGCGCTGAAAGGGAGGGGCACAAACTGTTCCCCGGCGGTAAAGCTTTCTTTATTAATGGTAAGCCGCGTGGCGCCGGCAATTTCCCGGCCCTCCCGCACGATGAAGGTTTGCAGGTAGCCGCTATCGCCTTTAGGTGTCAGGCCCTCTGCTTTCATTTGGCCGGCAATATAAGTGGCGGCTAATTGTTCGCCGGGGGTGCCGGTTCTGCGGCCTTCCAGCTGGTCGCTGGCCAGGTAGCTCACATGTGCCTGTAAATTGCCCAGGGTTTTCCGGTCGGCTTTCTTCTGGGCCTGTGATGATATGGTGGCCAGTAAGGATAAAAAGAGAAACCAGGTAGTTCGTTTCACAGTTAAAGGATTTACTTTTTCAGACTTACGGTGTTTTGTATTGCTGAAGATTTTACCACTGACCAGGGAGATTAAATTACGAAATGCGAATTAAAATGCAGCGGCAAGGTTTAATTACGGATTATTCAATACGAATTAAAAACGCCCCGGTTAAAGCCCCTATTTATTAAACGTAGCATATGTTATAATTTTTATATGGGATAATAAAATAAGGAACTTTAAGCTTGCAGGACCTTAGAATACAAACGCAATAAAAACAACTTAATCCTACTCTCCAAAATCTGAACCACTTCACAACGAACTACTTAATGGCATTACCCGCCAGGGGGCCAGGGTATGAATGCTTCATTTTGTAATTGACAATTCGTAATTCACAATCGTATTTCCCCAAAATGCAATTATTACACCAAATTTGGATTTTCAACCTATTTTTGCCGCGTTAAAAACCAATCATACCCAAACAACCAACAAGATGTCTGAGATCAAAAACACGCCTTTTACCCCAAAACATGTGGCGCTGGGGGCCAAAATGGTTCCTTTTGCAGGTTATAACATGCCGGTTTCCTATACCGGTATTAATGATGAGCACCAGGCCGTACGCACCAATGCCGGTGTATTTGATGTAAGCCATATGGGCGAGTTTATGTTAAAAGGCGCCGATGCGCTGGACCTTATTCAACGGGTTACCAGCAACGATGCTTCCAAATTAACCGCGGGCAAAGCCCAGTACAGCTGTTTACCAAATGCAGAAGGGGGGATTGTAGATGACCTGCTGGTATATTGCATAGAAGAAAATAAAGTGTACATGCTGGTGGTAAATGCCAGCAACATTGAAAAAGACTGGAACTGGATCAGCCAGCACAATACCAAAGGGGTGGAAATGCATAACATTTCCGATAAAACCTGCCTGCTGGCCATACAGGGCCCTAATGCCACCGGTATGCTGCAGCCGCTGACGGATATTGATATTATAAACCTGAAATATTACACTTTTGCCAAGGGCACCTTTGCGGGCGTACCCAATGTGCTGATTAGCGCTACAGGTTACACCGGCGCAGGTGGCATTGAGATCTATTTTGAAGATAAGGACGGCGCTGCTGAAAAAATATGGGATGCCCTTTTTGCTACCGGCGGTCCTAAGGGATTGAAACCGATAGGCTTAGGCGCCCGCGATACCCTGCGCCTGGAAATGGGTTTTTGCCTGTACGGCAATGATATTGATGACCGCACCTCCCCGCTGGAGGCCGGCCTGGGCTGGATCACCAAGTTCACCAAGGACTTTACCGCCCGCGACATTATTGAAAAAACAAAAGCCGCCGGCGTTACACAAAAGCTGGTAGGTTTTGAAATGATAGACAAGGGCATTCCCCGTCATGATTACGAGATCAGGAATGCAGCAGGCGAAGTAATAGGACGGGTAACCTCCGGTACACAGTCGCCCTCCCTGCAAAAGGCCATTGGGCTTGGATATGTAAAAACGCCTTACGCAGCACTGGGGAGCGAGATCTTTATTACCGTGCGCGACAAACAGCTCAAAGCCCAGGTGGTAAAGGTGCCGTTTTTGGGGTAGGTAACAATTAGCAGTTGGCATTGAGCGTTTAGCTTTTGATAAAAGATTGAAAAATTTGCCTGCGGGCCATTATCTTAGCTGACAGCCACGGGGGTTGACAGCTGAGCGCTAAACGTTTTCACACCATATCATTCTATGCCTACTATTCATCAGACCACAGTTATTTATGCTCCTATGGAACGGGTGTTTAACCTGAGCCGGAGTATTACCCTGCACAAGCGCAGCATGGCCCATTTACAGGAAGAAGCCATTAAAGGCCGCCTGAACGGGTTAATAGAAAATAATGAAACAGTGACCTGGCGTGCGCGCCATTTAGGTAAGAACCGGGTGCTTACCACCCGGGTTACCGATATGCGCAGCCCGGAGTACTTTTGCGATGAAATGGAACAGGGCGATTTTAAGTATATGCGCCATGAGCACCATTTTAAGGCAATTGAAAATGCTACGGTGGCCATAGATATCATGGATTTTGAAATACCCTACGGAAAGCTGGGGCAGCTGTTTACCAAATTTTACCTGAAAAAATATATGAGCCGCCTGTTACAGCAGCGTAACCGCGTAATAAAAGATTATGCGGAAACGGAGAAATGGCGGGTTATTCTTGATTAATTAATAATGAATAATTAAGCATTAATAATCGTGGGAAGTGTAGTTCAATGAAGTACCGGCACTTCTTAATTATTCATTAATAATGAATAATTAAGAATTAATAACTACTGCGCAAATAGGGTAGCTCAGTGAAGTATGGCATTACGATTATTAATTCTCTAAAAAAGTGGAAATGACTGAACCGAATGGAAGTACTCCCTCGCTGGAGGTGTGCCTGTCGCCGGCCTTATTACATTTGTATGATGTGAAAAACAGTATTGTTGTGATCATTGATGTGCTAAGGGCTACCTCTACTATCTGTACGGCATTATATAACGGTGCTGCCAAAATAATACCGGTAGCCTCTGTAGAAGAATGTGTGAACATTGGCCGCCAGCTAAGCGCCATTACTGCCGGTGAGCGGGATGGTAAAATTGCCGAAGGGCTGGCTTATGGTAACTCCCCCTTTGAATACCCGCGTGATTTTATAGAAGGTAAGATCCTGGTGCTTACCACCACCAATGGCACCAAGCTGCTGCACATGGCAAAAGATGCCATCCAGATTATTACGGGCTCTTTCCCAAATCTTTCTGCCGTATGTGAGTACCTGGTAGCCCAGGGTAAAAATGTGATACTGGGCTGCGCTGCCTGGAAAGACCGTGTGAATATGGAAGATACCCTGTTTGCCGGGGCCGTAGTGCACCGCATTAAGCAGCATTTTAACGTGAACTGCGACTCCGCCCTGGCGGCAGAAACCTTGTATAATACCGCTAAAGACGATATTTTCGGCTTCATGCGCCAAGCCTCCCACTTCCAGCGCCTGTCACGCTATGGATTGGAAAAAGACATCCGCTACTGCCTTACGCCGGACAGCGCTAATGTGCTGCCCATACTGCAGAACGGAGAGCTGGTGGTGGGGTAGTGAGTAATTCGTAATTGAATTAGTTCGGGGAAAAGCAATGAATGGTTTGTGAACCTGTTTTATTTAAGTGTTTAAATAAGGTCTCCAATCGCTGCATTCTAATTCGTAATTATTCGCATTTATATCTATTTTCAATGGTGCTCATGTACCGCTTTGGCGGAATCGTAATTAAATAATTCGTAATTAACCATGCGTTCCATCTGTTCCACTTGTGGTATTCAATACGAAGATACTCCGCAGCCGCCGGCGCATTGCCCGGTATGTGAAGATGACCGCCAGTATGTAAATCCCGGCGGCCAGTCGTGGACTACGCTGGAACAGGTAGTCCGTGGCCACCGCAACATTATTGAAAAAGTAGCGCCTGACCTGTACGCTATTTACACTACGCCGGCCTTTGCCATTGGCCAGCGGGCTTACCTGCTCATTACTCCCGGCGGCAATATTCTCTGGGATTGTATCACTAACCTCGACGCCTCTACTATAGATCTTATTCAGCAGCTGGGTGGTATTAAAGCTATTGCTATCTCGCACCCGCATTATTTTTCCACGATCGTGGAGTGGAGCCATGCCTTTAACAATGCCCCGGTGTACGTACATGCGTTGGATGCGCAGTGGCTGGGCCGCAGGGACCCGGTAATTAAATTGTGGGAAGGCCCTATGCTGCCTTTATGGGATAATATCGGGCTGGTGCTTTGCGGCGGGCATTTTCCCGGCGCCAACATCCTGCACTGGCCGGCCGGGCATAACGGTAAAGGTGTGCTGCTGGTGGGCGATGTGATCCAGGTATCCCCTGATCTGAAAACGGTTTCCTTCATGTATAGTTATCCCAACCTGATCCCCTTGCCTAAGAGGGATATCCTGCAGATCCAGGCAGCCGTTAAGCCATTGAAATATGATGCCCTGTACGGCGCTTTTGGCCGGGTGATTGCCGCCAACGGGCAGCAGGCCGTTGCGTTTTCTATTCAGCGGTATTTACGGATATACGAATAGTCCGTCGATGGTCCATAGTCCATTGCCTGGTTCGCGGGTGAAGTATTACGTGGCTGGGCTATAAACTGCGCCGCATTGTTGCAGATATATTGTTAAAGCAATATTTCCATACGCAGTGTGATACGCCTTTTGAATGATCAGTGCCCTGTTTCCATAAAGTTTTCATGAAATTTTATTGCACGGCGTATGGTAAATAGGGAACCATCCGGCTATAAATACACGGCACTGCTATTATCACCTATCGCGGTCAAACCTTCTCCACGCTATATTCCATGGACTATCGACCATGGACCATCGGCCCTCCCTCCACATTCCAAAAATTCTGCTTACTTTTGTGGATTGCCTTTTAGCGAGTTGCTAAAGATTTTAGTCTTTATAAAGCCTGGAATATATGTCACTACCCCAGTTATTAAAATACGTTTATAATAACGGCACCGATGAGGTGATCCGGAGGGGGAAACGTATATTCTCTACAGGCGGGGTAGAGCTGCTGGAGGCCGACCCTGTGCTTAAATCAGCCGCTTTCCGGGTAAAGAGCGATACGCACGCCAACTACTACAAAGTTACCATCGCCAAATATCACGATACCGGCAATATGTCGGTACGCTGCCAGTGCCCCTATAACCTGGGGGATATTTGCCGGCACGAAGCAGCTGCTTTGTTCCAGCTGCAGGAAATGCTGGACAAGAACCACTTTGATAGTTTTGAAACGCATTACAATCAGCAACATACGCTGATAAAAATGAAGTCTATTGACCTCAAATCTATCAGGCTGCTCACCTCCCCGGAGATCTATGCAGAGGCAGAAAAAATACTGAAACACCATAAGATCCAGATCCGCAGCGCCAAAGATGAAAAGGTAGAAGCGTTGCTGAAGCTGGATGGACAGGAATATCCGCTCATCCTGCAGCGGAATGAGGAACGCAACTTTGATACCCACTGCATTTGCGATGAAACGGAGCACCCCCTGTGTAAGCACAAAACAGCCCTGTTCCTGCAATTGCTGAATGCCAACGGGCCTTTTTATTTTGATACCCTGCGCAACTGGGATAAGGAAAAAAATAAGCTGCTGGCCATTTACGGCTACTCCCTTACAGATAACCTGGATGGTAAGTTTGCTTTTTCCTACATGGAGGGCAAGCCCTTCCTGCGTGTGCTGGACCCCAGCATTAAGCGGGTAGAAGCTCCTGTGGCCGGCCGGGCACAACAGGCGCCCCCACCGCCCCCGCCGGACATTGTGGTTACACAGCGTGTAGGCGTGGTGTTTAATGCCAATGAAACCCTGTATCCCTTTTTCCGGATGGACCTGGTGAGCGGGGAAGTGAATGAGGAGCAGAATGGTTTTGTATCCCTGGTGAACAAGCTGGACCTGACCAAATACATTGATTTTTACCAGTATAAAGAGCATGACCGGGAGTTGATCTCGCCGGTGCGTAAGCTGCAGTCAGGCGAGGTGAGTAAATACCTGAGCAAGAACTCGCCTTTTGCAGGCATCTGGGAAAATATTACCCACGATAATTCAGAAGAGCTGCCAACGGAAACTAAGGAGCTGATGCTGGAATACATGCATCCCAAGCTGGCTAAGCTGTTCCCGCAAATGGCGGAACATGGCTTGCTGTTCCTGCTACCCAACCGGCAGCCGTTTAAAACACGTAACCTGCAGCCCATTGCACTAGCCGGCGGCCGCCTGTTGCCCGTGTTTAAAACCCATACCGGCGAAAAGGAAGTGGAGATCACCTGTTATGTAAATATAGAAGGCGAGCTGGTGAATGTAACGGAAAATGAATGGGAAAGCCCGCTGCTGTTCCTTTACAAGGGCATGCTGCACCTGTTTGAAAATCCGCAGGATGCGCTGCATGTGGAGCTGTTCCGTAATACCGGCCGCTTACGTATACCCGTAACCGAATGGCCTACTTATTTAAAAGATTACCTGTTGCCCTTAAGCCGGCAATATGATATACAGTTTGATGCTTCCCTGCTGGCTGAGGTAGATGATATTTTACCGGAAAGCCGCGTGTACCTGAAAGAGATGGGCGAAACCTTTATTATTCAGCCCGGCTTTGCCTACCATGGGCATGAGGTGGAGTGGAATGATGAAACCCGCATTACGGTGCAGGAAGGCAACAAAGTGCTCATTATTCACCGGAACAAAGCGGCGGAAGAGCAGTTTGTGGAAAGCATCCGGGCGCTGCACACCAATTTCAGTCAGCCCAGCAACAACAACTATTTTTACCTGCGCTCCAAAGAAGCGCTGAAGAACAACTGGTTCTTCCTGTTCTTTGATGCGCTGAAGGAAATGAATGTACGCGTGTTTGGCTTTGACGGCCTGCGCAACTTCAAGTTCAACTCCCATAAGCCGGTCACCAATCTGCAGATCAGCTCCGGCATTGACTGGTTTGACGCGCAGATAGAGGTGCTGTATGGCGATCAGCGTGTAAGCATTAAGGATATTAAGCATGCGCTGGCCAATAAGCAAAATTATGTACAGCTGGCAGATGGCTCCCTGGGCCTGCTGCCGGAGGAATGGCTGCGCAAATATTCCCTGCTGTTTAAGATAGGCGAGGAAAAAGATAAAGGGCTTAAGCTCAGCAAATACAACTTCAGCGTTATTGATGAGCTGTTTGAGTTTATTGATGATGAGGCCATTGTTATAGAGCTGGAGCAGAAGCGTAAAAAGCTGCTGCAGTTTGATGAGATCCGCAATGTTTCCCTGCCGCATAACCTGAATGCCAATCTGCGTCCTTACCAGGAAAGCGGTTTCCAGTGGCTCAACTACCTGGATGAAGTGAAGTGGGGCGGCATCCTGGCCGATGACATGGGTTTGGGTAAAACCATACAGGCGCTTACGTTTGTACAGCATTACAAGAACACGCATAACGATAAATGCCTGGCGCTGGTAGTATGTCCTACTACGCTGATCTATAACTGGGAGAACGAGATCAAGAAGTTCACCCCTGAAATGCGTTACCATATTCATCACGGGCCTACGCGCATGAAAAATCCCGAAGAGCTGCAGAAGGTAGATATTATCATCACCACTTACGGTACCCTGCGCAGCGATGTGCAGCTGCTCATGAAAATGGAGTTTGACTATGTGATCCTGGATGAATCCCAGGCCATTAAGAACCCGCAGAGCAAGGTTACCAAAGCGGCGCAGCTGCTGCATACCAGGAACCGCCTGGCGCTGAGCGGTACGCCCATGCAAAACAATACTTTTGATATTTATGCGCAGATGAACTTCCTGAACCCCGGCATGCTGGGGAGTGTAGACTTTTTCAGGAATGAATTTGCCACGCCTATTGATAAATTCCAGGATGAGGAGCGTAAAGATCATTTGCGTAAGCTCATCTACCCATTCATATTACGCCGTACCAAGGAGCAGGTTGCCAAAGAGCTGCCGGAGAAAATAGAAACCGTGATCTTCTGCGAAATGGATGCGGAGCAGCGCCATATTTACGATGCTTACCGCAATACCTACCGCTCCAAGATCTTAGGGGTGATAGAAGACCAGGGTATGGAGCGCTCCCAGCTTACTATTTTGCAGGGCCTGATGAAGCTGCGCCAGATCTGCGATTCACCGGCTATCCTGAATGAATCAGAGCAGTATCCGAACCACTCTGTAAAGCTGCATGAGCTTACCCGTGAAATGTCAGAGAATATCAGCAACCACAAGGTGCTGGTGTTTTCCCAGTTCCTGGGTATGCTGGCGCTGATTAAAGACCGCCTGCAGCATCTTAAAATTCCGTTTGAATATTTTGACGGCAGCACCAGCACCATGGAAAGGGAACGCGCTATCCAGAACTTCCAGAATAACGAGGAATGCCGTGTATTCCTGATCTCCCTTAAAGCCGGTGGCGTAGGTTTGAACCTTACCGCTGCCGACTATGTATATATTGTAGATCCCTGGTGGAACCCCGCCGTAGAACAGCAGGCCATTGACCGTACCCACCGTATTGGCCAAACCAAGAATATTTTTGCCTACCGCATGATCTGTAAGGATACGGTGGAGGAAAAGATCTTACAGCTGCAGGAGCGCAAGAAATCTTTGGTAAAAGATATTATTGCCGATGATACCGGCTTTATTAAGAAGCTGTCTAAAGAGGATGTGCTGTATTTGTTCAGCTAAGCTTAAGCCATCATTTTTATCAGTAACACCGGCAGTCCCAGGGAAACGCCCATTCCATAGAACAGATCCAGCCAGAAGAAGGAACCCAGTGCGCCGGCATAAATAATGCCTACCACCGGTACCGTTACCACCTTTAGCCATTTCGGCGTATCCTCTCCATGCCACAGTGTATTCCACATCGTTTTTGCATCACCGATGCTGGGAAAAGCATGCATACCAATAGAAATAGACAGGTACAGCAAAAGATAATCCAGCGAATTACCGCTGCTGAATTTCATGACCGGTATAGCGGCCGGAAAGGCAATAATAGCCGCCAGCAAAGTGTTCACAATAAAAGGCCCGATGCCTATCCATAGCTGGTGCACGGGATTGCGTACCGGTTCATGGATCACATAACCGGCGGGGTTGGCGGCCTGAAAATATTTTACTTCAAATACGGCTACCCCACATAAGCGGCAGAACAGCTGGTGGGCCAGCTCATGTGCTACCACACCCGGAAAAGTAACGATCGTAATTATAATACCTGGAATAAAAAACATATTGAATACATTAATCTCTGTAAGGAATAGTACCGGCAATGACCCCTTGCAGGTTACCCAGCCAGGAGGTATCGGCATTTTGTTTTACGCGTGCCAGCAGGGCGTCCCGCTCTTTGGTTTGCTTGTTGAAATGGTAGGCCAGTGTAAGCGCCTGCATAATACTGGCATTATCCGGCTCCAGGCCGTAGGCGTACAGCGCTTTTTCCAAAGCCTGTTTATCCTGTTTTTGTTTCAATAATATTTTCACCAGCGAAACATGCGCATCTACTGATTCTGCGTTCAGCTTCAGCCACCGGTTACAGATAGCTGTAGCTTTTTCATATTGTTTTTCTTCCCGGTAAGCGGCGGCCAGCAGGCCATATGCCGGTTGAAAGTCAGGAGCAGCTGTTAATACCTGGCCGCAGAGACTGTCGGTAGCGGTATATTCGTGTGTCTCAAAATACTGGTCGGCCAATAAATAATTTGCCAGGTTATCTTTCGGGTGCTGCTGCACATATTGCTTTAAAGCTGCCCGGTAAGCTATATTATCGTTCCCGAGGCTATCACGTACAAAGTGAAAGGCGGTGTCCTCAAAGTGGTAGTTTTTAAAACCGCCTAATACTTCGTTCACCCGTTCAATGAGCTCCTTTTCTTTGTTGAATGTTTGGCCGGCCCAATGTTCCCGCGCGCTGTCAGCTTCTGCGAGATGGTCATTATAATAAGCCGCAATCATGTAATGGCAGGCGCCCTGAAGGTATTCCGGGTAGTCCTTCAGCGTTTGCCGCAGCGCAGCTTCTGCACTTATATACTTATGCTGCTCTTCCAGCTTTAATGCCCGCTCATAATTGAGGCCTGCTGTAAAAGATTTTGGAAACTTTGCCAGGGAGAATAATACCAGCAAACCCACGCCCAGGGCAGCCCATAATACTTCTTTTTTAATGGGATAACGGCTTAGCCCGCGGCGGCAGGGCGCGCATAGTCTTATTTTATAACCTTCTTCATAGGATGGTATGCCGCATTTCTGGCAGCTGTCATTCCCCGCAGTCCCTTGCGCAGGAATGTTGTCATTTACTTCCATAGGTACTCTTGAATTGGGGTGTCAAGATATAAGAAAAAATACAAATGTGTTATCCCACTATCATTGCATTTTCTGCAATCACCCTTCCGTTTCTGCATGGTTCCTTCAGGCATCTTTTCAACTGTCCTAAACCGTATTTCCGATTTTGCAATTGACTATCAATTGCTTACCCATCATTTCAAACACCGCATGCCAACACTGGCACTACAATAGCTTTTACCTGCCCGTAACAATCACAAACCTATATGTTACCAGACACAAAAATCTCTCAGCTTATCAGTCACCAGATCCCGGGCCTCAGCTATGTAATGTGGCAGTTCCGGCTTACGGGCCCGGTGTATGAAGTGATCCATGTATTTACAGATTACACCCGGCGCTGATCCGTGGTGGGCGGCTGAACGAAGCCCGGAAATGTTTCACCATAGCTGCGGTGTTGTACCGCAACGGCAGCGGCCTGCTGCGCAATGCTATTGAAAGCGTGTACCTGTACGGGTTATCGCCCCTGCTGGATACCGCCTGCAATAACCAGCCGGTAAAAGCATTGCTGCCGGTCAGGCTGCAACAGCTACGCATCCAGCAGATCCAGCACGGTACCACTAATTAAAATATACACCATTATGCTTACCATTCTTTTATTACTCGCAGGCCTGGCCTGTTTTGTATTGTTCTTCCGCTCAATTGATTATTTCGACCGCATATAACAGCTAAAGACTATGATGAACGCATTATTTATCCTGGCCATAGGGGTATTCCTGTACATGATCTATGTATTGCTGAAACCCGAAAAGTTTTAAAACAAACAAGCCAAAAGAAAGAAGATGACAACAGAAATTTTAGGCGTAATTATCACCTATGCACTTACACTACTACTGGCCTGGCCTTTAGGGAAATACATAGCCAGAGTATTCAAGGGGGAAAGAACCTGGTCAGATTTTATGGCGCCAATAGAACGCCTGTTCTACAAACTATCCGGCATTAATCCTAAAGAGGAAATGAACTGGAAGCAGCACCTGAAAGCGCTGCTGACCATTAACCTGGTATGGTTTGTATACGCATTTTTTGCACTGCTGTTTCAGGACAAGCTGCCCCTGAACCCGGATGGCAATCCAGGCCAAACGCCGGACCTGGCCTTTAACACCGCCATCAGCTTTGTGGTGAACTGTAACCTGCAGCACTATTCCGGCGAAAGCGGGGTAACTTATTTTACCCAGCTGTTTGTACTGGAGTTCCTGCACTTTGTAAGCGCCGCCACCGGCATCGCTTCACTGATAGTAGTATTAAAAGCATTAAAAGATAAAACTACCAGTAAGCTGGGTAACTTCTGGGACTTTTTTGTAAAAACCATCACCCGCATTTTATTGCCGCTAGCTATTGTTATTGCCATTATACTGGCCTTTAACGGTACCCCCGCCAGCTACAAAGGGAAAGACTCCTATGTAAGTCTGCAGGGCGATACGGTAAATGTATCCCGCGGCCCTGCTGCCGGCATGATTGCCATTAAACACCTGGGCACCAATGGCGGCGGCTGGTTTGGCGCCAACTCCGCACACCCGCTGGAAAATCCTAACTACATAACCTACATCACGGAAATGGTAGCGCAGGTAGTGCTGCCCATAGCCATGATCTTTGCGCTGGGCTTTTTCATAAACCGTAAAAAGTTTGCGTACGTGGTTTTTGGCGTTATGACACTGGGCCTGCTCTGTTTAGTGATACCAACCATCATTACGGAAATACATGGTAGCCCTGCCATTGCGCACATGGGCATAGCACAGCCTACGGGCGCCATGGAAGGTAAGGAAGTAAGATTCGGACCAGCCGGATCGGCGTATTGGAGTATCGTTACCACCATTATCTCCACCGGTTCTGTCAATGCTATGCACGACAGCACCATGCCGCTCAGCGGCTTAATGCAAATGCTGGGTATGATGGTGAACAGCTTTTACGGCGGCTGTGGTGTGGGCTTCCTGAACTACTACATCTACATTGTTATAGCCGTGTTTATATCCGGCCTTATGGTAGGCCGTACGCCGGAGTTCATGGGCCATAAGCTGGAAGCGCGTGAAATAAAAATAGCGGCGCTCATTACGCTGTTATCACCCTTCATGATACTGGCCGGTACGGCGTTATCCTCCTTTATACTGGCACATCATCCCGGGGCTGACTGGGCGGTGAAACCATCGGCCTGGTTAAATAACCCAGGTTACCATGGCTTCTCTGAAATGCTGTATGAATACACTTCATCCAATGCCAATAATGGTTCAGGGTTTGAAGGCCTGGGCGATAATAACATTTTCTGGAATGTGAGCACGGGCTTTATCCTGATCCTGGGCCGCTTTCTGCCCATTATAGGGCCGGTAGCCATTGCAGGATTAATGGCCAACAAAAAATTCATACCGGCAGCTGCAGGCACCTTAAAAACAGATTCGCTCACTTTCGGGGTAATGACCTTTGCCGTGATCATTATCATTAATGCGCTGTCGTACTTCCCCGCGCTGGCGCTGGGTCCTATAGCAGAGTATTTTTCCATGCATTAATGAACAATAGCTATAACAAATGAAAAATAAAGATAACAGACTTTTTCCGCGGGAGCTGGTAAAGGAAAGCTTACAACAATCCTTTATAAAGCTGAATCCCCGGTTAATGATAAAGAACCCGGTGATGTTCACCGTTGAATTAGGCACCATCGTAATGTTGATTGTTACACTGTATGCCATCATCACCAGGCATACCGACCAGGGCAGTGTAGCTTATAACGGGCTGGTATTCCTGGTGCTGCTGCTCACCGTATTATTTGCCAACTTTGCGGAAGCCATTGCAGAAGCCCGTGGTAAAGCCCAGGCAGAGAGCCTGCGTAAAACCCGCGAGGAAACGCCCGCCAGGCTGATACGCACCATAGGTGAGGTATTTATGAATGAGGTACAGGTAATATCATCTGCACAGCTGCGTAAGGGAGATGTATTCCTGTGTGAGCCGGGTGATATTATACCGGCAGATGGTGAGATCATTGAAGGCCTTGCCAGCATAGACGAATCGGCCATTACCGGCGAAAGTGCGCCGGTGATACGGGAAGCCGGGGGCGATAAGTCCAGCGTGGTAGGCGGTACCAAAGTATTGAGCGACCGTATTAAAGTGCAGGTAAGCACAGAGCCTGGCGAATCTTTTTTAGATAAGATGATTGCCCTGGTAGAAGGCGCCAGCCGCCAGAAAACGCCGAATGAAATAGCGCTGACTATACTGCTGGCCAGCTTTACACTGGTGTTCATTATTGTATGCGTAACCTTAAAACCGTTTGCAGATTATGCGCAAACACCCATTACCATTGCGGCCTTCATCTCCTTGTTTGTATGCCTGATACCCACTACCATTGGCGGTTTGCTCTCGGCCATTGGTATTGCGGGTATGGACCGTGCACTGCGCGCCAATGTAATTACCAAATCAGGTAAGGCGGTAGAAACAGCCGGCGACGTAGATGTATTACTGTTAGATAAAACCGGTACTATCACTATTGGCAACCGTAAGGCCACTAACTTTTATGCGGCCAACGGAGTATCCAAAGAAGAATTTATAAAGCTCTGCGCCATCAGCTCTTTGTCCGACGAAACGCCGGAAGGCAAGTCCATTGTGGAGCTGGCCGGTAAGGAAGTAGTAAGCAAGCTTTCAGTGAACGGCGCTACGCTGGTAAAGTTCACCGCCGAAACCCGCAGCAGCGGTATTGATCTGTCAGACGGTACCCGCATCCGCAAAGGAGCATCTGATGCTATGCAAAAGCTGGCCGCCCATGCCGGCCATAGTGTGCCGGCTGAAACGCTGGAGAAGGTAAAAGCTATTGCCAAAGATGGCGGCACACCCTTAGTGGTGGCCCTTAACAGCCAGGTACAGGGTGTAATAGAGTTACAGGATATTATTAAACCCGGCATACAGGAACGTTTTGACCGCCTGCGTAAGATGGGCGTAAAAACAGTAATGGTTACCGGCGATAATCCTTTAACGGCTAAATACATTGCTACCAAAGCCGGGGTAGATGATTTTATTGCAGAAGCCAAACCGGAGGATAAGATGGCCTACATTAAAAAAGAGCAGACCGAAGGCCGCCTGGTAGCCATGATGGGCGATGGCACCAACGATGCGCCGGCGCTGGCCCAGGCAGATGTAGGTGTGGCCATGAACAGCGGTACACAGGCTGCGAAGGAAGCCGGTAACATGGTAGACCTGGATAATGATCCCACCAAGCTGATCGAGATCGTGGAAATAGGCAAGCAGCTGCTCATGACGCGCGGCACGCTCACCACTTTTTCCATTGCCAATGATGTGGCTAAATACTTTGCCATTGTACCGGCGCTGTTTATAGCCTCTATCCCAGCCCTGCAGGGTATTAATATCATGCGCCTGCACAGCCCTGAATCAGCTATCCTGAGCGCAGTGATATTCAACGCCATTATTATTCCCCTGCTTATTCCGCTGGCATTAAGAGGCGTGGCTTACAAGCCTATTGGCGCCAGCGCGCTGCTGCGCAGGAACCTGCTCATTTACGGTGTAGGCGGGGTAATAGTACCGTTTATTGGTATTAAGCTCATAGACCTGTTCATTAGTATGTTCTTTTAACACTTAACAACAATCAACATGAAACGATATATTTTTCCTGCCGTAAGATTGACCCTGGTACTGATAGTCGTGCTGGCAGGCTTGTTCCCGCTGTTTATTGCCGCTGTGGCTAAAATGGCGCCCGGTAAGGGCGATGGTGTAACGGTAATGCATAAGGGAAAAGTAGTGGGTTACGCCAACATCGGCCAGAAATTTACAGAGGATAAATATTGCTGGTCGCGCCCCTCAGCGGTGGACTATAATGCCGCCGGTTCTGCGGGTTCCAACAAAGGTCCCTCTAACCCGGATTACCTGAAAACAGTGCAGGAAAGGATTGATACTTTCCTGGCGCACAACCCCGGTGTAAATAAAGAAGACATACCAGCGGAGCTGGTTACGGCATCCGGCAGCGGCCTGGATCCTGACCTGTCGCCTGCAGCGGTGGAAATACAGATACCCCGCATTGCCAAAGCCCGCGGCATGGCGCCGGAGCGTATTAAAGCACTGGTAAAAGAACATACCAAAGGGCCTTTACTGGGATTGTTAGGGCCGTCTAAAGTGAATGTGCTGCAGCTCAACATCGCTTTGGACGATATGCAGCAATAGTATTTCATATCCTACGAAAATTTAAACCTGTTAAGTACGTTCCCCGCGCTCCGCTGCTGAAAGGGCAGTGGGGCGCTATTTTAAAAAGAAAGGATCTATCCAGAAATATTTTGAAACGATTTTTAATCAGCGCAGCCATGCTTACTATTACGGCTACACGCGCATTCTCACAAGACAGCACTGCAGCAAAAGAACCCGGAAAGCTTACCTTTTCCGGTTATGCAGAGGTTTATTATAGTTATGACTTTAACAATCCTGGCAACCATGTGAAACCTCCATTTATCTATAGCTATAACCGGCATAATGAGGTGAACCTGAACCTGGGATTTGTGAAAGCCAATTATACATCTGACCGGGTACGGGGTAATATTGCTATTATGGCCGGTACCTATGCACAATACAACATGGCATCAGAAGCAGAACTGTTGCGGCATGTGTACGAAGCAAACGCAGGCTTGCGTATTGGAAAAGGATTGTGGGTGGATGCCGGTATAATGCCTTCCCATATTGGGTTTGAAAGCGCCATTGGGAAAGATTGCTATACGCTTACCCGCAGTATTTTGGCAGATAATACGCCTTATTATGAGGCGGGCGTTAAAATAACCTGGAATCCCAATGAGCAATGGACGCTGGCTGCCATGTACCTGAACGGCTGGCAGCGCATTCAACGGGTAAATGGAAATCAAACACCCGCTTTTGGCACGCAGGTGACCTTTAAACCCAATGATAAGGTCGCACTGAACTACAGCACATTTATCGGGAACGATAAACCGGACAGCGCCCGGCAAATGCGGTATTTTAATAACCTTTACGGTACCTTTAGCATAGGAGATAAGTGCACACTGGTAGCGGGTATTGACTATGGTTTGGAACAAGCAGCAAAAGGCAGCAGCGATCTGAATACCTGGTACAGTCCCATTCTTATAGCCCGGTATGCATTAACCGATAAGGTGGCGCTGGCCGGCCGTGTAGAACATTATAATGATAAACACGGTGTTATTATTAATACCGGCACTGCCAATGGCTTTCAAACCACCGGCTACTCGCTGAACCTGGATGTAAAACCCATGGATAATGTGCTGTTCCGGATAGAGGGAAAATATTATGACAGTAAGGACGCCATATTTACAAAGGATGATGAGCTGAAAACCGGCAACGTATCGGTAACCACCTCACTATCACTCTGGTTTTAATCCACATACCTGTTATGACAGACAAAGAACATACGGTACAACACTACCTGCACCTGGCCAACAAAACATCGGGCCGGGGCAAGTTCAAGATCTATATTGGTATGAGCGCCGGTGTGGGCAAAACCTACCGTATGCTGCAGGAAGCGCACAACCTGCTGCGCAATGGTGTGAACATACAGATAGGTTACGTGGAAACACATAGCCGTAAAGAAACACAGGCATTGATAGAAGGATTGCCGGCCATACCGCGCAAGCAGGTTTTTTACAAAGGCAAAATGCTGGAAGAAATGGACCTGGACAGCATTTTGCTGCTGAACCCTGAATGGGTGATAGTAGATGAGCTGGCGCATACGAACATACCGGGTGCACGTCATGAAAAACGCTGGCAGGATGTGGCGGAGCTTTTAAATGCAGGCATTAACGTTATATCTGCCGTGAACATACAGCACATTGAAAGCATTAACCAGCAGGTAAAAATAATTACCGGTGTGGAGGTAAAAGAGCGCGTGCCGGACAGTGTGCTGCAGATGGCTGATGAAGTAGTGAACATAGACCTTACGGCCGATGAGCTGATCACCCGTCTGAAAGAAGGTAAGATCTACGATCCCTCAAAGGTGGAAACGGCGCTTAAGAATTTTTTCCAGTCGGAGAAAATACTGCAGCTGCGGGAGCTGGCCCTGAAGGAAGTAACCTCGCAGGTGGAGCGCAAAGTGGAAATAGAGGTGCCGCGCAGCCAGCAAATGCGGCATGAGAATTTCCTGGCCTGCATTTCTACCAACGATGAAATTGCACGTAAAGTGATCCGTAAAACGGCCCGCCTGGCATCTTATTACCATGGCAACTGGTATGTGCTGTATGTGCAGGCCCCGCGTGAAAATGCCGCCCGCATAAGCCTGGCATCCCAGCGCCATTTGATCAATAACCTGAAGCTGGCAACAGAGCTGGGCGCGGAAGTGCTGCAGGTGCACGATGCCCGCATAGCGCAGGTGATCATTGACACGGCTATTGAAAAGCGGGTAACCACCGTGTGTATTGGTAAACCACACATTAGCCTGTTCCGTATTATCCTTAGAACCAACCTTTTTAACCAATTGTTAAAAACATTATCTTCCAATGATATTGATCTCATAATTCTATCATGAGGCTAAAAACAAAGATCACGCTGGGGGTGCTGTTCCTTTACTTTATGCTGCTGCTGGTGAGCGTACTGGGATACTATTACCTCACCAACCTGAATGTAAAGGCACGCACTATTTTGCAGGATAATTATGAATCCCTGGAATACAGCAAGAATATGCTGATAGCGCTGGATACCCTGAATGCTGACCGCAGCAGCGGTCTGCAAACATTTGAGCAGCAGCTGCACCGGCAGGAAACTAATATTACTGAATACGGTGAGGGCAGCGCCACGGTGCAGGTACGCAGGGCCTTTGAGCAGCTGAAAAAAGACAGCGCTGTTTCCCAGCAGGAGCTGCAGGCCATACGTAAAAGCATATACGTGATCATGGATGCCAATATGCAGGCCATTGTAGGAAAGCATGAAAGCGTAAAGAAAACAGCTAACAATGCGCTGTTATACATAGCCGTTATCAGCGGGGTTTGCTTTTTACTGGGATTCACCTTTGTATATAATTTCCCTGGTTATGTGGCTAATCCCATCCGCGAGCTTACCATCGGTATCAAAGGCATTGCAGATAAAAAATACAGCCAGCGCCTGCATTTTAAAAGCGCAGATGAATTTGGAGAGCTGGCCACGGCCTTTAATACCATGGCCCAGCGCCTGGATGATTATGAGCACAGCAACCTGGCCCGCATTATGTTTGAAAAGCAGCGTGCGGAGGCGGTGATCAGCAGCCTGAAAGATGCTACCATTGGTTTTGATACCAGGAACATCATCCTGTTTGCGAATACGCCTGCCCTGCAATTATTAAATATGCCGGAACAGGCGCTGATAGGCAAGCCTGCGCAGGAAGTAGCAAAGTATAATGACCTGCTCAGCTTTTTAGTGAACCCGCAGAACACGGGCCCCTTGAAAATAGTGGTGGATGGCAAGGAATGTTTTTTTACCAAAGAGCTGGTGGATATTGATTATGCCAATGAAAGGATCGGTTATATTATTGTGCTCAAGAACATTACCAGCTTCCGCGAGCAGGACCTGGCCAAAACGCATTTCATAGCTACGGTATCGCATGAGCTGAAAACACCTTTAGCCTCTTCTGATTTTAGTTTAAAGCTGCTGGAAGATGAGCGCATTGGCCACCTGACCAGTGAGCAGCATGAGCTGGTTGAAAGCCTGAAGCAGGATAACCTGCGTATGATCAAAATTGTAAGTGAGCTGCTAAATCTTTCGCAGGTAGAAAGCGGCAACATTCAGCTGCAGCCCCAGCCCGTGGCTCCTGCACAGGTATTGGAGTATGCGCTGGATACGGTGCGTAAACAGGCAGCCCAAAAACAGGTGAATATTCAAACCCGGATACCGGAACAATTACCCAGCATACAGGCCGATGTGGAGAAAACCGCCTGGGTGCTGGTGAACCTGCTTACCAATGCCATCCGTTATTCACCCGCAGGATCCGCCGTGCAGCTGGCCATTGCACAAACGGCAGACACGCTTACCTTCAGTGTGCAGGATGAGGGTAAGGGCATTCCGGCGGCTTTCCGTGAAAAGATATTTGAACGTTTTTACCAGGTACCCGGTACGCACAGTCAAAAAAGCAGCGGGCTGGGACTGGCTATAGCAAGGGAGTTTATAGAAGCGCAGGGAGGAACTATAGGAGTAGAGAGTGAGGAAGGCAAAGGCAGCCTGTTTTATTTTAGCTTGCCGGTAGCGGTATAAGCTTACAGGCGCTCCATTTCCTGCACTACTTCCTGGCAGGCTGCATCCATAATAGCGGACAGCTGCTGTACTTTTTCATGAATAGCGGGTATATTGGTGCCCTGCTCCGCCTCTTTCTCCAGATCGCGGGTAGTTTCCATCGCATTTACAATAGGCACAATACCCAGGCTTGATTTCAGGCGATGGGCCAGGAAGGCCGCTCTTTTCCAATCCTGCTGCTGGATGGCTTCCTGTATCTCCTGCACATTTTTAGGCATAGTGGTCAGGAACTCCTGCAGCATTTCTTTTATGTAAGCCGTGTCATTGTATAATATACTACGTAAATGGCCGAAGTCTACTACGCCTGGACCAGGCAGCGGGGTGTTGTCCAATATCTTCATATAGAGCTCTTCAGGTACAAATGGTTTGGAAATATAATCATTCATGCCGGATTGTAAACATTTTTCCCGTTCACCCTTGATAGCGGCAGCGGTCATGGCAATCACCGGGGTATCAATACCCTGCTTGCGCAGCTGTATGGTAGTGGTATAGCCATCCATTTCAGGCATTTGGATGTCCATGATTATGCAGTCGTATTCTTTCTGCTGCACCAGGGTAAGCACTTGTTTGCCGTCCGCTGCAATGTCTACCCTGGCGCCGGCTTTGTGCAGGGTGTTATAAGCTACGCGCTGGTTAATAATATTATCTTCCGCTACCAGCAGCATTTTGCCCTGTAATACGGGCCGTAGCTGGGTAGCTGCTGCCAGGCCTTTGCTTTGTGTTTCCGGCAGGAAGAGGTTTTTGGTAAAGGGTATTTCGCAATAAAAGGTAGTGCCGGCGCCTTCCTTGCTTTTTACGGTAAGGGAGCCGCCCTGCAGGGCTACCAGCTCGCGGGTAATGGCCAGGCCCAGGCCGGTGCCGCCATAACGGCGGGTATTTTCTGCATTGGATTGTGTGAAGCTTTCAAAAATGATCTCCTGCTTATCTGCCGGTATACCAATACCGGTATCACTCACCTCAAAGCCTATACGTACCCTGGTATTTTGTGTGGCCAGCACACGGCAGCGTATGCCAATGGCGCCGCCCGGCGTAAATTTAATGGCATTCTCCACCAGGTTCACCATGATCTGGGTAAAACGTACGGGATCGCCCAGCAGGTGATCCGGCACTTCGTCTGCTATTTCCAGGGAATAATGCAGCCCTTTTTGCTGCGCCTGTAGCTGCAGGGGCAACAGGGTTTTATCCATCAGCTCACGGAAATGAAAGGCAATTTGTTCCAGCGCCATTTTGCCGGAGCGTATCTTGGAAAAATCCAGGATCTCGTTAATAATAGCCAGCAGGTTGCTGGCAGATTGCTGGGTGGCTTGAATGTATTCTTTTTGCTCAAGTGTTAAAGAAGTGTTAAGGAGCAGGTTGGTCATACCGATAATACCGTTCATGGGCGTACGAATTTCGTGGCTCATGTTGGCCAGGAACATTTCCTGCTGGCGTTTGGCATCTTCCGCTACTTTGCGTGCATGGATCAGCTCCTGCTCATATTTAATGCGTTCAGAAATATCTTTCAGCCAGCATTGGTAACCTTTCATTTCACCATCTTTATAAAGTACTACTACTTCCTGCTCTACCCATTTCCGTTCCCCATTCTTGGTTATGATCTGGAATTCCCGGTGTGTGACCGGTATTTTTTCCCTGACCTGCCGCAGGTAATATTGCATCAGCTCATCATACATTTCAGGATCAATATGCATGGAATAGTGTTGTCCCAGCAGCTCTGCATCCGTATACCCGGTTAAGGCAGCGGCGTGTTTGCTGACAAACGTAAAGTAACCGCCTCTGTTGGTAACATAGAGTAATACATGGGCCGTTTGTATGAGTTGTAAATATTTGTGCTCACCTTCCTGCAGCTCTTTTTTTGCCTTTTCCAGCAGGCCCATATCGCGGTTCAGCCAGAGCAGGGCTATTACGGAGATCAGGAAGATAGAGATGTCGGTAACCAGTGGCAAACGGGCGGTCGCCAGCAGCCAGGTAAAGCCGGCGGCACTAATGAGTAAGAAGATCAGGATAGGTTTTTTTAGTGGCATATCAAGGTTCTTCAAACCTAATGGTTAATGAGATAAAGGAATTGATAATACTGTCAGGGGTCAAAAATAGGGTGTGAAATCGAGGTCTTGGGTTATTTTTTTAATGCCCGGGCTCTTTGTTTTATTCTATTTCCATTAGATTTGCCTAATTTTCTTTCTCTTAAGTCGTTATAACTGTATGAAAAAAATATTTTTTACCCTTGGGTTGATGGTGTTTTCGCTAAGCGTTTTTTCCCAGGAAGCTATGAACAAAGCCATGAACTCAGTAACCCGTTCCAGGGATTTTCTGGTGGTATCCCTTACGTATGATGGCTGGGCCAACAGGCCGGATAGCGTAGGCACCGGGTTTAACCGGGGTTTTAATATAGCCTTCATGTACGATTTCCCTATTAACAAAACCAATTTAAGCCTGGCAGCAGGTTTAGGTATTGGTACCAGCGGCGTGTTCCTGAAGAACCACGTGCTGAATATGGATGACGCTACTACGGATGTTGCTAAATTCTCTACCGACAATACTTTTAAGAAGTATAAAGTTGCTACCACTTACCTGGAAGTACCGCTGGAGCTGCGCTACCGTAGTGTACCGGATAATGCCAACAAAGGCTTTAAAGTAGCTTTGGGTGTGAAGATCGGTAACCTGATGAATGCGCATACCAAAGAACGGAATAGCATAGGCGGCACCCGCAATACTGAAAAAATAGCTAACAAACGGTTCTTTAACTCCTGGCGATATGCTGCTACTGCGCGTATTGGCCTGGGTAACTTTGCCTTGTTCGGTTCTTATAACCTGAACCCCCTGTTCAAGGACAATGGCAGCAATTTAGATATCAGACCCTATTCTATAGGTATAGCGATCAGCGGACTGTAATTTAACTTTCGCAGATAAATAAAACGGATGTGCAGATGTTATCATTTGCGCATCCGTTTTATTTATGGCAGGTACCGGCACATAATCTTTACTCTCCCTTGAACGCCGGTTTACGTTTTTCCATAAAAGCAGTAACTCCTTCCTTATAATCTGCAGAGCGGCCGGCAATTTCCTGGCAATAGGCTTCGTAATCCAATATGGCATCCAGGTTCTCCGTCATGCCTTTGGTGAGCATTTTTTTCATGAGAGCAATGGCCTTGGTAGGTGCATTGGCATAAAAGGCGGCTTCTGCCTGCACGGCGGCATCCAGCTCTTCTGCAGGTACTACTTTGTTCACCAGCCCTAATTGCAGTGCTTCCGGCGCTGTAAGCTTGGTAGCTTTGGTAGCCATCTCAAATGCACGGTGGTAGCCAATAGTACGCGGTAAAAAGTAAGAGCTGCCTGAATCCAGCACCAGTGCAATATTCACAAAGATCTCTATAAGGGTGGCGGTTTCGCTGGCAATGATCAGGTCACAGGCCAGGGCCAGTGAGCAGCCGGCGCCTGCAGCTACACCATTCAGCTTACAGATTACCGGTTTAGGAAGGTTGCGGATAGCGCGGATAATAGGATTATAACGTTTATGCAGGGATTCACTGAAGCTGCGGTTACCTGCTTCCTGAGAGGCTTTCAGATCCTGCCCGCTGCAAAAGGCTTTGCCGGCGCCGGTTAATACTATGGTCCGCACAGCAGTATCTTTTTCTACCTGTTTCAGGGCATCCTGTAATTCATAGCTCAGCGGATCATTGAAGGCATTGTAAACCTCCGGCCGGTTAAGGGTAATAGTGGCGATGCCGTTTTGAGTGTGGAGTAAGAGGGGCGTGGACATGTTAATTACGAATTAGTTAATTACGAATTGGAATGCAGCGAATGATTGTGGATTTATTTCTTTTAGCCGGATTGTCTTTGATCCGGCTGTTTGTATCTGTGAAACGGAAGGATTTAATACAAATTATCAATTACGAATTACGAATTAAAATGTAGCCATTGAATCATTCGGATATTTGTTCCCTTGGCTGAACTGCTTTTCACTGTGCTATTAAAATCAATGATCTACTCAATTCGTAATTATTCGCATACATAATTATTTTCAATGGTGCTCATGCCCCGCTTTAGGCGGGTCGTAATTGATAATTCGTAATTCACGCTAAAGCGTTTCTTTCAGCCAGCTAAAAAATTCCCGCTGCCATACCAGCGCGTTCTGCGCGCGGAGTACCCAGTGATTTTCTTCAGGGAAGTACAGCAATTTGCTTTTAATACCTTTTAGCTGCGCCAGCTGAAAAGCCTGTAAGCCCTGCTCTATACCTACCCGGAAATCAATACCACCCTGCACAATGAGGATAGGCGTATTCCATTTGTTAGCGTAATTGCTGGGGTTAAACTCCTGGTGGCTTTTCGCATTGGCAGCCTCCCAGGGAGCGCCAATATCCCAGTTGGCAAACCACATTTCTTCTGTGGTGCCGTACCAGCTTTTGAGGTCAAATAAACCATCGTGCGCAATAAAAGTTTTAAAACGGTTGTTGTGCACACCGGCCAGCATGTACACGGAGTAGCCGCCGTAGCTGGCGCCTACTGCGCCCAGGCGGCTCTTATCTACATACGGCTCCTGGCTTACGGCATCAATAGCGCTCAGGTAATCGCGGATGGGTTGTCCGCCCCAGTCTTTACTGATAGATGCATTCCATTCCACGCCATGCCCCGGCATGCCCCGGCGGTTGGGCGCTACCACAATATAACCCTGCGAAGCAATGAGCTGAAAGTTCCAGCGGTAAGAGTAGAACTGTGATACGGCTGCCTGTGGGCCACCCTGGCAATATAATAAGGTGGGGTATTTTTTAGCAGGGTCAAAGTCCGGCGGATAGATGACCCAGGTTAGCATCTCTTTGTTATCCGTGGTTTTAATCCAGCGCTTTTCTATTTTACACATGCCGGTTTTGTCGTACACAGCTTTGTTTACAGTGGTTAGCGGTTGCAGGCTGCCTTTGGGAAGGCTTACGGTGAACAGCTCTGTGGCATGGTTCATATCCTGGCGGGATACTACCAGTGTATTACCTGCCTGTCCTACAAAACCGGTAATATCAAAATCACCGGTAGTAACCTGGCGTATATGCTTAGCCGTGGTAGCGGCAATATCTTTTTGCAGGTTGATTTCCAGCAGCTGTTCCGTTCCTTTTATCACAGCCAGGAAAAACAGCTGTTTGCCATCCAGGCTCCAGCGTATAGCCGATGCCGTACCATCCCAGTCTTTGGTGAGGTTGGTGATCTTGTCGCTGCTGCGTTCCATTACCACCACATCATTTTTATCAGCTTCAAAACCGTCCTGCGCCATGCTGGTCCAGGCCAGGTGTTTGCCATCCGGGCTAAAAACAGGGCTTACATCGTAGCCCATCATGCCCTCGCTCAGGTTGCGGGTACTGCGGGTTTCAAGGTTGTATTCGTAAATATCGGTGTTGGTGCTGGTGGCATAATCTTTCCCGAATTTCTTTTTGCATACATACAGGATGCTTTTGCCATCCGGTGCCCATATCATATCTTCTGCGCCGCCAAAAGGCATTTGCGGGGCGTCATAGGGCTCGCCTTCCATAATATCTACAGGCGTGCCTACCTGGCCGTTATCATAGGTAGCATAAAATACGTGCTGAAAGTTGCCGTCTTCCCAGGTATCCCAATGGCGGTAGTTCAGGTTGTCGTAGATCTGCACATTGGATTTAGGCAGGTCGGGGTAAAAGTCGCTGCCGCTTACTTTTTTGATCTTCACTTCTTTGGAAAACAGGATGTGTTTTCCATCCGGCGAGATGCGGATGTTCTGCATGCCGCCTTCTACATTGGTTTTCTGTACGGCGTTGGTGCCGTCGGCATTCATTTCCCACCATTGGTCTTTCAGGGAGTAGCCGATCTGCTGGCCCTGCAGGGCGGCAATACCGTTTTCGCCCCCGGGCTGTTGTGTGATCTGTTTGGCTTCGCCGCCGGCAAGGGGAATGGCGTACAGGTTCTTTTCACTTTTATTTTCGGCAATGTTGTATTGTGTTACACCGTAAATAACGGTTTTGCCGTCTGCTGTCAGAGCTTCGCCGCTCACCCGCCCCAGCTGCCAGAGCAGTTCGGGCGTCATTTTATCCTGCGCCATGGTCATAGTAGAGATCAATAATCCTGTCAGTAAAAAAGGTTTATACATGGTTGTAACCGGTTTTTTGGATGGCTAAATGTAGGAAAAATAGTCCATGGACGATGGGCCGTGGTCCATAGCCTGCTGCGTTTGCCGGATTTACGGGGAATAAAACCGTTACCCTTTTTTGTGGGCCACCGGAGGCGCCGGAACAGGCCGTGGACTATTGACTATGGACCATGGACCAAATATTCCCTAATTTTGCCTAAATTTTTATAAGCATTGTTAGATAAGCAGAAAGTAGTTCAACAAGAGGAAAAGGCAGTTATTGTGGGATTGATCCACCAGGAACAAACGGAACGCCAGGTGCAGGAGTACCTGGACGAGCTGGCCTTCCTGGCAGAAACCGCCGGCGCAATTACCGTTAAACGGTACACGCAAAAGCTGGCGCACCCCGACCGGGCTACCTTTATAGGTAAGGGTAAGCTGGAAGAGATCAGGCAGTTCATCTTCGGGAAAGATATTTCATTAGTAATATTTGATGATGAGCTAACCGGCTCGCAGATCTCCAATATTGAAAAGGTGCTGAAAGCGAAGGTAATAGACCGCAGTGACCTGATACTGGACATCTTTGCCCGCCGCGCCCGTACAGCACAGGCCAAAGTGCAGGTTGAGCTGGCGCAGTACCAGTACATACTGCCGCGCCTGCGTGGTATGTGGACGCACCTTGAACGTTTGGGCGGCGGTATTGGTACCAGGGGCCCTGGTGAAACGGAAATTGAAACGGACCGCCGTATTGTAAAGGATAAAATATCCCTGCTGCGTAAACGCCTGGGCGAAATAGACAAACAGGCCCTCACCCAGCGCAAGGAGCGGGGAGAATATATTCGTGTAGCCCTGGTAGGTTATACCAACGTAGGCAAAAGCACCATTATGAACCTCATCAGCAAAAGCGAGGTGTTTGCAGAGAACAAGCTATTTGCCACGCTGGACACTACTACCCGTAAGGTGGTGTTTGAGCAAACGCCTTTTTTGCTCAGTGATACGGTAGGGTTTATCCGCAAGCTGCCCCACCATTTAGTGGAAAGCTTTAAATCCACGCTGGATGAGGTGCGCGAAAGTGATATCCTGCTGCATGTAGTGGATATTTCACATCCGCAGTACGAAGACCAGGTGGAAGTAGTGAACCGTACTTTGCATGAGCTGAAGGCTATTGACAAGC
Source organism: Chitinophaga rupis (assembly GCF_900109685.1). Taxonomy (GTDB): domain Bacteria; phylum Bacteroidota; class Bacteroidia; order Chitinophagales; family Chitinophagaceae; genus Chitinophaga; species Chitinophaga rupis. The sequence goes on along the minus strand of NZ_FOBB01000001.1, from coordinate 979,175 downwards.
CCACCATCATGATCTTTAACAAGATGGACCTGTACGAGGAGCAAACCTTTGACAAATGGCTGGCCCCTGAAGTAAAACAGGATATTTTACGGCAGCTGAAGGAAACCTGGGAACAGAAAACCAATGGTAACTGCGTGTTCATATCTGCCCTGGAACGCCGCAACATTGAGGAGCTGCGTAAAACCATTATGGATAAAGTGATGACCCTGTACCGGGAGCGCTATCCTTACAAATCGGAATATTTTTATTAGAATAGCTGAATGTTTACAGGATGATGGTGAACCCGCCACGCATTCTGTAAACATTTAACAATAAGACCCATGGCCAAGCAATACACCTGGTATAAGATAGATGCAGAAAATTTGATAGTAGCTGAACAGGAGATCATAACTGTGGACGTAAACGGGAAAACGATCTGTTGCACCCAGTATCAGTCACAGCTATACGCTTTTGCATATAAATGTCCGCATGCCAGTGGTATTATGGCCGATGGTTTTATTGATAATGATGGTAACGCGGTGTGCCCCATACACCGTTACCGGTTTAGCGTGAAAAACGGGTATAACAGCAGCGGGGAGGGATATTACCTGAAAACCTACCCTATTGAAAAGCGGGAGGACGGGGTATATATAGGTATGGAGAAGAGCGGCCTGTTTGGGTGGCTGTAATATCAGCAATTAGCTATTAGCAGTTAGCTATTGGCTATTAATTTTCTGTTAATAGTACCTTACATGGTGCTATCAATATTCCATAGCTGTATTTTTTCCGCATGATCTCCGATACAAACGAAACTGCCTATGGGCAGTTCCATGAGACCGCTAATAATAAATTATCAGCGAATGAAAGGCAGGTCAGCCTGCTTATAATAGGCTTACTTATTTTCATGAATTTCACCGGCCTCAATATCACCATTATGGAGCCGGATGGTGCGCTGTATGCTGGTATTGCGAAGTATATGGTGCAGCATCATGATTACTGGAATCTGTTTGCCGACGGGCACGACTGGCTGGATAAACCCCATTTTCCTTTCTGGATGATGTGCCTCAGCTACCAGGTATTTGGTTTTACCACCGCAGCTTATAAGCTCCCTGCCATCTTATTTTTATTGGCAGGAGCTGCTTATACCTACCTCTTTGCCAGGCGCTTGTATGATGAGCAGGTAGCCCGCTGGGCAGTGTGCATTTTGCTAACTGCAGAGCATATCGTGATCTCCAATAACGATGTACGGGCGGAGCCTTACCTAACAGGACTGATCATCGGAGGCGTGTATCATTTATACCGCAGCCAGCGCTCCATATTCAATTACGATGTATTACTGGGCGCGCTGCTCACCGCCTTCGCCATTATGACCAAAGGCATTTTTGCGCTGGTACCTATTGGCGGCGCTATTGCCGGGCATTTGGTGTTTACGAAGCAGTGGAAACAGCTGCTCCATTTCCGCTGGCTGATTGCCGCTATATTGATCGCAGTATTCATTACACCGGAGCTATATGCCCTTTACCAGCAATTTGACCTGCATCCGGAAAAAGTGGTGTTTGGCAAAACAGGGGTTTCCGGGATCCGTTTCTTTTTCTGGGACAGCCAGTTCGGGCGATTTGCTAATACGGGACCTATCAAGGGCTCCGGCGACCCTACTTTTTTCTTTCATACGGCGTTATGGGCCTTTTTACCCTGGTCTGTGATGTTATATGCCGCCGTGGTGGTGTTCTTCAAAAATCGCTGGCAGGCAGTGGAGTATTACTGCATTAGCGGGGCGCTGCTCACATTTGCACTGTTTTCTTTGTCGCGGTTCCAGTTGCCGCATTATCTGAATATCGTTTTCCCGTTCTTCGCCATTTTGACCGCGCAGTATGTGCTGGGGATGAAGGCGGTTAAATTCTTCCGCATTACGCAGTATACCATTATGATCATTATTGCAGTGGCTATATTGGGTTTAGGTGTGCTTTACCAGCCCATACTGAATTATTATGCCCTGTTTTGCATGCTGCTGGGGCTTTTGCTCTTTTTGCTACTGCCCCGCTGGCTGGGAAATGGCACGCTGGTGCTGGTATTTTTCCGTACCTGTGCAGCCAGCCTGGTGCTGAATATTTTCCTGAACCTGGTGCTGTACCCGGATATGATCCGCTACCAGAGCGGAAGTACCATCGCCCGGCATGTGAACCGGTATTTCCCCGGTGTGCCGGTAGATTTCTGGAAGGGACAGTCGTATTCCCTGGAATTTTACCTGCATACACCGTTGCAGCGGTACGATAGCGCCGGTTTGCGCCAGGCAGTAGCGGGCGGGCCGGTATTGCTGGTGATGAACCCTCCTGAAGCGGATACGCTTCAGCGGCAGGGGTATAATTGCCAGCTGGTAAGGGAGTTTGTACAGTTTTATGTGACTAAGCTGGATCTGGAGTTTGTGAATAATAAGACGCGGGGAAGAGCGGTGGGGAGGAGATGGTTGGTGCTGGTGATGGCGGGAGGCCAAAACGGCGGCTTACCATAATAACGTGGCCAAAATGACCTGCATACCTTCAAAAGCTCGTTATTGATCTTCCTATTAGGAATTTGACCGGATCAATACACTAAACGTTTGGTGGTGCAGAGTTCAAAATATAAAAAAAGGGCAACCTAAGTCACCCTTTTCTGCTCCCCCTGCTGGACTTGAACCAGCGACCCTCTGATTAACAGTCAGATGCTCTAACCAACTGAGCTAAGGAGGAGTATTTCCCTTTTCACTAATTGAACTTCAATCGCAAATTGGGATTGCAAAAATAGGTAATTTTTGAATTTCGCAAAATCTATTTGCATTTTTTTTCTGAAAACCTGCTTAATGCACCACCAAGGCTGATCTGTGCGCGTTGTAATACCACCAGCGGCGCTAAATAGCAGTTGTGCTGCTCAAAAAAGTAAATGGACTGCATAGAATATGCGGCCGGCCATTAATGACAGTAAATTAAACATCAACCATATTATTCGTTAGGTACCCTGTTCTCCTATAAGACTAAAACTTATACATGTCATTGCAAAAATGGCGGAAATCAATTGTCCTTGAATAAAATTGAAAATGATATCTCCGGTTATCGGGAATTCTAGTCTTATTATATAACGACTTTTAATTTGCGATTCTGTTCATTTCGTGTTGTTAATAGTTGTTTCATAAATCGTTATCTTTAGTTATAACCCAAAATCATATATAAAGTTTAACAGATGAACGATCTCCAGGAACTAATAACAGTACTGAAAAAGTTTAGAGATGAAAGAGATTGGGAACAATTTCATAATGCAAAGGATCTGGCACTGGCCATTAATATTGAAGCGGGAGAGCTATTGGAATTGTTCCTTTGGAAAAGTGCAGATGAAGCAGACAATAGCAAAGTAAAACAGGAGCTGGCAGATGTATTCATATTTGCCCTGCTGCTTGCCGATAAATATCATTTTGATGTGAGGCAAATTATTTTGGAGAAAATTAAAATGAACGAAAGTAATTATCCAGTTAACAAGGCAAAGGGCACATCAAGAAAACATACTGATCTATGAACTTTTTTGTTTTTACCGCGGCTAATGCTGAAGCTCAAAAACATTTTAAAGACACTGTAGAGAAAAGCGTTGATATCCAGGTCTTAAAAAAGCATTTAACCTCTGATCAATTTGATCAATTGCTTAAGCGGTCGACCATTGAAGGATTTTATTGTTGGGGATCTCGCCCAGGGCCTGACAATGAAAGCAATTGGAAGGAAATGAAAGAAGGAGATCCTATTATGTCATATTGGGCTTTTAAATATCATCATATCGCTCAAATAATATACAAAATACGGAATAAAGATTTGGCAAAGGAATTATGGGGAGAAGATGATGAGGGAAAAACCTGGGAGTATATATATTTCTTCTCAAAGCCAGAAAGTATTGATCCTCCATTATCTTCAGTAGAAACCAAAGAATATCTGCGAGGTAGTTATCGTGGGTTTACAAGAATTGCAAAAAATAAAACAGAACGGGTCCTTCAGGAATTTGGCTCACTTGAAAATTTCATTGCCAATTATACCGGAACTAAAAAAGCAATAACCATTCCTTCAAAAATAAATATGTTAAGCGAGGAAACCATAGAACACGTTTATAAATATATTAAAGGTGTAGGGCTTCAATACCAACGTGAAGACATAGTCAACTTTTACCTTTCCTTACGAACAAAGCCTTTTGTAATATTAGCAGGAGTTTCTGGAACCGGTAAAACGCAGTTGCCCAGAAAGTTTGCTGCTGCGCTGGGATTACAGGCGAATGTGATACAAATACCAGTTAGGCCAGACTGGACAGATGGAAGTGAATTATTAGGGTACACTTCATTAGACGGAAATTTTATAGCTAAAGAATTAGTGCTAACAATTAAGGAGGCAACAAAAGGGGATAACATAAAAAAACCATACTTTTTCATACTGGACGAGATGAACCTGGCGAGGGTAGAACATTATTTCAGCGACTTTTTAAGTATAATCGAAACAAGGGAATGGGCAGACGAACAAAAAAATAGTATAGTAACTGATCCTCTCATAAGAAAGGAAGTGTTAGTAAATGCAAAGAATAAGAATGAATTTGAATCACTGTTATGGCCTGATAATCTATACCTGATAGGTACGGTTAATATGGATGAAACAACCCATACTTTTTCCAGGAAAGTATTGGACAGGGCAAATACCATTGAAATGAACAGCATTGATCTAGACTGGAGTAAGCTTTCCGATGATGATGGACCTGAAGAGGTATCTGATATACAAAATGATGTTTTCAGGGCTCCCTACCTGCGTGCCATTGATCTGGCGAAGGATGACAGGGATAGTATTAATGATAAAATAAAATTGTTGATTGAAATAAATGAAAAACTTCAGCATGTAGGCTTGCATTTTGCCTATAGAGTGAGAGACGAAATTGCCTTTTACCTTATAAATAACAAAAAAAATAAACTGATTGAGGATAATGTTGCTTTTGACTTTCAAATAATGCAAAAAATACTACCACGTATACATGGCAGTTCTGAAGGGATCCAGACCTTATTAATTGAGCTGCTTAATATACTGGAAGGGCAAAAAATAAAAACAGAAAATTTTGAATTTACATTATTCCTGAAAGAATTTAATAAAAGAGAAAAACTGAACTATCCCAGATCATCAAAGAAAATTGTTTTTATGCTTAAACGATATGATGAGGACCGCTTTACATCGTTCTGGATATGAATAATGCAGGAGTATATAAATTAGATGCCGATTGGGGATCTCTTGAAATAGAGGTGTTTGAACCCAAATTCGACTTCTATAAGCCTGCCCGTGATCTTAAGATCCACTTTAGTGCAAAGGCTTTAGGGAAAACGGAAGTTGAATTTGAACCCTTTTACCTTTTTGAGTGGCAAAAAGTCCAATATTCTTATGTTATTGAAGAGGATAGCTCTTTTATGGCTCCCTTTGAATTAAGAATAAACAACAGGAGCATTAACAGGTCTAAAAAAAGGGGGGCTCAGCACTTACTCGCAGGGCAATTTTATTTTGAGAATGAAGTTGGTGAAACAAAAATTGAATTGGCAGATGCTGGTAATAATTTAATTTTTGAGTTAGAAACCGAAGTGTTCCCTCAAAAAATGGATTATAGGTCCGATTATAAGGCTATAATGACTGATATTTCAGACATTGTACACAATCTGGCATATGATTATTTGAAGGATACATTTAGAAAGAGCAGGGCCAGGGTAAAAGGACAGGCAACTGAGAATGAATGGTGGAATATCTTAGATGAATTATTTGAACAGCTGGTTATTAGTCTGGAAGTAATAAGGCGGCATCCAAAACATGGAATAGAAAAAAATGAAAGGATCCTTCCCGTGGAGAAAACAAGGATCGCATCTAAGAAAAATGTAGACTGGCTTATAAAAAACGGTAAGTATGCCAATGAAAGTAAACAGGGGATTAACATATTCCCTGATAGAAGTTACACCCATGTGCTGTCATCTACTAAGCATATCACTTACAATACATATGAAAACCGCTTTGTAGTTTGGGCCATTAGAGGCATCATTGAAAGATTAAGAAAACACATAAGATATACTGAAACGGTTCCGGCTTCCAGGAAATATAGCACCCTAATTAATAAAATGAAGAAAAACCTGGGACGCCTCCAGGGAATATTGCACATGTCACCTTTTAATGAGGTGGGAAAATTTGAGGAAAGGACTCATTTTTCAACGTTGCTTACAAGAGGAATTGGGTATAGGGATTTCATGCACATTTATCTTTTGTTAGCCAGAGGGCTAGATCTGGACGATAGTGATATCTTTAAAATTGAACCTAAAAATATTAATGTCTTATATGAATATTGGTGTTTTTTAAAGCTGGTACAGATCTTAAAAGAACAAACCGACACCGAAATAGATTACCAGGATTTAATAAGAATTAGGGCAAATAAATATAGTGTTAGCCTGGAAAAGGGATCTGAGTCCCGGGTTATTTTTAAGAAGAAAGATACCGGTGAAACAACATCCGTATACTTCAATAAGTACTTCACGGCTGATCAAAAAAGAATTTTTACTTTCGACCAGAATCCGGACTATTCTATAGAATTTACAAAAAGAAACTACGAGAAATCCTTTTGGTATTTGTTTGATGCAAAGTACCGGATTGAAAAACGCACAGATAAAGGAAAAGTTTCCTTTAATGCGCCGCAAGACTCCATAGGGCAATTGCACCGTTACCGCGATGCAATTTTGCATACAGAACCCAATAGTAATACCCCCTATAGAAACGCCATAAAGAACCTTGGTGGTATTATCCTATATCCTTTTCCGTTGGCAGAAAAGGAATTTGAGAGTAATGATTATTATAAAAGCATTGATACAGTTAACATCGGAGCCTTACCATTTTTACCTGGTAAGGCTACTTTGGTAAGCGATTTTTTGAATAGATTAATAAATAAGCGTTCTCCTGAAGATCATTTTGAACAGTTTATCGGAATGGACGATGCTGAATATGTTCATAGTAAGAGCATCTGGAAAGAATGGATAACCATAGGGGTTATTCAAAAAACAAACCAGCGGGAAAGGCTCCGGTTTTTGAAAGAGAAACTCATTTATCACATTCCTTTTAAATCAGGTTCAAATATTAAGCTGCTGTCATCTAAACAGATCCTTGTTTGCAAAGCAGGTACAAAAGAAGCATTTCTTTATAAGATTGAGAAGTGGAATGTACTGACAGAAAAAGAGCTTAAAAAATTAGGAACAACCTGGGATCATAGGGCCGGGAAATATTTTGTATTTTATCTCAATTGCGGGGAACAGCTGGAAATACATAATAAAATATCACCCATAAATTTCAGGTATACAACATCTGAGGGATTAAAACGGTATTTAAAAGATCCGGGATCGGATAGTGGTTGTTTTTACCTTACCAATGCTGATAGCGCAAGGCTTTATGAAGAGCTTAAAAAGCAGGAGATTAAGTTTAAGCTTAAATGGGTTCGTAATGAAAATGACCCTTCATTAGTTGAGTTCGGGGTGCGGAATTTAAAAATCCTTTCATCGGATACATTTCCTGACCTGCATTTTAAACTGGGTGACTCAATGCAATCATTAAATAATCTCCTTTTAATCCTTAATAAAGAAAATATTAATTAAGCTTCTGTTTAAAGAAATAGTACAACTGTCTTTATTGCTTATATAACAGGCGCGCTGCAGATAATGCTTTTGATGAGTTATGGAAAGCTAACCCAGATGTCAGCGGGTAGCAGGAAATAAATATAACGTTGCCAGCTGGTCTGGTGTTAAATATTTGATGATGGAGCAATGAAGATCACTCCGGACAATCAGCGGATAGTAGTTTTTGGAAGAAACAGTAGCACATCGCAGGATATATTTATTCCTGCAAGGTTGATGACACAGATGTGGAAAAATAATAGTTGGCTCTGTGAATGGCGGGCTTGAGCGGGATGCTCTTAATTAAGATATAGAAAACAAAGTATTGATCCTGGCAAGGTTGCTTAGTTGCATCTTGCCCGGATTTTACGTTGAAACACTTTTGAGTGATTGCATAAGAATCCGTCTGCCGCGTCTCCGCATCTTTGTTAATCGTTATCAGATGCCACCTGAGCTACTCATCCATGCTTCTTAATGAGCTACTCATCAACGCTCCTTAAAAAAATCACTAATAAGCTTCAACACCTCATCAAAATTCGTTTCAAGTACCCAGTGACTGCCATCTATAATATGAATCTGAGCATCCGGTAAGTCCCGCTTGTAACAGAAGGCCTCTTCCACATTAAAAAACGGATCGTATTTCCCCCATATGACGAGAGCACGGGGTTGATGAACACGGAAATACTCCTGGAAGGCCGGGTACATTTTCATATGATTCTTATAGTCACAATTCAGTTCATATTGCATATCGATATTACCAGGCCTTTTCATAGAATCCCAATCATGTACCCATAATTCAGGACTTATTGTTGACAGCAATTCATCCGGTACTCCTGCAGTATATTGCCACTTCACGCCTTCCTCGCTAAGGAATGCGTAAAGTTTTTTCTTTTTTTCAGGAGTAGGATTTTCCCAATATTCTCTCGTTTCATCCCATATCCGATAAACACCCTCTTCGTATGCATTACCGCTTTGGACGATTATCCCCTCGATCTTTTCAGGATGGTTTACGCATAACCGAAGACCGACAGGAGCTCCATAGTCGTGAAGATAGATGGTGAATGACCTTAGGTTTATCTCATCCGTAAATTTGTTTATATAAGCCGATATATTCCGGAATGAATATTCAAATTGATCTTTAGATGGAAAAGCGCTGAATCCAAATCCGGGGAAATCCGGAGCAACCAGATGAAGCCTGTCTGATAAAGCTGTCATCAGATTTTTGAACATTACGGACGAGGTTGGGAAACCAGGCAAGAGTAATATGGATGGATTTTTCCTATCTCCGGCCTCACGGTAGAAAATATCAATACCGTCAACTTTAATGGATCGGTTATAAATCTGCCTACTCATGCTTGTGTACCGATCAAAGATTGTGCCTTGGGACTATCAATATTGTCACCACGGGGCTGTGAATCATCTCCCCGTTACCAGGCACTTCCGGTTGGGATTAATATAATCAAGGCTTTTCTCTTCAAATAGTTGTTCCAGCGCCTCACAACCATTCTCAACCTTATAATCTCTTTCCTCTTTAGTTATCGGAATAAGCCAGTAACAATGAATTTCATTGCCTTCAAAATTAAACAGCTCCAGATCCTGTCCATCCAGATAAGGTATACACCGGGCTATTTTGTTAAACCCTTGAGCGGGCTTGCAATTTGATCTTGCATTTTAACAGGTAGATAATTTATTTTTTATTAAATATTCTTTCCCACCAGGGTTTAGGAGTTTTAACCGGTGTATTATAGGTATTTCCATATAAGGACAGCAATTGAGAAAGCGATTTGTCCAGCCATAATTCATACCAGGCCAAAAATGAGATCCTGCCTTCATTGCCGAAATATGGCTCGGGAAATATTCCTCCGTCGTTGCATCGATCATCTACCCAGATGTTTCCATACTCTTTTCCGTTTACAACAAGATTCAAAGATACTCCACAGCCAAAGTTGGAGATCCGCAATAGTCCATTCGTCCATTTGTTATCGAAATATTCAATTTCCTTTGCTTCAACGTAAGATCCTTCTTCTAAATCCATAAACTCCAAATTCCAGGCTTCAGTCAGTGGAAATTCCAGGGCAGGATTAGTAAGATTGTCGCTTTCCTTATGGTCAAGATCCTGATACAAACCATTCTCCAACGGTTCTAACCCATAGTAAGGGCCAGCCCCTCCATTTGAAATTTGTAATATAAACTCCCTGTAATCCGGAGGTAATTGAATACTATACCTCTTCTCAAATGACTTTACTTCATGCTCAGAAAGCCTGCTCCCTTTTCTATAACGATGAACAGGTGCTCCAAATATCTGGAATTTGGTGTCTCTCAGTGTCAATTCATCCAGTTTCTGCTTGATGATTTTAATTTGCTGATCCATATTTGAATGGCTAAATATTTTCTAATCTGCCTTTTTTATTGTTATATGATCTTATTTCTACCTGGAGGAAGCGTGGGTTTTCAAGAACCGATTAAAGAGTAAAACAGAAACTGAAGCAATTTTCCTATAGCCTACGGCCTTAACAACTTCCAATGTCCTTCAGAGACCACCTCAATAGAACCATCAATAACCTTAATAGCTGTTTGATCATCAATCGCATATGACTGCATAGGTAACGTTGCGGCCAGCTTTTCAATGTTGTCCAGTGAATTTTTCGGAAACCACTCATGATCCAGGTGTGGATGTAGTGCAAAATCAACCAACCCCAGTGATTTATCGCTTTCCGCTGGCAGCGTATGGTTATTATATGTTGTTCCAAAGCGGGTCATCACCATACTCCCGGCGCTCAAACCCACATAGACTGTCCTGCGCAGGAGCGACGGCAATAGGTCTGCCAGTCCTGACTGCTGCATCCAGTAGCACAAATACTGGCAGTCACCACCTCCAACCAGCAAGGCGTCAGTCTGCCGCAGCATGGGAACCCAAAGCTCTTGTTTGATACTGGGCAGCGCGGTGAGTTCAAGCAGTCCCAACGACTTCCAGCCTAATTCGCAGAAAGGGTCCCCTAGTGATCCCCGGATCACCCTTCGTACTATGTCACCACCATTGGGTATGGCGTATATAGCAGTAGGTACGAAAAGGGCGCTTGCCTCTGCAACAGGCTTGCCCAGGAGATCAACCAGCGCGTTGTGAATGCTTGTGTTGCTGATGCCGGCCGAAGTGAGAAGAAGCTTCATGATTTCTTTTTTTGATTATATCAATACCCTGCTTCATAAACATCTTGTAGTTGTCAACAGCTAAAGTTAATTCAAAGCTTGAAACAAAGCATAGATCTCAACATTTAAAACAATACTCAACACAAAGCACGGCAAAGAATAAAATATTGCCGCAAGCGAGCATCGGGCACTATAAATGTAATAATGATAGGTGATTCAGCAGGTTCAAGTCAGCCCTACACGCTGGGAAATGTTTTCAAAAGCTATCAAATCTGCAGGGGTTTGGTTAGATAATTGTCCTATTAGAGAGCGAAAAGAAAAGGCTTGCAAAGTGCAGGTCTTTTCTTGTTTTTAACAATTTGCTGTGTGTAAGGTTTGAGCGTTAAACTGGTCCTTATAATCACTTTTCAACCAGGAGGTTTTTTAAAAATAATCATCTTTACACCATTTCAATCACGATCTTGCCAAATGCACCGCGATCGAGATGGTCGAGCGCCACAGGTAGATTGGCAAGCGGATAACACGTGTCGATCACAGGCTTCAGACCTGTTTGGTCAACGGCGCGTACGAGATTTTCTAAAGCACGGCGATGGCCGGTGGCAATGCCTTGAATATTCACGTCCTTGAGCATTAGTGGCATGACTGGAGCCGACATTTCGAAACTTTCCAACGCGCCGATCTGGTAGATGTGTCCACCAATAGCTGCCGTCTGTACGGCCTTGCCGAGATGTGGTCCGCCTACCATTTCGAGAATGTGATCTGCACCATGATCTTCGGTGATCCGGAGCACCGCTTCAACCCAATTTTCTTCTCTACGATCAATGACATGGTCCGCCCCTAGCGCTTTTGCGCGAGCGAGCTTGTTGGCGCTGCCAGATACGATCACCTCTGCATCGTGCATTTTGGCGATTTGTATGCCGAACAATGCGACACCACCGGTACCCTCGACCAGTACAGTTTCACCGGCATGTAATCTACCACGTTCCACAAGTGCAAACCAGGCGGTAAGCCCTGCGCAAGGTAAAGTGCTGGCTTCCGCATAACTCAGGGTTGCCGGTGCCCGGACGAACCAGTCCTCCGGCAAAGCCACATATTCTGCCAGTACACCCGGATAGTATCCACCTAAAGTCCGGTAGTGCGGTGTGCGCGCATTGCCAGGCCGGGTACCATCTATCCAGTCGGGCGTAAATGTTGAAATTACCTTATCACCAATATTGAAGCGGGTAACGCCCTCGCCGAGCGCCACAACTGATCCGGCAAGGTCGGAACCAGGAGTAAAAGGAAAAACGAGCGGCAGGCCCCGGCCGTTCTCAATCACCATTTTGTCGCGATAATTGAGCGCGACCGCTGCTACATTCACCAAAACTTCGCCCTGCCGTGGTTTAGGAATTGGTACCTCCCGCAGCGTTAGCCAGTCCCGTCCAATACCGTCCATCTGCCAACGTCTCATCGTCTCTGCCATGTATTTCATAAGATTTTATTTAACCGCGAATTTCTTTGCCGGCAGTGGATTAAGCAAGTATCGATAAATTTATCTATACCTAGACGGGCATAAAATATTACCTATTTTTGACCAATGGCTAACACTTACGAACGAAAGATCCCACTGCTTGATTGCGGACATGAATATATTCGCAAAGTTCTTTATGGCCGCTGGAAGATCATCCTCCTGATTTACATAGCCGACGGGATCAGCCGGCCAGGTGAACTGGCGCGTAACATTCCCCAGGCCAGCAGAAGGGTACTTGATTCTCAACTGGGGCAACTTTTAAAGCACGAGCTTATAAGCAAAAAAGTATTTGAAGGAGCTGTACAGCATGTGGAATACCAACTTACAGATCTCGGAAGATCGCTAATGCTGGTGATCAGGATCATGGGGAAATGGGGTAACGATCATATTGAACAATTGAGAAAGACAGTCAAATAATAAATGAGGGGTATTTCCCTTCTGTTTGCCGAGCTGTTAACCTGTAACTGCTGGCGTTATACAATGTTTCCCCATCAAACCGATTTGAAAATTGTAAACTACGGAAAGTAAATACACCGTCTGACAATTTTTGTCAGGCTGTTTGTATTCAACTAATCAGATAAGGTAACCCTAAAGTAGCATCAGGCGATTTCTTCTGTGTTTTCGCATGTGCCTTATATGCAGGAACGCCTGATCCGTCATCATTCAAGAATTGCTCTTAGATCCTTATCCTTAATATTATAACTTATAGGCGTATATCTTCTGTACACCATTGTTCCGGAACTAACATCCAGTACACTTACATGCTTATCTGTACCGCTTTGAACATATTCGAAAAGATAAAGTGGATTTGAGTCACCCCTGCTTTTAATAAGGTCTATCAGCTCGTCGGTTGAAACGTATTTATATTTGCCGGGATAACTTTTAAAAAACTCTTCTTCTATCTCGCTTTCCTTGCCGTTAAATTTATTACGGCTGAACAAAGTATTTTTAAGAACGTACAGCGTATCATTCTTTAGCTTTTCCAGCAATATTTTATCTCTATAGAAATCAGTTACAGATACCTTCTTGCCCTGCAGCAGGTTTTGCTGAACAAATTTTACATAGGCCAGCATATATGGTAACTTGAAATTACGGAGGATAGTTCTTGTGTACAGCGCGTGGGTGATATCTTTTGTGGAAGGTCTGAGTACAGCCCTCATTTCCGGGTATAGCTCTATTCTGTATAGCTCATCAGGCTGGGTTTCCAGGCTGCCGGATCTGGCATATGGTACAGATAGCGTAAGGTAATAATGGATACTGGAATATGATCCACCAGCGTCCCTCACGGTCATGAATTTTGAAACACCAATAGTGAAATAACAATACTTGCCGTTCTCCCGGGGATAAGATGATAGATCACTGTATTTAATTACTTTGATAGGGCTAAGTGTCCATGCGTTTGACAGCAGCTGCTGATAGTCATCCACATACTCGTATTCGTCTTCAGGCAAAACAAATATGACGCCCCTTTTTTTTATCTGTTGAATATTTTCAGCAAAATCGTCGTCGGTATGCTGCGCATTCGCCGTACTTTCGAAAACAATAATATTAATTAAAGCCAGCAAAGATAAAAGGATGAAATGGCGGAAATACACTGCGAACCTGGTGTTCATAGGGATACACGTCTAATTGAATATAAAAATATATAATATGTTTATATTATCCAAAATCTACTTCTTCCCCCCGCTCATCAACTCCTTCAACCCCCTCTTCAACATACCATACAAACTTCCCGCACCCAACAGCAACATCGGCACACCCACAAAAGCATACCAGCCTGGATGCTTCTTTCCCTTTGAATACTCATACTGCTTACACGGATCATTGGTCATATAAGAATCGGGATGCGCCGGATCGTACCAAACATCCACCGTCGGGTTCTTAGGCATACCACTGGTAGTATAGCTGCCGGTCTGTGTTTCGCCATCCACCATAAATGTAAAGGTGAACTTGTTCATTTTAGTACCGCTGGAACCCTTAATAACTTTGATCATCGTTTCCGTATAAGTGGAATCTAGGAACCCGATCGTTTTCACGGAATGTTTGCAAAGCTGCTCGTACTTTGCCAGGCTTTCATCAGATGGAGATGAAAGCCCTTTGTCTGTTAATTGCCAGCCGAAATAGGTAAATACAGCAGCAGCTATCAGGGAAAAAATAATTCTTTTCATGAAAATAGGTTGACTAATTAGTGTAAAGGAGGCTATAAACAAATACTACGAAAAATATATTATCCCGGTTTTAACATGACAAATATAACTATAAACATTATAATTAAAATAAATGTTTTGTAGGCTAATAGAAAGGCAAATAGATAGGATTTTCATATTGCATAAGTATGGGAATATTTGTGCGCAGCTGCACGCGTAGGCGTGTTAGCCCATAGGCATCTAAATGAGTGCGTATATAAAAGAATAAACCAGTCACTTAAACGGTTACACGTACGGGGTTAATATCATACTTAATAATATCCTGTGCATAAGGAAGCCGTGGAAGCGCTGCGCGCAGATGTACCATTCTGTAAAACCTTTTAAAAGCACCCCCTAAACAAAAATGCCTTCAAAAGTCAAACACTTTTGAAGGCACTTAAAACATAAAAGCCAACCATTTAAATCTCCGTATACTTCACCGTTACCACCGGTTTCGTTTGCGTTACTTTCCTCAAATGAGGCTGATGCTTAAAAATATCCGCATCATCCTTATACGCAAAATCAAATTCCTGGATATACCCATGCGGAAACTCTCCGCTCCGGTTCAGCAGCTCTGCAAATTGCGCTTTGTAAGCTTTGCGTTCCTTTTCCTTTAATACTGTTTTCCAGTATTTCATGGCGTCAAACCTGGACAATCGCCGGCCGGCGCCATGGGAGCAGGAATAAAGCGCTGCTTCAGCCGCAGGCCGTGAAACGGTTTGCACTAACAGGCTGCCTCTGGACATAGACAATGGTATCACCACTGTTTTACCAGCTTCAAGCTCTGTGCTGCCTTTGCGGTGAAGCACTCCTTTTTCAGTAAACCGCAGGTGGTTATGAATGGAATCCTCCAATACGTAAGGTGTACCATTCAATATCCCCTGGTGCGCGGCATCCTTAAAATTCGCGCGCAGGTAATTTTTATCGATACCGCTTTTCTCACACACCAGGTAATTGGCCTGCTGTAAAAAGATCAGTGTTTTTATGCAGAAGTTCTTGCGCCGTTCATATCCAAACCCTAAGGTTTGATCATAGTAACGCAGGAAATCAGCCTGCAGAAAATCCCGGTGTACATAATCCACCTCCTGCCCGCAGGCGCGGGAATAATCCCGGGTTAGCTGCAGGCACTCCTGGTATAGTGCAATACCCCTGTCGCGGGTGCCGGTATGGCAAATGATGTACACTGCCTCGCTGTCTTCCTCAACAGACAAAAAATGATTACCACCACCCAGGCCATCGTCTGTCATTTGCTGATGCGCAAAATAGAGGGCCTGAAAATGCGCCTTTTTATCAAATGATTTTAACCAGTGCGTTTTGTTGATCTTCAGGTACATTACGCCGCAGCCAATGTCCTTGCCGGTGATCAGCGGGTACACGTGATCCATGGTTTGAAACACCACCCCTACGGGCAGCGCTTTTTCAGCACAGTAATGGATATCTGTAAAAGCGGAAATGGCATTTACAAACGGCCGCTGTGCATACTGCTGTAATTGCGTCATAGCATTTTGCTCAATGCTATTGGCATCGCAATAAAATGCAATAGAAGTCATGTTCTTTAATTTGTATAAAAAAGATTAGATTCTGGGGCTTGGTAGGAACATCTGCCCCTTGTAGAGATGTCAGCAGTCGAAATTTTTCGGAAGTGCGAAAGTAGGAAAAATTATACAAAGGCAAGCGAGTGGTTACAATCTGGTAATAATCAAATTCTAAGAATGGGTTATAGGCATTTAATAGGACTGATATTGCTGCGCAATTCGGGTGCAACCCGTGCGCAACTCGGGTCTGGGGTTTGAATTAGAGCTAATAGGAATAATGTTTGGCGGCCGGATCTCCCTAGCTGGTATTCCCCCAAAAACAAAGGTACGCCTGTCCAGAGGCGTACCCTTATTAATATCAAAACCGGGGTCAGTTATTTCTTCGTCTTCTTCGCTACAAACTTACCCAGCTCTTTTCCTGCTTTTGCATATGCTTCACCAATGCGGGTAGCATTGTCAAACATACCCTTGCCACCTTTTACCTGGTCCATCTTGATCTTACAAAGCGGCTTGTTCATATCAGCAGCATCATAAATAGTTATATCCAGGTCAAGTACAGCTGCACCGGAAGCAACACCTACATAGTAACCAGGCTCCAGGAACTTGGTATCTACCACAATGGTGTATTTTCCTTTCACATCCGGGCCGTTCTTCATATCTGTGTACTTGGAGAACAGCTGAATGAATTTAGGCTCATAATGGCGGGGTCTGTCTTCAATCCAGTTCTTTTCCCACTCGTCGCCTTTACCGGGTTCTTTGGCATCTTTTTCAGCCTTTTTCTTTTTAATGTAATTGGCTTCTTTACCTTCCTTGCCTACGTTCATGTCGTTGTAAAGAAAAGAGAAGTTTACTTCCGTAACGCCTTTCAGGAAATCAAGGTTACCTTTAACAATCTCCTGGGCCTGTAATTGGGTGGCAGCTGTCAGTCCGGCTGACAGTAACAAAAATGCGAATAATTTTTTCATGCTGTAAGGGATAAATTATCCGGCAAATATATATATAATTATAAATATAAATATCTGAAAAGTTCATATTGTTGTACGGCCTGATTCAAGCTGCAGGTTAATTTGTGCCCTCCGGGCCACCCTCATCCTTCCCGCCCGGCCTGTATTTCTCCCTCGCCATATCCAGCCGTTTCCGGATCTTCCCCGCCAGCATCTTCGGCGCCAATACTTTTATATACTCTCCAAACCCTAACAGCTCCCGTTCTAATTCAAAATTCAGCACCACATCGATCTTTATAATAATACTCCCATCCGCATTCTCTTTCAGCACCTCCTGGGAATGATGGATCGGTTTTGTCAGCACATAAGGCGCATGGTACTTATCTATATGCAGGATCACTTTATGAGGACGGTCTTTCTCCGTTTTGGTCACGCCTAACAGGTCGTCAAAATACCGGTCAAAGTCAATGCCGTCATAGGCTATAAACGGCTCTTTAGGCAGCTCCTGGAAGCCCACAATACGGTCCAGCGCCATGGTAAGCAGCAGCTTGCCTTTTTTAGACCGTGCAATCAGGAACCAGCGGTTACGGTATTCCTTCAGTAAATAAGGGAAGTAAATATTTTCCTGCGCAGTAGCTGCCTTAAAAGATTTATAGGTGATCAGCAAGGGCCGTTCATGCAAAATGGCCTGGTACAGCGGGTTAATATGTTCCAGGCCTTTCAGCAGCCGGTTATTCTCAAACTGTATGCAGTTACGTCCTTCATTTGTACGACGGTACAGGTTATTTTCCAGCCGCGTGATCATCTCGCTCATTTCTTCAAAATAGCTGAACCCATTAAACTGCTTCAGGATGCCTACGATCTCTTTCATCTTCTCCACATCCGCATTATTAATAGGCGCGCTGGTAATGCTGTAGGCGGCATCGCTGTAAGTGTAATATTTCTTCTCCTGCACAATAATAGGGGCATTATATCCCAGCTTGTCGCTGCGCATGATCTGGATATCCGCCTGTACGGTGCGCCGGCTTACACCGGAGGTAATGCCTTCCTGCTCATATAAGGTATTTGCTACTTTCTCAATAAGATCCTCCAGCGTCCATTTACGGTAACGGTTACGCAAACATTCATCAATGGTTTTATAGCGCATCAGCGCCAGCTTATTTATGGACATGTGGGTTGGGTTACTATTAACGGTACCTTAAATACCGGTTTATGGGTTCAGATCACCCCGTAAAAGTAATAGAACCCTTTTAATTACGCAATACACCTGCGCAGTTTAGCCGTAATCGTTGTTGCTGAAACCTAATCCAGGACTTAAAGAATTATAAGCCAGCTAAATAAAAAAATCTTTAAAAATATTTTCACCTGCGCAAGTGGACTGCGCACATAGGTGGCCATCTTTGTGTCATCAGGAATGGTCAAGAATGAGTTACTTCAAATTCCTTTAACGAAAAAACTCTTTCAATTATCATCCTGTAAAAAAGAAGCAGTAGCTCAGTTGGTAGAGCAACATCATGAAGTTTTAAAATTATCTTCAGGTCAATTAAAACTTACTCCCACGCTTAATATGTGGGTCGCCGGTTCGAATCCGGCCTGCTTCACGAAACTTAGGTCAATTGTTGCTTACTTCAATTTTTTGGTAAAAGCAGCAGCAAAATTATCTGGTTATAAAAATTAAAAACAATGATGAATCAATTATTAACCGTTAGTACCCGCCAGCAAGCCATCTTTATTCCTGATAACGCCCTGTTACAGGAAGGTAAACGGTTAAGAACAGACACTGGTGTGCTGCTGGCTAACCTTTGTAAACTAGGTTTCGGGGTTTCTGAAGAGCTGTTAAAAGCATTGATCGCAACCGTGCCTGCTTACCAGTCCATCATACTGGAATCCTTAAAAGAAGTGCTGGGTTTACATAAGAACTGGACTCCGCTGGTAAAGAACTGGGATATCCCTACGGGCGAATCTGAAGCAGATCATATCGCTACTTTCTTTGCCAATATGTTGCAGGCAAAAGGTGTGTACTTACCCTGTGAGCATATTATACCGGAAAAGGCGTTCCCCCTGCACCGTTATAACGGCTGTCCTTTCTGTGGTACTCCCTTTGAATTTGGCGCCATTGAAAATTATAAACAGAATCCTGAATTAAAGGTGCTGGAATTGTGGAACCTGCAGGATGCTGCTGCTTATTTGCAGGACCTGTTAACATCCAAGACAGCACTGGATGCCACACAGATGAACAGCCTGCAGCTATTACTGGAAGTACTGCCTTTGCCGCAGGTGAAGATCGGTATGAAGGAAACACTGATGGCCGTGGCAGATATCTTTATAAAACAGGAGCACCCGGAAAAGGCACAGGCACTGTGGACCTCTCCAACAGATATCCTGCGCTACCTGTGGTATAAACATACCGGTTACTTACAGCTGGTAGCACCTAAAACTATCATCAAACGTACCGCGCGCAACAGCCGGCACATTGCATGGCAGCAGGATAACAGTGCGCAGACGCGTATAAAAAGTAAAGAAGACCTGAAGCTGAAATACACCCGTAAAGAGGGTTTGATGGTGGCTAACTGGTTAAACAATATGAACCTGGAACCGGTACAGATGTGTGAAATAATGCACGCCAAACGTGGAATGTGGGTACGTTTTATCCGTGCGCTGCGCCTGGCCGAATATAGCAAACGCGCCTGCTTTGAAAAGCTGCGTATCCTGATGGATAAATTCTATAAACAGGACTACGATGTATGGCAGGCTTACGTGGAACATTACCGCCTGCGTTTTGATGCGGAAAGCACTTTTGAGCTGTTGAAGGAACGCCCGGGTTTGTTTGCACGCTCCCTGTTTGCCAACATGCTGTGGTTTGGAAGTGAGGTAACCGTTGCCGCTTTTGCAGATATTGTTGATAAAGTACCGGCCCGCCTGGTATTTACGCTGAGCATGTATGCAGAGATCTATTTTGATGCAGCTAATGAGCGTACCGTAAAACCGCTGGGAGGCGTAAGCAAAAGAGTGCCGGCCAACAAGCTGTTGCAGCTGTATACACCGGAGGAGCTGAATGCTATGAAAGAAGCGGTGGTGGACCTGTGTGTGCTGGCTGTGAAAAAACGTTTCGCCGCTATTGAAACAGCTGCTAAAACCATCTACATAGATGAAAAGCTGTTTAACATACCGTTGCCGATCGGTGACCGCGGCGCTACTGTGCAGGACTTACCCTCTGCTTTAATGGGAACCCGTTTTAATGTAGAAGGTAACACCGTACGCCTGTTCATGCAATGGGGTACCGGCCTGCCGGCGCAGCATATGGATATGGACCTAAGCTGTATAGTGGCTTATGCCGATAAAGCAGAACGCTGCTCCTATAGCTCACTGGTAGTAACCGGTTGTAAACATAGCGGTGATATCCGTAGCATACCGAATAAAATAGGAACAGCAGAGTATATAGAAATTGACCTGGATGCACTGCAAAAGGCAGGTGCGCAGTATGTTACTTTTACCTGCAATGCCTATAGCAACGGTAGCCTTACGCCCAACCTGGTAGTAGGCTGGATGAACAGCCGCCACCCGATGAAGATCTCCGAAAAAACAGGCGTGGCTTATGATCCGTCATGTGTGCAGCACCAGGTGCGTGTTACCGGCGGACTGGATAAAGGCCTGGTATTTGGAGTGCTGATAGTAGCTGCCAAAGAAATAGTGTGGATGGAATTACCGTTCGATGGCCAGGTGGTACAAAACCTGGATACTAAGAACGTAACCAATATGTTAAAACGCCTGAACAGCAAATTAACCATAGGCCAGCTGCTGCGTATAAAAGCCGAAGCACAACATTTGCAGGAGCTGGAAACAGCGGATGCCGATGAAAGCTATACCCTGGAATGGGCGCGTAACACCGCCGCAGTTACCAAGCTGCTGGTGGATTAGTAAGCCTCATCTTCATCAACAACTTTAAACACTAATAATCATGAAAACAACTATAAACGGTAAAGATCTTTTAGCCATTGGTTACCCGCAGGGCCGTGCGTTAGGCGCTGCACTGGAATTGCTGCAGCAGCCTGCCTTGGCCGCTATGGAAACTGCCGCTGCGCTGGAGCTGTTAAAATCAGTGAAAGAGCAGCCGGAAAACTACCTGGACCATGAAACGCTGGAAGCATTGGCCACTATTATTATTGAAGATGCCAATGCCGCTGCAGATGGTACCATAGCGCTGAATACCGATGCTAAGGAATATGCCATATACGGTGCTGCACATATAGAAGAAGGCGCCCGTAAGCAAATGGCTACTGCCATGAAGCTGCCGGTAACGGTTGCCGGTGCTTTAATGCCGGATGCGCACCAGGGTTACGGCCTGCCAATAGGCGGTGTGCTGGCTACCAAAAATGCCATCATCCCCTACGGCGTGGGTGTGGATATTGGCTGCCGTATGGCCTTAACCATTTTTGATATACCGGAAACGCATTTCCTGGAAAATACGGCTAAGTATAAACGTGAATTGATCGCCCATACCAAATTCGGTGCAGGCGCGGGTTTCCATGGCCAGCATAAGGCAGATCATGCGGTGCTGGAACGGGATGAGTTTAACTTAACGCCTTTCATTAAACAGCTGCATGATAAAGCGTGGACCCAGCTGGGAAGCTCCGGCGGCGGTAACCACTTTGTAGAATTTGGTAAAATTGAATTTGCAGAGCGGGATGAAGCCCTGAACATTGATAAAGGCACTTACCTGGCGTTGTTAACGCACTCCGGTTCCCGTGGCCTGGGTGCTACCATTGCGGGTTATTATACCCGGCTGGCAAAACAGCTGTGTAAGCTGCCGCAGGAAGCCGCTAACCTGGCCTACCTGGATATGGATACGGAAGCGGGCCAGGAATATTGGCTGGCTATGAACCTGGCCGGTGATTATGCTGCTGCCTGCCATGCGGTGATACACCAAAAATTAACGCAGGCCATTGGCGGACAGGTATTAGCTAAAATAGAGAACCACCACAACTTTGCCTGGAAAGAGATCTGGAATGGTGAAGAAGTGATCGTGCACCGGAAAGGCGCTACACCGGCAGGTAAAGGCGTAATGGGTATTATACCGGGCAGCATGACGGCACCTGGTTTCCTGGTACGTGGTAAGGGCGAGGAGCTGTCTGTAAACTCCGCCTCCCATGGCGCAGGCCGGCAAATGAGCCGTACCAAGGCAGTGCAGAACATTTCAAAAGATGACTTTAAAGCAGTATTAAAGGCAAATGAGGTAACGCTGATAGGCGCCGGCTTAGATGAAGCGCCCATGGCTTATAAAGATATCAATGTAGTAATGGCTGCGCAGCAAGAGCTGGTGGATGTAGTGGCAAAGTTCACACCTAAAATGGTGCGGATGGCCGATGATGGAAGCCGGGAAGATTAGCTCATCTTTAGCTGTTACCCAAAATACAAAGGCCTGGTAGGATCACTTACCAGGCCTTTTATTTGTGGCACACTTTATTTTACTACATCATACTTTGCCCAGACAATACCATCCTCCAATTGCTCCAGGTGCGTTAGTTTCAAAGCTACCGCCGGTAACCGGGCTGCATTCAGATCCGTATCCAGCAGCGTAGGGCTGTCTGTTCCATCCGCTATGGGGTAGTAAAGCACACTGTATGCATCAATCAACCCTTCAGCATGCAAGGCCCCGTTTATTTTTCCGCCACCTACCAGCTTTATTTTCTGAATATTAAACAGCTTGTTCAGCTTTTCTAATACGGTGCTGAAATTAATGTCCTGCTTACCGCCAAAAATGTAAGACACGCCTTGCTCCTGCAAATAAGCCAGGTAAGCATCCGGCACCTGTTCGGTAAGTACTGTAATTACATGGTCGCCATCAATTTCAGGGCTGTCCCATCCCAGCTTGCCATGCGCATCCACAGCCACGGCAAAGGAATCCGCAGCTGTAGTGGCTACATAATCTATTCTTTGTACTGTTTTGCCACCCGGTGCAAGAACAGGCGCAGCTACGGTAAAATGCTGCTGCATGGTAATGCGCCCGCAAAACCAGGCATCTGCTTTTTCTACCTCGCCGGTCCTTTCGTATTGTGGAAAGCCCTTTGCAGCCTGGGGCCAGTGTTCCGCTTGTATCCTGCCATCAATGGAGCAAAGCATGTGGCAAACGATGTATGGTTTCATCCGTTAATATTTTATTTTTTACGGGTCGGATAGCCTGACCGCTAAAGCGGGGGAACCTCGCATTAACATGTCCTTGTGTGAGAAAATGTATCATGCCCGGTTTCATGATAAAATTATTTTGTGTTGCGAGAACAGACCTTTAACGATCAAACATTATGCCCTTACATGGCCTGTACCTGCGCCCAGATCTCCTCATTCACCAGCACGCCTTCTTTTTCACTTTGCAGGCGTTTGCGCAAAGTATTTTCACCGGGATAGGCTATACGCCCGCCCCGTGTAGCCGGTGTACTGCCTTTTGTGTATCGTAAAATTTCTTCTATTAAAGCAGCATGCAGGTCGGGTTTATGCAGGGCAATAAAACACTGGGATACGCCAAACTCTTTTTTATCTGCCGTGATCTGACCGGTAGAGCGGCCGCCGCTAAGAGCCACCAGCAGCACATCCAGCACCATAGCCAGGCCTGAGCCTTTCCAGAAACCAATGGGCAAGGCGCGTTTGTTATTGCGGATCACTACCGGGTCGGTGGTTAGCTCCCCGTTATCATCATAACCGCCTACTACCGGCAGCTGCTCCTGTTTTAATTCATGCTCCTGCATTTTGCCGTATGAGAATTGCGACATAGCCATGTCCAGCACAATATGCCCTTCTGCCCGCGGTACCGCTATCACTAAAGGATTATTGCCCAGCACCGGGTCCACTCCGCCCCAGGCAGGCATACCGGCAATAGCATTGGTAAAGCAAATGCCTATACAACCTGCATTGGCTGCCTGCCAGCCATAGGTACCCCCCCGCATCCAGTGGTTGGTGTTTTGAATGGCTACGCAGCCAATACCATTGGCCTGCGCCAGCTCAATAGCGCGTTGCATACAGACCGTGGCGTTATACATACCCGCGCCCAGGCTGCCCGTCCAGGTTTCAAGAAGACCGTTCTTTTCCAGCAGCGCAGGTTCTGCATCCGGGTGTACCAGTCCTTCTTTCACATATTGTACAAATACGGGAAAACGGTTTAGTCCGTGGGAGTGTACGCCGTCGCGGCTGTTGCTGGCAAAGATGTGAGCGCATAAGGCTGCCCTTTTTTCAGGGAAATTAAGCTGCAGCAATACTTTTCTGAACGCCTGTTCCAGCTGTGCAAATGGTATCCGTATCATAGCTTTAAATTACAAAATTAGCTACTACTTTTTTCTAGCTTTGCAGGGTCAGAAAATCAGGGAGCCCATGCACAGCCAACCGTTACGGAGATCAGATACGTTATTTATGTCAGCCTGCTGCGGGCTGGTGGTAGCTAACATTTATTATTGCCAGCCGCTGATACCGTTGATCGCCAAAGACTTTCATATTCCGGAAAGCCGCGCCGGCCGCATTGCCTGGCTTACGCAAATAGGTTATGCCTGCGGCCTGTTGCTGCTGGTGCCTTTGGGCGATATTATGGAACGACGCAAGCAGATCCTCATTTGCATGGTGGCTGCCATGCTATCCTTGTCCCTGGCTGCTATGTCGCCTACTTTTTTTGTGTTGCAGATAGCCAGCTTCCTGGTGGGGCTAAGCTCTATTGCTGTACAGCTGATAATACCGCTGGGTGCACATCTTGCCTCAGATGAAAAGCGGGGCAGCGTTATAGGCGCTATTATGGGTGGGGTAATTGTGGGTATACTGGCATCCCGTTCTGTGAGCGGTAGTTTGGGCGCTATTTTCGGATGGCAGGAAATTTATTTTATGGCAGCCGGCATTTGCGCGGTGCTGTTTATATTAATGCGCCTGCGTTTTCCGCAAAGCCACCCTACTTTTAATGGCACTTACCGCCAGCTAATGGCATCGCTGGTATATTATATCCGTACACAGCCGGCATTACGCCTGGCGGCTTTCCGCAACTTTATGAGCTTTGCAGCGCTCAGCGGCTTTTGGGTAACCATGGTGCTGTTCCTGTCAGCACCGCCGTTTAATTATAAAAGCTCCGTCATTGGCCTGTTCGGGCTGGCCGGAGCTGCAAGTGCCCTTGCATCGCCACTGGTGGGTAAACGCAGTGATGGCAAGGGCACGCAGCTGAATATATGGATAGGACTGCTCATGGAGCTGCTTAGCTTCGTAGCATTCTATTTTACAGGCGGCAGCCTGTACCTGCTTATACTGGGCATTATACTGGTAGATGTGGGACACCAGACCATTCAGATCTCTAATCAAACCATCATCTACTCCATAATGCCGGAAGCGCGCAACCGTTTTAACACGGTATTTATGACCAGCACTTTCATTGGCGGCGCCTGCGGGTCGGCCATTGGTATTGGCCTCTGGAACATTGGCCACTGGCCGTTGTTCTGCATTGGCGGCGGATTAATGGTGCTGATAAATATTATTGTTACTGGTACGTTATCCGCACGATCCGGTTACATGGCCGGAAGTCAAACCTTGTAAAGCCGCCTACTGCCAGCATGGAATGGTCATTGGGTAGCTGCAGCACTTTAGTAAAAGCCGCGTTCACATCATTGGTGCCCATGTTAATACCGCCATTGGTATTATAGGCAGTATGCACGCTGCCGTCTGGGTTTAATACCACAAAATTATTCCGCACTACCTTATTAAATTCGGTGAAGGCGCCTGTTAAAATGATCTGCCCCTGTGGCATGATATTAATGTTATAAACCGTACCCTCTGCGCCTGTACCTACCTGTAATGACGGATCCAGGCTGCCATCCGGCATTAGGCGCACTATATACGGTACGGCCAGGCCGGCATAGGTATTGAATAAACCGGTTAGAATAAACTTACCATCCGGCTGCTGCGCTACGTCATATATCGGGAAGTTGGCGCCTTCAGCGCTTTTGAACGTGGGGTCCAGACTGCCGTCTGTATTAATGCGCGCAATGCGTTGTGCGGGCTGCCCGTTATACTTGGTAAACCCGCCTACGATCAGCACTTTGCCATCCGGTAAGAAAAGAGACTTATTAATGGCACCGTTCACACCTTCTTTACCACGATGGTTCACCAGGTCGTAGTTGTAAGATGTGTCCAGCGTACCATCCGGATGCAGGCGGGCCATAAAGTTCACCATGGTAGAATCCAGGTGCAGGGAGTCGGCCCCGGTTACAGATACCAGGTTGTAATTTGGCTTTACATAATAACGGAAGTAACCCACTACTATCATCTTCCCATCCTGCTGTAAATGCAAACCGGTTACCACGCCGGATACGCCGCCTTTCAGCGCAGATACCGGCTGTACTTTGCCGGAGGGCCGCGTTATATTTTCCGTTTCCAGACCGCCGTTATTATACAGGCGTGCAATGCTGCTTACATAGGGCAGCCCTTCATAGCTGGCAAAGCTGCCGGCTACCAGGTACCTGCCATCCGGCATGGCAGCGGCTCTAACCACTGTTGCCGGTGCGCCGGTATTTTTACCGTAACGGAAAGAGCGGTCAATGGTACCATCTCCGTTTATGCGTGCTACGCGGTTCACGCCACCGTCAATGTTGGCATTGTCAAAGTTGGTGAAATCGCCCACTATCAGGAATTTGCCGCCTTCAACGGGTATAATGTCCTGTATAAAATTATCTGCGCCACGGGAGCTGGGGTACACGGTATCTGTTTCCATGGCTCCCAGTACGCGGAAAAAGGGTCCAAAGAAATACTGTTGCCCTACCTGCGCAGTAATGTTGCCGGTACTGGCAAAAACAGGCACTTTTACTTTTACGCTGGAATCGGTTACATCTACCAGCGTGCCTGGTTGCCCGTTAAACAGGATGGAGAGCTCCTGCTGGTGCGCCTTAAACCCTTTGCCACGTATAATGATCTCGTCATTGATATGTCCCCTGTCCGGCAATACGCCGCCCTTGCTGATGAGGATTGCAGGCGATACCGTATCCTTATAAGGGTCTTTGCCGCTGCTGGCCACATCATCCTTACTGCAGGCCTGCAGGCAAATACCGGCTATTATGATCCCTGTAAAAAATCGAAGTATTTTCATCTGGTAATGTTTTTATCTCAACAGGTATTGTTCTGCCATCCGTACAAAAGTGCCGCCCCGGAAACCAAATACATGGTTATTGTTCAGCACATGCAGCACGCCGTTCCGGGGCTGTATGTCTGAGGTGGCGATCAGTATGGATGGATTGTTCTGGAAATTCTGCGGGTCGTAGGTGATGTCTGTTAGCCGTATAATGCGGGCCCCCACTGCTTCCACATTATTGTAGTTCTGGTAAATGAGGCCAATGTTCAGCACGTAGCCCCCATCCATTACATAGTTAATGCCGGGATAGGCGTACACGTTAACAGGGTCTACCCGTGCAAACTGCTTGGCCAGGTATTTCCCTTTCAGCACGTACATGGAAAGAAAGTGCCGCCATACTTCCGGGTCTATATCCTGCAGGTGCACGGAATCTTCCACGTTGAAGTAACGGTAATCGTTCAGGGCGTTCATTACTACCTTCACTGCATCGTCCGTGGGTGCAAAAAAAGTAACGGAATCGTTGTTCAGCATGTCTTTCATACCGGCACGGTCAATGATATACGTAATGGTATCAAACCAGTAAGGCGTATTTTTCAGGTAATCATAAATGCTGCCATCGTACTTGGGATTGGCTAAACCGCCATCCACGTAATAATCTTTTTTACAGGCATTGAACAACAGCACGGTAAGCAGCAGCAAGCCTGCAATGGACCATAATTTTTTCATAACACAGGTTTTATCTGGACCAAAATTCATTTTGTATGATCAGGGGATTATTCTTTACCGCACCCAGGTCTATAGGCCAGGTCCATGCGCGGCGCTGGAACTGCTCCGGTGTAAGGTAGTTCTCACACTGGTTGCGGTCCATTACGCGGCCGGTACGTACCAGGTCATAATAAAAATGCCCCTCACCCCACAGCTCTTTAGCGCGTTCCAGGAAAATGGCATCCTGCAGGGCAGTGCCGCCACCGCCGCTGTAATTGCGGGCGCCGGCGCGGGTACGTACCATGTTCAGCAGCGTAATAGCTTCCGCATCCTGGTTTCCCAGGTTGGCCAGCGCTTCTGCACGCAGCAGCAGCAGGTCCGCATAACGGAATATCAGGAAGTTCGCATCATAGTCGCGCGTGGAAGGATTGGATACGGAGGAGAACTTCAGGTACATGGCCGACTGTGGATTGGCATTACTGTACGGATCATCAAACCACAGGTCAAAACGTTTGTCCGGCTCACCGGCTGGATAGATCTTATCCAGGAATGCACGTTTAGGTGTGATCTCAGAACCAAAACCGCCATACAGGTCGCCGCTGCTGTGAATAATAGGCTCATGCAATACCCACTGCGCTATAAGGGAGTGGAACTGTACGCCATAATTTATATCGAGCGACAGCTCAAAAATACCTTCCAGGGAACGGCCTTTGAAAATAGTTTGAAAGGTTTCCTTGGTGTAAGGCAACAGCTCGTACACGCCCAGGTCCATTACCCGCTTGCCCAATGCGGCAGTTTGCTGCCAGCACTCCTGTTTGTGCGCTGCATCAAAACCGGCTTTCCACATATACATGTGCGCCATTAAAGTAAGCGCTCCGCCACGGGTGGCGCGTACCGCGCGGTTAGTAGGATCTTCGTAGGTGATGGGCAGGTCCTGCTCGCAGCTGCGCAGGTCTGCTATGCAGGTATCCAGCACGCTGATCATATCTGCACGGGGCTTAATGGCGGTTTCATATGGGTCCAGCTGCAGCGGCACATCTCCGTATAGCCGTACCATATAGAAGTAAGTAAAGGCACGTATAAAGCGGGCTTCAGCCACCAGCGCCTTGCGGTTCTGCGCGCTAAAGGCGGGATCTTTTATGCCGGGAATACGGTCTATACATAAATTGGCGGCAGCAATGGCCTTATAAAACTGTGTCCAGTTCTTAGGACCGGCGGAGTTATCGGAGCTGTTAAGGTCACCGCCCAGCATATCATTACGGCCCAAGGCGGCCAGGTTGCGCTTGTTAAACCAATTCCACCATCCGGCGCGGAAATCACCTGTATTGTACAGGGTAGATTCCAGGAATTTATCCAGCAGCAGGCGGTACGCGCCGTTAATACCTTTCACCGCATCATCCTCATTCTTCCAGAACTCACTGCCGGAGAGAGTATCCACCGGCTTTACCTCCAGGAATTTTTTGCAGGAAACAGTAAATGCCAACAAGCCAACGAGCAATCCTATTTTAAAGCGTGTTTGCATGATCTTCATCTTTTACATTGTTAGAATTGTACCGCAAAGCCCAGCGCAAAGCTGGTAGCAGAGGGGTACCCGTTAATATCATCACGGCCCAGGGAGGTCACCGTTTCCGGGTTAGGACCGGAGTAAGGTGAAAAGATGGCTACATTATAAGCCGTGAAATAGGTTCTGAGCATCCGTATTTTCAGCCGCCGCATAAAATCCTGGTTGCGGAAAGTATAGCTCAGTGTTACCTGGTTCAGCTTAAAGTAAGAACCATCTTCCTGGAACAGCGTTTGGTCCAGGCGGTTGGGTATTACGTCCTGTCCGTGGAAAATGTCGCCTACCGCGGGGTATTGCGCATTATCACCGGGGTTCTTCCAGTAATTGATTTTGCTAAGGTCATAGTAGTTCACCGGCCCTTCCGCCGTACCGGTAATGTAGGTGGCATCCGGGTACTGCGCACGGTATAAACGCGCTGCCATGGCATTATTCATAATGCTGCGCTTAATAAGGTAAGAGCAGAAAATGTTCAGCGCAAAGTTGCGGTAGCTGAAGGTGTTGGTGACACCGCCTGTTATCAGCGGGTCGGGGTTACCGGTGATCACGTTGTCATCGGCATCATCCAGCGCATAATCGCCGTTTACATCTCGCCAGCGCGGATCACCGCCCTGGAAATACTGTGTGCCATTACCGCGGAATGATTTGTAGCGTACGCCCCGCACAGGGTCAACCGGTACATCGCCGGTCTGGGAGTAAATGCCCTGCGTTTCGTACAGGTAATTGCTGATAGGGTTACGGCCTACTTTCAGCGCCAGCTCCTCATAATAAGGGGCGCCCTGTGCCTGCCGGTAAAACTGTACGCCGCCGGGCAGCTGTGTCAGCACACCGCGGTTATATGCGCCGTTCACACTTATCATCCATTGAAAATTCTGCTGAATGGGTGAAGAAATGGGTCGCGCAGTGATCGTAAGCTCATGCCCGTAGTTCACCACGCTGGCGCCATTTACCTGTACGCGGTTAAAACCGGTAACATCCGGCAGGTATAGATCACGGATCAGGTTAAACGATTTTTTGAAGTAGGTATCATAAATAAATTCCAGCCGTCCTTTGAACAGGCCCAGGTCTACACCAAAGTTGAACTGGTTCGATTTCTCCGGCTCCAGGGACTGGTTGGCCATTACATCAAAATTGGGCGCAATGGCCGGGCTGTTGTTATAGTTGTTATACACCTGGTAAATGCCCAGGAAGTTGGGCAGCGTGGCAGCTGCACGGCTGTTGGAGCCATAGGTTACACGTACGGAGCCATAGTCCAGCCAGTTAAAGCGCCGCATCAGGTTTTCCTTACCAAAGTTCCAGCGCAAACCAATGGCCGGGTTTTTCGTATAGGGGTTATTGATACCTGCAGAGGAGTTGCCATCCAGGCGGTAAGAAAGGTCTATACTATACTTGGTGCGGAAGTTATAGGAAACAAAACCTGCCCAGGATAAGGCATGGTACAGGTAAGATACGCTGGTACCATTATCGTTGGTATTGCCTCCATCATTCCAGGGGTTGCCGGGATAAAAACGGGGCGAATAGCCACGTGGTCCCCAGAAAAAATCACTGGGGCCGTTGCGTACATCGCGTATGTGCTGGTTATCTGTTTTAATATTCACCTCACTGAACACGCTGGCGTACAGGTTATGCCCTCTTTCCACATTGGCCGGGTCGCTGCTGAAATTGTAGTTAACGCCGTTACGCGTATTCAGCTCATCATGCCGGCCTACAAAGCCATACAACAGGGTTTGGTTGTTGTTGGCAAAGGCCTGGTTAAAACGGTCGCGGGTGTCTGTATAATAATCGTAAGAGGTAATAGAGTTCACGCGTATGTTACGGAAGATCTCATAATCCATATCCACAAACCCGCGCAGGTTAATGGTGTTGTTATCATCCATATTATTCTCATACCCGTCAAACTGGGGGTTGCCTACAAACTGGGAAGGACCGGGCAGCAGGGAAGAGGTGAAGGCATTACCGGCGCCATTACCGGTTAAGCCGCCGCCATTACCACGCTGCTTTTGGCCCAGCGCGCCAAACAGCTGGGTGCTGATGCGCAGCTTTGTGCTGGGCTGTATGTTCAGCTGCATGTTCAGGCTGTACTTGTCAAAACCGGTATTCTTAATTACACCCTCGTTACGCTGGTACGCCATGTTGGCCTTGTAGTTCAGTTTGGAGCTGCCCCCGCTGATCTGCACATTGTTCTGGGTATTGATGGTGGTTTGGTAAAACAGTCCCTGCCAGTTGGTTGAGTTATTGTAAAAGCTGTTCAGGCTATCTGTCAGGAACTGCGCGGCTTCCAGCCGGTCGCGCGCTTCCTGTATATTGCGGCTGTGATATAAAATGGAATTAATGCGGTATTGCCTTTCCAAAGCGCCACCCCAGGTAGGCCGCAGCTGCGGGGCCAGGTTAATGAACACACTGCTGTTCACATCAATCACCGGCGTGGGTGAGTTACCCCGTTTGGTAGTAATTACAATTACACCATTAGCGCCGCGGGAACCGTAGAGAGAGGTGGCCTGCGCATCTTTCATGATCTCAATGGATTGTATATCATCCGGCGGTATCAGCGCCAGTGGCCCGGTAGCAGCACCTGGTTGTAACATGGACTGGGAAAAGCCACCGTCATAATCCACCGGTACGTTATCTATTACCAGCAACGGGTTATTGGTGGCCAGGTAAGTCTGGTCGCCGGTTCCGGTGATATTCAGCTGGGAAATACCGCGTATGGATACCGTGCCCCGGAAACCCAGCGCGCCGGTATTGTTTTGGATATTTAAGCCGGCTACCTTACCCTGTAACAGCTCCTGCACGCTGGATACCGGTACATCCTGCAGGTCCCTGCCGGAGATCACGGCTACTGAGCCGGATACGGTTTCCTTGGTGCGCTTCTGGTAGCCCACTATCACGGCCTCTTTCAGGGAACGGTTCTCCGGTGAAAGGAGAAGGTTCAGCGTTGGTTTATTAATCTTCAACGTTTGGTCCTTATATCCCACAAAACGGAACTGCACCATTCTGCCTTCCTGTATGGTAAAGGAAAAATTACCCTGCACATCTGTTAAGCCCAGGCCTTTTTTGGCCTGCACATCTATGATGGTAACGCCGGGCAGCCCTTCACGGCTAATGGCATCCTGTATTCTGCCTTTTACAGTAATGTTTTGCTGGGCAAAGGCTTTGCTGCTGCAAAGCAGCAGGGGAATAAGCAGTAAGGCCAGCAGGTTGTAATAACATTTATACATACATAGTAATTTTAATCGTCCTGAAATTTTGGATTCACCTTGAACTTGAACACCACTTCCCAGTCGCCGGGTTCATAAATGGCTAAGCTGAGTCCTATGCCTGCATTGTACCGGTGCCCAAAGGATATGCGGTTATACTGGAATGCGATATAGGCTTTGTCTGAGTTGCCGGAAACATCGGCCAGTATGGGAAAGGGGCTGGTAACATCATACGTAAGAATGGTGCTGTCAGCGCTCATACGCCGGTTAAAGCCAAAGGGTACATCCAGGCCTATTGAACCGGTGCGGTACCGCAGGCTGTCCCATTGTGTGAGGTTGAAATTGGAAAAGGGAATAGCTACTGAATCCTTATCAAATATTTTGAACGTAAGCGTATTGCCTTTTATATCTGTTTTGCGGAAGTATACATTCACACTATCCCGGGGCAGGTTCAGGTTAAACTGGTCTACCACGCCGCTAATATCAGGGTGCGTAATGCCGCCCTGGTCCCATGCTTTACGGATACCGGTAATATCATCAAATTCATATGGCTCATAAGGGCGCGGGCGGCGCACATCCAGCACCATGTTCTTGAACACTTTTTCACCGCCATTATTTTTCACGCGCACATCAAAGTAATAGATGCCGGGTTTAATGCGGGCGGAATCCGTATTCCAGAAAAATATTTCACCGGAGTTCGGGCGTATATCCAGTACCGGCGCCTGTACGGTACTGCGTTTGTCTTCAATTTCCGCAATGGTCTTTTCTAAGCCGCTGTAGAAGGTTTTCCATTGCCGGGTGGCTACTTTTTCCAGCAGCTCCGGTGCAGCGCTGCTGTCGGCATGGCGTACATTCTCCAGCGTAAAGGTGAGCGGCTGCGTGGAATAGTCTGCATTAAAAATATAGGAGTACACGTTCGTACGGCCTAAGTTCACCGGGAAGTTGGTCCGGTTATAGTTCATATTGGTGCTGAAAAAATCCTTTTCATCCGGCACCATGTTTTTGTAGCATCCTGCCATGGCTGTGGCCAGCAGCAGAAGCATAATCAGATAAGGTTTATAACGTTGCATAGTGCGGGGAATTAAAGTTTGTAGAAGGTCATTTTGTTGATATTGTAACCGCCGGATTCTTCATAGAACCGCAGGATGTGTTTGCCTGCTGTAAGGTTTACCGTGGTATTTACCGTTACCCAGTTCTGCCAGCCGCCGGTATCGTTGCAATGCACGGTACCGCTGACATTTACGCCATCCATTTCCAGCCGGAAATTGCCGCCGCCACCGCCGGATGCCATGCGCAGAGCCACGGCATAAGCGCCGTCTGAGGCTACTTCTACCGTATATTCCAGCCATTCGGAACCACCCGTCCAGCCCACGTTATAGGTACCTTCACTGCAGTTTTCAATATCCACAGCTTCTGTGCGGTACTGGTTGCCGTTGTTGCCGCCGTCATTATCGTGGTAAGCAAGGCCCTCACCGCCATCATCATAATCTTCAAACTCAATAGTGCCGGGTATGGGGGATGGTAATCCCAGGTAGGGCGATTGTATAGGGTTCAGCGAATACGGGAAAGCCATCGGCACCAAAGACACAAAGCCGAATACATGTTTGCTTTCCAGCACATGCAGCCAGCCATTGGCTGTTTTCAGATCTATGCTCTGGGTAATGGAGGTAGACCAGTCCCTGATAAAACGGGAGCGGTTCATATCGCTATACTGTAATACCAGCGGGCCGCCGTTCTGGATGCCGGAAGCAGCGGTGGGCACCGATTTGCCGTTCATCTGGTAATTGTAGGCCAGTGTGTTCAGCATCACCCCATCTGCATACTGCAGGGAATCAGCGCCTACCTTGCCCCGCATCATGTAGCGGCGCAGCAGGGTATCCCATACGGCTGCGGGCACGCTGTCCAGTGTCCAGTCGCCTTTAAAGCCATATTTACCCCGGCTGAAGTTCAGGTTGTACAGCGCAGTTTTAATGCTGTAATCCTGCGGCGCAAAAAAAGTGATGTTCTCATTTTTCAGCGTATCTGTAAGGCCGGCTTTATCAACCAGGTATAATAAAGTATCATACAAACCCTGCTGACTTTTCAGGAAGTCATAGGTGTTTACCGGCACTTCTGCAGTGGGTTTGGCATTCCGGTAAGTATTATCTTTTTTACAACCTGCTATTACCAGCAGCAACAGCAGGGCGCCGGTGTACCATTGTGGATGGGTACTCCGGGCGGTGAATTGTTGTAAGCTCATTTTCATAACAGCAAACATTATTTCCAGAAATTATTTTGTACCAGCGCGCTGTTGGTGGAAAGTGCCTGTTTAGACACAGGCCAGTAAGCAGCGCCATTATCTACATCTGCCTGGGTGAATTGGGTGTACCGCGATACTTTGTTGAAATGTATCAGGTCAAACCAGTACCAGCCTTCGCCGATCAGCTCACGCCTGCGTTCCAGGAAAATGGCATCCAGCAGGGCTTCCTGCGTGGGGTTGCCCGGCAGGGATTTTAAACCGCGGCGGGTGCGTATGCTGTTGAGATCACCAATTGCATCGGACATGCCTAAACGCGCTTTACATTCTGCCTGCAGCAGGTACAGCTCCTCATACCGGAAAATGATGATGGCGGATGTATAAAAGCGCAATGTTGGATTTTTTACCGCGCTGTTCACCTGCTTCATTTTATAGAATACCGGGTAGGCATCATTCAGCTGGTCAAAGAACAGGGTAGCGCGCTGATCGCCGCTTTCACTGTAAATACTCAGTATGCTGTCTTTGGGTATGTAGATCTCCGATTCGCTTTTGGGAATATCCGGAGAGCGCAGCGTCCAGTCTTCCAGCTGCCCGGTAGTGGAAAATTCTGCGTGGTCAAAGTTGAGATCTACCTGGAAAATATTGCTGAAGCCACGGCCGCGGAAAGAGCCATCCAGGCGGGTAAGATCGGCGGTGCTTACAAAGTTGTAGCCGGTTTGCCCCTGGTTATCTATTACGGCACGCGTGTTTTGCAGGGCGTTGGCATAATCTCCTTTCCAGGCATACAGGTGCGCCAGTAAGGTATAGGCCATACCGCGGGTGGCGGAAATATCTGTATGGTGGCCTTCACCCTGTCCCTGGTAATCGCCCTGCTGCTCCGGCGACTGGCCGTTGTACTTCCATGGCAGGCCGTAAGCAGCGGCCAGCCCGT
This sequence comes from Chitinophaga rupis, assembly GCF_900109685.1. Lineage (GTDB taxonomy): Bacteria > Bacteroidota > Bacteroidia > Chitinophagales > Chitinophagaceae > Chitinophaga > Chitinophaga rupis. The sequence goes on along the minus strand of NZ_FOBB01000001.1, from coordinate 943,494 downwards.
CCTGTATGGCAAAGTCCAGCACCTGCTGCTGGTTGGTTCTTGGGGTAGGCGTAAACGTGCCGTTGGGTGAGCTGGTAATTAAAGGCACATCGCCCCACACCCTTACAATATAATAGTAGAGGAAGGCGCGGAGGAAACGTACCTGCGAGCGGTCCAGCTCCATATCATTGTTTGAGTAGCGGTAATCACGCTTGGGCACTTCCGGCAATTTTTCAATGGCCAGGTTGCATTGGGCAATAGCGGCGTAAAACCGGCGCCAGTCGCGCCATTGATCGGTAGTGGCATAGCTGGCATTCAGGTTATTATCCACCAGCGCCTGCAGGTCGCCGCGTTTGGTAACGCGGAAGTCGCCGCCCCGCAGATCGCCATATACCCAATGGGCATTTTCATTCATTAACGCAGCGCGTATCAGGGCATAACAGCCATAAACAGCGGCACGGGCATCATTTTTATTCTGCCACATGTTCTCTTCTGTTAGCGCGCGCTTGGAGGGCTGATCCAGCATTTTGCTGCAGGAGCCAGCCAGCAGCAACAAGCCTGATAAGATCACTATTGTATATCGCATGGCAATAGTTTTTAGAATTGAAAGTTGAAACCTAACGTAAAGCTGCGCGGTGCTGCCCAGTTGTAATAGCCCTGGTCATAACCAAAGTAGTCCACCGCTTCCGGGTCGCCACCGGAGTAGCGTGTCCATCTCCATATGTTATTGGCAGTACCATAAATGCGCAGCTGCTCAATACCGGCGCGCTGCATCCAGGGGGCGTTCAGGTTATAGGTGAGCGTAACGGAACGCAGCTTTATGAAAGAACCGTCTTCCAGGAACAGTGTCTGGTCCGGCTGGTAAGCATTTACAGGGCTCCAGGGATTATACAGCGGGTACTTGTTATAATCGCCGTCTATCTTAGACCAGAAGTTCACTTCCTTAATGCCTTTTACATCATCCAGCCCGTCGCGCTGCGCAAAATCAAAATGGTCGGCCATGGCCTGGTTAATGATCTTGCGGCCAAAGGCGTAGTTGCACTGTACCTGCAGCTCCAGCTGTTTGTAACGGAAGGTGTTGCTGAAATAGCCCTGTATTGCCGGTACCTGCCGGCCTTTCATTACCCGGTCTGCATCATTGATCACGTAATCGCCGTTCAGGTCTTTCCATTTGGGATCGCCTGCGTGCAGGGTGGCGCCCTGGTACGTCATTTTATGGCCGTTGGATGGGTTGGTGGGAACTTCTGCATCGCTGTTGTAAATACCATCGTTGATCAGCAGCCAGTAACGGTCTGTTGGTTTGCCTACCAGCAGGCGGTGGTTACCTATCACCATATCTGTTACGCCATCCGGCATAGCCAGCAGCTTATTTTGATTGGTGTAGGCCGAGATGCCGGTGCTCCACTGGAATTTGCTGCCGCGGATCACATCTGCATCAATAGCCACTTCATAACCATAGTTGCGGATGTCCATACCGTTCTTAACAAGGCCGGTATAACCGGTTTCTTCCATCACGGGAATTTTCAGCAGCAGGTCGCGGTCTGTTTTGGAGTACACATCCAGCGTGGCGTGAATGCGGTCGTTCAGCAACCCTACATCCAGTCCTACATTTAGCTGCTCTACATAGGGCCACTTTAAGCTGCTGGTTACATAACCGGTACCAAAGGCCGCGTTAATGGCGGGAAAGGCATTGTAGGTACCTGGGTTGGGGTTGCCATCCCAGCCAATGTCCACATTGTAAATGGGGCCGCCTTTATAATACTCATCCATTAATACACGTCCCACACGGCCGTAGCTGGCTCGCAGGTTCAAAGTGCTTAGCCAGCGTGAGCCGTGCAGAAATTCTTCATTGCTGATCTTCCAGGCTGCGGATAAGGTGGGAGAGAACAGCCAGCGGCTTTCCGCCGGTACGTTGGAGCTGCCATCTTCCCGCAGGTAGAGGTTCACAAAATATTTTTCCAGGTAATTATACCCTACGTTGGTGTAAAAAGAGGCTACGTTACTTTGCGTATAGTCCTTATAGTTAGCCTGCAGCCGCAGGTTGCCGAATACGCCTTCCTTATTGGAGTCGTCGCCCGGTTTGTAGATCTTAATATAATCACTGCGGCCTTTATAGGCTTTGCCGTAATCGTAGCGCCACTTGTCCCACTGTGCGTATTGACCCAGCGTTACATCTATATGGTGTTTACTTACAAAAGTGTGATCGTACCGTATGGAATTATCCAGCACCATACGCCGGCTTAACCCGTCAAAGTTGGATACGAAGTTGTTGCCGTCATTGATGGTGGTGGGAATGAACAGGTCCCGGAAGTTTTGCCCATAGTCAATGCTGAAGCGGGTGTTCAGCGCCCAGTCAGGGCCCAGTGTGTAATGCAGGTTGGCAAGTATGCGCGCATTATTGTTCCGGTTCCGGTTCAGCCCATCTTTCATGTAGGTATAATACTGCTGTAGGTATTGTTTGTTGGGCGATGGCGGGTTTTCAAAATTCACCAGGTAGTCCTCATCACCGGAGCGGTCCCGGATAAATTCATTGCGGGTGCGGGTAAGCGTGGCGCCGTTAATGAAGGTGGTGAGCATCAGGTTCCTTACGGGCATCAGGTTAATGCCGAAATTGATGTCGTACCGGTTCATGCCTGTATGGTCTGCCACGCCCTGTTGTGCGGTGCGGCCCAGGCTAAAGCGGAAGTTGGCCAGGCGGTTGCCGCCGCTTACTGCGGCTTGTATACCATTGCTTAAAGCATTGCGGTAATAAAGGTCGTCCCAGTCTGCTGCCCCAAAGTAGCGTGCCTGTGTGGAATCTGCGAGGTACCGCGGAAAATTGCGCCATTGCGATTCAGTAGCGTATTGCTGGTAAAAAGGCAGGCGGAAGTTGCGCTCATATTCGCCGTTCACCGTGTTTACCGTAGGTTTAATAGAAAGGCCTATCCAGGAATTTACCGATACTTTCATGCGTCCGGAGCGCGGGCCTTTGGTGGTGATGTTGATAATGCCGTTAGCGGCCAGTGGGCCGTATTTGGCGCTGGCTGCAAAATCTTTCAGCACTTCTATGCTGGCAATATCATTTACATCCAGGAAAGAGAGCAGGTTGCTTTCTGTTCCCAGCCGGTTAAAATCAAAACGCTGTATGTCGTACGGGAAGGCGTGTTCCGGCATCAGCGGCACCCCATCTACAATATAGGTAGGCTGTGCATAGAACAGGTCACTGTTCTTGAGCAGTAAGGTAGAGGTACCCCTGATAAATACGCTGGTACGTTTGCCGGGTTCTGCGCTGGGAGTGCGTATATCCACCCCCGTTACCCTGCCGTTCAGCATCTGGTCAATGCTGTTGTAAGGCAGTTTCCTTACCTCATCCATATCCGCTTTAGATATGGCGCCTGCATTGTTGTTATAAAGGAACAGCTCATTATTTGGTAAATGTCCAATAGTGTCCCTGGCCTTCAGCGGTATTTTTTTTAGCCAGCTGATACTGTCTGTGGAAGACGAGATACTGCTGGTGTCTTTGCTCTTGTACACGCTTTGCGCATAACTGCCGGCAGACAGCAGTAAGCAGACAATGGCCCCTGCCACCCGCTTGCACGGGATGGCGTAACATTGTGTTGTCATAAGTGAAGATTTGGCAATACAAACCCTGTGCGTAAGCTTGCGCTTACACCGGGCTTAATAATGTTGCTTTACAGAAACAGATTTAGCTACCGACCTTGTAATAGATCAATAGCGGATGTTGTAAAAGCGCTGGTGGAGACGTGTACCGCTGAGGTACGGGCATACGGATAGCGTGGCCATTTGCTAGTAAAGTTTGAACCTGCATGTGCTAGAATTGTGGAATTTTAAAATGTGCTTTACGGTAATAAACATTCTTATGGAAATAGGCTCTGGACTTGTTTTCAAGGCATTGTTAGTTGGGCTGATAACGCGGAATCGGGATTACACTGCTGACGTGGGCCTTTAAACAAAATCCTACTACATACATTTAGTTCTTCAATCGGTTGTGCTCACAATTTAATTAGCTAAAACGATTTTTCATAATTTTTTTTAACAATTATTTTTCATTTTGGTTTTCGTAGTTGCTGAATAACTATTACTTATAACTCAAGACAGTTTTAATTTATTATGGCTGTATAACATTTTGAGCGATGGTACGTTTTAGGAGGATCATCAAACCCTATCTTTATGAAAACCATTTATCCGCTATCTGTAGCGCTAGTTATCATTTTAGGCTTAACAGCCTGTTCCCATTCCGATGTACCGGAACCCGCATTACCATCCACCCCTTCATCCAAAATAAAAGTTACGCCTGCTGTAATTGATTACCGGGAGGAGATGCGCAACTTTGTGATCGGCATCAGCCAGTATGCAAAAGCGCAAAACCCGCAGTTTGCCATTATTCCGCAAAACGGCATAGAGCTTATTACCACCAATGGTGAAAGTGATGGAACACTGGCCCAGTCTTACATTCAGGCTATTGATGGTGTAGGCCAGGAAGACCTTTTCTATGGTTACACCGATGATAATGTGCCCACCCCTTCTGATGACAACCTGTACCTGCGCGAGTTCCTGAACCGCATTAAGGCAAGCAAGAAGGTGCTGGTGACCGATTATTGCAGCAGCAAGACTAATATGGACAAGTCTTACAGTAACAATAACACTAACGGCTATACTTCTTTTGCTGCCAACCACCGGGAGCTGAATAATATTCCTGCCTACCCCGTACAACCATATGGTGTGAACAGTAATAACATTACCAGCCTGTCGCAGGCAAAAAATTTCCTTTACCTTATTAATCCGGAGAACTATTCCAACAAGACCCAGTTCATTAATGCCGTTGCAGCTACTAATTATGATGTGGTGTTGATGGACCTGTTCATTGCCACCAACAACCCTTTCACTGCTGCAGAAATAGACCGGCTGAAAACCAAGGCCAACGGTGGTAAGCGCCTGGTGATCTGTTACCTGTCTATTGGCGAAGCAGAAGATTACCGTTATTACTGGAAAACAGGCTGGGGCGTGGGTAACCCGCCCTTCATCAGCGCAGAAGATCCCAATTGGGAAGGCAACTACTATGTGGAGTACTGGAATGCTGACTGGAAAAGCGTAATATTCGGTAACGACAGCTCCTACCTGAAAAAGATACTGAACAGCCATTTTGATGGCGCCTACCTGGATATTATTGATGCTTTTGATTATTTCGAGAACCGGTAGGACCGTTCATCTATTTTGCAGGTTTAACAATTAACAAAGCAGTAATTTTATTGGTATTGCAACCAATATCTATTGCTATGAGGAAATATCCACTCACCCTGTTATTGTTATACCTGCCCCTGCTGGTATTTTGCCAGGCCACACAAAAACCTGTTTTACATGGTCAGCACTGGATGGCCATTACCGGCAAGCCGCTGGCAGCAACGGCCGGCTCCATGATATTTCAGCAGGGCGGTAATGCGGTAGATGCTGCCTGCGCCATGATAGCCGCTACCTCTACCATGTGGGATGTATTGAGCTGGGGTGGCGAAACACAGGCCCTCATCTACAACCCGAAAACAAAGAAAGTAATTGGCATTAATGCATTAGGAGTAGCACCCACCGGTGCTACTCCTGCTTTTTATAAGCAAAAGAACATGCAATACCCGCCGGAGTACGGACCGCTATCGGCCGTAACCCCCGGCACCCCTGGCGGCATTATTACCATGCTGGCGGAGTATGGCACCAAAAGTTTGAAAGAAGTGCTGGCCCCTGCCATGGAGCTGGCCAAGGGTTACCCCATAGAAGGCCAAACCGCCAACAGCATCCAGGAATACAAAAAGTGGATCACGCAATGGCCGTATTCCAAACAGGTGTTCTTCACACATCCGGACCGTGCGCGCGTGGCGCCGGATGCCGGTGAAATTTTTCGCCAGCAGGACCTGTTGGCTACCTTACAGAAACTGGTAGATGCAGAACAGGCCGCGCTGAAAAAGGGCAAGTCCCGCAAAGAGGCGCTGTATGCAGCCTACGACCGGTTTTATAAAGGCGATATTGCACAGGAATTTGTACGCGGCTGCCAGGAGCAGGGCGGCCTTATTACCCTGCCTGATCTGGCCAACTGGAAAGTGCATATAGAAGAGCCTATGATGGTCACCTACAAAGGCATTGAGGTGTACAAGCTTTCCCAATGGACACAAGGCCCGGCCTTATTGCAGGCGCTGAACATCCTGGAAAATTTTGACCTGAAAGGCATGGGCTACAACTCCACCCGCTATATACATACCGTGTACCAGGCTATGAGCATGGCCTTTGCCGACCGGGATTTTTATTACGGCGATCCGTACTTCCCGCCGGAAGAGCCTATGAAAGGCCTGCTCTCCAAAGCATATGCAAAGGAGCGTGCCCGCACCATTAACCAGGAGCAGAATGATACCATGATAGGCCCCGGCGATCCTTACCCCTTTGAAGGCGGCGGTAAACAGAACCCTTATTTTAACCTGTTAAAGACCTGGGGCCATACTGCGGTGTATAAACCGGATGAGCCTATTCATGGCCTGGATGATCCTTTCCTGCAAACATTCCTGAGCGGCACTACCTCCGTAGAAGCTGCCGATGCAGAAGGCTGGGTGGTATCCGTAACACCCAGCGGCGGCTGGTTACCGGCCACTATTGCTGGCCACACCGGGGTGGGTATGAGCCAGCGTATGCAAAGTTTTGTGCTGGATGAAAAGGAAAGCCCGTTTAATGTAATGGAGCCCGGTAAACATCCGAAAGTAACGCTTACGCCTACACTGGCATTAAAAGATGGTAAACCGTACCTGTCTTTTGCCGTGCAGGGAGGCGACAGCCAGGATCAGAACCTGCTGCAGTTCTTCCTGAACGTAGTGGAGTTTGGCATGAATGTGCAGGAAGCCGTGGAAGCCGCCAACTTTAACAGCTACCAGATGTACTCCTCTTTTGGCGCGCATGAGCGCAAACCCGGCGGCTTAACCCTGCAGCAGAACACACCCTTCTGGACACGGAAAGAGTTAAAACAATTAGGATACAAGATAGATTACCAGGAACGTACCTCCGGCCCCATTAATGCCATTTATTTTGACTGGCAGCACGGCAGCTTCTGGGGCGGCTCCAGCAACCACGGCGAAGATTATGGGATCGGGTGGTAGGCGCTGCGCTTTGCTTCGCAGTCGATGGTCCATGGTCCATAGTCCATGGCCTGCTTCGTATGGAGGGTGAGCGTGGAAAATGTGTAGCTAGCCACAGTCCGTGGATGATAGGGGCGGTTGTTTGTGAAGAATGATTTATAAGCGATGGGCCACAAGCTATAATCTATAGTTTGTGGCCCGTTATTCATGAGCACATATTTATATAACAATTATTGCAGGTTATCTAAAATCTGCAATATGGAATCTGTAGTGGACTATGGACTATAGTCCATGGATCCAATACATACACGCTAACCCGCTATACGAACTATGCTATGGACTATCGACCATCGACCATGGACTGCGCGCGAAGCGCGCACTAGCAAATATTCGGAATAGTCCCCGAAAAATCACACAGCTTTTCCAGCAATGCGCATAGTTCCTCTCCCTTCTTGGTAAGTGTGTACACCACTTTAGGCGGTACTTCCGGAAAGTGCTGCCGGTTGATGAGCGTGTTTTTTTCCAGCAGCTTTAAACGGTCTGCCAGTATATGATCCGTAATAGGCGACAGCTCTTCCTTAATACCGGAAAAACGGCTGTTGCCTTCCTCTATACAGAAAAGGATCTCTGTAAACCAGCGCCGGCTTAATAATACCAGCAGCTCATTTAACGTGCACTTACTTTCCAGGAAAGCTTGATTCTGGTAGTTAGTTGAATTGACCTTCCTTTCAGCCATAAAAATATTTATTTAAGTAGTTACTATTTAAATAATGAGTTATTGCATAGGTAAGCTGGATATGCTTGCTTTGTAACAGTGAATTGTAGAACGGAAACCCTGCTTTAAACATGCTCTCTCAGATCCGGTTTGCCTTCCGTATGAATGTTGGAGCAATGTAGGAGAATAGATCCAGATATCAAACGGGAATTACATAAACGGACGGCGCCCGGCTGCAGAGCACACTATAAGACATTTTAACTGGCATACGCGTTTTCAATGGTTGCCCGGCAATTATTGCAGCTGCGGTTTCCGCGCAATGTTTTGCAGGGAACCCGCAGCAGGCGCGGGATCAGCAGCACACCAAACAGCCTTAAAAGGGCAGCGACATCAGGACAGGACAGTTTTTAATATTGATTGTTTTAATACCGGAAGCCCGGCGCTGCCTCTGAACAGCGCCGGTTTCCTCCCGGTATCCATACATTATAGGCTGTTACCGGTTGATGGCGCCTGTAACACCTAACCCCCGTTTTATGAATAGATACAGATATGTTTCTTCCGGGGACAAATCGGTTGACTACGACATACTCCAATTCCTTTCACAGGAATTGCAGGAAGCTTAGAAATTGGGGGGGACTTGTTTTTTTATTCCCGCATACGCAGCACAGCTGGCGCAAACCGTGTAACGGCATAGTTGTCAGCCTTTCATCCCTTTCCTTTGCCGAACAAATAATAAAAAAAACTACTGCATATTCCCTATATTTACGACATGCATTATTTTACTTTTTCTCAGCGCAGCATCCGTAATATTTTAGCCGGGGGAATATTACTTTTTTCAGCTGCTTCCGCCCAAGCGCAGAACGTAGAGCCCTTGCATTATACCAGCTTTCATACCAGCGCCAAACCCACTATTGATGGTAAACTGAATGAAGCCGTATGGCAGCAGGCCGCCTGGAGCCAGGATTTTACCGATATTGAAGGCGATAAACGCCCGCAGCCGCCTTTACGCACCCGCCTTAAAATGCTGTGGGATGATCAGTACCTGTATGTAGCCGCCGAACTGGAAGAACCACATATCTGGGGTAAGCTGCTGCTGCATGACACCATCATCTTCCACGACAACGACTTTGAATTATTTATTGATCCGGATGGGGATGGAAAGGAATATTTTGAAATAGAGGTGAATGCCCGTAATACCATTTTTGACCTGTTTATGCCGCGCCCCTACAACGAAGGTGGCCACGCCCTGATTACCTGGGATACGAAAGGCATGAAGACTGCCATCGGCATAAATGGCACCTTAAACAATCCTGCGGATAAAGATAAATCCTGGACCGTGGAAATGGCTATTCCTTTCAAAGCCCTGCGCCTGCTGGGTGTACCGGATGTACCGAAAGACCGTACCGTTTGGCGTATTAACTTTTCCCGCGTGGAATGGGATACGGAAGTTAAAGCCGGACAGTACGTAAAGAAAACCAACCCCGCCACCGGTAAACCCTTACCGGAACATAACTGGGTATGGTCGCCGCAGGGTGTTATCAACATGCATGTACCGCAGAAATGGGGCTACTTACAATTCTCTACCCAAGCCGTTCAAAAGCCTTAAATTACAACAATGGATAAGCGTAATTTTATAAAATCACTGGGCGTAGGAAGCGTAGCATTGCTACCCGGTGTACCTGCCCTGGCTAAAGAGGCCACTGCAGCGGCAAAGGAGGCAGCGGCCCCAAAAATAGCGCACCGCGTATGGATCAACCCTAACAAGGAAGATGCGGAAGCGGACATACAAAAACGTTATGCCGATTATAAAAAAGCAGGCATCAGCGATATTTACTTTGAAGACGATAGCGAAAAACATTTCCGCATCGCTAAAAAGAACGGCATTAAAGCCCACCGCTGGATCTGGACAATGAACCGTGGAGAAAAAGAGCTGCTGGCCGCTCACCCGGAATGGTACTCTCAAAACCGTAAAGGCGAGTCCTGCGCAACTAACCCGCCCTACGTGGGTTACTACCGCTGGTTATGCCCCAGCAAACCCGAAACGCTAACCTACCTGAAACAGCAGGTGGAAAGCGCGCTTTCCAAAGATTATATAGATGGCATTCACCTGGATTATGTACGTTATTGTGATGTGATACTGCCCGTGAACCTGTGGAGCAAATACGGCATTGACCAATCCAAAGAATTACCGGAATACGATTTCTGTTATTGCGAAACCTGCCGTAATGCCTATAAAGCAGAAAAAGGAAAGGACCCGCTGGAAATGGAACACCCGGACCAGAGCCCTTCCTGGCGTAAGTTCCGTTATGACCGTATCACCAACATCGTAAACAACCTGGCCAAAGTAGCGCAGCAGCATAAGAAACCCATTACTGCCGCTGTATTTCCCACGCCGGAAATAGCCAAGCGCATTGTGCGCCAGGACTGGACCAACTGGCACCTGGATGCGGTGAACCCCATGATCTATCATGGCTTTTACCAGGAAGATGTAAGCTGGATCGGTGATGCCGTAGCTGAAGGCGTACGCGCCCTCAATGGCCGCTTCCCTTTATACGCCGGCCTTTTCCTCCCGGATTTTAAGGGCAATATGGACGACCTGAAACGCGGCGTAGCATTGGCCGTGAAGAACGGCGCCGCAGGCGTATCGCTGTTCGGCGAGCTAACACCGGAAGTGCTGGCCGCGATAGCGGTGTAATTACGAATTGTCAATTACGAATTGAGCACTGCGTAATTAAGCATTTCGCTCATTATTTGTGCACAAACCACGCTACATCATATCAACACATAAAAAAAGTCCTGCATCATGTGCAGGACTTTTTAGTTTCTTATATTTTATTCAACATCACGCTATCATTCGCTGCACTCTAATTCATATTGTCAATTCGTATTATCCTCTCCCTTCTCCGCTGCATTCCATTCGTAATTATTCGCATTCATACCTATTTTCAATAGTGCTCATGCACCGCTGGGCGGGGTCTTAATTGACTAATTCGTAATTAAAGCTTCGAGTCTGGCCTGTCAGCCGCTAACTTCCCAAACGCATAGTTAGGCTTATCGCCCATCTTAATTACCAGCGTGCCGCCCTTCACAATATCAGCATGTTTAATATAGCTTTTCGTATAAGGCTTACCGTTCAGGGTAATGCTTTGAATATACTTGTTAGCAGCGCTGTTGTTCAGCGTTTGCACGGTAAAGGTTTTGCCGCCCTGCAGCTGCAGGCTGGCCTTATCAAATACCGGGCTGCCGAAAACATAAATACCCTTGGCAGGGTTTACAGGATAAAACCCAACAGAAGATAATACATACCAGGATGACATAGCGCCTACATCCTCGTTACCAGCCAGGCCATCCGGCTTAGTGGTATAGAACTCCTGCATTACCTGCCGTACTTTTTCTGCCGTTTTCCACTGGTTACCGGCATAAGTGTACATATAGGTAACATGGTGGCTGGGCTCATTACCATGCGCATACATGCCTATGAGGCCGGAGATATCGTTGGAAGCTTCTTTACCCATATCGCCTTTAGCTTCAAACAGGCTGTCCAGCTTTTGGGTAAAAGGCGCATCGCCACCCATTAAGCTGATCAGGCCTTCCACATCCTGCGGCACTAGCCAGGTATACTGCCAGCCGTTACCTTCTGTAAAGTCGCCTTTTTCGTGTTTGGACTGGAAAGGATCGTACGGCGTTTTAAAGCTGCCATCGCTCATACGCGGACGTACAAATTTAATGGTGCTGTCAAAATAATTCTTATAGTAAGCAGCACGTTTGGCGTAGGTATTATAATCATCCGTTTTACCCATTTTCTTAGCCATCGCTGCAATACACCAATCGTCAATGGCATATTCCATGGCTTTGGATACGGATTCATATTCTTTGTCGGAAGGAATGTAACCGCGCTCTTTCACATAGTTTACGCCCAGGTCGTCGCGGGTAGAGGATACTTTCATAGCCGCCAGCGCAGCCTCCGCATCAAAACCTTTAAACCCTTTCAGGTAAGCATCGGCAATCAGGGGCACGGCATGGTAACCCACCATACAGTTGGTTTCACTGCCCATCAGCGGCCATATAGGCAGCTTGCCCTGTTGCTGGTAAATAGCCAGCAGGGAGTTAATAAAGCTGCTCATACGGTCCGGGTGCAGCAGGGTGCTAAGCGGCGCCGCAGAGCGGTAGGTATCCCACAGGGAAAAAGTAGTGTAATTATCAAAGCCAGGTTTGGTGTATACTTTTTTATCCGTACCGCGGTAGCTGCCGTCATGGTCGTTAAACAGGGCCGGGCCTATCATAGTATGGTACATAGCCGTGTAGAATACGCGTTTTTTGGCTTCATCTGCACTTTGTACATTGATCTTGGCCAGCTCCTTGTTCCACTTGTTGTTGGCGCTGTTCACGGCTGCAGCAAAATCCCATCCGGGGATTTCTGCGTTAATGTTAGCCAGCGCATTTTCACTGCTCACGGGTGAGATGCCTACTTTCAGCATTACCTGTGCAGGCGCATTGTCAAAGGATATAACGCCTTTCGTGTATTTGGCTTTCAGCTCCTTACCTTCTTTCTTTTCATCACCATCATATACAGCAAAATTTTTCACCGGTACATTACTCTTAATGGCAAACCACAGGCGCTGATCTTCTGACCAGCCTTTGGAAAAGCGGTAACCTTCCAGGGTGTATTCATCCTTTTGGCGGATGAATGTTTCCACGGGTGCATCCCAGCCAATACCTTCTTTCAGATCCACAATAATGTGAGCCGGTTTGCCTTTAGGAAAAGTGTACCTGTGAAAGCCAACGCGCTCAGATGCGGTCAGCTCTACCTGTATATCATGATCATCCAGGTGCACGGCATAATAGCCCGGCCTTGCCGTTTCACGGCTATGGGAGTAATGGGAGCCGTAACCGGTAGTGGGATTTTCCTGTGAGCCATGATTGGTCTTCACATCGCCGGTGTACGGCATAATCAGCACATCACCCAGGTCGCCAATGCCGGTGCCGCTCAGGTGTGTTTGTGAAAACCCGATCACTACACTGTCGGAATAATGGTAGCCGGAACACCAGTCCCACCCTTTTACAATATTATTCGGTCCTACCTGTACTGCGCCAAAAGGAACGCTGGCGCCTACAAAAACGTGCCCGTGTCCGCCGGAACCAATATAGGGATCTACATAAGAAAGTGGTTTGCTTTCCGGTAATTTTTGTCCCTGTATTTTCCGGGGTTGCTCTACCTGCGCTTTCACCTGCGCGCCTGCCATCACCAGCCCTGAGAAGGCCAGCAGATAAGCATTCTTAAACCTCAAAGTCATATTAGCTGCTTTAAACTGCCAAGATACGCGCTGTAACTTACTTTTCAAGTAGTTTTTATGTGAACGGATCTATAAAATTGCTTTTATCAGCGCTATGTATTACTTTTCAAAACAATCCAATACCTACATGATCAACCAACTATCTACGCAGCGCATTCTTTCTATTGATGCCCTCCGCGGCATTACCATCCTGGTGATGATCTTTGTAAATGAGCTGTCCGGCGTAAGCGGCATCTCCCCCTGGATGAAACATATGCCGGCTGATGCGGATGCAATGACCTTTGTAGATGTGGTGTTCCCGGCATTCCTGTTTATTGTAGGCATGTCTGTTCCCTTCGCCATTAATCGCCGCCTGGCTAAAGGCGATAGCTTTGTACAGCTGCAAAAGCACATTGGCTGGCGCACCCTGGGGCTGCTGGTGTTAGGAGTGTTTATGGTAAATGCGGAAGACGATTATAATGAAGCCGCAATGGGCATGTCTATTCATGTATGGTCATTGCTGTTTTATATCTGCGTGGTATTGGTGTGGAATGTATATAAGCTTTCAAAGCCCACACTTGTATATGTGTTAAAAGGCATTGGCATTGCAGGCTTGCTGGTGCTGGCATTTATTTACCGCGGTGGAAAGGATGGTACGGAATATTTACAGCCACACTGGTGGGGTATACTTGGGCTCATTGGCTGGGCTTATTTATACAGCTGTATTTTTTACCAGCTGTTTAAAGGAAATGTATATGGGCTGCTGGCCATGATGGGTATCTGCACGCTGTTTTATATTATAGGCCACCAACCGGCCATACAGCAATCCGGCTGGCACTGGATCACCTCTCAAAGCGGCAATGCAGCGCATACCTCTATTGTATTATGCGGTATTGTGCTCTCCCTCATTTTCTTTGACCAGGCCAGCAATAAAAGTGTGCAGCAGCGTTTTATACAGGCCGGCGGTTTTGCGTTGATACTATTGGTAACCGGTTATTTCCTGCGCCCGTATTTTAAAATATCCAAGATCTACGCCACTCCTACCTGGTGCTTATACAGCGCAGCTATCTGCTGCATTTTGTTCTCTTTTTTATACTGGCTTATTGACCGCAAGCAGATCAGCGGCTGGACAAATTTTTTCCGCCCTGCCGCTGCCAACCCTTTGCTTACCTACATCATCCCTTTTATAATCTACGCCCTTCTGCACCTGCTGGGCATCCGTTTACCGGACCTGCTGCAGCAGGGTTATCCCGGTATGCTATGGTGTTTCCTGTATGCGGTGATCGTGATGGGCATTGCCAAAGGATTGAATAAAGCGGGGATAAAATTGCAATTGTAATATAAACGTTATAGGCTCGTTCGCATGGCTGCCATAGGCAGCGCTAAAAGACTGTAAGCTGAATGCCTGGCATTCCGTTTACAGTCTTTGCATTTCCCATCCCTGTAACTTAATCTCTTCAACAAACGTTTTTTATAGCATACGAAATATCTGCTGTGCATCCATGCTGCCAGGCGGATATGTATTGTAACATCATATCACATAAAACCATTTAACCATGCTGAAGTCATTCTGCGTAGCATTTTTATTGCTGCTTGCTTTCTCCTGTAAAAAAGACAATGATCCAACACCTGTACATTACCGCTATTATGAAGTAGGGATGCACCGCAACAGCGAGGAACCCGGCTGGAAATGGCAGGATACCACTTTTGTAGTGGCCGTAGCTGATTCCAATACTACCCTCATTGCGGAAATCAATGCCCAACTGCAACTGCCTATAGCCCAAAGGAATAAGTTTGTGACAGGCACGTTAGTTGCAGGAGATGGAGGGTATAACAGGAATGTATCCCATCGTTTTAAATGGCATTTAAAGGAAGACGACTGGAACCTGGTACAGGCTACCATAGAACTATCAGACGGACTGCCATACACTGATGTGGATGTGAACAACAGCTACTGGATGGAGAAAGTGAAACGCTTCTCTCCCTGGTCCTCGTACATAAAGAAAGAAATTACACCATGAAAATGAAATGGCTGATCTTATTCATCCCCGCCGGCTTAATCCTGCTCCTTGCAGGATGCCGGCAGGGAACTAAAAGCAAACCGGAGATCACAGCCCGCAACACCGCGGTGAACAAAAGCAACGCCTACAACGACCTGTTCCTGGACAGTGCAGCCGTTGAGAAATTTATATTGCAGCAAAAAATAGGCGATACCACCGCTAATGCCATGCGCAGCTTTTACAACGTCCGCAATTTTGAATATGCCTGGTTCGACAGCCAGGGGCTAACAGAACAGGCACTGGGCTTCCGCAGCCTGTATCATTACAGCAAAGACACCAGCGGCAGCCGGCAAATGGAGATCCGCCTCGATGAATTAATGAACGACAATGATACCACTATCACAGGCAATGAAGCCGGTATTATAAAAACAGAGCTGCAGCTAACACAACGTTTTATACAGTTTGCGCAGGAAAATTATGCAGATCTGAACACCGCGCAGCTGCAGCAATTTATTCCCATTCAGAAACAACGCCTGCTACAGCTGGCAGATTCTATACTGGCAAACAACAGCCGGGAACATAGGGATTACGAAGCAGCTACCCCCGCATATGCCGCCATGAAAAAACAGCTGGCGCAGTATGTAGACATTGCCAAAAAAGGCGGCTGGCCGGCCATTGCAGCCGATAAGAAAAAGTATACAAAAGGGGATAGCGCAGCAGCTATACAGCTGGTAAAAAAACGGCTGCAGGCTACCGGCGAGCTGTCCGGTGCAGACAGCAGCACCTTATTTGACGATACCCTGGAAGCAGCCATTAAAACATTTCAGCAAACGCATGGTTATACCGCTACCGGTTTACTTACAGATACACTGCTGCACGATATGAACGTACCTGTACTGGTACGCGTGCAACAGCTGGTAATGAACATGGAGCGCATGCGCTGGGCGCCCGCTGCACCGGAAGGCCAGCTTATTATAGTGAACATACCCGAATACGTACTGCATGTATGGGAAGGCAAAAAAAAGGTATTTGATATGGCAGTAGTAGTAGGCAAGGAAGGCAGCAGCACCACTATGTTCTACGGCGATCTGAACCAGATTGTATTTAACCCTTACTGGCATGTGCCACGCAGCATAGTACGCAAGGAAATATTGCCGCACATTGCTAAGAACAAAAATTACCTGGCTGAAAATGAAATGGAGATCACCGGGGAGCGCAACGGCGTGCCCGTAATAAGGCAGCGCCCGGGTAAAAAGAATGCATTGGGGCATGTAAAATTCCTGTTCCCCAACAGCTTTAATATCTACTTTCATGATACGCCGGTAAAAAGCCTGTTTGAAAAAGATAAACGCGCGTACAGCCATGGCTGTATACGTTTAAGCGATCCTATTAAAATGGCTAATTACCTGTTGCAGGATATGCCTAACTGGACACCTGAAAAAGTAGACAGTGCTATTAACAAAGGCGATAAGGAAAAATATGTGAAGCTGAAGCATTCCGTACCCGTACTGGTAACCTATTACACCGCCTGGGTAGATGAGCAGGGCGCTTTACAGTTCCGCGATGATATTTATGGGCACGATGCGCGCCTGGCACAAAAGATGTTTACAGACGGGCAGGGCCAGGTGCTCACCTCCGCCAACTAAAAATAAAAGACCCGGCAGGTTATGCCAGGTCTTCATTAAATTTTTCAATAAATATAGGTAGTATAACAGGTAAACCGCTTACAGCACCGGGGTGCTCATCGCTAAAGTTTTATCCTGTTTCAGCATCTTGGAATGTGCAATATAATTTTTGTTAGCGCTGTAAATAAACAGGCAGGCGCCTCCTTTCAGCGCTTCGATCACTTCACGGTGTATCTCGTCCGGGATAGCCGGGCAGCCCAGGCTGCGGCCAATGTAGCCCTGATTACTAATAAAATCTTCATTCACATAGCTGGCGCCGTGCATCACAATACCCCGGTGCATGGCATTATCATTAATGCCTTTTTCCGTACCCTGCAAACGTAGCGATAAGCCATGTTCGCCCTGGTAGGTATTATCCGTAATATAAAATCCTAAGCTGCTCTTATTACTGTTAGTGGCATTGGAAAAGCTGGTAGCATTCAGCTTACCGGTATTTTTCCCATGGGATACCAGTGTGTTAAACAGCAGGCGGCCGTTCTTTATATCAATAACAAATAAACGTTTCTGGGTGGAGGGAAGGCTAAAGTCCACAATAGCAATTACGCTGTCATTATGCAGCTTGCCATTATTTAACAAGCGGTTAAAACCCATCATGCCATACATAAAAGCATCCTGGGAAAGTCCCATCGTACCCAGCTGTAAGCTGTCATATACCATACTTTTACTGTTGCTTGCGATAGTAGGTACCGGCATAGATTTTGCCCTCTTACGATTGGTAGAGGCATTAGCAGCAAATAAAAACGAAAAAAGTACAATTGGAATAATAAATAGTTTCGCTCTTCGCTGGATAGGTTTTTTCATTTTCACAGTTCTCCTCGTTAACACAGGCCATAAAGTTTTTCCACAGGTATATGGTCCTGTTGTGGTGATTAAAAATAGTTAGGAATAGTTCTAGTGTTTCGTTTTGTATAACAAATATCGGTAAAATTTGACTAAAATGTACGGCTGAAGCCCCTTGTTTGCTGTTTTTTTAACATTTTTCAGACATTTTAAAGAATTTGACGTTGACGGCCCGGGTATTATCTTAGCGGCCTTATCTGTTATTTATGCAGAAGCACATGCCTCTTTACCGGGATCAATTGACCCGGGCCGGGTACACAATTATTCCGGATGTTTTTTCAGCCCATGAAATAAATGCCATCAGTGCCGCGCTCGCCACAGCGGATACCACATCTCCCACCTTCCGTAAAACTGCCGATCTTTTTGCCATCCGCCAATGCTTGAAAGAAATACCTGCGCTGCAATCATTGATCTTCACAAATAACCTTCATGAAATTATTCAGCAGCTTTTGGGCGATGACTATTTTGTAGTGAAGTCTATTTACTTTGATAAACCGCCTCAATCCAACTGGTGGGTAGCATGGCATCAGGATCTTACCATTTCTGTTGATCAGAAAATACCACTACCCGGTTTTACATCGTGGACCATCAAGCAACAACAATTTGCAGTACAGCCGCCACTGGAAATACTGGAATACATTTACACCATCCGCATTCATTTGGATGATACGGATGCTACCAACGGTGCATTAAAAGTAATACCGGGTTCTCATCGCAAAGGCATCTATCGCCCGGAAACAATTGACTGGAAAACTGAAACAGAAGTAATGTGTAATGTACCTAAAGGGGGTGTTATGCTGATGCGCCCTTTATTACTGCATGCCTCTGACAGGGCCACCAGCAATAGTAACAGACGGGTACTGCATATGGAATTTTGCAACCGCACATTACCGGCTGGTTTACAATGGAATGAATACATCAGCCGTACACGTTAGTCGTAATAGGAAAAAATTTTATGCAATTTTTTTATCAAAAGTTGTTTTTATCAAAAAATTAGTTTCATCTTTGCACTGTTAAAGAAAACAAAAAATAAACATGTCACGCATACAGCTACATACAAACGCAAAAAATGGCTTCGGTCCCATGGAGGATTGCAGCATTTGCGGGGCAGGTTATGCTACAGAATAGTTGAAACAACGAATTCGATATAACACAGGCCCCGCAAGAGATTGCGGGGCTTTTTTATTGATTTAAAATATACGTATGCAAATGCATTTACTATACATAACGGATATACGATTTACAGGTATGAATGATCAATGGTTATCACTCATAAGCCCCTGTCATGTGTATAGTGATCAGCAGAAAAATGATAAACATATTGAACGGTACTCGTCATATAAACGACCTTGGTATGCCCGCACATAAGTAACCCTATGTGCAGTAAAAAGCCCGGTCGTACTAAGCGGCCGGGCTTTTTTTATGGTTCGTTGGTGTAATGGTTAACATCTCAGATTGTCGATCTGCAGCTACGGGTTCGATTCCCGTACGAACCGCTGTGCGTCTATACGAAAGTAAACTGGCCTGTAGCTCAGGTGGTAAGAGCAGCTGCCTTATACGCAGAAGGTCACTGGTTCAAACCCGGTCAGGCCAACACAAAAAGGTGACTTGGCGCAATGGTAGCGCACTACGCTGATACCGTAAAGGTTGATAGTTCGAATCTGTCAGTCACCACAAATTGCTGGATAGTGTAATGGTCAACACATCGCATTTTGGCTGCGATAGTTTCAGTTCGATTCTGAATCCGGCAACTGAATAAAATGGCGTCTGTAGTTTAATGGCAAAACATCCGGTTGTGGGCCGGAAGTTAAGGGTTCAAATCCCACTGACGCCCAACAAAAATTGGTTCGTAACTCAATTGGTTTAGAGTACCGGTCTTTTACACCGGGTGTTGTGAGTTTGAGTCTCACCGGGCCAACAATGGTGTGAGTGCTATTTATCCCTTACCACTTTCTGGACAGTGGTACAAGCTCACACCAGTACGGATAGGTAGCTTAATGGTAAAGCAGCGGCCTGTTAAGCCGCAGGATGAAAGTTCGAATCTTTCCCGCTCCGCAAAACATAATTAACGGTTGGGTAGCTCCAATGGTAGAGCAGCGGTTTGAAGCATCGCCTGTGCAGGTTCGAATCCTGCCCCATCCACGGACCAATAAAAACAGAATGTCATGGACCACAAAAGACAATGGAGACGGTTAAACGGCGCCATTGTAAAAACACCGATCGAAGATGAAATAAGGGATGTGCTGGTACAAGCCATCCACAATGGTTACACCATGAAAGTTTGTATAGGTACAGACAGCCAGGTGAAAGGCCGCACCACGGAATTTGCTACCGTGATCGTATTTATCCGCAAAGGAAAAGGCGGTTTCATGTACATACACAATGAAACCACGGTACGCAAAATGTCTGTAAGAGAAAGAATGCTGGCGGAAGTAACCAAAAGTATTGAAGTAGCCTACGAATTATGTGGCCTGTTCACTACTTACAATGTAGATATGGAAGTGCACGCGGATATAAACACGCAGCCCAACTTTAAAAGTAACGATGCTTTAAAGGAAGCAATGGGTTATATCACCGGAATGGGTTTTGCCTTTAAAGCCAAGCCGCATGCCTTTGCCAGCAGCAGCTGCGCAGATAAAGCCGTGCACTGACATAGCAGCAATAATTGCGCTACAACAAGCAGCTCTCCATGTTTAGATGAGCTGTTAAGACCGGAAAAAGTGCAGGTATAAAATATAGCTGCCGGACAGCAGGCATTTCCACCTATGTTGGATGAGCTGTCAAAACAGCATATAAAATATGGCTGATGGAAAGCATCAGTAAAAGATCTTCCCCTGAAAGGGGAAGCGGATATCCCTCTAACCGGCAACCCGGGCGCGGCCTCAAAAGCCCCGCAGTGCAGCGGCCGTAGCTTGCTGTATGCTGTTGTTCGTGTTATGGCAGTGTCCCGACCTGTGGGTCGAAGGTTCGATTCCTTCACGGTTTAAAGCACCGTTAGCTCAATTGGTTAGAGCAACAGTTAGCCGGATAGCCGGAAGGCTACCCGACACTCCGGAAGCGCACTCCTTCCCTAAAAAGTGCACCATTTAAACCAGCGTTACCCGGCCGGCTTATGCAAAAGGTATAGGCGACAGGCGGTTCGGTAAATACCAGCGGGTGAATGCTCCGTTACAGGCAGCCAATGATTTAAACAGGTAATGCATCACCGCACCTGTTCCATCAACGGTCCCCTGTAACGGAAATCCACCTCCGTATGTATTGAATGCAACGTATCGCTGGTCTTTTAAAACCGCTATAAAATTAACAAGATGAAAAGGGTAACAATTAACGCCTACCAGGTTGGATTGGTGTTTAAAAATGGCGTGTACAAACGCATGCTGGCAGAGGGCAGCTACTGGCTGATGCCCACTGACACTGTGCGGGTATACGACACAACTGCGCCGTTTGAAACAGCATTTGAGCTGAACATCCTGCTGCAGGATGAAGCGCTGGCAGCAAGGCTGCACGTAGTAGAAGTAAAGGAAGATGAAATAGTGCTGCAATATGAAAATGGTTTGTTGAAACAGGTGCTTACCACCGGCCGTCACGTTTTCTGGAAAGGCATTGTACAATATAAATTTGTACGCGCCGGTTTGAATAAGGTACAGATAACGGAGAACCTGGACCGTACCACGCTGCAGCACCGGCTGGTGGCACCTTATGTGCGCACCTTCAGTGTTGAAAGTTATGAGCGCGCCGTGTTGTTCATTGATGGTAAGTATGCACAAACACTGGCAGGTGGTGTATACTACTTTTGGAAGAACCACATTCCCATCCTTATAGGTAAGGTAGATACCCGGCAGCTGCAAACGGAGCTGAACGGCCAGGAAATACTAACCAAAGACAAAGCAGCCCTGCGTATTAATGCCTGGGCGCAGTACAAGGTTACTGACATTGAAAAAGCCATTTTGCAGCACAGGGAGTACGATAAGCAATTGTACATCCTGTTCCAGCTGGCGCTGCGTGAATACGTTGCCGGGTTGGGTTTGGATGAGCTGCTGGAAAAGAAAGATACCCTGGCGCCTTTCATTCTGCAAGCGGTAAGCGATAAAGCTGCCGGCCTGGGTGTGCAGGTAACCGGCTTCGGGATCCGCGATATTATACTGCCGGGTGAAATGAAGGACATCATGAACCAGGTGCTGGTAGCGGAAAAGAAAGCGCAGGCAAACACCATTATGCGCCGGGAGGAAACCGCCAGCACGCGCAGTTTGCTGAACACCGCAAAGCTGATGGAAGATAACCCGATGCTGTGGAAGCTGAAGGAAATGGAATACGTGGAAAAGATAGCAGAAAAGATCAGCAGCATTAGTGTAAGTGGTAGCGGGGTGCTCGTTGATCAGCTGCGGCAGATCTTTACACCCCAAAAATAAGCGGGTTGGTTGCAAAAGGCAGCCAACCCGTTTTGTTGTTGTGTGTATAGCAGGTAAAGAATAGTCTCTTTCTCTTATCGTCCATGGCCCCAGCCCCTGTTGTTGATCACCCGGCCTCTTTCCCTTCTGTTATCCCCATGATTGTCGTGCGCATAGTTATGATTATCGTGATGGTTGTCGCGGTTAATTACCTGGTTATAATGACCACGGTAGCCGGCGTAACGGCTTCTGTATACATCATGGTGCAGGTAAGGCCTGGGCTCATTGACCACAACCTTGTAACTGTGGTATAGGTCAAACCCGCGGTAGCGCGCCGGTAAGCTGGTAGCAGTGATCCAGCGCGGACCATCCGCATATATGAACTGCCGTGCAGGCACATTATAATATGCATCTATATCAGGTAAGTAGTAGTACTCCGCATAGTCATACCCCGCAGGGCCCCATTCGGGCTGGCTGCCAATGTTAAAATTTACGTTAACTCTTACCTGTGCGTTGGCGTTTTTGTGAAAGGCGATGCTGCCAGTGAACAGCAGGGCTACAAGTATTAAGCGTTTCATGTTCGCAAATTTTTGATCTGATAGTTAGATGTGCGCAGGTAACAGGAGTTTAAACCGTTAACGTTGTTTAACACTCCGGCTTAAAATAAAAAAGGCCGCCTGGAAAGGCAGCCTGTTGCATGTTTATCTAATTTGTAACCTTTAGCCCTTTTCAGGGAAAAGTTTAATATCCTACGTTTTGATATAAGTTGGGATAAGTCTGCAGTACACTAATGGGAATGGGCAGCAGCTGATTATACTTCTGGTAACCCAACGGCGCTAACACCGTCACATCAGTATCCCAGCGGCGTAAAGAAAGTAAGCGGTTACCTTCTGTACGCATATTACGTTTCCAGGCAGTCATCAGCTCAGCACGGAAATTGTCCGGGCTGATAGTGTTCGACAGGTCTGCTAACTTTTCGCGCTGACGTACTTTATTCAGGCTGGGCACCGCATCATTCATAACGCCTAAACGAAGATTAGCTTCTGCATTGATCAGGTACATTTCTGTTAAGCGCAGCTCCGGTAAAAAAGTGCCTCTCGTAAATACGCTCTTCACCCAGCTGCTTGTCAGGGTGTTGGAAGTATTCCACAACAGCTCTTTATTACCGGTTTGGGTAAATATCAAAGGGGTATCCACCAGCGCATAGGCTGTATTGGCAATCACTGCGCTGCTATAGGTTTTTGCATTCACAAAATCATCTGCATCCAGGGCCAGCTTAGCCTGTATGGCTTTACAGGCCGCAGCAGAAATAATATCCGTATTGCTGCCCAGCTTTGATGCAGCAGCTGTTAACAGCGTATCAATATAGGTGCGGATGTCATCGGTACCGGGCCGGTTTACGTTGGTAGGTAATGCAAGGTCGTTCTGCATAGGTACATTGCCAAAGTAAGATGTCAGCTGAAAATATACATATGCTTTTACACCTTTAGCCTGTGCAATGGCCAGCTCTTTCTCAGCGGCCTGCATATCGCTTACCGCATTGGTATAATTAATTACTTTATTCAGCTGTGATATTATCGAGTAACCTTTTTGCCAGAGCAGGAGCGCCGTACTATTGGCAGCGGTCATACCGGTGTAGGCATCTATGCTGCACCAGTCAGGGCCCATGCTGCCACAGGCCGCATCGTCCGTATACACGGCATCCAGGGTTACCTGCACCTCGTGAAAGCCGTTGAGGCTTGTAATGCTGTTTTGCAGGGCAGTCGCTACTTCTGTCTTACTATTGAAGCCTATGGGCCGGTTATCCAGCTTACCGATCAGGATCCGTTTGCTGTTGCTGCTTTTGGCTGCGATGTGAATGGATTGTGCCGGTAGTTCGGTAACATCGTTATCATTTACAATCCCGTCCATGTTCAGATCTTCTAACCGGAAGTTGCCGGGCGCCGCATATTTGTTAACGGGCGAATTGGCAATTTCTGCGGTGGTCTGGTACAGGGAGTCTGCTACATAACCTACATATACACCATTTACCTGTTTTGCGCCTAAAATATTACTTCCATCGGTGCTGGTAGCTACAATGAAATACTGGCCGGTATCAATGCTGGCAAAGCTGGCTTTACCATTGGCGTCAGTAGTTTGTGTGTAGGCAGCTGTGCTGCTGTTAAATGCTGCCTTTGTTTTAAACAGCTTCACGGTAGCGTTGGTGGCGGGTGCGCCAGCAGGTTTATCTACGCTCCAGGTTAAGGTGTTGTAAACTTGTACTTCCAGTGATTGTTTGTCCTGCTCAGGTGTGGGCTGAGGTTTGTCGTCGTTTTTCGAACAGGCTGAAAGGGCAGCCAGCGAAAACGCATACAGTGCAATTTTCTTCATAGGTAAACAGGGTTATTTTTTAGCCTATAAAGATAATCGCATTAATTGTTTTTTATATGTATTAAGCGTTATTTCTGCAATATATTTTTCAGCACTTCGGCTTTACCATCCACCGGTTCTGTAATCTTTAATCCTAAGATGCTGGTTATTAACGGGTACACATGTACGTTGGCAAAAGCGGGCTGCGTATAATGCTTTTTAAAGGCCGGCCCCCAGGCCATAAAAGTGGCATTCATACGGGTATCATTATTATCATACCCATGATGGCCGGGATAAGTACGCATATTTTTCCTGCCAAAAACATACCCTGCATCTGCAACTAATATGAGGTCGCCAATGCGGTTGTAACGGTCTTCCTGTCCGTAATGCCAGCGGGCAGGCGTTTCTTTTTTCAGGAATACCCGGTAGTGATTGGCTTTTGCCTTTAATGTATCATATAACTGTCGGATGCGTGCAGTATCATTGTTATAGATCATCACCTTTTCATTCCCCAGGGATAACTTGCAATCATCCAGGTTAAGGGTGCTGTCTAAGTAAATGGGATGTTGTATGTCCGCCTGCGCCATACCATGATCCGATACCACAATAAAATTTACAGGCAACTTTAGCCTGCCTACTGCCTGCACCATTTTGCCAATGCTTTCATCTACAAACTGAACGGCTTTGCGGGCGCTGTCTGAATCAGGCCCGGCATAGTGGGCAGCATGGTCCACTTCCGGGAAGTAAAAAGCAACCAGGTGCGGGCGCTTATCTGCCGGCAGGCTTAACCAGTCCACCACCTGTTGTATGCGCTGATCTATACCCTGCTTTTCATTATAGGTGAAGGAATAAGTAGGACGCGTATCCTGTATGGCAGCTTCTGAACCTACCCAGAAATAGCTGGCGCTTACCATTTGCTGTTTTTCCGCCAGCACCCATAAAGGCGTGCCGCCATACCAGCTGCCATCCTCCACCACATCACGGTCATGTACATAGTATCTTTTACGCCGTTGCGGATCATAAAAATCATTGTCAACAAGGCCGTGGTGGGAGGGATATAAACCCGTTACCAGCGTATAATGGTTGGGAAATGTTAAGGTAGGGAAGCTGGGTTGCATGCTCTTTGCACGCACGCCGCCGGCCGACAGGCGCAGTAAATTTTTTGCATGATATTTCTCCGCAAAATCATACCGCATGCCGTCAATGGAAATAAGGATCACATAAGGTTTTTGCTGCTGTACGGCGCTGTTGCTGCGGTTGGGTACTGTATGCAGGGAAGTATCCTGCGCAAAAGATAATAAGGTAAAAAAACAGCTAATGCAGGATAGTAAAAAAGATCGTTGAGCCATACGCCGGTATTAAAGCTATAAATTTAAATATCCTTTGTTACTTTAGAGATTACTTTTTAGTTATGAACATGGTTCCGCATTATATGAAATTATTAAAACCTACCTGGCGCTGGTTTGGCCCCGATGATCCTGTAACCCTGCAGGAAATAAGGCAAACAGATGCTACCGGCATTGTAACGGCCTTACATGATATTCCGCATGGTGAAGTATGGCCCATGGCTGCTATTGCCGCACGCAAACAGCTGATTGAACAGGCAGGCCTTACCTGGGATGTGGTGGAAAGTGTAACCGTGCATGAATCCATTAAAACACAAACCGGCGATTATACCGGCTACATAGAAAAATATAAGCTTACGCTGGAGAACCTGGCGGCCTGCGGCATCCGTATTGTAACGTACAACTTTATGCCGGTGCTGGATTGGGTACGTACCAATAACAGCTACCGCCTGCCCAATGGTGCGGAAGCATTGTATTTTGATAAAGCCGACCTGGCCTTATTTGATATTCATTTGCTGGAAAGAAAAAATGCCGCTAATGATTATGATGCGGCCACTGTAGCTGTGGCTGCCCAACGCTGGCAGCAGTACACAGATGCGCAAAAGCAGGCCATTGCAGATACCATTCTGCTGGGCATTCCCAGTGAAAAAAAGCTGGACATACCCGGTATACGGGAGCGCCTGCAGCACTATAAACATATTACCCGCCAGCAGCTGCGGCAGCACCTGCAATACTTTTTACAGCAGGTAGTGCCGGTAGCCGAAAAGCTGGACATTAAGCTGGCCATTCACCCGGATGATCCCCCGTTTGATGTACTGGGCCTGCCCCGTATTGTAAGCAGCCATGATGATATTGCTTTTATACTGCAGATGGTAGATAGCCCCGCCAACGGCATCTGCTACTGCACCGGCTCCCTGGGCGCCGGCACGCATAACGATCTGCCGGCTATTTTGCGCATGATAGGCAGCCGCGTGAACTTTGTGCATTTACGCAATGTACAGCAGGATACCAGCGGCAATTTTTATGAAGCAGATCATTTGCAGGGAGACGTAGACATGTACACCATTATGAAAACCCTGCTGCAATTGCAGCAACAGCAACCGCTGCCCATTCCATTCCGCCCGGACCACGGGCACCGTATGCTGGATGATCTGCAAAAGCACTGCAACCCCGGCTATACCGCTATTGGCAGAATGAAAGGGCTGGCAGCCCTGCTTGGGTTACAGCGGGGCATTGCAGGCGGCCGCTAAGGAACTAGGCCAGCCGCCACTCTAACCAGTACTGGCGCATCGGCCCATCGGCCCCGTACACCGGGTCTATAGCAGGTAACTGTAAATGCTCAATGCGTTCATCAGCCTCCGGCCTTTCACTGGCATCACCCCGGCAAACATCATATTGCTCCTGCCCCGGAGGGTAAGCGCCAATACAGCTGAAATCGGCGCTGCTATTCAGGCTGCAATGCGCCACACCGGCGGGTATGATCAGTACGTCGCCCATTCTTATTTCCAGGTTAATGCCATGCGGGCCGCCCAGCTGTATAGTGGCTTCCCCGCTGCAAACGCCCAGCACTTCGTGCGAGGTGCTGTGATAGTGATGAAAATTATAGATCCCGCTTTCCCAGATCCCTGTCCATCCATTGCTGGTGAACAGCGCTTCTATAGCAGCTGCTGCAGTAAAGTCATCAGGCACCTGCAAACAATCTTCATAAAACAAAGCTGGTAAGTGGGGGTTATTGGGAAAAATGCCATCGTCCCGGAAGGCATATGGTTGTATTTCGCTGGATAATAAAACAAGCTGGGCCATAAACACTTAGATTTTTCTAAATAGCCTCAACTCTTGTACCATAAAAACGGTTACTTTTGAAACAACAGAAAAAATCTAACGGTCGTGGACAACTTTACACTGAAATTTGAGTACAAAGGTCACCCGCATATCCTGGAGGTTAAGACCTGGGACCAGCAATATAAAACCGTTTATAAGGTGATCATACAGGAGCATGAAATTACCTTTGAACCGGATGAAGAAGGCTACCCGCGCGCCATTGCAGACAATCACGCGCAGGCGGGAAATATAGATGCCGGCTTACTGGAAGATGTAGCGCAGCGTATAGCCGCATACGTAAATGGCGAAGGAACTGCAACCGGTGAGTAACCGGAAGCGGAAAATAAATACTACGTATTTTCTTTTTTCACATTCAATATTTCTGCACTACTATTTGTGTCCGGGATTTCACCTACTTCCGGGTTGCCCTCTTCTTCCATCAGGGAGCGTTCATCCCAGCTCAGTATTTCATCATTCCAGGGTTTAACCTTATCTGTTTGAATGAGCGTGGACATTTCTTCAATACGTTCCTTAAAAGTATTTAGGTAGGTTTTGCGGTCATCGCGCAGGGCCGATAGCTCTTTCAGCGCTTTTTCATCATGCTGCCGGAACGTGCTGGCAGCCCGGCGCGCGTTATAGGCGCGGAAACCCAGCATATGCAGCGCATCGGCTCCCATGCGCAGGGAAGTATCCAGCGATTCCCGGTAAATATGCAGCACACCCAGCTCCATCAGGTCAAAGGTATCCGGTATGGTAGCTGCCTTTACCAGCATTTGCAGGTTAGGGAAATGCTGTCGCACCACTTTCACTATTTCCGTTGTTTGGTCAATAGTGTCCGTAGCAATAATAATTATTTTAGCCTCTGCTGCACCGGCAGCATGCAGCAGGTCCTGGCGGGATGCGTCCCCGTAATAAGCGCGTATACCCAGGTTATGCAGCATATCTATGCGGTCAGAGTCCAGGTCCAGAATAGTAGTGGGCACACCATTGGCCAGCAAAAAGCGGCCGATCACATTCCCTGTTTTTCCAAAGCCCGCCAGTATCACCGGGTTCTTTTCATCAATGGCATCTGCCTCGCGGGTACTGTTTTCCGTAATGGTAAAGCGGGGCTGCAATAACTTTTCATAAAGCAGGATTACCAGCGGCGTAAAGGCCATGCTGAGCGCCACTACAGCCGTCATCATACTGGCAGTGGCATCCGGCAGTATACCGGTTTGGCGGGTAAAGGACAGCAGCACAAAAGCAAATTCACCTACCTGCGATAAGCTATAGCCAAACAGCAGGTTCTGATCCGTGCTTAGCTTAAACACTTTTCCCAGTCCCATTAAGATCAGGCATTTCACCATCATCAGGGCCAGCACTAATCCCAGCATTACCAGGGGTTGGGAAAGTATCAGGTGAAAATCTATAGATGCGCCTACGGCAATAAAGAACAGTCCTAACAGCAAACCTTTGAACGGTTCTATATCACTTTCCAGCTCATGCCGGTATTCGCTGTTGGCTAATACTACCCCGCCTAAGAATGCGCCCAGCGCAGGGCTCAGGCCCACTAAGGTCATGAGTACGGATATGCCTACTACCAGCAGCAGCGCAAAGGTGGTGAACAGCTCCCGTACCCGTACCTGTGCCACCAGCCGCAGTAGCGGCCTTACCAGGTAACGCCCTGCCAGTATAATGGTGATCACTGCGCCAAACACCATCAGCGTTTGCATCCAGCCGGACAGGCCATCCCTGAACGTATGCCCGCCGGTGCTGGTAGCAGCGCCTACCGGCGCCAGTAAGGGAAAAATTGCCAGCATGGGAATTACTGCAATATCCTGGAACAGCAGTACGGAAAAAGCGCTTTGCCCCGCAGCAGAAGGCATCCAGCCTTTTTCTTTCAAGATCTGTAATACAATAGCGGTAGAGGAGAGGGAGAAAGTCATACCCAGCGCCAGCGCTGCATTCCAGGGCTGCCCCATCCACCAGGCAATAACAGAGATCACAGCGGTGCTGATCAGCACCTGCATACCGCCCAAACCAACAATAGGCGCGCGTAGCTTCCAGAGCAGCGAGGGCTCCAGCTCAATACCTATCAGGAACAGCATCATTACCACGCCAAACTCCGCAAAGTGCAGAATGTCCTGCCCTTCAGCTCCAATGAACCCCATTACATTCGGCCCTATGAAAATACCGGCCAGCAGGTAGCCCAGCACAGATCCCAGCCCCAGCTTTTTAGCCACCGGTACACATACTACCGCTGCGGCCAGGTATATCATGGCAGTAAAGAAAAAGGAATGCTCGTTC
Source organism: Chitinophaga rupis (assembly GCF_900109685.1). Lineage (GTDB taxonomy): Bacteria > Bacteroidota > Bacteroidia > Chitinophagales > Chitinophagaceae > Chitinophaga > Chitinophaga rupis. The sequence goes on along the minus strand of NZ_FOBB01000001.1, from coordinate 913,706 downwards.
ATCCGTAAAGGTTTAAGAAGGTTGGCAAATGGCTGCTGCCTCTATTATATTAAACATTAATCATCACCGCATAGGTGCATGTGTGATCAGTTACTATCGCTGGTTTGCGCTATCAGGTCATTCAGGTACACGGCTTCCTGCAGCATAGCCGGGGTATACTTATCATCCCGCAGTGCTTCCAGCGTTTCCCGGTACTGCATGCAGCAAAAAGGCAGGTCCTGCCGCTTCAGGCGGTGCGTGCCATGTATTACAAAAGGCGGTAAATACTCCATGTTGCAAAGGCGGGCTGTTTGCCGGAAGGGCAGCAAGAAATCATGAATGGTATAGCCATGATGGCCGCCAACAGTATAGGACTGCTGCGAGCCGCCGGTGCTGATCACATTGCCCATCCGCTTGCCGCTTAAAGCTTTGCCCGTATGCCCGTAGGCCCAGCCGTGTTCCAGCACAAGGTCCTGCCACTGCTTAATAATAGCCGGTGCGCTGTACCAGTAAAACGGGTGTTGGAAAAGAATAATATCGTGCTGCAGCAACAGCGCCTGCTCCCGGTCTGCATCCACATTCAGATCAGGATATACCTCATACAGGTCATGCAGCGTAACGCCCTGCGTACCTTTGATATTCTTTAGCAAGCCTGCATGTATGCGTGATTTCTCCAGCGCAGGATGCGCGAAGAGAATAAGTATTTTGGCCATACAATAAATTAACAATTAATAATGAATAATTAATAATACTGGATGAAACTCTTCGCTTGATTATTAATTCTGTAATTATTCATTATTAATTAATCCGAATATTCTTGTAACAGTTGTCTATAGCGATTCAGAATGCCAGATTTAGAGACGAAGCCCAGCAGTCGATTTTGCTCCACCACCGGCAGGTTCCAGCTATGCGTCTCATCCAGCTTTTGCATTACAAAAGAAGCGCTGTCCTCCGGGTGCACCAGGGCGGGCGGCGCTTTCATCAGCTCTCTTACAGTCATGGTATCGTACAGGGCTGGGTTAAACATAATGGGCCGTATATCTTCCAGTGTAATAATACCTTCCAGGAATTGCTGCTGATTCACCACAGCCACCATATTACGTTTGCCCTGTTTCACCAGCTCCACCAGCTGCCGCAGGGAAGCTTGTATGTCTATCTGCTGCACATCTTTTTCAATCAGCTCCTCAATTTTCAGGATGGATAATATATTGCGGTCATGCTCGCGGGTAAAGATCTTGCCCGCATCTGCCAGCTCTTTCAGGTCCGGTGAAATGGGAGAGAACCATTTGCCTATCAGGAAGGAAATAGTGGATACCAGCATCAGCGGAATAAACAGGTCGTACCCGGAGCTGGATTCTGCGATCAGGAAAATGGCCGTTAGCGGGGCATACAGCACACCGCTCATTACGCCAGCCATACCCACAATTACCAGGTTCACCATCGGCACATCCTTCATGCCTGCCTGCTCGCAAACCATGGCAAAAAAGTAACCCAGGAAACCGCCTGCAAACAAGGATGGTGCAAAGTTACCGCCATTACCCCCGCTATGAATGGTAAAGGAAGTGGCAAACACTTTCAGCAGGCATACGCTGCCTGCAAACAGCAGCACGATCCAGTTTTCCAGGTGTACGTACCGTAAAAAGCTGTGCTCTATAATATTACCGGCATCGCCATTCACCAGCAGCTTTACAGAGGTATAGCCCTCCCCGAACAATGGTGGCATGATCACACACAGCAGCGCTACCACCACGCCGCCCAGCATGGCTTTTTGCAGCTTGCTCCATTGCAGGCGGTGAAAAAAATGCTCCACCCGCTGGGAAAACACTACAAAGTAGCGGGCATACAAGCCGCATAAGATGGAGAGTATAATGTAATAGGGAAGGTTATGATAGTTAAACGGCTCCCGCGATTGAAAATGGAACAATACCTCCTCCTGCAAAATAACTTTGGATAAAAGGCTGCCGCATACGGCCGCCAGTATCAGTGGAATGAAGTCAGAGAACACTACGCCGGTGAGCAAGATCTCAAACGCGAACATCATGCCTGCAATGGGTGCATTAAAGGCAGCAGCAATACCGGCCGTAGCGCCGGCTGCCAGCAGCAGCGTTCTTTCCTTATAGCCTAAATGGTAAATGCGTGCATAGTTGGAGCCGATGGCTGCGCCCGTTACGGCTATCGGGCTTTCCAGTCCTGCGGAGCCGCCCAGGCCCACGGTTACCGCACTTTGTAAGATCTGTGAATACATTTTAACAGCCGGCACCAGGCTGCTGTTCTGCGCTATTTCATACAAGATAGCGGGTATACCTTTACGCGCCTGCCCTTTGAAGAACCAGATCACCATCAGCGTGGTAAGCACAATACCCAGGAAAGGGAACAAAGCATAAAATATGATCTGTGTGCTGAAGTGTACTTTATAGGTAATAACGTAATGGATGTAATGTACCAGCATTTTTAGTGCCACCCCGCCCAGCCCGGCAGCGGTACCCACCAGTATACCGGACAGCATCAGGAACTGGGTGCGGCTCATTTTGCTGTGCAGCCAATGAATAATGATCTCGTAGCTCCGGGCCTTTTTCAGGCTGTACCGTTCAAAATCCTGTTTAAATCTGAAAAAGCTATGGTATTTCCGTATCCGGCTATATTGGCTCATGATGCAAATGTAATAAAGTATGATTAGTGGTGGCCTGCGGACCACCACTAATCATACTTTGTCCACGGTCCACAGTCCATGGTCCACAGCCTGCTTTAATGTTGTAAATAGCACGCTAACAGGCATTAATAGCCGGCTATACGAACCAGGCAGTGGACCGCTTTAATAGAACAGCTGGCTATATGAACCATGCCATTATCCATGCCAGGTACAACGGGCTATACGCACCAGGCAATGGACTATAGACCGTGGACCATGGACCGCGCTGATAGAATTATGAGCCGCCGCGCTCATAATTCTATCAGCGCATACACCTTATCATTCATATATGGCCCACCGGGGTGGCGGGCGGTATAATCCAGGTTTATCCAGTACATGCCTTTCATTTCGTGATAGTAGATTTCCTTTACGGCCGGCCGGGGAAAAAGCGTGATAATAGCCTGCTTCATGGCCTCAAAATCTTCTTTGGTACCGCAATACAATTCCGGGTAGGCATGGCCCTGTATCAGTACAATACGGCATTGGGCGCCAATAGATTGCAGGCAGGCTGTCATGAGAATGGAGTGATCATCACAATCACCGCCCAGCCCGTTTAAGATGGTTTCCCGGGCCGTGGCAAAATATTCATCGCGCCGGGTATCCTGCACATATTTGAAATGGGTGTTAATGTAGCGGAACAGGGAAAGAAAGCGCACCACCCTCCCATACTTTGGAAAATATTCATCAAAATCTTCCAGGGAGTGCCGCACAGAAAAATTGCGAACCACAGAATCCTGGAAATCCACCCGCGACTTTATGCCCCGTACGGTTTTATCCCGGTAGGTTTCCACGCGGCGGGGGTACAGGCTTAAAATGTCCAGCTGTTTGCTGTCCTTAGCGCCCCAGTTGCCCTGTACCACGCCTTTATAATCATTTAAAACATTGACAAAGCTGTAGCTATCAGTGAAGTAGTTGAATACCAGTACGCTGCACACCAGCAAAAACGCCGGTATGATCAGCGGTTTAAAGATCCATAACAGCAGGCGGGTAAATAAAAAGGAAAGGATAATGGCCACCATCATATCCAGGTGCCAGCCACCAGCCACTATTTGTGGCAGGTACCGGTTCAGGTACGGCGCCAGGGGCAGCACGGTTAACAGGCTCAAAAGGTTGAGCAGGAATTGCTGCAGGCCGGAGTATCTGCTTTCATCAATCGCCATTCATATGAAGGTAAAATGTAAATTACAAATGTAATCATTCTACCTCTTTACCATAACCGGGCCGTTTGTTTAAAGGAGGTGCTTTTATGGAAAAGTTCTACCTGTTGCTGCGCCTGATCCAGCTGTTTTTCCAGCTGCAGCTGTTTGTAGATCTTCCGCAGCAGGGAAAAGTTAAGGAGCGCCAGTAGCTTCAGATCCTGCTTCAGCGCAATTTCCATAGCTCCTTCTGCCGCACGCAGGGCCTTGCTATACTCCTGCCGGTTATTATACACCTGCGCCATAATGATCTTTTGCAGCGTTTCCACATGCCGTATACAGTAACGGTCCGTAGCATTTTTGCTCTGTACCGTGTCTAAATGGCGGCATATTCTGGAAGCAGTGTCCGGGTGTCCCAGCTGCAGCTGTGCGTACGCCTGCCAGCAAAGCAGTACCTGGCGTAAGCTGTCGGTAGTGCGGTAGGGCAGGGTAGGGTGATAGGCAAATAGCTGCTTACTGAAGTTAAACAGGTGCTCATAATCTTCCAGCAGCAGGAATATAAATCCCATATTACGGTATACAATTTCCTGCGCCACAGTAATAGACTGCCGGCTGCTGCCATTCCAGTAGCGTGCATAATCGTAGATCTTTTCACGGATGCCTTCATTCACGATCCCGAATTTCAGGTACTCATAAATGAACAGGCATATTTCATAGGGGCTTAGCCACAGCCCTTCATCCTGCGGTTCTTTGCCGCAGATCTTTTTAATGTTGTTCAGCTCCTGCTCGCACTGTTCCGCATCCAGCTGCAGCAGCGCCAGGCGGAACAGGATGCTGCGTATCTTCAGCTTATCTTCCGGCCCCTCTGCCAGTGTAAGCAATGTAGTAAGCACCTTGCGTTTGCCGGGGTGTAAAAAGTCATCGCTGATGAAGCTGTTCAGCGGGTATTTTTTAAAATAACCGGGCGGAAAAACATGCTTCAGGTCCGGTTGCCGGTCGCCCTCCTGCTGGTAATGCAGCACCAGGTATTCCAGCAGCATAGACTTTTCCAGATTGGAAAGCGGCAGGCAAAGTATTTTATGCGTGCTGTCTGTTTGCCGCTGGTTCATAGCATAGCGCAGCAGCCATTTAAACAGGCTGCCCCGGTAAGCGGAAGCCGGGAAATGCGTAAGTATCTGTTGCAGTGTATCGTCCGTAAGCTGCTGCCCGCTTTCCCGCACAAAATGCATAGCAGTAAAATATTCCAGCAGAAAGTTATGCGCAAAGCGCACCTTCACATGGAACATGATCTCCTGGCTCAGGTTTTCCTCCACCAGTATATTATCTGCCAGCAGCTCTTTATACGCTTGTGCAAGGGCCAGGTCCTGCTGGTTAAGCAGCAGCAGCTTATCCGTGTACTGTCCGTTACGCCCATAGTCCAGCAGTGCAAGCAGCTGGTCAAGGATCCTGATCTTAAAGGAATTATTCTGTGAGTTAAACACCCGCTGCTGTACAAACCGCGATACGATCTCAAAAAGGCTCAGGCGTTCATCTACAAACGATTGATCCGGTCCTGCATTCAGCTGGCAAAATAGCTGCAGGTAGTAAGGGTAACGCAGCTTTTGCAGGAACGGCTCGCTGAAAGTGCGTACAGTAGCCGGGTTAAACTGATGACTGTATAAAACGGATTTTACTTCCTGTTCAGTAAGCAAGGGAAGGTTGGTATTGGTTTCTTCATCCATTTCAGCGCCCACGTACCAGTAGCGGCGAAAGGCTGGGTACTGCACAGAGTGCTGGAAGATCTCTGACCAGGTATTGCTACGGATAGAAAGGATCACTTTCACCCAGGGGAACAGGTCGTTGGAATACACAAAATCTTCCAGCTTGGTGTACATAAGGCGCAGCTTATCGCCGGCCACGGCTATTTCATCAAAGCCGTCTATGATCAGCACCAGGCGGCCGCCCTTCTTATCAAAATTACGTGCAAAGTATTCCCGGAAGTTTTCACCGCTGCCAAGATTCAGCTGGTTATCCAGCCAGGAGGAAAGGGAGAATCCTTTTAATAGCAGGCTGCCGGCTGCATGCGCATGTATGAACCAGCAGATATCCTGTTTGTAACGGGCCTCCCGGCCAAACCAGAAATGTTCAGCTAAATGAACCAGCGTGACGGATTTGCCCCAGCCGGAAGGTGCAATAAGCGCAGTAGCTGCATAGTCGCTTTCCAGGAAGCGTTCAATATGCGCCGTACAGTATTGCCGTGGTACCGTGTAGTTAAAAGGAATACCGGAACGGTTCTTTAAGGTTACAATAGTATAATAGGAAACAGCGTCTGCCTTATTCTTAAGATCAGACCATTTATCGTTATCAACAATGATATCTCCGCTTAGCTGTTTGTATTGATGGGTTTGAAAATCTTCCCAATCCTTATACCGGCAGTATTGCGATAAGGTGTTCAGCGTATAACGCGAAAAACTATGCTGGGCAACAGCAAAACCAAATACACGTTTAAGTGTGGTTTCACTTACCAGCTTAGTAGTGGCGTTCAGGATAGATTGGGAGAGGTGCTTACAATCTCCCGGTAACATTACTTCCACGCCAAATCTATACAGCACTTCTTTTTGCAGCGCTACGATAAAATCATAGGATAGATCTATCATAGGGAACAATAATGGATTTTAGGTGATTGACTTTAGATTTCAATGAATAGTTACGTATAGATTACACATTTAGATTTTTATTTAGCAAAATAGATCGGCTGCAGTAGTAGTAATAGCAAATGTTATATATGACCGGCTGCTAAATTGTTGCAAGGCTTTATAGGGAAATATTATATCTAACAGCATGAGCCCAACTACTGCAATCGATACCGGTAATTACATTTACGGATACGGCTATTCTTATTAGCTATAAAAATGAGTAGTGAAACTGCGCTAAGATTGCAGGCGTTTTTTTAGCAGTTTAATGGCAGTCCGATTCGGGTGTTATTGGTATGCTTCCCTCCTAAAAAGGCTCCGTAATTGCTGCGCAACCCTAGTGCAACTCCTCCCCCCTACATAAAACCCTACATCATTTTCCATGTTTACTCCTGTTCTCTTTCTATAAAAGTGAGCTCCCCGATGTATATCCTCTCATAACAATATTGAAATGAACAAAATGAACAAAACGTTAGTAGATGAATAGCTCTGAACGAAAGCGCTTACATGAATGAAATGAATTTTCGTTTCCTCCCTTTTGAGAGTACTTTCGTTTCGCGAATACAATAACACTTCTTTAACAGATTGTGAAAAATGCTATACCGCTAAGTTGTGATTTGTTTTCAATTTAATCTGCTAGTAAGAAACTTAAGATCCGTTTGAAACCTTACTCCCCGTTCATAACCTGGCCAGAGATTTAGATGCATAGTGATCACTATGTAAAACCAGAACGCATTACATCTACCAAACTAATATTTGCTGTCTATGCATTTAAAAGTTACTCCTAAAGGTTCTTTAAGAGCTTTAATTTTTGCTGTTATCACCTGTATCCCGCTGCTCCTGGCTATGGGAGCCTATGCCCGTATTGCTCCTGCAAAGGCTGCATTTTCCCGGCAAACCTATAACAGCTGGCAGCAGGCTTACCTGCAGGATCATCCCTTTGCTCCCTTTGCACTAAAGGAAACGGCTATACGCCTTTTTGGCGGCGCACCCGGCCCCTTATGGAGCTTTGCAGCTACACAAAGCAATTTTGTTACCGGCATATGTCTGGGCTGCGGGGTAACTAACCCTACCCGCGCTGTTGACAGCGATACCACTACCTACTCCGCCCTGGTAACACTGGTGGGTGTAGGCGGTACCGTAACACAACGGCTTACGTTTGCCGGCGATTACCAGGCCGGTGATCGGATAGCGCTCGACCTGGAAGTGCCCGGCCAGCTGCTGGCCGGTGGCTTGTTGTCCGGCATTACCGTACAAACACTCAATAACGGAATACTGAATAATGATGCAACCACTTTAAATGGATCCCTGGTTCAGGTGAATTTGTTAGGCAGCGCAGCTAATAAGTTCCGTGCAATACTACCGGTAACCAAGGCCTTTAATGCCGTGCAGGTAACTACCGGTGCTACGCTGGCAGCATTAGGCTCCTTAAGGATCTATGAGGCTGCCGCTATTGTACCGGTAACCGTGAGCCCCGATAGTACAGTGGTCGTATCCGGGCAAAGCGCTTCTTTCAGCGCGGCATCCCGCTTATCAGGCGCACAGTTCAAATGGTACAGCAGCCCCACCGGCGGCACTGCTTTGCACACCGGCGCTACCTTTAATACCCCCGCTCTTACAGCCGCAACTACCTATTATGTAGAGGCTACTACTCCCGATAATTTAAGCAGCTATATACGTACGCCCGTTGTAGTTAGAGTGTCCGGTGCACCCGGCCCTATCTGGACGTATGGCGATGAACAGGCAGGCCCCTTTGTTGGCGGCGCCGCCTGCGTATTGTGTTCGGTAAGCAATCCCGCACAGGCAGCCGATGGCGATACTACCACCGCATCTGCTTTCTCAATGCCGCTTGGGCTGGCCACCACATTAGGCCAGCGGGTGATATTCCCGGGTGTATACTACCCCGGCGATAGCCTGGTGCTGATCCTGGAAACACCGGAGAGCCTTCTCACCGGGCAGTTATTACCTAACCTCATTGTACAAACCTATCATGATGCCATCCTGGGCACTCCGGTAGCAAATGATGATGCAACGATGCTGGATGCGCAGCTGGCGCGGGTAGACTTGCTGGGACTTTCCGGCGGCAACCGTAAATTCAGGGTTACGCTGCCCATACAGGATACCTGTGATGCAGTGCAGGTAAACCTGAGATCTACCGTATCGCTTTCACTGGCGCAAAACCTGAAATTATATGAGGCCGTGGCTATGGTACCCGTAACGGTTACCCCTTCGCCTGATACAGTGGCTTATCATCAAACCGCTACTTTAACACCTTCATCCCGTATAGCAGGCGCTACCTACAACTGGTACGCATCTCCCACCGGTGGGGCACCTTTGGCCACCGGTACATTCACTACCCCGCCGCTTACGCGCAATGCTACCTATTATGCAGAAGCAGTAGACCCGCTGGGTAAAACCAGCTTTAAACGTACTGCCGTACCCGTAATAGTAGCCGGTGGCGCCGGCCCCTTGTGGACGTATGGTGTGGACCAGCAAAGCCCTATAACAGGCGGTCTTGCCTGTGTGTTGTGCGCGGTTAACAATCCCACCCTGGCTGTGGATGAAGATACCACTACCGCTTCCCGCCTGGTGCTGCCGGTAGGTGTAGCTACCTATGTAGGCCAGCAGATCCGCTTCCCGGCCGAGTATCAGGCCGGCGACAGCGTAGTATTTTTCCTGGGTACCCAGAATAATCCCCTGGCTACCGCCAATTTGCTGAACGGCATCCGGGTGCAAACTTTCAATGGCGCTACTCCCAATGGAGATGCCACCTTCCTGAACAGTAACCTTATTAAGCTGGACCTGTTGGGCATAGACGGCGGTATCCAGAAATTCCGTGTAGCCTTCGCCGCTACACAGCCGTTTGACGGTACCCGTATAGACCTTACATCTACTGTAGGTTTATTAGACGGTTTAAATGTATACGAAGCCGCTGCCATGATGCCGGTACAGGTAACCAGGGTAAACCCTGCATCCGATACTGTAGAAGTGGGCAAAACAGCCAGCTTTACAGCCGGTATTCCGCGTATTCCCAATGCCACCTTCAGCTGGTACGAAACACCTACGGGCGGTACGCCTGTATTTACCGGCGCTAACTTTACCACCCCTGACATACTGGATAACAAGGTGTATTATGTAGAAGCATTTTCACCCACCGATGGCTTACATAGCCTGATACGTACAGCTGTACCCATTTTCGCCAAGGCAGTGAATAACCTCCTGTGCGGGGCTGCCGCCACACAATCTAACGGCACCAGCGGTGTAGCTTGTGTGCTTTGCTCCGTAATAAATCCCTTACTGGCTATTGATGGCGATGTGAATAGCGCATCTGAGCTGCGTGTAAGCATTGGCCTGCTGGGCGGGGTATACCAGGGCTTAGGTTTTAGCGCATTAAGCGGCGCTAAGGATACATTGCGTATAGGTGTTGGCGTTAGCTCCGGCCTGATAGACCTGGGCGCACTTTCCGGTTTGACCTTTACATTGTATAACGGTAACACCCAGGTAGCGCAGGTTAATAATGCAGCCCTGCTGGATCTGCGCCTGCTGGATGATACTACCCGTGCAGAAGTTGTTTTTGCGCCCGGCGTAGCATTCGACAGTGTGAAAGTGGACTTCAACGCATTACTGGCAGCCATCAGCTCCTTCAAGCTCTATTACGCTAAATTTACCCCGCCCAATGCGGTGGTGGCAGATAGTGTGGTAAGAACCTGCCCCGGCAGCGGTGTAACATTAACGGCTACCCAGCCCGCAGGTGGAACATTCCGCTGGTACGATTCGTATTCCGGTGGTAACCTGTTATTCACCGGTGCAACATTCAACGCTGGCAACATTACTTCAGATACTACTTTTTATGTAGAAGCAGTATCCACCGGTGCAGATGCCTGCGGCAGCAATACCCGCACGCCGGTTCAGGTAAAATTGGGCCTGCCTGCTGTTGCAGTTAACCCGTCTACCATTACTATAGACAAGGGGCATACTGCTACCTTTAACGTCGTATCTCCCAATGCAAATTATACTTACCGTTGGTTTAAGGCAAATACCGGCGGCACAGCCATTCACACCGGCGCACAATTCATAACCGCTGCGCTGGATTCCAATGCCGTTTACTATGTGCAGGCAGATTCCAGTAGCTGCAGCAGTAAGCGTACGCCCGTATACGTTATTATCTCCACCTTGCCGCCGGTGCCGGATATTATTCCGGATACAGCCTATGTAAGTACCGGCCAAAAAGCCACCTTCCGCATTGCGAACCCTGATCCGGCGCTTACTTACCGCTGGTATAGCGTGGATAGCGGCGGCGTGGTGCTGGCTACAGATACTATCTATACTACTCCGGCTATATCTGCAAATGGTAAGGTATATGCCGAGGCGGTGAATGCCTCTAACCAGGCCAGCCGCACCCGTGCAGTAGGCGTTATACAGCTGGTAAATGCCCCCGGCGGTTTACCCTGTACCTATAGCAATGCGCAGCAAAGCCCCGTATACACCGCACCGCTCAGCATTTGCCTGTTGTGCAGTGTTACTAACCCGGGTAATGCTATAGATGGGGATACCACTACGGCCTCCCACATCCGCTCTAATGTAGGTATTGGTTATATAGGCCAGCACCTGCAGTTCCAGCATCCTGGCATGGCGGGCGATAGTATTCGCCTGATCCTGGGCCTGCCCACCGGCCTGGCAGATGCACAGCTGCTGGGTGGCGTACAGGTACAAACCTATAATGCCGGCAGCCCGGTAGGTAACCCGGTTTTCCTGAACGATTTCCTGCTGACCCTGAAACTTATAAACGCTAATAAATTTACAGCCACTATACCGGTACAAACTGCCTATGATGCAGTAAGGATTAGCCTGGGCGGTGTATTATCTGCCTTAACTACCCTGGATGTATATAATGCAGAACAGATCATGTTACCGGCCAAACCCAGCCCGGAAAGTGACTCGCTCACAGTATGCCTGGGCAGCCGCGCACGCATTGTGGCAATGGATACCACCGGCATAACAGTAGGCTGGTATGCAGCCCCCATAGGTGGTGCACCCCTGTTCACCGGCGGCATTTTCAATACCCCCGCGCTTAACCAGGCCAGCACTACTTATTACATAGGCAGCAGCCGGAATGGTTGTGCCAATACACAGCGTATACCCGTTACCGTAAAAGCGGTAGCACAGCCTGCAGCACCACAGCTAACAGCAGCAGCCATCAATATTTGTGTAGGTCAGGTAGCCGGCTTGTCTGTGTTAAACCCGCAGGCAGGCATTACCTACACCTGGTACGATGCGCCAACCGGCGGCAACCAGGTAGATACCGGCGCCACCCTGGATGTAGTACCTGCTACAACCGGTGTGGATACCCTGCATTATTATGTACAGGCAGGCAGAGCTACCTGCACCAGCAGCAGCCGCACCGGTGGAGCTGTATATGTATCAACCCGCTGCAATGGCGGTAATACCGGCGATACTGCTACTCTTACCATCTGCAAAGGTGCCAGCATAACGCTCACGGTAGACAGTATAGAAGCAGGCGCCACTTACCAGTGGTACAATGCTGCCAATAATACGCTGGCATTCACCGGCACCAGCTTTGTTACGCCGGCCCTGAATGCAAGTATTATATACCGCCTGGAAGCTGCCTTTGCGGGCGGCATCCGCGACACAGTGCGTGTGTACGATATTACCGTGCAGGACAACCTGGCCACACCAGCTTTGCTGGCAGCAGAAGCCTTTACCACGCCGGGTGGTACAGCCACCTTTACGGTAGCCAACTCCCTGGGTGGTGTAATGTATAAATGGTACAGCACCCCCACCGGCGGTACCCCGCTGGGTACAGGTACCAGCTTTACCACACCGCCATTAACCGGCGATAGCGCTAAATATTATGTAGAAGCCAGTGCAGGCGCCTGCGTAAGCGCAGCCCGTGGTATAGCCACCGTAAGAACCGGCAATGGTACCGGTGTGCCCTGTAGCATTGCCAACAGCACCCAAAGTCCTGTTTACACCGCACCAATCAGCATTTGCCTGCTGTGTGGCGTAACAGATGCTGATATGGCGGTGGATGGTGATTCCACAACAGCCGCACAGGTACGTGCAAATATTGGAATAGGATATATAGGACAGGTATTAAACTTCCAGCAGCCCGGCCTGGCCGGCGACAGCATCCGCCTGATACTGGGCTTGCCCACTGGCCTGGCCGATGCGCAGCTGCTGGGTGGCATAAGGGTGCAGATGTATAATAACGGAAGCGCAGTGGGGAATGCCCTCTTCCTGAATGGTGGCTTAGGTGTGTTGAAGCTGCAGGCTTTAACCGGCAATAAGTTTGCCGCTACCTTTGCCGCACCGGTTAATTACAATGCAGTATATGTAAGCATTGGCGGCGTATTAACCGCTTTAACCACACTGGAAATATATAATGCACAGCAACAGCTGCTGCCTGCCAAACCAACCGTTGCCAGTAGTTCGCTCACGGTATGTTTGGGTAGCAGCGCACGGCTGGAAGCCACGGATACTGCCGGTGTAATTGTGAAATGGTATGCTACGGCTACCGGCGGATCACCGGTGTTCACCGGCGCAGTGTTCAATACCCCGGCGCTTAACCAGCCAAGTACTACTTATTATATTGAAACCAGCCGTAATGGCTGCCCCAATCCAATACGTGTACCCGTTACCGTTAAAGCGGTGCCGCAACCGGCAGCACCGCAGCTGGCAGTTACCGGTGTAAATGTGTGTGTAGGGCAAACCGCTACCTTCTCCGTACTCAATCCGCAGGCAGGCATCGCCTATAAATGGTATGATGCGCCAACGGGCGGTAATCTGGTAGATACCGGCGCCGTGCTGAATGTAGTACCGGCAGCCACTGGTGTAGATACTGCACGTTATTATGTGGAAGCCGGCGCAGGCAGCTGCACCAGCAGCAGCCGTACCGTAGGCACCGCATATATATTCACTAAATGTAATGGTGGTAATACCGGCGACACCGCTACGCTTACTATCTGTGACGGCGGCACGGTAACCCTGCGGGTAGACAGTGTGCAGGCAGGCGCTACTTACCAGTGGTATAACGCGGCCAACAACAACCTGGCCGCAACCGGCACCTCATTTACCACACCGGCCCTGAATGCAGATGCCATGTACCGCCTGGAAGCTACATTCACCGGCGGTGCAAAAGATACCATCCGCATATATGAAATAACAGTGCAGGATAGCCTGGCCACACCGGCCCTGGTAACCAGCAACATCACTACCACGCCAGGTGGTACGGCCACCTTCACAGTAGCCAACTCCCTGGGCGGGGTAACCTATACCTGGTACGCCACAGCATCCGGCGGCACGCCGCTGGCCACCGGCACCAGCTTTACCACGCCGGCCCTTATAGGCGATAGCGCTAAATATTATGTGGCCGCCAGCGCCGGCACCTGCGTAAGCAGCGCACGGGGCGTAGCTACCGTACGCGCCAGCAATGGCGGTAACGGACCTTGCTATGTAGCCAATACAGCACAAAGCCCGGTATATACTGCGCCGGTAAGCATTTGTTTGCTGTGCGGTGTAACAAATCCGGATAACGCAGTAGATGCTGACAGCACTACTTTCGCCAGGGTAACCGCCGGCGTAGGCATTGGTTATGTAGGACAGGTATTACACTTCCGCCAGCCAGGTTTGGCAGGGGATAGCATTCGCTTAACACTGGCGCTACCCGGCGGCCTGGCAGATGTGCAGGTGCTGGGAGGCGTACGCGCACAAATGTATAAGAACGGCAGTCCGGCAGGCAGCCCCATCTTCCTGAACGGAGGTTTGGGCGTGGTGAAGCTGCAGCTGCTGAACAGTACTAAGTTCAACGCCACCTTTGCAGCACCGGTTGATTATGATGCGGTGTACATAAGCATTGGCGGAGTGTTAACTACTATTACCTCCATGGATGTATTTATTGCAGAACAAAGATTAGTGCCGGCCAAACCTTCTGCCGCTTCCTCTTCCCTGCAGGTATGCCGTGGCAGTAGCGCGCAGCTGACAGCAACAGATACAGCCGGTGTAACTATCCGCTGGTTTGCCACTGCCACCGGCGGCACGCCGCTGGCTACCGGCCCTGTGTTTAATACACCCGCATTAAACCAGGCCAGCACTACCTACTATATTGAAACCAGCCGTAACGGTTGTCCCAACCCGGTACGTACATCCGTAACCGTATTGGCCATCAATTGTGGCAACGGTTCAGCAGATACAACGGCCATTACCATTTGCAGGGGCAGCAGTACTACGCTTACAGTAGACAGTGTGCAGGCGGGCGTCACCTACCAGTGGTTTAATGCCGCCACCGGCGCCCAGGTTGGTACCGGCACCAGCTTTACCACACCGGCGCTGAATGCAAATACCACTTACCGCCTGGAAACAGTATTTAGCGGCGGTTTCCGCGATACCACCGGCATCTTCCCCATTACGGTAACAGATCCGCCGGTAGTGCCGGTATTGGTGAACAGCACGGTAGTTACCTGCGGCAGCGGTCCTGTACAATTAGCCATCCTTAATCCGCAACCCGGCGTTACCTACAACTGGTATAATGCACCTACCGGCGGTACGCTGTTAGGCACCGGTACCACCTTCAGCGTAACACCGCCTACCGGTGTGGATAGTGTGAAATATTATGCAGGCGCTGTAATAGGTACCTGCGCCAGCACCAGCCGTGCTACCGTAAGGATTGTGAACAACCTGCAGCCGCCTGTATTAATAACCAGCTCACAAAGCACTAACCTGGGTAGCACTGCTACCTTTACGATAGCCAACCCGCAGGGCGGCGTTACCTATAAATGGTATAGTGTAGCCACCGGCGGTACCCCGCTGGCCATAGGCCCCAGCTTTACTACCCCGCCGTTAACGGCCGACAGTGTGAAGTATTATGTGGAAGCCAGCATAGGCAACTGCGTAAGCAACACCCGCGCTGTAGTAACGGTGAAGAACAGCAATAATGGCGGTGGCAATAACGGTGATACTACCAACATCACCATCTGCGCAGCTACCAGCCTTACACTGAACGCGGTGAACCCGCAGGCGGGGGCTATTTACCGCTGGTATAATACCGCTAACAACAGCCTGGTATTTACTGGTACCAGCTTTACCACACCGGTGCTTAATGCAGCCATCACTTACCTGGTAGAGGCTACCCTGCCTGGCGGTACAAAAGATACCAACCAGGTATACATTATCACGGTGAGCAATAACACCACACCACCGGTAGTAGCCGCAGCAACGGTGAAAATATGTTCCGGGCAGGATGCGGTGCTGGTGGTACAGAACCCGCTCCCCGGCTTCACCTACCAGTGGTTTGATGCACCCACCGGCGGCGCCCAGGTATTTACAGGGGCGGTATTCACCGTAGCAGCTGTAACCGGCAACCGCGATTATTATGTACAATCCGTATTAAACAACAAATGTATAAGCGCCACCCGCACCAAGGTAAGCATACAGGCAGGCAGCGCGCCGGCAGCACCAATGGTGGCCTCCAATAACGTAATTACCTGCATAGGAGGTACTGCTACTTTCAGCATCCTGAACCCGGACCCGGCAATTACCTACCGCTGGTATAACCAACCGGCTAACGGTTCGCTGCTGGCCATAGGCACAGCCTACACCACCGCAGCATTGAACAGCACCACTACCTATTATGTGGAAGCTGCCTATAACGCAGGTTGCGTAAGCACCGCACGTACAGGCGTAACCGCTACCGTGGTAAGCACCATTGATGCTCCGCTGGCAGATGCCGTTACTTCCTGTGCCGGCCAAACTGCGGTGCTCACCGTAAACAACCCACAGGCAGGCATTTTCTACAGGTGGTATAGCACCGCTACCGGTGGCACCGCCCTCTTTACCGGCAGCAGCTTTACCACGCCGGCATTAACCGGCAACACCACCTATTATGTGGAATCAGCCAGTGGCGGCGGTTGTGTAAGCGTAAGCCGCACACCGGTAAGCGTAACGGTAAATAGTGCACCTGCTGAACCAACAGTAGCCAGCGCCGCTATAACAGTATGCCCCGGCCAGACAGCAACCCTGCAGGTACAGAACCCGGTAGCCAATGTTACCTATCGCTGGTACACTACATCCACTGGTGGTACCGCAGTAACTACCGGTCCTAGTTATACTACCGGCCCGCTGAGCGCAAACCAGCAGTATTATGTAGAAGCAGTAAATCCGGGTGGCTGCGCCAGCGCTCAACGTACAGCCGTAAGCGTTACAGTGGGCGCGCCGGATGCAAATGACATCATTGTAAATGCACCGGATCCGCAATGCCCGGGATCAGCGGTAACGCTTACCGCATCAGCAGCCTCCGTACCCGGTGCCGATTTCCGCTGGTACAGCACCGCCACTGGCGGCACCCAGCTGGCCACGGGCGCCACCTTTACCACACCGCCGCTGGATAGCACTACTACTTATTATGTAGAAGTGTTTGCAGGCACCGGTTGTGTAAGCGCCACCCGCAAAGAGGTAACCGTAGCAGTATTACATGAGCTGGCCACACCGGTAGTAACCGTAAGTGATTCCACCGCCACCTCCGTAACCTTTAGCTGGAGCCCTGTTGCAGGCGCTATACGGTATGAGGTAAGCACAGACGGCAGCAGCTTTACTACTCCCAGCTCAGGCGCCAATGGCACCACACATATCATAACAGGCTTAACACCTAACCAGACAGTAATGCTGCAGGTAAGGGCGGTAGCGGAAAACAGCTGCCAAACCAGCATGCTGTCAGCAGCCGTAACCGGCAGGGCATCCAATCCGGCAGGCGACCAGGTATTTGTTCCCAACCTGTTCAGTCCTAACGGGGATGGTGTGAATGATGTGCTGATGGTGTATGGTAATACCATTGCCACCCTGGAGCTGCACATCTTCAACTACTGGGGCCAGGAAGTATTCCAGTCTAAAGACCTGCGTCAGGGATGGGATGGCCGTATGAACGGCAAGCCGCAGCCCTCGGGTGTATATGTGTATACTCTAAGCGCGACGCTACAGAATGGCGCAACGGTGAAAAAGAAAGGAAACATTACGCTGATACGTTAAAACCCATTATTCATGCCCCGTTCCGGGAGTACCGGAACGGGGATTCAATAACATGCTAAAAAGATTTCCAATGAGGAAAAGTATAATTGTTCTGTGGCTTTTAATAAGCGCTGTACTGCCCAGGTCTGCATGGGCGCAGGTAGACCCGCATTTTTCCCAATATTACGCATACCCCTTGTGGTTAAACCCCGCATTAACCGGCGTGCTGGATGGCGATTACCGCGTGAGCGCTAACTACCGCAACCAGTGGACCAACTATGGGAAGGCTTTTGCCACCACCGGCGTTTCAGTAGATGCCGCTACGGATAAGAATATGGGAGTAGGCCTAAATGTGCTGAACATGTCAGCCGGTGATGCAGGTTATAATTACTTCAATGCCATGGCCAGCTTCTCCTATAGCGGTGTAAAGCTGGGCGCCACACAAACTACGCGCATTGTTTTTGGCATCCAGGCAGGTATTATCAGCCGCAAGGTAGACCCCTCCAAGTTCCAGACCGGCAGCCAGTGGAACCCGGTAATGGGCTTTGATCCCAGCATGTATAATGGCGAAAACCTGAATAAAACATCCTCCACCGCCTTTGATGCAGCAGCTGGTGCTTTATTCTTTGATGGTAATCCCAACCATCGCTTTAATCCATTTGCAGGCATCTCTGCCGGCCATTTAACACAGCCGGAAGATCCGTTCGTAGCCAATGATAACCGCAAATACCCGCTGCGCTACCTGGCGCATGGTGGTACCAAAATAAAATTAACGGAAGAGGTAAGCATTACTCCGCATGGTTTGTACATGCGCCAGGGTAATGCAGAAGAAAAAGTATTGGGTGTATATGGCCAGTATACGGTAAACCCGGAGTTTGATCTGCTGGCCGGCGCCACCTACCGCTTTAATGATGCCGTAATACCCTTTACCGGCTTCCATTACAAGAACTTTGTACTGGGCCTGAGCTATGATGCCAATACATCCAGCCTGCACCGGCTGACCACTGGCAGCAACAATAGTTTTGAGCTCTCCCTGTCATTCATAAGCCGTAAGAGAAGAGTGATGACAGAAGAATATTTTATTTGTCCAAGGCTGTAAAAGATAAAAACCCGTCAGATGAAAAAATTTATACGCTGTTGGCTTATCATCCTGTTATGGAGCATCAACGCCGTACATGCACAGCTGGTGTATGATTACCGGCGCACTGCCGATGTGTATTACAATGCAAAGGATTATTACTCTGCAGCGCAATATTATAGCAAGGCATTGGGTACGTATAAAAGTCCTCCCCTGCATGTATTGCCCTATGCAGTGAATGGCGGCGTGAATGCAGCCCCTAAGGAAAGAAGCAATAAGATCAAGGATTATGAAACGGTCGTATACCGGCTGGCGGAATCGTACCGCCAGTACAATGACTTTGGCAATGCAGAAATTTATTATGCACAAACCGTTAGCTATAATAACAACGCAGCATTTCCACTGGCCCGCTTCTGGTATGGCGTGTGCTTGCGCGCCAATGGCAAGTACCAGGAAGCGCTGGACCAGTTCAATCAGTTCAAGCAAAGCTATACCAATGCAGATGCTATCAGCACCCGTTTGGCGCTGGAAATAGAGGTCTGTGAATTTGGGTTGTCAGAAAAAATGAATCCCCGTTACAGCATCAGCAAAGTAGGGGGGAATGTAAATACCGGCGGCGCTAACTATGCACCGGTAGCAGTGGGTAACAACCTGTTGTTGTTCACCTCATCACGCCCTGAAAACCCGGTGAACAATGAGGATGACAAAAAGAAGAAAGATAATCCCTATGTAAATGACCTGTTTACCGCAGCTGGCCGGGGTACTGATTTTGATAGCAGCGTGAAAGTGACCATACCCACCGTTAAAGGAGTAGATCAGGGCGTGGCAGCGCTTACCTCCGATGGGAGTATGCTATTCGTTACCCGATGGACCCGCGTGAACGGGGAAAAGCAGGCATCCATTTACGTAAGTACCCGGCAGGGCGCAGGCTGGTCTGAGCCAAAACCATTAGGGCAGGAAGTGAATGTACCTGGTTTTAGCTCCATGCAGCCATTTGTAACCCCGGATGATAAATACCTGTTCTTTGCCTCTAATCGCCCCGGTGGCATGGGAAAGAATGATATCTGGTACAGCCCCTTGCAAAGCGGCACACCCGGCGCCGCCAAAAACGTGGGTACCGGCATTAACTCCCGCGATGAAGAGCAGGCACCCTATTATGATACCCGGAGCGGTACATTCATTTTCAGCTCAGATGGCCGGGTAGGTTTTGGCGGACTGGATTTCTTCATGAGCCAGGGCGCCATAGGTAACTGGTCGGCCCCTAAGAACATGGGCCTGCCGCTGAACTCATCCAAAGATGATATTTACTATACACCTTTAGATAAGAACCACCCGCTGAACGGCGGTTACATCAGCTCCGACCGGGAATCCGTATGCTGCCTGGAGCTGTTCAGCCTTAAAAGGAAAGCCAAGAGCGCCGGGGGTATGATCCTGGATTGCGATGGGCAGCTGCCGTTGACCGGCGCCACTGTTACCCTTTTAGATACGGTGCAGCAGAAAGTATTGCAGCAGGTAACAGTAGATGAAAGCGGGCATTACAGCTTTGATGTAGATATACAGAAAGATTACAAGGTAATGGCGGAGAAAGAGAACTACTTCTCCAAAGCCATTTATTTCAATACCGATGAGCTGGTGAGTGTGGATTCCCTCATGAATCCCTCCCTGTGTTTAAAACGTTATGAGATAGGCAAGCCCATTATCCTGAAAGATATTTACTATGACTATAACAAGGCCGTGCTGCGGCCGCAGTCGCTGATCGTACTGGATACTGTAGTATCTATTATGCAGGATAATCCGAACATTATTATAGAAATGGGATCGCATACTGATAGTAAAGGCACCGATGTGTATAACATGAAGTTATCACAGGCCAGGGCACAGTCCTGCGTGGATTACCTGGCAGGTAAAGGCATTCCCACCTCCCGGATGGTGGCCAAGGGCTATGGTGAGTCAAGGCCCATTGCCCCCAATACAATGCCTAATGGTAAAGATAACCCCGATGGACGCCAGCTGAACAGGCGTACGGAATTTAAGGTTTTGCGTATCCAGCCCCAGTTACAGTAATGGATAATCCCAAAAGAAGCTGGAACCATATCCTATAACCAGCACACCTACCACGAAAAGGAATAGCCGGCATCATTTGCCGGCTATTCGCTTTTTTCATCACTCCTTAACTACTTACTAATAATGGTTTCCGGTTGTTCAATAAACGAGTACAAAATATAGGTAGAATGGTTACTTACTAAATAAATAGCTGAAACATAAGCACGGTTCCTGTTTATATAAAAGGTCTTTTCTGTATTTTCTGATCAACGGTTTAGCTCAGTTTGCCCTGGCAGAATGTGTATGTTAAACGGGCACTTACGTAAAAGGTTACAAGAGTACATAAAAAAACACAAACATTTTTTTTGAAATATTCCGGATCCGCTTTGCCCGCATAGGCGCTGCTGCAGCGGATTTGTAGTTGCAACAAATGTTGTGGGCTATAGGGGAAAGCACTGATGGTTATAACGCGCATGTATATACGTAAAGAACTACCGGGTATCCGGTGAATGTATGCGATGTTTACGAATGCAAACACTGCGTTTATATGCAGAGGGTATTCTTTTCATGCAGGCATCTGACAGTTGTTATAACAGCATATTATTTTATTACCTTTGCCCCTGTTTTACCTATAAACCAGTAAACTAAAAGCAAATATGTCGCTCATTGTCGTAGGTTCTATGGCGTTTGATGAAATAGAAACGCCCTTCGGAAAATCAGGACGGATCATTGGTGGTTCTGCAACTTTTATTGCGTGGACCGCATCCAATTTCGTACAGCCCATTAACCAGGTGTCTGTTGTCGGTGGCGATTTTCCGCAGGCTGACCTGAATGCCCTGGCTGCCAAAGGCGTGGCGTTGGAAGGGGTACAGATCAAAAAAGACCGCCCTTCCTTTTACTGGTCCGGTAAGTACCATATGGATATGAACACCCGCGATACCTTGGTAACAGAACTGAACGTACTGGGTGATTTTGACCCGGTGATCCCGGAAAGCTACCAGGGCAGTGAGTTCCTGGTGCTGGGTAACCTGTCGCCCCAGGTACAGATAAGCGTTATTAACCAGCTGAGAGAGCGTCCCAAGCTGATTGTGCTGGATACCATGAACTTCTGGATGGAAGTAGCCCTGGACGATCTGAAGAAAGTGCTGACCATGGTAGATGTGCTGATGATCAACGATGGCGAAGCCCGGCAGCTGAGTGGCGAATACTCCCTGGTTAAAGCCGCCAGGAAGATCCTGACCATGGGCCCCCGTTATTTAATTATTAAGAAAGGGGAGCACGGTGCGCTGCTGTTCCATGAGAACCATGTATTTTTTGCACCTGCCCTACCGCTGGAAGATGTATTTGACCCCACCGGTGCAGGCGATACCTTTGCCGGCGGTTTTATAGGCCACCTGGCAAAAACCAAGGATATTTCTTTTGAGAACATGAAAACGGCCATCATTGTAGGTTCCGCAATGGCCTCTTTCTGTGTGGAGAAGTTTGGCACCAGCCGCCTGAAAGAAATTACCCACGAAGATATCAGCGCCCGTTTAGAGCAATTTGTAGAGCTGGTGAATTTTGATATTGATTTAGTTTAGCAGAAAGCATAAAGCCAAAAGCATAAAGGATAAAGCAAAAAGCTGAAAGCATCGGAGAAACCGCTCCGTGCTTTCAGCTTTTGTTTATTTAATAAAGCGGTTCTATACTCTGCCAGCCTTCAGCTTCAAGCTCATTTACCTGGAGTAGTTCTCCGGAGCTTTTAGCTTTATGCTTTCAGCTTAGTGGATAGTTCTCCACCAGCTTTATGCTTTCTGCTTTTTGCTTTCAGCTCACTTAAAAGTTGCATTCAACACTGCTGCCAGCCTTAATCCGCCTTTCAGCAGCTGCTGATTCAGATCGTCCAGAAACCAGTAATTATAGCGGTAGCTCAGCTTATCACCCTCTTTGGTTCTGGCATAGATCTTATCAGACAGTACATGTGATTCATACATCCAGTCGGCAATACTACCTCCCTGCAGCTTCTTTACGGTTGCATCGGGTGCTATGTCCAGGGCTTTGGCGTATTCTGTATAGCTTAGCTGCTGGAACTCTATCAGGTGCTCATCCCATATACGGTGCAGGTTAGTAGGCCGGTCAAACCAGAACACGCTCACTTTATTACCACCCTGGTCTTCATCGCGGCCTACATGCAGGGGTTGGTGCATATCGCCTATCAGGTGCACTAAAAAGCTAAGCGCAAATACTTTCTCCTCTTTGGTAGCGGTGGTGGATTTCAGCTGCTGTACCATGGCATTGGTTTCCACATACAGGTTTTCACCTTTGCCTGCAGGCAGCAGCGCATTAAACCGCTCCCGGGAAATATTTCCCGGAAAATCCATGTAGTGCCAGGGCGAAGTATGATCGTACTTATGCGTAGTATCAGACTTAATAAAGTCCGGCCAGTTGGCAATCATGGCCAAAGGCTGCCGGCCCAGCAGGGCTATAACGGCTTTGCGGGCCTGTGGGGTCAGGTGCTGCCAGGCAATTTCCGCCACCACACGGTGGCCGGTAGGGCCCCAGCCAAAGCTTGCCAGGGGTAACAACGGTAATAATAAACAGCTTAAAAGCAGGCGGTAAAGAATTGTTGAGCGCATAAACAAATTGTAAGCCTCAAATATGTAAAAATAACTCCGGATAACCAGCGCCGTTCATGTAACTGCATGCAGGGCACCGCCCCGGCAGCATCCCGCGCCTCTCCATCTGCACATTACCCTTTCTGCTTTTTATTGGCAAACATTAGCATATCAGCACATCAACATATTGGCTATACCTCTGCACCCTGTCCGGTTTTGTGGTTCACTATCTCCCACGGTCAGATACACCCACCTCCTCCGTAAGGTGGAACGCTACAAGTTTTGTAAATTTGATACATCCAATAACAATAAGCGCCATTACTAGATAACATGCCATTTAAGATACATGCACCATACGAGCCGGCTGGCGATCAGCCCGCCGCTATTAAACAGTTAACAGAAGGAATTAAAGAAGGGGCTCTTTTTCAAACCCTGCTGGGGGTTACCGGCTCCGGTAAAACATTTACCATGGCCAACGTGATCCAGAACGTGCAAAGGCCCACCCTGGTGCTCACCCATAACAAAACATTGGTGGCCCAGCTGTATGGCGAGTTCCGCCAGTTCTTCCCGGAAAATGCCGTAGAGTACTTTGTATCGTACTACGATTATTACCAGCCGGAAGCCTACATGCCTGTAAGCGATACCTATATAGAAAAAGACCTGTCCATTAACGAGGAGCTGGATAAGCTGCGCCTGCGCGCTACCTCCAACCTGCTCTCCGGCCGCCGGGATATAATTGTGGTAGCCAGCGTATCCTGTATATATGGTATGGGTAACCCTACGGAGCTGGAAAACGGTATCCTGCGTATTAACCAGGGCCAGACCATTAGCCGCAACGCCCTGCTGCATAACCTGGTAAACTCCCTGTACACCCGTACCACCGGCGATTTTACCCGGGGCTCCTTCCGGGTGCAGGGCGATACCGTGGATGTGAACCTGCCTTACGTGGATTACGGCTACCGGATCACCTTTTTTGGAGATGAGATTGAGCAGATAGAAAGTATTGATACCGCCAACGGCAAACGCATTATGCTCATGGACAATGCGGCCATTTTCCCGGCCAACCTGTACCTGGCGCCGAAGGATATGATGCAGCAGATCATTTTCGAGATCCAGGACGAGCTGCTGGCACAGGTAGAGTATTTCCGCTCCCAGGGTAAGCACCTGGAGGCGCAGCGCCTTTCCGAACGGGTGAACTACGACCTGGAAATGATCCGGGAGCTGGGTTACTGCAGCGGCATAGAAAACTATTCCCGCTTCCTGGACCGGCGTATGCCGGGTACCCGTCCCTTCTGCCTGCTGGATTACTTCCCGGACGATTTTCTGCTGGTGGTGGATGAGAGCCATCAGACCATTCCCCAGATCAGTGGTATGTATGGTGGCGACCGTTCCCGTAAGCTCACGCTGGTAGACTTTGGTTTCCGCCTGCCCTCGGCCATGGATAACCGCCCGCTGAACTTTTATGAGTTTGAGAGCCTGATACACCAGGTAGTATTTGTAAGCGCTACGCCGGGCGAGTATGAGCTGCAGCAAACAGAAGGTGTAGTGGTAGAGCAGGTAGTGCGCCCCACCGGCCTGCTGGATCCTCCTATAGAAATAAGGCCCAGCGTGAACCAGGTGGATGATCTGCTGGATGAAATAGACCGCCGGGTAACAAAAGGAGATCGTGTGCTGGTGACCACCCTCACCAAACGCATGGCTGAGGAAATGGATAAATACCTGGGACGTATTAATATTAAGTCCCGCTACATACACTCCGAAGTAGATACCCTGGAGCGCGTGGAAATTCTCCGCGACCTGCGCCTGGGTAAAATAGATGTGCTGGTAGGCGTAAACCTGCTGCGTGAGGGCCTGGATCTGCCGGAAGTATCCCTGGTAGCTATCCTGGATGCCGATAAGGAGGGCTTCTTACGTGATGAGCGCTCCCTGACCCAAACTGCCGGCCGTGCTGCCCGTAACGTGGATGGCCTGGTGATCTTTTATGCAGATAAGATCACGGATAGCATGCAGCGCACGATAGATGAAACCAACCGCCGCCGGGAAAAACAGGTGGCCTATAATATAAAACACGGCATTACACCTAAAACGGTACGTAAGTCTATTGAGCAGATCATGGGACAAACCTCTGTGCTGGAGATCAAGAATTATGATGAACACTCGCCTTATGCTGTGCACCAGGAGATGTCATTAGTGGCAGAGGATGCCATTACGTACGCAAAAGGCGAGGCTGCTAATGCTAAAACCATTCCGCAGCTTGAAAAAGCCATTACCCGGGTGAAGAAAGAGATGGAGAAAGCCGCCAAGGACCTGGATTTCATGGAAGCTGCCCGTCTTCGCGACCAGATGTTTGCCTTACAGCGGGAGCTGGAAGAAATGAAATAAAACAACCCTTAAAAGGGCCGGCTACCGGCCCTTTTAATATTACAAATAAGTACATGTGTTTTTCTAATGGCTATTTTGATTAGCATGTAACATATTTTCTATTATGCATACTTGCTTGATATGTATATTGTTATAGCGTTTCCTCTCATTTTACAGTAACAACCTGACTCCCAAGGTTAGAAAATTGTTAAATTCTACACCTGTTATTGCTTAATTAACTGTTTATCAGTGCCTTAACCTATTTTGATTACTTACGTATGCTACGTAAGTAATTGGTAAATCCACTATAATATTATGATAAAATGTAATGTGGTTGATTTCGGATCAATAATGCCGTTTTTTATTCAATCATTTCTATTTTTCTCGCTTTTGTTTGAGCGTTTAGAATAAATAAATACTTTTATTGGAGAAAATACCTAAAAACGAACGCTATGAAGAAAACTGCCTTTCAGGATTACATTCCCTTTATCGTCCTTGCCGCAATAGCAGTAATTGGCATCTTTGTGCCTACAGTGGCCACTTATGCTGATGCCAGCAAGTATAACTTTGGTGATATTGCCTGGATCTTAGTGGCTACCTCATTGGTGTTTTTAATGACACCAGGTTTATCCTTCTTCTACGGAGGCATGGTAAACCGCAAGAATGTGATCAATACCATGATGCAGAGCTTCATAGCCACCGGCTTAATAAGCGTATTATGGGTAGTGGTAGGGTTTAGCCTGTCTTTTGGCAAATCCTGGCACGGTTTGATCGGGGATCCTTCTACCTTCTTCTTCTTTAAAGGGGTAGGCTCCGGGGAGCCCTGGGCTGGTGCACCCACCATTCCGCTGCTGCTGTTTGCGCTGTTCCAGATGAAGTTTGCCATCATCACTCCCGCGCTGGTAGTAGGTGCCACAGCAGAAAGGATCCGTTTTACTTCTTACGTATTATTTATGGTGTTATTCAGCCTGCTGGTATACGCACCTATCGCCCACTGGACCTGGCATCCTGATGGCATCCTGTTTAAGCTGGGTGTACTGGATTTTGCCGGTGGTACCGTGGTACATATTTCTGCCGGTTGTGCGGCCCTTGCAGGCGCCATTGTGCTGAAACGCAGAAAAGATCATATAGAAAAGAAAGAGCTGCAGCCCGCCAATATTCCCTTTGTTTTAATGGGTACCGGTTTACTGTGGTTCGGCTGGTTTGGTTTTAACGCCGGTTCTGCGGTAGCCGCTAACGGCCTGGCAGTATCTGCTTTTGCTTCTACCAACACTGCTGCCGCTGCCGCTGGTTTGTCATGGTTGTTCTTTGATGTGATCCGCGGCCGCAAGCCCTCTGCTTTAGGTTTCTGCATAGGCGCTGTAGTTGGCCTGGTAGCCATTACGCCTGCCGCCGGTTATGTAGCCGTACCGCAAAGCGTGTTCATTGGTTTCATTGCCGCCATCGTTTCTAACCTGATGGTACACTATAAATCCAAAACCAGCATTGACGATACACTGGATGTATTCCCCTGCCACGGTATTGGTGGTATGACGGGTATGCTGCTCACCGGTATCTTTGCTACCAAAGCCATTAACGGCGCCGGTAACGACGGCTGGTTCTATGGTAACTTTGACCTGTTCAAGAACCAGGTATTAGGTTTACTGCTGGTAGTTGCTTACAGCTTCACAGTATCTTATGGCATCTTTAAGCTGATCAACTTCATCCACCCGCTGCGTGTAACTGACGAAGAAGAAACACTGGGCCTGGATGCCTCTCAGCACAACGAGCACTATCACCCTGCGCTGATGAGCGTGAACGGCATAGGCACACTCAAAGAAGAAGATATTTTACACTAATCAGAATATAACACTACTATTGAATTAATAATGAATAATTAATAATTAATCAGTACATCACAGTGAAGTATCCCAGTTAATTATTAATTATTCATTATTAATGATCCCCTCCTACACCCAAAGCAAGCAGCAAGCAAAGCAAGCAACACAATACTAGAAGAAAGGTAGCACGCTAGACGCATTTTCAACATTCATTTATTTAATTCTCTTCCACTAAATTTTTATCAACCAGTTTCATTTGCCATGAAGCCGGTATGATTGAAACAGCTCAGTCATGCCCGTTAAATTCCAATTGCCTGCAAAAAACAGGTACGGGGCTTTGTGTGCCTTTGAAAACGCAAAAACAAAAGGATGAAAAAAACTATCATGACCACCTTTGCTGCCTGCACTTTTTTTGCTGCGTTTGCCCAAACGGCAGATACTACAAAGCCGCAGGAATCCTTTAAGCTCTCCGGCTCTGCAGATGTGTACTACAAGTATAATTTCAACAGGAATGCAACGGATAACAAGACCAGCTTTACCAACTCGCAGAATTCTTTTGAGCTGGGAATGATCTCCCTGAAGGTGGAACATGGGTTTAAGAAAGGCAGCATAGTAGCCGATCTTGGTTTTGGCCGCCGTGCTGCAGAATTTTCCTATAACGATACGCTGAATAGTAAGAATGGAATGGCCATGGCCATTAAGCAATTATACGTGGGCTACCAGGTAACAGATAAAATAAAAGTAAGCCTGGGAAGCTTTGCCACGCATGTAGGTTATGAGCTGGTAGATGCTTACCTGAACCGCAACTACAGCATGAGCTATATGTTCAGTAACGGGCCATTCTTTAACACCGGCGTAAAAGCAGATTTTGCTATTACCCCTTACTTAAGCGCCATGGTTGGGGTGTTTAACCCAACAGATCTGAAGTCAGTAGATTTCAGCGATCATAAATATATAGGCGCACAGGTTGGCTTTACGCCGGTTAATACGCCCGCGAAAGTATACCTGAACTACCTGGAAGGTAAAGACACTGCCGGTGTACAAAACCACCAGCTGGATCTTGTAGCTACCTACCAGGTGAACTCCGTACTGGGCCTGGGTTATAACGGTACCTTCAGCACTTATAAGAATTCCCGGATGAAGAACGGGGAGGAAGGATCTCAAAGCGTGAAATGGTGGGGTTCTGCACTGTACGTAAATCTTGATTTTACCGAAACTTTTGGCTTAACATTACGGGGTGAATATTTTGAAGATAATGATGGCCTGAAAACCTTTGCCAGCGCGCTGAACGGAGGTCATATAATGGCAGGCACGCTTACATTCAACTACAAGGTAGGCAACCTTACCATTATGCCGGAGTTCCGGCTGGATAACGCCTCCGTTGATATTTTCAACAAACATTCCGGCGCCCCTACCGGCAGCACGGCTAATGTACTGGTAGCAGCCGCATACCACTTTTAATTACGAATTATCAATTACGAATTGGGTAGAGCGTTGTGCAACTGCAGCATGAAATATGTAATTTAAATTATTAAATATAATTTCCTGTTTTCCAGAAGCAGGCAATAAACACTTCACATTTCAGAATTGTTAATTCACAATAAATTATATCCGCGGCTCCATCCGCTGCATTCTAATTCGTAATTGATAATTCGTAATTTATATATTATGTCCGCGGCTCCATCCGCACTAATCCATTCGTAATTTGTAATTGAATAATTCGTATATAAAAAAAGGTCCATCGGACCTTTTTTTATATATTGTACGCCAAATTCACCGAGCATGTTGCAAGCCACCACGTTGAAATTTTTAAAGAACCTCGCTAAGAATAATAACAAGGAATGGTTTGATGAGCACAAACCGGAATACCAGGAAGCAAAATCAGATTACGATACCCTGGTACAGCAGCTGATTGACGGCCTTAGCCGCCAGGATGCGGAGGTGAGCGGCCTGCAGGTAAAGGATTGTACTTTTCGTATATACAAAGACGTTAGGTTCTCTAAAGACAAGACACCCTACAAAACAAATATGGGCGCTGCCTTTTCACCAGGTGGCCGCAAATCGCCCCGGCCAGGTTATTATTTTCACCTGGAGCCGGGCGGCAATAGTTTTGCCGGCGGCGGCATTTGGATGCCGGAAGCCCCGGTGCTGAAAAAGGTACGGCAGGAAATAGATTATAACTTCCCTGAATTTCAGCAGATCATCGGCAATAAGGAATTTATTAAGTACTTCGGTAAAATAGACGGAGAGGCCCTTAAAACAGCGCCACAGGGCTACCAGCCGGATAACCCTGCCATTGCCTATCTTAAGCTGAAAAGCTTTACCGTATGGCATAGCATGTCAGATGATGCCTGTACGCAACCAGCCCTGGTGCGTGAAATACTAAAAGTATTTGCAGTGATGCAGCCTTTTGTAAAATTTTTGGACCGGGCCGTGCATGAATAATGCCCGGATCTGTGCGCCATCTTGCAAAACGCGGCGCATCGGGAGGAAAAAGGAGAAAAGGCTCAACAGTCCTTTTCTCCTTATCAATTTCTTCTGTAATTCCCTTAAATTAATTCTTGTGTATCAAAAACTCAAACGGGCGGGCTTTACGGTTCTTTAATAAGTTTTCTTTGTCAGTGCGTGTGTGTGCAAATTTCTGGTTGTACACATTAGCCACTTCAATAATTGGAATGATGCCATCCAGCGTATCCTGCTGATCAACGATGTTCATAATACGGGATACCTGGGAAGAGAAGTTGCTGCTCCACTCTTCTGTGAATTTGTGCATCAATAAAAGCTCGCGATTGGTGTTGGTCTTCATAGGATTAAGGGTGTTTACAGATTAGACAAAATATACGATTGCTGCGTAGCACTCTCTCTTGTATTGGCATAAGTTGATAATTTTTCATAAGAAGCAAGTCGGCATAGGATTATGATACCAAAATCCAATTTTATACAGCAGTAATCAATACTACTTCCGTGTAATTTTTACGCTTGTACCGTTTTACCTTTACTAAAATTTAATCAAAAAGCTTCGTTATAATCCGGCGGCTTTCAATCACTTATACTCAAAAATCGTATATGCATTAGTGAAAGATACATATATGAGCAGTTGAGATGTATAATTGCCAGTTTAAATCATTTTTTGTGCGTGCAGGTATTCTGCGATCTGCACTGCATTTGTTGCAGCGCCTTTTCGCAGGTTATCCGCTACTATCCACATATTCAGCGTATTAGCCTGTGTTTCATCACGGCGTATACGGCCCACAAAAACTTCGTCTTTGTCATGCGCATCTTTAGGCATCGGGTACTGTTGTTTAGATGGCTCATCTACCACAATAACACCCGGTGTTGCTGCTAAAGTTTTACGTACTTCATTGAGTTCGAAGTCTTTCTCAAATTCAATATTCACTGATTCACTGTGTCCACCGATCACGGGTATACGAACCGTAGTAGCGGTAACGCGTATACGATCATCGCCCATGATCTTCTTGGTTTCATTCACCATCTTCATTTCTTCCTTGGTATACCCGTTATCCAGGAATACATCTATCTGCGGAATTACATTCAGATCAATGGGATATGCATAAGCCATTTCACCACTTATTCCTTTTCTTTCATTCATTAACTGGTTCACCGCTTTTACACCGGTACCGGTTACAGATTGATAGGTAGAAACTACTACCCGGTTAATTTTATATAGCTCATGCAAAGGGCTCAGCACCAACACCATTTGTATGGTAGAGCAATTGGGATTTGCGATGATCTTATCTTCAGTTGTTAAGGTTTTACCGTTTATTTCCGGCACTACCAGCTTTTTGCTGGGGTCCATTCTCCAGGCGCTGGAATTGTCGATCACCGTAATACCGGCGGCGGCAAATTTAGGCGCCCACTCCAGGGAGGTGCTGCCTCCGGCAGAGAACAGTGCTACATTGGGTTTCATGGAAATGGCCGTATCGGCAGTTACTACCTTATACTGCTTACCCTTGAATGTTACTTCCTTACCAACAGACTTCTCAGAAGCTACAGGAATGAGCTCTGTAACCGGGAAATTTCTTTCCGCTAACACTTGTAACATTTTAGAGCCTACCAGTCCGGTAGCGCCCACTACGGCAACTTTCATTGTGGGAATAATTTGGTTTTGCGATCATATGGACGAAGCCTGATAATATAACTGTATGGGCCTCAATATGATCAGAAAAAGAACAATTTTTGGAGGTGCAAAAATACTATCTTATTCTCTATATTCGCAGCTTAACCAACCAATTATTTTATTATGCGCACACTCAAATTTTGTGTGGCGCTGCTGTTGCTCTCCTCTCTCTCTCATAGTCAGATCATTGAACATTTTGATGCTTTACCATCTGTTCCCTGGAAGGGAATAGATACTGCCTGGCAGGTAAAAAATAGCCGGCTGCAAAGCAATTATCTGCAACCTAACAGCCGCTTTGGCCTGTGGGCCCCGGCCGGTATCGGGCTGCCCGCCAGCTGGGAATGGTGGATGCAGCTGGATTTCAACACCTCTTCCAATAATTATGTGGAGGTATACCTGCAGGCGGATAGCAGTAACTTACTCAGCACCACTTTAACGGGCTATTTTGTGCGGATAGGCGACAAAGATGACAAAGTATGCCTGTACCGTAAAACTGCCGGAAATGAGCCGGAAATGGTCATAAATGGCCGGAATGGAATTACCAACCATTCCACTACTACCCTGAAGCTAAAAGTGACCTGTGATGACAAGGGCACCTGGCATTTGTGGACAGATACTACGGGCACCGGCCAGTATTATATACTGGAAGGCGCCGCTGCCCCGGCCCCGTTAAATGCCAGCACTTGTTTCGGCATCGTGGTGCGGCAATCCACCTCCAGCTTTTTCCAGAAACATTTCTTTGATGAGGTGCAGGTAATGCGGTTCGTGAAAGATACCCTGCCACCGGTGGTCAGTTCGGTAACTGTGCTCAATGACCGGGAGCTGCTGCTACGGTTCTCAGAACCGGTAGACAGCACCGCAGCCCTGCTGGCCAGCCATTACCAGGCAGGGAGCATGGGTAACCCCACATCTGTACAACAAACACCAGATGGAATGCACTTGTTTTTTAATACGCCATTTCCAAACGGCGATACGGTACTATTACAGGTAACCGGTATTGCCGACCTGGCCGGAAACCTAATGCAGACGGCTTCTATCCCATGTTTGTATTATCAGCCCTCCCGCTATGAGGTAATAATTCATGAAATATTTCCCGATCCGGAGCCTCCAATGGGTTCTGAATTGCCGGAATTCGTAGAGATCCGGAATACAGGGCCCCATCCGGTACAATTAAAGGACTGGCGTTTTGCCTCCAACAGCGGGCAGGTGCTGCTGCCTTTTTATGAGCTGCAGCCGGATAACCTGCTGGTATTATCCAAAAAAGTACTGCCGGGAAGTAATAGTTTAGTGCTAAATGATTTTCCGGCCCTGGGCAATGAGGATGATACGTTGATCCTGTGTAATGCTGCAGGCAGCGTAATGCATGCAGTGGCCTATAACAAAAGCTGGTATGCCGATGCAAAAAAAGAGAACGGCGGCTGGAGCCTGGAAATGATCTCGCCTGCTGCGCCCTGCAATGGCAGCATTAACTGGAAAGCAGCTACTGCTGCTACCGGCAGCACACCGGGGTATCCAAATTCCGTAGCAGCGTCCGTGACTGATACCGCTTTCACGGACCTGTTACGCGCTTACGTAATTGATAGCCTGCACCTGGCGCTGTATTTCAGCAAAACACTGGATAGTATGCTGGCAGCTACCCCGGCCCATTACCAGCTAACGCCAGCAGTAGCAGCAGCTAATGTGTTGGCGCCCTTATTTAATACAGTGCAGCTGCAGCTTTCCGCGCCCCTGCAGCCGGAAGGTATTTATACACTTAGGGTAAAGGATCTTACCGGTTGCACCGGGCAGCCCATGGGCCGTGACAGTGCTATACTGGCCCTGCCCACGGTAGCGGATAGTGGTACCATCGTGATCAATGAGCTGCTCTTTGATCCTAAACCCACCGCCCCGGAGTTTGTGGAGCTCTATAACCGCAGCAGCCGCGCTATTGATGTGCAGCAGCTCTACATTGCCATGATAGACCGGGATGGACAGCCTGGCGCGCCGGTGGCTGTAAGCGCTACATCCCGCCTGCTGTTACCAGGGCAATACCTGGCCCTTACCCGCAATGCCGATGCGCTGTGCCGGAACTATACCTGCAAGGCCTGGGAAAATTTGCTGGAGGTTAATAACCTGCCGGCTTTTCCCAATGAAGGCGGTACTATTGGATTATATAATACAGCCAATGGGTTGGTAGATGTTTTCTCTTACACACCGGATATGCAGCTCTCCCTGGCCACTAATACCAAAGGCGTGTCATTGGAGCGCCTGAGCGCTGCGCAGCCAACCGGCGATATAAGCAACTGGCACCCTGCCGCTACTACGGCCGGCGATGCTACGCCGGGTTACCTGAATTCCCAGCAGCTTAACCTGAAACAGGCAGCAGGGGAGGTAAGCCTGCAGCCACAGGTATTTTCGCCGGATAATGATGGGATGGATGACCTGACAGTGATCACCTGCCAGCTGCCGGAAGTTGGTTATATAGGCAACATCACTATATTTGATGCGCAGGGCCGGCCGGTACGGCAGCTGTTGCAAAACGGGGTGTTGGGTAACCAGAACAATATTATCTGGGACGGGCTGGGAGAGAATAAACAGCAATTACCGGTTGGCATTTATATTGCATTTACTGAGGTTTTTGACCTGCAGGGACGCGTAAAACGCTGGAAACTCCCTGTGGTAGTGGCCCGGCGGTTAAACTAAAAATCTGTAAATCACCGGGTAACCATCTTAAATTAATTATTTATATTTGCGCTCCTAAAAATTTGAACATGCAGTACAGAGAAATTGTTGCAGTAACCGGTCTCGGCGGATTGTTTCAATTATTAGCCAGTAAACAGGACGGCGCGATCGTTCGTTCACTGGAAGACAAAAGCACCCGCTTTGTTTCATCCCGTGTACACAACTTTACCCCGCTGGAAAGTATTGAAGTATTTACCACTGGTGATAATGTAAACCTGGCAGAGGTATTTAAAGCCATGCAGGAGCAGGAAGCGGACCACAAAGTAGTTGCCGCTAATGCCGATAATACTGCGATTAAGACCTATTTCCGGAAAGTATATCCTTCTTTTGATGAAGATAAGGTATATGTAAGCGATATGAAGAAGATGGTAAAATGGTATGCCATCCTGAAGACGAATGACCTCCTGAAATTTGACGAGATCCTGAACCCGGCTGAAGAAGGCGACGAAGATGCCGAAGCATTGGTAGGTGAACCCGCTGCTGCACCGGAAGTGGTAGCAGAGGAAAAACCAGCCAAGAAAGCGAAAGCACCGAAGGCTGCCGCCAAGGAAGATGCCAGCGCCGAAGCGCCTGCTGAAAAGCCGGCTAAAAAAGCTGCTGCCAAACCTAAGAAAGAAGAAGCAGCCGGCGACGAAGAAGCTGCGCCGAAGAAAACTACAAAGAAGAAAAAGACTGAAGAATAGTTGAATTACGGATTATTCAATTACGATTCCGCCGAAGCGGGACACGATGCCGTTGAAAATAAATTATGATATGAGTAATTAAAATGCAACGGTGCTGAAAGGCAGGCTGCATGTAATGAGCATATATTATTCCATTACATGCAGTCATACCTTACCATACAAGGTAACATTGCATATTTCCATTCGTAATTTGTAATTGATAATTCATAATTAATAACGTCTCTCCTAACTTGCTCTTTCAATTAGCCTTTAAGCCTCTCTGCTTTGGCAATGCGGTGTTTCGCTATCTGCAATTAAACGTCTGTAATAGCCCATCCGCCTGTATTTCAGGCTCTCCTTCACAATCTACCCGGTCATAATCATTCATATCATAAATTACTTTCAACAGTATTCCCCATTTTTGCAGGGCAGGCTATGAATGCTTCGCGCTTCATAATTTAACAATTCATATTTACCCGCTCCTGCCTATAATTTTATGCTCGTCGTCCCCCATGATCTCCCCAATTCGTAATCCGTAATTGCCAATTCATAATTATCTTAGTGGGATGGAAACTTTAAATGCAAATATTGAAAAACTGCCCCGCCGGTTTTTACCCGATAACTTTACTGTTACCACCTGGGAGGCGCTGCAGCCTTACTTTGAGGAATTGAAACAACGCCCGCTGAATACCTTGCCGGAACTGGAGCAATGGTTAAAGGATGTGAGCGAGCTGGAAGCCGTGGTGAGTGAAGATGCCTGCTGGCGGCAGATCCGCATGACCTGCGATACAACAGATAAACAGCTGGAAGAAGCGTTTACCTATTTCTGCATGGAAATACAGCCCAAGCTGCAGCCCTATGCAGATGCGCTGAACCGTAAGCTGCTGGATACCGATCTTTCCAAACAGCTGGGCGATAATTATAAAACCTACCTGCGCAGCGTACGTAAGCAGGTAAAGCTGTTCCGCGAACAGAATGTGCCCTTGCTGGCAGAGCTGAGCGTAATGGCCCAGCAATACGGCGTAATATCCGGTAAAATGACCATTGAAGTGAATGGCCAGGAATATACCTTACAGCAGGCAGCCAAATTTTTAGAGAACAGCGACCGCGCCCTGCGGGAAGAGGTGTTCCGTAAAACCAATGAGCGCCGCTTACAGGATAAGGAAACCATGGACAAGCTGTATACCACCCTGGTGGAAAAGCGCGACCAGGTAGCTAAGAATGCCGGTTTTGCCAATTACCGTGATTATAAGTTTGAGGACCTGGGCCGCTTTGACTATACCAAAGAGGATTGCTTCCAGTTTCATACTGCGGTAAAAGAACACATTTTACCCTTAGTAGAAAGCATTCAAAAACGGCAGGCTAAAAAGCTGAACCTGGAGGTTTTAAAACCCTGGGATGCGGATGCAGAAGCGGCCGGTACCAAACCGCTGGAACCTTTCCAAACCGGTACTGAGCTGATTAATAAAGCCATTGCCTGTTTTGATGAGCTGGGACCTTTCTTTGGCAACTGCCTGCGCGTAATGCAGCAAATGGGCCGGCTGGACCTGGAAAGCCGCAAAGGCAAAGCTCCCGGTGGTTATAACTGCCCGCTGGCAGAAACCGGTGTACCTTTTATCTTCATGAATGCTGCCGGGCAAATGAAAGACCTGACCACCATGGTGCACGAAGGCGGCCATGCAGTACATTCTTTCCTGAGCCATCATTTACCGTTAAGCGCGTTTAAGGAATACCCAATGGAAATTGCCGAAGTGGCCAGCATGAGTATGGAGCTGTTCACCATGGATCATTGGGATATTTTCTTTAATGATAAAGAAGAGCTGCGCCGTGCTAAAGTGCAGCAGCTGGAACGCGCCATCATCATTTTCCCATGGATAGCAACCATTGATAAATTCCAGCACTGGGTATATGAACATCCGCAGCATACCGTAGCAGAACGTACGGCAGCCTGGGTAAATATCCTGAATGAGTTTGCCACCAGCATGGTGGATTGGAGCGGTTTGGAAGACTATCGCGCTATTACCTGGCAAAAGCAGCTGCACCTGTTTGAAGTGCCTTTCTATTACATTGAATACGGTATTGCGCAGTTGGGAGCTATTGCTATGTGGAAACAGTATAAGGAAAATAAGCAGCAGGCCCTGGACAATTACGTGAAAGCGTTAAGCCTGGGTGGCACCCGCACCTTACCGGAGCTGTATAAAGCGGCCGGTATCCGTTTTGATTTTTCACCCGCCTATGTGAAAGAGCTGGCGGATTTTGTGCAGAAAGAGCTGGATGCGATTACAATTAGTTAATGTGCAAATATGCTAATGTGCAAATGGATGGTATCATTCATTTGCACATTACTTACAATGCTTACACACCCCGCTTACCACTACTTCTATATTATGCGCTGCATACCCTTTGGGCAATTGAATAGCAGGAATGTCTGTGTCATCCAAGCAAAGCGTATTACCACATTCTTCACATTTGAAATGCACATGATGATCGTGATGGTCCTCTGCGGAACATTCTGATCTGCACAGGGCATACTGCACACTGGTATCCGTAGTAGGGATCTTATGAATAATGCCTTTATCAATAAACGCCTGCAGGGTACGGTAAATAGTAACCCGGTCAAAAGCCTGTCCCGCCAGCTTTTTCTCAAAATCACTGTGTTCCAGCGCACCGCTGCTTTTCATGAACAGCTCCAGTATTTTTACCCGGGTATCTGTTACACTCAAATGGCTGCTCCGTAATATATCGCTGATCTGGTCTTTCGTATTTTTCATGATGATGAAAAATTAAATTACAACAACTACTCTTTCATTAACCGGTCAATGTCATTGATCAGTTTATCCACATCGGTCACTTTTGTTCCCTCATACAAACCCCGTACCCGGCCTTCGCCATCCACCAGGGCAAACCACTGGGTATGCACAAAATCTTCTTCACCGGCATAGGTACCATCATCCAGCATATAACCCTGGCGGGCCAGCTTATACAGCTCTTTTTTGGTGCCGGTCATGAACCACCAATTGCGGGCATCCGCGCCATGTTTGACAGCATAGGCTTTCAGCACAGGCACGCTATCATGCTCCGGATCTACCGTATGGGAAAGAATGAGGAAGTTTGGCTTATCCTTGTATGTGGCATACACCTTTTCCATGTTCTTGTTCATCTTGGGGCAAATGCCGGTACAGGTAGTAAAAAAATACTCTGATACATATATTTTACCCATTACATCTTTACTGGTAATGGTTTTACCCTCCTGGTTGGTAAAAGAAAAACCGCCTACCACATGGCCGGGGCTACCCAGCACCGGTAATTTTTCTTTCCCGAAAAAACTGCCTGTTTCATCCATGATCACATAGCCGGCATAGGTTAGGAAGGCTGCACTAAGCAGCACAAAGAAAGTTATTAAGAATACGGCCTTTTTTGACATAAATATCCCCGCTTTAATGTATGCAAAGGTACAACAAAAACATCCATTCCGGGTGGGTGCAAACCGGCCGTTCAGCCGGTAAAAAATAATACCGGAAAATTTATTTGCAACATTGTTGCAAATAAATATGTAGCTTTGCTGAAGTAGTGAAAGAGAAGTGCGGTTAACTTAAAATTGATTGCGGCCCGCTGTGTGCCGCTGCAGGAAAGCTTTTGCCCGTGGTAAAATTTAAATGATATGCCTGAGAAGTTATTGCGAAAATTGAACCTGGATGTGCTGGGCATTGGCGCCTCTTTGCTTTGCGCCATACACTGTGCGCTGCTGCCGGTGCTGATTACCCTGCTGCCATTGCTGGGTGCTCATTTGCTGGAAAATGAAAAGCTGGAATACGGGTTAATGGCCTGCACGTTTGTGATCGGATGCCTGGCATTGTTCAGGGGATACCGCCACCAGCACCGGCAGCTGTTGCCGCTGTTATTGTTCCTGGCTGGTTTTGCAGGCCTGCTGCTGGGGCACTATGCAATGCCGCCGTTATGGAGGCCCATTGTTATTACAGCGGGCGCATTACTCATCATTATTGCGCATATATGGAACCTGCATAAGTGCAGGCATTAATATACCCACACACATATTGCTATGAAAAAATTACCCGTGACGGTACTGAGCGGCTTTTTAGGCGCCGGTAAAACCACGCTGCTTAACCATGTGCTGCATAACCGAGAAAATTTACGTGTAGCCGTTATAGTGAATGATATGAGCGAAGTGAATATAGACGCGCAGCTGGTAAAAAATGAACAGGTATTGCACCATACGGAGGAGCAGCTGGTGGAAATGAGCAACGGCTGCATTTGCTGCACCCTACGGGAAGACCTGCTGCGCGAAGTAGCTGCCCTGGCGGAACAACAGCGATTTGACTATTTGCTCATAGAATCCAGCGGTATCTCTGAACCGCTGCCGGTAGCGCAAACTTTCTGTTACCAGGATGAGCATAATAACATAGACCTGAGCCGTGTAAGCCGCCTGGATACCCTGGTAACGGTAGTAGATGCCTATAACTTCAGCAAGGATTATGACAGCACAGCTTTGCTGCAGGATCGTGATTTAACAGATGATGCGCAGGACCAGCGCACGATTGTAAACCTGTTAATAGAACAAATAGAATTTGCCAATGTAATAGTGCTGAACAAGTGCGACCTGGTAACCCCGCGGATGCTCAATACCCTGAAAGCCTTGCTGCGCAAGCTGAATGCCGAAGCGCGTATTATAGAAAGCATTAATGGCGCCATACCCCTGCATGAAATACTCAACACCGGTTTATTTGATTTTGAACGTACCTCCCAAAGCGCCGGCTGGATAGCGGAGCTGGAAGCTGCACACACACCGGAAACGGCGGAATATGGTATCAGCTCTTTTGTATACCGCAGCCGGGAGCCTTTTCATCCTGAGCGCTTGTGGCGCTATATCAATGAAGCATGGGAGGGCAATATTTTACGCAGCAAGGGTTTATTATGGCTGGCC
The DNA here is from genome assembly GCF_900109685.1 of Chitinophaga rupis. GTDB lineage: Bacteria > Bacteroidota > Bacteroidia > Chitinophagales > Chitinophagaceae > Chitinophaga > Chitinophaga rupis. Next base: position 873,855 of record NZ_FOBB01000001.1, on the reverse strand, counting down.
TCCCGCCCGGATACAGCGGTGAACTGGAGCCAGGCCGGCGCCTCCCTGCGGGCCGATAAGGCGGGGTTCTGGTGGTGCGCTATTCCCAAAGCGCAGTGGCAAATGGATGCCGCAGCTTACGAATTACTTCGCAGCCGCTGGCATCCGCAATTTGCAGACCGGTATAATGAAATAGTGATCATAGGCCAGGAGCTGGACCCCGCCCGCATTACCCGGGAGCTGGATGCCTGCCGCTGTACGCCTGAAGAGGTAAAGCTGTGGGAGAATGGTTATGTGTTTAAAGACCCTTTCCCGGAATTATAGATCCATCATCCAGCGGCCTGGAAAGCTCAGCGCCGGCCGGGAAGTAGGAGGTAATATGGCAGCCGGCGCCGGCCTTATTGTATGGTAAACTGCACAGCCATAATGAGGCCCTACTTTATAAATGCTCATTTAAATTTAGGTTAATCTAAAAAATAATTTAGAATAGTTGTATTCATAAAACTATTTTTGCTGTATAAAATGTTTCAAATGGTCAAAACTGTACGCTGCATAGTTTGTTTATGCTTATTGGTTGCTGGTATAGCCAGGGCGCAAACAGCACCTCCCGGCCGGCTAAAAGGCGTTGTGCTGGCGGATGGTAAGCCCGTACCCTTTGCCAGTATTGGCTTTGCGGATATTAAAGCTGGTACGGTAACGGACACCGCCGGTGTATATGAACTGGCCAATGTGCCGGCAGGCCGGCACCAGCTACAGGTGAGCGCAGTTGGTTTTGTAAAACATATGCAGGCCGTGCAGGTAAGAACAGGCAACACTACCCGCCTGAATATTCACCTGCAATCCACCGCATCCAGCCTGAATGAGGTGGTGGTAACAGGTACGCTAAAACCGGTATCCAAAGCGGAAAGCCCTGTACCGGTAGATGTATTTACGCCTGCGTTCTTCCGCAAAAATCCCACTCCCAGCTTGTTTGATGCCCTGCAGAATATTAACGGGGTGCGGCCGCAGCTGAACTGTAATGTGTGCAATACCGGCGATATTCATATTAACGGGCTGGAAGGCCCATATACCATGGTAATGATAGACGGGATGCCGATCGTAAGTTCGCTTTCTACAGTGTATGGTTTGTCCGGCATTCCCAATAGCCTGGTGGAAAGAGTAGAGATTGTGAAAGGCCCGGCATCTACCTTATATGGTTCTGAAGCAGTAGCAGGGTTGATCAATATTATTACCAAAGACCCGGCCCATGCGCCTTTGCTTACGGCCGATGTATTCAGCACCAGCTGGCAGGAGCATAATGTGGACCTGGGTTTGCGTATTAACGCCGGCAAAAGTAAATCGCTGCTAGGCATTAATTATTATAACTACCAGCATCCGATTGATAATAACGGGGATGGGTTTACGGATGTAACCCTGCAGCACCGCATTTCTATATTCAACAAATGGACCTTTGCCCGGAAGCAGCAGCGCGTGGCATCCCTGGCAGCCCGGTACTATTATGAAGACCGCTGGGGCGGGCAAATGCAATGGACCCCGCACTGGCGCGGTACCGATAGCGTGTATGGGGAAAGCATCCGCACCAACCGCCTGGAAGTAATAGGCGCTTACCAGCTGCCTGTAAAGGAAAAGATCATGTTACAGTATTCCTTTAATGTGCATGATCAGAACTCCGCTTATGGTAAAACCTGGTTCCTGGCCAATCAGAAAATAGCCTTTGCACAGCTTACCTGGGATAAACAATTAGGCAGGCATAACCTGTTAACGGGTATCCCTTTCCGTTATACCTATTATGATGATAATACCGTGACTACGGAAAAACCAACGGAGCATGGTCCGGCTAATAATCCGAACCATACTTACCTGCCGGGTGTTTTTGTGCAGGATGAAATAAAGCTGCATCCCAAACATACCCTGCTGATGGGTATGCGTTATGATTACAATTCTATTCATGGCAACATCGTCACACCGCGGATGGCTTATAAATGGGCGCCTAATGAGCAGAATGTGCTGCGCTTTAATGTAGGTACAGGTTACCGCGTAGTATCCGTCTTCACAGAAGATCATGCGGCGCTTACAGGTGCGCGGCAGGTAAAGATCACCGAAGACCTGAAACCGGAAAAAAGCTGGAATGTGAACCTGAACTATGTAAAAAAGGTGAACCTGAACAATGTATACCTGGGGCTGGATATGGCGGCTTTTTACACCCGGTTCAGTAATAAGATCATACCGGATTATACCACCAGCCAGGACGCTATTATTTACAGCAACCTGGATGGCTACGCCATATCCCGCGGTTTAAGCCTGAACACAGATATTGCCTTTTCTTTCCCTTTAAAGATACTGGCCGGCGCCACCTTTATGGATGTATATACGGTACAGCAGCAGAACGGGCAAACCGTTAAAGAACGGCCCATGCTTACGGAAAAGCTAACCGGCACCTGGACAGTTTCCTACAGCCTTGCACGTTTGGGTATGAGTATTGATTATACGGGTAACCTGTATGGGCCTATGCACCTGCCTTTGCAGAACAGCCTGGACCCTCGGCCTGCCAACTCACCGGTTTGGAGCCTGCAGAACATTCAATTGACCAAAAAATGTGGTACCGACTGGGAAATATATGGCGGCGTGAAAAACCTGCTGAACTTCAGGCCAGATAAAGATGCCATTGCCCGGCCATTTGACCCTTTTAATAAAAAAGTGGTATATGACCCGCAGGGGAATGTGGTACCTACGGCGGAGAACCCATATGCGCTTACATTTGACACCAGCTATGTGTATGCCTCCAACCAGGGGATCCGGGGATTTTTAGGTGTGCGGTGGACGGTGGGAAAGTGATAATTCGTAATTTTATTCATGCGCTGTTTATTATTATTGGCGTTCTCCCTTTTACTCGCACATGCTGCCCCCGCCCAGGTGCACTATACTACTTTTGAAAAGCTGGATAGTGCTGTGCAGGCAGCCCCGCGTAAAACTTTTGTATTTATTCATACCAGCTGGTGCGCATACTGCAATATGATGGAGCATACTACCCTGCAGGACAAGCCGGTGGTACAGCTGCTCAATAGCTGCTTTTACAGCATATCGCTGGATGCGGAGCAAAAACAATCCATCTTATTTAAAGGAAAAACCTATGCTTTTGAACCGCAGGGTGTAAGCAGCGGGCAACATGAGCTGGCTGCATTGTTAATGAAGGGAGAGAAGGCTGCCTTATACCCTTCTTTTGTACTATTGGATGAGCAGTACCGCATTATTTACCGTTACGGAGGGTATGTGAGCAGTAAGCAATTACTGCGTTTATTGCAAAGAGCCTGTGCAGGACAAAAAGATATTACGGTGCATCCAGGGGCTGATCCGGCAAAATGAGCATCATATGTTACGCCTCCATACTGCCAACTGACCCACATGACGGCCAACTATAACTTCAGCCCCAGCTTAAGTCCCAGCTGTAAGCTGGGCAATACGCTTACCAGCTTATCATCAGAGGCCTGTACAGTGCCGTTATTGTTCTCAAAATTGTGGTAATAATAGATCTTATTACGAACGCCCAGGCCAATGTAGGGGTCAAAGATTATTTTGCCCTTGGTGAACTGGCGCCCAAGCAGGAACTGCAGGCCATATACATCCTTACTGGCGGATTCTTTATACTTGTTGCCCAGGAGCTCTACCTCCTCATTGGGGTAAAACACTTTTTTAACGAACAGCACCGGTTGAAAGTAGGTACCGCCTGCGCGGGAATTTCCTTCATAAATAGAAAATATGTACCAGCGCAGCGCCGCGCGGAAACCCAGCCCCCGGCCTTCCACAAATTGTTCGGTACTGATGTTGGGTTTCTTTTGGCCGAAATCTATCTTCTTGGCCAGGTAATAATCCGGGTAATCTGTATAAATGCCGGTAATACCCAGCTCCAGGCTTAACTTTTCAGTAAGCTCCTGTTCAATATACACATCCAGCTCATTAATGAGGGTAGTAGGGTTTACCTTAATGTAGGTGCCGTTGCGGAAGGTACCGGCCGGCTTGCGATCCTGTGCCCATGCGGTAACTGCATAACAGCAGATGAGCAGTAAAGCAAATAGTGTACGTTTCATAAACAGCAGCTGGGGAAATTTGCGCATAATAGCTATAGCTACAGGCTAATGGCTAACTGCTTCGTTGGTCAATAATCGTTCCACAATAACCGGGTACCAGGTATGTTCCAGCACCTGTACTTTTTTGGCCAGTGTCTCCGGCGTATCGCCCGGTACAATGGTGCAGCGCTCCTGTAAAATGGTGGCGCCGTCATCGTACTTTTCATTTACATAATGAATGGTGATGCCGCTTTCTGCATCGCCGGCGTTGATCACGGCCTCATGCACAAAATGTCCGTACATACCTTTACCGCCATACTTTGGCAGCAGGGCCGGGTGAATATTAATAATACGGTTGGCAAATGCCTGCACCAGGTTGGCGGGTACTTTCCATAAAAAGCCTGCCAGCACCACCAGGTCTATCTGCTCCCGCTGTAACAGTTGTACATAATCATCTCCACGGAAAAAAGGATCTTTTTCAATCAGTATGGCCGGTATGTTCTCCTTCTCTGCTATCCGGAAAATTCCGGCGTCCGGTTTGTTACACAGGATCAGGGTAACCCTGGCAATTGTTGAATCTGAAAAATGGTCTATGATCTTTTGGGCATTGCTGCCGGCACCTGAAGCAAAAATGGCAATATTTTTCAAAACGGTTGTAGTTTTTAACCAGCGCAAAGATAGAATTACGAATTGTCAATTACGAATGCGAAGCAAATGAATGCCATTGAAAACAATTATGGATATGAATAATTACGAATTTGTTGACGCTGCTCAACCTATGTGGTAAAACCGTTATATATGCATGTAGGGTTTTATGTAGGGGGGAGGAGTTGCACTAGGGTTGCGCAGCAATTACGGGGCCTTTTTAGGAGGGAAGCATACCAGTTGCACCCGAATAAAAGGGCCATTAAACAGGGCGGCCTGTTTAATTACCGCAAATACTCCCCGCAACCTTTATAAGTACTATCCTTCAGCTGCACCTCTACGGCATAGGGGCGCATAAAACCATTTACATCATCTATACAGGCGCTGTTGCGGATGGTAAGAATGAACTCCGCCTTTTCCGTTTTGGCGGTATATACCTGCAGGGTATCTGTGTCCGGGTGGGGGCGGGACGTGGGTACGCGTACGGAATCGCCCTGCACCGTCCGGAAGAAAATGGTTTTCTGCCGGTCCATTTCCAGGCTCCAGGCAGGGTGGATCCCTGCGGCCATAAAATCTATGCCTTCGGCAGCTTTCTGCTGCAGGCGGGCGGGATCTCCACCACTTACCGGACGTAATATATAATTATCTGCCAGGGCGCCGGTAATGCGCTGGCCATGTTCATTTAGCTGGTAAAGCCGGCCGTCCTCAAACAGGAAGGTTTGTTTGGATTGTCCGCTAAGGGTAATGCGCACCATGGAATCCTGCTCTATTTTCCAGGTACCGGTATCTACCACCGGGCGGTTCTGGTTGCGGTCCCGGTATACCATCAGGATTTTGTAGCGGTTATTGTCATACAGGCTGATCTGGTAATCAATGCCCGGGCAGTCGGCGCAGGGCAGGGTACCCTGGTAGCTGCCGTTAGGCGTATGGGCGCCGGCGTCCGGTTGGGCAGGTGTTAGCAGGGCGCTGCTATCAGTGGCATCCGGCGCCGGCTTATTGCCCCCGCAGGCGGTTAATATTATTCCCAGTATGGAGGTAAAAATGAAAGTACGGTATAACATGGGGAACTTTTTTAAGCAGGTTGGTTAAAATTACATCAATTAAAAACAAAAACTAACAAGCAAACTATGCCATTATATATAGGGGTGAGACCGCTCTTATAACAAATAAATTCATTACATGATATTTATCATAAAATTTGCCCTATAAAGTGCTTATGTATAGAAAAAACAGTTATAGCTGCAACCAAATAATTTTTTATTTGTTGATAAATTGTCAACATTGTGTCTTATTTTTGCTGGCACTTTTAAGAAACTAAGGTCAAATCTAAACTTAATAGGCTGTGTATCGTCGTGTTTCCATTCGTATGCGTAAGCATTTTGTGAGTGTTCTTATCCTATGCGCGGGTCTTGTACTCTCGGTTTCAACAACAGTTAAAGCGGCAGATCCGGGTAAGGGTAAGGCATTATTTCAGCAGAATTGCGCATCTTGTCATAATGTACATAAGAGGGTAACCGGTCCCGCGTTGAAAGACGTTGAGGGAAGATGGTCTGATAAGAAATTATTGCACCAGTGGATCCACAACTCTGCTTCTGTGTTAGCATCGGGCGACCAGTATGCCAATACGCTGTATAACGAATATAATAAGCAGGCGATGCCCGCTTTTCCTTCGTTTACAGATGAGGATATTGATAACATCCTCGCTTACATTTCACAGGAAGGCGCTAAAGAACCCGGAGGCGGTGCTAAAACAGCGGTAGCTGCAGGCGGCGCAGAGGAATCCGGTGAAGATAACAGCCTGCTGTTTGGTATCATCACCCTGATACTGGCAGTAGTAGCCCTGATCCTGATGCAGATCAACAGCAACCTGAATAAGCTGGCTGCTGATAAAGAAGGCGTGGCTACGCCGGACCCCGTTCCCTTCTATAAGAATAAAGCTTACATCGCACTTGCTATAGTAGTATTGTTCATGGTTGGCGGTTACTTCACCATACAGGGGGCCATTGGCCTGGGCCGCCAGAAAGACTACATGCCTGAACAGCCTATCCACTACTCGCATAAAGTACACGCCGGCATTAACCAGATCAACTGTTTGTATTGCCACGCCGGTGCGGAAAAGAGCAAACACGCTATGATCCCTTCTGAAAATATCTGTATGAACTGTCACAAAGCCATCAACGAATATCATGGCCCCGACCTGTTCACTGCAGAAGGTAAGAAGATCAACGGCAGTGCTGAAATTGCGAAACTATATGATTACGTAGGCTGGGATCCGCAGGCACAGAAATATACCAAACCCGGTAAACCCATCGAATGGACCAAGATCCACAACCTGCCTGATCACGTGTACTTCAATCACTCCCAACACGTAGTAGCCGGTAAACAACAATGTCAAACCTGTCACGGAGCTATCCAGGAAATGGATGAGGTGCACCAGTTTGCTGACCTTTCCATGGGCTGGTGTATTAACTGCCACCGCACCACTAAAGTGCAGTTTGCAGATAATAAATACTACAGCATTTTTGAGAAGTTCCACCAGGATGTGAAAGATGGTAAAATTGACAGCGTAACCGTTGAAATGGTGGGTGGTACTGAATGTCAGAAATGCCACTACTAATATTTTAGATTTCAGATTTCACAAATCATAGATCACATCAAATCTGAAATCGTAAATCTAAAATCAAAAATATACAATCACGTAACTCGTAATAAATAACATGGAGCAGAAAAAGTATTGGAAAGGCCTGGAGGAGTTGCATAATACCAAAGCGCATCAGGAAATAGTGAAGAATGAGTTTGGAGAAGAGCTGCCGTTTGATGAGAGTGATAGCCTGTTAGGCGCAACAACCCCCCGCCGGGACTTCCTGAAGTACCTGGGGTTCACAACTGCTGCCGCTACCATAGCTGCCAGCTGTGAAATTCCGGTGAAGAAAGCCATCCCTTACGTAAATAAGCCGGAAGAAATTACCCCCGGCGTACCTAACTACTACGCATCTACTTATGCTGTAGATGGCGAGTATGTGCCGCTGGTGGTGAAAACCCGTGAAGGCCGTCCGATCAAAATAGATGGTAACACTTTAAGCTCCGTAACCGGTGGCGCTACCACTGCTAAAGTGCAGGGCGCAGTACTGGGCCTTTATGATACCGCCCGCCTGCGTTATCCTACTATCAATGGTACGGAAACCACCTGGGCTGAGCTGGACAAACAAGTAACCGCTGCCTTAGGCGCATTAGGCGGTCAGCCGGTAGTATTACTGAGCTCCACCATTTTAAGTCCCTCTACCAAAAAAGTAATTGGCGAGTTCCTGGCTAAATACCCCGGCTCCCGTCATGTAACATACGATGCAGTATCCTACTCCGGTATGCTGCTGGCTAACGAAGCTGCTTACGGTAAAAAAACACTGCCTTCCTACCATTTTGAAAATGCAAAGGTGATCGTAAGCCTGGGCGCCGACTTTTTAGGCACCTGGTTAAACCCGGCTGAATTCTCCAAAGGTTACGGTGCTACCCGTAAAATAGACCAGGAGAAGCCGGAAATGAGCAAACATTTCCATTTCGAAAGCACCATGAGCCTTACCGGCGCTAATGCTGACGAAAGATATACTCATAAACCTTCTGAAACCGGTGCAATAGCACTGGCCCTGTTTAGCGCATTAGGCGGTTCTGTAACAGCACCTGCCATTGCAGACAAACGTTTGGCAGATGGTATCAAAAAAGCTGCAGCAGCATTACAGGCCAGCCAGGGCAAAGCACTGGTAGTATCCGGCTCTAATGATGTGAATGTGCAGCTGATCGTAAACGCCATCAATAACCAGATAGGCGCTAACGGTACTACCATTGACTGGGCTACCACTTCCAACTACCGCCAGGGTATTGATAGTGACATGGTGCAGCTGGTAACAGACCTGAATGCCGGCAGCGTTGGCGCTTTGCTGGTATTTGGCGTAAACCCTGTGTATGATTATTTCGACGGTAAGAAGTTTGCCGACGGTTTAAAGAAAGCTAAGCTCACCGTTACTTTCAACGACCGTAAGGACGAAACTTCTGAACTGTGCAAATACGCCGCCCCTGATCATCACTTCCTGGAAAGCTGGGGTGATGCAGAAGGTAAAACCGGCTACTTCAGCTTTACACAGCCTACAATAGCTCCCCTGTTCAAAACCCGTGCATTTGAAGATACGCTGCTCTCCTGGAGCGGTAACACTGCTACCAACTGGGTAAGCTACCTGAAAAATGAGTGGATGAGTAAGCTGGGCGGACAGGAAGCCTGGGATAAAACCCTGCAGGATGGTGTAATAGAACCCACTACTGCCCCTGCCTTAGCAGGTGCTAATTTTGCAGGTGATATTGCCTATGCAGCCTCCAAGATCAACAGCGCTAAAAAAGGCGGTGAAGTAGAGCTGGTGCTGTATGAAAAAGTAGCTATCGGTAACGGTAAGCTGGCAAACAACCCCTGGTTACAGGAAATGCCGGATCCTATTACCCGCGCTACCTGGGACAACTACGCCTGTATCTCTAACTCCCGCGCTAAAAAATACAAAGAGGAGCTGGGCGATGATTACGAAATTCATGCCGGTAAACAGGTATTGAAAATAACCGCTAACGGTAAAACTGTTGAGCTGCCCTTGCTGATAGTTCCCGGTATTCACCCTGACGTAATTGCGATTGCCGTAGGTTATGGCCGTAACATGAACGCAGGTAAAGCAGCCGGTGAAGTTGGTAAGAACGCTTATCCGTTTGTAAGCTATAACGGTCAAACCTTTGATTACTTTTCACCTGCCGTTACGATCGAAGACGCCGGCAAAAAGTATGACATTGGCTTAACCCAGACACACAACAGCTACGAAGGCCGTCCTATCATTAAAGAAACCACGCTGCAGGAGTTCATCAAGAACCCGAAAGCGGTGAATGAGGATCGCGAAGAGCTGAACAAATACGGTAAAGATTTCCGCGCAGACGCTACTTTATATCCCAACCACCCTTACCCGGGTATCAAGTGGGGCATGTCTATTGACCTGAACACTTGCTTTGGTTGCGGCGCCTGTACAATAGCCTGTCAGGCAGAGAATAACGTTTCCGTAGTAGGTAAGGAGCAGGTGATCAAGGCGCATGAAATGCACTGGATCCGCATTGACCGTTACTTCAGCGGTGATGAAAATAACCCGGAAGTAGTGTTCCAGCCTATGCTGTGCCAGCACTGCGATAACGCTCCGTGTGAGAACGTTTGCCCGGTAGCTGCTACCAACCACAGTTCCGAAGGTATTAACCAGATGGCGTATAACCGTTGTATCGGTACCCGTTACTGCGCTAACAACTGCCCGTATAAAGTACGCCGCTTTAACTGGAGAGACTGGAATGGTGCAGATAGCTTTGAAAACAACCTGTACGATGTTTCTGATATGAACGATAACCTGACCCGTATGGTGCTGAACCCCGATGTGGTAGTACGCAGCCGCGGTGTGATGGAAAAATGTTCCTTCTGCGTACAACGCCTGCAGGATGCTAAGCTGGCTGCCAAGAAAGCCGGTCGCCCTGTTAAGGATGGTGAGGCTAAAACTGCCTGCCAGCAGGCTTGTGCTGCCGATGCAATTGTTTTCGGTAACGTAAATGATAAAGAAAGCCGCGTATTCAAGATCCGTAACGAAGAGCAAACCGAAAGGCTGTTCTACGTACTGGAAGAAACCCATACGCTGCCTTCCGTTAACTACCTTGCTAAGATCAGGAATAAAGATGCCGCTCCGAAAGCTGAAGGTCAGCACGAAGAGGCCGCGCATCACTAAACCGGGATTATAGCGAAGTCCGGTAAGGAAGTAAGCAGAAATCGATGAAGGAGATTCATCGGGGCCGTTGAAAAAGACGGAAAACTGTGAGATAAAGAGAATCAGAAGATCATAACAAAGACAAGGGCTGCTAGCCAGCAACTAACAGCTAAAAGCTTTACGAACTATGCATTTAAAGTACGAATCCACACTGAGAGAACCTTTAGTTGATGGGGTAAAGGATTATCATAAGGTAACGGAAGATATCATTGGCCCCATTGAAGCCAAGCCTGGTAAGCTGTGGTATGTTGGTTTCTTTATATCGCTCTCATTGTTAGCGTTTGGGGTGTTTTCTGTAACCTGGGAAGTGTACTTCGGTACCGGGGTGTGGAATCTGAACAAAACCGTGGGTTGGGGTTGGGATATTACCAACTTCGTATGGTGGGTAGGTATCGGTCACGCCGGTACGCTGATCTCCGCCATCCTCTTGCTGTTCCGCCAGGGATGGCGTACAGGGGTGAACCGTGCGGCAGAAGCCATGACCATCTTTGCGGTAATGTGCGCCGGCCAGTTCCCGATCTTCCACATGGGCCGTGTTTGGATGGCCTTCTTTGTACTGCCTTATCCTAACACACGCGGTCCGCTGTGGGTGAACTTTAACTCCCCCTTGCTATGGGACGTGTTCGCGATCTCTACGTACTTTACAGTATCCCTGCTGTTCTGGTACTCTGGTCTGCTGCCCGACTTTGCTACAGTACGTGACCGGGCTAAAACCAAGCTGCGTAAGCTGCTGTATGGTGTTGCCTCTTTCGGCTGGACCGGTTCCACCAAACACTGGCAGCGTCATGAATCCTTATCACTGGTGCTGGCCGGTTTATCTACCCCACTGGTACTTTCCGTACACACCATCGTATCTTTTGACTTTGCTACCTCAGTAATACCCGGTTGGCATACCACCATTTTCCCGCCTTACTTTGTGGCAGGTGCTATCTTCTCCGGATTTGCGATGGTAAATACACTGCTGATCATTACCCGTAAAATATTACACCTGGAAGATTACATTACCATCGGGCACCTGGATGCCATGAACAGGGTAATTGTATTAACCGGCTCTATCGTAGGTTGCGCCTACCTGACAGAACTGTTTATGGCATGGTATTCCGGATCTCAGTACGAATTTGCAGAATTCTATAAATACCGCGCTGCAGGTCCGCTGGGCTGGTCATACTGGATCATGATGACCTGTAACGTAATTACACCGCAGGTGTTCTGGTTCCGTAAAATGAGAAGAAATGTAATGGTATCTTTCATTATGTCCATCATTGTGAACATTGGTATGTGGTTCGAACGTTTTGTGATCATCTGTACCTCGCTGTACCGCGACTATCTGCCCTCCAGCTGGACTTACTACCGTCCGGCCTGGCCTGAAGTTGGTTTTTACATGGGTACCTTTGGCCTGTTCTTTACCTGTTACTTCCTGTTCGCCAAATACTTCCCGGTAATTGCTGTTGCGGAGATCAAGCACGTGCTGAAGACATCCGGCGAAAGCTTCAAGAATGATATGACGAAGTATGATCAGGAAAGTGCGGAAAAATTTGCGCACGATCTGGAGCACGCACACTAAAATAGCTGGCAGTTCCCAGCAGGCAGTTTGCAGTAACTGTATGCTAAAGAAGTTGCCGGCAGGTAAGTAAAACGTTAGATATTTAAGACTCTGAATTTTTTAAATATGGCTGCAAAAAAATTTGTTGTAGGTTGTTTTGGAGATGAGGCGGTGTTGTTTCCGGCAGTAAAGAAAGTACGTGCCGCAGGGTACAAGATCCATGATGTTTACACACCGTTCCCGGTGCATGGTCTGGACCATGCCATGGGCCTGCGTGAAACCAGCCTGCACACGGCCGGTTTTGTATACGGTATTACCGGTACCACTACAGCATTATCTTTTATGAGCTGGGTGTTCACCTCCGATTGGCCGTTGAACATAGGCGGTAAGCCGCACTTCCCATTACCGGCTTTTATACCCATTACCTTTGAGTTAACGGTGTTATTCTCTGCGGTAGGTATGGTGATGACTTTTTGCTACCTGTGTCAGCTGATGCCTTTTGTAAAGAAACATATCTTCCATCCAAGACAAACCGATGATAAGTTTGTAATGGTTATTGAAGTAACCAACAAAAGCAATGCAGGAGAAATTAAAGATTTCCTGGCCAGCGTAGGCGCAGCTGAGATCAATGAGCAAATTGCTGAACCAGGCTGGTGGTATGGCCGTTTTGACCGTGAAGACCGTTTGTACGCTGAGCAGCCGGCACCTTTGAATGTATAATTAACGACATAACAGAAAAGACGAAGAATTTTATATAAATGAAAAGGACTTCCAACATATTAGTAGTAGCTGCTTTGGCAGGCGGAGCTTTGCTGGCGGCCTGTAATACAGGAGAACATCACAGAAAGCCCGGCAGGATCTATATGCCAGATATGTATGAATCCCGTGCGTATGAGTTCTATAGCGAGCGTGTAGCCAGCATGAAACCGGTAGATGGTACTGTGAAAAGAGGCGAGCTGCTGCCCTATCACCTGAAAGCAGAAGATACGGCCCAGGCTAACCTGGTAAAGAACCCGCTGGTAATTGGCAAAGCGGATGTGGAGGAAGGAAAACGTTTATTTAATATCTATTGCGGTATTTGCCACGGTACTGCCCTGGATGGCAATGGCCCCCTGTATAAAGGTGGCGATGGTCCTTACCCGGCAGCACCTGCTAACCTGGTAAGCGGTCCTAAAAGCACTTACTCAGAAGGCCGCCTGTTTCACGTAATGACCTATGGTTATAATGCCATGGGTAGCTATGCCAGCCAGCTGGATCGTGAGCAGCGCTGGAAAATAGCCGCATATATTAAGACCATGCAACCCGGTGGTTCCAAACCGGCTGCAGATACTGCTACTGCTGCCCCGGCCGCAGGCGCTGCTGCACCTGCCGCTGATAGTGCTGCTGCAAAAAAATAGGATAAGAACTACCCTAAGGAAGTAAAAGATATAGTGACTCGAATAAAAAATTTCAAATGAAGGACCAATTTGTAGTACCGGCAAAATTAAAAACGACCAGCTTCGTGTTAATGGGCATTGGCGTACTCACTTTATTGATCGGATTAGTGGCCCTTGGAGGCGAGCATGGCGCTACCCGTTTTTGGGCAGGCATTTTACAGAATAGCACCTTCTTTCTGCTGGTGGCACTGGCAAGTGCTTTCTTTATTGGCGCTACTACCCTGGCGCATGGCGGCTGGCAAATAGGTTTTCGCCGTGTACCGGAAGCTATTTCAATGGCAGTGCCGGTACTGGGCGGTATCTTGTTCATTGTATTAATGATATTGGTTTTCGGAGAAAAGGATCATATATATCACTGGGTAAATGCGGAACATGTAAAGCATGACCGTATATTAAGCGGCAAGTCAGCCTTCCTTAGCAAAGGATTTTTTACCACCGCTACTGTTATTACGATCGGCTTGTGGATCTTTTTTACCATGAAGCTGCGTAACATGTCACTGGAAGAAGATACCTGGGATCTGAGCCCTGAAACCGGCCGCCGTATCCTGTGGAGGAATTCCGTTTGGTGTGGTGGTTTTATTGTGGTTTATGCGCTGAGCGTAGGTTCTACTACCCCCTGGCTGTGGTTAATGAGCATTGATGCACACTGGTTCTCTACCATGTATAGCTGGTATACATTTGCCAGCACCTGGGTATCCGGTCTGTCACTGATTGCACTGTTCGTAATATACCTGAAAAGGAATGGTTACCTTTCTTATGTAAATGAAGAGCATCTGCATGACCTGGGTAAATTCATGTTTGCATTCAGCATTTTCTGGACCTACCTGTGGTTCTCACAATATATGCTGATCTGGTATGCCAACATGCCGGAAGAAACCGAATACTTTAAACCGCGTGTTTGGGGTGCATGGCGTCCGGTGTTTTTCCTGAACCTGATCATCAACTTTATTTTACCGCTGCTGCTGTTAATGAAACGCGATACCAAGCGTAACTACACTGCAGTAACTTATATCGCCATCCTGATCATCTTTGGTCACTGGCTGGATTTCTTCCAGATGGTTATGCCGGGTTCTGTTCAGGAGCTTAACTTCCCCTGGTATGAGTTTGGGCTGGGCCTGGGTTTTGTGGGCCTGCTTATATTTATAGTTGCTAACCAGCTGGCAAAAGCCCCGCTGGCGCCCAGGAATCATCCTTATCTGAAGGAAAGTATTGTACACCACACCTGATCAAAGGACGTGAACGATAGTAACAACGAAAAGCATTAGATAACTTAATTATTTCAAATAGCAATGTCAGGTTTTTTAGCAGTCTTAGTTGTTGTGCTCATATTCATAGTCATCTTCCAGATTGCGAAGGCGAGCGAATATGTGTCCATTTTGAAGGGAGAAAAGAAGGCCCGCCAGCAGAATAACCGCATTAACGGCTTTTTGCTGATCGCTTTCCTGGTGCTGGGACTCATTGGCGTATATTACTGCAATGAGCTGTTGAAAGGTAAGATATTGGGCGAAGCGGCATCCGAACAGGGCGATTCCATTGATAACATGATCATGTGGACCCTGGTAATTACCGGGGTGGTATTTGTGATCACGCAGATACTGCTGTTCTGGTTCGCATTCAAATACCAGGAAAAAGAAGGCCAGGCTGCCTTTTATTTCCCGCACAATAACAAGCTGGAAGTGATCTGGACCGTGATCCCTGCCATTGCGCTCACCATTCTGGTGGCCATTGGTTTGCGCCACTGGTTTGCCATTACCTCCGAAGCGCCTAAAGATGCTATGGTGGTAGAAATTACCGGCAAGCAGTTTAACTGGCTGATCCGCTACCCCGGTAAAGACGGGCAGCTGGGCAGCAAATTCTTCAAGAACATTAATGATGCTACCAACCCGGTTGGCCAGGATTGGGATGATAACCTGAATAAAGATGATTTCATGGCCACTGAAATGCACCTGGTAGTAGGTAAACCTGTAAAACTGATCATTGGTTCACGCGATGTGGTGCATGACGTAGGTTTATCTCACTTCCGCCTGAAAATGGATGCGGTGCCCGGTATTCCTACCACCCTGTGGTTTACACCTAAGTTCACTACCACGCAGATGAAAGACAAAACCGGTAACCCGGATTTTGTATACGAAATTTCCTGCGACCAGATGTGCGGCGCAGGCCACTACTCTATGAAAGCCAACATAGTAGTAGAAACACAACAGGAGTTCGATGCCTGGGTAGCTAAACAGAAATCGCAGTATGCGCTGGCACATGAAGCAGAAGGTTCCGGTGCTCCCGCACAGCCTGTTGCTCCTAAAGAGGCTAAAGACAGCACCCAGAAAGCAGTAGCGGCATTATAATTCACTAAATTTGTGAACAGCATTATTTAAGACATAACAGTAAGATACTTCCAAATAGATCCGATTATGAGTAACGAAGCAACCCTGCACAGTCATCATGAGGTAACGCACGGCGCAGCGGCGCATGACCATGGCAACGGGCATGATGAACATCATCATGAAGACAGCTTCATATCGAAGTATGTTTTCAGCATGGATCATAAAATGATTGCCAAGCAATTCCTGATCACCGGTATCATCTGGGCGATCGTAGGCGCTGGTTTTTCAGTATTGTTCCGCTTACAGCTGGCTTTCCCTGACTCCACTTTCCCTTTCCTGGAATCTATCCTGGGCCATTGGGCTAAAGGCGGCCGTATTACACCGGAGGCGTACTACGCCCTGGTAACCATGCACGGTACCATCCTGGTATTCTTTGTATTGACGGCAGGTTTGTCCGGTACTTTCTCCAACCTGCTGATACCCCTGCAGGTAGGTGCGCGCGATATGGCTTCACCCTTCATGAACATGCTGAGCTATTGGTTCTTCTTTATGGCCAGCGTAGTAATGACCTGTTCCCTGTTCGTACAAACAGGACCTGCTTCCGGCGGCTGGACATCTTACCCTCCGCTGAGCGCCCTGGGCGATGCTTCTATCGGTTCTAAAATAGGTATGGATCTTTGGCTAACCAGCATGGCGCTGTTCGTAGTGTCGCAGCTGCTGGGTGGTTTGAACTATATTTCTACTATTCTGAATATGCGTACCAAAGGTATGAGCATGACGAAGCTGCCGCTGACCATCTGGGCATTCTTCTTCACCGCTGTACTGGGTGTATTATCCTTCCCGGTATTACTGTCAGGTTTCATCCTGCTGTTGTTTGACCGTCATGCAGGCACCAGCTTTTACCTGAGCGAGCTGTTTGTAGCCGGTAAAGCACTGTCTAACGAAGGCGGTAGTGCCATCCTGTACCAGCACTTGTTCTGGTTCCTGGGTCACCCGGAAGTGTACATCATCATCCTGCCTGCAATGGGTATGGTGTCTGAAGTACTGGCCATCAATTCCCGTAAACCTATCTTTGGTTACCTGGCAATGATCGGCTCCCTGTTTGCAATTGCGATTCTGGCCTTCCTGGTATGGGCGCACCACATGTTCGTAACAGGTTTGAATCCCTTCCTGGGCGCATTCTTCGTACTCTTAACCTTACTTATCGCGGTACCATCGGCCATCAAGGTATTTAACTGGCTCACCACCATCTGGAAAGGCAGCATACGGTTCACCCCGGGAGCGCTGTTCTCCATCGGTTTTGTAAGCACCTTTATCTCCGGCGGTTTAACCGGTATCTGGCTGGGTAACTCTTCTATTGATATTCACCTGCACGATACTTACTTCGTGATCGCGCACTTCCATATAGTAATGGGTGTATCTGCCTTCTTTGGTATGTTTGCCGGTATTTACCACTGGTTCCCGAAGCTGTATGGCCGCTACCTGAATGGCACGCTGGGTTATATTCACTTCTGGATCACGCTGGTAGGCGCTTACTGCATCTTCTGGCCTATGCACTATGAAGGTATGGCCGGTATGCCCAGAAGGTATTATGATTACTCCAACTGGGAATCTTTCAAACAGTTTGCAGAGCTGAATAAGTTTATCAGTATCGTGGTATTCATTGTATTTGCTACGCAGCTGCTGTTTGTGTTCAACTTCTTCTACAGCATTTTCAAGGGCCGTAAGCTAACCACTACCAACCCCTGGGATGCAACTACACTGGAATGGACCACCCCCATACATCCGGGGCATGGCAACTGGCCTGGTGAAATTCCGGAAGTACACCGTTGGGCGTATGACTACAGCAAGGACGGAAAAGACTTTATTCCGCAAACCGTGCCGTTGGGCCCTGACGAAACAGCGCATTAATAAACAGCTGTTGGCTGTTAGCTGCTAACAGCTAATAGCTAATTGCTAAAAGCCAGAATAAGTGTTGCAAGAAAACTCCATAAAATTGTCGTTATCGTATGCAGTAGCCAGCAAGGCGAAGGATTACTTCCAGCTCATGAAGTTCAACCTCACGTTCATGGTGGTATTTTCCTGTGTGGTAGGTTACCTGCTGGTGCCGGGAGTGGAGTTTAACCTGGTAAAAGTTCTTTTATTATTTGCAGGTGGCCTTTTAGTATCCGGTTCTGCCAACACCATTAACCAGGTGTGGGAAAAGAATACGGATAAGCTGATGGCGCGTACCGCTAACCGCCCTTTACCAGCCGGCCGGCTTTCTGAAACAGAAGCCTCCGTGGTGGCAGTGGTTACAGGTTTGGCGGGCATTGGCATTATGGCCTATAGCTTTAACTGGCTGAGTGCTATACTAAGCTTAATCTCCCTGGTATTATACGGTTTTGTATATACGCCCTGGAAAAAATGGAATTCACTGGCAGTGCTGGTAGGCGCTATTCCCGGTGCTTTGCCCCCGTTGATCGGGTGGGCAGCCGGTGCTAACCAGCTGAGCGAAGGTGGCTGGTCTTTATTCGCCATCCAGTTCCTGTGGCAGTTCCCGCACTTCTGGGCAATTGCCTGGATAGCGCACCAGGACTATACCAAAGCTGGTTTTAAGCTGCTGCCGGCTGCAGGCGGGCCCAATAAAATGACGGCATTGCAATCTGCTACCTATGCGCTGTTACTGATACCGGCCGGCTTAGCGCCTTACCTGTTAAAGATCAGCGGTAGCATATCTGCCATCATTTGCATACTGGCTGGCATTTTTTACCTGTACCGCGCAGTTACGCTGTACCGGAAATGCGATGTGCCTGCTGCCCGTAAGCTGATGTTTGGTTCTTATATTTACCTGGTAATAGTACAGCTGGCATTGCTGGCTGATAAAGTATAAATGAAAAGAGCGTGATGCAGGCAATGAGTGTACAAAGAAAGAAAATACATCCGCATAAATATTCCCTGTGGATTGCTATGGGCAGCATAACTATGATGTTCATAGGTTTTACCAGTGCCTATGTTGTAAAACGGGCACAGGCGAACTGGCAGGTCTTTGATTTACCCCACATCTTCTGGATCTCTACCGCGGTGATACTCATCAGCAGTGGAACCATCCAGCTAGCCGTAAAGCAGTTCAAGCAAAGGAATATGCAGCGCTACAAGCAGCTCATAACCCTTACAGCCGCTTTGGGTGTGGTATTTGCGGCATGTCAGTGCCTGGGTTTTTCCCAGTTAAGCCAGCGCGGCTTACCGCTGAGCGGGCCGGTATCGGCCTCCTTTATTTACGTGATCGTAGGCATGCATATGCTGCACGTACTGGGAGGTGTGGTAGCCCTGCTGATCATGTTTGCCCGGGCTTACAGAACAAGGGTGCGCGTTTACAGCGCCGTACCTATTGAGGTCGCATCGCTCTACTGGCATTTTGTAGATGTGTTGTGGATCTACCTCCTGGTATTTTTAAGCATAGCCAGGTAAACGAGGGTTCATTCAAACAATTGAATAAAGACATAAAACGCCGAAATAAATAACAACGAATTAAATTAAAAATGGATACAGCAGTTACAGCGAAGAAAAAATGGTGGGGCGGAGGATATTCTCCCTTTAATGTGAGCTATGGAAAGTTGATGATGTGGTACTTCCTGATGTCAGATGCTTTTACTTTTGGCGCATTACTGATCTCATACGGTACTATCCGCTTCATGAGCACCTCCTGGCCTGATCCTAACGAGGTTTTCCGCTCATTCCCGCTGATGGGGCATGCGCACATGCCATTGGTATTTGTGAGCTTAATGACCTTTATCCTCATTATGAGTTCTGTGACCATGGTATTAGCTGTACATGCCGGTCACCACAGGAACCAGAAAGATGTGGCCAAATGGCTCATCTGGACCATCATTGGTGGTATTGCCTTCCTGTCTTGCCAGGCCTGGGAATGGACACACCTTTTCCATGAAGGCGCCTGGTGGGGCCGCAATCCTTTCTCTAATGTGAATGGTACGGTAGCTTCTACCAACTTTACTAACTTCTTCTTTACCATTACCGGCTTCCACGGCCTGCACGTAACTTCCGGTGTGGTGCTGAACATTGTGATCCTGGCCAACGTACTGAAAGGTACCTACGAGCAGCGCGGGCACTATGAAATGATTGAAAAAGTAGGTTTGTACTGGCACTTTGTAGACCTGGTTTGGGTATTTGTGTTCACCTGTTTTTACCTGCTGTAATAGCAGCAAAGGGAATTGAAGTCGTTATTTTAAATGTAGAATCTTAAAAAAATTATTGATAATGGAACATACACATACGGTAGAAGGGCATGAACACCAGGAGCATGAAGGCTCCACCAAAACCATCTGGAAAACGTTCTGGATCTTATTGTGTGTGACAGTAGTGGAAGTAGCGCTGGCTTTCTTACACCTGGAAACCGGCTTCCCAAGCCGCCTGGTGCTGAATGCTATCTTTGTGGGCTTGACCATTGTAAAGGCCTTTTTCATTGTAGCTGAATTTATGCACTTGCGTCATGAGATCAAGAACCTGATCCTGACCATCCTGATACCTTTAATGCTGTTCGTATGGTTCATTATTGCCTTCCTGGCAGATGGTGATTCCTGGAAGAACATGCGTAAGGACCTTTCTCCCGGTGCACCTCGTCAGGAATTACCTGCTGTGCATACTGAGGAAGGACATCACTAAAAGACACAACGCGTTTTTAATTTATAAAACGACATGCTATTTCACGCAGGGCAGTTATAGGATTAATGTTGGCGGTTTTATTACCGCTTGTGGGGTACCTGATAGTAGATCATTACGGTAGAAACGTGGTACCTGTACCACGTTTTTACATTCCGGAAAGGGTGGATACCGTAGTGAAGGATGGTAAAACCAGCTACGATACAGTGTTTCATACTATCCGCAATTTTACCCTTACCAATCAGTTAGGGCAGCAGGTAGGCCTGAAGAACCTGCCCGGTAAAGTGGTGCTGGTAGATTTCTTTTTTACTTCCTGTACCAGCATTTGCCCCACCCTTACCAAAAACCTGAAGAAAATACAGGATGCGTATGTGAAGAATGATACGCTGCTGCAGCTCCTCTCTTTTTCTGTAGACCCGGAACGCGATTCATCTGAGCGCCTGCGCTGGTATGCGAATAAGAACGGCATTAACCCGGATAACTGGTGGCTGCTGACAGGGCCCAAAAAAGAGATCTACGACCTGGCCCGCCATGATTTTTTTGTATCGGTAACAGAAGGCAGTGGTGGCCCGGATGATTTTATTCATACGGAAAAGCTGGTGCTGATAGATAAGAACGGCCATATTCGCGGTTATTACAATGGGCTGGATAGTAACGCCATCCGCCAATGCGCCAATGATATTGCCGTACTACATTTAGAGAAAGACCGGAACCGGCCGCCCTTCTGGAAGCGGTTGTTTGCAGGTACTGAATCGGTGAAGTGATATTTCAGGTATACGGGTTACGGTTTTAGGTCTTAAAAGATCTAAGATCGTAAATCTAAAATCGTAAATCGAGATGAGTAGTCTTAAGAACAAGAACCTTAACCTTCCTATAACCATCATATCCATCGTAATACCGGTGTTGGTGGCCATTCTTTTTTATCTGCCTCGCCCGCATATGGAAGCAGGGTTTAATGTGCAGCTGCTGCCCTTATTCCATGCCATTTTAAATTCCATTACTGCGGTGCTGCTGTTAGCCAGCCTGTATTTCATCAAGAATGGGCATATTAAGGCGCATAAAGCCGCTAATTTAACCGCGGTGGTACTCAGCACCATCTTCCTAGTATCATACGTTACATACCACTTTTTTACAGAAAGCACTAAGTTTGGTGATACTGACCATAATGGTGTGGTGGATGCCGTGGAAAAGGCTGCAGTAGGTGGCAGCCGTTATTTTTATTACTTTATTCTGCTTACCCATATTGTGCTGGCGGTGGTAATTGTTCCGCTGGTGCTGTTCACCTTATTGCGGGGCCTGCAATCTGATTTTGTAAAACATAAGAAAATAGCCCGTGTAACCTGGCCTATTTGGTTTTATGTATCCGTAACCGGTGTAGTGGTGTATATAATGATCTCCCCGTATTATTAATGGGTGTAACTTTGTAACCGCACTTTAAAGGACACACATGAAGCAGCTTGGATTATTTTTAATGATATTACTGTGCAGCGTGCAGGCAATGGCGCAGTGTTCCCTTTGTACCAAAACCGCGCAGCAGCTGGGAGAAGGCCCTGCCAAAGGGTTGAACAATGGTATTCTTTACCTGGCCTTAACGCCTTTACTCATTATCGGTATCCTGGGTTACCGCTGGTGGCGCAGCAATCGTACGAATGAATAGTAACCGTTTTAATTAATAATGAATAATTAAGCATTAATAATCGTTATTCAGTACTGCGGGAAATACCGTGCTTTTGTTTAGCTAAAGTGGCATCATATCCTCCCCCGTTTACTAATAGTTGCTCTTGTAGTTCACCTACAGCTAGTTTCCCGCACCCTCATTAATTATTAACTACAGCTGCATATATCCCCCACCGTTACTATTATTAATTAACTATTTACTTGCTTAGCACAGCTTTCACAACATATACCGGTTATATGATTATGGATGAAACAAACAACTTTTTCCGGCAAGGAAAGTAATCAGTGCGCTGCACCTGTTATACTTGCACTCCCTCCACACGATTATTAATTCTTCATTCTTAATTATTAATTATTCCAATTCCTCCGCAGGAGGAAATTGGAATTCGGGACAATCCACCCGCAGATCGCCGGCTTTTAGTGGAGATTTTACCAGGTTGCAATAATGGCCACCGTTCTTTTGGGAATAGAACCGGCAGTTCTGGCACATGGTCTGAGGGGTGATCACGTCAGCCTGGTTCAGCTGGTAAATGAGCTGCAGCAGGTTTTCCAGCAGGGTTGCCTGCTTATCTTCCGGTAACTGGCTTACAACATCCAGCATGGGAATGGCAAACCGCTCCACCTTCCTGGCCATGGCCTTGCCTTCTTTGGTCAGGTGCAGGCTATGGCTGCGGGAGTCGCCTTCCGTAATTTTGCGGGTAAGCAGTTGCTTGCTTTCCAGCGATTTTACAGCATCGCTGATGGTAGCCTTGGTCATGTTGAAATAATGCGCCAGGTGTGTTACCGTCCTTTTTTCTTCAGGATAGTAAAGTAAAAATATGAGGAGCTGTACCTGTATAGGGCTTAGTCCGTGCTGCTTGGCCTCATTCCATAGCAATACACGAAAGGTGGCTGAGAGTCGTTCTAAAGCGGCTACCACCTTACTGGATAAATTTCCGGCTTGTTGTTCGGGGCTGAAAATTGAAGTTTTCCCCATCCTGCTTCCTGCTTACTTTTTGTAACCGGCTAATATACAGAAATTTTGGATCGTGGAAAATACAATCAATATATTACTGGCAGCCTTCAATTTCATGAATGTAATAACCTTGCCGGGCAATTGTTTTTTCCCATACCGGTATTACCTCTTCCAGGTGGCAGAAACGGCAGTCCCGGGTAGAGATGTGTGGCGAGGCGCGTTGTTTGGTTTGCAGGTAAGCTTTGCCAAAAGTAAGCACGTGATCATATTGTGTATTGGCAGCAACAATAATATCAAAGTGCATGTATCCTCCGTTCTTCTTCTTTACGTAGGTGTCAAAAACAGCAACTTCCATAGTGTATGGTTATGGTTCAAATAGTTTTCAGAGGATTCCAATAAGTTGATACGGGTAAATAAGGAGAGCAGTGTTAGCAGGGCTGTTGTGCAACAGGATCAGGATACGTCCACAGGATTACGCTCAGGCTTACAGCTTTAAACCAGGCCTGGTGCATTTTTTCAATTTCCTCGGGCTGGTGGCCGTTTTTACTCAGGAAAGGGCGGATAGCATTGGTTACCGGGTAAATGAAGGTGACCAGGTAGCGCAGGAAAACAGCCGGAAGGTCGGGCATTTGCGGGGTAGGCACCGCCTGATCCTGGTAGCGTTGAGCAATGGCCTGTTCAAGCTGGGACCAGGGATTATCAGCAGGCCGCTGGCATAATTGCCGTATCCAGCTGCCAAAACGGGGACGCAGGGTACGCAGGTATTCGGCATCCGGCTTACCATCCCGGGTAAAATAATGGGCCAGGTAATCGTTGGCAACCATGTGATCGTACCAAATGTCTAATATTGTTTCTGATTGATCGGAAAGTATTTCACCGGCCATTTGTAAATACCGTTCATCTTCACGGGTAAACAGTAACATGCGTTTTATTAAAACTAGCTCCCGTAAACTCAAAGTGGATGAGGTAATACCGGCCGACGTACTTTCATAACGCTTGCCATTTATCATAGATGTATTTTTAGGTGGGGTCGCAACCCATTTTTGTACCTTACAAATATAATAAGGGCTCCTAACTAACAAAATCTTTAACATTTCGTTCACCCGGTTAATTTCATTGTATTTAGCTTTTATTGTATGTAAAATCAATTTATATACAGTTTATAATAATGAATACTGCAGTAGTTGTCCAATTTAGCTAAGCATTTCGCTTAACAATTCATTAACTCATTACGTCGCACATAACACGACAAATGCCGGATGATAATGAGGTCTGTCTGCACTATAATATTATATATAATACTACCGGTGAGCCCATTTTATTTGCGGTTATGGTCATCAGTATATAGTTTTGAGCTCACTTACAGATATACCCGCGCTTTTTCTGATACAAATTATATTACGAGATCATTGACCATGAAGAACATTTTTTTTACCCTTAACCGGAGTGGTATTCCGGTATCTCCTTCTATGGACCCTGCGCTGGCAGATGCCCATGTGGCACAACCTCCTGCGGGGATCAACACTACAA
Organism: Chitinophaga rupis; assembly: GCF_900109685.1. Taxonomy (GTDB): domain Bacteria; phylum Bacteroidota; class Bacteroidia; order Chitinophagales; family Chitinophagaceae; genus Chitinophaga; species Chitinophaga rupis. The sequence continues at coordinate 849,227 of NZ_FOBB01000001.1, read as the reverse complement.
GGGTTTTGTATTTATCTGTCTTAACCGTGCTGAATGCAGCTATTATCAGCTTAATTGCCAAGGTGCTGTTACTGCTCATTAACTTTATCACCAACCTGGCGTTCTATGGCCGCCTTTCTGTAGGGGAAGGCACGCCCCTGCATAACCAGCTGGGCTATTGGGTAATAGCTGTACCGGTGATCGGCTCCGTGATCGTAGGCTTAATGGCGCGTTATGGTTCTGCCGCCATCCGCGGGCATGGCATACCGGAAGCGATGGAGCAGGTGCTGGTGAATAAAAGCCGTATTAAACCCATTATCACTTTCCTGAAACCTCTTTCCGCAGCCATTTCCATTGGTACCGGTGGTCCCTTTGGTTCAGAAGGGCCTATTATTGCTACCGGGGGCGCCTGGGGCTCTTTTATTGGCCAGGTATTAAAGATCACGGCCAACGAGCGCAAAATATTGCTGGCCGCAGGCGCTGCAGCCGGTATGAGCTGTATATTCGGGAGCCCGCTGGCAGCCATGATCCTGGCTATTGAGCTATTGCTGTTCGAATTCTCGCCCCGCAGTATTATCCCGGTTGTATTGGGTTGTATTACCGGTGCAGCCTTTCATCATTTATACTGGGGCGGTGCGCCGGTATTTACCATGCCGGATGTTACAGCACCCACCAATACTGCGCTGCTGGCCTATTCCGCCATTGGAGTGGTTATTGGCTTACTGGCTGCATTGGTTACCAAAGCAGTGTATGCTATAGAAGATGGTTTTGAAAAGCTGCCCATTCACTGGATGTGGTGGCCTACCATTGGCGGCCTGGTGGTAGGGGTAGTAGGTTATTTTGCGCCGGCCACTTTAGGGGTGGGATATGTGAATATTGATAATTTGCTGACTGGCCAGGTAACCCTGCACATGTTGTTTGTGCTGGGCGTGCTGAAGTTTATATCCTGGTCTTTTTCTTTAGGCAGCGGTACCTCCGGCGGTACCCTGGCGCCCTTGCTTACCATTGGCGGCGCCTGCGGCGTATTCATTGCATTGATGCTGCAAATGGTATTTCCCAGCGTAGCTATCAACATATCTGTAGCAGCCTTAATAGGTATGGCGGCTATGTTTGCCGGTTCTACCCGCGCCTTGCTTACCTCTATTATTTTTGCGCTGGAAACTACCCGCGACGGGGATACCCTGCTGCCATTGATCGGCGCCTGCGTAGCTTCTTATTTCGTTTCCTTCTTCCTGATGCGCAATACAATTATGACAGAGAAAATTGCCCGCCGCGGCATTCTGACACCGCATACCTACAAACCGGACCCATTGGAAGGTATTCCCGTAAAAGAAGCCATGGTGAACAAGCTGGTAATGATAAGCCAGGAGAATACCATTGGCGAGCTACGGAACTGGTTATACGAAAATAAGCTGGGTGGTTATGAGCTGGCATACCCTGTGGTAGATGCGCATCAGCAGCTGATAGGGATCATTAAAATGGAAGATGTGCTGCTGCCCGATACGCCGGAAGATGCCTCTGTTACTTATGTTACGCATACCAATATGGTAACGGTGCAGGAAGATAGTTCCCTGCGTTTTGCTGTAGACCTGATGGCCCGCCACCAGCAGGATATTTTACCGGTGGTCAGTGGGCCTGATAAATTACTGACAGGGTTGATCAGCTACCGTACTGTGTTTAATGCTTACCACCTTGCGAAAGATGCCGATGAAACCAGCAGCCGTAATATCTCCATTAAACGGCAGGTAATGAAAGTGCTGATCAAAAATGGCGTGTTAAGATAACAGGAAATGTAAAAGGGAAATGCGGCGACTGATGGGCTGCATTTCCCTTTTACATTTATCTCGTTCATAAAGTCTTTTAAATGGTCTCTATGAACCTCCTTCGCCGGTTTAATATTTTACATTTTTCATCACCAGCTTATACAGGTTAAACGTACCCCCTTCCAGCTCCTGTAATATTTGTTGCTGCAGCGCCTTTTTATTTACATCCTGCATACGCCGGTGTTGTATCAGCTGCCAGGCCTTTTCCGCCAGCAGCAAGGCATGCCGCTCTTTATGATCCATTTGTTGCTGGTGCCGGTCAATGGCTTGTATCAATTCATGAATCCCTTCATCGCGGGTGGCAATGGTTTTAAGCACAGGTATTTGCCAGCCGCTATTATGATGTCTTTCTGCAGATAACAGGCGCAGGTTTTTTACAAACGCATCTGCATTATCACGGTCTGCCTTGTTCACTACAAATATGTCGGCAATTTCCATCAGCCCCGCTTTCATCGTTTGTATCTCATCACCGGCTTCCGGTACTACCACTACTACCGTGGTGGTGGCAATGCCCGCAATATCCACTTCACTCTGGCCTACGCCAACGGTTTCTATAAACAGGTAATCGAATCCTGCGGCTTTTATTACATCACTTACTTCAATGATCTTGGGGCTCAGGCCGCCTAATGCACCCCGGTTGGCCATAGAGCGTATGAACACCTGTTCATTGTTAAAGTGCTGGCTCATACGGATGCGGTCGCCCAGCAGGGCGCCAAAGTTAAAGGGGGAAGATGGGTCCACCGCAATAATAGCCACCCGCTTTTGCTGATCCACCAGCGTTTGGATGAGCGTATTCACCAGCGTGCTTTTGCCGGCGCCGGGCGGGCCGGTAATACCTATTACCCGCGTGGGGCTGTCTGTGGGCAATTGTTCCAGCAGCTGTATATAGCCCGGCGCTTCATTTTCTACCAATGAAATGCGGCGGGCCAGTGTTTTCAGGTCAGGTATCTCTGCTGGATGGTGCAACATAGGTGCAAAATAAAGATTTCCTTTATACCTTCGCTCCGGCACATTAATCATCATTACATGAAAGTAACGGGATTTACCTTTGTACGTAACGCCATAAAATATGATTACCCGGTGGTGGCTTCCATACAGTCTATTTTGCCCTTATGTGATGAGGTAGTGGTAAGTGTAGGTAATTCTGATGATAATACGCTGGAGCTTATTCAATCCATCGGCTCTCCGAAGATCCGCATTATACAAACCATTTGGGACGATTCCCTGAAAGAAGGCGGGCGTGTGCTGGCCGTAGAAACCAACAAAGCTTTTGATGCCGTGGGCGCTGATGCCGACTGGGCCTTTTACATACAGGCTGATGAAGTAGTGCATGAAAAAGGTTATGACAACATACGCGCTGCCATGCAGCAATACCGGGATGATAAACGGGTAGAAGGATTGTTGTTCAACTACGTGCATTTTTATGGCAGCTATGATTATGTAGGCGATTCCCGCACCTGGTACAAAAACGAGATCCGCGTGATCCGTAATAATAAACAGATCCGCTCCTATAATGATGCACAGGGCTTTCGCAGGGAGGGACAGAAGCTGCTGGTAAAACCGGTGCAGGCAGAGATCTATCACTACGGTTGGGTAAAAGACCCCGCATTACAGGCGCAAAAACAAAATAACTCTCACCACTTATATTACGGTAATAATGAGCAGGCCTTGCAGGAACGTTTGTTAACCGGTGAATTTGACTACGGCATGGTGGATTCGCTGGCCCTGTTCAAAGGCGCGCACCCGCAGGTAATGCAAAGCCGTATAGCTGCGCGCAACTGGCAGTTTGAGCGCGACATCAGCCGTAAAAGTTTTTCTTTTAAAGATTCCCTGTTGTATTGGATTGAGCAGAAAACCGGCAAACGCCTGTTTGATTACCGGAACTATAAAATACTGAAATAGCTTAGTACAGGCTGCGGTATACATGCAGGTATTCCCGGGTCATACGGTCCCAGTTAAACTGGTGCGCATGGGCTATGATGGCCTGTTGCGGGTGTTGGGTGGCATATTGGTGCATGCCTTCTTCAAACACCTGCTGCATATGGTGTGGATCAAAATCACGGAAGTAATAAGCATGGTTACCCCCCACTTCCGGCAGGCTGGTTTTGTCTGACAAAAAGACAGGCTTACCAAACTGCATGGCCTCAATAGGCGGTATTCCAAAACCTTCTGTAATGGAAGGGAACACGTATGCATAACAGTTTTTCAGGTACCAGTATTTATCCTGGTTGCTAATGGGGCCTAAGAGCTTTACGCGGTTGCTTACGCCAAATAAAGCGGCTTCTTCCTGTATCTTTTTAATATAATCGCCATGCGGCGCGCCGGCAATCAGCAGCTCGTACTGGTTATGCTGCAGCAGCGCAGGCAGCACATGAAAATTCTTCTTGGGCATCAGCATACCTACCGAGAACAGGAAGGGCGCTGCCGGCCGGTAGCAGGGCTGGTCAAAGGAGGGGTATTCCTTGATATCGGCCCCGTTGTATATAATGCAGCATTTTTCTTTTGCTACGCGTAAATGTTCCTGTACGGTATTAAACGTGAACCGGGAAATAGTAACAATACGGTCCGCCTCATCTACCTGTTCCTGCAAACGGCGCAGCAGCAGGGTTTTAGTGCGGTCGTCTTTTCTTTCGTCCAGTAAAAAATTAAGATCGTGGATCGTGAGCACCAGCTTGCCCGTACGTTTGCGGGGATAAACATTGGTATCCTGGTGCAGCGCATGCCATACGGCGGTTTTGGGCGGGTGAAAAAAATAGCGGTGGTACCACTTGTAGTATAATGCCTTATAGCATGCGTTATTCGTAAACCCTTTAAAGCCGGCCGGCAGATAGTACAATAGCTCTTCATCCTGCTCCAAAAGGGCGGGCAGGCGTTGGCCTAACTGCCAGCAAACTGTAAACAGCCCATTATGCGGATATTTTAATTTTTCCAGGTCCAGCCCTATTAGAGGCATAATTGTATTGTGCTATTGAATAATGAAGATATAATTTTCAACGTTTAAGTTCCACCAAGGCGTATTTTTTGTTTAAATCTTAACGAATAATAAGGGGGCGCATTTAACGCTATCATCCATGCAATACGTGCATAAAAACCGCCTTTGTAGCACTTTCTCAATAGTTTAAAGAAATACCACCACTTCAATACATGATAAGCGGGGGCGGAAAAATGTTTGGAAAAAAAATACATGAGGGAGTAATAATACTCCTGTAAAAACACCGCCTTTACCTGGGTGCTCATACTCACAAAATGCACAAAACGGGCCTCCGGTACCAGGTAGCAGTGCCAGCCCTTTTTCCGGAAAGTGTAAGCCAGGTCTTCTTCTTCACAATAAAAAAAGTAGTTGGTATCCATGCCGCCAATGGCTGCAAACATTTCATAACGGATGAACATAGATGCTCCGCTAACAAATGGCACCTGTAACGGTTGCATATATACGCCGTTGCGCCGCGGAAAGTGCTGAGGCTGTAACAGGCGCAGCAGGCCTGAACCCAGGAGCTTTAATGAAAGCGTGGGAAAATAGCCAAAGGTGCGTATGGGCTGCCGTTCCGCATTCAGCATTTGCCCGCTGCACATGGCGGCATCCGGCTGCGCCTGCATAAAATTATACAGGATGGATAAACAATCATTTTCAAAAACAGTATCATTATTCAGGAAGTACAGGTACCGGGCACGGGCATGCTGAACGCCTAACATATTGCCACCGGAAAAGCCCAGGTTAAGCATACTTTTTACCAGGGTGATATTGGGGATACCGGCTACAAAACCAGCCAGCTGCCGGTACTGCGCCGCTTCAGAATCATTGTCCACAATAACCATTTGCCAGCGTAAACCCGGTGCAGCATGCTGCTGTACAGATTGTATACAGCCAATCGTATAATCCGTAGAATTATAATTAAGTAAAATAATAGCTACCTCAAAAACAGTGTCCTGTTCAGTTGTAGGGTCCTGCGTCATAACGTTTACTTTAAATCCGGATCTTGGTTGAAGTGATCAATATAACTAAAAATCCTTAAAACCAACTATACGCTGCTTACCGTATAGCAAGGGTAGGCTATTATTTTTTAACTTAGCAGTTACTTATGACGAATTTCATTCCCATATTTCCTTTAGGTATAGTGGTTTACCCACAGGAGCAGCTGAACCTGCATGTATTTGAACCGCGGTATAAGCAGCTGGTACAGGAGTGTGTAAAGGATCAAAAACCTTTTGGCATACCTACCGTGCTGAATAAAAAGATCGTAGAATACGGTACGCTGGTACAGGTGCTGCGCGTAGAAAAAGAATATGAAAACGGTGAAATGGATATTGTAACCCAGGGCCTGAGCGTATTCCGTGTACTGGAAATCATTAAAACCATTCCCGATAAATTATACGACGGCGCTATTGTAAACTACCCTGAAAACAATAATAAAACCCACGCACGCCTGCGCCAGCAGGTGTTGCACGCCATCCGGGAGCTGCACCATATTTTGCAGGTAAGCAAAACCTTCAGCAAGGCAGATGAGGAGCTGACTGCCTATGACCTGGCGCACCATGCCGGCCTTTCCCTGGAGGAGGAATATGAGCTGCTGCACCTGTTCCTGGAAATGCAGCGCCTGGAATATTTAAAGCGCCACCTGCTGAAAGTAATACCCCTGATGGCTGAAATGGAAAAGCTGAAAGAACGGGTAAAGCTGAACGGCCATTTCAGGAATTTATCGGCAGAAGGGCTATAAAAATAGCTGAATAGTCACTTTTTAACGACGTTTTAACAGTCGGCGATTTTGTTTTTTTTGCATCCCTCCCTAAAAAGTAGATATTTGCAGACTATTTTCTGTGGGTATTGCTATGTTAACTATTAGTGCGCTCGCTAAAACCAGTAAACCAATAATCGATCAACTCAATGCATAGAACTAAAGCTGGCATTCTTTGCTTACTGGCTTTTCTGTTTCTGTTAGCTAATAAGGCTGCTGCACAGGATAATTCCCCTTATTCCCGCTACGGTTTAGGTGATCAGAATATAAATCAGAATATTATTAACCGCGGTATGGGTGGCGTAGCACAAGCTTACAGCGATCCCCAATCCGTTAACTTTGCCAACCCGGCCAGCTATTCCAGCCTGGTATTAACCACATTGGATATAGCGGTGGAAGGTGGCGCCCGCACAATTTCCGATGCAGACCGGAAGTTCCGTTCCGGTATTGGCAACCTCTCTTACCTGCAGCTGGGTATTCCCATTCGCCGCAAGTGGGGCCTGGTGATGGGATTGCGGCCTGTAACCAAAGTATCCTATAACATACTGCAGAATAGTGAAATCACTTTTTTTGATACGCTGAAGCTGCCGGTAGCTTACCAATATGAAGGTAATGGCGGTTTGTACCAGCTTTATGCCGGTACCGGCGTTGGCATTGGTAACTTTAGCATAGGTGCCAATGTGGGCTACCTGTTTGGGAATATTGAGAACAGCACCAAAGCCATTTACCCGGCCAACCAGTATATATTCCCATCTAAACATACCCAGCGTGTAAGTTATGGCCACCTGTTCTATAATGTGGGGCTGCAATACAAGTTTAAACTGGGTAACGACCTGGACCTGACCGTGGGTGCCTCAGGCAGCCTTAAACAAACACTTTCCGGCCGGCGGGAGCAGATGCGGGAAACCCTCATCTTTGATCCCAGCTCCAATGAATATACCACCCAGGATACCGCCTTTTACGAAAAGGGCGAACGGGGTAAGATCATATATCCGCAACAGCTGGCCGGTGGTATTATGCTGCATAAAGAAGATAGCTGGAGCGTAGGTGCGGATTTTAGTACGGAGAAGTGGGACCAGTTCCGCAATTATGGTGTAAAAGACTCTGTACGCAACTCCTGGAAAATGAGCCTGGGTGGGCAGTTTATTCCCAATGCCCGGGCCATAAACGGTTACTGGAATAAAGTAACCTACCGGGTGGGCGGTTACTACGGTACCGACTATCTTAAGCTGAACGGGCAGGATATGACGGTGTATGGTTTTTCCGTTGGCGCCGGTTTGCCGGTGCGCAGGCAGGCCTACTCCAACCAGTTCTCTGTAATTAATATTGCTTTTGAAATAGGCCACCGTGGCAGTAAAGAAACCGTGCTGAAAGAAACCTGGTACCGTATGGTATTAGGCTTTACTTTAAACGACCGCTGGTTTATTAAGCGGAAATATGATTAATTTGCGGCGTTGAAAAGCGGTTCCAATATGATCAATGTCCGGAAAATGGCGCTCATGGCCATATTCCTTCTTTCCTTAGTAGCCTGTGAAAATGACATGCAGTCCATTATGCGGCTGGATCAGAGTGCGGCCGCAGTGGAGGAAGGGATTAAAATTGAATCCCTTTACAGCCAGGGAGGCCGGGTACGGGCCAAGCTCACCGCTCCCACTATGAAAAGATACATGGAGCGTCCTGCTTATGTGGAGTTTAATAATGGTTTAAAAGTATTGTCCTATAATGATAGCCTGCAGGTGGAAAGTACTGTAACGGCTAAATATGGCAAGTACTATGAAAATGACGATAATGTTTTCCTGAGGGATAGTGTAGTGGTGATCAATAAAGAAGGCAAACGCCTGGACTGTCATGAACTGAACTGGGATTCCAAAAAAGGAAAGTTCCTCTCTAAAAAAGCCGTACGTATCAGCACCCCAACAGATACTATTTACGGCACCGGCCTGGAATCTAACCAGGATTTTTCCGACTATAATATTATAAACCCCCGCGGGCAGGTAACGGTACAGGATAGCACGCTGAATTAGTGTGGCATTCCCTTAAACGAAAAAAGCCCTCCCGATACCGGAAAGGCCCCTTTCGCTTTAACCTATTTTTTAACCTAAAATTTGTTCCTGTAAGTCAAGAACTGTGCCAAGCTGGACTGTAATTGACCTGCCGGAATAGGCCCTTTTACCAAACACACCGTTCTCCTGGAAGGCTGCTTATATAACACGCTCATAAATCTTTTATTATAAAGCGCTTCCCACCACTGCATTTCACATATGCAATTAATTCTGCAATCATAAAAAAAATTGCATGTAGCAATATGCAGGTATACCCACAAAAACGGGCCGGGTATTCATACGGGTATTGCTTTTGGCAGTTGGGTAATATTTCATGAACAAATTGAGGCGAGGCTGGTAAACCAGCTTATGATTGGGAAAGGCCAGTCCCGTTAAATAGTCCGGTCTGCCCAGGGCAAAATCAGCATCAGCTGCTATGATTAATAAAGGAAACCTGCCAGGTAAGGTGGCTGGCTACAGCGCCTGAAACAAGATCAATAGCACAGATAAAAATATTGCTGAATGATAAGATCCCCTGCTGGCAATAGTATTCATTGGTGAGGCTGGCTACAACGGGTATGTTATGATAGCTGTCTTAGGAGCTGTGAACAAAGCAAGTTTACGGCAACCGGATGTTTATACTACGTTTAACTCCAAAATTGCAACGTTCATTTAGGACACGATAAATGCCCTTCTAAATAAACTATATACTAATATGAGAGGCATAATTTGCAGCTATTTCATTAACAGCGCTATCTGCATTAAGAAAATATAAAATTAATTTTTTCAATTAATATAAGATTTTTCTTAATGCAACAGCTTAATTCCCAATCTTTCATCTTCACGAACTAAATTGCATCGTTCACGGAAATGAAAGAAAAACCTATATACGCTAATATATCTTTGATCTAGGTTTTTCATAGGATATGGTTAAAATTATTACAAGGGCGGTATTCTTACCACCCTTTTTCTTTTTAGAAAGCGCTGTAAAAAGCGCTTTTTGCTTTTAACTCCTTTTACCGGTATTTCCCGGAAAAACCTTTGCGTTGTGTCCGGAATGAGACATGTATCCGGTTTTTATAATTTATTGAATATCAGCATCTACATTCTTTTCATTCTTACAACTTATCAAGCCCCTGCTGAAATGGGCCTGCGTTTATCTGCATAAACGACACGTTCCCCAAGAAAAATATAGCATTCACTAGGTTGGGGGTGGTGATAATTAAATAAATATGATCTTTGTTTCAGGTTTTTCAATAAAGATATGGTTAAAATTTTTCGGGGCTGTAGTCTTGCAGCCCCGTTTCTTTTTTTAGAACCTTACCGAACTAATCACGATTTTTCCATCTCATAATAATGCAAAAGTCCCGCCTGCCATTGGTACGCGGGACTTTCCCTTTTCCGCAGGTTTGCATGCGGAATACACGCAGCCAATTACCAGCTATTGGCTAAATACTACCATCTGTTAAAAGATTGCCAGCGATTAATAACTATAATACGAATGTATGTGCCGGAACATTAATTTTGAATTGGTTTTCATAGGATATGGTCAAAAAAAGTAAAAGGGGATGTAGTCTTACATCCCCTTTTTAGTTGGTAGTCAGCAGCCGGCAGTGGGCAGTTGATTGCGTTAACTGCAAACTGCCAACTAACGACTGTCAACTTATTTTTCCGGTTTCATTTGCGGAAAGAACAGCACATCCTGGATAGAAGGCTGGTTGGTCATCAGCATGGTCAAACGGTCAATACCAATACCAATACCCGAAGTAGGCGGCATACCGTATTCCAGGGCCCGCAGGAAGTCTGCATCAATATACATGGCCTCATCATCTCCACGCTCCATCAGCTGCACCTGCTCTTCAAAACGCTGGCGCTGGTCCAGCGGATCATTCAGCTCTGTATAGGCATTGGCAATTTCCTTACCATTTACCATCAGCTCAAAACGCTCTACCAGTCCTTCTTTACTGCGGTGCTTTTTGGTAAGCGGGCTCATTTCCACGGGGTAATCAATAATAAAGGTAGGTTGTACGTAATGCTCCTCGCATTTTTCGCCAAAGATCTCATCTACCAGCTTGCCCTTACCAATATTAGGGGCAACGGGAATACCAAGCTGTTTGCATACCTCGCGCAGCTGGGTTTCATCCATACCGGTAATGTCTATGCCTGTATGCTCTTTAATAGCATCGTACATAGTTACGCGGCGGAAAGGCGCTTTAAAATTGATCACCTGGTTGCCTACCGGTACCTCTGTAGTGCCATGCAGGGCCAGGGCTATTTTTTCCAGCAGGGCCTCCGTGGTTTCCATCATCCAGTTATAATCCTTGTAGGCAGCGTACATTTCCATTACCGTGAATTCCGGGTTATGGGTACGGTCCATACCTTCATTGCGGAAGTCCTTTGCAAACTCATATACGCCCTCAAAACCGCCTACGATCAGGCGCTTCAGGTACAGCTCATTGGCTATGCGCATATATAAAGGCATATCCAGCGCATTATGGTGCGTAACAAAGGGCCGTGCAGTAGCGCCACCGGGAATGGGCTGCAGAATGGGGGTTTCTACCTCCAGGTAACCCAGGGCATTATAAAATTCCCGGATGGTTTGCAGGATCTTGGTCCGCTTGGTGAACACATCCTTTATCTGCGGATTGATAATCATATCAGCATACCGCTGCCGGTATTTAAACTCCGGGTCAGTTACTTCATCAAATACTTCACCCTCTTTTGACTTTACCACCGGCAGAGGGCGCAGGGCTTTGGATAATATGGTAATTTCCTTTGCGTGTACAGAGGTTTCGCCGGTTTTGGTAATAAAGGCATAGCCTTTAATGCCAATAATATCGCCGATATCCACCAGCTTTTTCCAAACCGTATCATACAGGGTTTTGTCCTCGCCGGGGCAAATATCGTCGCGGCGTATATAGGCCTGAATACGGCCTACATTGTCCTGTATTACAGCAAAGCAGGCCTTACCCATGTCGCGGATGCTCATGATGCGGCCGGCCAGGCATACTTCCTGGAACTGCTCTTTGGTAGCTTCCGAATAATGGGCTTTAATATTAACGGAAGTGTCGTTTACGGGGTATTGCGGGGCCGGGTAGGCATCAATGCCTAATTTCTGCAGCTCCTGCAATTTTTCCCGGCGTATGATCTCTTGCTCAGATAATTGTGTCATGTATTACTCAAAATGGAGTGCAAAAATAAGGGTAATAGTTCAGAGTGCATAGCTGAATGGTCCGTGGGGCGGCCACCTGCCGTTTACAAGCCGCTGGTTCCGCTGCTGCGGAAGGGTTGTAAACCGTGGTCAGCATCATTTGGCACCAAATTTTCTCTATATAAATGTTCCTTCCTCACATCAAAAATCTTGCAGAATGAAAACGATCTTAGTTCCCACTGATTTTTCCGAAGCGGCCTATAACGCCGCCCGTTATGCGCTGGGACTGGCCCGGCAGCTGCAAACCGCACGCATTGTGCTGTACCATGCCTATGAGCTGATAGTACCCATCCCGGATATACCTACCACTGTACCCATGGTAAATTCCGACGAGCTGCGGGCCGCCAGCCTGGAAGGCCTGGAAAAAATGATCCGGGAGCTTAGCCCCCTGCTGCCGGAAAATGTGCAGCTGGAGCCCCGGGCAGAGAACCACCTGCTGCCTGCCAATATAGACCAGATGTGCAAACAGGAGCAGGCCGACCTGGTAGTGATGGGCATTACCGGCGGCAGTCAGCTGGAGGAAATGCTGATTGGCTCCAACGCCGTAGATGTGCTGAAACATACCAGCTGCCCCGTAATTGTAGTACCATCAGACGCCCGGTTCACCGCCATCCGAAAAGTGGTATTTGCGGCCGATTTCCGCAAGATAGTAGCGCACACACCCATCGCGCCGCTGAAAAAGCTGCTGGATACCTTTAAGCCGGAGCTGCATGTGCTGAATATTGACCACGATAATAAACACTTTAATCCCGATACGCCTTATGAAACCCTGCTGCTGGATACCCTGCTGGAAGGATATAACCCGCAGTTCCATTTTGTGGACAGCACCGATGTAGTGCAGGGTATCATGGACTTTGCGGAAAAGGAACAGGCAGACCTGATCCTCGTAATTCCCCGCAAACATGGCTTTTTTGAGAACATTTTTAAACGCAGCCGTACCACGCAGCTGGCTTTTCACAGCCACATACCCCTGCTGGCCATTCATGAATAAAGTGTTAAAGAAAGTTAAGATTTACCCTGAGGACTTGCACTTTAATTAATTTGATTAATTTTAATATATGAACCGCAACATTATGAAGAAAGGGATTGTTTTCCTGCTGCCTGCATTCTTTGCTTTACAGGTAAGCCAGGCACAGCTACTGAAAAAATTAAATAAAGCGCTGAACAGTGGTACCTCCACCTCCACCAGCCAGAGTAGTGGTAACACCGCCACCAATGTAACGGAGTCGGAAGCCGGCGCTGGTATTAAGGAAGCACTGGCCAAAGGTGTAAGCTCCGGTATTGCCATGCTGAGTAAAAAAGACGGATTTTTTGGTAACGAAGCCTATAAGATGTTCCTGCCGGAAGATGCGGTAAAGATCGAAAAAACATTACGCAGTATAGGCCTGGGCAGCCAGGTAGATAAAGCCATTCTGCAAATTAACCGTGCAGCAGAAGGCGCGGTAAGCCACGCAGCGCCCATCTTCACAGATGCTATTAAACAAATGACGGTAACCGATGCCCTGAAGCTGGTAACCGGTGGTAATAATTCTGTAACAGATTATTTCAAAAGCAAAACAACGGATCAGTTAACAGCCGCTTTTGCTCCTTCTGTAAAAGGTGCATTGGATAGCACCAGCGCCACCAAGTATTATACAGATATTGTAAATACCTATAACAAGCTGCCTACTACCATCAACAAGGTAAACCCGGACCTGCAGCAGTATGTAACCGCCCGCGCGGTAACGGCCCTGTTTGACCGCATCAGCAAAGAAGAAGAGAACATCCGCCAGAACCCTGCAGCCCGTACTACGGACCTGTTGAAGAAGGTTTTCTCTAAATAAATTAATAAGTAATAATTAAGAATTAATAATTAAGCAGTACGCCTTAATTATTAATTCTTAATTACTGATTTCTTACTCCGTTAACAACACCTGCCACGCTTCCCGCACCTTTCCCTCATCCAGCAGCTGCTGCGCATACCGGTGTAACTCTTGCCCCATTTCCTCCGGCGTAATACTGTAATACTGTATAATATTTTTTAACCGGGTATCCTCAAAAGAAGGGTCTATTACCGGCATTTCATGCACATTGGCCAGCAGGCCCAAATGATTACCGGTTAAAATACGGCTGTTGCGGATGGCAAACGGTAACGCATCTACGCCAATGCCCAGCTGCGTGTTGGGTTTGGCCACTTCAAACACCGCGGGGCCGGAGGCGCGGCAATAATAATCAGCGCCCATGCGGGCCACCAGGTCTATTTTGTGAGGGTCTATCTGCCCATGGGCATTCAAAATATTTTCATTTATGTGAATGAGCACCGGCTCGCAGATCACCAGGTTACCGGCGCCGCCCTTTTCACCGGTGGCAATCACTTCCCGTACCACGCACTCCAGCTGTACCGGGCTTTCCTGCACACGCAGGGGTTTTACCTTTTCAGAAGGCAGGCCGGTAAAGCCGGATTTTTCAAACTCATTTACCCCATGCGGGTACTCACAGCTGGAAAGCGACATTTGCTGCACCATGGCGTAGTTCACCACGTTAATAACCACTTCTTTGGTAGCATAGATATTTTCCAGGGTATGCTTAATGGTATTATCGCGCACGCGGCGGCTGGGAGAAAAGATCAGCGTAGGCGGGTTGCTGCCGAATACATTGAAAAAGCTAAAGGGCGACAGGTTAGGCAGCCCTGCTTCATTTACGGTGCTGGCAAAACAAATAGGGCGGGGCGCCACAGCCCCTAACAGGTAAGCATGCAGCTCTCCTGTTTTTATTTGCCCGGGAGTAATGGAAAGCATGTGTTAGAATTGGGAATTACGAATTACGAATTGGGCGTGTATTCATTAAGGCAGCAGCTCATGGTATGTAAATGTCCATTTATGAAATGTTAACTATGTCATTTACCTACATGTACATTCCATGATCAATAAATGATAATGAACTAATACCCAATTCGTAATTCGTAATTGAATAATTCGTAATTAATTATTTGATGTTCTTCTTCAGTTGCAGTATTGAAAACTCCGAATCCTCCTCCACCATGGTGTTCTTTAGCACGCCCAGGCCTTCTACCTCCATTTCCACCACATCGCCGGGTTGCAGCCATTGTTCGGGATAGTTAGGATTCTGCAGCTTGCCGGTACCGTTAAGCTCCAGGAAACAGCCGGTGCCTACAGTGCCGCTGCCAATAATATCACCGGGCAACAGGTTCACACCATAGGCGCAGCGTTCAATGATCTCTGCAAAGGTCCAGTCCATATCGCCCATGCTGCCCTCACTTACCTGTACGCCATTTACCTTGCAGGTCATTTTAAGCGCGTAGTTATTGCCCGTATGGCCTTCTTTGGTGGGCGCCTTAAAAGGTTCCAGCTCATCGGCCGTTACCAGCATAGGACCTATAGCAGTGCTGAAATCCTTGCCCTTGGCGGGGCCCAGGTTAAGCTTCATTTCCTCCGCCTGCAGGGTGCGGGCGCTCATATCGTTCATGATCATGTAACCGCCAATGTAATCATCTGCTTCGGCAGCCGTAATATTACGGCCTGGTTTACAGATCACTATAGCTACTTCCAGCTCAAAATCCAGCTTATTAAAATGGTCCGGCATGCAGTGTACATTGCCCGGGCCCTGGATAGCATTGTGGTTGGTAAAGTAAAAAATGGGATATTGGTCAAATTCCGGGATCATCTCCACCTTGCGGTTGCGGCGTGCAGCGGCTACGTGCTGGCGAAAGGCATAACCATCGCGGCAGGAGGTAGGGAAAGGCACCGGCGCCAACACCTGTACGCTTTCATAGGGTATGCCTATGGCGCTGCTTTTATTTTGCCCGCTTTTCAGCTGTGCATCTGCATGCAGGGCAAGGTCTATCACCTCTTCCCACATCAGCAGGAACATTTGCATGTTGTTAGGCAGGTCAGGGTGCAGGTCCTGGGTGTTGTACAATAATCCGTTAACCAATATAGCCAGTTGGTCGGTTTCATCCCTTAAGTAAGTAACAAGCTTCATCAAGATAAATTTTTTGTTTTGGCAGTATGTCAGCCAAATATATTATTTTTTATTTTTGAACATATGACGCGTATTTCGCTCACCCTTATTGCCACGTTTTTATTTCTGTCAGCATGGGCACAACCAAAATCAGATAGTTTGCTGGAAGCACTTATACGCCGGCATGCTTCGCCAATGCTGCAGCACATCCTGCAATACCCGGATTCTTTCCGTTACCAGCTGATATATACCCAGATAGACCGCGACCGGCATAACCGTCCGCATTTTAAGCATTATTACTTCAATGTAAGCGCAGATAATTATTTTAACCCGGCATCTACCGTAAAATTACCCATTGCCCTGCTGTCGCTGGAAAAATTGCATGCGTTGCATAAACGGGGGCTGAACATGTATACCACCATGCTTACGGACAGCAGCTACCCCGGCCAGGTAAAAGTGTATACAGATGCTACGGCGCAGAACGGGCTGCCCTCCATTGCCCATTATATAAAAAAGATCTTCCTGGTAAGTGATAATA
The DNA here is from genome assembly GCF_900109685.1 of Chitinophaga rupis. Lineage (GTDB taxonomy): Bacteria > Bacteroidota > Bacteroidia > Chitinophagales > Chitinophagaceae > Chitinophaga > Chitinophaga rupis. The sequence continues at coordinate 832,941 of NZ_FOBB01000001.1, read as the reverse complement.
ATGCCTATAACCGTTTGTATGAGTTTGTGGGCCAGCAAACCATTCATGAAAACCTGTGGGCCAAAGGTTACCCGGAGGTACGCATTGTGCGCCGTTTTATGCCGCTGGATGAGGAAGGTAACCGCCATACCAACGCCATTCGTTTTGTAAAGGATAATAAGCTTGTATATGCACAGCCGGCCGCGTATTGCGCCCTGCCCTTTGATTTCAGCAAAACCATCTTACTGGGCAATGCGCATATGGACCGCAAGGATAGCCTTATTCACGCACCTTTTAATTTTACCAAGCAAAATAACTTTCCGCTGGAAGATATACAGCATATGATGCAATCGGTGCTATTCCCGGGATCTGTACCCAAAGCGCAGCGGTTTAAGCTCACCAAAAAAGATTATCATTTCCTGTATCATTACATGTCTGCCCTGCCCCGGGAGTCTGACTTTCCGAAATATGATACCCTGGAGTACTTTGACAGCTTTACCAAATTCTTCATGTTCAAAGCCCACCAGGGAAAAATACCGCCTAACATCCGTGTGTTCAATAAAACCGGCTGGGCATTCGGCTTTTTAACAGATGCAGCCTATATTGTGGACTTTAAGAACCAGGTAGAATTCATGCTCACCGGCACGGTGTATGTGAACCGGGATGGCATATTGAATGACGACCGGTATGAGTATGAAACAGAAGGATATCCTTTCTTTAAAGAGATCGGGAATATAATTTATCAATATGAGCTGGAACGGAAACGCGCTTACATCCCCGATCTGAAAAAATTTGCAAACGTCCGGTAACATTACCCGGGAACTATATTACGGATACTGATAGCAAATGCGGCACAGCGCCGCCGTGTGCATCTATTGTACATCATTGATTATAACATGCGTTTAGTTTACTTATTGTTTTTGCTGCTGCCTTTTACTGTAACGGGGAAAGACAGCACTACCGCCTGGATCAGGATTAACCAGCTGGGCTATACGCCGCAGGGCAGTAAAGTAGCCGTGTGGTGCGCCAAAGCGCCTGCGCAGGCGAATGCATTTACTTTGCATGATGCCGCCACCAACCAGCCAGTCTGGAAAGGCAGCAGCAGCGCAGATTTTGGTGCGTACGGCCCATTCACACATACGCGGCGGCTGAACTTCACTGCGTTTAAGCAACCCGGTACTTATTACCTGGCCTGCGGGGAGGCCCGCTCTCCTGCTTTCCGTATAGGCCCGGACGTGTATAACGGCACTGCCGATTTTTGCTTGCAATATATGCGGCAGCAGCGCAGCGGCTACAACCCTTACCTTAAAGATTCCTGCCACACGCACGATGGGTTTACCGTGTACGGCCCCATGCCGGATGGTACGCACATCAATGCCGCCGGTGGCTGGCATGATGCCAGTGATTACCTGCAATACGTAACCACATCGGCCAATGCTACCTATCACCTGCTGGCTGCCTGGCGTGATTTTAAACCTGTGTTTGGCGATACCTGCGCGGCCAATGGCATCGGGGGCAGCAATGGCGTAGCTGATGTGCTGGACGAGGCCCGCTGGGGCCTGGACTGGCTGTTAAAAATGCACCCGGCAGATGACCAGCTGTTTAACCAGATAGCCGACGACCGTGACCACCGTGGTATGCGCCTGCCCACGCAGGATACTGCCGGCTACGGGCAGGGGCTGGAACGCCCGGTATATTTTTGTACCGGCCAGCCGCAGGGGCTTAAACAATATAAGAACCGCAGCACCGGCCTGGCCTCTACGGCCGGTAAATTTGCCAGCGCCTTTGCATTGGGCGCAATGGTATACCAGGGGACAGATAGCGTGTATACCGCCCTGTTACAGCACAAGGCTGCAACTGCCTATGCGCTGGGCGCGACCCACCCCGGCGTATGCCAAACGGCGCCCTGCGGCGCGCCTTATTTTTATGAGGAGGATAACTGGATGGATGATATGGAGCTGGGCGCTGCTATGCTGGGTAAATTATCGCACCGGCAGGCGCTTACCAGGCAGGCGCTGGCATGGGCCCAACAACAGCCCCTTACCCCCTGGATGGGTGCTGATACCGCCCGGCATTACCAATGGTACCCGTTTCACAACTTTGGGCATTATGAGCTGGCCACACAAACCCCTGCTTTGCAAAAAACGGCCATGAATTATTACCGCCAGGGCATACAGGCCGTATGGGCCAAAGCACAGCACAATGCTTTTTACCGGGGTATTCCTTTTATCTGGTGTTCCAACAACCTCACCGTTAGCTTTGCTATACAATGTAACCGCTACCGGCAGCTCACAAAAGATACCCGTTACCAGCAGCTGGAGCAGGCGTGTATTGACTGGCTGTTTGGCTGCAACCCCTGGGGTACTGCCATGGTAGCAGGCTTACCTGTAAATGGTGATTACCCTGAAGACCCGCATAGTTCTTTCAGCCACCTGTATCACTACCCGGTAAGCGGCGGTTTGGTGGATGGGCCGGTGTACGGCAGTATTTACAAAAACCTGATAGGTATACAGCTGCATAACGGTGATGAATATGCGCCTTTTCAGTCTGACCTAGCCGTATATCATGATGACTTTGGCGATTACTCCACTAACGAGCCTACCATGGATGGTACCGCCAGCCTGGTATACCTGCTGGCGGCACAGCAATTTGAGGCATCACAACAAAAGCCCCGTTCTGTTACGTATAGCCATGGCGCCATTATTCGTGGAGATAGTACCCAGCGGAAAATTGCCCTGGTATTTAGTGCCGATGAGTTTGCGGATGGCGGCCCCGTGATCACAAAAATTTTACAGGAACATAACATACCCGCATCGTTCTTTTTTACCGGCCGCTTTTACCGCAACCCTGCACATGCTGCGCTTATACAGCAGCTGAAGCGCAAGGGCTATTATTTAGGCCCGCACTCCGATCAGCACCTGTTATACTGCGACTGGAACAAAAGGGATAGCTTGCTTGTTAATCAACAACAGTTTAATGCAGACCTGCTGCAATGTTATCAAGCCATGGCCAAACAGGGCATTCCGCAAAAAAATGCAGCCTGGTTTTTACCACCATATGAATGGTATAATGACACAATAGCGTCCTGGGCACAACTTTTGCAGGTGCAATTAGTAAATTATACACCGGGTACCTTAAGCCATGCAGATTATACCTGGCCCCAACTGGGTAAGCAATACCGGAGCTGCGCCACCATCCTGCAGTCTATTAAAGATTACGAACAGCAACACCCGGCAGGATTGAATGGTTTTCTGTTATTGATGCATGCAGGCACAGATCCCCGGCGTACAGAAAAGTGTTGGGATGAGCTGGATCATTTGCTGACCTATTTGCAGCAAAAAAATTATAAAATGGTTACAGTACCCACCTTGTTACAACCGTAGTATGTACATGATAAGGTGTTATATGTGAACATTCTACGTAAGCCAACGGACATTGTTTATTTACATTTTGACGTAATTTTGCACAAAACCCAGGGTCTATGAAGTTCGAAAAGATAAAGAATAAAGGACAGGCCAGATTGTTTGAAAGTAAGTACCTGGAGATGCTCACCAAAACGCATCCGTTGATTATCTGGGGCATGTATATTCCCATTATTGGTTACATGCTTTATTACAGCAACCAGGCATTAGATTTTAGCATAGGCAGGATAATATTGGTGTTTTTAGGTGCTATGTTCCTCTGGTCTTTTTTTGAATACATTATGCACCGGTTTATTTTCCACTTTGCCAGTGACAATCCCAAAGTACGGCGGGTGGTATATGTAATGCATGGTAACCATCATGAATACCCGCGTGACAAACAACGTTTGTTCATGCCGCCGGTCCCCAGCTTAATATTAGCTTCTGTCATCTTTGCCATACAGTATTTTTTCCTGCGGGAGTATACGTTTATGTTCTTCCCGGGTTTTATACTGGGCTACCTGATCTACGGCAGCATGCACTACGCTATTCATGCATGGAACCCGCCGTTTAAGTTCATGAAGCCCGTATGGCGTAACCATCACCTGCATCATTACAAAAGCGATGATAAAGGTTTTGGTGTAAGTACCTCTATATGGGACAAGATCTTCAGCACCAGCTTTGATCTTAAAACAGAAAAGGAAGATAAGGTAAAGGTGAGAGAGCTGATATTTGATAAATAGGAATTACGAATTTCGAATTTGCTTATTAAAAATTAAACAACATACGGCCTCCAATCGCCTCAATCCATTCATAATTCGTAATTGAATAATTCGTAATTGACTATTACCATCGTTCCTCCTCATTCTCCGGAGGATTGGTCTTATATATTTCCCGGCTTTTAATTTTTTGCAGCTGCCGCTCTATTAACAGGGCGGCAATTTTGCGATAGGCCCCTGCGCCGGCATCATTATCCAGTATAATACGGATCTGGTTTTCCGGTACGTCAATACGGTACAGTAAAAAAACAAATTGCTCAAAGTGATGGCTAATGAGCACTTCCACCCTTTGGGCCAGCAGTTCTTCCAGCTGTTCGTAACTAACGGTGTCCGGCAAACGAAGTTCCATAGTGTCGCCCAGCTCCCGGGCCGTGGCCTGCAGGTATGGTTCAGGAACAAGCGTCATGGCAGTATGTATGATGGTTTATAAAAACAGGCTTATTTCATCTGTTTGATCTTATAAGATGCGTTGGTGATCACCTTTACCGGTACTTTCAGATCGTTCTTCAGGCGCTTTGCTTTGTTGGCTTTATAAGTGTAGTTACCGTTCATTTCCGTATTCTGTACGCAAATGCTGGGCATACCCGTGCTTTGGTCTATCAGGTAATTACTTTGCATGGTACCTTCAATTTCAGCGGTGGCCTGTATCCCGTCTTCAATGGTGAATTGTTCCAGCTTATTGGTTTTTACCTTACCCGTAGCATTGATCTTGGCGGTTTGGCTGTCCCAGGTTTGCAGGTTCCAGTACAGGTCCATACGGCCTATGAGCCCCGTGCGCAAAGGCACGCTTTCTTCCCACTGGGTACCGGTTTTAATGCCATGTACAGGGTATATCACCAGCAGCTGCTCCAGCCAAGAGCGGAAGGCGTTGGTGCCAAACTGGTCTTTCATCAGCTTTTTATAGGCGTCCTGCTCATCTTTCTTCAGGCTGGAAAAGGCAGTGGAAGCGCTATCCAGCAGGTTATCCAGCCCGTTCACACTGTTAATGCTACCGGTGGTTTGGATCTCTACCGTAAAGGGATGGTCCAGTATATTACTTAGCGCGCCCTGGAAAGGTTCTTTATCATTGGGCGTTTTGGCATCTACAAAAATATTCTGGTTCCTGCTGTTGAAGTTAAATTTCAGCTCTTTGTAGCGGAAGGTTAATAATGTACGGCCGGGGTTTAGTTCCGTTACTTCTATGGCAATGGTATTGTTAAAATCACGGGTTACACGTTGTACCACATCATTTACCGTGGTATAGGTTTCACTGCGGCTTTCCTGTTTCAGCTCAAACTGCTGGCCTTTCTGGAATTTATAATTCAGCTCTGTGTAGCTCTCCTGTGCGGCGGCTGGTAACACATATACTGCTGCCATCGTGATCAAACCTAAAATCCTTTTCATCTGCAAATATTATTTAGAATAGCCACAAAAGCAATGCAGCTCTTTTATTTAACGTTGCGCCGCTTAAACATATTTTTCTATTACCCCCAGGCCAAATAATGCAAAATCATATTTTGCGGGATCTTCCGGGTCCATGGCCCGCAGCCGGGCGGTAAGCTCCAGCGCGGTTTTCCAGGTAGCCTTGGCTTCACTGATCAGCCCCAGGCGGGTAGCCACCCGGGCCACATGCACATCCACCGGGCATACCAGCTGGCTGGGTTTTATGTGTTTCCATAAACCAAAATCCACGCCATTTTTATCCTGCCGCACCATCCACCGCAGGTACATGTTCAGCCGCTTGCAGGCTGAATTTTTTTCAGGGGTCGAGATGTGTTTGCCGGTACGCTCGGGATGCTCCAGCGCAAAAAAGATGCGCCGGAAGCCTATCAGCGCTTTTTCCACCGTTTCATCCTCCGGGGTAATATGCCCGCTAAAGGCAAATTCCAGGGAGGTAACATTAGTATAGTAATGCTGCAGGAACTCGACAAAATACAGCAGGTCCAGGCCATTAAAGGTCCGGTGGCAAAATTGCATCAGCTGCAGCCGCTCCTGGGGTTTATGGTGTAACAGGTAATCGTACGGCGCATTATCCATTAATGCCAGTAGCTCCGTGCATTTGCTGATAATGGTGGTACGGTTGCCCCAGGCCAGTACCGCAGCAAACAACCCGGCAATCTCAATATCCTGCAGCTTGCTGAAACGGTGTGGTATGCACACCGGATCATTCGCAATAAAGTCAGGATGATCATAGTATGCCGCTTTGGCATCGAGGTAACTCTTCAATTCACGGACATTCATAGCATAGCATCGGTTATAGGAAAAATCAGGCGATGGCTTTATCCAGATCTGCCAGCAGATCATCAGCATCTTCAATACCCACACTTAACCGTATCAGTGAATCCACCAGTCCATTCTTCATACGCTCTTCCCGGGGGATGGAGGCATGCGTCATGGTTGCCGGGTGCCCGATCAGCGATTCCACCCCGCCCAGCGATTCTGCCAGGGAAAACAGGTGGGTGCTGCTCAGCACCTTCAGCGCAGCATCCATACTGTCGTTCTTTAAGGTGAACGACATCATGCCGCCAAAACCACGCATTTGCTTTTTGGCAATGTCATGGTTCGGGTGGTCTTCAAAACCACACCAGAACACTTTTCCTACTTTGGGATGTTCCCGCAGGAAACGGGCTACGGTTGCGCCATTCTCGCAGTGGCGCTGCATGCGTACATGCAGGGTTTTAAGACCGCGCAGCACCAGGAAACAGTCTTGCGGGCCGGGTACAGCGCCGCAGCTGTTCTGAAAAAAATACAGCTGTTGCGCCAGCGCTTCGTCTTTCACGATTACGGCTCCATGCACTACATCGCTATGGCCGCCCAGGTATTTGGTAGCGGAATGCACTACTATATGAGCGCCCAGGTCCAACGGGTTCTGGAGGTAAGGAGATGCAAAGGTATTATCCACGCTCAGCAACAATTGATGCTCCTGTGCTATCTGTGCACAGGCAGCTATATCAATAATGTTCATGAGCGGGTTCGTAGGTGTTTCTATCCATATCATTTTCGTTTGCGCGTTCACGTAATTGCGGATGTTTTGCGCATCCTGCATACCAATGAAATGGAACTTTACGCCATAACGTGCAAACACTTTGGTAAAAATGCGGTAGGTGCCGCCGTAAAGGTCACTGGAAACGATCACTTCATCACCGGGGTTCAGCAGCTTGATCACGGCATCCGTAGCGGCCAGCCCACTGCCAAAGCTAATGCCATGTGTACCATTTTCAATAGCTGCCAGGGCATCCTGCAGCGCGTCGCGGGTGGGGTTTTGGGTACGGGCATACTCATAGCCTTTATGATGGCCGGGCGCGCTTTGTACGTAGGTAGAGGTTTGGTAAATAGGGGTCATTATTGCCCCGGTAGAGGGGTCTGGTGCTACACCGGCATGTATGAGCTTTGTTCCCAGCTTCATGTCTTCAATTATTTTATAATAAGTTATTTATTTACATAAGTTATGCCCAAAGGTACTAAAATAGCGTAGATTATAAGGTTAACAAGGGTTTTTACGCGGTAATGGCTATACGTAGAAATACGTTTTATGCAATAGGATGTTTGTCGGAATTTGGGGGTTACGATACTAATACGGGAGAATTTATTACACTCACGACCTTTTTTACTACGTTCGCCAAAACCGGGAAATCCCGTGTAGCCATTCCGTGTACTTTTGATCTAGGTTTTTCATAGGATATGGTTAAAATTATTACAAGGGCGGTATTCTTACCGCCCTTTATTTTTTTACCTATTTCTTCTTTACACCGCTCTTTTCACTAAACTTCACCGGCAGGGTGATCATAACATCATCCCAGGCCATCAGCAGGTTAGCCCCTGCATCTGCCTTCTCAAAGGCCATGGTAAAAAATTCTACCGGGGTGGTAAGTGTTGTTACCGGTAAGGTGGTTCTCACAACATCTTTGGCCGCATCATACTTATACGCTCCCCAGATATCGGTTTCGCGGTTCAGGATAATGGTCCATTTATCTTCCTGCGGAATAGCATACATGGTATAACGTCCTTTGGGAATGCTTTTACCGCCAATAACAACGGGAATAAAGAATTCTACTTCCGTAGCTTCATTAGCGCCCAGGCGCCATACTTTCCCGTATTCTTCCAGCTCTCCGAAGATCTTTCTGCCTTTTTTCTGCGGGCGGCTGTAAATAACGCGGGCTACCAGTGAGCCGGACTCGCCTTTTACCTTTACCAGGTACGGATATACGGGCGGATAGTAGGCCATGTCCATAGGACTGGCATCGGGTGGGGGTAATTTCTTATCCTGGGCTGTGGCAGTTTGCAGGCCGGCTGCGGATAATAACATCATCATGGCAAAAAAGAACGCTTGCTTCATTGTTGGCTGTAAATTTTTGATGGTAAATTATGGTTCCAGGGGCCAAACTTAGTAAAAAAGGTGAAAATGCAGCGTTTCAGCCGCTTAAGGGGGCAGGTAAAAGGTAAAGCGGTAAAAGAAAGGGGTAAGCGGCCTGTTTAAGGTAAAAGCGCCAGTTTTTCCTTTACAAATACTTCCAGCTCCGGAAAAAAGCCCTGGTAACAGTTTTCCAGCACATTGTAATGTTCTTCAAATACGGCAAAGGGTACACTTGCCGGCACCTCCAGGTAACGCGCCCGGCGTGTAATACCGCTGAAGGTGCGGTAAATACCGTCTGTAAGCCGGTAATTGTATAACCAGTTTTGTGTGCGCATATAATGGAATACCTGTAAAAATACGGGGGGCAGGCTATCAGCATTGTTTTCCAGCAGGGTATATATGGATTGGGCAAACTGTTCCAGCTGCACGTCTGTAAAGCGTTGCAGGTCCCTGGCCAGGAAATGATCGTACACAATATCCATAAATACAGCGCCATACAGGCCGCAGGAGGGTTTAAAAAGCTCCCGGCCTTCTTTGGTAAGCGCATGCTGGTCTGTGAAAGTATCTATAGCGCGGTGTATGCGGATGCCTTCCTGTACGGCCGGCGTATGTTGCAGGATCTGTTTGCCTTTTACAAAGTCGGCAATCATGTTGCCGATTATAATTGACGGATTGTTGAAGGATAGGTATGCATGCGCAAGAAAATTCATCGTTGTAATTTACGAAATGATGTGCGGATATGCAGGCATCTAAGCCATGCGCAGGTCTGTTTCCGTTCATCTGCCAGAAGGGCCATTCATCCTAACCCTTACCAGTGCCGGGCTGTAAGCTAATCACCGTCTGCAATGCATTGCATTTTTACTGCGCAGTTTTTTAAATTACCGTACATCATCACTCTTCCACTTTAACAAAAGCTTAACTTCGGCAGGTGCAACATTCGTTCTTTGCCTGCAAACGCTTTGCAGCGGCCGCCTCATACGAAAAAAAAATGTATTTATAGCCTAAGTGTTGCAACAGGTGTTTTTACAAACTATTCAAGCTATACCATTAGCAACTATTGGGTTGTTGCACGTATAAAGCCACTGTACCTTTGATTCATAAATAAACAAACACAAAAAAATTCAACCCTAAAAAACTAAAAAACTTCCGCCATGAAGAAAATGTTTTTAACACTATGTGTAGCTGCCGCCTTAATGTGCGGGCACACAGCCTGGGCTGCCCATGTCACCGAGACAGAAGCTACCGCCCGCCTGAAAACAGCATTAAGCCAATCTTTTGCCACTGCCACCCATGTACGTTGGTACACAGATGACCAGAAGGTTTTTACCGCCAAGTTCCTGGTAGGTGAAACCCAGGTTTCCGCATACTTTGATGCAGATGGCAATTTACTTTCTACCCGCCGTTATATTACGGAAGAACAGCTGCCCCTGGCAGTGGTAACCAAAGTAAAGAAACGTTACCCTTCACATGAGATCCGCTCTACCGTAGAGCTGGATGCCGGTAACACCACCACTTACTACATTACGCTGGAAGCTGAAACCACCTGGATGGTAGTGAAGTCTGACAGTAACGGTCAGTTAAGCGTGTACCAGCGTTTGAAAAAAGCGTAGTCGTCAGCCATTCTATAAGCTGTTGTGTTGTTTTGCAGGTCCATAGTCGCACTATGGACCTTTTTTTATGCCCTTCTCCTAACTATATCTTAACTTTGCCCCCTTGCAACAAAACAGTAACTTAATAAAATGAACAAAGGGCCCATTTCACAGTTTATTCAGCATCATTACCGGCACTTCAATGCTGCTGCATTGGTAGATGCTGCAAAAGGATATGAAACACATTTGCTGGAAGGTGGAAAAATGATGGTAACGCTGGCAGGCGCCATGAGCACCGCCGAACTAGGTATTTCCTTTGCGGAAATGATACGCCAGGGAAAAGTGGATATTATTTCCTGCACCGGCGCCAACCTGGAGGAAGATATCATGAACCTGGTGGCGCATACCCATTATAAACGGGTGCCTAACTACCGCGACCTGAGCCCGCAGGATGAATGGGCGCTGCTGGAAAAGGGCTTTAACCGCGTTACAGATACCTGCATACCGGAAGAAGAAGCTTTCCGCCGTATACAAACACATATTTTCAAAATATGGAAAGATGCGGAAACCAAAGGTGAACGTTACTTCCCGCATGAATACATGTACAAGCTGCTGCTGAGCGGTGTAATGAAAGAGCATTACGAGATTGATCCCAAACATAGCTGGATGCTGGCAGCCGCAGAAAAGAATATTCCCATTGTGGTACCGGGCTGGGAAGATAGTACCATGGGTAACATCTTTGCCTCTTACTGCATTAAGGGCGAGCTGAAAGCAGCTACCATGAAAAGCGGTATAGAGTACATGGTGTGGCTGTCTGACTGGTACCGTAATAACTCTGCTGGTAAAGGCGTAGGTTTTTTCCAGATCGGTGGCGGTATTGCCGGCGACTTCCCCATTTGCGTGGTACCCATGATGTACCAGGACCTGGAATGGCATGATGTTCCCTTCTGGAGCTACTTCTGCCAGATCTCTGATTCCACTACCTCTTACGGTTCTTACTCCGGCGCCGTGCCAAATGAAAAGATCACCTGGGGTAAGCTGGATATCAATACGCCTAAATTTATTGTTGAATCAGATGCTACCATTGTAGCGCCGTTAATATTTGCCTACCTGCTGGGCTGGTAAGTTTAAGGTGCCGATGTGCCAATATGTAAATGTGCTGGTGAGGAAAGCGGAATTGCTTTTTCACCAGCACATTTTTTATTGAACATATTTTGATCATCACCTTCACTAAAACATACCGGCACATTAGCATTTTATCTTCGATGATCCCCGGATCTCCAGCGTTCCTTCCAGCACCAGCTCCTCTGTTTCCGTGAACTTTTCTTCAATGTGGCGGATCAGCATTTTCAGCGCTTCCTTCCCTACCTCATAGCCCGGTTGTACAATAGTGCTCAGGGCCGGTTCTATTACCTCAGCCACCGGGTCGCCGTTAAAGCCTACTACGGCAATATCCTGCGGTACGCGGTATCCCAGGCTTTGCAGGTATTTAATGGCAATTACGCCGGAGGGATCGTTAACGGTAAAAATACCATCAGGCTGTAAGTGCATTACTTCCTTTACCGCTTCCAGCGCATTCAGCTGGAATTTTTCGCAATGCACAATATGCCGGGCGCTGTACTGCAGGCCATGCTGTTGCATGGCATCTTCATAACCCCGCAACCGCTCGTCTGATACAGATAATCCTTTGGGGCCGGCCAGGTGCGCAATGTTGCGGCATCCCTGCTGTATCATATGCTCTACGGCCTTAAATGCGGTTTTATACTGCTCCACCTTTACGCGGGAAGCGCATACATGCGGCAGGTCGCGGTCAAAGAATATAAAGGGAATGCCTTTCTCGCGCAGCTTCAGGAAGGGCTCCGCATCCTGCGTTTGTTTGGATACTGATATCAGCAACCCGTCTATACGGCAGCTGGCCAGCTGCTGTATGGCATCTGCCTCCTGGTGTGCGGATTCATTGCTCTGGCAAAACATCAGGTGATAGCCATATTGATTGGCTACCTCGTTCATACCGCTAAGGGCATGGGAAAAGAAGTGTGTAGCAATAAGCGGCACAATCACCCCTATGATACGGGTTTGTTTATTAATAAGGCTCTGAGCAATGTAGTTCGGCTCATAATTCAGTCCCTCCGCCAGTTCCAGCACTTTGCGCCTGGTTTCTTCATTAATGTCGGGCAGGTTACGTAATGCCCTGGATACGGTAGACACGGAGAGGCGCAGCTTCCTCGCCAGGTCCTTGATGGTTACCTGCTTATTCTTCATGCTCCTAGTTGGATAGTTATATTCAGTGATCGGTGCCGGTTATACACGGGTTTTTCTATATGGATACATGGCAGGTGTTTCAAACAGCCTGTCAATTATTTCCGTTCGTCCTAAAAATCGGAGCTCCCCCAGTTTACTCCACAAATAAAACAAAAACCGGTTAAGTACGTGCATCGTATTTCACAAACGGTACAGCAATAGGGATGAGCTGCTAAAACAGGGCATTTTTACGGTAAACACATATTTTTTTTATTAATGCAAACGTTACCGGTAACGTTATTTTCCGCTACCCCATGTTTATCTGACCTGCAGCTTATATTTTGCAACCAATACTACACGTGCATTACCACTCCAAAAGCGTAATGCAATTTTAATGGATAAAGGCCAAAATTACGGCCGGGAAAATCATTTCCCGGCTTTTTTATATCCGGAATATTTTTCGGACATTAAACGTATATTGGACCCTTATAAATTACTGCGATTATGAAACGTATACTTCCACTGCTAACGGTAGCCACGGCCCTCGGTATGGGCGCCTGCCAGCAATCCGGTACTAACACAAATAATAATTCTGTTGATAGTATGAGTACAAATCATGACAGCATCACTAGCGTTGAAACCCTGATTCCCGCCGCGAATTTCGACACCACTATCGATGGGAGCCAGGTGAAATTATTTTATCTGAAAAGCAAAGGCGGCGTACAAATGGCCGTTACCAACTACGGTGCAAAAGTAGTAGCCCTGCTGGCGCCGGACAAAGAAGGTAAGCTGGAAGATGTGGAGCTGGGATACGATAAGATTAGCCAGTATGTAAGCACCAAGGACCGTTACTACGGCGGCATTGTAGGCCGGTACGGCAACCGTATTGCCAAAGGCAAGTTTAAGCTGGATGGTAAGGAATACAAGCTGGCGGTGAATAATAACGCCAACCACCTGCATGGCGGTTTAAAAGGGTTCAATGATGTGGTTTGGGAAGCCAAACAACCGGATGAGCATACGCTGGAATTCCACTACCTCTCTAAAGACGGAGAAGAAGGATACCCCGGCAACCTGGATGTTACGCTTACCTACGAGCTTACAGACAGCAATGAATTTAAGATCAGCTATAAAGCCACTACCGATAAACCAACGATCGTGAACTTAACGCACCACTCCTTCTGGAACCTGCATGGCGCCGGCAATGGAGATATTAATGATCATGTGTTAATGCTGAATGCCGATAAATTTACGCCGGTAGATAGCAGCCTGATACCCTTTGGCAAGCTGGAACCTGTAAAAGGCACTCCCATGGACTTTACTACTCCTACGCCTATAGGTGAAAGAGTAGGCGCTGATTTTGAGCAGCTCAAATTTGGTAAAGGCTATGATCATAACTGGGTGCTGAATAAAAAAGGTAATGAGCTGTCATTAGCTGCTACCGTGCTGGAACCTAAGAGCGGCCGCTATATGGAGGTATGGACCACAGAGCCAGGCGTACAATTCTACGGCGGTAACTTTATGGGCGCCGATACCGGTAAAGGTGGTAAAGCTTATGTACACCGTGGTGCACTTGCCCTGGAAACACAGCATTATCCGGATTCTCCGAACCAGCCTGCTTTCCCTTCCGTGGTGTTAAAACCCGGGCAAACTTACCAACAAACCTGCGTGTATAAGTTTGGCGTGAAATAAACTTTTCCAGCTCTAAATATTACGAAACGAATTATGCGATTGCACTATGCTTCGTGTAATTCGTTTTGTAATTTGTAGGCCTAACATTATTGATCCACGTTATAAACTATCACTCATGGTGCGGAACCTACTTACACTTTGCTGTGCAGTACTTGTAGCTAACATGCTGTATGCACAACAGCAGCCTTTTAACGGGCTTAATATGAACATGGGTAACCTGTTCCAGCTCTCCAACGCAAAAACAAGAAGTATCAGCCCGGAAAATTTTACCGGTGAAAAAGGTAAGGCCGGTATGGCTACACTGGAGCAGGGCCAGGCCCGTGAGGCTGCGCGCGACCTGGGGCAGGGTTGGAAAGTGAGCCCCTTCATTCATATTGAGGCCGGCAAAACCATTACCCTAGCGGAAATTGAAGGCCCCGGCGCTATTCAGCATATCTGGATGACGCCCACCGGTAACTGGCGTTTTTCCATTATCCGTTTTTATTGGGATGATGAAACCACACCATCAGTAGAAGTGCCGGTAGGTGATTTCTTTGGCATGGGCTGGGGGCAATATGCGCAGCTTACCTCTTTGCCCATTTGCGTGAACCCCGGCAGCGCCTTTAACTGTTACTGGGCCATGCCTTTCCGCAAAAAGTGTAAGATCACTATGGAGAATATTAATACAGAACGTATGACGCTGTACTACCAGGTAGACTATACGTTAACAGAGGTACCTTCCGATGCCGGTTACTTTCATGCCCAGTTCCGCCGCAATAATCCTACTAAAGGTGGTAGCTACACGCTGGTGGATGGTATTAAGGGTAAAGGCCAGTACGTAGGCACTTACCTGGCCTGGGGCGTGAATAATAATGGCTGGTGGGGCGAAGGAGAGATCAAATTTTTTATGGATGGCGATACTAAGTTCCCCACCATCTGCGGCACCGGTACAGAAGATTATTTTTGCGGATCCTACAATTTTGAGAACCGCAACACCCGCCAATACCAGGAGTTTTGTACGCCTTACACCGGCCTGCCGCAGGTAATACGGCCTAATGGTGTATATGATTCACAGCAGCGTTTTGGCCTGTACCGCTGGCATATTATGGATCCGGTACGTTTTGATAAAGATCTGAAAGTTACCATCCAGGATCTGGGCTGGCGCAGCGGCGGCCGTTATTTGCAGCAGCAGTCGGATATCAGCTCCGTGGTGTACTGGTACCAGGCAGAGCCTCATACAGCTTTCCCGGCACTCCCATCTAAAAACGACTTAGAGGTAAACTAAGAGATCATAAATTATAAATCTAAGATCGTAAATCTTATAGTCCTTTAAACAGGGCCTCCATTGCATCTGCCACATTGCGTTGCAGGCGGGCGGGTTTATCCGGCACTACGCCTTCCACCACACCCCGCCATACCAGCTTATTCTGGGCACGGTCTACCAGGTGAACGGTAACCGTGCCCTCGTTATAATGCTGCCCTTTTTCCAGCCGCTCACTTTCCCAGGTATAATGCCGCTGCCCCATATAACGTGGGTCTTCTGCCTCCGCTTTGCGGGTATGCACTTTCCCTCTGATCACAATACCAATATTCACCAGCAGGTCCGGATCATGCTCCCCTGGCTGCAGGCCGCGTTTTTGCAGCTGTTGCGTGATTTCTGTTTTCAGCGCATCAAGGCCGGTATAGTACGTACGGCTGTTTACGGAATTACCGCTGGCATCTATCTCATAAAAGTTAAACGTGCGGTAGTTATTGAGCGCAAAGTTTTCTGCGTTTTCCTGGTCCAGCACCTGTATGGGGCTGCAGGCATAAGGAAGCAACAATAGGGCGGATAAAAGAAGTAGATATGACTTCATTGGCTAACATAATTTACGTTAATTGAAGATACCTGTTTTCAAGCTTTACTTTAACATGAATATCTGCATTCAGGGCCTTAAATATCTTAACAATCGTATCAATAGTAGCGCTGTTAACACTGCTTTCCAGTTTAGAGATCTGGGTTTTTTGCACGCCTATCAGTTTGCCTAGTTGTTCCTGCGTCATATTCCGCTCTTTACGGGCCTTTCTTATCATATGCCCCAGCACCGCCATATTTAGAAACAATCCCACCACAATAAGTTAATCCCCGGTTAAACCAGCTCAATAATTTATGAGCTTCCCAACAAACCAACTTTGATCTCCACAACAAACCTGTGCGCCTATGGAATGCGGACCTTTGTAAAAAATAAAACACTATGGCAAATGTTTGGTTTATAACAGGAAGCAGCAGGGGCTTAGGCCGCAGCTTAACCGCCGCCCTGCTGGAAAAAGGAGAATTAGTAGCTGCAACAGCCCGCAGGCCTGAACAGCTGGATGACCTGGTAGCACAATACCCGGATCAGATCTATCCCATAAAGCTGGATGTATCGGATGAAGCAGCGGTGAACAACGCGGTAAAAGATGCCGTGGCCCGCTTTGGGAAAATTGATGTAGCGGTGAACAATGCCGGTTTTGGTATTACCGGCGCAGCAGAAGCTTATACGCATGAGCAGATCAGCAGCCAGATCAACACAAACCTGTACGGTCCCATTTATGTAACCCGTGCGGTGCTGCCTTATATGCGTAAACAACGTTCGGGGCACATTTTGCAGATCAGCTCTTTAGGCGGCCGTATTGGTACACCCGGGCTTTCCATTTACCAGGCCACCAAATTTGCGCTGGTCGGTTTTTCAGAAGCAGTATCCAAAGAAATAGCGCCGCTGGGCATTAAGCTCACTATTATTGAGCCCGGAGGTTTCCGTACCAATTGGGCCGGCGATTCTATGAGCTTTGCAAAGGACATTCCTGATTACGAGCAAACAGTAGGCGTGCGCGTTAAACGGTTTCAAGACCCTACCCAGCAAATGACAGGCGATCCGGATAAGGCCGCGCAGGTGATGATAGATGTAGTAGCCCATCCGGAACCACCACTGCACCTGATCCTGGGTAGTGATGCTGCAGGTATTATAAAACAGGTAGAAGCCGGCCGGCAGGCCGAGTTTGAGAAATGGCTGCCGGTGAGTTTGTCCACTGATCATGAGGATGCGGAGAATTTCCTGGAATCAGATCTCGGCAGGCTCATTGTAGGTAACAAATAAATGATTTAAATATAAGCGTTACCGTTAGTGCCGCTGCATTATGCACAAATGATAGGGCAGTTGGTATTGGCCTGGTTACCGGCATTTGTACAGCATTGTATGCTGTACAACAACTGATCGCGCATAGCGATCAGTTGTTGTATTTTATTATTTACGAGGGCTATCTTTTGCGCAAGCACATTGCCCACCTGCCCGCAGATAGCTTCCTGCGCCGCCATCATATCCAGGAACAGCGCTATTTCCTTTATTAAATCAGAACGGTTATGCTGTGATGTTTTTGATTTTAACCTGGCTGTGGGAGGGGATGCAGCTACCGCCTGGTTAACTATTACAGATGAGCAGGGCGCAAAGGAATTTATTACAGCTGAAATTGGGTTATAAACACTTACACAGATTATTTGGAGGCCTACACTGCCTTCATTGAAGGCAGCTGCAATTTAACATTGAAAACCCGGGAAGCAGCCCTCTTTTATCTACTACACCGGTTACTCTTTACACAAACAATTCTGCCGCAATCCCATCTGCAAACAGCTTGCCCTCCGGTGTAAGCACCAGCGTATCCTGCTGCAGCACCATTTTACCGGCCAGTATAAATTCCCGGCTGGCGGTTTCCAGCTGCCGGCGTTTCCCGGTCCCGAACCGCTCTTCCACCAGGTATAGGTGGCAGCCTTCTGAAGTGCGGAGGGAGGTCATAATATATTCATTCAGCATCATCTCCGGCGTCAGGTTTTCTAATTCAAAAGGTACTTTTCCTTCCTTAATAGCGTTTATATAGCTGCTGTTATTAGCCACATTCCATTGGCGGGAGTGCCCGTTAAAAGAATGGGCGGATGGGCCCAGCCCCAGGTAGGTCTGGCCCTGCCAGTAGCTGCTGTTATGGCGGGAGCGGCAGCCGGGCAGCGCAAAGTTGCTGATCTCGTAGTGCTCATACCCGGCAGCAGCCAGCCATTGTACCAGCATTTCAAAATGCCGGGCAGCTTTGTCCGGGTCCACGGCAGCTACTTTATGCTGTTTAATGAAGTGGTCCAGCGCAGTGCCTGGTTCCACCGTAAGCGCATAACACGAAAGGTGTGGTATTTGTAATGC
This sequence comes from Chitinophaga rupis, assembly GCF_900109685.1. Taxonomy (GTDB): domain Bacteria; phylum Bacteroidota; class Bacteroidia; order Chitinophagales; family Chitinophagaceae; genus Chitinophaga; species Chitinophaga rupis. The sequence goes on along the minus strand of NZ_FOBB01000001.1, from coordinate 814,749 downwards.
AATGGCTTGCTGTACGTTCTGCGCCCAGCCCTCATCACTCAGGGTAGGGCCCCCGTAAATAAGGTCAATACTTAGGTTATGAAAGCCCGCCGCCTGCGCATCCTGTATGCATTGTAAGGCCTGGGTGCTGTTATGGGCACGGTTCATCCAGCGCAGATCCGCCTCGTGAAAAGATTGTACGCCTATGCTTAGCCGGTTTACGCCAACCGCTTTCAGGGCCTGTAGCTTTTCCGGCTGCAGGTCGTCAGGGTTGGCCTCCAGGGTAATTTCCGCCCGGCCAGAGATAGGAAACAGCTGGCGCAGCTTTTCCATGATCCGCTGCAGGTCTGCATCGTCCAGCAGGCTGGGGGTGCCGCCGCCAAAGTAAACGGTATCTACCTGCTGTCCCTGCAGGTAAGGCTGTTGCAGCATCATTTCCTGTAAAAGACTATCCACCAGCGCATCTTTTTGCCCCAGGGAGGTAGAAAAATGAAAGTTGCAGTAGTAACAGGCACGTCTGCAAAAAGGAATATGTAAATAGATACCGGCCATAATTTTTTCAGGTCAACAGTCCGTGAACTATCGTCAAAAGATCATATGAACATCAGGCAGCCCTTGTTCTGTGAGCAGTAGACTGTGGACAATTATATTATATTTGCAAATATAAAAATATGCTGGTGCGAAACGGGTTATTCTTACTTTGGTTATTCATATTCAGTAGTTTAGGGTTATATGCGCAGGACAGTACAAATAACAGCGCGCCCAAAGTTAGCAGTGTACAACAGGACACCGCAAAACGCCGCCCGGCAACCCCTAAGAAAAAGCCGGTAGCGGATACCGGCAGGGTAGCTGTAAAACCACCGGTGGATAATCGTACGCTAACCAACACTGCCGCCGTTCCCAAACCTGCAGACACGGCTAAAACCGCCGCAACTGACACCCTGCTGCAGCAACCCAAAGTACCTTTGCACCAGGAAACAGCCTACGATATCTTTATGCGTAACCTGGCAGCTAAAAATATGTACCTGCACCCGGGTAAGCCGCGTTATTTTGACCTGAACGTAGTGCGGCCCTATAAGGACCTGGACTGGCTGGTGTACCTTATAGGCGGGGTGGTATTGTTGCTGGGGGTAATACGCCTGGCCTACCTCAAATATTTTTCAGACCTGTTCCGCGCATTCCTGAATCCTACCCTTAGCCAGCGCCAGTTAAAAGACCAGCTATCCCAGTCGCCCTTTCCCAACTTTTTACTGAATGCCTTTTTTGCCGTAAGCCTGGGCGTGTACCTGTACCTGCTTATGTACCGGCAGCAATATATTTTTAATGCAGATGCCTGGTTGCTGATACCCGGCCTTATACTGCTGGTAGCCCTGATCTATGGCATTAAGCATGTGGTATTACGTTTTTGCGGATGGCTGTTCGGCAATAACGACCTTGCAGATGCCTATATTTTTATCCTGAACCTGATCAACAAAGTGCTGGGTATACTGCTGGTGCCTTTTCTGGTGATTTTGGCCTTTTGCCAGCCGCAAATAGCCCGTGCTTTCCTATATATATCATTATTTTTTATCGTTTTATTGATTGGGTACAGATATGTTAGGTCTTATTCCGTGATAAAGCAATATCTATCTTTCAGTAGATTGCATTTTTTTCTTTACCTTTGCGCATTCGAAGTAGCGCCTGTGTTGCTTTTAACAAAGGTGCTGCTGATTTGGTTAACGGGTAATTAACTAAAATTACTTTACTGCAATTGTTAACACAAGAGCAAATTTAAGTATGATAAAAGGCGGGCAAAAAACAGATTTGCAAGTAAAACATCACGTACAGTCGATCCTCATTTCCCAGCCAAAGCCTGAAACTGAGAAGTCCCCTTATTTTGACCTGGCTAAAAAATTCAATGTAAAATTGGATTTTTATCCGTTTATAAGGGTTGAAGGTTTATCTGCAAAGGACTTTAGGAAACAGAAGATCGATATCCTGAACTTTACAGCCGTGATCTTTACCAGCCGTAACTCGGTGGATCACTTTTTCAGGATCTGTGAGGAGATGAAGATCAAGGTGTCGCAGGATTGCAAATACTTTTGCATCACAGAAGCCGTAGCGCTCTATTTGCAGAAATTTATCCTGTACCGGAAAAGAAAGGTGTTCTATGGGGCGGATGGGTCTACCAAAAGCCTGCTGGAAGTAATGAACAAGCACCGGGACAATGAAAAGTTCCTGTTCCCCAGCTCCGACAGTCAAAAGAAAGACATTGAAGAATGGTTGAAAATCAATAAGTGCGAGTATGCCACCGCTACCTTGTATAAAACGGTGTCAAACGATGTGAAGGAGATCCTGTCTGGTAAAGAGTATGACATGATCGTTTTCTTCAGCCCCTCCGGTGTAAGATCATTATTTGAGAACTTACCAGAGTTCCAGCAGAATGGTACCCGCATCGGCGCATTTGGCCCTACTACCTCCGCTGCAGTGGAAGAAGCAGGCTTACGGCTGGATGTAAAGGCCCCGGCGCCCCAGGCCCCCTCTATGGTGGCAGCGCTGGAACAATACCTCTCTGAGCTGAACAAAAAATAATCTCCAAAGAGTAAAAAAATAACTTACTTGCAAGGACGGCGAAAGCCGTCCTTTTTTTGCCTGGAAATTAACCGTTTGTGTGATAGGAGATGTAAAATTATTCGCTATTTTAGCTATATTAGAAGAAGCCAACAGCATCATTTAATAAACCATAACCTGTGTGAACATGAATGAACCATGCTTCATGCGCACCGCCGAAATTAAGTTGTGAATAAATTAGCCGGGGAGACAAGTCCTTATCTGTTACAACATGCACATAATCCCGTGGATTGGTATCCCTGGGGAGAGGAGGCTTTGCAACGCGCGTTGCAGGAAAATAAGCCTATGCTGGTAAGCATTGGTTATGCTGCCTGCCACTGGTGCCATGTAATGGAACGGGAAAGCTTTGAGGACGCCGACACTGCCGGCATTATGAACAAACACTTCATTAATATTAAGATAGACCGGGAAGAACGCCCGGACTTGGATCATATTTATATGGATGCCGTGCAGGCTATGACCGGCGCGGGTGGCTGGCCTCTGAATGTTTTTTTAACGCCTGATAAAAGGCCTTTTTACGGCGGCACTTATTTTCCCCCGGTAAAAGCCTTTAACCGGCCCTCCTGGAAAGACGTGCTGCTGTCGCTGGCACAGGCATTTAAAGAGCGCCGGGAAGATATTGAGCAGCAGGCCAATACGCTTACAACGCACCTGGCCCAGGCCAACCAGTTTGGTACCCAAACAGCACTACTACCAGGCATTCCTAAAGAAGAGCTGTTTACCCGGGAGCAATGCGATACCATTTTCAATAACATACTTACCCAGGCCGATAAAACCTGGGGTGGTTTTGGCCGGGCGCCCAAGTTCCCCGGTACCTTTACCATTCAATACCTGCTGCGCTACCACTTTAGTTTTCAGGCGCCGGCAGCGCTGGAGCAGGCCCTCCTTTCGCTGGATAAAATGCTGCAGGGCGGCATTTATGACCAGCTGGGTGGCGGTTTTGCCCGCTACAGTACCGATGAAAAGTGGCTGGCTCCGCATTTTGAGAAAATGCTGTATGACAATGCTTTACTGATAGATACCCTTTGTGAAGCCTACCAGCTTACCCGCAATAACACCTATGCAAACACCATTACCCATACCCTGGAATTTATAGAAAGGGAGATGACAGACACGCAGGGCGGCTTTTATGCAGCCCTGGATGCAGATTCAGAAGGGGTGGAAGGTAAGTTTTATGTATGGAGTAAGGCAGAGATAGAAGGCGTCCTGGGAGAAAAAGCCGCGCTGTTCTGCGAATTTTATGATGTTACGGAAGAAGGTAACTGGGAAGAAGAGAATATTTTATGGATCCGCCAGCCCCTGGCCGCTTTTGCCGCAGAAAAGGGTATGGAGGAAGCCGCCTTACAGGCCTCGCTGGCAGAAAGCCGCCGCCAATTAATGGAGGTTCGTGACCGCAGGATCCGCCCCGGGCTGGATGATAAAATACTGCTGGGATGGAATGCGCTCATGATCAACGCTTATTGTAAAGCTTATGCCGCCTTAGGTAATGCACATTACCTGGAAGTGGCTACCCGGGCGGTGGATTTTTTGTGGGAAAATATGCGCCAACCGGATCATGATACGGCGTTTTACCACACGTATAAAGCCGGTACGGCTAAATATCCTGCTTTCCTGGACGACTATGCCTGCCTGATAAGGGCGCTCATTGCCCTGCAGGAAGTTAGCGGTAACCCGGAATGGCTGAACCGCGCGCGGCAGCTAACAGAATTTGTGATCGCACATTTTTCAGATGAAACCGGCACTTATTTTTACTATACCATTCAGGATCAGCAGGATGTGATTGTGCGTAAGAAGGAGATCTACGACGGCGCGGTGCCCAGCGGAAATGCCCTGATGGCTGCCAACCTGCGCTACCTTGCCCTGGTGTTTGACCACCGGGACTGGACCAACCGGGCAGTGGACATGCTGGGCCGCCTGGCACAAACCGTGGTACGCTACCCCACTTCTTTTGGAATTTGGGCGGCGGAGTTATTACAGTGGGTAAAAGGCACCAAAGAATTAGCCATTGTAGGCCCGGAATTCAGGGCCAGAATGCAGGAGGTTCATGAACATTATATTCCGTTCAAAGTGTTGCTGGGCGCGGAAAGTAGCCAGCCTGGCATGCCCCTGTTACAGGACCGGGAACAGCCGGGTAAAACGCTGGTGTATTTGTGTGAAGATTATCATTGCATTAAACCCGTGTTTTATATAAAAGAAATCATTAATTTAATAAAATAATTAATTAACTTGCAGTACAATTAAAACATAAGGGTGAACAATTGAAGAAATGGTGGCGAGTTCATATAATAAAATGTTAAAAATTGCGTTTAATGTAAGTACCGTAGGGTTGTATGTAGAATTGAAAAAGTTGTGCGAAAAGTAACTACGGATTAAAAATAATTATTACATTTGCTATCTTGCACCAATTCGGATGTGGAAAACTATATGTCAATAAGTTTTTTAGAGATATATAGACGACCGTCTGACCCTGGAAAAAATTGAATTAATTACCAGATGAAACGAGCATATTTTGTTGAATTTACAAGAGGAGAACGCCGCGAGTTCCATCTTACCTTTGAAAAAGACCTAAATGTTTCAGATGAAAGCTACCCTTATGAAGCTTAATTATTCAAGTGGTCTGTTCGCTGTATTGCTGGTGAGCCTGCTGGCGGCCAGCTGTGGAGGTAGTAAAACCCCCAAGAATGCACAAGGGCAACTGATAGGAGTGAGCCCCAGACCGAGGTATTTTCCTCCTGTACCTTACGGAATGGTGTATGTGCCTTCCGGAACCTTTCACATGGGACCCAGTGACGAGGATGTGAACTACGCGTTCACCGCCCGTAACAAGTCTATATCCGTTTCAGGGTTCTATATGGATGCTACGGAAATCACGAATAACGAATATCGCCAGTTTGTGAACTGGGTGCGTGACTCTATAGCCCATATACTCATGGGACATGTGAAAAAAGATGGCGACCAGGATATTATCGACTGGAAACAGAAGATCAACTGGAAGGACAAGGCAACCTATGAAAAGATAGATGCCATGATCTACTCTCCGGAAGACCGCCTGTATAATAAAAAGGAGATTGACGTGTACAAGCTCCTTTACCACCAGGAATCCTTTAACTGGGATGCCGCCAAGCTGCGCGAGAACAAGGGTAAGCCCCGTTCTACGTTCATTGTAAAGAAAGATGTTCAGATCTATCCCGACACTTTGTGCTGGATCAGGGACTTCTCTTACGCTTACAATGAGCCCATGACGCGTATGTACTTCTGGCATCCTGCCTTTGACAACTACCCGGTAGTAGGCGTAACCTGGCACCAGGCCAGCGCTTTCTGCGAATGGCGTAGTAAGTTCTGGGACGACTACCGTAGCTCTAAGAACCTGTTCACGGAAGATAAGTTCCAGCTGCCTTCAGAAGCCCAATGGGAATATGCAGCGCGCGGCGGCAGGGAACAAACACCATACCCCTGGGGTGGTTATTATATCCGCAACAAAAAAGGCTGCTTGCTGGCTAACTTTAAGCCGGGCCGCGGTAACTATCCGGAAGACGGTGGTTTCTACACAGTACGTGCAGATGCTTACTGGCCTAACGACTACGGTCTGTACAACATGGCTGGTAACGTAGCAGAATGGACACAGGACATTTTTTACGAGAACTCATATTCTTTCACCTCTGATATGAACCCTTACCTCAGAATGGATATACCGGATGATGCCGCACCCAAAATGAAGCGTAAGTCAGTAAGAGGTGGTTCCTGGAAAGATATCGGTTATTTCCTGCAAACAGGTACCCGCTCTTTCGAATACCAGGATAGTGCTAAGTCTTATATTGGTTTCAGGTGTACCATAGCATTCCTGAGCCGTTCTAAGAATGACTTCAATAAGAAGAAGTAAAATTATTAGCCATGTATAGATTGAGAGACCTGACGATGATGTACACAGTATGCAAATCTTTGAGCAATAACTATTCCTTAACAACAACTTTAACCTTTAACCAGATTAAATTTTAACCTATGGCTATGAATCCTAACAAGGCGAAATGGTTGAACTTTTTTGTATGTATTGCAGCCTCCGTGGTGATCATTGGAGCATTATTTAAGCTGCAACACTGGAAGGGCGCCGATATAGCCCTGATCATGGGATTGAGTGTAGAAGCACTGATCTTCTTTGTGTATGCTTTTGTACCGGACAGCTCTGCGTCTCACGCACCTGCTGAAGGAGTGGCTTATGCCGGTCATCCCGCAGTATCCGGATTAGACAAGATGTTACAGGAGGCCGACATTACGCCTGCTAACCTGCAACGCCTGAGTGAGAATTTCCAGAAACTGGGAACCACTGTGGACAAGATGAGAGATATCAGCGACGTGGTAGCAGCCACCGGTGATTACACTCAGAAAACAAGAGAAGCTGCCAACGCAATTGGTAGTGTAGCAGTTGCTTACACCACCGCTGCATCTGCAGTATCTTCCTTCAACAGCGCATCTGAATCCACCAGGCATTTCCATGAGCAAATGCAGGGCATGACCAAAAACCTGGCTTCCCTGAATGCTATCTACGAACTGGAGCTGCAGGATACCAATAACCACCTGAAAGCCATGAACAATTTCTACAGAAATCTGTTAACGACTTCTCAGGCTATGAGCGCCAGCGTTGATGATGCTAAGAAAACACAGGAACAGATCACTCTGTTGGCTAAAAATCTGAGCAACCTCAATACCATCTATGGTAACATGTTGAGCGCAATGCATGGAAGATAAGGTAGACCATAATTAGTTTTCACACACAATCTAAGACAATCATTAAATCGAAAACGAGCTATGTCACTACCAAAAGATCCAAGGCAGAAGATGATCAACTTCATGTACCTGGTCTTAACAGCCATGCTAGCATTGAACGTCTCTGCCGAAATATTAAACGCATTCAATATCGTAAATAACTCTATCAACACCTCCAATAAATCAATCACTGATAAGAACAATATTACTTACGACCAGTTTGAAAAGCAAATGGCGGAGAATGCTGCAAAAGTAGGCCCGCTGCGCGCTAAAGCACAAGAAGTAAAGAAGCTTTCCAGTGATATGTTTACGTATATCGAAACTTTGAAAGAAACGATTATACGGGAAAGTGGTGGACGTGATGAGGAAGGGAATATCAAATCAAAAGATAACCTGGACGCTCCCACCCGTGTGATGGATAACCAGAAGAAAGGTCCTGAAATGGAAAAAGCGCTGAAAGAGCTGCGCGAGAAGTTCCTGACCTTCGTGGATCCTAAGCTTAAAGCTCAGTTTGAAAAAACTTTGCCTTTAAGAATAGAAGTAGGTAAATCATCCGGCCATGACGATGGTGTGCCTAAAACCTGGACCACTTACCACTTTAACATGGTGCCTACCATTGCGGCAGTAACTATCCTGGGTAAGTTCCAGAACGATGTGAAGAACTCTGAGTCTCTGATCATCGACGACCTGTTCCGCCAGATAGACGCACAGAACTTTAAATTTGATAAAGTACGTCCGTTCATCTCTCTGAACTCTAAGAACCTGATGGAAGGTCAGACACTGACTGCACAAATCGCCGTAGGCGCTTACAGCAGCACTGTAAATCCTACCATCGTGGTAAATGGTCAAACCATAACCGCTTCTGAAGGCCTGGGTACTTTTACTATGCCGGTATCCGGCATCGGTGAAAAAACAATCGCCGGTACTATTACCCTGCCTAAACCTAACGGTGAACTGGAATCTTATAACTTTAATGAGACCTATAATGTAGGAGCTTCTACTACTTCAATTTCTGCTGATAAAATGAACGTGCTGTATATAGGGTTACCGAATCCTATATCCATCTCTGCCGCCGGCGTACCTGCTGAAAGCGTAAATGCTTCCATCAACGTAGGTAACATCCGCAAACAGGGTGCAGGTAATTATATCGTAACAGTAACCAACCCGGGCCGCGCCATCATCAATGTGGTAGCTAACGTGGATGGTAAATCCAAAAGCCTTGGCAGCAAAGAATTCCGTGTAAAAATGATCCCTGATCCGGTACTGAAGGTAGGGGTGAATAAAAGCGGTATCATGAAAGCAGCCGACTTTAAAGTACAGGGTGGTTTAAGAGCTGACCTGGAGAACTTTGAATTTGAAGGTGTGAAGTATGATGTAGTGAGCTACCGTGTAGGTATTGAGGCCCGTGGCCGCGACTACGTAGAAGGTGAAGCTAACTCAGCTTACTTTCCCAGCAACGTAGTAAATGCAGTACGTGGCTTACGCGCCGGTGACCAGGTTTACTTTGATAACGTAAAAGTAAAAGGTCCGGATGGTATTGTACGAAACATGGGTAACACTTCGTTTAAATTAAACTAGACATAATTTTAGATTTACGATTTACGATCCTAGATTTAATGGAAGAGCGGTGCACCACCGGCTTTATTGAAATCTAAGATCGTAAATTCAGGATCACAAGTCCCTCCTGGAAATCTAAAATCGTAAATCTGAGATCGTAAATTTTAATTGCTTATGCGAGCAGTAATATTTAAAAGAATAACCTGGTGTGCCTTATTGATGGTTATAATAGGTACAGAAGCGCAAGCGCAGCGCAGAGGTGGCAGCACCCGTCGCCGCACAGCTACTGATGCCTCTCAGCCAGCAACCAACACCCCTGACCCTAATGCAGTAGTGAATCCCGCTACCGGCAATTCAGTTGCACCGCCTGCAGCTCCGGCTACAACCGATGCAACACCTTTACGCCCGGATGGTGTGGGGAGCCCGGTGGTAGATACCCCGCGCAAATCACTGCGTGTTGATGGTGTAACCGCCAAAAACTCTGTAAGGGACCGTACGCCTATTGCTTACGACAACATCCGTGAGGATGATAAGTTCTGGGAAAAACGTATCTGGCAGGTGATCGACATCCGTGAAAAGATGAACCTTCCCTTCCAGTATAATGTGGAAGATGAGCAGGGGGTAAACCAGTTGTTCATTAACATATTGCTGAACTCAATTAAGAATAACGAAGTACAGGCCTTTGACCCGATCGATGACCGCTTTAGCACACCGATCTCTTACGCTCAGATCCAGACAAAAACGAGCGGTGAGGAAAGAACGGTACGCAGCATAGATCCGGTTACCGGCGAAGAAAAAATGGTAACTACCCGCGATGAATTTGATCCGCGTACTATTGTACAGTACAAGATCAAAGAAGTATGGGTGTTCGATAAGGAAGCCTCTGCTTTAAAGGTACGTATCCTGGGTATCGCACCGATGGTATCCCGTATCAATGAAGATGGCTCCCTGCGCGCTTCTATACCGCTGTTCTGGGTGTACTACCCCGACCTGCGTCCGGTGCTGGCAAAGTATGATGTGTATAACCAGAATAACGATGCCGCATCCATGAGCTGGGAAGACCTGTTTGAAATGCGCTTTTTCACCAGCTTTGTTATAAAAGAGAACAACGCGTACAACCGCGAGATCAAAGATTATATCAAAGACGGTACCATGCGCCTGCTGGAAGGACAAGCTGTTAAAGACAAGATCTTTAACAAGGAACAGGACCTTTGGCAATATTAATAGCATAGCCTACATCATTATAAAAGACTGTAAAGGTCACAAGGTTTGATAACACAAGCCTTGTGACCTTTGCAATTTTAAACCTGTATATTTGCCGCATAAACCCCAAATTTCCTCAACATGCCAGCCATATTTAACAGTACTGAGCTGCTGGACCAATTGCAGTATAAGGTAAGCCGGCTATTAACACAGGTAGCAGAAGATCTGGCGCATTTACCGGCACCCGTTTTACAATTACCGCCCGACCAGCATAAATGGAGCGCCATTCAATGCCTGGAACACCTTAACATTTATAGCCGTTATTACCTGCCACAGCTGGCCAAAGCTATACAAACCGCACAAGCACACCAGCAGGCAGCTACCCCGCAGTTTAAAAGCGGATGGCTGGGAAACTGGTTCACCGGTATTATGGAGCCCAAGCCTAATGGCAGCCTGCCTATGCGCATGCAATCCCCTAAAAGTGCACGGCCGGCAGCTACCCCGGACGTAACCAGCGTAATGAATGAATTTATAAGCGGGCAGCAGCAATTGCTCTTGCTGTTACAGCAGGCGCACTCCGTGAACCTGGCGCAACCCAAAATACCCACTACTTTAAGTAAGCTGGTAAAATTTTCCTTAGGCGATACTTTCCGCTTTTTTATAGCGCATGAGGAGCGGCACGTATTACAGGCACTGCGCGCGGTGGGACCCTGTTAAATTAATAATGAATAATTAAGAATTAATAACCGCAGTGAAGTACAACAAGTGATGGCACAGCTTTTCAGAGGCATGCAGTGTGATAACTATGTATTCTATAGTAATGGTTTCTCCGTGATTATTAATTATTCATTCTTAATTATTAATTGTATCAATTAAGCCTCGCCAGGATGGAAATGCTGCCAAACCAGCTGGGCTTTGGCAGCGCCGATCTCTTTAACCAGCTCGTCTTTGGGCAGCTGTTTAATGCGGTTAACGGAGCGGAAGGTTTGCAGCAGCTGTGTGGCGGTATTTTCACCAATCCCTTTAATGCTTTCCAGCTCATTCTTAAAGGTGCCTTTGCTGCGCTTTTGCCGGTGAAAGGTAATGCCAAAGCGGTGCACCTCATCACGCACGCGGCGTATCAGCTTCAGGCTTTCACTGTTAAAGGGCAGCTTAATACTTTCTTTATCGCCGGGGAAAAATATTTCTTCTTCATTCTTGGCCAGGCCTACGACCGTCATGGAACCAATAAGGTCCAGCTCGCGGATGCTTTCCATAGCAGAGCCCAGCTGCCCTTTACCACCATCTATGATCACCAGCTGGGGCAAAGGCTGCTGCTCGGTTAACAGGCGCTTATAACGCCGGAAAACCACCTCTTTCATGGAGGCAAAATCATCAATGCCCTCTACGGTCTTTACATTAAAATGCCGGTAATCTTTTTTAGAGGCTATCCCATCTTTAAACACCACGCAGGCGCTTACAGGGTAGCTGCCCTGGAAGTTGGAGTTATCAAAACACTCAATATGCGTAGGCAACACCGGCAGCTCCAGGTCGGCCTGCAGCTGGTACAGCACCTTTTTCTTTTCCTCATCTGTTTTGCCTTCCAGGTGCAGGATCTTTTTCTTATACAGCTCTTCCTTAAAGTAGTTCACATTCTTTTCAGAAAGATCTAGCAGCTTCTTTTTATCACCGCCTTTGGGTACGGTAAGGGTTACATTTTCTTCCGGGAAATCAACGGCAAAAGGTACAATGATCTCTGCCGTCTGGCTTTTAAAGGCATCGCGTAGGTAAGCCATAGCGTATACCAGTACTTCCTCATCGGTTTCTTCCAGCTTCTTTTCCAGCGTAACGGTTTTGGTATCTGCAATGCTGCCGTTCAGCACCCGCAGGTAGTTTACGTAAGCATGGTTACCATCGCTCAGGATAGAAAATACATCCGCATGGCCCATGCGGTCGTTTACGATGGTGGAGCGGGCCTGGTAGGCCTGCAGGCTGGCTATTTTTTTCCGCAGTATTTCTGCCTGCTCAAACTGCATATTACCGGCGCATTGCTGCATTTGCGCACGGAACATGTTCAGCACCGGGGTAAGGTTACCTTTCAGAATGTCTTTTACCTGCTGCAGGCCGGCGCGGTAATCCTCTTCCGTTTGCAGGCCTTCACAGGGGCCTTTGCAGTTGCCCAGGTGGTATTCCAGGCATACTTTGTATTTGCCCTTCCGTACGTTCTGTTCCGACAGGTTCAGATTGCAGGTGCGCAGGGGAATGTTATAACGTATTACTTCCAGCAGCTCCCGTACCCGCCCTACGGATGTAAAGGGGCCCAGGTATTCGGAGCCATCGCGGATAATGTTGCGGGTAAGGAACACCCGGGGAAAAGCTTCGTGCTTTATAATAATGTAAGGATAGGTTTTATCATCCTTCAGGTTAATGTTGTACTTGGGCTGGAACTGTTTAATGAGCGAGTTTTCCAGCAAAAAAGCATCCTGCTCTGAATTTACAATGGTAAACTCAATATGGTGAATGCTTTGTACCAGCTTGCGGGTCTTAAAGCTGTCGTGGTTCTTTACAAAATAAGAGCTTACGCGCTTGCGCAGGCTTTTGGCCTTACCCACATAAAGCAATTCCCCGCCTTCATCGTAATACTTGTAAATGCCGGCCTGTATGGGTATGGTATGTGATATTTGCGAAAACTCCGCTGCTGTCATTTTCCGGTTCAGTTTTTTGGTGCCATCAGCACTTTAACATCCAGCTCACGGGGCTGCAGAAAAGCTATTTTTTGCAGGGTGGTGATGCGGATGCTTTTAAGGTGCTGGTAAAACAGGTTTTGCTGGTATTCATACACCAGGTTGCGGGTACTTTTATGGATGTTTACAGTGGCAATACGGCCTTCCCTGTCCAGGTTCAGGATAATCTGCTGCGGGCTGGTGCCGGGCTCACGGGCCGTGAACATCACAGAGCTGCTGCCGTTTATCAGGTCCGGGATGGTATCTGTACGGTAGGCATCCTGTAAGGAGGGTTTGTTAATATCCACATCCATAAATGGTTTTAACAGGTGATGCACCTGTGTGCTGTCCGGCGCCAGGGTGGTACTGTCCTGCTGCCCGTTCAGAACTACACTTTTATGCAGCTGTAACCCGCTTTGCTGCAGCAGGCGGGCCTCCTTTTCAAAATATGCTTTCAGATCACTGTGCGTGCCGTTATGGATAGCCGGCTGTTGGCGGCCGGGGTTACAGGCCAGCAGGGTTATAGCCGATAGGGCTATATACAGGCGCCTGTATGGGTTTATTTTCATGCCGCAAAATTACTAAGAAACCAAGTATCATACGTTTTTTAAACAGGCGCCTTTGCCTGTGGAGGCTTACAAAACAAATACTTATCGATGGCAGGGGCTTAAAAAAGTAATGCGCCGTGAAAACGGCGCATCTGATGCATGAGCAAATCTGTCGAGAGCACTAAAAAACATAAAACGGATCACCCGATAAAAGAGTTACTCTTTTTCATAAATAATTATTAATTATATGCGTTGCCACACCGCTATGGTGCTTATTCTTATCAAGTATTCGGATTAATGTTGGGTGGTCATGTTAATCCGGCTCAGGAACTTAGGCGCTACCATGCTGCTGTAATCATACTGGTATAACCCGTCTTTTGCCGTTACCAGCAATACCTTTCCGGTAGGTATTACATCATACGCCTCAATATTTTTCAGCTGCTTAAAGGTTTTAATATTCTGCGGATCGCTGGCATCCATGAAGCGCAGGCCGTTAGCGCCTTCGCATACGAACAACCTTTTACCGTCTATACCCAGGCCATAAGGGCTGCTCATGGGATAGGTTTTAATAAGGGTAGGATTGGTCATATCCTTTATGTCCAGCACATCCAGCTGGTTGCTAAAACCGCCGCAGGCAGTGCCGCCGCGCAGGGTTACATAAGCGGTGGTATTTTCTGCCACCACGGGGTCGCAGCTGTTTACATGGCCAAAAGCGCCTTTCCTTTTGAGGTTCGTAGGTTCGCTTGCGTCATAAATGAACATGCCGCCGGTGGAGCCTATCAGCAGGGAGCCGTTAAAGGGAAAAATAGTTTCCAGGCCGCCGGCTACCGGTACTTCCACTTGTTTTACAGGGGCAGCAGCGTTCTGGATACCAAACACCTGCAGGCTCCAGGTACCTACCGTGTACAGGTAATTGTTCATAAGCGCAAACCGTGCGGTAGAGCCGCCTTTGCCCAGGGCCACTACGGAAGATTTACCGGCAGAGCTGGCGTTTAGCGCAAACGACATAGCATCGTTCAGGAAAATAGGCCCGTTACCCACTGTGCAGGGGGCTTTTACTACCGTATCCCTGGTTTTGAAATCCACTATCAAGCTATCCAGGTGTGTAGTGTCTGCCTGGATGGTGTAATAGTTATATACCCGTTGCGGAAATACATCCTGCACACGGTTGCTTTCCTTTGCTGCCAGCGGATTGCTGATGTCTACTGCCAGCAGGTCCATATAACTGTCGGCATACAGTATGTTGCCGTTCACAGCCATATCCACATTGCCCGGAATGTTGATGAAGGCTACATTATTGGGGGCCGATGGGTTGCTGTTATCAATAATGTGGATGCCCTTGTTCAGCTCATTGAGGAAAATGTATTTACCATACAGGTATATTTTGCCGGCAGTTTCAATGGGCTGTGGTCCTTCACTTTTGAAGGAGGCCCGCATGTTCTTCAGGGATTCATATACCGGGGTATAGATGGTATAGCGGTAAGTGGTATTGCAGTAGTCGTCCTTTTGACAACCGGCTATAGTGAGCATGGCTGCAACCAGGCAAGCTGCCATCAGCAGTTTGTAGAGTACAGATCGCATAGGGGTAAATGTTTTTGTAAAAGTAAAACGGAGGGAAGGGGGGAAAGTTACAGGGGGATGTGTAAATATGCAGATGAGGGGACGGCCGGTGTGTTCGGATGTAAAAAAAATGTGCAGATAAATACAGCGTATTGAACCGCTTTAATTCATCTGCACATTTACATATTTATACCAGCAGGTTGCCGGTCATTTCCTTCGGTACGGGCAGGCCCATGAAATGCAGGATGGTAGGAGCTATATCGCCCAGCTTACCATCTTTCATAGCGCCTTTAAAATCATTACTGATAATGAATAAAGGCACCAGGTTCAGGGAGTGCGCGGTATTGGGCGAGCCATCGGGGTTCACCATAAAATCAGCGTTGCCATGGTCTGCGGTCAGGAACACGGTATAACCATTGTTCAGCGCAGCGGTTACCACCCGTTCTACGCAGGTATCTACCGTTTCTACCGCTTTAATAACGGCCTGCCATACACCTGTATGGCCCACCATATCGGCATTGGCAAAGTTCAGGCAAATAAAGTCGGCCGATTTTTGATCAATCTCTTTCACAATGGTATCCGCTACCTGGAAAGCGCTCATCTCCGGCTGCAGATCGTAGGTGGCTACTTTGGGAGAGGGGATAATGAGGCGGCGTTCGCCATTAAATTCTTTTTCCCGTCCGCCGGAGAAGAAGAAGGTCACGTGCGGATATTTCTCCGTTTCTGCTATACGGATCTGGCTGCGGTTGTTTTGTTCCAGCACCTCGCCCAGCGTCATATTCAGGTTATCGTTCTCAAATATTACATACACCCCTCTGTAGGTTTTATCGTACTCCGTCATGGTGGTGTAGTGCAGGTGCAGCGGGTGCATATCCTGCTCGGGAATGGCCTGCTGACTAAGCACCTGGGTTATTTCGCGGCAACGGTCTGTACGGAAGTTAAAGCACAGCACTGCATCCCCTTCCTGTATAGTGGCCAGGGGCGCTAATTGCGCATTGGTAACAATAATGGGTTTAATAAACTCATCGGTCACCCCTTCTGCATAAGATGCTTTTACAGCTGTCAGCGGGTCCTGCGTAGGCGTGCCGGTGCCATGCACCATGGCATCGTAGGCCAGCTTTACGCGTTCCCAGCGCTTATCGCGGTCCATAGCGTAATAGCGGCCGGTAATGGAGGCCAGCTGCCCGGTAGTATTGGTCAGGTGCACCATCAGGTCTTCCAGGAAACCTAAGCCACTCTTGGGATCCGTATCCCGCCCGTCTGTAAAGGCATGGATGAATACATTGGTAAGGCCCTGCTGTTTGGCTATTTGTGTTAATGCTTTTATATGGTTAATGTGGGAGTGCACGCCGCCATCGCTCACCAGGCCTATCAGGTGTAATGCCTTGTTGTTGGATTTGGCATAGTTAATCGTATCCAGCAGCACTTTATTCTGTGCCAGTTCTCCATTGCGGGCGGCTACATTAATGCGCTGCAGCTCCTGGTAAACAATACGGCCTGCGCCTAAGTTCAGGTGGCCTACTTCCGAGTTGCCCATTTGCCCTTCCGGCAGGCCTACGTCTTCCCCGCAGGTTATAAGCCTGCTATGCGGGTATTTATTATATAAGCTGCTTACAAAAGGCGTTTTTGCGTGAGATATGGCATCTGCCGCGGGTACCTGCCCCAGGCCCCATCCATCCATAATAACCAGAATGGCTCTTTTAGTTTCCATGATTCTTTGAATTAGGTTTGATCCAACAAGGGGGTGAAAGTACTCATAATGACTTGAATCCCCGCATATTTTCTGCAAAATTAACGTTCACTAAAATGCGGCCGGCCTTTCCTTAAAAGAGAACATATTAAAAACGTAGTTAAATCTTACTAAAACGTTATATATTAATATATTTGCAATGGTTAGTTGTTGTATGCTACAACGATAATTGTATTTTAACAACCTGTTAGCAATCTGGCATAGTTTTGGCACAGCTGGGGTTGTCGATAATTCTTATTGAAATAACCATGAATCCGGCATGGCAAATAAACAGAAACATTTTCTTATGAAACCGAGCATGATAAAGACAGAGGGAGGGGTACAGCGAGGTTCCATTTTACTGTCACCAGATACATATACGATTGGGCAGGCGCCCGCTGAAAAGGCCGGGCAGCACTGGACCAGGTTCATGTACGTATTGGCTATACTGTTACTGGGAGGCATTGTTACAATGTTCTCCTTATCCGCACGTCCGTTAAAAGGCCAGGTAGCTGGTCCTTTTGAAGATGTGGTAAGCGCTATTAAGCAGGGTGATGCGGGAAACCTTTCCCGTTACCTGGATAATACTGTAGAGATCAATATTGCCGGCCGTTCTACTTCTTACAGTAAAGCGCAGGCAGAGATCATTTTAAAGGACTTTTTTTCCAAGAATCAGGTTAAATCTTTTGAACTGCTGCACCAGGGCGAGGCCGGTGGCGGCTCCCGCTATGGTATTGGCAATATGGTTACCGGAGGCGGTAGCTTCCGGACTTCCTTTTTTCTACAGAAAAAGGGCAGTTCGTTAGTGTTGAATGAGCTGCGGTTCGAGAGTAAATAATCCCATTCATCTTAATATAATTTGAAAAACCTTGGTGCCTCCGTACAAATTACGGAGGCACTCTTTATTTTTGGGGCCGCAAACACCAGGAAATACTGACGGTATGATACAAGAGACAGCGTTGAATAACCTGATAAGAAGTGCTTTAGCTGAAGATATTGGCAACGGGGACCATAGCACTATGGCCTGTATACCCCCTACCGCTAAGGGTAAGGCAAGGCTCAAAATAAAGGAGCAGGGCATACTGGCCGGTATGGAGGTAGCGGAAGCTATTTTCCGCCAGCTGGATATGTTCACTGTTTTTACTCCCTATAAAAAGGATGGCGATCCTATGCAACCCGGCGAAACTGCTTTTGAGGTGGAAGCGGCTGTGCATACCCTGCTGATGGGCGAACGCCTGGTATTGAACTGCATGCAGCGTATGAGCGGCATTGCCACCCTTACCAAACAGTATGTTGATAAGCTGAAGGGCTACCATACCCGCCTGCTGGATACACGTAAAACCACCCCTAACTTCCGCCTGCTGGAAAAAGAAGCTGTGCGCATTGGCGGTGGCGTAAACCACCGCATGGGCCTGTATGATATGGTAATGCTGAAAGATAATCACATTGACTTTGCAGGCGGTATTACCGCTGCTGTAAATAAAACCATTGCCTACCTGCAGGAGAAAAAGCTGAACCTGCAGATAGAAGTGGAAACCCGTAGCCTGGATGATGTGAAGGAAGTGCTGGCCGTAGGCGGCATACACCGTATTATGCTGGACAATTTCAGCCCGGAGCAGATACCGGCCGCGCTGGACCTGATACAGGGGCGTTACGAAACAGAAGCTTCCGGCGGCATTAGCCTTGCTAACGTGGACGCCTATGCGAAAACAGGGGTTGATTTTGTTTCTGTAGGGGCTGTGATACACCATGCAGTTAGCCTGGATCTGAGCCTGAAGGCAGTAGAGTAAGTGTGCATTTGCACACGTTTTTGACTGGTAAAAAATAACATTTGAGAAAGATCCTTTTCATTATTAACCGCAAAGCAGGCACTGACCGGGAAAAACTTCTGGAAGATGTGATACGCCAACACCTGCCGGCGCCGGAATTTTCAGTGAATATTACCCACCTGGCTTACCTGGGGCATGGTACGCACCTGGCGCAGGAAGCTGTACAGCAGGGAGTGGATACGGTGGTGGCTGTAGGAGGTGATGGTTCCATTAACGAGATTGCGCAGGGCCTTATTGGCAGCCAGACCGCGCTGGCGGTAATACCGCTGGGCAGCGGCAACGGGCTGGCCCGGGCTTTAAAAATACCGCTGAATGTACATAAGGCGCTGCAGGTAATAGTACAGAACAAGCGCGGCCCTATTGATGCCGGCTATGCCAATGAACACCTGTTCCTGAGCAATGCCGGTGTAGGTTTTGATGCTGTGGTGGCCGATAAGTTCCGCCATACCAAGAAACGCGGCTTGCAGGGCTATGCCAAGCTGGTGATACAAACTTTCAGAGAATATAAAGGAGATAATTATACCATTAACATAGACGGTAAAACGCTGGACCGGCCTGCATTTTTGCTGAGCGTGGCCAATGGCAACCAGTTTGGCTATGAGTTTAAGCTGGCCCCTGACGCCAGCGTATTTGACGGCCTGCTGGATGTGTGTATTGTGCCACCAGTAAGCTTTTTAGGACTGTTGCCTTTAAGCATTTACTCCCTGCTGGGCACTGTGCACAAAACAAAATACATGCAGCACTATACCGGGGAATATATTACCGTAAACAGCCCGCGGCTGGCTTACCTGCAGGTAGATGGAGATGCCGTACCTTTGACAAGTAAGGGAGAAGTGCAGTTTAAGGTAGTAAAAGCTGCGCTGCAGGTTATACTGAATAATTAATTTTAACGCTATGTCAAAGAAGAAGCATAACCCCGGCGGGATCGTGTATTCCACCAATCCGGATTTTTCTTTTGAGCCGGACCAGCCTTCCGAAGAAGCTACCCTGCCGCCTGCGCAGCAAAAGCTGAAAGTGAAGCTGGATACGAAACAGCGCGCCGGTAAAGTAGTAACCCTGGTAGATGGTTTTATTGGTACGCCAGCCGACCTGGAGCAGCTGGGCAAAGACCTGAAAACCAAATGCGGTACCGGCGGCAGCGCCAAAGACGGGCAGATATTAATACAAGGCGATTATAAAGATAAAGTGCTGAAGTGGCTGAAAGATTGGGGATATAAGGCTGTGTAACGCTAAATGCCTAATGCTAAACGCTGAAAGCATAACGTCTGCAACAAAACATAATCAGCGTTCAGCATTTAGCATTCAGCGTTTAGCCTGGTTCTAATGATTTACCATCTTCATCATATACTCCGGATACCTTGCGCCGGCAATGGCTGTGGATTGCAGAATGTTGCGCAGCTCTTCCAGCTCAGAAGCGCTGAGTGTAATGTCGGCCGCAGCCGCATTTTCCTGTAAATATTTTCTGCGTTTAGTGCCGGGAATGGGAATAATATCCTGCCCCTGCGCCAGCAGCCAGGCCAGTGATAGCTGTGCGGTGGTGCTGTTCTTTTCCTTAGCCAGTGTTTCCAGCTTTTGCACCAGTTGCATATTCTGCTGCAGCTCCTTTTCCTGGAAGCGGGGCAGTGAGCGGCGGAAATCACCTTCCGGCAGCTGGGAAAGATCTGTAGTGCCGGCGCTTAATCCCCTGCCCAGGGGGCTAAAAGCAATAAGGGATATGCCCAGCTCACGCGTGGTAGCTAAAATATCCTGCTCTACTTCACGTGTCCAGATGGAGTATTCATTTTGCAATGCTGAAATAGGGTGCACACTGTGCGCTTTGCGGATAGAGGCTACAGATGCTTCTGACAGGCCCAGGTACCGCACCTTGCCTTCCTTTACCAGGTTGGCCATGGCGCCTACGGTTTCCTCGACCGGTACATTCGGGTCTATACGATGTGCATAATACAGGTCTATTACATCTGTTTTCAGGCGCTGCAGGCTGGCTTCACAGGCCTGCTTTACATAAGCGGGCGAACCGTCAAAAATAGTATTGCCATCCTTATCCAGCTTAAAGCCGAATTTAGTGGCCAGGAACACCTGTTTACGTTTGGTGGCTAATACTTTTGATAACAATGCTTCATTCTCTCCCTGCCCGTAAAAATCGGCCGTATCCCAAAAGTTCACCCCCAGCTCCAGGGCATATTCCAGGGTAGCTATAGACTCGCTTTCATTCCGCTCTTCGGCATTGCCATAGGCATGTGACATACCCATACAACCCAGGCCAATGGCAGATACCTGCTCTCCTGTTTTTCCTAATATTCTGTATTGCATAACATTGAAATTTTTGAGACCATAAAATTAGAACAGCGCCCCTTTCCAAAATTGTAGAACGCAAAGGAATTATTGCAGGCAGCAAAGAAAGGGCCATGATCAGCTGATCCGGAACAGGTGGGGCGACTGTCCGGCCTGGCTCTTGAAGAAATGGGTAAAGTTGCCCGGCTCTTCAAAGCCCAGGCTCCAGGCAATGGCTGCAATATGCCAGTCGGTATGCAGCAGCAACAGCTTTGCTTCCAGCAATACGCGGTGGCGTATATGCTCACTTACGGTACGGCCCGTAACCTGCTTTACAGTAGCGTTGAGGTGGTTGGGGTGTACGTTCAGCAATTGCGCATATTCACGGGCAGTACGTATGGTAAGCTGCTGTGCCGGTGTTTCTATGGGAAACTGTTTTTCCAGCATATCTGTAAAGCGCTGCGCCAGCATTTGGCCGGCGTTTAAGGGAATATGTGTCTCACTCGCCTGCATGCCTATACGTTTTGCTTCCAGCAATAATAGCTGCAGGTATATCAGGATGGCTTCTTCCCGGTAGGCAGCAGTATCATTATACTCCCGTATCAGCTGCTGGAAAATGGTTTGCAGGGTATTTACCTGCGCAACTGTTAAAGGCAGCACGGCATCTGCACCTACCTGGAACAGCGGGTGGCGGGTCACCTCTTCCCGGTAATGACGGTGTTTTTCAAACAGCTGCTGTGTAAATAAACAGTTGTAGCCCTCCTGCGGTGTATCTGTTTCCCAGATCTTGGTTTCTACAGGATTGGTGAAGATGAGCACCGGGCCATTAATAACATACTGTTTTGCACCCAGCATTAAACGGCCGCTGCCTGCGGTTACCAGTGTTATCTTGTAATAATCGCGCCGGCTGGAGGTACAATGTGTTTTGCAGGGCATATCATGGCGGGAGTGTACTACTACATTGCCCCGCTCAGGTATAAGGGGTGTATTGGGATACTGCACCAGCATATCGCCCCTGAAATTTTCCAGCTTTTCTGTTTTATATATCGTTGTATTTTTTTGTGCAGGCATATACCAAAGTTAAGCATATGAAAAATGGCAGAAATGTTTTTCGGGCCAGGTGGCTACTATGTTTTTAGATAGGATGTTTATGTTTCATATCAGGTTTTATAAAGAACTGTGTGAAGCAAGATTTGAAATAGCGTTGCAATTTTATTTTTGATTATTTAACAAAGAATTCACAAATTGATTTACCGTTATCAACCAAAATCTTGTTTTAAACAAGGTTAATCTTACCTGGAAAAAGCGTCCCGGGCATACTCCGCCGGGACGTTTTTTTTATTTAGCAGCTTTCCCTGGTACAGGTTATTTTTTACGTTTGCCCGTAAGGGGTTGCCGGAAAAAACGGGTTATTGTGATTATATTGAGGCACTACCTGTTTATTCATTCTTTTATGAACACAACCCTTGCAAACCGCCGTGTGCCGCTTTATTTATTAGCCGGATTTATTGTGCTGAAAATGGTATTGCATTACTGCATTATCAACCCCGTGTATGAGCTGCACCGGGATGAGTACCTGCACCTGGATATGGCCAATCATTTAACAGCGGGTTATTTATCGGTACCGCCTTTTACGGCCTTTACATCACTGCTTATTAAATGGCTGGGTAATTCCGTGTTTTGGATAAAATTCTTTCCGGCCCTGTATGGCGCGCTAACACTGGTGCTTATATGGCGGGTGGTGGCATTGCTGGAGGGGGGCTGGTATGCGCAGGTATTAGCGGCTACGGTGTTCATTTTCTCCGCTTTTTTACGGTTGAATATGCTGTACCAGCCTAACTCTTTAGATGTGCTTTGCTGGACCTGGATCTTCTACCTGCTGATCTGTTACCGGCAAACGGAAAAACACAGCTACCTGTTATGGCTGGGGGTGGCCATCGGCCTGGGCTTCCTGAATAAGTACAACATTCTTTTTTTGGTAGTAGGATTAGTGCCGGCATTATTATTATCGCCACAGCGTAAAATATTTTTGAACAAATACCTGTACATAAGCGCCGGTATTGCGCTGCTCATAGCCCTGCCTAACATTATCTGGCAAATACGCAGCGGCATGCCGGTGCTGCACCATATGGCGGAGCTTTCGCAAACGCAGCTGGTGCATGTGCACCGCATGGATTTTATAAAAACGCAGTTCATTTTCTTTTTTACAGGTGCTTTCCTGTTTGTGGCAGGCTTACTGGGATTGCTGTTTTACCGGGCCTTCAGCCCTTACCGTTTTGTGGCGCTTACTTACCTGTTTGTGATGCTGCTGTTCACCTACCTGCGGGCTAAGGATTACTATGCACTGGGCTTATACCCGGTGTTGCTGGCTTTTGGGGCCGTGTACTGGGAGCAGCTGTTCAGGGCCAAATGGTTAAAATACATGCGGGCTGTTTGGATATTGCTGGTAGTAGTGCCTTTCCTCTACATTTTTAACATTGCGTTCCCGGTGCTGAAACCGGCTGCCATTCAGCAAAAGGCAGCCAAATTCCAGGCAGCAGGTTTATTGCGCTGGGAAGATGGTAAGAACCATGCCCTGCCCCAGGATTTTGCAGATATGCTGGGCTGGCAGGAGATGGCAGCCCTTTCCCGCAAAGCCTATGCACAGGTGCCGGATTCTGATAAACCTTATACGCTGATCATGTGCGGTAATTACGGGCAGGCCGGCGCGTTGAATTACTACAACCGGGGCCGCATACCGCTGGCATGTTCTTTCAGCGCAGATTATGTTTTCTGGTTCCCGCATTTGGACACCATCCGCTGTATTGTGCTGCTGGATGACGAGCCGGATGAGCGTGCGCACCAAGTATCCAAACAGATCATTGAGGTGGGTAAAGTACAAAACCCTTTCGCCCGGGAATATGGCACAGGTGTGTTTTTGCTGAAAGGCGTTTCGCCGGAGCTGTCAGCGAAGTTTTGGGAATGGCGGCAGGCGGCGGTGAAGAAGTTCAGGAGTTATTAGGCCGGCAGATATTATAAACTTCAAACAGGGTTATTTAACAAAGGTGTAAGCCTATATCAGGACGAGAATAGCGCCTTTTTACAGGCGCCTGAAAATAATAGCGGCAGTTGTACCGGCAAAACGCCCTGCCATCAATCAGCATCACCATACTCAATGAAAAGAAATAGCCCGGCTTTTCATCACTCAGCTCCATTACATTATGCTATAAAACAGCTCCGCAATGCGGCTGATATTCGGGCGCAATTCGGGTGCAACCCGTGCGCAATTCGGGTCAGGGTTTTGCGCTAAACCTTACAGGAATAAACCGGGTAATAAAACGGGTAGGGTTTTATGTAGGGGGGAGGGATGTCACTAGGGTTGCATAGCAATAAAAGGCCTGTTTTAGGAGGGAAGCATACCAATAGCACCCGAATAGAACTGCCATTAACCAGCATACATAACTACACAAAACGCCATGGACTATGGACCATCGGCCATGGACTACTTCGCAATCACAAATTCTACTTCGCCAAAATCAAACTGCAGCAGGGCGCCGTCTTTTTCCAGGCATAGCTTACCATCAGGCAGCACATCGCGGATAATGCCCTGGAAATACTCATCTTTTACAGGATCTAAAACCTGCGTACCATAACGTGGAATTTTAGCATTAAAATACTCCTCCCTTATACGGTATAAACCAGGTTCATTGAGGCGGAACAGGCGGCTTTTATAAGTTGCAAGCAGCTCATTATAATGGGCCGGGTGCAGCTGTTTTAACCAGGGCTCCAGGCAGGCGCACAGCTCCTTTGCCAGCTCTACGGCATCCCAGCTTTTACCGGTTATTTGCCGCAGGGATACCGGGTTGGGTAAATGCTCCGGAAACCTGGTTTGGTTAATGTTAATACCCATGCCTGTTATGGCATATTGCCATGTATTGCCACGCAGCACATTTTCGATGAGTATGCCTCCTGCCTTTCTGTCACGCCAGTAAATGTCATTGCTCCATTTGATACAAGTTTCATCGCCGGCATATTTAGCAAAGAAATCCGCCGCGCCCAGGGCTACTGCCACGCTGAGCATAAACTGCCTGGAAAGCGGCAGCCCGTTGGGTTGCAGGGCCAGGGTAAGCATTATATTCTCTCCCGGAGGTGATAACCATTGTTTACCACGCTGCCCTTTTCCGGCAGTTTGCTCCATGGCAAACCAGGCTGTACCAGGCGTTATTTGCCCTGTATTTACCTGCTCCATGGCATAGTTATTGGTGCTGTCTATTCTGTCTAAAACGTAAAATGGCTGTCCAATCACGGAAAATTCTTATTTGAATATTTTCAGCAAACAAGGCACAAAGCAAGGTTGCAGCTGATTTCTTAAAAATGAAACAATAACGGCCGAAAAGTAGTGCATTTTATTGTTTTCTTAACATTTGGACAGGGCCAGCGGGTTACTTATAAGCGTGAATTTCCCGCTTCTTTAGTAATTTTGATAATTAAAGTTTATTTTTAACAAAAACAAGAATTTATTGGCACCCTTAACCGTTCTGAGTACGAGAAAAAAAGCGCCAACGCGCTTGAGCAGAGACAGTGAGATTTTTACCACCATCATTAAGGCCATACAGGATAAAAAGGGGGAGAATGTAGTATCTCTGGACCTTCGCCAGATCCCGGAAGCTGTGGCCGATTTCTTTATCATATGCGAAGCAAATTCCAACACACAGGTAAGGGCGATTGCAGACTTTGTGGAAGAGCAGGTGCAGCTGGCAACCGCTGAGCAACCTTATAAACATGAAGGGTTTACCGCCCAGCAATGGATCCTGGTAGACTATGTGAATGTGGTGGTGCACGTTTTTCAGCCGGAAACCCGCAAGTTCTATAACCTGGAAGAAATGTGGAGTGATGCGGAGAGGCTGGAACACCTCGATTAAATTAGAAATGTATTGGGCTAAGTCCTGTCGAAAAGTTAACTATTAAGAAATAATAGTTGACGATAAAAAAAATACGAAATACATTGCAATAAACATCCGTCAAGGAGCGACTAGATTATTATGGAAAGAGGCAACAATTTTATGAAAGGTTCGGACAAATCGCCTAAGAAAGGACCCAAGTTCAATATATACTGGGTATATGCCTTTATTGGCATAGCCCTGCTGGCTATGAACTTCCTCGATTTTCGTTCACAGCCGCAAGAGATCAGCTTTCAGCAGTTCCAGCTGGATTATTTACAGCCGGGAGATGTAGACAAGCTGGTTGTAGTGAACAAGAAATATGTAGAGGTATATATCAAGAAAGAAAAGCTGAACGAACCCAAATACGAAAAAGTATCAAAAGGCCGTTTTGGAGCATCCAATCCCGGTCCGCATTTTCAGTTTAGCATCGGTAGCGAGGAAAGCTTTAAAGCCGACCTGGATAAAGCGCAAACAGCCGTGAAGACAGAGGACCGGGTAAACGTATATTACGTAGACCGGCAAAGCTGGTTTGAACCGGTGTTCCAGCTGCTGTTACCCATTATCCTCATCATTGGCCTGTGGATACTGCTGATGCGTAAAATGGGCGGCCCTGCAGGCAGCAGCGGCGGCCCCGGCGGCATCTTCAACATCGGTAAATCCAAAGCTACCCTGTTTGATAAAGGGACCCGCGTAAATATCACCTTCAATGATGTAGCAGGACTGGATGAGGCAAAGGTAGAGGTGATGGAGATCGTGGATTTCCTGAAACAGCCCAAAAAATATACTGCCCTGGGTGGTAAAATACCTAAGGGCGCTTTGCTGGTTGGTCCTCCGGGCACCGGTAAAACCCTGCTGGCCAAAGCCATGGCAGGTGAGGCGCAGGTGCCTTTCTTCTCTATGTCCGGCTCTGACTTTGTGGAGCTGTTTGTAGGGGTAGGCGCCAGCCGTGTACGCGACCTGTTTAAACAGGCCCGTGAAAAAGCACCCTGTATCATTTTCATAGATGAAATTGATGCCATTGGCCGTGCAAGGGGTAAGAATGTGATGATGAGCAATGACGAGCGCGAGAACACCCTGAACCAGCTGCTGGTGGAAATGGATGGTTTTGGTACAGACAGTGGTATCATTATCCTGGCAGCTACCAACCGCCCGGATGTGCTGGACAGCGCCCTGCTGCGCCCCGGCCGCTTTGACCGCCAGATATCCATTGACAAGCCGGACCTGGTAGGCCGCGAAGCCATTTTTGAGGTGCACCTGAAACCCATCAAAAAATCTCCCAACTTAGATATCAGAAGGTTAGCCGCCCAAACCCCCGGGTTTGCCGGCGCCGATATTGCCAACGTATGTAACGAGGCTGCTTTGATAGCTGCCCGTAAAGGCAAGAACGAAGTGGAAATGGAAGACTTTAACGACGCAGTAGACCGTGTGATTGGTGGTTTGGAGAAAAAGAACAAGATCATTTCCCCGGAAGAAAAAGAAGTAATTGCCTACCACGAAGCCGGCCACGCTATTTGCGGCTGGTACCTGGAGCATGCCAACCCGCTGGTAAAAGTTACGATTGTACCACGTGGGGTAGCAGCACTGGGTTATGCGCAATACCTGCCTAAAGAGCAATACCTGTATAATACCGAACAGCTGATGGACGATATTTGCATGACCCTGGGCGGCCGTGCAGTGGAAGACCTGGTATTCGGCAAAGTATCTACCGGTGCGCAGAATGACCTGCAGGTAATTACCCGCATGGCCTACGCAATGGTAACTGTGTATGGTATGAACGATAAGGTGGGTAACGTTTCCTTCTACGATCCTAACAGTGACCAGGCTTTTACCAAGCCTTACTCTGAGGAAACGGCTAAAATGATCGATGAAGAAGTACGCCTGCTGATAGATAAAGCATATCAGAGAACCAAAGCCCTGCTTACTGAGCGCATTGAAAATGTGAAGGTGCTGGCGCAGGAGCTGTTGAAGAAAGAGGTGTTATACCAGGCAGACCTGGAAAGGCTGATCGGCAAACGCCCTTATGATACGCATAAAGAGCACATCATCAACAAGGAAGGTATGACTACAGATGGGGTACATCCTGCAGATATCATCAACCCTTCTCCCACACCTGTTAATGCGTAATGGGATATGAAGATCTCCCCTGCTAAAGAGAATATTCTTAAACGGGTACGGAATGCATTAAGTCAGTCGGTACAGTTGCCTTTCCCTAATTCGGAAGGCAACAATTCCGTTTTTAAAACGGAGAACGAAGGGCTGGAGCTGAAGTTTGCGGAGGAATTTGCCCGTTTGCAGGGTAAGTTTATTTACTGCACCAGCAAACAGGAGCTGATGGAGAACCTGCAGGCGCTGGCCGAACATAAGGAGTGGAGCCAGGTATATTGCCAAACGCCGGCTTTACTAAAAGCGTTTAAGCTGGGGCAGCTGCCCTTTATTAATAAGGGCGATATGCATAGCGCCGAAGCAGCCATTACCGACTGTGAATATTTAATAGCCCGCACCGGTACTATGGTACTGAGCGCGGCACAGCCATCAGGCCGGGCATTGCCGGTATATACGCCGGTACACCTGGTAATAGCTTATACGCACCAGCTGGTGTTTGACCTGAAAGATGCCATCAACCGCTTAAAGGATCGTTATAACGGGGAGCTGCCTTCGGCCATTTCCTTTGCAACAGGTCCCAGCCGTACGGCAGATATTGAAAAAACACTGGTAGTGGGCGTGCATGGCCCCAAGGAAGTATACGTGTTCCTGGTGGATGAATAGGATAGAACATATTTAAGTAATCATACAACAGCGTCCTGGTAGCTTATCGGGACGCTGTTCTGTTAAGCATATTATCGATCTATGACGAAGGTCCTCATTGCGGCAGCCATCCTTTTTTCCCTGTTTTCCTGTAATGCAGGCGGTGGCGCTGACAGCAGCGAAACGGGCATGCTGGAAATTAAAGAACGCTGTGCAGTATTTTATACGCCTGGTCCGGGCAAGCTGCGCCAGCTGAAAGCTGATTTTGGCGCTAAGGATTTTGATGGTATTGTAGCCACCAACCAGCAGTACATGAACGAGGCCAGGGAATTCATTACTAAGCAGAAAGTAAAGATCATACCCACCAGTCAGTATAAGCTGCACTTTGTAAAACGCAATGGCGAAATATTTTCCATTGACCTGAACAAATCCAAGTATGCGTGGGAAGTATTTTTATTCAATGGTTTTGATGACCCGGTGAAGATTGACGTTACCAACGTTCAGGAAGAGTATCAAAACGCCAATATGGCCCCAGGTAATTAATAATGAAGAATTAATAATTCCGGCGGCATGTACTGCATAAAATATAACTTGCAAGCTTCAGCTACTGATTATTAATCATTCATTTATAATTCGGCGATAATGTATCACCTGATCATAACCTGAACAATTTCATCCATTGATTATTAATTATTAACTATTAATTGTTCATTCTTGCATCACATACTACTGCCTGTTAATAAAAGGATCTACTTCGCGTCTGACTTTCACCTGGGAGCACCCAATATGGCTGCCAGCCGGGAGAGAGAGAAGATCATTATAAAATGGCTGGATGAAATAGCGGAAGATGCACAGCATATTTTTTTAGTAGGCGACCTGTTTGATTTCTGGTTTGAATATAAGCAGGTGATCCCTAAAGGCTATACACGGCTGTTAGGCAAGCTGGCGGAATTATCGGATAAAGGCATTGGTATTTCCGTATTCATTGGCAACCATGATATGTGGATGAATGGTTACTTTGAAGATGAGCTGAGCATTCCCGTATACTTTGAGCCGCAAACCTATACTTTAGGCAGTAAACGTTTTTATATTGGCCATGGCGATGGATTAGGCCCTGGCGATCATGGTTATAAATTCCTGAAAAAAGTATTCCGTAACCCCGTATGCCGCTGGCTGTTTTCCGTGCTGCACCCTTCCTGGGGTATTGGGCTGGCCAATTACTTTAGCCGCAAAAGCCGTGCTGCTACCGGCGGAGAGCTGGAAAAGTTCTTAGGCGAGGAAAATGAATGGCTGGCCATTTACAGCAAAGAGATCTTACAAAAAGAGCATTTTGATTACTTCATTTATGGGCACCGCCATCTGCCGCTGGATCTGAAGGTAGGCCCTGACAGCCGCTATATTAACCTGGGCGACTGGATCAACTACTTCACCTACGCCGTGTTTGACGGGGAAACAACAGAGCTGAAGAAATATAGCTATTAGCCTTTGGCTATTAGCTTTTAGTACCTGATTTTTGTTGTTAAGTGGTTTACTTTATATAACGTACCGCGGCTAACAGCAAAAAGCTAATAGCTGGCTTTTCTCATGCATCCAGGATCTCGTGCAGTATAGAGGGGGAATGCAGCTCTGTAAAATCAGGCATGTGCAGCTTTAGAAAATCCAGGTAGGAATACAATAACTTTCTTCTCCGCTCCTTAGTCATGGCTATAGCGCCCAGCGCCTGCAGCTCCTGGCAGTGGAACAGCATGTCTGTAAGTTCACTGCTGGTATGGTCTAAGTGGTTAACATGATGCGGGGGCAGATCTACAAACGTACCTTCCTGCAGATCTAAGTAAGGCGTATATTCCGTACAGCGGCCATTGAGCCGGAACCCCAGCATTTCCGCCAGCTTCAGCGTAAAAAATAAAGGCAGGTTAGCAGCAACAGGCGGCTCGCTGCTGTCTAACAGCTGTAAGGCATGTTCTGCCAAATAATAAAGCTCCAGCTGTTGTTCCGGTTGTTTAAGGCAGCGCTGCAGCAGCTCTATTATGTACAATGCTACTGTGTTCTTTACCACGTTAAAATGCAGGGCGGTATAAATGTAACCGGATTTAAATTCTGAAATGCGCTGCAGGTTCTTTTGCTCCTGGTGGTATACCACCAGCTCCAGTATATTACCGGGCTGCAGCAGGTTGCCTTTGGCTGCCTGGGGTTTGGAGCTGCGCACGCCATTCACTATATAGGATTGAATGCCGAAAAGCTCTGTGAAAATATTTGCGATCACGCTGGTATCACCATACTTCACTACTCTTAATACTATGCCGCGTGTTTTGTGTAACATTTTTTAAGCTATTAGCCGTTAGCCGTTAGCTTTTAGCAGCGGCTACATAGCGCTAAATTTAACATAAATATACATAGCTAACCGCTAAAGGCTAAAAGCTAGTTTATAAACGCAATCTTTGTTACCAGGTGTTCAGCACCGGCATCGTCTGTTGCAAATACCAGGTAAATGCCGCTTTGCGGGCGGTGGCCTGTGTAGTCCTGCCCATTCCATACTGCCTGCCCGCCCTGGGCGCGGGTTTCAAATACCAGCCTGCCACTGATGTCGGTGATCTTTACCCGGGCATTTTGTACCAGTCCACGAATGGCAATGGTGCCGCTGTACTGGCTGGGCACGGGGTTGGGGAACACCAGCACACTATCTTTTTGCATACCGGGCGCACCTTCTGTAGCATTGGCCCGGTAAGATACCAGGCCTAAGCGGGTGGCAAAAAATACTTCGCCGGTGGTAGGGTTAATGGCAATTTTATTCACCGCGTTATCCGGCAGGGGACTGTTATCCGTACTAAAATGCAGCAGTATTTTTTCGCCGGCAGGGTTAATCAGCCATACGCCGTTCTGCGTGGCCACCCATTTCTGGTTAGCGCCATCAACAGCAATGGCGTTCACCTGCTCATCACGGAACAGGTAGCCGGCAAAATTATCCTGCTGTACAATAGGCAGGTAAGCGCTGCAGCCGGTGCTGAATACATTTTGTGCGCAGGGAAAAATGGCAATGCCCTGTGAGGTGCCCACCCATATCCAGCCATCTTTATCTTTTGCCAGGCAGCGTACGTCATTCGTAGGCAGGTTGCCCTGGGCCGCACCGCTGCGGTAAAACATCCAGTGGTCATCAGCCGTATTTGCCAGGTCGCTGCCGTGGTTAAATACAAACAGCCCGTTCTCCCGCGGGGAAATGATCCACTTCTGGTCGTAATCATCTATCAGTATATCACTTACCGCATTGGCGGTATGCGCATAGGGAATGCGGAAGCTGCTCCAGGTATTATCCGGTTTTTTTACCAGTACATCATTATACGCACCGTAAATGCTTACCCAAAGATTGCCGTTCAGATCCGTTGCCAGCCCGCTTACACGGCAGGCCAGCGGATCATCCAGCGCGCCGGGTAAGGTGGGCTGTTGAATAATGGAATGGCTGCCGGCCGCATCCAGCGCCAGCAGGCCTTTGCCAAAGGAGCCTATGTAACGGTTGCCGGCAGCATCGGCCGCAATGGGCAGCAGATCAGTAAGGGCATCCAGGTAAGGCTGTGTGCTGTAATTATAGTTATGCCACTCCTCGTTTTCAAATACAAAGTAACCATTACGGTTACCCGTAGCGGTCCAGCTGCTGCCTACTGCGCCGGCAGTGGCCCACAGGCTGTTGTTAATGAATAACAGGTTTCCGCCGGCAATAGCTGCGGGGGCATTGGGCGTAAGGCGGGTAAAAGCATTACCATCATATAGTAGCAGCCCGTTTTGCGCATCTGCTATCCAGATATCTGTACCCAGTGCAGTAGCCTGTGCCGGCGTTTTGATCAGCTCATTTTGTAAGGTGGCGGTAATGGCGGCATTGCCATCCAGGCTAAGTACGCGGGCAGCCTGTGTGGCAGGCTGTAATTCGCAGAGCAGCAGCTGGTTGCCGTTCAGGCTCAGGTTATTCAGCTGCCATCCGTCTGTATACCAGGGCGCCCAGCTGTTTTGCTGCCATTGGAAAAGACTATCGCCCTGCCGGCAAATAAGGCGGTTTGGGAGATACACAACCTCTTGCACAGCTGTGCCGCGCAGGCCCTGCGTGAAAGGTTCCCAGTTTTGGTAATTGGCTAAATTGCTGCCGCTAACCGGTGCGCGTTTAATGCCGCTGGCAGTGGCCGCGTAAAAATAAGCACCGTCTGTGGTAACGGCATAGGTAGCGGTGTAGGCGCCGTTGTCGCCAATAATGTAGGTATCTGCAATTTCCTGCTTAGCGGTATTTACCAGCACTATTCCAAAGCCGGTGCATAACCAGGCCAGGCCTTTATTAAAGAAAACACGGTGAATGGTTTTATCGCCCTGTATGTTCTTGCGCAAAATGTCGGGGATGTTAAAGATCTGCTCATTTTGAAGCAGGTCTACATTACCATTTTCATAAGCAATGATTACCAGGCCCTCATTGGCGCCGATGGCGCTGATCCCTGCATCGTGCAGGCCATTCAGCTTGGTATAGCGGGTAATGTCATGATCTTCAGCACTTACGGAAAACAGGTTGTAGGCGGTGGCGCAAAATACCTTATCAGTACCGCTTACCACCATTTGTGCCTGCGTATAGGGCAAATGTTCCCGCCAATGCCCTATAGGCACGGGTTGTGCCTGGCAAGGGTGCAGGCATAGCAATAAGAGAATGAGTAAAAGAACAGGGCGCATTATACGGTGCGGATTTGCAAATGTGCGAATGTGCAAATGTAAGCCTGATGACGTTATCATTAGCCAATTTGCAACACGGTCACACCAACAAATTAGTAAATTATTTATTTACCTTTACGCCATTTACAAAAATGAAAAATTCCTTATGTGGCAACGCTTAGCAGGTTGGGTGTTAAAGTTCCGCTTACCTTTATTGTTATTACTATTTGCCGGCACCGCAGTTATGGCGTATTATGCCAGCAAAGTACAGCTATCCTATGAATACGGCAGCGCCATACCAAGGGATAATCCTGAATTTATTACTTACCAGCATTTTCATGAGCAGTTTGGCGAAGATGGTAACATGATGGTATTGGGCGTGCAGAACAAAGATTTTTTTACACCGCAGTTCTTTAATGATTATGTGCAGCTGAATAAGGATATTAAAAAGGTTAGTGCAGTAGAGAACATACTGAGTGTACCCGCTGCCGTGAACCTGGTGAAGAATGACAGTACGCACAAGCTAATGGTGGTACAGGCATTCCCTGATCATGTAGCTGCCGCTGATATGGATAGCCTGGCAAATGTGTTCCGGTCCTTGCCTTTTTACCAGGGGCTGTTATATAATCCCGATACACATGCCTACCTGATGGCCATCCGCATTAATAAGGATGTGATGAACTCCGCCAAACGTATAGGCGTGGTAAGTGAGATCATGAGAATAGCCGATGCATTTGGCAAAAAGCATAACACGCAGGTGCGCCTGAGCGGCTTACCGCTTATCCGCACCATTATGGCCACCAAGGTAGCCGATGAAATGCGGCTGTTCCTGAAGCTTTCCTTTATACTTACAGCGCTGATATTACTGGCGTTCTTCCGCTCTTTCAGCGCAGTGTTGATGTCCATGATAGTAGTGGCTATTGGCGTAATATGGTCTGTAGCTACTATTGAATTATGCGGTTACAAGATCACGCTGCTAACCGCCTTAATTCCGCCCCTGATCGTGGTAATTGGCATTCCTAACTGTGTGTACTTTTTGAATAAGTACCATACGGAGTACGCGAAGAATAATAATAAAACAGAGGCCCTGGTGCGCATGATACAGCGCATGGGCATTGTAACCTTATTCACCAACATTACGGCGGCTATTGGCTTTGGTGTGTTTTACTTTACCAAAAGCCCGCTGCTGAAAGAGTTTGGCGTGGTAGCAGGATCGAACATTATGTTCATTTTCCTGATCTCCTTTATTTTCCTGCCGGCAGTACTCAGCTATTTACCGCCGCCTAAAACCAAGCATACCAGCTACCTGGAGAACCGTTCCTTTAAAGCGGTGCTGAACCTGTTAAATATCCTGGTGTTCAAATACCGTCCCTGGGTGTACCTGGTAACCCTGGTAATGGTGGTAATGGCAGTATTGGGCATGCTGCGCCTGCGGCCGGAAGCCTATATGCTGGATGATATTCCCAAGAGCGACCGTTTATATACTGACCTGAAATTTTTTGAGCAGAATTTCCGCGGGGTAATGCCGCTGGAGATCACTGTAGATACGAAAAAGAAGAACGGCGTAATAGGGCTGCAAACGTTGAACAAGCTGGATGAATTAACGCAGCTGATTGCCGCCCAGCCGGATTTTGCCCGCCCCCTGAGCGTGGCGGAAGGTATTAAATTTGCCAAGCAGGCCTACTACAATGGGGATAGCACCAATTACCGGATCCCCAACCAGTTTGACATTGGTTTCCTGGCTCCTTACCTGCGCATGAAAGGCGGTAACGGCAGCAACAGCAACTTTACCAAGCTGGTAGCCTCTTTTATGGACAGCACCCGGCAGGTAGCCCGCCTTAGTGTAAGCATGGCCGATGTAGGCTCCCGCAGGCTGCCTATACTGCTGGATTCCCTGAAACCGAAAGTGAACCAGATCTTTGATACCGCACAGTACAAAGTATCCTTTACCGGCACCAGTGTAATATTCCTGGAAGGCAGCCGCTTTATCATTAACGGGTTAATGGAAAGCGTGGTGCTGGCGTTTATACTTATTATCGGGTGTATGCTGTACCTGTTCCGCAGCTGGCGTATGCTGCTGATTTCCCTGATCCCCAATATTATTCCGCTGGCGGTAACGGCCGGTGTAATGGGCTGGGCGGGCATTGCACTGAAACCATCTACCGTACTGGTATTCAGTATAGCGCTGGGTATAGCCATTGATGTTACCATCCGTTTCCTGGTGAACTTTAAGCAGGAGCTGCCGCACCATGGTACAGATATATCTGCCACAGTAAGGCAAACCATTAATGAAACAGGGTTGAGCATTATTTACACTTCGCTGATCCTGTTTGCAGGGTTCATGATCTTTAGCTTCAGTGAGTTTGGCGGCACCAAATCACTGGGCTGGCTTACTTCCCTGACGCTGATAATGGCTATGATCACCAATCTTACCATTTTACCCGCCCTGTTATTGTGGATGGAAAAAGCGCTGGTAAAACAGGCGCGGCGAAAAGGAACCGCTGATCCGCTGGAAGAAGAAAAAGATATTGAAATTTCCAAGCTGGGATTAAATGATGCTAAAAAATAATTTAGCAGGTAGCTAAACAAGGACGGCTTGCTAAATCAAACACGTCCCGGGCTTGAGGGTCCGGGACGTGCTCATTTTAGCACTTGTTGCAACAAATAATACCCTTTCAGGATAACCTATTTGCCTAAAATAATCTAGTATACCACATTCATCCCACCCATTTAACCACTTGTATAAAAGGAGGCAACATACTTATTAAAAAGTAGGAGGTTTAGAGTGCCATTCTAACCTTCTTGTTCAATGAAAAACAGGTACTTAAAGGGCGCTCACTTGTCCGAGCGAAAATTTAAGGAGATCCTAAAGCTTTTCTCTGAAGATCTCACCGCTACCCAAATTGCCAACATCAGTGGGGTAAGCCGGGTAACTGTAAACAGTTACCTAAAAAAAATCCGTCAGCAAATAGCCAGGTACTGCGAGCAGCAACAGCCCGCAGAGCATGTGGTGAAACCGGTTATTAGTCCGCCGGAGCGTCGGGACCATTATGACTATCGTAATGGAAGCGATACTGCCGTAGCTGCCAAACCGGAAGTAAGCCGTGCTATCAAGCCTATTGTGTTCGGTATTTACCGGCATGCAGACCGTCTGCATACGGAGATATTACCGGATGTAAGCCGTGCTATGATCCATGCTATTGTAAGGGGCCGTTCTGTGCTGGAAACCTTCGGGACCGCAGAACGGTTGCGCCATTTCAATAATGTGGTGGATTTGGGCCATTACCGGCTGTACCGCTTGGAGCATACAACCATTGGGGACAGCAGCAACGGAATTGCTGCAGAGGATATTGATGCTTTCTGGGGTTTAACCAAGCATCGCTTAGCTAAATTCAAAGGTTTAAACCGTAATACGGTGTACCTGCATTTGAAAGAATGCGAGTTCCGGTATAACCACCGGAACGAGGAGCTGTATGAGGTTTTATTGAACCTGTTGAAAACGCATACGCTGAATCTATCCTGATAAGGTAAGCTTTTTAAGACGGAATGTTATGGAATAACCGTTGGTCGTTTGTGCCTGCACAATAATAGTGTGCCCGCGTTTTAGCAATTGACCCGGAGGACCGGTATGCCCCGTTGAAACATATGAAAAATTTTTTAAATCTGGATTATCTAGATTTAGATTTTGGTTGATGAGCGCAGGCGGTATTCCTATCGCTTGCTTATTTTTTTCTTAGCTTGATAAGAATGCAGCCATATATTTATCTTGTAGAATTTTCGATACATTGGCCTTTATATCAATTGATTACTAGATAGGATTTGGAATAATACGTTTGTTTTTTTACCATTTACCCGTTATAACATCTAAACCATTTTTTCAATCAACTTACCTTTGGGTTGTTAAAGAAATATTAAAACGGAAACAAGGAAACTTTGCTTATTGGAACGGGTAGTCAACCGTCGTTTTGCCATGCAAAACTGATACTGTTATTATTGTATATACCCTCGTCAAAGCAACCAAAAGAGAATTGTTATTAAGGAAGCCATTTTACACTAACGGGCACCGTAAGGGCCCGGGGGACTAACATTTTTTTACTTGACAAATCACCAACAAACTAAACAATGCTTATGAGGAAAAGTCTATTTCTTCTGCTGGCAGTGTTGTTCCTTGCCGGTCAGGCTTTTGCACAAAGCCGTACCGTAACAGGCAAGGTCACCTCAGCAGATGATGGTCAGCCGGTAATTGGCGCCGCCGTAATTGTAAAAGGCACCAGCACAGGTGCTGTAACTAACCCCGATGGTATCTACACCATTCAGGCGCCCGAAGGCGCTACACTTGTATTCCGGTCTGTAGGTATGAAAGACCAGGAGGTAGCGCTAAAAACATCCAACACAATAAACGTGGTATTGCAGGCGGATGTAACCCACCTTACAGAAACCGTGGTTACCGCTAATGCCATCCGGCGTGATAAAAGCTCACTAGGTTATGCCGCACCCACCCTTAAGAACGAAGACCTTACCAAAGCGCAGGTAAGCAGCCCACTGAATGCACTGGCCGGCAAGGTAGCCGGTGTAAATATTTCCAGCAGCGCGGCAGCGCCCGGCAGTTCCTCCAGGATAGTGATCCGCGGCGGTTCTTCCATTGCAGGTAATAACCAGGCGCTGATGGTGGTAGATGGCGTACCCATTGACAATACCGGTATTATTGGTAACAGCAATGGCCGCACTGGTGGTACCGATGCGCGCAGCTCAATAGATTTCGGCAACCGTGGTAATGACATTAACCCGGATGATATTGAATCTATAACGGTGTTGAAAGGCCCTGCTGCCGCTTCATTGTACGGATCACGCGCATCCAATGGCGCCCTGGTCATTACTACCAAAACCGGTAAAAAGCTGAATGGTAAAAAGAATGAGGTTACGTTTAACAGCTCCGTTACTTTCTCCAACGTATTAAAGCTGCCGGAGCTTCAGAATGAATATGGACAAGGTGGTGAAGGTGAACCTGACCCCCGTGAGAACTTTAGCTGGGGACCCAAGTTTGACGGCCAGGAAAAAGAATGGGGACAATCCATTAACGGTGTACGTCTGAAAAAACCTTATGTAGCACAACCTGATAACGTAAAGAATTTCTTTGAGCTGGGTAAGGCTTTCAATAATAACATAGCGCTTTCCGGCGCCGGTGAAAAAACTACTTATTACCTGTCATTAAACAGCCTGAATGCCAATGGTGTAATGCCCGGCAACTCTGATAAGTACAATAAGTACGGCGTGCGTTTTAACGGTAGTGCACAATTGAATAATAAATTCACTACCAGCGTATCCGTTAACTACACCAAAATTAACAGCAACATGATACAGGGCGGGCAGGGCCCCGGCTCTGTATACGACAACGTAATACAAACCCCACGGGATATTCCGCTGGATAAAATGAGCGACCTGAATAACCCGTACTATGGTATGGGTGGCATTTTTGATGCAGATGGCAATGAGCAGTACGGCTACTATGGCGCTTATACCACCAGCCCTTATTTTTTGCTGAAGAATTACCGCAACATTAATGATGTGGACCGTGTAACCGGCAACTTTACCATTGCCTATAAACCATTGGAATGGCTGGATATTACGGAAAGATTGGGGGGGGATATTTATTCTGACCGCCGCCAGTTCAAATATCCCAAGTACAGCGTAATACCGGCAGATGATGCAGGCAACTATTCTGCAGATGCTAACATTAACAGCAGCACCGGCAAGTACGAGCTGGACCAGTATAACCTGAGTGAAATTACGCATGACCTGATGGTAACTGCCAGGAAGCAGTTTAACCCGGACTTTAACGCTTCCTTAATGGTAGGCCATAACGTACGTATGCGCAATTTCACCACCCTGGAAACGCAAACCAACCAGGCTAATGGGTTGGTAATACCCGGCTGGTACAGCCTGGATAACAGTAACGGTCCTGTATATACGTTTGATGAACGCCAGACACGGCGCCTGGTGGGTTTATATGGTGAGCTGAACCTGGATTACCGGCATATGTTGTATGTAGGATTTACGGCCCGTAACGACTGGTCATCTACCCTGCCTCCCGGACGTAATTCATTTTTCTATCCCAGTGTGAACGGTTCATTTGTGTTTACAGAGCTAATGCAGGGCAGTGCGTTTACGCATATACTGAACTATGGTAAGCTGCGCGCCAGCTGGGCACAGGTAGGTAATGATGCCAATCCTTACCTGCTGCGCTCCTACTACCGTAAAACAGATATTGCCGGCGGGTTTGGTAACACCACCTTCCCATTTAATGGCGTACCCGGTTTTACTGTAGACAACCAGATCGGCAACCCGGATCTGAAGCCTGAAATTACAACTGCCTTTGAAATAGGTACGGAGCTGAATTTCCTGGATAACCGTTTGTCCGTTGACTTCTCTTACTACCGCAACCGCTCTAAAGACCAGATACTGCCGGTGCCTATTGCGCCTACTACCGGTTATGCCTTTAAGGTACTGAACACCGGCCTGGTAGAAAATAAAGGAATAGAGGTGAGCCTGCGTGGCACGCCTATCCGCACCGCATCCGGATTTACGCTGGAACTGTATGGCACTTACACCAAGAATGACAATATGGTGCTGGATATTGCCGGTGGTGTAGACCAGGTAATACTGGGCGGCGTAAGCGGTATGAGCATAGTAGCTGCCAAAGGCAGACCTTATGGTACTTTTTATGCGCAGGATATTAAGCGCGACCCACAGGGCCATGTGATCATTAGCCCGGAAGACGGGATGCCCCTGTTAACAGATCAGGCAGTATACCTGGGTTCTTTTAATCCCAAGTATATGGCTTCTGCCGGGGCTAACCTTTCTTACAAAGGGTTTAGCTTTGGTATATTGTTCGATACAAAGCAGGGCAACAAATTTTACTCCCGCACCAAAGACATCATGGATTTTGTAGGCACTGCGCCTGAAACCGTAGTGGGTGGCCGTGATCCGCAGATATGGGCTAACTCCGTATACGAAAGTGAACCGGGTAAGTATAGTGCTAATACGCAATACACCTATTCCCCGCAGGATTGGTTTACCAATAAAATTCCTGCAGGTCAGCATATAGTGGATGGTTCTTATGTGCGGCTGCGTGAAGTAAGTCTCAGCTACCGCCTGCCTGCCAGCCTGCTGAACAGAACTCCGTTCGGCGGCGCATCCATTGGCATATTCGGCAACAACCTGGCTTTATGGACTGCTAAGGAAAATGTGTATGCAGATCCTGAAGTAAACTCCGGCGGCGCCACCAACCAGCAAGGTTTTGACTACACTGCACAACCTTCCCTGAGAAATTTTGGCGCTAACCTGAAGATCACTTTCTAAGTTTTAAAAGCTAAAGACAATCAAACATGAAATGGATAAATAACAGTTATATAAAAAAATCAGTAGCTGGTATGCTGGCAGTACTGGCATTATCTACATCCGGCTGTAAAAAGTTCCTGGATGTAAATGATAACCCTAACCTGCCGGAGCAGGCGGATGTGCCGCTGATATTACCTTCCGCACAAGCAGCTATTGCCCATGTACTGGGGAATCACTTCCAGATCTACG
Source organism: Chitinophaga rupis (assembly GCF_900109685.1). Lineage (GTDB taxonomy): Bacteria > Bacteroidota > Bacteroidia > Chitinophagales > Chitinophagaceae > Chitinophaga > Chitinophaga rupis. Next base: position 774,069 of record NZ_FOBB01000001.1, on the reverse strand, counting down.
GTAGTATCTGGGGCCAGTACTGGACACAGTCGCCGTATTCTTCCCAGTATAAAGCCATTGATCAATACCAGCCCAACTCCGCTAACTTTGACCGGCCCTGGGGTATTTTGTATAATGATGCCATGCAGGATCTGCAGGTGATCAGCAAGCAAGGGAATATAGAAAAGTACAAGCAATATGCAGCTATAGCCTATATCCTGAAAGGGTTCGATTACCAGGTGATCACCGATGCTTTTGGAGATGTGCCGCTGACGGATGCGCTGATGGGAGATGCAAACCTGAACCCTCACTATAACACGCAGCAGGAAGTGTATGACAGCATCTTTAAGTACATTGGCCAGGGGCAGGCGCTGATCAATAACAACTCCGATTTTTTACCGGGCAATGAAGACCTGATCTTTGGCGGTGATATGGACCAATGGGAAGCATTTGCCAACACGCTGAAGCTGCGTGCCTACCTGCGCTTGTCAGAAAGGGATTCTGTAAAAGCAAAAGCCGGTATTGCCGCATTAGCCGGTAAATCATTCCTGGCAGCAGATGCGAAGATTAATTATGTGGCTACGGGCGGCAACCAAAACCCGCTCTATGCTGAAGTGCTGGGTTTAGGGTTAACGCAAAACCTGGTGGCCAGCGCCACCTGCGTAAATGCCATGCTGGCGCTGCACGACCCGCGCGTAAGTAAGTTCTACAGGCCGGTACCGGCTACAGGGATTGTAAACCCTATACCGCAGGGCAGTTATAATACTACGCCTACTGCTACTATTTCCACCCCTTCATACGTGGTAGCAGCAAGGGCTAATGATCCCAACTCTGCGTTGGCGCCTGTAAAGCTGATCTCTGCAGCGGAAAGTTATTTCCTGCAGGCGGAAGCTGCCGCCCGTGGCTGGTTGGGAGGCAATGCACTGGCTTTATACCAGCAGGGTATTACCGCCAGCTTTACGTCCTATGCAATTACACCAGGTACTTACATTACGGATGTAGCAGCGCAGTGGCCCGCTGACAGAACAGCGCAGATCAAGGCCATTATTACGCAAAAGTATTTTGCCATGTGCGGTAACCAGGGCTTTGAGGCATGGACGGAATGGCGCCGTACCGGCTATCCTGACTTCTTTGTACAGTCAGAAGCTTCTAACCTGGGCAATGGCCTGTACCCTGAAAGAATGTTATACCCGAATACAGAGATCACGCGGAATAGTAACTTCCCGGGATTAAAAATGTTAACAGAACGGGTGTGGTGGGATGTGAAATAGCATAATATTCATAGAAACAGAAAGGCTGCTCGGATACGGCAGCCTTTCTCATTTTCTAAAATAAGTTCTCACATGATAAGAAAACCTGGTTTTTATGGGTAAATTTTTTAATTCAACTTTGGCACGACCCGGTCTCTTATATTTATCCAGGTCGTTAAAGCTATGTTAATGATTTACATAGTTGCTACAGCAAATAATGCCCTATGTGATAATTTATAAATATTTATAATATTAAAATTTGAACAAACTTTTTGTCGGCAAACTTTGACTTTTTAAAGGCTGAATTACATTTTTTTACGTAAATTATTCTTGTTAATCGCTTTAATCAACCAAAATCTAACTCATCTATGAAAAAAGAGCTACTCGTATGGCTTCTCACAGTCATTAGCGCTCTCCACGTTTCTGCCCAATCACGAACAGTCACAGGAAAAGTTACGGATGTAAAGGATGGTTCCCCTTTACCCGGTGTGACGGTGCAAGTCAAAGGAACAAACAAGGGGGTTTATACCAGTGGGGAAGGGACTTACAAAATTTCTGTAGACCAGGGAGCTACCCTGGTGTTTTCATTTATCGGTTATTCAAGTAAGGAAGTGGCAGTTGGTAATGAAGCTACCATCAGCACTGCATTGTCAGCTGATAACAAACAGCTGGGTGAAATTGTGGTAACGGCCGTAGGCATCCGCCGTACCGAAAAATCGATCGGTTATTCTGCCACCACCGTAAAGCCGGACATACTGGTGCAGAAATCAGAGCCGGATATGTTAAAGGGCCTGCAGGGTAAGGTTGCCGGGGTGGATATCAGAACCTCCCAGGGTACGCCCGGCGCAGCCACCAGGATCAGCATCCGCGGTAATACTTCTTTTTACGGCAATAATGAGCCGCTGATAGTAGTAGATGGTATTCCATATAATAACGACCAGGTAACTACTTCCAGCCAAACATCCGGCGGTGGCGCCTATTCCAGTGGTTTATCTTCCCTGGATCCGAACGACATTGCCAGCATGACGGTGCTGAAAGGCGCGGCAGCAGCAGCATTGTACGGTTCCCGTGCATCTAACGGCGCATTGGTGATCACTACCAAATCCGGTAGCGCCAGCCGTTCCAAGAAGGGCTTAGAGCTCACCTACTCTACCGGTCTTGCATTTGAAACGGTATCCAACCTGCCGGTGTACCAGAATAAATACGGCGCCGGTACACTGTTCAACTACGCCAATGCCAATGGTTCCTGGGGCCCTGCCTTTGGAACGCTGGATTCCATTGATGTTTGGACGGATTATAAAAATGCTTTCCCGGACCTGTTCCCTTCCGGTAAAGTAGCTTACCGCGCTCATCCCAACAACGTAAAAGACCTGTTTAAAACAGGTACCGTATATGAAAACTCTGTAAGCGTAAATGCCGGTGATGAAAAAACCGCCATGAGCGCCACCGCCTCTTACCTGAAGCAGGATGGCTATGTACCTAATTCCAGCTTTGACCGGGGCAACTTAAGCATAGGCGGCAGCACCCGGCTGGATATGGGGCTTACCGTAAGCGGCAACTTTGCCTACTCCCGCAGCACCCAGGTAGGCGGTGTGTTTGGTGAAAACCAGGTAGACGGAGCAGCATCGTCCTTTGCACGTAACCTGTTCCTGGCACGTAACTGGGACCTGAACCTGCCATATGAAGATGCCAATGGCCTGCCGGTATCTACCAGTAAAGCGCAGTATGATAACCCGCGCTGGTCATGGGCACATAATACCATTACCACTACCACAGACCGTTATGTGGCTGGTTTAAAACTGGGGTATGATATACTGCCCTGGTGGAATGTGAGCTACCAGATAGGTACCAATACCAATAACTTCTTCCGCCGGGAAATTACCGATATAGGCTCCCGTGCAGCAGAAGGCAAGGGCCGTATTATTGAGGAAAGCTACCAGTTCCAGGAAATAGAATCCAACTTTTTATCAACGTTTACGCCTAAACTAAAAAATGAGGATTTTGATCTGAAGGTTATTTTAGGTCATAACGTGAACCAGCGTACCATGCGGAGCGAAACTTCTACCGGTAACGAGATTGTTGCTCCGGGCATTTACACGATGGCCAATACCAAGAGTGTGCTGCCTTCCACAGACTACTTCCGCCGCCGCTTATGGGGTGTTTTCGGAGATGTGGAATTTGGTTATAAGCAATTTGCGTTCTTAACCTTAACCGGCCGTAATGACTGGTCATCTACCCTGCCCAGTAATAACAGGAGCTACTTTTATCCCAGTGTGGCCGGTTCATTTGTGTTTACCCAGGCATTTGGTATTGAAAGCCATGTGCTGAACTTTGGTAAGATCAGGAGCAGCTGGGCAAAAGTAGGCCGCGATGCAGACCCTTACCTTTTAAAGAACCTGTTTAGCATTAACGCACCATTCCAGGGCCAGTCCGGTTTAATACAAAACCCATCCGCCGCCAATCCTAACCTGAAACCGGAGTTTACGAAAGACTTTGAAATAGGTGCTACGTTAGACTTCCTGGATAGCAGGATCACCCTGGATGCTGCATGGTATAGCCGTGTTTCCACTAACATGATCGCTAATGTTACATTACCCGCATCTTCCGGTTTTACACAAGTAATAGACAACTTTGGTAAGCTGACCAATAAAGGGATTGAATTAGACCTGAACATTATACCGGTTAAAACAAAAGATCTCACCTGGGCATTACACGGTGTATTTACCAAGAACAGGAGCATAGTAAGAGAATTGGTACCTGGCCTGGAACGTGTACCGCTGTCCAACATCTTAACAGATATATCTCCATACCTGGAGCCTGGCAAACCTTATGGTTACCTGCGTGGTTCCAAGGATTACCGGGATGACCAGGGCAACCTGCTGATAGATCCGTCTACCGGTTTGCTGATCCGTTCTACAGAACAAGGTATGATCGGTGACCCGAACCCTGATTTTAAAGCAGGGTTCAGCACCTCACTTAACTATAAGGGCTTTTTCCTGAATGCTCTGTTTGACTGGACACAGCATGGCGATATGTACTCTGTAACCGTTAGCTCCCTGCTGGGCCGTGGTGTAACCAGGGATACAGAAGACCGTGAAACAGCCCGCATTATTCCGGGCTATTATGGTGATGCCAATACCGGCAAGCCCCTGTTAAATGATAAAGGAGAGAAGATCAGGAATACAACTGCAGTAAGTATGAATGAGATGTACTTCGGTGAATCATTCGCTATTAACTCCGCTACAGAATGGAATGTGTATGATGCTACTTTGTACACACTGCGTGAAGTAACGCTGGGTTATGATTTTCCGAAAAGCTTCTTTAAGAAAACACCTATTGGCGGTGTTACCTTAACGCTCTCCGGCCGTAACCTCTGGTACCTGGCGCCTAATTTCCCCAAGTACACCCGGTTTAACCCCGAAGCTAACAGCTTTGGTAATACCAACGTACAGGGCATTGAATTATCCGCTGCGCCTACTACCCGCCGCTTTGGTGTAAATCTGAAGGTTACGTTCTAAAATTTATGAAACTGAAAAAACGGAAAAAAATGAAAAGAATAATCTATGGTTCTTTGGTAACGCTGGTGATGATGACCGGTTGTACTAAAAACTTCCTGGATATAAATAAAGATCCTTACCACCCGGAGCAAACTTCCTTAAACCGCCTGTTACCCACTGCAGAACAGGGGTTGGGATATGCGCTGGGCTTTACTAATGATAACCGCGGCGCCCGTGGTTTAACAGAAGTACTGGCCGTATATATGCACCAGGTAACTGTACGTGAATCCCCTGACCAATATGGTGCAGATGGGAATGAATTTAACATTAACGGCGCCTGGAAAGGTATGTACAGCAGCTCCCCTGCACAGGTAGGGTCTGACATATTAGGTTCTTTGCAGAATGTGGAGGTGATCATAAACCAGGCCACGGAAGAAGGTAATACCATTTATGCTGGTATTGGTAAAGTATTGAAAGCATATGCTATTAGCCAGATGGTGGATGTGTTTGCAGATGTGCCTTTTTCTGAAGCCAACAAATTGATATCAGATGGTATCCGTTTTCCCAAGTATGACAAAGGCGCTGACATCTATCCGCAATTATTCACTTTGCTAGATGGAGCTATCGCTGATCTGAATAATGCGGATGCCCCCAATACGGCTGTACCTTCTGCAGATGATATTATTTATGGAGGAGATGCAGAAAAATGGACCAAAGCAGCTAACAGTATTAAGCTGAAATTGTATAACCAGGTAAGGCTGGTACAGAATGTATCAACCCAGGTAAATGCGCTCATTGCCTCCGGTAACCTGATCAGCGAAACATCCGAAAGCTTTTTACTGCCTTACGGAAAAGGAACTACTCCCGATGACCGTAACCCTGGCTTTAATGATTATTATGCCGGCCAGAAAACACACTATCAAAGCCCCTGGTTTTATGAAACATTAAAAGGGTATCACCAGAACGTACTAACTAATAATCCGGATCCCCGCCTGCCTTATTACATGTATCGCCAGCTGAAGGCAAGTGCAGCTCCGCAAAACCCTTCTGAGTACAGGGATGGTGGTTTCCTTTCTATTGTGTTCGGCTCTGTAGGCCCTAACCGCGACTGGTCACAGGACCAGAGCATGACGGTTTTTGGCATTTACCCCGTAGGCGGCCGTTATGATGATGGTGCAGCCATAAAAGTAGATGGTACCAGCGGTACTGGTGCTGCGCCCTACAAGTTCCTGACGTATGCAGATGTGCTGTATATAGAAGCAGAGCTGATGCATGCCGGCGTGGCCACAGGTGATGCAAAGGCCACTTTCCAGGCTGCCCTGGAAGAATCTTTTAAACAGGTGGATTATGTAGTAGGCCTGGTTGGTCCCAGCCAGAGTGTACCTGCAATAGCCGGTACAGCGGCTGCCACTACTTACCAGGATAAGGTAATGGCGGAATATGATGCTAAACCGGCTGCAGGCAAACTAGAGTTGATCATGACAGAAAAATGGATTGCCAGCTTCGGCAGCAGCATAGATCAGTATACAGATTACAGGCGCACAGGATATCCTGTTCTATTCAATCCTAAGGATCCTGTAATGGCTCCTGGTGGACGCTTTCAGCCGCCTATTAACGGTGATGTTACACACCCGGGCGCACAGCCTTCAATACAGGTACAATTGCAGCGCGCGTACCCGCTGTCGCTGCCCTGGAGTAATGATGACCTGAATGTAAATGCAAATGCGCCCGCCCAGAAACAACCGGCCTCTTACCCGGTATTTTGGGATAAGTAACTGTTAATGCTAAAAACAAAAAGTATGAAGAAGATATTGAGCTTAATAATATTATTTGCGGGGGTTATTGCTATAAACGCCTGCCGCAAGGATAGTGTGAAGTTACCGGATGGAATCATCCGCACGGTGCTGCCACAGATCATCAAAGATACCAGCGCGGATGTATTGATCCAGGACCCTGCTACTTTTAAAGGCCGGTTTAGTGTAGGCGTGTTCTTTAAAGATGATATAAAGCCTAAGAAAATGGATGTGGTAGTGATCATGAACGGGGATAAGACTAAGGTTAAAACCCTGAAGGCCGATATAACATCTTTCCCAACTGCTGTGGATATTACGGCAACAAGCCTGGCCACACTTTTTGGCAAAACTGCCGCTGATATACAAACAGGTGATGTGTTTGAAATAGGTGCAGATGTTACGCTGAACGACGGTACTTTAATAACTGTTTTCAGAACAGATGGCACAGAACCTTATGGCGGTGATGCACAGAACTACAATGATGCCAGCCTTACTGTACAGTATAAGAAAGTATGCGCGCTTGACATTAATGACCTGGTAGGCACTTTCACTATGGACGATCCTGATTTCTGGGGAGGCACTTACAAGGTAACCACTACGCTGGCAGGTAATGTGCTTACCGTACATAACTGGATAGAATTTCCCAGCAGCACGCTGAAGCTAACTGTGAATGAAAAAACGCAGTCCGTTACAGTGCCCAAACAGATCACTGTTCCGGGAGCTGCTTACGGGTATCATAACTGGACATCCGTAGGTAACGGCGACATTAACGCCTGCGCTACCGCCATTACCCTGAAGCTTACCAATACGGTAGATGAAGGTTCCTTTGGCGCAGCTACGATGACGATGACCAAGGATTAATTTGCCGGTTAATACTTAAAAAAGAGGAGGCCTTCTTAAAGAAAGCCTCCTCTTTTTTTGCTAAATAGTTAAAATGCTGCTACAAAATTTTACTAGAAAAGTTTAGCAGCAGGTGTTATTGAAGTAGAATAAGTATATGATATCCAATATATAAGGTTTGCATATTTGTTCTTCGTATAACCATTAGCATAATAATTACATTTTAGTTGTACATGTTAAATTCCTACTAATTTTATATATTGCATCGGAATTATTCACAGAGTTACCAGAATCTAATTTAAACCGGAATCTAAACTTGAAATCATTATCGTGAGAAAAAGGCTTATCTAAAGCATTCCATTTGAGTTACTGAGAGAACTATTGCCAACAACCCGCTGATAGTGTAACATCAATTGCTTTAAGAGCTGCTATCTATGAAAATTTGTAACTGTACTTATAATAACCGTTAAGTTCCCAGGTAAACATCCCAGCTGATATTGATGATACCTTTGAAAACTTTAATAGTTACAACACTACTGTAGTTGGATTCTTCACGTTTTTAATTAGGCGAACCAGCTTCGAAGCATAGCGTGCTTTCGGATCATTAATCTATTGGCATTATCGCAGAATATAGGTGAGAATTTTTTTAATCTAAACAGCTTATAACGCTTATGAAATGTACTTAGTTACCCAACTAATACTTGCAGATCGCTTACTGCAAGCATGACGCCCATTGGCTATTCACTTTCCTAAAAATCTATCAACTAAAGTCAAGTCAGTTTTTTTATGAAAAAAACATTACAGCTTTTGTTACCCTTGTTGCTCATTATCTTCAGTGTAATGGCACAAGACCGCACCGTTAGCGGTACTGTAACATCAAAAGAAGGTAACACGCCTTTGCCGGGTGTTACTGTTCGTATTAAGGGATCTTCAACCGGTACCAGTACGGATGTTAACGGTAAATATTCACTCAGCGCCGGCAATGGCCAGGTGTTGGTGTTTAGTTTTATTGGTTATGTAGAGCAGCAGGTTTCTGCCGGCCGTTCCGAGATCAATGTATCATTACAGCCTGACAGGCGTGCGCTGGATGAAGTAGTAGTAGTAGGTTATGGTACCAAACAGATCAAGGAAATTACCGGTTCTGTAGGCAGCGTAAAAGGCACCAAAGTAGCTGCCGAACCTATTCCCAGTTTTGACCAGGCATTATCCGGTAAAATGGCCGGTGTGCAGATCACTTCTGCAGGTGGTGTGCTGGGTGATGGTGTTTCCATCCGTGTACGTGGTGTGAACTCTATTTCCGGAAGCTCATTGCCATTGATCGTAGTGGATGGTATTCCCATGAACAACACAGAAAACGTAAACCTTTTTAACAGTGGTAACGGCACGCGTTTTAACCCGTTAGCATTGATAAACCCGAATGATATTGAATCTATTGAAGTACTCAAAGATGCAGGTGCATCTGTAATGTACGGCTCAAGGGCTGGCAATGGTGTAATACTGATCACAACCAAAAAAGGGAAAGCAGGTACTGCCCGTATTTCCTTTGATTCAAAAGTAAGCTGGAGCCAGGCTTCCAGGCTGCCCGATCTGTTAAATGCTGACCAGTTCACCACCATCAATAATGAAAAGATCGCGAATGCTTCCAACAGGTTTGGTACTGGTGTAGTGATTGCAAAAGACAGTGATATTGATGGCGATGGTAAACCAGACCGTACAAACTGGCTGGATGAATTATACCGTACTGGTTTTACGCATGATAATTCAGTGGCTATTTCCGGTGGTGCTGAGAAAGTATCCTACTATGGCTCTGTACGTTATATAGATCAGCAAGGCATCAGCTTTGGTAACGAACTGAAAACCGGTCAGGCGCGTTTGAATCTGGATGTAACACCAAAAAAATGGTTGAAAGCAGGCATCAACATTGCTTATACCAAATCATTGAACAAAGGTATTTTAACAGACCGTTACCTGGCAGGAGCTACTGTTTCCGGTCTCAACGCATTCCCGAACGTAGCGATACATAATCCCAATAACATCACTGGTTTTAACTTAAGCGCAAACGGCTTAATGGGATTTGGTAATAACATTAACTCTGTAAACGGTACCAACCTGATACAGAATAACATTTATAATGCCATTGCAGCAGCTACCCTACAGAAAAATGATAATACTCCGCAGGACCTTTACGGTAATGCATATGTAGAGGTACAGCCTATTCCAGGTTTGAAGGTGACTTCAAAATTTGGTGTTGATTACTTAAGCAATTTTGAAGATCAGTATAGCAGTCCTTACATCGGTGGTTTAGGTTTATCCTTTAATGGTCTGGTACAGGATTATTACAGAACCCGTAACCAATGGGTTTGGCAGAACTTCCTAACCTACGATCATACCTTTGCTGAGAAACACCGTGTATCCTTTACCGGTGGTACGGAATACCAGTACACCAAAGAACAACAGATCTATACCGGTGCCTCCGACTTCGCAGATCCTTTCTTTAAGAACATTATTGATAATACCTACTCTGGTAATGATGCCGGTGGTACCCTGCAGCTGTTGTCTGGTGGCAATCTGTTCTCTAATGGCCTGGAATCATATTTCGGCCGCGTAGGATATACTTATAACGATCGGTATTCCCTGGAAGTAGCATTCCGTACGGATGCATTTTCTGCATTTGGTGAAAGCTCCCGCTGGGGTAAGTTCCCCTCCGTATCTGCAGGCTGGATTATCAGCCAGGAATCTTTCATGAAGAATGTACCTGTTATCAGCTATTTGAAACTGCGTGGCAGCTATGGCCAGGTGGGTAACTCCCGCGGTATTGATTCTTATGCTGCCCGTACCCTGTATGGTGGTGGTTTATATGCTGCACAAAATGGTTTCTCCACTTCCCAGGCTGGTAATGCTAACCTGAAATGGGAAACTTCCAAGAAAACAGATATTGGTGTTGATGTGAACTTGTTCAATAACAGGATCAGCATTGTTGCAGACTACTTCAAGAACAACATTACCGGTTTATTGCTGAAAGCGCCTGTATTGTATACTGTAGGTATTCCGAATGCATCTGTTACTACCAACATTGGTTCCATGTATAACACCGGTTTTGAGTTTACAGCAAATGCTACCGTATTAACATTAAAAGACTTTACCTGGACCAGCTCAGTAAACTTTACCTGGGTTAAGAATAAAGTTACCGGACTGGTAACTTCCTCTGATATCGTAGATGCTAACTTTTCTGCCGGTGTTGCCAGTGTTGGCAGACCGTTAGGCGAGTATAAACTGATCCGTTGGGCAGGTGTAGATGCGAACAATGGTAACTCAATGTTCTATACTGCCGAAGGTAGTATTAAATCTTATGATCCCGTAACTAAAAGATGGACACTGGACGGCAAGGATACCACTGCGATCAGCAGCCGTGACGCCGTTTATACCGGCAAATCCGGTATGCCTAAGTTCTATGGTGGTTGGGATAACACCTTTACCTACAAGAATTTTGATCTGAACATATCCCTGGTATACACTGGTGGTTTCTACGTGTACAACTCTACCAAATCTGCTATGCTCACCAACTATTTCCAGAATAACTATGCAGATATTATGGACCGTTGGACTACCCCTGGTCAGAAAACAGATATTCCTAAACTGTACCAGAATGATAACGTAGGCAACCAAACCTCTACCCGGTTCCTGGAGAAAGGTGATTTCCTGCGTGCACGTACCATTGGCCTGGGCTACACCTTCAGACAGCCGGTATTTTCAAGGATCGGTATTTCCAACCTGCGGTTATATGGCCAGGTGTATAATGCATTTGTGATCACTGGTTACAGCGGCCCTGACCCGGAAGTGAACTACAACCGGAATAACACAAACATTGCTACAGCAGTGGATAACCGCGCTGTTCCGCAACCAAGAACATATACACTGGGTTTAAATGTTGGTTTCTAATTCGTTTTAAACAGCACACATGAAAAAGATGAGATTTTTGATAAATATGGGCATGATCGGATGCATGCTCACCTTAGGTTCCTGTGAGAAACAAGTCTTCGAGGAACCTTTTGCGAACCTTTCTCCGGCCGATGCTTTCAGCTCTCCTGAAAGAATAGCAAAAGCTGCTACCGGCATGTATGATCAGCTGCAGAACCGGGAATATTTCGGCGGCCGCATTCTGATCTATGCAGATATCAGAGGTGTGGATGCAGGGGTACCATCCTATTTTGGCCCGATGTCCCAGTTCACAGGCTTACTGTCAGATAATAATACTGTAAGTATTTCATGGAGAGACGCTTACCGTACCATTTACGAAGTCAACAACTTCATGAAAGGGCTAGAGGCTAATCCCGGCAAGGTTTCTGCAGAACAAACAGCACAGTATATTGGCGAAGCTAAGTTCATTCGCTCTCTGTGTTATTTTTACCTGGTGAACATGTGGGCACAGCCTTACAAATTCACGGCCAGCGCCAACCATCCTGGTGTGCCTTTGATCCTGACCGTTGCTGATGATCCTTTTGCTTCCAGCAACCAGGTGCCCCGCAATACGGTAGCAGAAGTATATAATCAAATGGAAGCCGACCTGCTGGATGCAGAAGCTAAGCTGGCCTATCCTGCAGGACAGGTAAGGGAGTTTGCCGACGTTGCACGCGCCACCAAAGGTGCCGCACAAGGTTTGCTGATGCGTTTGTACCTGTACAAAGGCGATTATCAGAAAGCGCTGGATTATTCCAATAAGCTGATCACGTCCGGAAAATATGCGCTGAATACAGATGGCCCGGTAACAGCTTTCCGTACGTATACTACGAATGAAAGCATTTTCTCCGTTGCGCATAATGGTGCAGATAATCCGAATACGAATAATGCTTTAGGCCAGCACTATGCTCCGGATAAGAGAGGGGATATTCCTATCAGCCCTGACTATGTTGCCTTAATGGGTGTTACTGATAAACGCAGAACAGAGCTGGTAAGAACTTATGCGCCTACTCCCGGTACTGTATGGACCACTAAGTATACCAGTATTTCTGACTGGGTACCTGTACTGCGTTACAGCGAAGTACTGCTGACCAAAGCAGAAGCGCTGGCTAACCTGAGCACTGCTGTAGATGCAAATGCTGTAGCCCTGATCAATGAAGTACGCACAAGGTCTGCTGCAACGCCTGTAGCGCCGCTGACCAAACAGGCTTTAATTGATGCCGTATTACTGGAAAGAAGGATTGAGCTGGCATTTGAAGGTCAGGGAGAGCTGGATTTCTTACGTACTGGCAGAGGCATACCCGCACACTCTACTGTGAATGCACAACCTTACGGCTCTGACTTAGTGGTATTGCCTATACCTAAATATGATACGGATCAGAATCCGAATCTTCAACAGAACCACGGTTATTAATAGCGATTAACCAAGGTAAACGTGAAAGGCTACCAATTATTGGTAGCCTTTCACGTTTTATAATGCCGCTGTAACACTACTAACTTAATTACTTCACCACTTCCTGCAGCTTCTGCTCCAGCGCATCGCCCCTTAAATTAGCAGCGATCACCTTGCCCTGCGGATCTAATAAAAAGTTGGTAGGAATAGCATTAATACCAAACAAAGGCACTACTGCAGAATCCCAGAACTTCAGGTCACTTACATGGTTCCAGGCCAGGCCATCAGATTGAATGGCTTTGAGCCAGGCATCTTTTTTCTGATCCAGGGAAACGCCTAATACCGTAAAGTTCTTATTCTTGTATTGCTGGTAAGCTTTTACAACGTTGGGGTTTTCCATGCGGCAGGGTTTGCACCAGCTGGCCCAGAAATCAACCAGCACATATTTGCCACGGAAAGATTTCAGGCTTACCACTTTACCGGAAGGGTCGGGTAAGGAAAAATCCGGGGCAGTATCGCCTACTTTTACCGCAGTCATGTTTTCTTCTTCTTCGCCACCGCCGCTGGCATTAGTGCCCTGCTGCTCCATTTCCGTCATACGGGCGGCCAGGCTTTGTACCAGGGTATTTTCCGGGAAACGTTTTTCTATGCTGCCTACTATCTGTTTTTCCTGGATCAGGATGTTCGGGTTATTGATCATGCTCAGGGCAAAAACAGCATTGGCGGGGTAGGGTGTTTTTTCTGCATAGCTCAGGAACGACTGTTGCAGGTCCTGCTCTTTTTGCTGTAAAGCTTTTACTTTTTCCTGCAGAATGCTGTCGGGGATCTTAGCTGTTTGCAGACTGTCAATCACGCGCATTTCGCCGGTCAGCGCCTGGCCTTTTTCATTGGCATCTGCCAGTAATTGCTGCAGTGCTTCAGAGGCTTCGGAACCTTCTATTTTAATTTTATCCAGGTTATCGTAATCGCCTTCTATTTTCATGTCGCCGGCATCCAGCGCCAGGATGATATATTTACTGTTACCAAAACGGATACGGTACAGGCCCTGCTCCGGTACGGTGCCTTTCAGGGTAAATTTACCGCTGGCATCCTTCAGGGAAGTAGTATCCGCTACCTTTACTTCCTTCAGGGTCAGCTCCTCCAAAAATACGGGACCCAGGGGAGCATTGGTTAAATGAACGGCTATGTTAAAAGTTCCTTTCTCCGCCTGCTGACCGCAACTTGCCAGCAACACGCCCAGGGCCAGCCAATATGTTATTTTTTTCATGAAAAATATTTTACGCTCTATATGCAATGTGCATTCCATCATTATCCCATCCGGAAAAAAAAGGAGTACTGATGAACAATTGATCACCCAAAAGTAAGAAACAATGCTGGAAATTAGTCCATGGTGCACGGCCCATGGTCCATAGCCCGGTTTATAATGTCGGGTACTGCATAAAAAGCAGGAGGAAAAATGGAGCTGTCACATCTATAAAAGGCTGTGAACCATACACTATTAATCCTGGCCCAAACTACTTTAATTTTTCTGCCAGCAGCTGGTTGGTCAGCTTGGGATCTGCCTTACCCTGCGACAGTTTCATTACCTCACCTACGAACAGCCCTATCAGGCCTTTTTTACCGGCCTTATATTCGGCTACTTTGCCGGGGTATTTTGCCAGCACTTCATCAATAATTGGGGAGATATTGTCCACATTGGTATCCTGCAGCAGGTTAAGCGCCGTGGCTATTTCCAGCGGTGTTTTGCCTGGCTGCTGTATCATTTCCGGGAATATCCGGGAGGAGGCTATAGAAAAGCTCACCTTACCGGCTTCCACCAGCTGTATTAATGCCGCCAGTGCGGCGGCCGTTAAAGGAAATTGCTCCAAACCGCAGGAGTGCTCATTAAGGTACTGTTTTACAGGCCCTAACAGCCAGTTGGCAGCGGCTTTATGTTGCGGCGCCACGGTTATTACCTGTTCAAAGTAATCGGCGGTAGCTTTATCGTCGCACAGCACGCGGGCATCGTATTCCGGTAGCCCGTATTGCTGCGTGTATTTCTGTACTAATTCATCCGGTAGGGCAGGTAAAGCACGCTGAATGCTTTCCAGGTAATCTGCCGTAATGCGGAATGGGGCCAGGTCCGGCTCCGGGAAATAACGGTAATCATTGGCTTCTTCCTTGGAGCGCAGTGAAAAAGAGCTGCCGTTGGATGCATCAAAACTGCGGGTCTCCTGTATAATGGTGCCGCCGGTTTCAATGATCTCTATCTGCCGTTTGATCTCGTTCTCAATGGCCCTTTTTACGTTGCGGATGGAGTTCATATTCTTTACCTCCACCTTGGTGCCCAGGGTAGTTACGCCTTTTAAGCGTACGGAAATATTGGCATCGCAGCGCATGCTGCCTTCTTCCATATTTCCGTCGCATACATCCAGGTAGCGCACCAGCCTTCTCAGGTTGGTGAGGTAAGCATAAGCTTCGTCTGCGTTGAACAGGTCAGGCTCTGTTACTATCTCTACCAGCGGCACGCCGGCACGGTTGTAATCTACCAGGGTGTTGGCTGGGTCCTGGTCGTGCAGGGATTTACCGGCATCTTCCTCCAGGTGTATGCGGTTCAGCTGTATATTACGCTCGCCGGTGGCAGTGGTAATGGCTACATAGCCACCATTACAAATGGGAGCGGTATGTTGAGATACCTGGTAACCTTTGGGAAGGTCCGGGTAAAAGTAGTTCTTGCGGGCAAAGTAGTTTTCCTGCGCTATTTCGCAATGGCAGGCCAGCCCAAGCCTTACGGCATATTCCACTGCTTTGTGGTTCATGCGGGGCAGGGTGCCGGGGTGCCCCAGTGTAATGGGGCTGATATGGGTATTGGGAGCGCCGCCAAACGCTGCACTGTCATTACAGAATAGCTTACTTTCTGTTAATAACTGGGCATGCACTTCCAGCCCTATCACGGCCTCATACTTGTTATAATCAATCGTTGCGCTCATAATTATCAATATGCAAAATCCTGCAAATGGATAGGGGCGAAGATATATTTTTATTCGCACATCTTCCATACGGCGCGCGCTGCACTCATTTTTAGTAAATTGTAAACATGACTATAGGTGAAATACATGCAGCCCAGCAGGCCTTTTTTGAATCGGGGCAAACCTTACCGCTATCCTTCCGTAAAACCCAGTTAAAAAAGCTAAAGCAGGGCATCAAAAAATATGAAAGCGCCCTCCTGGATGCGCTATATGCCGATATGCGTAAACACCCTATGGAAGCTTATGGCAGCGAAGTAGGATTTGCCTATACAGAGATAGATCATATCCTTTCCTCCCTGCGTGAGTGGATGCGCCCGCAGGAGGTTTCCAGCCCGCTGGAGCATTATCCCAGCCATAGTAAAGTGATCCGTTCGCCCCTGGGGTTAACGCTGATCATTGCGCCCTGGAACTACCCGTTTAACTTACTTATGGGGCCACTGGCAGGCGCTATTGCGGGAGGCAACTGCGCCATACTAAAGCCCTCCGAGCTGGCGCCGCACACGGCTGCCGTAATGGAGCAGCTGATCAAAGATACTTTTGACCCAACCTATATTACGCTGCTGCAGGGCGATGGCAGCCAGGTGATCCCGGAGCTGATGACACACCGTTTTGATCATGTGTTTTTTACCGGCAGCATACCGGTGGGTAAAAAGATCCTGGAAATGGCGGCGCCGCATTTAACGCCTGTTACACTGGAGCTGGGCGGAAAATCGCCCTGCCTGGTAGATGATAAAGTGAATATAAAAGTGGCGGCACGCCGCATTATATGGGGTAAATACTGGAATGCCGGGCAAACCTGCGTAGCGCCGGATTATGTGCTGGTGCACAGCCGTGTAAAGGAGACCTTTATTGCTGCCATGCAGCAGGCCATTGTGGATTTTTATGGAGAGGATCCCGCTGCCAGCCCGGATTATAGCCGTATCATTAACGCCAAACGGTTTGATGTATTACAGGCCTATTTAAAGCAGGGCCGTATTATTCATGGTGGTAACACCAACCGCGATGATCTGTACATAGCCCCTACTTTACTGGCAGATGTACCCTGGGATGTTCCACTGATGCAGGAAGAGATCTTTGGGCCTATACTGCCCGTTATTACGTTTGATGAGCTGCCGCAGGCCGTGCAAATGATCCGGCGGCATCCGTATCCTTTATCGTTATACGTGTTTACAAAACGTGCATCTACCCGTAAGCTGTTTGAGGAACAGATACGTTTTGGTGGTGGATGTATCAATAACACGCTGGTGCATCTTACCAATCCCGAGCTGCCCTTTGGCGGCATAGGACCCAGTGGCAGCGGGCGTTACCACGGCCGTTACAGCTTTGAAACCTTTACACATCCCAAAGGTATTATGCGCTCCGCCACCTGGCTGGATGTACCGCTGAAATACCCGCCCTTTAAAAAGAAGCTGAAGTATGTAAAGATGCTGATAAAGTAAAGTGCCCGTTCACCATTGGCGAACGGGCATCTTTACACACTTAAAACCATATCAAAAACTAAATCTTATAGATAGATGGATGAATGCTGAAATCAATAACGATCGCTCCCGCATTTTCATCTTCACTTACAGGTCTGCTTTATTTAATTTTTTAGGAATGCTGATGGAAAGCGTTTCCGTTTTATTGTTACGTTTAACCTTTGCCGTTATAGTGCCCTTCTCTTTATTTTCCTGGTAGGTATTTACTACATCTTTGGCGGAGGTAATGGCCTCGCCGGCTATTTCCGTAATAATATCATCCTGTTTAAAACCTGCTTTGTCAGCGGCGGAGCCTTCGCTTACATTCAGTACACGGGCGCCATCGCCATTCTCCGTATCCTGTACAGACAAACCCAGGCGGGTGCTGTTGCTGTTATCATCATTGAACCAGCTAAAGTCATTGCCAAATGGCTGGCGGCCGCGTGGCCGGAAACGGAAATAATTATCATTACCGCCACCGGAGTTAGGTGGTGCAAAGTTGAAGATGTTGGCGCCTTTGCGCTCATCCAGCGTAACGCTAACTTTGTTTTCTTTTTTATTACGCAGGTAAGTAACCGTTACTTTATCGCCGGGATCATGTGCGCCTATTTTTTCAAACAGGTCCTGCGGTTCCCGGATCTTATCAGCGTCTACTGCAGTAATAACATCTCCCTGTTGTATGCCTGCTTTTGCGGCCGGGCTGCCTTTAGATACTTCCCGTACCGTTACACCGGCGGCTTCTTTCTTTTCCGTGATCACACCCAGCAGTGCTTTACCACCGCGGATCTCCATGCCATTGTCGTTATCATTATCCTCATCGTTATTAAAGAACTGCAGGCCGCGGTGCTGGTTCCCGAAAGGGAAAGCATTCCCGTCTACCGGCGTAATTTTACGCTTGTACACGGAAATATCACCGTCGTAGTCTTCCAGCTTTTTACCATCTACCCATACTTCTCCATCTTTGATCTCAACCGTTACTTTTCCGTCCTGGTTGTTTTTACGTTTGATGATGATCTCATCATATTCGCCCAGCTTATCGTTCTTTTTGCCGGGAGTGGTATCCTGCGCCTGTACGGTGAGCGCTGTTGTAAGTGTGTAGCAGGCAAATCCTGCGAGGGTCAGTGTTTGGAGTAACTTGCCCATTTTCAATTCAGATTTTATATGACAAATTTAAAGGGTGCAGGTAACAAGGAAAAGTTAAAAGATTGGAAGGGGAAGTGAAGGGAATGTTAAAAATAAGGTAAAACAAAACCCGCATAAAACTTTCGTCTTACGCGGGCCTGCTTATTCTTAATCCATTAATTCCTATCCCAACACCCCCCTCACTTTATCCACCACTTCCTGCAGTTTCCCAACTTCCTGGCCGCCGGCTGTAGCAAAAGATTTTTGCCCGCCGCCACCGCCTTTGATCAGTGGCGCTACCTGCTCCTTAATGATCCTGGTGGCATCCCATCCTTTGGCAGCTACCAGGTTATCAGCTATCAGCAGGGCCACACTGGCTTTTCCGCCAATATTAGCTGCCAGCACTATTACGTGGTTATCAATACTTTTAAGCGCGGTGCCCAATTGTTTCAGGCCTTCGGCATTGGTCAGGCTTACTACCTGGCCAATGAAGTTAACCCCATTAACAGAGGCTATCTGCTGTTTCAGCTCCGCTGCCAGGGCATTCACTTTTTCCAGTTCCAGCTGGGCCAGCTGTTTTTCCAGCCCGGCTTTGTCCTGCACCAGGGTTTCAACCGCTTTAAGGGTATCTTTAGGCCCTTTCAGCGCACCTTTAATATCTTTCAGCTGTTGCAGCTGCTCATTTACAAAAGCCAGGGCTTTAGCGCCCGTTACGGCTTCTATACGGCGTACGCCGGCAGCCACCGCACTTTCCGCTAAGAATTTAAAGAGGCCCAGCTCACCGGTAGCGCCTACGTGGGTGCCGCCGCAAAGCTCAACAGAATAAGCGGGGTCCATGATCACTACACGTACCACATCTCCGTACTTTTCGCCAAACAGGGCCATAGCGCCGGATTGCATGGCTTCTTCCTTACCCATTTCCTTAATGATAACGGGAATATTCTGGCGGATCTTTTCATTTACAATATCCTCTATGCGGGCCAGCTCTTCGTCTGTTACCTTGGCAAAGTGAGAGAAGTCGAAACGCAGGTAATCCGCATTCACCAGCGATCCCTTTTGGGCCACGTGCGTACCAAGCACCTGGCGTAATGCCGCGTGTAGCAGGTGTGTAGCGGAGTGGTGGCGGGCAGTATCCTTCCGTTTATCCTTAGCTATTACCGCTTTAACGGCAACGGCTATATTAGCCGGCAGGTTATCTGTAAAATGAACAATGAGGTCATTTTCCTTTTTGGTATCAGTAACCGCAATAGCTTCGCCATCAAAGTACAGCAGGCCGGTATCGCCTACCTGGCCGCCGCTTTCAGCATAGAAAGGCGTTTGTTCCAGTACCAGCTGGTACTGCTCTTTGCCTTTGGCCTTTATTTTACGGTACTTGGTAACCCGGGTGGTATTTTCCAGCAGCTCATAGCCTACAAAGGTGGTAGCCGGTACTTCGTCCAGCACTACCCAGTCGCCCATATCCAGCTCAGTGGCGGCACGGGAGCGGTTCTTCTGCTCCAGCATAGCAGCCTCAAAACCTTTTTCATCCACGGTAAGCCCGTTCTCAGTAGCAATCAGGCTGGTAAGGTCAAAGGGAAAGCCGTAGGTATCATATAGCTCAAAAGCGGCTCTACCGTCAACTACTTTATTGCTGGCGGCTTTTGCCACATCTTCCATGCGCTTAATGCCGCTGTCCAGCGTTCTTAAAAAGTTATTCTCCTCCTCAAATACTACCTTCTTCACAAAATCCAGCTGTTGCTGCAGCTCGGGGAACACGTGCGCAAATTGCTGCGCCAGCACAGGCACCAGCTCATGCAACAAAGGTTTTTTAGCATCCAGAAAAGAATAATAATAACGTACGGCCCTGCGCAAAATGCGGCGTATTACATAACCGGCGCCGGTATTGGAAGGCAGCTGCCCATCAGCAATGGTAAAACAAATGGCGCGCAGGTGATCGGCTATTACGCGGAAAGCCACATCGCGCTTTTCATCTGTGCCCTTATAGGTATGCCCGGTAAGTTTTTCCGTAGCATGGATGGTACCCATGAACAGGTCCGTATCGTAGTTGGAGGTTTTACCCTGCAGCACGCGTACCAGGCGTTCCAGGCCCATACCGGTATCCACATGTTTGGCAGGCAGCGGTTCCAGGCTGCCGTTCTTCAGGCGGTTGAACTGCATGAACACGTTGTTCCAGATCTCTATCACCTGCGGGTGGTCGGCATTTACGAGGGTACGCCCATCCACCTGCTGCCTTTCGGCATCCGGGCGGCAGTCCACATGAATTTCGGAGCAGGGGCCACAGGGGCCGGTATCGCCCATTTCCCAGAAGTTATCTTTTTTATTGCCCAGCAGTATGCGGTCTTCGGCAATATGCCGTTTCCAGAAGTTATAAGCATCTTCGTCTTTGGGCAGGTTTTCTTTGGGATCTCCCTCAAAAACAGTCACATACAGGCGGTCTTTTGGTATCTTATAGATATCGGCCAGCAGCTCCCAGCTCCAGGCAATGGCTTCTTCTTTAAAGTAGTCGCCAAAGCTCCAGTTGCCCAGCATTTCAAACATGGTATGGTGGTAGGTATCAATGCCCACCTCTTCCAGGTCGTTATGTTTGCCGCTTACCCGCAGGCATTTCTGGGTATCTGCCACCCGCGCGTAGGCGGAGGTTTTGTTACCCAAAAAATAGTCCTTGAACTGGTTCATGCCCGCATTGGTAAATAACAGGGTAGGGTCATTTTTTACCACAATAGGGGCAGAAGGCACGATATGGTGCCCTTTGGATGCAAAAAAGTCCAGGAATTGCTGTCGGATCTCGGATGCTGTCATAAGTATTATAGCCTGATGATATGTAATTAAAATTGTATAAATAAAATTGTGTTAGACCTAAATTTGACTTTAATTTGTATTTTAAGCCAAGCAGTGGGACTTAGAAAATTGACATTCAAAAGATTGCCATTGTAGTCTAATTCCATTAGGTTTGCACGCCCCTTGCCCGCTAAACCGTGGATTTGCTGAAGGGAGTGCAAAAATATTGAAACCTATAACATTATTCAAAAAAGCTGTGAGCAGTACGCATTAAGGTAGCCATCCCGGGAGGGGTGGATCAGCCCTGCAGTACCCGCCGGCAGCATTTTATCCATGAGTTTGAGATGCCCTTTACACTAAAAAAGAAGGAATGACGTTAGGACATAGTCCTGGCTAAAAGCGAACCTGGTCCAATGAAGAAGGTCAAATACTTTTACAATACACAAACCCTTAAGTATGAAAAGCTCGTAGTATCCGTACGGGTAAAGATCCTCCGCATCCTGGGGTTTGTGTCTGCCGCCATTGTTACCGGCGTCCTCTTCCTGTCCGTTTCTTACCGGTTCCTGGATTCCCCCAAGGAAAAATCCCTGCGCCGCGACATTGACAATATGAAAGAGCAGTACGATGCCTTACAGCACCGTATGAATGAAGCCAAGATCCAGCTAACGGAATTACAGCAGCGCGATAATGAAATATACCGGGTGATCTTTGAAGCCTCTCCCATACCGGACAGCACCCGCGCCGGTAAAATTGAAAAGGACGAGGAACTGGCCCAGCTGCAATCTTTTTCCAGCAACGATATTATTGCCAGTACCGCAGTATTGCTGAAAGAGCTGCTGAACCGCATTAAATCCCAGGAAAAATCTTACACTGAAATAGACGAGCTGGTAAAGAACAAACAAAAAATGCTGGCCTCCATACCGGCTATACAACCCGTTGCCAATAAAGACCTGAAGCGCATAGCCTCCGGCTTTGGATACCGAATAGATCCCATTTACAAAACAGTGAAGTACCACGCCGGCCTGGATTTCTCCGCTCCCAGCGGCACACCCATTTATGTAACCGGCGACGGGGTGGTTGAAGAAGCAGCCCTGAGTGATGTTGGTTACGGCAACCACGTGGTTGTACGCCATGGTTACGGCTACAAAACCCTGTACGGGCATATGCTGCGTACCAAGGTAAAAGCCGGGCAAACCGTAAAACGCGGCGATGTACTGGGCTGGGTAGGCAGCACCGGGAAATCTACCGGTCCCCACTGCCACTATGAAGTAATGAAAAACGGCGAAAAAGTAGACCCTGTATATTTCTTCTTTAACGACCTTTCACCAGAAGAATTTGACCGCATGTTAAAAATTGCCCGCTCGGGTAACCAGTCTTTTGATTAATTTGGCCTAGCTTTAAACCGGACGGCAGTACCTGATAATCATCGGAATTTGAGAATATAGCATGGTAATTGCAAAGCTTGACGGATATTTGTCACATTGATTTTCTGCCATGATGCACCAATTGGACCTTTTTGGCTCCCTGGAACCCGCTCCACCACCGGTGGAGAAGGCAGTAACAACACCGCCCGAAGCAGGGGTAGCCGCAGCTGTAAAACATAATACCGCTGCACCCGTAACAACCGCTACGCTTGCGCCGGTGAAAAAAAAGCGCGGGCGTAAATCTTTGAAGGAAGTAAGTGAGGATACAGACGTGATCAAAGAGCTGGACAAAATAACGCTGGATAAACAATACTACTCCATTAGTGAAGTAGCGGGCATGTTCCGTGTAAACACTTCCCTGATCCGCTACTGGGAAAATGAATTTGATATTCTGCAGCCTAAAAAGAACCGTAAAGGCGACCGCCTTTTCCGGCAAGAGGACATTCACCACCTGAAACTGATCTATCACCTGCTGCGGGAAAGAAAATATACGATCGAAGGCGCCAAGCAAAAACTAAAGGAAGATAAAAAGTTAGCCGCCCGGAATTTTGAAATGGTACAGGCTTTGCTAAAAGTAAGAGGTTTCTTAACAGAACTCAAAGATCAATTATAAAAAAAGGTTATGCGATTAAAAACATTATTACTGGGAGGTTTATTCTTATTTGCTGCAGCTTTTGCCCAGGCGCAAAATGGCGGTAAGGTGCTGAAAGGCAAGCTGGATCTGAAAGCGTTAACCAGCGACAGTGCTTATGCCTGGTTCTATACCGGCGTAAATAAATACCAGCCCAATGAAAGTATGCTGAACTATATTAAAGCCAACCGCGATAAATTTAATGTAGTGGCCCTGATAGGTACCTGGGATGCGCAAAGCCGCGACCTGTTCCCGAAGCTGTATAAAGTAATGGTGCTGGCCGGCAGCCCGGAAACACAAATGCTGATCTTTGGTGCAGATGAAAAGCTGGATACCGGCGCTCCGCAGGAATATAAGCTGAAAAGAGTACCTACCTTTATTATACAGAAAGAAGGAAAGGAAATAGGCCGCATCTCCGGCGATGTAAATGAATCGGTAGAAGCTGAGATCTCCCGCATTCTGCTGAAGAACGATACCAGCGATAAAAATAAAGGCAATGATTAAATAATGTGCAGGCGTGCAAATGTGCACCTCACAAAACTTACATAAAAAAAGTCCGGATCACTTCACATTGACCCGGACTTTTTTATTAAATAGCGTACTGCCATCACTAACAATCTTCCGAACGCCCTACATCACGCACTCGCCAATTATTCATTCTTAATTATTAATTCCCCAGCTGCACATCGATCCTCGTACTCGGCAGCTTTATGCCCCGCTGTTCCAGCGCGCGGATAATGCCCAGGTTCACAGCTTCGCGCAGGGCCGCATATTGCAGCCCCTCTATAATATAGGTATTATAGATCACCTGCACCAGGTAAGTATCTTTATTAAAATCATGCAGGTTCACGGTAAAGCCGGGCAGCACGCTGCTGTTATTCCGTAATATATCCTGGATATCCTGCAGTATTTTCAGCAGGGTATCGGAAGGTGTTTCTGTAGGCAGCTCCAGCTTCATAGCCACGCGCTGTTGTGTGCGCAGGGTCAGGTTATCCAGGATACTGTCTACCATCTTTTTATTAGGCACGGTTACAAATGTTTTTTCAAGGGTGCGGATGCGGGTACTGCGTAAGCCGATCTTTTCCACGGTACCCTGGTAGCTGTCTACTTTAACGCTATCGCCTACACGGAAAGGTTTATCAAAGAAAATGATGAAGGAGCCAATGAGGTTCTCTATGCTTTCCTTGGCGGCCAAGGCCAGGGCTGCCGCACCTATACCCAGGCCTGCAATCAGCTTATTCACCAGCTCAGAGCCGAATAAAATGCGTATCAGCACAATTAAACCCAGTATGGAAATAATGGCTTTGAAAAAGTCCCGGAAGAAAACAATGAACTGGTTATCCGTCATATCTTCCGTGAGGTCGGCCTGTTTTTCCAGTATCAGCGCTATGAAATCAATGAGGCGCAGCAGGATCCATAAAATACACACGCAAAAAGCGATCTGCATCAGCGTGCTGGTAAGGTTCTTGAGCGTAAAGCCATTGTACACTGTCACATTCAGCTCCGGCGGAAACCGGAAGTGGTCTATGGTAAGCATAAAGGCCAGCAGCAACAGGAAATATTCCAGCGGGCGTAATAACAGGTGGGCCAGCTCCCTTCTTTCTATCTGGGGCGACAGGTGTTTAACCAGGTTAAAACCCAGGGAAGCGATGCCTTTGGAGAGGAACCGTTTAACGGCAAACACTACCAGCAGCACTATTGCCAGTATGATATAGCTGCGTATAGGGTTGCCTAAGATCAACAGGTCCAGGAAAGATTGCATGTTACAGTATTTCAGGCTGCAAATATAATAGTATAAAAGTATATATATCCCGGGTTTAGCTTTGCACCAGATCGGACAGTGGTAGGAGCGGTATAATTAACAACATTAGAAGTGGTATAAAATGAGGCTGATATTGCTGCGCAATTCGGCTGCAACCCGTGCGCAATTCGGGTCCGGGTTTAGTGGCTAGAGCTATTGGGAATAAAATGATAAGCAGTTTTTAGTTTGGGCCTTTTTCAGGGCTTTCTTATGTCTTTCCCATGAGTTTCTCATGTCTTTCCCTACTAAATCCCATGTTTTTCCCTGGTGAAGTCCTGGTGAATCCCTAGTCAGGAGCATATTTTGTTACACCTTAATTCTTAATTATTAATTTTTAATTCCATCCTTCTGCATTCCTCGCCGATCACCACTATCCCCGGTTGCTTCCCCTGCTCAAAACTTCCATACCGCCCTTCAATACCCAATGCCTTGGCGCCATTCAGCGTAGCCCATTCTAACAGCTCCGCAAGGGGTATCTCCGGGAATTGCGCCCGTATAGCCTGTATCTCCGCCCAAATGGATAACCGGTGATTAGAAGCCAGGCTGTCTGTACCCAGGGTAAGGGTAGCGCCCATGCGGCGCAGCAGCATTATATCCGGCAGGCGGCCTTCAATATACAGGTTGGCCAAAGGGCACAGGCACCAGTATACCGGCAGGGTACGTTGCAGGGCCGCCTGTATATCAGCCGCATCGCTAAAAGTATTATGTACCAGCAGCAGGGGGCTATTGGCTAAATAAGGCAGGCAGGCCTGCAGGCTGCTGGTTTGCGGGGCGGTAAACCCGCTGATGTCCATACCAAAGCGCTGGTAAAAATCCAGGAAGGCACCGGTTTTATGCCGGTACAGCTCATTTTCAGCTGCACATTCCTGGTTATGGATGCTGAGTGGTGTATTATTATCCAACCCCGCCAGCAGCTCAAATAAAGCCGCGCTTACGGAATAAGGGGCATGGGGTACCAGGGAGCTGTTATGCCGGGGCCCGTTCAGCGCCCGGAACTGCTGGTATACCTCCTGGCTTTGAGCCAGCCGCTGGCTGGCAGCTGCCGGAATAAAGCCCATGCACTCTATAAAGGAGTGATAGTAGAGGGGGCTGTTTTGCTTCAAAGGCAGTGTAGTGGTAGTATTGCAAATATCGCCCACGGCTGCAATGCCCTCCTGCCACATGGCCGTTGCGGCGGCCTCCATGGCAGTTGTAGGGTCAACGGCAAAAGTGCCTCTTTGCGTCATTACCGTAGTGAGGAATGTGGGTAAACCGGTTTTTTCCGGTATTACGCCCTGCATATGGGACAGCTCCAGGTGGCAGTGGGTATTTACAAAACCGGGGCAAAGCATGCCATCCAGTAATTGTACACCGTCACCGGCATCTGCCCGGTTCAGTATATCCAGCACCGTGCCTTGCTCATCCAGCACCAGCACCTTGTTTGCGCCTAAAAATTGCCTTCCGTTAAACAGATCCGTGCCGCTTAATTTAACCGGTTGGGACATACCTTGTACTATTTTAGTGAATTGGTGTTAATTTTGTGCCCGCCTAATAAGGCATCAAAGATAAACATGATAGATAAACTCGACGCGATAAAAGGCCGGTTTGAGCAGGTGTCGCTGGCCCTGACCAATCCGGAAATAGTAAGTGATAACAAGAAGTTCAGCAAGCTGAGTAAGGAATACCGGCAGCTGGAAAAGGTGGTAACGGCCTATGACGCCTACCGCAAGCTGCTGGATGCGCTGGCCTTTAATAAGGAAGTGCTGGAAAGCGGCGATGATGAAATGCGCGAGCTGGCCAAGGAAGAAACCGAATCCCTGCACCAGCAGAAGGAGGAGCAGGAAGCAGCCATCCGCAACCTGCTGATACCCAAAGACCCGCAGGACGAAAGGAACGCTATCCTGGAAATACGGGGTGGTACCGGCGGCGATGAGGCCAGCCTTTTTGCCGGCGACCTGCTGCGCATGTACCTGCGCTTTTGTGAGAACAAGGGCTGGAGCGCCAACCTGATGAGTGAAACCCCCGGTGCAGTAGGCGGTTATAAAGAAGCCGTGGTAGAAGTAAGCGGGGATGATGTATATGGCACCCTTAAATTTGAGTCCGGCGTACACCGCGTACAGCGGGTACCCGCTACAGAAGCATCCGGGCGTGTACATACCTCTGCCGCTACCGTAGCCGTACTGCCCGAAGCCGATGAGGTGGATGTGGAAATACGGGATGCCGATATTAAAATGGACACCTTCCGTTCATCCGGCGCAGGTGGGCAGCACGTAAACAAAACCGAATCGGCCGTACGCTTAACGCACATTCCTACCGGAACGGTGGTGGAATGCCAGGAGGGCCGCAGCCAGCATTCCAACCGGGATATAGCCATGAAAATGCTGCGTACCCGTATCTATGAAGCAGCTGTGCGCAAGCATGAGGAGGCTATCGCCTCCCAGCGTAAAAGCCTGGTATCTACCGGCGACCGCTCCGCCAAAATACGTACCTACAACTACCCCCAGGGCCGTATTACGGACCACCGCATTGGCATGACCCTCTATAACCTGGATGCCTTTATGAACGGAGAGATCCAGGAAATGATAGAAGCCCTGCAGTTTGCAGAGAACGCCGAAAAGCTGAAACAAGGTGGAATGTAAAGATCCCCGCCGCCGAACAATTTGAGCACCGGAGCTGTTTTATTACAATAACTCATAAAGCTATACACCATGCTGGACCAACTTTTAAACCTCGTTAAGGAAAACGCACAAAGTGCGGTTATAAATAATCCCGCTGTGCCCAATGAGCAGAATGAGGCGGTTATACATGCTGCTACTGAATCCATTGCATCCGGCCTGCAGGATGAAATGGCCAATGGCAATACCAGCCAGGTAGTAAGCCTGCTGGGCGGCGCCGGTTCGGCAACAGACCCGCAAAACCCGGTGGTGAACAAGCTCTCCGGTAACCTGGCAGGTACCTTGCTGGAAAAATTTAACCTGCCTGCAGGTACCGCGCAGCAAATAGCCGGCAGCCTTATTCCTGCTGTATTAGGCTCGCTGGTAAAGAAAACAAACGATCCTAACGACCATAGCTTTAACCTGCAAAGTATTTTGAATTCCCTTACCGGAGGGCAGGCCTCCGGCATCAATTTGTCCGGCATACTGGGCCGCCTTTCCGGTGGGCTGGATAAGGATGGTGATGGTGATGTAGACCTGCAGGACCTGATGGGCGTACTCTCCAACGGCGCCAAACAACAACAGCAGCAACAGCCTTCCGGCGGTGGTTTGGGCGGCATGCTCAAAGATCTGCTGGGATAAAATCCGTAGTCATACCAGGCTAATTATCCACATAACTGTTATGTGTATAAAATTTATTGTCTGTACTTCCGTAATGTCCAGTAATTTGGCGGCGGAATAATGTGACGGTTTTTGACTTTGGCAAAGAATTTGAAATATAGCTTCTGTCATAAAACGGACACCCCGGGGAAGCCCGGTGTTCCTTACAACAAATCAAAATGACCTGGCCCATTAAATGCTTCTGCAAAACAAGCCGGTAATAATCAGCAACTCAATACAAGAATCCTTAGAAAATTAAAAAATTGTACGATGAAAAAATTGAATGCAATTGTAGCAATAGCCTTATCTGCCACTGTACTTTTTGGCTGCTCCACCTGGCAAGGTATGGACAATACTAAAAAAGGTGCCGTTATTGGCGTAGGCGGTGGCGCAGCCACTGGCGCCGCTATTGGTAAAGCAGCAGGTAACACTGCCCTGGGTGCCATTATAGGCGCTGCAGTAGGTGGTACTGCCGGTGTGCTGATCGGTAAAAAAATGGATAAGCAGGCACAGGAAATTAAAACAGAAGTACCCAATGCTACCGTAGAACGTGTAGGCGAAGGTATTAACGTTACCTTCTCATCTGGTGTGCTGTTTGGCTTTGATAAAACAGATCTTTCAGCCACTGCGCAGGATAACATTAAACAGCTGGCGCAGGTGCTTAACAAATACCCGGATACTTATGTACGGGTAGAAGGGCATACCGACGATAAGGGTACCGACGAGTATAACATGACCCTGTCTCAAAAGCGCGCTAATAACGTGGCTGCTTTCCTGAAAGCACAGGGCATTGCCGCTAACCGCGTACAGGCCTACTGGTATGGTGAAAGCCAGCCTAAAGTGCCTAATGATTCTGAAGAGAACAGGGCTAAAAACCGCCGCGTAGAGTTTGCGATCTATGCCAATGAAAAAATGAAAACAGAAGCTAAGAACGATGCTGGCAAGCAATAAATAACATCACTTATTTCTTATAAGGCCTGATGGTGCAAACCTGTCGGGCCTTATTGTTTTTAGGGGAACGGTTAAATCGTATTACGAAATTGTTAAGCGTTGCTGCTTTTAATTACAGCGGCATTTTCCTGGAATAGTGATACGGAAATAGCAGCAGGTAAGGTAATGCTGGTAATATTGAAGCTAAAGAAGAAAGGAATTATTTAATGGCGTTATTGGTACCCGGTTTCAGGAACCAGCGCCGGAACAGGCGGAAGATCCATACACCGGCAATAGCGCCCAGCGCATCTGCAGCCGCGTCCGTCATGTCAAAGCTGCGGTCTACCGTCATGTACTTTTGAATATACTCAATAGACAGGCCGTAAAGGGCCGCAAACACTACGAACATAAAAAGGGTGGTTGCGGAAAAACGGCCTTTATGCCAGTAAACTCCCAGGCACAGGAAAAATACCATACCGCCAAACAGGCCAAAGTGCACTATTTTATCCATATGTATCCGCTCCATCCAGCCTTCATGAGGAATATCCTTGCCGGGCAATGTACACATCACCAGGATAAAAAAAAGCCACACAATAGCCGGAATGTAATAACGAATTGTCTTCATGAATGGTTAAACGAATGTGCAGGTATGCAGATGTGCAAATGAGTTGTTGTGTCTTATAGATGATGTTCACTGTATAAGCATGCAGATGTGCAGGTGAGCAATGGCGTTATTGGCACATTTGCCTGGCTGCACATCTGCAAATAAATATTATTCTCCCACCAGTGCCTGGTAAGCTGCTGCATCCAGCAGGGCTTCTACATCAGCAGGGTTCTTAACGGTCATTTTTACCATCCAGCCCTCACCGTAAGGGTCAGAGTTCACCAGCTCCGGGCTGTTTTCCAGCTCCTGGTTTACTTCATTGATAGTGCCTGCAACAGGCAGGAACAGGTCAGAAACCGTTTTCACAGCTTCTACGGTGCCAAATACTTCTTCTGCGTTCAGGCCTTTGCCTACAGTAGGAATATCTACAAATACAATATCCCCTAATTCCCGTTGCGCAAATTCAGTGATACCGATGGTGGCTATATTGCCTTCCAGCAATATCCATTCATGATCTTTTGTGTAACGCAGATTTGACGGAAAGTTCATAGTTAGTTTGATTTTGGCGGTAAAAGTAAGGAAATTACAATACTCTCCAATGCGGTTAGAACAGCAGCCACTTTTTCACCAGCCGTATCTTCATGGGTACATCCGTTAAGGGACGGTCGTTCCCATCTGTTTTCATGTCTGCGATCTTATCGATCACTTCCATCCCTGCTATTACCTGTCCAAAGATGGTGTAGCTCTGATCCAGTTGCGGCGTGCCGCCTATAGTTTTGTAGATCTCCCGCTGGTCTACCGGTATTTTACGGCCACCCAGGCGTCCCTGCTCCAGCTGGTCCAGCTCCGCATCCGTCCACTTTTTGCCCTGCACAATATAGAACTGGCAGCCGGATGATGCCTTAGCCGGGTTATCATCCCGCGCAGCGGCCAGCACACCTTTTTTGTGAAACAGGTCCAGGCGGAACTCTGCCGGCACCGTATAGCCGTTCTCCCCGTTACCCAGCATAGCGCCGGGCTGCGCGTGTTTGGATTCCGGATCGCCACCCTGTATCATAAAGCCTTTTATTACGCGGTGAAACAGTATGCTGTCATAAAAATGCGCTTTCGCCAGCTTAATAAAGTTATTCCGGTGCAGGGGTGTTTGATCATACAGCTGAATGATCATGGTGCCATACGGGGTAGTTACTTTTACCTTGCGGTGTTTGCTCATGGCTCCAAAGCCGGTGGATAGCAACAGTAATAGCAGTAGTAGTTTTTTCATAAGATTATTAACAGCTCTTTTTTAATAACCAGTCTGTATCTGATTGCTGGCCTACTTTAAAAGTGTGCTCGCCGAATTTTTCAAAACCTTCTGATGCATAAAAGCGGAGGGCTTTGGTATTGTGCTCCCATACACCCAGCCAAATGGTGGCTGCCTGGTGCTCCCTGGCCATGGTATAGGCATGTTGTATTAATGCTTTGCCCAGCTTATGCCCCTGGTAAGCTTTCAGCACATAGATCTTTTCCAGCTCTATGGGCGATGGCAGCTGCGTATGCGCCGCATCATCCGGCTGTTTGCCCAGGTTCAGCTTTAAAAAACCGGCTACATTCTCATCATAGTAAAGCAGGTAATACAGGCTGCCCGGCTGCAGCAGCTGCTCACGCAGGGTGGCAGCATCCTTTCTTTCCTGCATAAAAACAGCCAGGTCATCCGGTTGGTGGGTAGGCCCAAAAGTTTCCATAAAGGTTTGCTGCTCCAGCTGCACCAGGGTATCCAGCATCTCGGGTTCCACTGGTTTAATGACAATGGGTTGCATGGTTCATTCTTCTCCCTCTTCCTCAAAATACGCAATGATATGCTCCTGCAGAAATCTTTCCTGCTCGGCCATACCCATCTTGGGAATAGGCGCTGCTTCCTTAAAATGTGGCCACCCGTCTTGGTCATAGCCGTCCAGCTCGTAATAGCCGCTTTGGCTTAACAGGGTGCAGGTAGCAACATGCATCAGGTCCTGTTTCTGCTCTTTGGTATATTTCTTTTTCAGTTTTCCCAGCTCCTGAATGCCTATCAGGAACAGGATAGCTTCCATATTCGGCTTCTTACCAAAACGCTCGGTTAACTGGTTAATAACCCCGTTCCATTGCTGCTCAAAATCGCTCATAACTATATATGTGATTGTCAGGTAATGATTTGTTACAGCCGCAAAGGTACGTTATAAAAAAAGATGATATAAATATGGCAGGGCTTTATTAACTTGGGGCCGCCGGGTTAATTACGAATTATTCAATTATGAATTACGAATTTTGACCATTTACCACATCAGTTTACAGTACGTAATTAATAATTCTTAATTATATTAACAGCACTTTAACTGCCTAACCTGGCTGTGCTACAGCGTTTTGTGGGTAGAATGTTTATTTTAGCAAACTTGAAAAACACATACATCGCATGGAGAATACATCGCAAGATATCCGTCAATTGAACGAAAAGATCCACCAGGCCAGCGCATTCGTTGATCTGTTGAATATTGAGCTGGGAAAAGTGATAGTTGGCCAGCGCTACATGGTAGAACGCCTTTTAATTGGCCTGCTGGCCCAGGGGCACGTGCTGCTGGAAGGGGTGCCTGGTCTGGCAAAAACCTTGTCCATCAAGTCTTTATCATCCGCTATTAACGCAAAATTCAGCCGTATACAGTTCACACCGGACCTTTTACCGGCCGATGTGGTAGGTACCATGATCTATAACCAGCAGCGCAATGAGTTTGTGGTGCGTAAAGGGCCCATCTTTGCCAACTTTATCCTGGCAGATGAAATTAACCGTGCCCCGGCAAAAGTGCAGAGCGCCCTGCTGGAAGCCATGCAGGAAAAACAGATCACCATTGGCGATACTACCTTTAAGCTGGAAGAGCCTTTCCTGGTACTGGCCACCCAGAACCCGATAGAGCAGGAAGGTACCTACACCCTGCCCGAAGCACAGGTAGACCGTTTTATGCTGAAAGTAGTGATCGGCTATCCCACCAAGGAAGAAGAAAGACATATCATCCGCCAGAACCTGAACCCGGACGGCATGAGCGCTATTAATCCGGTAATAAACCCGGCCGATATTGTGCAGGCCCGCAAGCTGGTAAGGGAAGTGTATATGGATGAGAAGATAGAACGTTATATACTGGATATTGTATTTGCCACCCGCCATCCGGAAGAGTATAAGCTGCAAAAGCTGAAACCTTTGATCTCCTACGGCGGATCGCCCCGTGCCAGCATTAGTTTGGCCTGGGCTGCAAAATCCTATGCGTTCATGAAACGCCGCGGATATGTGATACCGGAAGACGTGCGCAGCATTTGTTTTGATGTAATGCGCCACCGCGTAGGCCTTACCTACGAAGCAGAAGCAGAGAACGTAACCTCTGAGAATATCCTGAGCGAAATACTGAATGCCGTTGAAGTACCATAAGATAGTTGGCAGTTATAAGTGGGCAGTTGGCAGTCGGTATTAATTATTCATTCTTAATTATTAATTATTAATTCTTAGGTCGGGTGGATACAGCAGAAATACTCAAAAAGGTAAGACGCATAGAAATGAAGACCCGGGGGCTCTCCAACCACATTTTTTCCGGGGAGTACCACAGCGCCTTTAAAGGAAGGGGCATGTCGTTCAGTGAGGTTAGGGAATACCAGTTTGGAGATGATGTACGGTCTATTGACTGGAATGTAACAGCACGGTTCAACCATCCTTTTGTAAAGATCTTCGAAGAGGAAAGAGAGCTCACCGTAATGCTGCTGGTGGATGTAAGTGAAAGCTCTGTGTTTGGTACCGTGCACCAGAATAAACGCAACCTTACAACGGAAATATGCGCCGTACTGGCCTTTTCCGCTATCAATAACAACGATAAGGTGGGGGTGATATTTTTTAGCGATGGGGTGGAGAAATACATTCCCCCCAAAAAGGGCAAATCACATATCCTGTTCATTATCCGCGAGCTGCTTTCTTTCAAACCTAAAAAGAAAGGCACCAATATCCGGGAAACCCTCCGCTTCTTTAACAATGCCGCCAAAAAGCGGAGTATTGTTTTCCTGCTGAGCGATTTTCTGGCAGGCGACTACCAGGATGCATTGACCATCGCCTCCCGCCGGCATGATATGGTGGGTATACACGTGTATGACCAGCGCGATAAAGAGCTGCCGCCGGTAGGCCTTATACAGGCCGTGGATGCTGAAACAGGCGGCCGCCAGTGGGTGGATGCGGCTGATAAACGGGTGCAGCAATATTACACCCAGCAGTTCCTGCAGCACACACAATACTGCCGCAGCGCATTCCTGAAAAGCGGGGCTGAGCTGGTAAGTGTGCGTACCGACGAAGATTACGTAAAAGCATTGCAAACATTTTTCCTGAACCGGGCATAAGTTTTAAAGCGGAGCAAAAACCATCATGCAAAAAAGAATAATCTTACAGCGTATTTTTTTATGTGTATTGCTGGGATACCTGTGTCCTTTCCGCTTGCTGGCCCAGGACCATTACCAGGTAAAGGCCCTGGCCGATACCGATAAAATACGTATAGGCGAACAGGTTAAGCTGGAGCTGTCTGCCAAAGTGGATCTGAACCAGCTGAAAGCCGCCAGCCTGCGGCTCACCTTCCCTAACCTGCCGGATTCTTTTAATCACTGGGAGGTAGTAGACCGCTCTAAGCTGGATACCGTTACCAACGCCGGTAATAACGAAACTTTTTTTAAACAAACCTTTACCCTTACCAGCTTTGACTCCGGCCGCTGGGATATACCCGCACTGCGGTTTGATGTATTTTCCCCTGCCGGTATGGTGGACTCTGCTTTTTCGCAGCCCATTGGTATAGATGTAAACACCGTTACGGTAGATACTACCAAAGCATTTAAGCCTATTAAAAGTGTGCGCACCGTGGCCTGGAACATTTGGGATTACTGGCTGTACATGGCTATTGGCGCAGCGGTAGTGCTGTTGGCGTTAGGGCTGTGGCTATACTTCCGTAAGCGCCCGGTTAAGGAAAAAGTAGTACCTGCAGCGCCGCTGGAACCAGTGTACGACCGTACCCTGCGCCTGTTAAAAGAGCTGGATGCAGAAAAGGTATGGCAGCAGGGTAATGTGAAAGAATATTATACAAGGCTCACAGATATTTTGCGTACCTATTTTGAGGAGCAGTTTGGCATAGCTGCGCTGGAACAAACTACGGCAGAACTGTTGCAGAACATAAAACCGGTGACCATCCTGAACCAGCAGCGCGATAAGCTGCGGGCGCTGTTATCGCTGGCCGACCTGGCTAAGTTTGCAAAGCTGCAGCCTACACCGCAGGAGCACGAAGAAAGTATGCACAAAGCCGTTGAAATAGTGGAGTGGACCAAACCAGCCGCTAAGCCGGCTGAAGCGCAGAACGCTTAATGCAAAAAGCTGAAAGCACAAAGCGTAAAGCAGAAAGCATAAAGCAAAAGGCCGGCAGCAAAACATAATCAGCTTTATGCCTTATGCTTTCAGCTTTCCGCCTAATTCGTAATTGATAATTCGTAATTGAACTAATGGACCTGTCGATCTGGAAAAATATAACATTTGCCTATCCCTGGTGTTTCTGGTTATTGTTACTGGTACCGTTACTTATTTACTGGTATTTTAAACAACAGCAGCGGCAGCAGGGCGCTTTGCAGGTATCCTCCATACAGGGCCTTAAAGGGCTGCCGGTATCCTGGAAAGTACAATTCCGGCCGGTGCTGCTGGTACTGCGCGTGCTGGCTTTTGCAGCCCTGGTTACAGCGCTGGCCCGCCCGCAAACCAGCAATACCTCTGAAAACATTGACAGTGAGGGTATAGACATTGCCCTGAGTATAGACATTTCCGGTAGTATGCTGGCAGAAGACCTGCAGCCTAACCGCCTCGAAGCCGCCAAGAAAGTAGCTGTGGATTTTGTGAATAAACGCATCAGCGACCGTATTGGCCTGGTGATCTTTTCCGGCGAAAGCTTTACGCAATGCCCTATCACTACCGATCATGCCGTGCTGGAAAACCAGATCATGCAGGTAAAAAGCGGTATGCTGCAGGATGGTACTGCCATTGGGATGGGACTGGCCACCGCGGTAGACCGTTTACGCAGCAGCAAAGCCCAAAGTAAGGTCATTATCCTGCTTACGGATGGGGTGAACAATACCGGCCTGGTAGATCCTATTACCGCGCTGGAAATAGCCAAAGCCTTCAAGATCCGGGTATATACCATTGGTATTGGTACCTATGGCAAAGCGCCTTTCCCCATGACCATGCCGGATGGCAGCATACAAATGCAAATGCAGGATGTGCAGATCGATGAGCAGCTGATGAAAAAAATATCTTCTGAAACCGGCGGCAAATACTTCCGCGCTACCAATACCGTGGCCTTACAGCACATTTACGATGAAATTGATAAGCTGGAAAAAACCAAGGTAGAGATCACCTCCTATAAACGTTACGCAGAACATTTCTTCCCGCTGGCCATGCTGGCCCTGGCCTGCCTGCTGCTGGAAGTGGTGTTGCGGTACACGGCTTTCCGGAGTTTACCGTAACTTCGCCCCTTCATGCAAGGAACCGTTTACAGATCGACCGGCAGCTGGTACCAGGTAAAAACACTGGATGGCGGGTTTTACCAGGCCCGTATGAAAGGTGTTTTTAAGATGGATGAGGACATTACCTCCACCAACCCCATTGCCGTGGGCGACATTGTAGAAGTAGTGGAAGAGGAAAAGGAGGCCGCCAATGCCATGATCACGGAAATTGCGCCACGCCGCAATTACATTGTCCGTAGCTCTCCCCATAAAAGATCGCACAAACATATTGTAGCCGCCAACCTGGATCAGGCAGTGCTGGTATGCACCATTAAGGAGCCCCGCACTTCCCGCGGGTTCATAGACCGGTTCCTGGTAACGGCCGCTGCCTACCACATTCCGGCCGTTCTGGTGTTTAATAAAAAAGACCTGCTGAAAGAAAAGGACCGGGAAAAATTCCTGGAAATGGCAGATGTGTATACGGATATTGGCTATCCTGTGCTGCTCATTTCTGCGGCTAAGGGCGAAGGGATAACCGAGGTACAGGAAATGTTGAAAGATAAGGTAACCTTAATGTCCGGCCACTCCGGGGTAGGCAAATCCTCCCTTATTAACCAGCTGCTGCCCGGTATGCAGCTGCGTACAAAAGAAGTAAGCGGCTGGAGCGGTAAAGGCCTGCACACTACCACTTTTGCAGAAATGTTTGACCTGCCGGATGGTGGGCAAATAATAGATACCCCCGGTTTGCGGGAGTTCGGGATCATAGACATCCCTAAAACAGAATTATCGCATTACTTCCTGGAAATGCAGCCCTATATTACGCAGTGTCAGTTCAATAACTGCCTGCATATCAATGAGCCCGGCTGCGCGGTAAAGGCCGCCGTAGAAGAGGGGGAGATAGATACAGATAGGTACATCAGCTACGCTACCATCCTGGAAACCATAGAAGAAGAACGTTATTAACCCCGTTTCTTGGGTTTATTCAGCTCATCCAGCACTTTTTCCGCACCCCAGTTCTTTTTGGGTTGAGGACAGCCGGTTTTCTGTGTTTTGCAGGCGCTCATGGTCAGCAGGCCGGCAACAATCAGCAATAGGGTAATTTTGTGTCGCATAGGGTATGGAATAGCTTAGAATACGCGGCTGTCCATTTGTTTACGGGCCTTCCGGTTATCGCTTTTATTGCCTTTGGTATAAAAGTTATTGGCGGGACAGCCGTTTTGCGTAGCACACCCGGCAGCCACCATAGCGGTAAGCCACATCAGGAGTAAAAATTTCTTCATAGGTATCTGTAATTTGTAATTTACTGCAATATAATGATTTTTTACTATTTGAACCAGCCTGAATACATGAGGTAATTGTTAGCAATCCGGTCTATTTCGCCGCTGATCAGCTCCTGGCTGATGTCTTTTACCTTTTTAGCCGGCACCCCGGCATAAATAGTTCCTGCTTCTACCTGGGTACCTTCCAGCACCACCGCCCCGGCGGCAATAATGCTGTTGCTGCCAATACGGGCATTATCCATTACAATGGCGCCCATGCCTATCAGCACATTATCATCTACAGTACAGCCATGCACAATGGCGTTATGGCCTATGGATACATTGTTGCCAATAATGGCTTTTGTTTTTTCGTAGGTGCAGTGAATAACGGCGCCGTCCTGTATATTCACCTTATTGCCTATACGAATACTGTTCACATCGCCCCGCACCACGGCATTGAACCATATGCTGCAATCGTTGCCCATAGTTACATCGCCTACAATGGTAGCGTTGGGTGCAATAAAACAGTTGCTGCCAAATTCCGGCTGTATTCCTTTTACTGGTAGTATAACAGGCATCATTATAGATTTAATAGCAGTTAGCAATTAACAATTAACAATTAGCTTTTAGCTGTTAGCTGCAAGTTATTGGTTAACCGCTACAAATAATAATCCATAATGGCCCATCAGGCATAACGCAAATTTTTTCTATTCTATTATAACCAGCCATTTTTCTTTCCCCAAGCTAAACGCTAAACGCTAATCGCCAATAGCTAAAAGCTAAAAGCTTGTATAATTACTACCTTCGCATTTGTATGAACAACCGGCAGCTTTTTTTACGGCATGTAGCACAAACTTCCGATGCACCGCTGGCACTGGAGATCACCAAAGCCCAGGGAATGTATATGTGGGATGCAGCAGGCAAGCGCATCATGGACCTGATTGCAGGTATTAGTGTATGTAATATAGGGCACTGCCATCCCAAAGTGGTAAAAGCCATACAGGATCAGGCGCAGCAATACATGCACCTGCTGGTGTATGGCGAGCTGGTACAATCGCCGCAGGTAGCTTTTGCGGCCAGATTAACGGAGAATCTGCCCACTGCGCTGGATAGTGTGTACTTTACCAACTCCGGTACAGAAGCAGTAGAAGGCGCTATGAAGCTGGCCAAACGATATACAGGCCGTACGGAGATCATTGCCTTTAAGAATAGCTACCATGGCTCTACCCAGGGCTCTTTGAGTATTATGGGGCAGGAGGAATGGCGCAAT
This sequence comes from Chitinophaga rupis, assembly GCF_900109685.1. Classification (GTDB taxonomy): domain Bacteria; phylum Bacteroidota; class Bacteroidia; order Chitinophagales; family Chitinophagaceae; genus Chitinophaga; species Chitinophaga rupis. The sequence goes on along the minus strand of NZ_FOBB01000001.1, from coordinate 735,273 downwards.
GCCTACCGCCCCCTGCTGCCGGATATTCAGCACCTGGATTATAATGACTTTAGCTCACTGGAGCATATTACTGCCCGCACCGCCTGCGTAATTGCAGAAACCGTGCAGGCAGAAGCAGGCGTACGCCCGCCCCAACAGGAATGGTTACACGCCCTGCGCGAAAAATGCAGCCAAACCGGCGCCCTCCTGGTGCTGGACGAGATACAATGTGGACTGGGCCGCAACGGCGCCTTATGGGGTTTTGAGCGGTTTGGCATTGTCCCCGATGTGTTATTGCTGGGCAAAGCCCTGGGCGGTGGAATGCCGCTGGGGGCCTTCATTTCCTCCCGTGATATTATGTGGAGCCTTACCCATAATCCGGTGCTGGGACATATTACCACTTTTGGCGGCCACCCTGTTAGCTGCGCCGCCGGCTTAGCCGCCCTGAATGCCTTGCTGGATGAAGATATTATTCCATCTGTTAAAGAAAAGGAGCAGCTTTTTCACCAATACCTGCAGCACCCCGCCATTAAAGCAGTACGCTCCCAGGGCCTGCTGATGGCAATTGAATTAGCGGACTTTCCCTTTAATAAAAAGGTGATTGATGAATGCATCAGCCAGGGCCTGCTCACCGACTGGTTCCTGTTTGCACCGGAGTGTTTGCGCATAGCGCCGCCATTGATTATTAGTAAGGAGGAGATCAAAGAGGCTTGCGGGGTAATTGTAGCGGCGTTGGACAAAATGAGCGGGCAGTAACTTTAACAAATCCAATCCCAATGATTCTCAATCATTTTCACACCTAACACTTCAAATAATTTTGTTAATCCAATATTTCCATTAACTTTGAATTACAAAGTGCTTTCTATATGAATGAACAGCAGCATCTGGAAACGTTAAGTGATATTAAACGCATAATGGAACGTAGCAGCCGTTTCATATCCCTTAGCGGCTTAAGCGGCGTATGGGCCGGCATTTGCGGCCTGGCCGGCGCCACAGTGGCCTACCTCTGGATCCATAGCTACTATCTTGCCTGGGATACCCGTGGCAGTTACTACGATGCCGACTACGCTATACTGCGTTATAAGCTGATCATCCTGGCAGCTGTGGTATTAGGGATCACCCTGGCTGGCGGCGCTTATTTTACCTGGCGCAAAGCACGCCGTAATAACCTGCCCATTTGGGATGCTACCTCCCGTAAAGTGGTAGTAAACCTATGCCTGCCACTGGTAACCGGTGGTTTTTTTATACTGGGGTTAATGTATAATAACCATGAGCCTTTAATAGCCCCGTCCTGCCTGGTGTTCTATGGCCTGGCCCTGGTAAATGCCAGCAAATATACACTCACGGATATACGTTATTTAGGTATTACAGAAATTATACTGGGTATCCTGAATATCTTCTTTTTACGCCGCGGCCTTTATTTCTGGGCCCTGGGCTTTGGCGTGCTCCATATAATATATGGCCTTGTAATGTGGTGGAAATATGAAAGAGGAGTGAATGCAGAAGGCTGAAAAACAGAAAGCATATTTTTCTCCAATTAATTTATGGAAATTGTGATGCAATGAATCCAATAGGTAATCTCAATAAATTATTCGACAGCCGCATTCGCCTGGGCGTGATGAGTGTGCTCATGGTGAATGAGGAGGTGAGCTTCAACGACCTGAAGCAGGTGCTGGAAGTAACAGACGGCAACCTGGCTTCCCACCTGACCACGCTGGAGGAGAACGGTTACCTGAAAGTGCACAAGGGTTTTATTGGCCGTAAGACCAATACCACCTATTCCATTACCAAAGCCGGGGAGAAAGCCTTTAAAGGTCACCTGGCTGCGCTGGAAAATATGATCCGGTCTATAGAGTGAAATTTTTTTTATCCCTATACTTTGAAATACAAAGTGCTTTTTAAAACTTAAAACATGGAAACACCGCAAACCAACGAGAGGCAAACATTTATGCAACGTAATTCCTACTCCATTAAAGCCCTGGTAATTGGCTTCCTGGTATTGGTATTGCTTATTCCCACCGCCATGATCATGGGCCTTATTTCTGAACGGGAGCACCTGCAAACCGATGCTACTAAAGAAGTAAGCAGTAAGTGGGCCAATGAGCAAACCATCACCGGCCCGGTGCTGGTAGTGCCTTATACGGAGCTGAATGAGAAAAAAGAGCTGATTCGCAAACAAGCCTGCTTTTTACCGGACAAGCTTAATATCAACGGGCAGCTGGCGCCGGAGATCCGCAAGCGGGGTATTTATGAAGTAGCCGTGTACAGCTCTCAGTTACAGCTGAGCGGAGTCTTCACGACACCCGACCCCGTGGCGCTGAATATACCGGCTACCAGCTTTTTGTGGGATGAGGCCTATCTGTCGATCGGTATTACAGACATGCGCGGCATCACCAACCAGCTGCAGGTATTATGGAACGGGCAGCCGTATGTTTGCAACCCCGGTACTCCAGCTGTTGACTTGCTGGGCAATGGTGTGCAAACACGCATTCCTTTAAGCGCTATGGTAGCCAATAGCGATACGGCCAGCTTTTCCATTAACCTGGGTCTTAAAGGATCCGGCCTTATCTATTTTTCACCGGTAGGCAAAACTACCCGGGTAAATATAAATGCCCCCTGGGCTAATCCCAGCTTTGATGGCTCTGTGTTGCCGGAAAAGCGCGATATCACAGCTAAAGGCTTTACCGCCAGCTGGCAGGTGCTGCACCTGAACCGCAACTTCCCGCAAAGCTGGAGTGTGGGAGATAAATATGATATTAAAGATGCGGACTTTGGCGTAAAGCTTTTTTTACCGGTAGATGGTTATGCCAAATCCATGAGGGCCGTGAAATACGCGATACTCATTATCGGCCTTACCTTCCTGCTGTTCTACTTTATAGAGCTGCTGCAACATCACAGCGTTCATCCATTACAATATATACTCATCGGCGTGGCCCTATGCATTTTTTACACTTTGCTGATTGCCCTTGCCGAGCAGCTGAATTTTAACCTGGCATATATCATTGCCACCCTGTTAACCCTAAGCCTGGTAACCGCTTACGCGGCCAGCGTGTTCAGAAAAGCTGGTACCACGCTGGCTGTAGGCGGCACCCTGCTTACGTTGTACGGGTTTATTTATGTGATCATCCAGTCAGAAGATCAGGCATTACTCATGGGCAGCCTGGGCTTATTCAGCATCCTTGCCATCGTCATGTACTTTAGCCGCAAGATCCGCTGGAATACATTGGGCGGTAATATCGCATACGATCAAAATGCAAACGCATGATAAATGTTTCCTGCACAGAGAGAGGTATATGCGGAGTTAAACCCATGAAAGAGGTTCATAGAGACAATCAAAAACTACACGCGTGAAAATTAAAATGATCCTGCCGGCATTAACGGAAGCAAAAAGCCCCTACTGGCGCCCCATTAAGTACTCCCTGTTTCCTCCACTGGGATTGGCTACCCTGGCGGCTTACTGCGATGCGGATGATGAGATCACCCTGCAGGATGAGCATGTGGAAACACTGCAGCTGAATGATGATCCGCAGCTGGTGATCATACAGGTATACATTACCAATGCGTACCGCGCTTATGCCATTGCAGATCATTACCGTAGCAAAGGTTGTTATGTGTGCCTGGGTGGGTTGCATGTAACGTCGTTGCCGGAAGAGGCTATGCCTCATGCGGACAGTATCTTCATCGGTCCCGGTGAAGATACTTTTCCGCAGTTCTTAAAAGATCTTAAGCAGCGGCGCACGCAAAAGATCTACACTTCACAGCAACGTACACTGCACAGCATACCACCTATACGCCGGGATCTGATCAGGCGAAACCTGTACCTGGTGCCCAATTCCATTGTAGTGTCCAGGGGCTGCCCACACCATTGCGATTTCTGTTACAAGGATGCTTTTTTTGAAGGCGGCCGCTCTTTTTATGTGCAAAAGGCAGATGAGGCCCTGGCGGAAATAGACCGCCTGCCGGGCCGCCACCTGTACTTCCTGGACGATCACCTGCTGGGCGACCGTAAGTTTGCCGCTGCTTTGTTTGATGGCATGCAGGGTATGAACCGGGTGTTCCAGGGCGCCTCTACCGTAGAAGCTATTTTACGCGGCAACCTCATAGAACAGGCTGCAGCAGCGGGTTTGCGCAGTGTATTCATAGGTTTTGAAACCTTCAGCAATCATAACCTTCAGCAAAGCAATAAAAAGCAGAATATCGGGAAAGACTATACGGAGGCCATCCGCCGCCTGCACGACCTGGGGATTATGATCAACGGCAGCTTTGTATTCGGGCTGGATGATGATAATGAAGATGTGTTTAAACGCACGGTAGACTGGGCGGTGAACAATGGTATTACCACCTGCACCTTTCATATCCTCACCCCTTACCCTGGCACGGCCTTGTATAAACGAATGCAGCAGCAGGGCCGTTTGCTGCACAGCAACTGGGACCTGTATGATACCCGGCATGTGGTGTACCGCACCAACGGCCTTTCAGCAGAGCAGCTGGAGCGGGGCTACAACTGGGCCTACCGCAATTTCTATAGCTGGCGCAACATTACCAGCGCCAGCCTGGCGCATACGGAGCTAAAACATATGCTGAAACATTTTGCCTACGCCGGCGGCTGGAAAAAATTTGAACCACTATGGAACTTCATTATCAAAACCAAAGGGCTCAATCAAATGCTGCCCCTGCTGGAAGCTATTCTGTCAAAAGTGCCCGGGCGGCAAACACTGAAACATGGCCCGCTGCAACATTCGTTCAATTAAAAGAACATGTTATGCAGCGGTACTGGTTTAAAAAATATGGCTGGGCATACATTCCCATTAGCATAACCGGCAGCCTAGTAACTATTGCTGCCATACTGCTAACAGGGGCCTGTGTCTGGATATTGGACCGCCAATGTTCATCCCTTAGCGATGCGCTGATCCACTTTTTTATTTATTTTACCTGTATTGCTTTCTGGTGGAAATGGATTGCAGAAAGCACGGCCCAAAAACCTGACAACCATGATGCCTCCTAAAAACAGCTACCTGCACCGCCGCCTGCACAGTTTCCGGTATGCCTTCAGCGGCATTGCTGCTTTTATAATATCAGAGCCGCATGCCCGTATACACGCTGTAGCCACGATGCTGGTAATAGCGCTGGGAGCCTGGAGCCATATTACCGCAGTGCAGTGGATAGTCATTAGTATTGTTACCGGCATGGTATGGATAACGGAAATGCTGAATACCGTTATCGAAAAAATGATGGATCATTTGTCGCCGGACTATCACCCCCGCGTAAAATGGATCAAGGATGTAGCGGCCGGCGCCGTGCTCATAGCCGCCGTGGTAGCCGTAATTACCGGTGCGGTGGTATTTCTGCCGGTTTTCTTTAAATAGCGGTTTTGAAACCAAGCCATTATTCAACATTTCAATTAAGCATTAAATGCGTATGCAATTACCTACCATAGCAGGTAGCAGCAGAAAGGCCCTGTGGTTGGCTGTTACTTTTAGCATAACATTATTAACGTTCCGCTGCATTCATACCGGCAGCTGGCAATATACCTTTCTGCTATGGAACCTGTTCCTGGCCTGGGTGCCCTATTACGTAACCTGGATGATGCGGCGCCTGGACAGCAGCAAATGGCCTTTACCGGTATGGATACCTGTGTTTTGTTTGTGGCTGCTATACCTGCCTAATGCACCTTATATACTTACAGACCTGTATCATTTACCGGAAGGCGGAGCACCTATGTGGTTTGACCTGATATTGATCCTGTCTTTTGCCTGGAACGGCCTGCTGCTGGGTTTTATATCCATTAAGCAAATGCAGGGTATGTTTATGAACCGCTTTCCCAAATGGCCGGTACAGCTGTTTATTTTACCGGTAATGCTTTTATGCGGCTGGGGCGTATACATTGGCCGTTACCTGCGCTGGAACAGCTGGGACCTGGTAGTGCAGCCAGTGCCGCTGCTGCGGGAAACATGCGCTATGGTGCTGCACCCAATGGAGTATAGTCATGTATGGGGCTTTACTGTTTGCATGGGTTTGTTCATGCATATTCTTTACCACTTAAGATCTGCCACGCCTAAATAAAAAGAATTATCTATTGTCCGGATACCCTATATCAATTAAAAAGGGGGTGTATCGTTTTAATGATACACCCCCTTGCTGTATAAAGATGATTGTATTTGCTTAGAAATCCACGCCCATACCAAAGTACCAGATCGGGTTGCCGCGGAAGAAAGCGATCATCGGCCAGCCGGCATCTACCCGCAGGAAATAACCTGCAATAGTAGTGCGGGCGCCAAAACCATAGCCGCCTACAAAGGGGCCCAGGAAGCCTTCTTTGATCTTCACTGTTACACCATCGCTGCCGTTGTAATAAGTGTAGTTGGCATCTTTAAAGTTCAGCGTCTTATTCCAGGCAGTACCCAGGTCTATGAAAGAGGTGAGCTGGAAGTTGCGCAGGAAGGCAGAGTTAATGGGCTTCTCAATAAAGGTGGCAAACACCGGCAGGCGCAGCTCTGTATTGAACAGCATTACATTATTACCATTCTTGGCATTTTGCTTATACCCGCGCATGTTCACCGCCAGCGTCTGGAAGCCGTAGTTGGCCGTCAGGTCTACCGGTGTGTTGGTATTGATCTTCGGGTTCAGCCAGTTGTCTACACCACCCAGGTAATACAGCAGCTTGCGGGTACCCCATGAAAGGTCGGCAGAGAAGCGGGTGGCCCATATAAAGTTGCGGTATATTTTTTCATAGTGCCGCACATCAATACCCATGTTGTAGGTGAATTTGCCTTTACCCGCTGCGGTGGGGTTAAAGAAGCCATTCAGGTCACCGGAAAGCTGGGCGTTCATATCGCCATAGATCTTATAGCGGGTACCGTTCCAGATATTAATAGCCGGGTTAATGGTATTGTCATACACATATTCCAGGCGTACCAGCGCATAGTTTTCGCTGAAGTCCTGCACTTTCAGGCTCTGATCGTCAGATGCCAGTATCACCATACGGTCATTACGGAAGCCGGTTTGCAGGCGCAGGCTGCGTACCTCGTCAAACGGATAGCGTACTTCCAGCTGGTACAGGTTGGTCTTCAGCTTAATGGGATACTGATCGCCCAAAGATGCCTTATCTACCTTACGGTAATAAGTGAATTTATAATCAAACCGTTTTTTAAGGTAAGCAAAAGAGGCAAAGTATTCCGTACCATCCAGGGAGGAAGGTATGCGGAAGCCGCCGCTGAACTTATAATCTTCCATCAGATCGCTTACGCCTATACGAATTAAGCCGTTCACCGGGTCTGTTAAGCGGATGGGGCTTACCGGAGGGCCTGTAAAGGGCTGGTACTTGTTAATAAGCACGGAGTTATCTATCTGTGCAATCAGGTAGTCTGATGAGAATTTGAGCTTATACGGCAGCAGGCGCGCTTTTTTCAGCACAGCTTCTATCTGTGGTATTGAAATGGGCGGTATGCCATCTTTCACAGCTGCGCTGCTGTCTGCCGGTTCATTTCCAAATTCGTTCTGGAAAAAGTCAGGCTTCTTAACAGTATCCCTGGGTGGCTGCTGTCCGTGGTAGGTAGGCAATCCCATACGAATGCTGTCCTGGTGCATCTGGTACTGGCGGAAGGCGGTAGGCCGGGCCGTTACATTACGTTTACGCAAGGCCGTAGTATCTACCTTCAGCTTCACCAAACGTTTAAAATTGTTAATGGCCGTTACTTCAGATACCATTCCCTGGTCGCCTGCTATACGGGATTCCTTAATACCATATTGGTAGTTGCTTACCGGGAATACGTAGGTTGAATCTTTAGTGATGGTAATTGCTGCCACGGAATCCGGAGCAGTAGCGCCATATGCGGATAATGCAGAATCCAGCTCAGAAGGCTCCGGGTTATGAAGGATCTCTGAACCAACAAAGAATAAGCTGTCCACACCCGCTCTTTCTGATTTAAAGAAACCGGCAAAGCGGTTACGGATCCCATTTTCGTCCGTTACAAATGTAAAGTGTGTGTTATTATACTGCATGGGCAGGCGCGCATCGCCATACTTCATATCTGTTAGCTGGGAGATCTGTTTTTCAGAGGTCTTGTTCCAGTTATCAACCAGGAATACATTATACCGGCCGCCAGGCAGCACGGTATCTGCACTGCGTGCAGTGGGCGAAGGGCGGTTGGATGAATAAATGATACCGCTTTTACCCGGGAAGGCCACAAAAGAAGGGTCCAGGTCATCATACACGTCGTTGGTGATCTGTTCTGTTTTGTAGTTGCTGATGTTATAGGTGAAAATATCCGTATGCCCGTTCTTAACAGCAGAGAGCAGCAGGGTATTATCAAATTCAAAGAAGTACTTCATATCTATCACCCGGTCAAACATGTTCAGGTCCTGTTTGGTGGTGATCTTGCTGATCAGATCATACACCATCAGGCGGGTGCGGCCTTCATATTCATAAACAACGGCAATGCGGTTACCCTTCTGGTTCCAGGCTATTTGCGGGTAGTTGGGATCCAGCTGGTTGGCCAGCTGTTTTACACCGCTGCGCAGCAGTATTTTCGGTTTATTGTCGCCTACCTGTATCTGCACGCGGTACAGGCCTTTCTTAAATTCTACTACAGCGTAGGAATTATTCCGGGGATTGGCCTGGAAACGGTAAAAGTCGGATTTACCTATCTCGCGCGTTACCACGGTGCGGCCACGGGCTATTTGCCGGCGGCGACGGTTATCCTGCTGGTATTTCCTGAGGTTGTACGTCATGAAATCTTCCATAGCCTTTTTGGGCGTTTGGCTCAGCACCTGCTCAAAACCTCTTTTCAGCCCACGGTTTATGCGGGATATGTACATGAGGTAGGGCACGGCATCTTTTCCGTATTTGCTCTCCACATAAAACCAGAATGCATGGCCGGCCAGCAGGGGATGGTCATATGCAAGGGAATTGAACTTGGTATATTTACCGGATTGCAGGATGGCTTTCAGCTCTTCATCTTTTTCCGCATTCCAGTTCTCTGCCGCATAGGCAATAAAGCCGTCTGTAAACCATTTGGGGAAATCTATCAATACAGCATTACCGGCAAACTCGCCGATATCCTCACCAAACAAAAGGGTTTCCAGCATTACGCGGGCTATGCCCTGCCGTATCTGGTTCTGCAGGTGTTTATGGTCGCCATCAAAATAAACGATCATTTTATTACCCACCAGTTTAGTAACCCCGCCGGTGTTCTGCCAGTCTACACCAATACCTATGTTGGACTGCTTCATTTCCCCAAAGCTGTTATATACTACTATATTCAGCCTTTGACGGAAAGAGAACTCCATGAACTGTTCCAGCGAGGGTAACTCCTTCTCGGCTTCCTGGGCCACATACTTACCCAATTCCAGCCCGTTCTGACTAAAATAGGTGTTGAAATGCCGGGTTTGATAGTACCGCCACTTGAAATTCTTGTGCTGTACACGGTTTTGCCCGAATTCAACAGTATTGGTCTGTGCCTGGGATAGAAAATACGTGGTTAGTAATAGGGTACCGGTGAAGAATAACCTGGTAGTAAATCTGTTCATACAGAAAGTATTGATAATATTGTATCTGAATTAAAATTAGCAAAAATCGGGTAACAATGATTGAAATCAAATATTTCCCCTACAATCCATTCGAGGAGAACACCTATTTGCTTATTAACGAAAAAAGGGATTGCATAATTATAGACCCTGGCTGTTATTTTGAGGAAGAAAGAAAAGAATTACTGGAGTATATCGAAAAAGAGGGGTTAAATGTTACCCGCCTGCTAAATACGCACTGTCACCTGGATCATATTTTTGGGAACCGCCTTATAGCAAAAACCTTTAATGTAGGGCTGGAGATCCATAAGCTGGAACAGCCGGTGCTGGATCGTTCCCCCCAGGCAGGCGCTATGTATAACGTACCTTTTGAACCTTCGCCTATGCCTGCCCGTTATATGGAAGAAGGGGAAAAAATAACCCTGGGCGCCTATGAGCTGGAGGTGCTGCTTACACCCGGGCACTCCCCGGGCAGCGTATCATTCTACTGCGCGCAGGAACAGTTTGTAATTGCGGGCGATGTGCTCTTTTACCAGAGCATTGGCCGTACAGACCTGCCGGGTGGCCATCATCAAACCCTTTTGAACAGCATCCGTCAAAAGCTGTTTGTATTACCCGATGCGGTAAAGGTGTATCCCGGGCATGGCCCTGCCACTACTATTGGGTTCGAGAAACTACACAATCCTTTCCTGAAATAATTAATAATGAAGAATGAATAAATAATAATCGTTATGCATGCACTTCATGTACATGCAGGCCCCTTTATTATTTATTGCTATCGGAGGTACTTCCCAATGAAGGGCAGCCGCTGAAACTCTTTGCGCTCCATGCGCAGTATAAACCAGCCGTATGCTGCAAATAAAAGGGTAGCTACGATCAGCGAAAGTGGTTTTAAAGCATATATATTTCCGGGGGAAAGCAGGTGGGTATTCAGTAAGTGGAACACATACCAGGTAACTACCGCCAGGGTAATATAGGTAAGGATCCTGGGCAGATGGTAAGGTACCGGGTAATGTTTTTGCCCCCATACATAACAAACTGCCATCTGAATAAAGTAACATACCATAGTGGCCAGCGCAGCGCCATAATAGCCCATAATAGGTATCCACCAGTAGTTAAATAAAAAGGCCAGCGCAGCGGTGATCAGTGTAATAACAGCGCCTGCCCGCGTACGGTCCGTAAGCTTGAACCAGATGGTAAGGTTATAATAAATACCCAGGAACATATTGGCCAGCAGCAGCACCGGCACTATGCGCATACCCTGGTAGTAGAAAGGTTTGCGTAAAAATATCTTCCACACATTCAGGTACAGGCTTACAAACAGGAACATAAAACAAAGCAGTATTACAAATAGCTTCATAATACGGGCATATATCCGCTGCGGGTTTTCGCCCTCCGCCTGTTTAAAGAAATAAGGTTCTGCCCCTAACCGGAATGCCTGTATGAACATGGTAATGAGGATGGCCAGCTTGTAATTGGCGCTGTACAGCCCTATGATCACCTTTTTAGCTTCCATATCATTGCCCGGCAGGAACTGTGGCAGAAACCAGGCCCGGTCAAAGGTTTCATTTACCATACCGGCCATACCTACAATGATCAGCGGCAGGGCATATTGTACCATTTGCTTCCACAGGGCAGCATCAAACTTCCATTCGATCTTTAAGATCTGCGGCACAAATAGCAGCAAGGTAAGGCCGCTGCCCAGCATATTGCTCAGGTACACATACCCCAGCGGATCTGCATTCACCTGCACATTGGGCACCCAGTGGTGGCCTGCCTGGTAAAGCAGGGGGCACAGGTACAGGAAAAACACGTTAAAGAAAACAGTGGCGGCAATACCGGCTATACGAATGGCGGCATAACGGATGGGCCGCCCCTCCAGCCGTAGCTGTGCAAAGGGAATAGCCGTTAGCGCATCAAACGCCATGACCAGTATTATATAGTAATAAAATCCGGGATGGGCTGTTAACCCCGCCAGGTTACCCGCATAGGAATGGGCTACCGGGCCGCGTAATAAGAATAATATAAGGGTCACGCTTACCGTGGAGATCAGCAGGGAAATAGTAGCGCTGCTGAGCACCTGCTGCCGGTTATCCTTTTTGGCAAAGCGGAAAAAGGCCGTTTCCATACCATAGGTAAGCACAATATTCATGAAGGGAATGTAGGCATACACGTTGTTCATCTCCCCAAAGTCGGCAGGGGTAATTATTCCCAGGTAAAATGGCGTCAGGAAATAGTTGAGCAGTTTGCTCGCTATATTACTTAATCCGTAGTAAATGGTTTGTCCTGCCAGTGATTTAATGCTCAATGCCCTGAATTTTGATCAAAAGTAAGCGTTATTATTCCATCCCGCCCCGCCGCATTTGTTTTTTATCCGACAGGCGTTTTTTGAGCTGCAGCCGCTTTTCTATCATTGCTTTGCTGGGTTTGGAAGCCTTTCGTTTTTTAGGAACTATTAAGGCTTTATGTACCAGCTCCTGCATTTTTTTAACTACCAGCTGCTTATTGGCCAGCTGGGTGCGGGCCTCCTGGGAGCGTACCTGCAGCACGCCTTCCGCATTAATACGGTTGGCCAGCTTTTCCTGTATTAGGGTTTTTTGTTCAGGGGTTAACAGGGCAGATGCGGGTACATTAAAATAACCTTCCACCATGGTTTCCACCTTGTTCACATTTTGTCCGCCCTTGCCGCCGCTGCGGGCGGTGCGGAAACTGATCTCACTGGAAATATCCGGTTGCATGTATGCAATTTATTAACTTCCGCACAAAAATTATTGAATATGCGGGCAGTTATACAACGGGTAACACAGGCATCTGTTACGGTTGACGGGAAAATTACCGGTGAAATAGGGCCGGGACTGCTGGTATTCGTGGGTATTGAGGATGCAGATGGCCAGGAAGATATTACCTGGCTGAGTAATAAAATAACAAACCTGCGCATTTTTGGCGATGAAGCCGGGGTAATGAACCTGTCCGTTAAAGAAATTGGTGGCGGTATTTTGCTGGTAAGCCAATTCACCCTGCACGCCAGCACTAAAAAAGGCAACCGTCCTTCGTATATACGCGCCAGTAAGCCGGAAATTGCCATTCCCATGTATGAAAAAATGATTACGCAGCTGGGGCAGGACCTGGGCAAACCCGTGCAAATGGGCATTTTTGGCGCAGATATGAAAGTAGCCCTGCTAAACGACGGGCCGGTGACCATTACCATAGATACCCAGGCAAGGGAGTAATCCCCGGCAGATTATAACACGCCACGCTGCGCAATGATAGCTGCTTCGTATACGCGTGCCCTTAAGGACAGGGAACTTTTACAAAAGGTGTTGTATCAAATTTTATATTGGCTGGGTCTTTTTCAAAAACAGGCGCACCCTGTTCATCAAAAGAAGCGGGCAGGCCTGCGTACAGACGCTCTCCATCCAGCTTAAATACCTCCTGGCGGGTGCTCATCATACCTTCGCTCATAAAATGGTATTGCACGGTAATGATGTTGCCTTGTAAGCTGCCTTTAATGTCTCCTTTATTGGAATCCTTTTCATAACGGTGGTATTCCAGCTGCCCACTAATGCTGTCATTGGCGGCTTCCAGGTGCAGAAAGGCGGTATCCTTCCCTACCACCTGCGTAAAACATTGCAACCCGGTAGCTAAAGGGCTGGTGCTGGCAGTAGTTGCAGTATCGCCTTGTGTAAGGGTGCTGTCACTGGTGTGGTCAGTAGTAGTACCGCTTTGCTGGCAGCTAACCGCCAGCGCGGCGCCGGCTATTAATAAAAGGGAAAATGGTTTCATATGCATACAATAGGTTGCCGCTAATATAACCCAATCCTTTATCTTTAAGGAAATAAAGCCATGAGCATGACCATACAGGAAGCCCAGGAAAAAATAGATCAATGGATCAACACCACGGGTGTGCGTTATTTCAGTGAGCTCACCAATATGGCCATTTTAACGGAGGAAGTAGGCGAAGTAGCCCGTATTATGGCCCGCCAGTATGGCGATCAATCCGCTAAAGAAACCGATAAAAAGAAAGACCTGGCCGATGAGCTGGCGGATGTGATGTGGGTGCTGCTCTGCATTGCCAACCAAACCGGCATTGATATGACGGTAGCCCTGGAAAAGAATTTTGATAAAAAGAACATCCGGGATGCTACCAGGCATCAGCAGAATGAAAAACTGAAATGATCCGCTCAGGCCCTGAACCTGCCTTGCAGGTACGATTTTGGATCACCACATGTTGTCAGCCTGAAAAATTCTACATATGCAGCTCTCTACCGGGATAAAAACTTACTGGACTATACTTAAACAAACCTTCAGCGATTTTATTGACGACAAGGTGCTGAAGTTAAGTGCCTCCCTGGCCTATTACACTATTTTCTCCGTGGCGCCCATGCTGATTGTGATCATTTTTTTCTGCGACCTTTTCCTGGGCCGGGAAGCCATAGAAGGCACCCTGTACAGCCAGATCAAGGGCCTGGTAGGCAGCGAGGCCGCCATCCAGGTACAGCAAATGATCCGGAATGCCTCCCTCTCGCAGGATATGAGCTGGGCCACCATCGTGGGTTTTGTAACGCTGTTCATTGGCGCTACCGGCGTGTTTGCAGAAATACAGGATTCCATTAATACCATCTGGCGGCTAAAATCCAAGCCCAAAAAGGGTAAAGGCCTGGTGCGCATGATTATGAACCGCCTGCAGTCCTTTTCACTGGTAATAAGCATGGGGTTCATACTGCTGGTATCCCTGGTAGTGAATGGTATCATAGAGATCTTTAACCAGCGCCTGGCCAATCTGTTCCCGCAGGTAGGCATGGTTGTTATTTACCTGGTGAACCTGGCCATTACCTTTGCAGTGATCACCGCCCTGTTTGCTGTTATCTTTAAAGTATTGCCGGATGCCCGTATCCGCTGGCGTGATGTGATCATAGGCTCCATTGCCACGGCCATCCTGTTTATGCTGGGTAAGTTTGCCATCGGGGTTTACCTGGGTGCCAGCAAGGTTGGCTCTACCTATGGCGCCGCAGGTTCCATCGTTATAATCCTCCTATGGGTATATTATTCGGCAGCTATCCTTTACTTTGGGGCAGAGTTTACCCGGGTATATGTACAGCACTTTGGGGCCCGCATTTACCCGAATGAATATGCCGTATGGATCAAGCAGGTGGAGGTGGAAGAGGAAACAATGAATTGATGCGCAGGTACGCAGAGAATGACTTCAACTGGCTGACCATCAATACATTAAAATAATTTTAATCCATTTGCACATCTGCATATTCGCACATTTGCACATTCTCACATTCCCCTTATCTTTGCGCCACTATGGCAACAGATCAGAACAAGTTCCAGGCGATCATATCGCATTGTAAAGAATACGGATTCGTTTTCCCATCCAGTGAAATATACGACGGGCTAAGCGCGGTATATGACTATGGTCAGTACGGTGCACAGCTGAAGAAGAATATACGTGACTATTGGTGGACGAGCATGACCCAGATGCACGAGAACATTGTGGGCATTGATGCCGCCATTTTCATGCACCCTACTACCTGGAAAGCCTCCGGCCACGTGGATAATTTCAGCGATCCCATGATCGATAACAAGGATAGCAAAAAACGCTACCGCGTAGATCACTTGCTGGAAGCGCATGCAGAAACCCTGACCCCGGAAGCCGGCGATGCCCTGTTGCAAAAAATGAACGACCTGCTGAAAGAGAACGACTACGCAGGCCTTAAACAGCTCATAGAATCCAACAATATAAAATGTACCGTAAGCGGTACCAATAACTGGACGGATGTACGCCAGTTCAACCTCATGTTCTCTACCCAGCTGGGTAGCGTAACAGACGAAGCCAGCGAAATATACCTGCGCCCGGAAACAGCCCAGGGTATTTTTGTGAACTTCCTGAACGTGCAGAAGACCGGCCGCATGAAAATTCCGTTTGGTATTGCCCAGATAGGAAAGGCTTTCCGGAATGAGATCGTAGCCCGCCAGTTCATTTTCCGTATGCGCGAATTTGAGCAAATGGAAATGCAGTTCTTCATTCGCCCCGGCTCCCAGAAAGAATGGTATGCCTACTGGAAAGAAGAACGTATGAAATGGCACCAGAGCCTGGGCACACCCGCCACCAGCTACCGTTTCAAAGACCACGAAAAGCTGGCTCACTATGCAGATGCTGCCGTGGATATTGAATATGAATTTCCCATTGGCTTTAAGGAAGTGGAAGGGATCCATAGCCGTACAGATTTTGACCTCAAAAACCACCAGGAATACAGCAAGAAAAAGCTTCAGTATTTTGATCCGGAGATTAACCAGAATTACATTCCCTATGTAATTGAAACCTCTATCGGGTTAGATCGTATGTTCCTCTTAACCGTATGCAATGCCTACGAAGAGCAGGACCTGAGCACCCCCGAAAAGGCGGACAGCCGCGTGGTAATGCATTTCCCGGCAAAATTGGCCCCCATTAAGCTGGCCATCTTCCCACTTACCAAAAAGGATGGTTTGCCTGAAATAGCCCGTCAGCTGATGGATGAATGCAAGTCTTCCTTCTATTGTTTTTATGAGGAGAAAGATGCCATTGGTAAGCGCTACCGCCGCCAGGACGCCATCGGTACGCCTTTCTGCGTAACCATTGATCACCAGACGAAGGAAGATAACACAGTTACTATCCGCTACCGCGATAGTATGGAGCAGGAGCGTATTCCGCTGGCTGAAGTAAGGGAGCGTGTGCTGAAGGCTATTCTGTAACTTTTATGTCTACCACCCGCTATGGCGGTTATCCCGTTCCCTGGGCAAAAGATAGTATAGGTTTTAACTGCTGATCCCTTAGTCGTACAGTTCCAGGTGTATGTCCTTACGGTCATATCCCAGGTCCAGTATGCGCTGCCTGGCCTCATTGATCATATTCTTCCAGCCGCACAGGAAAAAATTAGCGGGTTTATTGCCGCCTTCCAGCATTTCTTCATAAATAGTGTGTACGTATCCTTTACGCCCGGTCCAGTCTGTACTGTCCTCACGGGATAAGGTTGGCAGGTAGTAGAATCCCGGATGTGCTGCCTGCAGTTCTCCCATTTCGCCGGGGTATAGCAGGTCTTTAATATAGCGGCTGCCGTAAATGAGGTAAATATTTTTATGCGGAATGTTGTGCAGGTGAATGTATTTAGCCATAGACCGGAACGGCGCAATGCCGGTACCCGTGCACACCAGGAACAGGTCTTTATCCAGCACCTCCGGCAGCACAAATTTGCCCAAAGGCCCACGCAGCAATAGGCTGCTGCCTTCCTTTATTTCATTGAAAAGGTAAGTGGTGCCGGCCCCGCCTTCCAGCAATACGATCACCAGCTCTATTTCATTGCTGCCATTCGGGTGCGATGCAATGGAATAGCTGCGCCATCGTTTATGCTTGTTCTCATGAATCGGGAGGTCCAGGGTAACGAACTGTCCGGGCTTGAAATCAAAAAGGTCCATATCCGGTATCTGTATCCAGAAGCGGCGTGTATTGTAGGTTTCATCTACAATTCTGGTAACCGTACCGTTGTACCATTGCTCCAGCATATGGGGTGTATTTGTGTTATTAAATATAGGGAAAAAAGTCGATGGTCCGTGGTCCACAGTCCATAGCCCTTTTCAAAAGCTTGTGTACTACATGGTAATGCCGGAAAAGGATCGCACCACTACAATATGTACCAGGCAATGGACCATGGACTATAGACCATGGACTAAAAAATTACTATCTTTGCACCCTTCATGAATCTACAGGGTGTTTTACAGCTTTTTCAACGAGACCCCCGCCTGCAGCAGCTGGTGAAAGGGCTACATATGCCCGCTCCGCAATATTTCCAGCTTACAGGCCTTACCGGCAGCGCTGTTAACTTCGTAGCTGTTACCGCCTGGGCAAATATGGAAAATGCGAATCACCTTTTTATTTTAAATGATAAGGAAGAGGCAGCCTACTTCCATAACGACCTGGAACAGCTAAGCCAGGCGCTGGATATTTTCTACTTCCCGGATTCCTTTAAAAAAACCGGCCAGTTCCAGGAGCTGAACAGCAGCCATAGCATGCTGCGTACAGAAGCCCTCATGAAGTTTTCAGGCGGCGTTATCCGTAAAAAAATACTGGTCACCTATCCGGAAGCTTTGTGGGAAAAGGTAGCCGGCTCTACCGCTTTTAACACCAACATGGTGCAGTTAAAGGTGGGCGATGTGTTGAAGGTAGATGATCTGCTGGAAAAGCTGGTTGGCTGGGGTTTTCATTACACTGATTTTGTGTATGAGCCCGGCCAGTATGCTGTGCGTGGCGGTATCCTGGATATTTATTCTTTTGGCAACGATAAGCCCTACCGTATTGAGCTGTTTGGGGAAGATATTGATTCCATCCGCCTGTTTGATCCGGAAACGCAGCTGAGTGAGCGTAAGCTGAACCAGGTAACGCTGATCGCCAACATGGATACCCATGCTAAAGATCACCATAAAACCGCGCTCACAGAATTTCTGCCGGCCAATACCATGGTGTGGATGAAAGACCCGGGTTATGTGCAGGAGGTGATACAGCAAATGGAGCAGCGCCTGGACGATTGGCTGCAAACCGGCAATAAGGTAAAGGTGGATGAAGATGAGGACATGATGCTTACGGAAGATGATTTTGTAAAAGCATCCGTGCTCATGGAGCAGCTGTTACAGCGCCACTGTGTAGTATTTGGCAACCGCAACTGGTGGCAGGAAACCGGCCGCCCTGCTACGGTTATAACCTTTGAAACGCAGGAGCAGCCGGTGTTTAATCGGCAGTTTGAAATGCTGTTAAAAGACCTATCGCAGCATAACAATAACAAATACACGTTATTCATATTTGCAGAAAATGCCCGCCAGCTGGAACGGCTGCGCAGCATTTTTGAAGACCTGAAAGCGCAGTTCGTTTTCTATCCCATACCCGTAGCCATTGGCCATGGGTTTATAGATCATACTTTAAAGCTGGTATGTTATACCGATCACCAGATCTTCCAGCGCTACCACAAGTACAAGGTAAAACAGGCCTATAACAAGAATAAGGCTATTACCATGAAAACCTTGCGGGAGCTGCAGTCCGGCGATTTTGTAACGCACATTGATCATGGCGTAGGCATGTACAGCGGCCTGCAGAAAATAGAGGTAGGCGGTAAAATGCAGGAAGCTATCCGCATTATTTACAAGAACAACGACCTGTTGTATGTAAACATCAACTCCCTGCACAAGATCAGCAAGTACACCGGTAAGGAAGGCGTGGAACCGCGCGTGAATAAGCTGGGCAGCGATGCATGGGATAAGCTGAAGGAAAAGGCTAAAACCCAGGTAAAGGATATTGCCAAGGACCTTATACGCCTGTATGCCGCCCGTAAAGCGCAGCAAGGCTTTGCCCACTCGCCGGATACCTATTTGCAAACAGAGCTGGAAGCCTCTTTTATTTATGATGATACACCGGACCAGAGCAAGGCTACTGCCGATGTAAAGCGCGACATGGAATCACCACACCCTATGGATAGGCTGGTGTGTGGCGATGTAGGTTTTGGTAAAACAGAAGTAGCCGTACGGGCAGCCTTTAAGAGCCTGGTGGATGGTAAGCAGGCCGCTATACTGGTACCCACTACCATCCTGGCTTTTCAGCACTACAAAACATTTTCAGACCGCTTAAAGGATTTCCCCTGCACGGTCGATTACCTGAACCGGTTTAAATCAGCCAAGGAAAAGAAAGAAACCCTGCAAAAGCTGGCAGAGGGGAAAATTGATATCATTGTAGGCACACACGCCCTGTTAAGTAAGGATGTGAAGTTTAAAGACCTGGGTGTGCTGATTGTGGATGAGGAACAAAAGTTTGGCGTATCAGCCAAAGAAAAGCTGAAGCAGATAAAGGTGAACGTAGATACGCTCACACTAACGGCTACGCCTATACCGCGTACGCTGCAGTTCTCCCTCATGGGTGCGCGCGACCTCTCTATCATAAACACACCGCCGCCTAACCGCCAGGCCATTGAAACAGAAGTGCATGTATTTGACCATGACCTGATCCGCGATGCTATTTACTTTGAAGCAGAACGGGGCGGGCAGGTATATTTTGTATACAACCGCGTACATGGTTTGGGTGAGATGGCATCCCTTATCCGCGGCCTTTGCCCCGACCTGGCTGTTGCTACGGCGCATGGGCAAATGGAAGGTCATAAGCTGGAGGAGGTGATCCTGGATTTTATAGACCGTAAGTATGATGTGCTGGTATGTACCAACATAGTAGAAAGCGGAGTGGATATTCCCAATGCCAATACCATTATCATTAATAACGCGCACCATTTTGGCTTAAGTGATCTGCACCAGCTGCGCGGGCGCGTAGGCCGCAGCAATAAAAAGGCCTTCTGCTATTTATTGGCGCCACCGGTAAGCACCTTACCGGCCGATAGCCGCAAACGCCTGCAAACACTGGAACAGCACAGTGAGCTGGGTAGCGGCTTCCAGATCTCTATGCGCGACCTGGATATACGCGGCGCCGGTAACCTGTTAGGCGCAGAGCAAAGCGGCTTTGTAGCGGAAATAGGTTTTGATATGTACCAGAAGATCCTGGATGAAGCCATCCGCGAGCTGAAGCAAAATGAGTTCCGTGATCTGTTCAAGGAACAGCTGGAGCAAAAGAAAGATTTTGTCAGCGATTGTACCATTGATACCGACCTGGAAATACTGATCCCCGACAGTTATATAGAAAGTATTCAGGAACGTTTGAACCTGTACCAGGAATTAGATAACATTACCCTGGAAGATAAGCTGAAGGAATTTACCGCCGGCCTGCAGGACCGCTTTGGGCCTATGCCACAGCCGGTAAATGACCTGCTGACCATGATCCGTTGCCGTTGGATGGCCATAGCCCTGGGCTTTGAGAAAATGATGCTGAAAGAAGAAACCCTGCGCTGTTATTTCATTAACAACCCGGATTCCCCTTACTTTGAATCACCCACCTTTAATCATATACTCACCTATGTGCAAACGCGCGTAAACAATGCCCGTTTAAAACAGGTAGGTAAGAATTTTATGCTGGTAGTAGAGCGTATCCGCACTATGACAGACCTGTACAACTTCCTGAAAGCAATGGAAGACGCAAGAAATTAACTACGTGTAACATAATCCCCCGCCCATCCGTTCCACCCTCCGTAGCATCATTAAAAACTTTTTTTAAACCCTTTATGGAATCCATCCCGCAACCTGCATCATGCTGTTGTAAAAAGGAATACACATCATTTAAAACAAATCATATGAAAAAGGTAATGTTAGTATTAGCCGGATTATTGTTAACAGTAAGCACCTGGGCACAGCAAACAGATAATAAACCTCCCGTAAAGAAGATAGAGGTGAACGGCTCCGCAGAAATGGAGATCACCCCGGACGAGATCTATCTCAGCATCACGCTTAAAGAATACTATCAGTCAAAGAACAAAACCAATAAGGTAGACATCAGTACCCTGGAAAAACAGCTGCAACAGGCAGTGGCAAATGCAGGCATTCCCAAGGAAAATCTTACCATTGAAAATGTATCTGGTTTTAATCCCGACTGGTGGAGGGGCAAAAAGAAGAACGATCCTGATTTCCTGGCAGAAAAGAGATACCGTTTAAAGCTTAACAGGCTGGATAAAACCAATATTATACTGGCAGGGGTAGATGATGAAGGCATCTCTAACGTAAACATTTCATCTTACACACACAGTAAAATGGAAGAGTATCGCAAAGAGGTAAAAATGAAAGCCATACAGGCAGCTAAAGCTAAAGCCACCTACCTGTTAGGCGCTATTGATGAAAGCATTGCCGGTATACTGGAAGTGCAGGATATAAATACAGATAATTACAGTGATGTAGTAAGGCCCTACCAGCAGGTAAATACATATATGATGGCACAGTCACGGGTAGCACCGGAAGCTGCAGAATCTGACATTGATTTCAAAACCATTAAGATCCGTGCAGAGGTAAGGACTGTGTTTACTATTAAATAAATTAATTAAGTTCTCTTTAACAATAGATGCCATGCTGTGCAATACAGCATGGCATTGTTTTGGTATAACCTATGTGTCACCAAAACCTTATGTTATGCGTAGTCAGATTAAAATCGGAGAACATGCAATAGAGTCCAGTGTTTTGTTGAAAGGTATTGGACTGGGGCTGGCAATTACAGCCGGTGTGCTGGGATGGATGTGGAGAAAAAAGATAAAGGGTAGCGTACAGGAGCATGTACGGCACTATGGTAGTAATAATAACAACGTATTCAAGAGAGCAGGCCGCAGATGGCCGCAGGCAGTGCCTGTTAAGTAATTAAAAAGCCCCGCCTGGAAAGGCGGGGCGTGTCGATGGAAAAAGATTTCAAAAAAAACGATGATCTAGTTAATGTTGACTTTAAAAGTCCCGTCCGTTAATGGCTTTTCTGTTTCACCACTTTTACTTAATGTGCCGGAGAAAGTACCTTCGGCACGTTTACTATTAATGCTTGTAATTTGTACGTTTATAGTTGATACGCCTATATAACCTGATTCCGTTGAATCTGTTACTGGCATCAACGATGCTGCAGAACCACCATAAGTGCCTACTGGCATTTCACCATCCGGTGAAGTGATCATAAGCTGCATGTGTTCCTTAAAATTATTGGTAACCCCATCGATCACCAGTGTTTTCTTACCGGTAATTACGGTATCAGAGTAGTAAGCGGAAGTGCCGCTGGATACATATTGTTTACCCTCGAATGTAAATGAAAATATCGCTTCAGGTTGAGCATCGTCCTTCTTACAGGCGCTGAAGATCATTGCAGCCACCATAAAAATGGCCGCCACTCGGGATAATTTCATAGGTATAGGTTTATCGCTTTATTGCTTTCGGTATAGGTATAAATCTGAGTGCAAGATAGTAATATTTGCAATAGATTACATAAATAACCTATAAGTTTTTTTAATAAAATAACGATTTTCGCTATAGTTTTTTGATAATCAATAATCTGGCTTTGCTAAATTGGTTCAGCAATATTAACATGTTGAAACGCTTAATTATAGGCATTTTTCACGGATGAGTTTGACCAACTTGCTGTCCCTCCACCAGTTGTAGCATTTAGCTAAAACGGGTGCATTAATTAGTATATATAAACAAAAACCCCGGGCATTATACCCGGGGTTTTATTTATAACGTATAACGATATACGGTTAAGCGTCAATTTTAGCGTATTTGGCATGGGATTCTATGAATTCCCTGCGTGGAGGTACCTCATCACCCATCAGCATACTAAATACACGATCTGCTTCCGCAGCGCTTTCAATAGTTACCCGTTTCAGCGTACGGTGCTCGGGGTTAAGGGTAGTTTCCCACAGCTGCTCTGCGTTCATTTCACCCAAACCTTTATAACGCTGTATCACTACATTCTCTTCCTTCCCTTCACCGGCTATGCGGCTTACCGCAGCCTTGCGCTGTTCTTCCGTCCAGGCGTATTCCTGTTCCTTACCCTTTTTAACCAGGTATAATGGCGGTTGTGCAATGTATACATACCCTTGTTCTACCAGGGCTTTCATATAACGGAATACAAAGGTCAGGATCAGGGTTGCAATGTGGCTGCCATCCACATCGGCATCGGTCATAATGATCAGCTTATGGTACCGCAGCTTGGTCAGGTTCAGCGCTTTATCATCTTCCTCCGTACCAATGGTCACCCCCAGTGCGGTAAAAATGTTCTTGATCTCCTCGTTCTCATAGATCTTGTGCTCCATAGCTTTTTCTACGTTCAGGATCTTACCCCTTAATGGCAATATAGCCTGGAAAGCACGGTTGCGGCCCTGTTTAGCGGTACCACCTGCGGAATCTCCTTCCACCAGGTACAGCTCACATTTTCCGGGATCATTTTCAGAGCAGTCAGCCAGCTTACCGGGTAAGCCGCTGCCGGTTAACACGCTTTTGCGTTGTACCAGCTGCCTTGCTTTACGGGCGGCTTCACGGGCCTGTGCGGCCAGCACTACTTTGTTGATCACGATTTTGGCCTCGCGGGGATGCTCTTCCAGGTAAGCATTCAGCACATCTGCAACAGCGCTGTCCACTACACCCATTACATCAGAGTTACCCAGCTTGGTTTTGGTTTGGCCTTCAAACTGCGGCTCCGGCACCTTTACGCTAATAATAGCGCTCAGCCCTTCGCGGAAGTCATCACCCGTAACCTCGATCTTTGATTTCTCAAACAGCTTGTTCTTATCGCCATAGCTTTTGAATACACGGGTAATGGCGCGGCGGAAGCCTGCCACATGTGTACCGCCTTCTATGGTATTGATGTTATTTACGTAAGAGAAAATGTTCTCACTGAAAGAGTCATTGTACTGCAATGCTACTTCTACCGCCACATTGGAGCTTGGCTCATGCGCTTCTATAAAAATAGGAGTGGGCAGTAAGGAGTTACGGCGGCCATTACGGTCCAGCATCTGCACAAATTCTACAATACCGCCTTCACTGTAAAACGTTTCACTGACTACGTTGCCCGCATCATCTTTCTCGCGTTCATCGATCAGCTCAATCTTTATTTTACGGTTCAGGTAAGCCAGCTCGCGCAGGCGCCCGGCCAGTATTTCCCGGTTGTAGATAATATCCTTGAAAATTTCAGTGTCCGGCTTAAAATGTACAATGGTACCTGTGTCATCGGCCTCACCGATCTCCCGTACAGCATATTGCGGTGCGCCACGGTGGTATTCCTGTTCAAATATTTTTCCTTCGCGGTGCACAGTTACATGCAGCACAGAGCTTAATGCGTTTACGCAGCTTACACCTACCCCGTGCAAACCACCGGATACTTTATAAGTGTTCTTATCAAACTTACCACCCGCGTGCAATACGGTCATTACTACTTCCAGGGCAGAACGGCCTTCCTTGGTGTTCATACCGGTAGGAATGCCGCGGCCATCATCTTTACAACGTATGGAATTATCTTCGCAAATGGTAACTTCAATATTCTTACAATAACCTGCAAGCGCTTCATCTATGGCATTATCCACTACTTCATACACCAGGTGGTGCAACCCCTTAACACCAATATCGCCTATATACATGGCCGGCCGCTTGCGTACCGCTTCCAGGCCTTCCAATACCTGAATACTATCCGCATCATATGTGTTGGTGGCGGCAATTACTTGCGCTAATTCTTCGCTCATATCTTGATGTAAAAATGCTAATTGATTAAATGTCTCGTGAATTGTGCAAATATACGGAAAATGGGCCTCATTTCAATAAAAAACAGGCAGTTTTTGGGTGGCATGGATGCCTTTTTTGAATGCGGGCACACGGCAGTGCAGGGTGTGTATAGATGGTGTACAAATAAAATAAGAATATGAGGATAATATCAGATTTTTCGACTATTCATAAAAGCATTTTTAGAGCTTAATATTTGCAGCAATAGCGGTTTCTTTTACACCGGCAAATAATGTTTTCCAAACCAGGTTAAAGAACGATTTCTGTGGATCGCGTGTATACTTCACATGGGCTACCTTAACCGCTGCCCCATTATCCGAAGGGTTGCTGTCATTAATGGCAATCGCATTGGCAAACAGGCTAAGCAAGCCTTTGCGTTTAAGCTGCTGCGTATCATCATCCTTTTTTAAGATGCTTATTTTTAAATGATCATATATCAGCTTCACATCAGCAGTAGCACTCTTTTCATTACCCTGCATGCTGAAAGTAAGGTCATGTATCTGGGCCGATTTTACCTCTACCAGCGCCAGTGGCCTTGTTACGGGCGTAAGCTGCCGCCCGTCCATATTCTTTAGCTGGCCGGTAATGGCAAAAGCGCCATGAGGCTCCCCCAATAAGAAATCAAAGCGAGCCCGCAGCATACCGCTTTGCATAAATACGGCATCCATATCCGCCACCAGGTGTTTATTCTTTGCGATCATGGAATCAATGTTGGTAACATTCCGGAAAATGCCATGCACCTGTTTAAACAGCAGGGTGCCTGTTTGCAGGGATTTAGGGTTCACCTCTGCATAGGAAAGCTCCACCTTTTTGCCTATCAGCGTATCTACATAAACGGGTATTGCCAGCTTTTGCAGCAGCTGATGCGGGAATTGCCCTGTCTTGATCTCGCCGGAAGGGGGCAGGCTGCGGTTATGGTAAATTTCAATGTTGCCATTTTCAATTTCCACATGCCTTGCCCACAGCTGCTGTTGTTGCAGTAGGGCATAGGGCTGCAGCTCCTGTACCAGAATGTTATTCAGCCGTACATCATAACGGTCGCGCTGGTATTTTATCTTTCGGTCAAATGCAGCCTTTTCATAACGCGGCTCTACGCGGAACTGGCCCAGGCGCAGCGTACGTTCTGCCGCATTATAGCTCACATCCCGCACGATCATCCAGTACAGGCTATCTTTTGTACGGTGCCGGTAGGCACGTAAATGCAGCTCATAATTACGTGCATATAAGAACCTGGATGGATCTTCCATAGCTACAGAATCGATCAGCAGATCATTTACATGTATGCTCAGGCGGTGTAGCTGGGTAATGATCAAGCCACTGTCTTTCTTGATATACGTATATTTCAGGTTAGTGCTATCCAGCCGCAAAGAGCCGATGGATAAGGATCTGATGCGGCCAGATATATTTTCATATGCGGAGCGGTGCCGGCTGGTATCAACATTCCGCGCATTTTGTTCCAGCACAATACTGGGTTTTTCCAGCACCAGGGATCCGGCGCTTAGCTCCTTCTTTATAAAATACCGCCAGGCTTTAAAGAAGCTTACGGATACACGATCTGCGCTGAAGGAATATAACATGGAAGGCGCCTTTTGCTGCGCCTGTAAATGATGATAAACCGCAGTATCGGTTATCAGGCTTACGCTGTCAATAGTAAGGCTGCCGCTGAGAATATTCAGCTTTACTTTTTTATAATTGAGCACATACAGGCTATCCGACATTTCTGTTGTGTAATCTTTTAACTGGCTGCGTAGCTTATTGCTCCAGTGCTGGCTCAGGTATAAACCCGTACCCACAACTACTAACACTAACGCCCCTATGATAATAAAGATTATCTTGAGATACTTTTGCAGGCGGGAGGAATTCTTCATAACGGTTAGTAGTACGAAATCCATACCAAGGGCATTCATAATGAATATGAAAGGGCTGGTGGAGCCTGCTGTGTAATTTAATCCACAACTATCACCCGATTGTCATTGTTACCCCACTAATTTGTTAAGTAAATGTGAATCCATAAATTTGTGAGGTTTTTAATTACAGTTAATTGGAGATGAAGGAGCTACAGGACATATTATCACTGGCCATACCACAACCGGCAATGAGCGACCAGCTGCAGCTTGCAGAGCAGGATGCCGTGAACGTACCGGATTGCCTTGATTTTACCCTGCAGCGCTTTACCTACGATAAACCTTTACCCGTTGAGGATGTAGCCATGGTGGTGTACCAGCCGGCCAAAAGAGGCCAGTCTGCCGCCGTGGAGCTGCGTTACTGTGTAGCCGGTAACCGTTACTGCCAGAACCCCTCCTGTACAGATGAGCTGTGCGCCAAGGGCCAGAAAGGCAACTGTAAAGAGAAGGTGGCCTCCGTAGACATGATCACCGTGCGTTTTCAGCCTGCCTTTATTCAATCCCTGCAAAAGGGCGCTACCACCACTACCTTATTTGAATTACAATCCCGCAAGCCTTTTGTAAAAACCATACAGCCCTGCACCAAATCCAAATCGGTGCTGGAACAAATGGTACATCATAATTACGAAGGGGTGCTGAAGCATATTTTTCTGCAAAGCAAGGCGCTGGAGCTGCTGTTATTCAGCTCTGACCAGTTCATGCAAAATGACCCGGACGAGCGTTATGGCTGCCGTTTCCTCACCCACATGGAGGACCGGGAAAAGATAGAAAAAGCCCGCAGCATTTTGCTGGAGCAGCTGGATGCCCCTATTACCATCCGCGACCTGGCCCGCCGGGTAGCTATGAACGAGTGTTACCTGAAAAAAGGCTTTAAAGCCATGTACGGTACCACCATTTACGATTACTTCCAGAAAGAACGGATGGAAAAGGCCAAGAGCCTCCTGTATGAAAAAGGAATGTCCGTTTCCGATGTAGCCATTCTCATGGGCTATTCCTGCATTTCCCACTTCTCTACCGCCTTTAAAAAGCATACCGGCTTAAAGCCCTGCGAGCTGCTGCTGCGTTAAATTAATGGGCAGCTGTTTCAGATGTACAGCTATGCAAATGAATGCGCTGATGTGCTAATACACTGGATTTGCCAGATCTACACCATAGTTACCTTACCAGTACACAATTTACCCTATTCCCTTGCACACCTGCATATACGCACATTCTATAACTATATATTTATCAATTCATTAATTGAACATCTATCCTCATTTGCATTTCTGCATATTCCCATCTTTCCAACCTTTTCCCTTTTCGATCATTTCTTTTCCCGATCTCGTAAGCACTCCCGGATAATTCGGCGTTTCTTTGTATCACGATCGGCAGATATCTATCCCGATTTTATAAGCTTCCTTATCAGATTTGACCATTGGAGGGAGGCTTACCAGGCAAAAAGTGAGTAAAGCCATACATTCTTGCACAATCTTCAAACACCAATGACCTTAGTGCATATTGCCGGTAAGTTTCCCGCCATTATACCAGAAGCCATCGCAGATACAGCGGTGGCTTTTTGTATTTAAATACCAGATATGATCACTGGCCAATATGACAGTATGAAATCAAAATGTATTACTGATGTGGTCGTTGAGGTAGCTGTATTTTGCAAACAAACATTGCCGGAAAACCGGAGCTTCAATTAATCTTAAGCAAGGTCATAACAAATTTGAATAAAGCTGCCGAAAATGTGGGCGCCCTCAGGCTTATTAACAACGTAAAAAGTGTGGTATTGCAGTAGTAATTACAACAACAACTGTGAGTAATCTTCCTCAGTTTTCTACAAAAAGAAAACCCCGCCCAAAAGAGCAGGGTCTGTCCTATTTATCCCTATACCTATGAAATACTTATTTGTGTGTAGTTATTCTGTAATGGTACCAGCTTCATTGATCAAAACCGACTTTTCTGTACCATTATCCTGAATATTCACTTTATAGTAAGCAGCTACATCTGCTCTTTCTATTTTCCAGCCGTCTTTTACGGTGGCTGTTGGATACTTTGTTTTCAATGTGCTGGCTACTGTTTCCGGTAGCTGCTCAGCTTTATACTCACTGCGGGTGGCTATCCAGTTGCCATCTGCCGAATATTCTGCGATTGTTTTTACATCTTCTTTGGAGAAATTTGCTGTCCAGTTGCCTGAACCACCTTTACTCCATTTTGCATCGGTGACACCTGCAAAATTTTGTTCAAAAGCACCTTTTACAGGATCGGGAGCCACAACCACTTTCGCAGTAGTATGCTTTACTTTTTTAACCGATTTGTGTTGTGCAAAAGTTATGCCGGAAGTGAACAATGCAGCGCAAAAAAATAACATCAACTTTTTCATATAAACGATATGGTTTTGTCCGTTGGGTTAAGGTTTTGAACTTAAATTTTCTTCCAGGCTCTTGAACTAAAACAGTGCCAAAAAAGCAAAACTATGGATTCCGAGTGTAAAAGTAAGAAAAAAATTAAAAAAACATATACTGGTCCACTCTTTTTAACGCTTTTTCCGATTTTGGTGCCGCCCTATTTCGTAACTTTGCACAATTTTAATTAAAGATTTGTCTTATTAACGCCAAAAGGCGGAAATTGTTTTATGGCCAGTCAATATCAGGAATATAACCAGTTGAACTTACCGCAGATAGGAAAGGAAGTACTACAGCAATGGGAGGCACAGCAAGCGTTTGAGCAAAGCGTAACATTAAGGGAAGGCGCTACACCTTTTGTATTTTATGAAGGCCCGCCCAGCGCCAATGGTATGCCTGGTATTCACCACGTAATTTCCCGTACATTAAAAGACCTGGTATGCCGCTATAAAACCATGAAGGGCTTTCAGGTAAAACGCAAAGGCGGCTGGGATACACACGGCCTGCCGGTAGAGTTGGGCGTGGAAAAAAGCCTGGGCATTACAAAAGAAGACATCGGCAAAAAAATATCTATAGAAGAATATAATGATACCTGCCGCCGGGAGGTATTAAAATATAAAGATAAATGGGACGAGCTGACCCAGAAAATGGGCTACTGGGTTGATCTGAAGAAGCCCTATGTGACGTTTGAGAATAACTATATCGAAAGCCTGTGGTGGTGTTTGCAGCAGCTGTATAAAAAGGGATACCTGTATAAAAGCGTAAGCATACAACCTTACTCACCCGCTGCCGGTAGCGGCTTAAGCTCTGCTGAGCTGAACCAGCCCGGCTGTTATAAAGATGTAAAGGATACTACCGTAGTAGCCATGTTTAAAGCCGTGGAAGGCGACCGTTCCCGCTTTCTGTTTGAAGCAGCCGGTACCGACCAGGTATTTTTCCTGGCCTGGACCACCACCCCCTGGACCCTGCCATCCAACCTGGGCCTTACAGTAGGCGCTAATATAGAATATGCGCTGGTGCGCACTTTCAACCCCTACACCCACTTGCCGGTATGCGTAATACTGGCTAAAGACCTGGTAGACCGTCACTTTAAAAAAGAAGGGGAAGACGGTGATTTTGCAAATTATAAAGAAGGTGATAAAATAATTCCCTGGCAGATCCTGTCCGTTTTCCGGGGCAGCCAGCTGGAAAATATCCGCTATGAGCAGCTGTTGCCCTATGTACAGCCGGAAGAGGGCGATCCCTTCCGGATCCTGATAGGCGACTTTGTAACTACAGAGGATGGTACCGGTATCGTGCATACCGCCCCGGCTTTTGGTGCAGATGATAACCGCGTAGGTAAAAAGTATGGCATCGGCATTCTCACACTTGTAGACAAGCAGGGGAAATTTTTGGACACTGTGGGTGAGTTCGCTGGACGATATGTGAAAAATTACAAAGACGATCCACAGTATAAGGATGTAGATGTTGACATCGCTGTAAAACTTAAAAAAGAAAACCGCGCATTTAAAGTAGAAAAATACGAGCACAGCTATCCCCATTGCTGGCGTACTGATAAACCGGTATTATATTATCCGCTGGATGCCTGGTTCATTAAAACCACGGCCCTGAAAGACCGGATGGTAGAGCTGAATACCACTATTAACTGGAAACCGGCCTTTACCGGCACCGGCCGTTTTGGTAACTGGCTGGAGAATATGGTGGACTGGAACCTGAGCCGTAGCCGCTTTTGGGGTACTCCGCTGCCGATATGGCGTACAGAAGATGGCAGTGAGGAAAAATGTATTGGCAGCATAGAAGAGCTGAATACTGAAATAAGGAAGGCCAGTGAAGTACTGGGCGGCGATGTAAATAAACATTACCTGCACCAGGGCATCCTGGACCTGCATAAACCGTATGTGGATGATATTATACTGGTAAGCGCCGATGGTAAACCCATGCGCCGCGAGCCGGACCTGGTGGATGTTTGGTTTGATAGTGGCGCCATGCCCTATGCCCAATGGCATTTCCCCTTTGAGAATAAGGATGTTTTTGAGCAGAACTTCCCGGCCGATTTTATTTGTGAAGGCGTGGACCAAACCCGTGGCTGGTTCTATACTCTGCATGTACTGGGCGCTTTGCTGTTTGATAGCGTAGCTTATAAAACCGTAGTATCCAATGGATTAGTGCTGGATAAGAACGGTGTTAAAATGAGTAAGCGCCTGGGTAATATAATAGATCCGTTTAAGACAATAGAAGAGCTGGGCGCAGATGCTACCCGCTGGTACCTGGTAACCAATGCCAGCCCCTGGGATAGCATGAAGTTTGATACAGACGGTATAAAGGAAGTACAGCGCAAGCTGTTCTCCACCCTGTACAATACCTATAACTTCTTTGCGATGTACGCCAACCTGGATAATTTCTCATTCAGGGAAGCTTATATTCCGCTGCAGCAGCGGCCGGAAATAGACCGCTGGATCATTTCAGTCCTGAACACCCTGGTAAAAGAGGTTACTGCCTACCTGGATGATTATGAGCCCACCCAGGCAGGCCGTGTAATACAGGAGTTTGTAGATGAGCATTTAAGCAACTGGTACGTACGTTTATGCCGCCGCCGTTTCTGGAAAGGGGAGTATGAGCATGATAAAATATCTGCCTACCAAACCTTATATGAATGCCTGGAAAAGATAGCGCAGCTAATGGCGCCGGTATCACCGTTCTTTGCAGATTGGTTATTTGGCAACCTGAACAAGGTAGGGCAGCGTTCCACCGCTGCTTCCGTACACCATACCGATTTTCCGGTACCGGTAGCGGAGGCAATAGATAATGAGCTGGAAGAAAGGATGCAGTTAGCGCAGGATATATCATCTCTGGTACTATCCTTGCGTAAGAAGGTGAACATTAGGGTACGGCAGCCTCTTCAAAAGATACTAATACCGGTACTGAACCCTCACATGCAGGTACAGGTTGAGAAGATCGAACACCTGATAAAAAGTGAAGTGAATGTAAAAGGTATTGAGTATCTTACGGAAACGGAGGGCTTCATCAAGAAAAAGATTAAGCCCAATTACAAGGCGCTGGGTAGCAAGATGGGAGCAAAAATGAAAGCTGTAGCAGCTGCTATTAGCGCTTTCACGGATGCAGATATAACAGTATTAGAGCGCGATGGGGTTTACAACCTGCTGATAGACAGTGAACAACTACCGTTACAACTGTCTGATGTGGAGATTATTTCCGAAGACATACCCGGGTGGACCGTAGCTAACAAAGGCGCATTAACTGTTGCCCTTGATATTACCATTACACCACAGTTGCAGGATGAAGGGCATGCCCGGGAGCTGGTGAACCGCATACAAAAGATCCGGAAGGATAGCGGCTTTGAATTAACGGACCGGATTATGGTAAAAGTGGCAGCATCAGATACGCTGAAGTCGGCGATTATTCACTATAATGACTATATTTGCACGGAAATTTTGGCAGATAGCTTGGAAATAGTGCCGCAATTACAAGATGGTACCGAAATAGAGGTGAATGACCTTAAATTCAATGTATTAGTTAACAAAAAAAGCTAATCCCCATGGCAACAAAGAAGAAAGTTGCTAGCAAAAAGACCCAAAGGACAGCTCCGGCTAAGAAAGCGGCAGTAGTAGCAAAAAAAGCAACTGCGGCTAAAAAGCCTGCTGCCAAACCGGTAACTGCGAAAAAGGCAGCTCCGGCACCTAAAAAAGCAACTGTTAAAAAGGCAGCGCCCAAGGTAGCGGTAAAACCTGCTAAACCTGCTGCCACAAAAGCCGTGGTTAAAAAGGCTGCAGTTTCTAAATCGGCGCCCACTAAGAAAGCTGTCGTCACCAAAACAACCGCCGCACCCCCGGCCAAACAACTTGTCAAAAAAACAATCGCGCCTGCTGTAAAGCCGGTTGCAAAAAAAGTTCCTGCTGAAAAGCAGAAAGTGGTAGCTAAAAGTGTTCCCACTGAAAGAGAAAGTGAAGTAGTAAAATCATCGATTTCAAAGCAAGAAGAAAAAGAAGTTATAATGCCAGTAAAGAAGTCAGATAAGGAAAAAGAAACCGGTAAAAAAGTAGCCGCGGAAAAAACCGAAAAGACCGAGAAGGTTGAAAGGGTTGAAAAAGCCGCTACTCCGGCCAAATCGGAAAAGCCGGAAAGGACCGAGAAGAAAGGTTCTAAGTCGGCTGCCACGCTGGTCTCCTACCAGCCGGAGTTTACTAAATCCGTGCTGGATCAGCCGGATGCTCCTACCGGTCCGGTATATCGCTATAGCGATTCAGATCTGCAGGAGTTCAGGGACCTGATTACGAAAAAGCTGGAAGCAGCTAAAAAAGAGCTCGTGTACCTGCAGGGCCTTATTACCCGCAAGGACGAAGCCGGTACGGATGATACCGAAAACAAATATATGAGCATGGAAGATGGCAGCGGCTCCCAGGAAAGAGAGCAGCTGAACCAAATGGCCAGCCGCCAGATCCAGTTTATTGATCACCTGGAAAAAGCAATGGTGCGCATAGAGAACAAAACCTATGGCATTTGCCGCGTAACCGGTAAGCTTATAGACAAAGCCCGCCTGCGCGCAGTACCACACGCTACGCTGAGCATTGAAGCCAAGCTGGCCAAAAGCAAATAGTAATTAATAATTAATAATTAATAATTAATAATTAAGGGGAAGTGTTGTGTGAGCAACACTTCCCCTTATTAATTGAAGTACTTCCCTGTATTAATTATTAATTCAGCAGTGCTGCAGGTTTTTGTTCATCGTTCTTCTTAAGCTGCCGGGCCGCCAGGTATACCAGTCCTGCGCCGGCCAGCGCTACCAGGCTGCCAATGCCAATACGGCGTACCTGTTTTTTACTAATGGGCGGCAGCTTTAAACGGAACTTTTCCGGGCTGGCCTGCGCTATGCTCAGCAGCGGCGACATGTAAGGGCCGGGAATGATCTTATCAGCTACTTTTTCAATACACTCCACCTCCGTATCAAAGGCCACACCTATACCTGCTTCCTTCAGCAGGTCAGATCCTTCTACGCCGCTGCCTACATAAATAATATTCTGCGGCATTACGTGGTATTTGTGCGCTATATAAGGCAGTATGTTCTTTTTGTTATAACGCAGCAATCCATCTGTACCATCCTCACTGGGCTGCCGGAAATATTCCGGTATGCTTAGCTCGCCGGTGGCCACGCTATCATATAAATGCAGGCGGTTGGCAAATACAAAATCCATCCCCAGCTTATTCTTAATATGGCGGGCCACACATTCAAATCCGTCGGTGATCAGGCCGCAGGCATAGCCTCTCTTTTTCAGCTCATGCACCACCGCTTTAAGATCCGGCACCACGGGTATGGCATCTGCCACTTCCAGCAGCTCTGCCAGGTTACGGTCGCGGAACAGGGCAGCGGTATGCTCCAGTATGGTTACCGGGTCGCTGTAGTGTTCCAGTATTTGCTGCAGGGATACCTCGCAGTCAAAAGCATGTGCGGCCAGCTGCAGGTAATCCTGGGTAAAAACGGCTTCATCCAGGTTAAAGATCACCATCTTATGCAGCTTGTCAATAGATTCCAGGATGGAGTATTCCATTTGCTCCCGTATCAGGTTAATATTACCCAGGGTTTCCAGGTTCTCCTGCGGAAGGTTCATGTGTTCTGCCTTGTGTAAGATAGTGCGGGAAACCTCGCGCGACATTTTGCTCAGCTGCTCCCAGGTTTGCATGGCATTTTCGATCTTTCCGATATTAGCTTCTGTTATGCGGGCGCCCAGCACATGCATATCTATCAGCAGGCCAATATCTACCCCGTAATCATTTTCAAACTGCACACGGGAAAGGAATGATTTGCGCGCTGCTATCATACCACTCAGCGGCTGTTGAAAATGCGCCAGCTCCGGGAATAAAATGCTTAACAGGGGTTTGGCTACCAGCTGCGTAACGCGGCCGGCCTGCCGGGTAAAATAAGATTTAACAAAATCAGATTCGTCGTTAATGATGGGATCGGTCAATAATTCCACAATATTTTCCGGATAGGTGAGGATGTCCCCATCTATATACATCACAATGTCATATTTAGCGGCCATCAGCCCTTCCCGCATGGATATACCTTTGCCGCGCTGGCTGCTGGTAATTACCCGTACGCCTTCCTTCATGGCTTCTTCAACAGTGTTATCCCGGCTATTATCATCAACTACAATGATCTCTACCTTGCGTGTGGTCTTTTTAACTAATCTGATAACCTGCCGTACTGTGGCCCCTTCGTTTAAAACTGGAATAACGATTGAAATCATAGGGAACGCTTTGTTTTGTTATGGGTGAAAAAAAAGTGTACCTAAAAACTCTTCCAAAATGGCATAGTGTAGCGCTACCATGCCTCAAAAATGGTACCAACAGGGGTAGTGGCAGCAGGGGTGAAAAGCTTACTTAAACTCCTGCATTTCAACGAGTCGTCTGTATATTCCGTTCAATGCAATTAATTCATCATGCGTACCCCGTTCTTTTATTTCACCTTTGTCCAGCACAGCTATTTCATTCGCATGTTGTATAGTAGAAAGGCGGTGGGCAATTACCACCGTAGTGCGGTTCTCCATCAGTTTATCCAGCGCTTCCTGCACCAGCTTTTCAGATTCAGTGTCCAAAGCGCTGGTAGCTTCATCTAAAATTAATATGGGGGGATTCTTGAATATGGCCCGGGCAATGGTCAGGCGCTGGCGCTGGCCGCCGCTCAGCTTCATGCCACGGTCGCCAATGCTGGTTTCATAGCCTTCATCCAGCTGCACAATAAATTCATGCGCATTGGCAATTTTAGCGGCCTGTATCACCGCTTCCTTATCGGCATTGGGCTGGCCAAAAGCAATGTTATTGAACACGGTATCATTAAACAAAATAGCCTCCTGGGATACCATGCCCATTAAGCCGCGCACGTTTTCCATTTGCAGGTCGCGTATGTCCTGCCCGTCAATGCTGATGCGGCCTTCTGTAACATCGTAAAAACGGGGCAGCAGGTCGGCCATGGTTGACTTGCCGGCGCCGCTCTTACCTACCAGCGCTACCATTTTACCTTTCTGAATGCGGAGGTTTATATTTTTCAGCACATCCTGCTGCTCATAGCGGAAGGTAACGTTCTGATACTCGATCTCTTTCTCAAAACTACGTATAGCCGCGGCGTTAGGTTTATCCTGTATGGTGCTGGGCACATCCAGCACACGCAGCACACGCTCGCCGGCAGCCAGGCCGCGGGGCATTACCGCAAAGGCATTGGCAATATTCTTTGCCGGTGCAATGATCTGGAAGTACAGCGCAATGTAGGCAATAAAGGCGGCGGCTGTAAGCTCGCTACGCCCGGTAAGTATAAGATTGCCCGCATACACCATGATAATAACGATCACCAGCACACCCATGGTTTCAGACAACGGGGAGGCCAGCTCCCGCTGGTTTTGCATAGCCCTTACGGTCTCGGCATAATCCCCGTTTTCACGGGCAAATTTCTTTTTCATGAAGCCCTCTGCATTAAAGGCCTTGATAATACGTATACCCGATAACGTTTCCTCTGCCGTATTTACAATTTTACCCAGCAAATGCTGGCTTAGCGTCCCCTTTTTCTTTAGCTTGCCGGTGATCAGGGAGATCAGGTAGCCCGAAACAGGAAACACCAGTAAAGTGAATAGCGTAAGGGTTTTAGAGAGAATGAACAAGGCAATGAATGTGGAGATAACCTGCAGCGGATCCCGGAAAATGGTTTGGAGGGAGGTTACCACAGAAGCTTCTACTTCTACCACATCGCTGCTGATGGTGGACAGCAGATCGCCTTTACGCTCCTGCTGAAAAAAGCGCAGGGATTGGGTGCTGAACTGTGCATACAGCTTTTCACGCATCCTCATCACCATGGTTACACGCATGCGGGTAAGCACCTTCTGGCCCAGGAAGCCAAACAGGTTCTTAAGCAGCACTGCTACCAGCACCACTATGCACACATATACCAGCATACCAAACTTGCCGGTAGTATTCATATAGTAAGTGAGGTAGTAGTTAAAAACATCCTTAAAATAATCTATAGAAAGCGAGAATTTGGGTAAGTGTGTTACAACGGCCTGCTGCCCCGTGGCAAACAGCGCATCCATCAACGGCATTACAAGGGTGAAGCTGAACAGGCTGAAAATGGTATAAAGAAAAATATATACTATATATTCCGGCACATAATGGTGATAGGGCCGGGATAATTGCAGTAAGCGAAAAAACGTTTTCATTCCTAATTATTTGTCTTTTCAGCGGCAATACGGAACCCCGCATTAACCATGCAAGGTTTCATGTATCTTTGCCAGATCAGAATAAGTGCGCAAGTTACTATATTATACGGTTGTATGGTGATACAGCCGTACGACCATACAACTTTACATTATGCAGGAAACTAAGAGGCAGAAACAAGTAGGACAGTTATTACAGAAAGAGCTGAGCGATATTTTTCAGCGGATGGGGTACAACGTTATTGAAGGCGGTATGATATCGCTTTCTGCCGTACGGGTTACACCCGATCTGCTGGAAGCCAGGGTATACCTGAGCATGTTCCAGATAAAAGACAGCGCCGATATGATGGAGCGCATCAAGGAAAGGGGCTGGGAGATCCGCAAGGAGCTGGGCATGCGTGTGGGCAAGCAATTGCGCCGGGTACCGGAGCTTTCCTTTTTCCTGGATGATACACTGGATTACGTGTTCCGTATGGAGGAGCTGTTCAAAAAAATTAAGGACGACGATGCCGGTAAGGAAAACAAGTAAATACTTCTAATGATCTGGCAGTTTGCTTCCCGGTATTTCAGGGCCAAAAAATCAACCAATGCTATTAACATTATAGCATGGGTAAGTGTGGTAGCCATTGGCGTTGGCGCCGGTGCGCTTATTGTTATCCTCAGTGTTTTTAATGGTTTTGAAGGGCTGGTAAAGTCCCTGTACTCCTCTTTTTACCCCTCTGTTAAAGTAAGCCCGGTTACAGGCAAAACCATTTTGCTTAGCCCCGCGCAGCTAAAACAAATAGCTGCTGTAAAGGGAGTGGCACATTACTCCGCAGTAATAGAAGAAAAAGCGGTGATGCAGTTTGGCGAGGAAAAGACCATTGCTACACTGAAGGGGGTAGACAGCCATTATAATGAAGTAACCCGTGTAAAGGAAAAAGTGGTACGCGGCCACTTTGATACCGGTGACGAGAACGCATACCGCGCCGTATTGGGCATAGAGCTGGAAAGCGCACTGGGCGTGGATGTGGAGCGTAGTATGGTACCGGTGGATGTATATGTGCCCCGCCGCAGCGCCGGTGGGCTGCTGCCCAATGAAGCGCTGAACAGCAGCTATCTGTACCCTGCCGGCGCCTTTGCCATTCAGCAGGAGTTTAACAGCAAATATGTTATTACCAATATTGATTTTATGCGCAAACTGCTGGAGCTGGGGCCCAATGAAATGTCAGCCCTGGAAATTGCCACAGCCAATGGTACGGAGGATATCGTGCTGAAACACAGGCTGGAACAGCTATTAGGGCCGCAGTTCAAAGTCCAGACCCGCTATGAGCAAAACCAGGCGCTGTATGCTATTATGCAAACGGAAAAGTGGGCCGTGTACGTGATCCTTAGCTTTATACTGATCATAGCCGCATTTAACATGATCGGTTCCCTGTCTATGCTGGTCATTGAAAAGCAAAAGGATATTACTATCCTGAAAGCTATGGGCGCGCGGCAGCAGCTGATCATGAAAATATTTTTGGCAGAGGGCTTGATCATTGCGGGGATAGGAGCAGGCCTGGGGTTTGGACTGGGCGCGCTGGTATGCTGGATACAGCAGCAGTTTGGCGTTATAAAGCTGGAAGGCGCTTCTTTCCTGGTAGATGCTTATCCCGTAAGCATGCACCCTATGGATTTTGTGCTGGTAAGCATTACGATTATTGTAATCGGCATCGGCGCCAGCTGGTACCCGGCAAGGCGGGCATCGATGTTGGGGATAGAGCTGAAGGCAACGTGAGGGTGAGTTGAATTACGAATTATTTAATTACGAATTACGAATTGGGTACTGCTGATAGCAGGCCTTTTCGGTAAAGGAATAAATAACAAAAGGGAAGATCGTTATCATTAACGACCTTCCCTTTTTATTTAAAAGCACTGATTACCAATCAAAAATTACAAACAGGTACCACAACATCCGCTGCATTCCATTCGTAATTATTCATATCATAATTACTTTCAATGGCATTCCCCGCTTGATGGGGCAGGCTATGTCCCGCCAAGCGGGATCGTAATTAAATAATTCGTAATTAAATTAATAGTCTCCTAACGATGTAGCCGGCAGCTGCTCCAGGGCTTTAGCCAGTTGCTCGTCGCTGGGGGCAATACCATGCCATTCATGGTGGCCTTCCATAAAGTCAACCCCTTTACCCATCACAGTTTTCATCATTATGGCAATAGGTTGTCCCTTACCGGTAAGGCTTTTAGCCTTTTCCAGGGTAGCTACCACCTCATCCAGGTCGTTACCGTTTTCCAGTACGATCACGTTCCAGCCAAAAGCTTTGAATTTTGCCGGCAGGTCGCCCAGGCCGCCAATCTGGTCGGTAGGTCCGTCAATTTGCTGACCGTTCCAGTCAACTGTAATGATCAGGTTATCCACTTTATGGTGGGGGGCAAACATAATAGCTTCCCAAACCTGTCCTTCTTCCAGCTCGCCGTCACCATGCAGGGAAAACACCAGGCCTTTATCGTTATTCAGCTTTTTGGTCAGTGCAGCGCCTATAGCCACGCTCATACCCTGGCCCAGGGAGCCGCTGGCGATCCGGATACCCGGCAGGTGCTCATGGGTAGTGGGGTGGCCCTGCAGGCGGGAGTTAAGTTTGCGGAAAGTGCTCAGTTCTTCGGTGGGAAAATAACCTGATCTGGCTAATGCGCTGTAATACACCGGGGAAATATGCCCGTTGGACAGCACAAACATATCCTGATCCTTGGCATCCATGTCAAAGGGCTGGGGGGTATGCTGCATTACCTTAAAAAATAAGGCGGCAAAATAATCGGTGCATCCCAGGGAGCCACCAGGGTGGCCGCTTTGCACGGCATGTACCATGCGTACAATATCCCTTCTTATCTGAGTGGCAATTTCTTGAAGCTTCGGCATGATAGTTGCAATTTTTTTAAAATGGCAAAACTAAGAGATATTTACCAAGATTTAGAGAGCGAGATCCACAAACTTTTACGAAATTAGTGTTCGGGTAGTCACGGTTTTTTAGTTTTTGAATTTTATTGATATTCATTTAATTGAATTTAATATCTTTGTATAATCTAGTATTATAACCCCCTACTGATGGAGAATGTATTAATTGCAAGCGTCCTAAGTTTTGTTGTCACTTATTTTGCAATCCCGGTACTGATCAGGGTTGCAGAATTAAAGCACTTGTACGACGAACCGGATGAAAGAAAATCGCATAAGACCAATATTCCTACCTTAGGGGGTATCGGCTTCTTTTCGGGCTTTGTGATGGCAGCCGCGGTATGTGCACCGTCGTTGGCAAATTCCCCTTTTCAGTATATGATAGCAGCCTTCTTTATCATCTTCATGGTGGGTTTGAAGGACGATATCATAGGGCTGTCCCCGTTAAAAAAGCTCATAGGTCAGCTGATCGCCTCTTTTGCGGTAATATATCTGGGTAACCTCCAGATCAACAGCATGTATGGTTTTCTGGGTATCAATGCTTTACCCCCTCACTTCGGGCTGTTGCTCACGTATTTTACTTTCCTGGTAATTATTAATGCCTTTAACCTGATAGATGGGGTAGACGGCCTGGCCGGCAGCATTGGTATGCTGGTATCCTGTATTATGGGCACTTACTTCCTGTACGCCGGCGAAACGCTGTATGCAGTACTGGGATTTGGCCTGGCCGGCGGGTTGGCAGCTTTCCTGATCTACAATATTTCCCCGGCACGTATTTTCATGGGCGATACCGGCTCTCTGCTGGTAGGCCTGGTAAATGCCATCCTTATAGTAAAGTTTATAGAAGTAGCCGGTAACCCGGCTGCGAAATTGCCGGTTAATGGTGTACCGGCAGTAGCTTTTGCCATCTTGATAGTACCCCTGTTCGATACGCTGCGGGTATTTTCTATCCGTATGCTCAAAGGCCGGTCTCCTTTCACGGCAGACCGTAATCACATTCACCATTACCTGCTGGAACTGAAGCTGAACCACAAGCAAACCACCCTGGTGGCTGTGGCCTCTAACATAGTATATGTAGCTGCTGCCTTTGCGCTGCAGGATCTGGGTACAAACTACCTGCTGCTGCTGGTAACCGGTTCTGCCGGTATCCTGACCATTGGGCTGTACCTGGCCAAGAAAAAGAAGGCTGCACCCAAACTTACACCCGCAACAGTATTACCAGCTGTTACACCGGCAACCGTAACCGTGAACAAAGAGCCGGTTATTGCCAAACCCAAAATACTGAGGGTAAACCCCGAAGGTATGCTGCAAGACAAATAATGCTAAACGCTAAACGCATAAAGCTGAACGCCTGATACTTCATAGTGTCAGGCGTTTTTGCTTAAGGAGTATTGCATTAGCAGGCAACATGCAGCTGATGTATATCACTGCCTGGGACTCAGCTTTGTGCTTTCTGCTTTAAGCTTTCCGCTTTCTCCCATCCTCTATATACTCTCCGTGTTTTATATGTTAACTATTGAATTGTAGCAGCTACGCATTCAGCGTTCCGCGTTCCGCATTTAGCCTTCCGCGTTCTTTGACGATTAAAAGAAATCCTGTAGGTTTGCAGGCACTTAACTAATTTTTTGCTATGCAAGACGATCTAGCCTTAATTATGGAGGATGCTACAGATTCCATGGAAAAAGCCATTAAACACCTGGAAGTAGAGCTCACGAAGATCAGGGCCGGTAAAGCAAATCCCCAGATACTGGATGGTTTATCCGTTGACTATTACGGTTCCAGTACCCCGCTTAACCAGGTGGCCAATGTAAGCGTGGCCGATGCACGCACCCTTACTATTCAGCCCTGGGAAAAGAACATGATACAGCCTATTGAAAGGGCTATCATAGCGGCCAACATTGGCCTTAACCCGCAGAACGATGGACAGATGATCCGTCTATTCCTGCCTCCTTTAACAGAAGAGCGCCGCCGGGAGTTTGTAAAACGTGCAGCCGGTGAAGGCGAGCAGGGTAAAGTATCCATCCGCAGCATTCGCCGTGATGCTATTGAAAACATTAAGAAACTGCAGAAAGAAGGGTTAAGCGAAGACATTGCCAAAGATGCCGAAGCCGATATTCAAACCCTCACGGATAAATATATTGTCCTGATAGACAAACATTGCGCTACCAAGGAAAAAGAAATTATGGCCATTTAATAAATGTGCTAAACGCATAAAGCTGAATGCCTGATACTCCAAAGTGTCAGGCATTTTTGCTTGGGTAAGTTTTTAGCATGCCGCAATGTAAGCTCCTCCCCATGTTCCGCATTTAGCATTAAGCGTTAAGCATTCATCGTTTAGCACATTTAAACCTATTTCTTGTTCACCAGGTACACCCCTCCCAATATTACTCCCAAACACAGTACCTGCACCCAGCCGATCTGCTCACCTGCCAGTAAGCCCCAGCCAATAGCCACTACCGGTAACGCATATGTGACCATGGATGCGAATACAGAACCGGCCTTTTGTATCAGTATGTAAAACAATACAGTAGCAATACCGCTGCCCAGCACACCCAGCGTAGTAGCTGCGGATAAGGATATCCACGGCGCATGCGGGCCGGCGAACAGCGGAAAAAAGTTGCTGAACAGCAATACCGGGAAAGTGAACAGGGCACAAAAGAATAATGCAATAGAGCTTAGCTGTACAGAGCTGAAACCCTTCAGATAATGGTGTACCAGGCTAATGTTCACCCCATAACAAACCGTAGCCAGTAGTATGAAAAAGCCGTAATACCAGTACCCGGTGTTAACGCCATTGGCCGCAAATAAGCCCACCACACCTAACAGGCCAATGCTAACGCCGATCAGTTGCTTCTTTTCAAAGGGGCTTTTAAAAATAACCAGGCCTGCCAGCAGCGCCATTAACGGGGTAAGCGCATTCAATATGCCTGCCAGCGCGCTGTCTATGCGGGTTTCCGCCAGGCAAAACAAATAAGCAGGAATGCCATTGCCCAATATGCCCGATAAAATGATCACCGGGATCTTATTACGCGGTGTTTGCCTTATGTATTTGAAAAAAAATGGCAGCAGTGACAGGCCGGCAGCTAGCATACGTACGCTGGCCACCTGGTAGGATTGCAGGCCTTCCATGCCTATTTTCATGAGTATAAAAGAGCTGCCCCAGGTAAGAGATAATAGTAAAAAGATGCTCCAGTGAACCAGGCGTTTATCCAAGACGGTAGATTTTTTGAGGAACAAAGGTCTGTATAAGCGGCCATTCCCCCAAGTGTTTTCATGGGCCCGCAACAGTTAAACAACTTATTTGTTAATTTTAGTCATAGCAAGCATATACCTTCCCTTTTATGGCAAAGATCAAACTGTCGGACATCAGCACTACGGCGCCCAAAAAACTGGATAAAGAAGTAATTAAAGCTAACACCCGGGAGCTGATCGCGGAGCTGGATGAGCTGCAGAACCTGTTGTATGCCCAGCGCCGGCATTCGGTGCTGGTGGTATTACAAGGCATGGATGCCAGCGGTAAGGATGGCGTGGTGCATAATGTGCTGGGGCAAATGAACCCGCTGGGCGTAAGGGTACAACCGTTTAAAGCCCCAACGGAGGAGGAAATGGAGCATGATTTTTTATGGCGCATTCATCGCCATGTACCAGGCAAAGGCATGATACATGTTTTTAACCGCTCGCATTATGAAGATGTATTGGTACAAAGGGTACACAAATGGGTAGATGAAAAGACCATTCAGAAAAGAATGGATGCGATCAACGATTTTGAAAAACTATTAACAGAACATAATGACACCCATATACTGAAGTTCTACCTGCACATATCCCCCGAAGCTCAGGCAGAGCGCCTGGAAGAGCGCATGCAGGACCCGCGTAAAATGTGGAAGTATAACGCGAATGATCAGGAAGAGGCTAAGCTGTGGAAACAATACCGCAAGGCTTATGAAGATGTATTTGAACAGTGTAACAACATACCCTGGACCATTGTACCGGCAGACCACAACTGGTATAAAGAATACATAGTGGCCAAAACGTTAAAGGATACCCTAAAAGGTCTGAAAATGAAATACCCTGGCCTAAAGCAGAAATAATGCCTTAATAATGAACCGGTTCCGGAAGATATGATTATTTTGTGCCCGTAATTCGTAACCATAAAACCTTTCCATATGTCGTTCTTTAAAGAATTCAAAGAATTTGCCGTAAAAGGCAACGTAATGGATCTGGCAGTGGGTGTGATCATTGGAGGAGCTTTTGGCAAGATCGTAACATCGTTGGTAGACAACATTATTATGCCTGTTGTAGGCTTATTCCTGCAAGGCAGAAGCTTTAAGGATCAGTTTGTGTTACTGGACAAAAGTAAAGGTGATTTTGCCACCCTGGATGCTGCCCAAAAGGCAGGGGTAGCTACATTTGCTTATGGTGCGTTTATTCAGAATATCATTGACTTTATTATTATAGCCTTCTGCGTGTTCCTGCTGGTTAAATTTATGAACCGCTTAA
This sequence comes from Chitinophaga rupis, assembly GCF_900109685.1. Classification (GTDB taxonomy): domain Bacteria; phylum Bacteroidota; class Bacteroidia; order Chitinophagales; family Chitinophagaceae; genus Chitinophaga; species Chitinophaga rupis. Next base: position 690,638 of record NZ_FOBB01000001.1, on the reverse strand, counting down.
CACGTAAAAAAGAGGCCGTTGCACCAGCCGGGCCCCCGGAACTTACTACACAGGAAAAATTACTCACGGAGATCAGGGATGCGCTTAAATCCAGGTAAGTATTACTGGTATCTTATGTTGCAAGCTCTTTATTCAATGAATAAGGGAAAGGAAACCAATTGTTGTAATCACTGAAACCTCTGTTACCATGCAACCATTATCGTGCAGTACCATCACCCCGCTGCCGCAAGGCCGGTTTATAAAAAAAACAAACTATTTGCTGATGAAATTGAAGTTTACAGGGTTATTCCTTTTATGCTTTTTAACAGGCATGTATACACTCCATGCCCAGGATTGGAGAACAGAACGTGAGGAGATGGAAAAGAAGTTCAAGCTCACACAGGAAGATACAGCCAAAGCGCGCTGGCGCAAAGGCGGCTTGTTTAATGTAAATATCAACCAGGGCACCCTTTCCAACTGGGCTGCGGGTGGCGATAAATTCACCTTCTCCGTAGCCTCTACCTTTACCGGTTATATTGCCTACCGGCAGGGGCGCAAAACCTGGGATAACGTGCTGGACCTGGCTTACGGTTATGTAAGGACCACCAGCTTAGGCAGCCGTAAAAGTGATGACCGTATAGACTTTACCAGCAAATATGGTTACGACATTGGTAACCATTGGTACCTGAGCGCATTATTTAACCTGCGCACCCAGTTCACTAAAGGTTACCTGTATGACAGTGTGCCGCCGCAGCTTACCTCCCGTTTCTTTTCACCGGCCTATGTACTGTTAGCGCCTGGTTTTGATTATAAGCCTAATGAGGCATTGTCGGTGTTCATGACGCCCATCTCCGCCCGTTTCCTGATTGTAATGGACGATTACCTCTCATCCATAGGCGCTTATGGGGTAGATAGCGGCAAACATGTGCTGTACCAGATGGGTGCTTACGTGTCCGTGAACTATGTAAAGGAGATCATGAAGAATATTACTTTCAAAACCCGGCTGGACCTGTTCTCCGACTACCGGCATAACCCCCAGAACATAGATGTGTTTATGACCAACGCATTGATGCTGAAGGTAAATAAATACATTACTGCCAACCTGAACGTAGACCTGATCTATGACGATGACGTTAAAGAATTTATAAACGAAAAAACCGGTGTAAAGGGGCCACGATTGCAGGTCAAGGAGGTCATAGGCATCGGATTCTCGGCCCGGTTCTAAAGGATTTTCACTATTTTTGGTAGATTACTTTTGCACTAACAGGCATAAATGGTATCATTTATGCCTGTAGTACATTAATTATTAATTCTTCATTATTAATTATAAGGTGAGCGATAACAGCTACAAAATAAAACTACCACAATTTGAAGGGCCTTTTGACCTGCTCCTGTTCTTTATAGAAAGAGATGAGCTGGATATTTACAATATTCCCATCAGCAAGATCACACAGGACTTCCTGGAGTACATTCATCACATGAAGTCCCTGAACATTGAGCTGGCCAGTGAATTCATCCTGTTCGTAGCCACCCTTATGCGCATCAAGGCCAAAACCCTGCTGCCCCGTAAAGAGGTTGATGAGCAGGGGAATGAAATTGACCCCCGCCTGGAGCTGGTGGATAAGATCCTGGAATACAAACGGTACAAGCAGGCCGCAGCAGAGCTGGCAGAAAAAGAGGCGGAACGTATGCTGCAGATAAAACGCGGTAATATAGCCAGGGAGCTGGCAGAAATAGGGGAAGTGACCAGCGAAGGTACAGAGGTGCAAACCCTCACGCTTTTTAAGCTCACCAAAACCTTTGAAAAGGTAATGCAGCGCATTAAGGCGCAGCAAAATAAACCCCAGCACGTGGTGTACAAGTATGATTACACCATGGAAGGTTCCCGCGAGTATATGATGGACCTGGCCCGGGTGGAAAAAACACTGGCCTTTGAAAAGATCTTTGACCACTGTAAAGACCGTATTCACGCTATTTTCCTGTTCCTGAGCATGTTGGAGCTGGTACAGCAGAAATACCTGGGTATTATGGTAGGCGAGGGCCGCAATAACTTTATTATTGATTACGTAGACCCTGCCGACAGGGAAGAAGAAGTAGCAGGCGTGTTTGAAAAAGATTAAATGGCTGAGAAAAGAGATCATATTGAAATAGTGTCCCTGCCGGAGTATGCCACGGCAGATGCGTCTTTTGTGGTATCCACCCTCTGCTCCCTGGGGCCTGATTTTTTTGCTCATAATGAAGCGCCTCACCGGCATGAGTTCTACACTATTTACTGGATCAAAAAAGGTGAGCTTACTCATACTATTGATACCGTTACCCACGTGGTAAAACGGAACACCCTTTTTTTCCTGGCCCCGCGCCAGGTGCATAAAATGCACTTTAGTGAAAAGGTGGATGGTTACATGATCGCTTTCCCGGATGCTTTTATGTGCCTGCAGGAAGCCGCTAATATGGCAGGTATCCAGTCCAGCCTGTTCATCAACAACCAGTTCAGCAGCGTTATTACGCTGGATGCAGAACAGGAAAAAGAGTTTGAGGTGATTGTACAGCGTATGATGCGGGAAATGCAGGAGAAAGAAGCCGGTTATGAAACCGCGCTCCATAGCCTGCTGCGTTATTTCCTGGTGCTGGCATCCCGTATAAAAGGCGCCAGCATGGCTGCTGTGCCGGAGCAGTTTGCCGCGCATAACAGCTCCGTATTCCTGCACTTTAAGAACCTGATAGAAGAGAATTATCACCATTTAAAAAATGTGTCCGACTATGCGGACCAGCTGCATATAAAACCGGTGCTGCTGAACGATATCAGCAAGCAATTATCCGGCATTACCGCCGGTGAGCATATCCGCAACCGCATTATACTGGAAGCCCAGCGCTACCTGTATAATACTGACCTTACGGCCAAGGAAATAGCCTATAAGCTGGGGTTTGAAGATCCGCACTACTTTAGCCGCTTTTTCAAGAAATACACCAATCAAAGCCCTTCTGAGTTCCGGGATGCTGCCCGTGCCGGTGCGCCGGTAAATGGGTTAAGCGCTCCTATCCTGTAAAAGATCATCCTTTTAAGATATGAATGAAGTTGATCCGGGTCAATATGCAGGCGCATATTGGTTTCGGTTAAGCATTCGTGTGCTATACTTCAAAGGCGTGGCACATTCATATGTAACCCCTGCGTAATTGCTGCGCAACCAGGGTACCGCCCTCCTAAAACAGCCCTTTTTCCCTACTGACATCCCTGCGCAACTCCTCCCCCCTACATAAAAACCTACCCTTTTTATCACTCAAGTTTATTCCTATAAGGTTTAGCCTGAAACGCGGAAGAAAAGACGGTTGAGCCGGAGGGTTACAGAAGGTTTATTCCTATAAGGTTTAGCCTAAAAACCCGACCCGAATTGCGCACGGGTTGCACCCGAATTGCGCCCGAATATCAGCCGCATTGCGGAGGGGGGCTCATCCGTCCTTATCTTACTTCATGTTCCTTCCATGTCTTTCTCATGTGTTTCTCATGTCTTTCCCTCCTAAATCCCATGTTTTTCTCTGGTCCATCTCTAGTGAAGTTCATGTCAGGGCCCTGTTAGTATGCTTAAACTGTTCATTTACAATAAATTAATTTGTAATAACCCTATCTTTTGCTTTCCTTGGCTTCCGGCATTTAAAAAAAGTACACCACTTACATCATTTAATCCATTTCCAACATTTGTTGCAACATGTAATTTTGTGTCGTATTCAGGAGGTAAAAATGAATATCACAAAAACAACAAAAAGGGTAATTGAAATATACAAAGCGCCGGCGCCGCATATGGTGGGAGACGGATTCAGTGTACAGAACGTGTTCCCGAACGGGAACCGGCTCGGAAGGCGCATCAGCCCCTTCTTTCTGCTGGATTATGGAGCGCCGGCCTACTTTCCGCCCAGCGATAAACCGCGCGGGGTAGATGAACATCCCCACCGCGGCTTTGAAACGGTAAGTATTGTATACCAGGGAGCCCTGGAACACCGGGATTCTGCCGGTAATTATGGTAAGCTCTATGCCGGTGATGTGCAGTGGATGACCGCCGCTTCCGGTGTGGTGCATGAAGAGAAACATGAGAAAGAGTTCACCAGGCGTGGTGGTACGCTGGAAATAGCACAGTTATGGGTGAACCTGCCTAAAGCGTATAAAATGAGCGCACCGCGCTACCAGGAGCTGTTAAAAGAACAGATACCCGTTGTACCGGTTGGCAATAACAGTAAGGTACGTGTAATAGCCGGCGCGTTTAATGGTCAGCAAGGGCCCGCTCAAACCTTTACTCCCATCAATTTGCTGGATATAAAGCTGGCAGCCGGTGATACAGTTGATCTGCATTTGCCGGAAGCTTATAACACCGGTATTGTAGCGCTGCATGGAGAAGTGAACTATAACGGTACCCATAACGCCCAATCCGTGGAAATAGCAATGTTTGACACTGCCGGGGAGGATATAACGGTAACGGCTATATCCGACGCCACACTGCTGGTGCTGAACGGCCAGCCCATTGATGAACCCATTTTTGCCTACGGCCCGTTCTTAATGAACACGCAGCAGGAGATCATGGAAGCCATTGATGATTACAATGCCGGCAAAATGGGACACTTATAAAAATTGATAATAACAACAAATAATATAACTAACTACTTAAACAAAAAACATATGACAACCTGGAAAATTGATCCTGCACACAGCGAAGTACAATTCAAGGTAAAACACCTTATGATCACTACCGTTACCGGCCAGTTCGGCAGCTTTGATGCTACCGTAGAAGCGCCCGGTGAAGATTTTTCGAACGCCAGCATTAAGTTTGAAACAGAGGTAGCCAGCATCAGCACAAAAAATGCAGACCGTGATGCACATCTGCAGGCAGCTGACTTTTTTGATGCAGCCAATTACCCTAAGATCACTTTTGTATCTAAAGAAGTAAAGAAAATAGACGACGAAAATTATAAAGTAGCCGGCGACCTTACCATTCGTGGTAATACCAAACCGGTAGAGTTAAACGTAGAATACGGTGGTACGCAAAAAGATCCCTGGGGCCAGACCAAAGCCGGTTTTGAGCTTTCCGGTAAGATCAACCGTAAAGATTTTGGCCTCACCTTCCATGCAACTACCGATACCGGTGGCGTGGTGTTAGGCGATGATGTGAAACTGCTTGGCAGCGTACAGTTCATTAAACAATAAGGAATATACACAGAGAGGGTTCATACGGACAGACGACCATAATAAGATTAATCAGCAAGGCACAACAGAACAGGAAACACACCCTGGCAATGGTGAGATTGATAACGGAAAAGGAGTAACAACAGCAAGGCAATAACGATTAACAGCAACATACAATATACCGCTTCGTAAAGATCAGGAAACCATTAGCAAGTACTGTTAAAAGAGATGCAGAATCAGTTGTCAGGAGAAAACGTAAACCGTCCCGGTTATTACCGGGGCGGTTTTTTTTAGTAATTTCATTACCGTTATTTCACCTCAAAAAAAGATAGACGATGAAAAGAACTGCAACTGCTAACTGGCAAGGCACCGGTAAGGAAGGTAAAGGCAACCTTACCACGCAAACGGGCATATTAAATAAAACACCTTATTCATACAACAGCCGGTTTGAAGAAGGCCCCGGTACTAACCCCGAGGAGCTGATAGCCGCCGCACATGCAGGCTGTTTTTCCATGAAGCTGAGCTTTCTGATCTCCGGCGCAGGTTTTACCCCGGAAAATATTGAAACCAAAGCCACCATTACCTTGGAGAATGGCGCTATTACCAACAGCCACCTGGTATTGTACGCCAAAGTACCCAACCTGGATAAAGCCCGGTTTGATGAATTTGTAGAAGATGCAAAACATAACTGCCCGGTATCGAAGCTGCTGAATACAAATATCACACTGGAAGCAACGCTTGCGTAATTCGTAATTCTAATAGCTCAGTCCTGCGCCAAACTTATACAGCGGGTTCTTGGAATCATACGGCACATCTTCTTTCTGCTGCCGTACCGCTTCCATGGAGGATGGCAGCTCAATAGGCAGCTTACCGCCGGGGTTGGCTTTGCCAAAGATCACATCCAGCACGGCAGCGTCACTGGCGCCGAAATCTGCCAGCAGGCCTTTGGCAGCTGCATTAATTTCAGGTATCACAGCCGGCCGGTCCAGGTAAATATCTACAATGGTAGGGGTGGTATGCAGCAACTGCAGAATGCTGTCTTTCTGTTTGCCTTTAAAATCAAGATCGCCGTGGTGGAACATCCGTGCAAAAGCGTTCGGTGAGTTTACCGGGTACCAGGGCGTGTTCAGGCGTATGATGGCAATGTCGGCATCCGCCGGTTTTTCCACCACAATACCGTACTGTGCGGCTACTTTTGCATCAATATTCTTTATATAAATATGCAGCTTGCCGCTGGGCAGCGGCAGCTTTTTTTCATCATTCTTCAGCAGGGTGATGGCTTTGCGCTGGGAGGCTTCCCCGGCTTGCTGAAAGTCCGCATTGCCTATCATGGTAGCGGCATTGTCCACATCTACAAAAGGGTTATCAAACAAACCCAGCTCAAACTTCTGGCGCAGCAGCCTTCTAACGGAACTATCTATACGCGCTTCGCTAACCTGTTTACTTTTTACCAGCTGCACCACTACTTCCGGGAGGTTCTCGCCTCCAAACTGGTCTACGCCGGCATCCAGCAGCTTTTTCACCCGTTCTGCCGTATTCAGTTTTTCCACGCCCCAGGCCCTGGCGGGCCAGGTTACATCACCCATTTTCAGGTCAGTGATCAGGCCCCAGTCCGTACACACCACACCATCAAAATGATATTTTTCCCGCAGCATACCGGTAATAATAGCCTTGTTATAGGCAAAACCTACATTTTCATTCGTCTGGTCCATAGGTACGCCGTAATAAGGCATTATGGCTGCAGTATGTGCATTAAATGCCGCTTCAAAAGGTATCAGGTGGTAGTTGAAATTATGGCCCGGGTATACCTGTCCTTTCTGGAATTCAAAATGTGGATCCAGTCCTTCTTTTTGGGGGCCGCCGCCGGAGAAGTGTTTGGTCATACAGGCCACGCTTTGTGCATTCAGGGTATCGCCCTGGTAGCCCCGTATATAGGCGGCTGTTAGTTTGGCGGCCAGCTGCGCATCTTCCCCAAAGGTGCCGCTAATGCGGGGCCAGCGTGGTTCCGTGGCCAGGTCGGCCTGCGGGTGCAGGGCTTCCCGGATGCCTACGGCCAGGTATTCCTGCCGGGATGCGTTGGCAAAAGTGCGCGTTACCTCCGGGTCGCCAATAGCAGCCAGGCCTAAAGGTTCGCACCACTGTGAAAAGCGGGTAGCCTGCATGGCAAAAATATTATTGCTGAAATGGTTGCGCGGGTCCGATGCAATGGTTACGGGAATGCCTAAACGCGTAGCAGCCGCATGCTGCTGCACATTGTTATACCAGGTGGCCATTTCTTTAGGCCCGGCCGGGATCTGCCACAGGTTAAAGTGGTTCATTTTCTTTTCGTCCATCAGCTTAACAGCCGCCGGCACCGGCATCGGGCTGCCATCCGGTTTATCATCCAGGGTGCCGTCTGCATTCACTTTAGTACCGTTAATGAATAACATACCGGCTTTTTCTTCCAGCGTCATTTGCCGCAATACATCGCCCACACGCTGTTCCAGCGGCTGCCGTTTATCTTCATAAATATCCAGCTGTCCGTTTTTATTAAGATCACGGAACGTAACACCATTAATGGTAAGCGTACCGTCCTTATTCTTTTTGGGCCCCTGGTGGCAGGCTGCCAGCAGGCATGTACCCAGGAGAACGGGGAGCAATGTTTTCATACGTGGGATGTTTTTTGTGTTCCTGAATATACGCATAAATTACTCCTGTCTCAACTACAAAAAGGGAATGTTTTGTACACGCTTTTCCGCTTTCCATCCATTCCCGCGGCCATTGAAAACACCGAAATTTGTATCATAAATAAAAAAGGAGATCAATTATATGGAAAAGATCATTCATCGTGCAAATAGCCGTGGATATGCTAATCACGGCTGGTTGCAGAGCTATCATACTTTCAGTTTCGCAAATTATTATCAGCCGGAGCGTATTCATTTCGGCGCCTTGCGGGTATTGAATGATGATACGGTAAAAGGTGGAATGGGCTTTGGGCAGCACCCGCACGACAACATGGAAATAGTATCCATACCTCTGCAGGGCGCACTGGAACATAAGGATAATACGGGCCGGCATGAGCGGATATTGAGCAATGATGTACAGATCATGAGCGCAGGCAGCGGCATTACACACTCAGAGTTTAATGCCTCTAAAACAGAACCGGTGAATTTTTTACAGATCTGGGTATTTCCCAAACTACGTAATATACAACCGCGTTACCAGCAACAGACCTTTGATCCTGCAGACCGGCATAACCGCCTGCAAACCGTTATTTCACCGGAAGCTAACAGCGGGGTGTTATGGATTAACCAGGATGCCTGGTTTTCATTGGGACAGTTTGATGCCGGGCAAAATGTGGAATTAACACCTGCATTACCGGGGCAGGGCAGCTATCTGTTTGTATTGAACGGGCAGCTGGAAGTAGCCGGTGAAACTCTGCAAACCCGCGATGCCATTGGTATCTGGGACTATGAAAATGCAAAGGTGAATATTACTGCACCCACGGAATTATTGCGTATTGAAGTGCCTATGCTCAGCTGAGCATCCTTCCTTTCATAAAAAAATAATATAAAGACTGGTCATAAAGGCCGGTCTTTTTTATGATACTTACTATCTTGTATACTGAGCAAACAACGGAACATGTTATTACTGGCTACAGATCTGGATGGTACTTTCCTGGGTGGAAGCCCCGGCGACCGCACCGCTTTATATGAATGGATACGGTTGCAGAAGGATCTGTGCCTGGTATTTGTAACCGGCCGCGGCCTGGCCAGTGTACAGCCTTTGCTGGATGATGCGGAAATACCCAACCCGGACTATATTATTTGCGATGTAGGCGCAACGGTGGTAAATGGCAATGACCTGCAGCCCATGCAGCCGCTGCAAAAAGACATTGAGAAAAAGTGGGCCGGGCAGGAGCTGGTGCGCACCCGTATGGAGCAGGTATCCGGCCTTACCTACCAGGAGGTGCCGCAGCAAAACCGCTGCTCTTTTTACTATGATGCCACTACCGCTATTGATGTAGCTACGCAGATAGCAGCAGAGCTGGGCTGTGATGTAATACAATCCGCCGGCCGTTTCCTGGATGTATTACCCGCCGGTGTAAACAAAGGCAGCACGCTAACACAGCTGATACAGCTAATAAACTACCCGGCCGGTAAGGTGCTGGTAGCCGGTGATACCATGAACGACCGCTCCCTGTATGATACAGGTTTCCGCGGGGTAGTAGTAGGCGAGGCAGAACCCGCGCTGGTACAGTACACCCTGCATCATATCCATGTGCTGCAAAGCCCAAACCCAGGCGCAGCGGGCATCCTGGACGGCATCAGGTGGTTTGGGAGGAATATGTAAAAAGTTTGTACCTTAGGTATGGCTTTCGCTATATACAATGGATATTGAATAAAAGCTATTGGAAATGATGAGCACTCCACTACTATTTTTTTCATCATTTAACTGCTACAAAAAATCAATACACCATGGAATTTCCAACACAGACTACCGACCTGCAGCAAATTAATTCCTGGAAAAGTGAAGTAGACCATGTGCGCCAGGATATGCGTGATATGCGCAGCAGGTTAGAAGAAATGGCACATAAGAAAACCGATGCAGAAATGCTGGCCCACGTTGAGCATTTCCAAAACCAGTTCATTTGCCAGCTGGAAGTGGCGGATGAATTGTTCCATGATCTGAAACAATCTGCCAAAAAATTATCCAACAATGTGTATGTGATACATGACGACCGTCCTGTAGCGGACTATCCCACCCTGCACGATCGTATGGAAACCTTTCAGAAACTATACAGGGAGCTAAGGCATGAATTTCAGCAATTCATGTTTAACGGATGATCCCGTCTGTTGAACAGCATTTTGCTGATCCGGCTTTAAATGAGCTTAACTAAAATTTATTGGAATAATTTGCTCAGCGCAGCTTTGAGAACATTGGAGTTGTAAGGTGTTCCTGCATGCATGTGTCAGCTCTGTTCATTGTTACTAACTACTGCTTTCCGGTCCGTGCTCAATTTCCCTCACTTTTTCTTCCAGCTTGTGAATAATATCATCCAGCTCAGAAGTGCTGGTATGCAGCCAGTTTATCAGCTGATTATTAAGCATAGGATCTTCCTGGCACTGATCTGTGAGCAATTGTGTAATGCCCAGTATAGATACTACGGGGCGCCTTATTTCATGTGAATTGATCCAGGCTATTTCACGTAATCCTTTGCCCTGTTGCAGCAGCCGCCGTATGATCCGTTGTTTTTCTATGATGGGGTCAATATCCTGCAGCAGGCCTACTATGCGCACCGCTACATTATCTTCCCGTATGATATAACCGCGGCTCAGCACATTTTTATAACGCCCGTTTGCGCACAGGATACGGTATTGTTGTTCATAGAATACATCGGTGCTTGCCATGTAGCCACGTAGGTTGTTTAATACACGCTCCCGGTCATCAGGGTGCAGCTTGTCCAGCCACCAGTCCCTGGTTTTAGCCACCACATCCGGCTGGTAGCCGAACAGGGTATACAGGCCATGGTTCCAGGTTACATAATCATTTACCGCATCCCAGTCAAAGATGGCATCTTTGGTGGCTTTGGCCAGCAGTTCATAACGGATGCCCATTTCTTTAGCTTCCAGGCTTTCTTTTATTTTTTCATCCACATCTACCGCCATGATCACGCGGGCTCTGCGGCCCCGGTAGCGCTGATCGTGTCCGTATAGCTCTGAGTAGAAGCTGGTACCGTCTTTTTTGCTGTGTTTCCAGATGCCGCGGTAATGTGCGCCATCCTGGTGCAGCCGCCGGTTTTCCACCACTTTTTCCTCTTCCTCCGGATCGCGTATATCCTTAATCGTTAGTGACAGGAATTCTTTTCTGCTGAAGCCATATTTTTCAATGGCAGCCTGGTTCACGGCCAGGAAACGCAGGGTACCGCATTCATAGATCCACATGGGAATAGGATGTGTATTAAACACATGCTGGTATTGCGCTGCATTGCGATAGCGATGGGGCAGGAAAAATAACAACCCTGCGCTTACCCCGGCAAAAGCGCCGTAAGTAACCCAGGGGGGAAGAGAGAGGAAATGGTTGCTCAGATACAACAGGTACACCCATAGGCTCATACTTGCAAGACATCCAAAGAACAGCCCAAGCGAGGCATAACGCATATAGGATTTTCGTAAAAATTAAGTCAAAATGCGCTAAGCAGCAAATAGTTACGCGAAGGCTTGAATTAGAATAATCTTTACATTATGATAATTTGAAAGATGGGGTTGAGAGCCCTACAACGCTATCACCACCCTGTCACTCACCGCATATCCTACACAGGTAAGCACAAAGCCCTGCGCCAGCTCAGCATCCGTTAGCACTTCATTCACGGCCAGCCATACCTTACCCTGTGTACATTTAGCCGTACAGGAGCCGCATACACCGCCCTTACAGCTATAAGGCAGGCTAATACCCTGCTGCAGGGCGCTGCTCAGTATATCCTGGTTACCCGGTACACTGATCTCATAAGTAGCGTCGCCTATGCGCAGCTGCACCTGCTTAAGCGATGCATCCTGCGGGCGCCCGGCCTTTTCCAGCTTTACACCGGTATTCACTACAAAGTTCTCTTTATGCAGCTGCGATTCATCGAATCCCATAAAGGTGAGCGTTAGCATCACCATCCGCATATAATCCGGCGGCCCGCAAATGAAGAACTGTGCGGCAGTACGGTCAAATGTCAGCAGCTCATTCACCATAGGTTCCAGCAGCATATTACTCAGGCGGCGGGGAATGCCTTTATCATCCGGCATTTGCTGGCTGAATAAATAAATGCAGTGCAGCTGTTGGCTAAACTGCACCTGCAGTGCCTGTAGCTGCTGAAAAAAGATAGCCTGTTGCGGGCTGGCGGCGCTGTATACCAGTGTTACACGTGCGGCGGGCTCCCGGTACAGTATGTGTTTGAGTAAAGAAAATACCGGCGTAATACCGCTGCCGGCAGCAAACAAAAAAATATGACGGGGCTGCGCGGCTATCCTGTCCAGGGTGAAGCGTCCGCTGGGCAACAGGGAGGTAATGATATCGCCCTTTTTCCAGTGGCTGATAATATAGCGGGATATTTCGCCATTCTGCTTTTGGCGGATGGTAACGGCTAAATGTGCATCAATACCCGGTGTGGAGCTTAAAGAATAAGAGCGGCGGTGGGTAATGCCGTGCAGCTCCACCAGGAAGGTCAGGAACTGGCCGGCCTGGTATACCACCGGTTCCGGGCCGGTATTTTCCAGGTAGTACGTATAGGCGTCCGGCGTTTCCTTTATAATATCGGTAATGCGTAAACGAAGATACAGTTCAGGCATGTACAAATTTACGATCTTAGATTTACGATTTTAGATTTATGGAAATAGTTCGGGAGGAGGGCTGTAAGATCTATGATTTTAGATTTATTGGGAATAGTTTGGGAGAGAGGTCTGTAACCGTAAAGGAGATAATGGACTTACGATCTTAGATCTATCAGTGCAGATTAAAAAATCGCTTCTATTAAATCTAAAATCGTAAATCTAAAATCTAAAATCAAGCTATAACAGTGATCTTGCTTTTCAGCATTTCCCGTACTTTGGCTGCAATAGCAGGCGCGTCATAACCGCACTCGCGGTGCAGCTCTTCCGGTTTGCCATGTTCTACAATACGGTCAGGAATGCCTAACATCTTCACTTCTGCGTGGTAGCCGTTCATGGCCATAAATTCCAGGATGGCGCTGCCAAAGCCGCCGGGTAAAGAGGAATCCTCTACCGTAATTACTTTGCTGAAGTTCTGGAATATTTCATGCAGCATGGCAGTATCCAATGGTTTTACAAAGCGCATATCGTAATGCGCCGGCTGCAAACCATCTGCCAGCAGCTCTTTGCAGGCTTCTGTTACAAAGTTGCCGGGGTGGCCAAGGGAAAGTATCGCAATATCTTTACCGTCGCGGATCTTGCGGCCGGTACCTATTTTAATTTCTTTGAAAGGCTGGCGCCATTCGGGCATAACACCCTGCCCGCGGGGATAGCGGATCACAAACGGCAGCTCGTTAGCTGGCAGCTGGGCGGTATACATCAGGTTACGCAGCTCCTCTTCATTCATAGGTGCGCTTACCACCAGGTTCGGAATGCAACGCATAAACGCTACATCATAAGCGCCGTGGTGCGTAGGCCCATCATCGCCCACCAGGCCGGCACGGTCCAGGCAAAAAACAACCGGCAGCTTTTGAATGGCTACGTCGTGTATCACCTGGTCGTATGCACGCTGCATAAAGGAGGAGTAAATGTTACAGAACACCCGCATACCCTGCGTAGCCAGGCCGGCAGAGAGGGTTACGGCGTGCTGCTCGCAAATACCCACATCAATGGCGCGGTGCGGCATTTTCTCCATCATAAACTTCAGGGATGAGCCGGAGGGCATGGCAGGGGTAATACCCATAATGCTTTCATTCTGCTCAGCCAGTTCTATGATGGTGTGGCCAAATACATCCTGGTATTTAGGTGGCTGTGGGGTGGTAACCGGCTTTTTAAATATTTCACCGGTTATTTTGTCAAATAGACCCGGTGCATGCCAGGTAGTCTGGTCCTGCTCTGCCAGCGCATATCCTTTACCTTTGGTGGTAACAATATGCAGCAGCTTGGGGCCGGGAATATCTTTCAGGTCCTGCAGGGTATCTACCAGCTTAATGATATTATGCCCGTCAATAGGTCCAAAATAGCGCAGCTTAAAGCTTTCAAAGAGGTTGCTGGAGCTGGATACCACGCCTTTAAACCCGGCTTCCAGCCTGGAGGCCATTTCCCGGGTAAAACGTTTGCCCACCGGCAGCTTGCCCAGCAGGTTCCACACATCATCACGCAGCTTATTGTACGTATGTGAGGTGGTAATATCCGTTAAGTATTCTTTGAGCGCGCCCACGTTGGGATCTATGGACATGCAGTTGTCGTTCAGGATGATCAGCAGGTTAGCATTGGAAACACCCGCGTGATTCAGGGCTTCAAAGGCCATACCGGCGGTCATGGCGCCATCCCCTATTACGGCAATGTGCTGCCGGTCAAATTCGCCTTTCTGCTGGGAGGCAATGGCCATGCCCAAAGCGGCGGAAATGGAGGTGGAGGAGTGGCCTACGCCAAAAGTATCATATGGGCTTTCATCGCGCTTGGGAAAACCGCTCAGGCCTTTATACTTACGGTTGGTGTGAAAATTTTCCCGGCGGCCGGTGAGTATCTTATGGCCGTATGCCTGGTGGCCTACGTCCCACACCAGCTGATCATACGGCGTGTTGAACACATAATGCAGGGCGGTGGTTAGCTCTACTACTCCCAGGCTGGCCCCAAAGTGCCCACCATGCACGCTTACCACATCAATAATGTATTGACGCAATTCTTCGCTTACCTGGTGAAGCTGCTCTTTGCTGACTTTCCGCAAATCGGCGGGATACTGTATCTGGCCCAGTAGCGGGCCGGGAGTTATGTTCATACCGGATCAGGGTGTATTATAAATATAGGCAAAAATAGCTAAAAAATGTGCAAATACGCAGATGTGCATATATGCAAATGATTGTCTGGCTTTTGCATTGATTATCAGGCCTCTCCATCGCGCATTCGCAGATCCGCCCGTTCACCTGTTTCCAGGAATTCCTATCTTCCTATTTGCCTGTTTACATATCCGCACATTGATTGTATCCACCTATCCGTACTTCCGCCCATTGATAACATTTACTTTCAGGCCGGCAGTACCGTATGGTATTTTTGAAATAAAGGAACCGTTTACTAATTTCAGATTGATGTTTAGACACATATCAAAATATTGGTGGTGCCAGATCTTGGGATGGACAGCGTATTTTGTGACCAATGTTTTTTTTGCATATTCGTATGTGGGTAAGGTTCAAACATCTTATCTGGTAGATTTTGCGATCTTAATAGCTTTTGGTTTACTATCCACCCATTTGCTCCGCAAGCTGATCAACCGGCAGAACTGGTTCCAGTACAGCTTTGAAAAGCAGGTGCTCCTGTTCTTTTGTTTAATGATCGGGTCCGGTGTTATCATTTACCTGGGTGCTACGCTGGTAGGTAACCTGCTGCGCCCGGAATCCAATAAGTTATTCACCCGCCGGCAGGTAGTGGGCGGGCTATTGTCCAACTTTCTCATTACCTCCATCTGGTGGCTTATTTACTTTATCTGGCACTACATAGACCGGAGCCGGAATACGCAGCTGGATAAGCTAAAGCTGGAAAGCACCGTTAAAGAGCTGGAGCTGAAAACCATTAAATCACAGCTGAACCCGCACTTTATTTTTAATGCATTAAACAGCATACGGGCCCTGGTAGATGAAAATCCACAGCGGGCCCGCACTGCCATTACAGAGCTGTCTAATATTCTGCGCAGCTCCATGCAGGTGGAAAAGGTAGAAACCGTAAGTTTGGAGAACGAATTGAATATTGTAAAAGATTACCTGGCGCTGGAAAACATCCGCTTTGAGGAAAGGCTGAAGGTGCAGTATGATATTGACCCGGAAACGCTGGAGCTGCCTATACCCCCGCTCATGTTGCAAACCCTGGTGGAAAATGCCATTAAACACGGCATATCACGGGTGGTGAACGGCGGCGTGGTGCGCATTAGCTCCCATATGCGGCAAATGCAGCATGAGCTGACCATTGAAAATACCGGGCAAATAATGGGCAACATCATTAACGGGCAGGGGTTTGGCCTGCAAAGCACCCGGCAGCGCTTAAGCCTGTTGTTTGGCCGCCGCGCCTCTTTTGACATTTATAACAAGAACGAACAAACGGTAGAAGCAAAAGTGCTGATGCCCTTAATATAAGCGGTGGCTTTTAGCTATTAGCCTTTAGCCATTAGCGTGAATTACGCAGCAAAGCTGATAGCTGCCAGTCATCAACCAAACAAATAGTTTTAAGATGAAGAAAGCATTAATAATCGATGATGAACGCCTGGCCAGGAGCGAGTTAAAGAAACTGCTGGCTGATCACCCGGAGATTGTGATCGTAGGGGAAGCGGTGAATGCAAAGGACGGATTGGAAAAGATTGAAACCCTGCACCCGGACCTCCTGTTCCTGGACATCCAGATGCCGGATAAAACAGGGTTTGATCTGCTGGCGGAGCTGGAAAGAACGCCCCAGGTGATCTTCACCACCGCCTATGATGAACATGCCCTCAAAGCTTTTGAGTACAATGCGCTGGACTACCTGTTAAAGCCGGTGGAGCCTAAACGCCTGGCAGATGCCATTCACAAGCTACACCAGCAGGAAGAAAAGGAGCGCCAGGCCGCCGTAGGCGGCATCCGTAATATACTTTCTGAGAACGACCAGGTGTTTGTAAAGGATGGCGATCGTTGCTGGTTTGTAAAGCTGCAGGAAATACGCCTGTTTGAAAGCGTGGGCAACTATGCCCGGGTGTATTTTGAGAATAATAAACCCCTGATCCTGAAATCATTGAATGCGCTGGAGGAGCGCCTGGATGAGCGTACTTTTTTCCGGGCCAACCGCAAGCATATTGTGAACCTGCGCATGATAGAAAAAATAGACACCTACTTTAACGGAGGGCTGCTGCTGGAAATGAGGGGCGGGGAAAAGATTGAGGTGAGCCGCCGGCAGGCTGTGAAGTTTAAGGAGATGATGAGCCTTTAATGCAAGTTGGCAGTCTGCAGTGGGCAGTTGGCAGTCAGAAGGCAGGTACATCAAGTAAAAGACTGTTAGTGCAAGTTGGCAGTTTGCAGTGGGCAGTTGGCAGTCAGAAGGCAAGCTCATAAAGTAAAAGAGCTGTTACATTATCGCAATGTAACAGCTCTTTTTATTTAAAATATCTTTTTCCCGAATTATTCTTTCACTGACTGCCAACTGCCCACTGCAGACTGCCAACTAAATCAGCAACTGCCAACTATTTCACGATCAGCGGTGCCGAATGCACTGCATTTGCGATCTCTTTTATCAGGGAAGTATCTTTTTCAATAGCATTGCCTACCACAATCACATCAGCGCCTGCTTTACAGTTCAGGTAAGCCTTTTCCGCATCCCGGATACCGCCGCCCACAATAATAGGCACGGTTACCTGGCTGGCTACACGGGCAATCATGCTTTCGCTGATGGCATCCCGGGCGCCGCTGCCGGAATCCATATATATCAGGCGCTGGCCCAGCATTTCACCGGCCATAGCCGTACACATGGCTATATCATCCTTATCGGAAGGAATGGGAAAAGTATTACTAATGTAGGAAACCGTAGTGGGAACGCCGCCATCTATCACCATATACCCGGTAGGGATCACTTCCAGCCCGCTTTTTTTCACAGCTACTGCAGATACTACGTGCTGGCCTATTAACAGGTCGGCATTACGGCCGGATATTACGCTCAGGTATAATAACGCATCAGCATACTGGGATACCTGGCTGGGGCTACCGGGGAACAATATCACGGGAATATCGCAGCTGGCTTTAATACGCTGTACACACTCATCCAGGTGCTGGGTAATTACCAGGCTGCCGCCCAGGAATATATAATCCACCTGCGCCGCCGTACACTTTTCTGCCAGGTCGGTGATACCCGCAGGCGTAACCTTATCCGGATCAATCAGGACGGCAAATGACTTTGTACCTTTTGCTTTTCTTTCAGCGAAAGAAGTGTATAATTTTCTGTACATCAATTAATGCGTTGTTCCGGTTGTCGCAAATGTATAAAAAAATTGGTAATAAGTGACAGCTCATATTGTGGAATAACCGAATATGCATAAGGCTCATTTTTCATGAGAAAGGGCATTCTCCGATGGTAACAACCGGGCTGTTAATTAACATTTATAGCAATGTTTGGGCCATTTTTTGTTTATACACACCTTGTCAAAATGCTGATACTGAGCCACTTTTAGCTGATTTTATTGTGGCAAAAGACTTTCCCGGGCCATAGCCGCCCATCCGGCATATTATCCACAAGCTGTTAATAAGAAAAGCAAGGTATCACGGATTTTAAAAATTAATTTTAAAGTACCTCAACAAGCATTGAAAATTCGATTGTTAAATCCTCCAAACATTGGGATATGTAACCGAGCATGCAGGCCTTTTTCACCCCTGAAAACAGCCGCCCGAAGCGGGTCGCACAAGAAAAGAGTACAATAAAAGGAGTGTGAATAGTGAATGCAAGGTTCCGTCCGATCAATGGAACAAACTTATAAAACGGATGAAGCATACCAGTAACCAAAGCGGGCTTGTATTTTCCCGCCATTTTACCCAGGAAGGTAAAAGCCCCTATGAGCAGTTTGAATACGAGTTCCGTTCGTCGGTGATCCGTAACCCTGGTGGTGATGTGGTGTTTGAAATGAACAATGTAGAAGTACCTAAGGCCTGGTCCCAGATAGCAACAGACATACTGGCGCAAAAATATTTCCGGAAAGCGGGCGTACCCCAGCCGGATGGCTCCAAAGGCCGGGAAACCTCTGTAAAACAGGTGGTGCACCGTATGGCTAACTGCTGGCGTGCCTGGGGCGAGCGGGGTGGTTATTTTGCCAGCGAAAAAGATGCCCAGGTGTTTTATGACGAGCTGGCGTATTGTATGCTTAACCAGGGTTGTGTTCCTAACTCCCCGCAATGGTTTAATACCGGCCTGCATGAAAGCTATGGCATTACGGGTAAGCCCCAGGGCCACTATTTTGTGAACGCCAAAACCGGCGAGCTGGAAAGATCTACTTCCGCCTACGAGCGCCCCCAGCCTCATGCGTGTTTTATTTTAAGCGTAAGCGATGACCTGGTGAATGATGGCGGTATTATGGACCTGTGGGTACGGGAAGCCCGGATCTTCAAATATGGCTCCGGCGTAGGCACCAACTTCTCCCACATCCGGGGCGAAGGTGAAAAGCTGAGCGGCGGCGGCACTTCCAGCGGCTTAATGAGCTTTTTGAAAATAGGCGACCGGGCTGCCGGCGCTATTAAATCTGGCGGCACTACCCGCCGGGCAGCCAAAATGGTATGCCTGGACCTGGATCACCCGGAAATAATGGATTTCATTAACTGGAAGGTAGAGGAGGAAAAGAAGGTAGCTGCGCTTATTAACGCCGGTTATTCCTCAGATTACGAGGGCGAAGCATACCGCACCGTAAGCGGCCAGAACTCCAATAACTCCGTACGCATACCCAACAGCTTTTTTCACCGCCTGGCGGAAGATGGTGACTGGGAGCTGAAAGCCCGTATGGACGGCCGTACCATGAAAACAATAAAGGCCAAAGACCTGTGGGACCAGATTGCCTATGCTGCCTGGCGCTGCGCAGATCCCGGCACCCAGTATGATACCACCATTAATGAATGGCATACCTGTCCCCAGGGCGGACGCATTAACGCCTCCAATCCCTGCTCAGAATACATGTTCCTGGATAATACGGCCTGTAACCTGGCATCCGTAAACCTGCGCCGTTTCTTTAATGAAGAAAAAAATGAGTTTGACGTAGCCGGTTTTGAATATACCGTGCGCCTGTGGACCGTGGTGCTGGAAATATCCGTGCACATGGCCCAGTTCCCCTCCAAAGAGGTAGCGCAACTAAGCTATGAATACCGCACCCTGGGCCTGGGATATGCTAACCTGGGCTCTATGTTAATGGTAAGCGGTATTGCATATGACAGTGAGGAAGCAAGAGGTATTGCAGGCGCTATCACCGCTATTATGACCGGCATCTCCTACAAAACATCTGCAGAAATGGCCGGCCACCTGGGCGCTTTTCCCAAGTATGCAGAGAACCGGGAGGATATGCTGCGTGTAATGCGTAACCACCGTGCAGCTGCGTATGATGCTATAGATGCCTATGAAGGCATTGAAATAAAACCCCAGGGTATTAATGCCCGCTACTGCCCCAACTACCTGCTGAAAGCAGCCACCAAAGCCTGGGACGATGCAGTGCAGCTGGGTGAAAAAAATGGCTACCGCAATGCGCAGGCCACGGTAATTGCACCTACCGGCACTATTGGGCTGGTAATGGATTGTGATACCACCGGCGTGGAGCCTGATTTTGCGCTGGTAAAATTCAAGAAGCTGAGCGGCGGCGGTTACTTTAAGATCATTAACCAAAGTATTCCTACCGCTTTACAGAACCTGAAATATAAGCCCAATGAAATAAAAGCCATTGTGGATTATGCCAAGGGCGCCGGCAGCTTTGCAGGAGCCCCTTATATCAACCACCAGTCATTAAGCGAAAAAGGATTTATTGCAGAAGAAATGAAAAAGCTGGATACTGCAGTAGCATCCTCTTTTGACATTGCTTTTGTATTTAACGTATACACCCTGGGCGAAGAATGCCTGCAGCGCCTGGGCTTTACACCGGAGCAGTATTTTAACATGGAGTTTAGCCTGCTGCATGAGCTGGGCTTTACCGATGAACAGATAGAAGCTGCAAATGATTATGTGTGCGGCACCATGACGGTAGAAGGCGCGCCCTACCTGAAAGCAGAGCACCTGCCTATTTTTGATTGCGCCAACAAGTGCGGTAAAAAAGGCGAGCGTTTTATTCACCCGCATGGCCACATTCGTATGATGGCCGCTACGCAACCGTTTATTTCCGGCGCTATCTCCAAAACCATTAACCTGCCTAATGAAGCAGTGGTAGCGGAAATAGAGGATGCCTATAAATTAAGCTGGGAGCTGGGCCTTAAAGCTTGTGCCCTGTACCGCGATGGTTCTAAGCTGAGCCAGCCGCTGAGCAATAAAAGCGATAAAAAGAAAAAGGCAGATGCAGTGGCAGACGAAGCAACTGCTGCACCCGTAGCCGCATCACAGATCATAGATCTGAATGAGCTCACGATCGATGAGCTGCTGGAAGAAGTGAGCAAGCGTATGCAAGCCAGCCCCGATACTACACTTAAACGCCAGCTGTCGCGCATTATAGAACGCAAAACATTACCGGCCAAACGCCGGGGGTTTACACAAAAAGCCAAGGTAGGCGGGCAGGCTATTTTCCTGCGCACAGGCGAGTATAATGATGCCACGCTGGGCGAGATATTCATAGACCTTGCAAAAGAAGGATCTACTTTGCGCAGCCTGATGAACTGTTTTGCCATAGCTGTTTCTGTAGGATTGCAATACGGGGTGCCGCTGGAGGAGTTTGTAGATAAATTTGTGTTCACCCGTTTTGAGCCGGCTGGTATGGTGGACCATCCGAATATTAAGTCCGCCACTTCGCTGATCGATTACATATTCCGGGTATTAGGGTATGAGTATTTAGGCAGAACTGACCTCGTACATGTATTGGATGCACCCGGTAATACCGGTGAGGAGGATGAAGAAAATGAGCAGGCGGCAAGACCCGCATTATCTAATGTGCATGTTACCTTTTTAACAGGGGGTACTGCCTCTAATAATAATCCGGTTGCAGGGGCTAACAAATCGCAGAAACAACCGGCGCTTGCCAAGCAGGCATCCGGCGAAAGCAGCACCCAGGACTACATGCGCAGCATGCAGAGTGATGCGCCTGCCTGTAATACCTGTGGTCATATCACGGTACGATCCGGCACCTGTTATAAGTGTTTGAACTGCGGAAACAGCATGGGTTGTAGTTGAATATCAGCCTACTAGCCTTGTTAATGATTTGTTATTCCGCACCGAAAATTTCAACATAAAATAACAGGAACTTACATTTGTATTCAAATAGGGTTTTCATAGGATAGTAACAAATTGAGGGCGCTTTTCTAGGCGCCCTTACCTTTTATACAAAAGTTACCCTCTCTCTCCTTAAAAGATTATTATAGCATATACGTAATTGATTAGATGATGGTTTAAGTTCAAACCATCACTGAACGGCGCTTTACTACTATCGTTTTATTAATTCTTTGCTTATCATATCAATAGCTTAACACGTTTCGTGTATTTTCAAAAACATCCTTCTTATTTATTTTATTTTTAATATTAGCTGACTTCTTTGGATATATTATAAATCTTTAACATTCCTATAACACTATAGGGTTTTTTTATATATTTGTACCGTATTAATTTTTATTATGGTTACTGTCCTATGAAAAACCAAATATTTCTACAAGCGTGACTCTTCATGCACTGTAAATGACTCTCGAAAGCAATGGATAAAACCATTGCTTTTGTTTTTTCAGGGTTTTCCAGAAAGCCTATTCAGGTGGTAAGAGTTCTTTAAAAAAGAAGCGGCTGTCCCAGTTAGGGTGGGTATCCCCGTCCGGCTGGTAGCTACGTTCTACGGTTTCGCCCGGGCTAAAGGCCACCGGCGCCTTAAATAAAGGGCCATCAAACACAAAGGTGTGAAACTCACCGTTTTCCCCGCAGGGGTCTACATCAGCCGGCAGGTCGGCCAGGAACTGTTCATCAACCAGCCGGCCGGCAAAGCTGCTATCCAGGTAGCGGGCATTGGCGCATACCACTACCGCTTTAAAGCCCGCCTGTATCATTTGCAGCACCAGCTGGCGGCTATCCTGCTTCCAGATGGGAAACACGGCCTGCATACCTATACGGGCCAGCTGGGCCTCCCGGTATAAGCGCAGGTCGTCCAGGAAAATATCTCCAAAAACAGCATGCTGAATACCTTCCTGCACCATGGCTGCCATTTGTGCCTGCATCATCGCATTATAATCCTCCATGGAGGCATGCTCCTGTAAATAGGCTTTTTTCAGGGGAATATTCACCTGGCGGGCCTGTTCATCCAGCAGGGCCTCCCGCACCCCATGCATGGATACCCGGTTAAAGCCCGCATTCAGGGTGGTGAACAGGTAGCGTACATCATACAATCCCTGCTGTTGCAGGGTCCAAAGAGCAAAACAGGCATCTTTACCGCTGCTCCAGTTCATAAAGGCAGGTATCATAGCACTTGATAAATTGTAATGGATGGGTCCGGAATGTTAAATATTGTTAATTGTAAATGTAGCGTCATTTTGTTTTTTGGGATTTATAAATTGTATTTTGTATTTTTAAAGTTGAAAATTTACCTATATGAGACCAGGCAAACCCTCCTTATCACTGCAACGTATGAGTACCATGCGTGGTTTCATATGGATATTACTGCCGGTAGCAGCCCTGTTATTCACCGCGGTTACCACTTATGCCAACGATGGGCATAAAGAAAAGGATAAGGACAAGTGTCCGGAGAAATGTGATAATAACGGCGATAAATCTGCCAGCAGCAACAAACCCACTCCCACCATTAATAAAATACCTACAGCCATAAAACCCAGCCGTGTAGAAGAATACGTGTGGATGCTGAACCGTGAGCCTGAGGTAGAGGATGGTGAGCTGGAAAATGCCGTGGTGGACCTGTACAAATGGTACCTGCAAAATGAAACCAGGATCAATAACAATGATTATCTGAAAGGCGGTGGTAAATCACTGGTATTTCCTTTTAAGATAGATGTAAAAACCTTACAGCAATACTTCCAGTTCATTAAAAATAACTTCCCGGGTCTGAATGAAGATGACCTGGATACCAACACCAAGAAAATACTGGCCAACCGCAAGAAATACGCGCCGGTTACAGAAAGGGACGACATGGAAAACCCCATGTCAATCGCTGTTCCCAAATAGTTGAAGAACCTAAAAAACTGTTGCCTGGCCAATAATGTATGTAGAGTTCAGCTATAACAAAGAGGATGTATTGACCGCATTACGCTATCATTTTATGCAGCGGGGGGAAGTTAAAGTATACCGCATCACCCTGGCTATTCTGCTGCTGATCACACTCATGGGCTTTTTCTTTAACGTAGTTACTCCCAGCGCGCTTATTGGCATATTTGTGATGGTAGCTATTATTATATGGGCCTTCTGGTACCTGCTGCCACTCTCTACCTACAACAAAGCCGCTACCTTTAAAGATGAAATAAAGCTGGGTTATTCGGAAGAGGGCTTACTCATATCTACCCGCACCAGCGATCACCAGCGCCAGCTATACTGGAATAATTTTACACGGCTGGTGGAAACGCGTAAATTCTTTTTCCTGTACCGTGATAAAAAATCCTTTCTGCTTATACCCACCAGCGCGTTTGAGAACGATGCGGCGCGTAATACTTTCAGCAATCTTGTAAAAGGAAAAATTAACTAGCTATACTAACCGGCACGGCTACCCTTACCGGTACAGCTTTCCCTGTTGGTACAGCTGCCTGCTGGCGGTATTTTGAAGGAGTAACACCTGCAAATGCCTTAAACCATTTGGTGAAGTTGGAGGGATCGTATGTGAGGGTGTAGGCTACATCTGCCACGGAATGCTGCGGGTTCTGCAACATTATTTTAGCCTGCTCCATAATCTTTTGCTCATAAAAAAAACAGGGGTGGTGGCCGGTATGCTGTTTTATTACAGTGCTCAGGTGTGTAGGATGAATAAAGAGGTGCGCAGCTATATCCTGCAGCTCATACATGCGGTCTGTTCTGCCGCTTATCAGGTCATCCAGGTGGGTATCGATAATCTCCAGGTAATGCTGAAAGATCTCTTCATTTCTACTCATCATACCATTGCATTTAAAAGTTAAGCACAAAGTTCGGTAAATTAAATGATGTGCAAATGGTGAGCATTTAAGTATTTGCCTGTCCGGAATTGAACACTTTTTGTACTGAAAGCGGACATAACCGGCGTAAATATATTATTAACCTGTTGATTACGAATGCTGTAATAAACGGGCATCCTGCTTGGGACGGGTAGGGTCTACTCTTAAAACCATTGGCGCATGTTCAAAAACTACCTGAAGGCTGCCTGGCGCAATCTGTTAAAGAACAAGGCACACTCCTTCATTAATATTACCGGCCTTTCTGCAGGTATGGCGGTGGCCATGTTAATTGGCCTCTGGGTCTGGGATGAGGTAACGTTTAATCATTACCATAAAAATTATGACCGCATTGCCACATTAAAACAAAACCAGCTGCTGAATGGTGGTATTGATACCTGGCAATCTATGCCTTACCCTATTGGAGATGCACTGCGCAACAGTTATGGTAATTACTTTAAGCATGTGGTAATGTCATCATGGACACAGCCACATTTACTGACCGTGGGAGATACGCGGATCATGAAAAATGGGAACAGCATGGAGCCTGAAGCGTTGGATATGCTTAGCCTGAAAATGCAGCAAGGCACCTACGCTGCGCTAAAAGATCCTTATTCCATTGTGCTCTCTGCCTCTTTGGCCAGGACGTTGTTTGGCGATGCCAACCCAATGGATAAGCTGATTAAAATTGATAATAAGGACGAATTAAAAGTAACCGGTGTGTATGAGGACCTGCCGGCTAATACTTCCTTTGCCAGCACTACTTTTTTCCTGCCCTGGGAATATAAGCTGATCACTGATAAATGGATCAGGGAAAATCCAAATCCCTGGGGCAGCAACGGGTTCCAGGTATTTGTGGAGATGGCAGACCATATGGACATGGCGCAGGTATCCCGGAAGATCCGCAATATACGGCTGGATCATCAACAGCCGGATGAACGCAAATTCCATTCTCAGATCTTCCTGCACCCTATGCGTAAATGGCATTTGTATGAGCAGTTTAAACAAGGGGTTAATACCGGCGGCCGTATTCAGTTTGTATGGCTGTTTGGTATTATTGGTGTGTTTGTGTTATTGCTGGCCTGCATTAATTTCATGAACCTGAGCACGGCCCGCTCTGAGAAACGGGCGAAGGAAGTAGGTATCCGCAAAGCCATTGGCTCATTCCGCCTGCAGCTGATCTGGCAGTTCTTTGGTGAATCTTTAATGATGTCGGTGATCGCATTTGTACTGTGCCTGATACTGGTGCAGTTAATGCTTCCCTTCTTTAATGAAGTGGCAGATAAAAATATAAGCATGTTATGGGGCAGTCCCTTGTTCTGGCTGGCAGGAATTGGCTGCACTGTTATTACCGGCCTGGTGGCCGGTAGCTACCCGGCGCTGTACCTGTCGTCTTTTCAGCCGGTAAAGGTATTAAAAGGAACTTTCCGGGTGGGCCGTTTGGCTGCGGTGCCCCGCAAAGTGCTGGTAGTGGTGCAGTTTACGGTATCTGTTGTTTTGATCATTGGTACTATTGTCATTTTCCGGCAGGTGCAGTTTGCCCGTGACCGCCCGGTAGGTTATAACCGGGATGGTTTGGTAAGTGTAGACCTGATGGCCACGGAGGTAGCTGACCATTTTGAGGCGGTAAAACACGCATTACAAAGTAACGGCGCGGTAACAGAGATTGCGCAGGCAGAAAGCCCTTTAACACAGGTATGGAATACTAACGGCGGCTTTGATTGGAAGGATAAAGATCCCAGCCTGTCTGTTGATTTCCCAACCACCGGTGTTTCCCCTGAATTTGGCAAAACTATAGGCTGGCAATTCAAAGAGGGCCGTGATTTTTCCCGTGAGTTTGCATCTGATTCTGCTGCTTTTGTTTTGAATGAAAGTGCTGTAAAATTTATGGGGCTTAAAAATCCAGTTGGTGAAATTATTAAATGGGATGGAATGTCCTTTCATGTGATCGGGGTGATTAAAGACATGATTGTAGAATCACCTTACGCACCGGTACGGCCATCTGTTTTTTGTATAGCCAAGAACCCTAATAATTTTTTGATCCTGCGCCTGAACCCTGCTGCCAGCGCTACGGAAGCGCTGCGTAAGATTGAAGCGGTATTTAAACAATATAGCCCTGCCGCTCCCTTTAGTTACAAATTTGTGGATTTGGAGTATGCCCGAAAATTTGAAAATGAACAACGCATTGGTAAACTATCCAGTGGGTTTGCTATACTGGCTATTTTCATTAGCTGCCTGGGGTTATTTGGTATGGCCACTTTTATGGCAGAGCAGCGTACCAAGGAAATTGGGATACGTAAAGTAATGGGCGCCTCTGTGCTGAATGTATGGACCCTACTATCAAAAGATTTTGTAATGCTGGTAGTGATTGCCCTGCTGATAGCTGCGCCCCTGGCCTATTTCGGCATGTATAAATGGCTGCAGCATTATGAATACCGTTCCGGTATTGCCTGGTGGATATTTGCGGTAACCGCTGCCGGCGCAGTGATCATTACCTTACTAACCGTCAGCTACCAGGCCATTAAAGCGGCGTTAATGAACCCGGTAAAAAGTTTGAGGTCGGAGTAGTCCATGGTCCATAGTCGATGGTCCATGGACTATTGCGTTATAATTATAGTACGGGGGATTTATGTTTTTGCATATTGTTGTAAAACAGATATTGACGATCTATGCAATGGACTATGGACGATCGACTATGGACCTATAGCATAAACTCATGTATCACTGAAAAGTGCACAATATGGTTCATAGCCTTGTCGCCGGAAGCAAATTGCTGGTAATGGTTCATATACCCTACTTCCACCTTCAGGTTAGGTTTTACGGAATAACCGGGCGCTATTAAAAAGCGGTTTTGGTCTATAAATTTATCATTGATCTCGCTGCCCCAAAGGTTCATGAACAGCTCATTTTGCAGGGCTACATAAAAACCGGTAGGCTCTTTTTCCTTCTTCACCGGGAACAGGGTACGGTTAAAATAACGGGCACGGTTACCGTATTTCCAGTCTGTTAATTTCAGATCGCCATTATTGCCGGTGCGGGTTTTTTGCCCGCTCCAGCGCTGTTCCAGGCGCGCACGGTGTGTCATGTTAAACACGCCGGGCTTTTCCATTTTATAAATGAACTGCTCAAAAATGCGGTGCTCCGGCTGGTAAGCATCCAAAGCAGGGCTATAGGTAGGTATATGGGCGTAACCGACCAGGTAACCTGTTTTTTTGTTAGGCATATACTGCAGGCCGCCCCGCATCATGATCTGGCCTTTAGTGCTGATGCCATCGCGCATACGGAACTGCACATCAAAAGGTACTGACCAGTGTTTGTTAATGCCGGCTGTACCAAAATACGTGTACCAGTTGTAATAATAATGCGTAAGCGATTGCGCCTGCAGGCCCGCATACAGGCCCTGCAATAAAAACAGTACAAATAATAGTTTTCTCATCAGCTTCAAAATTCAGGAGCTTAAAGATAATAGAAAAAAGCTGCAGGAAAAGTAAAGGGCCGTTCTGTTGTTAGCAGAACGGCCCTGATATTTGAACAGTGCCTCCCCCAAGTGATAATTGGCTACTGTTTATTCCACCACAGTTTAGTTTTCTTGGTATCGCCGCCTATGGCGCTGGCTGCAGCGTCATAGCTGGCTTTATTCTGCTGCTGCTCACTTACCAGGTAAGTAAGGCGGTAAGGCACATAGCTTACATTCGGGTCCAGCGAACCATCTAGCGGGGCACGGAACAGGCTGTCGCCGCCGGGTTTCTGGAAGTTCAGGCGGGTTCTTTCAAACCAGCCCTGGAAGCCCTGCGGGTATAGCGCCAGCCATTTCTGAGAGCCTATTACATTGCGCCAGTCGCCAGCTACATAGGGTACACGTGCCAGGTAATTGGCTATGCTGTCTGCATTGCTTATGCCCCAATATTCCATAGAGGCTTTTACGCCGTTCTGGTAGTGGGTAGCTGCATCGCCGGTAGCCATACCGCGGGCAGCTGCTTCCGCCAGTATAAACTCTACTTCAGGGTAGGTCATCAGAATGCCCGCCATGTCTGCAGCATATATACGTTTGCCGGGGTATGAATAGTTCACCGGCGGCAGGCGGTTAGGATTGGTTTCTGATGTACCATAAGCCAATCCGCGGTAGGTACTGTCTGCAGCTTTACGCGCGTAGATACCCAGGCGCGGATCTGTTACACTCTGCATATAATCTACCAGCGTGGCAGTTACAAAAAATTCTGACAACGGTCTTTCAGATTCGTTGTAAGGAAATTTATTGGGCGCTATGCCCAGGTACTGGAACTGTGCATTATCTGCATTGCTGGTCATAGCTTTGGCGAAATTGGCTTCTATCGCGGCTTTGGCAGCTGCAGGGTCGGCATCTGCCATGCGAATGCCCAGGCGTAAAATTAAAGAGTAAGCCAGTTTTTGCCAGGCCGCTACATTCCCGTTGTACAGCACATCACCGGCGTCAAAGCTGGCCAGGGAAGGGTCCATGCCGGCAGCCTGCATAGCCAGGGTATCTATCAGGGACTTATAAATGGTTTTGGCATCATCATACGCTGGGCGCAGGTTATTTTCATTCAGCTTAAATGCCTGCGTGTAGGGCACGTTACCATACGCATCTGATAAGAACTGTATGATCCATGCTTTCAGGATCTGTGCAATGGCAATCTGGTTCTTCGAATTGGCAATGGGTGTTGCGCGGTTCATCTGTATGATCTGATCCAGGTTATGGAGCGATACGCTGTACAGGTTATCCCATAGCCCGCCGTTAATGCCTTCATCCAGCAAATAACGGCTGTCGTTAGCCTTATCATTCCCGGTCCAGTATTGTGCGTAAGGCATGCCTATACGGCCGTTCTGCGGGCCGGCGTAGAGGATATCCATGGCCGATTTCTCAGCGCCGGTCAGCAAATACTGCGGCTGCGTAGTGGTGGGCTTGGTAGGATCGTGATTAATATCTTCCAGTTTTTTGCAACCTGCTATCGCCAGGCAACTCAATAAAAGATAGCAGCTATATTTTAAATATCGTGTAAGCATCTCCGTTAGTTTGTTGTTTTAAAAAGAAACATTCAGGTTCACACCATAGGAACGCAATGATGGCAGCGCACCCCCTTCAATACCCTGCACGTTGGAGGCAGAGTTGGTAATGTTGGAGGGATCCACATTCGGCGCGTTACTATGTATCAGCCACAGGTTACGGCCGTACAGAGAAATACGGGCTGCCTGTGCGCCTATCTTTTTATACCATGATTCCGGGAAGTTATAACCCAGCTTTACTTCACGCAGGTAAACATAGCTGGCATCATACAGGTCCGCTTTACTGATCACATTACCAAAGTTCTGGCTGAAGTGGTCTTTGGCAGAGATCTTTACGGTATTTTCCTTACCATCATCCGTTACACCGGGTACAATAATACCGTTCTCACGAATGTTGTTTTCTGCAGTTACATCCAGCAGGCCGGATTTTTTACCATACAGATTGGTGTAAGAGAAGAAGTCGCCACCATGCTGGAAGTCAACCAGGGCGCTTAAATAAATACCTTTAAAAGAGAAGCTGTTGGTAACACCGCCTACATAATCAGGGTTGGCGTTGCCGATAGCTTTAATAGCAGATGCCTGGTAAAAGCCCTGTGCCGTTACCTTCTTCCGGCCCTGTTCATCATACACATAATCCGTACCCATAATGGTGCCCAGTGCGCTGCCTACTACGGCGGCAATAGCTACTTTCTTTGTACGGCGGTCTATAGCCAGTGTCAGCTGGTCCAGCTGGGTATCAAACTGGTCAATGTTCATATCCAGCAGCTTGTTACGGTTGCGGGCAAAGTTGGCATTAATATCCCAGCGGAAACCACCTTTCAGACGAATGGGGTTCAGGTTCAAACCAACTTCAAAACCCTGGTTACGTACGCTGCCGCCATTCACTACCAAAAAGCTGAAACCGGTTGCGGTAGGTACCGGCATGCTAATGATCTGATCTTTGGTCTTCCTGTTATAATAGGTAACGTCAAAGCCTATACGGCTATCCAGGAAGCGCATTTCTGTACCAAACTCATACTCATTGGTACGTTCCGGTTTCAGGTTCAGGTTGTTCTTAACCGAGGAGAACTGCGTAACCGGGTTGGAGCCAAAGGGCGGTATGAAAGCGTAGGTATCATACACCTGAAAAGGATCGGTATCGCTGCCTACAGCAGCTAAGCTACCGCGGATCTTGCCAAAGTCCATCCACTTCCATTTCAGCAGGTCAGAGAATACCAGTGAAAGGGATGCGGAGGGGTAGATGTATGGATTATTATCTACATTGATCGTAGAGCTCCAGTCGCTGCGGCCGGTAAGGTCCAGGAACAGGAAGTTCTTGTAACCTAAAGTGGCGGTTGCAAAAGCAGAGTTGATCTGCTTTTCATAGTACTGATCTATGGGCTGGGCGGTTTGTATGGAATTATTCAGGTTATACACACCGGGTATAATAAGGCCGCCTACTGTAGAACCGCCGGTGGTGGTGGCTTTGCGGTGCAGTATGTTACCACCCAGGGTTGCATCCAGTGTAAGATCGCCGAATTTTTTATTGATGTCGGCAGTGAACTGGTAGTTCATTTCACGGGAGTCGCGGATACGTTTTACGTAAGAGCCGGTAATGTTGGGCTGCTGCGACATTCTCTCCTCTGCCTGCATATTATACTGATCCATGAACACACGGCCACTCAGCGTTAACCAGGGCAGCACGGTATAGTCAAGTCCTACCTGGCCAAACAGGCGGTTACGGGAATCATTCTCATAATCGCGATAGCTGTTCCAGTAAGGGCCGTTGCTGAACTTCACGGTAGCATCGTCCCAGGTGGTGCGGTTCCAGGTGATCTGCGATCCATCCGGATACACATAGTTCTTGGCCCTGTTCATATCCAGCTGCCGCTGGCCAAACATGGTGAACTGCAGGGTAGGGTTGGGGCCTGTAAAGCCGGTACCGGGGCGGCCTTTTGCCTGTAGTATGCTGTAGTTAACAGATGCTACGGCATTTAAATTCTTGGCCAGCTGGTAATTACCGTTTACGGAAACGTTATTCCTGTTTAAGGATGCATTGGGTAATACAAAGGTTTGTTTGGTATTACCGTAAGAGAAGCGGATAGATCCTTTATCGCTATTGCCTGCAACGGCAATATTATTTGTAAGCGTAGTACCTGTTTTGTAGAAGTCCCTTACATTATTCGGCTGTGGCGCCCAAGGTGCGGTTTTTCCAAAATCCGGGTTGCCTTTATCCTTATCAAATGACCAGTAGTGGCGCACCTGGCGGCCATCTAATTTAGGTCCCCAGGATTCATCCGCATAGAACTGCGGCATCAGGTCATAACGGCCTTTGCCATTATTATCATCATATGTTGCAGCCTGCTCATTCAGGAAAGCTTCCGGGTGCTGGTTGTAGTACAAGGTATCAAATCCGGTATAACCGCCACCATACTGGTTCTGGTAATTCGGTAATTTATATACCTGGTCTATCTGCGCATTCAGGCTGTAGGTAATGCCCAGGCCTTTATCTGTATCCGGTTTCTTTTTAGTTGTGATCAGCAGCACGCCATTGGATCCGCGGCTGCCGTACAGTGCAGTAGCAGCTGCGCCTTTCAGTACAGAGATGTTCTCTATATCTTCAGGGTTAATATCCTGTATGGGGCTGCCGTAATCATAACCGCCGCCACCGTTCTGCTGGCCGGGTTCATTAAGTACGTTGTTGATAATGGGTACCCCATCTACCACAATAAAGGCATTGTTATCGCCCAGGATGGATTTATTACCGCGGATGGTCATTTTGGTAGAGCCGCCCATGGAGCCGGTATTGGTGCTAACCTGCAGGCCCGCTACCTTACCGGACAGCGCGTTCACAAAGTTCACTTCCTTGGCTTCCTGTACAGCATTACCGCCTACTTCCTGCAGTGCGTAACCTACGGCGCGGGAATTTTTGCGGATACCCAGTGCGGTTACCACTACTTCCGACAGCTGTTTTTGCCCGGATGCAGCGGCTTTTAGTGATACATTGATCGGCTCCTGCCCTTTCACCGGTATGGATTGCTCTCCATACGAAACAGCCGATACCACGATCACATCGTTGTTAGCTGCCTGTATAGTGAACTTACCTGTTGGGTCGGACATTACGGCCTGGCCGGTGTTCTTGTTCAACACCTTGGCGCCCGGGATGGGCGTATTAGCTGTATCCTGCACCTGACCGTTAACGGCAAATTTAGGCCCGGTTGATTGCGGCGTGGTAGTGGCATTGCCACCCGGCACTATCAGCCCGGTGTCCTGCGCCGGCTTGCGGGAGGTTTCCTGTGCCGTTTTACCGGATGTATCTGTTTGTGTTTTTTTAGTGCTATCCGGTAGTATTACCCCGGAGTTAGCTGGTTGCCCACCTGTAGTATCTTTACGTATGGTTGTGTCTTTTTTGGTAGTATCCTGCTGAACTGTTGAATCTTTACGTACCGGCGCTGTGGTATCCGACTGCGCTTTGCCGGTGGTACAATAAAAAAGACAGCACAGCCCTAACCCGGCGAGTACATGGCTTTTCATAATATATGCGAGATTTTTGATTACGCGGTGATCTACCAGCGAAAGGTGAATGGCTTTCAATAAATCATGGTTTCACTTGTTCAGTTTTCACCCTTTCATGGCTTCCTGTTGTTCTTTTTTTTGATGCGGACATCTCTAAAGTGCATACATACAGTTACAGTGCTTTCATCATTTCATAGTGCGCGATGCCTACTTCCGTAAATTCATTCCCATGGATCTTGTACCCCAGCTTTTCATAAAAGCCCGCCGCTGTTTTACGGGCGTGCATCATCAGTGTTGTAAAGCCATTTTGTACGGCCTGCTGTTCTGCAAAACTGATAATGCCGCTACCTATGCCCCTGCCCTGGTATGCCTGATCTACTGCCATTTGCCGGAGTTGAATAGTGGATTCATCAACCGGCGATAATATGCAGCACCCGATCAGTGCTTCCGTATCATTTTCCTTTGTATAACAACCTATCAGAAAGTCGTTGATCTCCTGTTGCAGATAGTCCTGCGTGAATGTAAGTCCCAGCGGTTTGCGCAAGATCACATCACGTAAGGCTACCATATCCTGGTAATCACAACTACCGTATTCGATTATACGAAAATGCAGCATACTACGAAAGTGATGGATCTGAGTACAGTATTGCGTTATACGTGATATACAAATGTCCGTCAGCCGGGGTACAACAAACATCGGGCCAGCGGGCCAATCCACTGGCTTTGCGGGGTTTAGGAGGGGCATATGGGGATACCAGCTTCATATAAAGTGCGTACTGGTGGCGTTGAACAGCGAAATCATTCCGGTAGGGCATAGGATTTGGGTATAATTACCAAAGGTAACCAATAAATGTCAGGGCCCGCCAGGCGGCACTTATATCTGGGGACTATGTCAGCAATGTGTGGATAGAAAGACGGCTGATAGCCATTTTTTAACTTTTCATTTGCGAGGGGAAAACTATATTTGACGATGCCTATTCGGAAAAATAGACAGTATACGTATATATACACTGGAGCACTTTTATCACTACTTCTGTTACTGCTGGCCGGTTTACAGCCTGTGTGCGCGCAGCAGGTAAAGCTGAATGGCATGGTGGTGGATGCGGATACCAAAACCGGTCTGCCTGCTGTAACCATCATTAACAAGCGTACTCAAACGGGCGCTATGACCAATGAAACCGGCCGCTTCCTGATCGAAGCCATGCCCGGTGATACCATTGAATTTTCCATGTTAAGCTATTACAAGAAAGAAATAGTAACCCCGCTGGAAGCAGCCAGCTTCAACATTTACCTGAATAAAAGGATCTTTGGCCTGCAGCAGGTAAACGTACGGGGTAAGAACTACCATAACGATTCACTGGCTACACGGGAAGAATACGGTAAGTATTTTAATTATAAAAAGCCGGGCGCCATGGATGTGCTGAAAACACTGCCGGCCAACCCCGTAACAGCATTGTCGTACCTGATGCCCAGCAAAACCCGCAAACGTAAAGAGCAGTTCCATGAACAGCTGTTGTATTGGGAAAAGGAAAAGTTTATAGATTACCGCTATTCACCGGAGCTGGTGGCAAAAATGACGAAGCTGGAAAGCCCGGAGCTGGACAGCTTTATGCTGCATTACCGCCCTGGTTACAACTTCCTGCAAAATGCAACGGATTACGACCTGCTGCTGTACATTAAACAAAGCTTTGAGCAGTATAAGCAGGAGAAGAAGGAGCAGCCGGCTGCGCAGCAGGATTAATGCGCAGATGTGGGGATGACGGGGAATTTGCTGATGTGCTGGTTTTGTTGTTGCCTGCCTTGTTAAAACTACTTTACCATAAAATAAACGCCCTGACAGATCTAAATTTGTCAGGGCGTTTTATTAATCAACCAGCTTATTATTCCTTCTTATCATTGCTTCAGCAGCTCTCCTTTTAACCGTAACAATTCAGTTTCTGCCAGCTTGGTATTATACCGCGCTAAGATCAACCGGTTAAAAGCATCCTGCAGGCTTTGCTGGGCCAGCTTTACTTCCAGGGTAGTGGAAACACCCTGCCGGAAACGCTCTAAGGCTACCATAGCATTTTCGCGGGCCAGGCCAATATTCTCTTCTTCCAGGGTTACAGATTGTTTGTAATACTCGTAGTTCTTAAAAGTAGAATCGATGCTGAGACTGACGCGTGTTTGCGCATTCTCCAGCCATAGCTTCTGGTACTCCACATTCAGCTTAGCATTTTTTACCTGTCTTTTTACATCCAGTCCGTTGAAAATAGGAATGGTAGCGGTAAAGCCGTAGTTGAACACACCGTTCTGGTTAAAGATAGGGCTGAAGGAGTTGGTGGCTGCATTGGAATTTACCCGGCTGAAGTTGTATGCAGAGTTAAAGGACACTACCGGAAAATAGGCGCCCTTAGCGGTTTTCAGATCAATCTGTGAAATGAACAGGTTTTGCTGCGCTACTTTCAGCGCCGCGTTATTACGCATAATCTCCTGCTGCAGGTTACCATAGACCAGCTCCAGGTTAATGGGAATAGAATCTTCCACCTCATAGGTGGTGTTAGCCACAGCTACCACCATTAGCTGGTTCAGGGCTGCCTTGCGCTGTGAGATAACGGTTTGCTGGCGCAGGTATGCCGCTTTTTGCGCGTTGTAGTCCACGCGGGATTGCAGCAGGTCTGTTTTAGGCCCCAGCCCGGTCTGGAACTTTGCATCCGACAGCTTTACTCTTTCTTCAGAAATAGACATCTGCTCTGAGAGATTGCGCAGCTGCTGTTTTTGCTGCACTATATCGTAATAGCCATTAATAATATCGGCAATGGTATTGATCATTTGATCGCGCAGGGCCAGGCCGCCCAGGTCGCGGAGGCTTTCCAGGCGCTCGCGGGAGGTGAACATGCGCAGCCCGTCAAACAAAGTCCAGTTAAGATTTACGTTGCCGGTGTAGTTGTTACTTTTAATACCGCTGGTATCCCGCTTATTGCCATTGGCAAATTCCTGCTTGGTGCGGGTATGGCTCCAGGTTCTGCCCGCGGTTGCATTAACACGGGGTACAAAAGCCATGTTTGCATAGGCATAATCGTTTGCATAGATCGCTGCATCATTCTGCGCCAGCCTGATATCGTAGTTGTTCTTCAGGGCCAGGTCTATGGCCTGGTCCAGTGTAAGCACCTGCTGGGCATACCCTTGCATGAACCCTAACAGCAGTGTACAAAATATGATAGTTGATCTCATTTTAATTTTAGATATACGATTTACGATTTTAGATTTTTGAGATACTTGCGTTCCAATTCTAAAATCGTAAATCTGAAATCGTAAATCGGTTTTATGCATGTGCAGCTGCTGCATCTTTACTGATGGAAGCTTCCTGCCCTTCTTCCATCTCCGCCTCTTCCTGAATTTCTTTAGCAGGCTTTCTCCTTGAAAGAAAGCTGTACATAGCCGGTATTACAAATAAGGTAAGTATCAGTGAAAAGATAATGCCTCCCACAATTACAATCCCCAGCGGAATACGGCTGGTGGCCGCTGCGCCCAATGACATGGCAATGGGCAGCGCACCCAGGGCCATGGCCAGGCTGGTCATGAGAATGGGGCGTAAACGCATGGTGGCTGCTTCAATTACCGCGCGTTTTTTGATCATACCGCCATCGCGTTTGTGGTTGGCAAATTCCACGATCAGGATCCCGTTCTTGGTTACCAGCCCAATTAACATGATAACGCCGATCTGTGAAAAGATGTTCCAGGTTTGATCAAACAGCCACAACGACAACAGCGCACCGGCAAAGGCCAGCGGCACCGTGATCATAATAATGAGCGGATCTACCCAGCTTTCAAACTGTGCGGCCAGCACCAGGTAAATAAGCACCAGGGCCAGTATCAGCGCAAACATAGTATTGGAGCCGCTTTCCGCAAAGTCGCGGGAGGAGCCGGAGAGCGCGGTGTTAAAGGATTCATGGATCACGCCTTCTTTCTTCAGCCGGTTAAAAATGTTGTACATGGCGTTAATACCATCTCCAATAGTTTTACCCGGCGCCAGGCTGGCGGATACAGTGGCGGACTTATACCGGTTAAAGTGGTAAATAACGGGCGGGCTGGTTTCTTCCCTGATGGTTACCAGGTTATCCAGCTGAATAGCTTCGTTGCGGTTGTTGCGCACATAAATGTTCTGCAGGTCGGCCGGGTCATCGCGGTTGGCGCGGAACACCTGGCCCATTACCTGGTATTGTTTACCATTACGTATAAAATAGCCGTAGCGCAGGTTACTGAGCGCCAGCTGTAAGGTTTGCGAAATGTCTTCTACGGATACGCCCAGCTCACTGGCTTTTTCCCGGTTAATATGAATGCGCAGCTCCGGTTTGTTAAACTTCAGGTCCACATCAATAGCCTGGAAGGTAGGGTCGCTGTTGGCTTCTTCCAGGAAACGGGGCAGCACGGCGGCCAGCGTATCAAAGTTGATGTGCTGCAGCACAAAGGCTACGGGCAGGCCACCACGGCGGCCTACCTGTATGGTTTGCTGCTCAATGGCAAATACGCGGCCTTCCGGAAAGCGGTACATGTTACGGTTGATCATGTTCACAATATCTTTTTGTGAACGCTTGCGTTCATGCGGCTCTGTAAGCACAATGTTGCCAAAAGCGCTGTTTACGGAGCCGGCGCCGCCAAAACCCGGTGCGGTAACCGTGTATAGGACCCTTTTTTCCGGTATGGAATCCAGCAGAAAGCGGGTTAGCTGATCCACATAGTTATCCATGTAGTCATATGCGGTGCCTTCGGGTGCAGTTACAGAAAGGCGTATCTGGCTGCGGTCTTCCAGCGGCGCCAGCTCTGATTTCTGGGTTTTGAACAGGGCATAGATCAATCCCAGGCAGGCCAGCACAATAATAGTGGCTACCCAGCGTACCCGCATGAATTTTTGCAGGGATCCTTTATAGCCACTTTCCATCCATTCAAAGAAAGGTTCTGTTTTGGTATAGAACCAGGAGTGGGTATGTTTTTTACGGCCCAGCTTTACGTTCAGCACCGGGGTAAGGGTAAGGGATACAAAGGCGGAGATCAGCACCGCGCCGGCTACTACGATCCCGAACTCGCGGAACAGCTGCCCCACAAATCCCTGCAGGAATATGATAGGCAGGAATACAAAGGCCAGGGTAATGGAGGTGGCTATTACTGCAAAGAAGATCTCCTCAGAACCTTCACGGGCCGCGCGCATACGCGGCATGCCCGCCTCTATTTTTTTATAGATGTTCTCCGTTACCACAATACCATCATCCACCACCAGACCCGTGGCCAGTACAATAGCCAGCAGGGTTAGTATATTAATGGTGAAACCGCATGCGTACATGATAAAGAAGGCGCCTATCAGCGATACCGGTATATCTATCAGCGGACGGAGGGCCATTAGCCAGTCGCGGAAGAACAGGTACACGATCAGGATCACCAGCACCAGGGCTACGATCAGCGTTTCCTGTACTTCGTCAATAGATTTTTTAATAAAGCGGGTGTTATCGATGGCCAGATTGGTAATAAAGTCAGGCGGAATATCTTTCTTCAGCTGATCATAGCGGCGGTAAAACTCGTTGGCAATAGCTACATAGTTGGAGCCGGGTTGTGGTATCAATGCCAGCGCAATCTGCGGAACGCCGGATTCTTTCAGCATGGTTTCCTCATTTTCCGGGCCCAGTATGGCCTGGCCTATGTCCCGCAGGTGTATCACTTTACCATCTACATTCTTAATGATCAGGTCATCAAATTCTTCTTCCGTATCCAGGCGGCCAAAGGTACGCACGGTAAGCTCTGTGGCATTACCGGCTATTTTACCGGAAGGCAGCTCCACATTCTCCCGCAGCAGGGCGTCCTGCACATCGGAAGGCGCCAGGTTATAAGCGGAGAGGCGTGCGGGGTCCATCCAGATGCGCATGGCATATTTCTTTTCCCCGAGTATGCGTATGGAGCTTACGCCCGGTATGGTTTGCAGGCGCTCCAGCAGTACGTTATTGGCATATTCGGTAACTTCCAGCTGGTTGCGGGTATTGCTTTGCACCGTCATGGAGATGATGTAGTCCGAGTTGGCATCTTCCTTAGACACCACGGGCGGTGCATCCAGGTCGGGCGGCAGGCTGCGCAGGGCCTGGGATACTTTGTCGCGCACATCATTGGTAGCGGCTTCCAGGTCAATGTTCAGCTCAAACTCCACTGTAATATTACTGGTGCCCTGGCTGCTGCTGCTGGAAATATTTTTGATACCAGCTATCCCGTTAATGGATTTCTCCAGCGGTTCCGTGATCTGTGTTTCTATAATATCTGAGTTGGCGCCGGAATAAGAAGTACGCACATTCACAATGGGCGGGTCTATAGCCGGAAAGTCCCTTACCCCCAGAAATGAAAACCCTACTACGCCAAAGATCACAATGATGATGTTCATCACAATCGCCAGTACCGGGCGTTTGAGGGATATGGAAGGAAGACTCATAACACTTCGTTTTAATTACGGATTAGGCTGAAAGCAGAAAGCAAAAAGCTGATCATGTTCTGCTTTCAGCATCATTCGCAATTCATGATTTATTATTTATGCCGTCCATAGCCCCATTGCCCGTATTACTTTTAAAACGTAGTATGCAGTTGACCATGGACTATGGACAGTGGACTAATTAACTGTATTAAACCTGATCGTCATGCCGGCGCGCAGCTGCATAAGGCCGCTGGTAATAACGGTATCGCCTAAGTTCAGACCACTGGTTACCTGTATATTGTTCTCGTCCCGAATGCCGGTTTCCACCACTACAAATTTGGCTTTGCCGCTATCGGCTATAATCACCTTCTTATCGCGGGTGCCGGGTATGATAGCTTGTGTGGGGATCATAATGGCCTCCGGCATATTCTTTAAGGGTACGGTTACCCGGGCAAAGGAGCCTGGCAGCAGCTGGCCGCCATTGGGCATAATGGCCCGTATGCGGATGGTGCGGGTAGCCAGATCGATCTTAGGGTCCATGGCGTAAATGCTGCCTTTGTAGGTATCATTGTCGCCGGCCACCTTAAAAGTTACAGCATCCCCTAATTTAATAGCGGTACGGTATTTTTCAGGGATGGAGAAGTCGATCTTCAGCGGGTCTATCTGTTGCAGGGTAGTGATCACCGTAGTGGGTGATACAATGGCGCCCAGGCTCACATTACGCAGGCCCAGGCGGCCGTTGAAGGGCGCGCGCAGCTCTGTTTTCTGCAGCTGGGTACGGGTATAGTCCATATCGGCCCCATAGGCGCTAACCTGGTTGCGGGTTACATCCACATCCTGCTGGCTGATGCCGTTTATCTTTAACAGGTTCTCCTGGCGTTCCAGGGTGGTTTTAGCCAGCTGTTGCTGCAGCTGCAGCTTTTGCAGCTGAGCTTTCAGGTCTTCGTCGTAGATCTTTACCAGCAGGGCACCCTTGGTTACGTTCACCCCTTCTTTAAAATAAAGGCCTACTATACGGCCGGAGATCTCGGGTTTTACTTCCACCTCCTCGTTGCTCTGCAGGGTACCGCTGGCATCAATGGTTTCGTCCAGCTGGGTGGTTTTTACCACGTAAGCATCTGCCAGCAGGGATTTGCTGCCCCCGCCGCCAGCTCCGCTGTTACCGCGTGATGCTGCAGGGCCCGCTGGTTCCTTTGTACCTCCATCAGCCACCTTTTTATAAATGAAGAAAATGACAATTGCTGCTACAATAGCAAGCAGTATGGTCCTGAGTATCTTTTTACTGCTGGTCATGTGTTGTTTTAGTTCGCCTTATATATATTAATGAGTTCGCCCGGTTTCAGATAACATAGCTCCTTTAGTACAGGTTGCCCTGGCAAATTTAATAAATGGTATAGGTGGTTACGCCGGGCGAGTGTTAATTAAAGTTAAGAGTAACCAATACGTATATAAAAGGTTACATTACCGGTTGAATGGTGTTTTTGCGGTTATAACAGCCATTTTCCTGGAATAACGGCCAAAATGGGTTATGAAGTAAAATGCATATTAATAATAATAATCCTGCGAAAGCTGGGCGCACACAGGGTTTGCAGGCATTCTCACCGTTGCGTATGTGTGAAAATTTAGATGCGTAGTTGCCAATTCAATAAAAATTATATTTTTGCAGTCAAGTTTTAAACCAAAAACACTTAAAATTATGTCAGACATTGCATCAAGAGTTAAAAAGATCATCATTGACAAATTGGGCGTTGACGAAGCCGAGGTAACTCCTGAAGCCAGCTTTACCAACGACTTAGGTGCTGACTCTTTGGATACGGTAGAACTGATCATGGAATTCGAAAAAGAATTTAACATCTCCATTCCTGACGAACAAGCTGAAACTATTACTACTGTTGGCCAGGCCGTAGCTTACCTGGAAGAACATGTAAAATAATCCTACTTAACCAGAATTGTTTTAATGCAACCAAAACGCGTAGTCGTTACAGGTTTAGGCGCGCTTACACCGCTCGGCAATTCCGTTCAGGATTACTGGCAGGGGTTGACGAACGGTGTATCCGGCGCCGATTTTATCAGACAATTTGATGCTTCCAAGTTTAAAACCCGTTTTGCTTGCGAACTGAAAAATTTTGATCCCACCCAATATCTTGACAAAAAGGAAGCGCGCAAAATGGATCCGTTTACCCAAACGGCCGTTATTACTGCGGACCATGCTGTACAGGATGCCAACATCAGCCGCCACACCGTGGATATAAACAGGGTAGGCGTTATCTGGGGGACCGGCGTAGGGGGAATGATCAATTTCTGTCATGAAATGAGAGATTTCTACCTGGGGGATGGAACGCCACGTTTCAGCCCTTTTCTGATTACGCGCCTGATCACTGACATAGCTGCCGGCCACATTTCTATCCGGCATGGGTTCCGGGGACCAAACTTCTCAGTGGTTTCTGCCTGCGCCTCCTCTACCAACGCTATTATTGAAGCCATGTACCAGATCCGTTACGGGAAGGCTGATATAATGATCACCGGTGGTTCTGAAGACGTGATCAACGAAGCCTGTGTAGGTGGGTTTAATGCTATGAAGGCTTTGTCTGAAAGAAATGATGATCCTAAAATTGCTTCGCGGCCTTTTGACCTTGACAGGGATGGTTTTGTAATGGGCGAAGGAGCAGGCGCACTGGTGCTGGAGTCATATGAACATGCGATGGCCAGGGGCGCCAAGATCTATGTAGAGTTAGCGGGAGGAGCCGCCACGGCTGATGCCCACCATATTACAGCACCGCACCCGGAAGGACTGGGGGCTATGAATGTAATGCGGCTGGCATTGGAAGATGCCGGGATGAGCAACCAGGATATTGATTATATTAATGTGCACGGCACCTCTACGCCTTTGGGCGATGTGGCAGAGGTAAAAGCCATTCAGCAGGTTTTTGGAGAGCACGCATATCAATTAAACATTAGCGCCACCAAATCCATGACCGGGCATTTACTGGGCGCAGCCGGCGCAGTGGAATCCATAGCAGCCATCATGTCTATTATTGACGGCATTGTACCTCCTACCATTAATCATTTTACTGACGATCCTATACTGGACGCCCGCTTGAACTTTACTTTTAACGTCGCACAAAAAAGAGCTGTCAACGCTGCATTAAGTAATACCTTTGGCTTCGGCGGCCATAATGCCTCCGTTATTTTCAAAAAATTTGTTGCTTGATTGTGTGAAATTACTGCCAGGATTTTTATATCGCTTCGTAACCAGGAAAAGGCAACTTTACAAAGACCTTTACAACCTGCTTGGCTTTGCGCCAGGTAACTTCTCATTGTACGAAGTGGCCCTCAGCCACCGCTCCAGCAAAGAAAAGTTCCTGGAAAGCAATGAAAGGCTGGAATACCTGGGTGATGCCATTTTGGGCGCCATTATTGGCGATTACCTGTTCCGCAAATACCCCTACAAAACAGAAGGCTATTTAACTGAAATGCGTTCCAAGATCGTGAACCGCCAGCAGCTGAATGAAATAGCCATCAAAATGGGCCTGCGCAAGCTTACCATTTACGATAAATACAACAGCTTTCTTAAGATCAGCCAGATCTTTGGCAATACCCTGGAAGCCCTGGTAGGCGCGGTATACCTGGATAAAGGTTATAACCGTACCAAACAGTTCGTGTACAAACGCATTATCCTGCCCTACATTGACCTGGAAATGCTGGAAAGCGTGGAAATGAACCACAAGAACAAGCTTTACGGCTGGGCCAATAAGAACGGTAAGGTGCTGGAGTTTGAGCTGCTGGAAGAGCAGATGGACAACGGCCGCCGTATTTTCACCGTAGGCGCGGTGGTAGATGGAGAGCTGATCTGCAGCGGCAAAGCCTTTAATAAGAAAGATGCCAGTCAGATAGCTGCCCAGCAAGCCATAGACCTCTTAGGGCTCGGGGAATGATACCCGCGTTAATTATTCCTTGTTACCAGACCATTTTCTGCACTTTTATTTTTCCCCGTCATAATCCGTAATGCCGATCACGTTCCCGGCCGGGTCCTGTAACTCTGCTGCCCAACCGGTATTAATACGATAAGGCTTTTTGGTAAAGGGCACTCCTTTTCCTGATAATGTAGCATATAGCTCCTGTACGTCTGATACCTGTAATAAGATGGCAGGCCTGGCATCCGGGAATTTGGTGCTGTCTTTTAAGATAATGGCTGCTTCATCATTCCCTACCCGGAAGGCCAGCAATCCCTTTTCTGAAAAATCAAAGTGTACGCCCAGGCCCAGGGTGTTGGCGTAAAACCGGCGGCTTTCCTGCAGGTTATTAGCCGGCAGGAAAAAGTTGTCGATGCAAAGGATTTTGTTAGTATTCATTACACGGTGTTTTAGTTTATTGTTATTCATCCAAAGAGCTAT
Organism: Chitinophaga rupis; assembly: GCF_900109685.1. Classification (GTDB taxonomy): domain Bacteria; phylum Bacteroidota; class Bacteroidia; order Chitinophagales; family Chitinophagaceae; genus Chitinophaga; species Chitinophaga rupis. Next base: position 646,701 of record NZ_FOBB01000001.1, on the reverse strand, counting down.
TACCAGTAGCCAGGGCAGCCAGATGTGCATTTTCATGCGGGATCAGTTTTAATACCTACCTGCACCCGCGTAATGTTAGCCGCAGGGTGTTCAAAGTCGCAGTGAATGTATTGTTCCCTGTTATGGCCGCTCATGGGCAGGCCGGCTGACAGCATACCGTTAATCAGTTTTTCGTAAGTCTCATGCAGGTTATCCCAATCGCCGTTGTGCTGCATGCTTACACACTGGAAAGCCGGTACGGTTTTGCAGGCATAAGGGGCGGGCACTTCTTTCAGGGTAGTTACCGGCACGCCTATTTCCAGGGTAAAATAACTTTCGGGGTCGCCGTTAAAACCATAGTAATGCCAGTGCTGCGGACCGGCCAGCTCTAGGTCGTTCGCTATTGCGGCACGTACCAGCTCTTTGGGAGCCATGCGCACTAAACCCATCATACCGGCCAGGTTGGTGTAGTAGCTGCGGTAAAAGAAGCGGAAAGGGGCTATGTGCTCAATTTGCGGGGCGCCGCTTTTCAGAAAGAACTGTAACCAGAAGCACAGGTTCTCGTGCTGCGCTAAGCCCAGCTCCTGGTAAATGGCCTGTGTAAATTCTACCATAGCGGTGCCGGCAGCCGTAATAATATGCCGGTCGGTGATGACCGGCGCCTGCACATAATGTTTTGCTGCCTTATAACCCGGTACCCGTGTTTTTAATAATTGCAGATCATTGCTGGTATGCTGTACATGATCCAGGAAACCATGGCGGGCCAGGAAAACAGTGGCGCCACAAATAGCGGCCAGGGTTTTTTGCGCCTGCAGCAGCTGCGTTATCAGGGGAATGAGCTCCCGGTGCTCACCATTTTCCATTGAATGGCCGCCAGGCAACAGTAAAAAGTCAACAGCTGCAGCATCCACATCTGCCAGGCTTTTAGCCGGGTTTAACACAATGCCTCCACCGGAAGTAACCGGTTTCCCATCTTCAGAAAAGGTGATCACCTCCACACTGGTAAAAGTGTTTAAGCCATACAGGGCAAGCGCAGGTTCCCAGTCGGAATAACCATCAAAAACAAACAGGTAACAATTTTTAGGTGGCTGCATAACATCAGTTTTTAATACTGTATGTAAAGCAACACCGGGGGAGTGACAATGTTATGTCAGCAGCAGCAAAAGAATTTTGAGCTGAAATGCGGATTAGATATTATAATGCGTGACCAGCTGCCGTGTAAGCTCCTGCATACGTTCGGTTAGCTCGTCGGGGGTAATGATGGTTACATCGTTGCCCCACATTAAGATCCAGCGTGCAAAATATTCAAGCGGGTAGCTATTCATGAACGTAAGCGTTATATGCTGGTCGTCTGCTTTTTCTTCTACCAGCCCGTAGTAATATTTCTGGCTGCCCAGGTAACGCGCTACCCGCTGGCTGAAACATACCTTGTAAGTATGGCTGGGCGCAGGTTCTGAGTTATGGCGCTCCAAAAATTCCTGCAGGGAAATGTGTTTGGATTTATCGTAGCTGCTGTTGGTGATGTGCAGGTTGCGAATACGGTCCGTACGGAAGTTGCGGTAGTCGTGGCGCAGCAGGCACCAGGCAATCAGGTACCAGGTATTGTTGTTATGATAAATGCCGATGGGCTCTACCTCTCTTTTGGTGAACTCACTGGTATGCGCGGCGCGGTATTCCAGCTGCAGCACCTGCTGCTTGCCCAGGGCCTGTTGTATATCGGTAAGAAAGCGGTTGGGAAATTCATCCAGCTGTGGTGTGTGGTTACGTACTACGGCAATATTTTCATCCAGCACTTCCAGGAAATCTTTTTCGCTGCCGCGCAGCACAGCCCTTATCTTTTGCATAGCGCTGCTGAACTGCTGCCGGTTGGAGCGGTCGCTGAAATGTTCCATCAGCTTTTCGCCGGTAAGCAGGGCGGCCGCTTCTTCCCGGTTAAACATTACGGGCGGCAGGTGATAGCCTTCTACAATATAATAACCGGTGCCGGCCTCTGCTCCTATGGGCACGCCGGATTCCTGCAGGGCCTTTACATCGCGGTACACAGTGCGCAGGCTAATGTTAAACCGTTCCGCTATTTCGGCGGCTTTAACAATCTTTTTACCCTGGAGCTGGATGAGTATAGCGGAAAGGCGGTCTATGCGGTTCATGAAATGCAATTTAATGTTTCCCTGGCAACCTTATTATATCACATTCCGTATACATGATATTGCCAATTATTATATCTTTAGGTGGGACAATTTGAGAGAGAAACTAAAAAAAATTTTTTTACAGATTAAACCTTTCGTCAAATGGGCTGTCTGATAGATAGCAACTTTCCCGAGGAAATTATAAATAATTGATACTGAGCAGTTTTACATCGTTTTCCCCTGAAGATATTTTAAAGTTTTGATGCTACAGTACAGAATATAGGTTAAATGGTAAGTCCCTGCAATTTTTTGCGGGGACCTTTTTTTTACACGCAATTTTCCCTGCAAACGTACGAGTGTTAAATAGTGTTAACGATTTTAGCCTGCTGCTGAAATTTTTTTCAACTTTTTTTTGAAGCAGCAGCACTATTTTTTTTGATAGGGAATAACACTTCCGTGATATTATAAAACCCCTGGATACCGCGGCGGTACTGATTGTTACCCCGGGAGGCAGAGCGGTGAGGTCCTCTTACAATTTCCGTTCTCAGTAGTGATGATGTTGAGGATGATACTACAAGAGGCATTTTTTCAAACAATGTTTTTCTTGTTAAGGCGAATGCTTTGGGAGGGGTGATGCTACAAGAAGCGTTTTACAGAAATGTTTTTGTTCCTGCTTTGTTTTTATCGCCGATACTTTAGATGGATGTCACATAGTAAGACAATGATGGCGGGTTCAAATGGCAGAACAAAGAATACAAAAGGCGCTAAAATTCCGTGGATAAATGTTGCACAAACATCCTCAAACCTGGGCGCAAAAAAGCAAACACGGGCATCAGTAAACAGCTATTTATCATCTACTGCACAGGGGCTGCAGTGAGCTGCTGCAGCCCGGCCGCACTTTATTATAATTGACCTGGAACCCACTACCACAGCGCATTTCAGAAAGCATAAAATACAGGTTAAAATCTTTTTACGTTAACCGATGATTAACATATTAAAAATTAGAATCTGTTTAATTTCGGTCCAGAAACGAAGGGAGATACCAACCCATCTTCCGGTTCAGGAATAGCTGTTTATTGAGTTCAAAATATTGGGGTACTGCATTTAAAAGATCATTACCCGGCCATATCTGGAAGGGGGGACATTTTTTTTATGGCTGCTTTCAGAGCACAAATAAATAAAACGAAATAAACAGCAGTCCTCATCATAACCGGCCCCGCATAAAATTCTTTTACCGTACGCATTGCTACGGGTTAACATATTGTCATTGTCATGTGAATGTTTGCAAGAATCATTTTGTGTCTTTTAATGGTTAAACCAAATAGGGAATGAGCCTGATATTCATCAGGCTTCCTTTTTGGGGGGATTCGCAGGCATCGCCTTAAACTTACCGGATGATCTCATACATCATCCGTTTTTTACTAAACGTTGTGTCTTAATGGATAGCTTGACGGAGCTTGATGTCTATCCGGCTCTTATATTTATGCTGTTATTTTATTAGTCTACAAAATTTGTAGGATATTATTTGGTAATTCAATAAGCCTCTTTTATATTTGTATCACCACCCTAATTAATCACCACCATTAATTAGTTGATTTATAAAAACCAGCACCTATAAATTAACTAACATGCCTTCAAAACCTTTACTAACCTCGTCTTCCGGCTGCATGCCCTGTTGTTGCTGAATGCAACCTTTTTCTTTTATACCATCTTACTAAAATACTAAGTAAAGATCCAGAACCAACGTTTAACTTTTGTTCTCTGTTGTTAGGCCTGCGAGGCTGCCACGGTGGCCTTGCAGGTATTTGTAACAGGGACAGTCAATCCTTTTTTTATGCAATACGCAGCTTCCTTTGCCTCTATAGGCGTGATCGTTATACTCATCGCATATACTGTACAATCAACCGTAACACAGGTGAATAAGCTTAGCCCTTTTACTACCGGTACCGTGCAGCACAGCAACCGTTTATTTAACAGCAGCACCGCTGTTAAGCCTACCATTTTCCTGGTAGATAAAACTAACAGCACCCTGACCTGGACCGCCAGGAAAGTAAGCGGGCAGCACACCGGCAATATCCGTATCAGCGATGGTACCCTGGAGCTGGATAATAACCAGCTGCAGCGCGGCAGCTTTGAGCTGGATACCCGCTCAATTACCGTTACTGATCTGAAAGATGCAGACAGCAATGCCAGGCTTACCGGGCATTTGAAAAGCGATGATTTTTTTGCGGTGGAAAAATTTCCTGCTGCTAATTTTACTATTAACAGTGTAACACCGGTAAGCGGCAACCAGCATAAGGTAACAGGTAAGCTTACCATTAAAGGCATTACCCATGATATAAGCTTTCCTGCAACGGTTACCATTAATGGCAGTAAGCTTAGCGCTAAAGCATTAGTGAAAATAGACCGTACCAGATACGATATTAAGTTCCGCTCAAAAAGTTTTTTTGAAAACCTGGGTGATAAAGCGATCTATGATGATTTTGACCTGGATATAACATTGCTGGCCAGCGCACAGTAATTTGTATTATATCATTTGCCGGTGGGAGGTTTGATCTGCTTGTTGCGTGGCTGGAAGAAAGCAGCTATCTTGGTGCGCCAACCAATAAACAAGCAGATTAAACTAAAAACTATGAGTAAATGGTTAATGGGGTTACCCGCCCTGCTCTTGCCTATGCTGACTGTGCAAGCACAGAACATCAGTAAATACAATAACCGCGATAAGATCCAGCACGGCCGATATACATTGCTGGTGATAAACAAAGACTCCACCTTTAACCCGGAGGTAAAGCAAAAGCTGGAAGATGTGTTCTTTAAAGTGTATCCCAAGCTGGCCGACACGTTCAATAAAAAAACCTTGCGGAAAGTAACCTTTATAATAAACCCGGAATACGATGGGGTGGCGGCCACTAATGCCAGCAGCGGTGAGGTAAACTTTAGCCCCGAATGGTTCCGTAAACACCCGGAAGATATAGATGTGGTTACACACGAAGTAATGCACATTGTACAGAACTATCCAAATTCTGACCCCGGCTGGTTAACAGAGGGTATTGCAGATTATGTACGCTATGCGTTTGGGATAGATAATGCAGGCGCTAACTGGCAGCTGCCTTCTTACTCATCTGCACAAAACTATACGCAAAGCTACCGCACTACTGCCCGCTTCCTGGCATGGCTGGAAAAGAAAGTAAAACCCGGTATTGTAAAAGTGCTGGATGACAGCATGCGCAACCAGAAATACACTCCGCAGATCTGGCAAACCTTAACCGATAAAAGCCTGGATGAGCTGTGGAGCAGCTACGCGCAAAACCCGGAATTATAAGATAATAGATATATAAATTAAGAACGCCGGTGCAGGTTACCTGTACCGGCGTTCCCGTTTTTTAGCCCCCGGAATATCTTATCAAGTTTGCAGGCAGTTAATTTTCGCAAACAATCGGTTAATTAGTGTGACATAGACACTTATTTTACTGTGTAATTTTAGTCTCACAGATAGTACTGAACAATCAACCAAAGGAAGGAGACCAGCATTGGCCGGGGCATAGTTAGCCGGCACTGTAATTCATGTAGCTTTTTTACCATTAAAACATATGGACATGCGCTTATTTCACGTTAAGGCCACGCTGTTATTAATACCGTGGTTATTTGCATCGGGGTACCTGCTGGCTCAGGGACCGGTATCCGGTAAGGTCACAGATGCAAAGGAAGGCAATCCGCTGCCAGGCGTCAGCGTGTCGGTAGCCGGCACCAATACCGGCAGTATTACGGATGTGGACGGTCATTATACACTTACCGTACCTGCCGGCGGCAAAACACTGATCTTTAAGTTTACGGGTATGAAAACCGTGGAGATGCCGCTGAACGGGCGTTCCACCGTAGATATACAGCTTGAATCAACCGAAGTAGGTTTGAATGAAGTAGTGGTAGTAGGTTATGGTACGCAGCGTAAAGGCGATGTAACCAGCGCCATTGCCAGCGTAAAATCAGAGAACTTTGTAAAAGGCGCGGTACGCGATGCGGCGCAGCTGATACAGGGTAAAGTAGCCGGGTTAACCATATCCACCCCCAGCGGCAACCCCACGGCTAATACACAGATCCAGCTGCGCGGTATCACTACCTTAAAAGCAGGCACCTCGCCCCTGGTATTGATAGATGGTATTCCTGGCACTTTGAATACAGTAGCGCCGGAAGACATTGAATCCATTGATGTGCTGAAAGACGGATCTGCAGCGGCCATTTACGGCACGCGCGGTACCAATGGCGTAATCCTGATCACCACTAAAAAGCTGCATGGCGATATGCGGCCCACCCTGCAGTACGATGGTTATGTAAGTGTACAAACCATTGCCCGCCGTCCGGAATTTTTAACCGGGGATGATTACCGCCGGCTGATCAAGGAAGGTATCGACTTTACAGATTATGGCACCTCTACCGACTGGCTAAAGGAAATTACGCGTACCCCGGTGAGCCATACGCATAACCTTAGCTTCCAGGGTGGCAGCGCCACTACCAATGTTACTGCATCATTGAACTACCGCAACTGGCAGGGGCTTTTCCTTAACTCCGACAATAAACAGGTAACCGGCCGTGCGGATGTGAACCATACTATGCTGGATGGCAAGCTGAAGGCCAATCTGAATGTGATAACACGCAGCCGCACCTACTGGTCTGGTGTGGATGTTGGCGAAGGTGGTTTCAGCGATGGCAATAGCTTTAATAACTATGTATACCGGCAGGCGCTGATCCGTAATCCAACAGACAGCGTACGCAATTCAAAAGGCGACTGGCTGGAACGTAATATTTATTTCTATGATAACCCGGTGGCTTACCTCATGGAATCATACGGGCAAAATGACGAAAGGGAAACGCGCCTGAACGGCAGCCTTACGCTGGAACCCATTAAGGACCTGAAGTTTAAGCTGCTGCTGTCCGGCAATCAATGGTCGGAAACAAGAGGATATGCAGAAACTAAGAAACATGTATCTACCGTAAAGAATAACCGCAATGGGTATGCTTCCCGTGGCAGCTCTGAACAGCGTGATAAGCTGCTGGAATTTACCACGGAATATGCGCGCAGCTTTCAAAAGCACCGTTTGAGCTTATTAGGCGGTTACAGCTACCAGGATAATACGCGGGAGAATTTTTACATGCAGAACTGGGATTTTCCAACGGATCAATATTCCTATAACGCTATGGAAACCGGCAATGCCTTAAAACGTGGCGATGCTGTGATGGGCAGCTTTAAAGATAAATGGAAGCTTATCGGTTTCTTTGGAAGGTTAAGCTATAACTGGGATGATAAGTACCTGTTGCTGGCCAGTGTGCGCCATGAAGGATCCACCAAATTCGGCAGCAATAACCGCTGGGGTACATTCCCCGCTGTGTCCCTGGGATGGCGTGTAAGTAAAGAGTCTTTTATGAGCGGCCTTACCTGGCTGGATGATCTGAAACTTCGTGCAGGCTTTGGCGTTACCGGCACTATCCCGGATGATCTGTACGCTTCCCTGCGCAGCTTTAATTATGGTAGCCGTTTCCTGGTAAACGGCGTATGGGTGCAGGGGCTGGATGCCGTGCGCAATCCCAATGCAGACCTGCGCTGGGAAAAGAAAGAGGAGTATAATATAGGACTGGACTTTTCATTGATGGACAGCCGCATTTATGGTAATATAGATGCCTACCGCCGTTTAACAAAAGATGCCCTGTTTGATTACCAGGTACCGGTGCCACCCTACCCTATGCCGCAGATTGTGGCTAACGCGGCGCAGATCAGGAATACCGGGCTGGAGGTGCTGCTGAACTTTGTACCGGTACGCAGTAAAAATTTCCAGTGGACATCCGGCTTTAATTACTCCACCAACAAAAATGTGCTGGTGTCCCTTTCGAGCAGCAGCTTTGCCGCTACCAACGATTACTTTGATGCAGGCTATACCGGGGAGCCCATACAGGAAGCCACCCATCGTGTGCAGGTAGGTAAGCCTATTGGTAATTTTTATGGTTATAGATCCATTGGCATTGATGATAACGGCCGCTGGATCATTGAAGGAAAAGACGGCAAACCGGTAGCCAGTGCAGATAAAAGCCCGGATGACAAAAAGATCCTGGGTAATGGGCTGCCCAAACATTTCCTGGGATGGAACAACACGGTGCAGTACAAGAATTTTGACCTGAATGTTACCATGCGCGGTGCTTTCGGTTTCCAGGTATTGAACTTTCAGCGGCTGTTTTATGAGAACCCGAAGGTAGTACAGTATAACATGCTTAAAACTGGGTTTGATAATGTGTATGGTAAAACCCGGCTGAATGATGACCTGGCATTGGTAAGCTATTACGTTGAGAATGGCGATTACTGGAAGATAGATAACGTTACCCTGGGGTACAACTTCAACACCAAAGGTTTAAAGTATATACGGAATGCGCGCATTTATGTAGCAGCCCTGAACCTGGCTACCATTACCGGTTATAAAGGTATTGACCCGGAAGTGAACCGTACGGGTCTGGCGCCAGGTGATGATGAGCGGGATAAGTACCCTACCACCCGCACTTTTACCGCAGGCGTAAACCTTACTTTTTAAAACAATAGTTATGAAAAACAGGCATTGTATATATACAGGTTTGATGATGATAGCTGTGATACTATTCACGGGCAGCGCATGCACCAAACTGGATCCGGAAACTTTTTCGGAGATCGTGGAAGAAAATATTACTTATAAGGAATCAGATACATCTGCCATCATTGCGCAGGCCTACAGCCCTTTGCGGCCTGTAATGGCCGACTGGATGGGCCTATTTGACCTGCAGGAGGAAAGCGCCGATGAAATTATTACACCGGCACGGCCCAACGGCTGGTATGATGGCGGCACCTATCAGCGTATGCACCGTCACACCTGGACCTCTTTACAGGAACAGCCCAGCGCATTGTGGGGGCGTGTATACCTTGGCGTTGTAAATGCCAACCGTGCCATCTCATTAATTGAATCCGGCGAGCTGCCGGTAGGGGCGGCAAAGCCCGGCCTGCTTGCAGAGCTGAAGGCACTGCGCACTTACTATTACTACATTTTGTGCGACAACTTTGGCAATGTACCGCTGATCACTGACTACAAGGATCTTTCTGTTCCTAAACAAAGCAAGCGGCAGGAGGTATATGATTTTATGGTGAAGGAGCTGAATGATAATATGGCGCAGCTTCGTGAATCGGCCGGTACCGGCATGTACGGCCGGTTTAATAAATGGGCGGCTAAAACCCTGTTAGCTAAAATATATCTGAATGCACAGGTGTATACCGGTACAGCAGCGTTCCCCCAATGTTTGCAGCAGTGCAATGATATCATACAGGCTGCCGGCACGGTGGGCTATATGCTGGAGCCGCAGTACCGCGATAATTTCAAGACCAATAATGAAACCTCCCGGGAGCTGATCTTTACCATTCCTTATGACGATGTGAATGCGCCGGGCTTTATTATCCATATGAAAACACTGGATCCCCTGAGCCAGCAGGTATTCCGCATGGAAGCGCAGCCCTGGGGCGGTAACTGTGCGGTGCCGCAGTTCATTGACACCTATGATGCCGCTGACACCCGGTTAAAAGATACCTGGCTGCAGGGCCCGCAGAAAACGCCGGCTGGTGTGGAAGTGATCAACTATGTAAAATTTGTGGAGAGCATAGAAAAAAGTAAGTCCAATGAAGGCTACCGGATCGGTAAGTACGAGATCAAGGTGGGCGCTAAAGGCTCTTTAAGCAACGACTTCCCGGTATTCCGCTATGCAGATGTGCTGATGATGAAGGCGGAATGCCTGTTACGTGCCGGTCAGACTGCGGAAGCCGCTGCGTTGGTAACGCAGGTGCGCCAGCGTGCATTTGCCAGTACCACGCCTGCCAAAGCCACGGTTACTGTAGCTGACCTGCAAAAAGGCAGCAGCTACCAGTATGGTTACTGGAACAACGGGCAGATCACGGAGCTGCAGGGTGGGGCAGATGTTGCCTACGGCCGTTTCCTGGATGAGCTGGGCTGGGAGTTTGCGGCGGAAGGCCACCGCCGGCAGGACCTGATCCGTTTTGGTATTTTCACTACTAAAAAGTGGTTCCAGCACCGGCCCAACGGGGATAACCGGAAGCTGTTCTTTATACCGCAGGAGGAGATGAATAAGAACCCGAATTTGATACAAAACCCATAATAAGGCCTATAACCGCCCGCCATGTTTAAAGCATGGCGGGCTTTTTTTTGGAATTGTGGGTAAAAACCTTATTTTTGCGTCCCTGAATAAGGATTTTCAACCGGAGAAGTGCAGGAGTGGTTGAACTGGCACGCCTGGAAAGTGTGTAAACTCGAAAGGGTTTCAAGGGTTCGAATCCCTTCTTCTCCGCAAGCTTTAATGGGATGGACGCAAGTCTGTCCCTTTTTTATGCACACAGGTGAACATTCAAAAATTTACAATTACATTTGTGTCGCAAAACAATTAATGTTTGTTACCGGAAAAATATTTGAATTTTAACAGTCATTGTCTCATGTAAACCCTTTATTAACTTCAATAATCCATAAACATTTCAATTTAAAATTTGAACATCCCTTATCTATTTATCTATGAAAAAAAGCTTATTTGCAGCGTTATCACTGAGCGTATTGCTTTTTGCATGCTCGAAGGAAAAAGTAACCCAGGACAAGCCCGCTCCATCAGGAAAGAAAGTCCCTATTAATGTTAGTATTACTGATTTTGTAAAGAAGGTTGAGCAGTTACCCAGCCCTTTAGGCAGAAAAGGTAACATGTCTGCCAAGGACTCTGTACTCAGCACTAAGATTTCCGATATTTATTTCTTTTCATATGATAAAGATGGAAAGATCATCAATTTAATACATCAACGATCTACAGATGCTGATTTTGGGTACATTGCGGACTCCTTACCAACAGGAGAGAATACAATAGCGATGTTTGCATCCAGCGATTCTCTCAATACAACATCCAATGGGATCAACCTTAATATGAACCCCGTGACTTTCGAAATAATATCAGCATTTCCGGACATCTTTTACAAAAAAATAAAAATTAATGTAAGCCCTGATAGCACCAATAACTTCGATTTGTCTTTGGAACGTATTATGGCTCTTTTGGAAGTAAACATAACAGATGCTCCTGCCAATTCAAATATTAAAGTAAGCCTGAATGGTGAACATACTTACTTTGATCCATTTAGTGGCACGGGTTATACTGGAATTCCTATGCCGATGAATATTCCGCAAAGAGATCAGCATGTATTTAATTCACTTGTTATAAATACAAGTGATCCAATGTCTGTAGTTATCAGTTATCCTGACAAAACAACAAATGCTATCTTAACAAAGAGAATTAACGATATCAAACTTGAAAGAAACACGAAGACAATATTAACTGGTGTCCTGTACCCAGCGATACCGCCGGTGAATAACGTTAATGGTGGTTTCAGCGTTGTTAGCATTAATGATATCTGGAATCCTGATCAAACAATTGATTTTTAACAGCAACCAGGAAACGATTGCAGTCACTGTATATCATAAGCTTAAAGCTCTGATAACGGAAGTTATCAGGGCTTTTTTTGTTTTCTGTTTTCCTGTTACTTTTGCAACATATTTATCCACTAGCCCATGAACTGTAATACCGCTACAAAGTATATTTTCCTGTCATTTCTTTTTTTTGCTATAGCCTGTTCTGAGCCGGAAAAGCCGGTAACGAAGGAGGAGGCAGCAGCCGTAGCCACCTCACTGGCAAATGCCTTTGCCCATCGTAATGCCAGCCGGTTCAATGAGCTGCTGGATCTGGACGCCTTTAAAAAAAGGATCATGAGCCACGCCGGTAATAAACTTGCGCCAGCAACGGTGGAAGGTGTAATGAAAAGTATGAGATCGGGAGAATTTGGCCTTCAAATAGTAAGAGCCCTTGGCAATAAAGGAACTTATGAGCTGGTAAAGCAGTATGAAAAAGACAATCACCAGCACCTGGTCTTCCGGCTGTACAATGAGCAACTTAACTACCACGACTTAGAGATTATCAAAAAGGGGAACCAGGTTAAAATAGCAGACATATTCGTTTACATCACAGGAGAAAATCTAAGCAGTACTTTAGCTGAATCACTCCAGTCCATGACTGAACAAGAAGAAGCAGTAAAGGAAGTCGGCAAAAGAGATGTGAAAAAAGTACAGCTGATCAAAAAATACATCAATGCAAATGATTATGAAAGGGCCAGCCAGGTTTTTGAAACACTTCCTGCTGTGCTGAAAGAACAGAAGCTCATTAAAATGATATATGTTCAAATTGCCAGTGGCCTGGGAAATGATAAATATCTCGCTGCATTAAACAAGTTTCAACAAGAGTACCCGGACGCACCTAATATGTACCTGCTCATGGTTGACGCTTATTTCCTGAAGAAAGACTTTCCAGCTGCCCTGAAATGCATTAACCGCCTGGATTCACTTATTAACAAGGATCCTTTTTTAGATTATTACCGTGCATTGATCTGCAAAGAAAGTGATGATAATGTCAACAAGCTGGTTTATCTGAAAAGGCTGCATCAAAATATGCCCGGTTTTGGATCCGGCACGCTGGAATTAATCAATACCTATGTGGATGACAAACAATGGGACCAGGCGGTGCCACTTACCCAACAATACAGGAAGAGCAAAAATGCCGACACCACAACGCTTAAAATGTTGTACCTGCTGAATCCTGACTTCAAAAAGAAAATGAAGGCGGCAGATTATAATTAATTATACAGGCTTATCGGCCTGCCCAACCTATTGAGGTGGGATAAAAATAATATCGGGTATGGTATTTGAGTTTTTAACCAGATAAAAGCGCTGATCTTTCAGCGCTTTTTGTTTAGAATGAGATCATGGATCTGAACTCATTTTCAGAACAGCACTTTATACAGTGTGACTAACTTCTTTTTGCTCAATTTCAGAACCAACCTGCACTTACTTGCCGTTTAGCGGTAATACACAAACGCATACTTCTAAAAAATGCCGGAAACTTATTTACAATCAATTCGTTATGGGGTAGTATTTATTTTTTGAAAAAATCCCGACTGTTTTGCGTGGCTGAATCGTCAAAAGATAAAACCAAACAAAATGCAAAATCTAAAAGACAAAGTAGCCGTTGTATTTGCCGCATCCGGCGATATTGCAGGAGCAGTTGCGCGGTCATTTTCCGAACATGGGGCAAAGGTGTACGTTACCGCCCGTAACTCCGATGCCGTAAATGTATTAGCCCGGGAGATCAAGGCCAATGGCGGACGTGCGGAAGCCGCCAAAGTAGATGCGTTGAATGAAACGGACATTGACAACTTTTTAAAAAAGGTTGTCGCGGAGAATGGTAAGCTAGATGTTGTATTCAATGGCATTGGGCTTGGCTATGACGAGATGGGTGGACGCCCGCCTACAACGGTGGCGACTTTCGAACAATTTATGACCCCGATGGAAAAGATCTGCGGGTCGCAATTCCTTACTTCAAGGGCAGCGGCAAAGTATATGATACAAACCCAATCCGAAGGAACTATCCTATTGCTCACAGCTGCATTATCCAGGTCTAAGCTTTCCAATCTGGCAGGCATCACGGCTGCCAGTGCGGCCATCGAAGGATTAACGCGGGTGATGGCTGCTGAATGGGGAAGAGATGGAATAAAGGTGATCTGTATTTGTGCCGGCGCTTTAATGGAGACGAAGAGGATCTCAGGATGGATCGATGCTGCTGCGCAACAATACGGAATACCTGCGGAACAGCTGGTTGCACAATACAAGGCATTCGACATATTAAAGACAGGCCCGACATTGAAGCAAGTAGGTGAAACGGCCGCCTTCCTTGCTTCTGAAACGGGTGTAGCTTTCAACAGTCACATTGTTGATGTGGATTGCGGTAAGCTAAACATTTTATAATACATTAGCGGTTGCGGCCCTCCGGCGGAAGACTGCAACCGCATTTTATTTATTAATGAATTGAATGGAAAGAGAAGAGCTCCTCAAATCGGCGATATCCGGCGATATCAATGCATTCCAAACACTATTTGCAGAATTTCAAAACCAATTGAAATCCTATCTGTATCGTTTGCTTACAGACCGGGATGAGGTTGATGACCTAACGCATGATACCTTTATCAAGGCATTTACTAAGATATCAACCTTCAGGCAGGATTCTTCTCTGAAAACCTGGGTGTTTAAGATAGGGACCAACCTTGCCTACGATCATTTACGGAAATTAAAAAGATGGCGCCCTGATGCCCAGGACCGGGCAGCAGACCTGGCCATAAGTTCAGAGGAGATCAGGCAGGTTTTTTGGATGGTTCACGATACGTCGCCTGCCGGGGCTTACGAAATGAAAGAACATATCGATTACTGTTTCACATGTATTTCAAAAACATTACCCATAGAAAACCAGGTGGCACTGATCTTAAAGAACATCTATGATTTTCAGGTAAAGGAAATTTGTCTTATCCTCGAAAAGACGGAAGGCGTGATCAAACACCTGCTGAATGATGCCAGGAATACAATGACAGATATTTTCGAGCACAGGTGCGCCTTGATCAACCAGAATGGCGTTTGCCATCAATGTAGTCATATAAATGAAATTTTCAATCCTAAACAGGATCAGCAGGAGGAGCTGATGAAGCTGGAATTGGTAAAAGCTTCAAAGAAATATAACAGAGAGCAGCTTTTTGCCCTGCGCACATTATTGGTAAAGGCTATTGATCCCCTTCATGCTGCAGGTACTGATTTTCATGAGGAGATCATGAAGTGTCTCAGAACGGCCATTGGCGAGAAAAACGATTTTTTTGAGTGAAGCGGAATGAGGTCAATCTATTATATCTCTGCCGCTACTTCCGACGGCGTTTTTCCAAATTCTTTTTTAAATACAAAAGAAAAATGTGAAAGGTCTTCAAAGCCTACTTCAAGGTATACATCGCTTGGTTTTTG
This sequence comes from Chitinophaga rupis, assembly GCF_900109685.1. GTDB lineage: Bacteria > Bacteroidota > Bacteroidia > Chitinophagales > Chitinophagaceae > Chitinophaga > Chitinophaga rupis. Next base: position 631,664 of record NZ_FOBB01000001.1, on the reverse strand, counting down.
ATTTTGTTTGCTGATCTGAAAATAAGCTTCGTCAAGCCGTTTCTTTTTAAGCCAGTTCCCGGGTGTTGTGCCAAAGGTCTTTTGAAAATCACGCTTGAAAGATGACAGGCTTCTTCCCGTGAGAAATGCAAAACGTTCCAGACTGACATTGAAACGGAAATTCCTGTTCATATAATCTTCTAAATCGATCTTGCCGGGAATACCGAAGTTGAACAGGATATTGGATAGATCCGGTTCAGACTTTAGCAGGATCAATAGCAGCTCTTCACGTTTAATATCAGAAAAGGTTTCGTCAAGCTCCAGGTCGCCTGCATAGTAAGGTTCCAGTGATTTGATGTAGCTCCTGATCCATTTATTCTCTTTTACAAACACAAATGAATCTCCATAATCCGGGACCTTTACATTGTAAGGATGCCGTTCCAGGAACTTTTTTAAAAACGGTTCATCCAGTGTAATGATGATCTTTTCAAACTGGTCTTTTTCCTTAAACTTTGTGTAGCGGATCAGGTGGTTTTTCCGGGCGATAAAGTAATCGCCCGGACCCATCGTATATCTTTTGTTGCCATCATAAGCTTTCATGGAACCTTTCAGCAGACACATAAAGAAATGTTCAGGTATGAACTGCTCAGGCGAGATCTCCGGGCCTAAATGACAGGAATGTATATGATTAAGCTTCAATTTTATGCATGCTAATTAAGTTACTAATTTACTCATTTACGCGACTGTCCACACTTGCCAAAATTGCCTCCTCCTTACTTTTTGGATGCCAGTCTAAAATTTCTCTTGCTTTCCTGTTCGACATTTCAATGTAAAATTCTTTTGCAGTAGGCTTCATGTCATTAATTTTAGCAGCTTTTTCAGGACGTTCTTTTTTGATCAGCTGAGCCACATCATAAAAGCTAACCGCACCTTCTGCTGTTGCCAAAAAGCGTTGCCCTTTCGCTTCAGGATGTAACATTGCTTTGATGTGGATGTCTGCCACATCCCGCACATCCGCCACACCAAAGGTAAATGCAGGGCTTTCCGTAACAGTGCCGTTAATGATCGCTTTGACTACTCCCTCAAAAGAGGCCGGATAAATATCTCCTATGATGGGGCCAAAAATTCCAACGGGATTAATAATGGCCAGCTCCAGAGCACCACCCTCGTTCTTAATAAAATCCCAGGCTGCTTTCTCTGCTATGGTTTTGGATTTGATGTAAGGTTGAAGCGGTGCATTTTCATCCGTCCAGTCTTCTTCTGTAAAAATATGTCGTTTAACGCGATTACTATAACCGATTGCCGCAAACGAAGAAGTTAACACCACCCGCTTTACCCCTGCATTTCTGGCGGCTTTCAAAACTCTCAGAGAACCGTCACGGGCAGGAATAATAAGTTCGTTCTCGTCCTGTGGTTGAACCAGCGGAAAAGGGGAAGCTACATGCAATACATAATCACAATCCTGTACAGCTTCGTCCCAACCTGCGTCTGCTAACAGATCGGCTTCAATAAAATGCAGGCGCTGCAGATCCGTTAGCCCGCCGTCTTTCAGCGCATTAACAATGCTTTCCTTTTTGGATAAGGAACGAAGGGTGGTTTTAACGGTGTATCCCTGTTGCAATAACTGTAAAATAGTGTGAATGCCCACAAATCCGGTTCCTCCTGTTACTAATACTGTTTGATTATTCATGATCTTACACATTTAATTATTGCTGCAAAGTTCAGTATTAAGTTGGGGGAGAGCTTTGTTGTGGAGTCCAATTTTGTTTTGTTGTGAAGGTCGGGTTCACTTCACTCACAGCATCATCTTCGCCAGCCTGCCAATTTGTATGAGCTTACTCCGCAGCTCTTCCGACCAGGTTAAACCAATGCCAAGCCTCATACAGTTTTCATATTGGTTTTGTAGCGTAAACATTCTGCCGGGAGCAATGCTGATCTTATGCTTGATCGCAAGATTGTACAGCGCTGTTGTATCAATTTTTTTAGGTAGCTCAACCCATAAGGTAAGCCCGCCCTGTGGCCTGCTTGTTTTGGTGCCTTCAGGAAAATGTTGGGAGATCGTATGCGCGTAATGCTGGTAATTGCTATATAACGTCTTGCGTAATTTCCGGAGATGGTTCTCATACCGGCCGCTTTTCAGATAGTTGGCTACTGCTTCCTGTGTAAGGGTAGGTGAAGATATTGCATGCGCCAGCTTTAATTTCAGGATCTGCTCCTTGTACCTGCCCGGCGCCACCCAGCCTACGCGATAGCCCGGGGCTAAGGTTTTAGAAACGGAGCTGCATAAGAGCACTGTGCCGTTTTTATCAAATGACTTACAACATTTTGGCCGGTGGCTGCCAAAATAAAGATCGCCATACAGGTCATCTTCTATGAGTGGAATATTATGTTTTGCCAGCAATGCCACCACCTCCTTTTTATTTTCATCCGGCATACAGCTTCCCAAAGGGGTACTGAAGTTTGTAACTAAAAGACAAAGATCGATCTTATGGATTGCTTTTTTCAGCGCTTCAATTTTTATACCTGTACTGGGATGAGTGGGCAGTTCAAGCACCTTCAGGCCAATGCTTCCTGCCAGCTGTAAAATGCCGGGGTAAACAGGGCTTTCTATGGCGATGGTATCGCCCGGCTTTGCTACCGCCATCATACAGAATGCCAGCGCATTCATGCCTCCCGCAGTGGTAACCAGGTCGTTTTCGTGCAGGCTGCCTCCCCAGGAAATAGAACGGGCTGCAATGATCTTTCGCAGTTTTTCATTTCCCTGCAATGCTTCATACCCGGCACCACTGTCCCGGAGCTGCCGTGTAGCGTGCATGATCTCTTTATTCAAGCCTGCCAGGGGCAATAATTCATCTGAAGGAACGCCAATGGAAAACAGCGTAAGGTCTTTCCGGCCCATATTCAGATAGACTTTACTGATCATTTCATCCGGCTCTTTATTGCTGCTTATCTGTGAAGGTTTGCTTGTTTCCGGAAGCGGAAGTCTTTTATGCGGTAACTGGCTTACAAAATATCCGGACTGGGGTATTGATTCTATCAGTGACTGTCCTTCCAGTTCCAGGTAAACCTTTTTTGCTGTGTTCATGCTAATGTTATGCTCATGACACAACTTTCTGACAGAGGGTAAGCGGTCGCCGGCTTTTAATACTTCCTTTCTGATCAGCTGCGCAAGGTTGTTTGATATTTGCAGATATAGAAAATCCTGCTTCATGCGGTAAAGATAACTGTGTCCATTTTAATATTAAAAACTGTGGCTGTATTCATTTAGGGCGCTTGCATAGCTTTGTACAAAAATTATAAAGAAACATGTCAGCAGTAAGCATTAAAACAGGTATTGAAAATATGGATGTTAAGGTAATTCATCGTTTCCTGAACGAGGATTCTTACTGGGCTAAGAACATTTCTTTTGAGCTGGTGCAGCATTCGCTGGAGCATTCCTTTTGTGTAGGTGCTTTTATTGATGGGCAGCAGGTCGGATTTGGAAGAGTGATCACTGATTATTACACTTTCGGCTGGTTCGCTGATTTCTTTGTATTACCAGCACATCGTGGGAAAGGGATCTCTAAGAAGATGTTATCTTTTATATTTGAACAGCCATGGTCAAAACGCTTGAGAAGGATCATGCTGAACACAAGTGATGCGCACGGGCTATATCGTCAGTTTCAGTTTAAAGATCTTTCAGGTCCTACCAAGCTCCTGGAAATTTACAGACCAGATGTTCATCTACAGTATGCAGAATGGCTGTAACTTTCTGCTGTAAGGGTTTCCGGGTGCCATTTTGTAATGTTGTCAAAATATCCTTTCTTCATTCCAACATTGCATAATGGATAATACCGATACAAAAAGGCTTTCCCGGCTAACTGCAATCCTTACACAGCTGCAGACCAAGCGTATTTTGACCGCTCCTGAACTTGCTGCTAAATTTTCGGTAAGCATCCGGACAATTTACAGGGACATCCGGGCACTGGAACAGGCTGGGGTTCCAATTCTGACCGAAGAAGGCAAGGGATATTCGCTGATGGAACATTACAGACTTCCGCCCGTAACGTTTACCGAAAGCCAGGCCAATGCTTTAATTATTGCCGAACAATTGGTACTGAAAAACAAAGACGCATCCTTCATTAAAGATTACTCAGAAGCTATTGACAAAATTAAAGCAGTATTAAATCATAGTGTAAAGGATAAAGCCAATTTACTTTCAGAAAGAACGAGGTTCGATCAAAACCTTAACCGCGAAAGGAGCAGTAATAATTTATCTGAGCTGCAGTTTGCACTTACAAACTTTAACCTGGTTAAAATTGAATATACCAACGAAACCAAAAAAACAAGTTCCAGGTTCATTGAACCGTTTGCATTATTAAGCACCCAGGAAAACTGGTTGTTGGTGGCCTGGTGCCGATTGCGGAAAGAGTTCCGGTATTTTCGTCTTGACAGGATCAAAAGGCTGGAGCTGCTTTCTGAAAAATTCACCCCGCACAAAATGACATTACAGGAATATTTTGACAAATTTTATAGTTCCTGAAATACCCCTGACATAGGGCTGTCATCTGACCCATTTAGATTTGCATTCTAAACAGTAAAAGTCAATTTTATGATTAGTCAATTAGCAAATTTAAACTGGATCAGCGTTTCACTTGCATTTGTTGTGTATTTTTTGCTTGGTGCCTTATGGTTCACATTGCTTTTTAGTAAGCAGTATAAAATTTCGCTGGGTCGTGAAAACGAAACTCTCCAAAACAATGCGCCGATTTTTATTGTAGGTCCTGCGATTTGCTCACTGGTGATCACCATTGTGAGCGCAGTTTTAATTTATGCGCTGAACATTCATCATTTGGCAGATGCTTTGGAGTTTGCATTAGTTATTGGTATTGGGTACTTGTTTGCCAATACGGTTAATATTGCTATCAACCCTAATATTCCCCGCCCCATTCTTTACGGAATTATAACCGGTACCTATCATTTACTGGGCATATTGATCGTAAGCATCATTTTAATTACAATGAAATAATGTGAACGTAATGCAAAAAAAGCAGGTAGCAACTTTTTGCCCGGCAAGCCGGGAAGACTGGCGGCAATGGTTAAAAGAAAACCATCGTTCAAAGCAATCCGTGCTGCTTGTTTATTATAAGAAGAAGTCTAATATTCCATCAGTAATTTACAGTGAAGCTGTTGACGAAGCACTTTGCTTTGGCTGGATAGACAGCACACGAACGTCCCTGGGCGATGATAAGTTCATGCAGTTTTTCTGCAAACGTAAACCGAAAAGCGTTTGGTCAAAGATCAACAAGGAAAAGGTACAGCGGCTAATTGAAGAAGGGCTTATGACAGCGGCAGGTTACGAGTGTATTGAAGCTGCAAAGGAAAATGGTTCGTGGACAATTTTAGACGATGTTGAAAAATTGAAAATACCGAAAGATCTGGCTAACGGATTTAAAAGCAATCCAGGGTCAAAGGACTATTTTATGAGCTTAAGCAGATCTGTTAAAAAAAGCATTTTACAATGGCTGGTGCTTGCCAAACGGCCTGAAACGAGGCAAAAAAGGATCAATGAAATAGCGGAACTTGCAAGTCAGCGGCTGAAACCTAAACAATTCAGATGAAGGGAAACTATGTAAGGCAAGTAACGTTGAGACCATCGCCCGCATTTTACAACACCTGTGCAGATGTTGATGTATTTGTTTCAACGTTGTACCGCCTGGCGGCTAACAGACGGCGCGGATAATTAATAATTAATATGAGCAACCGGCATTTAAAACGGTTGCTCATATTATATGTTTGAGGGATTAAACGTTGGTGCTTAGTTTAGTATCAACAGCTACTGATTGCCAGGCTGCGAGATCTTGCAAAAGTTGTTCGCTATGCTTTTTAATTGCATTTACTGCATCTTCTCCCAGCTGTAATCTTAAAGGTGTTTTTTCTGCGGCCAGCGCTTTATCAATAGCAGCTGCAGCTTTTGCAGGATCGCCTTCCTGCGTGCCATTCATTCCCCTGGCAAAATTTCTTGTTGCTCCAACGGTTTCCTTGTAAGCATCCAGCTCTGGCATATGTTTCATTGCGGCGCCTGCTAATTCGGTCCTGAAATTACCTGGTTCTACGATCAGCACTTTTATTCCCAGGGGTGCCAACTCATCGGCTAAAGCCTCTGAATAGCCTTCCAGCGCACATTTTGAAGCGGAGTATGCGCTGAATCCTGCAAAAGAGAGCTGTCCGCCTAAGCTGCTGATGTTAACAATGGCTCCCGATCTTTGCTGTCTGAATATTGGGAGGAAAGCCTGTGTTACGCTTGCAGCGCCAAAAAAATTTGTGTCCATCAGGGCCCGTAACTCGCTTTCCGGCGTTTCTTCAACAGCGCCCACTATGCCATACCCGGCATTATTGATCAGCACATCAACCCGGCCAAAGCGATCGATGGCTTTTTTAACTGCATCGGAGATTTCAGCGTTGTTATTTACATCCATTTTTATGGCCTCTATCTGGTCAGGTGCAAGCGCTTTTATGCTTTCCAATTTATCCAGACGGCGTGCGGTAATTACTACTTTATAACCTTGTGTGATAGCATATTCGGCAAATGCCTTTCCAAAACCTGATGAGGCGCCGGTGATAAACCATACTTTTTCCATGACTACTTTTTTTTAGAATTATAAGGTTACTTGATAATTATATATGGGTTGTTTGTAACAATGATACAAAATTGACGAGAACAGCGCAAGGGTGCTATTTCCCTATCGAAGTAACCGGGACTCCTGCTGAATTTACATTTGAGATCAGATGTCCTGCAATTCGCGAGTTACTGAGCGTAGTAGAAACCAGTTCAATCATCATCATCCATAAACCGGAATGATTCACAATCGTTTAATAGCATACGAATGCGCAGAGAAATATCCTGGTTTTCAGTCGGTTCTTCATAGCCCGCATACTGATGTATCCTATCGAGGACTTCTACGGCAAATTGATCTGTTTCATCGGGGTTCTGCATTACAATTATCCGTAACCCTAAAAGATCATCGGTATAAACAGTAGGTACTTCATCCCGGATGTAGTTCTCAAATCCGCCAAAGCTATCATTTTTGGAAGTTAACCTTTCTGATATAATTTCGGCAACTGCTGTAAGGTCTCTTTTTTCGCAAGTGAAGAACACACTTCCGTATATACCAAAAGTCATATATAATGGAGCTTAAACTTTTATAGCAGTTATGCATTCAGAATAGCCTGCGAGAACCTTTCAAAATTCATGCTTGTACATTTGCACAACTGTTAATTCCATAAGGCTGCAAATTTTGAATACTATACTACCGGATATTGGAGATCTTTATATTCTCCGGGGAAAGCAGATTAATATCATAGTACCGCTCGTAAGTGGAATGGGCGCGGATGGTATCATTCATCAGATCTATTCCCACAAATGGATTAGACTGTGTGCTGAAAAAAGCCCATTTGAGATTGCCATTTTTATCTTCCAACGCCACAAATCCCTCATTGCCCATACCGCCTTCTCCACAGTAAATGGTGTCGCCGTTTTCTAGTTTTATGTGTTGGGGGTGTAGCTCTATTTCTGTCCATGGATCATCGTTGTATTTTTCAATACTTTCTACAGTGGTGTCACAAATAGCATTGATGAAATATGATTTTTCTGTGCCGTCAGTAACGGAGTAACCGCTCATAATAATAACTTCTCCACTACCCAGCAATATACTATCATAGCCAAGTAATTCTTTATTTTTCCAGTGTTCCTGAACAATCTGCTGAGACATACTCTACTCGTATTTTTATTGTTTGTTAATCACATTTCGCGGCTACGATCTGAGGACGTTCCTTTCTGCCTTCTGCAGGTAATGCAATTTTCGGCAGGTCCTTTCTATGCTTAGGTCTTGAATTTAATTTTTTCTTCAGGTTGCTGCCGTAAGTACCACCGCCTGGTCTTGCATCATCCAAATTAACAAGCTTTATCGGTACGCTTTCCACACCTGCTCTTTGCGCGGCTACCAATCTTCTGTTATCAAGGCTCACCCGTTGACCATTAACTTCTGCAACCTCTAGTGGACTTCTTTCCCATTCCCACTGGCCAGCTCTCATAGCTTCTTCATATTCAGCTACCGGTTCTGTTACATAGCCTTGGGAGAAGTTAAGTGTGTTCGGATCAACCCATTCCAAACCGGTTCCGCCGTTAAGGCCCATAATGTCTACAAGCACATTCGTATCCTTCACATAACCATACAACCTGCTCCCCCCATCCAATCTTATCGGATCCTGGCTAATATACCCTCCCTCATCCGGGCTATAATACCTGAACCTGTTATAATACAACCCTGTCTCCACATCCTCATACTGCCCCTGGTATCTGAAAGGCACCAGCTCCCGCTCACCTGCTAACTTACGCACCTGGCCATAAATATCCAATTCGCAGGCCCATACTTTTTCACCGGTAGCATCATAAGCCTCACAAGGGGTGCCGAGGTGATCGTTGATAATAGAATACTGCTGCCCGTTAATAATCTTAGCAGCCGGCGCAAAGGTGCCATCTTCAAACACCCAGGTAGCCAGGGTTTCAGCTGGTACCGGTTCAGGATGGTTCAAGGCTACGTTGCCCAGTTCATCTATAGTAGTAACAGGGCGTTCAGTGCTGGTATAATTCCATTCATGCAATGGCACATTGCCATCCCATACAAAACGGGTGATCGTTCCATTGAACTGTTTTTCTATACGCCGGCCTAAAGGATCATAGCGGAACTCAACCGGCCTGCCATCCGGGCGAACTACCTTTTTCAGCATGCCATTGCCATACCACTCGTATTCCCAGGTAGCGCCACCCACTGGTGCAGCGGTAACTATTTTTTTAACAAGGTTACCTTCATCGTCATAAATGAAACGGGCGTCATTGGTTTCCTGCAGCTTGCCACCGGGTCCATATTTGCGGTCCTTACGTTCAGGTGTTTTATATAAGTTACCGGTTTTGTCAGGCAGGCGGTAGTCATAAGTGCCGTCTTCATACTGGGCCCAGGCCAGGTTTTCAAGATCATCATGACCAAAAGTAACATGGGTGTTGCTAATGCCATTAATGATCTGTTTCAGCCGCTGGTTGGGATCCCAGCGATAGTGCCGGCGGCGGAAAGCACGTTGCTCGCTGCTTACGGTGTGGCTTTCGGGCATACCGGAACGGTCATAGGTCCAGCTGCTTTTAATGCCGCCGGGTAAGGTACGTTCTATTTCAAGACCTAAAAGATTACGTTCAATATGCGCGGTCCAGGGGCTCTGGTCACCGGCCGCTTGTGCAAGCATACCGGTTACATCACCGGCTGCATTGTGTTGTAATTGTATGAACGCACCTAAGCTGCTCTGCAGCTTATTACGCCGTCCGTTGTGGTTGTAAGAGCTGTTTACGGTGTAGCCATTCTGCCATTCCTGCGTTATGCGGCCCATTATATCGCGCTGGAATTTCACGGTGCTGTGCTCATTCATGGCTTCTATGAGATGACCGCTGCGGTTGTAGCTATAGGTTTCCCAGCTGCCATCGCTATACTCTGCACGGGTCAGGCGGCCATTATAGTCATATTCATACCCGGTCCAGCGTTCGCCGGGGCGCTGTACTTTAAGTACTTTGCCGGCAGCATCTCTTTCATAATTACGTTGCAGGCCATCAAAGCCGGTTTCCCGGATAATATCGCCACGGTCGTTACGGGAAAAATGATAAGTTTCTCCATGCTCATTCACCAAACCTGTCAGCTGTTCTTCCTTATTATATATGAAGTGCAGCTTTACGCCGTTCTCTTCCCGCATTTTCAGGCTGCCCAGGGGCGTGTAGGCAAAACGTACGTTATGGTATTTATCGCGGGCCTGCAGCACTTCGTCATATGCGTTGTATTGCAGCTGTACCTGGTTGCCATCTGCTAAATTAATTTCCGTAGCACGGCCCAGCGCATCATAACGGATATATTGTTCCTGCTGCAGCGGATTGCTTGATTTTATACAGCGTCCCCAGGCATCATAGGTCCAGGTGGAGTGGCCGCCATCCGGCAGCGTTAATGCAATGAGGTTATGATCGGCATCGTATTCCAGCAAGGATTGTTTGTCCTGCTCATCTTCTATTTTGCTCAGCAGGTTCTGGCTGTTATACCGGTAGATAGAAATGCGGCCGTCTGCTTCTGTAATGGTATGCAGCAGCCCTTTGCAGGATCCTTTTTTGTAATAAATGTAAGTGCGGCTGGCGCCCTGCGGATCACTCACTAATGTTAAGCGCTGCTCCTCATCATAATTAAACGTATAGGCGCTGCCATCCGGCTGGGTGACACGGGTAATGTTGCCCCATTCATCATAGCTATAGCCGGTTACATTGGCTTCTTCATCTATCTCACGGTAGATCTCAAAATCTTCTGTGTATTCAAGGAAGCGGGAATTACCCAATGGATCTTTGATCTGTGTAACTACAAAATCAGGTGTATAATAATAAGCCGTGCTTTTGCCCAATGAATTGGTGATAAGATTATAACCTTTTTCCGGATGATATTCCAGCCATCCTTCCAGGATCCCATCATCGCCCCAGGTATGTACGCAACGGCCCTTATGATCGTATTCCCAATAGAAACTCTGTCCGTTACGGTCTGTTTTGGCTACCATTAAATGGTTGCGGTATTGGATGCGGGTGGTTTGATCCAACGCATCTGTGATGGCTGCCAGGTCGCCGGCTTCATTGTAGCCGTAACGGATCATCACCTGTTCTGCACCGCGGTGCCGGGCAGTTACACTGGTCATGCGGCCTGCATCATCGTTGGTAATGTGCAGGTGCCGCCCGGCGCTGTCAATCACCCGTACCAGCTCTCCTTTGCTATTGTAGTGAAAGCTGATGAGGAAACCGGCTTCATTGCAGATGGAATATAAACGATACTGTTTATCCGTCGGGTGAACTTTGCGGAAGTTATAATACAACCGCTCACTATGATCCTGCAATTGAAATTCATCTATATCTGTGCGGGTAAGCGTTAGCTTTTCATGCCGGTTATAATCCATGTTGCCTGCATAAGGCAGGGCTTCAAATACTGCGCTGCGGCCATCGCCCAGCAATACAACGGTTGCATGGTCCTGCTCAAAAGATTGTACGCGCAGGTCATAGCTGAAATGTGTGCCATGGCCTAATACCCCATTATGCTTACTGTCACTGTTCCAGGAACGTTCCCAGCGCAGTGGAATAGGGCCGGCCAGCTCAAAATCCGTTCCATCATAGATCACAATGCCCTGCACCAGGTCTACTGGTTCAAAGCCTTTTTTACACAGGAACTTGCTAAGCTTATTACTGCCCAGCTTCCCTTTAAGTGCATGATTGAATTTAGTGAGCGCTTTTTTACCCAGCTTTCCAACACCTTTCATTAAAGCACCAAATCCAAAGCTCATGACCAGGTTCAGTAAAGCGCCCGCCCAATCCGGCACATAGGGGCCGCCTACCATTACCGGTTTGCCAAAAGAAAGTGGTATGGAAAAGGAAGTAGGCAGGTACATGCTGGGAATGGGCTTCATTTTTTTGCCGGGCTGCAAAGAAAGCGGAATGCCAATATCGTTACAGGTCATTAGCATATGACCGGAGGGGCTCATTAAGTTGCCTTCCACTTTAGTGGTCTGGCTGCCAAAGAAGTTCACAGAATCATGCCCTATCATAGGCGCCAGCAGAAAAGGCCCGCCCATGGGAATATGAAAGAGGATTATAAAAATACCGGAGGTATCGCTCTTACCGCGGGGTACATGATTAATTTTAGTAGTAGCGCCAATGAATGGAATATAATCCATCGGATCTACTACAAAACCGATGTATGGATGCGGCAGGGGAATAGGAAAGCCTAACAGGATCACGATATGGATGTCCAGGCCTATTACGGGTGTAAAATGTTTGTTGGTTAACAGCATTGTTTAAGTTTTAACTCACAATGACATTTCGTAGATATTGGGAACAAGACAAAGATATGGTTACTATACAATAAGCATATTCAGGGTTGCAATATAGGTTTTTTGTAAAAAACGTACGTATTAATAAAAAATCAGGAGAGGGACCCTTTTAATACAAAACCACAACACTTTAAACCGGCTTTCAGCAAGGTGGCTTTGGAGGCCTGGTTCTTAATGTTACAACGGGCAGCCGGTACCCGGCCCAGTAGGTAGGCTTCTTTTTTTAGCTCCTGTACAATTAAGCTGCCCAATCCTTTTTGCCGCATGCCTTCTTTCACGCTCATGTAAATGTCTGCATAAGGCAGGTTGTAGTTCAGCATTAGCCCGCCTTCGGCCACTTCTTCACCATCCATTTCTAAAGTATAATTGCCGACGTTGTACCTGTTAGGATCTTCAAGCCGTTTTTTGCCGAAGATCACCCCAGGTACCTGCAGGTGCGTGGTGTAATGTTCTTCAAATAAAATAGCTTCTGCATTAATGTTCTGCGCATACTCATAAAGCATGGCTGTTATCAGCGTATCATTACTCTGGCATTCAATAAAAGTAGCGCCGCAAGCGGCCCGGAGCTCCGGGAAAATATAATTGGCTTTTTCACGGAAAGGCGGCAGGATGTAAAATTCAAAAATGGCATCCCGGTCCTCTCTCCTGCTTTGGCCCCACACGGCGCCGTAACCTACCTTTTGCCCATTTACCAGGAACAGGTAAGTATCTGCCCAGTCATACAGGTGGCACTTATCATAAATAAACTGGAAGTTACTTTCATGCAAAAATAAGCTGCGCAGCGGCTGTATATCAGCCAGCGCAACCGGGATTACTTTTATGTCCATATGCCGCAGGCGTAAAATATGAATGGTTTAGATATTCCATCACGTAAAGTACAAAATGTGCAGGAAAGTGAGGGGGCGATGGTATAAATGGAAAAACCGGACAAGAAAATCCGGTTTTTGTCCGCGTGATGCGAAACATGCATATATAATTCCTCACTATAAATTTCGTGCTTTTAAAAACTTAGCAGGATAATGATTCGTTAATGCAATTGTTAATCCGATACTAACAGCAATGGGCGTACTCAGCTACAGTATTTAACGCCAGATTAACCAGAGAATAAATTATTATTTTTACATTTATTGGCTATAGCCAAAAGATTGTCAACAGATCCCCTATGAAAAGAAAAACAGTCGTAGATATTATTGCTTACCTGTTTATTGTGCTCTTCATTTATGCAAGTGTCAATAAACTCATAGACTATGAGAACTTCAGCGCGGAGCTGGGGAAATCGCCCCTGCTTACTGCTTTTGCCCGTTGGGTAGCCTGGGGTATCCCCGCAATTGAGCTGGTAGTAGTGGTGTTACTAACCGTTCCTAAATGGGCCCTGGTAGGGTTTTATGCGGCTTTCAGCCTCATGACCATGTTCACCGCGTATATTATTGCCATCCTGAAGTTCAGTGATTTTATTCCCTGCTCCTGCGGGGGCGTGCTGCAAAGCATGAACTGGGATCAGCACCTGGTGTTTAATATCTTTTTTATTGTGCTGGGCTTTATAGGCATCCTGCTATACGAGGCTGATGATCATAAAACGGTAAAAGTGCAGCCGGTAGCTGCATGATATCATATAACAAATGCAGGGCAAACCGAAACCTGTAAGTAAAAAGTAGGTATTGATCACGAAAACGTATGTTATGTGAACAATTGTCATTAACCAAGATCAATATTTTTCACCTTATAAGCCGGGGCCCCCTCCGGCTTATGTTTTTCCCTTAATGGCGGAAGGAGCATCAGGTAGCTGCCAGTTTAGCTGGTAGCTGCAGCTCAGCAGCATTGCCCAGCACTTCATCTACCAGCCCAAAATCTTTGGCTTCGATTGCATTCATAAACTTATCCCTTCTGAAAGTTTCTTCAATCTCATCCCGGGTATGACCGGAATGCTGTCCGATGATTTGGAACAAACGGTTCTGCAGGCGTTCCTGTTCCCGGTAGGCAATACTCACATCTTCCGTATAACCTTTAGCGCCTCCACTGGTGGGGTGCATATGAATAGTGGCATTGGGCAGGGCATAGCGCTGGCCCGCTGCGCCGGCAGTAAGTATTACGGTGCCCATGCTGCCGGTAAAACCTACTGCTACTGTGGAAACGGGCGATTTCATACTTTTCATGGTATCATAAATAGCCAGGCCGGCATACACGCTGCCACCGGGGCAGTGAACGTATAAGCGCACGGGATAATGGTTCTCACTATCCAGGAATAGCAGCTGCGCCACTACCAGGTTGGCTACCTGGTCATCAATGCCGGCGCCTAAAAAAATGATCCGTTCCTTTAAGAGCAGGCTATAGATATCATAGGCGCCACGGGTGGCGCTATCCAATACGGTTGGTATTAGCATGGCAATAAATTTTATTTAAAAATAGAGTTGAGTGCTGCCTGGAAGGCAGGATCTGTGGCGCACAGGTTATCGAAGATGGTTTGCAGCTGCTGCCGTTTTGCGGCCCGGCCCAGTGAGCGTATGAGCTGATGCGCCTGTGACTGCGCCTGCACATTTTCCTGCAAAGCGCTATTGGTAAGCATTTGCGCCTGAAACAGCAGTTTGTCTTCTGTGCTCATGGCCTGCAGCAGGTACTGGTCAATATACTGTGCTTCATCCAATAACTTCCTCATAAGCGGCGCTGCTTTTAATGTGATCGCGAACTTTTTCCAGGCACTTGTATTTCTGCACGGTGGCAGAGTGGATGGTTTTGTAATGGAACTTTTCTGCAATCTCCTGCATGGAGTGCTGCTCATAATAGAATGCCTGTAACAGCTGCATACATTTCCTGCCGGCTGTTTGCAGGTATTGCATCAGAGAGCGGCCTTTTTCCGGTACCGGCGTATAAAAATCTTCCGGTATGCTGTAGGCGTCTGTTATATGATCATCCAGCGGCTGCCGGCGGCTATCGGTTTTAAATTTGCGCAGCCATAATATTTTGGTGATGCCCACCAGGTAAGCTTTGGCAGATACCTGGATGTGCAGCTTTTGCTGCTGCTGTTTTTCCATGTAAATAACCAGGGCATCATGAAAGAGGTCTTTGGCGGTTTCCAGGTCGCCACCCAGCTGCTGTACAACGCGGGCTACCTGGGGAAAGGTGTCCCGGTAAAGATCTGTTAATGCTTGCGCTGCTTGTTCCTGCATAACTATTGGTTTTATATAATAGTGTCAGCAAAAGGGGAGATATCACCCTTAATTTAAGAAAAAATTTTTGCAGCATGCCGGGCTACTGGTGTCCGGCACAACCATGCTGTAGCTGCTGTCCGGCAGCAAGGCTACACCACTGCATGTACAATAGAGGCCCGCCGCGGTGGCTGCAAACCATCTGTACGGCCGGCAAAGTACTTAGCCGCCTGTTCCGGTGTAAAAAAGGATACCGTTGTAAATCCGTGCTGCCGCAGCTTCTGTTCCAGCGCTTCCGGCGTAAAATGCGTGATCCAGGGCTCGCCCAGGTCAGCGGCCCTTTGGCTAAGGTTAGAAAAATAATCAGCGTTTTTCTGCTGGGAAAAGGTAAGCACCAGCTCTGTACCTGTTGCCAAAGCGCCTATAAAGCTCAGCGTAGCATCAATAGCCTCCATGGTAAGATAAGTGAGCACACCCAGCCAGGCAATAAATACCGGTGCATTAAGATCGAACAATGTTTGTTGTAAAACGTTTTTAATAGAAGAGGTTTCAAAATCAACCGGTACAAAGCTAAGATTAGGAGGGAGGCTAATGCCGGTTTGTGCCAGCCTGTTGCGTTTTTGCGCCTGGCTATCAGGATGGTCTATTTCAAAAATATGCAGGTCCTTAGCCCATACCGGCTGCCGGTAAGCAAACGTATCAAATCCGGCACCTAATATTATATATTGCCGTATTCCTTTATCAAATGCCTGTTGCAGGACATCTTCCGTATAACGGCTGCGTAACACCACGTGTGTGCGCATCCTGGCGGCTTCCGGCATTTGATAAATGGCAGGGTTGTGCTGAATGTGCTGTATTACTGCCGGCTCCAGTAATTTTAATATTACCTCATCCTGCAGCAGTTTGGGAGTGCCGTCTAACAATTGGTGGGCGGCCCGCAGGGCAGCTGCGCCAATGGCGGTTGCGCTGGCTGTTTTCATAATCTTAAATTAACATAGTTAAATATAAAATTAACATAGTTGCATAAATACAATCAAAATGTTACAAACATTCCCAGCTTAATGTATGATCTTTAATAGAGTATAGAAAGTATGTCTTAATTTTTAGTTAAAATAATGTTTGCTTTTAAAAGAAATTAATACTAACTATGTGGCAGATCCGGTAGAGAGTACGCCGGACGCTAAGCACTAAGTGATACCTGAACAATGAAGCAGCAGCAATCTTAAGCACCACGATGAATTTTCCATGAATCCCCCGATGGGGACGTATGTAGACTAACTTGATTATTTCAACCAAATTAACGAAACATGTAAAGAACAATGGAACGATGATCGATGTATTGTTGTTATTCTATTAGAAAATCAATTTAGATTATTGTAGTGAACAATGAATTGACTTGACTTAAGAAAGGGTCAGTATTAACGAAACATGTAAAGAACAATGGAACGATGATCGATGTGTTGTTGTTATTCTATTAGAAAATCAATTTACATTATTGTAGTGAACAATTGAATTGACCTGACTTAAGGAAGGGTCAGTAGTTATAGATTTCTAAAGGAAATGCATGCCTCCCTCTGAGGTGTATCGGCATCTTTATCTCTAACCAAAATCGGTAAATATGTACAGAAGAACAATGAAGTTTAGCGATACATAAGCGTACAGGCAATACTATGTTTAATAATTGCATGCTGCAAAAATAGCATGTGGCTCTCTCTATGTCTAAATCAAACCAAAATTAAATCCAATAAATGATGAGACAACTACGTCTGCTGATTATGGCGCTGCTGCTTGGCTCGGCAGCATTTGCACAAACAAGGCAGTTGACAGGTTCTGTCAAGGATGCAACATCCGGGGCAGCGCTTCCGGCAATCACCGTGCAGGTAAAAGGAACGAACACTGCTACCGTAACCGGTGGCGATGGTACTTTCTCTTTAAAAGTGCCGCAGGGAGCTTTTACATTACAGCTGTCCCTGGTGGGCTATGGCACTAAAGCAATAGAAGTAACACCTGAACAAACACATCTTGACCTGGTCATGAGTGAAACATCCACTCAGCTGGGCGAGCTGGTAGTAACGGCATTGGGCATATCAAAAGATTCCAAGAAAGTAGGCTACTCCGTAACCAAAGTGGATGGCAGCCTGATGACGCAGGCGAGGGAAACCAACGTAGGCTTGTCATTGGGCGGCCGTGTGGCTGGTGTGAATGTACATGGTTCCAGCGGTGGTCCGGGTTCTTCTGCCCGTATCCTGTTAAGAGGTATGCCCAGCATGAATAGTAGTACTGGTGGTACTGGAACTGGCGCCGGCACAGGGTCCCCGCTGTTTGTAATAAACGGGGTACCTATTGATAATACACAACGCGGTGCTGCCGGCGAATGGGGTGGCTCTGACAATGGCGACGGTCTTTCCAATATTAACCCGGATGATATTGAAACCATGACGGTGCTGAAAGGCCAGTCTGCATCTGCATTATATGGTGCAAGGGCTGCCAACGGTGTTATTATCATTACCACCAAATCCGGTAAAAAAGGCGCTTTCACTGTGGAGTATAATATGAACTATTCCATGGATAAGGCCATTAACTTTACCGATTTTCAGTATGACTACGGCCAGGGCCGGCAGGGCAGCAAACCTAATAATGCTGCAGATGCGCAAGGTACTGCCAGGTTAGCCTGGGGCGCTAAAATGGATGGCTCACAGGTTATCCAGTATGATGGTAAGCAATATGCTTATTCTCCCTTCAAAGATAACATTGCCAACTTTTACAGAACAGGACCTTCCTTTACCAATACGGTAGCTGTTTCCGGTGGTGGAGAAAAAGGTACTTTCCGTTTGTCTATGTCTAACCTGGATAACAAGTCTATTGTTCGCAACAGTGGGTTAGACCGGAAAACCATTAGCCTGAACATGGACCAGAAGGTAGGTGACCGGCTGACTGTAAGAGTGCTGGCTAACTATATAGATGAACAGCAAAAGAACAAACCACAGATCAGTGACGGGCCTTCAAACCCCAATAACGGTATCTGGCTTGCCGGCAACATCAACGAAAACATACTGGCTCCCGGTTTAGATGCCAATGGAAAAGAAATAGTGTTCAGTGATGATAACTATGTAACCAATCCCTGGTTTGTAGTGAGCAAGTATGTAAACAATATAGGCAGAAAACGCCTGATCAGCGCTATTACCGCCCGTTACGAGCTTACCAGCTGGTTGTATGCTCAGGGCCGTATAGGATATGACCTGGAAAATGACCAGATCCTTAAGGTAACGGCATCCGGCACCAACTTTTCCATACAAACTGAAACCGGTTATTCCGGCAGGCTGGAAGAGCAGAGCCGCACCCAAACCTATCAGCTGAATGGGGATGCATTGTTGGGCCTCAGCAAAAAAATAACTTCCGACTTTAGTATAGACGCTGCAGTAGGCGCCAACTTACTGAAGAACGGTTTTGACTATCAGACCCTCAATGGTGGACCTTTCATCGTTGACAACCTGTACACCCCTCTTAACGTGGTGAACGCTGGCAAGGACTATAAATACTGGAAAAGAGAAGCGCATTCCGGTTATTATACTGCCGACTTCAACTATAAATCTTACCTCACACTAAGCACTACGGGCAGGTATGATGTATTCTCGACACTGGCAGGACCTGGTATACCCAAGAGCCAGATGAGGATCTTTACGCCTTCTGTATCCGGTAGCTTTATCTTCTCTGAGCTGGTAAAAGTACCGCACATGGATTATGGCAAGCTGCGTGCATCCTTTGCAAAAACCAGCGGGGAACCTTTCGAGGCATATAAAACAGCTGTGTACTATGCCGTGGAAGGCTCTGTTAACGGAATACCTACCGGCAGATTTAGCGACGGATTGCCCAGCGGTTTGTTAAAACCATACACCGTAACAGAGCTGGAATTTGGTACGGAGCTGAAATTCTTTGATAACCGTTTAGGATTTGATGTGTCGTACTTTACCCGCAAAACAAAGAATGAGATCATGCAGGCAGACCTTAGCCGGTCTACCGGTTATACAAAAGGATATGTACCTACCGGTTCTACCCAGAACAGGGGCCTGGAAGTATTGGTGACCGGTACACCTGTTAAGAGCAGGAATTTTAGCTGGAATGCTTCAGTGAACTTTACTTCTGTAAGCAATAAGATCCTGGAAACAGATGCTAACAGCAACCCGATTTATTTGGGTACCAACCGCTTCAACCATGGCAACGCCAATACCGTGTTCATAAAAGGAATGTCCGGCCCGCAGATACAGGTATATGATTACAAGTATGATGCAAAAGGAAATATAGTAGTAGATGCCTCCGGGTTACCGGAAGTAGGCAACCAGGTATACAGGGGTAGCGTATTGCCTACTATATACGGTGGTTTAAACAACGAGTTTAACTTCAAAGGTGTGAGCCTTGCCTTCCTGATAGATTACAATTATGGCAACAAGGTGCTTTCTTCTACCGCTGCTGAAAGCGTGTACCGCGGTTTGAATAAGTCCACACTGGCAGGTAGGGAAACCGGTATCACCGTTGGTGTGCGTGAAGATGGTACACAGAATACTGTTAAGGCTTCCGCACAGGACTATTACCAGGCACTGGCACAAAGGATCACCGCCATAAGTGTACTGGACGGTGACTACATTAAGCTGCGCCAGCTTACACTGGGTTACAGCCTTCCTGAGAAATTATTAGCCGGCGTGCCTTTGATACGCACCTTACAGGTTTCTTTAGTAGGCCGCAACCTCTGGACAATAATGAAACATAGCGATAATATTGATCCTGAATCAGGGTTTGCAACTATTGTAAGATACGCAGGTATTGAAGGTACCGGCTTACCTTCCACCAGGACATACGGTGTAAACGTTAATATCAAATTCAAATAAGCAAGGAACATGAAAAAACTACTGATATATATTGGTATCACTTCCGCACTGCTACAGGCGGGATGTACCAAGAATTTTGAGGAGATCAATACAGATCCCACACAAACGGACGCCGCTCACTATGATCCAAACTATCTTTTGACCAGCGCCCAGTACATGTTTTCTTCACAGGGGTATAATATTTCCCTGTTCACCAGCATGTGGGCACAAACCATGGCTTCTACCTCATCACTGAGCTCCAATTACCTCTCCAATGCCGATAAATATGTAGCATCCAGCGGTACGCCCGATTACCAGGGACGTCTCTGGAACAACAATTACGGCCAAAGCGACCAGTTCTGGACAGGAGCAGGCAGTATGGTATATGAAGCAGCCAGTTTAACGGCAGATGATGCTTCAAAGAGCAACCTGAACGCCATCTGTAAAATTATGAAAGTGCTGTTGCTGCAGGAATTAACAGATGTGTATGGCGATATCCCTTATAGCCAGGCATTACAGGGTAAGGCAGGTGTTACACAACCAGTGTATGATAAACAGCAGGATATTTACAACACCATGTTCAAGGAGCTGGAAGCTGCCATTGGCCAGCTGAGTACATCCGGGGGAGCTGTGAGCGGCGACCTGTATTACAAGGGAGATGTTGCCAAGTGGAAAAAATTCGGCTACTCATTAATGTTACGCCTGGCTATGCGCTTAACAAAAGTGGATGCTGCCACCGCCAAAACTTGGGCGGAGAAAGCGGCTGCTGGCGGTACCTTTGCCGGCGTTGCGGACGATGCTTTTATAGCTACCCAGAACAGCACCGGGCACGATAATGCCCAGGCAAGGGTATATAATACGGATATTTACCAGACCCGTTGGAGCAAAACATTCATTGATTATCTCAGGGCTAACAATGATCCCCGCCTGGGTGTAATTGCAGAAGTACCTGCTGATGGACTGGCGGCTAACCAAACTTCCAGCCCCGGCGTAACAACTGCTGCTGTGCAGTTAGGGATGCCCAATGGGTATGATCTGAACGGTGGCCCAACAGATATTACGCATGCACCGGGTTACCCCGGCGGTACCGGTACAGGCGCTAACGCTACGCCTATCGGAAAATATTCCCGTCCCCGTACTTCTATGTACGCTAACAGGAGCGGTAATATTTTTGTGCTCACCTACGCAGAAACAGAGCTGATGCTGGCAGAAGCTGCCGCAAGGGGATGGAGCGTAGGCGCTACCGCTGCGGCGCACTACCGCAATGGTGTATCTGCAGCCCTGCAGTCCCTGGCAGTACTGGGTGCAGATGGCGCCATCAGCGCAACTATTGCCGATGCATATGCACTGGCGCATCCGCTGAATATAACTTCCCTGGATGCATCCCTGAAACAGATCAACGAGCAATACTGGGCTACTACCGGCGCTTTCTTCCTGTACGTGGAAACATGGATCAACTGGAAAAGATCCGGTTATCCCGTGCTGACGCCCGTAAATTATCAGAGTAACTTCTCCAATGGTACCATACCCAGAAGGCAGCCTTATCCAACCATAGAAGCTAACCTGAACAAAGCTAACTACAACGATGCGGTAAGCAGGATAGGAACTGGTGATAACTGGACTTCACGCGTATGGTGGGATAAATAATAACATGTTTTAAATGTTGATGTAAGAGCAATAAATGTAGAGTAGATGCAGCGGTTATTATTCCGCTGCATCTGCTTTTGTAACCCGGACTGATTACTATGTGCAGTTGAAAAAATAACTGTTATACACCATGCAATATTCCACTCTCTTATTTTTTTTGCTTTGCCCGCTGTTTGTAAAAGCGCAACAGCCGCTTTTTGAACTATTACCGCCTAAAACCACCAACATCCGTTTCAGTAATGATATTAATGAAACGGAGCACCTGAACGTATTAGCCTACGAATATTTCTATAACGGCGGCGGCATAGCCGTAGGCGATATTAACAATGACGGCCTGGACGACCTGTTCTTCACGGCTAATATGGGGCCCAACAAGCTGTACCTGAACCAGGGCAACCTGAAATTTAAAGATATTACCAGGGATGCTGCCAAAGAGCTGGAAGGCCGCAGCGGCGCCTGGAAAACCGGCGTTACTATGGCCGATGTAAATGGAGATGGCCTGCTGGATATTTATGTTTGTTACTCCGGCAAAACTACTTTTGAGCAGCGCCGCAACCAGCTGTTCATTAACCAGGGCAACCTGAAATTTAAAGAAAGCGCTAAAGAATATGGATTGGATGATCCGGGGTACAGCACCACCGCCGTATTCTTTGATTATGATAATGATGGTGATCTGGATATGTTCCTGCTTAACCATAACGTGATCAAGATCGATAACATGGAGCTGGCCAAACGCCGTGGGGAAACGGACTCCCTGGCAGGCAACAAGCTTTATGAAAATAAGGACAATCACTTTACAGACGTTTCCAAAAAAGCCGGCATTATCCAGAACCCGCTGACTTTTGGCCTAGGCGTGGCCGTAGCTGATATTAACCAGGACGGCTGGCCCGATGTATATGTGACCAATGATTACAATGAACCGGATCACCTGTACATCAACAACCAGGATGGTACTTTCCGGGAAGATACGCAGAACTGTTTCCGGCATCTTTCCCAGTTCTCGATGGGCGTAGATATTGCCGATTATAACAACGATGGCCTGCCGGATGTAATGACGCTGGACATGCTGCCGGAAGATAATCGCCGTCAGAAATTATTACAGCTGCAGGAAAATTATGAATCCTTTGAGCTGATGCTATCGCAGGGACTGTACAAACAGTACATGCGCAATATGCTGCAGCTGAATAATGGCGATGGCACCTTTAGTGAGATAGGACAGCTGGCAGGCGTATCCAATACAGACTGGAGCTGGTGCCCGCTGCTGGCTGACCTGGATAATGACGGGTATAAAGACCTGTTCATTACCAACGGTTATTTAAGAGACTATACCAACAAAGATTTTTTACGTTACTGGGGCGATTATAAAGTAAAAAAAGCAGTGGACCGTGAACCGGTAATGCTTATGGACCTGGTAACAGCCATGCCTTCCACCACTTTAATGAACTACGTTTTCAGGAATGAGCATGACCTTACTTTTTCCAACAAACAAAAAGACTGGGGCTTTACCAAAACCGGTATTTCCAGCGCAGCCGTATATGCCGACCTGGATAATGATGGTGACCTGGACCTGGTGATCAATAATATTAACGAACCGGCAGCAGTGTATAAAAACCTGAGCCGCGAACAAAATAAAGGCAATTATCTGGGTATAAAGCTGCAGGCCAAAACCGGCAATACAGCGGCTATTGGCGCTAAGGTAACCGTGTATGCCAACGGCGGTCTGCAGTATGAAGAAGTGAATCCCAGCAGGGGATACCTTTCTGCCTTGCCTGCCAGCCTGCATTTTGGATTGGGCAGCGCACAGCAGGCAGATTCAGTACGCATTACCTGGCCGGACCACACCACGCAGCTGCTGACCAATGTTGCAGCCAACCAGCAGCTGGCAGTAGCCTATGCAGGTATAACCGCGCCGGTGCTGCAAAAAGACCCTTCAGCCAAAACGCTCTTCAGCAGAACAAAAGGCATTATTGGTTACAAACATGAAGATGACCAGGTGAATGACTTTAAGCGGCAGCCGCTGATGCTGTTCATGTATTCCAGCGCTGGGCCGGTGCTGGCTAAGGGAGATGTGAATAACGACGGCCGGGAGGACCTGTACATCAGCAGTGATAAGAACCAGCCGGGAAGGCTGTTTGTACAGCAGCCCGGCGGCGCATACAGCATCAGCACTGAATCAGTGCTGGATGCGGAAGATGGCCCGGTAACGGCTGATGCGCTGTTCTTTGATGCCAATGGCGACGGGTTTAATGACCTGTACCTGGCCAAAGGCGGTTACGCTTTATTTGATCCCCATACGCCTGCCCTGCAGGATGTGCTGTACCTGAATGATGGCAAGGGTAAGCTGGTGCTATCCAAAGATGCTTTGCCGGACGTGAGCGCCAACAGCAAATCGTGTGTACGTGCCTGTGATTTTGATAACGACGGTGATATGGACCTGTTCATAGGCGGGCGCGTAATACCCGGCCAGTACCCCGCGCCGCCTGCTTCCTGGCTGCTGGTGAATGATGGTAAAGGAAAATTTACTGCCGCTACCGCGCCTTTTGCCAACATTGGTATGGTAACGGATGCACAGTGGACTGATGTGAATAAAGATGGCCGTAAAGATCTGCTGCTCTGCGGGGAGTTTATGCCGGTAACCCTGTTCCTGAATACGGCCACGGGCTTTACAGATAAAACCAGCGATTATTTTGAGCAGATGCCCAAAGGCTGCTGGTTCAGCATGGCGTTGGCAGATGTGGATGGTGACGGACAGGAAGATATTATTGCCGGCAACCTGGGCCTGAACACACAGGTACATACTTCTGAAAAAGAGCCGGCAGAATTATACTATGCAGACTTTGACGGCAATGGTTCTATTGATCCTTTCTTTAACTGTTACATTAAAGGCGTGAGCTATCCTTTTGTGAGCCGTGATGAGCTGAATGACCAGATCTATCCCATGCGCCGCAAATTCAGCTCCTATAAGAATTATGCGGATGCTACCATGAAGGAGATTTTCAGCGCAGATGAATTATCTAAAGCAGGTAAGCTAACGTTAACGGATTGCCGTACACAATGTTTTCTGCGTAAGAACGGCAAATTTGCGGCTGCCCCATTGCCTTTACAGGCGCAGTTTTCCATAGTTACCAAAATTATGACCGGCGACTTTGATCACGATGGTAAAACAGACCTGCTGCTCTTAGGCAACCACAGTGATAACCGTTTAAAAATAGGAAGTATGGATGCCAGCTATGGCTGTTTGCTGCAGGGAGATGGCAAGGGGCAATTTAAATATATGCAGCCGGCTGTTTCCGGGTTATCCGTGGCCGGTGATGTAAAGTCTGCCACAGAAATAACCATCAAAGCGGATAAGTATATGGCGATAGGTGTAAATAATGTAGGCGTTTTATTATACAAAGAACAATAGTTATGGGAAAATGGATAATTGTTTGTTTATTTTTTTGTCAGCTGGGTTATGCCCAGCGGCCCGCACCTGACCTTAGCAACCAGGTACAACCCGCCGTTTGGAATATTACCATGGTAATGCTGCATGATGTGGTGAACCCGCCGGCAGCCGCCCGTTATTATGCTTACTGCACCGCAGCAGCATATGAAATAGTGGCGCAGCATAATAGCAGCATGCCCCAAACAGCCGGGTTTATCAAATCGTACCCTGTTATTACCATTAGCGGCGCAAAGGATGATTACAACTATGAGGCTGCTGCAGTATATGCCATACTGGAAGCGGGGCGGCTGATGCTGCCCTCAGGTTTTATGCTGGAAGCGCAGCAGGCAAAATTGCTGAACACTTTTAAAAAGGAAAAGCTTTCGCAAAAAATAATTGACCACTCGGTAGCTGTAGCTAAGGAAGTAGTGCCGCAGATCATTAACTGGTCTAAAAAGGACCACTACAACCAGCTGAGCGCACGCGTGCGTTATACGCCTAAAAAAGGAGATGAATACTGGTATCCTACGCCGCCGGCTTATATAGAAGCGGTGGAGCCGCACTGGAAAACCATCCGCCCCATGGTAATAGATACCTGCAATGCCTTTGCACCGGCGCCGCCTGTACCATTCAGTAAGGATAGTGGCAGCGCTTTTTATAACCTGAGCAAAGAAGTGTATGAAGCAGGTATTCATCCCAAGCAGGAGGAGCTGGTGATTGCCGCTTTCTGGGATTGTAACCCCTTTGCGGTATCTACTGCAGGGCATATGGCTGTTGGATTTAAAAAGATAACACCAGGCGGGCACTGGATGAATATTGCAGGCATTGCCGCTAAAAAGGCCAAGCTGGATTTTGATAGAACGCTGCTGCTGCATACCATTACAGCCGTTACGGAAATGGATGCCTTCATCAGCTGCTGGGATGAAAAATACCGCAGCAACCGCATACGGCCGGAAACGTATATTAACCGCTATATTGATGTGAACTGGAAACCGCTGCTGCAAACACCGCCCTTCCCGGAATATACCAGCGGGCATAGCGTAATGTCTACCGCCACTGCACAGGTGCTTACTTACCTGATGGGCGATCAGTTTTCTTTTACAGATAATTCAGAAGAAATGTTCGAGATCCGTGCACGCAGCTTTACCTCCTTTATGCAGGCTGCTGCGGAAGCAGCCATTTCACGCCTGTATGGCGGTATCCATTTCCGTGATTCCATTGAGAACGGAGCAACACAAGGGAAGAATATTGGCGATAATATTATAGAGAAATTAAAGGCAGCTGGTGTGCAACCCGTGCATTCATGATTATGGCACGGTATATGTGAGTTTATTTACAACTTTGTCACTTACTAACCCATTATAAACATCACTCCTCCACTTTAACCGGTGGCAGGAGTGATTGCTTTTTAGGACATGCTCAATGATCATTCAACGGCAGCCCTCTCCGCTGATACTCTGTCCAGTTAAGGTATTCCGGGCCTTTGCGATGTTCATCCATGGTAATGCAATCTTCTACCGGGCAAACCAGCTTGCATAAATTACAGCCTACACATTCCTCCGTTTTTACCGTGTAGGTATTATACGGTTTTCCATATTCCAGGTGTATGGATTGGTGCGAGGTATCCTCACAGGCGATGTAACACAAACCGCAATGCACGCATTTATCCTGGTGAATGTTGGCAATAATGTGATAGTTAATATCCAGCGCTTCCCATTTGGTGATGCGGTTTACAGACTGCCCGATAAAATCATTGAGGGTAGCAAAACCTTTTTCATCCATCCAGTTGCTGAGCCCTTCACACAGGTCCTCAATAATACGGAAGCCGTGTTTCATTACTGCAGTGCACACCTGCACATTGGAAGCACCCAGCAGCATAAACTCCACTGCATCTTTCCAGGTGCTTATTCCGCCTATGCCGGACACGGGTACACGGGAAGTAACGGCATCCTGGCTAATGGTGGTCAGCATTTTTAAGGCAATAGGTTTTACCGCCGGGCCGCAATACCCGCCAAAAGCAGACTGCCCGCCAACATTCGGGTTGGGGATCAGCGTATCCAGGTCAATACCGGTAACGGATTGAATGGTATTAATAAGTGACAGCGCATTCGTACCTGCTTCCACCACCGCTTTACCGGTAGGTACTACGGAATGCACGTTGGGAGTTAGCTTGGTAATAACCGGGATGGTGGCTTTTTCCATTACCCACTCCACTACCATGCGTGCAATTTCAGGGTCCTGGCCAACAGCTGAGCCCATTCCTCTTTCATTCATGCCATGGGGGCAGCCGAAGTTCAGCTCTATACCATGTGCGCCTGTATCTTCTACTTTAGCAATCATTTCATGCCAGCTGTTGCGGTCATTATCTGCCATCAGGGATACGATCATGGCGCGGTCCGGGAACAGCTTTACACATTCCCTGATCTCCTGCAGGTTCAGCTCCAGCGGCCGGTCGCTGATAAGCTCTATATTATTAAAGCCCATTACGCGGCTGCCATGATAGTCGACCGCAGAGTAACGGCTGGATACATTTTTTACCTGCGATCCCAGTGTTTTCCAGACAATACCACCCCAGCCGGCTTCCAGTGCGCGCAGCACATTATACTTTTTATCTGTAGGCGGCGCGCTGGCCAGCCAGAAGGGATTGGGAGATTTGATACCCAGGAAGTTTGCAGAGATATTGGCCATGTTTAAAGAATTGTAGTTCAAAAAATAGTTGGCAGTTGGCAGTGTGCAGTTAGCAGTCCGGAGGTCATTGTGCACATAATGATAAATAACTATTACTTATGCTGATGGTTACTGACTGCCAACTGCTCACTGCCAACTAAGTACTCCAGTATAGCAGCCGCGCCCTCCTTACCTGCCTGTACCGCGTCCACTACCTCTTTACCACCGTTCACACAATCGCCGCCGGCAAATACGCCGGGGATGTTGGTAGCGTTGTTTTTAATGATGATCTTTCCCTGCTGATGATGTATTTGCTCACTGGTAATAAGCGCTTCAAAAGGTACCTGTCCTGCTGCTTTAATGATCATGTCAACTTCCAGCGTAAAGGTTTGACCCGTGTCTACCGGTGCGCGGCGGCCGCTGGCATCAGGTGCACTTAGCTGCATAATGCTGCAGATAAGCTGCTGTACTTTTCCATCCTGCCCCTTCACTTCTTTCGGGGCTGCCAGCCATTGCAGCTTGCAGCCATCCAGCTTTGCAATTTCCAGCTCTGCTTCCGTGCAGGGCATTTCTTCCTGTGTTCTGCGGTATACAATCGTCACTTCTTTTGCGCCTAAACGTTTGGCCTGTGTTGCGGCATCTATGGCCGTCATACCCAAACCTATTACAGCTACCTTATCACCTACCGGTACGGCCGGGTAACCTTTGCTGCGGAGCTCATAAATAAATTGAATGGCATCTACCACACCGTCCAGCGTTTCGCCGGGTATGTCCAGCTGCCGCGCCACGCCTACGCCAATGCCCAGGTACACGGCATCGTAATCCCTTTGCAGCTCAGGCAGGCTAAGGTTTTTTCCCAGCTCTTTATTGTATTGAATGTGAATGCCGCCTAAGGAGGTAATGTAGTTCACCTCATCTTCGCAAAACTGCGGGGTTACTTTGTAAGCTGCAATGCCGTAGGTCATTAACCCGCCGCCTTTACTTTCCTTCTCAAAAATGGTGACTTCAATACCTTCCCGGGAAAGCACATGTGCGCAGCTTAAACCGGCAGGGCCTGCACCTACAATAGCTACTTTTTTACCGGTGGCAGGCTTGCGTTCAAACAGGCGCCATTGGCCACTGATGGCTTTTTCCGTTGAATGTCTTTGCAGTTTGGCAATAGCAATGGGCTTTTCGTGCATCAGGTTATATACGCAGGAACCTTCGCACAGCTTTTCTACGGGGCATACCTTACTGCAGCCACCGCCCATAATGTTGGCGCTGAAAATAGTGTGGGCCGATCCTTTGATGTTATCTGTGGCTATCTGCTTAATGAATTTGGGTATATTAATACTGGTGGGGCAGCTTTTAATACAGGGCGCATCATAACAGAACAGGCAGCGATTAGCCTCTACCAGCGCGGCTTCCCGGCTTTCGAAAGGAGGGTGTATATCGCTAAAGTTCTCGTTGTACTGTTCAGCGGTCAAGCGGTTGTTCACAATGGCCATAGCAATGTATTAATGTCAGGAATAACAGGTTTAAAGCTCTGTGAGCTTGCCGTACGTTTCCGGGCGCCGGTCGCGGAAGAACTGCCAAACACTTCTTACTTCCTCTATTTTATCCAGGTCAAACTCAGCTATCAGTAATTCATCTTTATCTTCCGATGCAGTGGCGAATATTTGTCCGCGTGGATCTACAAAGTAAGAGCTGCCATAAAACTTCCCCAGGTTCCAGGGTTGTTCTGTACCTACACGGTTAATACAACCCATAAAATACCCGTTGGCGGCAGCATGGGCAGGCTGCTCCAGCTTCCATAAATATTGGGAAAGGCCGGCTACTGTAGCGGATGGGTTGTACACTATTTCTGCACCGTTTAATCCCAGGCAGCGGGCGCCATCAGGAAAGTGCCGGTCGTAACAGATGTACACGCCTACTTTTGCATAACGGGTTTGAAACACCGGGTAGCCCAGGTTGCCGGGCTTAAAGAAAAACTTTTCCCAGAAACCGGATGTATGCGGAATATGATTTTTGCGGTATTTGCCCAGGTAAGTGCCATCGGCATCAATCACTGCAGCTGTATTGTACAATACGCCGGCCTGCTCTTTTTCATACACCGGCACAATGATCACCATGCTGTACTTTTTAGCATAAGCGGCCATGCGCTCTGTAGTAGGACCGGGCACTGTTTCTGCAGATGCATACCAGCGCGCATCCTGCCCGGGGCAGAAGTAAGGCGTGCTGAATATTTCCTGCAGGCATAGGATCTGCACTCCTTTTTGTCCTGCCTCCTCTATCAGCGGCAAATGTTTCTGGATCATGGCTTCCTTGATCTCCTCAATGGTACCTTCACCTTCTGTCTTAGGCAGGCTCATTTGAATAAGGCCGGATTTAATGATTCTTGGCATAATTTGAAAATTTGAGTCCATGGTCCATAGTCAATGGTCCATAGCCTTGAACATTATATTATGTATTTCGAGTAATGACATTAACGCACTACATTTCTTACGGGTTTATGCCATGGACCATGGACCATGGACTCTTCAAATCTTCCCACTCACTTTGCCGCGTTTTACAAACTGGCCGTAACCCTTATCCAGCAGGCATTCCCCGTTGTTAATAGCTACCTTGCCACGTAGCACCACTGTTTTTATTTTACCTGTCAGCTCCCAGCCTTCGTAGGCAGAATAGTCTACGTTCATATGATGCGCACCGGCAGTAATGGTATGTTTAGCCTGCGGGTCCAGGATCACAATGTCTGCATCGCTGTTTACGGCAATGGTGCCTTTGCGGGGGAACATGCCGAATATTTTGGCAGGATTGGTGCAGGCTACTTCCACATATTTATTAAGTGTGATCTTTCCTTTGTGCACTCCTTCGCTGTATAGCAGCTCCATGCGGTGCTCTATGGCGGGATGGCCGTTGGGGATCTTTGAAAAATCATCTTTGCCCATAAGCTTTTGTTCCCATTTAAACGGGCAATGGTCCGTTGCCACTACATTTACCAAACCCTGGTTAATACCGGCCCACAGCGTGGCCTGA
The DNA here is from genome assembly GCF_900109685.1 of Chitinophaga rupis. Classification (GTDB taxonomy): domain Bacteria; phylum Bacteroidota; class Bacteroidia; order Chitinophagales; family Chitinophagaceae; genus Chitinophaga; species Chitinophaga rupis. The sequence goes on along the minus strand of NZ_FOBB01000001.1, from coordinate 600,996 downwards.
TCTTTCTTTTCACGCAGCGGCGGGCTCATGACCCATTTGGCGCCGTCGAAGTCCTGCTCATATAAGGCAGCATCCAGCAGCAGGTATTGAATGCAGGTTTCCACAAACACATGCTGGTTACGGCGGGTGGCCTGGCGTACTGCATTCAGCGCACCTTCGCAGGTAAGGTGTACAATATATCCCGGGCAGCCGGTGTAGTTGGAGATATCTGCAAAGCGGCCGCTGGCTTCTGCTTCTGTTACTTCCGGCTGGGAGAGGTAGTGATACAGCGGCGATAATTTTCCTTCAGCCCGGTGTTTGGCTACCAGGTAATCGATCATATCGCCATTGGTAGCGTGCACAGTTACCATGCCGCCATGTTTTTTTACTTCCTGCATCAGCGCCGTCATTTGCCGGTCGTCTATCATCAGCGCGCCTTTATAAGCCATAAAGGTTTTGAAAGAGGTAATGCCTTCGTGTTCTATAAAAGTTTTGATCTCCTGTTTTGTTGCATCATTAAAATCGGTTACCGCCATATGAAAGCTGTAATCGCTTACACAGTTGCCATTGGAACGGGAACGCCATTCATCCAGCGCCGCTTTTAAAGAGCTGCCCTGCTTTTGCAGAATGAAATCTATGACCATGGTAGTGCCGCCATGTAATGCAGCACGGGTACCGGTTTCATAGCTGTCGCTGGAAAAGGTGCCCATAAAAGGCATCTCTAAATGCACATGCGGATCAATGCCGCCGGGCATTACCAGCATGCCTTCCGCATCAATAGTTTCACCGGCCGGTATGGACAGGTTGTTGCCGATCACGGCTATCTTTTCCCCTTCAATAAAAATGTCTGCCACATAATCATCTGCGGCAGTAATGATCCTTCCGTTTTTAATCAAGAGCGACATAAGACGATGTTTCTTTAATAGTTTGAATACCGTGCCGGTAGGTTTGCATCAACAGCATATACGCAATGCCGCTTACCAGGAAGCCTACAAACCAGGCATAATTATAGAGCTGCGCAAGCCACGCCGGTACTGCATCCGGCGCAATGGCTTTAATAGTGACCAGGAAGCCCGGCACATTCGGTAAAATGCCAATGAGCAATGCTGCTACTGCGGGTATATTAAATCCCCTGCTAAAGCTGTAGCTGCCGGCAGGATTATACAGCTCCGGCACTACCAGGTATTGCTTGCGTATGAAATAATAATCTGTGATCATAATACCGCCCACAGGCCCCAGCAGGCTGGAATAGGCTATGAGCCAGGTAAAGATGTAACCGCTGGGATCTGCGATCAGCTTCCAGGGGAAAATAAGTATCCCCAGCACACCGGTAATGTAACCGCCTTTGCGGAAGTTGATGCGCGCCGGCCACAGGTTGGCAAAGTCATTGGCGGGGCTTACAATATTGGCTGCAATGTTGGTGGCTAATGTAGAAATAGCCACTGCTATCATGGCAAGGCTTACCAGCAGCTTACTATCAAATTTACCGGCCAGCACCAGCGGATCCCAGATGGTGGTGCCGTACACAATGGTGGTGGCAGAAGTAACCACGACGCCAATAAAAGAGAACAGGGTCATAGAGGGCGGCAGGCCAATGATCTGCCCTCTTACCTGCGCCTGCTGGCTAACAGCATACCGTGTAAAATCAGGAATGTTAAGGGAAAGCGTTGCCCAGAAACCTACCATGCCGGTAAGCGCCGGTAAAAAGAAATTTAAAAAGCCATTGGCTGAAGTAAACCTGGACGGTTGCTGCAAAATAGGCCCTAAGCCATGGCCCGCGCCAATGGCCCACCACAATAACGCCAACGCAGCTACGGGTAAAAAGATGGCCTTAAACACCAATAATTTCCGGATGCTTTCCACACCCAGGTATACCACATACATATTCAGGCACCAGAATAGCAGGAAGGTAATAGCTGGGCCTGTTTTTAAGCCGAAGGATTCAGGGAACACCGTAGGCAGGGTTTCCAGCCAGGGCATCCATAACCGCAGCATCTGGTACAGCGCAAAGCCGCCGATCCAGGTTTGAATACCAAACCAGCCACAGGCTACAATAGCACGCAGGATAGCAGGAATGTTAGCGCCCGTTACGCCAAAGCTGGCCCTGGCAAATACCGGGAAGGGAATGCCGTATTTAGCGCCGGCATGCCCGTTCAGGATCATGGGCACCAATACAATGCTGTTACCCAGGAAAATGGTGAAGATGGCCTGCCACCAGTTCATACCTCCTTCAATGAGCGAACTGGCAAGCATATACGTAGGAATGCACAGGCTCATGCTGATCCACAGCGCTGCATAGTTCCAGGTATTCCAGGTGCGGTTGGCCGGTGATACAGGCGCCAGGTCTTCACTGTAAAGAGAGGAGGTTTCGCTCATGGTGATGATCAGGAATTAGCTATAAGAATTTGGAAATGTGCTTACTTCAATTTTCATATGCATCGTCTGCAATGCGGATAGCCTCGCTGATGATGGCCAGCCCTTCATCTACCTGCGCTTTGGTGATACATAAGGGAGGCGCTATAAATACATAGTTCCAGCGTACAAAGGCATACATGCCCAGCTGTTTCAGCCTGGCGGCTACTTTATTCATCACCGTCATTTCACTGGCCGGCGCATTAAAGCGGGCCATAGGCGCTTTGGTAGCGCGGTTCTTCACCAGCTCTATACAACCCAGTAAGCCGGTATTCCTGAAATCGCCAATACTGGGATGCTGTTGCTGCAGCAGGGCTACCTGCTGCTCAATATAAGCGCCCATTACAGCAGCATTTTCTATCAGCTGCTCATCCTCATAGATCTGCAGCACCTCTACTGCGGCGGCGCAGCAAACCGGGTGGGCTGAGTAGGTAAGCCCTAACCATAATACCTTATCATCAAAGTAGCTGGCAATGGTATCGCTCACAATTAAAGCGCCGAGGGGCAGGTAACCGGCGGTAATACCTTTGGCGGTAGCTATCATGTCCGGCACTATGCCGTGCACGTCACAGGCAAACCATTTGCCCGTGCGGCCAAAACCGCTCATTACTTCATCCGCTATCAGCAGAATGTTGTATTTATCGCAGAGCGCGCGCACTTTTTGTAAATAATCCGGCGGGTATTTAATACAACCGGAAGATCCGCTTTCCCCTTCCATGAGGATGGCCGCCACATTTTCCGGGCCTTCAAATTCAATCACCCGCTCAATATGGCTTACACATTCTCGGGAGCAGGATGTAATTTCCTTACCCCAGGGGCAGCGGTAACAATAAGGATCTTCCACGTGCACTATGTTAGGCACCTGCTGCGCATCATGCGGCAGCTTGCGGGGATCGCCGCCGGCTGTCATAGCGCCATAGGAGGCGCCGTGGAAAGCACGGTAGCGGGCAATTATTTTAGAACGGCCGGTGTACAAGCGCGCCAGCTTAATAGCATTTTCAATGGCTTCTGCGCCGCCGGTGGTAAAAAGCGTTTTATTGAGGTTACCGGGGCTAATGGCGGCTAACTTTTTACCCAGCTCACCACGGGCCTGTGTAACGCAGCCGGGTGTAACATAGCTTACTTCCTGCATTTGCTGCATCACGGCCTGGGTTACACGCTGGTTGCCGTGGCCAATGTTCACGTTGATCAAACCGGAAGAAAAATCCAGGTAGCGGTTACCATCATAATCATAGAGGTAAACACCTTCTGCATGTTTTACGGCAATAGGGGCAATCCCTTTTTGCTTGCTCCAGGAAAAAAGGGTATAGTCCAGGTTGTCCTGTATAACCTGCTGGGTGGCAGACAGGGAGGAGGTTTCAGCCATAGCGTTTAAATTAATCCATGCTCCATCATTATGGCGCATGGCAGTTTGCTGTATATCAGTTGACCTTAGTTACTTCCTAATGTTGGTTGATCGCTTCCTGTTACTTGCAGTACCTGTCTTATGTTATATTCCATCGACCATCGACTATCTTCCGTGGTCTTTTCTACTTCTTTTACTTATAATACTACCTTACGTTCTATGCCATGGACCATAGACTATGGACCATGGACTCCATCAGCTCATCCAGTTAATCCCTGCTTCGGGATTCCATTTAGTAGTGGTTTTCTTTAGCTTACTCCAGAATTCTATGGAGCTTTTGCCGGTAATATCGCCTACGCCAAATTTACTTTCATTCCATCCACCAAAAGAAAAGGGCTCACGGGGCACGGGTACGCCTATATTAACGCCTATCATACCGGCATTGGCCTTTTCAATAATATAACGCGCCAGGCTGCCATTTTGTGTATATACTGCGGCTGCATTGCCGTAGGGGTTGGCATTTTCTATGGCCAGGGCTTCATCTACCGTATTGGTGCGCAGGATACTGATCACGGGGCCAAATATTTCTTCCCTGGCCACCGCCATATCCGGTTTCACATAGTCTATCACGGTAGGGCCTACGTAGCTGCCCTGTTCCTTGCCTTCTACTACGGTGTTGCGCCCGTCTATCAGGATGCGCGCGCCCTGCTGCTCTGCTTCGGTAATATAGCGTTCAATTTTTTCTTTGGATTCCCGGTTGATCACTGCGCCCAGGTTTTTGCCCGGTATCACCTTACCGGCTTCTGCGCAGATCTTGTCTATAATATGATCTACCTGGCCCACTGCTACCATGGCCGATGCCGCCATACAGCGCTGCCCTGCGCAACCGCTCATAGAGGCCACTACGTTCTGCGCAGTCATATCCGGTTTGGCATCCGGTAATACCAGCAAATGATTTTTAGCGCCGCCTAAGGCCAGGCAGCGTTTTAACTGCCCGGTAGCCCGCTGGTATACCAGCTTGGCCACTTTGGTGGAACCTACAAATGATACGGCTTCAATGCTGGGGTGGTCGCAGATGGCGTTCACTATTTCACTATCGCCGTTCACAATATTGAATACCCCGTCCGGCAGGCCGGCTTCCTTCAATAAAGCCGCAATGCGGGCCAGGCTAAGGGGGACTTTTTCAGAAGGTTTTATGATCATGCAGTTGCCCAGGGTAAGGGCATTGGGAATGGTCCAGTTAGGCACCATGCTGGGAAAGTTGAATGGCACGATAGAGGCTACTACACCCAGCGGTACATGTTCTGTTCTGCATTCCACGCCTTTGCTTACTTCCAGTATTTCGCCGGTTACCAGCTGTGGCAGCGAGGTGGCAAATTCCGTGAGCTCTATACATTTTTCTATTTCTGCAATGGCTTCGCCCAATGTTTTACCGTTTTCTTCACTCACCAGCTCTGCCAGCTCCTGCAGGTCTCTTTCCAATAAATATTTGTAGCGGAAAAATACCTGCACCCGTTCTTTGATAGGGGTTTGGCTCCAGGCGGGGAAAGCGGCTTTTGCAGCATTAACGGCGGCATCCAGGTCGGCAGCGGTGGAGCAGGGCATCAGCGCCAGCTCCCGGCCATCTGTAGGTGAGGTAATGGTTAGCAGACGGGTGGAATCAATATCTGTGAACCGGCCATTAATAAAGTTCTGCATGCGGGGGTATTTCATTGGGCTGCATTTGTTGTATAATATACTGATTTTTTTGCAATGTTAAGATTGCAAAGCAGTTCTTCAGTAGTGGCCGGAGATTATAGGGATGTGTGCCACACGTTTACTTATCACACAAAATACAGGCAGCCCACTCCCGGGCTGACCAGGAACTGGTAAAATACTTACTGGATGCGTTTCAGCAGCCGGACAGGGATAATACCTGTACGGCCTCACGCAGCTGTTTAATGGCGCGGGCAATATGATTCTCCACGGTTTTGGGTGAGATGGCTAACTCCGTGGCAATTTCTTTATAGGATAGTCCCCGCTGCCGGCGCATATTGAAAACGGTTTTGCGCATAGGCGGCATGGCGTTAATGGTACGTACCATGTGTTCCATACTATCGCGCAGCTCTAATTGTTTATTTTCTGTAACCGGCGCTGCGCTGCTGCTGGCCCAGCCGCTAATGTGGGTTCTTTTAACGGCTTCTTTGCGCAGCTCATCCACCAGAATAGTTTTGGCTATCTGGAAAAGCTGCGTGGAAAGCAACACTCCGTCTGATAAGGCATTCCTTTTTTCCCAGAGGCGGATGAAGGCCTGCTGTACTACTTCCTCTGCCAGGTAATGCGAGCTGGTTTTCTGATACACAAAGGCATATAACCTGTGCTGATATTGATGATATACTTCCCTGAAAACATTGCTGCTGCCCTGTTTGATACCGTATAATTCGGTCATTCCTTACCACAATTTGAGTACAAATATTTTCATTTCATTCTGGTTTTTTTTGCATGGTTGCCGTTATCAATTTATTAATTAATTGTAAAAAAAAGGGCCCCGGAATAACCGGGACCCCTACGTTGTCATAGGATGGGATATTATTACTGTTTGATCACTTTGCGGGTGATCACTTCTTTTCCTACGTAGATCTTGATCAGGTACATGCCGGTTGAAAGGCTGGACAGGTTCACGGGCTGGCCGTTAGAAATACGCTGTGCAGGCCTTACTTCCGTACCATTCATGTTATACACACGGATGTAATACTGATCCACCTTGCTCTTCACTTTCACAGATAAGTTCTGTGTAAAAGGGTTGGGCGACAGCACTACATCAAGGGTAGCATCATTATCATCAGCTGTTGTTGTGGAAGCAGCGGAGGATGATTTAACCGGTGTGGCAAGCGTGATGGCGTTGCTCATTACAGCAGCTTTTGCAGCCGTAGAAGGTTGTACCACTACGGAAGTTGCCCAGTCGTTCAGGTTCAGCGGCTGACCGTTTACAGAGAGGTTCACCAGGCAGGAGAAGTCGCCGCGGAATACGTAAGCGCTGCCACCGAAGTTAATATCCTGGTACAGGATAATTTCATAACCACTTTTCACTTTTAAAGCGGAGATGTCATCGTTCGGAATACCCAGGGCATTCAGCTGCGCCATATCATATCTGCCGGGCGCCAGGTTAATGGCATAGCCGCCGTAATTACAATCCTGGTATACGGTAACTGCACCGCTGCCGGTACCACCGGAAATAGTGCCGGTAATGGTATAAGCGCCCAGGGAAGCATAGTTGGAGTAACCATCCGTAGCCGGGTTACCCACGCCGGTACCGGTAACAGATACATAATAAGTACCAGCCGCCAGGTTGGCGTTAATAGCCGCAGATAAACCAGCGGGATCTGAAGTAGCTACTACAGCGCCACTGCTGTTAAGCAGGCGGGCCAGTATATCCAGGTTAGCATGGCGGGGAGCCGGGTTGAAGTTGATGGTAGCATTACCGCCGGATGTGCTGAAAGAGAATACATCCACATCAGCCGTGCGCTCAATAATGCCGCTGCTGTTGATGCTGCCGCCTGCGCCTACGCTCAGAACGCCTGCAGATGAAATGCTATTGCCATAATCATCGGCACGGTAGCCAACACCAAAAGTGGAGCTGGTCATTTTTGCCAGGTCATCTTCCAGGTTGTTGGCGCTGTTATATTCGCCTTTGCTCCATTGTACAATTGGTTTGTAGTAACCAACACCCATAATAGGCGCCCAGTTACCCTGGCCGGCGTAGTAACCTTCTGCAGGAGAATTTCTGCCGTCATGGCCTAAGCTTAAAGTATGACCTACTTCGTGTGAAGCAGCATCGCCGGCGCCTTTTACGCCACCGTTAAATACCCAGCAGGGGGTATCATCATTCCAGTTAAACGAGCTGATATAGGCTACGCCACCTGCGCCGGGAGCAGCGGTATTGGTAGGCGTGAAAATGCAGCGCATTCTCCTGTTCTTGGGATAAGTGTTAAACACCGCTTCGCTGGTAGTGATGTTCATATGGAAGGGCTTGTAATCTTCGCTTACCAGCTCCCATACTTCGCGCATTTCAGCTTCTGAGAGGGTGGCTGGTGCGGCGTTAATGGGATTACCATTATTCCAGGGAGTGCCGGAAACATACTGACCGTCAAAGTCCAGCAGTACGCAGCCATTGGCGCCGGGGTAGCTTTGCAGGTCCGCAGGTACAGCGGCTGCAGTTACACCCTGTGCTGTTACCTGGGAGGTAGCAGGGCCTTCTTCATAATTAATACACAGTACCTTGTTAATGTCTTCTTCTTTTACGAAAACATTACCGGTATTGTCTGAATAATATTTGTATGCTTTTTTGCTTTGCCGTAACACGATGTTACCTTCAACCTTGTTGCCCTCTATGCGAACAAAGAAGGAAGAACCCGGGGTATTGGCTATTTCGCCTGCCAGGAATTCTTCTGTGGCGCTACCGGTAGTACGGAAATTTACTTTAGCATTTAACGTGGTATTAGCACTTACTCTCAGCTGTGCGCCGCTTACAAATTGCTGTTGCCTGGCCGTTGCCTGCTGGCGGAATTCCTGCACCAGGGTGCGGGTGTTGCCTAAGCTATATTCTTTTTGCTGACCAAAGGCTGTAAAGGAGATAAGCAGGAATGCGAGGCCTGCTGAATATTTTAGAGCTTTTTTCATAAAGATACTGTTTAAGGGTTTAGAGTTTGGTAATGCGGAACCAGTTAATATTCCAGCCACCGGATGCTGCATAAATGCCAAAGTTGTAAGTACCGGCATTAATGTTCACGGTTTGGGAAATGGTGGTCCAGTTTTGCCAGCCACCGGTGTTGGGCACATCTACTGCACCCAGTACAATGGAACCGGCGTTCAGGTCCTGTGATAAACGGCCGCCGCCATTCAGGCTGGCTACACGGTATTCGATCTTGTAGCTGCCGGATGTAGGTATAGTGATGCTGTTGTAAGCCATCCAGTCGCCGGTTTCAATATAACCTACGTTCTGGCCACCGCCGGCATCAGTAGTGGTTTCCGTTTGTACGCCCAGCATGCTGCTATAGCTTTCTGCCTGTACGGTCTGACTCCAGGTGGGGGGAGGATTGGTGCCGCCGCCCTGGTATACGTGTACCCAGTCTACATACATTTTTGCAGGGAACGCATTGTTATCAATGTTGAAGCCGGGCCAGTTGCCACCAATGGCAAAATTCAGCAGGATGAAAAAGTTCCGGTGAAATTCTTCAGTGCTGTTAATGTTGTTGGCAATATTGGCTTCATTGTACTGTACACCATCTACAAACCATTTGATGGAAGATGGGTTCCATTCAATAGTGTAGGTATGGTAACCGGTAACATTCACCGGGGTGCTGGAACCATAGGAGGCATGACCGCCATCAGGTCCCTGCCAGTGAATGGTTCCTACGGCATTGGGATCATTGTTCACATGCTCCATGATGTCAATTTCACCACAGGCAGGCCAGTTCACGGTGCTGATGTTATCGCCCAGCATCCAGAAGGCAGGCCATGCGCCGGAGAATGCCGGTATAGCAATACGGGCTTCTATCTTACCATATGTCCAGGATTTTCTGCCCTGGGTTTTCATCCTGGTAGAGGTGTAGTTATAACCGCCGAAACTTTCGCGTTTGGCAGTAATTACCAGCTGGTTGTTTTCGATGGTAGCGTTTTCACGGCGGTAATATTCCAGCTCATTATTACCCCAGCCGCCACCGCCGGTTTCAAATACCCAGTCGGGGCCAATGCTGCCGTTAAACTCGTCGGCCCATACGAGCTGCCAGGTTTGTGAGAATGCCATCTGCTGTACGCCGGTAAAGGCCATAAGCAGCAATAGAAATTTTACTGGTTTCATGTGTAAAGGTTTTTAGTGTTTCTGATCAGATGAAACCTTACGGACACGTGGTTTCACAGCTCAAATGTGGATGTGTTAATGGTTTTCAGGATTGCAAATGTTTGCTGCAGTAATGATAGTTGCCCCGTTAGTATGGGCCGGGTAATAAGCCGGTATGCCTAACGGGGCAGCGGCTAATTGAAAAGGAAATGGTCTTTGCATATGGTTAAGGTTTAAGGGTGAGCGGGAGAATATTTTGTTCAATAACGACCAGCATGTATAAGAAGCGGAGTATAGCTATGGGCCATACATGCCGGGTGCGCAGCGCGGTTGGCTATAATATTTTATAGGGCTGATAAGTTGGGGATTTGCGGCGGATGTAAAGAAATGGTGTAAATTTTTTTGCATACAACGGTTAAATAGGATGTTAGTTAGAAAAGGGAATGGTCCCGGATGAACCGGGACCATTTTCATTTTTCATTTTTAACTATTACTGTAGCCTTATCACTTTAGCAGTGGCTACTCGATGGGTGCTCCTGTTTTCTACTTTCAGGATCCAGGTACCGGCAGGTAGCTGGCCTGTTTGCAGTTTAATGAACTGGGTGCCTTTGCCGGCAGCCGTTTGTTGTGTTGTTAATACAGGCGCATTGCCTTTCATATCCAGCAGGGAGATCTGTAACCTGTCGCCGGGCTGTGCATCCACCCGTACCTGCAGTTCACTGCCGGTTACCGGGTTCGGATATACTAACAGGTTAGCATTGCTCACCTCCTGTGTTACAGCAGGTGCGCTGGTGCTAACGCTGGTACGTGCCAGGGCGGCGCCGCAGGCCCCCAGTGGTTTCCACCACCAGTCTGCAGTACCGGGTGTTACGTTGTACAGCGCATCTGACTGGCTTTCATAAAGAATGCCGTTATACACTACGCGGTCGCCTTTGCTGTAAATTTTCGGGTACGGCTGGTATGTGGCTACACCTGCGCAGTTGCCGGTATTGCCACCGCTGGTTACTACTACTGTTACAGCAGCAGAAGCGGATGCTCCTGAGTTGTCAGTTGCTTTAGCAGTGATGGAGTAAGTACCTGCTGCTACGTTAGACCAGGTATAGCTGTAAGGAGAAGAAGTGCTCTCGCCTAATTTGCTGCCGCCATTGAAGAATTCCACTTTTGCTACAGAGCCGTCGCTGTCGGTGGCAGTAGCCTGTATGGAGATGCTGGCAGGTGCTGCAAAAGATGCGTTGTTAGCAGGTGAAGTGATGCTGATGCTGGGAGCGCCATTATTGCCGCTACCGTTACAATCACTTACATACTGCCAAACTTTGGAATCGCCACTGTTGATGTCAGGCTGCTCATTCTGTGTCCACCATTTGGCTTTGTACACTTTGCTGTTGTAAACAACCTGCATATCAGCTGTGTAAACGGAGGTTGCGCTCCATGCGGCAATACCGTTACAACCGTTGTTATTACCGGTGCCTACCACAATGGTAACTGCTGCTGATGTGGTTACTGCGCCTTTGTTGTCAGTAGCTTTGGCAGTAAGCGTATAGGTGCCGGCAGCTACATTCGCCCAGCTATAGCTGTAAGGCGCTGCAGTGCTTTCACCCAGCTTGGTACCGCCATTGAAGAACTCTACTTTGGATACAGTGCCGTCATTATCGCTTGCGCTGGCCTGTATGCTTACAGTGGCAGGCGGCGTAAAGGTGGCATTGTTTGCCGGAGATGTGATGCTTACAGCAGGAGGATTATTTCCCGGGTTTGTAGTACCAAAGAAGTACTCATAATAGTTGTTCGCAAATTCATCGGCAGTGGATTTATCCCAGTTAATGGACCATGTCATGATACCACGCAGACCGGGATATCCGCCTGCTTTCCTTAACGTATAAACGCCACCGTAAGACTGGCCTTTGGTCAGATAATCCAGGGCTTTCTTAACATTGGCAGGTGTAGTATAACCGCTGCCTGCTGCAGAAGTATTAGCCGGTAAGCCAAATGCTACCTGGTCTTCACGCAGGGCAGGGAAAGTGAGGTTGGTGCCGCTTACGGGGAAACCAGCCAGCAGCATTTCCGTCATAGCTACAATGAAATCGGAGGTGGAGGAGCTGTACACTTTATTATCCAACCCGGTTACAGAGCCGGTGTTATACAGCTGCGGGTGAATGAAGGTCAGCTCATCTTTCACACCGTAGATCACCGGCAGATAAGCGCCTACCAGCGGGGAATACGCAGCGCCATAGGCTGTTTGTACATAATAGGTTTCAGGCGCCATCGTGAGCCAGCATTCTTTACCCTGGCCTTTACGATAGTTCACTACTTCCTTGATGGCAGAAACCAGGTTCTGGATCTTGGGTGTAGTCGGGTGTGTGAAGTCTTTATCGCCATTATCCAGGATCAGGGTGTTACCACCTTCCAGGTCAATGTCAAAACCATCAAAGTTATAAGTGTCGAGTATAGATTTCAGTGAGCTTACAAAAGCAGCTTTTTGAGTGGCAGAACCTAAAATAACAATACCATCCTGACCACCGATAGAGATCAGCACTTTCCTGCCTTGTGATTGCAATAGCGCAATATCGGATTTGAAATCAGCCACGGTAGTGTTTTCCGGTGTAAAGCTCAGGGTAGCCTGGTCAGAACCGGCCAGTGCAAATGCAACCTCTATTACATTGTACTTGGAGTTAACATCACGTAAACGGATATACTGCGGTGCAGTAGAACCGCCCCAGTTATGCCAGTAACCAACCACCACCTTGCCGGTGCCGGGGTTATTAGTGCCGCCGGAGGTTACTGCTACTGTAGCAGCAGTAGAGGTAGTTACAGCGCCTTTGTCGTCAGTAGCTTTGGCTGTAATAACATAAGTGCCAACGCCTACGTTGCTCCATGTGTAAGTATAGGGAGCTGTAGTTTTTTCACCCAGCTTGGTAGCGCCGTTGTAGAACTCAACTTTGGCAACAGAGCCATCGCTGTCAGCTGCAGTAGCCGTAATAGTTATGCTGGCAGGTGCAGTGAAGGAGGCATTGTTAGCCGGTGAAGAAATGCTTACAGTGGGAGGCACATTGGGATTGTTGGTGCTGCCACCTGCAAATACTTCATTCAGCTTATTTACCAGCTTGGATTTGGTATTGGGGCAATAGATCAGCTTTCCTTTGGGAGTGGTGCTGCTGGTCATGTCGGTCATATCACCGAATACCTGCCATACAATTACGCCGCCCAGGCCATTATCATTGATATATTTTGCCTTTTCGCCAATAGAGCGTTCGTTATCATAGCTCAGGAAATAATTGCCTTTTGTTTTGTAAGGTACTTTAGCCACATCATCCCAATACTCTGTCCAGCCGGAACCGGAGCCGGTGTTCTGCAGTATGTAGCTATAGCTGGGAGTACCATCCCACAGGTCTTTTGCCCAGTTGGTATAATCTGCGCAGGTCTGGATAGGGCCATCCGGCTGCACAGTTTCTGCACGTTTGGTGGTAGCACCATTCAGCGTGGCAGCGCCGTTGGTTATTACACCACGGCCATAAAAAGGCGCTCCCAGGTTCACTTTGCTCATATTAACGCCCAGTGTGCGTAAAGCCTTTACACAAGCGTCTACAGAGAAGTTGCTGTATTCTGCACCGGGGTAATCATACAACGGTGCGTTGTGGCCTGCTTTGTTTGACCAGCCACCGTTGAAGTCATAGGTCATCATGTTATAATAATTCATGGAATTATTTAACCGTGACCAGGGGAATCCCTGCAGCTTAGCGGGCGAAGCGGAGAAAGCAGCGGTGATCAGCTTATTGGCGCCGATGGCAGCACGTACCTGCTCGATCAGTACTGCAAAGTTGGTATAATCAACCTGACCGTAATGTTCAATGTTCATACCCGGATCATTAGGGTATTCCCAGTCAAAGTCAATACCGTCAAAGCCCATAGCCATCAGCTTTTGACAATCTGCCACAAACTTAGCGCGTTTGGTAGCATCTGCAGCCATTTCAGGGTAGTGCTTACACATGCTCCAGCCACCGATAGAGGCCATTACCTTTACACCCTTTTGGTGGGCCAGGTCTATTACGCCCGGTGCGCCGCCCTGCTTGGGAACAGACAGCGGAAATGCGCCGGTAGCGCCGGTGTTCACATTTTTCCAGCCGCTGCCTTCATTGCGGTAACCCAGCGTGTAGGCATAGCTGCCGTCGGAGATATAATACAGCGGAGCATCCAGCTCACCATACAGCAGGAACATATCCCAGCTGCTGTAAATGTCTTCATTCACCAGCGCTGCAGGTTCCTGTACGGCGCCTACCTGGTAAATGTTCTTGTTCCGGAAGTCACCACTGTGCAGTGAGCCGTCTTTTGCTACACCAAAAAAGGAAAAGTTCAGGATGGTGTACTGGGAGTAATCTACGTTCAGGTGATTATAACCGCCTTTCGGTACAATACCTGCTACGTCTTTCCAGGCATCCCATTGGGTGATATAACCTATCACCTGTTTGCTGTGCTGTTTGGTGGTAGCCGGCACGGTTGGACTAACCTGTGCCTGTGCGCTGCCCTGCCATAGCAATAGGGATAAACAGCATGCTTGCTTGAACCGGCGTAGCCAGCCGCCGGGAGGAGTAGTAACTCTCAAGGTTCTCATGTTAGGATAATTTGGTTTGTTTAATGACACGTGAAAGTGCCTGCAGGGTTATGCCTTGCAGAGATCTACAGGTGCCGGTTTTGTCAACTGATTATAGGTTTTAATGAATAATGCCATAGGTTCAATAACTCAAGATATAGTACGTGCTAAATCGATTTGGCCAAAGGGTATTAGATCAGCTCATGCATAGGTGTCGTTTGTACAATCAAGAAGTACTACTACGCTCCGGTTTTTTTACAATAAATCTGTTGACTACAGTATATGGAAGCAAAGATATTGGGTGAGGGAGTGATAAAAAACGCAGGTAAACAGGGATTAGGTGCAGCAAAACACGCATATACATATGCGTAAATAACGGAACATAGTGTTACTTGTACATTAAGTCCACGCAGGGTTTCAGGGGATGGCGATAATGTATATATGCAACTGTGCCACACCGTTATGGTGTGGCACAGCTATATAAAGTGTGGCGCTTCTCCACATTTTTATTCTACTTTCCATTCAACGATGCCGGCTGCATGTTCTTTAGGCAGCTGTACCTCCATCCGGAGCGCGCTGGTTTCTACCGTATCAAATTTTACGCTGTTGAAAGTATCTTTTTCTGTCGTGTAGGCATTGCTGTTCTTAACAGGTAACCATTCTCCGCTAGGATCTTTATACAGTAGTTTCCAGGAAGCTGGTAAGCGGCAGCCGCCCCAGGGGCTGTCATCATACCAATAAACCTGTGCGCTGGAAATTTTTGCCGGTGCTGCAAAATCATACTGCACCCATTGTAAGGTATCTTTTAAAGGCCACCAGTGGTAGTACGGTACACTGCCATCATGTGAGCTGGAAGGTTCCAGCTGATCATTCAATGTTCTTAAAGCTTTTGTTTTGTGCGAACCGCTCACGGTGCTTTTAGATGCTATGGTAGCAGGTTTCAGCGGTACAACAGCAGTGGCTTTATCTGCTACCCATACCGTCATATCACCTGCGCCGCGGTTGGCCCAGGCATAATAGGGAATGGCGGTAACCCTGGCCGGTTCCTGCACCACCTTATTATCTTCAGTAATAGTTTGTGTGAGCGCGGTGGTATGTATTACCTCCACACCGTTCAGCAGGTTGGGCTCAAAGGTAGTGCTGACATCATTTTGCTCATTCACCAGCAAATGACGTACAGAGGCTTTGTTATTATCCGGCCATTCAAAACAATATACCAGCGGGCCGCGTTGCAAAGCGGTTTTATCATCATCTGCCTTCACGGGTGCGGATGCTTTTACATAGCGTACATCCATCGGAAAATTCACTTTAATAACATCGCCTTTTTTCCAGCTGCGGTGAATAACAGCATAGCCGTTTTCAATGGAATCCTCAGCCGGCGCACCATTTACTGTGATGGTATATTTTTTTGTTTCCGGTGTAGCATAGGTATATAAACCACCGGGCATAGGCGCTTTATCTAACCAGGCGGGCAAACGGATGGCCATATCAAAGGTTTGATTGCCTGCAGGGTTCACCGTGAAAGTAATATCGCCATCCCAGGGATAATTGGTTTGCTGATCTACCTCCACTGTTTTTTTCTTTAAGGGGATAGCAGCTTTGCTTTGTATGAACAGGTTTACATAAATACGGTCTTTACCTGTAGCATATACATAACCTGGTACAGATGGAATAAAGCGGCACACATTACTGGGGCAGCAGGCGCAGCCAAACCACTCGCTTCTTTCATGCTGGCCCATTGATTCCAGCGGGTTAGGATAAAAGAAACGATCGCCGTTAATAGCTACGCCGGAGATCATACCGTTGTAGAGGATCTGTTCCAGCACGTCGTAATACTTGGCTTCTCCATGCAGCAGGAACAGGCGATAGTTCCAGTAAATGTTGCCAATGGAGGCGCAGGTTTCATTATATGCGCTCATATTGGGCAGGGCATAATCCGGTCCAAAACCTTCATGACCTGCTTCTGCACCAATGCCGCCGGTGATATAGATCTTATGGTCCACCACATCATGCCAGATGGCATCTATCGCCTGCACATAACCTTTATCGCCGGTAAGCGCTGCCACATCTGCCATGCCGCTGTACATATAGGTGGCGCGCACAGCATGACCTACAGCGCGGGTTTGCTCCGTAACGGGCGCCTGCGCCTGGTTGTATTCTGTACCATTCTTGCGGATATCCAGGAAATATTTAGCTAGCTCCAGGTAACGTTTATCATGGGTTACACGGTACATTTTTACCAGTCCCATTTCTACGATCTGGTGGCCGGGATAATATTTTAAACCGCCTTCCACAAAATCATGATATACCAGGTTGGCATTTTTAATAGCAATATTCAGCAGGTTTTTTTTACCGGTGGCCAGGTAATGCGCGGCAGCAGCTTCATACAGATGGCCGCAGTTATACAGCTCATGGCTCAGGTCCGGATCTTTTTCCCAGCGTTTTTCTCCGGCCCAGGGATGCAGCTTTCCACTGTCTTTGGCAATGGTGCGGTTCGTGTATAAATAACCATCCGGCTCCTGTGCTTTGCCAATGTAATAGATCAGCGTATCCAGCTGTGCTTCCAGCTTTGGATCCGGGTAGGTTTGCAGCGAATAGCTGGCGCCTTCAATGATCTTATAAATGTCGGTATCATCAAACGGGTATTCTGTATTGAACTTTCCTTTTTTGAGCTTACCGGCTATCAGGAAATTATCAACCCGCCCCGTTTTGTAACACTGTTCCAGCGCAATGGGAATGGTTACCTTGTAATTACTAAGGATGCGTGGCGCCCAGAAATGGTCCGTTACTTTTACCGCGGTAAAAGGTACCGGCTGTATGGGATAGTCTTGCGCAAACAGCCTTGCTCCGTGGAATGCGAGCATTATAACTGTCAGATATACAATTTTTTTCATGTCAGCAATTTAAACCTGAGTATAATGGAATTATTGTAAATATAGGAGTATCTAAGTTTGTTAAGTGGCAATATTTTAACCGGAGATCAACGGGAATTGCGAATTGTCAATTACGAATTACGAATGGGGCAGAGGGATTCAATTACGAATTAATTAATTACGAATTACGAATTGGGTATTGCGAAAAGGAAAGTGTACGCGGAAATTATTGTTGTTGAGGTGATTATTGCTGGGTTTAACGATCAGAAACCGGGACAACAGTCTTGGAGTGCCTGCAACAGTTATTGCGGGACCGTCTAAGAGGAGGCATGTAAGGGGGCATGTTGGTGATGGTAAAAGGATGGCAAGGGGGAATAAAAGAAGAGCAAAAAAGGTAAAGGAAGGGTCAACTTAAAATTCCGCACCGGAAAAATAGGTAAGCCCCAGCTCCACATTGCTGCGGCAAGCCGTTGTAGCTCCTGTTTAGAGATAAGGTTCTTAACAAGCGAAACGGGGAGCGCCCTTACATTACAGCTTCAACACAGTTAAGCATGCCATTGCAGGCATTGTATTACGTAGATGGGTATAAAGATATGAAGGTGGTAGAGTACAAAGGCATAAAGGTATTAAGGTATTAAGATGTTAGGATGTTAAAATTGTATTAAGTATAGCATTTCAACCGGCAAACCAGACAAGTCTCCCAACCCCCGCAGTGCGTCCGCAGGTCCGGATGACGGCCCTTTGGCCGGCGTGACACGTCCGGTGCTGCTCAGACATCTCCAACGTCCATCCGCTTGATGTCGCCCGATAGCCGCACACACAGGCGGGTACAGGCCGGAACCGGACCTGCAAAGCACGCCAGATCACACACTAATCAGGCAAGCTACCAACTCCGCAGTGCGTCCGCAGGTTCGTATGAAGGCCCTTTGGCCGGCGTGACACGTCTGGTGCTGCTCATGCACCTCCAACGCCCATCCGCTTGATGCCGCCCGATAGCCGCATGCACAGGCGGGTACAGGCCGGAACCGGACCTGCAACGCACACCAGATCAAACACTAACTGTGCAAGCTACCAACCCCGCAGTGCGTCCGCAGGTTCCGGATGACGGCCCTTTGGCCGGCGTGACACGCCCGGCACTGCCCATGCACCTCCAACGCCCATTCGCTTGATGCCGCCTGATAGCCGCACGCACAGGCGGGTACAGGCCGGAACCGGACCTGCAAAGCACGCCAGACCACACCCTAACAAGACCAGCAAGCACAAGCAGCCAACAACCCGCAATTGAGTTGCGGATGTGTGCTTTTCAGGTGATTTTGCAGAACAGGAAGTTGGTAAGCGCTTCCCACCTAATTTGCTCATCTCCCCCTTATAGAGTAACTTTTAGGTATAATCGGAATTTATGCTGTTGAACGACCGGCTTTCGCTAACCCAGGTTTTCAGGCTTACCTGGCGGGTGGACTTAATGATCCTGGCATGCTGCACCATTGCATACCTGATAGATAATTACTGGCTGGACACGCAGATCTCCATACCAATCAGCATATCAACTGTGCTGGGTACAGCTATTGCCTTTTTCATCGGGTTTAACAACAACCAGGCCTACGACCGCTGGTGGGAGGCCCGCAAGGTCTGGGGGGAGCTGGTGAACGATTCCCGGTCATGGGCCCGTTGCCTGCTGTATAACTGCGCTACAGAGGATAATGAAGAAGCCCCGCACATTACCCGCCGTATGATATACCGGCAGCTGGCTTTCCTGTACGCGCTGAAATCATCCCTGAGAAAAACACCGGAAGATGTATACTACGCCGGTTACCTCAGCGAAGCAGAGGAGGAACGCGTAAAAATGCAAAGCAACATTCCCAATGCTATTTTAAACCTGCAGGCAGAAGATCTGCAGCTGCTCACCCGCCAGGGCGTAATAGACGGCTTCCGCTTCCGCGAGCTGAACGCTTTGCTGATCAGGCATTGTGATAGCATGGGAAAATCAGAAAGAATAAAAAATACTGTATTCCCGCCCAGCTATTTATTTTTTACGCGTGTGTTTATCTGGTTCTATGTGGTGCTGAATACACTGATGATGAGTGAAAGCATAGGCGCATGGTCTATATTATTCGGTTGGGCATTCGGATTTGTATTTCATGTAACACACCAGAACGGCATCAGCATTATGAACCCTTTTGGCGCCACAATGATGGCTGTTCCGCTGGATAGCATAAGCCGCACCATTGAAATTAATTTACTGGAAATGCTGGGCCATGATAATATACCATCTCCCATACAACCAACAGATCAACAAATACTTTTGTAACGGATCTATAAACAACAGATGAAATGAACAAAGAACAAGCAAGGTTGCGACAGAAAGAATGGAAAAAATGGGGACCGTATGTAACAGACCGGCAGTGGGGAACCGTGCGGGAAGATTACAGCGCCGATGGTAATGCCTGGAATTATACCACGCACGATATGGCGCGCAGCAAGGCCTACCGCTGGGGAGAAGAAGGTATTGCCGGCATCTGCGATGACCAGCAGCTGCTTTGCTTTGCCATTGCGCTGTGGAACAAAAAAGACCCCATCATTAAAGAAAGATATTTTGGATTGAACGGGCATGAAGGTAACCATGCGGAGGATGTAAAGGAGCTGTATTACTACCTGGATAATACACCTACGCATGCTTACATGAAAATGCTGTACAAATACCCGCAGCAGGCATTTCCGTATACACAGCTGCTGGAGGAGAACCGCCGCCGCGGCAAGCAGGATCCTGAGTATGAAATAATTGATACCGGCATTTTTGATAACGATGAATACTTTGATGTATTTGTGGAATACGCCAAAGCAGCGCCGGAAGACCTGCTTATAAAGATCACCGTACATAACCGCGCAAAAAATGCGGCACACCTGCACATCTTACCCACCCTGTGGTTCCGCAATACCTGGGACTGGGCGCCGGATAAAAGCCAGCCGCTGCTGTCAGGTAATGGTGCAGATGTTATAGACATTTCCCATAAAGACCTGGGCTATTACCAGCTGTATTGCGAAGGCGCCCCGGAAGTATTATTCACCGATAATGAAACCAATTTTCCGCGCCTGTATAACTACCAGGATGGGAAACGTTTTTATAAAGACGGGATCAATGATTACCTGGTGCATGGCCATACGGCTGCGGTAAATGATACGCAGCAGGGCACTAAAGCTGCCGCCAATTACGAGGTGACCATTGAAGGCGGTGGCGCGGTCAGCATCCGTTTGCGCTTAATGAAAGGTACGGAGTCTCATCCTTTTGCGGATTTTGATGCCGTGTTCAGCACCCGCCTGCAGGAAGCCGATGAATTTTACGGAACCCTGCAAAAAAAGCTCAGTACGGATGATGAAAAAATGGTGCAGCGCCAGGCCTTTGCCGGTATGTTGTGGAATAAACAATTCTACTATTACTATGTAGCCCAATGGCTCAAAGGCGATCCCACACAACCTACGCCGCCTGCAGAGCGGCTGAACGGCCGTAATAAAGAGTGGCAGCACCTGAATAATGAAGATATTATTTCCATGCCGGATAAATGGGAGTACCCCTGGTATGCCGCCTGGGACCTGGCTTTCCATTGCATTCCCCTGGCTATGATAGATAGCGGGTTTGCCAAGGAGCAACTCAGCCTGCTTACCCGCGAATGGTATATGCATCCCAGCGGGGAGCTGCCTGCCTATGAATGGGCTTTTGGAGATGTGAACCCGCCGGTGCATGCCTGGGCCGCCTACCGGGTGTTTCAGCTGGACCGGGAATATAACGATGGTAAAGAGGACATCTCTTTCCTGGAATCAATTTTCCATAAGCTGCTGCTCAATTTTACCTGGTGGGTAAACCGTAAGGATGCTAATGACAACAATATTTTTGAAGGCGGCTTTTTAGGCCTGGATAATATTGGCGTGTTTGACCGTACCGCGCCACTGCCCACCGGTGGTTATATTGAGCAGGCAGATGGCACCAGCTGGATGGCCATGTACTGTTTAAACATGCTGCGCATATCCCTGGAGCTGGCCAAGCACAATAAGGTGTATGCGGATATGGCTACCAAGTTCTTTGAGCACTTCCTGTACATAGCCGGCGCTATTAGCCGTATTGGAGAAGAAGCCAGCGGGGAAGGCCTGTGGGATGAAGAAGATGGATTTTATTACGACCAGATACGTTTTACCAACGACGGGGTTCAAAAAATGAAGGTGCGCAGCATGGTGGGCCTTATACCCCTGTTTGCCGTGGCCGTGCTGGATGAGGAGGTCTTTGCCACGCAGCCGGAGTTTACGGAACGGTTAAAGTGGTTCCTGAGCTTCCGGCCGGACCTGGCCGGGCTGGTAAGCCGCTGGTATGAGAAAGGCAGCGGGGAAAAGCATTTACTGAGCCTGCTGCGGGGGCACCGTATGAAACGCATCTTGCGCCGTATGCTGGATGAAACGGAGTTCCTGAGCGATTATGGCATACGGTCCCTCAGCAAGTACCATGAACAGCACCCCTACGAGTTCTGGCTGGATGGCAACCAGTTTACCGTAGCCTATGCCCCGGGAGAAAGCACTACCGGCATGTTTGGCGGTAACAGCAACTGGCGCGGACCGGTATGGATGCCGGTGAATTTCCTGATCATTGAAAGCCTGAAACATTTTCACCATTATTACGGGGATGATTTCCGGGTGGAGTACCCTACCCACAGCGGCAATTATTTATGCCTGAAGGAAATAGCAGCGGAGCTAAGCAAGCGCCTGGTGCGGCTGTTCCTGCGTGATGAACATGGCCGCCGCCCGGCTATGGGAGCTAATAACAAAATGCAGTTTGATCCTCATTTCCGGGATTACCTGCTCTTTTACGAATATTTTCATGGGGATAACGGGCGTGGGGCAGGCGCTGAACACCAGACCG
Organism: Chitinophaga rupis; assembly: GCF_900109685.1. Classification (GTDB taxonomy): domain Bacteria; phylum Bacteroidota; class Bacteroidia; order Chitinophagales; family Chitinophagaceae; genus Chitinophaga; species Chitinophaga rupis. The sequence continues at coordinate 579,084 of NZ_FOBB01000001.1, read as the reverse complement.
GGTGGACCGGCCTGGTGGTAAAGCTGTTATCTTAAACTATTGCGCATTACGGATGGCAATAGGATCATATCCATAATACTTTTCAAATTCCACTGTAAGCGCCAGCCGGTTACGGTAACCGGTGCGGTAAGCTATGCTATTCAGGCTTGACCGGGTTTGCAGCAGCAGGTCATAGGCCGTCATCATTCTTTGCTGCAGAATAAAGTCATCTGCCGGCGTGGCAAACACCTGCTCAAAGGCTGTACGCAGCAATGCCTCCGGGATATTGAACCGCACCGCCAGCTCTTTGCTGGTGAACCTTTCCGGTATATGCGTTTTAATATATTCCAGCACGCGGTACATGAGCGCTATCTGCGAATCCGGCAGGTGCGCGGGCTCCTGTAAGGATTGCGCATACTGTATGGCAAAGTTCTGGTAAAGATCCACACAGCAGCGGTACAGGTAACATTCCGCCTGCATGCCTACATACCGGCAGGATAACAGCTTGCTGAGTAATAAAGAGCCTACGAAATTGATCTGGTACGGCTGCTTGTTCAAAGGCCCGTTTAAGTGTTCCGTGGATTCTAAGGTAAGTGGTTGCAGGGCAGGGAACTTGGCTACCAGCGCAGGCAGCATAGCCGGTTTTACATTAATGTGAAAGCTGGTGATCCGCTGGCCAACATCCAGTGCAGCAGTATGAAAATCCGCATGCAGGCTAAAGAGGTTCACCTCCTTTTCGCTCAGCCGGAAAGGTCCCATGTGGTCGATCATGGCGTGGATGGTATCATCGTGCATGTAGTGCAGTGCCAGGATATGCTGGCTGGTATAAGGCCGCAGGATAAAGTACTGGCGGGCAAAGATATCATGACCGAATATAGAGAACTCGCCTACCTTAATGTGTTGGGTTAACATATCACAATCTTCATCGCGATAAAAATAAGCACCGGCATAAGGCATGATCAGCTGCAGGTATTCATCGGGAATATTTTCTGCGGCGGTGTAATTGTGTGTGTCTTCGCGCTCAATGAGCAGCCATTTTTCAGCGGGTTTGTTGAATGCATGTTTTTCCATGGAAAAAAGGTGTTTAAACAATTAATTTGATGTTGTAACACGGAACCATTTCTGCCTGCAGGTTTAAGCTAAAGCCAGGAAATAGGAATGATAGCCTTTGCACCGGCTGTTCTGAGGAGTTGGCGCTAAGGTTATCAGATGCTATTTAGCTGTTTCACATGGGGACAAACAATCAATCAGACGCTATTATTCTGTTAATATACGTAGCATACCGAAAAGGAGATTTTAAAGATCCTATTCCTGACAAAAAAAATATACAACCTGCCGTATCCGGTTTTGGACACGGACAGGAGGGAGGGAAAAGCATGGTGATGGAAAATGTTGTGTTACAAGGGAAAGCGTTCCACCTGGAAAGGTAGAACATGCTATATGTTCAAATAACCATAAAGACACCATATAGGTAGTGAACCTAGTTGAGTGTGATAGAAAGTTTGTTAAACGTATCTTATCTCAAAACTTTTACCGGAGCAGTACCCATCCCTTCAGCGTGATGGGCGTCTGCCACCGGTGGGAACAACGGAACCAGGCGTGAGTCGCCTTATATATATAACGAAAGCTAATGGTTCTCTCTGCGCTGCGTTACTGGCATTGATATGAAAAATGGTGCATATGATGCCGTGCTTCGGTTATAAAATTCCTTAGAAATGAAGAATTATTGCTTATCCGGGTTGTACTTTCTTCGCATCATTTCCGGACAATCTCACTGGATAATTTTATCGCATATTTCGTAGTGCCTGCGGGGGAATGCCATGGTGTTTTTTAAATGCACGGTTAAAATTGCTGATCTCTGTATAGCCAAGATCATAAGCAATATCCGACAGGTTTTGCTCTGTTGTGGTGATCAGGTGATATGCCCGCGCCATGCATTGCTTATGCACAAAAGCCGGCAAGCTTATTTTAAACAGGCGCTGAAAATGGCGGCTTAATGTTTTTTCATGCATATGGTTCATACGCGCCAGCCTGGCCAGTGTATGGTGAATATGCGGATTGGCTTTTACCATTTCCCATATTTTTACCAGCAGCTCCTTATTAGGTATATCCGGTAAGCCATCCAGCTGATCCTGTTCCTTCAGCACTTTGCCATACTGGGTAAGTATTTTAAGAATGCCGGTTTTAAATTCCATGAGCAGGATGCCACCGGTTTCCTGGCTATGGCGCATAGCGTGTAAGGTTTCATGCACGTTATAGTCTATGAGCGCAGGCTGCATCAGCTTGCCTTCATTACTAACCGTCATTACACGGTTCATAAGCTCTGCTATCTCCTCATTGCTTTCTGCCATTTCTTCCAGCCAGGTATATTCCAGCTCCATGTGTAAAGATTCTGCGGGGCCGGCCTCAAACCATGCTTCATTAATACTGGTAGGCAGGTATATTAAGTTATAACGCTGCGGCTCCAGCTCCACACGGCCAAAGCCCTGCACCTCTGCATAAACACTGCCTTCCAGCATATGCCGTAATGCAATGGTAGGCTCGTCTACAGCAAAGAACAGGTTCACCGGCTGGGTTATCATAAACCGGTAAATATAAATGCGGTAATGTTTGTGCAAAAAAGTTTGGGTAAGGATAGTGCCAAACTTATATTGCCGGTATTGCCTGGTGCCCCAGGGCACCAGGTAGGGGTGAAGATGATCTGGGATAACTATCTCTTGACCCGGATCTTTAATTTGATCAGGCGCAATCAAAACGTTCATTACGTGATGTGGTTGTTATAGATTAGGTTGACTAGAATAACTCACTAAGCAGGTTTATACTAACGTTAATGGGTCCGCTCATACATGGAATTAAATTTCCGATACGTTCGTTTAATGGACGCATTGTTAAAAGCAATATTAACTAAAAACTGTTGAATTAGGCCGCAGTACTATTAAATAGCTATAATGGACAAAGTAGTATATGCGTTACCGTAGTAAAACGGTTACGCCCTTCTTGAATACTTTTTCGCCGGTATCTTTGTTGGTGTAACTAAGCATCCAGACATAGGTGCCTATAGGTTGCGGCCTTCCGGATACAGTACCATCCCACTTATGACGCCAGTCGTTGGTTTCAAAAATAAGCTGGCCCAGGCGGTTGAAAATGGAGAATTTGAGGTTAATTGCTTTATAACCGTTTAGCGGATACAGGTAGTCATTTGTACCATCGCCATTCGGGGTAAAACCTGTGGGCACATCTATATAGCAGCTGGCCACGGCTTTAATGAGGTGATAAGCCGTATCAAAACAGTTCATGCTGCTTTGCGCAATAAGCATCACATTATAATCCCTGTCTTCTTTTAACTGCGGATAGCTTTGCGGTAATGGATTCGTTGCTGTGGTAACTATACCATTCCCAAACAGCCAGCGGTAGCCAATAATATTTTTGCCACTGCTTTTGTTGGTAAAAGTAGTAGCATCCTGCGGGCATAGTATGTCGGCAGATGCGGTGAAATCTGCATGCAGCTCATTGTCCAGCAGAATATTCTGTGTGCTGCTGTCGCTGCAAACATCATTAGATACGGTTAGCTGAATGGTATGCGGGCCAAAAACATCATAGGATTTAATGGGGTTTTGCGCATTGCTGAATGTATTGCCATCAGAGTTCCATACCCATTTATTTACGCCGTTGGCGCCATTGTGTGTTAATGCTAATGTATCATATTCACAATGCAGGCGCATGGTGTAGGTGAAATCCGCATTCACGGTATCGCTGGTATTAAAGGGAAGCGAGGTGCCTGCAGGTGTAGGCTTCCAGCATTCACTTAATAAGGTATTACCATCACTGCCGGTTTTTAAGGTTACCTGGTAGGCGCCGCCCCGGTAAATGGGGCTGGCCAGCTGCAGGATAACAGTATCTGTAAGCCCATTCTGGCAAATGCCTGCGGCGCTTTGTATGTTAACGGCGTTGCTGCCGCTGATAGTAAAATCACTGCCATTGGCTGCAATGGAGCTGCAGCGCACCGGATCGGATAATACCACCTTTACCTGCTGCGGTTTGCAGCTTACCGGTTCAATATGATCCAGGTAAGAGGGCATTTGTACATCTACCATAAAAGGAGTAACCGGTACGTTTGGACCGGTGGGGGCTGGATTGGAACAGTAATCCAGCAGCGAGTTACCATCTGTACCGTTCTTTAAGCTTATGCTGTAATTGCCGGGCGGTAAAGGCCCGCTAAGGGTTAATATAATGGAGTCCATATCAAACCCATTCACATCACAATTTACACCTGTAGCCCCGGTAATGGTTACCCCTGCGCCGGTTAGCGCAAAATCGCTGCCATTGGCGGCCAGGCTGTTGCATCGTACTTTTTTATTCAGCTTTACCCCAATACCCGGTACGCCGCAATGGTAACCTGCATGATCTATCTTCGTGATCCCGGGGTCTGTAATGCTGGCGGTGCCACCGTTAAAAGCAAGATCGTACCCGCTTTGTGAATCGGAAAAATGGCTGATGAGCAGCAGGTACTCATGTCCTCTTTGTATAACCGGCATGGAGCTCCATAAGGGCTGGCCAAAACCGCCACATACCTCATGTGCAGCGCCTGCGCTGGATGCGCCGGTAATGCCATACTCGCCGGACCAGCCGGAGGCTACGAACAGCTGTTTGTTGGTGAACACTTCCCGTAAATTGCGATTGGTAACATCAAACAGCTGCCAGTCATAATCTTCCTGCAAGGTATGCGGGGTAATGGTAAAACCCAGGGTGCCGGTGGTGAAACAGGTAAATTTATACCAGAAAGGATTTTTATCAGTGTATACATCCGGACAGTTAATGCCAGGAACAGTTCTGCCGCCACAGATAGGTACGGATGCCTGTGTGAAGGTTTTAGTACCGCACACCGGGAAAGCTGTTTCCGGAGTTTGCCCATTGGTTGTGCACAGTACTGTTTGCGCACATAAGGGCTTCGTAACAAACAATACCAGCAGCAGTGGCAGCAGAAAATATTTCATTTGTATGAAGGTCAGATAAGCATTATAGGTTTTAAAAATAAAAAAAAATTCCGGGAGAATCCGTGTTATTTGATAACGTTTGAGGGCGCACGTTAGTTACAAAAGAGAGGTGGAGATGTACAAATAAGTATATGTGCGGATGAAAGACATTCGTCTCAATTCATTTACACATTCACATATTTGCACATCTGCATATTTAATCGGTAATAGGTGTTAGCTCGCCGCGCAGGGATTGTTCTATCAGGCGTTTGGTGTCTTCCAGGGGCAGCTCCTGGCCCAGTACGAACATCAGTTTTGTGATGGCTGCTTCAAACGTCATATCATGGCCGCTTATAACACCTATCTCTTTGAGGTACTGGCTGGTCTCATATTTACCCAGCTCCACGGAGCCACCATCACACTGTGTGATATCTATTACAATGGCGCCTTTATCAATTACCTTTTTTAAGCTTTCAATAAACCAGGGCTGCGTGTTGGCGTTGCCGTTACCAAAGGTTTCCAGTATTACGCCTTTAAGCCCGGGCACACTAAGCGTAGCTTCCACACATTTACGGGTAATGCCGGGAAATACTTTCAGCACCGTTACATTATCATCCAGGTGCTTATGCACTTTCAGCGGCTGCTGCGGGTGGGGTAATACGGATTCCCTTTTATATTTGATATCAATGCCTGCTTCGGCCAGGGGCGGGTAGTTCATGGAATAAAAAGCCTCAAACTTTTCCGCGTTATATTTTTTGGAACGGTTGCCGCGGAACAGGGAAAAGTCGAAGTAAATACATACCTCCGGTACCATCACATGCCCGTTTTGCCGGGTAGCGGCAATTTCCATGGCAGTGATAATATTTTCCTTGGCATCCGTACGGATCTTACCAATAGGCAGCTGGGAGCCGGTGAGTATTACCGGTTTGGAAAGGTTTTCCAGCATAAAGCTGAGGGCTGATGCAGTAAAGGCCATGGTATCGGAACCATGCAGGATCACAAAACCATCATAGCGGTCATACCGGTCTTCTATAATGCTGGCCAGCTCCACCCATATTTCCGGGTGCATGTCGGATGAGTCAATGGGCGGGTTAAAGGTGTACACGTAAAAATCGATCCCCATCCGGTACAGTTCCGGTAAATTATTACGGATCTCATTAAAACCTATCGGGCGCAATGCTTTCGTCTTTTCGTCGAAGATCATGCCTACCGTGCCGCCCGTATAAATAATCAGGATTTTACTCATCTCGAAACACCTAAAATTGCCGCAAAGGTATCCACTTATATATTAAATGGATTTGAATAATTTATGGGCATTGCTGCTTGTTATAGCAGCCACTTCCTCAATTTTTAGATGTTTTACATCCGCTACCATCTGCCCAATAAGGGGAATGTAGGCGCTTTCATTCCGTTTGCCCCGGTAGGGTACCGGCGCCAGATAAGGGGCATCTGTTTCCATTACAATATGCTGCAGGTCAATTTGTTCTACTATTTTATCCAGGCCCGATTTCTTGAAGGTCACCACCCCGCCTATGCCCAGGTAAAAACCCAGGTCTATGACCTCCCGGGCCTCTTCCAGCGTGCCGGAAAAGCAGTGGAATACCCCGCTTAGGCCGCCATCCTGCAGGGCTTTTACATCATCAATACACTCGCGGGTGCTTTCCCGGCTGTGGATCACTACCGGCAGCCGGTAAGCTTTGGCCATTTCCAGCTGCTCCCGGAAGGCCTGGTGCTGCTGGGCTGTAAAGGTTTTATCCCAGTAAAAGTCCAGTCCTATCTCGCCTACGGCTATGAAAGGCCGTTTTTCCAGCCACTCCCGCACCCAGGCCATTTCGGCCTTTACATTTTCCGTTACATAACAGGGGTGCAGCCCCATCATGGCAAAACATTGCCCCGGGTACCGGGCTTCCAGGTCCAGCATGCCGGGAATGGAAGCTTCATCTATATTGGGTAACAGCATTTTATGCACACCGGCTTCCAGGGAGCGGGCTATCATGGCTTCCCGGTCCTGGGCAAATTCCTTACTGTATAAATGGGCGTGCGTATCTATCCACTGCATAACGTATAATTAACAAATGATATATTAATATTAAGTAGGAAATAATTAAATTTGTAATATTTTTAATATCTGATTAAACCTTCGGCACAAAGTTAAAGTCCTAAAAAAAACTATCCTATCATGAAAAATTTTTGTTTTAACCGCATCTTTGCCGCTGTATTGATACTGTTAGCTACTGCTACTATCTTCTTTGCGTGCAGTAAGAGCAACGAAGCAACACCTGATACCAATGCGAATGACAACAAAGCCCTGGCTGCAGCTTCTTATGAAGCCCAGGCAAGCACCCTTTACGACGACCTTTTTGATGTGACGTTATCCGTTGGTGATGACCAGGGCCTTAACACCAGTGGCCGTAAGGCAACTGGTACACCCGGCCAGTTTAAGCTGGGAGCTTGTTATAAATTTAACATAGATGACGTTACTATAGATAAATGGCCTAAAACCCTGACCCTGGACTTTGGTACCGGTTGTACAGGTACAGACGGCCGCGTACGTGCCGGTAAAGTGATCATCACTATCAGCAATTACATTATGAAGCCGGGTACCATCATTAATATTACCCTGGATGGCTATTCAGTGAACCAGGTACAGCTGAAAGGTACAAAGGTGATCACCAACCAAAGCAGCGGCACTACCTTTAAATACAGCACCAAAGTAACCGATGGCATTATTAAGCTGGATACCCTGACCTTTGGCTATAGCTGCGAAAAAGTTATTACCCAGGTAGAGGGCGGCAACACACCGTTTGTAACGGAAGACGATTCTTACAGCGGTACCGGTACTGCCAGCTTAACTTACCCTGGTGGTACTATTGTTACCTACACTACCAAAGAGCCGCTGATCAAAGCTTTGAAATGCGCCTGGATAGGAAAAGGTAAAGCAGATGTTACTTTTGACCAGGTAACTGCTACCATTGATTATGGCGCCGGCATCTGCGATGATTCCGCTACCGTAAGCATTGGCGATAAAGTGAAAGGTGTGATACTGCCGAGATAATAAATTCAATTACGAATTACGACCCCGCGATACGGGGCATGAGCACCATTGAAAATGATTATGAATGCGAATAATTACGAATGGAATGCAGCGGAGATTGGTGTAGTAATTGAATAAATTAAATAAAAAGCGGAAGGTTTGAAGTTAAAGGTGTAATACCTGCTTCAAACCTTTCGCTTTTATATTCTTAATACCACGAATTATGATTGATATATGAAGTATTTCCAATCATTCGTAATTGACAATTCGTAATTTTCTCTACTTCCCTACCGGAATCGCCTCCATTCCCCATTGCTGTTTTTTACAAAATTCCAGCACACGGGGAAGGGCATACGAAAGCCGGTCCCAGGCTTTGGTGCTGTCATGAAATACAATAATAGAACCTGGCTTTGCTTTAAACACTACATTTTGCACACAGGCCTCTCCGTCAATAGCTGTATCAAAATCCCCGCTTAACACATCCCACATGATCACCTGCGCCTGCGGGATCTTATTTTTCAATGCTTTTATCTGGAAAGGGGTAATGCGTCCATACGGCGGGCGGAACAAAGGTGAATCAATGTACTGCCGGGCTTCCAGGATGTTCTGGATGTACGTATCTGTGCCTGTTTTCCAGCCATTGAGGTGCTGGTGGGTATGGTTGCCCACGGTGTGCCCCTCCTCCAGCAGCTGCTGGTAAATTTGCGGATATTCCTTTACGTTCTTGCCTATACAAAAAAAGGTGCCTTTGGCATTGTACTTCTTCAGCTGTTCCAGCACAAAAGGAGTGGCCTGTGGGTGCGGGCCATCGTCAAAAGTAAGGTACACCGCTTGTTTGGCCGGTGAAAGGCTCCAGGTGCAGCTCCTGTACAGGGCTTTCAGGATGCCGGGTGTTTTGGTCAGGTAAAACATACAGTTGTAGTTTGCAGCCAGGGGCAAGTTAATAATTAGTTGGCAGTTGCCAGTGAGCAGTTGGCAGTCAGTATCAAGTTTGCAATTTGCGGGCGCTTAGCGGTTGGTTACTGGCGGTCGGGGTAACTTTTTAGGATGGCTACTACCGTTTTTACTATTTAATCCGTTATAACTATTGCCTATTGCAGATCTTGCCGCTCGCAACTGTCCACTGCCCGCTATTCCTCGTTTGCCCAAATTGTTATCTATTGCCGACCTTGTGCCCACAGCTGCCAGCTATTTCCATTTACAAACTTTGTCCCTTGCAGATCTTGCCGCTTACAACTGTTCACTGCCCGCTATTTCCGTTTGCCCAAATTGCTATTTATTGCCGACCTTGTGCCCACAGCCGCCAGCTATTTTCTAGTTACAAACTATTGTCTATTGCAGATTTTGCCGTTCACAACTGACCACTGTCAACTAAAGACTGCCAACTAATTATTAACTTGCGCCTATGGAACACCAAAAAGTAAGAGTACGTTTTGCCCCCAGCCCTACCGGTGGCCTGCACCTGGGTGGGGTGCGCACGGTTTTATTCAATTATTTGTTTGCCAGGAAGCATAAAGGCGACTTTGTGCTGCGTATAGAAGATACAGACCAGACCCGTTATGTAGAGGGTGCGGAAGAATATATTCTTGAATGCCTGCGCTGGTGCGGCTTAAATGCTGATGAAGGACCGCATGTGGGCGGCCCGTACGCGCCCTACCGGCAAAGCGAACGTAAAGAGCTGTACCGCCAGTATGCTGAGCAGCTGGTAAAAGATGGATATGCCTATTATGCATTTGACACACCCGAAGAGCTGGATGAAATGCGTACCCGCCTGAAAACGGAAGAGAATCCATCCCCGCAATATAATCACATTGTACGTGCACACATGCGCAATTCCCTGCGCCTGCTGCCGGAAGAAACCGCTGCTTTATTGGCAACCGGTACCCCGCATGTGATCCGCATTAAAATGCCCGCCAATGAAGAAATATCTTTTACAGATATGATCCGCGGCGATGTACAGTTTAATACCGGCACCGTAGATGATAAAGTGCTGCTGAAAGCAGACGGCATGCCTACCTATCACCTGGCGGTAGTGGTGGATGATTATTTAATGAAGATCAGCCATGCCTTCCGTGGGGAAGAATGGCTGCCCTCCGCCCCTGTGCATATTATGCTGTGGCGTTACCTGGGCTGGCAAAACCATATGCCGCAATGGGCACACCTGCCGCTGATCTTACGTCCGGATGGGAATGGTAAGCTCAGCAAACGGGATGGCGATCGTTTAGGCTTCCCCGTATATGCCATGAACTGGAAAGATCCCCGCACCGGCGATTTTACCAAGGGTTTCCGCGAAATGGGCTACCTGCCGGAAGCATTTGTAAATATGCTGGCCATGCTGGGCTGGAATGATGGCACGGAACAGGAATTGTTCACTATAGAAGAGCTGATAGAAAAGTTCTCTATGGAACGCGTACACCATGCCGGAGCCAAGTTCAATATTGAAAAGGCCAACTGGTTCAACCATCAATATATTGTAAAGGCCGATAACCAGCGCCTGGCGCAGCTGTTTATGCCTGTGCTGAAAGAGAAAGGTGTACAGGCTTCTGAAGAATATGTGGCTACCATTGTAGGAATGGTAAAAGAGCGCTGCAACCTGGTTAATGAAATATGGGATCATGGTTTCTTCTTTTTCCAGCAGCCGGAGAATTATGACCTTAGCCCCGTAAAACCGAAGTGGAATGCAGATAAACGCCAGTTCTTCCTGGACTGGGCTTCTGTGCTGGAAACGCTGTCTGATTTCTCTTTACACTCCGTAGAGGAAAGCTTTAAACAGCTGGCTACGTCTATGAATATTAAAGTAGGAGAGCTGCAGCTGCCTTTCCGCATTATGCTGTGCGGCGGTAAGTTTGGCCCGCCGGTATTTAATATTGCTGAAACATTGGGCAAGCATGAAACCATCGCAAGAATTATGAAGGCGCTGACATTACTGGATGCATAATCTTTATGTATCCCACACCTCAAAGGTGTGGCACACATATAAATAAAAACGCTCCGAAGGTATTACCTCCGGAGCGTTTCATTTATAAAACTATTCCTTAACCTTTTTTAGCTTCCTTGGCCCAGGTATCCTTTAAGGTTACCGTGCGGTTCAGCACCAGCTTTTCAGGCGTGGTATCAGGGTCTACGCAGAAGTAACCTTTGCGCAGGAACTGGAAACGGTCGCCGGGTTTGGCGCTGGCCAGCGCAGGCTCTATCAGCGCATTCTCCACGACCTGTAAAGAATCCGGGTTAATGTAAGATTTAAAATCACCTTCCTCGTTGTTCGGGTCATCTACTTTAAACAGGCGGTCGTACAGGCGCACTTCTGCTTTGGCGGCATGCGCTGCGCTTACCCAGTGAATGGTGCCTTTTACGGTAAGGCCGCTGCTATCGCCACCACTGCGGCTTTCCGGCAGGTAAGAGCAGTAGATGGTGGTAATGTTACCATCCGCATCCTTATCAAAGCTATCGCATTTGATGATGTAGGCATACTTCAGGCGTACCATATTGCCGGGGCCCAGGCGGAAAAATTTCTTGGGAGGGTTCTCCATAAAATCATCCCGCTCTATGTACAGCGTGTTGCTGAAGGGAAGGATGCGGGTGCCGGCACTTTCATCTTCCGGGTTGTTCTCTGCCTGCAGCTCTTCCACTTGTCCTTCCGGATAGTTGGTGATCACCAGCTTCACGGGATCAGTTACTACCATTACGCGGTTAGCAGTACGGTTCAGCTCTTCACGGATGAAGTATTCCAGCAGGCTTACCTCAATCAGGTTATCCCGCTTCTGTATCCCAATACGGTCACAGAAGGTGCGGATGCTGGCCGGTGTAAAGCCACGGCGGCGCAGGGCGCTGATGGTAGGCATGCGGGGATCGTCCCAGCCGCGAACAAAACCCTCTTCTACCAGCTGCTTCAGTTTTCGTTTGCTCATTACCGTGTAGTTCAGGTTCAGGCGGGCAAACTCATACTGGTGGGAAGGGAAGATCTCCAGCTTCTCAATAAACCAGTCGTACAGCGGGCGATGCGGTACAAACTCCAGCGTACATATGGAGTGGGTAATATGCTCTATGCTATCGCTTTGGCCGTGCGCAAAATCGTACATGGGATAAATGCACCATTTATCACCGGTACGGTGATGGTGTGCATGCTTAATGCGGTACATAATAGGATCGCGCATGTGCATGTTGGGCGATGCCATATCTACTTTGGCCCGCAGTACTTTGGCGCCATCCTTAAACTCACCGTTCTTCATTTTTTCAAACAGCTGTAGGTTCTCTTCCACGCCGCGGTTACGGTAAGGGCTATCTTTTCCCGGTTCAGTTGGCGTGCCTTTCAGGGCCGCTATTTCCTCCGCAGTAGAATCATCCACATAAGCCAGCCCTTTTTTAATGAGGGCTACTGCAAAATTGTATATCTGCTCAAAATAGTCGGATGCATACAGTTCGTTGGCCCACTCAAAGCCCAGCCATTTAATGTCGGCCTTAATGGAATCCACGTACTCCGTATCTTCTGTTACCGGGTTGGTATCGTCAAAACGCAGGTTGGTTTGCCCGTTGTATTTCTGGGCCAGCCCAAAGTTGAGACATATAGATTTGGCGTGCCCAATATGCAGGTAGCCATTGGGTTCCGGCGGGAAACGGGTATGCACCCGGCCGCCATTAGCGCCTTTTGCGAGATCTTCTTCTATGATCTGTTCTAAAAAGTTGAGAGATCTTTCTTCACTCATATTAAACCGGTTGTAATTTTACGGATGGCAAAGGTAAGGAAAATTGGTCCATGGTCGATGGTCCATAGTCCATGGCCTATTTCGGGAGCAAAGAAAGTACATGGTCAGGCTGATGCGTAGCGGATCCATACTGTATTTTGCTTGGAGGCCCCCCGGCTACCTGCTATACCCGCAGTACTCCTGGCGACGCAGCAGGCAATGGACTATGGACCATTGACCATGGACTCCACACAAAAATACCTACATTTACCCCTCAATATCTAACACATCAAATGGTCAACCCTTTGAAACGCCCGTTGCGGGTACTGGTAGCTAAAGTAGGCCTGGACGGCCATGACCGTGGGGCCAAGGTAATAGCCGCTGCCCTGCGCGATGCCGGTATGGAAGTTATTTACACCGGACTGCGCCAGACCCCGGAAATGGTGGTAAGCGCCGCCCTGCAGGAAGATGTGGACGCCATTGGCATCAGCATACTCTCCGGCGCTCATATGACCGTGTTTCCACGTATTATATCCCTCATGAAAGAAAAAGGTATGGATGATGTGCTGCTTACCGGCGGCGGTATTATTCCCGATACCGACATGCAGGCCCTGCAGCAGCTGGGTGTAGGCAAGCTGTTTCCCCCGGGCACGCATACACAGGAAATAGCGAACTATATTTCCGGCTGGGTAGCGGAGCACAGAAATTTTTAAAGCTTGCAACCTTTTTCACGGTCATTCGTCTTTTAAATAGCAGCTTGAAAAGTATAGGGAAACAGGCACAATAACTGCTCCTATATAACTAACCGCTTAAAAAATCCAACGAATGAAAATGAAACGTTACCTGATCCTTCTTGCAGCAGCCTGCCTGTTGCAGTGTAGTGTTTTTGCACAGGAAAAAACAGATTCCACCAAAGATTGGAAAAAGATGGCCTTCGGCGAGTATGCCGGTGGTAAAAAGAACAAGGTGTACACTTCCTGGGGTGGCGATGGGCCTTTGCTGTCTTTTGCTACCAGTGTAAAAGATAATGGCGTGCATGTGCGCAATATTCCCCGCTTTACCTTTTTTGTAAATATAGGCACCAACTTCAACTACGATTTTAATAAGAACTTCGGCATCTTCACCGGTTTGAATATCAAGAACATTGGACTGATCACCAAAGCCAACGACTCTGTAAAGCTGAAACGCCGTGTATATACGCTGGGAGTGCCTTTGGGCTTTAAGATCGGCGACCTGCGCCACGGCCGCCTCTTCTTTTTTGCCGGCGGCTCTTATGACCTGGCCTTTAATTATAAAGAGAAACAGTTTTTGAATGGTGATAAGAAACACAAATTTAATGAATGGTTCAGCGACCGTACGCCCCTGCTTATGCCTTCCGTGTTTGCCGGTTTCCGTTTCCAGCCGGGCTTTGGGCTGAAAGTGCAGTATTACCTGAATGATTTCTTTAACCACGATTTCCAGGAAACCGTGAACGGTGTGGCTACACAACCCTACAAAAACCTGGAAGCAAAAATGTTCTTTGTAACGCTGAGTTATGATTTTGGGCGCATAAACTATCACAAGGATAAGTATAAGCACAAGCACCACTATCACGCAGAAAGTAACTTTTAGTATCTGCCATACTAAACCCGATCAGAATGGTGTTACCTGGCCTGGCCGGGTAACACCATTTTATGTTGGCGCTAATTCAATAACTTAGTTGTGTAAAACCAAAACAAGTAACCATGTACGAAACCATCAGCACCACCCTGACAGATGATATTTTGATCATAGCCATTAACCGCCCGGATAAGATGAACGCCCTGAACCAGACCGTGATGAATGAGCTGGCGCTGGCTGTGGATGAGGTGTACAAGAAAAAGGAGATTAAAAGCGCCATTATTACCGGTACCGGTGAAAAGGCTTTTATTGCCGGGGCAGATATCTCAGAGTTCCTGGAACTGTCGCCGGAGCAGGGCGCTGCATTAGCTAAAAAAGGGCATACCATTTTCCAGCGTATAGAAGAATGTCCGAAGCCTATTATAGCAGCTGTGAACGGTTTTGCACTGGGCGGTGGCTGTGAGCTGGCCATGGCCTGCCATTTTCGTATAGCCAGCACCAATGCAAAATTCGGGCAGCCGGAGGTGAACCTGGGTCTGATACCCGGCTACGGAGGCACCCAGCGCCTTACGCAGCTGGTAGGCAAAGGCAGGGCCCTGGAGCTGATGATGACGGCCGATATGGTGAGCGCGGCAGATGCGCATGCCATGGGACTGGTGAACCATGTAGTGGAAAAGGAAGCGCTGCTGGACAAGGCCAAAGAAATACTGCAAAAGATACATGCCAAAGCGCCGCTAGCCATAGCCGGGGTGATCAAATGCGCCAACGCCGCCCTGGATGGGGATGTGGATGGTTTTGCCCTGGAGATTAACGAGTTTTCTTCCTGTTTCGCCACCCAGGACCTGCAGGAAGGGGCAGCAGCGTTTATACAGAAACGGAAAGCGAACTTTACCGGGGAATAGGATACAATTACGAATTATTCAATTACGAATTACGAATGGAAGCCTTTTTATTGAGGACCAGGTATTAGCCTGCCTGTAGCATATTGCAGCTTGCTGCATAGTGCGTACTATATCGATACTGTTTACCTAATTCGTAATTGACCAATTCGTAATTCGTAATTCTTTATGTAGGTTTGTGGCTCAAAATTCAAGCATATGGAATTCAGAATAGAGAAAGACACGATGGGCGAGGTACAGGTACCCGTAAATGCCTATTATGGCGCTCAAACCCAACGCTCCATTGACAATTTCAAGATAGCACAGGACATTAATAAAATGCCCAAAGAGATCATCCGCGCATTTGCCTATCTGAAAAAAGCGGCCGCGCTTACCAACCTGGATGCCGGTGTGCTGCCTAAAGAAAAGGCCGACCTCATTGGCCAGGTATGCGACGAGATCCTGGAAGGCAAGCTGGATGCTGAATTTCCCCTGGTAGTATGGCAAACCGGTTCCGGTACCCAGTCTAACATGAATGTGAATGAAGTGGTAGCTTACCGCGCCCATGTGATCAACGGTGGCCAGCTTACTGATAAGGATAAGGTGATACACCCCAATGACGATGTAAATAAATCTCAATCCTCCAACGATACGTTCCCTACCGCCATGCACATTGCTGCATACAAAATGCTGGTAGAGGTAACCATTCCCGGCATCCGGAAACTGCGGAATACCCTGGCGCAAAAGTCGCAGGACTTTATGCACGTGGTAAAAATAGGCCGTACCCACTTTATGGATGCTACGCCCCTTACCGTAGGCCAGGAGCTGAGCGGGTATGTATCCCAGCTGGATCATGGCCTGAAAGCCATTCACAATACCCTGGCGCACCTGAGCGAGCTGGCTTTGGGCGGTACTGCGGTAGGTACGGGCATTAATACCCCGAAGAACTATTCCGTAAATGTAGCCCGGCATATTGCCAACCTGACCGGCATTCCCTTTATTACTGCAGAAAATAAATTTGAGGCGCTGGCTGCGCACGACGCTATTGTGGAAGCACATGGCGCGCTGAAAACCGTAGCCGTAAGCCTCATGAAAATAGCCAATGATATCCGTATGCTGAGCTCCGGCCCACGTTCAGGTATCGGTGAGCTGTTCATCCCGGACAATGAGCCCGGTTCTTCCATTATGCCCGGTAAGGTAAACCCTACCCAGTGTGAGGCGCTTACCATGATAGCCGCACAGGTAATGGGGAACGATGTTGCCATTGGTATTGGCGGCGCCAACGGCCATTTTGAGCTGAATGTGTTTAAGCCGGTAATGATCTACAACTTCCTGCACAGCGCCCGCCTGATAGGTGATGGCTGTGTAAGCTTTAATGATAAATGTGCAGAAGGTTTAGCACCTATTGAAGCCAACATTAAAAAGCACGTTGATAATTCACTGATGCTGGTAACTTCCCTGAACACAAAGATCGGTTACTATAAGGCAGCAGAGATTGCGCAGAAAGCCCATAAAGAAGGCACTACCTTGAAAGAAATGGCGGTGAAGCTGGGATATGTTACACCGGAGCAGTTTGACGAGTGGGTAGACCCGGCCAACATGGTAGGGGAAATTAAGTAACTACACATGTGCAGATATACAAAAAGTGCAAATGGGATAACCATTTGCACTTTTTTATTTTAAGACGGTTTAGTAAATATTATTTGTAAATACTTAAGTAGATCGTGCGCAGGCTGAGGATGATCACCATAATACCCACCATGATCATGAGCGGTTTGCGTTTGATCTTACGTACCAGGATGGCTGCAAAGGGAGAAGCGATCACCCCGCCAATAATCAGCCCTACCACTACCTGCCAGCTACTGATGCCGGTGAAGATCAGGAAGGTAACAGCGCTGGAAGCAGAGATGAAAAATTCCGCAGCATTTACGGAGCCAATAGTATAATGTACAGTGCGGCCCTTGCTTAATAAGGTAGAGGTCACAATAGGTCCCCATCCGCCGCCGCCAACAGCATCCATAAAACCACCTATAAAAGCCAGTGGGCCCAGGCGTTTTACTTTGCTTTTCCGGCGCTGGCTTTGTAAACCTTTTCTGATGATGATAAAACCCAGTATCATAAGATAAGCGCTCATAAAGGGTTTGATCACATTGCCGTCAATCTTGTCAGATAACAGGTACGCACCTATGATAGCGCCTGCCATACCAGGTATAAGCAGGTATAAGAATAATTTTTTGTTTACGTTACCCAGCTTAAAGTGTGCAATGCCGGAAGCGCCGGTAGTGAACACTTCTGCTACGTGCACGCTGGCACTGGCAATGGCCGGGGGAATACCCAGGCCCAGTAACAGGGAGGAGGAAGTAGCTCCATAAGCCATGCCCAGGGCGCCATCTACCATTTGAGCGGCTAAGCCCACTCCTATATAAAATAATAGCTGTGAAGTAAAAAGGGATTGTATGAAGTGATATACCCGGGTTTGGGTAGCTGCCGGCACATTGTAATAATAGGTGACCCACAGGCCGGCTATGGTAACAATTGACAGCAGGGTAATAATTACCCACAGGCCACGCTTTTTCTTATTTTCTTCGTTTACCAGCGTTATAAGCATTTCCTGCCTTCTCAGCGTAGCCGGTTGTTGTTCCAGTTTGTCTATCACCTCGTTATGCGACATAATACTTAAACGTTATATAGTCTATATGAATTATAGACTAAAGGTAGCCGGAATAAACAGCAAATCCAAATAAAAGCAAAAAAAAGTCCCGGGTTTTTGCTCCCGGGACCTATCCTATAATGATTGGTTCTTTAATTAAGATCCTTTCTTTTTGAAAACCCCATCATACGTAATAGTTACATAATATAAGCCGCGCATGGTAGGCCCGCCCACATACTGGAAATAAGCGGTATTTAAGATATTGGAGCCGCCTACTTTAATAGTGGTGCTCAGCTTGGGCAGCTGGTAGCTAACCTGCGCATCAACCGTGTTGTAGGCCGGCACATCGCCATTGCCAAACAGGTTTTGCCAGTAAAAGGTATCCTGCCAGTGCCATACAATGTTAAATCCTACATTGGGTAACACCGCCCGGTTGCCAAAGCTTATGTTGGTGAACCACCGCGGCGTGTTGAAACCAGGGATCAGGGCGTCGTCTTTGGTTTTGTCCTGCGCCAGCTTGTTGTAGTTGACATTACCGCTGATGGTATAGGTTTTATAGAAGTTGTAAGACAGCGCTAATGCTGCTCCGTAGTTTTCCACGGTAGATTTACTGTTGGTCCATACCCGGTAGCGGTTTTGCTTGCTCTTATCCAGCATTTGCAGCAGCACATCGGAAGTAGGTGTGTTCACATCCCCGCTCTGCGGCACGGCTACTTCTACCTGGCCTATGAAATGTTTATAGGAGTTGTAATATCCATCTACATCCACAAACACTTTGTTATCAAATAAAACGCTTTTGTAACCGGCTTCAAATGCGTGGATCTGTTCCGGCACAATGGGGTCCAGGTTAGCTACTTTCAGTATAGAAGCATTCTGGGCCGCTGCATTTTCAGTGGTCATGCCCGGGTTGGCGTTAATGGTGCGGTTAGTAGCCGTACCAAAGGCTGTTACGGTAGAGGTAAGGAAGGAGTTCTTGAAATAACCCAGTCCATCCTCAATAAACGCCAGCCCGCCTACACGCCGTACCTGCCCGTTGTTTACGAAGGAATAGGCTTCAAACAGGGAGGGGAAGCGGAAACCGTTCTGCCAGGATACGCGGATATTGTGCTTCTGATCTTTGGTAGTATATACTGCGGCTATACGCGGGTTTATTTTACCGCCAAACTCCTGGTTCTTGTCGTACCGTAAGGAGCCGGTGAGTTTAATAGCCTCGTTAAAGAAGGTTTTGGAAACCTGTACAAAGCCGCCTACTTTGCCGTACCAGATATGTTTTCCGCCGGGCTGGTTGCGTTTGTCCAGCGAGCGGGTAAAGTCCACGAAGTTGTTTCCATCGGGGATGATCTCATAGGTACGGTAATCAGCGCCTATCAGTACATCGGCAAAATGAACGTACTGGCGCAGGTTCCAGGTACCTTCTGTATGGTAAAAGCGGCTCATTTGCAGTAAGGCTGCACCGCCGGATTTGTTGGTAGAGTCTTTGGATACCGGGTAAATATCCCAGTCGTTAATGCTTTTGATCTTGGCTAACTGCGCATCAAATGCAGCGGTGCCGGGTGTCCAGCGGCCATTATCTGCAGCAGCGCGTGCTGCGCGGTGGGCGCTTACCAGGTCGCCGGGAGTGGCGGTGAGGGCGTCATTAAGCGCTTTGGTATAATCCGCTTTCCACTGGTTATCTGATTTAAAGGATTTCTCCAGGTTATCGGCCAGCGGGTTCATATTGTAGGAGTCGCCGGTGTTTTCAATGGAGATGTAGGAGCGCAGGGTAAAATCATTATGCACCAGCTCCAGCTTGTGGTTCTGCACCAATACATTCTTTAAACCAATACGGTTACCACGCTGAAAGAAGCCATCCATCAGGCCTACACGGTATGCATAAGACAATTCCAGCTTAGGATTGATCTTATAATGCAGGGCTGCATCGGCTTTTACATTCTTTACACCATAATCGCCTACCAGGTCTTTTTCCCAGTAACCGGTGCGATGTACATTGTAGGCGCGGCCGTCTTTATCCTTAATAGCAATATCTGTCTGGTCTGCATATTTATTCCACGCATCATTGGCAATGTTATCTGCACCGCTTAGCTGCGGAAAGTCAGGATTGGCCTTGCTTTGCGGGTTAAAGTCATTATGGCTGTCGGCATACCAGTCGGTACCCTTCATGTAGCTGAAATTCACTTTAAATGCCCATTTATCATTGATCGCCTGCGCATAACGGATGGCAGTTTCCGTGATGGGCTTGGGTGAGCTGCCTTTACCATCAAAATGGTTAAAGGCCACCTTCTGCATTACGCTTACGCCCTGGTACTGAAAGGGATTTTTAGTGACAAGGTTAGACATGCCGTTAATGGCGTTCATGCCATACAGGGCAGAAGATGCGCCGGGCGTAACCTCCACGCTTAAGATATCAAGCTCTGTGGGCCCGATGGCGTTACCCAAAGGTACGCCCAGGGTAGCGGCCTGGTTATCCACCCCATCTACCAGCTGCATGAACCGGAAGTTATTGGGCACGTTAAAGCCGCGGGTGTTGAACACTTTAAAGGTAAGGCCGGCTGTGGTCATCTGCACGCCTTTGAGGTTGCCGATAGCGTCGTAAAAAGAGGCTGCGGGCGTGGATTTCAGCGCCCGTATGTCCAGCTTTTCAATGGCTACCGGTGATTTTAACAGCTTTTCCTGCTGGCGGCTGGCAGATACCACCACTTCATTCACCAGTAAGGATTGGGTATATAATTGTATCTGCAGGCGGCTGTTGCTGTTACGTACATCAAATTCCTGCGGTTGGTAGCCAATGAGGCGTACCACCAGCCGGTAGGGGAATTTGGTGTTGGTGGTCAGCTCAAAATGTCCGGTGCTGTCTGTTGTGGTGCCAAAAGAAGTGTTCTTTATCTGGATGGAGGCGCCGGGAAGGGCCTCTCCCTTATCATCTACGATCCGTCCGGCTATAATATAGCTGCCATTCAGCTGCGCCTGTGCCAGTACAGGTAGTAGCAGTAGTAACAGCCACAGGTAGGTAGACTTAATTCGTTGCATTGTAGTTTATTTGGTGGTAAAGTTTTTAATGTATGGTAGGTATAGATTAATAATGTATTGTGTATGCGCTGTTTACACAACATCGGTCAAAGGCATACTGTATATGAGCACTCCTAAAAATCATATAGTCTATAGAATTTGTGGACAAATGTATAAAAGGGAATTAACTTTTCAAAGCTGGGAGAAAAAAAGTCCGAAAATGAGGGGGAGAGGGGGAATGAGAAGATGTGCAAATGTGCTGATTTGCGATGTACAGATGGAGTAATGTGCTGGTATGCTAATGTGCTAATTTGTTGGTTGGGATGCTTTAAAGGGTTGATCTGATATGCTAATATGTAAGTTTGATTTGTGCCTAAATGTGTATGCTGATGACGGTTAATAGAATTATTTGAATGTGTTGATGCTTGTTGAGAGGTGTTTGGATAAAGCAAAAGACCTGTCAGATTCAAATACATCTTTCAGGTTCTTGTCCATCTGCTCATATATGGAGTGGGGATGATGTTTTGGCAAACGACAATGCATATACGTAAATGCCCCTACCCATGGAAAGCAAGGTAGCGTTCATATATAATGAATAACAGATTGTGAATGACCGGCGGAGAATGCTTTATTCTACTGCGCCATTTACCACGGCCTCATTACGCGTGCCGTTATCGCTCGTAGTTTCCACGCGTTTGCTGAAAAAGCGGCGCTGGAACACCAGGATGGTAATTACCCCGGTAGAAATGGCTGCATCTGCAATATTAAATACGGGACGGAAGAAAATAAAATAATCGCCGCCCTTGATAGGGATCCATTTAGGCAGGTAACCTTCATAAATAGGGAAGTACAGCATATCTACCACCCGGCCGTGTAAAAAGGCGCCGTAACCGCCTTCCTTTGGCATAAAACGGGCAATATCATAGCTGCTGTCACTGAAAATAAGCCCGTAGAACATACTGTCTATTAGGTTGCCCGCTGCACCGGCCAGTATCAGGGAGCCGCAAATGAGCAAGCCGGTATGGAATTTCTGGGCTACCAGCTTGCGCATGTACCAGAAACCAATTACCACGGCTACCAGGCGAAATAAGGTCAGCAATATTTTACCGAAGTCCCCTCCGAACTTTAGGCCATACGCCATTCCTTCATTTTCAATGAAATGAATGCGGAACCAGTTGGGGAGGATCACAAACTCCTGCTGCATATACAGGTGAGTTTTTATCCAAAACTTCAGCGCCTGGTCTATGATCAGGATCAATACTACGATAAATACGACGTGACGATATTTCATAATGGTTTAGTGCTGTTTATGTAAACCGCAAAACTGTACCGGTAACGGCTGTTCTGAAGGAACACAAATTTTACCAAAAATAATAGATTTATTTAAAGTGGAAAGCGGTATTACTCTTCAAAATAAATCCTTTTTACCCGCTGGGAGATCCCGGTCAGGATCTCATAGGGAATCGTGCCTGCCCAGGAGGCTATCTGCTGCACGGGCAGCTGCTGCCCGAAAACGATCACTTCATCACCTTCCGCTACTTCGGGAATATGGGTTACATCCAGCATCAGCATATCCATGGCCACTATACCAGCTACCGGGGCCAGCTGCCCGCGCACGAGCATCTTCCCTACCCCATTGCTCAGGGAGCGGGGATATCCATCGGCATAGCCTATACGAACCGTGGCAATTACAGCCGGGCCGGGGGCGGCCCATGTGGCGCCGTAGCCTACGGTTTCTCCTTCAGAGAGGTATTTAAGCTGGGCAATGGTGGTTTTAAGGGTGCTTACATTTTGCAGCTTTTCCTGCATTTCACCGTTGCCGCTGTCAATACCGTACATGCCAATGCCCAGGCGCACCATATCCAGCTGAAGGTCCGGGTGGCGCTGTATGGCGGCGCTGTTGGCTATATGACGTATGCCAATATATCCCAGCGCTTTTTGCAGCTCATGGCTCATTTCATAGAACAGGCGGCCCTGCCGGCGGGTGAATTCGTCCATGGCAGGGTCTTCGCTGGCAGCCAGGTGGCTGAAAATAGACTTCACTTTCAGCTGCCCGTTCTCCGTAAGAATGCGGGCCAGGGCAGGAATATCCTTTTTATCAAATCCCAGGCGGTGCATGCCGGTATCCAGCTTCACGTGAATGGGAAAATCTGTTTTACCGCTGGTACGCACCTCTTCCTCAAACTGCTGCAACAGCAGCAGGGAGTAAATTTCCGGCTCCAGGTTCCATTGCAGGATGGCGTCAAAAGAGCTGGGCTCCGGGTTCATGACCATAATGGGCATGGTGATACCGGCGCGGCGCAGCTCCACCCCTTCATCCGCATAGGCCACGGTCAGGTAATCAATGCCGTGGAACTGCAGCAGGTTGGCTATTTCAAAACTGCCGCTGCCATAGGAAAAAGCCTTTACCATGGCCATCACTTTAGTTTCCGGCTTCAGGAGCGCCTGGTATTGTTTTACATTATGGGCAATGGCGCTCAGGTTAATTTCCAGGATGGTCTGGTGCACTTTATGCTCCAGCAGCTTGCCAATACGCTCAAACTTGAACGCGCGGGCGCCTTTCAGCAAAATGGTCTCATGCTGAAAATCCTGCTGGCTGAACTGCTGGATAAACGCTTCCATAGTGGGAAAGAACTGGCTTTTTAAGCCCGGTATATCCTGGAAGGCGCGTGTTTCGCGGCTAATATTCTTGCCAATGCCAATCAGGCGGTGAATGCCTTTTTTCTTCAGCATGCCGGCTACTTCTTCATACAGGGAAGCATCGCTACGGCCGCTTTGCAAAATATCACTGAGTATAACCGTACGCGTAGGATGCTGTTGCTGCTGCTGTAAAAAATCCAGCGCAATGGCCAGCGATCCCAGGTCGGAGTTATAGCTGTCGTTAATGATAGAGCTGTTGTTAATGCCCTGTTTCAGCTCCAGGCGCATGGCGATATTACCCAGCAGGTCCATCCGCTGGCGGATCACCTGGTGGTCAATACCCATATACAGCATCAGCGCCCAGCAATGAATGGCGTTTTCCACGGAACCCTCATCCACAAAAGGAATGCTGATATAGATGGGTGCGTTCTGGTACAGCGCATCAATACGGGTGCAGGCGTGATCTTTATCTACACTGATAATGCGCAGGTCTGCATCTGTTTTGCGCGACCAGGCCAGCAGCTGTAAGCCCTGCTGGTTATCCCGCTTACCGATCTGCGAGTGAAATTGAAGCACACATTCATTCAGCTCCAGGTAATCTTTACTGTAAATAAGCACGTCGCTTTTGGCAAACAGCACCAGCTTTTCATTGATCTTCTGGCGCCGGTTCAGGAAGCCTTCATTATGCGCTTCGCCAATGTTGGTGAAAATACCGATGGTAGGGCGGATGATCTTTTCCAGGTGCTCCATTTCACCGGGCTGGGAAATACCGGCTTCAAAAATGGCCAACTGGTTGGCGGCTTCCATTTGCCATACGGATAAGGGCACGCCTGTTTGCGAGTTATAGCTTTTAGGGCTGCGTACAATATTGTAATCCTTTTCCAGCAGCTGGAACAGCCATTCCTTGACAATGGTTTTACCGTTACTGCCAGTAATGCCTATGACCGGAATGTGGAACTGCTGCCGGTGCCAGGCTACCAGCGTTTGCAGGGCCTGCAGGGTATCTTTTACCAGGATGATGTTAGCATCAGGGTACAGTTCCAGCGGCAGGTGCTCGCTCACCAGGAAGTTACGGACCCCTTTTTCATATAATTCGGGGATGTACTGGTGAGCATTGCGCCGTGTGCTGACGATTGGAATAAAAAGCGAGGTCTCCGGAAATATCAATTTCCTGCTGTCCAGCAAAATATGCGCTATCTCCGGTGCTCCTGCGTCCTGCAAAAGTTCTCCTTTCAGGATCTTACTGATACTTGCTGCGTTATACATAGTTTCTCTGTCTGTTGGCATCTGGCAGGCTGACTCTTTACCCGCCAATGCGCCTGAATTACTTTTCTGAAGTTACCTTTTCCGGTACTCTTTTCTTCTTATGATAGATGGAGTACAGGATAGCGCCGCCCAAACAACATACAATCACTATGAGCGACACATATACCGGCATATGAAAATGAAAAATTTCTGCCAGCATCTTTACACCTATAAATATCAGTACAATGGCAATACCCTGCTGCAGGTAATCAAACTGGTCCACCG
The DNA here is from genome assembly GCF_900109685.1 of Chitinophaga rupis. Lineage (GTDB taxonomy): Bacteria > Bacteroidota > Bacteroidia > Chitinophagales > Chitinophagaceae > Chitinophaga > Chitinophaga rupis. The sequence continues at coordinate 554,113 of NZ_FOBB01000001.1, read as the reverse complement.
CACCCCGTAACAGGAAGAACAGGGAGCGCAGGCCCAGCACAGCAAAGATATTGGAAGTATACACTACCAGCGGCTCTTGTGAAATGGCAAATACGGCGGGAATAGAATCCAGCGCAAACAGCACATCGGTTACCGCCAGCATCACCACTACTATACTGAGGCTGGTGAAATATACTTTATTATTTTTTTTAACAGTGAAGCGGCCGTGCGGCTCTTCATGTGTAATGCGCATGTATTTGCTCATAAACCGGTAGGCAATATTTTCCTCCGGTTTAAACTCCTCATCCTGGTCTACCACAAACATTTTAATACCGGTGTACACCAGGAAGGCGCCAAATACATACAGGATCCAGGTGAAGCGGGCTATCAGCGCTGCGCCGACCGTGATAAAAACAGCGCGTAACACAATGGCCATGAGGATACCGATGAGCAGCACACGCGCATAGCTGCTTTCTTTTATTTTAAAGAAGCCGAAGATGAGGATGAACACAAAAATATTATCAATAGAAAGCGACCACTCCATGAGGTAGGCGCTCAGATAGCTGATGGCTGTTTCATGCCCGTTCTCATACCACACAAATCCAAAGAAGACTAACGACAAACCTACCCAGAAAGAGGTTTGCAACAATGCTTTTTTAATAGAGACAGTAGTTGATTTTTTACTTAATAAACCCAGGTCAAAGATCAGCGCCAGGACGATAACGATGCCAAAAATTAGATACGTCCACTGTGTGGGTGTCATGCAGCCGTTTAATGTTTAGTGAATGGCAAAGATAATAGATTTAGTTTATGGTCTATAGTCCATAGTCGATGGTCCATTGCCTAGTTCGTATGGATGTAGTACAGGTAAAGTTGTAGTAAAACGTATTTAACGGACGCCGCAGTACCAAGTTATTGGAGTAGGCAATGGACTATGGACCATGGACCATGGACAGCGGCCCGCAGGGCCGCTACTCAAACTTACGCTGCCGTATAAACTGGAATACCATGGCAAATAAAAGTATCAGGCCTACGGGCACCAGGAAACAGATGACCTGCCATTTGGTGCGTTCCTGTTTTATTTTTTGCGCATCCAGCAGGCGCAGGGTCACTTCCTTATTGCGCGTTTCCATAATGCCGGAGGTGTTGGTGAGGTATTCCAGGCAGTTCAGGAAAAATTCTTTATTGGCAAATACAAAATCCGGGTTAAAGGAATTGATACCCATTTGAAGCGGCCCATCTTTACGGGATACAGCATTGGTAATAATATCACCGTCGCTGATCACGATCATTTTATTAATAGTATCTGCCTTGTCGCGGAAAGGCTCGCCGGAGACCACTTCCACGGCAGCCTGCTGTGCTTTATCCAGCCGGTGGCGGAACAGGGAGGTAAAACGGCCTTCCAGCAGCACGGCGGCGGGCAGGTAAGCCTGCCGGTAATCGCGCGGGTTGGGCTTGGTGCGCACACTTTCCCAGCTTATTTCTGCCGGGGTACGTATGCTGCGGCTGCTGCGGGAGGAGGTGAGCAGGATGGTTTTGGTAACATCTTCCCCTTTAATAGTATCAATGGAGCTGGTAAAATGGCTCAGCACCAGGTCCATATTTTTTACAATGGGATGGCTGCCGGTGGGCGACAGCAGCGGGAAGTACGGGAAGGGCACCGGCCGTATCTGCGGTTTGTTGCCCATATTGCCTACTACCAGCGGCACCAGGTCTGACTGCAGATCCTGGATCAGGTCCGGGTTAATGCGTACCCCGTAACGGAACAGCAGGTCTTCCAGGTTCAGGCCACGGTCAAATGCAATAAAGGAATTCTGCTGCTGCAGGCTGTCCATGCTGGCATTCAGCACATCCAGGCACCACAGCACTTTGCCGCCCTTCATCACATACTGGTCTATTTTCAGCTTATCATCATCCGTAAACTTTTGTGTAGGCCTTGCAAACAGCAACAGGTCAAAATCGCGGGGAATATGGCTGTTGCCCTGCAGGGAAAAAGTATCCAGCTGGTAATTGCTTTGCACAGTGGTAAGCGCGTCGTATACCTCTGCGCCTAAAGACTCCCCATTGCCCAGCATATAACCTACCAGTGGTTTGCGGGGTTGCTGCAGCTTGTAAATGGCATTAATGAACTGGTATTCCAGCAGCGCTTCTGAATTGCTCATAGCGGCTGTAGGATCCTGCCCACCCTGGCTTTTCAGCAGGTTTACGCCAATGCTTTTATCCTTGTAATGCACCAGGGCGCCGGGGAAAATAAGCTTTTCGGAAAAACCTTCATTGGCATCCTGCTGCACCTGAAGATTAAAAGGCATGATACCTTTGGCTACCAGCTCCTGCTGAAAGGCCGCCCGTGCGCTGTCTGCCATGCCCTGGCCGGGGCCCTGGAAAGAGAAGCGGATGTTTTTACCGCCATATTCCCGGAACTCGCTCAGCAGCTCTTCTGTGGCCTGCGCCAGCTGCTTAAAAGCTGCGGGATAATCGCCTTTCAGGAACACTTCTATGGTAACGGTGCTATCCAGCCCGCGTAATAATTGTTTGGTGGAGGGGGCCAGGGTATATCTTTTTTCGGCGGTAAGGTCGGCACGGCCATGTATATACGCTGCTGCCACATTTACGCCTATTAAAGCCACTACTATTACCAGCGCGCGCTGCAGGTACTTTTTCTGGTTGCCGGAGCTTTGCCATACCCGGCGCTGCAGGGATAGCTTGCTGAGGAACAGCATCAGCACAATTACGCTGGCAAAATAGATCACATCCCGGCTATCTATTACACCCCGGCTAATGGAGGTGTAATGGAATTTTATACCGGCCATTTGCAGGTAATAATCCGCCCCGCCGGAAAAGGCCGGGATCTTGCTCAACGCATCAAACCCATTATAAAAAAGGAAACAGGTGAAAACCGCTACCAGGAAGGCTACCACAGCATTCCCCGTAAGGGAGGATGCCCAGATGCCAATGGCGGTGAATACAATACCCAGCAACAACAGGCCCAGGTAAGAGCCGGCAATGCCGCCATTGTCCAGGTGCACAGTGGGGGCGCTAAGCTGCTGAATGGCTAAATAATATACCAGTGTGGGAATAAGCGATATCAATACAATTAATGCGCTGGCCCAGAACTTACCCTGCACTATCTGCCACCAGGTAAGGGGCTTGGTGCTGAGCAGCTCTATGGTGCCGGACCGGAACTCATCTGCAAAGCTGCGCATGGTAATGGCCGGGATCAGTAAAAGGTAAATGATGGGCGCCAGCTCAAAAAGCGGGTCCAGGTTGGCATAACCAAAGTCCAGCAGGCTGGTATCCGGGAATACAAAGAGCAGCAGCCCGTTTGCCAGTAAAAAAAGGATGATGGCCACATAGCCAGTGATACTGCTGAAGAACTGATGTATTTCCTTTCTGAAGATGGCTATCATAGCATTAATAAAAGTACAAATATATTAGAACGGTGGAAATCTGTACTTATTATTTTAAAAGGGGGGAACAAAGGTTGTAATTGTAAGTCAGTGGGTTACTATAGGAAAGTAGATGGGGGAGTGAAAGGTTTTGGCTACAGGTAGCTGGTGACTACCTGCTGCCTGCAGGGGCATGCAGTAATGGTTGGATTAGTGGAACGCGCTTTCGCTTTCTTCCTCTTCTTCTTCGTATTCTTCCTCCTCTTCTTCCAGCACCAGGGCTTCCAAGCCGTTCTTGTACCGGTAATTATTCACTGCGGCTTTGATGGCTTCTTCAGCCAGCACAGAGCAGTGCAGCTTTACGGGTGGCAGGTTCAGCTCTTCTACAATATCCATGTTATCGATCCGTAATGCCTCATGGATAGTTTTGCCTTTCAGCCATTCTGTTACCAGGGAGGATGCTGCGATAGCAGATCCGCAGCCAAAGGTCTTGAACCGGGCGTCAGTGATCACCTGCGTTACAGGATTTACTTCGATCTGTAAACGCATTATATCACTGTGTCCATGCTCCGGAGACCCTACCAGCGCGGTTCCTACCGCTTTACTGTTTTTGTCAAGCGAGCCTACGTTCTTCGGGTTGTTATAATGTTCCAGTACTTTTTCCGAGTAAGCCATACTGATATATATTTAAATAAACGATTTCAGATTATGCGGTGTTTCAGCTTAACTAATGTAAGCCGGTATTGAATGATACACAACCCCCTTTCATGCCATTTCGATCTACGATTTACGATTTTAGATTTACAATTTACCTGAAGCGATTGCTATGTTAGTTGTATTGTCCCTCTAAATCTAAGATCTAAAATCTTAATGGGCCCATTGTATAGTGTCAAGGTCTATGCCATCTTTAAACATTTCCCAGAGAGGGCTAATGGCTCGCAGCCGGTTCACCGCATCTGTAACGGCTTGTATGGTATAGTCTATCTGCTCCTCCGTAGTAAAACGGCCCAGTCCAAAACGCAGGGAGGAGTGGGCCAGATCATCGCCCAGGCCCAGTGCCTTCAGCACATAGCTGGGTTCCAGGGAGGCGCTGGTGCAGGCCGACCCGGAGGAAATGGCAATGCTTTTATTGAAGCCCATCAGCAGGCCTTCACCTTCCACATACTTAAATGAAATATTGCTTACATGGGGCAGGCGCTGGTTGGGGGCGCCATTCAGGTAAGATTCTTCCAGCTGCAGTAATGCTTTTTCAAGCTTGTCCCTTAATATTTGCAGGTGTTTGCCGTCTTCTTCCATTTCCTGCTGGCATATTTCACAGGCTTTTCCAAAACCCACTATGCCCGGTACATTCAGCGTGCCGGAGCGCATGCCTCTTTCATGCCCGCCGCCGTCCAGCTGGGCGGTTACCTTTACCCGGGGCGATTTGCGGCGTACATATAATGCGCCTACTCCTTTGGGCCCATACATTTTATGAGCGCTAAAGGCCATCAGGTCTATACCATCTTTGTTCACATCCACCGGTATCTTGCCTACGGCCTGTGTGGCATCCGTCATTAACAGCACGCCATGGCGGCGGGTAATGGCGCTAATGTCGCGCATAGGGTTTATAACACCTATCTCGTTATTGGCATATATCACGGCTACCATGATAGTGGCAGGCGTAATGGCGGCTTCCAGCTCCTTCAGGTCTATAAGACCTTCGCTGTTCACACCCAGATAGGTGACCCGCGCGCCCTGTTTTTCCAGGTGCCTGCAGGTATCCAATACGGCTTTATGTTCCGTGGCAGTGGTTATAATGTGATTGCCTTTGGCAGCATACATCTCAAACACGCCTTTAAGGGCCAGGTTATCGGATTCTGTGGCGCCGGAGGTGAAAATGATCTCCTTGGGATCGGCGCCTATCAGCCTGGCCACCTGTTCCCGGGCAAAGTCCACTGCCTCCTCTGCTGCCCAGCCAAAGGGATGGTTACGGCTGGCTGCATTGCCGAAAGTTTCGGTGAAATAAGGCAGCATAGCCTCCACCACACGGGGATCGCAGGGGGTGGTAGCGTTATTGTCCAGGTATATCGGTAGCTTTAACATGGCGGTTTGATCTTAATGTAATTCTAAACGATGTTACTCAAATTTACGACGAAACTTGCATTGATGCCCTTTTAGGCCCATCTATAAATACAATAGGCAAATAGAATGCCTCTATGGATTGGGATTTTTTTGGGAACTTGTCCCTGCTAAATAACACATGCATGTTAAAAGTAGAACATATTGGCATTGCCGTGGCTTCCCTTATGGATGCTATTCCCTTATTTGAAAAGCTGCTGAACAGCCCCTGTTATAAGCAGGAGGCGGTGGAGAGCGAGCAGGTGCAGACGGCTTTTTTCCGGCAGGGCGAGAGTAAGGTGGAGCTGCTGGAAGCCATGGGACCGGATAGCGTGATTGCCCGGTTTATTGCCAAAAAAGGCGCGGGCATCCACCATATTGCCTTTGAGGTAAGCAATATTGAGGAAGAAATGCAACGACTTGCTGCGGAAGGCTTTACCCTTTTACAAGATAAGCCCAGGCATGGGGCGGATAATAAGCTGGTGTGTTTCCTGCACCCGAAGGATACGAGCGGGGTGCTGGTAGAGCTATGCCAGGAGAAGAAATGAGGCTGTGCGGATATGCAAATGAGCGTATGCGCAGGTGAATGTTGGAGGATGGGATTGGGGATAAGTGCAGGTAAAGGGGATGGTTAAGTGAGTAATTTAACCTGTTTAACCAGGCCCTGACATGGACTTCACCAGGGATGCACCAGGGAAAAACATGGGATTTAGTAGGGAAAGACATGAGAAACTCATGAGAAAGACATGGAGTTGAAGAGGCAAGATGCAGATGTAAAAGTTGCACCCGGCCGGGAACTGGAGAAGGACACGTTTGTTGAAGAGACAAGATGCAGGATGTAAAAGTGGGATGTTTGAAATGGAAGATTTGAAAATAGTGGTAAAAATGATGTGGGGTTTTATGTAGGGGACCCTAGTTGCGCACGGGTTGCATACGGGTTACGGAGCCTTTTTAGGAGGGAAGCATACCAATATCACTGCAATAAAACCCTAAGAAAACAGCCTTTGATTATTACTATTTAAACTTTATAGGAATATTTCGTTGACCCATTTTAGCACGCCGGGCAAGTTATCGGTGCCGCCGTGCCTGTTTAGATAAGCTATTCTCCTGCCCGCAATTTCTACTAAAATTATTAGGTAAACTTTTTAACAGTGTTACATACTGATTACCAGATTTTTGTTATTGATAAAAAAAATTCCATTTTATTAAATCCAAACATGTTATTGTCAACGTAAGTAGTATAGTGCAGGGTTAATTGATGGAAAGATTTAGTTAATATAAACAAATGCGTTAATAAGGATTAAAGGCCATACGAGCTTTGTTTATACTTCAATTTGAACTTCGAGAGTGTTTTACAGATAACTAGGAAAGTGGGTATTATGCCCGCTTTTTTAAACGAACTCTAAAGTTGGCATAGGTTATGAACACCTGCGGGTTTTTTAGCTTGCAGGTCTTTTTTTTTATTATGCTGGAATCTATTGGTCTTAATTGTCGCGCTGCAGTTGATGTAGCGGTCAGGCAGGGGTTAACCTACTTAGAGGCTAAAAGCTATTGTTTTAATGTTTAAGATCGCTTTTTCATAGGGGCAAGGAATGCGAACAATTCCTCATCTTTTGTACTACCATTAGTTACCTATTGGGCTGAATGAACTATAGAGTATATTTCAACTTTTGTATCTTTAATCGGTTTAAGTGCTGGATGCATGTTCCAGATGATCTGCCGAATCCCAAATCCCAATGTTGCCTGTACCTTTATGACAAGATCCGTTTCCATATTTACCATTTTAACTTTAGCATTTTTTGCTTCATTTGGGCAAACCAAAAAAGACAGCCTGTATGTTTTTGTTGGAGAGAAAATAGAAGTATCGCAGTTTCATCCTAAGGTTGACAGTGATCATGTTTTAATGGACAGAGCCTTTAAGGCAAAATATAAAGTCATTCAAAATATTTACGGAAATTATAAAAGCGACACCATTCAATTTGACGCTTATGACCATTACGGGGAACCGGCTTTTTCAAAATACAAATATGTTTTGCTATTTGTTTCAGCCTATAGCGGCAAACTTTATCACGAGAAATATCAATTCTTTGATGTTTACAAGACAAAGAACGGACGTTGGGCAAGTAGTTACAAAGTGGGGGACTATGAACACAGCTACAATAAAAACACACCTGTTAAACCGGAATTGATAGGCTTTGAAAATGAGGTTTCATACAATATTAAAGGGCGAAGTAAGGAAGATATTGAATACCTGTTTCCTTCGCCTTATTTCAAAATCGCAGGCAACAAGGCAATAGTAGTTTTTGGTAATTATGCAGAGCAATTATTTGAGTTGAAGAAGACGGGCATATTAAAAGCAAGAGGCATTTTTGACTAGAGGCTTCAGGCCACACCGGGGGTTGTACAACCAGCACGTTGTATCATGAAACCTCTATTTCTGAATTACGCTTTGTTAACAGCGGATCTACCTGCTATAGGCTATGATATCACCTTCTCCATTCCCATGCTGCGGCTGCCTTTAACAAGAATATAAGTATCTGTGAACTGCTGCTGCTGCAGCCAGTTAGCCGCTTCTGCTGCATTCTCCAGGTACACATAGGGTTGTTTTATTTTACTGAAATCCCCTCCTACCAATACCACAGCATGCCAGTGTGTGCGCTGCAGCAGATCAGCCAGGGCCTGGTGTTCCTTTACACTATCTGGCCCCAGCTCCATCATAGCGCCTAACAGCAATACCTTTTTAGGAGCATTAATACCGGTAAAATTTTCAATAGCGGCCTTCATACTGGATGGATTAGCATTATAAGCATCCATGATAATAGTATTGGAGCCCTGCTGTATCACCTGGGAGCGGTTGTTGGAGGGCACATAACCTTCAATAGCTGCTTTGATATTAGCCGGCGGTACGTTGAAATACAGGCCCACGGCTACTGCAGCCATTACATTGGGAAAGTTATAGGCGCCGGTAAGCCTGGTTTGCAGCGTGCCTACTTCTTCATCGCTGGTTACCTGCACCCCTAAGAAGGCGCTTTCTGCCAGGGGGCGGCCGGTAAAGTCGGCATCTTTTTCACCGTAGGTGATCACTTCCATTATGCCCTTGCTCATGTCCAGCAGGTAAGGGTATTGGTTGCATAAAAACACGGTACCGTCATGCTCCCGCAAATAATCATACAGCTCGCCTTTGGCCTTGCGCACACCTTCTTCGCTGCCAAAGCCCTCCAGGTGGGCCTTGCCAATATTAGTAATAATACCGTGTGTGGGCAGGGCTATGCGGCAGTAGGCTTCAATTTCATGCTGGTGGTTAGCGCCCATTTCTATTACGGCTATTTGTGTACCGGCGGGTATGCTTAACAGCGTAAGCGGTACGCCAATATGATTATTAAGGTTACCTACGGTAGCCACTGTTTTGTAGGTGCTGGCCAGCACAGTGCTCACCAACTCTTTCGTAGTGGTTTTACCGTTAGTGCCGGTAATGGCCAGTATAGGTATGTTCAGCTGCCGGCGGTGCCACAATGCCAGCTCCTGCAGGGTGTGCAGGGCATCTTTTACCAGCATCATTTTTTCCGGCTGTGTGTAATACACTTCCTCATCTATTACCGCTAATGCAGCACCGGCCTGCAATGCCGCTTCAGCATAGGCGTTGCCGTTAAAGTTAGGTCCTTTAAGCGCAAAGAAAATATCGTTGGGTTTAAGCTTGCGTGTATCCGTCTGAACAGCAGGATGTTGCTGGTAAAAAGCATAGAGCTCGTCAATACTTGTCATATACAAATATATTTAAAATATAATTTATGTTGCCGTGCTGCGTTATTCTTCCCGATAGAGGCAACCGTTTTTAATTTGCTATCGTATTAAATACTGATTGCTTAGCCGGCGCACGGTCCATCGGCCAATGATCCAATAAAGATCGGGTTTTGTAAAAAAACATTGTTCACAATTTAAAAACAAATAATAACCAATTTTTTTTCATCAAACCATTTTGCCTAGTAATGAAGACATATCTTTTATTGATTAGCCTACTCGCTGTAGCAGTGTATAGCTGTACCAACAAAGAAGCCATAGCCCCTGATAGCGGGCCGCAAACCGGGGACTGTGATAGTAAGCAGATCCCAGCCGCGTACGTTTACGGAATTATCCAATCCAATTGTACCCGGTGTCACAGCGGAGCTACCGCACCTGCGGGAGCCGACTTTTCCACGCTGGAAAAGTTCAGGAATTTTGTAAGTGGTAATGAAGCAACCTTCCGGCTGCGCGTTATCAGCGCCCAGGCAGATATGCCGCCCCGTGGCGCATTGGGAGCGGGAATACGCGACTCCATTAACTGCTGGATATCGAAAGGAATGCCGGAATAAGAACAATGAACAATAGAACTGCCGGTCCGGTATTGCTACATTCTGTGGGGTCATTGATCCCGGATCAGGTAGTTCGCATAAGTCTTTAATTAAAAATTGTATCAAGGTGAAACGACTTCTTTTTGCTATTGTTGTTCTCTTAGGAACAGTGAATGTTTATGCGCAGGATATTTACTCCTGCCGCAATGCCAATCTATCTTTCTTTTCATCTGCTCCGATGGAAGACATTGAAGCCAAGACAGACAAAGGGGTATCTGCCATCAATGCCAAAACGGGCGCCGTGTATTTCAAGGTACCGGTAGGCTCTTTCAAGTTCAAGAAAAAACTGATGGAGGAGCACTTTAATGAGAACTACCTGGAAACAGAAAAATATCCCTATGCAGAGTACAAGGGGAAATTTTCCAGCCCGGTAGACATCACTAAGGACGGCACTTACGATGTAACGGTGGAGGGGGTTCTATCCCTGCACGGCGTGGATAAAACCTATAAGGAAAAAGCCACCATCACCGTACAGAATGGTAAGGTCACTACCCTGTCTAAATTCAATGTTCGCCTGGAAGATCATAAGATCAAGATACCTACACTGGTAATAAAGAACATTGCTGAAGTAGTAGAAGTAACGGTAAATGCAACCTATGCTGCATCCGGCAAATAGGCCCGCAACGGTTACCGGCTCAATGGCTATATGGTGCATAATTGCCGTATAGCCATCGGCCGTAAAAAAGTTTCCCTGGTATCTGAACAACCAATAATAACACCTAGTACAACCATCACAAATTATATTATGAGAATTTTACCGCTATTATTTGCCTGCTGTAGCTTAAGCATGGTATGCCGCGCACAGGACGACCTGAGCAAGATGTTCGAGGATTCTACTGGTCACCGGCCGGTGATCGGTACTTTTAAATCTACCCGTATTATTATGGGCCATTCCAATGAAACGCTGAAGAAACATGAGCTGGATTTCAGGGTGGCGCACCGTTTCGGCGATGCCGGCGGTGAATTTGGCGGCGGTAAAACTGCTTTTGGGCTGGATAACTCTACAGATATACGCATTGCGTTTGAATATGGTATTTCAGATGACCTGATGGTGGGCATCAGCCGTGCCAAAGGTTCCGGCGACCTGTCGCAGATCTTTGAAGGACTGGCTAAGTACCGTTTGCTGAAACAAACTACGGATAACCACATCCCGGTATCGGTGTCCCTGTTTGGTAATGTTACGGTAAGCACCATGACTTCCAACGATGCGCTGGCCTCTGCCAGCCATTTCGATGAATTTACCGACCGTATGACTTACGTAGGCCAGGTGATCATTGCCCGCAAATTTGCGGACCTGGTATCCCTGACCCTGTCGCCTACCTACATTCACCGCAACCGGGTGGGGTATATGGACATGAATAATATGTTTGCGCTGGGCGGCAGCGGCCGTATAAAGCTGTCTAAAAGACTGGCTTTCATTGCAGAATACTACTATCCCTTCCGCAACCAGGCCAGCAAGGATTACTACAAATCCCTGGGTGTGAAGTTCTATAACCCGCTGGGAGCGGGCCTGGAAATAGAAACCGGTGGTCACGTGTTTAGTGTTAACTTTACTAACTCAACGGCTATACTGGAAAACCAGTTCATTGGTGAAACCAAGTCGTCCTGGCTGCAGGGGCAGTTCCGTTGGGGGTTCAATATTTCACGGAGATTTTCGCTATTCGGTAAAAGGGATTGGAAAAAATAATTTGTCGTATTAAAGAACGTTCCTGGCTGGCCGGGCGTGCTGCCCGTAAAATGGACAGCGCCCGGCTGGCTATGGTACTGGGCCGTACCATTCACCTGCATGGGGTGAACCGGCAGGCTTTTCTGGCGGATGTGGCCTGGCTGCGGCATGAGGTGTGCCATGTGCGGCAATTCCGTAGTTATGGCTTCTGGCGCTTTCTGTGGCTGTACCTGCTGGAATACCGGCGCCGTGGTTATTACAATAACCGGTTCGAGGTGGAGGCCCGGCTGGCGGAAAAAGACGAGGAGATGTTAGCGGGGGTGGAGATTGAGTAGCTAGCTGTTAGCTGTTAGCCGTTAGCAGTTAGCGGTTGGTGGAGTTGCCAGTAAAGGGGCTATACGAAGTAAAACTGTGCTTTTTGCTACGGAATGTTGATGAGCTGCGGCTTGATTGTAACCAACCGGCATGAATAACAGGCGGTTACAAAAAGTAAGCTGGAAGCCACGCCGCAGGCTGCTAATCGTGCACAGCAGACTGTTAAAACGTGGTTAAAGTCTGTTTAAATAGCATATAAATTTATTTCCTGCTGGATTTATTTTCCTTATTTTTACGTTAAAGGAACGGTTCTTATGGTAAAAAAGGTAACAGAAGGTATCACGATCAGTGTGGAGACATTCTACCAACCTGATTATTCCAACCCGGTTGGAAGTGAATACATGTTTGCCTACCGGATCACCATTGAGAACAATAACACCTTCCCCATCAAGCTCCTGCGCCGTCACTGGTACATCATTGATTCCAACGGTACCCACCGCGAGGTAGAAGGAGAGGGCGTAGTAGGCGTGCAGCCTTTACTGGCCCCTTCAGAAAGCTACCAATATGTATCCGGCTCCAACCTTCGCACAGAGATCGGCAAAATGTATGGAACTTATCAAATGGAAAATCAGCTCAACAAGAAACTGTTTGAGGTAAAGATCCCTGAGTTCCAGATGGTAGTGCCGTTTAAGCTGAATTAATTTACGAACGCTTAATGCTGAGTGCCAAACGCTTAACGCTGATCGTGTTTTGCTCTAGGCATTATGTTTTATGCATTGAGCGTTCAGCGTTAGGCACTCAGCGTTAAGCATTACCTCTTCGGTCTGTACTTCGATTCACTAAACACTCCCATCAGGTCTTTATTTTCCATTAATTGCTGTAAGGTTACTTCAGGATGCCTTTCCATGTATTTACGAACGATCTGCCTTCCCACAAAATAGCCGATACGGCCAGGGGAGCCTTCCGGCATACCCTGCGTGGCGGGGCCATCGCCCATAAAGTGCATGGCTTCCTGCCAGTCGGTTTTATATAGCAGCTCGTTCTGGATAAAGTATTGCCAGATCATTTGCTCATTATCATTACACCAGTCCAGCTGTTGTTTCGTGTAGCCCATGCGTATAGTATCCGGTGTTTCGGGCAATACCTGTTCCAGGAAATACTGCTGTTTGCCGGCCGCTACCAATTGCTCTACCAGCTTGGCATTGGCGCCGGCTTGCGGGAACATGTTCTGCGCAATGGCCTGCATGCTGTTGGTGGTAATGTATTCTTTGGAAAAACGCCGCACCATGTACACCGGGTAATCAGGGAGGTTAGCATATATTGGGAAATCGCTGCCCATGTACATATCCAAACCCACGCCCAGCAAAGTGTCTACGGTTACGGCGCCATAGTTGCCAATGGCGGAAATAAAGGTAACTACCTTTGGTACCTTAAATTGCGGAAAGTAATATTTCATATACCGGAAGCCCTGGGCCAGGTCCTGCTCCAGCCAGTGCAGGTCCGGGAACTTGGTTTGCACGGCCTGCTGCAGGTAACGGAAATCTTTATTGGTGAGCAACAGGCGCATTTGCTGTGGAATATGGCGGCTGCTATCTGCAAAGGCGCCAAACTCCATAATATGCTGTACATAGGCAGGCAGGAACAGCGGGTAGCGGCTGTACAGCTGCTGCAGGCCGGGCGCCACCTGATTGGTGTCTATTTTTACCAGGTCCTCATCAAACCGGGCAATACTAACGGTTACCGGTATATGGCTTACATCCGGCGCCTTTTTGCGGGAGGAGCAGGCGGAGAACACTACCAGCAGCAACAGGGCCGGCCCGTATAAACACGAAGTTTTATTAATGTACCTTTGCATCGTTTCAATTTACGATTTACGATCTTAGATTTTAGATTTGACAGGAGCAACCCGCTAAACCTAAAATCAGTAAATATATTAAAGAAAAGAAGAAATTATATGAAGCACAGCGTTTGGATCGTGTTATTATTGGCATTAAGCCTCAACAGCCAGGCACAGCGCAGGTTTTCCATGGAAAGAGTACGGCTGGGTTTTAAGCTGGACCCGGTTATATCCGTCCTAAAACCGCAGGATGCGGGCGCCAACCGTACCAGCAGCCGCCTGGGACTGAGCTATGGCCTGATGGTGGATTTCTTACTGAATGATGAAGGAAATTATGCTTTTGCTACCGGCCTGCAGATCAGCATGGGCGGCAGCACCCTTAAATATGACGCTGGCAAGGGCCTGGAACGTTTTAGCGCCAACCCTGCGGAATACACGATGAAATTGCAGCACATTGAGATACCGGCTACCATTAAGCTGAAAACCACTGCTTACAACGGTATTGGTTTCTGGGCGCAGTTCGGTACTTACCTGGGTTTTCCCATCCGGGGCCGGGCCGATGTGATCAGCCTGGACCAGCGCTACGAAAAAGAAAATGTGCTGGGCTCCCTGACGCCCATTAATGCCGGCATGTTATTGGGAGCTGGTATTGAATACCCGCTGGGAGAGCGGCTGGCTGCCGTGGTAGGACTTACCTTCCAGAACGGGTTTGTAGATGTAACACGCAATAGCAAGTGGGATGATGGCAAAGTGAATATGAACAGCTTTGCATTGCGCTTAGGCATGTATTTTTAATTTTAGATGTTAGATTTACGATTTTAGATTTGGAAGAACAGGGTCTTATCCGCTTCAATCAAATCTAAAATCTAAAATCTAAGATCGTAAATCAAGTTTATGAAGATTGTACTGGCGCAGCAGAATTACCACATTGGTAATTTTGAGCTGAATACGGAAAAGATCATTAGCGGCATACAGGATGCCATTGCCCAGGAAGCAGACCTGGTGGTATTTTCAGAGTTATGTGTATGTGGTTATCCGCCGCGTGATTTTTTGGAGTTTGAAGATTTTATTAACAAGTGCTACGCTGCTATAGATACTATTAAAGCCTACACAGACCGTATAGCCGTTATAGTGGGCGCGCCCTGCCGTAATCCACAGCGGGATGGGAAGGACCTGTTTAATGCGGCCTGGTTCCTGCATGAACGGGAAGTAAAACAGGTGGTGCATAAAACGCTGCTGCCTACCTACGATGTGTTTGATGAATACCGCTATTTTGAGCCGGCCTATGAGTGGAATGTCATTCCCTTTAAAGGCAAAAAGCTGGCGGTTACCATTTGTGAAGATATCTGGAACCTGGGCGATAACCCGCTGTACCGCATTTGCCCCATGGACCAGCTCATACTGCAGCAGCCGGATGTAATGATCAATATTTCTGCAAGCCCTTTTGATTATGATCATGACCAGGACCGTAAAGAAATTATCCGCGCCAATGTGATGAAATATAAGCTGCCCATGCTGTATAGCTGTACTGTGGGATCGCAAACGGAGATCGTGTTTGACGGCGGCTCCCTGGTATTTGATGCGCAGGGTAATATTGTAAAAGAGCTGCCTTATTTCCAGGAAGCCAGCTACACGCTGGAGCTGGATGAGCTGCTGCAATCCGCCAAACCCGCGCCGGTGGTGGCACACACGCCTGTTAAGGAACTGGTTTTTGATTATAATATAGACCGTATTTACCAGGCGCTGGTGCTGGGCATCCGCGATTATTTTGGCAAGATGGGTTTTACCAAAGCCATCCTGGGATCATCCGGCGGTATAGACAGCGCCGTTACCCTGGCCATTGCCTGCGAAGCACTGGGCAAGGAGAATGTAAGGGCTATCCTGCTGCCATCGCCCTACTCTACAGAGCATTCGGTAGATGATGCGGTGGCGCTGTCAAAGAATTTAGATAATCCACATGATATCATCCGCATCAGTGATATTTACGAAAGCTTTTTAAGCACGCTGGAACCGCATTTTAAGGGATTGCCCTTTAGTTTGGCGGAAGAAAATCTGCAGTCGCGCATAAGGGGTAATTTGCTGATGGCCCTTTCTAACAAGTTCGGGTATATCTTATTGAACACCTCCAATAAAAGTGAGCTGAGCACCGGTTATGGTACCTTATACGGCGATATGGCCGGCGGCCTTTCTGTGCTGGGCGATGTATACAAAATGCAGGTGTATGCGTTGGCGCGGTATATAAATCGTGACACGGAAATTATACCGGCTAATATTATAGACAAAGCTCCGTCGGCAGAGCTGCGGCCCAACCAGAAGGACAGTGACAGCCTGCCGGATTACAGCATCCTGGACCGCATCCTGTACCAGTACATTGAGCGGCGGCAGGGGCCACGTGAAATTATTTCCCAGGGCTTTGATACTGCGCTGGTAGACCGTACGCTGAAGCTGGTGAACACCAATGAATACAAGCGCAACCAGTTCTGCCCTATTATCCGCGTATCGTCCAAGGCATTTGGCGTAGGCCGAAGAGTGCCGATTGTTGGGAAGTATCTTAGTTGAGTTGGCAGTTGGCAGTGGGCAGTTGGCAGTCTGTGGCCGGTACTGCAATTTGCTGCCATATGTTTTAACTATGGGTATTTTGAAAACTATTAGTAACACAGTAGTTCAATGACTGCCCACTTTAGACTGGCAACTGCCAACTGCCCACTGCAGACTGGCAACTATTTTTTTATCTTTGCGAAAATCTAAACAATGTTACAGGTTCCGTTCATTCGTCAAAACAAGGAATTAGTATTAGAGCGGCTGGCCCTCAAACAGTTTAAGGAACTGGGTTTGATAGAGGAGGTGCTGGCGCTGGATGATAAACGTAAACAGTTAACCCTGGCCTATGATGAAACACAGGCCAAGATCAAAATAGCTTCAGACGAGATCGGAAAACTGATGAAAGGCGGGCAGAAAGAAGAAGCGGAACAACGGAAAGCTACGGTGGCTGATCTGAAACAGCAGCAACAACCGCTTACAGAACAGCTGAACGAAACTGAAAAGCTGCTGCATGATACGCTGATCAAGCTGCCTAATTTACCGGCTGCCAGCGTACCTCCCGGCAGAACGCCGGAAGAAAATGTGGAAGTACGCGCGGGTGGCGCCAAACCGGCCCTGGCTGCAGAAGCTATGCCCCACTGGGACCTGGCAAAAAAATACGACCTCATAGATTTTGAGCTGGGCAACAAGATCACCGGCAGTGGTTTTCCTGTATATAAAAATAAAGGCGCCCGTTTGCAACGCGCGCTCATCCAATATTTCCTGGACTATAATATCAGCAAAGGATATATGGAATATATGCCCCCGCACCTGGTAAATGCCGATACCGCCTATGGTACCGGGCAGCTGCCGGATAAGGAAGGGCAAATGTATTTTGTAGGGGAAGACAAGTTGTACCTGATACCTACTGCTGAAGTACCGGTAACCAACATTTACCGCGATGAAATTTTAAAGGATAGCGACCTGCCTATAAAAATGACGGCCTATACTCCCTGTTTCCGCCGGGAAGCCGGTTCTTATGGTAAGGACGTACGGGGCCTGAACCGCGTGCACCAGTTTGATAAAGTGGAAGTAGTGCAGCTGGTACATCCTGAAAAGTCTTATGAGGTGCTGGAAGAAATGGTGGCGCATGTAGAGGGCCTTATACAGGCCTTGCAGCTGCCCTACCGGATCTTAAGGCTTTGTGGTGGCGATATGGGCTTTACTTCTGCCCTTACCTATGATTTTGAAGTGTACAGCGCTGCGCAGCAAAAGTGGCTGGAGGTAAGCTCTGTATCTAACTTTGAAGCTTACCAGGCTAACCGTATGAAAATACGTTTCAAAGACAGCGGCGGCAAACCGCAGCTGGTGCATACGCTCAACGGCAGCTCCCTGGCGCTTCCGCGTATACTGGCCTGTTTGCTGGAAAATAACCAGGCTGCAGACGGTATTCACATTCCGCCGGTATTACAGCAATACTTTGGCGCAGAAAAGATCAGCTAACGCATAAGGCTATACTAAGGAAGGCGGTGTGCCAAATGCTTTTTTAAAAGCAAAGGAAAAATGGGAGAGATCTTCAAACCCTACTTCCATATACACATCCGATGGTTTTTTACCTTTTTCTTTAATCAGGTAATAAGCTTCCTTTAACCGTTTCTGCTGCAGCCAGCGGTTGGGCGAGGTATGGAAGATCTTTTCAAAATCCCTTTTAAAAGTGGCCAGGCTTCTGCCCGTGAGGTAGGCAAAACGTTTCATTTCCACATTAAAGTTAAAGTGTTTGTTCATGTAAGCTTCCAGGTCTATTTTACCCGGCTCGCTGAAATCAAACAGCAGATTTTTTAACTGCGGGTTTATTCTGAGCAGGATGAGAAGGGCTTCTTTGGCTTTGAGAATGGTGAGCATTTCTGTATTAGCGGCATCCGTATTCAGGTAGGGCGCAATAGAGGCCATGTAGGTGCTGCTCAGCGCATCATGAGGCAGCTTAATAATGCCGGGGCCTTCATAGAGGCTATCGGCTGTTATGTTATATTCCACGCTGAAATTGCGTAACGTATCCTGGTCAAAGAAAATGCTGATGGACCTAAATTCCCCGCCACCGGCCGGCGGGCGTTTCATTACCTTGGTAAGCTGGTTCCTTTTAATAAGCAGGGTATCGCCTGCTTCGCATATCATGGGCGTGCCGGAGGTGCGGAAGGTCATGCTGCCGGCCAGGATATGCGTCATCACATGTTCTGCCACAAAGGATTCATTTTCGCGGGTATGATGTGCGTAACAGGAATACATGATACGGGTTGATGAGGCCATATTATTATAATTGTACCCAAAGGTAAATATTTCCTGTTTGTCGTGCTTTGTTGTACGGCTCAAATAACGTTTGTTGAAAAGCTCATTTTCTCTTCTCATCAGTACGCTTTTTTTTAATACTTTACAGGCATGCATCACTTTTTACCCAATGGGCAGGAGCTGTGGATACGGCCGGCCAAACCAGAAGATGCACCGGCGCTGCTGGACTGCTACCGTCAAACCACCAAGGAAACGGATTTCCTGTTGAACACACCTGCAGAAGCGCAGGCCATGAACCTGGCATCGGAACGGAGTTTTATTCAATCCTTCGGGGATAATAGCCGGCACCTGTTGCTGCTGGCGGAAGTGGGCGGGCAGATCGTAGGATCTGTAACCGTAAAACAATCGTCTTTCCACAAACAACGGCATTTGGGCGAATTTGGGATTGCAGTGCAGCATGCTTACTGGAACCTGGGCATAGGCCGGCGTTTAATGACTGCCATGATGCGCTGGGCCGTTCAGCATCCGGAGATCACCATTATCCATTTTAATGTACTGGCCAATAATGAAAAGGCCATACAGCTATACCGCAACTTTGATTTTACGGAATATGGGCGGCAGCCACAGGCCATCTGGCAGCCGGATGGTACGTTTGTGGATCTGATCATGATGTGTAAAACGGTGAAATAAATGCAAAGCTATACAGGGAAATATTATAATGCACAAACGGATAGCAGCGTGGATGCTGCTATTACATTAACGGCCAAACAAATTACCATTGAGATAAAAGATGCGCAGGGCGAGCTGCGGCAGATACACTGGTTCTGGGACCAGGTAAAACGCTCTGCTGCCAACACATTGGAGTACCCCGGCTATCCTTTGCAACGCATTACGGTATCGTCCCTCACCTTTGCCGATGC
The DNA here is from genome assembly GCF_900109685.1 of Chitinophaga rupis. GTDB lineage: Bacteria > Bacteroidota > Bacteroidia > Chitinophagales > Chitinophagaceae > Chitinophaga > Chitinophaga rupis. Next base: position 534,722 of record NZ_FOBB01000001.1, on the reverse strand, counting down.
GGTGGCTTTTAACCTGCAAAACAAAAAAGGCCAGCGAATCTTTGCCAACCGCGGGCGTACCATTGTAGGCATTACTTTTTTAGTGGTAGTGGGATTGATAGCGCTGGTGTATTTCTGGCTCATTCCTTTTGTGGCGGTGCGTATTGCCAACAACATCCCGGTGAGCTATGAGGAAAAGCTGGGGCAAAGCAGCTATGATGCGCTGATGCAGCAATACCATGAGGATACGGCAGCTACCCGGCTGGTAAATGAGTTTTTTGATCAGCTGCATATACATTCCAATTATGCTGTGCAAATCACCGTGGTACAGCAAAAAGAAACCAATGCCTTTGCCCTGCCGGGCGGCCATATTATTGTGTATGACCAGCTGCTGAAACAAATGAAACACTATGAGGAGCTGGCAGCCCTGCTTTCACACGAATACTCGCATGTGGAGCTGAAACATACCACCAAAACCATTTTCCGCAGCATGGGCACTTATATGTTTATGTCGCTGATCTTTGGGGATATGAGCGGAGCCGGGGCTGTGGTAGTGGAAAATGCCAACAGCCTGAAAAGCCTGCAATATTCCCGCCGCCTGGAAAAAGAAGCAGACCTGCACGGGCTGGAGCTGTTACAGGCCCGGCATATTGATGCGCGCGGATTCCAGTGGCTGTTTAACACATTAAAACAGGAAAGCGGGCTGCAGCCATCGGAATGGCTAAGCAGCCACCCTGACCTTGACAACCGCGTGCGCTATATTAATGAACATGCCCTGCCGGAACATGCGGTTACGGATAGTAGTTTGTATCGTATCTTTATAACCTTAAAACAGTGAGATGCAACGATATGACCGCCAGCTAAGGCTGGAAGGCTTTGGCGCAGAGAAGCAACAGTTGTTGGGAAAGGCCAGTGTGCTGGTAGTAGGGGCCGGTGGTTTGGGCGTACCGGTACTGCAATACCTAACGGCCATGGGTATAGGAAAATTGGGTATTGTGGAGCAGGATAATGTGTCCATTACCAACCTGCAGCGGCAGGTGATATACACCACGCAGGATGAAGGTAAACCCAAGCTGGATGCCGCTGTTAAGCGTTTACAGCAGCTGAATCCTGAAGTAACATTTGTACAACATCCTTCCTTTTTAACACCGGAGAATGCGTTAGCCATCATAGCACCGTATGATGTGGTAGTGGATTGCACGGATAATTTCGGTACCCGCTACCTGGTGAATGATGCCTGTGTAATACTGCAAAAGCCGTTCATATACGGCGCCATTTACAAATATGAAGGGCAGGTGAGCGTGTTCAATTACAAAGGCAGCGCTACGTACCGCTGCCTGTTCCCCGAAGCGCCGCAGGCCGGCGAAATGCTGAACTGCAGCGAGATCGGTGTGCTGGGCGTGCTGCCCGGCATTATTGGCTGCTACCAGGCCAATGAAGCGGTGAAGGTGATCTGTGGTATTGGCGAGCCGCTTGCCAACCAGCTATTAACGATTGATACCTTGTATAATACCCATCATATTTTTGAAGTGAAACCCGTGCCGGGTAATCATAACATCAGCACCTTGCAGGATGATTATGAGCAGGGCGTATGCGCTACCGGTACGGTGCAAAGCATGCAGGTGCAGGAGCTGCAGCAGTGGCTGGATGCCGGTACTCCGCTGCAATTGCTGGATGTGCGGGAACCTGATGAATGGGAGATCTGCCATATTCCGCAGGCACAGCTTATTCCTATGCGCACCATATTAAGGGCATTACCGCAGCTGCAGCCGCAGGTGCCGGTAGCAGTGCTTTGCCATCATGGCATGCGCAGCTTAATGGTGGCCAAACAGCTGGTGGAAGCCGGTTTTCAAACGGTGTATAATGTGGAGGGCGGAATACATGCGTGGGCGCAGGAGATAGATGAGGAGATGATGGTTTATTGATGTGGGTAGAGGGAATTACGGCTGTATTGTATGCAGGGGTAAGGATGTTAATAAGGGGTTAACTCATTAATTCTTCCAGATAACATATTATAGCATTGATTTTTTAACCCTTTTAAGGGTTACCAATTTCTGGTAATTATTATTACCATTTTTTGGTAATTCTTGGTTTTTTGTTAACTTTATCTGGGTAATTACAATGGAAATTGTTTTTAAGAACCAGGAACTGGAAGATATTTTCAGGACCGGTAAAGAAACAGGCAAGCCCCGCTATGGACAAGTTATCGTAAAGGCATTTGTAAAAACGGTGATTATTTTAAAAAGAGCTCCTAACACCATGTTGCTGACAAAATTGAGAAGCCTTCATTTTGAAGCATTAAAGCATGATCTCAAAGGCTATCATTCAGTAAGGGTAAACGATCAATACCGGCTTGTTTTTAAAGTGGTGAAAAAGGGATTAAAAGTGCGCATTATGGTAGAAACGATAGAAATATATTCTTTGGAAGATTATCATTAACGACATGTATAATATGTATAATGAAAATATTGTGTTGGGGAAGAACGGACAGCCTATCCATTCCAGGATAGCTATTCATCCCGGTGAGGTATTAAGAGATGAAATTGAAGCCCGTGGCTTAATAAAGAAGGAGTTTGCTGCAAAAATCGAATTATTGCCACAGCATTTAAGCGAGCTGTTTGCCGGTAAGCGGCATTTTACAGCTGTACTGGCAATTAAACTGGAAGAGGTGCTGGATATTGATGCAGAGTTTTGGCTACAGCTACAAAATGAATATGATCTGACTATTGTACGAAATAAAAAAATAGCAAAGGGCAAACCAGCAGCCAAGCGTTCACGCTAAGAGCATTTAACCCCCAATCGTTGACATACTCGCCATCTTTTCATTGGCTTCTTCCGCTTCAAACCCATTTAAAAACCGGTGGTGAATAGCGTCCTGTATACGCTGCAGCAAAAAGTCGTCCGGTGCGCCGCCACGTATAAGATCCCGCACATTAAGATCATCTTTCCCATACAGGCAGGTTTTTAAGCCGCCGGTAGGGGTAACACGGATGCGGTTGCAGCTGCCGCAAAAAGTACGGCTGTAAGCAGGTATTACGCCAATATGGCCCTGGTGGCCGGTTATATGGTAATTAAGGGCAGTGGTATGCGGTGCATCCGGCAGTTTTTGTAAGGGATAAGCGGTACGTAAGGTATCCAGTATATGCTCAAAGTTCCATTTAATGCCGGAAAATGCTTTGCCATGGCCGTTGAAAGGCATTTCTTCAATAAAACGTACCGATACAGGATGGTCTTTGGTAAGCGCGGCAAAGTCCAGCAGCTCATCGGTATTTACCCCATCCATTACCACGGTGTTTATTTTTACGCTCATGTTGTGTGCCAGCAAGGCTTGCAGGGTATCCATCACGGCGTTGAACTCATCGCGGTAGGTAATGCGTTTAAACTTATCGCGCTGCAGGGTATCCAGGCTCAGGTTGATGTGGCGGATGCCTAAATCCAGCAGGGCGGGTATAAAAGAGCGGGTAAGCACGCCATTGGTGGTAATGGATACCCGGTCAATGCCGGGCATTTGCACCAGCTGTTCCAGCAGGTGCAGCAGGTCTTTCCGCAAAAAAGGCTCGCCGCCGGTAATGCGTACTTTGTTGATGCCCTGGGCAGACAGCAGCTGCATGAGGCGCAGGATCTCCTCATACGACAGCAGCTCCTTCCTTTGCAGGAACTGCATATGTTCCGGCATACAATAGCTGCAGCGCAGGTTGCAACGGTCGGTAACAGCCAGTCGAACGTAATTAATTACCCGGTTATGTGTATCTGTAAGCATGTTTAACAATTGTGTGCCGCCAGTGGATTATCAAAGGCCTGGCTATCATCCTCATCACGGGTGGTAAGGCATTTAAAATCCTTTTCCACCACTATTTTCAATATGGAGCCATCCGGATTGGCAATCTCCTGATCAATGCCCACCTGCTCCGTTTGGATCCATTGCTGCACCTGCGCCAATGGCAGGGAAAGGTGCACGGCCTGTGCTTCCAGCTTGATCCTGGCTTCCGGGCTGTCTTTTGCTTTTATACAAAAGTGCAGGGCCCCCGCGCCGATCCTGGTTTCCTCTTCTACCTTACCGGTTTGCTCCAGGGCGGCAATGTCCTGTTTGTCCAGCCGGTACCGGATGCTGTTGCCCCTGATCCTTATCTTCATAGCAATTCAATATTGGAACTATCCAAAATTAACACTTTATGCAGGGTATATTGTAGTTTTAAAGCAATAATTTGCAAGCAGGCCGGGATGCTGGTACTAAACAGGCGCCTGGCCATTGAAGTAAAGGCATGAAAATTTTATTATTTGGTATAGCAAAAGATATTGCAGGCGCGCCGGTTATACAAGTAGATGCGCCGGTGGCAAAGGTAGCGGCGCTTAAAGAGCACCTGTACCAGCAGTACCCGCGGCTGCGGGAGCTGAAATCCTGCATGATAGCGGTGAACAAGGTATATGCAACAGATGATGCAGCCCTGCAGCCCGATGATGAAATAGCGGTGATACCCCCTGTAAGCGGAGGATGAGGCTATTTACGATTTTAGATTTACGATTTACGATCTGATTGGAGCGGATTATATGGATGTTTGGATTGAAATAAAAGAGCATATCACAGTGCAGGAAGCCTTGGACTTTGTACAATCGCCGGATTCCGGCGGGGTGGCGGTGTTTGTGGGTAATGTACGCAATGAAACCAAAGGCAAACCGGTACGCCAGCTCTTTTTTGAATGTTATGCCCCGATGGCCCTGCTGGAGCTGGAAAAAATTGCGGAGCATACCCGTGCTGCAATGGGCATTAAAAAGATCGCCATTTTACATGTAAGCGGCAATAAGCTACCGGGCGATACCGTGGTGGTGATCGCGGCTGCGGCGCCTCATCGGGCAGCAGCTTTTGAAGCCTGCCAGTATGCTATTGATACTTTAAAGGAAACGGTGCCTATCTGGAAAAAAGAATATTTTGAAGATGGAGAGGTTTGGGTAGCGGCGCATCCTTAATGTGCTGATATGCTGGTTGGGCTAATAAAAGACGTTCCTTAACAAATGTCAGCACATTAGCACATCAACTAATCTTTTTCATCGCTTCCTCCATCTCCTCCGGGGTATTGGCATTAAACTGCTCTACAGCATAGGGATTTTCCAACACTTGTATATCTGTTTGCAACAACGCTTTGCGGGGACATTGTTTTCCATTGGCTACGCTTTGCTGTAAAACCTGCAGGCCGCGGGGCTCCCAGATGGCAATCACCGGTTCCGGTAAATGATTCACCGGGCTGTTAAAGGCCGTGGCTGCTTTTTGAGGATCGCGCATAGCGGCCAGGTGATCCAGGCTTTGCTGGCTGATAAGGGGCAGATCGCAGGCCAGCACCAGCCAGGCAGTATCCGGGAAAGCAGCATACGCGCTCAGCAAACCTGCTGCCGGGCCGCCTATGGTAACACTGTCTGTGATCAGCGGCGCAGCGCCTGCAAAGATCTCCTGCTGATCCGGGCGGCAGGAAATATATACTTCCGGCACCACCTTGCTTAATAAGCTGTGCAGGTATAGCCATTGCGGCATACCATGATAAGCGATCCGGCTTTTATCCTGCTGCATGCGGGTGCTGTACCCGCCGCATAATATCAATCCTTTTAAAGCAACTGCCATAACATTTTGTTTTACTCCACTACTACATCCTGTTTACCGCCTGTTTTACTGATCAACCTGGTTTGCCGGATAATCATCTCATGCGTAAAAGCCTTACACATATCATACACCGTGAGCGCCGCTACAGTGGCGCCGGTGAGCGCTTCCATCTCCACCCCCGTTTTGCCGGTGGTTTTAACGGTGCAGCGGATCACAGCTTCTTCGTTTACCAGCTGAATATCCACGCTGCAATTATCCAGCAGCAGGGTATGGCATAAAGGTATGAGCTCCGGCGTTTTTTTTGCACCCATGATACCCGCGATGATGGCGGTCTGGAACACAGCGCCCTTGCGGGTATTGATGTCGCCGCCATTAAATTCCTTACGGATAATTTCCGGTAAATACACCCGGCTCTCGGCAATGGCTACACGAATAGTACTGCTTTTGTCACTGATGTCTACCATGGCCGGCCTGTTTTGCTCATCCAGGTGCGAGAAGGAGGAAGTGCTTGATGTATTAGACATAAAAGAATAAATTTACAAAACGGCTAATTCTTCACCCAAAGTTACTACAATGCTGTTAGATGTATCTACTGCTTATGCAGCTGTTATGAATACAGTGCGCGATTTTGGTACAGAGCAGCTGTCTTTTACGGCAGCTACGGGCAGGGTATTGCGGGAGCCGGTGCTGGCCGACAGGCCGTTCCCACCCTTTGACCGGGCTACTATGGACGGTATTGCCATCAACTTTACAGAAAGTTATGGCAAAGGGCAAACTATTTTTGGGGTAGAGGATATTCAGCCTGCCGGTGTACCGCGTAAACAGCTGGGTAATATGGCCAACTGCCTGGAGGTAATGACCGGCGCAGTAATACCGGAGCTTACGGATACTGTAGTACCGTATGAGCACCTGCAGGCATCGGAGCATGAAGGTTTTAAACGTTTTACCATTACACAGCCGGTACAAAAGAACCAGAACATTCACTGGGAAGGCGCGGATGGCGCAGCCGGCAAAACCCTTATAACACCCGGCGCCCGCATTACACCTGCCGAAGCAGGCGTGCTGGCTACCGTAGGCAAATATGAAGTGAGTGTAGGCCGCCTGCCCCGCGTGGCAGTGATTGCTACGGGCGATGAGCTGGTGGAGGTAACGGCTACACCAGCCCCGCACCAGATCCGCATGTCTAACGTATACAGCCTGGCTGCTTCCCTGCAGGGGCTGGGCATTACAGCTACTATCCATCATGTAGTTGATCATAAACCTGCTATACAGCAATTATTTGAATCCCTGAAGAATGTGGATGTATGGATCTGCTCCGGCGCAGTATCTGCCGGTAAGTACGATCATTTGCCGGTAATACTGGAAGAAATGGGGATGCAGCGCATTTTTCATAAAGTGGAGCAGCGCCCTGGCAAACCATTCCTGTTCGGGCTTTTTAAGGATGGGCCGGTAGTGTTCGCATTACCCGGCAACCCGGTTTCAGGATTTATGTGTTTTTACAGGTACGTGCAACCCTGGCTGCTGGCTGGTATGGGGCACCAAATATCTCCTGTGCCTTATGCGGTATTGGGACAGGATGTGACGTTTAATAAACCGCTTACTTACTTTTTACCAGTACAGCTGCAACCGCAACCCACTGGCGAGTGGAAAGCCATCCCGCACAATTATAATAACTCCGGTGATCTGCCCGCTTTATTAACTGCAGATGCCTTTATGGAGCTGCCTGCTGCGCAGGATCATTTTAAGGCAGGGGAATGTTTTCCCGTTTGGCGGTTCAGGTAATTGCCTTGACTATTCATTTTCAGGATCGTATCTTGTTAAAGTATACCATTTCCATCAGCTCATACTAAAGACCTATAGCTACCGGTTTAAAGCTTAACATTAGACCCATTAAACCCTGTTTAGAATTTATTGTCTTACCTGGAAACCTATTTTGCGTATGCCCCCGGTATCCGAAAAATTACAGCTACAACACCTGGCCTGGCGCGCCGGCTTTGGAGAGCCGCTGCCCGTTATTACAAAGTGGACGGATAAACGCCGTAAGGAGATCGTGAATAAAATACTGATCGGTAAAAAAGATACGCTGGATGCCGTAGCTGTGATCAGCGGATCTGAGCTGCCGGATTACCAGAAAGTAAAGGACATGAACGAGGAGCAGCGTAAACAGATGCGGCAAATGAACCGACAGGGCGTAAAGGATCTTAACATTGCCTGGACGCATGCTATGATCAACAGCGAGCATCCCCTGCGCGAAAAAATGTCGTTGTTCTGGCATGGGCATTTTTCCTGCCGCACGCAGAACGTGCTGTATAACCAGCAGCTGTTACAGGTAATAAGAGAAAATGCACTGGGTAATTTTGGAGAGCTGTTAAGCGCAGTGTCCAAAACACCGGCCATGTTAAGCTTCCTGAATAACCAGCAGAACCGCAAACAACATCCCAACGAAAATTTTGCCCGTGAAGTAATGGAGCTTTTTACCATGGGCCGTGGTAATTATACGGAAAAAGATATTAAGGAAGCTGCCCGGGCCTTTACCGGATGGGGCTTTGATGGGAGCGGGCAGTTCGTATTCCGGGAACGTATACACGACGATGGTGAAAAAGAGGTGCTGGGCAAACGGGGCAACTTTAACGGCGATGATATGCTGAAGATACTGCTGGATAACAAACAAACCGCGCATTACATCACTGCAAAGATCTACCGCTTTTTTGTGAACGAAACAACGGTGGATGATGCCAAAGTGACTATGCTGGCCGATAAGTTCTACCATTCCGGTTACGACATTAAATCCCTGATGCGGGAAATATTTATGGCTGATTGGTTTTATAATGAGCAGCATATTGGCAACCGCATAAAATCGCCGGTGGAGCTGCTGGTAGGCTTGCGCCGCAGCATTCCCATGCAGTTTGAAAAAGAAGAGGTGATGCTGTTATTTCAGGGCATACTGGGGCAGCAATTATTTTACCCGCCTAATGTAGCAGGCTGGCCGGGAGGGCGTAGCTGGATAGACAGCTCCAGCCTGATGTTCCGGCTGCGTATGCCGCAGGTGATCCTGTACTCGCAGGAGTTAAGAACACAGCCAAAAGATATTACACCGGAAATGGGCGAAGGGCAGAACTACAAAATGACGCTGGAATTAAATGATTCTCTGCGCAAGCTGTATGCACGCCGCGTAAATGCAACTATTAACTGGGACGCCTATGTGCAGGATTATAAAGATATTCCACGGGAGCGGCTGGCGGATGAAATTGCCGGCGCCCTCCTGGTGAAGAACAGCGGCGCCAGCAAACCCTTGCTGGATAAATATGCCGATAGCAGCACACGCGAAAACTATATTAAAACCGTGACCATCGATGTGATGAGCACACCGGAATACCAGCTTTGCTGATATTAGATTTTAGATAGATAGCCCATCGGCTTCAATCAATCTAAAATCGTAAATCTAAAATCGTAAATCCTCATGTTACTATTAAACCGTCGTCGCTTTTTACAGGTAGGTTCACTGGCTTCGGCCGCTACATTGATGCCCAAATTCCTGAAAGCATTTGAAAAAGGACAGCTGGTGCCGCCTGGCAATAAGGTGCTGGTAGTGATACAGCTCTCCGGCGGTAATGATGGTTTGAATACGGTGATCCCTTACCGGAATGATATATACTATAAAATGCGGCCTGCCTTAGGTATTAAACGGGAAGCGGCATTGTCTTTAACGGACGACTGGGGCCTGCATCCTTCCTTTACCGGATTAAAATCCTTGTATGATGATGGTTCCATGGGTATCCTGAACAGCGTGGGCTATCCTAACCCGGACCGCAGCCATTTCCGCTCCATGGACATCTGGCATACCGGCAGTGAATCAAAGGATTTCTGGAATACCGGCTGGATAGGCCGCTACCTGGATGCGCAATGCAAAGGTTGTGATAAGCCCACACAGGCGCTGGAAATAGATGATACGCTTAGCCTGGCCATGAAAGGGGAAAGCGCCAAAGGCCTGGCTTTTGTGGACCCTAACCGTTTGTACAACACCAGCAACGGCAACTATTTCAAAGACCTGCTGAATGCGCATAAGGCTCATGATGAGGAGCATAACAATGTAGATTACCTGTACAAAACCATGGCGGAAACTATTTCCTCCGCCACCTACATACAACAGCAGTTTAAAACCTATAAGTCAAAGGAAACCTATCCTAACACCGCTTTGGGCCGTGATATGAAAGTGATCTCAGAGCTGATCATGTCTGATATTAATACCAAAGTATATTATGTATCGCATGGCAGCTTTGATACGCATGTAGGCCAGCAGAAGCAGCAGGAAAGATTATTCCAGCAGCTGGATGAAGCGGTATCTGTATTTGCGCAGGATCTGAAAAAGAACAACCGTTTCCAGGATGTAATGGTAATGACCTTCTCAGAATTTGGCCGCCGGGTAGGGCAAAATGCCAGTGGAGGTACGGATCATGGCACGGCTAACAATATGTTCCTGATAGGCGGCGGCCTGCAAAAGAAAGGCATGTTAAATGAAGGCGCTGACCTTACAGATCTGCAGGATGGCGACCTGAAATACAAAGTGGATTTTAAAAGCGTGTATGCTACCCTGTTAAACAAGTGGCTCTCTGCCGATGATAAGGCCATTCTGCAGCAGCAGTACGGCTACCTGGATTTTATATAAGCTGTTTATCGCGTTTATACTCACTGGGCGTTTGCCCGGTAATGGTCTTGAAGATGCGGGAAAAATAAGAAAGGGTTTCAAAACCTGTGGCAGCAGCTATTTCCGCCAATGATTGATTGGTGTTTGCCAGCAAAAAACGGGCACGCTCCACCCGCGTAAGCTGTATGTAGGTAAGCGGGCGCTCGCCGGTATTTTCATGGAACAATCTTGAAAAATAATCAGGGTTCTGATTGGCCCGCTTAGCCAAATGCGCTACTGTTAATGGTTTATGCAGGTTGGTTTGAATGTAGTTAATGGCATCGGAAATTTTTGAGTGGATGGCTTCTTCAGTAGCCTGGAAACAATCCGGCGTTAAAAAGCGCGACAGCAGCTGCAGTATAATACCCTGCGTTTCCACATACGCTGCAATAGGCACATAATTATTCAGCTCCCGGAAGCTTTGCAGCACGGGATATTTCTCATACACCTTTGGATCATTGGACCTTTTTAGCCCCCGGTCAGGATGCAGCTCCAGTATGCGTTTAAAATGCTGCAGGTCCGCAGCAGTAGCAGGCACCTTTAATATGCGCCGGTTGGAGGAGAACAGCGAAGTGCCGTCCGTAGAATCTTCCATAATAGAAAGATAGTACTGGCTTAAATACTCCGCGCAATAATAGTTGCAGGTAGTAAAGCTGGGCACCATGTATAAAAAGCCCTTTTCCAGCGGACATGTGCTGCCCGGGTTATACAGGATGCCGCTGCCGCCGTCGATCAGGTAAATACGGTAAAAAGTGCTGGTTACGTTCTTGTAATTCCAGTCTTTATTCAGTTGTACATAATCGACATTCAGCAGTGAAAAAGTTGCCTTTAGAACCGTCTTTTTCATAAGCTGGTGGTAGTTCCTGGCTGAAATTAGGCATAAAAGTCGGGTTTGTGCAAAAAGCTGTGGTATTTGTGTAAATATTTCACGGCCTGGACCGCTAACTTTAGCTTACTGAGTTAAACGTTATGACAGCACTACGGTTTCCACGTCTATTATCCATAATAATATTCATCTGTGGCTTTTACGCCTGCTCACCGGACCTGCCGGATGATGTAGCTGCGGTGTATAAAGAGCTGCCGGCAAAGCTGGATTACAACCGGGACGTAAAACCGGTGTTGTCTGATAAATGTTTTGCCTGCCACGGGCCGGACAAAGCCAAGCAGAAAGCAGGTTTGCGCCTGGATCTTGCAGAGGCGGCGTATGCCGAGCTGCCGGAGAACCCGGGCAAGGTGGCCATTGATCCGGGAAATTTAGAGAACAGCGAAATGTTCCACCGCATTATTTCCAATGATCCGGATTACATGATGCCCGAGCCTAACTCACACCTGAAGCTGAGCGCGCGGGACAAAGCCATTCTTATTAAGTGGATCAAAAATGGGGCGGTGTATAAACCGCACTGGGCTTTTGTAAAACCGGAAAAAGCGCCGGTACCTGAAATAAAGCATAAAGATTGGATAGCGCATAACCCGATTGATAATTTTATACAGGAACGGCTGCAACAGGAAAAGCTGCAGCCTTCCAGAGAAGCGGAAAAGGAAATGCTGCTGCGCCGTGTATCGCTGGACCTTACCGGCCTGCCGCCTACTTTGCAGGAGATAGATGATTTCTTAAAAGACAGCTCTCCCAACGCGTATGAAAAGCAGGTAGACCGTTTGCTGGCTTCTCCCCACTATGGTGAAAAGATGGCGGTGGACTGGCTGGATGTGGCCCGCTTTGCAGACTCGCATGGGTATACGGTGGACCGGTTAAGGGATATGTCGCCTTACCGGGACTGGGTGATCAGCGCATTTAACAAAAATCTGCACTACGATACTTTTATCCAATGGCAGCTGGCCGGCGACCTGATGCCGCATCCTACCAAAGAAATGCTGATCGCTACGGCCTTTAACCGCAACCATCCGCAGAATATGGAAGGCGGTATTATTGAGGAAGAGTTCCAGGCCGAATATGTAGTGGATCGTACCAATACCTTTGGACAGGCTTTCCTGGCGGTTTCTGTGGGTTGCGCCAAATGCCATGATCATAAATTTGACCCGGTATCACAGAAGAATTATTATGAGCTGTTCAGCTTTTTTAATAATGTGAAAGAGGCCGGGCAAATATCTTATGATGATGCATTGCCCACTCCCACACTGATGCTGCCCGGTAAAGAAAAGGAGCAGGTGTTACAATTCTTACAAAAGAACGTTGCCCAACAGGAGCAGCAATTAACACAGGAAAAAAATAATGCGCAGCCTGAATTTGAAAAATGGCTGGCAAAAGACGGCTATAAAAAGCTGGCGCATGAAAAGGTGCCACAGGCAGGCCTGCAGGCTGAATATACTTTGGATAATGCTTCCTTTAAAAACCTGGTGAATGCAAAGCAGGCCGGCGCCATGAAGCGGGAAACCGGCCAGGCGGGCGATGCGCCGGTATTTGAGCCACATGGCAATGGGAAAGCCGTTGTATTAAACGGCGATACTTACCTGGACCTGGGCCCCAATGGGGTGTTCCGCAGATCGGAGCCTTTTAGTATAGGCGTTTGGGTGAATATTCCCAAAGACCTGAAGGAAGGCGTTATTTTTCATAAGAGCATGGCGGAACGCCTGTTTAACTTTCGCGGGTATCATTTGTACCTGCGGGATAATAAGCTGGAAATAAACATGGCGCACACCGCGCCTTCCAATGCTATCACCAAGGTTTCTAAAGCCACTGTTCCAAAAGATCAATGGATCCAGCTTACGCTTACCTACGATGGATCTTCCAAGGCAAACGGTTTTAAACTATACCTGGATGGTAATGAAATGGCCATGGAAACTACCATGGATCAGCTGACCAAAGACATTTTATTTAAAGGGAATGGTAAGCAGCCGGGATTGCAGATCGGCGGCTGGTGGCGCGGTTTAGGATTTAAAAATGGTAAGGTGGATGAGGTGCTGGTGTATAACCGGGTGCTAACGCCTTATGAGATAAAAGTAGTAGCACAAAAAGCTGATTGGAAGGATGTGGCAGACAAACCTCATGCACAGCTGGCAGCCGCGCAGCTGGATGCGTTGAAGGCATATTACCTTTCCGCGGCATACCCCGCTACTATTAAAGCTACACAGGCGTTGCAGCAAATGCGTACTATGCTGGCCGATTCTACGGAAGATGTGCCGGAACTCATGGTAATGCAGGAGATGCCCAAACCTAAGCAGGCGCATATTTTATTAAGAGGCAACTACGATATGCCGGGCGATAAAGTATATCCCAACACGCCGGCCGCTATACTGCCCTTTGCAAAGCATTTGCCTAAGAACCGCTATGGGCTGGCGCAATGGCTTACTGATGCTAACAACCCGCTTACGGCAAGAGTAGCCGTGAACCGCTTATGGCAAAACTTTTTTGGCACCGGCATAGTGAAAACAACAGATGATTTTGGCAACCAGGGCGAGATGCCCAGCCACCCGGAATTGCTGGACTGGCTGGCCATTACCTTCCGTGACTCCGGTTGGGATATTAAAAAGCTGAATAAGCTCATTGTAATGTCGGCCACTTACCGGCAGGATTCCCGTGTGAGCAAAGAAGTGCGTGATAAAGATCAGGAGAACCGCTTGTTATCGCATGGCCCGGCCTGCCGTATGTCTGCAGAAATGATCCGCGACAATGCACTCTTAGCAAGTGGCTTGCTGAACACCGCCATAGGCGGCAAAAGCGTAAAACCTTACCAGCCGCCGGGTTTATGGGAAATTAATAATACTACCTATACCGCAGATACGGGAACAGCCGTATACCGCAGAAGCCTGTACGTAGTTGTAAAACGTTCCGTGCCTAATCCCACGCTGGCTACGTTTGATGCTACATCCCGCAGCTATTGCGTATCCAGGCGGCAGCCTACCAACACGCCGCTGCAGGCATTGGTAACGCTGAACGATCCTACATTTATTGAAGCCTCCACGGTATTAGGCGCGCAAATGTATACTGCCGGTAACGACCGTAAAGCAATTATTGATACCTACAGAAAGCTTACCGGACGCCAGCCGCAGCCGCAGGAGGTAGCGCTGCTAATCGCATTAAGAGCAACAGAACAGCAAAAATTCAGCACCCATCCTGAAAAGGCAAAAGGCTGGCTGCACAGCGGGCAATATGTACTAGATAAAAAGCTGGATACTGCCTGGGTGGCTGCCAATGCCGTAGTAGCCAACACTATTTTAAATTCGGATGCATCGCTTACAAAAAGATAAAATGTTATGTCACACCATCACGACGACGACATATTTAAACTGCACACACCGGACTTTGACCAGCTGAATAAAAAGCTGGACCGGCGTACTTTTTTAACCAAAACCACCCTGGGTCTGGGTGCATTGGCTATGGGATCATTACTGGGGAAAGAGCTGTTTGGCAGCACACCCAAAGCCGCTGCAGGCGCCGGCGGGCTGGAGGCCGACATACTAAAAGCCCTGCCGCATTTTGCCCCCAAAGCTAAACGCGTGGTGTACCTGTTTATGAGCGGCGGCCCTTCCCAGTTTGAAACATTTGATTACAAACCAGGCCTGGAAAAACTGATGGGGCAAAACCTGCCGGCCTCTGTTCGCCAGGGCCAGCGCCTGACGGGCATGAGCGCCAATCAGAGCGCTTTGCCGATAGCGCCTTCTATCTTTAAATTTAACCAGCACGGGGAAACCCGCACCTGGGTAAGCGAGCTGCTGCCGCATACTGCTGCCGTGGTAGATGACCTGTGTATTGTAAAATCACTTTATTCAGAAGCTATCAATCATGATCCGGCCATTACTTTTTTCCAGACCGGTAACCAGCTGCCAGGGCGGCCTTCCATTGGCTCCTGGGTAAGCTATGGATTAGGATCAGACAATAATAACCTGCCCACTTTTATTGTGCTGGTATCTAAGAACGGCCAAAAGGATCAGCCTTTGTATGCACGTTTGTGGGGCAATGGTTTTCTGCCATCCAAACACCAGGGCGTACAGTTCCGCGCCGGTAAGGACCCGGTGCTATATCTGAATGATCCTGACGGGTATGATGGTAAAGACCGTAAGGAAATGCTGGAATACCTTACTAAGCTGAACCAGCTGCAGAACAGCGCCTATGGCGATCCGGAAGTAGAGGCCCGCATATCGCAATACGAAATGGCCTACCGCATGCAAACTGCGGTGCCGGAAGTAATGGACATGAAAGATGAGCCGGATGAAATATTTGAAATGTATGGCCCTGATAGCCGCGATCCCGGTACCTATGCAGCCAACTGCATCTTAGCGCGCAAGCTGCTGGAAAAAGATGTGAAGTTTGTGCAGCTGTATCACCAGGGCTGGGACCAGCACGGCAACCTGCCGACTGCTATTACCACACAATGTAAAGCCACCGACCAGGCAACCGCCGCATTGATCAAAGACCTGAAAAGAAGGGGCCTGCTGGAAGATACGCTGGTGGTATGGGGCGGCGAGTTTGGCCGTACGGTATATTCACAGGGTAAGCTCACTGCAACAGATTATGGGCGCGATCACCACCCGCGCTGCTTTACCATGTGGATGGCCGGCGCAGGCGTGAAGGCCGGCCTGAGCTACGGAGAAACAGATGACTTCAGTTATAATATCGTTAAAGATCCGGTGCACGTACATGACTTCCAGGCAACTTTGTTGTACCTTATGGGGATTGATCATGAACGGCTGACCTACAAATTCCAGGGCAGGCGTTTCCGGCTAACGGATGTAGAGGGAAAGATAGTGAAAGGCATATTATCTTAGCAGGAAGAAAAACGTTAACAATATCGTCATCATAAAAAAAAGCTGCTAATTCCACATGACTTCAAGAAGAAATTTTATCCGCAACACAGCAATGGTATCAGCACTGGCCGCTACCAAACCGGTACATGGTTTTAACATCCTGCATAAGGACAAAGCGCCGGATGAAACTATTGTAGGCCACGGGCAATACACCTATAAGGTAGATAAGAACTGGGCCAAGATCAGCGTGAACAATACACCGCTGATGAACTGCCATGAAATGGTGCAGGACAGCAAAGGACGCCTGATTATGCTGGGCGATAGCACGCATAATAATGTGCTGATCTTCGATAAATCCGGCAAGCTGCTGGATTACTGGGGCCACGGATTTCCGGGCGGGCATGGCCTTACGCTTTCACAGGAAGGCGGCGAAGATTTTTTGCTGATCACAGATTGCGGCTGGTACCAGGACAGGGACGGCTCCAATAAAGGACAGGCCGGGCAGGTAGTAAAAACAGACCTGACCGGGCGCTTAATATTTTCCATTGGCCACCCGCGTACCATTGGTGTTTATAAGGATGATGAGATGTTTAAGCCCACTGAAACAGCAGTAGCGCCTAACGGTGATATTTATGTGGCAGATGGTTACGGCTCTGACTACATTATTCAATACAACAGCAAAGGCCAGTACATCCGGCACTTTGGTGGCCATCACAATGCCAACAAAGCGCATAACCTGGTAAATGCGCATGGCGTATCCGTGGACCTGCGTGATAAGAATAATCCAACACTTGTTTGTACCTCGCGAGAAGAGAATTGTTTTAAAATATTTACGCTGGATGGTAAGTTCATTAAACAGGTAGATATGCCGGGCATGTATGTGTGCCGTGCCGTGATGAATGAAAAGGAATTATATGCCGGCGTATGCTGGTCAAAAGATGCAAAAACAGGCGAGCGTTTTAATAACTCCGGCTTCCTGACCATACTGGATGCGGATAACAAGGTAGTATCTAACCCGGGTGGCACTGCGCCGGTATATAAGAACGGTGTGCTGCAGCAAACCTTCCAGGCGCCAACACCGGTTTTCAATCATGGCCATGATGTATGTGTGGATGATGAAAAGAACCTGTACCTGTGCCAGTGGAATGCCAACCACACGCCACCCGTTAAATTAACACGCGTTTAATGTTATTGAATATTTTCACTTTTGCGGGCAGGCTGCATCCGCTGATAGTGCACCTGCCCATTGGTTTTCTGCTGCTGGCAGTGCTGTTTGATCTATTGGGTTATACCAAAAAGTATGCGCACCTGCGCAGCGCCGTACCGCTTACGCTGCTGGCAGGTTTTGTAATGGCAGTGCTGGCCTGTGTGTTTGGTTATATGCTTTCTTTAAGCGGGGATTATGACCGCACTACTTTAAGCCATCATAAGCTGGCAGGCATTGGCCTTGCGTTGATTGCCGGCTTGCTTTTCTTACTCACTACCCGACGTTTCAAAGCTGTATATACGGTAACGCCTACACTCTTTTCAACACTGCTGGTAGGCTTGTTTGGCTTAATGGGATATGCCGGCCACCAGGGCGGTAACCTTACGCATGGCAGCGATTACCTGACCATGGCCGTATTAACCTACCGGGAAAGACCCAAACCCACCAGCGTGGAGCAGGCCATGATCTATGAAGATGTGGTACAGCCCATGCTGGTAAAGAAATGCGGACAATGCCACCAGCCCGGTAAATTAAAGGGCAACCTCTCAGTACAGAACTTAAAAAGCCTGCTGAAAGGAGGGAAGAACGGCCCTGCAGTAGTAGCGGGCAAACCGGATGAAAGTGAATTGTACAAACGTATCACCATGGACCCTGCCCATGAAAAATTTATGCCGGCAGATGGTAAGCCGCCGCTGGCAAAAAAAGAGGTGGAGATCATTCACTGGTGGATAGAAAAAGCCATGGCCGCAGAAGGTGCGCCCATAGCGGCATTAAAAGATAATGCTGCCATAAAACCGAAGGTAGCAGCCTGGTTAGGCTTAGGTGGCGCCACTGCACCGGAGGAAGAAAATGAGGCCGGTATTGAGCAGCACATTAATCCTGACATACCTGCTGCTGTAGATCCGGGACTGGTGGAAAACCTGCGCCGCAAAGGCCTGATGGTACGCATTATGTTGCAGCACCCCGCCATGCTGGATGTAACGTTGCCTGCGGGCTCCGGCAAAAGCATTGGTGATATAAAAGATGACCTGGCAAAAGTGGGAAAGAACATCATTTGGCTGAACCTGTCTGATAACAACTTTTCTGATACGGACCTGGCTTTCCTGGGCCAGCTTACGAACCTGGAAAAGTTGCGTCTGGAAAAGAACCCGATCGCAGATGGTATCAGCGATCATTTAGCTGCCTTAAAACACCTGGAAGCCGTGAACCTGAATGAAACCAGGATCAGCGCCGTGTGCGTGAACAAGCTGGAAAAAACGCAGGGCGTTAAAAGGGTGTATAGCTGGAAAACAGCAGCGCCGCAGGCTGCGGATTAAAGATACTAATAGTGCATTTTAAAGCCGGCCGGCCGTTTCAGCGCAAGTTGAGGCGGCCTTTTTCGTTTAAGTTGCGCAGCCTGCTGTCTTTCATAAATACAGATAACAGGAATTTTGTAGAAATTTGTTCAATAAAACAGATTGAATTGAATTTACCGGCACAGCAACAAAAGCTATTAGAGGATATAACCAGTGACCTGGAAAAGATCAATGGAGTGATTGCCGTTGTTTTAGGCGGGTCGTATGCGGCAGGTACTGCTTCTGACACATCCGACATAGACATTGGCATCTATTACGATGCAGCCCAGCCATTCCATATCGATGAAATAAGGGCGGTTGCGCTGAAATATGCAACAAGCGATCCTACCATCACCGGTTTCTACGAATGGGGGCCCTGGGTAAATGGTGGCGCCTGGATAACCACTCCGCATGGTAAGGTGGACTTCCTTTATCGTAACCTTGAGCAGGTAAGGAATACCATTGAAAAGGCAAAAAATGGAGAATGGGAAAACCACTTTGAACAACAACCGCCGTACGGGTTTTCGTCTGTTATTTACCTGGCTGAAACCGAGATCTGTATTCCACTGTACGATCCGCATAAAGCTATTGAAAAACTAAAACGTGAAGTGTTGGAATATCCGCCCAAGCTCCGGGAGGCTATTATAAAACAATCTTTGTGGTCAGCAGAATTTACGATCATGCACGCTGAAAGCTTTTGGGGAAAGAGGGATGTGTATAATTCAATAGGATGCTTAACAAGAGCAGTAAAAAACATAGTAGCGGCGCTGTTCGCGATCAATGAGTACTATCCTGTTGGCGATAAAAGAGCCATTGAAAGATTGGAAAAAGCAGCTAAAAAGCCGGCTAACCTAAAGGAAAAGATAGAAATAATTTTATGTGCAGATAAGGAAACCATATCAATGAACATTGAACACTTAAAAGTACTGCATCAGGAAGTAATAAAATTGGCAGACGGTATATATCAGCCATTGTATCAGCTCTAATAGTCAAGATCTCGTTGTTTCAGGCAGCCTATCCGCCGTGAGAAATATGGGAAGAAGGCCTCTTGCAAAAGGCAATAAAAAAAGCGGCTGCATCATCGCTGACACAGCCGCTTTATGTTGAATATATACGCGTGTAGGGAAAATCTATAGCTCTACTTTCTGCTGCTGTTTGGCAATGCGGTAAAGGATCCATCCCATAAAGGCAAAGAACGCAACTGCCAGCACATAGTAACCGCCCTGGCCCAAAGCATGGCTCATACCCTCTTCCAGGTTCAGGCTGGCCATTAATGGGCCGGTAGCATTCATGCCGGATAATACTGCGATCAATACACCTGCTACTGCACCACCTGCCACCAGGCCGGTAGCAAACAGGTTGCCCTTACCTAATTCCTCTTCTTCTGCAGACACCTGGATGTTCTTCTTTTTCTTCTGATGATCTACCACGCCGCGGATAGCGCTACCTAAAAAGATAGGGAGGGTAGTAGACAACGGCAGGTATGCACCAATAGCAAAAGATAAGGATTTAATACCGCACAACTCCATGGTAATAGCCAGGAATACGCCTACCACTACATATTGCCAATCCAGGCTGGAAGACTGGATCCCTTTGATCAGGGTAGCCATGAGCGTACTTTGCGGGGCCGGGAAGTAAAGGCTGCCAATAGCATGCGCATCAGGCGCCATGCCTTTAGCGATCATATCTGTTGTAGGCTTGTCCAGGAATTTTATAGTTAAACCAATAATGATAGAGGAAACAATAGCGCCAATAAACAATGCTATCTGCTGGTATTTAGGGGTAGCGCCTACAATGTAGCCGGATTTCAGATCCTGCGAAGTACCGCCGGCGTTAGCCGCCGCAATACAGATCATGCCGCCTACCACCAGCGCCATCGGCTCATACGCCTTACCGCTCCAGCCTATGGCAATAAACACCAGGCAGGTAGCCATCAGCGTAGCAATGGTCATACCGGAAATAGGATTGTTGGAAGTACCGATCAAACCCACAATACGGCTGGACACTGTTACGAAGAACGCGCCAAAGATCACCACCAGTAAGCCTATCAGTAATTTCTGACCAACGGAATCACCAGGTAGCTGCGGCAGGAAAGCCATGAGTAATACCAGCAGTATGCTGCCAATGGCTACTATTTTAATATTCAGATCTCTTTCTGTGCGCGGTACATCCCCTTTGTTTGCTTCCACTCCATCGCGGCTAAGAGAGCTGATGCTGCCTTTAAAAGAGGAAACGATGGTAGGAATGGTTTTAATAAGCGTAATGAAACCACCGGCAGCCACTGTGCCCGCAGCTATTTGCCGTACATAGGCATAATAAATAGCAGAGGAGTAGTTGGCAAAAGTATGGGTGGCAGGGTCCCAGCCTCCTTGTCCGCCCGGTGTAGTAAGGCTGGCCAGGTAGCCCAGCTTCACCAGCTGGGTAGCAATAGCATCTGCCGGTACCAGGGTAGCCAGTAACGGAATAATGGCCAGCCAGGCTAATACGCCGCCGCCTACCAGTACGCCGCCAATGCGCGGGCCAATGATATAGCCTATGCCCAGGTATTCCGGAGTTATATCTGCGCTTACGCGTGCAGAAGGCAGGAACCGGTTCACCTGTTTGGTCATGTAAAAAGGCGTTTCCGCAATAATATGCAGAATCTTTTGCAGGATGGCATATACGAAAGCAAAGCCTAACCCGTAAAAAGCCGTTTTAGCAAACTCTCCGCCTTTTTCACCGGCTATCAGCACATCGCCGCAGGCGGTACCTTCCGGGTAAGGCAGGGTGCCATGCTCTTTTACGATGAGAGAGCGCCGTAAGGGGATCATCATGAGCGTACCCAGGATACCTCCAAAAATGGCCAGGATGAAAATGGTGATGTAATCAAAGTAATTGGCGCTGCTGGGAAGCGACAGAAACAAAAATCCCGGCAGGGTAAAAGCCACGCCACCCGCAATGGTTTCACCGGCAGAACCCGTGGTTTGAATAATGTTATTTTCCAGGATGGTGGTCTTAAAAAATTTCCGGCCCAGGGTAATGGCAATTACCGCAATAGGGATGGATGCCGTAACGGTCAAACCTGCTTTGAGCGCAAGGTACACAGTAGCGGCGCCGAAAATAATACCAAAAATGCAGCCCAGTACAATGGACTTGACTGTAAGCTCCTTCATCTTTACGTCAGGAGCAACAAAGGGTTTAAAGTTAGTATCTGCCATGATTTATTGATGGTGTATGTTTAATGTGCTGATGTGCTTATCTCACCCCATTCATCCATTTCTTTAACAGGCCGGAGAGCAGGAATAGCAGAATGGCAGCTACACCGGGCAGTATGGCAAAGAGCATGAAGAACTCGTACAGGTTATGAATGGTAAAACCGGCAAATTGCGGGTAAGCTGATGGCAGCTTCAAGGTTAAAAGCTGTTCTTTTAACTGGCTGGTAACGGCAACAGTGCCGTTCAGAATGCCCTGCAGGTCAATATTGTTCTTAGCAGCTATTTCAAATTTTTCGCCGGTAGGTGGTAACAGGGTGCCCAAAGTGCCGGCCAGCGCATAACCGGAGGCATTGGATAAAAAGAATACGCCCATGAGCAGGGAGGTAAAACGGTGCGGCGCCAGCTTGGATACCAGGGAAAGCCCGATAGGTGATACACTTAGCTCACCCACGGTGTGGAAGGTATAAAGAACGATCAGCCAGATCACGCCCATTTTTTCATTACCCAGGTTTTTAACCTGCATGGCAATAACATAATATCCTACCGCCAGCAGGAAAAGGCCCATGGCCTGTTTTACGGGGGCAACGGGATCCATTTTAACCTTTTGCAGCTTCAGCCACAGCCAGCTGAAAGGCAGGGCCAGTATAATTAAGGTAAGGGATTGTGCATTTTGTATGAGGCTGGGCGGCATGTTCCAGCCAAAAAGGTGACGGTCTGTTTGCTGATCGGCCACAAAGGTGAGGGAGGAGCCGGCCTGTTCAAAACAAGCCCAGAAGAAGATCACGAAGAATGATACGATGTATATAACTATGATGCGCTGCCTCTCTACACCGTTAAGGGATTTATCGCTCAGTATTAATCCAGCCAGGGCTATACCGGTACTGTAAATAAAGGCATACAGCACGTTTACGCCCACCAGCCAGTGAAAAGCAGACACCAGTACCAGCAGCGCTATTACGGTAATAATAACGGCCTGGGTGCTGAACTGCGCCTGGGCAGCCTCGCCCTCCATTTCATGTTGCTTTTTGGGTTTGGTGCCCACAGGCTTGCCTTCGGGGCTTACTACATATTTATCTTTCAGAAAGTAGAACATAACAGTGCCCACCAGCATGGCTATGCTGGCAGCCAGGAATCCCCATTTAAAAGCAGTTACATCGCGGGTGCCGTCTGCATGTTTAATATCGCCCAGTATGGGACAAATGGTAATACCCAGCAAAGCGCCCAGGTTAATACCCATATAAAAAATGGTGAAGGCAGAGTCCAGGCGGTTATCGTTTTTAGGATACAGCTGGCCCACCATAGAGGAAATGTTGGGTTTAAAAAAACCATTACCCAGTATCAGTATTACCAGGCCGGCCCACATTATCATCCGGGCAGTAGGCAGATCGGTTGCATACAGGATCCCGCTGCCGAACATGAATAACTGTCCCAGCGACATAGTAAGGCCTCCAATAAGTATACAGGTACGGTTACCCAGGTAACGGTCCGCTATAAAACCGCCCAGGATAGCGGTTAACCAGCCCATGCCTAAAAAACCGCCATATATAATAGAGGAATCTTCTTGTGTAAAATTCAGCGCGCTTACCAGGAAAAGCGTGAGCAGGGCCCTGTTGCCATAGAAAGTAAACCTTTCCCACATTTCAGCGGAGAATAAAACTGCCAGCCCTTTCGGGTGTCCTTTTCTTGTAGTGGTAGTAGGAATAACAGGTTCTTGCATAACCGCAGGTTGACTCATAATGGTCAGGTTTTGGTTGTCTTGTTGTTTATGTAATAGAATTGTAAAGCGGCAAGATAAAGAAATTCAGGGTTCTGCATAAAAAAATGGTGTGTTTGGTTAATTTTTGACCTTTCTTTGCAAAAATTTTGGGAACTACAATTTCCCGGAAAATCTACAGGTCTGCAATCCAATATGAAGATATTACTACTAGGTAGCGGTGGCCGGGAACATGCCCTGGCCTGGAAAATAGCACAAAGCCCTTTATGCGGGCAATTGTTCATTGCACCGGGAAATGCCGGTACTGCTCAGTTTGGGCAGAATGTGAACATTGCCGTGAGCGCGCTGGATGAGCTGAAAGCCTTTTGCCTGCAGCAGCAGATAGATATGGTGATACCGGGTTCTGAAGAACCGCTGGTAAAAGGTATCTACGACCACTTTAAGGCAGATGCTGCTTTACAGCATATACCTGTAATAGGCCCTTCAAAGCTGGGCGCGCAGCTGGAAGGCAGCAAAGCTTTTGCCAAACAGTTCATGTTAAGGCATAACATACCCACCGCTGCTTACCGGGAGTTTACTGAAGATACCTATGCAGAAGGGGTCGCTTACCTGCAGCAGCATAGCCTGCCCATAGTAATAAAAGCCGATGGGCTGGCAGCCGGCAAAGGTGTGGTGATCGTAGATTCTGCAGAGGAGGCTATTGCCGAATTCACCCACATGATCAAAGCCGCCAAGTTTGGCGATGCCAGCAAACGCGTAGTGGTAGAGCAGTTCCTTACCGGTATTGAGTGTTCTGTATTTGTGATCACAGACGGGCATAGCTACCAGCTGCTGCCTACGGCCAAAGACTATAAGCGCATTGGTGAAGGCGATACCGGTTTAAACACCGGGGGCATGGGCGCTGTATCGCCCGTACCCTTTGCGGATAAGGCGTTTATGCAAAAGGTGGAAACCCTGATCATACAGCCTACAGTGGCCGGTTTGGCAGCAGAAGGTATTGTATACCATGGTTTCATTTTCTTTGGATTGATCAATGTAGGCGGCCATCCTTATGTGATAGAGTACAATTGCCGCATGGGTGATCCGGAAACGGAAGTAGTGATGCCCCGTTTGCAGAACGACCTGGTAGCGCTGTTCAAAGCCGTACCCGAAGGCACTTTGGCTGCACAGGCCATTCAGGAAGATGCCCGTGCTGCCGCTACGGTGATGTTAGTTTCAAAAGGCTACCCGGAAGATTATGAAAAAGGAAAAGTGATCACTAACTTGCCGGCGCAACAGCCCGGCCAGCTGGTATTCCACGCCGGTACCAAAGAAAGCAACGGGCAGCTATTAACGAACGGAGGACGGGTTTTAACGGTTACATCCTTAGCCAACAGCTTAGGTGAAGCACTGGCACAATCCAGGCAAACAGCCGGTACCATTCAGTTTGAAGGGAAGTATTATCGCCACGATATTGGATTTGAATTTCTGTAATAAGGCCACCAGACGTCATATGATGATTCGATAGCACGGATGTAGACAACTGATTTTTAATTACTCAGACAATTTTTAAAGGCTTACAACGTTATACCGGATCAGTCCTTGGAGCAACTGTTAGCAATGCACGCTCTACAATAAATAAGATTTTTTAATATTTAAGTGTATATTGCTCTAACATCCAATTTTTGCATCGTATATTCGTTGGAATTAATCATTTTTGCACTCTAATATTTGACCGTATCAAACAATGGGATTTTTTAACTTTTTAACGCAGGAAATAGCGATAGACCTTGGCACAGCGAACACGCTGATAATACACAATGACCAGGTAGTGGTGGATGAACCTTCCATTGTGGCAATAGAGAGAGCAAGCGGCAAAATTGTGGCTGTAGGTAAAAAGGCCATGATGATGCACGAGAAAACGCATGAGTACCTGCGTACCATACGTCCCCTTAGAGACGGTGTGATTGCGGACTTTAACGCGGCAGAAGGAATGCTCCGTGAAATGATAAAACTGGTTTATCCCAAAAAACCATTATTCTCCCCCAGCTGGCGCATGGTCATCTGTATCCCTTCCAGTATTACGGAAGTGGAAAAACGTGCTGTACGTGACTCTGCCGAACAGGCGGGCGCCAAAGAGGTATTCCTCATTCATGAACCCATGGCAGCTGCCCTGGGTATTGGCATTGATGTGGAAGAGCCGGTGGGTAACATGATCATTGACATAGGCGGTGGTACCACCGGTATATCTGTAATAGCCCTGGCCGGTATCGTTTGCGACCAGAGTATCCGTATTGCGGGTGATGAGTTCACTGCAGACATCATGGAAGCGCTACGCCGCTACCACAGTTTGCTGATCGGTGAAAGAACTGCTGAGCAGATCAAGATCCAGATAGGTTCTGCCCTGAAGGAGCTGGACAATCCGCCGGATGATGTGCCTGTGAATGGCCGTGACCTGGTAACCGGTATCCCTAAGCAGATCATGGTCTCTTACCAGGAGATTGCCGAAGCACTGGATAAATCCATTTTTAAAATTGAGGAAGCCATCCTGAAAGCGCTGGAAACAACGCCTCCGGAGCTGGCTGCAGATATTTACCGCAGAGGCTTGTACCTGACCGGTGGCGGCGCCCTGCTGCGCGGGTTAGATAAACGCCTGACCCAGAAGATCAAATTACCTGTGCATGTAGCAGACGATCCGCTGCGCGCCGTGGTAAGAGGTACCGGCATAGCGTTAAAGCATGTTGGTAAATATCCGTTCCTGATGCAATAGCTTTTTGTGAATATGGACAGGTGAAGAGTATATTTCGCACGCCCTTCACCTGCCCCGCTTCACGTTTCACATTATACCTTTCGCTCAAAAATGGACCGAATCTGGAAAACTTTATACGGTGCGTAATCTGATCATTTTCTTAAGGCGTTACTTCAACTTCTTTTTATTTCTGCTGCTGGAAGTGATTTGTATTGTGCTGGTATTCCGGAATAATAACTTTCAGAAAACCGCCTACCTCAACTCTGCCAACAATGTAAGCGGTAAGCTGTACGA
Organism: Chitinophaga rupis; assembly: GCF_900109685.1. Classification (GTDB taxonomy): domain Bacteria; phylum Bacteroidota; class Bacteroidia; order Chitinophagales; family Chitinophagaceae; genus Chitinophaga; species Chitinophaga rupis. Next base: position 508,295 of record NZ_FOBB01000001.1, on the reverse strand, counting down.
CCGCTACAATAACGTACAATACTACTTTCATTTAAAAGCCACCAACGATAGCCTGGTGTCGGAGAATGCACGCCTGCATAACCTGCTGCGCTCCAGCTTTGACAGCATGCTTACCAGCAACACCGTGGTAACGGATACCATTCGCCTTTACAGTGATGATACCCTGCACCGCGTAGTAGGTACACAATTGCGCCGGTATTTATACCGCGAGGCAAAGGTGATCAACAACTCCGTGAACCGGCCGGTGAACTACATTACCATTCACCGTGGCCGCCTGCAGGGCATACGGCCTAACATGGGCGTTATAAGCCCTACGGGTGTAGTAGGTATGGTGCGCAGCGTAAGTGATAACTATGCAGTGGTATTGTCTATGCTGGCTAAAAGCTCCGGCTCTGCCACCAGCAACTTTGGTGTAAGCGCCCGCCTTATTAAAGGCAAGGAAACCGGTACCGTGTACTGGGATGGCGCCAACCCCGGCTATGCCATTTTGCGGGATATACCCCGGAGCGTAAAGGTGCAAAAGGGCGATACAGTTATTACCAGCGGCTTCTCTTCCCTGTTCCCGGAAAATATACCTGTTGGTTATATTGATGAGATCTCCGTATCTGACAAGTCCAGCACCGCTTTTAGCATCCGTATTAAACTGGCCACCAACTTTTACAACCTGCAATACGTGTACGTGATCGATAACCTGTTGAAGGACGAGCAACAACAATTGGAAGATTCAATCTACAGCCTGACAAAATGAGTATCCTGTTACGAAATATCATCCGCTTTGTGCTGTTACTGTTGTTACAGGTATTTGTGCTGAACAAGATCCTGGTACACCAGCTGGTAAGCCTGGAAATGTACATGTTGTTTATTCTGCTGCTGCCCTTTAACATTCCCCGCCCGGCCGTTATGCTGCTGGGATTGCTCATGGGCCTTAGCCTGGACATGTTCATGAACACCATGGGCATACACGCTTTTGCCTGTGTGTTTATGGCATACCTGCGCCCGTTTATCATTAACATACTTTCTCCTCAGGGTGGCTTTGAAACCAATATGAAAACCCCCTCCATGATCAGTATGGGCGTATCGCAGTTCGTGACCTATATATCCATACTGGTGGTGCTGCATCACATGGCGCTGTTTACCCTGGAGGTGTTTGGCTTTGGCAACTTTGGATACCTGCTGATGAAGATCGTGTTTTCCAGTATCGCCAGCCTGATATTGATTGTCTTGTATGAATTGCTTTTCTTTTCTAAAAAATAATTACGGATTACGCAGTTGTTAAAAAGGAGATAAAATTTAAGATCACTTGTCCATCATTCGTAATTCGTAGTTAAATAATCCGTAATTTATTACCAATTTTGTTGTGTACTTCACGCTTTAGTTAGATGTCCGTTTATAATCAGCCCAGGAGAAGAGTTATACAGTTGATCATACTTGGAATGGTGCTGCTCATCGTTTCCAGGTTATTCTTTTTGCAGGTAGTGGAAAAGAAATATTCCAAGCTTGCGGATGCCAACGCAGTACTGCGCAAAGTGGTGTACCCCAGCAGGGGCATTATCTTTGACCGGCAAGGCCGCAGCGTACTGCGTAATGATGTAATGTATGACCTGGTGGTAACCCCTGCCAGCGTTAAAAAAATTGATACCGCCTACCTTTGCCAGATACTGCAGATAGATAATGCAGAATTCAAGAAACGTATTGTAAATGCGATCGTAAAGAACGGGCGCGTACGCCAGTCCGTATTTGCACCGTTATTGCCCCCGGAAATATTTGGCCGCCTGCAGGAAAGCATGTACCTGTTCCAGCCCGGCTTTGAGCTGGTGCAACGGCAGATCCGCTCTTACCCTTACGCTGCCGCGGCTAACATACTGGGCTATATTGGTGAAATTTCCCCGCAGCTGCTGGCCAAACAAGCCTACAGCGCTTACCAGATGGGCGACTACCTGGGTATGACCGGCCTGGAAAAAAATTATGAAAGTGTGCTGATGGGCCAGCGTGGCATTCAATACCTTGTAAAAGATAACCTGAACCGCCCGCAGGGTGCATATGAAAAAGGTGAGTTTGATACAGCGGCTATTGCCGGGAAAAACCTGCGCCTGTCGCTGGATATAGACCTGCAGGTATTAGGTGAAAGGCTGATGCGTAATAAAATAGGCAGCGTAGTGGCCATTGACCCGCAAACCGGCGGCATACTGGCCATGGTAAGCAGCCCTACTTTTGATCCGAACCTGCTTACCGGTTCTTACCGCGCCCGCAACTTCAGCAAACTTTTTGTAGATACTACCAAACCTTTATTTAACCGCGCCATACAGGGTACCTATCCTCCGGGATCGTCCATGAAACCTTTAACTGCGCTGGTAGCGCTGGATGAAGGTATCATTACCCCCAGCTTCGGTTATCCCTGCCACGGCGCCTACACAGCCTGCGGCCGTTCTATTGCCTGCGAGCACAGTGAGGCCGGCCATGCCGCCAACCTGCGCCTGGCTATTTCCCACTCCTGCAACTCGTACTTTGTGAACCTGTACCGCCTGGAGGTAGACAGCCGTAAATGGGGCAGCGTGAAAAAAGGCCACCAGCGCTGGTATGATTACATGACCTCTTTTGGTCTGGGCCACCGTCTGGGTATTGATATACCGGGTGAATACCCCGGTTATGCCATTGATACCATTGGTATGAACAAACGTTACAACGGCCAGTGGAACTCCTGCTCTGAGCTGTATGTGGGTATGGGACAGGGCGCAGTAGCCGTAACGCCCATGCAAATGGCCAATGCCATGTGTATTATTGCCAACCACGGGTATTACTACCTGCCCCACTTTGTGCAAAGCATAGATAATGATGATACTGATCTGCTGAAAAAATATAAAGAAAAACATACCGTGGCACGTGTAACCGACACGGTATACCGTTCTGTAATATTAGGTATGGAGGATGTAGTGGAAAGCGGCACCGGGCGCAACTCCCAGATAGAAGGAGTGATTGTTTGCGGTAAAACCGGTACAGCCCAGAACAATGCTATTGTGAACGGAGAGCTGAAGAAAATGAAGAACCACGCGTTCTTTGTGGCCTTTGCCCCCCGCGATAATCCTAAGATAGCCATTGCCGTTATAGTGGAGAACTCCGGTTACGGGGGCACTTACGCGGCGCCTATTGCCGGTATGATGATGGAAAAGTACCTGCATGATACCATTTCCATTAAGAAGAAGCCAATGATGAAAACCATGCTGGAGTATGTTACGATAGACCCGGTACTGAAAGCAAAGTCTAAACTGGATTCATTGAACGGCGCTACTGCTAACCTTACAAGCGATCAGATTCTTTCTAACTATTTCCGTAACTAGATCATATGCGCGACCGGCAGATAAAGCTTACACAAGGGATTGACTGGCCCATTATGGGATTGTACCTGGCGCTGGTAGTAATAGGACTGATGTCCATATTTGCTGCGGAATACCGGGAAGGGGATAATGTGTGGTATAACGTGATGCATCAAAGCACCAACTATGCACGCCAGCTGTTATGGTTTGGTGTTTCGCTGGTGCTGGCTACTGTTATATGGTTAACGGATAGTAAGTTCTTTACGGCCACGGCCAATATATTATATGCCTTTGGCCTGCTGCTGCTCTTACTGGTGCTGGCCATAGGTACCGATGTAAAGGGTTCGCACTCCTGGCTGGTGATCGGCGGTTTCCGCTTTCAGCCGGCAGAGTTTACGAAGCTGTGTACCAACCTGGCGCTGGCTAAATACCTTTCCTCACTGGAAACGGATTTTAATAAGCTGCGCTCCCGCCTGATAGCAGCTTCCTTTGCACTGATACCGGCTGTTATCATCATTTTCCAGGATGAAACAGGTTTGGCGCTGGTATATTTCTCGTTTTTCCTGGTAATGTACCGGGAAGGGCTGCCCGGCGCTTTGCTGGTGATCGCCTTCTCGGGGATCATATTGGTGCTGAGCGCCCTGCTGGTGGACAAGAATATCCTCTTTATTATTTTCTCCGTGCTTGCTGCACTGGTGATCTATTTTAACCGGCGTGAAATAAAACGCAGCCGTGGCCGGCTGGTGCTGATACTGGGCATCTGGGCTTTCTGCTCGTTATTTGTAATGTTTATAGTACCCTTTGCATTTACCAAGGTGCTGAAAGATTACCAGGTACGCCGTATTGAAGTAATGCTGGGTAAGGAAAATGATCCCAAGGCTACCTATAATACCCGCCAAAGTATGATTGCCATTGGCTCCGGCGGGTTCTTTGGCAAAGGTTACCTGAAAGGCACACAAACCCGTTTTGACTTTGTGCCGGAACAAAGTACCGACTTCATTTTCTGTACCATAGGGGAAGATTTTGGTTTCATGGGCAGCCTGATATTCCTGGGCATTTTTGTAGCCCTGCTGCTGCGGATCATTTTCATAGCAGAACGACAGCGATCGACCTTCAGCCGCGTATATGCGTATGGGGTAGCCAGCGTTATCTTCTTTCACCTGGCTATTAATATAGCCATGACCATTGGTTTGGCGCCGGTAATTGGTATTCCGCTACCACTGGTGAGCTACGGCGGCTCCTCGCTGATGACATTTACCATGATGATATTTATTATGCTGCGTTTGGATGCGGACCGGCAGATGGTGCTGCGGTAGGCACACCATGGCTTACTTCAAAAAAAATCGTAATTTAGGATAGAAATTTTGAGGTATATGAGTGCTGCATTAAATGAAACGCAATTAGAGATCCTGAAACTGTTCAGGTATAATCAAAGCGAGGAGGACCTTAAAGAAATTAAGTCCCTGTTACTGGCTTTTTTGGCTGATAAAGTAACCCGGGAAGCAGATAAGGCCTTTGAAGAAAAGGGATATGGCGTAGCGGTTTTTGAGAAATGGAAAACAGAGCATTTTAGAAAAAGCACACAGGGGTGAGGGCCGTACTGGACTGCAATATCCTGGTGATGTGCCTTACATCAAGATCACCTTATCACATAGTATATAAGGCTTTAATAGCGGGTAAGTTTGACCTCATCATAACAGAAGATATACTTTTTGAATACGCCGAGATCATTCAGCAAAAATACGGTTTGTCTACCGCTGCAGCTTTCCTCTCCTTATTGACAGAGCTTCCCAATGTACACTCCCAGTTTGTATATTATAAATGGAACCTCATAGAGGCTGACCCTGATGATAATAAATATGTAGATAGCGCCATTGCCGGCCAGGCGGAGTACCTGGTAACAGAAGACAAACATTTTGCCGCGCTGAAACAGATCACCTTTCCCCAGGTTAATACACTATCTATAAACGATTTTGTAAAAATGCTGCAGGAATTATAAGTAGGCAGTTGGCAGTTAGCAGTCATAAGGCAAGTTATAAAAGTAAAAGACCTGTTACATTCTTATGTGTGTAACAGGTCTTTTCTTTAAGTATTTCTCGCTGACTGCCAACTGCCCACTGGCAACTGCCAACTAAAATTTCCCATAGGGAAATTTCGTATCATGATAATACAGGAAGTTCCAGCCTTCGGCGGTGCCGCGTTCCAGGAACTGCTGGCGCAGCTCCATACTGCGTTTGCCATCATAATCGTACTTGGCAATAAAGCGGCTTTTCATTTGAGAGATCTGCGGCGCCACATCCCCGCCAAAGAATACTTTATCTTCCCCATCATCAATTAAAAATACCTGGTGATATGGGCAGTGCCCGCCGGTAAGCTCATAATGAATGTAATCATCTATGACGCCATTACCATCAATAAACACCACGTTATCCCGCTGCTGCAGCAGGGCTACATCTTCTGCGTGATAGCTTTTGCCATCCTGCTCAATGGCATAGGCCATTTCCTGCTTATTTACATAATAGGTAGCCTGCGGAAAGGTTAAGCTGCGTTGGTGTGTAACCGGGTCCAGGGTAGATACGCCGCCGGAATGGTCCTTATGTAAATGGCTCATGAGCACTTTAGTGACCTCCATTGGGTTTACGCCATGATCAATTAAGTGCTGGTGCAGCTGCAGCACCCCATCTGCATTGCGGAACCCAAGGCCGGTGTCCAGTAAAATATAGTCGCGGTCAGTAATTACGAGAAAAGGTTGGATCTCTACAAGCAGCGAGCCGTGATTACGTTGCTGCATAGTGTCTTTGCCTGCATCAAAGGGAATGAACTTTTTAGTAGCGTCTACCGTGAAAGAGCCTTCCGATAAAGGAATTATACGTGCCATCACGTAAAATTACAAAGTTATAAGGTAAGAATATGTACTGTAAATTCATTACGGGCTTCCTTATCAGCTGTAGTTATGTATAGAAATGAAAATGTGCAAATGAAATGCAATTATCCGCATTAATCATTTGCACATCTGCACATTTATAATTTGCACATTAATTACGGCCTTACCCTCCGCAAATTCCTGTCTGCTCCCCGCTCTTTTAACTGGCGGAACAGCTGCGTGCGGAACTCACGCTCTGCTTTGAACACAGAGCTGGCTTTGCGGGGCGGCAGCGCTTTCAGGAATTCCTGTTTATAGCGGGTACGCACATCCACCATGCGTTGTTCAATATCCATTTCCTTGTCCAGGGCCTGGAGGGCGGCATCGTCATTGGTGCGGTCCTGCTGCTTATTACGCCGGCGTTCGGCTATCAGCAATTCTACTTCGTGTGTATAATTGTTATAGATAGGCCAGAATTTTTCGGCTTCGGCCGGGGTAAGCTCCAGTTGTTTGGAAAGATAGCCGATCTCCGCCGCCCTGATCTTGTCTTTCAGGGAGGCGTTATCGCCGGGTTCCGGTTGCTGCGCGCTGGCCCGGATAACCAGGCAACACATCACAGCCATTAAAAATCCTAGTATGTTAAAATGTTTCATGAATTAATTCGCTAATGTTTGCACTTAGTTTTGCCAGCCGGAGCTCTCCAGGTACTTCTGAATGGCTTCAGAGGGCAGGCTACTAAGATCGGTTGACATGCTGGGCAGCTCATCGGCTACCTCCTCGGTGGATACGTTTGAAAATATGGCCTCCTTATCAAAAGCATCCGTATGTGTTTGCAGGTAATCCACTATTTCCTGGTCGGGAATGCCGGCCAGCTGGGCTTCCAGGCTGCTGGTATTGTGAGAGGTGCCTTTGAACATGAATAAAACACCCGTTAAAATGGCTGCAACAGAAGCCGCAGCTATCCAGGCCATATAGCGCCTGCGGGTATTGCGTATGGGCACCACTTTAGCCGGTACGGCCTGCTTTTCAGCAGCAATGGCAGCCATTACCCGCTCAGGCAGCTCCTCAAAGTAACCGGAAGGTACGTTTTGAGGCTTGGGCCGGGGCGCGGCAGCCAGCAGGGATGACAGGGCGGCCAGCTCTTCCTGCACCGGCTCCGGGTCTGCATTTGCCGCCCGTATGCGTTGCATGATCTGCTCCGGCAGGGCATTAAAATAACCTTCCGGCGCCGTAAAAGGCGCATCAGCAGGTAAGTTCAGACCGGGAACGATCTCCACCAGTTCATCCGCAATATCTTTTCCCTTTTTATTCATAATACTTGGTTAGACAATGAGCAAAGACAATAGTTTAATGGGTCCGTGCGTTATAATCTTTAATGTCTGGTTGATAAGGGCTTACGCCTGGTTATAGTGATCTTTATCCGTTCTTAATAAACTCCTCGATCTTTTTTACAGCATGATGATAAGAGGCCTTTAGCGCGCCTTCGGATGTTTCCAATACCCGGCTCATTTCTTCATAAGGCATTTCATCATAATACCGGAGGTTAAATACTACCCGTTGTTTTTCCGGCAGGCTTAATATAGCGCGTTGCAGCTTCCACTCCAGCTTATTAGCATCAAACTGACTGTCGGCACGCAGCTTATTACTCAGGCCAGTTTCTACGTCGGATAAAGATACCGAGGATTTTCTTTTCTGCTGTTCCAGGAAAGTAAGGCTTTCATTGGTGGCTATCTTATATAACCAGGTAAAAAGCTGCGCATCTTCCCGGAACCCTTCCAGGTTTTTCCAAACCTTAATGAACACGTTCTGCAATACATCATTAGCATCCTCATGATCTACTACCAACCGGCGGATGTGCCAGTACAACCGTTCCTGGTACTTACGGATAATATCCGTAAAACCTTTTTCCCGGGTTTCCGGCTGCCGGTATAACGCTAAAAGTGCTTTATCATCCTGTGTAACGGCCATGTTAGGTTAAATGGGAGGTGCTGATGCGTAAACCGGCGCATGCATGCATACACAGCACACCCCTACATTTACACATGATATTGCTCACGCTTGTTCTATAAAGTTTAGTAATGGAATGAAATTAAATAAAAAATCCATCTATGAGATGGATTTTTTATGCAAAAGTTTAATCTGATATGCAAATATGCAGCTGTGCGCGCAGGCACATTATTTCGTCTTCCGGCTAATGGCTTTTTCTGCAGCAGCCACAATGTGGTTAGCATCCAGGCCGTACTTTTTTAGCAGGTCCAGGGGCTTGCCGCTTTCGCCAAAGGTATCATTGGTGCCTACATATTCAATGGGCACGGGCAGGTGGCGGGCCGCTACCTGTGCAATGCTGTCGCCAAGGCCACCCAGCACGTTATGCTCTTCAGCAGTAACTGCGCAGCGGGTTTTGGTCAGGGAGCGCAGTACGGCTTCCTCATCCAGTGGCTTAATGGTATGTATATTAATGATCTCAACGCTATAGCCTTTTTCTTCCAGGATCTTACCGGCTTCCACGGCTATCCACACCAGGTGGCCGCAGGCAAACAGGGTAATATCATTGCCCTCGTTCAGCACCTGGGCTTTACCGATCTCAAATTTTTGATTTTCCGGTGTAAAGTTGGGCCATTTGGGGCGGCCAAAACGCAGGTATACCGGGCCTTCATAATCAGCAATAGCTATGGTGGCTGCTTTGGTCTGGTTAAAATCGCAGGGTACTATCACGGTCATACCGGGCAGCATGCGCATTAAGCCAATATCTTCCAGGATCTGGTGGGTAGCCCCATCTTCACCCAGGGTAAGACCAGCGTGGGATGCACAGATCTTTACGTTCTTGCCGGAATAGGCTACTGACTGGCGGATCTGGTCGTACACACGGCCGGTTGAAAAGTTAGCAAAGGTAGTGGTATACGGTATTTTACCGCCAATGGTCATGCCGGCGGCAATGCCTATCATGTTAGCTTCGGCAATACCACACTGTACGAAACGTTCAGGAAACTCCTTAATAAATGCATTCAGCTTCATGGAACCCAGCAGGTCGGCCGTAAGCGCTACCACATTGGGGTTCTTACGTGCTACTTCCAGGATGCCTTCTCCAAATCCGGCCCGGGTTTCTTTTTCATTTAAGGGTTGAATATCTTTTACCATATACCAGTTTTCAAAAGTTAGAACGTAAAAGTAATAATTATGTGCAAATATGCAGATGTACAAATGTGCAAATGCCCGGTTCCGGTTTTAAACCATCTCCACATCTGCATATCTATAAATTTTTAATTAGTTGCTGAGCACTTTATCCCGCAGGCTTACTTCCCACTGCCAGGCGGTACGCATCATGTCCTCGATCCCGATCTTGGGTTCCCAGCCCAGTCTGGACTTGGCCAGGCTATTGTTGGCATAAATGGCTATTACATCACCGGGGCGGCGGGGGCCCAGCTCATAGTTCAGCTTTACACCGGAGATCTTTTCAAAGGCATTAATAGCTTCCAGCACGGTTACGCCGTTGCCGGTACCCAGGTTAAAGGTTTCCAGGTTAGCCTTATTCTTTTTATCCAGCAGGTACTGCAGGGCGCGGGTATGTGCATTGGCAATATCCATTACATGAATGTAATCGCGGATGCAGGAACCATCGCGGGTATCGTAGTCATGGCCGAATACGATCATCTTGGGGCGTTTTCCTATAGCCGTTTGCGTGATCATTGGCACCAGGTTATCCGGTTTACCCAAAGGCAGCTCGCCTATCAGGGCAGAAGGATGCGCACCTACCGGGTTAAAGTACCGCAGTATAATGGATTGCGTATCATTTACCTTGTTATAGTCCTGGATGATCTGCTCACCTATTTGTTTGGTGCGGGCGTAGGGAGATTGCGCTTCACCCAGCGGGGTTTCCTCTACCACCGGCAGCGCAGTGGCGTTGCCATACACTGAGCAGGAGGAGGAGAATACAAAGTTGGGGATCTTAAATTCCTGGATGCATTTCAGGATGTTTACCAGGGAGGTAAGGTTATTATGAAAATACAGCAGCGGTTCTGCTACGGATTCCGGTACGGTTTTCAGCGCGGCAAAGTGGATCACGCCTACAATGTCCCGGTTCTCGTGAAAAACAGCATGGGTATCCTCCAGGTTGCAGAGGTCCACTTTGTAATTATGGATCTTTTTGCCGGTAATTTTTTCAATACCGTCCAGTAGTTGGGTAGTGCTGCGAATGTTACTGTCTACAGATACCACATCAAAGCCGTGATTGATCAGATCTACAATAGTGTGTGCACCAATGTAGCCACAACCACCGGTAACAAGAACCTTCATGATTTTAGATTTACGATTTTAGATTTACGATTTACAGGCCTATGATTTGATTGTCCCTATTTGTAATACCAAATTTAATAGTAACGCTATAATCGTAAACGTTATAATACTGCAACTTACGATTTATAGACCAATGATCCTGATTGCTGCTGCAAATCTAAGATCGCAGATCTGAAATTGTAAATGCCTGATCACACTTTCTGTTTCAATACATCTTCCAGGTACTGCCCGTAACCGCTTTTCAGCAGGGGCTTGGCCAGCTCCTGCAGCTGTTCCCGGGTAATAAAACCCTTGCGGTAGGCTATTTCCTCAATACAGGCTATTTTAATCCCCTGGCGCTGCTCAATCACCTGCACAAACTGGGAGGCCTGCATCAGGGAGTCAAAGGTGCCGGTATCCAGCCAGGCGGTGCCGCGTGGCAGTATGGATACTTTTAATTTGCCCCGGCGCAGGTATTCCCGGTTCACATCCGTGATCTCGTATTCACCGCGGGGGCTGGGTTCCAGGTCGCGGGCAATGTTCACCACCTCGTTATCATAAAAATATAAGCCCGGTACTGCGTAGCTGGATTTAGGCTGGGCGGGCTTTTCCTCAATAGACACTGCTTTCATCTGCGCATCAAACTCCACCACGCCGTAACGTTCCGGATCAGATACGTGGTAGGCGTATACAATACCGCCATCCGGGTCCACATTATTAGCCAGCTGGGTACCCAGGCCGGCGCCATAAAATATATTATCGCCCAGTACCAGGGCTACTTTATCATTGCCAATAAATTCCCGGCCAATTACAAAAGCCTGTGCCAGCCCGTTGGGAGTAGCCTGCTCCGCATACTGCAGGCGTAAGCCATACTGGCTGCCATCGCCAAACAGGCGTTTAAAGGCAGGCAGGTCATGCGGGGTAGAAATGATGAGGATATCCTGTATGCCGGCCAGCATGAGCGTGGATAGCGGGTAATAGATCATGGGCTTATCATAAATGGGCATGATCTGTTTGCTGATAGCATACGTGATAGGATGTAAGCGGGTACCCGAGCCACCGGCCAGAATAATACCTTTCATTTGCCTAAAGTTTTTAGATCAAAGTATGATGCCCTGTCTGCACATATACTGCACACGGGGTTTCATGCAATTGAACAGTTATTGGTTATGGGTAGCGTATAATCCGCTATTTCACAAAAATCTCACAAAAATAGGGGGTAGAAAGGAATTTTTAATAAGAAAAAGTTGGGGCCGTGGAGGGAAAGTACGCGTTTACCGCCTCAGGCGTACAAGATGCAGCCAATAAACCGGTAAACGCGTATGCTTCGCCGTTATTTAATGAAAAGATTTACTATAAAGTATACTACCGCTGCCACCAGGGCGCTGATAGGGATGGTCATGATCCAGGCCCACAGCAGGCTTACTGTTACCCCCCAACGTACTGCGGAAAGGCGTTTGGTGGCGCCCACCCCTATAATGGAGCCGGTAATGGTATGGGTGGTGCTCACCGGTATGCCCAGCGTTTCTGTGAGGTACAGGGTTATGGCGCCTGCTGTTTCTGCAGCTACGCCTTCCAGCGGGGTTACCTTGGTAATACGGGTACCCATGGTTTTAACGATCTTCCAGCCACCGCTCATGGTACCCAGGCCTATGGCTGTAAAACAGCACAGCGGCACCCAGTTGGGCACGTCCGTAATTTTATCAATGGAGCCGTGTGCCACCATGGCTGCGGCAATAATACCCATTACCTTCTGGGCATCGTTACCGCCGTGGCCTAAGCTCAGGGCCGCGGAGGACAGCAGCTGCAGGCGTTTGAACCAGTTCTCTGCCCGGAAAGGGTTGGCCCTTTTACAGATATTTACGATCAGGATGGTAATAAAAAAGGCCACCACCATACCAATAAAGGGCGCCAGCACTATAAAATAAATGGTGGGCATTACTTTGGCATAGTTGATCACGTCAAAAGAGCCGTGGGCATTGGCTACTGCAGCGCCAATAAATCCGCCTATAAGGGTATGGGAGGAGCTGGAAGGGATACCGTACCACCAGGTCATCAGGTTCCAGGCAATAGCGGCCAGCAGCCCGCAAAAGATCACTTTCAGGGTAATATATTGCTCAAAGATGGTTTTGGCGATGGTATTACCTACCCTGAACTCCCCGTAAATATATTTGGACATAAAAAAGGCGGCGAAGTTGAATACGGCCGCCCACAGTACTGCCTGGAAAGGCGTTAATACTTTGGTAGAAACTATAGTGGCAATAGAGTTGGCGGCATCATGAAAACCGTTAATGTAGTCAAACACGAACGCCAGTATAATGATAACGATCAGAAAGGTCATAGCTAAGAAATTACGTGAACATTCCCCCCGCCTGCGGATCAGGCGTACTTAATAATGATGGTTTCAATTACGTTGGCGCAATCTTCACATTTATCCGTAGCTATTTCCAGCGCCTGGTATATTTCACGCATTTTGATCAGCTCAGCCGCATTGGTCTCTGTATCAAACAGGTCGGCAATGGCCATGTCATAAATGTCATCTGCATGGTTTTCCAGGCTGTTGATCTTTACACAGGCATCGGTGATGTTCCGCATGTTCTTCATGTCGCGCAGCTCGTGAATAGCTTTGAACAGCTCTGCCACGCCCAGGCTTATCAGCTCTGCCAGCTTGCGGATGCTATCGTTCAGCTCATACACTTTGTACAGGTCAATCCTTTTAGCAGAACCGTGAATATAGTCTGCCACATCGTCCAGGGTGGCTGCCAGGTAGTGTATATCCTCCCGGTCAAAGGGGGTAATAAAATTCTGGCCCAGCTCAACAAATATCCGGTGGGTATAATCGTCATTTTTGTGTTCCAGCCGTTCGATCAGGTGCACTTTGTCCTTACGGATGCTCAGGTCGTTTGTGGTTACCAGCTCATTCAGCACTTCTCCCATTTCCACCAGGTTGGCTGCTACATCCTCGAACAATGAATAAAAAACCCGGTCTTTCGGCATAAAAAGTTTCACAAAAGAATTGAAGCCTCCCATATAGGTGATGTTTGAAATTTGCGGCAAAAATAGCTATCCGGTGCCAATACGTCCAAGAAAATGTTAGAATTAATGATTCCTTAATACTGGGTTAATATAAAAGTAATATAGCAAATTTTTCTTTGCACTAAGGAATTGACTTGATTTAAATGTCTGAAAAACGCCCATTAGATATAGTTGTGATCTCCGATGTACACCTCGGGATCTACGGCTGTCACGCAAAAGAGCTGGTACAATACCTGGATAGTATTGACCCGAAGATCCTGGTGCTGAACGGGGATATCATTGATATCTGGCAGTTCAGCAAGCGGTATTTTCCCAAGGCTCATACCAAGGTGATCCGCCGTATCCTCAAAATGATCGGTAAAGGTACGGATGTGTACTACCTGACCGGCAACCACGACGAAGCCCTGCGTAAATATGCTGGTTTTGAGCTGGGGAATTTTACCATAGACAACAAGCTGATCCTGGAAGTGGATGGAAAAGCCCACTGGTTCTTTCATGGCGACGTGTATGATGTAACCATGAAAAACTCTAAATGGCTGGCCAAATTAGGGGGGAAGGGGTATGATATCCTAATTATCCTGAACCGCCTGGTGAATAATGTGCTGGAACGCCTGGGCCGGGAAAAGCTGTCGTTCTCTAAAAAAGTGAAGCAAAGTGTGAAGCAGGCGGTGAGTTTTATCTCGGATTTTGAACAAATAGTGGCAGAGATCGCTATTGACAAAAAATTTGATGTGGTGTGCTGCGGGCACATCCACCAGCCTATTATAAAGGAAATGCAGCATAACGGTGGAACCGTTACCTACATGAACTCGGGCGACTGGGTAGAGAGCCTGACCTCACTGGAATACAGCAGCGGGGAATGGAAACTGTACCAGCACCCGGTTACTAAAACCAAGGTAGTGTTACCTGATGAAGATGATGACAGCCCGCTTCCCTGGGAAGTATCCAAAGTCATTAGCTTTAATCCCTGATACCTTATTTGCTATCCTTCCCATCTCCTACTGCACGCTTGAACACCCAATTGCATAAGTAATTGCTATCATGTTATTTACAATAACATAACAGCTGCTTAATATTTAATTAAAGGTAAGCCGTTAAGTTTGCCGGAATCACAATCCTATAGCCAGGATGCAGTAATACCATATTGAGATGAAAGTACTGAAGTTTCACCCTTTAATGACCATTTCCCTGCTGCAGTTGCAGTTCCAGCGGCTGCTAAGCTGTAATGTAACGGTGTATGTGCATAACTCCCTTGGCAATGCCTTTGATACCCTGAAGGAAGCCGGCTTTCCTGCCGACATGCTGGTGGAATACCCCATAGATGAAACCCTGAGTCTGCGTGAGTTTGAAGAGGAGCTGGAAGAAAAATTCAACTTCAGCCTGGAACTGTGCAATAAAAAAGATAACAAGCCCTTTACCAACAAAAGCCAGCACCTGTTCCAGATCATTGCGGCAGATGGGAGCCGGGAAGATGGCAACAGCGCCCTGGATATTTCGCTGGACCTGTGGCTGAATAACCGGCAGGCGCCCCCGGGTTTTTCCTGTTAATGAAACCTGTTCTATAAAATTCATGCATCCCCTATCCTTAATAATTTCTTAATAATTCTTTAACAACTTAACATTCTGGTAATACGGGCTTAACAATGCAGTAATAAGCCCGCAATAGTTTTGCGCTACATTCTATCAACACATAATGAAACGCGAACTAGTTCCAGCACAACTTTGGATATTCCTGTGCTTATTGGGTTTTGTACAAAATGTTTTTGCAGCAGATCCCGGTAAAATAGCAGGTAAAGTAACTGATAAGAAAACAGGTGAAGCCCTCATTGGGGTAACAGTAGTGATACAGGGCAGCGCAAAAGGCGCCGTTACAGATGTAGAAGGCCGTTATATAATAAGCGTGGATGCAGGTACCTACACGGTAGATTTCAAATACATGGGGTACCAGACCAAATCCATCAGCGAAGTAGCTGTAAAAGCCGGCGCACCCACTACTCTGGATGTAATTATGGACGAACCCTCCTCCAAAGCCTTACAGGAAGTAGTGGTAACCGCTTCTGCCCGCAAGGAATCTTTAAATGCATTATTAGCCTACCAGAAAAATACCAATACTGTAGCACAGGTAGTTTCTTCTGAAACCATCAAAAGATCGCCCGATAAAAATACCAGTGAAGTATTAAAAAGAGTATCCGGCGCATCTATACAGGAAGGAAAATTCCTGATCGTAAGAGGGCTGGCAGATCGGTACAACCAGGCTACGCTGAACGGCGCCCTGCTAAGCAGCACAGAGCCGGACCGCAAAACATTTTCCTTCGATATTTTCCCCTCCAATATAATAGACAACATTATTATTAATAAGGCAGCTATTCCCGAAATGCCCGGGGAGTTTGCCGGCGGCCTGGTACAGGTTAATACCAAAGATGTACCGGACGATAACTTTTTTACCGTAACCGTTGGCACTAACCTGAATAGCCAAACCACCGGGAAAGATTATTATAAATACAAAGGAGGCAACCTGGATTTCCTGGGTATTGATGACGGGGACCGGAAGCTGAACAGCAATTTCCCTCCCCTCGCTAATTACAACGGTTTAAGCCTGGATCAGAAGGGTGCCGCTGCCAAATTACTGTCTTCCAACTGGGGCGCTTCCAGCAGCAGCGCGCCTATAAACGGTAACCTGCAGGTAGCCGGCGGCTTTACTTCCAAAGGCAATACCAATAAAAAGCTGGGCGGCATTTTTGCCCTGAACTATAACAGAACCGGACGGTATGTAAAAGCAGAAAGAGCTTTATACCAGGTAGCAGACGGCCGTAAGTATTATGACTTTAACGATGATGTATATGTAGATAATGTTTTGGCAGGCGCACTGGCTAACCTTACTTTCCAAAGCGGCGTGAATAAGCTTAGCTGGAAAAACTCCTATAATATTACCAGCAGCGACCAGACCTTGCTGCGTACCGGCCAGCGCTTTGATGCAGATACTTTTGACGTACGCTCACAGGAATTATATTTTAAATCAAACCGGCTTTTAAATTCCCAGCTGATAGGTGATCACTTTTTCAAGCTTAGCAATATTAAAGTAAGGTGGAACGGGAACTTCTCGTACCTGGTACAAAATATACCTGACCTGAGAAGGCTGGTATACAATTCCACTGATGGGCCTAACGGTACTTATTTTGTAAAAGCAGGTGTAGGAGAAAACTCCGGCAGCCCCATTAATGCAGGCCGGTTTTATTCTAAACTGGATGAGAAGGTATACGGTGGCGGCCTGGATGTAGCCAAAAATTTTAAATGGTTAAACCAGCAGCAGCAAATTAAAGCAGGCGGCCTTTACCAGCGTAAGAACCGCACATTCACTTCCAGGGCAATTGCCTTAACTGCTTTGGAAAGCACTTATACCAATAACCCGGCATTATATCAATTGCCGGCAGATAAAATATTTGCACCGGAAAATTTAGGGGCTGACAAGTTCTTTTATTTTGATCCCACTGAACCAACGGATTCCTACACATCCTCTTCTAACCTGGGAGCAGGATACCTGCAGTTTGACAACCAGTTCGGTGAAAAATTGAGATTGGTTTGGGGCGTACGCGCAGAAATATTTTCACAGCAGCTGAAATCCGATAACAAAACCAGCTACGATCAAAGTAATACAGACATCTTACCATCTGTGAACATTACTTACCAGCTGAACCCAAAAACAAACCTGCGTTTAAGCGGCTCCCAAACTGTGGCCCGGCCTGAGTTCAGGGAAGTAGCCTCTTTCCGCTTCTTTGATAACGATAAAGTAGGGGTAGTATATGGTAACCCGGATCTTAAGCGCAGCAAGATCACGAATGCAGACTTGCGTTATGAATTGTACCCGGCTGCAGGTGAAGTGTTAACACTGGGTGTTTTCTATAAACACTTTGACCGGCCTATAGAATCTACATACACCGTTAACTCAGGTACGCCTACTTTCTCCTACGCCAATGCAAAAACTGCAAGAAGCCTGGGAGCGGAGCTGGAGTTCAGGAAAAAGCTGGATTTCTTTGGATCAGCGCTGTTAGAAAAGTTCACCCTGTTCTCCAACGTAGCGGTGATCAATAGTAAGGTACAGTATCCGAAAGATTATGTGGGTGAGCTGGAATCAAGACCCATGCAGGGACAATCGCCCTTTGTAATTAATGGCGGCCTGCAGTTTGAAAATGCAGCTTCCGGTACCAACGCCACCGTATTGTTTAATATGATCGGCCGCCGGGTGTACCAGGTAGGGAACGCAGATTTTCCCAGCATATGGGAAGCTCCCCGTCCTTTACTGGATTTCCAGGTGTCACAGCGCCTGTTCAAAAATGCAGAGATCAAATTCACTGTATCAGATATCATTAATAAGAAGGCCATCTTTTACCAGGACATGAACGAGAACAAGCATTACGATGAGGCGGGCGATTACAAAGCCTTCCAGTTCAGGTATGGCACCAACTACGGCTTATCATTTACCTATAGTTTTTAATCTAACACCAATTTTATAATTGCTTACACAAAAAAGAATGCACATGAAGAAATTTGCGTTACTTGCCTTTGCCGGCGCACTGGCTCTGGCATCCTGCAGCAGCGATGATGACAACAATCCTAACCCGCCCGCTGGTGGTGGCGACAACCCGGATACCTTAAAAACTTCCGTTACTACCAGCATTACTTTAAAAGCCGATAAAGTACACTACCTGAATGGTGTGGTATTTGTAAAGAACAATGCTACCCTTACCATTGAACCCGGTACTATTATCAAAGGTATTAAAGGTACCAAAGCTACCCTGATCGTTACCAAAGGCGCCAAATTAATGGCTGCCGGTACTACCGATAAGCCCATCGTATTTACTTCCAACCAGGCTGCCAACGCAAGAGCACATGGTGACTGGGGTGGTATTGTACTGGTAGGTAAAGCTAAAGTAAATACTACCTGGAATGGTGTAGCCGGCCGCCGCGTGGTGGAAGGTTTTAGCGCTGCCGACCGTGATTCTTATAAAGATGATATCATAGGTGGTGGCGATGATGACAGCGATAACTCAGGTACACTGAAATATGTTCGTATTGAATATGGTGGTATTCCGTTATCAACAGAAGCTAACTCAGAACTGAACGGTCTTACTTTTGTAGCTGTTGGTTCAGGTACTACTATAGATCATATACAGGTAAGCTATTCCGGTGATGACTCTTACGAGTGGTTTGGCGGTACTGTAAATGCCAAATACCTGGTAGCTTTCAGCGGTGTGGATGATGATTTTGATACAGACAATGGTTTCAGAGGTAAAGTACAGTTTGGCGTTAGTATCCGTAACAAAGACCTGTCTGACGTTACAAACGCTTCCGGTGCATCCAATGGTTTTGAGTCTGATAACGAAGAAAATCCGCCGGCAACTCCCAGCAGTCCTAATACTGCCCCGGTATTTTCCAATATGACCATCCTGGGTCCTGGTGTTATAGGTGATGGTACTTTACCTGCCGGCCATGTATTTAAAAGAGGTGCGCACATCCGCCGCGCCAGCCAGCTGTCATTGTACAACTCTGTGATCGCAGGTTTCCCTACCGGTTTACTGCTGGATGGCGATCAAACCATCAACGCCAGTGTTGCCGGTACACAGGCTGTTAAAAATACTTTCATCGGTATGGCATCTTCCAAGAAGCTGGACAGAGTTGTAACAACAGTTACCTTTGATGTAACTGCCTGGTTCACTACCGCTGCCTTTGCAAATGATATTAGCCTGAACACAGCTGCAGATCTGAAATTAACTAACCTGACCAGCTTAACAGCGATCGATCCCAAGCCCCAGGCCGGATCTCCGCTGCTGAACAAAGCTGCTTTTGCGGATGCTAAAGTAGCAGATGCATTCTTTACAAAAGTTACTTATGTAGGTGCTTTTGCAGAAGGCGATACCTGGTTAGCTACCTGGACAAACTTTAACCCGAACGCTACCGCATATTAATAGCGTTCCGGTAATAAATGAGTTTGTTTATTTAATTAAGCGTAAGCGTAGATTTTCATAAACTGTTCAAGTACCGTCCTGCTTTTTAGCGGGACGGTTTTTTTTATAGTGATAAGAAAGGTGGCGCCGTACAGGGGCCATCTTTTTTTACATCAACACTAAACTTAATATTCCCGTAACAATCCCATAACACTGCTTATTTACTTTCGGAGAATATGCGAACTGAACGGGGTTAACCTCCGCAGGGGATGCTCATTCCTTAACCTTAAACCTTGATAATATAAGATTCTATCAGCCTTAAACCCGTAAAAACAGTACATATCACATCATAATTGATCTGTAATGCTCTGGAGATCATAGTTGCGCCTGCGAGTTAACATTAATTTAATATTCCGTTAACATACGCATAATGTGGCAAGGGTACGTTTGCGTCAAAATTCAAAAGACGTGAACAGGATTCTCTACGCATTTTTATTACTGGCCGGTTTTACGCTTACCACTACCGGTTTGTACGCACAAGTCACCACTTCCCAGATCACAGGGAAGGTAACCAATGCCAAAGGTGAAAACCTGCCCGGTGTTACGGTTGTAGCCGTAAATACCAGCACCGGCGCTAAAGCCGGGGCACAGACCAATGCCGATGGCCGCTACATTTTACCTAACCTGAATCCCGGTGGGCCTTATACCATCAGCGTATCTTTTATAGGTTATAAAAAAGACGAACGGGGCGATATTAACCTGGGCCTTGGTGCCAGCAACTTTAACTTTAAGCTGGAAGAAGAGTCTACTGCTTTAACTGAAGTAGTGGTAGTAGGCAACACCGGCCCCAAAAGCGGCCGTATAGGACAGGAGCAACTGAAAACCTTGCCCAGTCTTAGCCGTAGCTTACAGGATTTTACCCGCGTTACACCGCAAAGCAATAACAACTCTTTCCTGGGTACCAATTTCCGTTATAACAACGTAACGCTGGATGGCGCTATCAATAATGATGCTATTGGTTTTAGCCCTTCCCTGGGCGGGCAAACCAACAGCTCCGGTCAGCCGGGCAGCAGCACCCGTACCAACCCGGTATCACTGGATGCTATCCAGGATATACAGGTATACCTGGCGCCGTATGATGTGAAGATCGGTAACTTCTTAGGCGGTAGTATTAACGCCGTTACCCGCAGCGGTACCAATGAGTTCCATGGCTCCGTGTACGGTTATGGCCGTGGCGCTTTTATGATCGGTAAGAACAATGCCGGTGATGGTTCCAAACTGCCGTCTGATTTTCACGATTACCAGACCGGTGTTCGTGTAGGCTTTCCCATTATAAAAGATAAGCTGTTCTTCTTCAGCAATGCGGAAATTACCCGCCGCCGCGATCCTGTGATCCTGGCTGCCGGCTCCGCAGACATGCCTCTGATAAGCGTAGCGCAGGCAGAACAGATCTCCCAGCACATGCAGTCGTTAGGTATTGATGCCGGTACATATGGTAATACCAGCATTTACTCCAACTCCAACAAGTTCTTTAACCGTTTAGACTGGCATATCAGCGACAAGCACCAGCTGTCTATCCGTAACAATACCATTACCTCACAGGCCACTAACCTGGAGCGCGATCAGCAGAACTTCCGTTTCGGTGGTATTGACTACAAACAGGTGAACAACCAGACTTCTACGGTAGCCGAGCTGAAAAGCCAGTTTTCCAATACCATCTCCAACAATTTAATTGTTGGCTATTCCAGCATTCATGATTACCGCGATCCGGTTTCTGATCCTGCTGTACCGCAGATCCAGATAAAATCAGGCGCCGGCACCATTTTCCTGGGTACAGACCGTGAGGCCAGCATCTTTAATATGAAGCAGAAAACCTTTGAGTTTACCGATAACGTAACCATCTTCAAAGGCAACCACAACATTACCCTTGGTACGCACAATGAGCTCTATAATATTACCTACGGTTTTGTGAACTCCTGGAATGGCCGTGTGGATTATAATTCCGTAGACGCTTTCCTGGCTGATGAGCCTTCCCGTGTACGCGGCAACTTTAATTATACCAACAATACCCGCGACTATATAATGGCTAACCCGCCGGCAGAA
The DNA here is from genome assembly GCF_900109685.1 of Chitinophaga rupis. GTDB lineage: Bacteria > Bacteroidota > Bacteroidia > Chitinophagales > Chitinophagaceae > Chitinophaga > Chitinophaga rupis. The sequence continues at coordinate 486,768 of NZ_FOBB01000001.1, read as the reverse complement.
TTTAAAGTACAGCTGTATAGCCTGTATGCACAGGATGAAATTCAGCTGGGCGACCATTTCAAATTAACGCCTGGTATCCGCCTGGATTATACCTACCTGCCCAACATGCAGCCACTGAGTGATAAAACCACCGGCTCACCGGTAGATCCTAATTTTGGCACTACTTATTCTTACACCTTACCCAAGGACATTAAGAATGATTACCTGAATAATGTACAGATCTCTCCGCGTTTAGGTTTCAACTATGATATTAAAGGCGACCAGAGTATTGTACTGCGCGGTGGTACCGGCTTATTCACCGGCCGTATTCCGTTTGCCTGGTTAGGTTATGCCTATTACAACAATGGTGTAACTTATGGTGCATATGATACCAAGTTTGGTTATACAAGTCCTACAGACCGTCCTGTAGCGGGTTCCAACCCTGTTTCTACTTCTCCTAACGGTATAGCGCAATTTGTAACTGCACAGGGTAAAGATGTGCATGATGCAAAAGGCGCCACCCAGGTGGATCTGATAGACAACAACTTTAAAATGCCGCAGATGTGGAGAAGCAGCCTGGCGCTGGATTACAACACTCCTGACCAATGGCGTTTCACCGTAGAAGGTATCTATACCAAAACCATTCATGACCTGCGTTTCCAGCAGGTGAACCTGGTAGATAATCCTATCTATTACGAAGCATATGATAAACAGCACCAGCAGCCTATTTTCAGTGGTAGTAAAATAAACCCGCTGTATACCAATGCCTACCAGCTGTCTAACACAGACCAGGGTTACCGTTACAGCATTACCGGCCAGGTGAACAAACGTTTTGGTTTTGGTTTGAATGTAATGGCAGCCTATACGTACGGCCAGTCTAAAGACATTACCAATGGTATCCGTAACTCCATGGAATCTAACTGGCAGCTGAACCAGGCGCTGAATCCCAACAACCCGCAGCTGGCCTATTCTAACTTTGATATCCGCCACCGCATAGTAGCTACGGCTAACTACCGCCTGGACTGGAATAAGAAAGGCAAGTTCATTTCCAGCTTTGCCCTGTTCTTCAATACCTCTTCCGGTGTACCGTTCTCTTATGGCTTCCTGAATACTACTATACAGGGCACACCGCAGCAGGTTAGCCTGGCATACATACCCAACAAGGGTGAAACGGCTAACTTCTTTGTTGATAAACCCGGTGGCGCTACTGCCGTACAACAGGCTGCAGCCTTTGATGCCTACATTGATGGCAATAAATACCTGAGCAGCCGCCGTGGCCAGTTCACTGAACGTAATGGCGGCCGCACTCCCTGGAACACGCAGGCCGACTTCCGCTTTACACAGGACTTTAACCTGAAAGCCGGTAACCGTACCCACACTATCACACTTACTTATGATATTGTGAACCTGACCAACCTGCTGAACAAAAACTGGGGTATCCAGTACTTTTCACCCAACACGTTTAACTCTACTGCCAGTGTAGGTTTAACATCAGTTGCCAAACCGGCCAATGCAGCTACCGATTATCCTAAATACACCTGGTCTGATCCGGGAGCGCCTTACTCCAAGGACTTCTTCGCATCACGCCACCAGATGCAGTTAGGCTTGAGATATAGTTTCTAAGTGCTTAATATATTGTTTTCTGAAAAGCGTTCCGGTATAAGCCGGAGCGCTTTTTTATTACGTGCAGACATAACAATTACTTAATGTTACCCATCACAATAAATAATGAATGATTACATATCTTAATGCAGGTTAGGATAACCTGTACTGTATGAGATCCTCAAATAACTATTTGTTACCCGCAGCCTTATTGGCTTTTTTGTTGGCCTGTTCAAAACCCGGAGATATTCCTGTGCCGCCGCTGCCTCCTGTTGATACCTTTAATAAAGGCATTTCTTTTGAAGAAAGTTTTGACCATATAGCAGACGATTGGCTGTATTATGCAACCGATACGGTTTGTACAACTGTAGTAAGGTTTACTGCATTGGATTCTCCTGTAACCCGCTATGAATGGCAAGTGGGTAGCGGTACTTATAGCAAAAAACAGTTTGAGCTTTCTTTCCCGGGCATGTTCCTGACTGACGGGGAAAATATACCGGTATCCCTTGCCATTACTTACCGCAGCGCAGCAGGGGTAGATACGACTAAAACCTTTCATAAGACCCTGCATTTTTTTAGCCCCTGTAATACTGCATGGAATGGTACTTTCAACGGTATTACAGATAACCGGGACAGCAGCATCTACATTATAAATACCTGTGCGGCAAATGCATACTATAATGGTCTGTATCTGTCTGATACCTACCGGCATTGCGCCCGGTATTTTGATACCTATTATACCGGCTATAAAAGACTTTTGTTCAGAAGCGGCGGTACTGCAGATTGCGGCGCGCCCAATGGGGAAATGTATTTTATAAAAGACACGCTTATCATTAACTATCAATCCTATGATGATGGCCTCTATCAGTCGCCTGTGGCCCATGTTTTTAAAGGACTGAGAAAATAACCCGACATACTATATCAATTCCTTCACCCAAATGAAACAATCCATGATGAGATCTCTATTTTGTATTACGATGCTAGCGCTTGCAGTGGCTTTAAGTACCTCGCCGCTCAAGGCCCAATCCCCCTGTCCTCTTAATGGCAGCAATGGCAATCCTATTTCTACCAAACCGGTGCCTTACACACCAGGATTAAGTTACAAAGTGAATACTTTTGACTGGAGGCAGCAGCTGCTGACTGTTAAAAATACAGGTTATGCGCAATACAGCCCTATCACCAACTTTTTTTACCGGCCTAACCTGCCTTATTCCCAGCACCTGGCTTTAGGTACGGCCAGCGATTTCCGTCCGGAAGATGGGTGGGAATTAGTAAAGCGTGATTTTGGTTACCTGGCAGACCAGAGTAACAATCCGGTGGCAGCGCCTGGCCCCTATATGGTGCTGTACAACAAGTATAGCGGCACCTTAAGAGTGGTGGCGGCTTTGCCGGGTTTAGGTGCCAACCAGGCCATTAATGTAAAGATCGGGTTTAAGGCGCCTGTGGCTAATAATCCCAACCAGGCAAACCTGAAGGTATCCGGTTTATTCCATAGCTACGATGCCATTGCAGCATCCACTATGGATATGAAGACCAAGTATACCAGCATAACAACGCCTGCGGTATACCCGGGTTTTGATTATGAATTTTTTTATGCAGATTTTCAAACCAACTATGATCCCTGTACCTGTGTATTTGAATCGGCCCTGCAGGTAGAGTTTAAAACCATTAACCAGCTGGATGTAGTGCTGTCCGGTAACCTGCTGGGCATCAGCGATCCCATCGCCCATTACTCCAATGGCACCGTAGTGCTGGATCAGAATGATGATTACCTGGCCTCTGTTTACCGCAATGATGCCGGCACCGCTACCACAGGTATGCTGATGTACAAAACGCTGGATGCCATGATAGCCGATTATCAGAAGGCGCTGGCCCGTGTTAATGAGAAGGATCCCACCATACTGGAAGACATGAATAAATTTTACAACAATGTCAAAACCGGTATGGATGCTACCAGCTTTCTTACTTCCCTTTCGCAAAGCAGCGGTAACTATTACATGACGGTTATAACGGTAGTGGCTAAACTTACCAGCTTTGTTTCTTCCCTGTTCAAGAAAAAAGACAGCCCTTCTATACCGCCTATGCCTTATGTTATTCATGCCCAAATGGCATTAAAGGGGCAGGTCACTGACCAGCGTGCATTGCCCGGCGCTGCGTTTAACTTTGCCACTCCTGGCAGCCTGAATGCCAGCACCAGGCCGGAGTATAATGATGGTGTGCCGCCACGCCCGGTGCCTCCTTCAGTTGACTATCCCATGTACAATGAAACTATGGGTGTTTTTTCCTTGCTGGAAGCGCCTAAGATCACCTACACGACCGGGGAGGACGCGCAGGGTTATGGTACTTATTATCCGCCCTGTGTTGAGAATACACCGGTATCGCCCTTTCAGCTTGCTTACAAGTACCGGATGTTATTTAAGCTTAAGGAGAATTTAAAATATGCTTTTAACCCTGCGTTTAATGTGGATGAAAGCAAAACGAAAATTTACGCTGCCTTTGCTTATAAGCATAACTGGCTGGGTATAGTAGTTCCCAACTGTAATTGTGAATGCCAGGGCTATAACCCCGTTAACATGCAAATGCTGGAAAAATTCCCGGTAACAGATAAGAACCATCCCCGCCCTACGGTTATTTCACCCTTTTTACCACTGGATTACTTTTCTAATTTTAAAGCAGGCATGTACCGGGTGAGAGGGATCGGCCATTATGATGATGGAGAGGTATCAGATATGGGAATACCCGTAATGGGCTTTGGAGATAGCTTATTTGTAAAACTACTGGTAGTAGCAGTTTCCAAAAACCTGGATGCCAATGGTCAGCCGGCCATAAACATGTTGTCTTATACTTACCTGGTGCCGCCGGCCAACATAGAAAAAATACCCGGCGACCTGGGCGCCACTAATTTTGTGGAAGGCGGTGATAACATTAGTATACCGAGCACTTTCTTTGATCACGATACTATCATCAGGTCTTACAGTAATATTTATATTACCGACCAGCTTATCACTACTCCGGGTAACTTTACGGTTACCTTGCAGGCGCAGGGTGATATTGTGATCACCAACCCCAATGTGACCTTAAACAGCCGGTTTATTCTAAAACGCTTTACACCGCTTATAACGCCCGGCCCTGCCTACGGCGCGCAAACGGCAACGGCGGTATCCAATTTCTGTCATAGCGGTACTTACCAGGCAGCTACTGCTGCGGCAAGATCATTCTATGAGCAGATAGATACTTTGAATATAGATTCTCTCTTGCGGTATAACCGTCCGCCCGGAGTAGATGAACAACAAACTTTTAAAGTAGAAGATCCTTATCCTAATCCGGTTGTGGCAGATGAGGTGAGCCTTAAGCTGGATATTTATGAACCCCAGCATCTGACCGTTCAACTGGTGGATATGAGTGGACATCTGGTAAAAACAGTTGCCCTGAATAAACAATTTGATAAAGGCACTCAGAAGTTAGTTCTTTCTACAAGCGATCTGAAGTCAGGAGTGTATTTAATTACAGTACAAGGCCAGCAGCAACAATATTCCAGGAAACTGGTAGTTGCTAAATAATACAGGTTAGGTGTTGAAAAGCGTTCCGGTGTAAGCCGGAGCGCTTTTTTATTAATGACCGGGTGCTATATTTTTAATTATAGTTTGTTTATATACCTGCATTGTAATTACACAAAGCAGCAGATCAATTAACAATTTGGTAACCTGTTGTTATAACTGCAATGCTGTTAAATAATTATCTTCAGTAGTACTATATTAATCCAGTTACCCTATTTGCAAACCCAAACCCAAAATCTAAATAAACAACCTATAGCATTTAACCCTCATTATCCATCACCCTTAAATTAAAACCCTTATGAAGACGCGACAATTGTTTCGCCTTAGCCTGGCCTTTGCCCTGGCCCTGTTGATTGCATCCTGTAAAAAAGATGCCACTGAAAAAAAAGAAGATCCCACCCCCACTACCCAGGTAAAAGATGAAAAGCTGTACGCTACCTTAAAAAGCGTTGGTTTCCGCGATGATCAGATCAAAGACCGTGGCGGGTTTTACGAAGTAAGCGGCGATCTGCTGTTCAAAAAGAATGCTACTGACCTGCAACAGGTGGAGCAATATTTTGCACGTAAGAAACCCCGTACCGGTAACGACAGCAATGGGAAGGAAAACCAGCTACAGTATCCCACCCTGATCTCTTCTTTTAACGTGGAGAACATTGCAGTGTATGTAGATCCTGTACTAAAGAACTTATTTTACGAAGTAGGCATACAGGAAGCCATAGGCCACTGGGCGCAGGACATTGACAGTAAGATCAACTTCACCTTTATTGACCTGGCCGTGAACAGCCCGTATGCAGATGTAACTTTTTTGCAGGATAATACCATCGACGCTTATGCCAAAGGCGAATTTCCTTCTTCCGGTGCGCCGGGCTGGCGTGTGCGGGTAAATACCAACCTATCTGCAGGCCTCAGCCTCAGCAAACAAACATTCCTGTTTGCACATGAGCTGGGACATGTACTGGGATTAATGCATACGGATGAAGGTATTGGTACGCCCATACCCGGCACCCCTTCAAGCGACCCTAGCTCCGTAATGAACTCCGGTCCGTATAACGGCGGTGTGGTATTAAATTGGAGCGGCTTTTCCAGCTACGATAAAATTGCCGCTGCCTACCTGTATCCCTGGGGTACCTATGATCATTGGATCACTTTCCCGGAAGGAAAATATACGCCGCTGTATGGTTACAGCATTTTTGGCGGCGACCATTTTTCACAGACCCATGCCAGCTTCAATGTTACCTGGAACAGCAGCCTGGTAAATACGCCTACGGTTACCCTGTACCTGTTTGAAAAAGGATCATTGAAAGGTACCTTAGCATCTCATGTACCTAATACCGGCTCTTATTATGTAGATCAAACGCCGCTGCTGCCTACCAGTGTAAGCCCCAGCTATGCGCCGTTGATCCAGATCAGGATCGTGTCAGATGCCAATACTTCCATCAGTGACTGGACCTCTACTTTTTATGTAGGGTTTAACGGAGATTGATACAAATGTATATATCATTAAAAAAGGCTGTGCTTCCTACGAAACACAGCCCTTTTGCTATAAGTGGTCAGCTGAATTATTTCAGATTTGCGGCATATTTCTCCGGGTTCTTATCAAACACGCCTTTGCAGGTAGGAGAGCAGAAGTGCACGGTATCGCCTTTGTACACGCTATATTCCACATAGCTGGTATCATAAGGCATTTCGCAGATGGGGTCGCCCATTCTGCCCAACGCAATGAGGGTCACTGCACTAACGGTGGAATCTTCCATGGCCGTTTCCTGCATGGGGGCTTGTTTGGCAGTACTGCCGCAGGACATTAAGCCGGCAGCAACAGCAAAAGCATATAATAATTTTTTCATGGCGGAAAATATTTACAGGTTCTCTTCTTTAGCAATGCGCAGCACCGTAATACGGTAATGCAGTTTCAGGCTTAAACCCAGCACCGTACCGCATAATGCAGCCAGCAAAAGCATGGTGCCGGTAAAGGTTTCCAGGAAATGAAAAGCCTGCGGAGCGTAAGGCAGCAGGGCTATGATCACAGCAAACAATAATATATTGCGCAGCTCTTTCCGGTATTGTTTCACTAACGTCAGCATAGTCTTGATCTTTTAAAACGCCACAAATATACGGTAAAAAGCCGTGGCCCGCACAGCTCTTGTTGTGCGGGCCACGGAGATTCATATTAGCGGGAATTACCAGATCACCACACGGGCAGTATCTGCCAGCACCATTTTGCCGCTGGTGCAGCCCCAGGCATCCTGGAACTCTTTCATATGCGGCAGCGGGCCGTTAATACGGAAACGGGCCGGGGAGTGCGGATCCGTCTGGATCTGGTTGCGCAGTGCAGCATCGGTTGTATTACCATGCCATACCTGTGCCCAGCCCAGGAAGAAACGCTGTTTCCAGGTGTAACCGTCTATGGGAGCGGGTTCTTTACCATTAAAGGATTGTTCCAGCGCATGGTAGGCCAGGGTTAAACCACCCAGGTCAGCCACGTTTTCACCAATGGTTAAAGCGCCATTGATCTTGAAACCCGGTTGGGCTTCGATGGTGCTGAAATAATCAACATAACGTTTGGTAAGCTTATCAAAGTTTGCACGGTCAGCGGCGCCCCACCAGTTTTTCAGGTTACCATCTGCATCAAACTGGGAGCCCTGGTCGTCAAAACCATGGGTAAACTCATGGCCGATCACCGCAATAATACCACCATAGTTAATAGCATCATCCGCGTTAGGGTTAAAGAAGGGCGGTTGCAGAATACCGGCCGGGAACACTACTTCATTATTCAGCGGGTTGTAGTAAGCATTCACGGTTTGCGGTGTCATTAACCATTCTTTCTTATCTACCGGCTTGCCTATTTTGGCTACTGCTTCATTGTTATCGTAGTAAGCAGCAGCAACCAGATTTTCAATGAGGGTGCCGGGGCCGATCTTGATGGAAGAATAATCTTTCCATTTATCAGGATAACCGATCTTATAGGTAAAGGAGGCCAGCTTTTTATGCGCCATTTTTTTAGTGGAGTCGCTCATCCAGGTCAGCTTGTCAATTCTTTCTCCATATACTTTACGTACATTTTCGATCATATCAGAAACTTTCTGCTTGGAGCTTTCCGGGAAATATTTCTTGGCAAATAATTTACCCAGGGGCATGCCTAAAGTACCGTCTGTAGAGCGGATGGCCCTTTCAGTACGTTTCTTCTGCTCTTTCTGACCGCTCATTACGGTAGCGTAGAAACGGAAGTTGGCGTCATCAAATTTCTTAGGCAGGAAGCTGGCGAAGTGGCTCAGCAGCTGCCAGCGGGTGTACATCTTCAGCGTTTCCAGCGGGGTGGCTTTCAGCAGCGCGCCGGCGTTCTTAACGTAAGGTTTATCTTCAACGATAACGGTATCACTTTTAATACCCTGCTCGCTGGCATAAGATTCCCAGTTGAATTGGGGGGCCAGTGTTTTCAGCTCGCTGAAAGCAACTTTATTGTAGGTTTTAACCGGGTCGCGGCGCTGTACGTTGGTGAGCTGCAGCTTTGCCAGTTTGGTTTCAAAATCCAGCAGGGTTTTTCCGGGGTTCTTATCGGGGAAACCAGCCATCTGGAACATAGTATCTACATGGGATACAAACTGTTTCCGCACATTTACGGTGTTGGAATCCGTACGGTCATAATAGCTTCTTTCGCGTAAGCTTAAGCCACCCTGTGAAGCGTATAATGCATTCATGGTGCTGTTGCGGGCATCAGCATCTATACCGAACATTTCAAAAGTGGGAATGCCCATCTTCTGTAATTCGCCGCTTACTTTAGACCAGTCATCCAGTGTTTTGATCCCATTGATCTTATCAAGATAGGGTTGCAAAGGTGTAATGCCCAGCTTTTCAATGGTAGCGGTGTCCAGGAATGATCTGTAATAATCAGCGATCTGTTGTTCTTCCGTACCTTTTTTAAGTTCTGTTTGCTGGGTGATCTCTGCTATAATGCCTTTTAACCTTACTTCCTTGTTCTCTTTATCCAGTACATTAAAGGCGCCCCAACGGCTTTCTGTGGAGGGGATGGGGTTGTTTTTTTTCCAGTTGCCGTTCGAAAAATTGTCAAAGTCGTCACAGGGTTTGTAGCTGGAGTCTATGGAGCTCAGATCATAGGCGGGCACTTTGGTTGAGTCGGTGGCCACCTGCTCTGATGTACTTTGTGAATTGCAGGCCGCCATAGATGAGGTTATGGCTGCCAGCAACAATAGCTTTACAGCATGCTTTTTGTTCATAAGTAAAACAGGTTTAGTTTTTAAATTTACACGAATTAAAGATTATTTAATGGATTTGGCGGTTACAGTCCGGAAAATTTGATAGCCGGTTCACTGTCAACTAATTTAGCTAGGTTTGTAAGTATAAAAAGAGTACAGATGTCTTCGAAGTTCGGATTATTCAGGTTTCTAAGTATTATCAGCTTACTGGTGGCAGGCTTTTTTGTGTTGATAATGTTGTTGGCTTTACTGGTTACACCGGCTTTATCAGCGGTGCTTATTTTTGTATTGTTAACCGGATCGGTAGTGATCCACAGCGTGTTAAGCCTTTCCCTGCAGCAAAGCCTGAAAGACCCTGCCAAACCCCTGAAATCCAATACACCAGGCGGCATCCGCATTATGGGGTTCATGGCTATTTTTTACGCCGTGATGCTGATCACTAATGGTATTTATGGCCTTATACACCTGGATGAAATGTTGCAGGAAGCCATGAAGCAGCTGCCTAAAAACCAGCCGGCGCCCAGCCTGCGGGCTATGCGCAGCTTAATGACCGGTTTAGTGATCGTGCTGGTGCTGCATGCTGCCGGTGTGCTGGTCAACTGTGCTTTATCTTTTGGCTACCTGAGACAGTGGCAGGAAAAAAATAAGTGAGCAGTCTTTAGCTGGCAGTGGGCAGGAGCTGGCAGGCTCTTTGTACTTTTAACATTTTAGCGTTGATATATTTTTGGTTGTCAGTTTAATATGCAGTGATTGGCCAGGGTAAAAAACTGCAAACTGCCAACTTACGACTAATAACTATTTATAATGGAGCCTTTAGCAGAACGTTTAAGACCGGCCACACTGGATGAGCTGGTGGGGCAGGAGCATTTGACCGGGGAAGGCAGTATTTTGCGTAAAGCGCTGCAGCAGGGCAAAATACCTTCCATGATCCTGTGGGGCCCGCCGGGCGTAGGCAAAACCACTATCGCCAATATTGTTGCCCATACACTGGAAGTTCCCTTTTATACATTGAGCGCCATTTCTGCCGGCGTAAAGGAAGTGCGGGAAGTGATAGAAATTGCCCGCAGGCAGGGCCATGCCGTATTGTTTATTGATGAGATACACCGCTTTAATAAATCCCAGCAGGATGCTTTACTGGGCGCCGTGGAAAAGGGTATCATTACCCTGATCGGCGCTACTACAGAAAACCCTTCGTTTGAGGTGAATGCGGCCCTGCTCTCACGCTGCCAGGTATATGTGCTGAAACCTTTAGGAGAGCCGGAATTGCGGCAACTGCTGCAGCAGGCCATGCAAAAAGATGAATGGCTGCGGGAAAAGAACATCAACATTAAAGACACCACTGCGCTGCTGAATATTTCAGGCGGCGATGCCCGTAAGCTGTTAAACCTGTTTGAGCTGGTAGTAGATACATTGCAGGAAGACCCGGTGGTGATCACCGATGAAAAGGTGATGGAAATTGCACAGCAGCGTATTGCTATTTATGATAAGGCGGGGGAACAGCACTATGATATTATTTCCGCCTTCATTAAATCCATCCGCGGCAGCGATCCTAACGGGGCCGTATACTGGCTGGCGCGCATGATAGCGGGTGGGGAGGATGTAAAATTCATTGCCCGCCGTATGGTGATACTGGCATCGGAAGATATTGGCAATGCTAACCCTAACGCGCTATTGCTGGCCACCAACTGTTTCCAGGCGGTGAACCTGATTGGCCACCCGGAGGCCAGGATCATTCTTTCCCAGTGCGCTACTTACCTGGCATCGTCGCCCAAGAGCAATGCCTCTTACATGGCTATTGGTGCTGCGCAGGCTATTGTATCCCAAACCGGCGACCTGCCGGTGCCGCTGCATATCCGTAACGCCCCTACGAAATTGATGAAGGATCAGGGGTATGGAAAGAACTACAAGTACTCCCATGATTTCGAAAACAATTTTGAAGCCCAGGAATATTTACCGGATGAAATAGCGGGTACCAAGCTCTATGATCCCGGGAAGAATGCACGGGAGGATGAGCTGCGGCGGTATCTGAAAGCAATGTGGAAAGAGAAGTACGGGTATTGATGTGCAGATGTGCAAATGAGTTTAATGTGCTGATGTGCCGGTGAAAAGATGCGCTGCACATTCGCATATTCTTATTTTTCCTTTGCCAGTATCTCAAACTCCGTTTTAACTTCCTCTCCATCCTCATCTACTAATGTAATAGTATGCTTACCGGGCGCAGGATGCAGCGCCATCTGGTGAAACTCTGTAGTGGCGCCTACATAGGTATTATCCAGGTGCCAGTAAATATGCGCATTGGCATCGCGGTGGGTAGCGGTGAAAATGGTTTGCCCCGGCTGACCGTCAATTTCAATGGGTACAAAAATGCGGGTATTGGGGCGGGGGTAAATAAGCTCCATGGGCGCTTTGTCCTGCGTTAGTGTGGCCAGGCATTCTGGCTTATAAGGGGGCAGGGGCTGGTAATTATTTTTGGAGCGATAGTAAAATTCCATAGAAGGCGGCAGTACAAACCAGGGCTTGTGCTGCATCTGGTCCGGCGCTTCACAGTTGGCCGTAACCCGCCACTGGCCGGTATGATCCAGGTGAATGAGCTGGTGATAAGGACATACACCTGTTCTTAACCCGGCCACGGGCACCCATAAAGAATCTTTATCCGGACAGGCATCACCGGCGCGGTAACCGCTCTGGCGGCATACTTCAATTTTACGCAGCTTATTATAGGGGGTGGCAAACCAGCCGCTGGTATGCAGCAGGCGGAATATGTCGAACATTACCGGTGCTGCGGTGGCCACGCCTATCAGCCCCGGGCGGCCTTCCCCATCTGCATTACCTACCCATACGCCTACCACATATTGCGGGGTAATGCCAAGCGCCCATCCATCCCGGAAACCAAAGCTGGTACCGGTTTTCCAGGCTACCCGCTGGGAGGAGGAGAATTGCTGCCATAATAATTCCTCACCCGGGCGCATTACTTCTTCCATAGCCTGAAAGGCGTACCAGATAGCGCCTGCATCTAACACACCCGTGTTGCTAAGCGTATGCTCAGAGGGGCGCTGTACACCTTTTACATAATTGGGGCCATGTATATCGTCCGGGTCATATTTGCCTTTGTATTGGTCCTGGTGCAGCAGGGTACGGGCCATGCTGGCATACATACCGCTCATTTCCCACAAAGTGGTTTCGCCGCCGCCTAATATCATTGACAGACCGTAATGATCTGCCGGGCGATTAAGTGTGGTAATGCCCATTTTTTTCAGCAGCGCATGAAAACGTTCATAACGGTATTGCTGTAGCATACGTACGGCCGGTATGTTCAGGGAACGGGAAAGCGCGCGTGATGCGGGTACTGCACCATCGTAACCCAGGTCAAAGTTCTGCGGGGTGTAGCCGGCAATTTGCGTGGGAATATCGGGTACTAAGGTATGCGGTAACAGCAAACCATCATTCAGCATGGCGGCATATAATACCGGCTTTAATGTGCTGCCGGGGCTACGGGGAGCCTGTATCACATCCACATGGCTTTCCAGCTCCGGATCAGCAGGGTTGTAAATGTTGCCAACATAAGCAAGGGTATTGCCGGTTTCCACATCCAGTACAATGGCTGCGGCATTGTTGATACCATTGGCTTTGTACTGGCGCTGGTAACGTTCTATAATGCCGGTTACATTGCGTTGCAGATCGGCTTCTACGGTGGTGCGGATGCGGGTGGTACCCTGCTGTTTTTGCTGCACTGCATCCTGCCGGAAATGATCCAGCAAATGCGGCGCCCATTGCGGCAAGGGCAAGGGTTGTTCCGGCAGGGGCTCCAGCTTGGCCAGGCGGCAGCTAAGGCTGTCGATACGATGCTGCAGGTATAATTTATCCAGCAGCTGGTTACGTTTATTCATTAACGTTTGTCGGTTACGGCCAGGGTGCACCAGCGCCGGGCTATTGGGCAGTACGGCCAGTGCGGCCATCTCGCCCCAGGAAAGCTGTTGTGCGCTACGGCCGTAATAACGCCAGGCAGCGGCTTCCAGCCCTACTACGTTACCGCCAAAAGGGGCGTTACCGGCATATAAGGCTAAGATCTTTTTCTTGGAAAAGGAAAATTCCAGGCGGGTGGCCAGTACAGCCTCTACCAGCTTTTGCCAGATGTTGCGCGGTTTATTACGCGCCAGCCGTATTACCTGCATGGTAATAGTGCTGCCGCCGCTTACTACTTTATGACGGCCCAGGTTTTGTTTAATGGCCCTGCCCAGCGCCAGCGGGTCTACTCCCCAGTGGTAATAAAAACGTTTATCCTCGTACGTGGTGATACATTGGGCAAATTTATCCGGAACAGTATTGGCAACGGGGAAACGCCATTGCCCGTCTGCCGCTATTGTAGCGCTTAACAGCTCGCCATTGGCATCTTCGATCACATAAGAGGTGGGAGTGGTAAATAGTTTGGAAGGTAACAGGAAATAATAAGCGATGAGCAACACTGCAGCACCCAGCAGCCACCATTTCTTACGAACCATCCATTGCCGCATAGTTAAATTTAATTACGAATTATCAATTACGAATTACGAATTTGATTGAAGCAATTTGTGTGTGTAGTTTGCCAGTATTACTACCGGGTTTAACCAGGCAAGTTTGGGCCATGGCAGCCCTGAAAATATATTATGAATGGGCTTGTTATACATCAAAAGAGCCAAATATTAATTATGAATAATCAATTACGAATTACGAATGAAAGCGTTTTCATGTGTTACTCATCCACTTGAACTACTCCATTCGTAATTCGTAATTGACCATTCGTAATGCTACTTCACGATCTCTATCCATTTCCCGGGTGCAAAGTCATGAATGGTATTATCATACATGGCTTCGCAGGAGGTGGCCGGTAAATAATAACGGCCTAAATACGCAGCATTCAGCAGCACATTATACGTGTAAGTTTTGTTTTCTTCAATGTTAAAGTAGGTGTATACCCGGTCGTCACGGATATCCATATACGTAAAGGGCGATTGCGAAAATGCGCTGTCGCTTTCCAGCAGGCGGGTATTCAGAATTTCCCAGCCGGAGGGGAAGATCTGGCTCAGCGCCATCTGCTCGTAATACCCGCGTTTGCCGGGGTTGCGGATGGTAACGGTAGCCATAAAGTCCGTGCCCTGTGATAAGGTGGCGGGGTCTATGGGTTTGCCGCTACGGGTGCTGTATTTCACCTGCATATCCAGCACATCCGGGTTATGCGCTGCCACCGGTTCCTGCCCGGCTTCCGGCTGGCCCTGCAGAATAAGGCGTGCATAAAGCACATTCTGCCCGTTGTTCTGCAGGCTTACATTACCTGCTGCACCGGTAAAGGTTACCGGTATCTGTGTAATATAAGAGTTACCGTTTACGCTGCCTTTGGCGTTATTCAGCTGGTAGGTAAAGTTCATTTTACTACCGCTGGCATTGCTGCCGCAGTATTTGGCAATAGCTATCAACGTATATGCAGTGGTTTGTGTGCTGTACCAGCTTTCCTGTGATAACAGGGCGGCTATTTGTTTTACCAGCTCACCGGCGCGGGCGCGCTGGCCCATGGCCGTGAGGGTTTCCAGTATCATGGCTTTATCGCGCAGGTCAGAACCAAAAGTGCCGCCCAGCTGCTGGTATGGTTTTACCTCGGTAGGTAAGTTCTTAATTAAGGCATTGGCTACTTCCGGTTGGCCGCTCAGGCGGTAAGTGGCTGCCAGCCGCCATTTAGCCGGTACGGATAAATATTTGAACTCTTTCAGCCGGTTCATGGCGCCCAGTTCCGGTACTTTGGCCAGTGCCAACAGGTACAGCCGGTATGATTGTATCAGATCGCCACCATAGAAGTTATAGGTGCTGGGCGCCCAGGTGGCTGCTTTGTTGCGCTGGTATTTTTTCCACTGGTCCAGCAGGCCGGGAGGCAATGCATAGCCTTTGGCCTGTGCTTCCAGCAGGAAGTGGCCTGCATAGTTAGTGCCCCACTCGTCAGAGGTACCTTCACCCGGCCAGTAACTAAAGCCGCCATCAGATGCCTGGAATCCTTTGAGGCGGTTAATGCCCGCTTTAATGTTATGATCTATTTCCGCCTGCTGGCTGGATTTCAGGTCAGTAAGCTGGTTCAGCATCAGCTGCGGGAATACGCTGGATGTAGTTTGCTCAATACAGCCGTGCGGATACTGGATCAGGTAATTGAGACGTTTGGCCAGGTTCAGCGGCGGAATGGTAGATACTTCCAGCGTACCGCTGTTAGTGCCGGCCATACCCACAGGGCTAAACGCAGTATTCCATACGCCGTGTGCTTCCAGGGTGTTTTCCAGCGTGCTGGTGATCACCGGATTAGGGTTGCGCACCTGCAGCTCAGTTGCTTCTTCTGCCCGCTCACTGCCGCTGCTAGCAATTACTTTCACTTTGGCTACGCCTACCTGCGCTTTCACACGTACATCAAAGTACACCATTTGTTCGCCCGGTTGGGAGAAGGTTACTGTTTTGGTATTTTCTCCCACTACTTCCAGCAGGTTGTTGGTGCTGAGGGTAACCGTGGCATTGCGGATATTATTTTCCAGCCCAAATACGGTAACGGGTAATTGAATGGTTTCTGTAGGACCCAGCACACGCGGTAAAGAGGTTAACAGCATGAGCGGTTTTTTCACTGCCGCCGTTTTTTCAGTCATACCATATGCGCCATCCTGTCCTGCTACTACCATGGCTTTTACGGAGCCAATGTAAGGCGGCAGCTTAAAGCTGTGCGTTTGCGACTGGCCTTTTTTCAGGTAAAATGGCCCCATAAATTTCACTACCGGTTTAAAGCGGTTGGCTTTGGCATTGCTGGCGCCGCGGTCCAGGCCTTCATCACCGCCTATGCTTAAAATACGGTCCATATCTGCGCCCCAGGCGCCGATCACATAATCAAACAGGTCCCAGGTTTTTACGCCCAATGCTTCCCGTGCATAGAAAGCGCTGTGCGGGTCCGGTGTTTTAAAACGGGTCAGGTCCAGCAGGCCTTCATCTACCAGGGCAATGGTGTACGTCATGGCTTTGCCTTTGGCCTCTGATACGGTAATGCTGGCTTCCTGCTCCGGCCGTAGTGTGGCCGGCAGCTTTATCTGTGGCGACAGTATCGTGTTCTGGTCTGATACCGCAATGGGAATGGTGCCGTACATACGGATGGGCAGATCGTTCACTGTTTGCGCATGCGGCTGCAGCAGGCTAACGTTCACGTATATATTAGGGGCCATATTCTTCTCTGCCTTAAAGCTAAAAGTGGTTTGCCCTTTTTGTGTGCTGATCCATTCTGTTTTCAATACCCGGCTGCCGGATTCAATACTTACCAGGCCCCGTCCGCCTTCGCTGCTAGGGATAGTGAGCGTGATATTATCGCCTACATTATACTGTGTTTTATCGGATGTAAATACCAGCATGGCTGCTTCTGCAGGATTTTCCTTTTGCATACGCTCCGCCCATCCCGGCCAGTCAATATACACTGTTTGGCCGCTGGTATGGCCGCTTTGCAGGTCTTTTACCCTTACCAGGTAACGGCCCCAGTCCGGGTAGCTGATCTGCAGATTCCAGTCGCCTTTACCATTGTGCAGGGTAACGGTTTCTTTTTGCAGCAGCTGGTTATAGCTGTCCTGTGTAAAGTTGCTAAGGTCTTCATTCTCACTTTCATCCCACCACCAGCGCCAGCGGATCTTGTACAGCTCTACCTGTACTTCATGGTCGCCAGGCAGCAGGTTGCCCTGCTCATCTACATTCACCAGGCTTACTGCGTGCGGTTTATCAGTAAGCAGCATGCCTGTTAAGCGGTCGCCCTGCGGCATGCGCAGGCCCGCATAAGAAGCAAAGGGATTGTAGGGCATGGAGAAGTGATCAATACTAAAATCGCCACCCGGCTCAAACACCTTCACTTCAAAATTGGCTTTCAGCTGGCCGGGCGCCAGCTTACCTAATGGCAGGTCAGCACTTACATTGGCGGCTCCATTATCGCCCAGGGGGCCTTCAAAAAGGGTTTTATCTTCTGTTTCAAAATGGGTAACCGGGTCATCAAACGCATAATCCGCAAACTTGGGAAAGCGGGTGGTTTGTGAGCTCAGCGACACATCTACCTTAGCCTTTAAATGCTGGGCCGTAGCGCCAAACAGCCAGGCGGCAGAAAGGGTACCGGCGGTAGCGGATTTTTTAGACAAAGCTGCTTTGCCAAAATCCAGCTTTATTTTTAAGCGGTTAGGCTTTACGGTTTCTATGCGCAGGTTCTTCTGGAATACTGCGCCGCCTACTTTTACTTTAGCGCTCCAGCTGCCGGTAGGGTCTTCTGCAGCAGTGGCAGTGGTGAAATTATAAAAGCCGTTCAGTGACTGGTGTTGTGTTAAACGTTTATACAGCTGCCCTTTAGGATTGTATAATTCTAAGGTAACCGGGTGATCTTCCGGCAGCTTTTTCTCCTTATCCTCTAAAATGAATGTAAGGAACAGGGAATCGCCGGGGCGCCATACGCCACGCTCTCCGTACAGGAAACCTTTAATACCGTTCTGTACTTCTTCTCCCTTCACATCAAAACGGCTCAGTGGCAGGGAGCTGCCATCATCCAGCTTCAGGTAACCGCGTTCATCGCCTTTCTTGGCAATCAGCAGCCAGGGCTTGCGTTTCAGGTCAAAGAAGGCCATGCCATCGCCGTCGCTCTTGGTTTTATAAATCACCTGCTGCTGGTAATCCAGCAGTTCCAGCTCTACGCCCATCAGTGATTTGGTATCACGTATATCCGTTACTGCTACTACCATACTGTTATCATTACCCCGTTTGGCCGTTAAGCCAATGTTGGAGGCAATGATGTTGCGCGATGCCCATTTGTCTTTGGCGTAGTAAGAGTTGGAGCAGGGCGATCCTCTTTCTTCCCAGTTATACCCGTAGGGATAATAACTATCATACCGCTGCCAGAAGGAATCGTCTTCGTCTATGGCATCGCCGTAATAACGTTGTTCTTCTTCGTCTTCTTCCTCACTGCCGGCATGGTCGCCGTCACCTTCTTCGCTCTTGCAGGTTTGCAGCGCATAGGCTTTGCGGAAGCCCAGCGTTACGCGGTAAATGGCCCCGGGCTCTGTACGCAGCAGTTTTTCCAGGTCCAGGAAAAAGCGGTTGCGTTTGTGCAGGTTCAGGGATTTATCCAGATCCAGGCGGATGGTTTTTTCTACTACGGGCTTGCCCACACGGCGCAGCTCCTGGTCGCCGTTCAGGCTATTGGTTTGCAGGTACTGCGGTATGTTCTGTTCATAAATTTTAATGATGGTTACATCTACGGCATTCAGGTTCACGGCTTCAAAAGGCAGGGCCAGCTTGCTGCTCTGGGGCAGTATAACCCCGTTACCGGGTATGCTTACTGCCGGTAAGGTGTTCTCAAAGTTCACATTGCCGGTCATGGTGGTGCCCAGGCGTTTATCCGTAATGTCCTGGATGCCTTCATTTACGGCAATGGTATAATTACCTTCCAGGCGCGCAGGTGCAAATACCTTTACCTCACTGCCTTCTATAGAATAACGCAGGTCGGCCTGCCCGCTGATGCCGATCAAGCCATCCAGGTTTTGCGCTACGCTGATGGGGTTAGAGAACTGCACCAGCAGGTGCTGCTCCGGTTCAGACACAGCACGTATATCCAGCACTTTGAACACGCCTACAGCAGGCACCGGGATACTTTTTTTGCCATCAATATCTACTGATAGTGGTTTACCATTCCAGGTCAGCTCCAGCCGGCGTTCTGTATTTCCCCTGCCGATGTTAGCAATGGTAAAGCGCGATGTTTTTTCTGCCGGGTTATGCTGCCAGGTAATGGGCAACGTTTGCCCGTTATAGTGATTGCTCACCAGCTTTTCTATCTGCTGCGGATCTTCTACATCAGCGGTATGTACCACGCCGGAAAAGGTCATTTTCTCGAACGTGGAATTATCGGATGCTTTCAGTCCATTATCTTCCAGTGAAAAGGAAGGTTTAATGACGCGGAACTCAAAATCGAATGATGAAAGATCATCCGGCACTTTCAGCACTTTTGACAGGCGGAAAGTGGCATTATATGTTTTACCGGGCTGCAGGTTTTCATCCGGCCTGAATTCAACGGTAGTAGCATCTACCCAATAGGCTTTCCCTTCAATATCCGGGCTGAATTTGAAAATACCACCTTCCAGGGGCTCATTCTGTGTATGCGTTACGTTTACATTGCCGGCCAATTGTACACGAATAGTACTCTGCTTGGATATTACACCTGCAGTATAGGCCTCAATATACCGGGCCAATGCGGGATTCATGACTTTTTTGGCTTGCTTACATGCCGGTAACAATAACAACGCCACCAGGAAGGTGGTAAGAGCGGTAACAGCCGCGTGCTTTGTTTTGGGATACATTCTCTCTACTGGGTTTAGGTACGCATAAAGATAATGTAAAATGTATAATCAGATCCGGCTTTTTATGATAGTGATGCAGCTGGTGCTGGCGGCGGATTATGGCCATTTTTGCAACGCTGCCAGGTTTGTTGCAATTGATCAAAGAGGATGAAGGTGATCTTTTCTTTTTCTGCATTGCTGATATGCGCGCCTTTTACTTTGCGGTAATAAGTAGGCAGGCTCCAGTTACACTCTGTACAAATACGGGTTTTAACGGCCAGGGGTAACTCTGTGAGCAGCTGGTGAATGTGCTGTAATGGATTCAATAACAGATTGGACTGTGGGCTCATGGCGGATAATTTTTTGGTTAACAATGTAATTATAAACTCACGTGGCTTCTTTTACATACGTTAATTTACTGCCCCACGGTTTCATAAAATGTTTACATTTCTCAAAAAAATACCAGAAAAATATTAGTGTTTATAACAGCACGGCATATACGAAAAAGCTCAGGAAGCCACTACCTTTCCTTTTTCCAGCTGTAATACCTTTGTTACAGAAGCAGGTATTTCTTCGGGGTAATGCGTTACAAAGATCAGGGTAAGCTCCATTACCGCGCACAGCGTATCTATTACCTGCTTAAAATGCTGTTTTTGCCGGCTGTCCAGCCCCTGGCAGGGCTCATCAAAAATAAGCAGGGGCGGGTCTTTTACCAGTGCGCGGGCCAGCAGGGCCAGCCTTTGTATGCTTTCAGGCACCTGTTTAAAGGATTGCGTACTATATTGTTCAATGCCCAGTATTTCCATCCAGCCCTGTGCATGGGTGGTTTGCTCCGGGGATGGTTTACGCGTAGGACCAATAATATCAAAGAAACCGGAACATACTACCTGCAGGCAGTTATTACCTGCAGGAAAATACTGGTGCAGCTCCGGTGATACAAACCCGATCTTACGTTTTATATCCCAGATGCTTTCCCCGCTGCCACGCTTACGGTCAAACAGGTACAGCTCATTCGCGTAAGCCTGCGGATTATCAGCATTGATAAGGCTAAGCAGGGTAGATTTGCCTGCGCCGTTAGGACCCAGCAAGGCCCATTTCTCATTGGGCTTTACCGTCCAGTTAATGTTGTCCAGTATTGTATTATCGCCGTACTGCACGTGCACATTTTCCATATGTACAATGGTATTAAATGCGCGGGGAGCAGGTTGTACCAGCGCCTGCAGCTTTTCTCCGTTAATAACCGGGCCATCATTTGCCGCAACGGTGGTGGCAACGGGCAGCTGCTGAAATTCCTGGCGTGTATACCTGCCTGTTATAATACCGTTATCCAGCGTAAGCACATGGGTAATATTATCCGGTATTTCTGTCGGGTTGGTAACCAGCAGCACATGAATGCCGCTGGCAATGATCTGGTTCACCATATCCATAAAATGCCGGCGGGTTTGTACATCCAGGCCTGTAAAAGGGTTATCCAGCATCAGCAGCACAGGTTTTTGCAGCAGGCCTTTGGCAATCATTACGCGGCGGGTTTCCCCGTTGGAGAGTTTAATAAGCTCCTTATCCAGCAGGGTATTGATGCGCAGGGGCGCCAGCAGGGGCTCTTCCCGCGGGGTAGCGGCTTCCCCATACAGGTATTGGCGCACGGTAGGGGCATCGCCCGCATCCATGCTGTTGAAGCGTTGCTGGTAATAAAAATCAGACGTATTGCTGCGGTTGCGGAAATTATGATGATGGGCTACCTGTGCCAGCAGGTTGCGATAGGTAAAATAAGGATCCGTGATCGTGTGCTGCTGCCGGTACTGGTCATAAAAGTGGTAATGGATACCGCCGTTGATCACGTTAAAGCGGCCTGCAATCGTATTTAACAAAGCCGTTTTGCCGGAGCCGCTGTTACCTGTAATGGCCCACTGCTGGCCCTCCAGCACTTCCCAGTTCAGGTGGGTGAATAATGTTTTATCCAGGTAACGTACGGTAATATGTTCCAGTGTCAGGAAAGCCCTGCCTTTTTCACTCATGATCAATTTGTTGACGGTTACACACTTATAAAGGGCGTAAATTTATGAAAGGTTTGGGCTAGTTTTGGAAAAAGTTGAGGGTCCATGGTCGACGGTCGATGGTCCATGGCGGTGAGCGGGGAGGCGGTGTGTGCGCCGGCAACAAGTATGCTGCAACAGGTAAATCCATTAAGAACTAATATCAATATGATCTGGATAGAAAAAACATTTGAATCATTAACCACAACAGAATTATATGAGCTGCTGCACCTGCGCAGTGAGGTCTTTGTAGTAGAACAAAATTGTCCTTACCAGGATATGGATTATGCTGACCAGCAGGCAGTGCATGTAATGGGTTATAATGACGATCACAAACTGGTAGCCTATACCCGCCTGTTTGGCCCCGGCATTAAATATGAAATGGCTTCTATCGGAAGGGTGATCACCGCAAAGGAAGTTAGGGGCACCGGTGCAGGAAGGGCATTGATGGAAAAGTCTATTGCTTTACTGGAAGCGCGTTTTGGCAAACAACCTATTAAGATAGGCGCGCAGCAATATTTACTAAATTTCTATAGCTCCTTAGGCTTCCGCCAGAGTAGTGATATGTACCTGGAGGATGGGATACCGCATGTTGAAATGATCAGAGAGTAATTGATGCTTTATCGTCGTTTCGGCGGTTCTGCCTTCCTGGGTACATGTACTTTGATATTCCCTAACGGTATACAATAAGATACGGTGTATTGCCAGTCGAACTGTGATCCTTTGGTACCGCTGCCAAAACCGGGTATAACAATGGGGGGAAACGCAAGATCTTTGCTAGGGCCGCTCACCTTGATCTTTTCCCGGATGCTCCATCCTAAAAAGAAGTTCTTTAATACCTCTGCTTTCAGCCCCAGTATCAGCTCT
This sequence comes from Chitinophaga rupis, assembly GCF_900109685.1. Classification (GTDB taxonomy): domain Bacteria; phylum Bacteroidota; class Bacteroidia; order Chitinophagales; family Chitinophagaceae; genus Chitinophaga; species Chitinophaga rupis. Next base: position 464,176 of record NZ_FOBB01000001.1, on the reverse strand, counting down.
ACCCAATGTGCATTCACGCTGGTTTTAGGGAAGCTGCCGGGGAGCTTATCGCCCCAGTAAGAATCGTAAATAGTATAGCTGGGCGCCTCATAATTCAGGTGGGCAAATCCATAACGGATACCGCCATAGATCATGTACCGTTCTTTATTGCTGATCTTTTGCAGGAAATTCCAATCCACCCCTACTGTTGTAAAAATGCCATTGCCTTTATAGGTGTAGTTGCTATCACTGTGTGAAGTGCTATGAAAGCCCAGTTCTGCGGCCAGGTACAGGTCTTTTTTAATACGCATATCACCGGCAAAGGAAACATCCGTTCTGTAAGGTTGAAATACTTTGAGGATAAAACGGCTGATATCAATACCAATCCTTATGCCGCCGGGTACTTCGTATATACTATCCGGTAAGGCCGGTACAGGCTTTTTCTTCTCCGCAACATTTTTACGCGCAGTAGTATCTGCAGCCCGTACGCTGCTGTCTATAGGCGTAAGCGCAGGTTTTTTCACCTGTGCACGCGCCGCTATGCAGCTGCTGCTAAATACCAAAATATAAAGTAATATGCGCTGTATCATTCGTGGTGGAAGTTATAGCCTTTTGATTGATCAATAATGATTGGATGGTATTATTAGTGCTGATCACCGTATCCAGGTTAAAAAAAGTGGCAAAGCCGCAACCCGGAGAAACAAAGTGTGGCGCTCTTTTGTACCGGAAGGTGATCGTATCTGGGTCGGAGATGGAATCTACCTTCAGGTAAAAACGGCTGCTGTCCGCCACCGGCGACAGGGACAGGAACACATCCGACACCGCCTGTTTGCGGTAAATGCTATCCATTTTCAGTGCATACAGGGTTACCTGGGCCATGGTAGTATCCCGTGTAAAACCGGCGCTGTCGCGTATAAAGCGCATGTGCAGATCCGTGTTCAGCGCCTGGTCACAGAACTTGGTCTCATCATCACAGGCCACCGCTGCTAACAGGAATAACAATATAAAGTACTTCACAAATAAGCGGTTAGTAATTAATGATTAATAATGAATAATTAATAATCAAGAGGGAAATGTTGCGTGTTACAATTATTGTTCATTATGAAGAATGAACCATCAATAATTAAGAGCACGATATTACGTGTAATATCCGTACCCATTATTATTAATTATTCATTCTTCATTATTAATTATACAGCTCTTTCTTCAGGAATTTCGCCGTGTGGCTATCCTTGCAGGTACTCACTTCCTCCGGGGTGCCGGTGCAAAGAATAGTACCGCCACCGCCGCCGCCTTCCGGCCCCAGGTCAATGATGTGGTCTGCCATTTTGATCACATCCAGGTTATGTTCAATTACCAGGATGGTATTGCCCCGGTCTACCAGCTTATTCAGCACGTTCAGGAGCAATTGTATATCCTGGAAGTGCAGGCCGGTAGTAGGTTCGTCCAGGATGTAAATGGTTTTACCGGTATCTTTCTTGGATAGCTCCGTGGCCAGCTTTACGCGCTGGGCCTCGCCACCGGAAAGGGTTACGGCCGACTGGCCCAGGGTAATATACCCCAGTCCCACATCCTGCAGGGTTTTAACCTTGCGGTAAATGTAATTCACGGGCTGGAAAAATTCCACGGCTTCATCCACCGTCATATCCAGCACATCGGAAATGGACTTGCCTTTGTAACGTATTTCCAGGGTTTCGCGGTTGTAGCGGCGCCCGTTGCATTTTTCACAATGCACATATACATCCGGCAAAAAGTTCATTTCTATTACGCGCATGCCGCCGCCTTCACACACATCACAACGGCCGCTTTTAACATTAAAGGAAAAACGGCCGGCATTATATCCCCTGATCTTGGCTTCCGGCACCTGTGAGAACAGCTGGCGGATATCGGTGAAGAAACCGCAGTAGGTAGCCGGGTTGCTGCGCGGGGTGCGGCCTATGGGCGATTGATCTATCTCAATCACCTTATCAATATTTTCCAGCCCCTTTATACTTTTATAAGCCAGTGGTACCAGCTTGGAATCATATGCATGTTTGGAGAGGATCGGGTACAGTGTTTCATTAATGAGCGTGGATTTACCGCTGCCGGAAACGCCTGTTACGCAAATGAAAGTGCCCAGGGGCAGCTTTACACTTACATTCTTGAGGTTATTACCGGTAGCGCCTTTCAGCTCCAGGAACTTGCCGTTGCCTTTCCTTCTTTCTCCCGGGATGGTGACGCCGTGTTTACCATTCAGGTAACCGGCTGTAGGCGTATTCAGCTTTATTACCTGCTGAGGGGTGCCCTGGGCAATGATCTGCCCACCGTGAATGCCGGCGCCGGGGCCTACATCCACCAGGTGATCGGCATGCAGCATAATATCTTTATCGTGCTCCACCACGATCACCGTATTGCCCATTTCCCGCAGGTGCTGCAGGGCTTCTATCAGCTGCATATTATCCCGCTGATGCAGGCCTATGCTGGGTTCATCCAGGATATAGGTGATGCCCATCAGCTGCGACCCTATCTGGGTGGCCAGGCGGATGCGCTGCGATTCCCCGCCGCTTAATGTACGGGTGGGGCGGTTCAGGGTCAGGTAGCTTAAACCTACGTTCAGCAGGAACTGCAGCCTTTCCCTTATTTCTTTAAGAATATCTTTGGCAATAACATTTTGTTTGCTGTCCAGCCGTTTTTCAATATTCCGGAACCAGTCCTGCAGCTTATCCAGGTCCATTTCCCCCAGTTCGGAAATATTCTTTTCATCTACCTTAAAATGCAGGCTTTCTTTTTTCAGGCGTGCGCCGTTACATTCCGGGCAGGTGCTCAGCTGCATAAAACCTTCTGCCCAGTTACGCACGTAGTCAGAGGAGGTATCATTGAAATAGCGGCGTACCATGTTCACTACGCCTTCATATTCGGTAGCGTATTCCCCGCTGCCGTTGGAGCCAAAGTCCATATCCACTTCCAGCTTGCCATTCTCATCGCCGAACAGCAGCACGTTCATGGCTTTTTGCGGAATATCGCTGATGGGTGCAGTGAGGGAGAATTTGTATTTGCGGGAAAGCTGCTGTACCTGTTTAAAGGTAAAGGTATCCCGCGCTTCGCCCAGGGGCGCCAGGCCGCCATCGTTAATTGATACGCTGTAGTCCGGGATCACCTCATCCATATTTATCTGGTAAATGGTGCCCAGGCCTTTACAGCGGGGACAGGCGCCGTAGGGGGAGTTAAAGGAGAATGTGTTGGGAGAAGGCTCTTCGTAGGAAAGGCCGGTATCCTCACACATCAGCTGCTTACTGTACTGGCTTACCTTTTCGGTGTCGTTGTCCATTACAAACAGCAGCCCTTTGCCCATTTGCAGGGCTTTTTGCACGCTCTGGCTAATGCGGGTGCGGGCATCTTCCTGTACCTGTATGCGGTCTATTACCAGCTCAATATCGTGTATCTTATAGCGGTCTACCTGCATGCGCTCTTTCAGGTCCTGGATCTCACCATCTACCCGCACTTTCAGGTAACCCTGCTTGCGCACCTGCTCAAACAGCTCGCGGTAATGGCCTTTACGGCCGCGTACCATGGGAGCCAGTATCACCAGCTTCTTTTTAGCGTAGTGCTTAAACAGGTGGGCCAGTATTTCCTCTTCCGAAAAACGCGTCATGCGCTTGCCGGTGTTATAGGAATAGGCTACACCTATACGGGCATACAGCAGGCGCAGGAAATCATAGATCTCTGTGATAGTGCCTACGGTAGAGCGGGGATTTTTGTTGGTGGTTTTCTGCTCTATGGAAATAACCGGCGAAAGGCCGGTGATCTTATCTACATCCGGCCTTTCCATATCGCCAATAAACTGGCGGGCGTAGGCGGAAAAGCTTTCCATATAACGGCGCTGACCTTCCGCGTAAATGGTATCAAAAGCCAGTGATGATTTGCCGCTGCCACTGATGCCGGTGATCACCACCAGCTTATTCTTGGGCAACTGCAGGTCCAGGTTCTTCAGGTTGTGTTCCCGGGCGCCAAACACTGCAATATTATCATCCGCAGCTACCGGTACAGCAGGAACCGTTGCATTCTTCTTTTTTGACATAAGCTAAAGTCCTCAAAAAGTTCTTGTCTGAACTTTTTCAAACTACTAAACTACGCCATAATTGGTTGCCAACCCTCAAATTTTTCTGATTAACGCATGGCCATATGTTTACCTACAAACTGCAGGTATTGCTCCCAATCGTAGGAGGTAACATCATGTTTGCCGGAGCGGATGTGATAGCGGATAAACTCCCCGGTAGGCTGCTGTACGTGCGGAAAGGTTTCAGTGCCAACGCCTTCTTTGCCAAACAGTTTGTACACCGGTTCGGCATTGCGGGCGCTCAGGAATTCGCCCCGGGGGTCGGACCATTGGTCGCCTTCGGCGCTGGCCACGTATAAGGGGCGGGGGGCAATCAGGGACAGCAGCATGTGCTGGTCAACCGGCAATGCGGCGGTATTATTCGCAAAGGTTTTATAATTGGCTACAAACCAGTGGGGGAAGTTGCGGGTAATGATCTCTATGTTCTCGCCATAGTCCCGTTTAGAGAGGGCGGCTCCGCCTTCGCCGGATTCATTGGAGATCACCATGGCAAAACGTGGATCGCTGGCGCCGGCCCACAGGGCGGCCTTGCCCAGGCGGGAGTGGCCCATCAGCAGCACCAGGTCCTCATTTACCCTGCGGTCCTGCCGCAGGTAATCCAGCGCGCGGCATAACGCCCATGCCCATACGCCCATGGCGCTCCACTCCTGCGGTTCTATATGCAATACATCTTTTAGCTGGGTGCGGAAGCCGGTTTGCCAGCCATCCGGCTTATCGGCTTCCACCTCTCCGTAAAAAAAGGTGGCTACGCCATACCCGCGGCTGATAATATCTTTAATAGGCCATTGGGATGCCTGTGCGCCCCGGGAGGCTTCTGTAGCATGGTTATCAACAATGCCGGGGCCTTTCACGGTATAATGCGGGGTAATGGGAATGGTGGTATCATCCACTACTGACTGGTTACCATAAAAGTTCATGCCCAGGAATACCGGTACCTGGCCCCGTACTTTATTGGGCAGGTATAATAACAGGTGGATCTGTGCATTGGTATCGGCCCGGTTAAAATACAGGGTGATCTGTTTGCAGGTGGCCAGGCTATCCAGCGCATAGGGGTTCAGGCTGGTCACTTTAAAGCTCATTTGCACCGGCGTGCGCGGAAAACGGCCATACACATTGGTTTCAAACAGATGATAGATATACGGGCGCTGCACCTTGTTCCATTGTTGTACGGTGGTAACGGTTTTACCGTCAGCCATTTGTAAAGGATCAGGGAGCGTATAGGCAGGTACGTTAGCTTCAGTGAGATTAGCTTCAGTTCTTTGTGCAAACGCCGTTATGCTGAAAAGGCAGCAAATAAAAAGCAGCGTGGATAAGCGGTGCATAGGCGACATATATGCAAAAGGTACCGAAATTCTGTGCCAAAAAAAAGGAACGGCCGTTAGTTAAACAGCCGTTCCTTTTTTTAAATATAAAGCAGTATGTGAGCCACCACGTTAGTGATAGCACGAAATTTTTATGCTTTTACTTTTGTAAATACTACAATGGCATTATGTCCGCCAAATCCAAAAGTATTACTCATAGCAACATCCACTTTACGCTGCTGCGCCTTACCAATGGTCAGGTTTACATCCGTAGGAATACCTTCACCCAATGCCGTTGTATTAATGGTGGGCGGTACAATATCCTCCTGGGTAGCCTTGATACAGGCAATGGCCTCAATAGCGCCGGCAGCACCCAGTAAGTGGCCGGTCATGGATTTGGTAGCGCTTACGTTCAGCTTTTTCACCTGCTCTCCAAACAGGCCGGTAATGGCTTTCAGCTCGCTGATATCGCCTACCGGGGTGGAGGTAGCGTGTGCATTAATATAATCTACATCTTCCAGGGTCAGCTCCGCATCTTCCAGGGCTTCTTTCATACCCAGCTTAGCGCCCAGCCCTTCCGGGTGGGTAGCGGTCAGGTGGTAAGCATCTGCCGTCATAGCGCCGCCTACCATTTCTCCATAAATAGTAGCACCTCTTTTTACCGCGTGCTCATATTCTTCCAGGATGATGGCGCCTGCGCCTTCGCCCATCACGAAACCATCACGGTCCGTATCAAAGGGGCGGGAGGCTGTTACCGGCTCCTCATTGCGGGTGCTCAGGGCTTTCAGCGCGTTAAAACCGGCAATACCTGCACGGGTAATAGGCGCTTCAGAGCCACCGGCTACAATTACATTGGCCTTGCCTAAACGTATGTAGTTAAAAGCATCTACCAGGGCGCTGCTGGAAGAAGCGCAGGCAGATACCGTACAATAGTTTATACCCATAAAGCCATATTTAATGGCTATTTGTCCTGCTGCAATGTCAGAGATCAGCTTGGGAATAAAGAAGGGATTGAACTTGGGAATAAAGCCACCCTGGGTAAATTCCACGATCTGGTCTTCGAAGGTTTGCATACCGCCGTTGCCGGAGGCCCAGATCACACCAATTTTTGTTTTGTCAATATCCCCGGTGTTGATACCGGCATTTTCAATAGCCTCCTGGGCGGCTACCATAGCATATTGTGTAAAGAGGTCCATTTTACGGGCCTCCTTCTTTTCCATGAACTTTTCTATATCAAAGTTTTTCAGCTCACAGGCAAACTTGGTCTTAAATTCTGTGGTATCAAACCGGGTGATCGGTGCCGCACCGCTGGTGCCGGCTTTGATATTTTTCCAAAAAGTGTTTACATCATTCCCGATAGGCGTTAATGCTCCCAACCCAGTAACTACAACCCTTTTTAGTGAAATAGTACGCATAAAAGTTTAATCAAATATTATAGTAGAGCGCAAATTTAGTTACTTATTCTTATAAAATGTAAAATGTAATATTTTAAATGTAAAATGTAAAGGAAGGGTACGCCCCAATTTTAAGCCGTTTTAAAGGATTACCCAAAAGTTTGCAAATCTATTTTAGTTACCTTCGCCTCCTCTCGTATAACATGTTATCAGGGGCTGCCGCAAATGAGAAGACAGTAATGGCCAATGTGGAGGACCTGCTGCTGAAAGCTTCAGCAGGGGACAGGCAGGCTTTTGCAGACCTGTACACGGCCTGTTTCCCGGCTTTATACCCCTTTGTGCACTTCAGTACCCGCTCCCAGGCCGACGCTGAGGAGATTATCCAGGACATTTTCCTGAAAATGTGGGAGCGCCGGGAAACCCTCACCGGGATCCGCTCCCTGGAAGATTACCTTTTCATTATGGCCAAAAACAAGCTGTTGGACCATTCCCGCCAACAGGCCACCCGTCTGAAAGCTGCACAGGACCTCAGTGCGGGCCAGGTGGAAGCCGGCAGTACCGTAGAAGGCGACCTTATTTATAAGGAATACGAGCGTGCTGCCATGGACGCCATCACAAAACTGCCCAAACGCAAGCAGCAGATCTTTTTTATGCGCACGCAGCAAAGTATGTCCCTCAATGAAATAGCTGCCGCCTTCCATATTTCCCGCTCAGCAGTGAAGAAACACCTGTACGCCTCCATCCATTTTATTAAGCAGCAGCTGCACCTGGAATAAAGCGCCTGCATTCTGCAGGATTGATCAATCCCTCAAACAAAGCTCTCTTAACCTTACGCTGTTGAGGGAATGATTTGTTCAGATTATTGCTGATAACCAATCGTTTAAAAAATTTTCAAAAAAACTTTCCCTTCCGGGTGTCCATTTGAGGCAGGAGTGCGTCTTTACTCCTGTATAGCAGAAACTACCCATGGACCAGCCGACAATCATATTATTACTGGAAAAGTATGCCCGGGGCGCTGCCTCGCCGGAAGAAGCCGCGCAGGTAAACGCCTGGCTGCAGCAAGCTACCCCGGCGGAGTTCGATGCTGTACTACAGCAGTGCGATGTGCCGGCGGAGTTTAAGGCGTTCCCGCCCGTTTCCCCGGAATTTGCATACAGGCTGGAAAACCAGCTGGATGCGCTGGAAGAAGGACCGGCGCCCATACGCCGCCGTGGCGTAGTATACCTGAAAAGATTAGCGGCCGCTGCTGCCGTGCTGGTACTGCTGGCCGCCGGCGCTTTATACTGGTTACGTAAGCCCGCCCCGCAACCGGTAGCGCAGGCAGTACCTAAAGTAGCCACGCCACAGGTACATGCCCCTGGCGGTAACCGGGCCATGCTTACCCTGGCAGACGGCAGCACCATTGTGCTAGACAGTGCACAGAATGGCGTACTGGCGCAGCAGGGCAGCACCCGCATTATAAAACTGAATAACGGACAACTGGCTTATACCCCGCCCGCTGCCGGCAATGGCAGCGAGGCGGTTTTTAACACCATTACCACCCCTGCAGGTGGCCAATACCAGCTTACCCTGCCGGACGGCAGCAAGGTATGGCTGAATGCCGCCTCCTCCTTACGCTTTCCCAACCACTTTAGCGGTGATGAGCGTAGCGTAGAGCTGCATGGGGAAGGATATTTCGAAATAGCGCATAATAAAACCCTTCCTTTCCGGGTGAAGGTGAATGAGGCCGTAGTAGAAGTATTAGGCACCCACTTTAACGTGAACGCCTATAGCGATGAAACAGACGTACGCACCACTTTACTGGAAGGCGCTGTGAAAATGAGCAAGGGTGCAGCTTCCGTATTACTGGCCCCCGGGCAGCAGGCCCGCCTGCAAAAGAACGGAAATATGAACCTGGTAAAGGAGGCGGATTTAGAGCAGGCCATGGCCTGGAAGAACGGTTATTTCCAGTTCAATAAAGCCGACCTGCCCACGCTGATGCGGCAGATAGCCCGCTGGTACGGCCTGGAAGTAGTGTATGAAGGACCGGTAAAAGATTATGAATTTGTAGGCAAAATAGCCCGGAACGTGTACCTGGCAGATGTTTTAAAAGCGCTGGAAGGCAGCGGGGTACATTACCGCATGGAAGGCAACCGCTTAATAATAATGAGTTAATTATAATAATCACAGATAAGGGACAATAACAACACATAGCAAACAAACACGTGTATTGAAAATTTAAATAAACAGGGTTTTCCAAAAAAAAACCGGAAGTGCAGCGAACACTCCCGGCGGGCGTTTGGAATAACTACAAAGATGCGTTGAACAACTTTAATTAACCAAACCAAACAAAGTTATGAAACTACGGGTACATTGTAAAGTGCCGCCCAGGCGACATTTTGCAGCCACCAACCTCATTCTTGTTATGAAATTGACCACACTATTTTTATTGGTTGGCATTTTACAGATCAGTGCTAAGGGATATTCGCAAAAGATAACCCTGGCCGCAAAGAACGTACCGCTCAGCAAGGTGTTTGCCGACATCCAGGCTCAGAGCGGCTTTTCCCTCCTGTACGACAATAACCTGATCAAGCAGACCAGGAACATTGATATTAATGTAAAAGAAGCGTCGGTAGATGAAGTGCTGACCACCTGCCTCAAAGGTTTACCACTCACCTATGAGGTAGCCGGCAAGATCATTATCATCCGCGCAAAGCCCGGCGGGGCCGCCGTTATACCACCGCCGCCCCAGACTGTACAGGGCACCGTAAAAGATGAAACCGGGCAACCCCTGTTCGGCGCCGTAGTATACCTGAAGGAGATAAAACGTGGTGCGCAAACCGGCGCAGACGGCTCCTTTACCATTGCCAATATAGCCCCCGGTACTTATACCCTGGCCATCTCCTTTTTAGGGTATGAGCCGCAGGAACAGCAGCTAACAGTGAACAATGAAACCGTAAACATCACCGTTACCCTTAAACAGGCGGTGAACAAGCTGAAAGATGTAGTAGTGGTAACAGCCCTGGGGGTTAAAAGATCCGAAAGGTCTGTTACCTATGCTACCCAGCAGGTAAATGGCAGTGAGCTTACCAAGGTAAAAACGTCTAACCTGGTAAATACCCTGAATGGTAAGGTAGCCGGGTTAAACATCTCCTCCAGCTCCTCTGGTGTGGGTGGTTCTGCCAAGGTAATTTTGCGCGGTAACAAATCCGGCCTGCAAAGTAACCAGGCATTGTATGTGATTGACGGGGTGCCTATGAACAATACCACCACTAACCAGCCTAACAGCTCTTATGGTGGCGGTACTTCCTATGATGGCGGGGATCCCATCTCTAACCTGAACCCGGAAGATATTGAAAGCATTTCCGTGCTGAAAGGTGCTTCTGCTGCTGCATTATACGGCAGCCAGGGTGCCAATGGTGTAATCCTCATTACCACTAAAAGCGGTAAGGCAGGCCGCCTGCAGGTGAATGTATCTTCTGTGTACACGATTGACAAGGTGGCCACTAAACCGGAGTTTCAGAACAGCTACGGGCAAACAGCCGGTACGCCTACCCAAAGCTGGGGCAATAAGATTTCCAACGGCGGCCACGATAACCTGGATGATTTTTACCAGACAGGCCAGAACTGGACCAACTCCGTGAACCTCTCTGTAGGTACGGATAAAGCACAAACGTATTTCTCTTACGCCAATACCAGCGCTAAAGGTATTGAGCCGGGCAATAAGCTGGGCCGTAATAATATTACGTTTAAGGAAACCGGTCACTTCTTCGATAATAAGCTGACGGTGGAAGGAGATGTGAACTATGTAACGCAAACCATAGACAACACACCTACTGCCGGTTTTTACACCAATCCTTTAACAGGCCTGTACCTGTTCCCACGCGGAGTGGATATACTGCCCTATAAAAATGGCTTTGAGCAGCTGAATGCCGCTACCAACCGGCCTACACAGAACTGGGCCTTCCCGGAAGATATACAGCAGAACCCCTGGTGGATCGTTAACCGTAACACCAACTCACTTACCCGTAACCGGGTGCTGATGAATGCCAGTGTAAAATATGATGTGAAACCCTGGCTGAACATACAGGCAAGAGGGAGCATAGACCGCATTAATGATATTTACGAGCAGAAGCTGTATGATGGTACCAGCACCGTAATTGCACCGGTTAACGGCGCTTACAATTACCGCAACGGCGTGAACACCCAGCAGTATGGTGACCTGATCGCCAACTTTAACTTCCCTGTTAATAAGTTCAAGGTAACAGGCCTGGTAGGTACCAGCGTACGGGATGTAAAAACTACCGGTAACTATTACGCTTCCGGCCAGGATGGCTTGTACCTGCCCAACGTATTTACCCTGCAGAACTTTAAGGTATTAAACCCGCTGAACTCTGCTACCATGCAGGAAAAGCACAGCCAGTGGCAATCCGTGTTCGCCAGCGCCAACATCTCTTATAATGACTGGGTGTACCTGGATCTGACGGCCCGTAACGACTGGGCTTCTAATCTTTCTTATACACCGGATCTGAGCTATTTCTATCCTTCTGTAGGTTTGAACTTTATACTAAGCCAGGTGCTTACCTTACCGCAGGCTATCAGCTATGCCAAGGTAAGAGGCTCGTTTGCACAGGTAGGTAATTCTCCCGACGCATACATGAGTAACCCTGCCGCCTATACGATTGGTGCCGGTGGCGGTGTAATTAACAACACCAAAGCGCCCTTTACTACGCTGAAGCCAGAGCTTACTAACTCGCTGGAACTGGGCACAGAGTGGCGTTTCTTCAACAACCGTTTGAATGTAGATGCTACCTATTATAAAACCAATACCAAGAACCAGACGCTGGAAATCTCTGCCAGCCAGGCCACTTACTACAACAGCTTTTACATTAATGCCGGTAACATCCAGAACAAAGGGGTAGAAGTATCCATAGGTTATGATGTGATCAGCAACAGTAAGCTGAAATGGAATACAGCGCTGAACTACTCTGTAAATGATAACAAAGTAATTTCCCTGGATGACCGCGTGCCTTACTTTACGCTGAGCGGTCAATCCGGCACCAGCTATGCATCACAGTTTGCCAAAGGCGGCTCTTACGGGGATATTTATGGCACCACCTTACAGCACGATGCGCAGGGACGTGTAATGATAGATGCAAGCGGCAAACCCATTGTGCAGGGCGGCGACCTGGTGTACCTGGGCAATGCCAACACCAAATGGCAGCTGGGCTGGAACAACAACATTACTTACGGTAATTTTTCGTTAGGTTTTCTGATAGATGGCAAATTTGGCGGGCAGGTATTATCTGTAACCCAGGCTATGATGGACCAGTATGGCGTGTCCAAAGCCAGTGGTGATGCACGGGATGCAGGTGGTGTGCAGGTGAACGGGGCAGACCCTACCGGTAAAGCGGTGAGCGTAGTAGATGCGCAGAGCTGGTATGCTGTAACAGGCGGCCGTACAGGCGTATCCAGCGAATACATTTACAGCGCCACCGTGGTGCGCCTGCGTGAAGTAGCGCTGAACTACGCAATCCCGGTAAAGCCCCATTTCGTCAAAGGCCTGAAAGTAGGGCTTGTAGGCCGTAACCTGGCTTACTTCTCCAAAAAGGCGCCGTTTGATCCTGAAGTAACTATGTCAACCGGTAACGGCCTGGCAGGTGTAGACATTTTTATGCCGCCGGCAACCCGCAGTTTTGGTCTGTCTTTAAATGCCTCTTTCTAAAAAACTGATTCAACATGAAACGTACTAATAACAATATATACAAGCCCTCCCGGTTATACCGGTTACTGTTTATGACCGGGGTGATCTTAACCGGCGCCAGTGCCTGTACCAAGAACTTTGAAAGGTATAATACGGATAATACCGGTGTAAATACCAACCTCACCTCCCTTATGACGCATGAGCAGATGGCGGTGATCAACTTCTCCGGCGGTGGTGATCCTAACTCTTACCAACTGCAGCAGAATCTGAATGCGGATTGTTTTTCGGGTTATATGATGTCGTCCAACGCCTTCGGCGGCAATACCAACATGAATTATTTCATGATGACCAGCTGGAATGGTGAACCGTTTAAAGTAGTGTACCTGGATGTATTGAGTTATGTAAGCAAGATGCAGGGCATGGGCGTGGATAAAGATTATCCGGCTGTATTTGCGGTAGCGCAGCTGGTAAAGATCATGGCCATGGGCCGGGCCACAGATATTTATGGTCCTTTACCCTACAGCCAGGCTGGCACCGCCAAATCCGGTGTGTCGTATGATAGCCAGCAAGCTATTTACAACAGTTTTTTCACAGAGCTGGATGCTGCTACTGCTACGCTGAGATCCTGGATCAGCAGCGGGCAAAAGCTGCCTTTTGATTTTGCACCCATGGACCTGGTGTATAACGGAGATTTTAACCGCTGGCTGCAGTTTGCCAACTCCCTGCGCCTGCGTTTAGCCATGCACATTGTAAAGATCGATCCTACTACGGCAAGGGCGCAGGCAGAAAAAGCCCTGAACCCTGCTGAAGGTGGCGTGATCACGAATAATGACGGCATTATGAAAGTGAAGGTTTCCGGCGCCGGTTTCAGCAACCCGCTGGTGTTTATAGCAATGAACTGGACGGATATTAATATTGGCGCATCTATCCAGAGTTATATGTCCGGTTACAACGATCCGCGAATTGGCCGTTATATGGACAAGTCTACTGACGCTAGTTTCCCGGTACAGTATAAAGGTATCCGTATAGGCAGCACCGTTAATAAGCCGGCTTACCAGACCTATTCTACCCTTAACTTTAAGGATGGCAGCGCCCCTTCTTTTAGCTTAACTACACCGGTACAGCTGATGACCGCTGCAGAAGTATATTTTCTACGTGCGGAGGCTGCCCTGCGCGGCTGGTCCAATACCGGTGGTACTGCACAGTCGTTGTATGAGCAGGGGATCAATACCTCCCTGGCACAGTGGGGTGTAACGGATGCCGAATATATAAATAACAATACTGCAAAACCAGCTGGTTATACAGACCCGAAGAATGCGGCTAACAATGCAGCTGCGCCTTCTGATATTACTATCCAGTGGAGTGAAGCCGCTACCAACGAACAAAAGCTGGAACGCATCATGACGCAGAAATGGATCGCGATGTTCCCTGAAGGGCAGGAAGCCTGGACAGAGTTCCGCCGTACGGGTTATCCTAAATTATTTACCGTAGTGCATAACAACAGCGGTGGTACTATTGATACCGATATACAGGTGCGCCGCTTGCCTTACCCGCAGAATGAGTACAATACCAACAGAACAGAGCTGAACAAGGGCATTCAGCTGCTGGGCGGCCAGGATAATGGCGGTACCCGGCTGTGGTGGGATGTGAACAAAGCAAATTTCTAATGTTCTTATAGGATCAATTGTTAAGAGGAAACCATGCAAAAAAAAGCACCCGGCTTGCCGGGTGCTTTTACGTTTATAGAAAGTTATGTTATGATCAGGCTACGGCTGCTTTGCTGGCTACTGCCATTGCCGGGAACCTGCGGGTGCGCTGTTTCAGGAAGGAGATCACTTCCGCATCAGAATTATAACGGTTACCGATATTCACAAAATGTTTAGCCAGCAGGTCGTAACGTTTCAGCATCAGGAAAAGAAAGATCTGCATATAGTCAATACCCTCAAACACCACGGCGTCGTTCGCCACATAAACATCCAGGTTCTGGCGGAAGTTGTGCGGGTAGTCTGTCCAGTGCATAGCGGGTTTCAGATGGTGGCCAATATGGTAACCATCATTCCAGCACTGGCGGTTGTAAGTGGAATTAATACAGGTAATACTGTTCTTATAAGGATTATCCGGCTCACTGGCGCAAATAAAAGCATGCTGTGCCCAGTTGCCCATCATCATCACCACACGGGAGAAGGTGAAGGGGATAATAAATACCACCAGGGTGGCTGGCCAGTCCACAAAGCATAGCCCAATACACATTGCAATGAACAGGATCTCGCCTCTTACCGCACGTTTCAGCAGGTTTTTGCGGTTCTTACGGATAAAATAGCTGGCCAGGTGAAAGATGCCGGCAAAAAAGAAGCTGCCGAAATATTTCGCAAAACCCCGCAGGGAATCCCGTTGGAAGAACATGGTACAGCTGTCATCATCCGGCATATTGTTTTCCGGGTGGTGCATGCCGATATGATGGCTATAATAAGTTTCCGGGCTTTGCCCAAAAAAGGGGCCTAGCACCCAGGGCAGGTAATGGTTCAGCCAGTTGTATTTGCGTTCAAAAAAAACGCGGTGGCTGGTGCAATGCAGCATCAGGATATAAGGGCCTTTCAGTATCAGGTTATTGAGCACCAGGTAGGCAACTGCAGCCGTCCACCAGATCCAGTTATTTACACCTGGTATGTACAATAAGATCGCCAGCGGTATTAAGGTGAGGGTAATGCGGATAGTGAGATAGACAAAAGGCATGTCACGCTCATCCTTAATAAGTGATCTGAAAAATTTTTGCAGGCGGGTGTACTCCCGATCCGGTTTTACATACACCGGATCTGTTAACAGTGTAAATGCTTTCATGCTGATTATTAAAACTGGTTTAATAAGGTATAGGCCAAGTTGTAGGTTCGCATATCTCCAACTCTTTAGTTCGCTTATCCCAAGTTCTAACCAAGATAACGTATTACACAGGATAAATTGCATAAAAAACGTTAAATCCGTGTTAGAGGTAGCTCCGGCCTCTTCCTTAGGAGTGTTTGAGCATTTGGCAGTATGGCTTAATAATTAGAAAACGTCTTTAAAGTATATTGATCATTATCCATCACCTACCGGCGATCATACTGTGATATGGGAGCATATTGTTTATAAGAACGGCGCTATCAAGTTTGGTGAATATGTTACACAGTCTACAACAAAACTGGTGGGCTATTCCATCTGGATACCGGTGTCGTTTACTCAGAATGCAAACCTGCGCCTGGATTAATTTCCGGAAAGTGGATCCAATAAAGAAGGGGCTGTATTAATACAGCCCCTTCTTTATTGGTACGTTCCTGGCAATAAAGGATCTTATTAAAAACGGAAACCTGCTTTAAACAGATCTCCGTTTTTTATTTAGCGTTTGTTCCGTTATTTCTTTTCCCTGGCGGCTTTAAATTCAGAGCCCTGTTTCCAGGCCGGGAAAGTAGTTTCATTACTTAAGGTATGGCCTACATCAAATAACAGCTGCGCATCTTCCACCATGCCGGAGTATTCCCAGGTGCTGTCTACCTGGTCAAAAGGGGAGTGGTAGCGGTCGCGACCATATTCCTCTATCTTCGTTTTGGCCCAGGCGGTATCATGTTCCAGCGACTGTGTTCCGCTGCCTGCATACAGGGCAGGGATACCCACTTTTGCAAAATTGAAATGATCTGAACGGAAGAAGTGGCCGGCAGAAGGATTTTCATCCAGGGAAATGGTTCGTCCCTGTTTGGCCGCAGCACGTTCCGCATAATCATCCAGCTCAGACTGACCTAATCCTACAATGGTGATATCTTTTGTGCGGCCATAAGTGTTCAGCACATCCATGTTAATATCAGCCACGGTGCTGTCTTTCGGAAATACCGGGTGTGTGGCATAATACTCCGATCCTAACAGCCCCTGCTCTTCGCCGGTAAGGCCAATGAACAAAATAGAACGGGCCGGGCGCTGTTGTAGTTTGGTAAAGGCTTTGGCAATTTCCAGCAGGGCCACGGTACCGGTAGCATTATCGGCTGCGCCATTGTAAATGGAATCGCCTTTGATGGCTTCTCCAATACCCAGGTGATCCCAGTGGGCAGAGTAAATAATGTATTCATTTGGTTTGGTAGCGCCGGGCCATACAGCCAGCACATTATGAGAGGTAGATTTTTTAAGCTTGTTATTGATCACCACAGAAGCGGTTACCGGCAGGTGCACTGGTTTAAAGCCCGGTTTACGTGCGCTTTGCATCAGTGTGTCGGATACGCCGGCCAGCTGGAATAATTTTTTAGCGGCATCCAGTGTAATCCAGCCTTCCATGCCAGCGCGCGACATATCATTATCTTCCGTTTGCAGGTACAGTTTGGCGCCGGACCAGCCGCTTCTTACCACAGCCCAGGGATAGCTGGCCGGGGCGGTATCATGTATAATAATGATGCCGGCAGCGCCCTGGCGGGCTGCTTCTTCGTATTTATATGTCCAGCGGCCGTAGTAGGTCATGGTGTGGCCTTTGAACAGTGCAGTATCAGCAAATCCCGGATCATTTACCAGCACTACCACGGTTTTGCCTTTTACATCCAGCCCGGCATAATCATTCCAGTTATATTCCGGCGCTACAATGCCATAACCGGCAAATATCAGCTCACTGTTATTCAGCTGCACTTTAGGTGTTACGCGGCGGGTAGTAGCTACATAATCGTCCAGGTATTTGAGGGAGAGCTGTCCGCCCTTGCCTTTAAATACCAGAGGGCCGGCTGGTTCGGAGGTGATCTCCACCATAGGTACTTCCTGCACATAGCTATTACCGTTACCGGGCTGCAGGCCCAGTTGTTTAAATTGCGTTTCGAGGTAGCGGATGGTTTTTTCTTCACCGGCGGTGAAGGGTTTTCTGCCTTCAAAGGAATCGGCTGCCAGCACGTTCAGGTGCTGACGGAAACCTTCTTCGGTAATAGCTTTGAATGCAGTAGAGTCTTCGAGGGCTGCCGCATTTTTGCCGGGCCGGTTACAGGCGCCGAGGGCAAGGGCAGCTATCAAAAGCAGACGATAGCAGGTTTGCATGAAAGGAGTATTTAGCTGCTAAAAATAAATAATTATAAGTGAATGGCCTTATTGTAGTGATTTTTGAGCGGTGTGATTGCAAAAAATGCAAATGCTTTTGGATAATTCTAAATAATTCCTATTTTTGCAACCCCCAACAAAGGGGATGGTGAGGTGCCTGAGTGGCCGAAAGGAACGGTTTGCTAAACCGTCGTACGGGTAACACTGTACCGAGGGTTCGAATCCCTCCCTCACCGCAGAAAGTTTGAGAGGGCTCTCAGGCTTTTTTAAGGGTTCGGGGCGTAGCGTAGCCCGGTTATCGCGCCTGCTTTGGGAGCAGGAGGTCGCAAGTTCGAATCTTGCCGCCCCGACGAAAAGAAAAAGCCGCATCAGAAATGGTGCGGCTTTTTTTGTGTTATTGCGTCCCGATTAGGATCGGGAAGGTTGTGAGTTCGAATCTTGCCGCCCCGACGAAAAGAAAAAGCCGCATCAGAAATGGTGCGGCTTTTTTTGTGTTATTGCGTCCCGATTAGGATCGGGAAGGTTGTGAGTTCGAATCTTGCCGCCCCGACGAGAAGAAAAAAGCCGCATCAGAAATGGTGCGGCTTTTTTGTGTGTTATTGCGTCCCGAATAGGATCGGGAAGGTTGTGAGTTCGAATCTTGCCGCCCCGACAGCTTTAAAGGTCGTTTCAGCAATGAGCGGCCTTTTTACTTTTAGATTAATCAGTAGCGCATCTCGACATTGATCGGGAGGGTCGCTAGTTCGAGTCTAGCCATCCCGACTATATTTTGAAGCCCGCTCTGGTAGCGGGTTTCATTTTTTATTAAATTTCGGCCCAGGTTAAAATATTCAATTTCAAGCCCCCAAAGTTCGAATCCTGCCATCTCATTCATGTTTCATTTAATTAGAGATCCGAAAAATGAGTTTCTCTTAATTGAAGTCAGAATTCCTTTTACTCGTTTATATGCCCTTGCTTGTACTAATGAATGTAGCGAAGACAAGATTAACAAGTCGTAGTAAAAAATATATTTGGATCTGATTTCAATAAGTTCTGCGATATTCTTCAATCCGATCAACTCTTTTTCATTTGCATTTGACCCGCAGGGTTCTTACAAATGCACCTAATTTTCGACAGGCTTGGCCTGACCTGCCTGTTCGATTAGTTTATGGATAGGCTGGCCGTCGTAATCATAAATATATAACCGCACCTCTACAATCTTTCCGCCCCTAAAAGTGAATTGCTCACAAAGAAGTATGTTTCCGTCACTGTGGGCGATCGCTGCCTTGCTGATCGCAAACACCTTATCTTCGTCAGCATAAACATTCAAAAGATGGAAGTGTTTGAAATCATAAAATGTTCTCACCTTGGGGTAGAACTGTTCAAATGCCTTCATTCCCCGATAAGTACCGCCGAAGGGCAGAGAAGAGGGTTCGTAAACCACCATAGAATCGCTTGCCCTATCCGGATAATCCGTCAACTGCTTCTTTTGGCCAATCATCTCCATCACAAATGCCTTGTTCCCGGCCGTATCTTCTTTTTGCATACTATCTGATTTGCAGCCGCTCACTATTCCTACCAGGATAGTGAAGAACAGCCAGATTTCTATTCGCATACAGAAAAGCCTCAAAGTATATGCCAGCGGTTCCGGTAACAGTCTGGCCATGCTGGAGCAACTGGCGGACAGTGACAATTGCGGTGCCAAGTGTGTCTCTACATTGAGGGTAAATCATATTATTGAAATTTATAAAATTATTCTGCGAAAGGCATTTGCTAAAAAGTATAAAATATTCATTTTCAAATCGCTAAGTTGGCCAAACGCCGCAAATCCATTAAGAATAAGTTCGAAAATTGTACAGGGAGACAGCTTTAAAGGTCGTTTCAGCAATGAGGCGGCCTTTTACTTTTAGACTTGATCAGTAGCGCATCCCGACATTGGTCGGGAGGGTCGCTAGTTCGAATCAAGTCTTAGCAATGATTTCTCGCCTGGTTTTATATTGGATTGAATTTCCTTCGATTTTTTATTTTATCACTATCTGGTGGTAAACAAACTGATTTTGAAGTCTGCTTAATTTTGGGATTTTGCGTAATAACAGTTCGCAGGCATATTTTTGCATTAACAAGGCCATGGTAAAAGATTATCTTGTTACGTCTTATGATAACTGAAATGCCTTGAAATTTAAGCATCTTCAAATTAACATATGGAAAAGATAACCTCTGACGACATTCGTTTTGCTGATCTTGCAGAAAAGCGCTTCAACAAACGCTTTACCGGAAAACCTGAATATTTCTACCTTCCGGAATCGACGCAAGATGTGGTAGCAGCCGTACAGGAAGCTGTCAATGCTCAAAAGAGAATAGTCGTCCGGAGTGGCGGCCACTGCCTGGAAGGATTTGTATCTGACCCTTCCGTACAAATACTTATTGATATGTCCCTCATGAATGGTATTTCCTACGATGCTGAAAGGTCAGCTTTTGAAGTGCAGGCTGGTGCAACTGTCGGTGAGACGTACCGCAGGCTCTTCTTAGGCTGGGGAGTAGTGCTACCCGCTGGTGAGCATCCCAACATAGGAATCGGTGGCCACGTACTTGGCGGGGCTTTTGGTTTTCTTTGCAGAGAGTATGGATTAGCTGCAGATCATCTCTATGCTATAGAATTGGTTGCAGTAAATGCATCCGGGAAAGCACACAGCATTATTGCTACACGGGAAGAAAATGATCCCAACCGGGATCTCTGGTGGGCGCATACCGGCGGCGGTGGCGGGAATTTCGGCATCGTTACCCGGTACTGGCTTCGATCTTTAAGAAGCAATGGTTCTGATCCTACTACTGCTCTTCCCCAAGCACCCAAATCTATTACGACGTTTAGAGTATCATGGGACTGGAATAACTTTGACAAAACACTGTTTTCACAGTTAGCTCAAAATTTCGGAACATGGGCGCAAAAGAATAGCGACCCGGAATCTCCCTATAAGAAGCTATTCAGTTTACTTTTTTTGAATCATCGCAACATAGGTAAACTAGAAATGAAAGGTGTTTGCACAGGGGCCAAAGCACTACAGCTTATAGATGAACATCTGGCCTCGATTGCCGATCCTTTAGGCTTATCTTATACGCGGGAAGTGGAAGAAACTGCATGGCTACAATTTGCACTCAATCCTTTTCCCGAACTTTTCCAGCCAGGGTTCGACAAAGTGAGAACTAAGATTAAAGACGCTTTTCTGCGCCGTCCTTTTACAGATGATCAAATTGCGACGATGTACAAATATTTGTCGAATAATGAGCCGGTAGGCGGAGGATTAGGTATGGCAACTTATGGCGGCCAGGTTAATGCCGTAATGCCGGGGGCAACAGCTTCTGCTCAACGAGATTGCATTCTTGATGTTGCTTGCAACACTGGCTGGGGTGATCCTGAAGATGAAACTGCCAGTCTTAACTGGGTTCGCAATTTTTATAAGGATTTGTTTGCCACTTCCGGCGGTGTCCCTGTACCAAATGAGCAGACCGGTGGATGTGTGATCAATCATCCCGATACTGACCTGACCGATCCGCAATGGAACCAATCTGGTATCCCATGGCAAACCTTGTATTACCGGGATAATTACCCACGATTGCAGCAGGTAAAACAAAAATGGGATCCTAAGAACGTGTTTCATCACGCCTTGTCAATTGGTTTGTAGTATTATCCAATTGGAAATTAGTTGTATTGCAATCCTGTGGGCACAATTGCTCAAAAATTGAAACCCTTCAGATCATTTGATTTGAAGGGTTTTTGCGTTTAGATTTATCGTCTTGCTATTAAGGATTTGTATTCAACAGATCAACAACAACCTCTTCTGCCCAGGTTTTTCCTTTGGTGCGCGGTGAAGACAAGGGGGAACCTGGCTTCCAGGATGATCAACTGCCAACCTGCACAGGTGGCCGGGGCCTAAACTTATTGGACGTGCATCCGGTTTAGCTTCATAGTGCAGATCAAAAAAATGTTCACTTAAAAATGATTCAAAACCTTCATCTGCTCCATGATATAGTTTTTTGAGTTCAGCACGTATTTCCGGAATCAGTACTTTCTTCTGACCTTGTGAATTTGGCAATATTTCACTGCACTCGCCATAGTAGGTGCATAAAAAGGTATCGACCGGTATAGGAGAGCGATCTACATGAAAAGAGTAAACATCGGTCGGAAAAAAAGGGTAGGTATTGTCCCGGTCATAATAGCTGATCACATTAAGGATTGGCGATGCACCATGAGCTTTCAATACCTTCAGATCATTTAAAAGAACTTCACGTGCAAGTTGCCCTTGTTCACTCAACTGAAGTTCATGAAGCTCCTCTGGTGTAATTTCCGTTATATTTTCGCTTAGCGCTACTTTTTCAACAATCTCAGAAAAATCACCTGTTAGTTTACGGGTCCAGCAAATCGCATTAATTGCTCCATTAAATGGTGTAGCAACAAGATCCTGAAAATTCGTGACGCATTGAATGTGTTTCTCCGGATAATATAAATCTATCATAATAGATAATGTGAATATAAATCATCTGATAGCGAAGTACG
Organism: Chitinophaga rupis; assembly: GCF_900109685.1. Classification (GTDB taxonomy): domain Bacteria; phylum Bacteroidota; class Bacteroidia; order Chitinophagales; family Chitinophagaceae; genus Chitinophaga; species Chitinophaga rupis. The sequence goes on along the minus strand of NZ_FOBB01000001.1, from coordinate 442,161 downwards.
GCTATTTTCGTTTATAACCGAAACTTTCCAATAGGCGTTGAATCTCCATGAACTGGTTCGGAACTTTTCCAGTCATCCCGGCTGGAAAAGAAAAAACCGCATCAGGAATTGTGCGGTTTTTTGTGTTGTGTTATGCGGCACAATTCGTATCACCTCCGCTCATCGCTTTCATCAGAGATAGTTGATCAGGATCAGACTTGTAATCGCTATCAATAGCAATGCCGCCCGCAAGTTGATCACTTTATCCCAGCGCTGCTGCAATTGCCCGATATTATCCACTAACCTGCCGAATTTTATACCTTCCACCATGATGTTATTAACTGGTTTGGAGATGGTAAAGTAAATGAAGAGATGTATCAGCAATGCGGCTAAAGATACTATAGCTAATTGCCCTGAGATGGTTCGAACACCGGCAAAAATAACCTGCAACAAGGTTGTTACTATCGCCGTAATACCGATAACAGGCATGCGGGCGTCAGCCACTTCATGGAAATGGCCCATTAAATCGGCTATGGATGATTCTTTACTATAGCAGCGGCTTTTTTACCTACCAGTGCGAAAAATACATCGGTACCGAATACAACGGCTGTAGCAACTATTGCTAAGCCATTTAATATTTGCAATAATACAGTGTTCATAAGATTAGTTTTTAGATGCTGCTTTGAATAAAAAGATGGTCGTAACAATCATGTACAAGGCAGTAATGCCATGGATAAGTAAATGCGTTACATCTCTCGCGCCATTAACGGCCAGGACTGTAAGACAATCGGATATAGGGATAATTATCGCGGAACCGAATGCAAAGGCCGTAGCGCGGGGTTGCCGCAAGAGGAGGAATATGAGCACTACAATGCCTGCATAAATGTCCCTGATGCCTTTAATCCAGCCATAAGCAATAGCCTCCTTTGTATCTTGCAGTGGAATGCCAAATCCGTCGGCACCAGCGTTAGGCACCAGCATAAACCGCAAGCCCAGTAAAATAATACCCACTGCCACCAGCGCAGTGAGCCAGTACGAGGCTGAACGCGGTCCCCAAAAATTGATTTGTTGTGTTTTCATTTGCTTTAACTTTTTTGTTAAGCAAATTTCCCACAACCAGGTTTTTTATTCATTCACCCAGGTTAATTAATGCTGCCGGGTTGTTTTTTTTCGGATCCGGGATAAAGATTGCGGTTAATGCCTGCGTAAAATTCGATATAGTATGCTACACACACTGACTAATATCTGAGAATGTGTTCAGACAACGCTGATAGCGTGCCTCGGATGAATGTTGTACCTGCTCCTGCATTAAACAAACCAACGCGCAGCAGCCTTCCGTAATTCACTGCAATCAGGTTCGCTATCACAAGCCCAGGCAATAATCCCATCAGGACGGATCAGTACAGCACTCAGGCCTAATTGTTCTTTTGCCCGGCCTGAAACATATTTAATCTGATCTCCGTATTCACCCACCAAAGTTTTAAGTGAAGCATTCATATCAAAATCAAGCAGTATCCCTTTGCCATCATGCATTAATTCGCCAATGCCTGCACCATCTTCCAGCTCAAAGTTAGGAAGGCTGTATCCTGCCAGTGGGTGGCCGCTTCCAAGATCGTAATGTGTGAAAACACCCCATACTCTTCCTGCAAAATAAGTAGCGCCGTCGCGCGTATTCATCAGGTCGCGGATAATTGCATGCAGCGCACGAGCATGTGGATCTGGCCTCATGATCGCCACCTGGGCGCGTGACCAATCCAGCACCTGCACCCCAATTGGATGCCGTTCAGTTTGATAGCTGTCTAATAAGCCTTCCGGTGCTTTCTGCCGGATGGTTGCGGCGAGCTTCCAGCCTAGGTTCATCGCATCGCCCAGTCCAAGGTTAAGCCCCTGGCCTCCTAATGGCGAATGAATATGTGCGGCGTCGCCGGCTAAAAGTACCCGTCCGTTGCGGTAGGTGGTGGACTGCCTTGCACGGTCAGTCCATGTGGTTGCGAAATGCAGGGTGCTGATAGTTACATCGGAGTCCGAGATGCGGCGTAGCACCTCCTGTACGTGCTCACGCGTGACCGGCTTTTCTGAACCATGAAATGCCCCGCCATCAAAATCCTGTATTGCCAGGTAACCTGGCTGCGATTGGAGGTACATACCTCTGGGTGTCAGGTTGCGGCCAGGGTTCAGCTTTTCCGGGTTGGCGATGTCTACTTTAACAGAGTAACCGGTAAATTCCGGCTCCGTACCGGCGAAGTCAAAACCACCTGTCTTGCGAACAACACTACGGGCGCCATCGCAACCCACGAGCCATTTACTTTGAAAAGATTGTTCACCTGACAGCACGGTTACTCCGTCCGCTGTTTGATAAAAGCCGGTAATAGCAAGCCCACGCCTGATTGTTACACCCAGGGATGCTGCACGGCGTGACAGCACCGTTTCAAGCTCCTCCATTTCAGCAATTAAATTGGTGTTGGTGGATCCAGGCAGACGATACTTCCATTGTGTGGCGTCAATATCGCCGTCATGGAATGGAATGCCGGCGAAGTGTCCTGCCTGGCGGCGTGGCCCTTGTACGGCGTTTTGGTGGGGATTTTTAAGACGTTTTGGTACTTCAAGTTCATTTAGTAACCCACGGCGGTAAAGCGCTTCAACAGAAAGTGCATTCAGCCCCCGGATCCCAAAAGGAAGCTGCTTTAATGGTGAGTGCGGATGTGCTGCCTTTTCCAGTATCAGGACGGAACATTTGGCCAGGGCCAGCTCACAGGCGAGAAAAAGACCTACAGGGCCCGCGCCGGAAATAATTACATCGTAAATAGTATGATCTTGTGCGGGGTGCCTGCTTTCAGGTATTGTGTTCATATAAAATAATTGAAACACAAAATTCCGGAATGCTCCTGCATCAGGCTTGTACAAACGCGACAAAATCGTTGCTTACAGCCTGCTTGCCTTTCCTGGCTTTTCGCGCAAATGCCGCCGGCGTAGTGCCGCTGTAACGTTTGAATTCTCTGCTTAGGTGGGATTGGTCCGTATAGCCCAGCTCGTGAGCTAAGCCGGCAACATTGGAATCGGGATGAAGCCATAATTGGTTGCGTACCTGCTCAAAGCGTATCAGGGCTGATACGTCTTTAACAGTATGTCCGGAAGATTGCTTGAACTTTCTTTCCAGTGTACGAACCGTGGCATGAGCCGCCGCTGCTACCTGGCTTACCGGCATACTGCCGTTTGCTTCCCGCATAGCAACTCCTGCTTTGAATAACATACTGTCAGCAGGAACCTGCGACCGTGCATCCAGGAAATATTGTTTTACCTGGGCGATGGCTTCCTCTATTCTGCCGGCCTGAATACACTTGTTCAAGCTGGATTGAAGCTGGGCTACCGGATGCTCAAACACGTGTATGCCACCCTTGCCGGACGGAAGTCCCAGCAGATCGAACACGGTCCAGGGGAAGCACCTGATACCAATGATCTCTAAACGGTTCTTCGAGTAAAAAGTAACCGGCTGATTGAGGAGGCCCACCATGAACGGTGATGGCAACGCTTGCAAAACTCCGTCATAAGAAATGCTGCAGGCGCTTCCGAAATGAAAAATAATTTCAGCGTAACCATCAGGGATTACCTCAAAACCCGATGATTGTTCCCCGAAGTCTTTGGTGTTGTACCAAAAGCATTTTATGGTATCCTGTAGCTCTTCGGGAGCTTCAAATTCCTGGTGCTGCATGTTTGAAAGATAAGATATTTAGGGAGAATGGGCTTCCTGACAAGTTTCTTAAAAATAAATTTGATAAACCGAATGGTTGCGTTTATATTTGCAACCGAATGGTTTATTATAAAAATAACAACAACTATGAAAAGTAAGATCCTTTTTGTTTTATGTCTGCTGGCCGGCCTGATGTTTATAAATGCAGGTTTGGATAAATTCTTCCATTATATGCCAATCCCCAAAGATATGCCTGAAAAAATGGTGAAGGCAGGAATGGCATTTGCCGAAATCGGCTGGCTTATGCCACTGGTGGGGACCATAGAAATTCTGGGCGGTTTGTTATTGATCTTCAGCAGGACCAGGGCCCTTGGCGCCATTGTTATTTTACCTGTATTGACGGGTATTCTGCTTGCTAACATCAGCATGGCCCCAGCTGGTTTGCCCATCGTATTTGCGTTGATCGCAATCGTTCTTTGGGTAATTATTGACAACAGGGAAAAGTACCTGCCGATGATCAGGAAATAATTTAGCGGTTACAGCGCCTGGTTTTATATTCCCTGTGAATGGATCTGGTTAGAAAGCATCACAAATCAAAATGACATTGCCGTGAGAAGAGATATTTTTCAAGCTATTGCCGACCCGACACGAAGGGCCATCCTGGTTTTAATTGCATTACAGTCAATGACACCCAGTGCTATTGCAGAACATTTTGACATGACACGGCAAGCCATTTCAAAGCATATGAAAATTTTAACTGAATGCGAATTGGTGAAACAGGAATACCAGGGCAGGGAAATATATTATCAACTTGAAATTGACAAAATGAAAGAGATAGATAAATGGCTGGAACAATTCAGAAAGATCTGGGAAAGCCGATTTCAACAACTCGATCAACTTTTACTAACGATAAAAAAGAAAAAATAATGAAAAACAATTTGCAATTCGACTTCATCGCTGATAAGGAAAAAAACACACTCACAATCAGACGTGAGTTTTTAGGAGACCGGCCACTGGTTTGGGATTGTTATACTAAAAGTGAATTGCTTGACCAATGGTTTGCGCCCGCCCCCTTAACCACCAAAACGAAATCAATGGATTTTCGTGAAGGCGGCCACTGGCATTATGCAATGGTAGAACCCAACGGAACAGAATATTGGGGTTATACTGAGTACGTAAAAATCAAACCCATTGACTATTACACCTCTTTAGATGCTTTCAGTAATGAAGCAGGTGAAATAAATAAAGACCTGCCCCGCGCAGAGTGGCTGGTAACTTTTACCGACAAGGGAGAAAATGCTTTGGTAGAAACCATCGTTACCTATAAATCTCTTTCAGACCTGGAAACGGTTATTCAAATGGGTATGGAACAGGGGATGATGGCCACACTGGAAAAGCTGGATGCATTATTAATTACCCTGAAAAAGTAACAAACAAGCGGGAAATTACTGCTGTAGTCACAAAAAATACGGATATATACAGATCCTGAATGTATTACAATGAAGCCAGAGAGCTGCTATAAGAAAGCTCAATAATAGCCCGGTTAGCCCGGCAGAAATAAAAAGCCGCATCAGAAATGGTGCGGCTTTTGTATAACCAACGTTTTAACGTAATACCTCCAAAATATTTAACTTGCTATACATAAGCAAGGGCTGCTTGTAAAGTTTAAAACTCATCGCAATGGAACATCAGTATAAATACATGGATTCTCCCGTAGGCAGGTTAACACTTATCGGTAGTGACAAAGGCCTTGCTGCTATTCTTTGGGAAAATGATAACCCGAACCGGGTACATGCAAAAGCTGACGTTGAGGATAATAACCATCTCATATTGCTTGAAACAGAACGGCAGCTAAGAGAATATTTTGAAGGAAAGCGCAGCTCCTTTTCGCTGGAGCTGGACCCGATCGGGACAGCATTTCAGAAAGAAGTATGGAATGCATTGCTGACCATACCTTATGGGGAGACCCGGAGCTATACACAGATCGCTAACCAGCTAGGCAACCCTAAAGCTGTACGTGCCGTAGGTGCTGCCAATGGCCGTAACCCCATTTCAATTGTTGTTCCCTGCCACCGTGTTATTGGCGCATCCGGAGGACTAACTGGTTTTGCAGGTGGGCTTGAGGCAAAAGCCAGCCTGCTCTCGCTGGAGGGTGCAAAAAGTGCGCAAACTCAAATGACAATCCCCTGGCAGGAGCTGAATGTTCCATAAGCAGCCTGCTATTTCTTAAAAATATTTTGGCCCGCTAATCCTGGTATTGGCGGGCTTTTTCTTTCCTCTTCCATACTATTTTTCAAATAATATTCACCTGCGCAGCTAGGTTGCGCAGGTGAATAATTCCTTTGTGATCAAATAATAAACCAATGAAAATTTCAAAAAATGAACAAGTACGAAAGATTGAAATCCGACCTGGAATCAACAGGCAAGGGAAAAATGAAGGCATTTGGCAGCTCTATGTTGCCCATTCTGAAAAGCGGCAGCCAGCTAACCTTTGAAAAGGCGCCTGAATACAAGATCGGTGATATTGTATTCTGTAAAGTAAAAGGGCGATACATTGATGCGCATAAGATCATTAAAACAGATGCGCACAAAGGCTTCCTGATCGCCAATAATCATGGTTTTGAGAACGGCTGGACCAGGACCATTTACGGGAAAGTAACCGTAGGTGAATTTCAAAACCAGGTCATTTACGAAGCAAAACGATGAAACCTTCCCATTAAGTGGCAACGATTTTTTAACAGTTGCCCCACAAAATTTCTCCCGGTCCCCATTATATCCTTCTCTCTATCACCGCATTCCCCCATTAGCTGAAATCTACTTTCTTTTCCAGGTTACTATTGCGGATGCGCCTCCATTCGTGGTGTTGGCCGAGAAAATTCTGAGGACATCTCCGGTTAAGGTATAGGAAGATTTAAGCTCACGCCCTTCCCAGTTTGGGAAAAAGGCATGCTCCACCTGGTAAGTAATGGTATGGTTCTTTTCGTCAATAAGGAATTTACCGAAATGTGAATTGTTGCCTTGCACCAATGCCGCATTCTCTTCCGGTGTTGCCGTGTTTTTATTATTGGAAGCAACTTTCGGGCGGGCGGCTTTCATAATTTGTACGGCATAATCTCCATTCTGCTCAAAAACAAGCAGCCCCTGGGGAGCTTCTCCGTAGGGGAACGTTTTACTGTTGTCCGGATTGGTATTTTCTACAGATACCAATGACCACGCACCGGTGAACTTACTGGTTTGCGCCCATGTAGTAACGGATGCGATCAAAAGGCCTAATAATAAAACATGCTTTTTCATGGTGACGAAGTTTATAGATCAAAATTATACAACCCGGAGTGCCTGATCCTTGTACTATTTTTCATTAATACTGTACTTTTACAACCATGGCCAAACAAAATTTATATAAGCCTTTTGAGATTGAGTTCAAACAGCAGGAGCGGTTTCCGCCATCCGTTAAAAGCAATAATTTTTTTGAGCTGATCTATATTGTAGATGGTACCGGTGTACAATACGTTAATAAGAACAAGTTTAACTACCGGAAGGGGAACCTGTTCTTATTAACGCCTCATGACCAGTATTCATTTGATATTTTAACGGCTACGAGATTCTTCTTTCTCCGCTTCACTAAATTTTACCTGGAGACTAAAAAAGGAAAAGATAAAGAGGCCGTACAGCAGGTAGCCTACATTATTAAAAATGCAAGCCACCGGCCGGGCTGTATTTTAAAGAATAAAGCGGATAAGCCCTTTATAGCCTCCCTTATCGAGAATATTTTGCAGGAGCAAACGAACCAGCAGATCTACTTTGGCAAAATAACAGAGCAAATAGTAGATACTATCATTACAGTTGTAGCAAGAAATATTGCACTAAAGCTTCCCAAAAATGTGAAGGAAAGCACCGGCGAGCCCGTGCTGGAGATACTGCATTATATACAGGAGAACATCTTTGAGCCTAAAATGCTGAAGGCTGAAAACCTTAGCAAACACCTGGGCATTTCATTAAGTTACCTGGGCCGTTATTTTAAAAAACAAACCGGGGAAACACTACAGGACTACATTTTAAACTACAAGGTGCGTATGATAGAAATAAGGCTGCTGAATAGTGATATGCGCATTAATGAAATTGCCCATGAGCTGAATTTTACAGATGAAAGTCATTTAAACAGGATCTTTAAAAAACTAAAAGGAATGAACCCGTCGGAGTACAGGAAAAAGAATGCTTTACCCGGGAACACATTCATCGCATGAAGTTAGAGTTTCTCTAAGCAGTGCGATGTTTTAAAGATCAGTTAGATGCATATAACCCGGTTCTTCTTTTGATGCTGAAGATCATGTACCCCGCTTTTATTTTGTAATCCCCAGCTGTTCATTAAAGCAAGGATGGGCAAAATGCTTTCTCCTTTTTCAGTCAGGTAGTAAGCGGTGTACAGCGGAAAACCGCTGCCGGTTTCTTTATATACAATTCCCGCGGTCTCCAGTTCACGAAGCTGTAAGTCTATCACCCTGGGCGTTGCCTCTGTAATTACCTTGTGCAGCTCACTGGGCCGCCTGAAGCCCTTGTCTATGGCGTCTATAATACAGGGTTTCCATTTTCCGCCAAAGCTTCTCATGGTAATGGTGATGCCGCATTCCAGGTCTTCGGGTAGTTTCTTCTGGTACATTTTTTTTAGCAATTTAATGCTAAAACGGCAATGTATCCATACTGATAAATTTATCAGTATCCGAATAATTTATCAGTTATTGATCCTGGCAGCGCGGTAAAATATGTTTGCATAAAAATTATTATAGCAATGGCAATTCAGCATAAAGTAACCGGAGCGGTACGGGGGAAAAATACACAGGAGCTGTGGAGGCTACTTTCCGGAATCATAGTAATAGCGCTTTCAGCTTATTTTTTAATCAGTGCATCACACTTTTTTACACTGGACCCAGCTGAGCTGGGTAAATATGATAAAACTAAATGGATTTTATTACTGCATATTACCGGCGGTGGAATTGCATTGTTAACCGGCCCGCTGCAATTCTGGGAAAGGTTCAGGAACAAACGCTGGGTATTACACCGGCAAGTAGGAAAAGCCTATCTGCTGGCCATTTTGATCAGCGGTTCCTGCGCTGTTTATTTATCCTTAACAACGGCGTATGCCGTGGGGTGGTCCTATGCTTTTACACTGCAGGTTTGGGTGAGCGTATGGCTAACGGCCAGCTTCCTGGCTTATCGTACTGCGGTGAAGAAAAAATTCAAATTACATAAGGAGTGGATGACCAGGAGCTACCTGGTAACCGTTGCATTTGTTATTTCTGCGCTTTTAAACAAGCTGCCTTATATCCAGGATAAAGGCAGTTTTGCAGAAGTATCCCCCTCTTTATTCTGGTTTGGCTGGGCCGTGCCCTTGTATGTGTATGAAATAATATTGTCGCTGCAAAGAAAGCAATAGGCTTACCATCATCCATGTAAACACCCTTCCGGATAAAAGATGGGTCTTACCACCCTTTTTAACAGACAGAGGAATTCCGGCGAACAGGGATATTTTCGGATAGAACGGACAGGATGATTATCTTTAAGTACAAGCTGCTGCCGTCATGGAACTACCTGTAATAGTTGATATAACATACGACAAGGTTAACTTTACCGAAACACCTTTGGAAGTTGGTGAATATGAGAATTGCACTTTTGTAAGCTGCGATCTTTCCAATGCAAACCTGGCCGGAATAAAATTCCTGGATTGTACATTCACCGGTTGTAACCTGAGTTTGGCTAAACTAAAAGATACCGCTTTCCGGGATATTACCTTTAAGGATTGTAAAATGCTGGGGCTCCGGTTTGATGAGTGTAATAAATTCGGCCTGGCGTTTAGTGTTGATAACTGTACACTGAACCACGTTTCGTTCTTTGAGGTGAAGCTCAAAAAAATGATCTTTAAAAACTCGCAGCTGCAGGAAGCTGATTTTACAGGCTGCGATCTCACAAGCGCTGTTTTCGATAGTTGCGATCTTACCAGGGCTATCTTTGATAACACCCTGCTGGAAAAAACAGATCTCCACACAGCCTATAACTATTCCATTGATCCGGAAAAGAACCGGCTGAAAAAGACCCGTTTTTCTTTATCCGGTATTGCCGGACTGCTAGATAAGTATGATATTGATATTGACCTCAATGCCTAGCATAGCATCAGAAATCAAACACATGCTCTACCTGCACACCCGCTTTCTTCAGCTCCAGCAGCACCCCGCTTAACGCGCTCACCGGCGTAGCAATAGCTACCCGTTTCATAGTCGGGTATGAAGTAATGGGCTGTATAAACACGGTTTGCGCATTGGCAAAATCCGTTTTATGATCTGCAGGTACCCATACGGTTAGCAGGATGGCGGAGTTATTGCCTGCAATTTCTTTAAAGCTGTGTCCCTGCTGCGCCAGTTCCAGGGCGGCAGCGGCAAATTTATCGTAGCGGGGCAGGTAATGCAGGCTGTCATCATCCAGTACCACGGCGGTATTCAGCAATGCCACTTCATATACCTGTTTGGTACCAATGCCGATCAGCTTTCCGTATATAAATTTTACCGCAAGCTCAGTGGTGAGCATGTACCTGCGCTCCCATTTGCGGAAAAAGTGAGGGCCGGAAAGGGAGGTATTTTTCCAAAGGTCTTTTAACCGGCTTTTAAAATCAAACTGGTACCAGGGCAGGTCTTTAATAAAAGCTACATAGTCCTGCGTATATTTTGCATTAAACTGGTCTTCTGCTGTAGCGGGCTGCCCGGTATCCGTTAACCGGCCAACAATATTTTCATACAATGATTTGGCGGTGTATTCCACGGTAGTGCTTACGCCAATTACCCAGATCATAAAATGGTATCCCCAGTTGGTTGGGAAATTTCCTTTGATCTGTTTATTCACAATACGGTAGCTTTTCCATATCTGCGAAGTATGCCGCATGTACGGGAACGTAGTAGCTGTATGCTGCTTAAAATAATTAGCCTGCTCTTCCGGGCTAAAAACCAGGAACCATTCCGGGAAGGTCAGGAATGTCTGATCTGCCGGCCTTACATCCTTGGCAGGCGTTACCGGGTTTTTATTGGTCACCAGCCATTCCTTAGGGATCACCAAACCTTTGCCGGCCGCTATGGTTGATAGCTGCCGCTTAAAAAAGAAAATGCTCATAGATAAACACAGGGAACAAAAAGTGAGAATGTACAACCGTTTCATACTTACAGCTTGATGAATGATACCAGCGTATTATCCGAAGGATCTTTATCCTGCAATATTCTAGCGCCCAGGTCTTTGAAACCGTAAGAAGAAATGATCTTACTCCACTCGTCAATTGATTTAAACGATTTGTATTCGCCGTGATCTGTTTCCCAGCTTACTTTTAAGCCCAGGTTAAAAACAGTATGTACCAGCGATACAAAAGTAGCCATGGCCGGTGTTTTCACATCGTGATCACGGATAATGAACAATCCCCCTTTTCTTAATACACGGTAAATGGATTGCATGAAACCAGCTAACAGCGCATCAGGGCAGTGATGCAGCCCAATGTGGCAGGTTACCAGGTCCAGGCTTTCATCCGGGATCTCTGTTGCTTTAATGGGGGAATAGTCCAGCGGGATGAACGTACCCAGCTTACGCAGCTGCCCGCGTTCGAAAATGTCGCCCGGCGCATTGCTGGGCGCAATATCATTAGTTAAATAAATGTTGCCGCTAAGCGTAATATGCTTGCGCAGCTCACTGATATAGCGGCCGGTGGAACCGATCTCCAGGTAGCCATCAATTTTCCTGCGCTCACCCAGCAGCTGTAATACCTGCCGGGCCATTTCTTTCTTCTGCTTTTTCAGTGCGGGCAAGGCAAACGTAAATTCAGAAAGGAAAGGTTTTATACCCGGCAGCTTTTGCTGCACGGTTTTATAAATTTCTTCGTCGCTGGCTTTTTCCTTTGTGGTGGCAGCTATCAGGTGGTGAAACTTATCTTCCGGGTATAAATGAAAGATCACCTGGAGGAAACGGTAAAAATCATCACTCCATTTAGTGTCTGAAAATACAGCTTTGAATTCAGATTGCATATGAGGTTATTTATAGTAAGTGTCCCAGATCACGTTGCGGAATTTACCCGTGGGATCCAGTTCCTTTTTTAGTGTAAATAATTCTTTTGCTCTTGGGTAGGCGCGGTGAAATTGTTCGCTGGTAGCATGCGGCTGATAGGGAAGGTAATAAGCCCCATCCAGGGAAAGTGCAGCATCTATCAGCTCCCTGGTCCATACAGCTACGCGGCCTTTTTCCGCATCATCCGTATTTTGTTTGTAATACACTACAAAGGCAAATACCTCTTCCCGTGCCCAGGCCAGCAGCGAGCCGCTGTCGGCTTTTGCATGGCGGATGGATACATTTATAACATTCACATTATGCCGGATAAAGATCTCCGACATCAGCGCCAGGAATGCATCAAACTTTTGCACGGGTACAAAATATTCCTGCAGCACATAGGTGCTTTGTCTCCTGGAGGCCGGTTCCAGCTCCATCACATCATACCCCGCTTCGTAGTTGCGGTAATGCACTTTTTTGAATTTGTATAACAGCGGGTCAATGATGAACTCGCGGCGCCATTTACCAAAATGATTTTTGCTGAAGGCGCCCATGAAGTAGCGTTCCAGCGGGTAAGCAGCGGCCAGCGGCATCAGCCTGGTTTTTTCCGTGGGCTTTTCATCGGTGCGTACCCAGCTTACGGCGCGTATATTTTTATAGAACGGCGGATAGATATCACCGTTATGAAAGATCACATCTTTATTCTCCCGCACGTTTTCAAAGAAATACGGCTTATAGGCATGCCCTTTCATTTTCACCTGCTGCCGCTTAACAGCGATGTTATCTTCCAGGTCCAGCGTTACATTTACAATAATAGCAATGGCATTGTAGCATCCCACACAGGCATAAAAGATTTCGGATTTTTCTGTGGGCGATACCTGTATTATGTCACCGTTGGCCAGCAAAACATTCAGGCTACGTACGGACAGGATCAGGGGCCCCAGGCCAATATAACGTCCATGGCAGTTTACGCTGAGCGCCCCGCCCACGGTGAAGTTGGCGTAGGTTTGCATGATCTTGATGCTTAGCCCATGCGGATCAATATAATGTTGTATATCGCACCAGCGGGCGCCTGCCTGCACGGTAATGGTTTTTTGTTCTGCAGAAAATGCAAGCACCTTATTCAGCGCGCGCATATCAATATGAATACTTTGCGGGCTGGCAGTTTGCCCGCCCATGCTGAAACGCCCGCCGCCTACAGAAAGAGGCCTGGTTGCCGTACGTACCATCTGCTGCAGCTCCTCCACCGTTTGTGGTACTACTATCTGCGCTACCAGCACAGGATTCAGCTGTGTAACATCGTTGATCAGCCTTTCTTCCGTTTTCAAATGCGGTATCAGGGCGCCGGTATCATTTTTATAATAATCCGCAGCAGCGCCGGGCACCGTGCCAAAACGGTTCGGGTATATAGTGCCTTTCCGGAAACCTAATAACCACACCAGCCACAGGGGCCCGGCCACAGGTACTAACAGGCAGGCCAGCCACCAGGCGCTTTTATTGGTATCATGCAGCCGTTTAGCCGCTGTAGCAAATAATGCCCAGAATAATAACGGATAAATAATAAAAGTGGCGGCAGGGGTGAAAGCCGCGTTCAGCAGATTATATAACACGTAAAAAGTGCTCCATATAAATAAAGCTGCCACCCAGTAGGTCAGGCGGTTAATCCTTCCACGGGTTGTAAAAAGCAAATAGCTGACAGGCAATTTATCTTTGAATGTCATGGTGTTGTACCAATACTTGTAGAGGTCCCGTACAAATATATTATATTTAAAATAATATTTAAGTGTTGTTTTAAAGCCACTTGCTGTTTCATTCCGCCGTTACCGATTCCCGCTCTTTCTCATTATCTTTAATAAGGAAGCCAGGTGCACGATAGAATCACCTCAAAATATTCACGTATTGAAAAGTTACCCGTTATGAAGCGCTATACACGGTCTGCTTATTTTTTTGCCTTACTGCTTGCCCTGACTGTTTGTGCATTTACAACCGATGCTGCATTTGATAAGATCAAAGTAGAAGGTGGTTATATATCTGGCACAGTTAATACTGCCGGCGATATTCATATTTTTAAAGGCATTCCCTTTGCAGCCAAACCCATAGGCGCATTACGCTGGAAAGCGCCACAGCCGGTAGCTTCCTGGAAGGGTGTAAAAACCTGCGACCGGTTTGGCCCAAGCCCCATGCAAAATAAACCGGTGCCTTTTAGCATGTGGTCTGCAGAATTTCTGATACCGGAAACACCCATCAGTGAAGACTGTTTACACCTGAATGTATGGACGGGCGCAAAGGATGTTAAAGAAAAACGCCCGGTACTGGTATGGATCTATGGCGGCGGTTTTGTGAGCGGTGGCAGCGGGGTGCCGATCTATGACGGTGAGGCCATGGCAAAAAAGGGAATTGTGTTTGTAAGTATTAATTACCGCGTGGGCATTTTCGGTTTTTTAGCGCATCCTGCATTAACTAAAGAAGCCCCGTATCATGCTTCCGGTAATTACGGCCTGCTTGACCAGATAGCAGCGCTGAAATGGGTACGGAAAAATATTGCAAAGTTTGGCGGCGATCCCGCTAATGTAACTATTGCAGGACAGTCGGCCGGTTCTATGAGTGTGAATTGCCTGGTAGCATCGCCACTTGCAAAAGGCTTATTTCAAAAGGCCATTGCAGAAAGTGGTGGCAGCTTTACCAATGGGAATGCATCTTTGCAAAGAGGTGAAGAAGATGGAGAAAAGATCATGAAGCAGTTCCATGTTTCCACTATCAACGAGCTGCGGGCCGTGCCGGCAGAAGAGTTGCTGAAAAAAGCAGAAGGCTTCCGTGGCGCTGTTATTGACGGGTATGTATTGCCGGATGCGATCATAGATATATTTACAGCAGGTAAAGAAAATAAAGTAAGCCTGCTTACCGGTTGGAATGAGGATGAAGGATTGTTATTCAGCCCGGTGAAAAATGCGGCAGATTTTAAACAGCTGGCCGCTAACTGGTATGGCGCTGATGCGCAAACATTCCTGCAGTTTTATCCTGCAACAAATGATTCAGTAGCGGCGCTTTCACAGCTAAAACTTTCCCGCGACCAGATCTTTGGCGTGCAAAATTATACCTGGGCCAATATGCAAAGCAGTCATGGGAATAAAGTGTACGTGTACCGGTTTACCCGCAAACCGCCAGCTACCGGCGGGTATGTGAAGTATGGCGCTTTTCATACGGCAGAAGTACCCTATGCTTACGGCAACTTACAATTTGTGCAACGCCCCTGGGAACCGGCAGACCAGGAGCTGGCAAAGGTAATGTGTGCCTACTGGGCTAATTTTGCCAGCACCGGAAACCCCAATGGGAGCGGATTACCGGTATGGGAAGCCTATACGGTGAACGATAAAAAAATAATGATATTAGGGGAAAAGCAGGAAACCAAACCTATGACTGATCACGCGGCACTGGATTTCCTGTACAACAGATCAAAGGAAAAATGATGACCTATATATGGAATTAGCATACAGATATGATGTAATACCTACGCCGGAACAGGTAATTGAGCTTTATGGAAATGCAGGTTTGCCGCGGCCCATACATGACCGGGAAAGGATTAAAGTAATGTACGAAAGCTCGAACCTGGTAGTAACTGCATGGGATAATGATACGCTGGCTGGCGCAGCCCGTTGTATTACAGATTGGGTATGGAGCACGTACCTGGCCGACCTGGCAATAAGATCAGACTACCAGAAATTAGGTATTGGAAAAAAGCTGGTGGACCTGGTGCAGGAAAAGGTAGGTGAGCAAACGATGATCCTGTTACTGTCTGTACCTACTGCCATGGAATACTATCCCAAAATAGGCTTCACCAAAGAAGACCGGGGCTTTATGATCCCGCGTAAAAAATAATGTCCTCAATTCATTCCCGGGAAGTTTTTCAGGTTCCTGCGGAATGTTTTTGCATTTTCTTTACTGTCCTGCACAGCCCATACCGCCATTTCATAGAGTACCGGCTTTAAGGCCAGGCCCGATTTTGTAAGGCTGTAGGTAACGTGCGGAGGCACTACCGGCATGGCTTTTCGGGTTAGCAGCTGATCTGCTTCCAGCTGTTTCAGGTGCTGTATCAGCACTTTTTCTGTAATGGCGGGAATGGCTTTCCGCAGGTCGCTGTACCGCTTACTGCCGGATAATAGCTGGAATAAAATGATGGGTTTCCAATACCCGCCTATCTTTTCCATTACATAGGTAACCGGGCATTCCTCAAATGCACTCTTCTTATTTTCCTGGATGGTGGAGCTTTCTTTTACCTTGGTCATAGCTACATACTTTAGGGTAAGTACTTGTACAAAAGTAAGTACAAATTTACTTTTGATGCTGTAAAATTTAAAGCTATGAACATTACTATTACAGGATCGCTGGGCAATATAGGCCGGCGCCTTACGGAAACATTAACCGCAAAAGGACACCGGGTAAGGGTGGTAAGTCACGATCCGGCGAAAGCAGCCGCTATTGAGGCCCTGAACGCTATTCCGGTTATAGGCTCTATAGAAGATGCTGATCTTTTATTGCGCGCATTTGAAAAGGCAGATGCCGTATTTACCATGATACCGCCTAACTACACTTCCAAAGATCTCCGGGCTTATATGAAAGCAGCCGGTGAAAGGTATGCCAATGCCATTACGCAAACCGGCGTGCAGCACGTGGTGAACCTGAGCAGCATTGGCGCGCATATGCCTGATGGCCCCGGGCCTGCCGGCGCTAACCATTATGTGGAAGCCAGGTTGAATGCTTTAAAAGATACCCATGTATTACACCTGCGGCCCGGTATGTTCTATACCAACTTCTTTGGCGCAATGGGGATGATAAAACATCAGCATATTATCGGCAATAACTTTGATGCTACGGTAAATATGGTGTTATCGCACCCGGCAGATATTGCAGCTGCTGCTGCGGAGGCATTGGATACCCTGAATTTTAGTGGTAAGCAGGTACGTTATATAGCCGGTGATGAAAAGAATGGCGGTCAGATAGCAGCGGCATTAGGAGAAGCCATTGGTAAGCCAAACCTGCAATGGATAGGCTTTTCGGATGAAGATATGTTACAGGGCATGCTGCAGAACGGTTTGTCGGAGGAAATGGCAAGGGTATATATCCTTGAAATAGGTGTTGCTTTGCGCAGCGGTATTTTACTGGATGATTACCGCAAGCACCGGGATACTGCTTTTGGAAAAGTGCAGCTGGCAGATTTTGCACAGGAGTTTGCAGGCGTGTATAAAAACGTATAGCCATATACAATGCACATTTGCTATCTTTATTTCAAATCAAGGAACAATGGTAGCATTCTTAGGCATGGGCCTTTTAGGGGCCAATTTTGTAAGAGCAATGATCAGAAAAGGCGTACAGGTGCAGGTTTGGAACAGAACGGCATCTAAAGCCACTGCGCTGGAGGCAGACGGCGCCAAAGCATTTGCGGAGGTAGCTGATGCTGTACGCGGTGCAGATGTGATCCATATAGTTGTTAAGGATGATGCCGCTGTAAACGAAGTGCTGGCCAATGCCAGCGCAGGTTTTAAACCAGGCGCCATCATTATTGATCACACCACCACTTCTGCAGAAGGCGCTATACAAAGAACTAAAGACTGGAAGGCGCGCGGCTTTACCTACCTGCATGCGCCGGTATTTATGGGTCCGCAAAATGCGCTGGAAAGCACCGGTTATATGCTGGTATCCGGCGATCAGGAAGTAATTAAAAAGCTGGAGCCGGCTTTGTCACAAATGACCGGTAAGGTGATCAACTTTGGTGCGGAAGAGGGCAGAGCCGCCGGTATGAAGCTGATTGGCAATCTATTCCTGGTAAGCTTTACGGCAGGTATTGCAGATACGCTTTCACTGGCAAAAGCATTGAACATACCGCTGGGCGATATCTCTACATTGTTTGATTCCTGGAACCCTGCGGCTATGCTGCCTGCACGGCTGAAAAGAGTATCGAGCGGCCAGTACGATCAGCCTTCATGGGAATTGAATATGGCCCGGAAAGATACCGGCTTGTTCATGGAAGCAGCTGCAAAAGGCGGTACTCACTTAGCCGTGATACCCGCCATTGCTAAAGAAATGGACCGCTGGATTGAAAAAGGGCATGGAAATGACGACTGGACGGTGATCGGCAAAGATGCCGTTTCATGAAAATATGAAGAAAGCCGTATCTACATTAGATGCGGCTTTCTTCTTTAGGATGGTTTGCCGTATTTCAACAGCACCATACCGCTTTTATAACCTGTAGCAGCAATTAAAGAGAAAGGTAGCGGGCCTGCTAAGCTGCTGAAGACAGATAACCCATCTCCAATAGCGACTGGATTAACCACCAGGTGCAGCTCATCCACCAACCCGGCTTTTAATAGCGAGCCCGCAAAGCTGGCGCCGCCATAAGCAATAAGATTCTTACCTGGCGCCTGTTTGAGCTTATTAACTTCTTCGGAAAGATCTCCCTTGGCAAGTACTGTATTATCCCATTCAGCTCTTTGCAGCGTTTTAGTAAATACCACTTTTTGCGCTTTGGTGATATTACCGGCAAACCGTGCCTGTGAGTTACCGGTTTGTTTTGCCATGCCGGCCCAGTGGTGAATGAAACCTTCCGTTGCCATTTTCCGGCTAAGCAGTATGCAATCAACAGATGCGGTGAGATCCGTATGGTATTGCTGCAGATCCGCATCCCAGTTCCAGTCATTGCCCCAGTTCCATAACATCCAGCTGGCGCCGCCGTCTTTGCCGGCCATGTAGCCATCAACCGATGTTTGTACTTGCAGTATTAGCTTTCTCATGATCAATTTGTTTATGATACAAATGTAGGTTGCCTGCCGGTGTCCCTGGGCGGGTGAATCAGACATTAAAGGGGGGACTTTGTGCCATATATAAAATAGTAAAGCAGCGATAACTGATACCGCTGCTTTGCTTATCATGATGAAAAGAGTCCTTAATGCTGCACCGGGTAAGGCCCTTCAGAAAAAGCTTCTGCATGGTACCCTTTAGCGCCGATCAGCTTTGCCATAGGGCTTCGCAGATCGTCCGTTGTTTTTAAGCGTTCCATCAGGTAATGGAAATCATACTTTGGCTGCCAGCCCAGCTCCCTGCGCGCTTTTTCATTTACATATACACGGTCCAGGCTGGGATGCATGCGCCAGCCGTGTTGCTGGTATAAGGCCGCATACTCCGGCACATACTTTTCTACCACCTGCGGCGCATGATCGCGCAGCGCCTGCATATCGCCGGGCTGGAAAGGGGTAGTGGCGCTGATAATATATTTGCCGAAGCCAATATCCTTTGCACGCGGAGCTGCTGCAATGTGCGCGCTTACGGCATCTTCAATATCTACCCGGCGAAAAAGATATTCGTTTGTTTTCAGGTTAGCGTCCGCATAAGCATCACGCATGCCTTTATGATCATCTTCTTCCGGGAAAAAGCGGGAGGTACGCAGCACCAGGCAGGGCAGCTTATGATTGCGGTAAAACAGCTGGCAAAGATCTTCTGCAGCGGCTTTGGTAACGCCATAAATATTTTTAGGAACCGGTATAACCGTTTCCGTTATCCAGGCAGCCGGCTCGCCTGCCGGTGGTACCAGCGCATCGCCAAAAACACTGGTAGTGCTGGTAAACAGAAAACTTTCCACTCCCGCGGCAACAGATTCCTGTAAGAGATTGAGCGTGCCTGTAATGTTTGTATCAATGAATTGCTGCAGGCTATGGGTGCCCACATGTGGTTTATGCAGGGTGGCGGTATGGAAAACAGTTTGTACGCCCTGCATACAGCTTTTAACGAAATCACGATCCACAATTGAACCGGTATGCGTAGTAAAAGGAGAGGCCAGTATATCCAGGCTAATCACTTCGTACTGCATATCCCGCAGGGTGCGCACCAGCGCTTCACCCAAGTGACCGGCGCTTCCGGTAACTAAAACTTTCATAACTACAATATCAGATTAGGTTTAAAAAATGACGCAGCCTGTAAGATAAAAAAAATCGGAATGGACTTTTAACTGCAGTACTGTCGCAGCAAAATTACTTTAGCATTTGATTTCCAAATATTCATATAAATGAGGAAATATTTGATTTTATCTATACACAAACGATTGCAATTAAAAATATTTGTAAATATTAAGTTGGTTTATTAATTTACGTTGCATTACGAGCGCACTGTGTAAAATTCCATGGATCTTTAATTGTACTGTTTTAGCAATCACGTCATCGCATAAGCCATATCCGTATTAGATCATTCTTTAAACCAAAACCAAATCCTCTAACCACACAAATCCCTTTTTTTTCTTATGAAGAAACACATGAATTCCCGCTTGCTGGGCATCAGCCTGCTGTTGTCTGCATCTACCCTGTACAGCTGTACCAAACAGGGAGCTACCAGTAAAGATACGATCGATAAAATGGAGGTAAGTCCTGTGGCGCTGGCTGCTCCGGCTATTACTTCTTTCGTGCACCCCGGTGTTTTAAACACGCAGGCCAGCCTGGATTATATCGGCGGCCAGGCCAATGGTGGCGATGCTGCCCGTTTAGCGTCTTACCAGAAAGTACTGGACTACGTTAACGGTCAGACTGTACCTACCTCTTTCTACGCCACAGTTGTAGTAGGTTCCAACGGCGCTACATCGCCCTCTAAAAGCCAGATCCGGCGCGATGCGGAATTAGCATATGGTTTAGCGTTGCGCTGGGCTAAAACCGGTACCGATACCTATGCCAAGCAGGCTATCCAGATCCTGAACGGCTGGTCTTATACGTTTAAGAACTACGCCTTATTAAATTCCAGCACCAATGCCCTGCAGCCGGCGCTGGAAGCCTCCTGGACAACGCCCAGCTTCGTAGCTGCAGCAGAGATCATCCGCTATTATAAACCATTCGGCAAATCCTCCGGCTGGTCTGATGCAGACATTGCGCAGTTCTCTAACTACCTGAACAACGTTAAGAATAACTATATCAACAAATGCCCGGTTTACAACAACAACTGGAACGCTTCTGCCGCCTATGCAAAAATGGCGATCGGCATTTTCCTGAACAGTGTTACGGTATACCAGAATGGTTATAACGACCTGGTAAAATACCTGCCTATTATTGTTAAATCAGATGGCTCTATTCCTGAGCTGTGCGACCGCCAGGATTGTGTGCACTTCCAGTATTCCTTAACGGCTTTTGCCTACGGTGCAGAGCTGGCGCGTATCCAGGGGGATAATGGTATTTACACCTACAACTCAAACCTGATCAGCCTGGGGTATAACTTCATGCGCGCGGCTTATAACCGCAGCACCGGCTGTAACTATTGCACTACTTCCAGTCCTGTGTTCCCGGGCACAGAAGTAGCGTACAATTATTACAAAACCAGCAACCTGGAATATTTAAGGAATTTGCAGGACCCGCTGAGCATACCGAATGATAATACCTTCTTAGGTTTTACTACTTATACGCATTTTAACGTACCGCTGTAACCATAAGCGGAGATTAATACATAGTGAAAAAATGGGAATGGTTAGGTGGCGTATGCCGCTTAATTGTTCCCATTGTTTTTTGTAACAAAATTAAAGGGGTGGCAGGTTTATATTTTCACCTGTTGGGTAATACTGATGTTCCAGGAAATAGCAGTACTTCCTCAGGTCTGTTTCCGCGGTAGTTTCGAGGTAATCAATGTAAAGTTTTTCATTGCCGCCATTTGCTTTCTGCATTTCCGGGTCTTGTAATTGCCGTATCCACTCCGGCTTTTGCCGCCACCATTCTTTACATGCTTCATAGGTCCAGTATTGATTACCGTTGCAGGAGTAGCTGTCAAATACTTCAACCGCTGCTGCGTCCATTACACATATAAGCTCCGCAAAATTACGGGGTTGCCGGAATACATATTCGCAGGCATTAGCATCAAAGAGCACATTGAACGGGGCCTCCGGGTTGCCAGTTCCGCATGTATCAGTTTGTCCGGTGTAAAAAGGTCCGGGAAAGTTAAGCGGGTTTTTCTCATGCCAGTGATCGTTATCCAGGAAGTCATGGATCTTTTTATTCTGGTATAACATGGCTATTATCTCCGTTCTTAAAATGTCTGCTATCTGAGCTTGATAAAGGAAAGCATTAAAGTCAATTCCATACCGGGGTATGAATTTTTGGCCCGTTTCTTCAGTCTCTTTCAGGTGAAGGGCAATATAGGTATCCAGGTCATATACAGGCCTTCCCGTTATTGTTGTTATCGGAGCAGCCTGGGTTGGTTTGCGGAAAAGGGACCTTATTTTCTTCAGCAGATTCATATAGAGGAGCGTGAATTTTGAAAGTACAAAATAAGCCCCAAATCCAGGTCTAATTTTTGCTACTTTTCGCTTCAAATCCTAGTCACCAGCATGAAGCATATCCTTACACTTTTTATCATCATTATCCTGGCTGCCAGCTGTAACACATCCTCCAATACCAATGATCAATCAGATACTACCCACACCACTCCTGCACCGGTAACCAAAGAAAAACCCTCCACCTTTACCGGCCCTATGATCGGTGAAAGAATAAACGGCCCTGCCAATATCCGCAGCAGCGCCAATGGAGAAGTGATCTTTTCTTTAAATGATCACACCCTGGTTAACAGCACTACAGGCAAAAATGGCTGGTATAATATTGGGCTGCTTACAGAGCTGCCGAATGATGCTTATGATACGGATACCCTCCGCAAAGGGCACAAGATCATAGTGGATGGTAAGGTGGTAGGTGAAATATTAAAAGACATACCGGTTAGTACCAGCACCACTACGAAGAAAACCTGGGCTGAGCTGACCGGCTATACCTATAAGGATAACCTGTACCCGGAATCCATAATAGAAAATGTACTGGAGGATTATCTAAGCAGGATAACAGACCGTTCCCTCAAAACTATGCAGCCTTTTATCAGCAACTTTGAGCTGGAAAAAGATGACCGCATGCCGCCGTCCATCACCTATTTCAATTATGAGAACTGGATCGATGATCCTTCGCCGTTAATGCGCATACAGCTGGTATTTGAAAAAGATCAGTTAATCGGCATCGTACATTCGCGGAACATTCATATCCCCAATACCACCAATGCAGCACTGGAAAGGGATTTCCAGGTAGCTTTTTATAATGATGTTCCGCGGGGAACACAACAGAAATTTATAAAAGCGTTTAATGCATTCATGCAAGGGGTTGACTAAGCCGGCAACGGTCACCAGCTATGGTACAGGTACATGCATGTTTGGACGAGAGAAGATCCGCCTTCCCCGCACAATCCTACGTCGGTTTAAACTGTTCGCTTCCGGACATGGCCCGTATTACAAACGGACAGTTTGCTGCAGATCTATATCTCCAAGTGATTGGTTTTTAAGTGAATGGGAAGATGGCACTTTCTTGGTGCTCCATCCGGATCAAACCAATAGTTATGCTTGCCACCTATTTCAAAACCACCACACGCAGCCTCTGGAAAAACAAAACCTATAGCTTCCTGAACATCTTTGGGCTGGCAATAGGTATGGCCTGCGCAGGATTGATCTTTTTATGGGTGGAGGATGAAATGACCTTTGACAACTTTCATGTAAAGCAGGACCGGCTGTACATTACTAAGGTAAACTCCGATATGGACAATGGCGTAACGACCCATACCTCTACTCCGGGTGTAATGGCACCTGCCATGAAAGCCGAGCTGCCCGGTATTGCCAATACCTGCAGGTACACGGAGGAAGGGACCAGCCTGCTGTTCACTATTGGCGATAAGCCATTATACGCCACCGGCCGGTATGCAGAAGCTTCGTTGTTTGATATGTTTACCCTGCCTTTTGTACAGGGCAATCCCAAAACCGCTTTTGCGCAGCTCTATTCTTTGGTGATCACAGAAAAAACAGCGCGTAAATTTTTTGGAACAGAAAAAAATGCATTGGGAAAAACTGTGCGGGTGAACCGGGAGCAGGATTATGTGGTTACCGGTGTATTGAAAGACCTGCCTGCCAATTCCACGCTGCAGTTTGAATGGATAGCACCCTTTGAGATCTATTACCGCAAAAGCCCCTGGGCGCAGCGCTGGGAAAATAGCTGTCTTACAACTTTTGTAGAATTAAAACCCGGCGTAACCCAGGCGTCTGTAGATAAGCTGCTGTATAATTATATAAAACAAAGAGTACCGGGCGCCATCATACATCCCTTTCTATTCAATATGCGCTACTGGCGTCTGTATGGTGAATTTCGGAACGGCAAGCCCACCGGCAGCGGCCGTATTATGTATGTACGTCTGTTTACCACTATTGCCTGGATCATTTTGCTTATTGCCTGTATTAATTTCATGAACCTGGCTACTGCCCGCAGTGAAAAGCGCGCTCGGGAAGTAGGTGTACGCAAGGTGCTGGGCGTAGGTAAGAGCGGACTGGTGCTGCAGTTTATGAGCGAAGCCTTGGCAATGGCCTTTATAGCGGCAATAGCAGCGGTGTTGATCATGGCGCTGTTCTTACCTGCATTTAACATGCTGGTGCAGAAAGAGCTGGTATTAGGACTGCAGCAGCCATTACACTTAACAGCTTTACTGGGTATTACCCTGGTATGCGGAATAGTGGCGGGCAGTTATCCGTCTTTTTATTTATCGTCCTTCAACCCGGTAGCAGTATTAAAAGGATTGCAGGCCAAAACAGGCAGCGCCACGTTTATCCGCAAAGGGCTGGTGATCATGCAGTTCGCGATGTCTATTATGCTGATCATTGGTACTATTATCATTTACCAGCAGATCCAGCATGTAAAACACCGCAATCTGGGTTTTAATAAAGATAACCTGATCCAGATGAATTTGCAGGGCGATATGCTGAAGAGCTTTCCCGTAATTAAACAGGACCTGTTGAATACCGGTGTAGTGACCAATGTTTCGCTGGCTGATCATGAAACCATTTATAGCGGTAATAATACAACGGATCTTGACTGGGCAGGTAAGCCACCGGGCAGCCAGATCCTCGTATCCCAAAGAGTGGTAAGCCCGGAGTATATAAACGTAGCAGGTATGCAGCTGGTTGATGGCAGGGACTTTAAACCTTCAGACATAGTGGAGATGACGGAGGATGCTACTCCCAGGGATTCTACCGTAAAATACCTTAATGTGCTGGTAACGGCTGCTATGGCCCGGTTGCTGGGGGAAGGCAGCGCTATTGGCAAGATCATATCAATGCCTGGCAATGTGCCCAATCAAAACTTCACCCTGCGTGTAATAGGCGTAGTAAACGATTATGTGTATGGCAATATGTATGGCAAGCCCGATCCGGTAATATTTTTCTGCCTGCCCCAGGCTGCCACGTTCATGTATATACGTATTAAGCAGCAAAGTGATACAGAAGCTGCGCTGGATAAAATTGCCGGCGTAATGAAAAAAGATAACCCCGATTATCCTTTTGAGTATGGTTTTGTAGATGCGCAGTTCAATAATATGTTTATGAGCGAAATGCTGGTCAGTAAGCTGTCCAGGGTATTTGCAGTATTAGCCATCCTGATCTCCTGCCTGGGATTGTTTGGATTAGCCGCTTATACTGCGGAACGCCGTACCAAGGAAATAGGTGTACGCAAAGTACTGGGGGCCAGCGTATTTAATATTACCCGCCTTTTATCCAAAGACTTTTTACGGCTGGTGATCGTAGCGGCTGTAATTGCATTTCCGGTAACCTGGTGGATCATGAGCAGCTGGCTGCAGCAGTACAGCTACCGCATCAGCATTCAGTGGTGGGTGTTTATAATGGCCGGAGTGCTGGCTATGATCATTGCGCTGGGTACTATTAGTTTCCAGTCTGTTAAAGCTGCATTGGCCAATCCCATAAAAAGCTTACGCTCCGAATAGATCGGCCTGTCATCCTTAAAGAAAATGCCCGGTATCCGTCAGGATCACCGGGCATTTAAATATATACCTGTTGGATGATTACAAGAGTAGCTCCGTTAAATTATCTATCACTTCCGGGCCCAGTTTCTGGTACTGGAAAGGAGAGCAGCCTGCAAACTCTTTAAAGGAGCGGATAAAGTGCGACTGATCCGCATAATCATTTTCAAAAGCAATATCAGATAGTTTATCAAACTGGTTACGCTTCAGCTGTTCCAGCGATGCCTGGAAACGTGCAATACGGGAGAACAGCTTGGGCGGTATGCCCACATGCTGTTTGAACTTACGCTCAAAGCTTCTTTCAGACAGCTGTAATGTTTCCCGTAAAGTAATGAGTGATACACTGCCTTTTGATTGTATAATGCTGGTCAGCGCAAATTGCATGGCATTATCCGCATCGCGGTTTTGTTTACGGAGCAGCGCAGTAATATAGGAGCAGATAACCTCCACCTGGCCATAGATACCGGCTGCATTTGATACCTGGTTAAGCAGGGAAAAACCATGTTCGCCCGCCAGCTCATCCAGGTTTAAACAGGTATCTGTTAAGGCTTCTGCATTCAGCCCGAATATCGCGTTTAATGCATTCGGCTGAAAGAAAATACCGATGGTGCTGAACTGCCCTTTCAGGCTAAGCGCCGCGTGCGTAGTTGCCTGTCCGTATAAGATGATGTTAGGCAGTTGCTTATCATTCTGGTAAATAACACCCTTTTCCGGTTGCTGGAACAGCAGCCCGGGACAGCCATCCGCCATGGTCCGGAATGATTTGGAACTATCATCTGCCGCATCACTTTCCAGTGCCCAGAACGTGCGTATATAGGCTTTCAGATGGTCGGGAGGAGGTATTTGCTGGAATTGCATTTAGTTCAGAATAGGCTTATACAAATGTAATAATTCCAGGGGTAAAATGGAATGTCGTGATCTCCCCCTTACAATGTCGTATTCACAGACCTTTTAATTTCAGCCGGCAAAGTAGCTTTACATCATCAAACCAAACGAAAATTTTTAAACTTTTAAAACATACTAACATGACAACTTTAACAGCCACCACGAAAGCAAAAAGCATCCGTAAAGACAAAGTGATCTACTGGATCTTCACTTCCTTATTTGTATTGCTGGATTCCGTACCGGCGGCCGTATGGTTCAATTCACCCATGGCAAAAGAAGGTATCCGCAGTATGGGCTTTCCCGCATACTTTGGCGTGGAATTAAGTATTGGTAAGATCATCGGCGGCATTCTGCTGATACTGCCTATGATCCCTGCACGTTTTAAAGAATGGGCTTATGTAGGATTTGGTATTTCACTCATCTCCGCCATGATTGCCAATATTGTTGTAATTGGGCCGGCAATGGGTATTATGCCGCTGATAGGTTTAGCCATCCTCACCGTGTCTTATATTTATTTTCATAAGACCCGGGAAACTGGTTTTTAACATTCAGCCATCATTCTCCATTATTAATTTCATATAGTCTACTCCGTTAGTAAAGCCTGGTATTTGGTGCCAGGCTTTTCCATTGAATGAGCTTTCCAGGCCACCCATCAGCTGCGCATTGGTTATGCCTATGATCATAGTATCTCCAACTGGTGAAATATAACCAGGGCACATAGGAGATCATGCTCCGTTTTGAATTTGGATGGGATGATGGGAGAGTATTTTTGCTGCTACCCCTGTTCATGCAGGTGAAGGCTACGCTGGTATCCAGGGCGATAAAGCTTTCGGGACCTACGCTATATAGACGCTATTGATCTTTACCTCCGGTATGCCTGGGGGCTGGAGGGTGGATACAAAGCCGTAGCAGCGCCACAAAATGCAGGGGCGCCAGTGACAGCCGCCGTAATGATTTTGGCGTGCTGCTCTATGATCATGATAGCCGGGGATATTTCAGCTCAGACAGGCGGGGGAACGATGATAGTTACAGGTTTCGCCCGTGAGCAGTGCGCAGTAACGCAGGAATACTGCCTGTACAAATGACAAACAGCAAGGCTGAACAGCGGCGCAAAGCCGTAGCCTGCGCCCGCTGTTTAACCTTATATACCTTTTAGCTTACATGTTTGCCTACAACTTTTGCCAATTCAAACATAGAGATCTGGCTCTTACCTTCAAAGATCCCTTTCAGCTTATCATCGGCATTGATCATGCGTTTGTTCTGCTGATCCTGCAGGCCATGCGCCTTTATATAATCCCAGATTTTTTTGATGATCTCTGTTCTTGGCAAAGGTTGGCTGCCTACAACCGCAGCTAATGCAGGGCTGGGCGTAAGCGGGGCCATTAAACCTGTATTGCTTTTCTTGGCGGCAGTTTTGGGGGCAGCAGCTTTCGCTGTCGCTTTTTTAGCAGGCGTTTCCTTGGTAGCTGATTTAGCTGTTTTTGCCATGGTAATATTTAATTTAAGCGTTAATAATTAAAAACCGTTCAATAATTAAGACAGCCGGCTTTTCTATAAACTAGCCTGTGCAGCTTAAATTATGCCAATTAACCATTTATCGGCGGAAATAACGAAAGCGGTGGTTATCATCGTCCATAATAAAAGCATCTTCTTCACTGATAAAACCGGGCTGATGGGCTGTTAGCTCAATACCGCCGGGATCTTACCCGGAAAGGGGCCATCTTTTGCAATCACCGGGCAATGTACCCGGAATTTATACATGTCTGTAAAGGAACTATTACATTACAACCCTTTTTTTGATCTTTTGTTGAGGTCACACCACAAAAAAATTTTAAAATTATTCCTGCGCATACTGACATAAGGCTGTCACTCCCCCTGTGTTACTTCGTATTGTCAAACAGATTATTAAACTTTAAAACCCTTTAATCATGGCAACCAATACCACTATTTCCGCTCCTGCACAGGTTATCAGCCCCGAAGAGCTGCTGCAGCACTGGCAGGGACACCGTCAATTGACCCGTCGCGTCATTGTTGCATTTCCCGAAGATAAGCTTTTCAACTATTCCATTGGCGGTATGCGCCCATTTGCCGGCCTGGCAGAAGAACTAACCGGCCTGGCAAGCGGCGGAATTAAAGGTGTTGCCACGGGTAAATGGCCCCGGATCAATGAGCTGGAGCACCATTCCGACAAACCCTTACCAGCCACCAAAGAGGAAATATTAAAGCAGTGGGATGAGGTGACCGAGGAAATAGAAGCGCTCTGGCCGCAGATCTCCCCGGAACGCTTTCACGATGTGGAAAAAGCTTTTGGGATGTACGAAGGGCCCATTTACGCTAACTTCTTATACCTGGTGGATAATGAAATTCACCACCGCGGGCAGGGTTATGTGTACCTGCGATCCCTGGGCATTGAACCGCCGCCATTCTGGGACCGTTTTTAATATATCCTAAAACACCGGGTTTATCGCCCGGTGTTTTTTTTATACCCAATATTATTATCCGGTTGCACTTTTTTATCTAATATTGCCCTGGCCAGTAAAATACCGGTAAAACCTATAGAAAGACCCAGCCGTTATGGATCACGGATAAAAACTGCGCCGCTAACTGTACCCGTATGAAAAACAAAGCCACATAAACCAGGATCTTAAAACGCATGCTGTAGCAATAATCCGGAAACAGGAGCCAATACAAGTAATCATGTCCGGGGTGATCATGTGTGTCATATGCTTATCCGGTCATCCTATAACAGGTCTTTCAATGTGAAGGAATTGTTAAGGCTGGGGGATAGCTTTTCGGGGCACGTATTACCATAGGGGAAAATGACGACAATTAATATTATTAGCTACTGACCAAAAACGGACCAACAAGATCTATCAGATTCAAAGCAATCCTTAACAATTAAATGAAATGAAGAAAATGTACGCTTTATCATTAAAGCCATTTTGCCATACAGCTATCAAAGCAGCCTTTGTGTTGTTATGGGTAATGCTGTTGGGAATTACATCCTATGCCCAGCGCACAGATGGCACCATTAAAGGTATCGTTACGGACGAAAACAATGCACCGCTGCCCGGTGTAACCGTGTCGGTAAAAGGCACTAACCGGGGCACCACCACCAACGCCAACGGCGCCTACACGCTTACTGTGAACGGGCCCGATGAGGTGCTGCTGTTCTCTTTAATGGGATCCGTACCCAAAGAAGCAAAAGCAGAAGATAAAAAAGTAATTAACGTTACCCTGGTAACAGATACCAAACAATTAAAAGATGTAGTGGTAATTGGCTATGGTACCGCCAGCAAAAAAGATGTAACGGTATCTATTACCACCATTAAGTCGGAAGAGTTTAACCAGGGCGTATTAACCAGCCCCGCAGAATTACTGCAGGGTAAAGTAGCCGGTTTGAACGTAACCAAAAGCGGCGACCCCAACCAGGCGCCTGCCGTGGTGTTGAGGGGCCCTTCCACCATCCGTACTACCGGTGGCGCTATGGAACCCTTTTACGTAATTGATGGTGTGCCCGGCGCTTCTATTGACCTGCTGGCGCCTGCAGATATTGAAAGCATTGATGTGCTGAAAGATGCCGCTGCCACTGCTATTTACGGTGCGCGTGCCTCCAACGGCGTAATTATGGTAACCACCAAAAGAGCCAAACCCGGACAAACAAGGCTGAACTACAGTGCCTACGGCGCTATGGAAGAAGTTTCCAAAGAAATTGATATGCTGAGCGCCGACGAGCTGCGTGCTTACCTGGCCAAGAACGGCCAAACCCTGATCCCGGTCCTGAATGATGATGGCTCCAGCACCGACTGGCAGGCCCTCACCAAAAGAAAAGGGTATTCAATGAACCATAATATTTCCTTTGGCGGCGCCACTGCCAACACCGATTACGGCGGCAGCGTAAACTACCTGAAAAATAATGGCGTGCTGAAGAATTCTTCCCTGGAACGTACCACTGTAAGAGGTTTTCTGACACAGCGGTTCTTTAATAACCGTTTAAAGTTAGGCGTTACCGTTACTAACAGTCATACCAAGGGCAACGACATCGTACAGCCACAGGTATTATCCAACCGCCTGTTTTACCTGCCAACAGTAAGCCCCTTCAATAAAGACGGTTCTTATAAAGAATATTATGCCCGTACCGGTAGCGGCACTTTAAACCCGCTGTCCCTGATCGATAATAACTTCATTAAAACAGATGATAACAAAACACTGATCAACGGACTGGTGCAGGTAGACATTATAAAGGGTCTGAAATATACCCTGTCCGCATCTACCCAGCGGGATGAAAACAACTATAACAGTTATTACAACCGCTTTTCCGGCCTGGCAGTGAACTTTAACGGTTTGGCTACCCGTAAGTCATACCTGAACACCAGCACCGTACTGGAATCCTATTTCAATTACGACCGTGAATTCGGCCAGCATACCCTGCGGCTGTTAGGTGGGTATACTTATCAGCAGGACCGTAGCAATGATGGTTTCGGGATCACTACGCAGAACTTCTCCAATGATAACCTGACGTATAATAACCTGTACCTCTCCAACCCGTCCAATACGTCGCAGATCGCATTTGATAACAACCCGATCTCCACCCTGCGCCTGATCTCTTATTATGCGCGTGTGCAGTATTCCTATGCAGATAAATACCTGTTCCAGGCATCCCTGCGTAACGACGGTTCTTCTGCATTTGGTGTGAACAACCGCTGGGGTTACTTCCCGGCTATCTCTGCCGGCTGGAATATCAGCAATGAAGAATTTATGAAGAATATACGGGCCATCAGCTTCCTGAAATTAAGGGTCGGCTACGGAGCTTCCGGTAACAGCGCCGGCTTCAACGCCTTCTCTTCCCTGCTGGTATATGGTTCTTCTGCCAGTCCCAAGTTCCTGTATAACGGTAATGTTACCAATTCCATTGGCCCGGTACGTAACGACAATCCTGACCTGAAATGGGAAAGCACCGCTACTACCAACATCGGCCTGGACTTCGGCATCCTGAAAGACCGCATCAATGGTTCTGTGGATTATTACATCAAGAAAACATCTGACCTGATCTATGATCAGTACCCGGTTTCCACTACCCAGTATTTTGTGCCCACCTATACCGCAAACGTAGGCAGCATTAAGAACAGTGGTATAGAGCTGGTGATCAACGCCGTGCCGGTAAGAACAAAGAGCTTTACCTGGAAAACTTCCGTTAACCTGGCGCACAACAAGAATACGATCGAAAAATTATCGAACGATAAATTCACCATCAACTACATTCAAACTGCGCAGCTGGGTGGTAAAGGCCAGTCAGGTAACTACAGCCAGATCATTAAGCCCGGGGAGGCGCTGGGGACCTTTAACCTGTGGCATTATGTAGGTAAGAATGAGAATGGCGTAAGCTCTTATGAAAATGCAGACGGGAAAGTGATCTCCACTCAACCGCTGACCACTGATGCAAGGGTGGCCGGTAATGCGCAGCCATCCCTCATTTACGGCTGGACCAACACCTTCTACTACAAAAGTTTTGACCTGAACTTCCTGGTGCGCGGCGTAACTGGTAACAAAATACTGAATGCTACCCTGGCAGGTTTGAATAACCCGGTAGATTCCAAGATCCAGAACATTCCCACTTTTACCCTGCAGGAATCTTACAAGGATATTAATGCCTACCTGATCTCTGACCGTTTCCTGGAAAGTGGTTCCTACCTGCGTATGGATAATGTTACTTTAGGTTACACCTTCAAACCGCATACACAATCTGTAAAAAGCATCCGCTTTTATGTATCCGGTAATAACCTTTTTGTGATCACCAAATACCGTGGTGTGGATCCTGAGATTAACATCGGCGGCGTTACCCCCGGTATTGATAACAACAACTTCTATCCTAAAACACGCACTTATATCGTAGGGGTATCCGCTGCTTTTTAACGGAGGCAGATTAAAAAAAGTAACTACAAAAATATTAACGGATGAAAAGAATATATTTGATCATAACAGCACTGGCGGCGCTTGTATCCATCAGTGGCTGCCGTAAGCTGGATGTGGATGTTGAGTCGCAGTATGTAGGCGGCAACTTCCCGGAAACATCCTCAGATTATGCTGCTTTGCTGGGTACCATGTACTCCAACCTGTCATCTAACTACGCCATTAACTACTGGCGTATGCAGGAGCTGTCAACAGACGAAGCGATTATTCCTGCACGTGATGGTAACTTTGATGATGGTGGCCAGTACCGCCAGTGTCACTACCATACCTGGACCATTGACCACCCATACGTAACCGGTATATGGCAATGGGGTTTTGGCGGTATCAACAACTGTAACCGCCTGGTTAGCGTGCTGGCCGGCTCCAAGCTGGATGATGCCTCCAAAACAGCTTTAACGCTGGAAGTAAGAGCTATGCGCGCATTGTACTACTATTTTATGATGGATACCTATGGTAATGTGCCGCTGATCACTACCTTCCCGGTAGATACCCTGCCCAGTACACAGCCGCGCGCTACCGTATTTGCCTATATTGAATCAGAGCTGAAGGCCATTGCATCATCACTGCCTTCCAAAAGCAATAACGCAGCTACCAACCTGCTGCAGTATGGCCGGCCTACTAAAGCCATGGCATTTGCGCTGCTGGCAAAACTGTACCTGAACTCTGTAGTATATACCGGCGTAGACCGTTATAAGGATGTAGTGGCCATGGCCGACAGCATTCAGGCTAACACTAACTACAAGCTGGATCCCCGTTTCCGCGACATCTTCCTGCCCAATAACGGTCCGCAGATCAACGAAACCATTTTTGCGGTGCCTTATGACCAGCAGATCCCCGGCAACCAGTTCACCCGTTTTGGTTTTTATTATTACCTGGTACAGGCATACGGTTTTAATGTAGGCTTAAGTATTGCCATGAGCACTACGCCTGAGTTTTATGACCGCTTTAATATACCTGGCGATGCCCGCACTCAAACCTGGCTGGTAGGCCCGCAGTTTTACCCGGATGGTGCAGGTGGTTTCACAAACCAGCCGGTATTGTATCCTGATGACGGAACGCAGATCGTAATTTATAAACCACTTATCCTGGTACCCGGCAAACCTATGGACATTGGCAACACGCGTCTGAGCCAGGCCTCCGGCGTACGTTCTCTCAAATATTACCCGGATCCAGCTATCACACAGGCAACCCGCCTGAATGGGAATGATGTACCGGTGTTCCGCTTAGCCGATGTGCTGCTGATGAAAGCAGAAGCTATTTTACGCGGTGCACCTGCAACGGCGGTGAACGGGGAAGTACAAACGCCGCTGGTACTGGTGAACAAGCTGCGCACCCGCGCCGGCGCCCAACAGGCTACCAGTGTAGACCTGCAGGGTATACTGGACGAGCGTGCACGCGAGCTTTCATGGGAAGGCTGGCGCCGCCAGGACCTTATCCGCTTTGGCCAGTTTGAAAAGGAATATCCTTTGCCGAACGATAACCTGAGCATGAATAAAGATGCAACCCGTCGTATTTATCCTATACCTATCACGGAGATCAGGTTAAACGGTAACCTGAGACAAAATCCGGGATATCCTAATTAACTTTGTTGAAACCTGTAGCCGGCCTGTAACAACAGGCCGGCTTTTTTAAAACCATGATTATGTTGAAAACATTAATAAGCCTTAGCCTGGCGCTGGCCTTGCCGGTGCTGCATAAAGAAGGGCTGCCGGACGAGCTGCATATGAACAGGATCCAGGTGATAGGCTCTCACAACAGCTATAAAAAAGCCATTGACCCCGCGTTATTTAAAGTATTTCAGCAAAAAGATTCTGTTTCCGCCAGCAAAATAGATTATGAGCACATTCCCTTAACAGCGCAGCTGGACATGGGTTTGCTGAACCTGGAGATTGATGTGTATGTAGATGAAAAAGGCGGAAGATATGCGCATCCCAAAGGGCTGGACTGGGCGCCTGGTCAGCCGCCTTTTGACCCGGATGGGGTGATGAACCAGCCTGGCTTTAAAGTATTTCATATCCCTGACCTGGATTTCCGCAGCTATTGCCTGACCCTTAAACAGGGCCTGCAGGACCTGAAAACCTGGTCGGATAAACACCCGGATCATTATCCCGTATTCATTACCCTGGAAGTAAAAGGAGGGGAGCCCCGCAGCAAAGCCAACTCCATGCTTACAGAGCCGGAACCTGTAACAGAAGCCACTTTTCAGGCGCTGGATAAAGAGCTGACGGATTATTTAGGCGCAGAAAATATTATTACACCCGATAAGGTACGCGGTAATTACAATACGCTGGAAGAAGCTGTGCTGCATGATAGCTGGCCCACCCTGAAAGCAGCGCGTGGTAAATTTCTTTTTGTGCTGGATGATCATGACCGTAAAAGAGCCATGTACATTGCCGGCCACCCGTCTTTAAAAGGCCGGGTATTATTTGTAAATGCAGATCCCGGCACACCTGAAGCAGCCATGATGATCCGCAACAATCCCAGGATGCCGGAAATAAAAGACCTGGTAGCCAAAGGTTATATTATCCGCACCCGTGCAGATGCAGATACCAGGGAAGCCCGCCTGAATGATAAGTCATCTTTCCAGGCTGCCTGCAATTCCGGTGCGCAGATCATTACTACGGATTACTATCGTAAAAGCACGCACTTCAGTTCAGATTATGAAGTGAGCTTTGATGGGAGCAATAAGTATTTGCGGATAAATCCTGTATTCAGCAGCAGCAGCACTACTGCCGCAGGCGCGCGCTAACACAAAGCGCTAAAAAATATACCGGTCCACAAACGCATTCCTGAACTTTCCTCCGGGATCATACATTTGCAAAAGCTGCCGGAACTCCGGCAGCTTTTTGTATAAGAGCTTTATTCGTTCCGGCGCCATGGTAAATACTTTGCCCCAGTGAGGACGGGCATCAAAAGGCGCCAGCTGCATTTCAATTAATGGTAATACCTGCTGTACGGCCTCCCAGTCCTGCTGCCAGGTAAAGTGAATGGCGAGGCAGGGTTGTTTGTAACAGGGGCTCATCCAAAAGCCATCTGCATCAATAGTACGTATCTCTGAAATTAACAGGTGCGGTGCAATATGTTCCCTTATCTGGTCTATAGCCAGCAGCGCATCATACCCATCATCCAGCGATACAAAATACTCTGATTGTAATTCTTCGCCGCTGCTGGGAGTAAAGTTCATACGGAAATGCGGCAGGCGTTCAAACCAGTCACCGGGAACACCCATTTGTTCCGTACAATGTACCGCAGATAATTCTGCAATAGGATGTAATGCTTTTGTGGCCAGTGTTGCGCCAAAGAAATCAGCGGGCATTTTTACCTGCTGGCCCGCTTCCACCCGGCGTTTCAGCCATACCTGGCTAAAGGTGCGGCGTTTCCAGTCAGTGAACAGGCTTACACTATACGCGCTGGAAAAAATAATTTCCAGCCGGTTTTCCAGCGCAGTAAAAGGCAGGTGCTCATAAAGATCCTGCTGTATGGAATAGGAAGGAACAATGTCTAATGTTAGCTGGGTTACTACACCTGCGCTGCCCAGGCCTACCACGGCGCCCCGGAATGCAGCGCCATCTTTTTCCCGCGATAGTGTAACCACCTCTCCGGAAGCAACCACCATTTCCAGCGCGGTAACAGCTGTAGCCAGGTTGCCATTCCCGCTGCCCGACCCGTGTGTAGCAGTAGCGCAGGCGCCCGCTATTGAAATATGTGGTAAGGATGCCAGGTTATGTAAAGCAAACCCGTTCTTTTGCAGGTAAGGGCATAGCTGCCCGTAGTTAATGCCTCCGCCTACCGTTACCGTTTGGTTTTCGGAGTCAAGGGATATTACCTGGTTCAGCTGCTGCAGGGAAACTAAATGTTCCGTAGAATCAGCAATACTGTTAAAACAATGCCGGGTGCCCAGCACTCTTAAATGCGGCAGCTCTTTTACCAGCTGCTGCACGGCGGCCACTGAATCCGGACAGTGTAAGTTTTGCGTACTGTACGTATAATTGCCTGCCCAGTTGCGTAAGGTGGTATCAATATCCTGCATGTTGGTGCTCGTTTATCTTTTAAAGATAGCTCAACCATTGCTTTTCCCGGTGATTCCTTTTGTAAGTATCATACCATTTACATAAAGGATACAGGCCAATGATCACCACTAGCCATAAAAGATACACAATGCCCAGGCTAAAGCCGTAGTTCTTCAGCTCCGGGCTGGCAGTTACCCAGTTGCTAAGGATCATATCCGTCCATTGATGGCCGGATATTTCAGCGCCTATAAAACCCAGCGCGTGTATAACCGCAATATGCACCAGGTAAAAGAACATAGGCACCCGGCCAATGACCACCAGCTTTTCCGTAAGGCCGTTCAGCGGCTTTTCCGTAAACGCCAGGAACAGGAATGCAGGGCCCAGCGTAACTAAGGTATATAACAGGGATGGCGGATACTTGGTAACATTCAGGAAAGAGAGGAAGGTGAACACCGGCTTAGGTTGCGTGCTCCAGGCATTCGGATCGCCATAGATGTTAATGGCGCGGATAATAATAAACAAAGCGATGGCACCCAGCCCCAGGTAGATGAGCGTTTGTTTTCTTTTAGCCGCATCAAACTGCGGGGTATATAGCTTACCCAAACAATACCCCGTGGCCATAATACCTATCCAGGGCAGAATAGGATATCCCACAAACAAGCCGGTAGCGCCCAGCTGGAAGTAACGCTGATCATGCAGGAAAGCCCAGAAAATGCTGCCTTCCTTATGTACGCCATCCAGCAGGTTATGCCCGAAAATAAGGGCAAGCCCGATCAGTAAAATAGCCCTCCAGGGTAAATAGATCAATGCGGATAAAACGATCATGCTTACACCCAGCGCCCAGATCACCTGCACCAGGAACACTTTATAGGCCGGGTTGAACGTCCATTCAAAAGTTACAAAGGCAAATTCCAGCAGCACCAGCCACAGGCCACGTGTTAACAGGAAAAAGGAAAGCTCCTTTTTAGTTTTCCGCGTGCCGCTGATGTAGGCCGAAGTGCCGGCCAGGAATGCGAAAACAGGCGCGCAAAAATGCGTGATCCACCGTGTAAAGAACAGGAACACCGTGGTTTGTGATAGATCCGTAGGATCAAAAATGTAGGCACTGCCGTGAAAGTAATCCCGTACATGGTCTAATGCCATGATGATCATTACGGTACCCCGCAGCAGGTCAATAGATTCAATACGTGTACGTTTAATAGCGGTATTAGGCAACGCCATAGTTGCTGTGGACATATGAAAAGGCTTTAGATGGTGGCGAACATCAAACGACTTAGACCTGGTGAAGTATAACGGCTGCAAGGTACAAAAAATAATAAACTACCCTTGTTACTGCTTGGTGCCTATAGCCTCTATATTGGGATTGTGGAGGGATAAAGTATCCATCATCCCGGCCTGCTTACGGAAAAACGGGCGCGGATGAAAACACTGCTGCTGGATGCAGGTAAAGACCTGCCTATGAAAAAGATCAATGCTATTTTAAAAGAAGTGCCGGCGTTATAAATGCTCAGGAAGGTTTGTCCTTGGTATTTTTGATCAGCCCTATGCCGGAGAAAAAGAAGATGGCGCCCAATAATGCAAAAATAATGATGCTTTTAACGCCCCGGGTACCTTGTGTGCCGTTTATAAACTGCACCGCTGCTATAATTAGCCCTACCACGCCCAGCAGGGATAAAACAATACCTAAAATGCGTTTTTCCATAACTGTTTTTGGAGTGGGGTGCAAATAATGTGCCGTTACGGTTTACTGGAAGTGCCCGCCTTATGGGAAGCCGCAACAGTAGTGTATCATACCTGATACACTACTGTTTTTATTTTATACCCATTGCAGATCCTTCACCGTTCTTTCATGATCCACATTGCCCGTATGTAAAGTTGCTTTGGGCTCTATCAGCATAATCCATACTTCTCTCTGATGTTTATGCTATCCATGAATATTAATTTAACAGGCTTAGATCTGCACGGTACGCCAGCGTTTCAGAGGTAATGCCGGTAATAGTGTGCAGCTTCAAAGTGCTTTCCATACGTTGTATTTCCTCCGGCAGGCTTTCGCTTAACCCGTATAACTCAAAGTTACTAAAACCAAGCAATAAGATCAGCTGGTTAACCGGCCCGCCGTCTGCTAGCCGGTATGCCAAAAAACGGCAGTCCTGGTAGCTGCGTTTTAAGCCGGCCAGCAGTTTGGCGCCCTCATTCATATCACTTACCTGTAAGGTGAGCATCCGTAAAAATTTGGAATGCAGCACGGTGCTGTCCCCGGTACTGAGGGTACTTAAAAAAGCTGCTTTGTACGCCAGTTTAAAATCGGCATAAGGTTCTACGTTCAACTGG
This sequence comes from Chitinophaga rupis, assembly GCF_900109685.1. GTDB lineage: Bacteria > Bacteroidota > Bacteroidia > Chitinophagales > Chitinophagaceae > Chitinophaga > Chitinophaga rupis. Next base: position 403,389 of record NZ_FOBB01000001.1, on the reverse strand, counting down.
TTATCTGCCCCATCGCCGGCCGGGTTTACACGATGGTCAAAATCACGCCAGGCATGGCCAAAGGTAGCATCCAGGAACTGCCCGTGGCGGGGGCCGGAAATAAAATACCAGCCATACCAGCTCCAGGTATCGCCATTGCTTTGGTGCCATACCAGGTGTTTTTTATAGCCGGTTTCAAAAGCGGCTGTTTGCCCGTTCCTGGGCTGCCATAGCGCAAACTGCGCTATGTGCTGCTGGGCCAGTAATATGTTGTAAAAGAAGAATGGCAGGAAGAAGAGTACTTTCATTTTTTAATACAAACCTAGCCAACCGGCCTGGCGCAAAATTGTAAAAAAATGAACTGCCTTACATACCGGTAAAATGGTTGCTGATAATATTCACCTCGTTGAAATATGCTTTAGGCAATTTGCCGGTAAAGGTTTTGAATAATTTTATCAGGTGTGACTGGTCATAAAAGCTGGCCTCATAGGTGCAGTCAGTAAGGCTTTTATCAGGGTGCTGTTCCCGGTAATGGATAAAATAATTGAGCTTAATAATATGGCACAGCGTTTTAGGGGTGATCCCTACGAATTTTTTAAAAGAGGTATCCAGGTGTTTAACAGAAACGCCGGTGGCCTGTATTAACCGGTCTACTTTTACATTTCCTTTCTCCTGCAATATTAAACGCACGGCAGCATTTACATAATCAAACCCTTTGCCGGCGTTTAGGGCCGCTACCTGTTTAGTCAGCAGTTTTTCAAAACGGGCAAAGGTGCAGGCGGGGTTTTCCGTAATACAATGGCGCAGTGCATCTGCAGCAGGTACATCATTTAACGGGAGCAGCTGCCCGGTAAGCAGGTCAGCAGGGAAATTAAATAGTAAAGCCAGCGTATGCGGGTAAAACCGGATACCATATAACATAGCGCCCGCCTGCAGTTGCAGCATATAGCTGTATAGGTTTTGCCCGGCAAAAAAAGCATCGGGCTCATAACCGCAGTTTTGCAGGGCCGGGTTTCTTTGGGCAATGCGCGGCTCCATATGAAAAATGATCTCATGGTGCCCATCCGGTATAATATCTTCTACATACGGCTGTTGAATACCGGCATCGACCCACAGGCACCAGAACGATTTTATGAAGGGCGCCAAGGCAGCTGGAATATAGGTTTGAACAGATACCATGCAGCAAAAATACGCCACACCATCTTATCAGGAGGCATTACGGCGGTATTTTTTATACGATTTCAGGAACCCGGATTTATCGGCATATCCTACTTCATCGGCAATATCTTCCAGGCTCAGGGAAGCATTCCCCCGCATCCAGGCAGCTTTTTTCATACACTCCTCCCGTACAAATTCGTGCAGGGTTTGATGGAAGGTTTCCTTAAAATATCTTTTCAGGGTAGACTGGCTCATGTTATACTTCCTGGCAAAATAGGCCAGCGTATGCTGCTGTATATGCGGGTTCAGAAGTATCTCCTCCCGCATGGTAATGAGCGTGCCGGTGTAATAGGAGGCCCGTAGCTGTTTCATACATTCCGCATCATTTAGGGATTTACGATAAAGGTTCAGCAGGTTACTGATGCCGGTGCTAAGCTCTACCAGCAGGTTGCCGCCGGATTCTTTGCATTGCAGCATACTGGCAAGTACATCGTGCACCCGGTAATTCATTTGCCGGGGTGTAAGGCAGCAGCCTTCTTCGCTGGCAGTGCGCAGGTGGGTTAGCGCTCTTTTCATATCCTCCCGGCTGGCTGACAGCTCATCCAGCATAAGGCCGTCCGGTACAATATGTATCAGCTCAAATTCCCCGGCTCCCAGCTTAAGTTCGTGTATGCCTGCAGGTAAGTAAAAGAAATTGAACTGGCCTGTTTGCAAAGTGCTTTCACCATACCCTTTTATATTGCTGCTGACCGGGCCCATAATAGCCAGCTGCAATACCGCCGTGCCAACCGGGCAGCGAAAATGGGCAGTTGCCGCCTGCTCTGTAATGAAGCGCTGAATATAAATGCGGTAACGTTTGTACATAAATACCTGCAGCAGCAGGTGCCCAAAATCATGTTTTGTATAGCTGGCCGTAGCCCAGCCGGCAATGAAAGGCATTAGCCTGTCGGGTACATCCGTGGGTGTACCTTTGGGAAAAATTTCCATAGATGAAAAGCTTTACCTGGCGCTGTTGTAGCCGCTCCGCCATTACAGCAGGTGTTTGGGGCGCTCCTTTAATGGTGGTCTCCCTGAAATAATTTCAGCGGCCGGGAGATAGCGCAGGTGTGGTTAAAGATCCTATTGTTTGTTATTGCTGTTATTTGGCTTCCTGCTGCTGATACATTTGCTCTAATGCAGCCAGGAACAGCTTTCCCACAGCATCACGGAAAAACTGCTCAGTGGCTTCCTGTGCAGATGGGTTATAATGTTCCATACTACTAAGAATTTTTTGCATAGCCGGGGTAATGGCGCCGCTACCTAATACAGTACCGGCATTCAGGTTTGCAGGAGGCCCTTGCGGAACTACAGGCTTTTTGTACATAGGCTGATAGTATTAGTTTGCTCAACAAATACAAATAGCATAAAAAAATAAGATCCAGGGAAAAAACGAGTAATAAATGATACGGTATTATTCTGTGTTTGTTTAATGGTAATTTTGAGTGACTTCCTTCGCCTGAACAAATTTCCTTAAATCAATTGTTACCTGCTTGTAGTATTTAAGGAGAATGACTTGTAATTTTTACCAACAGACTGCGTTTTTTATTGCAGATCCTTTCCTGTATTGTTTTTTGCCCTTTTTTGGTATTCAGTAGGCGTAAGGCCTAATTGTTTTTTAAAAGTGTTGGCGAAATAGGCCGCATCTGAATAGCCTACAGTATAAGCCACATCAATAATGGTCATTTTTCCATCTGCCAGCAGCATACAGGCTTTTTTCATACGTTGATCCTGTATGAAAGATTTAATGGTTTGCTGGTGCACTTTCTTGAACTCTTTTTCCATCACCTGCAGCTGCAGGCCCATTTTACCGGCCAGCTGCCCTATCATTAGCGGGTTTTCCAGGTTCTCTGTAATATAGCTGGCCAGCTGCCGCATTTCTTTTTCATACCTGTTGCCATTCACCACTGCCAGTTGCTGGCTGTCATCCAGTGCGTGCAGGTACAACAGCATCAGGTCATTGATGCGGGCCTGGTAATACAGCTTCCGGCGATGTCCCTGCAGCTCGCAATGCTTTATTTTCCCGATCTGGTCCAGGGCCTGCAGGCTTAACGGGCAGGTGCCGGCATTACTGCCTTTGTGAGCAGCCTGTTGCAGCTGCAGGAGCTGCTCGCTCAAAGGAGAGCCATTCTGTGAAAAATTAGACAGGTAATCTGCTGAAAGGCCTATCTGGAAAGATTCATAATAACCTTTGGAAAACAGGGCTGTGTTGCCTTTGCCGGCCGGCACATAAAAGAACTGCATTGCATTTTCACGAAGCAGCACTTCGCCAAAACCGCTTAATACAGTAGGTACTGAACCAGACAGCATGCAGTGCAGCACGCCCAGCGGCTCCAGGGCTACGGGGTATATACGTACCATTTTAGATATAAAGAATTGCGCCTGCTGTACGATCCATTCTCCATTTTCGATCATTTGCCGCAGCACAGTGCCAAAAGGGCCCTGCATGCATTCCGTATAGGTAGCACCCGGTAAACGGTGCTGCTGGTAATGTTTAGGGATCTCATTGCTCACAGAGGTATATGCCGCCGTTTTACTTGAAACGTGGTATTGCATCATGTGCATTAATTGAAGGGTCAAAAATAGAGGCGAAAGTTCCTGGTCGTTATATCCCTTCTATGCTATGTACTTGTGGTGCAGGTGTAAGATGAGGGTTCTTGCCGCAATACTTTTGCAGTAAGTACAATATTTATTGTCTGTATTAGCTGAATTTACTTACGTGCTGATAGTATTTTCATAATTTTTTCAAAAAGCGCTGTATTCTCGTATACTCCCCTGAAGTCCAGGGAATGCGGCCCATAGGCAAAAACAGGCACCATTACAGCAGTATGGTCATTGGTGCTGAAATGGCCGCTTACATACCCTTTTTGTATATCACCCGCTAACAGGCTTAGTCCGCCGGTTTCATGATCCGCTGTTACAATTACCAGTGTTTCACCATTGGTATCTGCAAATTCCATAGCGGCGCCTACTGCTTTATCAAAATCCATCATCTCCGTAACATTATAGGGTACATTGTTGGCATGGCCGCCGGCATCTATCTGTGCGCCTTCTGCCATTACAAAAAAGCCGTTCCTGTTATCCTGCAAAGTGTGTATGGTCTTCTGTAAGGAACGGGTCAGGAAATCACCGCGGCCCTTTAATACGGGTACTACCGCGCTATCGTCCAGCAGCAGCCATTTGCGGCTTGTTATTTTGTCAAGGTCTGCAAAACGCGGGTAAACGGTATAACCTTTTTGCTGCAGCTGTGGCGTAAGCGGCTGGCCTTTAAGCGGCTGTGTAAAATGAAGCCTGCCGCCGCCTATCATAATGCTTACGGGGCTGTTTAAGAAATCTGCAGCAATGTCATCTTCCATAGCGCGGTCTGCCTGGTGGCCATAGAAAGCAGCGGGCGTTGCATCCGTAATATCGCCTGCGCTGATCAGCGCACTTTCCATACCGTAACGCTGTATCAGCTGAGGTATAGGCGGATGGGCCAGGCCGGTGGCATCTACCCCGATGTAACGGTTATTGGTTTTTTGCCCGCTGGCCATGGCAGTAGCGCCGGCAGCAGAATCTGTGATATAGCTATCCGCCGAGCTGGTTTTGGAAAAACCGATATTGATCATCTGCAACAGGTTCAGCTGCCCGCGGTTACCGGTGTAGCCGGCATAAATTTCCGTAAGGCCCATGCCGTCCCCGATCAGTAGTATTACGTTCTTTACTTTTGATAGCTTATCATTATTTACATAACGTGCCTTGTAAAGCGCATGCGTATTATCGGTAGACTGGTATTCGCCGGTGGGGCGGGTTTCCAGGTAGTTTGACAGCTCATCCAAATGGTCGGTGCCAATATAATCCACGCCCATGTGCGCCAGTGTGATCCAGGTATTTACATTGTCCGGTGCGCCCCAGAAACGGATCTTTTTATGCAGCTGGTGCACGCTGTCTATCACCGCCTGCACACGTTTTTCATCTGCAGCTACCATTTTGCCCTTACCATTCCATTTCGTATACTCCTGGAAGTTATAGCTGAACAGGGGCATGCGCTGTATGGCGCCTTCCGGGTAGCTTCCCGGCTTGCCATCAAACAGGATATAGGCCGGGTATTGCGCCCATTGTGCCGGCAGGGGCTGGCTGCCGCTGATAACGATCTGCACATGCGCATTGCCGGTAATGTCCGGGTATTGCTGCAATTGCTGCACCAGTGTTTGCATGGTAAGCACACTGTCTGTTTTAAAATCGATCAGCAGCTGTAAGGGTTTACCATCTTTAAAAGCATTGCCGTTATTTTTTTTGATCATGGCCCGCAGCGGCTGCAGGTATAAAGCGGCCAGTGTACGGCTGCTGTCAATATCTTTTTCGTTATGGGCTACATACAGCTGCCCGTTCCGGGCAAATACATCCGCTTCTATGGAGCCAAAATTTTTGTAATAAGCGGTATAAAAAGGCAGGGGATGTTCGTAATCATTATGTGCGTGCGCATTGGCAGTGGTATGCTTAATGGTTTGCGCATAGGCAGAGGGTAGTATGAGGAGGGCGAGTAAAATATCCCGGATGTATCGTTGCATAAAGATGGCTGCTGTTTAAATGAAAAAGATCAATTACGAACCACGAATTTAATAATCGGTTTGATCATCTTTCATAGTTCGTAATTGATCATACTATTAAAAATTATGAGCGGTTTACCAGCCTGTGTTCTGGGTTACAACACCGCCACTGTTATCGATCTCGCTTTGCGGCACAGGCCAAACGTTATGGATGGCCGGGTTAAAAGTGCGGGCGGGCCACACTTCGCGCCCATTGGTGCCATGCAGCGCTTTGCTGTAGGCAGTCTGCGCATCGCCCCAGCGTACCAGGTCATAATGGCGGTTGGCCCACTCTCCGGCCAGCTCGCAGCGGCGCTGTTTTTTCAGCTCATCCATGGTAGCATTGGTTACATTGGCTAACCCGGCCCGGTGGCGGATCTGGTTGATCTCTGCATCTGCATTTTTACCCTGCATCAGCTTGGCTTCTGCTTTTATAAGAATGATCTCTGCATAGCGCAGCAGCGGTACGCACAGGTCCGTAGTAGGGTGGTCGCCGTTAGGGCTCAGGTGAATGCCGCCGGCATAGCTGAAAGGCTCCATGTATTTGCGGAACTGGTAGCCGGAAAGGCTGTTCAGCGATCCATACACAGTATCTTTTCCAAAAAAGGTGAAATGATCGCCGGGTTTAAGAATGGTGGCTTCCCTGCGTTTATCGCCGGTTTCATAGGCGTCATACAGCTCTTTGGTAGGCATGTAATAACCCCAGCCGTTGTACTTGCCCCAGCCTTTGTTTTCCAGCATTACACCGGGCAGTATGCTGCCCCAGCCACCGGTGCCTTTCATGGTGGAGTAAGCGCTCCAGATGTATTCTTTAGACCAGTTGTTGGCAATGGTGAACACATCGCTGAAGTTATCCAACAGCTGGTGTTTACCGCTTAAGATCACAGAATCTGCATACTGTTCTGCATGCGCATAATCCTTTTTATACAGGAACATTTTGCTCAGGAATGCCAGGGCGGCTGTTTTATGCGGGCGGCCATAGTCTGCCTGTGCCAGCTGGTCGAAGTAAGGCAGCAGGGCAGATGCCTGTTTAAATTCCTGCGCTGCATATTCATACACTATATCCGCGCTGGCTGCCCGGGGAATAGGCTTATCATTCAACAGGCTGTCGCGGTTAACGATGGGCACACCGCCATACGTATATGCCAGCTGGAAGTACATTAACCCGCTCAGGAAATAAGCTTCTCCCAAAATGCGGTTCTTCAGCGCAGCATCCATATTAATGGACGGCACTTTCAGGATAACGTCGTTAGCGCGTTTGATCACAATGTAGCGCAGCTTCCACTGTCCTTCTGTATAAGAGCCGCCTATAAAGTTGCGGTTAAAGTTCTTGATGTTATCACCTTCCGCTTTTATACGGCCGGTAACCATATCATCGCTGGCATTAATGAACCACCAGTAGCCGCGGCCATAAAAATTCTCATCATCAAACTGCTCATACATGGCGTTAGCACCGGCTATGGCATCTTTATCAGTGGTCCAGAAGTTGCCGGTAGTAGGTGCGCCTTCCGGCACAATGTCCAGCTTTTTGTTACAGGCGCCCAGCAGTACTATAACCATAACTGCCAGCAGCATTTTATTTATAATCATTTTCATATTATCATTCAATTTTAAACCATCAAATGTCCTCAGCTTTGTGCTTTATGCCTTCAGCTTTCAGCTTTTTTAATCATCAAATGCCTTCAGCTTTATGCTTTGCGCTTTCAGCTTTAAAAATTAACATTCAGCCCAACCAATATGCTACGGGCCTGCGGGTAGCGGCCGGCGTCTATGCCGTATTGGTCCATACCTACTTCGGGATCAAAACCTTTATACTTGGTAAAGGTGTACAGGTTATTAGCAGTAACGTATACACGCAGGCTGTTTAAGCCTATTTGTTTGGTAAGGGTGCCCGGTAAGGTATAACCCAGCGTTACATTCTTAATACGCAGGTAAGATCCGTTCTCGATATACCAGTCAGAGGTAGTGCCGTAGTTGCCGTTGGCATCGCTGGCATTAATGCGTGGTATATTGCTGTTGGGATTTTCCGGTGTCCATGCATTCAGAATGTCGCTGAGCATGTTGTAGTTGGTGCCTATGCTGGCGTTCATGTTAGTGTACTTCAGCGCGTTGAATAGTTTGTTGCCCTGTACACCCTGCATAAACAGGTTCAGATCAAAACCTTTGTAGCTGGCGTTAAAGCTAAATCCATAGCTGAAATCAGGATAGGGGCTGCCTGCAAACTGCCGGTCATCATTCGTGATCATACCATCGCCGTTCTTGTCTACAAAACGTATATCACCTGGTTTGGCATTAGGCTGTATCAGGTTCCCGTCCTTGTTCTTATAACTGTTTACCTCTTCTTGTGTTTTGAAAATGCCATCGGTTTTTACCACGTAGTAAGAATACAGCGGGTGGCCGGTTTCAATACGGATGGGGGTAAGGCTGCTGCGCACGTTAATGCTGTTGGGCAAAGTGGTTCTGCCTTCATCCAGCGCCAGCAGCTTGTTATTTAGCTTGGTTAAGGTAACACCTGCGCTGTATTGAAAGTCTTTCCCGCTGCTGCCGTTATAGTTCAATCCCAGCTCAATACCATTGTCGCGGAACTTGCCGGCATTTTTCCATGCACCATTGGTTACACCGGCGGTGCTGGGCGGTGCGGTTATCATCAGCATTTTTCCGGTGGTCTTTACAAAATAATCTGCCACTAATGAAAGGCTGTTGTTAAACAGGCCAATGTCTGTACCAATGTTCACCTGGCGTGAGTTCGCCCAGGTAAGGTAGGGGTTCGACAGGGCATCTTCCGCATAGCCGCCTACCTGTGTGGGATCAGCGCCTATATAAATTTGCGTGGCTTTCATGGGAATGTTCAGCGCATTACTGGGCAGGCTGGAGAGGTTGCCTAACAGGCCATAGCTGCCACGCAGCTTCAGGAAGTTGAGCCATTTAATGTCATGTAAAAAATCTTCTTCCGTAAGCACCCAGCCACCGGAAACAGAGTAATAATTCTCATAACGGTGATCGGCTGCTACGCGGGAGGTACCGTCCCTGCGGCCTAACACCGTTAACAGGTACCGGTTCCGGTAATCATAGTTCACACGGCCCAGGAACGATTCAATAGCCCATTTATCTTTTCCGCTGGAAGGTTTGTTAAGGATGGTGGCGTTATCAAAATAACGGTATTCCTTCCGTTCATCATTAAAACCGTTGGCAAATACGGTCAGGTAATCACCGTCATGCTGCTGAAAGGTATAACCGGCCAGCACGTTCAGGTGGTGATCGCCCAGCTGTTTGTTATAGGTCAAGGTTTGCTCAGAGAGGATCTCTGAAAAGTTATTGATCTGCTGGCGCAGCTCATTGCTGTTGCTGATCTTACCGATCTCCGGCGCTTTGGTGGTAAAGCTCTTGGTGTTGTCGAACGATTTGGTAACTGCAAAGTTGGAGCGGAACAGCAGGTCTTTGGTCAGCTGTATCTCTGCATAAGGGTTCAGGTTAATGTTGTTTACAGGCTCCTTATAATCCAGGCGTTGCAAAATGGCTACCGGATTTGCCAGGTCGCCATAGGCGCCGGCATATTGTTCCGGCATGCCGCTGAAAGCGCCGGTGGCTGTGTAAGGCGTTACGTTACGCGGGTAGCCTAATGCGGTATAAATAACACCGGTATAAGGGCTGGTGGTGTTGGTACCGTTACCGTTCGTGTAAGTGTAGGAAAGGTTTTCACCGATCTTTAACCAGGGCTTGATCTGCGCATCGGAATTCATACGGAAGGAGTAGCGCTCACTGTAAGTGTTCAGCAAAATGCCTTCGCCTTTACGGTAACCAAAACCCATGTAGTAGTGTGATTTGGCATTGCCGCCATTTACATTCACATTATAGTCCTGGATCTTACCGGTGCGGAAAATTTCATCCAGCCAGTTGGTGCGGGTAATTTGTCCGTCTGGGTATTTGCTGGCGTCAAATGCATCCAGGCGCTGATTGCCGGCTGCATCAGCAGCTGTATTCATTACGTCTGCAAACTGTTTGGCAGTAAGGGTATTTAATTTTTTTGCTGCCATCTGGAAACCTGCCTTGGCATCCAGCGTAACAGTGGCTGCGCCTTCTTTTCCTTTTTTAGTGGTAATGATCACTACACCGCCGGATGCGCGTGCGCCGTAAATAGCGGCAGCAGCATCTTTCAGCACGTTCATGGATGCAATGTCATTCGGATTAATAGGGCCGCCGGTATAAATAGCGCCATCCACTACGTACAATGGATCTTCTCCGTTAATGCCACCCAGGCCGCGTATATATACTTTGGGTACGGAAGTAGGATCACCACCCTGGTTTTGTACCACTACGCCCGGCGCCTTGCCCTGTAAGGCTTCTGCAAGGTCGTTCAGGGAGCGGGAGCTGAGCTTATCCAGCTGCACATCTGCTACTGCGCCTGAAAGCGTGGCCTTACGCTGGGTGCCATAACCTACTACTACCAGCTGGTCCAGGTTCAGCGCATTTTCTTCCAGCAAAATGGTAAAGCTGCGTTGAGCGCCCACCGGCACTTCTGCAGGTTTAAAACCTACCATGCTAACCTGTAATACCAGGTTGTCAGCAGCGGCTACGGACAGGGTAAAACGTCCGCCTGCATCTGTGCTGGTACCAATGGTAGTGCCTTTTACTATAACGGTAGCGCCTATTAACGGGCCGTTCTTATCTGCCACTGTACCTGCAAGGGTGATCTTTTCCGCTACCTGTTGTGCAGAGGTGTGCTGCAGCATTTCCTTATCATAAATAAGAATGGTGTTGTAGCGTTCTTCAAAAGTAAGCGACGTATTGCGCAGCAGCGCCTGCAAAATATCTTCTACTGCGCTGGCTTTGTAAGTACCGGCAGTAACGGATACTTTCTGCAGAACAGTTTCATCGTAGGCCAGGCTGATACCTGCCGTGGTCTCTAATTTCTTTAACGCGCTGGAAAGGCTGCCGGCAGGTACCTGCAGCTGGCGTACTACTTTTTTAAGCACCTGTGCGGAGCCGGGTAAGGCCATGGCTATTGCGCTCACCAGCATCAGGGCCAGTGAGGCCGCAAAGGCCAAACGGTAAAAAGCGGAATGCAATAGTGGTCTGTTTTTTTCCATATGGGTAATTGTTAAGGTCATGACAAGGCCATTAGCTTTTAGCGTGCTTGTTTTTTACGCTAAGAGCTGCAGGTAGTTGTAGTTTTTTCTTAAATAATAGTCAATGGTGCGTTATAGCCAGGCTTAATAAACAGTTAGCTGATGTTGCTGCATGCGGAAGCGGATTTTTGGTTTATAACTTATTTTTTCTATGATAGTTAATACCTGCTCCAAAGGCATTGCTGCCTGTAAGCGAAGGGTATAATTCCCCTGCTGTGTATTTAGCTGTGTATGGGATGTAACGCCATACTGCTCCTGTAACATATATAAAAGTTCCTGCAGGCTGGCATTGCGCAGCATAATAGTGCCGCTGGTCCAGGCCAGTGCATCGGGCAGCGCTACACTATCACGCAGCGCTGTTCTTTCTGCAGCTGGTATGGTAATGCGTTGTGCAGGTGTTAAAATGCCATAGTTATGTACCTGTACCTTGCCCGTTATTACGGTTACACGGCAGGCATACAATTGTTTATAGGCAGCTACAGAGAAGGAGGTGCCCAGCACGGTAGTATGTATGCCATTACTTTCTACGGTAAAAGGTTGCTGCGGATTGGTGCGCACATCAAAAAATGCCTTGCCCTGTAATAATTTAATAGTTCTGCCGTTGCGGGTGTATTGCAGAGTGGTATGTGCGCCCAGCATTACCAGTGAGCTATCCGGCAATAACAGGCGCTGCACGGCCGTGCTGTTGTTCTGCTGCGTAAGCCAGGCTGATTGTTTGGGCGTAAGCTGTAAACGTAATAAATAAGTGATGCCTGCCAGTATGGTAATGGCGGCTGCTACCTGCACCCAGCGTAAGGGCAGCGGCAGCCTGCGGCGGGCGGGGGCCGTGGCCGAAAGAATGTGCTGCAGCATGCTGTTCTTTACCTGCTGCTTTTCCTCTGCGGTAAGTAAGGCTTGTTCCGGGGCTTCCTGCTCCAGCTGATCCAGCCAGCGGTATAACAGCTGCTGCTCTTCCGCAGTGCAAAGGCCTTGTTTGAACTTATCCAGTAAATATAGCAGGGTAGCTTTGTTCACGATACAGCTGTCTTTTATATAAAGACACGCCCGCAAAAGGTTTTAACTATTTTTGGAAAGCACTTAACAATTCGGTAACATTGGGCGTTATATAGGTAGGATGCTAAAAGTATGAGATAAACGCAAGGCCAGGTACATAAGTAATAAGCACAAGCAGTAGTTAACCGGTATACCCTATCTCCTCTTTATATCCTCACAAAAAGAACCAGGCAATTGAATTCCACCTGGTTTTTAAACGTTGTAAAGCAGTATTCAGCTGGTTACGGATGGTTTGTTCGGACGAGCCCGTGCGGGCGGCTATTTCAGTCACAGACAGGTTTTCAATACGGTGCAGGTAAAATACATTTTTCATTTTCTCCGGCAAGGTATTGATAGATTGTAATAGTTGCTGTTCGGTTTCTTTTCCCTGCAGGTCTTCCAGCAGCGAATTATCGCTATCAAGTATGGCTTGCCGGAACGCAGCTACATGGTGCTCATACACCTGCTGGTCCCGCAATACGTTCAGCAGGCGGTTACGCAGCGCTTGGCGCAGGTAAGGAGCTACGGCTTTTACCTGTGGCAAGGTGTTATGTTTTTCCCAGAGGTGAATGAATAAGCTTTGCAGGGTATCCTGGGCAAGGGCGGGATCTTTTAATATTTTACAGGCATAGGTAAAGAGGGGCTCCCAGTGTTCTTCAAACAGCTGCTGAAATGCAGTTGCATCCCCTTGTTGAACCCTGTCCCATATCGTAGCCTCGTATTGCATATGGCTATTGCCGCTCAAAGATATTAACTGCGTGGAAAGTTTTACGCATAGGCGAATTTATGAAATTGTTAAGGGTTAACAGGAGTATACAAAAGAAAAATGTCCCGGCGTGAGCCGGGACATTTTTTCCAATAAGGTTAGCAGGGTTATGTTGCAGGGATAGGGAGGGCACGCTTACATTGCGGCCAGTTGCACTTTCTGTTGTAATTCGATCACGCTGTCGCGGAAGGTAATATCAGTATCCATCAGATCTTTCACCGTTTGGCAGGAGTGTATCACCGTAGTGTGGTCACGGCCGCCAAAATGTTCGCCAATGGTCTTTAAAGAATTTTTCGTAAATGATTTGGCCAGGTACATGGTGATCTGGCGGGCCTGTACAATTTCGCGCTTGCGTGTTTTCTGCAGCAGCTTATCATAAGGCACATCAAAATATTCGCACACCATTTTCTGGATGCTTTCGATGGTGATCTCTTTGGAAGATGTCTTCACAAAAGATTTCAGCACGCGTTTAGCCAGCTCCAGGTCAATCTCTTTCCGGTTCAGGGATGATTGTGCCAGCAGGGATATTAAGGCACCTTCCAGCTCGCGTACATTGCTTTGTATATTATAAGCCACGTACTTGATCACTTCTTTCGGCATCTCCAGCCCATCGTTACGCATCTTCATCTCCAGGATCTCCATGCGCGTTTCAAAATCAGGCACCTGCATGTCAGCACTCAGGCCCCAGCGGAAACGGCTCAGCAATCTTTCCTGTAAACCATCCAGGTCTTTGGGTGGCTTATCAGAAGTTAGGATCAGCTGCTTACCGGATTGGTGCAGGTGGTTAAAGATGGCAAAAAAAGCATCCTGCGATTTTTCAGCACGGGCAAAGAACTGTATATCATCTACGATCAATACATCTATCAGCTGATAAAAATGTATGAAGTCATTAATAATACTGTTCTTGGAGTGATCAATAAACTGGTTAATGAATTTCTCCGCACTTACATATAATACCGCCTTGTTGGGATGTACTCTTTTTACCTCGTTCCCAATAGCCTGTGCAAGGTGTGTTTTGCCTAAGCCAACACCACCATATACTACTAAGGGGTTAAACGAAGTACCGCCGGGTTTCTCCGAAACGGTTTTACCTGCCCTGCGGGCTACGCGGTTACAGTCACCTTCTATAAAGGAATCAAAAGTATAGTTAGGATTGAGCTGTGAGTCAATCTGTACACGTTTGATGCCCGGTATAACAAAGGGATTCTTAACCGGGTTTTGTATGGTTAACGGGAAGTCCACTTCACTGTCTTTCTGGAGCTTCGTGAACTGCGTAGGCATATTCACCGTTTTGGGATGCTGGTGTGGTGTTCCATTTTCAACTACTATTCTGTACTCTAACCTTGCCTCTTTACCTAATTCCCTCTTGATGGTTTTTCCTAACAGTCCAACGTAATGTTCTTCCAGATATTCATAAAAAAACTGACTGGGGACTTGGATCGTTAAAACATTGTTTTCAAGTTTGATGGGCTTAATAGGTTCAAACCAGGTTTTAAATGGCTGCCATTCCACAATATCCCTAATTATATTAAGACACCTTTCCCAAACTTGTTCGCAAGTTTTATTCATTGAGATTAAAAAAATTATGTTGTTGTTAATTAAGGATGTTCTCGAATTCAAAATTTCCCAACGGTGGATGTCAGAAAATTTTCAGACAGGACGACGAATATCTGTAGAAAATGTTGAAAAAAAAAATTTTCCTACCCTTGTTTATCTCCATCTGTTTACAGTCTTTGTCCTCCTGTTAGGTGTTGCTTTTTCCTTTATTTATGCGTTGATTTTCATTGTGTACTACACTAGTGCAATAAAGGTAAAATACACTGGTCTGATATACAGTTGCTTCTAATTTTGATTAACCTGTTTACCATAGATATGCTATATGAAAGATAAAATAACATGGTACAAAAAAAATGATGTTTACAACTCGTTAACAAAGTTCAACGCGGGTGTAAAACTATGTTAGTATCTGCATTAAAAAAAATGTCGTTCCTGTATCAAATACCGTGCAAATTTATTATATGAACGCGGGCCGGTGCATAGCCTGTGTAAAATTTATTTTCCGGTGAATCCTTTCAAAAGCCTATCTTTGGCGCATCTGAACAGTTAAAAAAATATTTTTATGAGTTTTGAAATCATAGGAAAGCTGATCGTAAAATATAATACGGTTCAACGCAGTGAAACCTTTAAAACAAGGGAGTTCGTTATTGAGAAATCAGATGATATCAATGGCCGGGTTATTAATAACTATATTAAGTTCCAGTGCGTACAGGACCGCACCGGTATTGTAGACCGTTATAACGAAGGCGAAACCGTAAAAGTATATTTTAATATTAAAGGCACCCGCTGGGAAAAAGATGGTAAAGTGAACTATATCACTAACCTGGATGCATGGCGTATGGAATCTGTAGTAGCCGGCGCAGCGCCAGGTGCAGACCGCATGCCTAACTATAATACCTCCCAGGAAGTACCGGCCTCCCAAAGCGGAGGAGATTCTGATGATCTTCCGTTCTAAGTGTTGTGATCTGCTTCTAATTTAATTCTAAGTATAACTACTTAAATGAATAGTAAAAGGTGAGAGGTGATTCATTCACTTTTCACCTTTCACTTTTCTCCCTGTCATACATAATTGCCATACATAGTGGCTGCATTGTTTTAGGATAAATACCTAACCTGCATGATACAACAGCTCTCTTTAAAATTATTGCCGCAGGAAGCGGCCTCAGATACAGCCATCACCCAACAGGCTGCAGCATCCCTGGGCATTCCCACCAAGAATATTACCGGTTACAACATCTTAAAGCGTTCTATTGATGCCCGCTCCCGGCAGCAGGTATATTATATACTAACGTTACAGGTATTTGTAGATGAGCCCTTCCACGCACGCGAAGTTTTCATACCATCATATGAGACGCTTGACCTAAACGCACCGCGCGTAGTAATTATAGGCGCAGGGCCGGCAGGATTATTTGCCGCATTACACCTCATCAGTGCAGGTATTAAACCCATTGTGCTGGAACGCGGGCCGGATGTGCGTACCCGCCGCCGCGACCTGGCTTCATTAAATAAGAATGGTGAGGTAAATCCTGAATCGAATTATTGTTTTGGAGAAGGCGGCGCCGGTACCTATTCAGATGGTAAGCTATATACGCGCGCTACAAAGCGTGGAAACGTGGATCACGTGCTCAACGTTTTTGTCCATTTTGGCGCAGCAGAAAAAATATTGTATGAAGCGCATCCGCATATAGGCACTAACAAGCTGCCGCATATTATTACCGCTATGCGCCAGCAGATTATTGACAGCGGAGGTGAAGTACACTTTAATGAAAAGGTGACACAATTACAGTTGCAGGATGGCGCCATCACCGGTGTAAGTACCTTTGCCGGACATACCTTTGACGCAGCGCATGTCATACTGGCTACCGGCCACTCTGCACGTGATATTTTTGAAATGCTGCATCAGCAAAAAATTCTTATTGAAGCCAAACCCTTTGCGTTAGGTGTACGCGTTGAACATCCGCAGGCATTAATAGATAGTGCGCAATACCATTGCGCGGTACGGGGCGAATACCTGCCACCTGCCAGCTATAGTTTGGTTGAGCAGGTAGAAGGGCGCGGCGTATTTTCTTTTTGCATGTGCCCCGGTGGCATTATTGCACCCGCTGCTACTAATCCTGGTGAGCTGGTAGTAAATGGATGGTCGCCCTCCAAACGTAATAACCCCTTTGCCAACTCCGGTATGGTAGTAACGGTGGATGAAACCGACTTTGCTCCCTTTGCAGATAAAGGTCCTTTGGCTGCCATGTACTACCAGCAACAGGTAGAACAGCAGGCCTATAAAATGGGCGGCGGTAAATTTGTAGCACCAGCACAACGTATGACGGATTTTGTGAACGGCAAAGTATCTGCCACCCTGCCGGATTGTTCTTATGTACCCGGCGTACACAGCACCAACTTACGCAATGTATTGCCCCGTGCCGTGCACACGCGGCTGGCAGCTGCTTTCAAAGCCTTTGGCCGTAAAATGAAAGGTTATTATACCGATAACGCTATACTGGTAGCTACTGAATCCCGCACTTCCTCGCCGGTACGTATACCCCGCGATAACGATACGCTCATGCATCCGCAGATAAAAGGTTTATATCCCTGTGGCGAAGGCGCCGGTTATGCCGGCGGTATTGTATCTGCCGCTATGGATGGAGAAAGGGTAGCCGATGCCATCATAAAATTTAATGTAAGATAACTTGTAACAATTTCCCGCTTGCAGCTACTCATCATATAAATGGATCATAATACCTGGCGCAAATACCTCAGCAAAGGGGCTATTATGAATTAAGTATGGCTACTTTGAATAACAAGGAAACAGCATTCCTTAATCTTATGGAAGTGCACAAAGGCATTATCCATAAAATTTCCAAAATGTATATGGATACCCCGGAAGATCAGCAGGATCTTTTCCAGGAGATCATATACCAGCTTTGGAGATCCTATGATTCATTTAACAGCCAAAGTAAATTCTCCACCTGGATGTACCGGGTAGCATTGAATACCGCCGTAGTTTTTTTCAGGAAAGAAAATAAGAAGATCAGCAGCATCCCTGAGCTGCCGGAGCATATCGCGGTGGAAGAAAGTCCGTCGGTACTTAAAGAGCTGCAGCTGGCGCACTTTTACAAAGCCGTGCAAAAGCTGGATAATATAGAAAAGGCATTGATCTTTTACCACCTGGAAAATTATTCGCACAAAGAAATAGCTGCCAACCTGGGCATCAGTGAAGGCAATACCCGGGTAAAGCTCAACAGGGCCAAAACAAAATTGAAAGCACTTATAAAACAACAAGGTTATGAATTTTGACGAGCTACAGTCTGCCTGGAACAGCGATGAAGGGAAAGGTGCCGTGCTGCCGGAAACCCTGCAGCGCCTGAAAAGCGCACACATGCCGGTAACAAAGCTCAGGAAAAATATGCGCAAGGAATTTATTATGCTCGTCATAATCTTTTCCCTGATGGGATTTTTTCCCCTGCTGTCAATACAGGGCGTGCCCACCATTCCCTTTTATGCCATGTATACAGCGCTGATCATGCTTACGGTATTCCATCTCACAAAATTCTACCGGTTTTACCAGCGGCTGCATGCCAACACACTCAGCTCAAAAGATAATTTATATGAAGTGTATTATGATATAAAGCTGAATATTGAAATGTATAAATCGTTCAACTATTCCATTATACCCCTCATAATGCTGTACCTGGTAATGATTGTGCTGGACCTGGATCATTTTACTACCACGCCGGTTACGCCACATAAAAAAATGGTGATCATCATTTCTTTTGTGATAACGTTCATTGTAGCGGTAATTGTAGTAATAGTGCTGGTAGAGTGGTGGGTGAGCTATGCCTATGGAAAATACCTGCGCCAGGTAGGCAAACTGTTGGATGAGTTACGGGAAGCATAATTTTTTCTTTTATATTGAGTCTTAATTGTAAGTTATTTCCTAACCTTACCTGTTATAGCATGAACTTACTGGAGGTACAGCACCTTAAAAAATACTACGCCACACACAAAGCGGTGGACGATATCAGCTTTGACATACCCAGGGGCAGCATCTTTGGTTTGCTGGGACCTAACGGCGCCGGCAAAACCACGCTGCTGCGCATGATCACCGGTATCTTTTATCCCGATGAAGGTAATATATTGTTTAACGGGCGTCCCTTTAACCCGCAGGAAGATATACACTCCATTGGTTATATGCCGGAAGAAAGAGGGCTGTATAAAAAGATGAAGGTAGGAGAGCAGGCCCTGTACCTGGCCCAGCTAAAAGGACTGTCTGAAAAGGAAGCCCGGGAAAAAGTGAAGCACTGGTTCAATAAGTTTGACATGAATACCTGGTGGAATAAAAAGGTAGAGGAGCTAAGCAAAGGCATGCAGCAAAAAGTACAGTTCATTTCCACCATCCTGCATAACCCATCCCTGCTGATCCTGGACGAGCCCTTCTCCGGCCTGGATCCGCTGAACGCAAACCTTATTAAACAGGAGATCTTTGACCTGAGCCAGGCCGGCACCACCATCATCTTCAGCACTCACCGCATGGAGCAGGTAGAGGAAATATGCGACCGCATTTTACTGGTAAATAAAGGCCGGAAGCTGCTGGAAGGGCAGGTGCAGGAAGTGAAGCAAACCTTTAAGCAGCACCTGTTCCGCATTGGCGTAGGCGCAGTACCCAACTTTGCGCAAATGGCCACGCACCACTTTACCATCATTAAACAGCATGACCACGCTTATACCGTGAAGCTGAATGAGGACAGCAGTACCAACGATATTCTGATGCACTTCATCCGTCAGGATATACCGGTAACCCACTTTGAAGAGATATTACCTACCCTCAACGAAATATTTATTACCCAGGTTCAGAAAACCGAAGAATATGCATAAGATCTGGCTCATCATAAAAAGAGAATTCCGTACCCGCGTACGCAAAAAAAGCTTTTTAATACTAACGTTATTAATACCGCTGTTCTTTGCCGGTACTATTATCATCCCTATTCTTATAGCAGTAAAAGGGGAGGATAGTAAACGCATAGCCGTAATAGACGAAAGTAAATTGTTCATTGGCAAGCTGCCGGATGCCAAAGGCATTTATTTTAAACCACTGGAGCTGGTGAAGATAGATACCTTTAAACAGAAGTACCAGGAATACGGTTATGCCGGCGTATTATACATTCCCGACATAGACATTAACCGCCCCAGCGGCATAGAATACTACAGTAAAGGCCGCGCCAGCATTATGCTGGAAAGTAATCTGAACCGGCAGGTAAATGATGTAATAGAAAAAAAGCGGATGGAAATAGCCGGCATTGACCGGCAAAAGCTGGATGAGGTAAAGAGTGATGTGAAAATAGATTTCCGCAGCGGCGATGAGGAAACCAAAGGCAGCTCCGCCGTGGCTTATGCCGTAGGCTATAGCAGCGGGTTTATTATTTACATTATACTGATGGTATTTGGCATGTCGGTAATGCGTGGAGTAATGGAGGAAAAGGTAAGCCGCATTGCAGAAGTAATGATCTCCAGCGTAAAACCTTTTCAGCTGATGATGGGTAAGATCGTAGGCATTGCAGGGGTAGGCTTATTACAGTTCCTGATCTGGGGCGTATTGCTGATGACTATACAAATGTTGTTACCCTTATTCCTTTCAGCCGATACCGTGCATACCATTAACCAGGGAGGCGCCATGGCGCAGAATGCCAATAATGCTGCGATGGCAGATGCTATGGAGAAAATAAACTTTATAGTAGGCAGCATTAACTGGAGCCTGCTCATTAGCTGTTTTATCTTTTATTTCCTGGGCGGATACTTATTCTACTCTGCTTTGTTTGCAGCCGTAGGCAGCCTGGTAAATGAGGATCCTAATGATGTACAATCCCTTACCTTCCCCATCACCTTACCGATCATTATTGGGATTATGGTTATGATATCGGCTGTACAAAATCCTAACAGCGCGCTGGCAGTGTGGGGCAGCATTATACCTTTTACATCCCCTATGGTAATGATGGCGCGCTTGCCTTATGGCGTACCGGGCACGGTAGCTTATTGGGAGCTGGCATTATCCATGATCTTCCTGGTAGCCGGTTTTTTACTCACTACCTGGCTGGCCGGTAAAATATACCGTACCGGTATTTTAATGTATGGTAAAAAGATAACGCTGAAAGAAGCGGCTAAGTGGATTGTTAGAAAGGGTTGATAGCAGCCGTTTACAGCTTGATCTTGTAAAGGTGCAGCTTATTATAGAGTGTTTTGCGGTCTATATTCATGAGCTGTGCCGCTTTGGTTTTATTATACAGGGCCTGTTTCATTACAGACAGGATCTTGTCGTATTCCGCCTGCCGGGAAATGGTTTTTAAGTGATGCTGGTCTTCCTGCGCAACTGCGGCGCCATCTTCCGCCAGCAAAGGTTCCTGCGGGGCAGTCATCATTTCCTGCGGTAAAAAAGAAAGGGGTATTTCCTGTAAACCTACAGATAGCAGGCACAATCTCCTGATCACATTTTTCAGCTCACGGATGTTGCCGGGCCAGGCGTAGGTGTAAAAGTGTTCTATTACATCATCGGAAAAGGCGCCGCATTTTTTCTGCAGCTCCTCCTGTATCTCTTCAACAAAACCGTTAATGAGCAGGGGAAGGTCCTGCAGCCTTTCCCGCAGTGGCGGAACGGCAATATTAAATTCATTCAGCCGGTAAAAAAGGTCCTGCCGGAAATTGCCTTTTTCTACACTTTTAGCCGGATCTTCATTAGAGGCTACAATAAGGCGAATGTCTACCGGTATTTCCCGCGTGCTGCCTACGGGCCTTATGGCCCTTTCCTGCACCACACGCAGCAGCGCTATCTGTACATTATAACTCAGGTTGCTTATTTCATCCAGGAACAGGGTGCCGCCCTGCGCCTCCCGGAAAGCGCCCTGCACAGCATTAATAGCGCCGGTAAAGGCGCCTTTCTCATGACCAAAAAGTTCACTGGCCGCCAGCTCATCGGTCAGGCAGCCGCAGTCCAGCGCCACAAAGGGTTGTTGGGCCCGTGCGCTGTTCATATGTACCAGGCGGGCAACCGATTCTTTACCGGTACCCGTTTCCCCGTAAATTACAATGCTATAATTGGTAGGCGCTACCAGCTTAATTTGCTGCAGCAGCTCCCGGGCGCGTTCACTTTCGCCATATACATAATGGTCGCTAAGCTGCAGGCCAGGCCCCTTTTTAGGAGCGGATACATTTAACGGCGACGGTGTTATAAGAGCGGTAACGGGCAGCGGCTGCGCGGCTGATGCGCGATTGGCTACCTCCGTTATTTGCGTGGCAGTAAAGGGTTTGGGCAGGTAATCATAGGCGCCCTCTTTTATCAGGCGGATGGCGATGCGTACATCCGGGTACCCGGTCATAATGATCACAGCGGTTTCCGGGTTAGCAGTGTGTATCACCTGCAGCAGCGTACTCCCATCCTGTTCCTTATCTTTTAACCGGAAATCACAGAACACAATATCATATGATTTTTCTTTAATCATTTTTAGTGCTGTGTTTCCCGATAAAGTAGTGTCCACCATAAAACCCTGTTTACCCAGTATGGTACGTAACAGGGAGCAAATGCCAGGTTCATCGTCAATGATCAGAATATTTTTCATGGTGTTCATTTTAAGATGATTGCCTGGCAATATCACCGGCAACAGGGGCGCTGGGGCTCTCTACACCATTAATACCGGTAGTTCCTGCCATTGCTGGAGGAGAGCTGCCGGCGTTCCTTAGCCATGCTAACCCCGATAGGCCGGCCGTTTACACGGTATCCGTCCAGCTGGGCAATGGCTTCCATTGCTGCATTGTTATCCGGCATTACTACATTCGCTAATCCTTTGGAGGCGCCGGTGAATATATCGGTGATAATACTACAGGAGGCCACCTGGCCAAATTTTGTAAAAAGGTTCCGTAAGTCTTCTTCACGAAAAGAGGGCATCAGGTTTGACACATTGATATTCATACAAGTTCACTTTTAAAAAGAAATTCAACAGGCAATTAAGTAAGGCAACAGATTAGAAAACTACCGGGAGTTTGATTGGCAGTAAAAACGTCGTTGGAGATGCTTATCGCTGTAATTGGTTAGTAAGTTAACAATAATAATGTTAAATAAATCATAATCACCAAAGAATATGACCAGTGGCGCTAATATATTTTTGTATTACGCACTTATTAGAGGGGGGCCGACAATCTTTTACAGGTTTGCAGGTACTCTTCCCAGATCTCCTGCACAATAGTGGCCGCAGGTTTAATGGTTTGTATCAGCGCGCTCACCTGGCCTATTTCCAGCTCTCCCTCTTCCAATTGCCCTTCAAACATACCCTTTTTGGCGCGGCTGCGGCCCAGCAGCGTAAGCAGCTCTTCTGCCGTGGCGCCCCGGTCTTCTGCCGTTTTTACGCTTTCATAAAACCGGTTCCTGAGCAGGCGCACCGGCGTTAACTTTTTTAGTGACAATGCAGTATCTCCCTCTTTGGCCTGCAGCACGGCTTCTTTAAAATCTGCGTGGGAGGAGGCTTCCGGCGTAGCCACAAAACGGCTACCCACCTGCACGCCTTCGGCGCCCAGCGCAAAAGCTGCTGCCATGGCCTTTCCTGAGCCAATGCCGCCCGCGGCTATAACAGGGATCTGTACCTGCCCGCATACGGCAGGTACCAGCACCATGGTGGTAGTTTCTTCCCGCCCGTTATGCCCACCGGCTTCAAAACCTTCTGCCACCACGGCATCCACACCGGCGGTTTGACTTTTTAAAGCAAATACGGAGCTGGATACTACGTGTACTACGATAATGCCGGCCTCTTTAAGCAGGGGAGTCCAGGTTTTGGGATTGCCGGCGCTGGTGAATACGATCTTCACCCCTTCGCGGATAATGATCTGCATTAGTTCCTCAATGTCGGGGTATAACAGGGGCACGTTCACTCCAAAAGGCTGCCGGGTAGCTTGCTTGCATTTGCGGATATGTTCCTGCAATACATCGGGATACATGCTGCCGGCGCCAATCAATCCCAGGCCGCCTGCATTACTAACCGCACTGGCTAAACGCCAGCCACTGGCCCATACCATGCCGGCCTGGATAATGGGATATTTTATGTTGAAGAGTTGTACAATGCGGTTAGCCATACAGCAATTTAAATATAATTACGAATTGACCATTCGTAATTGAAACCTATCCCAGGTCTATTTCCGTATTATCGCCAATATTCAAACTCTGGCTTAGCCCGCGGATATTGGCATCGCTGCCGATCAGGGAAGATTTTAACACCACCTCATACAGGTTGGTGAAAGAGCCGATAATAGAATCTTTTACAATGGAATAGCTGATCACGGTATTATCCCCTATGGCTACATTGGGCCCAATAATGGAGTGTTTGATATTACAGCCTTCACCAATGCTTACCGGCGGTATAATAATAGTGCCTTCGTAAGGCAGCACCGGGTTATTGGCCAGCTTGTATTTTTTAAGCAGGATGGCATTGGTTTCCAGCAGGGTTTCCTTACGCCCGCAGTCGAACCAGTTGCTTACTTTAAAAGGTTTGAACTGCACGTTATGCTGTATCATACATTCCAGCGCATCGGTAAGCTGGAATTCATCGTGCGATTTTATTTTCTGGTCAATATTGTTTTGCAGGCAATCATACAGCTGCGCTGTTTCCTTGATCTTGTACAATCCTACCAAAGCCAGGTTGGATTTGGGGATCTGCGGTTTCTCCACCACGCGGGCAATATGCCCTTCTTCATTGATCTCAGCTACGCCAAAGTTGCGCGGATCATCTACTTTTTTCAGTCCCAGCATGGATACGGGAGAGTTGATCAGCTCACTGTAATCCCCTTCACAAATGGTATCGCCCAGCACGATCAGGATCTCATCATTTTTCACCAGGTCGCGGGTAAGTAAAATGGCGTGGCCGGTACCTTCGCGGCTGTTTTGCTGTACAAAATGGCAGGTAAGGCCCGGGTATTTCTGCTGTACGTAATGCTGTATCTTTTCTCCCAGGTAACCTACTACAAATACAAATTCCTGTATGCCTGCTTCCACCAGCTGATCTATAATAATACTCAGGATGGTTCTCCCGGCTAGTGGTATCAGCGCTTTGGGTTGTGTATATGTATGTGGACGTAGCTTGGTGCCGGCACCTGCTACTGGTATTATGGCCTTCATTCTTAGCGTTAGGTTTAGAAAATCGTGCTGCTGTTTGTTGTTCCAGCGCTTACTCTCTGGCCGGATATGGCCCCAGGGGCGTGAAGATAGTAATTTTTTGGAACAGTCCATGGACCATCGGCCATGGACCATTTTCAATTGCATTTCATTCCCCTTTAACCTATTTTTGCAGCAAATTTTAAAGCTCCATGCAAAGAGACAACCAGATATTCAATATCATCGGCCAGGAACTGGAACGTCAGCGCCACGGCATTGAACTGATAGCTTCTGAAAACTTTACCAGCCTGCAGGTAATACAGGCCATGGGTACGGTATTAACCAATAAATATGCAGAAGGGTATCCCGGACGTAGATATTATGGTGGTTGCGAAATAGTGGACCAGAGCGAGCAGCTGGCTATTGACAGGGCTAAGGAGATCTTTGGCGCAGCATATGCCAACGTGCAGCCGCACTCCGGCGCACAGGCCAATGCAGCCGTAATGATGGCCATTCTGCAGCCCGGCGATAAAATTCTGGGACTGGACCTGAGCATGGGCGGCCACCTGACCCACGGTTCTTCCGTGAACTACTCCGGAAAGCTGTACCAGCCGTTCTTTTACGGCGTTAACAAAGAAACCGGCCTGGTAGAATATGATAAAATGGAGGAAATAGCGCTGAAAGAAAAGCCGAAGCTGATCGTTTGCGGCGCCAGCGCTTACAGCCGCGATTGGGATTATAAACGCATCCGCGCGATTGCCGACCAGGTAGGCGCTTTTGTAATGGCAGATATTGCCCACCCGGCAGGCCTTATTGCCAAAGGATTGCTTAACTCTCCCTTTGAGCATTGCCACTTTGTAACTACTACTACCCATAAAACACTGCGCGGCCCCCGCGGCGGTATGATATTGCTGGGCAAGGATTTTGAGAACCCGTTTGGTCTGAAAACGCCCAAAGGCGAGATCCGCATGATGAGCTCTCTGCTGGATACCGCGGTATTCCCCGGCATACAGGGCGGCCCGCTGGAACATGTGATCGCAGCTAAAGCAGTATCCTTCTTTGAGATCCTGACAGATGAATACGATGTATATGCCCGCCAGATCCTGAAAAATGCCCAGGCCATGGCCAAAGCATTTGTGGACAAAGGCTACCAGATCATTTCCGGCGGTACGGATAACCACCTGCTGCTGATTGACCTGCGCAACAAGAATATTTCCGGTAAAAAAGCAGAGCAAACCCTGGTAAAGGCAGATATTACCGTGAACAAGAACATGGTGCCTTTTGATGATAAATCTGCTTTTGTAACCTCCGGTATCCGCGTAGGCGTGCCGGCCATCACCACCCGTGGTATGAAGGAAGAGCATATGCCGCAGGTAGTGCAGTGGATGGATGAGCTGTTGATGGATGCAGATAACGAGGCGCTGATCACAAAGATCCGCAAAGAAGTGAACGGCTTTATGGGCCAGTTCCCGCTGTACCCGGAGCTGTAATTCAATTACGAATTATTTATTACGAATTACGAATGGATCGAAGCGATTTTTTTGTAATTCGTAATTTCTCTTGAAATAAAAAAGCCTCCATCATTTGAGTGATGGAGGCTTTTTAGTTATACCACATCCTGGGTGATCAGTTTTAAAACGCTGCAGCATTCATAACGAACTACTCAATTCGTAATTATTCATATCATAATTACTTTCAATGGCATTTCCCGCGGGGCGGGCAGGCCGTGCCCCGCTTTGGCGGGGTCGTAATTGACAATTCGTAATTCCGCTACACTGCCAGTGTAGCGGCCAGGTACGCCATCGCGCCCATGCCTATCTCAATGGCATTTTCATCAATATCAAAAGTAGGCGTATGTACGCCGGAGGTGATGCCCCTGGCCTTGTTACCGGTACCCAGCCTGAAAAAACAGGCCGGTACTATCTGTGAGTAAAAAGCAAAATCTTCTGCACCCATCCGCACTTCCGTATCTACCACCTGCTCCTTACCCATATAGGCTTCTGCTAAGGAACGTGCCTGGGTAGTTACTTCCTCATTGTTATATAAAGTAGGGTAACCTACTAAAATGTCGATCTCAATATCCGCACCCATGGCATGCGCCAGCTCAGTGGCCTGCTTCTTAATAAGCTCATGCGCTTTAAAACGCCAGGTTTCATCCATTGCGCGGAAAGTGCCCATCAGCTTAACTTCACTGGGAATTACGTTGGTAGTATGCCCGCCGTTAAATGCACAGATAGATAATACAGAAGGGGAGAAGGGATCATTATTCCGGCTCACGATCTGCTGCAGGCTTACTACCAGGTGAGATGCTACTAAAATAGTATCTACCGTAAGGTGGGGCGCTGCGGCATGCCCGCCTTTACCTTTAATGGTGATGTAAATTTCATCGGCGCTGGCCATGTATTTACCACTACGGAAACCCAGCAGGCCTGTTTCCATATTGGGTAATACATGTAGCCCTAAAATGGCCTGCGGGCGCGGGTTTTCAAGCGCGCCGTCTTTAATCATGAGGCTGGCCCCGCCGGGATGTTTTTCTTCACCGGGCTGGAACAGCACTTTCACAGTACCTTCAAATTCTTCCTTTACCTGCTGTAATATTTTGGTAGCGCCCAGCACACAGGTGGTGTGCACATCATGCCCGCAGGCATGCATTACGCCTTCATTTTTTGATTTATAAGGAACGTTATTGGCTTCTATAATAGGTAAGGCATCAATATCTGCGCGGATGGCCACCGTGCGTTTGGAAGGGTTCTTCCCTTCTACCAGCGCTACTATGCCGGTACCGGCTACATTGGCCTGGTAACGAACGCCAAATTCATCCAGCTTTTGTTGAATGAACTGTGAGGTGGCATATTCCTGGAAAGAGAGTTCAGGATGGGAATGAATATGATGTCTGATATCTATGAATGCTGGTGCAAATTCCCTGGCTAATGACTTAATTCGGTTCTTCATTCGACAATTCTTTATCCGGAGATACATTGATGAGGGCGGGCACTACAAATGCGCCGTTGGGAAACAGATCAGAGAGTTTGTCGCGCAGCTCAGTGGCTTCTTCCCGGGTTTTAAAATCACCCACACGCACTTTAAAATAAGGCGCCTGAAAGTCAAGGTAGGTACGGTAATCAGGGAAGGCATGCATCACGCGGGCTTTAGCTTCGCTGGCATCGTTCCGGCGGTTGGTGGTGATCACCTGCACCCGGAAACCCGGCTGGTTGCGGATAGCCAGCGTATTGATGTAGATCTGTTTTTTGATCAGCATATCAATACGGCTGTCTTTGATCACCTTTACATTACCGCCGCCGGCCGTTGCAAAGGAACTGTCCTGCGCAGCGGCTATGCCACCCATCAATACTAAAGCTGCTGTAATCAGATATTTCATATATAGTTAATAATGAAGACTTAATAATTAATACCGGAAGCGCCATTGGAGCCCTGTCCCCTGCTTTCCTTCATAATGGCTACGCTGGCACTGCATCCTAACCGGGTAGCGCCCGCAGCTATCAGCTCCTGGGCGAAAGCAAAGGTACGAATACCTCCGGAAGCTTTTATTTGGATATTAGCCGGCAAATGCTGCCGCATCAGCTGTACGGCTGCCACGCTGGCTCCTTTTTCCGCATACCCGGTAGAGGTTTTTACAAAATCCACCGCGTATTTGGTATACAGCGCACAGCACTGTATAATTTCATCTTCCAATAATATGCCACTTTCAATGATCACCTTGATCACTTTCCCTTTGCTGCGCACAATGGGCAGCAGGGTGGCAATTTCCTTTTCCAGGTAAGCCCAGTCCTGGTTGCGGATGGCGATCAGGTTGGCCACTATATCCAGCTCATCGGCCTCGTCTACAATAGCCAGTACGGTTTCCGCTACCTTGGCCTCTATGGCTGAATATCCAAACGGGAAACCGATCACCGTAGCCACTTTCACGCCCGTATTGCCGGTAAAGGTCTTGGCTATTTTCACAAAGGGCGGCGGCACACATACGGCCGCAAAATCATACTCCACCGCCTCCATGCACAGGGTTTTAATGTCCTCTTTAGTGGTTGTTGGCTTTAGGATAGTATGGTCAATATATTTATTTAGCTGCATGGATTACGAGTTGTCAATTACAAAATGCGTAGCATTCTTCATGGGATACAATGGAGTAGCTATAAAAAAAATTACGAATTACGAATCTAATGCTTTCTTCGCACTCATTCGTAATTCGTAATTAACTATTCGTAATTAAACTACAGATCTTTTCCGTGGCACTGCTTGTATTTCTTCCCGCTTCCGCAAGGGCAGGGATCGTTACGCCCAACCTTGGGGCCTATACGAACCGGCTCCTGGCGCACAGGTTCTGCATTGGTCGCATATTCCTGTTCTGCAGTGGCGGTGGCAGCACCTTGTCCATTACCTTCAAACTCCTGGTGAGAGGCGCGCATACGGCTCATATCCGTTTTCTGCTCGCGTCCTTCACGGATCTGCTGCTCCTGGTGCCGGTCTTCCCGAACCGGGATACCGCATTTGCACAGGAACGACACGATCTCGCGGCTGGTTTCCCCGTCCATTTGCTTGAACAGGTTAAACGCTTCAAACTTATAGATCAGTAACGGATCTTTTTGTTCATACACCGCACCCTGTACAGACTGCTTCAGATCGTCCATAGCACGCAGGTGCTCTTTCCACGCATCATCTATCAGCGCCAGGGTAATGCTGCGTTCCAGTGCGCTCAGCGTTTCCTGTCCCTGGGTATCAATCACCTTTTGCAGGTTAGCCAGCACGTTAATGCCTTTTTTACCATCGGTGAAGGGAATGGAAATATTCTCTATCTGGTGGCCCTGGTCCTTATGGATCTGGGTAATCACCGGCAGGGTTTTGGCAGCTATTTCAGCGGTTTTACGCTCATAGTTTTCCTTAGCCTGGTGGTATAATTTAGTTGTTAGGAGTGCAATATCTGTTTTCTGCAGATCTTCCGCCGTAATGTCGGTATCTATAGAAAAGTTCATGATCACATCCAGCGTAAAGGCTTCATGGTCGCCGCTTTCCTTGTGTGTGGTGATAATGCTTTCCGCCACATCGTAGAAAGAGTTGTCAATGTCAATGGCCAGGCGCTCGCCAAACAGGGCGTGGTTACGTTTGGAGTAGATCACTGTACGCTGCTTGTTCATCACATCATCATACTCCAGCAAACGCTTACGGATACCGAAGTTATTTTCTTCCACTTTCTTCTGCGCGCGTTCAATAGAGCGGGTGATCATGCTGTGCTGTATCACTTCGCCCTCTTTATAACCCATGCGGTCCATGAGGCCTGCAATACGGTCAGAACCGAACATACGCATCAGGTCATCTTCCAGGGATACAAAGAACTGGGAAGTACCGGGATCACCCTGGCGGCCGGCACGGCCACGCAGCTGGCGGTCTACACGGCGGCTTTCATGCCTTTCCGTACCTATAATGGCCAAACCACCGGCTTCCTTAACACCGGGGCCCAGCTTAATATCCGTACCACGGCCGGCCATGTTGGTGGCAATGGTTACAGCGCCTGCCAACCCTGCTTCAGCCACTATCTGGGCCTCACGGGCGTGCTGTTTGGCGTTCAGTACGTTGTGCGGTATTTTTTCAAAGGTGAGCATTTTGCTCAGCAGCTCGGATACTTCTACGGAGGTGGTACCTACCAGTACCGGGCGGCCTTTAGCCTGTAATGTCTTGATCTCGTCTATTACGGCGCGGTATTTATCGCGTTTGGTTTTGTATACCAGGTCTTCCGCATCAATACGGGTAATAGGCAGGTTGGTGGGAATGGTTACCACATCCAGCTTGTATATTTCCCACAGCTCACCGGCTTCTGTAACTGCTGTACCGGTCATACCGGCCAGCTTATGGTACATACGGAAGTAGTTCTGTAAAGTAATGGTAGCAAAGGTTTGGGTGGCAGCTTCCACTTTCACATTTTCCTTGGCTTCAATGGCCTGGTGCAAACCGTCGGAGTAGCGGCGGCCTTCCAGTATACGGCCGGTCTGCTCATCCACGATCTTTACTTTACCATCCATTACCACGTATTCCACATCATTATCAAACAGCGTATATGCTTTCAGCAGCTGCTGTACAGAGTGTATGCGGTCAGATTTCTGTGCAAACTCCTGCAGCAGTACATCTTTGCGTTGCAGCTTTTCTTCAGCAGTAATATCCAGCTTTTCAATTTCAGCGATCTCTGTACCTACATCCGGCATTATAAAGAAGTTGGCATCTTCGCCTTCCTGGGTAATAAGGTGAATGCCTTTATCCGTAAGGTCTACGCTGTTGTTCTTTTCATCTATATGAAAGTACAGCTCCTCGTCCACCTTCGGCATTTCACGCTGCTGGTCGGCCAGGTAATAGTTCTCTGCTTTCTGCAGCAGCACTTTGTTACCAGGTTCGCTCAGGTATTTAATCAAAGCGCTGTTCTTGGGCAACCCGCGCCAGGCGCGCATGAGCGCTAAACCGCCTGTTTTGGGATCGTCCTTACCTTCTGCTATTAATTTCTTGGCTTCGTTCAGGAACTGGGTGGTTACTTTTTTCTGGGCTTCTACCAGGCGTTGAATGCGGGGTTTCAGTACATGGAACTCCTGCTCTTCGCCACGCGGTATGGGGCCGGAAATGATCAGCGGGGTACGGGCATCATCCACCAGCACACTATCCACCTCATCCACCATGGCATAATGGTGTTTGCGTTGCACCATTTCCTCAGGGCTGTGCACCATGTTATCACGCAGGTAGTCAAAACCAAATTCGTTATTGGTACCATAGGTAATATCAGCGTGGTAGGCGTTGCGGCGTTCCGCGCTGTTGGGCTGGTATTTATCTATACAATCAACCGTAATGCCTAAAAATTCAAAGATAGGGCCGTTCCATTCGGAGTCACGGCGGGCCAGGTAATCATTCACCGTTACAATGTGCACCCCTTCACCGGCCAGCGCATTCAGGTAAGCCGGCAGGGTGGATACCAGGGTTTTACCTTCACCCGTGGCCATTTCGGAAATTTTACCCTGGTGCAGCACCATACCACCTACCAGCTGTACATCATAATGCACCATATTCCAGGTTACATCACTACCGGCAGCAGGCCAGGTGTTCTTCCACGTCACTTTGTCACCCTCAATGGTCAGGTATTTTTTGGTAACTGCCAGCTGGCGGTCCAGCTCAGTTGCGGTAGCGGTAAGGGTGGTATTCTGGGAAAAGCGGCGGGCCGTTTCCTTTACTACGGCAAAAGCTTCCGGTAACAGCTCATCCAGCACTACTTCTATCTGTTTGTCCCGGTCTTTTTTCAGCTTATCTATTTCCTGGTAAATACTGTCTTTGGTAGAAACGTCGGCTTCGTGTTCCGCGGCTTCCTGTTTGGCAGCAATAGCATCATCTATATTGGCCAGGTGTTCTTTGATCCGTTGACGGAAAACCTGGGTTTTATTACGAAGCTCATCCAAAGGAAGGGATTGCAGTTTTTCATACACTTCATTGATCTGTTTCACACGCGGCAGTAAAGCCTTAACATCTCGTTCAGACTTATGTCCGCCAAAAATTTTTGTCAAAAAACCTAACATGAGTATAAATTATTGAATGCAAATAATGGTCAACACAAATAACATGCTTGGAAAATACAGGTGACAAGCTGTCAGCAATACACCCTTTTTACAAGGACTGTAAAATTATGAATTATTTACTGATAGGGGAGTATTAATTAACTGGTACTTATAAAGTGATCATTTAAGCCGGCGGTAATTGTCATTTTTAGCGCCGGCCGGCAGCCGTAATTTTTTAACAGCAACCCACAAATGGGGGCTTCCATCTGTCAAATAAAAACAAAATAATCAGAGGCAGGAGTGGAAAATATGCAATAAGTTTTTATAAATTTAAACGTTTTAAGGTCCATACTATATATTAACACGTTTAAAACTAAATCTAAAATTCACACGTAATATGGAGAATCTGATCCAGTCCAAAAAACTGTTCTATACAAGTTGTTTGGCGTTAATTGTCACCGCTATGACCTTTGCAATCAGGGCTAAGATCATGACCATGTGGGGAACCGATTTTAAGCTTACCGGTGAGCAGGTAGGGCTTATTGCCGGCACAGCCTTCTGGGGTTTTACCCTGGCGCAGATCATAGGAGGCCCGTTAATAGATATAGTAGGTATGCGCAAAATATTAACGCTGGCTTTTGTAGGGCACTTGCTGGGTGTGGCAGTTACCATTTTTGCTACCTCTTTCTGGACGCTTTTCCTGGGTACCTTGCTGATAGGCATTGCCAACGGTAGTGTAGAAGCTGCCTGCAATCCATTGGTGGCTACTATTTACTCCACCCAAAAAACCAAAATGCTCAACCGCTTTCATATGTGGTTCCCCGGGGGGAATGTAATAGGCGGCTTAATAGCCTATTTTATGATCGATGCATTGCATCTGAGCTGGCAGGCACTTATGGGCGTGTTGCTGGTACCGGCCTTAATATATGGTGTATTGTTCCTGACCCAGCGCTTTCCGCAAACGGAGCGTGCCGCTTCCGGCATTTCATATAAAGGAATGCTCAAAGCCTGTGTAGGCCCATTGTTCATATTTATGGTATTGTGCATGTTCCTCACCGCCTCTACAGAGCTGGGAACCAGCCAGTGGATAGAGGCCCTGCTGAAACAAGTGGGCGTATCTGCCATCCTGGTATTTGTGTTTATAAACTTTATAATGGCCATTGGCCGTTTGTTTGCAGGTCCGGTGGTACACCGCCTGAACCCCGCCGGTATGCTGCTTTTCTCTGCCGTATTTGCTACATTAGGCCTGTTCTGGTTAAGCCATGCCAGCGGGTATGAAGCTTTTGCTGCTGCTGCCGTATTTGCTGTAGGGGTTTGTTATTTCTGGCCTACTATGCTGGGTTTTGTATCAGAATATATTCCGGAAACCGGCGCGCTGGGCCTGAATATTATGGGCGGCGCAGGTATGCTGTCTGTAGCCATTATATTACCTTTTATGGGTAGCTGGTATGATGGTAATAAAGCCAAAGCATTACAGCAGGGCGCCGACCAGGTAGCCGCAGAATTACAGGCCGGCAGGGATACTATGATGACCGTGATCATTTTACCGGTAATACTGATCGTTGCCTTTTTGTTCCTCTTCCTGAAATTCAGGAAAAAATCAAAGGTTTCCTTAACACAAACACAGCCCGCTGCACAAACCATATAACCTGAGCAGTTGAGGCCTTGAAGCATATATAAATCACTAAGCATAATTGATAAATTGATTTGCCAATGAACCGTAAGCTAAGAATGGGAATGATCGGAGGCGGTAAAGATGCCTTCATCGGAGCAATCCACCGTATTGCCGCCAACATGGACGGCCTGATCGAACTGAAAGCCGGCGCGCTGAGCGTAAACCCGGAGATAGCCGTGGATTCAGGAAAAATGTTATTTCTGGACCCCGAACGCACCTATACGGATTTTAAAGTAATGCTGGAAAAAGAGGCCGCCCGCCCCGCGGATGACCGCCTGGATTTTGTAACCATTGTTACGCCCAACTTTGCCCACTTTGAACCAGCCATGATGGCCCTGGATAAAGGCTTTAACGTAGTAATTGAAAAGCCCATCACCTTTACCCTGGATGAAGCCAAACAGCTGAAAGCCAAAGTAGAGCAAACCGGTTTAACCCTGCTGCTTACCCATACCTATACCGGCTACCCCCTGGTAAAACAGGCCCGCCAGATGGTGAAGGAAGGTGTGTTCGGCAAGATCCGTAAAGTTTGGGTAGAGTACCCACAGGGATGGTTAAGCAAAATGTCAGAAAGAGAAGGTAATGCGCAGGCAGCCTGGAGAACAGATCCCAAACGTTCCGGCAAAAGCGGTTGTATGGGCGATATCGGTACCCATGCCGCCAACCTGGCAGAATATATCAGCGGCGCTAAGATCGAAAAGCTGTGTGCCGACTTAAACATACTGGTACCGGGCCGCGCCCTGGATGATGATGGCGGTGTGCTGTTGCGTTTTGATAACGGTGCAGCCGGCGTATTACAGGCATCGCAGGTAGCAGCCGGTGAAGAAAATGCACTACGTATAAGGGTATACGGCGAAAAAGGCGGCCTGGAATGGGCACAGCATGAGCCCAACACCCTGCTGGTAAAATGGCTGGACCAGCCCGCGCAGATCTACCGCGCCGGCGGCAATTACGGCGGCTACCAGAGCAGCTACGCCGTACACAATACCCGCACCCCCGGTGGCCACCCTGAAGGGTACCTGGAGGCGTTCGGTAACCTGTACCGTAACTTTGCACTCACGCTCACGGCTAAGCTGGATGGCGCCCAGCCATCGCCTGAAGCGCTGGATTTCCCCAGTGTAGATGACGGCGTACGCGGCATGGCGTTCATTGACAATGTGGTAAAATCTGCACAGAGTGAGCAGAAGTGGACGACGTTCGAGATTTAATAAGATCATACATGTAAAATGCTGGGGTAAAATGTAAAAGTATGGGAGCTAAGACACGCTTTATGCCAACGTTGGCTTTCTGCGTTTACCTTTTGCAGCTGGTGTTTTATAGCTGGTTTTTACATTCTTCACAACGGAAACAGCACACAATATGAAAACAATAAAAGGACCAGGCATATTCCTGGCGCAGTTTGCAGGAGATGCCGCGCCTTTCAATAACCTGAAGAATATTTGTGAATGGGCCGCCGGCCTGGGTTTTAAAGGGGTGCAGATCCCTACCTGGGTAAGCAGCTTTATTGATCTGCAAAAGGCTGCGGAAAGCAAAACCTATGCAGATGAGATTAAAGGGATCGTAAACGCCGCGGGCCTGGAAATAACAGAGCTGAGCACCCACTTACAGGGCCAGCTGGTAGCCGTGCACCCTGCGTATAATGAATTGTTCGATGGGTTTGCACCTGAGCAATACCGTAATAACGCTGCCGCACGTACGGAGTGGGCGGTGCAGCAATTGAAGTATGCAGCCAAAGCCAGTCAGAACCTGGGTTTAAAGGCGCATGCCACCTTTAGTGGTGCGCTTTTATGGCAAACCGTATACCCCTGGCCCCAGCGCCCTGCCGGCCTGGTAGAAACCGGGTTTAAGGAGCTGGCCAACCGCTGGCTGCCCATCCTCAATGAGTTTGATGCCAATGGCGTGGACCTGTGTTATGAGATCCACCCCGGAGAGGACCTGCACGATGGTATTACCTATGAGCGCTTCCTGGAAGCCACTGGTAACCATGCCCGTGCCTGCCTCCTGTACGACCCCAGCCATTTTGTATTACAATGTTTGGATTATCTGGAGTATATTGACATCTATCACGAGCGCATCCGCATGTTCCATGTAAAAGATGCGGAATTTAACCCAACCGGCCGTTCCGGCGTGTACGGCGGTTACCAGGGCTGGATAGACCGTCCCGGCAGGTTCCGCTCCCTGGGCGATGGACAGGTGGATTTTAAAGCGGTTTTCAGTAAATTAACGCAATATGGCTTTGACGGCTGGGCAGTAATGGAATGGGAATGCTGTATAAAACATCCGGAAGACGGCGCACGCGAAGGCGCGCCTTTCATCAAAGATCATATCATAAGAGTAACGGAAAAAGCCTTTGATGATTTTGCCGGCACCGGCCCTAATGAAGCGCTCAACAGGAAAATACTGGGACTTTAAAAAGCAATTGGCTTTTAGCTTTTTGCTATTAGCTAAAAAACAGAACATAATCACTAACAGCTAACAGCTAAGTGCTAATAGCTATGCATAACGATCAACATTTAACAACTAAACTACGAGAATCAAACATGAGAAAGCGATTTTTGGCGCCGTTTGTACTGAGTGCCTTTTTCTTCGCAGCCTGCGGCGGTGGACAGAAAAGTGGTGAGCAGGCAAGCAGCAGCAACGCAACAGCAGGCCAGGAAGGCGGTGCGGTAGATACCTCAATGGTATCACCCGGCGCCAATGCACCCGTAGCCAAAGGCAAAACCCTGATCGATGACCAGGATTGCAAAACCTGCCACAAGGAAGATACCAAGCTGGTAGGACCAGGCTATAAGGAAATAGCACAGAAGTACGAGAATAACGACAAGAATGTGGAAACCCTTGCCGACAAGGTGATCAAAGGCGGAAGCGGTAACTGGGGCGAAGTAGCCATGCTGCCACATCCCTCCTTACAGAAAGAAGACGCCAAAGAAATGGTGAAGTATATTTTATCATTGAAATAAATGAACGATCCCGGAAAGACACCTGTTTTTCCGGGATACTGTTTTACTGCCCTTGTTGCGCAGGAACAGCCCCTACACACAAATTGAGAGATCCGGAAACCATGCGGCCAGTAAATGAACGGTGCGCACAGGATACGAATTGTCTGTTACGCAGGAGCATAGGCAGCAGCAGGAAAACGGCCCGTTCCGTTCATAAAAAACAATACTAAAAAGCAATTAATCTTATCTACATTACAAACTGCTAAAATTCTAAACGTACTCAGTTATGAAATTACCATTCAAAAGCTTGCTCCTGGCTGGTACCCTCATTACCACGTCTGCCATGGCGCAACAGGTGAATACATTATCATCCAAGGAAAAAAAAGAAGGCTGGAAACTGCTGTTTGATGGGAAAACCACCAAAGGCTGGCATACCTATCTGCAAAAAGACGTAAGCCCCGCCTGGAAAGTAGTGGATGGTGCGCTGGAGCTGGACCCGGAAGCTAAGAAGAGCGGCGCACCCGGTGGCGACCTGGTAACAGATGGAGAATATGAAAATTTTGAGCTGTCCGTACAATGGAAAATATCCGAAGGTGGTAACAGCGGTATCATCTTCATGGTACATGAAGATCCTGAGTATAAGCAAACCTATCTTACCGGTCCTGAAATGCAGGTGCTGGATGATGCTAAACATCCCGATGGTAAGATCACCAAACATAATTCCGGCGACCTGTATGATCTGAAAAAATCAGCACAGAACGCAGTAAAGCCAGTAGGAGAGTGGAACACGGCTAAGATCAGGAAATACAATAACCAGCTTACTTTATGGCTCAATAATGTTGAAACCGTGAATGTAACAATAGGTTCAGATGAATGGAAAGAGCTGCTGGCCAATAGTAAATTCAAAACATGGCCGGGTTTTGCCAAGTTCTCCAAAGGGCACATTTCCCTGCAGGACCATGGCCATGAGGTATCGTATAGAGATATTAAGATCCACGTTCTTTAATTAATTACGAATTGTCAATTACGAATTGGTATTTCATTGTAGCTGTATTTGTTTGTAATTCTGATATAACGTTAAGGTACATACGAGTTCACCTTCGCCGCATTCTAATTCGTAATTGATAATTCGTAATTCCATATTACGCGCATATGAAAACTAAAAACATCACACTCCTCTTATGCTTGCTGGGCTTCTTCCTCACTTCCCAGGCAAAGCCTAAACCCAAACTACTGGTGTTTGCAAAAACCGCTGGCTTCCGGCATGATTGTATACCCGTTGGTAAGCTGGCCATGATAAAGCTGGGTGAGGAAAACGGCTTTGCAGTAGATACTACGGAAGATGCCAGTGTATTCACCCCTGATAACCTGAAACAATATGCAGCCATCTTATTCCTGTGCACCACCGGCAATGTGCTGGATGATGCACAGCAGGCAGCTATGGAAGGTTACATCCGTGGCGGTGGCGGTTTTATGGGCATCCATGCCGCAACCGATACGGAGTACGACTGGCCCTGGTATAATAAGCTGGTAGGCGCCTGGTTCCTGAGCCATCCCAAACAGCAGGAGGCAACTTTGCTGGTGGTAGACAGGAACAATCCCGCCACCAAACACCTGCCCGAAAAATGGATCAGGAAAGATGAGTGGTATAACTTTAAAGACATTAATCCGGATACGCACGTACTGATTAAAATAGATGAAACCTCCTACGAAGGAGGCAAGAACGGGGATAACCATCCAATGTGCTGGTACCATGATTTTGATGGCGGCCGCGCATTTTATACTGAAATGGGCCATACCAAAGAATCCTATGCCGATCCCCTGTATTTACAACATGTGCTGGGTGGCCTGCAGTACGCTATGGGTACCGGTAATACAAAAAAGAAGCATTAAGCACTTACCATAAAATGAGATACATACTAGCTATTACGGTAATGCTGGGCCTGGGCGTCCTCATAACCGCTTGTCACAAAACCCGTCCCGGAAAACCCAAAGTACTGGTGTTTTCCAAAACCACGGGTTTTCGTCATTCCTCTATACCTGCCGGCATCAAAGCAATTCAGAAGCTGGGCGAAGAGAATGGCTTTGATGTGGATACCACAGAAAATGCCGACCGGTTCCGGGAAGACAGCCTGCAGCAATACGCAGCCGTTATTTTCCTGAACACCACCGGCGATGTTTTAAACAACTACCAGGAAGCCGACTTTGAACGCTACATACAGGCCGGCGGCGGATTTGTAGGGGTGCATGCCGCTACAGATACGGAGTATGACTGGGGCTGGTATGGTCAGCTCGTAGGCGGCTATTTTGATAATCACCCGCCAGGCGTGCATAAGGCCACCCTAACCATAAAGGATAAAACCTTTCAGGCCACCAAAGACCTGCCGGAGAAATGGGAGCATTCCGATGAATGGTATAATTTCAAAAAGCTGGATAAAACCACGCATGTGCTCATAACGGTAGATGAGAAAACTTACCAGGGCGGCACCATGGGCGAGCACCCCATAAGCTGGTACCACGACTTTGACGGCGGCCGCGCTTTTTATACAGAGCTGGGGCATACGGATGAAAGCTATACGGAGCCTAACTACCTGAAACATTTACTGGGCGGCATCAAATACGCCATTGGCAGCAACCAGTACATGGATTACAGCAAAGCCACCACCCTGCGTGTACCGGAAGAGGATCGTTTTACCAAGAATGTGCTGGTCTCCGGTGAGTTCTTTGAACCCACGGAAATGGCTATACTGCCTGATCTGAACATACTGGTGGTACAACGCCGCGGTGAGATCCTGTACTTTGACCAGGCCACCAAAAAGCTTACACAGGTAGGCGCCTTACGGGTATACTGCAAAACAGATGTACCCAATGTAAATGCAGAAGAAGGTTTGCTGGGTATTACAGCCGATCCCGATTTTAAGAATAACCACTACGTTTATTTATACTATTCACCGGCAGATACGTCTGTGAATCGCCTGTCGCGCTTTAAGTTCGAGAATAATAAGCTGGATACAGCCTCTGAAAAGATCATTCTGCAGCTGTACTCACAACGTAATATTTGCTGCCATACCGGTGGCTCGCTAACGTTTGATGCCAGCGGCTTGCTGTATCTCTCTACCGGCGATAACAGTACGCCGTTTGATGAACCGGGTCAGAAATATGTGAGCAAGGGTTACGCTCCCCTGGACGACCGTCCCGGCCACCTGCAGTACGATGACCGCCGCACCGGCGCCAATACCAACGACCTGCGGGGTAAGATCTTACGTATAAAAGTGAATGAAGACGGCAGCTACTCCATACCGGAAGGCAACCTCTTTAAGCCCGGTACTAAAAATACCCGGCCGGAGATATACGTAATGGGTACACGAAATCCGTATCGTATCTCTGTAGATAAAAAGAATGGTTACCTGTACTGGGGTGAGGTAGGCCCGGATGCCAATAACGATGATCCTAACCGCGGCCCCCGTGGTTATGATGAAGTGAACCAGGCTAAGAAAGCCGGTAACTTTGGTTATCCCATGTTTGTAGGCAACAACTACCCTTACCGTTTGTATAATTATGAAACCGGCGAAAGCGGTCCTGCATTTGACCCTGCCCACCCGGTAAACAATTCCCGCAACAATACCGGTATAAAAGACCTGCCGCCCGCGCAGCCGGCCTTTATCTGGTATCCGTATGCAAAATCGCCCGACTTCCCGCAGGTAGGCAGCGGTGGCCGTAATGCCATGGCAGGGCCTGTATACTACAGTGATCTGTATGCCAACCAGCAGGCCACCCGCTTCCCGGACTACTATAATGGTAAGCTGTTTATTTATGACTGGGTACGTGGCTGGATCAAAGCGGTAACCCTGAACCCGGATGGCAGCTACTCCAAAATGGAGCCCTTTATGGAGCATACCAAGCTCAATGCGCCTATTGATATGGAAATGGGCCCCGATGGCCGTATCTATATCCTGGAATATGGTAATGGCTGGTTCAGCAAAAATCCGGATGCAGCCCTGGTGCGTATAGATTACAATGGTGGCAACCGTGCGCCTAAAGCCGTATTAACGGTAAATAAGCTTACCGGCGGCCTGCCCTTTAAAGTAAAGCTCAGCGCCCGCAGCTCCATAGACCCGGATGGCGATAAGCTGAAATACCTGTGGTATTTTGGCAATGGCAGCAAAAAAGAAACTACAGAGCCGGAGGAAGAATATACCTATACTACCGCCGGTGAATATCCGGTAGCGGTAGAGGTGATAGATGATAAAGGCGCCAGCACCCGCAGCTATACCACAACCTTATACGCCGGTAATGAAACCCCGGATGTGAAAATAGACATCATTGGTAACAAGATGTTCTACTTCCCTGGTAAACAGGTACACTACACGGTAACCGTAAATGATAAGGAAGATGGCAGCAGCGCTAATGGTAAGCTGGATGTATCCAACATCTTTGTAAAAGCAGAGTATGTGGAAGGCCGTGATAAGGCCGCCCTGCCGCAGGGCCACCAGATTATTTCCGGCGCCATTGCCGGTAAGAATATGATGGAAGCCAGCGATTGTAAAACCTGTCATAAGCTGGATGAAAAATCCATCGGGCCATCCTTTAAGGAAGTAGCGGAAAAGTATAAGAACGATCCTGCTGCACCGGACTACCTGGCCAATAAGATCATTAAAGGCGGTGGTGGTGTTTGGGGCGAAACCGCGATGTCGGCTCACCCCACTATTACCAGCGGTGAAGCGCACCAGATCGTGGAATACATTATGTCACAGTCGGCAGATGCAAAGAAACCGGAATCCCTGCCGCTGAACAGCTCTATAGATCCTACCCTGGGTAACCCGCTGAAAGATAAAGGCGTGTTTTACCTGATGGCCAGCTATACGGATAAAGGCGGTCCTGGTATTAAACCTATTACCGGTACTGCAGGTGCGGAGCTGTTTAACGCTAAGCTGTCTGCCGCGGATTATGATAAGGCCGATGGG
Source organism: Chitinophaga rupis (assembly GCF_900109685.1). Classification (GTDB taxonomy): domain Bacteria; phylum Bacteroidota; class Bacteroidia; order Chitinophagales; family Chitinophagaceae; genus Chitinophaga; species Chitinophaga rupis. The sequence continues at coordinate 361,934 of NZ_FOBB01000001.1, read as the reverse complement.
GTATCCACTTTCAGTGTAGACGGGCAAAAGTACCTGTTACCGGCTGCCAACGTAACCGGCTGGGCCGCTTATGATCATATAGACCTTACCGAAGTAACCGGTATTGAGCTTACCTACTTTGCACAAAAGGCCCCGCAATATGGCTACACAGTAGAAGTGTTGCTGGATGGCCTGCAGGGTACCAAGCTGGGTGAGGTAACAATTGGCCCCGGCATGAAAACCGTGCCAGCGCCTAATACTGCGCTCATTACCTTTACGCCAATATCAGATGCCAAGCAGCATACCCTTTACCTCCGTTTAAAAGCAGCAGATGCTGCAGAACAAGCGCCGGTAGCAATTGCCAGCTTGCAGTTAATGTCAAAATAGTTTAATTATAAAGTTGTTTAAGTAAAGGGCAGCCTGGTACCAGGCTGCCCTTTTGATTAAAATTGAAAGCTTCCAAATCCCATTATCTTTCCTTAACTTATTACTCCGTTCCCAACCCATATTTCAGTTATGAAAAAACAACTGCTTTACCTCCTGTTAATGGTTTTTGTATTACCCGCCATGGCTCAAAGCCATCACCCGGAGCCTAAAACCTTATCCATTGGCGCTGCGGCGCCGGCTTTTTCCCTGAAGGGTACGGATGGGAAAACCTATACCCTCAACAGTTTTGCCAAAGCCAAAGTGCTGGCTATTGTTTTTAGCTGTAACCATTGCCCCACAGCACAGGCTTATGAGGAGCGTATTAAACAGCTGGCCAAAGACTATGGCCCGCAGCAGGTAGCCGTGGTGGTCATATCTCCCAACAGCCCAACAGCCGTGAACCTGGGTGAGCTGGGGTATACGGAAATGGGAGATACCTATGAGGAAATGCAGCTCCGCGCCAAACAACATGCATTTAACTTCCCGTATCTATATGATGGTGATGATCAGAAGGTAGCCCTGGCCTACGGGCCGGTAGCCACGCCCCATGCCTTTATTTTTGATGAAAGCCGCAAGCTGCGCTATACCGGCCGCCTGGATAGTAAGGAAAAACCCGGCACCGGCCAGGCAGAGGATATCCGTGGGGCTATTGATGCAGTACTGCACCACGAGGAAGTGAAAACACCGGTGCAGAAAACCTTTGGCTGCTCTATTAAATGGGCCTGGAAAGATGAGTATAACGCACAGCTGTATAAGGAATGGGCCCAGCGCCCCGTAAGCCTGGATACCCTGGATGCCACCGGCATCAAAGAATTATTAAAGAACAAGGGCGATAAGCTGCGCCTCATTAATATCTGGGCCACCTGGTGCGGCCCCTGCATACAGGAGCTGCCTGCCTTTATAAATACCGACCGTATGTACCGGGAGCGGGATTTTGAATTTATTACCATTACCACTGATAGCCCGGAGAAAATGAGCAAAGCCCTGACCCAGCTTAAAAAGCTGCAGGCCTCCAATAAGAATTACCTGTACACGGGCAGTGATAAATACCAGCTTATAGAAGCCGTAGATCCGGACTGGCAGGGAGCTTTGCCATATACTGTATTGGTAGAGCCCGGTGGTAACATTGTGTACCGGCACCAGGGCGCAGTGAACATGCTGGAGCTACGCAAAGCAATTGTGGAAAACAAGCTGATAGGGAGGTATTACTAAAAGCTATGGTTTTCCCGTGTGAAGTTCATGTCAGGTGCCCCAAAATGAGCCGGCAATTCCATTGCTGTCCTATTCGGGTGTAATTGGTATCCTTCCCTCCTAAAAAGGCTCCGTAACCCGTGTGCAACCCGTGCGCAACTCCTCCCCCCTACATAAAACCCTACCCGCAATACTACCGCTTCGTGATCTTCATCATCGCCTTCCTTTGCTTTTTGAGTGAGCGTTGGCTGGCATAGGTATAATCAACCAGCAGCACAATGATCAGGATGAACAGGCCAAAGAACTCCCGGGTTTCCTCAATCCAGGGCTTGGTGGCCTTCATGGTTTCAGCAATATTTTCTGCATGGTGGTGTACTGCCCAGTCCATTACCCCGTATTTGTCGAAGAACAGGTACACCGCATAGGCCAGGTACACAAATACCCCCGCCAGGTAGGCGCCCCGGTAAAACTGTTTACGTGCCGCCAGCGCACACAGCACGGCAGCATACAGGTAAATGGGCATCCACACATAAGGGTCCGGGTCGTTATATTGTAAGCCGGCAAATACGATAAAAACCAGGCAAAATAGTATGTTGAATATTTTCATGAACACTTTCATGATATATAGCTTTTTAACACAAATTATAAATGTTTATATGAAATACGGTTATTTTATACAGTGTGTTGGCATTCAGCGAAGATTTTTTCAAAAACGTTAAATAAACACTTGTAAATGTTAAAATAAAGTTATAAATTGGTCAGGCAAACGAGCAATGATAAGTAAGAAAGAGAAGCGTACAACCAAAATCTATTTTTAGCCAGGACTTGTTATCTACGTATGCAAACCAAGTAAGCTTTCCGCGTTAACTTAAAAAGACCAAGATCACTCTAAAAGATAATCAAATAATTATACACTATTAAGTCTTTATAAAGCCACGTTATGAAAAAAATCTACCACAGCCTGGTGGCAGGGTGCTGTTGCATGTTATTACTACTTTGCGTCAACAGCACCTTTGCCCAAACCAAGAAAATTTCCGGGAAAATTACTGCAGAAAACAATGAACCTGTTACGGGTGCAACCGTTCAGGTAAAAGGTACCAGCACTGGCACCGTCACAGATGTGAGCGGTGCCTTTTCATTAACGGTACCTAACAACGCAACACTGGTAGTTTCTTTCGTAGGGTACAAACCACAGGAGCTCACTGTAGGAGCAGGCTCTGTCTACAACATTAGCCTGGAAACCTCCGCCAGCGCGCTCAATGAGCTGGTGGTAACAGGGTACACCACCCAGCAGCGTAAAGACATCATTGGTGCTGTATCCACTGTAAAAGCAAAAGAGCTGGTAGCCGTACCGGCCGGTAACGCAGAACAGCAGTTACAGGGCCGCGTAGCCGGTTTAACGGTATTGTCCTCCGGCCAGCCAGGCACCACCAGCCTGGTGCGCATCAGGGGCTTTGCCTCTTTTGCCGGTAACGAGCCGTTGTACATTGTGGATGGGGTACCCACCTTCAGTATTGAAAACCTTAATAGTTTTGATATTGAAACCACTACCGTGCTGAAAGATGCCGGTTCCGCCTCCATTTACGGCGCCCGTGCCTCTGCAGGCGTAATTGTGATCACCACTAAACATGGCAGCCGCCGTAATGATGGTAAGATCCAGGTAACCTACGATGGTTCCTATGGCTGGCAAACACCCGGTAAAGGTTTTGATATCCTGAACCCCGAAGAAACCGCCAAATGGACCTGGATAGCTGAACGTAATGCCGGTAAGGTAGAAGCCAATGGCAACCCTACCCATCCCCAGTACGGCACTGGCGTAAACCCCGTGCTGCCGGATTATATTTTGGCAGGCGGCAAAACCGGTGTGTTTGCCGGCGATCCGGCCATTGATGCCAGCAAATACAATGTTGATTTTAATAAAGGCGACATTTACCAGATCGTAAAAGCTAACAAAGCCGGAACGGACTGGTATGATGCAATTACCCGCACAGCGCCCATCCAGCAGCATGCAGTAGGCCTGTCCGGCGGTAGTGAGAACTCCCGCTTCTACGCAGGTTTCGGATATTATAACCAGGAAGGGGTAGTGCTGAGCACCTACCTGAAACGTTACTCCATCCGCGCCAACTCAGAGTTCTCTATCAAGAACCGGGTGCGCATCGGGGAAAACATTCAGATGACCTTCCGCGATAACCCGCAGCTTACCAACCTGAATGAGGGTAATGCCATTTCCCTGGCCTACCGTATGAACCCGCTGATCCCTGTACATGACGAATTTGGGGGCTGGGCCGGTACTGCAGCCAAAGGGTTTAATAACCCCAGTAACCCGGTAGCGAACCAAACCCGTTCAAAAGATAATAAAGGTCACGCCTTCGGTATTTTCGGTAACGTATATGCAGAGGCAGACATTTTAAAAGACCTCACCTTCCGCAGCAGCTTTGGAGGTAATCTGTTTAGCTTTTATGCAAACGGTATTACCTCCCGCACCTATGAGAATTCTGAAAACATAGGTAGTGATCAGCTGTATGAAAATTCAGGTTATGGCTACAGCTGGACCTGGACCAACACCATGCGCTATGAGCATACCTTTGGAATAAATAATATCAAGGCCCTGGTAGGTATAGAAGCCATCCGCGATGGTGCCGGCCGTGATATGAACGGTACAGGCCTTAACCCCTTTACCAATGTAGTGAACTACCGCACCCTTACCGGCACCCAGTCATCCGGCCGTACGGTAGGCAGTGAAGGCAGCCCCGGTAATGATATCTTCTCCATGTTTGGTAAAGTGGATTATACCCTGATGGACCGTTACCTGATCAGCGCCGTGCTTAGAAGGGATGGTTCCTCTAACTTTGGTATCGCCAACCGTTATGGTACCTTCCCGGCTGTTTCCGCCGGCTGGCGCGTTAGCCAGGAAGAATTCCTGAAAGGCGTTTCCTGGATCAACGAATTAAAGCTCCGCGGTGGCTGGGGTAAAATGGGTAACCAGCGTATAGATCTGAACAACCAGTACAACCTGTACGCCGCCAGCGCCTCCTTCTCTGCTTACGCCATAGACGGCGCCAGCACCGCCACCTTTGAAGGTATCAACAAAGCCAGGATCGGTAATCCGGAAGGCCGTTGGGAAACCAACATCACTACCAACGTAGGTCTGGATGCAACCTTGTTCAACAACACACTGGACTTTATATTTGATATCTATAATAAAAAGACCAGCAATCTGCTCTTTAACCCGGAACTGCCCGGTACCGTAGGTCAGGTAACTTATCCTACCATTAACGTAGCCAGTATGAGCAACAAAGGCATAGATATGCAGCTCATTAAACGCGGCACCTTTGCCAAGAACTGGCGCTACGAAGCCAATTTAACCTTAACAACATATAAGAACAAGATCACCAAGCTGTCCGAAGGGGTAGACTATTTTGACGGTAACAGCTTTGGTTCATCCCGTATCGGTACTTTCACCCGTAATGCCGTAGGGCAACCCATTTCCGCCTTCTTTGGCTATGATGTGGTAGGTCTTTTCCAGGATGATAATGATGTAAAGAACAGCGCCGCACAGGATGGCGCTGCCCCCGGCCGTTTCAAGTACCGGGATGTGGATGGCGATAAAAAGATCACGGCTGCCGACCGTACCTTCTTTGGCGATCCCAATCCCCGCGTAACTTCCGGCCTGGATATCACCATCGGTTACAAAGGTTTTGATTTTAACATGTTCTTCTACGCCGTAACCGGCGCCAAGGTAATTAACTACACCCGCTGGTTCACCGACTTCTTCCCCTCTTTCCCGGGGCAGGCCATCAGCGGCCGTGTACGCGATTCCTGGACGCCTGAGAACAAAGGCACTACCGTACCCATTTTTGAGGATGTATCCAACTTCAGCACCAATACCCAGCCAAACTCCTATTACATGGAGAATGGCGCTTACCTGCGGGCCCGCAACGTGCAGCTGAGCTATACGCTGCCCGCATCCACTATCCGTACTATTGGTATGGAAAAGCTGAAGATATATGTGCAGGCTGTTAACCTGTTCACCATTACCGGTTACAAAGGCCTGGACCCTGCCGTAAGCGGTGTGGATACCAACTTTGGGGTAGACTATGGTAACTATCCGCTTACACGCCAGTTTATCCTGGGTTTAAACGCCATTTTCTAATAGGTAACGATAGAATATAAAAAAAACACCTGCAACCGGGCAATTGCCTTAAAGCAGCAGGCCCGGTTCCAGGTGATAGCTCAAAGAACAAAAAATTTCCACATGAAAAATAAGATCATCATAGGCATGTTGCTGGCCGGAGGAATTGCAGTGGGGTTATATGCATGCAAAAAATCTTTCCTCTCACGGGATCCCATCGGGCAGCTGGGCGATGCTGACGTAGCAACCAAAAAAGGCGTGGAAGAACTGCTCATAGGCGCCTATGCGGTGCTGGATGGCAACTATAACGGTTTTAACTGGCAGGCCTCCTGTACCAACTGGGTATACGGCAGTATTGCCGGTGGCGATGCGCACAAAGGTTCTAACGCCGGTGACCAGGCAGATATAAATCCCATTGAAAGATATGAGGCATTATCTACCAACGACTTTTTTAATGTAAAATGGAAAGCCGTTTACGACGGGGTAGCCCGCACCAATAACGTGCTAAAAGCACTGGCAAAGGCCGATGTATCCGATGCGGACCGTGGCCGTATACGGGCAGAGACCCGCTTCCTGCGCGGTTTTTATCACCTGGAAGCTAAGAAGATGTGGAACAACATCCCGTATGTAGATGAAACAGTTGATTATGTAGCCAACAACTACAAAGTAGCTAACACAGAAGATGCCTGGCCTAAAATAGAAGCCGATCTGAAGGCCGCTTATGATAGTCTGCCGGCAATAATGGCACAGGTAGGCCGCGCCAATAAATGGGCCGCTGCCGCTTTCCTGGCTAAAGCCTATATGTTTGAGAAAAAGTATGCAGAAGCCAAACCGCTGCTGGAAAGTATCATGGCAAACGGCACAAATCCCAAGGGCGTAAAATATGCCCTGGCCGCCCGTTACCAGGATAATTACAATGCAGATACCAAGAACGGCCCGGAATCCATATTTGCTGTACAGGCGTCTGTAAATGACGGTGGTCAGGGAAACAACTCCAACCCCGACCAGATCCTGAACTTCCCCTATTCTGATAAAGGAGCCCCCGGCGGCTGCTGCGGATTTTTCCAGCCCACACAGGAGCTGGTGAACTCTTTCCGCACCGCAGGCGGACTGCCGTTGCTGGATGGCACCTACAATGCCAACCCTGTAAAAAGCGATATGGGCATAGCTGCCGACAAGCCCTTTACCCCGGATGCAGGTCCGCTGGATCCGCGCCTGGACTGGACAGTAGGCCGCAGGGGTATTCCCTACCTGGACTGGGGCGCACATCCCGGCATCTCCTGGATCCGCGACCAGTCAAACGGTGGCCCTTACTCACCTAAAAAGAACGTGTATTACAAATCACAGGAAAAGGTGCTTACAGATGGTTCCTCCTGGACCAATGGCCTCACCGCCATTAACTACATCCTCATACGCTATGCAGATGTAATTTTGTGGGCCGCAGAATGTGAGGTAGAGATCGGTTCCCTGGAAAAAGCCCGGGAATATGTGAACCTCATCCGTGAGCGTGCTGCCAACACGAACGGCTGGGTAAAAAATGCAGCCGGTAATGCACCCGCCGCTAACTATGTAATAAATGAGTATGCAACCCCCTGGACCGATAAAAATGCGGCCCGTAAAGCAGTTCACTTTGAAAGGAAGCTGGAATTTGGAATGGAAGGCCACAGATTTTTTGATTTAGTGCGCTGGGGAGAGGCAAGTTCCACTTTAAATGCTTATATTGCATACGAAACGACAATAATGAGCCTGTTAAAAGGCGTTAAGTTCACTGAACCGAAAAATACTTATTACCCGATACCGCAGCGGCAAATTGATTTGAGCGCGACCAATGGGGTCTCCGCTCTGAAACAGAATCCTGATTATTGATCAGGTTTTAGAATGGCGGAAGGAGAGGCACTTGTGCCTCTCTTTTATTTCTACCTGGTTTATATAAGAATACCACAAGAACAGATACCTACAACACACATTACAAGAGAACAAATTTCACCGGACAATGAAAGCGCCTAAACAATTAGGCTGGTGCATGTGGATGTTATTATTTACTGTAGCCTGTACGCATACACCTGTCCTGTTTGAGCAAATAACCGCATCCCGCTCAGGGATTGATTTTGCAAACACCATAACGGAAAGTGACAGCCTGAATGTGCTGAACTTTGAATACATCTATAACGGTGGCGGCGTGGCCATAGCCGATTTTAATAAAGATGGCAAACCCGATGTGTTCTTTACCGGCAACATGGTGCCCAACCGTCTATACCTGAATGCCGGCAGTATGCATTTTAAGGATATTACTGCCAAAGCAAACGTGAATGTGCCCGGCCGCTGGAATACCGGCGTATCAGTAATTGATATTAATAACGATGGCTGGCCCGACCTCTACGTGTGCGCTGCTATGAAAAAAGACAGCGCCAGCCGGCAGAACATGCTGTTCGTGAACCAGGGCCTGGATAAAAACGGTACACCGGTGTTTAAGGAAATGGCACAGGAATACGGCGTTAACGATGCCGGTTACTCCATTATGGGCGCTTTCTTTGATTATGATAATGATGGTGACCTGGACCTCTATGTGCTTACCAACCAGATAGATTCCGCACACTTTCCCAGCAAATACAAACCCCGCCACCTGGACGGCAGCAGCCTGAATACAGACCGCCTGTACCGGAACGACTGGAACGATTCCCTGCATCATGCCTACTTCACCAACGTATCCAAACAGGCCGGTATTCTCATAGAAGGTTATGGCCTGGGCATAAACATTACCGACATTAACCACGATGGCTGGAAAGATATTTATGTAGCCAACGACTATCTTTCCAATGACATCTTATACATCAACAATCATAACGGCACCTTTACAGACCGTTCTGCCACCTACCTGAAACATACCGCCTACTCCGCTATGGGTACGGATGTTAATGATATTAATAACGACGGCCTGGCCGACATCATTAGCCTGGATATGCTGCCGGAAACCAACCTGCGCCGGAAAATGATGATGAATGCCAACAATTATTTCACCTACATCAATAACGATCAATACGGCTACGAATACCAATACCCGCGCAATATGCTGCAGCTGAACCAGGGCCTTGTACCCGGTAAGGACAGTATACCCGCCATAGCCTTCAGCGATATTGGTTTTATGGCTGGCATAGCAGCCACAGACTGGAGCTGGACACCCATGGTAACAGACTTTGATAACGATGGGTACCGGGATATTGTGATCACCAACGGCTTTCCGCGGGATATTACAGATCATGATTTTGTATCCTTCCGCGCAACCGCCACTCCTTATGCCTCTACTGAATTTATGCTGGAGCAGCTGCCCCGGGTAAAAGTGCCTAACTATGCCTTCCGCAATAACGGGAACCTTACTTTTTCCAATGTTACTAAACAGTGGGGCATGGAAACACCCACCTTCTCCAATGGCGCTGCCTATGCAGATCTGGATGGAGATGGCGACCTGGATTATGTGGTCAATAATATAAACGATGTAGCCACGGTGTACGAAAACCATAGCAACGGGCAGCCCCATGCCGCACACTGGTTACGCGTACAGTTCAAAGGCCCTCCGGGCAACCGTCTGGGCCAGGGCGCCTGGGTACAGGTAAGGGGAGGTAACCAACAGCAACAGGTATACGAAAACACCATTTACCGCGGTTACCTCTCGTCCGTGGAAAATGTAGCGCACTTTGGTTTGGGTAGTGCAGATACGGTTACCGCCGTTAAAGTAACCTGGCCGGATGGTAAGGTGCAGGTATGGAACAACATACCCGCCAACCAGGTGTTGGCCGCAGACTATGCCAATGCAGCGCCCGCGCCGCCCGCCGCCACACCGGCCCTCAGTGCCCCGCTGTTTGCAGATGTAACAGATAGCAGCGGCATTACCTTTAAACACAAAGAATATGATTATATAGATTTTAATGACCAGCGCCTGCTGCCGCATAAATTGTCGCAATACGGTCCTGCGCTGGCCGTGGGCGATGTGGATGGCAATGGGCTGGATGATATTTTCATAGGCGGCGCCACCCAGTACAAAGGCACTTTCCTGTTACAGCAGCCCAACGGCAGGTTTATGGAAAAAGACCTGCTCCCAGGCCTGGCAGACAGCAAGGCTGCAGAAGATATGGGTTGCCTGCTGCTGGATGTGGATGGCGATAATGACCTGGACCTGTACATAGCCAGCGGCAGCTGTGAGAACAAAGCCGGTAGCCTTAGCTACCGCGACCGCTTGTACCTCAACAACGGCAAAGGCAGTTTTACAGAAGCAGCGCAGGCCCTGCCCGCCATTTATACCAGTAAATCGTGCGTAAAGGCCGCAGATTTTGACCGGGATGGTGATCTGGACTTGTTCATTGGCGGCAGGGTAGAACCGGGCAAATACCCCGCTCCCGTTAGCAGCTACCTGCTCAGGAACGATACGCACAACGGCGCCGTAAAATTTACAGACGTTACTGCTCAGGCAGCGCCCGCCCTGCAGCACCTGGGCCTGGTATGTGATGCCCTGTTTACAGATTATGATAATGATGGCTATACCGACCTGCTGCTGGCAGGGGAGTGGATGCCGCCCGTATTCCTGCACAACAATAAACAGGGCCGGCTGCTGCCCGCTAAAACCGGGATGGAAGCAGAAACCGGCTGGTGGGGTAGCCTGGTGTCCGGCGATTTTGATAACGATGGGGATATGGATTACATAGCCGGTAACACAGGCCTCAATACTTTATACAGCGCAAGCGCACAGGAGCCGGTATGTATGTACGCCGCCGACTTTGACAAGAACGGTAGTTACGATGCTATACCCACCCTGTTCCTGCCGGATAGTATGGGCCGCCGCCGGGAATTTCCTGCCCATACCCGGGATGACCTGATCAAACAAATGATCATGATGCGGGCGCGTTTTCCGAAGTATCACGATTTTGCAGTAGCCACTATCCAGGATATTTTAAAACCGGAGGAATTAAAAGATGCCCTGCAGCTAAAGGCCACCAACCTGCGCTCCTGTTATTTTGAAAATAAGGGTAACGGCCGTTTTACCTGCAGCCCGCTGCCTTTGCAGGCACAGGTAGCGCCCCTTTATGGCATGGTGGCCGCTGATGTGAATGGGGATGGTAACCTGGATGTAGTGATCAATGGAAATGATTTTGGAACAGAAGTATCTGCAGGCCGTTATGATGCGCTGGATGGGCTGGTGCTGCTGGGTAATGGCAAAGGAGCTTTTTCACCCATGGATATACGCAGCAGCGGTATTTACCTGCCTGGTGATGGTAAAGCCCTGGTACAATTACAGGGACCGCACGGGCAGCTGCTGCTGGCAGCCTCCCAGAACCAGGGACCGTTAAAATTGTTTAGCAGCCGCAAAGCTGCGCGCTTACTGCCTTTGCAAAGTAAAGATGCCTGTTTAACGGTGCATTACGCCAACGGGCACACGCAAAAGCAGGAGTGCAGCTACGGGCAGGGTTTCCTGTCGCAGTCCGGCCGTTACGCAGCATTTACGGCGCCGGTAACAACGGTGGATATTACGGATTTCAGCGGCCGTAAAAGAACGGTTAGCCTGCCGTAACACCGGCAAACATTGTAGTAAGTAAAAGAAATTCCACAGTGCAACGTATCATTCATATAAGTATCCTGTTATGGCTTGCCGCGCTTTCTGCGTGTAAGCAGCCGGCGCCTGCACCCAAGGCTAATCCTGCGCAGCTGCAGGATCCGGAGGTAATGCATGCTTCCGTAAAACGGTTAACAGATGTAATTGTGTACGATATTTTTTCACCCCCGGTAGCCAGCCGTATCTACGCTTATTCCTGTTTGGCTATGTATGAGGCGGCACGGTATAACGAGCCTGCATACCCCTCACTGGCTGCGCAAATGTGGGCGTTTGCACCCATGCCGCAGCCGGAAAAAGGTAAGCAATACAACTTTCTGCTGGCCGGCGCCCGCGCCTTTGAGGTAATAGCGCAAAAAGTTACTTTCTCAACCGACTCGCTTAAGCTGTTTGAGCAGCAGCTCTACAGCCGCTTTAAAGCAGCAGGGTTAAATGATACCATCTTTAACAACTCTGTTGCTTTTGGAGAAGCCGTTGCCGCCAAAGTGCTGGAACGCGCTGCCAAAGACAATTACAAGGAAAGCCGCGGTTACCCGCGTTACACCGTACCCCGGCAAAAAGGCACCTGGCAGCCTACGCCGCCGGATTATATGGATGCGGTAGAGCCTTACTGGAGCAGCATTCATCCTTTTATGCTGGATACCTGCAGCCAGTTTAAACCCCTGCCCGCCAATAAATATAATGAGGCAGATACCACCTGCCGTTTTTACCGGGAAATGATGGAAGTGTACCACACCTGTACGCATTTGAGTAAAGAACAAATAGCTATTGCCAGCTTCTGGGACTGCAATCCCTACGTAATGCACCATACCGGCCACGCTATGTTTGCCACTAAAAAAATTACCCCGGGCGGCCACTGGATGGGTATTGCAGCCATTGCCTCCCGGCAGGCCAAAGCAGGGTATGTACAAACCGCACAAGCCTATGCATTAACCGCCGCTACTTTACTGGATGCCTTTATTGCCTGTTGGGATGAGAAGTACCGCAGCAGGGTTATACGTCCGCAAACGGTCATAAACCAGCTGGTAGATCCCGGCTGGGAGCCGCTGTTACAAACACCGCCTTTCCCGGAATATACCAGCGGCCATAGCGTAATATCCGGCGCAGCAGCCGTTACACTTACCCGGCTGTATGGCGATAATGTAGCCTTTGCAGACACCACGGAAGTGGAATACGGCGCCGGGCAGCGTAACTTTACTTCGTTCACACAGGCCGCAAATGAAGCCGGTATCAGCCGTTTATATGGCGGCATTCATTACCGCTCATCTATAGAGAACGGGTTACAGCAGGGCCGGAGCATTGGCGCATTCATTGTACAGAAAATGCAGGTACACACCCCCGGCGCAGTGGTAGCGCAAAACGCCACCACCTCCCCGCAGGCCGGTATACACAAGGCTAAACGGTAGATCCTGACAGGTACTGTCATACCAGGCATTCATTTTCATGCACCTGCTCCCAGGCGGGCATCTCGGGCGCCGGCCGCAACCGGAACTACTACGCTTCGGACAGCTTTCTGCTTTCACCTTTCCGCTTTTTTATCCGTTCATCAAATTCTGCTATCTTTATCCCCTTGATCATCTATTTTTCGCGATCAGAATACAGGCGCAATGGAGCAACCATATGACTATGACAGAGATAAGGTGAGCGCTTATCTATATGCCATTATTGAGCAGCACAGCACAGATCAGGCCCTTGCCTGGCTGGCGCAACGCAGTAAAGTGCTACAGGATTCAGCATCCGTACAACAGTTTAATCTCACCTTTAGCGCTATCCCGCGTTTTACGGGGAAAGAGATTGTTACGTTATCTGCCGGTACTATCCATGAGTTACAGGAAACCGCTCATGGATTTTTCGTACAGGGCTATACGTTAGACCGGCTGGCGCGTACCTGGTGGTTATTACAATGGCCGGCAAATGACCGGGTTAATTACGTACAAACCATAGAAGGGCTGTTTAATGCCGCAGAAATGAATGAGCTGGTAGCGCTGTATGGTGCGCTGCCCCTGCTGCCCTGGGCGCAGGAGTGGAAGCTGCGCACTTCAGAAGGCATCCGCTCCAATATAGGTACTGTGCTGGAAGCTATTATGCTGCACAATACATACCCGGCCCGGTACCTGGATGAACCGGCCTGGAACCAGCTGGTGCTGAAAGCATTTTTTACAGATAAAGCCATACATGATATTATAGGGTTGGATGAGCGGGCCAATGCAAAGCTGGCCGCCATTCTTATTGATTATGCGCATGAGCGCTGGGCTGCCGGCCGCCCGGTAAATCCCATGCTCTGGCGCCTGGTAACCCGTTTTATTGATGATGCCAATATGCCGGATATACAACGGGTATGGCATTCCGCAGAAAATATTGAAAAGGAAGCCGCTGCCCTTACCTGCTATTATTCCACGTATGCCCCCGCCCGCGCACTGTTGCAGCAGGCACCGGTGCTGGAGCAGGAAATAAAGGAAGGCCTGTTAAGCTGGGGCCGGGTAGCAGCAAAACAAGTGAACTAAAAAAGAGATTTTCCATGTGTTATAGTCATCAGTTATCAGAAAAGGACCTGCAGCCATTATCCGTGCTGCCGGATTACCTGGAGCATATTAAGGGAATGCGTTTCTTTGATCCGCATGTGCATATGACTTCCCGTACTACAGACGATTACCAGGCCATGGCAGATGCCGGGGTCACCGCAATCATAGAACCTGCCTTCTGGCTGGGACAGCCCCGCACCGGGGTAGATACCTTCCGTGATTATTTCAGCAGCCTTATTGGCTGGGAAAGGTTCCGGGCAGGCCAGTTTGGTATAAAACACTATTGCACCATAGGCCTTAACTCCAAGGAAGCTAATAACGAAAAGTTAGCAGAAGCCGTAATGGAAATACTGCCCCTTTTCATTTACAAAGAGGGGGTAGTGGGCGTGGGTGAAATTGGTTTTGATGACCAGACAGCCCTGGAGGAAAAGTATTACCGCGCCCAGCTGGAGCTGGCTAAGGAAGCCAATTTACCCGTACAGATCCATACGCCGCACCGCGATAAAAAACAAGGTACCCAGCGCAGCATGGACATTGCCATAGAACATGGCCTGGATCCCTCCATGGTGATCGTAGACCATAATAATGAGGAAACCGTAAAAGAAGTGTTAGACCGCGGTTTCTGGGCTGCATTCACTATTTACCCCTTTACTAAAATGGGTAATGAGCGCATGGTGGAAGTGGTAAAACAATATGGCAGCGAGCGTATTATGGTTAATTCTGCGGCAGACTGGGGTATCAGTGATCCCCTGGCAGTTCCAAAAACAGCAGCATTAATGCACGAAAGTGGTATTGACTTGCATGATATTCATTTGGTAACTTACCGGAACGCTATAACAGCCTTTGCCCAAAGCGGCCAGATTAACGAAGCCGACTTTGAAAAGGTGAAAACAGTAGATCAGAGTGAAAAATTTAACGGAAGCACAGTGCTAAGAGGCGGCCAGCAGCCGCGGATGGATAGGAACGCTATGCGGATCCGCTAACGTAAAGGATTGTATGGAGAAAAGATTTATTGATAAAACCCCTATATCCGGTGAGTAGTTATATACTTAGCAAATCGTTGGGTTATTTGAAGTTGGTGCGACCAGCCAATTTGTTAACCGCAGTGGCAGATATACTGGCGGGAGTAGCTGTTTCCGGTTTTTTGCACAAAGCATATACAAACTACCTGGATCTATTACCCGTAGCCTGTTTGTGCCTGGCCACTGTAGGCCTGTATGGCGGCGGCGTGGTGTTCAACGATGTATTTGACGCATCCCTCGATAAAATTGAACGGCCCGAAAGACCCATTCCCAGCGGGCTGATAACAAAAACACAGGCAGTGATACTGGGTAGCTACCTGTTCCTGTTAGGCATACTGGCAGCATTTACCGTAGGCCGTGCCGCCGGTTACATAGCACTTGCCATTATGGCTTCCGCGCTTATTTATAATAAGTGGGGCAAACACCTCAGCTGGGGGCCGGTGAACATGGGCCTGTGCCGTGGCCTGAACCTGCTGCTGGGCATTAGCTTAATTGAACCTGTATTACAACATTATACCTGGCTGGCCGTAATACCCGTTATTTACATTGCAGCGGTAACCGCTATCAGCCGGGGAGAGGTGTATGGCGGCAGTATTAAAACTTTGCGTATAACCGCTGTGTGTTATGCATTTGTATATGGCACTATCGGGGTATTAGCCGTGGCTAACAATCATTTATTACCGGCGTTACCCTTTTTAGTATTAATGATCGTAATGATCAATGCGCCCCTGATCCGTGCCATGAAAGATCCCAGCGGGCCTAATATCGGCAAGGCTGTTAAAGGAGGCATTCTTGCCCTTATAGCCATGGATGCTGCCTGGGCAGCGGCTTTTGGTTCCTGGCCATATGCATTGCTGATCTTATTGCTGCTGCCGTTATCGGTACTATTGGCAAAAGCCTTTGCGGTAACCTGATAAATGTGCAAATGATAAATATGCAGATATGCAAATGAAGCGCTCCGTGAAAACAGTCACTGCCTGCCTGCACGTTTGCACATCCGCACATTAATCAACCCAATAGCACATTCTCTCTCATCTGCACATTAGTTTAATCCAGCAGCCCTCTTCGTATCGCTTCCTTCACCAACCCGGCCGTATTTTTCACCGCCAGCTTCTGGGTCAGGTTCAAACGGTGCGTTTCTACTGTGCGCAGGCTAATGAATAGCATATCCGCTATTTCCTGGTTGGAATGTTCTTCCGCTATTAGTTTCAGTATTTCTTTCTCCCGGCGGGTCAAAGGTATTTCGTAGCTGTTCCTTTTCTGGCCGGTCAGCACTTCATTCAGCAGGCTTTGTTTCAGGGAATCATCCAGGAACTGTTCGCCTGCATGTACCTTTTCAATGGCGGTTACTAAAGTAATGGGATCGGTGTTCTTCAGCAGGTAGCCGGCTGCCCCATTGCGCAGCATTTGTTTAATGTAATGCGTTTCCATAAAGCTGCTAATGGCAATCACCTTAATATCAGGATATGCTTTGTATACCTGCCGGCAAAGCTCCATCCCATCCATACCGGGCATTTGTATATCCAGTAACAGCACGTGGGGCGGGTTGGTGCTAAGACCGTTAAGTAATTGACCCGGGTCAGTGGTCTCGTAAACAACGGAAATATGCGCGTAGGGCGCCAGCATAGTTTTTATGCCATTGATCACCAGTAAATGATCATCAGTAATGGCCACTTTAATCTGCATATAGTTTTAAATTATGGCTACACTGTAAACGGGTTACTTAATACGGAAGGCTTACCGTTTACAGCTAATTATTAGTTATAATGCTTACGTCAAATTCAATGTATGCTGTGGTACCCTGCCCGCTGGCCGCATCAATGGCAATGTTACCATTCAGCGCCCGTATGCGGGACTGCAGGCTAATAAGGCCATTGCCATGCTGCTGCACATGCTGTTGGTTAAAGCCTACGCCGTTATCCTCTACCGTAATGGCCAGGGTTCCGTTGTGCTGGGTTAGCTGCACCAGGGCTTCGCTGGCCTTTGAGTGTTTGATAATATTGTTCACCAGCTCCTGCACAATGCGGTAAACTGATAGTTCAAAGTTGGGCTTAAACCGGCCAATATCCCCGTTAGTATAAAAGCTTACCTGCAGTGTGCCGGAGTAGCTGATGTTCTTACAAAATGTTTGCAGCGCATCTTTTAGCCCCAGCCGGTACAGGGTTTCCGGCATCAGGTTATGAGCGGTTTTTCGTATATCCGTAATGGCGTCATCCAGCAGGCCAATGGCATGGGTATACGCCGGGTTCTGTTTTAATACTTCCTGGTTTTGCCGGATAGCGCTGAAGTGCATTTTTACGGCAGACAGCAGCCCGCCCACCCCATCATGCAGATCTTTGGACAGGCGCACCCTTTCCTTTTCCTCCCCCTGCATCAGGGCTTCCAGTACCTGCACGGTTTTTTCCTTTTCCAGTGTTTGCAGCTGTTGTGCCTGCAGCTTATTCCGTTGCCGGTAGCGGTACCAGAACAGGAAGGCCAGCGCCGCTAACAACCCAATGGCCAGCAGGAAAATGGCCTGCCACTTGGCTTTGGATGCCAGCTCCAGGTCTTTTTGTGTAAGCAGCAATTGCTTTTCTGCAAGTGCTTTATCTTTCTCCGCCGTTTGAAAAGCTATTTCCAGCTGATGCACCTGTTTGCGGGTGCTGGCGCCTAACAGCGTATCATTCAGCGCCTCATATTGTTTACGGTATTGCAGGGCCTGCGCCGGCTGGTTCAGCGCTTCTTTTATTTCCGCCGCTGTTTGGTAGGTTTGGCGCAATTCATCATTAGCCTGCATACGTTGGGCCAGTGCAATGGTAGCGGCAATCACCCTATCTGCTTTAGCTGCCTGCCCGGTTTTCAGCAGCTCCTGCCCAAAGCCCAGCTGTGCGTATAAGCGGTAGTCCTGGTCCTCATAAGTGTCTGTAATGGCCATGGTTTGCTCATACTGGCGCAAGGCCTTCTGGTGTTGGTTCAGGTCAGAGTAAATGCTGCCGGTATTGATCAGCCCATCCATTACCAGCGTACTGTCGCCCAGGTAACGTCCCAGCTGTATCACCTCCTGGTAGGCGGCTATTGCCTCGGGAATGTGTTTTTGCCGGGTAAGGGCCCCGCCCAGGTTCACCAGCGCAGCCGCAATACGGGCGGTATCTTTAAGGGCCCGCGACAATGCAAGGGCACGGGTGGCGTACAGGTGGCTCTTCTCATAATCCTCTGTATTAAAAAATACGGAGGCCAAGTTATTATATAGCTTGGTCAGCTGTTTGGTGTTCTTGTGTTTTTCAGCCAGCATTATGGCCAGTAAGTAATAGCGGGCAGCCTCCGGAAAGGCGCCCATATTATGATACTCATTGCCGATATTATTGTAAGCTCCCAGCAGGTTGGGCTCATCTTTCAGTGCTTTAAAAATAATAGCCGCCTGGCTTACCAGGTGCAGGGCTTTGGCATACTCCCCGCGCTGGTTCAGCACAAATACATAATAGGATGTAAAGATACCCACGCCGCGCTGGTAGCGCATTTGCTGCGCCAGGTGCAGGCCTTTCCGGTAAAAGAAGGCCGCGCTGTCCAGCTGTTCCGGGTAATACAGGTCACCATACTGAAAGCAGGCTATAACACTGTTGGTATCAGCCGGCTGGCGTTGCATGATACGGTATAAGCTGTCTTTATGCAACGGTTGCTGGGCACGGGCATAAGATCCCGTGAAGCAGCATAGCAGTATGTAAATAAAAATCCTGTTCATACCTGTGATCTTGGTGTTGGCGTACCCCACAATATGCACCGGAGCGCTATTGCAACAAATTATGTGTACGAAAAACCTACAGCTTTGTTACAGGGTTAACAGTTGGGTAGTAGTGTTTTAAATGTATTGTCCGGTGCAAAAATCGTTATTTCAGTTTAGATGCACAAGAGGGAACAGTGCTGATCTTTTACGTACTAATACGTAACACGGAAATTGGGGATTACTACGCTTATGGGCCCGCTGGAAATCCGCTTACTTTACAGCCTGATGGATCTAGTCTAATCTCTGCATATAGATAAGAGGCACATGTAATGCCCTCAAAACACCCGGCCCCGGTATTTACCGGGGCTTTTTACCGTTAAAATAATTGCGGCGCCCGCCCCGGCTAATTTTAGATATTTTTGTACTTTGATACTTTAATTTATTCAACAGAAAGGAGTTTGGGAGATGCAGATCAGCAATTATATCCAGCAGTCATTCCAGGTAAACTATGCTTACCGGGTTTTCTTTACCCATCATATTTTCAGCCCAGATAATAATACACTGTCGGCCTACCTGCAGGAGCAGGCCAGCCCCTATTATCAAAAGCGGTTGCTGGTAGTGGCAGATGAAGGGGTATGGCAGCAGCATCCCTACCTGCAGCAGCAGGCAGGCGCTTACCTGCAAAATGTACCCGGTTTTGAGCTGGCCCCGGAGATCATTATTATTCCCGGTGGGGAAGCCGTGAAGAATGATGAAGCGCTGTTTTTCCGTTTGGTTGATGCCATTGACAAATATGCCATTGACCGCCACTCCTTTGTAATAGGCATTGGCGGCGGCTCTGTACTGGACCTGGTAGGTTTTGCCGCAGCAGTATCGCACCGCGGGGTGCGGCATATTCGTATACCCACTACCGTATTATCGCAGAACGATTCCGGCGTAGGGGTAAAGAACGGCATTAACTATAAAGGCAAAAAGAATTTCTTAGGCGCTTTTGCACCACCCGCCGCCGTATTCAACGACGCACATTTTCTAACCACCCTGGAAGACCGTGACTGGAACGCCGGTATGGTAGAAGCGGTAAAAGTAGCGCTGATAAAAGATGCCGCCTTTTTTGAGTGGATGGAACAGGAAGTAACAGCCCTGGCTAACCGTGATATGGAAGCCATGCAACAGCTGGTATACCGCTGTGCAGAGCTGCATTTAAGCCATATTGGCGGCGCAGGTGATCCGTTTGAAAGCGGCTCATCCCGCCCGCTGGATTTTGGCCATTGGAGCGGGCATAAGCTGGAGCAGCTTACCAACTTTACCTTGCGCCATGGCGAGGCGGTTGCCATAGGTATTGCATTAGACAGCGTATACACACAGCTGTTAGGTTGGCTGGATAAGGATGCAACAAACCGCATCCTGCACTTATTGCAGCAAATGAACCTGCCCATTTATCATCCCCTGCTGGATATGCAGGCCGGCGACACATCGCCGGTAATAAAAGGGCTGGAAGAATTCCGTGAGCACCTGGGTGGCCGCCTTACTATTTGCCAGCTCAAAGGCATTGGTTATGGTGCAGAGGTGAATGATATGAATATAACACTGTTGCAACAGGCCGGTGAAATACTTAAAAAGCTATCAGCAGCTGGCGAATAGTATAATATACGTACCTAAGTAAGCATCAAAAGAACTGTAACTATGCAAACACCTTACGGTCATCTTACCTACTGCACTAATATACACCCCGGTGAAAGCTGGGACGCGCATTTTAAACAGCTGCAGCTGCATATACCATTGGTAAAAGCAGCCTTAAGCCCGGATCAGCCTTTTGGTATTGGCCTGCGCCTTTCCAATAAAGCCAGCCTGGAGCTGAGTAAAGAAGCCGCCCTGCAGGAGTTTAAAGCCTGGCTGCAGGAGGAGGGCTGTTATGTGTTTACCATGAATGGTTTTCCTTATGGCGGCTTCCATAACGTAAAAGTAAAAGACCAGGTGCATGTGCCCGACTGGACCACCGGCGACCGCGTAACCTATACCATTCGCCTGTTCCGCTTACTGGCAGCGCTGTTGCCGGAAGGTATGGAAGGCGGGGTATCTACTTGCCCCTTGTCTTATAAATTATGGAACCGCTGTGCAGAAGAAAAGGCATCCGTTACAGAAAGCGCTACCTTAAACCTCCTGTTAGTGGTAGAGCAGCTGGCTCGTATACGCCGTTCCGGCGGGCCTTTGCTGCATATAGATATAGAGCCTGAACCGGATGGCATGCTGGAAAATTCGCGGGAATATATTGACTGGTATTTTCAGCAGCTGATGCCCGCAGGCATTCCTTTCCTGTCAGATAAATTAGGCGTAACGGAAGAAGCAGCAGCCCTGATGCTCAAAGATCATGTGCAGCTGTGTTACGATGTTTGCCACTTTGCGCTGGCCTATGAGCAGCCGGAGGCCGTGTTGAACAGCATGCGGCAGCATGGCCTTAAAATAGGTAAGCTGCAAATAAGCGCAGCGCTGAAAGCCTTACTGCCGGCAGCCGGCAGCCAGGAGCGCGCCAATGTTATAGATGCCTTCCGCACCTTTAATGAGCCCACTTATTTACACCAGGTAATAGCGCGTACCGGTAACGGCTACACGCATTATCCCGATCTGCCGGAAGCGCTGGCCGATGCACAGAACCCGCAGGTGCAGGAATGGCGTTCGCATTTTCACGTGCCGCTGTTCATAGATCATTATGGTTTACTGTCAGCCACGCGGGAAGATATTCAGCAGGTGCTGGCCCTTCAGCAAACGCAGCTCTTCACCACCCACCTGGAAGTGGAAACCTATACCTGGGACGTATTACCGCCGGATCTGAAGCTGCCAATGGACCAGTCTATAGCACGTGAGCTGGCCTGGGTACAACAACAGTTGGAATTATAAAGCATTCATTATAGCTTTGTTGAGGATTTGTAAGTACGGTCATATCAATGTTCTATGAGAAAAACAGTAGTGTTGGATGTAGTAGGGCTGTCTACATCAGTAATCGGCAGGCATACACCATTTTTACAGCAATATGTACAACAGCATCACCTGGCTACGGTAAAGCCCATGTTACCCGCCGTAACCACCGCAGTTCAAAGCACCTATGTAACCGGTAAATGGCCTGCGGAACATGGTATTGTTGGCAATGGATGGTATGACCGGGAAGATTGTGAAGTGAAGTTCTGGAAACAATCCAACAAACTGGTACAAAGCGAAAAGATCTGGGAAAAGGCCCGCCGCCTGCAGCCGGATTTTACCTGCGCAAAAATGTTCTGGTGGTACAATATGTACTCCACGGCAGATTACTCTGTAACTCCGCGCCCGCAGTACCTTTCAGACGGGCGTAAAATGCCGGACTGCTATGCGCATCCCGCCTCTTTAAGAGATCACCTGCAGAAAGAGCTGGGCCAGTTTCCGCTGTTCCAGTTCTGGGGGCCTGGCGCCAACATAAAATCCACGCAATGGATAGCAGATGCATCGCAGGTAACAGATAACCTGTACGACCCAACGCTTACGCTTATTTACTTACCCCACCTGGATTACTGTCTGCAAAAATTTGGACCGGATGAAAGTAAGATCAGCAACGAGCTGCAGGAGATAGATAACGTGTGCAAACAGCTGGTTACCTTCTATGAAAAGAAAGGTGCGCAGGTGATCCTGTTATCAGAATATGGTATTAACCCGGTGAATAACCAGGTACACCTGAACCGCATATTACGGCAGGAGGGATTGTTGCAGATCCGCGAAGAAAGAGGCCTGGAGCTGCTGGATCCCGGCGCCTCAAAAGCCTTTGCCGTAGCGGATCATCAGATAGCGCATATTTATATCAATGACCTGGCCAGCGCCAAAAAGGTGCGGAATATTATTGAAAATGTGCCGGGTGTGGCACAGGTGCTGGACCGTGAAGGTAAGCGTAAACACCAGCTGCACCACGAGCGTGCCGGTGATTATATACTGGTAGCAGACAGCGATAGCTGGTTCACGTATTACTATTGGTTAGATGATAATAAGGCGCCGGACTTTGCGCGCATTGTAGATATTCACCGCAAACCCGGTTATGATCCGGTAGAAATGTTCCTGAACCCCGCGGACCCGCTGGTGAAAGCAAAGATCGTAGGTAAGCTGCTGAAAAAGAAAATGGGCTTCCGCTACCTGATGGATGTTATACCGCTGGATGCTACGCTGATCAAGGGTTCGCATGGCGCTTTGCCGGCAGATAGCGCCTATCACCCGGTGCTTATTACTCCGCAGGCGCTGAACAAAGAGCAGCTGGTAGCAACAGATGTATATGATGTGATCTGGAATACCATGCAGTAACGTATTATTGTCCTATACCATGTCCTACACCACAACGGTGTAGGACAAACAGATGCTCACCATCCCTTTAAACCCAAACCCCTTCCTCACTGTTAACTATAATCGCACGCTCATCACTAATTATTTGCATTTCTATGCTTTGTTCCCTTATTTTATACTTTATGCAACCGATTGTAGTTGCGGAGATCATCCTAAAAAAATACACGTAATGAAAAGACGAGATTTCTTGAAAACCGGTACCATGGCAGGCATGGGCGCTGGTCTTACCTACCTGAACTTCCCGGTGTTCGGCCAAAAAGCCCCCAGCAATAAAGTAGTACTCGCTGTAATGGGTGTAAACTCCCGTGGTAGCTGGCTGGCCCAGGTAGCCGCTAAGTTGCCCGGTGCAGAAATTGGTTATATATGCGATGTGGAGGACGGCGCCATTGATAAAGGCCTGAGAGCCGTTGCCCGCACCGGGCAGCAGCGTAAACCCGAAGTAATTAAAGACATCCGCAAGCTGCTGGAGAAGAAGGATTTTGATGCGCTGATGGTGGCCGCTCCTGACCATTGGCATGCACCCGCTGCTATTATGGCCTGTGCAGCCGGTAAACATGTGTATGTAGAAAAACCTTGTAGCCAGAACGGGAATGAAGGGGAGCTGCTGGTACAGGCAGCCCGCAAGCATAGCCGCCTGGTGCAAATGGGCAACCAGCGCCGCTCCTGGCCAAATTTACAGCAGGCCGTAAAAGAGGTGAAGGAAGAAGGTATTATCGGTAAGGTATATTATGCCCGTGGATGGTACGTGAATAACCGCGCGCCCATTGGTATTGGTAAAAAAATTGCCGTACCCGCCACCCTGGACTGGAACCTATGGCAGGGCCCTGCGCCGCGTAAAGATTACCTGGATAATATAGTGCATTACAACTGGCATTGGCGCTGGCATTGGGGCACCGGCGAAGTTTGTAATAATGCCACGCACGAGCTGGATTGCATGCGCTGGTTCATGGGGGTAGAGTTTCCCACCAAGGTAACCTCTGCCGGCGGCCGTTATGCCTACCCGCCGGATGATTGGGAAACACCGGATACCCAAACCATCAACTTTGAATTTGAAGGCGGCAAGTCCATTTCCTGGGAGGGCCGTAGCTGTCATCCTTTTGAGCTGGAAGGCAGTGGCCGCGGTTTCGTTATTTTTGGCGATAAGGGCAGCCTGTATAACTCCGGCGGAGATAGCTATAAGATCCTGGATACTAAAGGCAAGCTGGTAAAAGAAGTAAAACAGCAGGATGCGCAGCAGAATGTGACCAATACCGTTAGTCCGGGTGGTGAGTTCCTGGATGGCATTCATATCAACAACTTCCTGGAAAGCATTCGTGGTAAGGCTAAGCTGAATTCAGACGTTGAAACCGTGGGGCATCCGTCAGTAGTACTCTGTCATTTGGCTAATATTGCGCAGCGGGAAGGGCGTGTGTTACACTGCGACCCTAAGAACGGGCATATCCTGGAAGATGCCGCAGCGGCTAAGCTGTGGGCCAGAACATATGAGAAGGGCTGGGAACCGAAAGTATAATCCCATTCATGATTTACGATTTTAGATTTGGGATTTATTGAGAGGTAGGTATACACGATCGCACAATCAAATCTAAAATCGTAAATCTAAGATCTAAACCATTTACACTCTTGCCTTCAAGACTGCATCCCGTTCTTCCGGAGGCAGCATCTTTACAACCAGGTCATAGGCCTGTTGTATAAAAGCCTGTAGCTCGCTCCAGTCAAGATTGGAAGGATGTTTTACCTGCACCCAGTGATAACGGGCCAGGTAGGGCATGGGCACAATATCAGGCCTTGCTATCAGGCTGTGAAACTGGTCCGGTGTGCATTTGAAGGACAACTTGTAAGGAGGGTCTACCCGCATGGAGCAGAATAGCTTTTCTCCTACAGAGAAACACATTTCCTCATTCCACTTCTCTTCGGCGGTTACGCCCGGAAATGACAGGCAGTAATTGAATGTAAGATCTAACATAATGCCCCTAGGTTAAAGCAGTTAATAAAATAGATAAGCTGTGCTGATTAAATCACCAAGCCGCAAAAAGAAATGAGGTCGAAAGCTGGATTGACTGTCAAGAACCAGTCAGCGGCGTTTCATAGAATAAAGCGTGGCTGAATGTTTGTAACCGTCCAATAAAAAGATATGGTCAATCTGACTCTGACCTGAAGGTTCCCTCGAATGTTGTGTTGATCCCGTATAGCTATATAAATTTAAGTATCTTTTCTCAAACTGAAATGATAAAATTGTTAATGTTGGGCCTGACAAAAACGCCTGCTGGGAACGGGCTGAATGTCATTTTAGCGAAAGAGTGCTGTAAATAACAGATGGCAAAAATACACATGTATAAAAACTGTGGCCACAATGCCCTACTTAAACAAGCAATAAGGGCAACAAAACAATTTTAAGCATAGCTCTCATTGTTTTATTGCCCTTTTGGTAAAAAACTTTCAGATTAGATTACCTGACAGGCAGCCTTATTTTTCAAAACGGCGTTTCATTTTTTGTTCCAGGATGCTTAACGGCACACTGCCATCTTTCAGCAGCTCATCGTGAAAGTCTTTCAGGCTAAACTGGTTACCCAGCTGCTGCTCATACTTATGCCGCAGCTCCAGTATTTTCAGCTCACCGGTTTTGTAGGAAAGCGCCTGCCCCGGTATAGCCATGTACCGTTCTATTTCGGCAGTGGCATCATGTTCGGAGGTAGGCTCATTATCCAGCATGTATTTCAGAGCCTGTTCGCGGCTCCAGCCTTTGGCGTGCATTCCTACATCCACTACCAGGCGAATGGCGCGGTGAATTTCATCGCTCAGGCGGCCAAAGTACTGGTAAGGATTCGTGTACAGGCCCAGCTCTTTACCCAGGCTTTCACAGTACAGGGCATAGCCTTCACCATAAGCCCCATTCCAGCTAAAACGCCGCAATTTGGGCAGCGAATCATTTTCCTGCTGCAGAGATACCTGGAAGTGGTGCCCGGGAATAGCTTCGTGTAAGAACAGGGATTCCATGCCTACATAGCTGAACTCTTTAGCATTCAGGATGGGTACGTAAAAAATACCGGGACGGGTACCATCGGCGCTGCCCTGGTTATATTCCGCACTGGCTGATGCGGCGCGGAAGGCCTCTGTTTGCCTGATCTCAAACGGCGTTTTTGGAATATGCCCGTATATGCGCCGCACGTTAGGCATGATCTTATTTTCAATGGCTTTAAAGGAATCCAGCACCTGTGCCGGTGTTTTAAAGATCTTGAACTGTGCATCATTGCGCACAAATTCAAAGAAGGCCGGCAGGTCGCCTTTAAAGCCGGTACTGTTCTTTACTTCTTCCATTTCACCGCGTATGCGCGCCACTTCCTTTTCGCCGGTAGCAAATATTTCATCCGGTGTTTTATCCGTAGTGGTCCAGTAGCGGATCAGGTAAGCGTAATAGGCCTTACCATCCGGTATGCCCCCAATACCACTGCTGGTGCGGGCTTTGGGCAGGTACTCTTTCTCAAAAAAGGTTTGCAGCTTAGCGTATGTAGGCAATACATACTGCTCAATAGTTTGGCGGTAGGCGCCGGCAAATGCAGTGTCAACCCCGGCTGGCAGTGTTTTCAGCGGGCTGTAAAAAACATTGCCGGTATCTTTTTTAGCCAGGTCCCTCATTTGCGGGATCACTTTTATCACCAGTGTTTTGGGTAATACATAGCCCGTTTCCATGCCTTTGCGCATGCAGGCAATAGCGGTATCGCCCCACTCTGCAAAGCTTTTCATGCGCTGCATAAATTTCTCGTAATCCTCCTTGGTTTTGAACGGCTGTGCGCTGGTGCCGGAACCCAGCTGTCCCAATGTAAGCGTAAGCCCCCAGAACTGTTGTATAGGCATCAGGTAGTCATGGAACTGCAGCCCCTCTTTGTAGATGTTTAATTCACGTTGTAATACATCATAGCTGATACGGTCATTGGGCGTTAAGGCAGCGGTATCCACACCCTGTAATTGCTGCAGGTAGCCGTTAAAGAAGCTATCCTCGCGCTGGCGGAAAGCCTGGCTAATATCAATGTTCAGTAAGCCATCGTATTGATGTTCGCCATTGAAAGTAGCATCCAGGGGAAACAATTGCATTTTCCCGTCATAATACTTATCAAGTATATGGTGGAGTGAATCGGCAGCAGCCTTGGTATCCTGCCCGCCCCCGTGGGTGCTGCAGGCGTTGAATGCCAGTACTGTGGCCAGTAGTAAGCAAGTAGATCTTATTGTAATCATTGAAGTGGGTTTGACTAAAAATAAAAAAACACTCCGAAGAATCGGAATGTTTTATATAGAACAGTGAACAATGAAAACTTTTTAATGACGGTGTAGCATGATCTGCAAACGCACTTAATCGATTACCACTATACTAAGACCGCTGCACCGGTTATAATGTTTTTATACGCAAGCTGCGGAAGGAAACCTCATTACCATGATCCTGTAAGAGAAGGTGACCTTCCGGCCATAAGCCGAAATTTTCCCAGTTTTTATATTTGCTGATGGCTACTAAGTCTTTGAAAGCCTGTGACCCACGTTCATACTCCAGCACTTTGAAGCCGTTTAGCCAATGTTCCACATGGTTATTTCGAAACACAATAATACGCCCTTTATTCCATTCTCCAATCGGTTTCAACGCTTGTTTTATCTGTTTTCGAGGCATCAGGTCATACAGGGACGACAGGGTACGGTCCCCATCACGCCCCAGCTTGGCATCGGGATGTTTTTCATCATCCAGCACCTGGTATTCCAGCCCAATAGCTGACTTTCCATCTGTTTTATATGACTCTTTCACAAAATATTTCAGGCCGCTGTTGGCGCCTTCTGTTAGCTTAAACTCAAATTCCAGCTCAAAAGCGCCGTATTCCTTATCGGTTACAATATCGCCACCGGAGCCCATTTCGTTCCCGTTAGACTGGTGAATGGTGATGGTGCCGTCATTCAGTGTCCAGCCGGCAGTTGGAAACTCTTTTTTATATGCGCCTCTCCAGCCTTTGCTGGTTTTGCCATCCCATAACAGCTGAAAACCATTCTTTTTCTGCTGGGCGGAAAGATCGTTCGGGATATTATCTACGACATAGATCTGATCATACGGTGAGTACTGGTTATTAGCCGGATCTTCTATGATGCGGATATTACGCCAGCGGATGTTCTTACCTGCATCGTCGGCTTTTTTGCCAATGCTATGTACCTGCAGTGCAATGAACCCTTTGGGCAGGGCCGTATCCACCAAATGAGCAGTAGGTACGCCATTTACCCAGGTGCGTATTTCAGCGCCCCTGCATTCTATACGGTATTTATTCCAGTCGTTTTTCTTAAAGGCGTTTTGTCCGGCCGGATTAAGCTCCATGGGATATTGCCAGCCGCGGCGTCCTTCCTCATAAATACCTCCGCTCCATTTCCTGTCTGAGGGGTCTATCTCCATCTGGTAACCAAACACGCGGCCGTTCTGGTAGTCCTGCCGGCTTTGGCTGCGGAACTGAATGCCGGAGTTAAATTCCTTGTCCAGCTTAAATTCCAGTTCCAGTATAAAATTGCCGTATTCTTTTTCTGTAGCCAGGAAAGAGTTTGGTGTTTCTAATACAGTTGTCCCGATGATTTCGTTGTCTGTTGCGCTGTATTGAGCTTTACCCCCCAGTTGTTTCCACCCCTTCAGGTCCTTGCCGTTAAAAAGTGATTGCCATTGTCCTTTCTTGTCGCCCGGACCGGCGCTTACTACGCCGTGTAACAGCAGTGCACTGCTGCATAGTATTAGTAATTTTTTCATCCCGTGTATTTATAGTTTTAGCAGGTGCCGCAAAGTGCGGTGTCTGATTAGTTCCTCTACATGCTGATTCTGAACCCAATTTATAAAATTTGGGGAGAAAATACACAACCGATTGCATGAAATTGTGATGAACGGAAAACTTATCAGACCGGGCTGTTGTTACAGCCGATTGAAATGCTTACCTGTTCTGTAAAATGGCTTATGCAACCGTTTGCGTAAAATTGCATAAAAAGAGTGTTAATTACTGTTAAAATTTGCGCGATTATTTGCCGGATAAACCCGCTCCGGGCTAAATAATTTGCGCGCAAAATATTGCCTCTGCTCCGGCAGCAAACCTGCTTTCCCGTTTTTTCCTTCCTGATTTTACTTTTTCTTTGTGCCATGCAAACACTTTTACAACAGATCAATGACACGGCAGCTTATTTACAAAAGTTCAACTATCACCAGGCTAAAGCAGGTATTGTGCTGGGTACCGGGCTGGGAGAGCTGGTGCAGCATATACAGGTTGAAAAAAGCATTCCTTATCACGAAATACCCCACTTCCCGGAATCTACCGTGGAATCACATAAAGGACAGCTGATCTTCGGCCGCATAGGAGCCGTGCCGGTAATAGCCATGCAGGGGCGGTTTCATTACTATGAGGGATATACCATGCAGCAGATCACGTTTCCCATACGCGTAATGAAAGCATTGGGCATACAACACCTGCTGCTTAGCAACGCGGCCGGTGGTATGAATCCTGCCTTCAAAAAAGGCGACCTGGTGCTGCTGGATGATCATATTAACCTGCAGCCGGAAAGCCCTTTGCGCGGATTAAATTCCCCGGCTTTCGGCACGCGCTTCCCGGATATGAGCAGCCCATATGATAAGAACCTGGGGCAGCTGTTGTTACAGGCTGCTGCGGATAAAGGATGTACCCTGCACAAAGGTGTATATGTTTCCGTAATGGGGCCTAACCTGGAAACCCGTGCAGAATATCGTTTTTTGCGAATGATCGGGGCGGATATGGTGGGTATGAGCACCGTGCCGGAGGTGATTGTTGCCAATCAATTACAGCTGCCCTGTGCTGCTGTTTCCGTGATCACGGATGAATGTGATCCGGATAACCTGCATCCTGTTTCTATTGAGGAGATCATTGCTGTTGCGGGCAAGGCTGATGAAAAGCTGAGCAGCATTTTTGCGGAGGTAGTGAAGCGGATTAGTTAACCTTTCTTTCGCCTATAAAAAGCAGAAGTCCCGCCAACCGGCAGGACTTCTTTATGTTATCTTTTATTGTCGTTATCGTCTTCTTCATCATCGTCTTCTTCGTCCTCATCCTCATCGTCGTCAAAATCTTCGTCTTCATCTTCTTCATCTTCTTCAAAGTCCTCTTCCTCTCCATCCTCGTCGTCATCATCTTCCTCCTCCTCATCCTCTTCATCTTCTTCGTCATCTTCATCCTCGTCCTCGTCTTCATCCTCTTCGTCTTCCTCTTCATCATCATCGTCGAAATCATCTTCATCATCTTCATCCTCCTCCTCTTCCTCCTCTTCGTCATCTTCATCATCTTCATCCTCGTCCTCTTCATCCTCAAAATCCTCATCATCCCCCAGATCCTCATGCAGATCATCTTCTTCCTCATCTTCTACCTCATCATCGCCAGGACCGGGGCCAATAGCTTCTATATCAGGAGTTGCTGCTTCATCATCAGCCATATTATTTTCCGTATCAGCAACCGGTTCGTTATCAGCATTGGCTTCCTCATCCGTATCCATTTCTGCTTCTGTATCTACCGGCGGCACTTCCGTTCCGGTATCGGTGTGGGCCGCTTCGTCTATGATGTTTACGGTTGGAATAAATGCATCTTCCAGCAGCTCACCATTTTCGGACACCATCAGCACAGCGTTATTATCTGTAAATGCTTCGTCGGTAATAAGGGTAGGCTGTATCATGGTTTCTTCATCAAATACTTCACGCAGCTTGGGCAGATCAGCAGGGGAGTTTAATCCAAAGTAATCCATAAAAGCCTTGGAAGTGCTGTACAGCAGCGGCTTACCGGGCAGCTCTTCACTACGGCCGGAGATCACGATCAGCTCTTTTTCCAGCAGTTTCTGAATAGAGTAATCAGAGCTTACCCCACGGATATGTTCTATTTCGCCTTTGGAAATAGGCTGCTTATAAGCAATAATGGCCAGGGTTTCCAGCGCGGCAGTGGAAAGGCGTTTCAGGAACTTTTCCCCGTTCAGCTGCGCTACCGTCTGGTAATAATCTTTTTTAGTAAGGAACTGGTAACCTCCGCCGCTTTCCCGCACTTCAAATGCATAAAATTCAGACAGGTATTTTTCACGGATAGCTTCCACGGCAGTTTCTACCTGGTCTAAAGTAGCACGGTCTTCCAAAAAAGCTAAGGCATTATTGAGCAGATCCACTAATTCCAGCATAGGCAGCGGCCTGTCTGCAGCAAAGATCAGTGATTCAACATGCGGTATGATCTGAGAGATTTCCATTGATAATTAGTTTGCAACCTTACAGCCTCACAGGTGGTTAAAACCCGCGCGTGCTGTAAATAAAAACGTCAAAGACCGAAAGTTACAGTCTTTGACGTTATGTAAGAAATCGAAATTTTTTGATGTTGATTTGTTGTGAATAACCTTCACTTTTAACCTGCCAAAGCGGCGGCGCCACTTACAATTTCTGTAAGTTCTGTAGTGATGGCAGCCTGACGGGCGCGGTTGTAGGAGAGTTTCAGGTCGCGCAGCAGCTCATTGGCATTTTCTGTGGCTTTATCCATGGCTGTCATACGTGCGCCATGTTCAGATGCGTGTGCATCCAGGATGGCTTTAAAGAACTGCGTGTTTAAGATCTTGGGCATTAGCTCCGCGATCAGCGTTTCTTTTTCGGGTTCAAAAATATAATCGGCCTTGATCTTCTGTTTAGCATTCCCTTCTTTATGCTCTACTTTGGCAATGGGCAGGAATTGTTCTGCTACATATACCTGGGTAGCGGCATTGCGGAACTGGCTGTACACAATATCCACGGCATCATACTCGCCTTTGATAAAACCGTTCAGCGCAATGGCAGCGGCCTGTTTTACGTGATCAAAATTCAGGTCGGCAAACAGGTGCCAGTACTGGTCATTGATCTTGTAACCATTCTTCACAAAATGTTCCCAGCCTTTTTTACCAATGGGCATTATCTGCACCTGGCCTTTGGCATATTGCTCCGCGTATTTTTCGCGGATCAGCTGTTTGGCCAGCTTAATAAGGTTGGAGTTATAAGCGCCGCACAGCCCGCGGTCAGAAGTAATTACCACGATCAGCACTTTTTCCACGGCACGTTGGTTAGCCAGGGCCATATCAATATCGCCTTCTGTGCTGGAAACAATGTTCTGCAGGATCTCCTGGAGCTTAACAGCGTACGGGCGCATCTGTAAAATGGCATCCTGCGCACGCCTTAATTTGGCGGCACTTACCATTTTCATAGCCTTAGTGATCTGCTGGCTGGATTGTACTGATTTTATGCGGTTACGAACTTCTTTAAGCTGTCCGGACATTTTTAATTATGAATTTTCAATTACGAATGGTGGGGAGTATCCCCGCTCAATTTGGCTGCAAAGGTAAGCATTGACAACTTAATTAGGAAATGCCCCGGAATGAATATTTGCGTCTATGGCAAATTGTTAACTATGAATGAATTACGAATTGTTTAATTACGAAATGCAAGACATTATGAATGCTATTGAAAATAATCATGACTATGAATAATTACGATGGGATTGAAGCGTAGGTAAAAAATAAAGTCCTGCATTTAAAATGCAGGACTTCCATTTATAAGAAACTCAATTCGTAATTGACAATTCGTAATTAACTCAGTATCCGTCGTTCTGCGGAAAATCGCCCGGGTTGCTCACACGGTCTATCTGATCCTGCGGAATAGGCCGCAGCAGGTGTTTGGGCAGTATATTCTTAGCGGCATCCGGATTATGCAGTTTTACCCTTTCCAGCAGCTTGCCGGTACGTTTCAGGTCAAACCAGCGGGTTTGCTCGCCTACCATTTCGCGGTCTCTTTCATCCAGCAGGAAATCCAGGGTTATTTGGGCTTCGGTTACTTTCATGGCGTCTTTATGGGCCGTAGTTTCTTCCGGCGTGGCACCTACCCTGGCGGCCCGCATACGCAGGGTGTTCACCAGGGGCACGGCTGCTCCCTTTTCCCCTTTCATGGTCAGCGCTTCTGCGGCATTCAGGTAATCTTCCGCCAGGCGGAAGGCAATAAAGGGCCTTACGCCGGAGGCCTGGTTATCCGGGCGCATGGCATCTGCAAACTTATTCAGGGATGGGTATAGCACCAGCGTATAGTTACGGGGAGGCACCAGCAGGTAAGGTTTGCTTTTGATCATAGCATCCGTTACATCATAACCCGGCATCCATACAGAGGTATCGCCTACTTTCAGCGTGGCCGTGGCGTTGTTGGCGCGCCATACTGAAGTAAAGAATTTTTCGTAACGGGTATCGTGTACACGTTCCTGGTAGAGGGTATCCAGCAGGAATTTTGTAGGCTTAAAACGCTTCCAGGGTGTACCATTGGCCAGATCGCGCTTCATACCGGCCAGTATATCATACTGCATCAGGAAAAAGCGGCAGGCATTATTATCGCTGGAGTTGTACAGTGCATCTGTGGTGTATTGCACAGCCCATACGGTTTCCGCGTTATTTTCCTTTCCCTGTGCCCAAACCTGTCCTACATCCGGCAGCAGTGCAAAGCCATAATTGTTGATCACCATTTGCGCATACTTAGCGGCATTGTCAAAGTCGGTAGCCTGTTTATAGGCGGTATACCCGCGGGTTAAATATACGCGGCCCAACAGGTGCTCTGCAGCCGGTTTGCTGGCGCGGCCCCATTCAGAAGGCGCATCCGGCAGGTTCTGTTCTGCATACAGCAGATCGTCAATAATAGCATTATAAATACTGCCTACAGAATCACGGTGCGCTTCAGTTTTAATCTCCGTATTCTCATGCAGATTTAAAGGCACGGCGCCAAACATCTGCGCCAGTATAAAGTAATAATGCGCGCGGCAAAAGCGTGCCTGGGCTACCCCATTCTTTTTAACCGCTGAATCCAGGTTCGGGATCTTATCCGCCCGGTCTATCACCACATTGCAGGTATTAATGGTTTGGTAAATGGTATTCCATAATTCCCGCAGGTGGGCATAACGGCCGTCCAGCTGGGAGGTATATTGATTTGCAAATTTAAAATCACCATCGGAGCCGTTGGTGTAGGTATCTGTACCAAATACAGAAAGCGTCATGCCCCTTTCTGTGCTGTAAAAGCTGCGCATGGCTACATAAGAGCCGTTAACAGCAGAGGTAAAGCCACTGGGCGTATTATAGAAATCATCGTTTACAGTAGACACCAGCTTTTCTTCCAGCATCTTATTACAGCTTACTGCCGCAAAACCCAGCAGGGCTATTAACCAGCATATTTTTCGAGTATTCATAACGTTCATTTTTTAACATTAAAAAGTAGCATTCAAACCAAACTGCAGCATCCAGGTGGCTGGTGCATCCACGGCGATAGTGGTCACATCTTCCGGGTCAATGCCTTTGTATTTCTGGCGGTAAGGCGCTATGATCAGCGGTTGTTTCACATCCGCATGCACGCGCAATGCCTGCATACCCCAGCGTTTCATTAAACCTTCCGGTAGGTTGTAACCAACACCGATGTTGCGGATCTTGAAGAAAGAACCATCAAAATAGCTGAGCGAGGTGTAGTTATTAGGCCGCTCCTGGTTACGGTTAGGACGTGGAAACTCATTGGTTGGGTTAGATGGTGTCCAGTAGTTTACATCCAGGTTATTGTAACGGCCGAACAGGGTATTGTAGTTCTGGTAAAAATCACTTTTAACCATACCGCCTATACGTGCAAATGCTACAATGGAGAGGTCTATGCCTTTCCAGGAGAAGCGCTGCGTCATACCACCGGACCAATCCGGCTGCTGGGAGCCCAGGATCACGCGGTCATTGGCGTCCAGCTTTTTATCATTATTCACATCGTTCAGGCGTATCTCGCCCTGGTGCTGCTGGTATACCTGCGCTTCTGCTTCGGTTTGCCAGATGCCTACTTTCTGATAATCGTAGTACACCGTGATAGGCTTGCCAATGAACCAGGCATTACCCGGATCGCTTTTTGCGCCATTGCCTAAGGAAAGTATTTTTTCACGGTTGGTAAAGAAGTTTACATCCATGTTCCAGTTAAAACCATTGGGATTCTGGATAATGGCGGTGGACAAAGCAATTTCCACACCTGAGTTCTGGGTTTCACCCACATTCACCAGCACAGAGCCAAAGCCATTGCTGATGGGCAGCAGCTTGTTTAACAGCAGGTCGCTGGTTTTCTGGCGGTACCAATCCACACTACCGGTTACACGGCCTTTAAACACGCTGAAATCAAAACCTGCGTTCACAGAGCTGGTAGTTTCCCAGGTAAGATTGGGATTACGCAGCTGGTTGGGCAGGTAACCCAGCACGCCCTTGTTGTTATAGGAATAAGGGCTGCGTAACAGTGAGCCCTGAGTAGCATAGGGAGGAATACCGGTGTTGCCTATTTTACCATAGCTGGCGCGTAGTTTCAGGTTATCCAGCCAGGCAACGGATTTCATGAAATTTTCATTGGTCATGTTCCAGGCAACGGCCACGGAAGGGAAATAGCCCCATTGCTTACCGGGCGCAAAGCGGGAGGAGCCATCTGCACGCAGGGTTAAGGTTACCAGGTAACGGTCATCAAACCCGTAGTTAATACGGCCCATGTAGGAGAGGATGGTCCAGGTGCCTAGCTGGCTGCCCAGTGCTGTTACGTTACCTGCTTCGTCCAGGTTGTAGAACTGCTGCGCTTCTACAGGGATGCCTCTTACGCTGGCGTTGCTGGAATCTTCCCGCTGGCGTTGTACGCTATACAGGGCAGTAACGCCAATGTTATGTTTCTGATGTATTACTTTGTTATAGGTTAAAAGGTTTTCTACCGTGTAAGCCAGCGTAGTATAGTTGGTCTTCTGGGCAGTAGCATCGCCGCCGCCTATCAGCAGGTCGGTATTGTTCTTACCCTGGAAAAGGCCGTAGTTGCTTTGCTGAATATCCGGGCCTACGTTCAGGCGGTATTTAAGCCCATCTATAATATCCACTTCGCCATACAGGCTGGTGAACAGGCGGAAGCGGTTGCGGTCCTCTACGCGGTTGCCGGGCACATAATCCAGCAGGGCATTGGGTTGCTGGCTATCGCCGGTGGGCAGTATGATCAGGTTACCATTGGCATCATACGGATCTGCAATGGGCAGCATTTTTAACGCTGCGCTCATGCCGTTATAGGTTTCGCCCCGGCGTTTGCTGTAAGTGCCCAGTAAGGATATGCCTGCGCGTACACGTTTACTGATCTCCTGGTCCAGGTTCACATGCAGGTTATAGCGCTCATAGCTTTGCAGCTTGAATACGCCCTGTTGTTTAAAATATCCCAGGCTGGCCGCATACTTGGTTTTTTCTGAACCGCCGGATACACCCAGGTTATGGGAGGTTTGCCAGCCGGAAGAGAGCAGCAGCTTTTGCCAGTCGGTATTTACACCTCTTTTAATATTGGCGTATTCGGTGGCATTAAAAACGGCGGCATCGGAAGAATCGGGATTGTTATCATTATACTTGCCAATGGTGCGGTTGGCTTCCCGGCGCATGTTGGTGTACTGTGTTGCATCCATCATATCTGATTCGCCCAGGGCCTTAATAATACCATAGTCCGCATTATAGGTAACGCGTACCGGAGAAGAGGATTTACCTCTTTGTGTAGTTACCAGGAT
This sequence comes from Chitinophaga rupis, assembly GCF_900109685.1. Classification (GTDB taxonomy): domain Bacteria; phylum Bacteroidota; class Bacteroidia; order Chitinophagales; family Chitinophagaceae; genus Chitinophaga; species Chitinophaga rupis. The sequence continues at coordinate 325,436 of NZ_FOBB01000001.1, read as the reverse complement.
AACGCCGTTGGCCCCGCGGGAACCGTAGATGGCGGTAGCAGAGGCATCTTTCAGCACATCCATGGAGGCAATATCAGAAGGGTTAAGATCATTCAGATTGCCTGCATATGGAATACCATCTACAATGTACAAGGGATCATTACCCGCAGTAATGGAGCGGTTACCACGTACACGCACGCGGGGCTCATCCCCGGGTTTGTTACTGTTGATCAATACATCAATACCTGCTACGCGGCCCTGCAACGCCTGTTGCGGGTTGGTAACAGATACTTCCTGTATGGATTTGGCATTAATAGAGGCAATAGCGCCGGTTACGTCCTTTTTCTTTTGGGCGCCATAACCTACTACTACCACTTCTTCCAGCTTCTTAAGATCTTCGGCCAGCTGAATATCAACGCTGGAGCGGCCATTAATAGCCTGTTCCTGTGACAGGTAGCCGATAAAAGAGAACACCAGTGTAGTGCCGCCGGCAGGCACCTGCAGCTTATAGCTACCCTGCCCATCGGTTTGGGCGCCGGCAGATTTACCTTTTACAGACACGGTTACTCCCGGCAGCGGTGCGCCGGATTTGGCATCTGTAACTTTTCCCTGAATGGTGGTGGTGTTTTGTGCGTGGATGACGAGGTGGTGGCATAGCAAAAGCAGCAACAGTCCCCCCGTTTGTAACAAGTTCTTCATACCGTGTGAATTTCTATTTAACGATTAGCGGTTTGGTTCAAAAATGTCTACAAGTTTTAACACTATTTAACAGTAACGCGTACCTCAAGATAGCTATTTCTATGGAAAATGCAAACGATTGCATTTAGAAAACAAAAAAACAGCACACAAGCTGATCCAAAAGGAACAGGCCGCTCGCGGCCGATTGTGTGCTGTTTGAGAATATACTGAAGGATTACAGGGTGCGGATGCGGATATTGCGCCACCTTACTTTGATGCCGCCCCCGGAATGGATCTGTAAGGCGATCTGCCCGCTGCGGGCGCCGATTTTTTCATCGGTTAAAGTGATCATTTCATGCCCGTTAAGCCAGGTGGTTACTTCGTTGCCCTTTACTTTCACTTTCATGGTATTCCATTCTCCCATTTTCAGGTATTGCTCCTTATCGGCCGTGGGCTGTATCAGCCATCCACGCCCGTAAGATTCATAGATACCGCCGGTGTGCATGTTGGGCGGGGCTACCTCTGCCTGCCAGCCGGTAATTTTAGTGCCTTCTATACTGGAGTGGAAAAATACGCCGCTGTTGCCATTGGCCTCCTGCTTAAATTCCACGGTAAGCTCAAAATCTTTGTACTCTTTTTCAGTACCCAGGTAACCATACTCTTTATCCGGGCCGCTTTCACATACCAGGAAGCCATCTTCCACATACCATTTTTCTGTTCCGTAAATTTTCCAGCCATCCAGGTTCTTCCCGTTGAACAAGGCTTGTGTTTTCTGCGCCTGGGTATTGGTGGCAAGGCATAATAAAGTGATGGCCAGCAACCCGGCGTTCAGGCAGTAGCGTAATGACGTGAATTTTTTCATGATGCTGCTTAGTTAAGGAATTAATGATTCACAATGCCTTAAGATAAGCATTTCTATGAAAGTTAGCGGGTACAATCCAGCTGCCCGGTAGCCGTATAAAACAGGGGGATGGTGGATTGCTGATGGCTATTCCCCACTACCTGTCCGTTTTGCAGAATGCTTTGTGTGTAGGTATAACCGGAGAAGTTGTTGGCTGATACGGTACGGTAATAAAGATCATCCCATAACCAAAGGCCTTTCAGCGGGTTGGGCTTATTATCATAACCGGTAAAGGTTTCCTCCTCCTGGGAAATAACCTGCTCATCGTACCGGGAAGTGCTGCTGCTTTTTACGCTTTGCAGGTTGCCGCTGTTGTCAAAAACAAAGCTGCGGGTAATATGTACACTACGGCTGAACGTTTCCGTTTTGATGGGCTGATTTTTAGCGTTGTAGTAAAAATAGGTGGTATCCGGGGCTTTGACAATACGTTTTAACCGGCCGTTTTCCAGCAGCAGGTTACGCTGGTTGGGATCCATAATAACATTAGTTCCGTGGTAATGGGTGGTAAGGGTAACATTGTTGCCATTATACACCGCTGTATCATACACCAGCGTGCTGAATATATAGCTAAAGCCACCACTGGTGGCTATGGCCAGCAATCCGCCTGTGCGCACATTCGGGCGCCCGTTCAGGTAAGATAACCCCATCATGGTACTACCCCCGGGACTGAACATCACCGGTCCGGTGCTGCTATAAAATCCATGGCTTACAGGCAGCAGGAATTTAGCGTTCAGGCTATCCACCGGCGGTGTTTGCGGTTGCGGGTTATCGGACTTTCCACAGGAGAATATGGCCATTACTGTTATAACAGCCAGGTATAGGTAAGGGCGGTTGAACATGGGTAAACAATATTTAGGCTAAGCTACAAATTCCTGCATAAAAAAAGCCCCGTTCACCAGGTGGCAAACGGGACTTTTTTATTATCCTTTTAGCAATTACCGGGCTACGTTCACGGCGCGTTTTTCGCGGATCACCGTTACTTTGATCTGTCCGGGGTACTGCATTTCCGTTTGAATTTTGGTAGCAATATCAAAAGAGAGGCGGTCTGCATCGCTGTCCGTTACTTTATCACTTTCAACAATTACGCGCAGCTCGCGGCCGGCCTGTATGGCGTAGGCTTTTTCCACACCGTCGTGGGCCAGGGCCAGGTTTTCCAGGTCTTTGATACGCTGCAGGTAGCTCTGCATAATTTCACGGCGTGCACCGGGGCGGGCGCCGCTGATAGCATCACAGGCCTGCACAATGGGGGAAATCACATACTGCATTTCCATTTCATCGTGGTGGGCGCCTACGGCGTTCACTACGGCAGCATGCTCGCCGTATTTTTCACACAGCTTGGCGCCTAAAAGGGCATGGCTCAGCTCTGTTTCTTCATCGGGTACTTTACCAATGTCGTGCAGCAGGCCGGCGCGTTTGGCCAGTTTGGGGTTCAGGCCCAGCTCTGCGGCCATTACACCACACAGGTTAGCGGTTTCTTTGGAGTGCATGAGCAGGTTTTGTCCGTAAGAGGAACGGAAACGCATTTTACCTACCAGGCGTACCAGCTCTTTATGCAGGCCATGGATGCCCAGCTCTATCACGGTTCTTTCACCAATGTCCATTACCTGCTCTTCCAGCTGTTTCTTGGTTTTTTCTACTACTTCCTCAATACGGGCGGGGTGTATACGGCCGTCCTGTACCAGGCGCTGAAGGGAGAGGCGGGCTATTTCCCTGCGCAGGGGATCGAAGGATGATAATACGATGGCTTCCGGGGTATCATCCACGATCAGGTCTACACCGGTAGCTGCTTCAATGGCGCGTATGTTACGGCCTTCACGGCCAATGATCTGGCCTTTAATTTCATCGCTTTCCAGGTTAAATACGGTAATGGCATTTTCAATGGTTTGCTCAGCTGCCGTACGCTGGATGGATTGTATAATAATCTTCTTTGCTTCTTTATTGGCCTTGCTCTTGGCGTCTTCAATAATCTCCTGGATGTGGGCCAGTGCCTGGCTGCGGGCTTCTTCCTTCAGGCTTTCCACCAGCTGGTGCTTGGCTTCTTCTGCGGTAAGGCCGGCTACTTTTTCCAGGCGGCGGATATGCTCTTCCTGGTGTTTTTCCAGGTCATTGCGTTTAATGGCTACCAGCTCCATCTGCCGGTTCAGGTTTTCCTTAATGGCTTCATTTTCCTGTACCTGTTTCTGCAGCTGCTCATTCTTCTGGTTCAGGCCTAACTCTTTCTGCTTAATGCGGTTCTCCGAATCGGCCAGCTTCTGATTACGCTGCAACACTTCCTTTTCATGCTCCGTTTTTAACTGCAGATATTTTTCCTTGGCTTCCAGTAATCTGTCTTTTTTCAGGTTCTCTGCACTTATCTGGGCATCACTTATGATCTTCTGGGCCTGTTGCTCTGCATCCTGTATCTTCTGCTGCGTGTTTTTGGCAAATATCACCTTACCTAACACTATTCCAATTACCAATGCCACCACCGCGGCTATTGTCGTTATTACAGTTGTATCCATACAAAAAATTTAAAATTGAATATATATTGCATTCTTCGTCACCGCCTTTTTAAGGAGGTGGTAGAACTTGACGCGCGAAAATAACAAAAATAATGTGCAGATGTGCGATGTGCGGGTATGCAGAACAGTGTAAATGGCCTGTTTTACAACTTCTTTAACGAAATGGTAAGTAATTAAGCTGCTTTATTTCAGTTGGTTACGAATTAATGAAATAAATTTATATTACTCCCTGTTAATCTATTTTCTCAAAAGATCCCAACACAATCAAAAAACCACACATCATTTCAACTGCTCATCCAACAGTGCTTCCAGCCTTTGCAATTTTTCCTGTAAATAGGGGGCTCCTTCTGCCTGTGCCTTTCCGCCACTGGTAACAGGGTGGGTAGCGTACATGATCAGCGCCATGGCAATGTAATCCTGGAGGTCTTTACCGGCATAGGCCGTTTTGAACTCAATGATCTTGTCATTCACCTCTTTCATGATGCGGCGTACGGCTTCTTCTTCTTCCGGTTTGATCTTAATCCGGTAAGAGCGGTCTGCCACTACTATATTTACAGGAATCAGTTGTTCCATAACTACTAATTAACACTTTTCCCGGCTAACTGTTTAATAATGCTATACAACGGTCTATTTCTTTTATATAGTCGTTGATCCTGGTGCGCATTTCCTTTTTAAAGTCCTCATCCTCTTCCGGTGAGGCGGGCGGCCCGGCTGCTACCGTGGCTATTTTGGCCAGGTGCAGCTTTTGTTCCAGCTGAATAATGGTTTGCTGCTGCGTACGCGCTTCCTGCTGCTGGTGCTGCAGCTGCTCCTTCAGCCACGCATTTTCCGCCTGCTCCTGTTGCAGCTTTTTCAGCAGCAGTTGCAGCTTTTCTTCAATGCGTTGTATGTGTTGCTCCAGAGCCATTATTAATCTGATGATGTGCTGATATGCTGGTTTTTGTTAAGGACCATTTAGATACTAACCGGCACATTAGCACATTGAACCATTACTTTCTTATCTGCGCCTGCAGTTGTGTTTCAAAAGTTTTTACCAGCTTGTCCATTACGGCATCTATTTCTTTATCTGTAAGCGTTTTCTGCGTATCCTGGAAGGTAAAGCTTACTGCGTAAGAGCGCTTGTTGGCCCCCAGCTTTTCGCTTTCAAAAACGTCAAACAAATTGATATGTTGCAGTAGTGAGGATTTCACGGTGCGCGCAGCGGCTTCCACATCCGCAAACCGTACCTGTTTGTCCAGCACCAGCGCCAGGTCCCTGCGTACGGCCGGGAATTTCGGAATTTCGCTGTAAAAGGTATCCTTTTTTGGTAAAGCGGCCAAAACAGCCTGCCAGTTAATATCGGCAAACCATACCGGCTGCTTAATATCAAACTGCTTCAGCCTGGGGCCGGATACGGCGCCCAACTGTACCAGGGCCTGGCCGTTACCATTTATCTGCCAGGCAAATTGCAGCCCGTCCACTTCCAGCTCTGCCCATTGTAATGAGCGGATGCCCAGCTGGGCCAGCACATTGCCTACATATCCTTTCATGAAATAAAAATCTACCGGGGCGGCTTCGTATAACCAGCTTTCCGGTCTTTTACGGCCGGTAAGGTACAGGCATAGGTGCTCCGTTTCCTGGTATTGGCCCTGGCCGGTAGTGGCGTAGGTTTTACCAAATTCAAAGAACAGCAGGTCCTCATTTTTGCGGTTCAGGTTATAAGCTATGCTTTCCAGGCCGGTTTCCAGCATGGAGGGGCGCATTACATCCAGGTCTGCGCTGAGGTTGTTAATCATTTTTACCGTGCGCTCCAGCACTTCCGGCGTAAAATATTTGCTGTTGGTAATGGAGTTGGTGAATATTTCATTAAAACCGTTGCCTGCCAGGTAACCGGCTATTTTTTCGCGTACCGTTTCCCGGTCCGGCCTGGCCGTAATGGCCGGGGTAATAAGCACCTGGGAGGGGATCTCCACATTATCCAGGCCATCGATACGCATTATTTCTTCTACAATATCGGCAGGTATGGAAATATCCGGTTTGCTGTAGGGTACATTTACCTTCAGGTGCTCGGGTGTTTCCGCCAGTATTTCAAAACCCAGGCTGGCTAATATGTTACTGATCTTCTCTTTGCTGTATTCCTTGCCGCTCAGCTTTTTAATATAAGCCCAGGTAGCGGTTACTTCCGTTTTAGGTTTGGCCTGCGGGTAAACGTCTGTTATTTCTGACGCAATCTTACCACCGGCCAGCTCACAAATAAGAGCGGCAGCGCGTTGCAGTACAAATACGGCATTGGATATATCCACTCCTTTCTCAAAACGGGTAGCGGCATCTGTACGCAGGCCGTGCCGGAAAGAGGAGGCGCGGATGCCCGTGCCGGTAAAGCAGGCGCTTTCCAGGAAAATGTTGTGCGTGGTATCAGTTACCCCGGAGTGCAGGCCGCCAAATACGCCGGCTATGCACATGGGTTCACTGTTGCCGTTGCAGATCATAAGGTCTGCAGCATCCAGCTTACGTTCCTTGCCGTCCAGCGTTACAAAGGGCGTTCCGGCAGGCAGGTTCTTTACAATCACTTTACTGCCGGTAATAGCATCTGCATTAAAAGCATGCAGGGGCTGCCCGGTTTCGTGCAGTATAAAATTGGTAATGTCTACTATATTATTAATAGGCCGTACCCCGATGGCTAATAATTTATTACGCAGCCAGTCCGGTGAGGGGGCGGTTTGCACCCCGGTAATGGATACACCGGCGTAGCGGGGGCAGGCAGCTGTGTTTTCCACACTAACGCTAATGGATAATGGGGTGGCTGCTTTAGGCAGCTCCGGTATTACGGGCAGCTTAGCCTGGTACTGGCGGGTATTTTCCAGGTTATTATAATAGGCGCATACATCCCGGGCCACGCCTATATGGCTCATGGCATCCATACGGTTGGGGGTAAGGCCAATTTCGTATATCCAGTCCTGTACGGGCTTAAATATTTCGCGGGCAGGGGTACCGGGTTGTAAGGCTGCATCCAGCACCAGTATGCCGGCATGGCTGCTGCCCAGCCCAATTTCATCTTCTGCGCAGATCATGCCCTGGCTTTCTTCCCCACGGATCTTTGCCTTTTTCATGGTCATGGGCTCACCGCTTAGTGGGTAAATAGTAGCACCAATGGGGGCTACCACCACTTTCTGGCCTACGGCTACATTAGGTGCGCCGCATACAATGTTCAGCGGTTCCGGGCCGCCAGTATTTACGGTGGTCAGTTTCAGCTTATCTGCGTTCGGGTGTTGTACGGCTGTCAGCACTTCGCCTATCACCAGCCCTTCCAGGCTGCCTTTTACGGATTCAAATTTTTCCAGGCTTTCCACTTCCAGGCCTATACGCGTTAATATAACAGACAAATCCTCCGGTGAGGGCTGTACCGGCAAATATTCACAAAGCCAATTGTAAGAAATAGTCATTTTACAAGATAATAAAGTGGTGTAAAGATAATTAAAAAGTCCACAGTCCACGGTCTATGGTCCACAGCCTGTTATGTAGTTTATAAAGGCAAAAACAGGCGCTTGGCCATGAAAGGCGGGTGCTAAAATGGATCGTGACCGGCGAACGCGTCCGGGTTTTCTCCCACGAACATGTGAATTACGATCCAAGGATTATGTGGAAAATCTTTTTACACAAAGTGTGTGAATAATCGGAGATTTGCAGGGTATTTTTGTGCCAATTGGTGGATAACAGGAGCTCAGTCAGTGGATAACTGACATTTTGCGTGTGAATATTGTGTGCGTGAGGTTTTATAAATATTATCCGGTTATGGTACGGCTTTAATGAAAAAATGCCTTTACCTTAGTTTTTACAGCTCAAAAAAGTTTACAATTTGTTAAAGAAGAACTGAATACCGGGATGCTAAAAAATTTGTAGGACCCATTGGGGAAACAGGCCATAACAGTAGTACAGTAATCTATTTTTCATTCATTTTTCTTAATTCTTTTAACATAAATGGATCTTAATCTCAAGAAAGACCGTAAAGATGTACGTAGGAAGCCGTCCATTGATGTATCCAGCATGGTATACGGGAAAATACCACCACAGTCAAAAGATATGGAGGAGGCCGTACTGGGGGCCATTATGCTGGAAAAGGGTGCTTTTGATACCGTGATAGAGATCCTGAAACCGGAATGTTTTTATGTGGAGGCGCATCAGCGCATTTTCCTGTCTATGCAGCGGTTAGCCGCTAAATCCATGCCGGTGGATATCCTTACCGTGGTGGAAGAACTGAAGTCTTCCGCAGAACTGGAAATGGTGGGTGGGCCTTTTTATGTTACCCGGCTTACCAACACCGTTGTTTCCTCTGCCAATATTGAAGCGCACGCACGTATCATCCTGCAGAAATTTATTCAGCGGGAGCTCATACGTATATCCGGCGAAATACTGAGTGAAGCGTATGAAGATACGGCCGATGTGTTTGACCTGCTGGATGGAGCGGAATCCAAACTGTTTGAAATTACCAATAATCACCTGCGTAAGAACTACGATTCCATAGACCGCGTACTGGTGAATACTATGAAGCGTATTGAGGACCTGCGTAATAAAGGCGACGATATTACCGGGGTACCTTCCGGCTTCCCATCGCTGGACAAGGTTACCTATGGATGGCAGCCAACGGATCTTATCATCATAGCAGCCCGTCCATCAGTAGGTAAAACAGCGTTTGCGCTGAACCTGGCCAGGAATGCGGCTTTGCACCCACGTTTTGCCAAAGGCGCTGCGGTGTTCTCACTGGAAATGTCCTCCGGGCAGATCGTACAACGTATCCTGTCCGCGGAATCAGAGATCAAGCTGGAAAAAATTTCCCGTGGTAAGCTGGAAGAGTATGAGATGAAGAAGCTGATGACACACGGTATTGAACGTTTGGCCAAGGCGCCCATCTTTATTGATGATACGCCGGCGCTGAACATTTTTGAGCTACGCGCTAAATGCCGCAGGCTGGTGCATAACCACGGCGTAGGGGTGATCATCATTGACTACCTGCAGCTGATGAGCGGTGGCGGTGAAGGCCGTAACACCAACCGTGAGCAGGAGATCAGTAAAATTTCCCGCGATCTGAAAGGCCTGGCAAAAGAGCTGCATGTACCGGTGATAGCACTGTCGCAGTTAAGCCGTGATGTGGAAAAACGTAAGGATGGCAACAAGATGCCGCAGCTGAGTGACCTGCGTGAATCCGGCGCCATTGAACAGGATGCGGACATGGTAATGTTCCTGTACCGTCCTGAATACTACGAAATTACCGCCAATGAAATGGGCGAATCCAATAAAGGTGAAACGCACGTGCGTATAGCCAAACACCGTAACGGCCAGCTGGATACCATTAAGCTGCGCGCGGTGCTGGAGTTCCAGCGTTTTGAGGACGATGGCAGCCTGGAAGGCGGCGGCGGTCCCGGTGGCGGCAACCCGTATGCAGGCATGCGCCAGAGCGGCGGCGGCAGCAATGATGAAGCCAAGATGTTTATTCAGAAAGGCTCTAAAATGAACGATATGGATTTTGGAGATGATGGGTTGGAAGACGCTCCTTTCTAAATTCCGGTACTGTAAAGAAATTCAAAGAAAAGGGAGAGGGGCACTTCTCTCTTTTTCTTTTTGTATTAGCATCATACTATTCTAGTTCCATGTTTTTAAAATACAAGCCGTTTTATAAGGATAATTTCCGTTTAGCCTATCCCGTGGTTATTTCACAACTGGGGCATACCCTGGTAGGCTTATCTGACAGCATTATTATAGGCCATACCGGCGAAGTGCCGCTGGCGGCCGTTTCCCTGGGCAACAGTATTTTCACCATTTTTATGGTAACTGGTCTTGGCATATCCTACGGGTTAACGCCGCTGATAGCGCAGGAGAACGGGCGGGGAAACCGGTCCTATTGCGGCTGTTTGTTAAGCCAGAGCTTATTGATCAATATAACCGTAGGGTTATTGTTATGCGCGGTAATTGTTACCGGCAGCTATTACATACCGCTGCTGGACCAGCCGGCGGCGGTAGCCACACAGGCTAAGCCCTTTTTGCAGTTCCTGGGATTTTCCTTTTTCCCCTTAATGATCTACCAATCATTTAAACAATTTGCAGAGGGGCTGGGCTTTACCCGGCAGGCCATGAACATCAGCATTATCGGGAATGTGATCAATATCCTGCTGGGCATTACGCTGGTGTTCGGGTTGTTTGGCTTACCGCGTATGGGCGTAATAGGTGTGGGCATTGCTACCTTAACAGACCGTGTGCTGATGGCAACTGCCATGGGCTGGTATGTGCTCAGCGCGCCACGGTTCAAGCCATATTTGCAGGAGTTCCATTTCAGGGATGTATCGCGGGCCACTATACAAAAGATCCTGGGTATTGGCGCACCGGTGGCGCTGCAATACCTGTTTGAAGTAAGCGCTTTTAGCGGCGCCGTAGTAATGGTGGGCTGGATAGGCGCACGTGAGCAGGCTGCCCACCAGATAGCTATTAGCCTGGCTACCATGACCTACATGATGGCCAGCGGCGTATCGGCCGCAGCAGGTATTAAAAGCGGTAACTTCTTTGGCGCCCGGCAGTTCCGGGAGCTGCGCCTGTCGGCCATTGCCAGCTACCATATGGTGCTGGTGCTGATGGGCACTGCGGCCCTGGTATTTATGCTGGGTAACCATTTGCTGCCACTGATGTATATTAAAGAGCCGGAAGTAATTCTGATTGCCAGCCACCTGCTGATTATTGCTGCTTTTTTCCAGCTGTTTGATGGTACACAGGTAGTAGGGCTGGGGATCTTAAGAGGTATGGGCGATGTGAAGGTGCCTACCGTTATTACCCTGCTGGCTTACTGGGGATTGGGTTTGCCCATTGGTTATTTACTGGGCATTCATCTGAACTTTGGTATACAGGGCATTTGGTGGGGACTGTTACTGGGACTGCTCACGGCTTCTGTGTTATTGTTCATCCGCTTCCAGGTTAAAACGCGTAAGCATATTGTTTTACCGGAGACTGTTATTTCAAATTAATCCTTAATTTTTAGCATGGAATTACCTGTTTTCTACGCCAAAGGCCTGGACCCTGCTGCTACTGCTTACACCATGGACGAGCCTACCTCTAAATACTGTGTGCAGGTACTGCGAAAGGAAAGGGGCCAGCAGGTGCTGCTGGCCAACGGGCAGGGGCAAAAATTTACGGCCACGATCACAGACGACAATAGGAAAAAATGCACGGTGCAGATCCTGCAATGTGAAACCCTGCCGGCGCCCGCGCCCATCTTACGTATAGCCATTGCCTTTACCAAAAATACCAGCCGTATGGAGTGGTTCCTGGAAAAAGCCACAGAAATAGGGATACAGGGTATTATTCCCCTGCTTACCCATCGTACGGAAAAAGAAAAGTTTAAAACAGAACGTTTAGAGAGCATACTGGTAGCTGCCATGCTACAATCCCAGCAATATTATTTACCCGGGCTGGCTGCCCCGGTTGCATTTGAGACCCTGGTAAAGCAGCCTGCAGCTACACAGCGTTTTATAGCGCATTGCTTACCGGAGCAAAAAATGCATTTACAGCAGGCTATGCAACCCGGGCAGGATACCTTATTATTAATAGGACCGGAAGGCGATTTTACACCAGCGGAAATAGAGCAGGCACTGGGAGAGGGCTTTCAGCCGGTATCCTTAGGCAATACGCGCTTACGTACGGAAACCGCCGGGGTAGTGGCGTGTGTGCTGATGAATTCAATCAATGCTTTTTAATGTGCCGGTAAATATGATTACATGTGGCCCTTAACAAATGCCAGGCACCTTTATGCAACATAAGTGCTTTAAGATACTGGTGAATTTAGCGAAATGCAATCCTCAACAAATACCAGCACATTAGCACATCGGCACATTCCTTCTCATTTGTACATCTGCCCATTATTCCTTCTCCTTCACCGTTGGCTCCCGCAGCTCCACAGGCTTCGTTGTTTTCTTGCGCATCACCATGTTCAGCATTTCTACGCCAAAGGAGAAAGCCATGGCAAAATATACGTAGTTCTTTAAGTGCAGGTCGTGCGCCCTTTCCGCGTCCCAGCCTTCTATGATCAGGATGGCGCCTACCATTACCAGGAAGGAGAGGGCCAGCATTTTCAGGGTAGGATGTTTATGTATAAAGTCGCTGATGCGGGGTGCAAACAGGAACATAATGATCATGGCTATGATCACCGCAATGATCATAATGGGTACCTGTTTGGCCAGGCCCACTGCGGTAATAATACTATCAAAAGAAAACACGGTATCAATTACAATGATCTGCCCTACCACATTCAGCAGGGATACCTGTTTTCCGCCTCCTTTTATAGTCAGCGTTTCTTCCTCCCCTTCCAGCTTGTGGTGAATTTCGCGGGTGGTTTTAATCAGCAGGAATAAGCCACCGCCCAGCATGATCAGGTCGCGCAGGCTAAACCCATGGCTGCCTATGTGGAACAGCGGGTTCACCGCACGTACAATGTAACCGATACACAGCAGCAGTATAACGCGTACGCCTATACCGGTAAACATCCAGATGCGGCGGGCCTGCAGGCGTTTCTGCTCCGGCAGGCGGTTCATAACAATAGATACGAAAATAACATTGTCGATACCCAGTACAACTTCCATCAGCACCAGGGTCAGTAAGCTGATGAGGGATTCTGTAGTGAACAATTGTTCCATGATGGTATGAGTTGATGAATGGAGGATCAGCCTTTTAATAATCCTTTACAAATATTTTTAACAATGGCAGGGCCTTCATAAATGAACCCGGTATATACCTGCACCAGGGAAGCGCCGGCATCCAGCTTTTCTCTGGCATCGGCAGCCGTAAAAATGCCGCCGGCTGCAATAATGGGTATTTGTTCACCCGCGCGTTCGTGAATATAGCGGATCACCGCAGTGGATTTATCTTTTACCGGCAGGCCGCTTAAACCGCCCGCTCCTATGGCTGCTACTTCGGCGGCGGGTGTTTGCAGGCCTTCCCGGCTAATGGTGGTATTGGTAGCTACAATGCCGGCCAGCCTGGTTTCCTTCACAATTTCAATAATATCATCCAGCTGTTCGGTGGTCAGGTCCGGCGCTATTTTTAATAAAATTGGTTTGGGTTTGCTTTTTTGCTGGTTTAACAACTGCAGGTGGTGCAGCAGCTGCTTCAGCGGCTCTTTTTCCTGCAGGGCGCGCAGGTTGGGCGTATTAGGCGAGCTTACATTTACCACAAAATAATCCACCACATCAAACAGGGCATGAAAGCATTTTTCATAATCGCTCACTGCTTCCTCGTTAGGGGTTACCTTATTCTTACCAATATTCCCTCCTATAATAATATTGGAGCGGCGTTTTAGCAGGCGCTTGGCGGCTGCAACGGCGCCTTCATTATTAAAGCCCATTCGGTTTATAAGTGCCTGATCTGCCGGCAGGCGAAAAAGGCGGGGCTGGTCATTACCCGGCTGGGGCAGGGGCGTTACCGTACCTATTTCCACAAATCCAAATCCCAGGCTGGCTAGTTCGTCGGTATAGCGGGCATCTTTATCAAAACCGGCGGCCAGGCCTACCGGGTTGCGGAAGGTAAGTCCCCACAGCTCTTTTTCCAGGCCGGTGGTTTTGGTATTAAAGCTGGCATTCAGAATGGTTTTGCCCAGCGGCAGGCCATGAAGCAGCTTAATGCCCCGCATTACGCTATGGTGAATGCTTTCCGGGGGAAATTTGAACAGCAGTTGCTTAATAAGTTGATACATGTGTGGTGCAAAGATAAAAACTAATGAGTGAATTTGTGGGCATGTCAGGGAGATGTTGGCCGGTATAAACTGCTCATGTGCCGATTTAACTTATTGTATACCTGCACTTCCGCTATTAATATTCTATTTTTGAGCCCGGAATAGGGGAATGCCTGTGCCGGTACGTCTCATAGGAGAAGGCCGGCCGGTTTTATACCCCGCTGTACTGTGCCATTCTGTAGTATGTCACATAACTGTTTAACCATCAAACGATCAGTGTATCTATGTCATTAACCGCAAAGCTGCTGCTTGGGATGCTGTTGTGCTGTTTTCCGCTGCAGGTGCTGGCCTGGGACTGGCATACCAAAGTAACGCTTAGCCTGAAAGACCAACCCCTGCTGGTGGCCTGCCAGCTGCTGGAAAAAAAATATGGTATCCATTTTTCGTATAGCCGTGATGTAGTAGACCTTTCGCACCGCATAACGCTGGAAGTGCGCAACAAGCCGCTTAAAAAAGTGCTGGAGCTATTATTTGAGCCTTATGATATTGCCAGCTCCCGCATAGGCAACCAGGTGGTGCTAACCATGAAAAACAAGCCCCTGCGTACTATTAGCGGGTATGTGGAGGATGCACGCAACGGTGAAAAGCTGATCGGCGCCACGGTTTACTGTCCTGCACAGCGGGCTGGTACGGTTACCAACCAATACGGCTTTTATAGTATTACCCTGAAAAAAGATACCAGCAGCCTTTATGCCTCCTATATAGGTTATACCCCGCAACGTTATAAGCTGCCGGCTACCGGTAACCGGCAAATTGCCATGGCGCTGCAGCCCACCAACAGCTTACAGGAAATAGTGGTTACAGAAAATATGAAGGCGCATTTACAGGAGCAAACCCAGATGAGCAAGGTAAATATTCCTGTTACTGAAATAGAGGCCGTGCCCCGGCTGCTGGGCGAAGCCGATGTGATGCGTACCCTGCAAAGCCTGCCTGGTGTAACGGGCGGAGCAGACGGTAGCGGCGGAATGAGTGTGCGGGGCGGCAGCCCGGATCAGAACCTGATATTGCTGGATGGTACCCCGGTATTTAATTCGGAACATGTGTTCGGCATCTTCTCCGTGTTTAACCCGGACATCATCAAGAATGCTGACCTGTATAAAGGCGCTTTTCCGGCCCGTTATGGTGGAAGGTTATCTTCAATCATAGATGTTTCCATGAAGGATGGGGATATGAAAAATTATCATGGCGAGGTTTCCATCAGCACCATTGCCGCAAAGTTTATGATAGAAGGGCCGCTGTGGAAGAATAAAACCTCATTTGTGCTATCCGGCCGCCGCTCTTATATTGACCTGTTAATGGATGATGCTGTCAAGAACGTTATGGACTTAGGTGACAAAGGCGATTTCTTTGCTTTTTTCTATGATGCCAATGCACGCATCAACCACATTTTTTCTCCGAAAGACCGTCTTTACCTGAGCGCTTATGGCGGGGAAGATGCGCTGGTCATAGCCCAGGATCACGACTACGAAACTACCGATGCACCGGACCAGCGGCGTTACCAGGAAAAAAGTTCCTTTAAGCTGGGCTGGGGTAACCTTACCGGCACGCTGCGCTGGAACCATGTATTTAACCAGCGTTTATTTTCCAATGTAACATTCAATTATTCGCAATACTTTTTCCTTACGCATTATCATTACAATTTCCGGTCTTATACGATTGATGAACATTCGGAGCTGTATGGCCGTTATACTTCCCGGATCCAGAATGCGGTGGGCAAAATAGATTTTGACTACCGCCCCCGGCCCGGCCATGCTATTAAATTCGGGGTGGCCTCTACCACGCATATTTTTAAGCCAGGTACTTTTTTCTTTGAAGATAATTCTGCTACGCCCTCCCTGCCGGATACCTCCTATAATAACTTTAACACCGTGGGCGTGGATATGGTATTGTATGGGGAAGATGACTGGCAGCTAACCCCTGATCTGCATTTGAATGCGGGCCTGCATGCGGCCGGTTTCCTGGTGGAGAAACGTTTTTACCGTTCCGTACAACCCAGGCTGGGCCTGCGTTATCTGCTGCCTAAAGGCTGGGCTTTAAAGACGGCATACACGCACATGTACCAGCCTATTCACCTGCTTACCAATAACGGTACCAACCTGCCCACAGACCTTTGGGTGCCTTCCACACCTAAGGTAAAGCCCATGTTATCAAAGCAGTTCACGATAGGCGTAGCCAAAACTACGGAAGATCACCAGTATGAGTTTTCACTGGAAGGTTATTACAAGACCATGAATAACGTGATCGAATATACGGAGTATGCTTCAGCATTCAGCTCTGCCGGTAAAAAGTGGGATGACCAGGTGATCATTGGCAAGGGCCGCAGCTATGGTACGGAAGTGCTGCTGGAAAAAAAGCAGGGCCGCACCAAAGGCTGGCTGGGGTACACACTGGCATGGTCTGACCGGCAGTTTGCAGAAGTGAATGAAGGTAAACGGTACCCGTATAAATATGATGCGCGGCATAATCTGGAGCTAACGGTTATACACCAATTCAATAAGACCTGGGAAATATCTGCCGGCTGGCAGTTCTCAACCGGCAAACCTTTAACGCTGCCGGTTGCCAGCTATGAGGGTATACAGGAACCCTCGCCCTACGATCCACAGCAGCCTGTACCACCACGGGCAGATGAGCTGGGCGAGCGCAACCAATTCCGCACCAGTAATATACACCGCCTGGATCTTAGCGTTACCTACACTAAAAAGAAAAGATTGTGGACCAAGAGCTGGAACCTGAGCCTGTATAATGCCTATAACCAGAAGAACCCATTTTATTACTATGTGAAATCGGACCCGGTGGCAAAAGAGCGGTACCTGGCGCAAAAAACCATTTTGCCCATACTGCCCAGTATTTCCTATTCAGTTAAATTTTAAAAAGTTGTTTATGCGTTTTATTATCGTATATGCTATAGGGTTAATAATGCTGCTTGCTGCCTGCGACAAAAAGGCCCGGCTGAACCTGCCTTATGATGGCGACAAAATTGTACTGAACACCTTTATGCTGGTGGATAGTGTGGCTTACATCCGCGTAACCAAAAGCGAGCCGGTGGTATCCAGCAATGATCCGGAATTTACAGAGCTGGCTAATGCGCAGGTGACCATACTGGAAAACGGTCAGCCCTTTTCTGCCGTACACCGGCAGGTAATAAACGGGCGCGGATATTTTGTATCTGATAGTGTGATCAGACCGGGAAAAATATATACGGTTACGGCGGCCGCTACGGGCTTAACGGCTGTAAGCGCTACAGATAGCATTCCTGCCCGGCCGGAAGTGAGTGATCTTTTTGCGCAAAAAACAGCCAGCCAGGTGAACTTCACACTGAAAGATCCGGGGAATATTATCAATTATTACCGCATTCATATTTATGCGGCAGACAGCACCGACGGAGCCATCCGCCCGCTAAGCCGCATTCAGTACCGCCTGGATCCTTCCTTCAATAATAATTTCGCCGACATTGTCAACGATGCCTATTACGAGGACCTGGTGGTAAAAGATGAGCGGATCTCCGGCAGAAGCATTGTTTTTGTGCTGCAAACCTCCCTGCCTGTTACCTACAAATATATAATAGCAGAAGTAGTTGGCTTAACAGATCAGGGGTACCGTTACCTTAAAAGTTTGGATGATCAGCAGGATAACCAGGAGGAAGGCAACTTCCTGGCGCAGCCGGTAAAAGTTTACTCTAACGTTACTAATGGGTATGGCATAGTCGCTGGCATGTATGCAAAACGCATTTACTGTAAGGTGAAAGAGTGATCAATCATTGATATGATACCGGTTAATGACCTCGTTGATCTTACACGAAAATTTTACGCATTCCGTAATAATTACAGATTCCAGTTCCTTATAACCCTCTGATTCCAGGTGGTATAGTTGTGGGTACACCGTTTCTATCATTTTTTTGGTGGCTTCTATCAGGCCATCCTGCATGCTTACCAGCTGCTGCTGCTCATACATGGCATCCTGGTATAAAGGCGATAGCGGATTTAGAATTTCATCCCAGTCCATAATAGTGATGTGTGGTTTAATTAATGGATATGTGTTGTAATCAGCGCAGGGCCGTAAAGAATAGAACAATTTCCAGCCGGTTTGGTTCAAAAGTGGGCCTGGCAGTTTTTCCTTTTGCGTAAATGAGCCCGGTTTAAATTCCCGATTTGATTAACGTTTTACATTTTCATGACGTAGCTTTGTCCTACTCCTTTACTCCGCCGCATGAATGTAGCCGTCTGCTGCTCCCCGTGTAAATTCCGCTTACACGCAGGCAGGCCCTGATATTCACATGAATCTGCTGTTTAAGAAACGTACCCGCCGTACTTAAGATTTGTACGGTAGAGGGATTAGTTTGCCCCTGAAGAAACTTGCCGGAACATGGCGGAGTAAAGTGTTCCCGGTAGGTGGTGGTTGGCCCAAACCCCGGGTAGGGTCAACCATTTTTTTTAAAATACACTCTGTTAACAGCTCAAACTATTTATCATGCAACTAATCAGGCTACGGCCCCTGCTCATATTATTATTGGGTTCTCTTTTTATTGCTGCCAGCACACAGGCGCAGCGCCGCATTGTATCCCTGAATGGTACCGTTACAGAAGTAGTGTGCGCCCTGGGTTTTGAAAAATCACTGGTAGGGGTGGATGTGACCAGCACGTACCCTGCCTCCGTACAAAAGCTGCCTAAAGTAGGGCATAACCGCAACATTTCTGCTGAGCCTGTACTGGCCCTGCAACCGGACCTGATCCTGGCTACTTCCAATTTCCTGGCGCCGGCAGTGATCGGACAGTTCAATGCTACCGGTGTAAAAACCGTAGTGCTGCAACAGGAATATTCTGTGGAGGGAACCAAAAAACTGATCCGCGAAATAGCGGCTGCCCTGCAGGCCACAGAAAAAGGCGCCACCCTTTGCAAACAACTGGATCAGCAGCAACGGGCGCTGAAGGTGATCCCGCAAGCAAAAAAAGTATTATTCATTTATGCACGTGGCGCCGGTACTATGATGGTAGCCGGCCAGGAAACGCCGCTGGATAAAATTATAACGCTGGCTGGTGCAAAAAATGCCGCCAGTGGTTTCAAAGATTTTAAACCGCTTACGACCGAAGCGCTGGTAGCTGCCAATCCAGACGTGATCTTATTATTTGACAGCGGCCTGGAAAGCGTAGGCGGGGTAACCGGTTTATTGAAAGTGCCGGGTGTTCAGCAAACCACTGCCGGTAAACAGCAAAAGATCATTGCTATGGATGGCCAGTTCCTGTCTGGTTTTGGGCCGCGTGTGTTGGAGGCGGTTAAAGTATTGTCTGAAAAGCTTAAAGCGTAAAGCAGAAAGCATAAAGCGCAAAGCATAAAGCTGAAGGCACAATGCCCTTAATAAATGCCAATAGCTTTTTGCTTTATGCTTTCAGCTTTCTGCTCCCAAAAAATTATGAAACGTATCAGCCTTTCCATACTAACCACCGCCCTGGTATTAGTAATGATCATTGCAATTGGTACCGGCGCTATGCATATGTCGCCATGGCAGGTAATAGGTATTTTACTAAAGGGTATTGGCATACAGCTGCCGGTAACCTATACGGAGCAAATGCCTGCGGTGTTGTGGATGATCCGCCTGCCGCGGGTAGTGCTGGCGGTAATAATAGGCGCCGGTTTAGGCGTTTCAGGAGCGGCCCTGCAGGGATTATTCCGTAATCCGCTGGCTGATCCTGGATTGATAGGTATTAGCGCCGGTGCTTCGTTAACAGCAGCTATGCTGATAGTGCTGCATGTGTTTTTACCCTTTATGGTAAGCGGCAGCATTTTTCAAACCTATGCGCAGAACATTATTACCTTTTTGGGAGCTATGCTTACGGTGCTGATCGTATTTCGTATGTCCGTGCACGGTGGCCGCCCCATTGTATCCGTAATGCTGCTGAGCGGTATTGCCATTAATGCCCTGTGCAGCGCTTTTACCGGGTTAATGACCTATGTGGCGGATAATGAGCAGCTGCGCAATATTACCTTCTGGACACTGGGCAGCCTGGGTGGCGCCACCTGGCAAACGGTGCTGGCGGTACTGCCATTTGTGCTGATACCGGTATTGATGCTGCCACGTATGGCGTCTGCGCTCAATGTATTTGCATTGGGCGAGCAGGAGGCTATGCATAGCGGTGTGCAGGTGAACAGGCTGAAAACACAACTCATTATTTACGCCACCATGGCGGTAGCGGCGGGCGTAGCTGTAGCAGGTATTATTGGTTTTATTGGGCTGGTGGTGCCACATATCATCCGCCAGTTCACAGGGCCGGATCACCACATTCTTATACCCAGCGCAGCTTTGGCCGGCGCTATTTTACTCACCGTGGCCGACCTGCTATGCCGTACTATTATTGCCCCGGCTGAATTGCCGGTGGGTATTATTACGGCCATTACCGGCGCACCGGTTTTCATTTGGCTGATCTTAAAAGAGAAACGTTTAATTGCTGTATAATGTTGGTTGTAAAAGATGTTTCATTGTCGTTTGGCAATGTGCCGGTGCTGGCGCAAATGCAGCTGCAGGCGCAGCCGGGCGAGCTGTGTGTGCTGATGGGTGCTAACGGCGCCGGCAAATCTACCCTGCTGCGCACCATTGCGGGGGAGTATAAACATTACCACGGCAGCATTCTGCTCAATGGGCAGGAGCTGCATCACATGCCGGTGGATGCGCAGGCGCGGCAACGTGCGGTGCTTTCCCAGCAGCTGAACCTGCAAATGCCCTTTACTGTGGCAGAAGTAGCGGCCATGGGCCGTTATGCTTACCGCGCAGCAGAAAGGTTATACGATAAAGAGATCATAACCTATGCCTTAAAATTATTACAGGTATACGACCTGAAAGACCGTAGCTATCCCACGCTTTCCGGCGGGCAGCAGCAACGCGTGCAAATGGCGCGGGTATTGGCGCAGCTGCTGGAAGCGCCGGACCTGCATGCGATGGACTACACCGGAAAAAAAATGCTGCTGCTGGATGAGCCGGTAACGGGCATGGATATACTCCATCAACAGCTGGCATTACAGCTGGCCGTACAATTAAGCCGGCAAGGGGTGCTGGTAATAGCCGTACTGCACGATTTTCAGCTGGCAGCCGCTTATGCGCAGCACATTTTTCTTCTGAAGAATGGCCATGTATATGCACAGGGGCCGGTAGATACGGTATTATCGCCCCCGCATATCAAACATTGTTTTGGGGTGGATGTATCGGTGCTGCATCATTCATTGTGCGCTTATCCCCTGGTGGTTACCAATACAGCCGCCACTTTATTTTCATCATCTGCCCTACAGGCAACAAACGCTTATTAATAACCATGAACAATACAATTACCAATAGCCTGCAAGCTCAATGGCAGGCATACCGCCAGCAAAATCCCAAAACCAGGATCCGGGATGCTGCCCGCGCCCTGCAGGTAAGCGAAGGCCAGCTGGTAGCAGCCTGCACTGGCGGCACAGTGCTGCATTTACGGAATGATTATCCCGCTTTGCTGCAACGTATGCCGGGCGTAGGAAAAGTAATGGTGCTTACCCGCAATGAAAGCTGCGTAATAGAAAGAAAAGGCGTGTTTGAAGATGTGCGTACAGAAAGCCGCCATGTAGGCGTAGTTGTAGGTAAGGATATAGACCTGCGTATGTTCTTTTCAAAATGGGTATATAGTTTTGCCGTAAAGGATGATGAAGCGCTGGGCTTCAAAAACTCCTTACAGGTATTTGACGGGCAGGGTAATGCCGTGATCAAAATATATACGGTGGCCGATACTAATCTGGCAGCCTGGGATCAGCTGGTGCAGGACTTTACCGCGCCGGAGCAACCTACTGATATTACCATTACGCCTGCCGCGGCAGCGCCTACCTATGCACAAACTATAGATGCCAAAGCATTTTTGGATGAGTGGGCTGCGTTGCTGGATACGCACGACTTTTTCCCGCTGCTTAATAAATACAAAGCCGGCCGCCTGCATGCGCTGGAAATAGCAGAAGGCCGCTTTACCCGTAAGGTAGCTGCTACCTGTGTAAAATCGCTGCTGGAGCAGGCTGCAGCCAGCGGCCTGGAAATTATGGTATTTGTGAGCAACCCTGGCAACATTGAAATTCATACCGGGCCGGTACATAAGATCGTGGAAATACCAGGATGGATCAATGTAATGGACCCTGACTTTTACCTGCACCTGAAAACAGATGATATTGCCCAGTGCTGGGTAGTAGAAAAACCATCTGTAGACGGTACGGTTACTTCTATAGAAGTATTTGATGCAAACAATGAAATGATCGTACAATTCTTTGGCAAGCGCAAGCCCGGCCAGCCGGAGCTGTCGCAGTGGCGGGAGCTGGTGCAAAGCCTTTAAAAATGTAAAAATTTCAAATGTAGAATGTAAAAGTCCGGTGCTTCGGTTCCGCACTTTTACATTTATGATTTTACATCGAAATTTTAAATTTTGCATTCCTTTTCCTTTTAGCGTAAATACTTTTCCTGATCCGATCATTACTACTACTTACTGCTGCTTACTTTTGTATTGCCGTTCTCCGCCGGCGTATATAACAACATCTTTTTTCAGCATAATAGTTTTTTACGAATCTATGAAACCCATCTGTCTGCCCGCTATGCCGGCCAGGTACCTGCATGTGTATGGCGGGTATGACAGGCCAATAACAGCAGTTTGTTAAACAAGTAATGTATGTGCGAAACCAGGATACTGTCCCGCAAAGGCCAGATGCGTATAGGACATTGTGTGCATTGTAAAACCGTTTTTCTGTGGCATGGTAATGTGCTGCTGCATTTTACCCCGAACGACTTTGTACAGTTCAGCGAAACGCTGGGTCACCGGGAATTTTGCGATCACTCGCTGCCCTTTCCGGATGATGAGGAACGGGTGATCATTCACACTCCCTGCCAGGATATCAGCTTCACCTTTACCAAAGCAGAATGGGAAACCCTGCGGGCAGCGGTGGAAGAGGCTTTGCTAATGCAGCAGGTGTATGCGCTGATATAAGCATACCAACCATAAATCAAATACCTGATGAAACAATTAATGGCGCTGTTCTTTTGCTGCCTCCTATGCCGTATAAACAGTTTTGCACAGGATACCACTGTTCAGTTAAAGGATGTGGTAGTAACCGGGCAATATCAGGCGCAGTCTGTTAAACAATCCGTGTACCGGGTGCGCATTATTAACAGCGAACGTATTCAGCTCCGGGGCGCTACAGATGTAATAGGTGTGCTAAGCAATGAGCTGGGCATCCGCCTGTCAAACGATGCCACGCTGGGCGAAACGGATGTAGAGCTCATGGGCATGCCGGGCCAGAATGTAAAGGTATTGCTGGATGGCGTGCCGCTGGTAGACCGTGGCAGCACCAAACAAAGCTTAAGCCAGGTAGATGTTAACTCGATTGAACGTATTGAGATTGTAGAAGGACCTATGTCTGTAGTATATGGTACAGATGCGCTGGCAGGTGTTATCAACATCATCACAAAAAAACGTACGGATAACCTGACGGTTACAGCCCGGGTGCAGGAAGAAACCGTGGGTACAGAATACAAGCCCTTTCATGGCAAAGGGCTGCATAACAAAAATATTGGCCTGCAATGGGGCCATGGCAGCTGGTTTGCCAACGGCGGTTATACCCGTAATAATTTTGGCGGCTGGCAGGGCGATTATACCGGCCGTAAAAAAGAATGGCATCCCAAAGACCAGTCTTTTGCCAGTGGCATGTTAGGTTACGGCAACCGTACCTGGGAAGTATGGTACCGGCTGGATCACCTGCATGAGAATATTAAAAACCAGGGCGATATTAATACCGGCAACTACAAAGCCACGGATCAGTTTTTTTATACCAACCGCTATACCCACCAGGTGCAGGCCGCCTGGAAACCCGGTGAGCGCCTGAGTGTGAACGGCGCGCTCTCTTACCAGGACTATCAGCGTAAAACAGAAACCACCATTAAAGATTTTCGTACCAATACCGCTACGCTGTCGGGCGATGCCGGTGCGCAGGACGTATCAAAGTTCAGCACCTTTTTTTTCAGAAGTACCGTACAGTACAAAATATCAGAGGGGATATCATTGCAGCCGGGTGTGGAATATAAAAGGGATGCCAGCAGCGGCCAGCGTATCGAAGGCTCGCCGGTGATCAGTGATTATGCCTTTTTTGCATCTGCAGAAGTGAAACCAGCCACCTGGCTTAACATCAGGCCGGGGCTGCGTTTCAGTAAAAATGCTGTGTATGATGCGCCGCCGGTGATCCCTTCCATTAACACCAGGTTTGCATTAAGAAAAGACCTGGACCTGCGCCTGTCATACGCGCGCGGTTTCCGGGCGCCCGCATTACGCGAATTATACTTTTACTTCTTTGATGCCAGCCATTCCATTAAAGGAAATTCCAGCCTGAAGGCGGAATATTCGCACAGCGTGAACGGCTCGCTTAGTTGGCAGGCCCTTAGTAAAGATCCGCTGCATTATACCATTGCCCTGAGCGGTTTTTATAATGATTTCAATAACCTCATAGATGTTGGTTATGATGCGGTGGACCCCAGCATCAGCACCTACATTAACATCAATAAGTTTAAAACTACCGGGGGCATGCTGGAACATTCCCTGCAATGGAAAAATCTGCAGGCCACCCTGGGCTTCCTGTACATAGGCCGCTACAACCGCTTTGCAGATGATACGGCGTATACTAAAACCGGCAGCTCGCCCACTTTTACGTGGACGCCGGAAGTGAATGCAAATATCATTTATCACATTAAGCGTATAGGCGCTACCGTAAATATATTCTACAAATTCAGCGGGGTACGGCCTACCTATGAGCTGGTAGCTGTAAATAATGCGGAAGTAGTACACCTGGCAAAAACAGCCGCTTTTCATTATGCGGATGTTACCGCATCCAAACGCATTAACAAGTACCTGACACTGAATGCAGGGGTAAAAAATGTGCTGAATGTAGACCGGCTCAAAAGTACCTCCGCAGATATTGGGCAGGCGCATAGCACCGGCGGCCCGGTGTTAATGTGGTATGGCCGCTCTTACTTCCTGGGGTTGAATTTCCGCTGGGCAAAAATTAAGAATTAACAACTAATAAATTGCACATGTACACAACAAAACATTTACAGGCCGGTGGGCAGCGTATGCGGCAGGTTTTTGTATGCCTTACCTTAATAGCAGCGCTTAATGCCTGCAGCAATGATGATGATACCATACCCGTTATACCGCCTTCCGGCGGTTCTGAAATGAAGCTGGATGGCGGTGGCGGCACCGGCGCACCCAACGCGGTGTTTGTAGACCTGAGCGCAGCCAAACAAACTTCTGTGGCCCGCATAAGCTGGGATCTTGGATTTTATAGCGGCGCCGATTACCGTGTGATCCTTAACTATACCTCTTCCCTGTCTGTAAAAGCCCTGGCCAAAACAGATCTTACACAGGTTAGCCTTACGGATACCGTTGGCATTAGCCTGGCCCTGGGGCAGGGAGCAGGCACCCTGGATATGGTGGACGATGTATATGGCGACCTGTCCAAAACAGCTATAGCAGCGGTATCCGCTACGGACGCGGAAAACAAGGTATACCTGGTAAAACCGGAAACCGCCAATGCCGCAGATCCCAAAACCTGGTATAAAATAAAGATCAGCCGTAACGGTAACGGTTATAAGCTGCAATACGCCAAGCTGGGGGAAGCAGCCATTCAAACCGCTGATATCAGCAAGGACGGCAACTTTAATTTTACCTTTTATTCCTTCACCACCAATAAGGTTGTAACGGTGGAGCCTAAAAAGGCGGAGTGGGACATTCAATGGTCATACGGCGTGTACCTGACCGGCGGTGGCGGCGTATTCTTACCTTACCTGTTCTCTGATTTTGTATACAGTAATAGCCTGGCCGGCGTGCAGGCCGCAGAAGCCACCACGGCCGATGGGTTTAACTATGATACCTTTGCAGCCGCAGACCTTTCCAATACAAAACTGGTATACAGCGCCACCCGCGATGCTATTGGCAGTAAATGGCGGGTAACTTCCGGTGCCACGGTAGGCATAAAAACCGACCGCTTTTACGTGGTAAAAGATGCCGGCGGCAACTATTATAAGCTGAAGTTCATCAGTGCCGGAATAGGGCAGGATGGCGGCCAGCGCGGATATCCTGAAATTGCGTATAAATTGATAAAGTAAAGTGTGAAAAGCACAAGGGCAGGGGTTGGCGTTAGCCGGCCCCTTTTTTATGCCTGCCGGTCACCGGTAAAAGTGACAGCAGTATGGGCGGTGGTATATTTATTGATATCTTTAGTGCATTATGGAATTCAAGGATTATTATAAAACACTGGGCGTAGAGAAGGGAGCAACAGAGGCGGAGCTGAAAAAGGCTTACCGCAAGCTGGCTGTCAAATATCACCCCGATAAAAATCCTGGTGACAAAGCGGCAGAGGAAAAGTTCAAGGAAATAAACGAAGCATATGAGGTGCTGGGCGATCCTGAAAAACGGAAAAAGTACGACCAGCTGGGTGAGAACTGGAAAAATTACGAGCAGCACGGCGGCCGCGCCCAGGATTATGACTGGGGCCAATGGGGCAGTGGCGGCCAAACCTATAGCTATCAGGGTAATGCGGAAGATATGTTTGGCGGGGAAGGCGGTTTTTCCGACTTCTTTGAGCAGCTGTTCGGCCGGTCTTTTGGCGGCGGCGGTGGCAAGCGGCAGCAAAGGGCCACACGGGGCCAGGATATTGCAGCTAACATGGAAGTATCCCTGGAGGATGCCTATGCAGGCGGCCCTAAGCAGGTTAACGTAAACGGATCAAGGTTAAATATAAAGCTGAAACCCGGCCTGTACGAAGGGCAGGTGATACGCCTGAAAGGCAAGGGAGTACCGGGCCGCAACGGCGCAGAAAGCGGCGACCTGCTCATTACCATACATTTAGCGCCGCATCCGCAGTTTGAGCTGAAAGGCCAGGATGTATATGCCGATGCACCGGTAGACCTTTATACGGCTGTATTGGGCGGTAAGATTACCGTTCAGGGCCTGGGCGGACCGCTGAATATGAATATTCCGGCAGGCACCGACAGTGGGCGGATCTTTCGCCTGAAAGGCATGGGCATGCCATCCTTCAATAATGCCTCCCAGCCGGGAGACCTATACCTGACGGCCATGGTTCACATTCCCCAGCATTTGAGCGAACAGGAAAAGGCCCTGTTTACACAACTGGCTAACCTGCAAAAGAAATAGCCCACCAGGGTAAAACATAGTTCAACAGATTTTTTGACAGACAGCAGCAAAAGCGTACTGAACAAACAACAATTGTTGTAAATTTAGCTTTAAACCCAATTTTGAATGATCATTAACGGTAATGGCCATACCAATAAGAAATGCATATTGGTGGCGGACGATGATGCCGATGACAGGGAGTTAATAAAAGTAGCTTTTGAGGAGAATGAGGCAGATACTGCCATCTATTTTGTGGAAAATGGAGAAGAGTTAGTACACTACCTGCACCGGCAGGGGAAGTATAAAGACGAAGGGGTTTATCCCTTTCCCAGCCTGATACTGCTGGACCTGAACATGCCTAAGAAAGACGGCAGGGAGGCACTTCGTGAAATAAAAAGTCATCAGCAGCTGAAAGCCCTGCCTATGGTTATCCTCACCACTTCTACAGCAGCCAAGGATATTGTACATTGTTATGAGCTGGGCGTGAACAGCTATATGATCAAGCCGGCCAATTTCTCCGACCTGGTGCAATTTGCTGCTATGTTACATGCTTACTGGTTTAATACGGTGCAGCTGCCTTTATAGAACCTGTTTGAAGAAATCTGTTTCCCTCGCCCACTCAAGAAGAAAAGATACCAGGAAATAACCCGATGATACGATCATCAGTCCTAACGCAAGCAATCCGATTTCGAAGAATGCCTTAATACCAAGAAGATCTGCCGCATTTGCGGCATAGGTAAGGAGTGCGAGTAATGCGCCGGTTACAAACAGGGTAAGGGCAATTTTTTTCATTGATGAATTTAAAGTGACGGGTATCTACATACCCTATACGAAGGAGCAAAGATATCATCTTTGGTGATAGAAATAATCAAACCCGGCAGGGTTTGAACTATCCCGGAAATAATTATTTTTTTACCATGTAAAAAGAGCTGGCTAAAAGGCACGAAGAACATTGTTGCAACATTGAAAAACAGCGATTTTTTATGCATGGACCGCTGTTTTTACAAAGCGGTTTCAGTGCCCTTTTAGCCAATAAAAAAGATGTTATAACATTTTATGCTGCCGGATCATCTTCCGTAGTATCAGCCGGCTTTTTCTTCTCGCTGCGGCCTTTTTCCACCCACCAGTATAACGGCGGTATAATTAATGGTGCAAACAGCAAGGTGCTGGTTAAGCCGCCTATGATCACAGTGGCAAGGGGGCGTTGCACATCCGAGCCAATACCCGAAGAAGTAGCAGCCGGTATTAAGCCTGCAATAGCTACTACCAGGATGGACAGGAGCGCGCTTAACTGCTCCCTGGAGGCCAGGTACACGCTTTCCTTCAGGTCATGATCGCCGGTGAGCTTTAAGCGGGTGATAGCTGATACCAATAGCACACCTGCCATTACCGAAATACCAAAAATGCTTACAAAACCTACGCCTGCCGACACATTAAAATGATACCCGCGTATGAACAATGCCATAATACCGCCGGCCATGGCAAAGAAGATGCAGCTGATGGTAACCGCTGTATGCGGCATATTGCGGAACAGCATAAACAGCACCAGGAATACCATTACAATGGTTAACGGAATGGTGAATGAGAGCTGTTTGCTGGCCCTTTGCAGGTTCTCATACTGCCCGCCGTAAATAATGGCGTAGCCTTTTGGTATGTGCAGCTGCGCATTTATTTTGCTGCTCACCTCCTTTACAAAACCGCCCTGGTCGCGCCCGCGTATGTTGGTACGCACAGTGATCATACGTTTGTTGTTGTACCGGTAAATGTTCGTTTGCCCCTGCACGTAGTCTATGCTGGCCAGCTGGTTCATAGGTACCAGTGCACCTGTAGCAGCTGTTACCTGCAGGTTTTTCACCGCTTCAATGTTGTTGCGGTTCTCTGCTAAATAACGGATCACAATATCGTAACGTTTGGTGCCATCATACAGGGTGCTGATGGCTTTGCCGCCAATAGCCGCTTCAATAATGTTCTGAATATCTGCCACGTTAATGCCAAAACGCGCGGCATTTTCCCGGTTAATGTTAATCGCTATCTGCTCCTGCGGGCCTTCCTGCTCAATGTTCACGGATTCTGAGCCGGCCATGTGCTGCACAATATTGGCAATGGTATCTGCTTTGCCGCGCATCATAGTCAGGTCGTCGCCTACAATGGAAATGGCCAGGTCTGCGGCGCTGCCGGTTACAATTTCCATTACCTGGTCAATGATAGGCTGGCCGGAGGAGAAGTGCACTGCGGGCATGGCCCGTTCCAGGTCGTGGCGTATGCTGGTCACCAGTGTTTTTTTGGAAATAGTATCGCTCCATAATTTATATTCCTTTAAGCCCACCAGGATCTCATTACGGTTAGCAGGGAAGGGATCGGTACCATCATCATTACGGCCGGTTTGCGTGATCACAAAATCTATCTGGGGATATTTGGCAATGATCTCCCTGATCTTAGGCGCATACCGGGCATTTTCCTGGATGGTGATGCCGGAGGGGAAGTTGCCGCGTAAAAAAATGGAGCCTTCATCCAGCTCCGGCAGAAACTCAGAACCCAGGCTGCCGCCTGCCAGTATCAGCATCACTACTATTGCAAAACCGCCTATCACGGATGTTTTGGGGCGTTTTAATACTGTGCGCAATGCTTTACCATAGCCATTTGCCAGAAAGGTAAGCACCACATTTTTATGCTCTTTCAGTGGTTTACCCTGCCCGCTGAATGCTTTCTTGTATGCAAAGGATATTAATACCGGTATCAGTGTAAGCGCTGCCAGCATGGAGCCAATTACTGCAAAGGCCAGCGTAAGCGCCATGGGTGAGAACAGCTTGCCTTCCACGCGCGTCATCAACAAAATGGGCATGTAGGCCAGTATGATGATGGTAACGGAGAAGAAGATCTCCCGCCCTACTTCCTGTGCAGAGAATAAGGTGAGGGCGATGATGCCTTTTCGTTTTTCTTCCATGGGCGCCGTGCGGTACGTTCGTATCAGGTGCTCCGCCATTACACAGGCGCCATCTACAATAATCCCAAAGTCAATAGCGCCCAGGGAAAGCAGGTTGGCCGGTATGCCGGTGAGCCGCATTAATATAAACGCAAACAGCAATGAAAAGGGGATGGTGAGCGCTACTACCAATGCGCTGCGCAGGCTGCCCAGGAAAAATACCAGGATAATGATCACGATGGATACGCCTTCCAGCAGCGTATGGCCTACAGTTTCCAGGGAGTGATCGATCAAAAAGCTACGATCATATAAGGTACGCAGCTTAACGCCTTTGGGCAGCTCATCTGTTTCCAGGTCGGCAATGCGTTCTTTTAATATTTTTAATACCTCACTGGGATTTTCGTAGCGGCGCAGGAGTATAATGCCTTCTACGCCATTATTGGAGCTTACACCGGCGCTTTTAATAGTATACCCCATTACGCCACTGGGTGGGGGCGGCGCAATTTCCACGGTGCCTACATCGCGCAGGAACACCGCCATGCCATTGCTTTCCGTGAGCACAATGTTCTCAATATCCGTTTCTGTTTTTACGGCGCCCAGGCTGCGCACGGCAAATCCCTGCTCGCCACGGGCAATAATGTTACCGCCGGTGTTCCGGTTGTTCTTTTGTACGGCGTCTATTACATCTTCCATGGAAAGGCCGTACTTCCGCAGCTTGTCGGGCGAAGTAAGAATATGGTATTCCTTTAGCGGCCCGCCAAAGGTGGTAATATCCGCAATGCCGGGTACCTGCAGCAGGTAAGGTTTAATAACCCAGTCCTGCAGGTCGCGGATATCAGTGGGTGTATAGGAGGGTGGGGCTTCTACCACGTACCGTAGTATTTCCCCTACGGCGGTGGTCAGCGGCGCCAGCTCCGGGCTTACGCCGTCCGGCAATTCGGCGGTGGCTATACGCTCATTTACCTGCTGCCGTGCAAAATAGTCATCTGTACCATCTTTAAAGGTTAGCTGCACTACGCTCAAACCAAATATGGTGCGGCTTCTGCGGTCCAGCACATTGGGTGTGTTCTGCAAAGCCCTTTCAATAGGAATGGTTACCTGCTGCTCCACTTCTTCTGCTGCCCGGCCGGGATATTGCGCTACTATGATCACGTTGGTATCTGCAATATCCGGGTAGGCTTCTATTTTAAGCATGGTAAAACACCAGTAGCCAATGCCCATCAGGGCAGCGCCCATGAGTATAACAGCCCAGCGGTTTTTAAGCGAGAATATTAATAAGCTACGAATCATCTGATCTTAGATTTCAGATTTAATCAATCCTTTCCACCTGGTTCACTACAATAAAACCGCTGCTTATTTCTTTGCGCAGGGCTTTCAATGCATGTCTTACTTTTTCATCATCATCAATAAAAGTGATGAGCATGGGCGGTTCATCAAAGCTGAACCAGCTATCCGGCCGTTTCAGCTGGTGATGCACTCCAAAACCTATCTGCCCACGGAATGCAGTGGCGCCGGCTATTTTGTGCCGGATCAGGAACCGCATGATGAACTCATATAAAGGTTGTGCACCGTATACTTCGTCTTTGTCAATATAGATCTGTGCCTGAAGCATGGGGAAATGATGTTTTTGAAGTTTTTCAGTATCCGAAGCTTAATCCCTTTAACTGCATTACGCCGTTCACCACTACCTGCTCGCTTCTTTCAAGGCCTTTATAAATATTCACCCGGTCGCCTATTTGCAGGCCGGTGCTTACTTCCTTTCTTTCAAAGGTGGAGGGCGCTGTTTTTACAAATACGTAGCTGCGGCCCTGTGAGGTAATGAGCGCAGATTTGTTAATGCTGATCATGTTGCTGCTGCTACGCTCCGGGTCCGGCTTTACCGGGAAAGTTACCGTGGCAAACATACCGGCTTTTAGCTGCTGGCCGGGATTGCTGATGCGGATGCGCAGCTTTACCATACGGGTGGTATTATCTATTACATCGGCAACATTTTCGATCTTTCCATTAATATGCATTTCCGGGAAAGAGGGCAGCACCATGGAGCAGACATTGCCTTCCTTTACATTGCTGATCTGTGTTTCCGGTATGTCGCAGATCACATACGCGGTGCCGGGTGTGGCGGTGCGTAAGGCCACCGGTTCAAAACCACCTGCTTTTAACCTGGCCTCATGCTCAATAATAGCGGCCCTTTCATTGGCCAGGTTGGTTTGTTCCATAGACAGTGCTGCCTGTGCATCCAGCAGGTCTTTACCGGTGGCGGCGCCGTGGTTAAACAGGTCCTGCGCGCGGTCCAGCTCTATTTTACGTTGTTTGATATTGATATCCTGTATATGCCGGATGTTGATCATGTGCTGCATGAGCTGTGTGTAGCTGCTTTCAAGGTCAGGGTTATCAAACAGCACTACGTTCTGCGCACCTTCCTGCGAGGTGAGTACGGTAGCGGCTATACGTGCCGGCGCATGCAGCTCACCGGAAAGGGCAGAGTCGCCGGCCGGCTCCGTCTGGAAGAAAGATACCATAGCCGTATCTGTAAAGGTGATGCGTTTGCCATCATTCTCCACTTTAGGCACCGGATCCGCCTCTGCGGTAGCTTCCTTTTTTTTATGGGTACATGCTGTTAAAAGCAGGCATGCCGTTAAAAAGTATGTGGTTGTCCTGTTCATTATAATTGATTAATAAGGCCGGTTACAAATAATAATTGCAGGTAGCTCTGGTAGTAGGATTGCAGCGCATCATAATACAGCAGGCGCGTATCATACCAGTTACGCTGGGCATCCAGGAAATCTATAATGGTGGTGCCGCCGCGCAGGTATGCATACTTCACATTATCCAGGATCTGCTGCGATTGTTGTAACACCCCGCTATATTGCTGTATGTTATTTTTCTGCACCAGGTAGGTTTTGTAGGCCGTGCTTACATCTGTTTGCACCTGCAGCTGGGTGGCCTGCAAACTTTGTTCTGCCTGCGCTTTCTGGATCTCTGCTTTTTTGATCTGCCCCTGGTTGCGGTCAAAAATGGGCAGGCTGATGGTGCCAAAGAAACCCACATACGGCACGGAGTTCTGCGGGTTGTAGATCACGCCCAGCTCCGGCTGTGGCCAGGAAAGGGATTTCTGGTACTTAATGCTGCTGGTGGTTTGTGCAATGGTGCTTTTTACCAGCATTACATCTGAACGGTTTTCCTGGCTCAGGTTAATTAAGCTATCCAGCGTGGCGGTGGGTATTAATGTTTCTACGGCGCTGCTGGTATCTACCTGCACGCTGTCTGCCGCGCCGGTTAAGAGCTTCAGGGTTGCCAGCTCATTGTTGTAATCCTGGAAGAATACGGTTAGCTGCAGGTTATATTGTTGCAGCAGCACCTGTGTACGGGTAAGGTCTGTTTGAGTGATCACCTGGTTTTTGTAGCGCAGCTCATTGATCTTTACCAGGCTATCCAGGTTGGCGCGGCTTTCCTGCAGCAGGGTAAGCTTCTTTCTCAGCACCCAGGTGTTAACCCAGCTGCTGCCTACATTCCAGGAAAGGTTACGTACATTTTCCTGGTAGGTATTATTGGCTACCGCAATACTCTGGTTAGCGGATTCAATCCTATACTTGCGCTGGCCCGGCCATTGGATTGGTTTGGTCAGCTGCCACCATACCTGCCGGTTGCTGTTATCAGACCATTTGGTGCCGGCCGGAAAATGCCCGGCATCAGCCAGCTGCAGGGTTTGATTGTTGAGATTAGGGTTAGGCCGCAATTTGGCAGTAATCACATCTGCCTGGGCAGCGCCAATATTCAGGTACTGCGCCTTCAATACCGGGCTGCTTTGCCGTGCCGTATCTATGGCGGAGGACAGGGTAAATACTGTTTGGGCAACAGCATTTCCGGCGCCTGCAAGCAGGCAGGTAGCCACAGCAATAACAAGCTTTGGGTTCATGCTAATAGTTTACCACATTTTTAGATAACCGGGATAAGTTTAACAAAGTTCATGCTCGCCTTGTTATGCAGCACTGATTTTAAGGGTATTTTAAGAGGCGCCTTAAAAACAGCTTAGAATACTATAACTACTATTAACAAACATTTGCGCATAGGGTTCATCCAAAATAGAAAACCGCCTAAAGAGGCGGTTACACTAATATTCACGTTATGAAAACCCAAAAACAAACACCTTACAGGTGTTGTAAATCGCTTGATGATGCACAATATTAGCCCTTTCCTGGTCCATGAGTAGTTAATCGCCGGTTAAGGATTGGAAGGAAACCTGCTAGGGGAGCGGGTTGCTAATGTGCCGGGTTTTGATAATGACCTTATTATATGCCAGGTTGGCGAATGCATTTTAAAACCCTATACCGGCAAAATATACCGGCACATTAGCATATTAGCCCATCATTATTTTATGGCCTGGTATACCGCTACTTTAAACTCCTCACCAATACGCCAGTACGGGGAAAGGTATTCCTGTGTGAACAGCAGCCCTACCAGCTGTTCCTGCGGGTCGGCCCAGTAATGTGTATTAAAAGCGCCGCCCCAGCCAAAGGCGCCGGTACTAAAGGGCAGCAGGTAATTGTTCTTTGCGGTTTCCAGCGCAAAACCGGCCAGGCTGAATTGAAAGTTTTCCGGCTGCGGCGGCAGCGGTGAAATGCGCATACTATCTGTAAGCTGGTTGGTAAGCATCAGTTCCACTGTTTTGCGGCCCAGCAATCTTTTATTCTTATACACACCCTTATTTAAGTAAAGCGACAGGAACTTTGCATAATCCGCCACCGTGGAGCTTAAGCCTGCCCCACCGGATAAATAGGTGCCGCCCAGGTTAGGGAACAGGGGATCTACGCCTTCATAAATTGGGTGGGTTACCGGCAGCAGCGCTTTGCCCTTACTTTCATATAAGGTTACCAAACGGTTTTGCAGGCCGGCAGGTAAATGAAACCAGGTATCCGTCATTTCCAGCGGCTCAAAGACCCGTTTGCGCAGGAAAACATCAAACGGCTGCCCGCTCCAGATCTCTACCAGGTAGCCTAACAGATCGGTATTAATGCCGTAGGTGAAAGCGGCGCCGGGATCATGCTGTAAAGGCATTTGCGCCAGTAAGGCCATCTTTTCTTTAAGGGTGGACTGCGTAGTGCCAATACCGCTGGGAATACCGGCTTTGGTATAAATAGCCCACATGGCTGGATCGCTGAAAATGGCCGGGTATGCAATGCCGGAAGTTTGGCGCAGCAGGTCGCGGATGGTTATTTCCCTGCTGGCCGGGCGGGTGGTGTAGCTGCTGTCTGCTGCATTAAAATGCAGCAGTACCCGCGGATTTTTAAATGCAGGAATGTAATCGGATACCGGGTCGTCCAGCAGGAACTTCCCTTCCTCCCACAGCATCATTACCGCCAGGCTGGTAATGGCTTTGGACTGGGAGGCGATACGGAAAATGCTGTTGGTTTGCATGGGTTTTTTAGCGGCTGCATCTGCGTAGCCAAATGCTTTGTTGAATACGATCTGCCCATTACGGATGATCAGCGCAGTGGCGCCGGGTATATGCTGCGCGTTAATGTGGCGGGTAATTAAGCTGTCAATACGGGCCAGGCGTGCTGGGTCAAAGCCCTGCTGCGCTTTTGTTACGGATCCGGCAAAAAGGATCCCCAACAAAAGCAGCACCTGCTTTTGCAAATATTTCATGATAAAAAAGTTATGATGGAATGTTACTGGAAGAAGGGAACGGGACTAATAGAATGTAAGATCATAAATGTAAAAGTGGAATACTGCTACGCCAGGGATTAAGCCATCTACGCAACATCCCACTTTTACATTCTTTTATTTAGCCCGGATATACTACCTATATAATTGATCTTACAAGACCGCCGTCTGCACGCAGGGCGGCGCCGTTGGTTGCGGCCGAGAGCGGGCTGGCTACATAGGTGACCAGGTTGGCTATTTCATCCACACCGGCAAAACGTTGTATGAGGGAAGAAGGGCGCATGGTTTTAAAGAAATCTGCTTCTACTTCCTGCTCTGTTATGTTTTTGGAAGCGCCTATCTGTTTTATAAATTCTTCCACCCCTTCAGAGCGGGTAGGGCCGGGCAGCACACTGTTCACCGTTACGCCGGTGCCTTTGGTCAGCTCTGCCAGACCGCGGCTAATGGACAGCTGCGCGGTTTTGGTAGTACCGTAATGGATCATTTCTTCCGGGATGAGAATGGATGATTCACTGGAAATAAAAATGATGCGGCCCCAGTTCTTTTCCAGCATTTTGGGGAACAGTGCGCGGGACATACGTACACCGCTTAATACATTCACCTCAAAAAAGCGCAGCCATTCTGCATCGGTAATTTCTGTAAAGGGTTTGGGCTCAAAAATACCGGCGTTGTTAACGAGGATGTCTACAGCGCCCAGCCTGGCGATCAGTTGATCTACTTCTGCGGCTTTGGAAAAATCGGCTGCTATACCGGCTGCTTTGGCTCCGGGTACCTGTTGGTTCAGCTTTGCTACTGATTCATCTACTTTCTGTTGTGATCTGCCGTTAATAGTAACGGTGGCGCCTTCCTGCAGCAGCTGTTTGGCAATGGCAAAACCAATGCCCTGTGTGGAACCGCTGATGAAGGCTGTTTTGCCTTTTAACTGTAAGTCCATTTTATAAGTGTTTATTTAAGTTGTTATCAATTTCCGGGTGTAAAGGTCCGGATGAATTTCCTATAAATAAAATAGTTTGATTTATGGCTTGCTATAAATTTATTTATAGTTTTGCCCTATGATCAACTTTGAGTGGTACCGCACCTTTAAAGCGATTTACCAAACCGGTACCTTAACCGGCGCTGCGCAGGAGCTGCTGATCTCCCAGCCTAATGTAAGCCAGCACCTCTCATCCCTGGAAAGCTACATAGGTCAGCAGCTGTTTGAACGTAAGCCACGTAAAATGGTGCCAACTGATTACGGCAAGCTGTTCTACACCCAGATCATTGAAGCGGTGGAGAAGCTGGAAAATGTAGAAACGCATTTCCGGCATGATTGTTTAAGCAAGCGGCTGCCGCTAACCAGCATTGGCGCGCCCAAAGAATTTTTTAACGCCATGCTGGCCCCCCATATCAGCCAGCTGCCGGCGCCTATTGTAGCGGAATTTGGCGTTACCAAAGACCTGGTGCCCCGCCTTACCAAGGGGGAGCTGCATTTTTTAATTTCCACCAAACAGCTGGAGCTGCCTAATATTATATATGAACCGGCTATGCATGAAAAATTTTTGCTGGTAGCTAATGCAGGGTTAAATGCCATGGAGTTTGAGCAGCATCTTGATAACGGTGAGCTGGATAAGGCTGAAGAATGGCTGCTCATGCAAAACTGGTTTGCCTACAGTAGTGACCTGATGATCATTCGCCGCTTCTGGTTAGAGAATTTCCGTAAAAGACCTTCTGTAAAACCGCAATTTATCATTCCCGATTTTGATGCCATTATCAGCTCCCTGGTGCATGGGGAGGGCGTTTCCATTATTGCTGATTACCTGGTAAAAGACCTGCTGGCACAGGGGCCGCTGAAGGAGCTGTGGCCCGGCATTGCCACTACCGGGAACACGCTGTACCTCGCTTACGACAAAACAAAGGTCACCACCACCCAATTGGATATGATGCGCTACTGGCTGCAGCTATCTGTGCTTACCATTGCTTAATAGACACATATTAACCGGAATTTTACCTGATTTTAACGCATCGGAGAAAAACTGGTTAAGATATGAGTATCTTAGGTAAAGATCAATAAAGGCATTTGTTGAGGCAATAGATAATTTTATGGCACTACAGTATGAAAGGGGGAAATTATCTATAATTCTTTTTATTTATAATGTCGTATACATGTTGAGTGCTTTATCCATTGGATGATAATAGTACGTTGCTGCCTGCCAACAAGCAGCAAAGCTGGTTTCCCCGAACAATGAAGAACAATGAAACAACTGTGAACCAAAACTAAAATCTAAGTCGTCATGAATCCTAAGCCGTATCTGCTATTCATAATAGCAATCGTATGCTGTGTGGGAATGCGCGTCTATGCACAATCTGTTCCGCTTAAAGGTAAAGTAACCGATCAAGCCGGGAACCCTGTAATTGGCGCTACCATTAAGATCCAACACAGCAGTAAAGGCACCACTGTAGGCGCCGATGGCACTTTTGAGCTCAGCGTGGAAGCTAACGCTGTACTGGAAGTAACTGCCATTGGATTTGATCCGGCCCGGGTGAACGTAGCCAATCAAACCACTGTTACCATTACACTTACTGAAAACAAAAAAGAGCTGAATGAAGTAGTCGTAACTGCTTTGGGTGTTAAGCGCGAAAAGCGTGCGCTCACTTACAGCACGCAGGAAGTGAAAGGCGCTACCCTGGTAGAAGCCAAGGAGCCCAACATTGTAAATGCATTATCCGGCAAGGTAGCCGGCGTGCAGATCACCAGCTCTTCCGGTACGCCGGGCAGCTCATCCCGCATTGTAATACGCGGCGCTACCTCCTTTTATGGGGAGAACCAGGCACTGATCATTGTAGACGGGGTGCCGGTGAATAACGATGAAACAGGCAACCTCAATTCCGGCCCGGGTACCAACCGCTTAGCGGATATTGATCCGGCTATTATTGAGAACATCAGCGTGCTGAAAGGTGCTGCTGCTACGGCGTTGTACGGCTCTGCCGGTGCAAGGGGTGTTATTATGATCACTACCAAAAGCGGGAGTGCGGTCACTAAAAAACCTTCCGTGACATTTTCACAGGATGTTTCTTTTGAAACACCCTGGCTGCCGGAAGTGCAGGATAAATATGCCCAGGGTGAATACAATACCGTTACCAAACGATATGAATATTTTAATGGTGAGGATAAAAAGACCAGCAGCTCCTGGGGTCCGTTAATGGATACTTTAACGGTGAACGGGCAAAAGTTAAAAAAGTATAACCAGGCTAAAGACTTTTTTAAAACAGGCATTACCAGCAACAGCACCGTGAGTGTGAATGGCGGTAATGGTTTGTCAGACTACTTCCTGTCGTACTCTTACCTGAAGCAGACCGGTACCACTCCCAAAACGGATTATGACCGGCATGCACTGTTTGCAAAATACAATACCAAAATATTAAATAACCTGACCAGCACTTTCCAGCTAAACTATTCCAGCTCGCAGAACGATCGTTTGCCGGAAGGTTATATCCTGGAAGCGCCCATCTGGACGGTGCTTACCGCGCCTATTTCCTGGAATCCGCTGCCCTATGAGAATGCAGATGGTACCCAGCGCGTGTACCGTTATTCAAGGAACAATCCTTACTGGGTGCTGGATAATATTTATAACAAAGCAACCGTAAACCGCTTTATACCGGTTGTAACGCTGCACTATACGCCTACCAACTGGTTAACGATAACGGAAAGAATGGGTGCGGATATTTATTCTGAACAGGATAAGTACCGCGAATCCAGGGGATCTTCTGCAAACCCCGCGGGCCGTATTATTGAGCAGAATCTAAACTACCGCCAGTTTAACCACGACTTTATTGTAAACGCTACTAAAGATGTGGGCGACTTTAACCTGAACCTGCTGCTGGGTAATAACGTATACTCTGCGTATAACCAAACAGAGTATGCAAAGGGTACGGGTTTGAATATTGATGATTTTGATAACATTGGCCAGGCATCTTCCATCGCATATAATGAAACGCATTACCAGAGCCGTAAAGTTGGTTTTTATGCGCAAGCCAATGTGGACTGGAAGCGGATGTTCATCCTGTCACTTACAGGCCGTTATGACGGTAGCTCCGTATTATCACAGGATAAGAGCTTTTACCCTTACGGTTCTGTAGCCGGCAGTTTTGTGTTCTCTGAGCTATTATCACCGGCTGTAACAGATGTAATGAATTTTGGTAAGATCCGTTTGTCTTATGCAACGGTGGGTAATGATAACGTACGCCCGTACCAGTTGAATACGCCTTACCAGCTGCCACAGGGCAGTGGCGATGCTGCCGGGGTAGCTGGTATTATTTTTACCAACTATGCTTTCCCCTTCCAGGGACAAACGGGGTATTTGCTGAGCCAAACGCTGGGTAACCCCAGCCTGAAAAATGAACGCCTGAATGAGTTTGAAGTAGGTTTGGAAACTAACTTTTTCCGCAACCGCTTAGGGCTGGAAGCTTCTTACTTTGTACGTAAAACAAAAGACGGTATTATTCCCGGTGTGCCTATTGCGCCCTCTACCGGTTATGCCGGTACTACCGTAAACTCTGCGCAAATGCAGAACAAGGGGCTTGAAATATTACTGAATGCCAAACCGGTGCAAAGCAAGGATTTCAGCTGGGATATGACGATCAATTTCACCCGCATCCGTAATAAAGTATTAGCCATTTACAACGGCCAGTCACAGATAGGGAATGGTTTTACCAGCATTATTGTAGGCCAGCCTTACGGTGCAATTGTAGGTACGTTGTTTAAAAGAACGGCTAGCGGGCAGCTGCTGATAGATGATGCCGGTTTGCCCTTCTCTGATTCCACCGGTGTAATAGGGGATATTAACCCTGACTGGATGGGGGGCATCTCCAACACCTTCCGGTATAAACAGTTTAGCCTGAGCTTTTTGTTTGACATGAAAAAGGGCGGTGATATACAGAATAACGTAGACGGCTATGGATATTTTTATGGTACGCCCAAAGCAACGGAAGACCGCGCCGACCGGGTAGTGGAAGGCATCAATGCATCAGACAACAAAGCTAATACTACCATGGTAACCGGGCAGGATTACTGGCGCCGTTTAAGCGCGGTAACAGAATCCGTGATACAGGATGGTACTTATGTAAAGCTGCGTACCATTAGCCTGAGCTATGATTTTGGAAGATCGCTTTTCCCGAACAGCTTTGTAAGGTCAGCTTCGCTCATTGTAACCGGGCGTAACCTGTGGATCTATAGTCCGCACTTTACCGGCGGCGATCCGGAAGTAAGCTCCTTTGGCTCTTCCAGCGGATCACAGGGTATGTATTCATTCTCTACGCCCACCTCACGTTCTGTGAACTTTACCTTGAAAGTAAGTTTCTAAAAACTTAATTGAACTGTCATGAACAAAGTAATATATATCATTGCAATAGCGGGTTGCCTTCTGGCGGGTGGCTGTAAGAAATTCATTGATGTGAATAAGGATCCTAACCGCCCTTCCTCTGTGCAGGAACCGTTGATACTGGCGCCTGCAGAGCTGGTGGTTACACAGTCATTATACGCCGGCAATGTATCTACCATTATACAGGAGTACCTGCAAACCATGGCGCTAAACCAGCCCGTACCTAATTCCGGCACTTATTTTATGGTGCAATCGGATATGAACGGCGACTGGACCGTTCTATATGCCACCTGCCTGAATAACCTGGCGCGGCTGGATTCCGTGGCTACCCTAAACGGGAATACGAATTATTCAGCCATTGCTAAAATACTGGAAGCATTCTGCTGGGGACAAGGTACTGATCTGTGGGGGGACATTCCTTTCACGCAGGCGCTGGCCGGCGCCGGTAACTATACACCGGTGTATGACAAACAGGAAGATATTTATAAAGGTATTCAGCAACTGCTGGACGATGCCATTGCGGACATTGCCAAACAAGGTGTTATAGTACCGGGAGATGATGATTATCTGTACAAAGGAGATATGGATAAATGGCAACGGCTGGCCTATACCTTAAAAGCGCGCTTTTACATGCACCTTACCAAAGCGCCGGGTTATAATGCCGCCACCCAGGCAGATCTTGCATTACAGGCGCTGGACAAGGGCATGACTGCTAATGATGATGACCTGAAATTCCCTTACCAGGGTATTGAAGGGCAGGAAAATATCTGGTTCCAGACCTTTTTACCGGGATCTACCTTTATACTGGCATCCGGTTTTATAGATACCTTAAAAGCGCGTAATGATCCCCGGTTAACCTATATGGTAAAACCTGCAAAAGAAACGGGTTTATATACCGGCCGGCAGATAGGATCGGCGCTGGGCAGCCTGGAAGCCTACTCCCGCCCCAGCGATTTTTACCAGGGCGCTAATGCCTACAATTATGTGGTGAATTATTCGGAGGCCTTGTTCCTGAGAGCGGAAGCCACCTTCATTAAATCAGGTTTTGCAGCAGCGCAGCCTATTTACCAGCAGGCCATACTGTCGCACATGACAAAGCTGGGCGTAACCAGCGGTGCTGTAAGCACCTATATGACCGCACGTGGTACGCTAACTGCTACAAATGCGCTGCAACGTATTATGGAAGAAAAGAGCACTGCTAACTTTTTATCTGTAGAGAATTTTACGGATTGGAGAAGGACCGGGTTCCCGGTAATAAAGAAAGTGCTGAATGGCTCTTCAGAGGTGCCGCGCCGCCTGTTATACCCGCAGGTGGAAGTGATCTCTAACCCGCAGCCACAGCAGAGCGCCAAGCTTACGGACCGTGTGTGGTGGGATCAGCAATAAGAGGTTTGATAATAGCGATTAATAAAACGGGCTATCCCGAAAAGCAGCAGCCGGTTTGTGTAAAAGCAAACCGGCTTTTTTTAATCGCTTCTTAAACTCTTTATTGGATTCATCAGGGCTGCTTTCATTGACTGGAAGCTGATGGTGAACACGGCTACTACCATCATTAGTAAACCGGCTATGGCAAAGGCCCACCAGGGTACGGCAATACGGTAGGCAAAATCATCCAGCCATTTGTTCATGGTCCACCAGGCAATGGGCGTGGCTATTACAACGGCTATTACCACCAGGCGAATGAAATCCCGTGTCAGCAAATGTATAATACCGGTTACGCTGGCGCCCAGCACCTTGCGGATGCCTATTTCCCTGGTACGGCGGCTTACGCTGTAGGCAGTAAGGCCCAGCAACCCCAGGCAGGTAATGAAAATGGTGAAGATGGAAAAGATGGTAACGATCTCGCCTAAACGCGTATCAGACTGGTATTGCTGGTTAAACATATCGTCCAGGAAAAAGTAGTTAAACGGATGATCTTTAAAATAAGCCTGCCACTTTTTTTCTACCGCACTTACGGTATGGCGTATGTCGCGGGCATTCATTTTTACCGCAAAATAGTTAGTATACCGTGGCTCATACGTATGTATCATGGGCAGCAGGGCTTCTTTTAAAGAGCGCTGGTGGTAGTTCTTCATTACGCCTGCAATTACTGACTGCCCGCCCCAGAAATTTATTTTGCTGCCAACGGCTGCTTCAGGGGATGCAAAACCCAGCAGGCGCACGGTTTCTTCGTTAACCAGCACTTCGTCCTTATTGAGTGAGCCGGCTATAAAATTGCGGCCGGCGGCCATTTTAATATCCATAGCCGGCACAAAATCAGCATCTACACCATAGACGTAATAGTTATAGCTGGACTTTTGATCTGCGCCTACCCGCGTTACGCCGCTGGTTGAGGAAATGTCGCTTATATCCATACCTGGCATAGCACCGCCCATGGCTACCCTGCTTACGCCGGCCAGCTGCTGCAGCTCAATTTTAAATGCCGCGTTGCTGGTGCTGTCATTTTCCAGCGCGGGCGCTTTTATAACCATTAGCTGGTCCAGGTTTACGCCCAGGTCCTGGCTGCGCATAAAGTATAATTGTTTGTATACAATAATAGAGGCTACCAATACCACAGAAGCAATGGTGAACTGCCCCACCACCAGTGTTTTTCTCAACGCGCCGCCTTCCAGCGCATTGGTAAAGCTGCGGTTAAGCGCACTTACTGCTTTTACAGATGATAAGGCAATGGAAGGGTATAAGCCGGATAAAAGCCCGTTCAGCAGGAACAGGGCTGCACAGGTTGTCCAGAAGTAGCTGCTGGTAAAAATGCCCACTGTAGCCCCTTTAC
Organism: Chitinophaga rupis; assembly: GCF_900109685.1. GTDB lineage: Bacteria > Bacteroidota > Bacteroidia > Chitinophagales > Chitinophagaceae > Chitinophaga > Chitinophaga rupis. The sequence goes on along the minus strand of NZ_FOBB01000001.1, from coordinate 281,750 downwards.
CAACAATATTGGCGTACATGGGCAGGCATAGTTGTATAAGCACCAGCGACAGTCCAAATGCCATGATATTGATGAGCAGGGATTCTGTAAAGAATTGCTTTACCAGCGTCCAGCGGTTGGCGCCCAGTATTTTTTTAATGCTGGCTTCTTTGAGGCGTTCTGCGGCACGGGCAGTAGTAAGGTTCACGTAGTTGATGGTGCCTATCAGCAATATCAGGAAAGCCACTACCAGCAGGAACTGTACGGTTTTGGCATCGCCGTTCACTTCCGGTTCGTAGGTTTTCCGGGAATGCAGGTGTATGTCTTTGATCAGTTCTGCTTTATAGATCTTATCCTTTAAGCGTTCTTTGGAAAAGGCTTTCAGCTTATCGTTAAAGGCTGCCAAACTGGTATGAGGGGCCATTTCCAGGTAAGTGAAATTATTATTGGCGTTCCAGCCGTTCAGGTCATAACCCTGCTTTGCTACAAAGTTCAGGGACAGCAGAATGTTATATTTCAGGTGGGTATTTTCCGGTACATCTTTTATGACACCGGTTACAGTGACTATCTGCGATCTGAGATTTAAAGTTTGCCCAATGGGGTTTTGGTTTCCAAAGATCCTGGCTGCGGTACTTTGCGTGATCACTGCATCCATAGCGCCTTTCAGTGCTGTAGATGGATCGCCCTGTATAAAGTGGCAATTGAAAATGGAAAAAAAAGATGCATCTGCTGCATATATTTTATCTACCAAAAAAGCCTGGCGCCGGGTGTTGGTTATTTCACTTTGTCCTATCCGTTGTACCCGCACAAAATCTTTTACTTCCGGCAGCTGTTTTTTTACTGCAGGGGCCATGGGCGGGTGGGTTTCACAATCTGTTACCACGTAAGCGCCATCTTTATACAGGTCCAGCGTTACGCGGTAAATATTATCTGCTTTGGTATAAAAATTCTCGTAACTATTTTCAAAGCGCACATAGTTTATAATAAGCAGGAAAGCGGCCATGGCTACGGCCAGCCCGGTAATATTGATAATGGAGTAAAAACGGTCTTTCCAGAGATTACGCCAGGCAATTTTAAGCGAGTGGTTTTGCATGTCGGGTAGAATGAGTTGCATACAAGGCACACTCTTTATGCCAAATACGCATCCTGCTCATTTTCAATGAATAAGTGGGGTGGGTGCCGGGCGTGATGTCCGGAAATGAACAGCGCCTGTCCGCTAACGTTAATCAAATAATTCCTGCTCTTCTGTGTAGTAAGTTTTGCGGCCACCCACTGCTTTGTGCTGAATGGTGGCGCCGGAAGGGCTATGTGTTTTTTTAGGGTTATGAATATCCATGAAATCACGCACCTCCCCGCTGATAATATCCGGGTGTGTTTTCAGGATCTCTTTTTCAGCTTTGTGCAGCACGTCTTTGATAGACTTAGCCAGCGCTTTTATTTTAGCTTCCGGAATTTTCTGGCTGCTGGAAAAGGGGGAGATGCCGGCATCCCACAAAATCTCATCAGCATAAGCATTACCAATACCGCGAATAATATGTTGGTCCAGCAGCAGGTTTTTGATATTGCCCTTTGTTTTGGAAAGCTGTTCTTTTAAAAAGGCAGCGGTCATTTTAGGGGACAGCGCATCAATGGCCTCCCGCTCTTCCGGGTTCAGCGTAGGGGTGGCTTGTCCAAAACCGTCTGTCATGGCCAGCCCGGTATCATCATCAAACAGCAGCTCAATAACGGTATGTTTATGGGTGTTCTTCTTTTCAAATAAATGCAGCTGTCCCCGGAGCATTAAATGTAAGGCCAGCACATCGCCGCTGTCAAAATCAAAATGCAGCTCTTTACCTACGCGGTGCACTTTTTTCAGCTTCTGACCCTTCAAGGTTTTTTGCAGGACTGCAGCAGATACATTCAGCTTTTTACTGTTGTGAACAATTACTTTCTGCAAAGTTTTTCCTGCTAATGTTTTTTCCAGGTTACGGCTAAATACCTGCAGGTCTGGTAATTCAGGCATGGCGGTTTATTTTTTGTTGTACCAATTTAAGATTTCATTCCCAATGGCCTTTATAAATTTCTTATCGGTATTGCTGTCGGTTTTCCAGCCGCTTTTCAGGTAGCGGACAATGCCTATCTGTTCATCATTCAGGGTTACATCCAGCTTGGTACATACCCCGTTCAAACAGGTTTGCGTAATGGGAATGGCTTCTCCTTTATAATCTTTTCCATTGTAATTAAAGGCTACGGGTATGGGCTCCTGCTCCAGCTGTGCGATCAGCTCCTGTAAAAATTCCACTAAATGTTTGCGTTGGGTTTTGGCGCTTACGCTCCACTTTTCACTGTCAAAACGTTTGTGCGCCAGCTTGAGCTTAAGCCCGCTCATGGAGGTGGTATAATCATCTGCATTCAGCTTACGTACATTCTGGTGCGCAAATATATACCAGTGGTAAGCTGTGCCCACCGGCACTCCGCTGCCTTCCGGCGCTTTGCCTGCGCGGCGTTTGGTTACGGCGTAGGATATTTCCCAAAGGTCCGGCGTGATCTTGGTTTCATGCCATTCCCCTTTATCATAATACCATTTGTGGCTTTTACCCACCTTCATACCGGTATACCGCTGTCCTTCAAATTCCTTGAACTGGTCGTAGGTAACGGAAAGGTCTTTAAGCGCTTCCTTTTTTTTACGGGTAGCAGGCACCTTTTCCGTGGCGGTTGTTTTTTTGGTGGTTTTACGTTTAACCGGTTTCCGTTTGGCAGGGCTTACCCTGGTTTTGGATGCAGTGGCCATAAAAATATTTTTAATGAGTAGATGCTTACACAATACCTTAAAGATGTAAGCAAAAAGGCCGTACTGCGTTACAGCTCATCAGTAGCGGGCTGTAGCTACATACTGCTCTTTTTAAGGGTAGCCTCAAAGCATGTGCCTAAATATGGCAGCTTTGCCGTATTTTGATGATATGATCTGCCGTTTGGGATTATTTACATTTTTAATGATGGCTTATTTTTCCGCATCAGCCCAGCTGGAGCAATCCATAAAGGATACGCTGGCTAAATACCCCGGGGTGTATGCCGTGGCATTTAAAGACCTGCAAACCGGCACTGAGCTGCTGATCAATGCACAGGAAACTTTTCATGCGGCCAGCACCATGAAAGTGCCGGTAATGATAGAAGTATTTAAACAGGCGGCTGCCGGGCGCTTTGCGTTATCGGATTCCGTAATGGTGAAGAATGAATTTAAAAGCATTGTGGATAGCAGCGTTTATCATTTAAACCCGGAGGACGATAGCCAGGAGGAGCTATACCAGCAGGTGGGCAAGCGCAAAACCTTATCTGCATTAATGTATGAGATGATCATCATGAGCAGCAACCTGGCTACCAATCTTATCATTGAAATGGTGGACGCTAAAAATGTAACCCAAACCATGCGCACCCTGGGCGCTGCACATATATAGGTGCTGCGGGGTGTGGAAGATGATAAGGCGTTTGAAAAAGGATTGAATAATACTACCACGGCTTATGACCTGATGCTGTTATTTGAAAAAATAGCACAGGGTAAGGCGGTAAATGCCACTGCTTCCCAGGCTATGATTAAGATATTACTGGATCAGCATTTTAATGATGTGATCCCCGCTCATCTGCCGCCGGATGTAAAAGTGGCTCATAAAACCGGTGAGATCAGCGGTGTGCGGCATGATGCCGGTATTGTTTTTTTACCCGATGGCCGTAAGTATGTGCTGGTGCTGCTCTCCAAACAATTACCTGATGTAAAGGCCGGCATACAGGCCATGGCCAACGTTTCTGCCCTTATTTACCGGCATATGCAGGCAAAATGAACTATACTATAGTGTACTACCTATTTGTTTGTATATTGTGGTATTGATAATTCCTGTTATGAAGAAGTTTTCCATTGCTGTTCTTTTATTAATAAGTGTCTTTGGGACAGATATTCTGCATGCGCAGTCTAAAGCTGCCTGGATCTGGTATCCCGGTGATTTTGAAATATGGCTGGGCAATAAAATGCAGAACCGGCGTACGGAGCGCGGCGCTTTCCTGCCCCCTTTCTGGCGCATGGACAGTCATTATGTGCTGATGGATTTTCACAAAGTATTTAATCTTGCTGCGCCGGAAGAAGTAACACTGTATGCAGAAGGATCGTATAACGTAAAGCTGGATAGCAAAATGCTGCCGGGCCGCCCGCAAAAGGTAACCATACCGGCGGGGGAACACCGGCTGAATATAAAAGTATATAACCAGAACCAGGTGCCTGCCATTTTTGTGCAGGGAAAAACAGTGGTTTCCGATTCCACCTGGAAAGTGACCTACGAGGATAAGGAATGGATTGATGCCACGGGCATGGTATCGTCCCAGTCAGGCACTAAATGGCTGCAGGCCGGTTCCTGGAACTTTCATGACCCGTTGATGCCGCCTTCCCGGTTTAAGCTGGATGTGCAGCCGCAATTGCCTGTAAAAACCACGCGCAGCGGACAATCCATGCTAGTGGATTTTGGTAAGGAAACGTTTGGATTTATACAGCTGCATGGCCTAAAGGGGAATGGTAAAGTAGCCATTTATTACGGGGAGTCGCAGGAAGAAGCCCTGGCCACCACTACCTGTGAAACGCTGGACCAGCTGGATGTGCAGCAGGCCGCCGCTAAAGATTCCACCATGCCGCTTTCCAAGGCATTCCGTTTTGTGAATATACAGTATGAGGGTGATGTGAAGATAGATTCCGTATCCATGTTGTACGAGTATTTACCCGTAGCTAACCGGGGTAGCTTCCATTGCTCCGATGAGCAGGTGAACCAGATCTGGAACGTGGCCGCCTATACGCTGCACTTAAATACCCGCGAGTTTTTTATTGACGGTATTAAGCGCGACCGCTGGATCTGGTCCGGCGATGCATACCAGAGCTTTCTGATGAGCTATTACCTGTTCTTTGACGCGCCTACGGTATCCCGCACCCTGCTGGCCCTGCGCGGTAAAGATCCGGTGAGCAGCCATATAAATACCATTATGGATTATACCTTTTACTGGTTCCTGGGTATTTATGATTATTACCTGTACACCGGCGATGAAACTTTTATACAGCAGTTTTATCCACGTATGCAAAGCCTCATTGAGTTTTGCCTGCAACGCCGTAATAAGGATGGTATGCTGGAAGGTCTGCCCGGCGACTGGGTATTTATTGACTGGGCAGATGGGTTAAGCAAACAGGGAGAGGTAAGCTTTGAGCAGCTACTATTTTGCCGCAGCCTGGAAACCATGGCCCTGTGTGCAGATCTTGTAAAGGATAATGCCGGCGCTGCACAGTACAAACAGCTGGCTGCCGGCCTGCGCACCAAACTGTTTGCCTACTACTGGAATGCGGGTAAACAGGCGCTGGTGCATAGCCGCATAAATGGTAACCCTACCAATTATGTAACCCGTTACAGCAACATGTTCTCCATCTTTTTTGATTACCTCAATGAAGCACAGAAGCAGGGCGTAAAACAGCATGTGCTGCTGAATGATAGTGTGCAGCAGATCACCACACCCTATATGCGTTTTTATGAGCTGGAAGCTTTATGCGCCATGGGTGAGCAAAATTATGTGCTGAAGGAAATGAAAGATTACTGGGGTGGTATGCTTAAGCTGGGCGCTACCTCTTTCTGGGAAAAGTATGATCCCAAAGAAAAGGGTGCGGAACATTATGCTATGTATGGCAGGCCATTTGGGCGCAGCTTATGCCATGCCTGGGGTGCCAGTCCTATTTATTTGCTGGGCAAATATTATTTAGGTGTACGGCCTACAGCACCGGCTTATAAAAGCTGGATAATGGAGCCTGCCTTAGGCGGCCTGCAATGGATGGAAGGTACAGTGCCCACACCGGATGGGGATATTAAAGTGTATTGCAGCACTAAACAGATCAAAGTGCAATCCGGCACGGGCACGGGTATACTGCGTTTTAAAAGTAAAAGCAAGCCTGTATGTGCAGGCGCGGAGATTAATGCAAGGGGAAATGGGGTGTATGAGATAACAATAGAAAAAGGAAAGGCCTATGAGGTAAAGTATGGTCTATAATACATTCGCTTTTTGTAACTTCACCAGCGTGTAATTACGCAAATGGAAAAGAATACAATTCACGCTGCTTTATTCGGCGTAGCCATTGGAGACGCTTTGGGCGTGCCGGCAGAATTTGAGGACAGGGAAACATTAAAACTTAAACCGGTAGTTGATTATGAGGGGTACAAAAGTCATGATCAGCCTCCCGGCACTTTTTCTGATGATAGCTCACTAACTTTCTGTTTGGCAGAATCGTTGGTGAACGGCTATGACTTAAAGGATGTGGGCCACAAATTTATTGCATGGTACCGGAAAGCTTACTGGACCGCCCGTGGAGAAGTGTTTGATATTGGAATGACTACAAGAAGGGCTATTGAGCGATTGGAAAGAGATATCCGCCCAGACCTGGCAGGTGATTTTGAACCAGAGCAAAATGGAAACGGTTCCCTGATGCGCATAATGCCTTTGCTTTTTTATATCAGGGATATGAGTATAGAAAACCGGTATGCTATCACCAAAGAAGTATCTTCTATTACACACGGCCATATACGCTCTATAATTGCCTGTTTTTACTATCTTGAATTTTCCCGGCGTTTGCTTAATGGCATGGACAAGCATACTGCTTATGCGCAAACGGCACCGGAGGTACACACGTTCATTACGCAACAGGGCATCGTAGCCAGTGAAATAAGCTTGTTTGATCCGCTGTTGAAAGAAGATATTACACAATACAATATTGACACCATTCCTTCTTTCGGATATGTAATAAATACTTTGAAAGCCAGTATGTGGTGTTTTATGAATACCGATAGTTATGAAAAAGCAGTATTAACCGCTGTGAACCTGGGTAATGATGCAGATACTACAGCTGCTGTTACCGGCGGCCTGGCCGGCCTGTATTATGGGTATGAACACATTCCTGAAAAATGGAGGGATGGCCTGCACCGGCATGAAGATATTTATAACTTATGTGAAAAGCTTACTGCAAAGTATTTATAATTTTATATCAAACACATCCCTCAACGCTCTTTTAGCCGCATGAAACCCACACATGCCATGCACCCCGCCACCGGGCGGTGTGGAAGAAGAACAGATATAAACACCCCTAGCAGATGTTTTATAGGGCGACCAGCGCAATGCGGGGCGGGTATATAATTGCTGAATGTTTTGTATGCCGCCATTAATATCGCCACCAATATAGTTGGGATTATACGCCTGCATTTGCGCGGTATGCATGGTGTGCCGGCCTATGATCAACTTTTTAAAACCCGGTGCATAGCGCTCCACCTGGTTCTCTATAATGTCCGTCATATCCTGCTGCGAGCCATTGGGCACGTGGCAATACGCCCAGGCCACCTGTTTACCCTGCGGGGCGCGGGAGGTATCAAACAAACTTTGCTGCGCTAATAATACATACGGTTGTTGCACATGCTGCCCGGCGGCCGTAGCTTTTTCACCAGCTGCAATCTGTTCAAAGGTACCGCCTAAATGCACAGTGCCTGCCTGCCGGCATTCCGCTGCAGTAAAGGGGATGGCCCCATCCAACGCCCAGTCTATTTTAAAAACACCCATACCATATTGGTAGTGCTGCAGCTGCCATTTGTATAAAGCGGAGAACTGGTCGCCGGCTATGTCCAGCAGTTGCTTAGGTGTTACATCCAATAATACGGCGCGGGAAGGGGGCAGCTGGTTGAGCTTCTGCACATAAAAGTTAGTCTCAATTTTTCCGCCAAGCGACACAAAATAAGCCGCCAGCGCTTTGGCAATAGCTACAGAGCCGCCTACCGGAACAGGCCAGCCCTGTGCATGCCCGGCTGCCAGCAGTACCAGCCCAATGGCGGAGGTGGTGAGGTTGCTAAGCGGTTGTATGGCATGCGCGGCCATACCGGCCCATAAGCCCCTTGCTTTTTGTGTATGAAAACGTTTAGCCAGGAACGTTGCAGATGTTAATGCATTCAACCCAAAACGGGCCATCACTAAGGGGTGTTTGGGAAAACGTAAAGGCCCCAGTATGTCAGGCGCCAGCTGTGGCAGATCCTTTACCAGCGGTTGTAAAAGCTGTAAATAAGTTTGCTCATCGCTCCCCAACAGTTGTGCAGTTTCCTGAATGGATTTCTTTAGCACTGCGGCGCTGCCATCATCAAAAGGATGCGCTGCGGCTACTTCGGGGTATATGAATTGCAGGCCATGCTGCGCTAAAGGTAAAGAGGAGAAAAAGGGAGAGATAACAGCAGTGGGATGAATAGCAGAACAGATATCGTGCACAAAACCAGGCAGCGTAAGCTCCGCAGAGCGTAGGCCGCCGCCAATAGTTTCCTTCCCCTCTACCAGTAAAACGGATAAGCCTGCCTGCTGCATAGCAATGGCGGCTGCCAGTCCGTTGGGGCCGGAACCTACTACCACTGCATCATATTCGGATTGCTGCATGTTATCAAAATAAATGTTTTTTACTGACAATGTGGTGGGCTCATTTCCATTTTTCCGGTTTGAACAGCACCTTACCATCCCGCTGTATCACCCAGGCGGTAATGGGGTTCATATGATAGCCGCCCATATCTGTGCCACGTGCATTCACTAATTGCTGTAAAGTGGGCTGCGTATATCCTGTTTCATCAATGGCGCGGCTCATGATCTCTGTGGTATCTCCATTCCACTGCCATAAATAACGGAAACCGGTATGCGCCTTGTCCAGCACAGGCTCCTGCAAACGGGCTGCCTGCCAGGTTTTGCCGGCATCTGTGCTGATCTCTACTTTCACAATCTTGCCCCATCCGCTCCACGCAATACCGCGGATCTCTATCCAGCCTTTGGCCACCTGCTGCGGAAAAGCAGGGAAGGTAATGATGGAGCGCGCATCCATCTCAAAGCTGAACTGACGGATGCTGTCTTTTACGGCATAAGTGTATTTGGAAGTTTCTTCCCGCGTCATATAAGGCTGGTCGGAAAGCTCCAGGCGGCGCAGCCATTTTACGCTGGTATTGCCTTCCCAGCCAGGCAGCAATAAACGTACGGGATAGCCCTGCTCCGGGCGGATGGCTTCCCCATTCTGCGCATATACGATCATGGCATCGTCCCAGGCTTTTTTAACAGGGATGCTGCGGGTCATAATGGCGGCATCACCGCCTTCTGCCAGGAACCAGCTGGCCTTGGGCTGCACACCTACTTCGCGGAACAGAGTGGAAAGCATTACACCCGTCCATTCACTCTGGCTGGTAAGGCCACAGATCTCCTGCGGAGTAAGCGTTTCCTTACTATTGCGGAAGTTACCGGAGCATTCTAAAAAACAGATGCGGGATACAGATGGAAAACGTTTTAGATCGGCCAGGGTGAACACCATGGGCTTATTTACCATGCCATGGATCAGCAGCTCATATTTATGCGGATCAATCACCGGTACGCCGGCATGATGGCGCTCATAATGCAGGTCAGATGGGGTGATAACACCATACAGATCCTGCAGCGGTGTGCGCGAAGAAATATCGGAAGTTTTTTTTACTACGTGCTCAAATGCAGAGCGGGTGCCTATTTCGCCGGGAGGCGGCCCTATTGTTTTAGTAGGGTCTGCTGACTGCAGCACAGATTCCGGTATGGCCGCCTGGATCATTTTCCCGTAAGAGGATTTGAACAGCATTACAGCGGCAGTAGCGGCCCCGCCTAACATAGTACGCCGGCTGATCTTTCTTTTACTCATACAATCACGGTTAGCGAACCTCCGGCCCTGCATGCCGGTTATCCGGTACAAATAATTTTTTTGCAGGCATGGTCACCTTTGGTAAAGACGCTGCGTTCATCACTGTTTGCGCGGTAATAATATTGCTGGCATGTAAGATATAAGCGGTAAGGCTGTATACTTCATTATCCGTTAAAGTACCGGGCGCATTGTAAGGCATGGTTCTGCGTACATAATCGAAAATGGTAGTAGCATAGGGCCAGTAGTTACCAATGGTCTTTAGCTTGTTACGGTCTGCGCCGGCGCTGTCATTCATCAGCGCAGGACCAGGCAGCTTTACATCCATCGGTTCTGCACCGGTGCCATGGCAGGCGGCGCACTTAGCCATGTAAATGGTTTTGCCGGTAATGGCATCACCGGCGCCGGGTGGCAGTCCTTTTCCATCCGGCCGTACATCTATATCCAGCTTTGCTATTTCGGCCTGCGTGGCCGGCCGGCCTAATCCAAAGGTAGCCGGCCAGTTGGCAGTATCTTGTAAAACCATTGTGCTGTTACTATTGTGCTTACAGGACATGCAGAGCATATAACCATACAGCATATACGTTTTAAATCGCATGCCTGTTAGTATTTACCTGCATCCAGCGTACTGGGTTTTACCTGGTAAGGCCGGTTTATGCGGTCCAGCACTACGTAAATAGAATCTTTATGCTCATCCACACCTTTCAGTATTACGTGCGATCCGTCTGTTGTTTCATATTGCAGCACCATGCGGTTCCGGTGCTCATTTTTGAGCGGCACCGCAAATTCACGGTCGCGGCGGGCAGTCCACACCGTTTTATCGATCATGTGGTTTTCATCGCCAATATGCGACCAGGCTGTTGGGGAGATCCAGTTACGATCAGTGGTATCCAGGTCGTGCTTGCGGCCTTCTTTAGCCAGTGGCCTGCCTGCATTCAGATCATAATTCTGATCGCCACCCACACCGGCTACGCGGTTCCTGCGGTCGGGGATAGCTTTGTATTTATCCTGCAGGTATAGCACATGGTCAATGCTGTCTGCATAGTAGTGGAATACCCGTTGCCCCCCACCGGTACCAGTGAGCTCAAAGGTGCGGTTAATGTCCCGCATAGGATCGCCACCACCGTTAGAGAGGTCAATGAACGTTGCACGATTAACCGTATACGTTAGGCTGGTCCATTTTTCAAAGGTTACCCGTTGCCAGCGGATGCTATCAGTAGGATCATAAGGAATGACCCTGTTATTAATGCGGAACTCCGTTACCCGGTAGTTACCTCTTAAAGCACGCACACCGGCAGTGGAGGGTTGTTTATAGGGATCATACTTATAATTCACCAGCTGCAGATAATACAATACTCCCAGGAATAATACGATCACACCGGTTTTCAAAGCTACGCGCGCGTACTGCCATCCTTTTGAGAATACAGGGAAATAGTATACCGGAATGGTATACTCTTCTTTGATCCAGTAACGGTATAGCTTGGGCACATCCTGCACCAGCAGGAAGGCGCCTAACAGCACAAAATAAGAGCTGTATACATGCACACCGCCATCATAAGCAAAGTTCACATACACAATATCGCCTAAAGCGCCTACCAGCAGGGCTGCGCCCAGGGTAGTGGTTTTGCGGAAGAACAGCAGCGTACCGGCCGTTACCTCCACTATACCTGCAAATACCTGGTACCAGGGTACTATACCGATGATAAGCCAGTAGATCTTTTGTGCAGAGAAATCGCCAAAGTTAGTGTTCAGCAATCCTAAAGATGGGAAAGGCATTTGCACCGGCAGCAGCTTGGTAAAGCCAAAGCCAATAATGCCAATGCCTGCACGGTAGCGCACCACTACCCGCAGCCAGTAATACAGCTGGTTATATTCCAGTGGCGGATCTTTACGGCGGCTGTCTATCACTGTCCATATTAAACCTCCTGCAACAGATACCAGGAAAGTAATGATCCAGTTGGCATAACCGTACAGGGGGCTGCCAAAGATGGTGTTGCCAAAAACATTGATCCCGGAGCCAAATCGCGCAATATCATACAGGTCGCGGTAATGCAGGCGTGCCCAGTTAATATGGAACACATGGCTGTACCATTCCGCATTATTGGGAATTGAGATGGCCACAAAAAAGATAAATGCAATGCGGAAAGCAATCAGCTCATATGTTTTCCAGGGCGTGGAAATGCCGGGCAGTGGCGGAAGCTGGTTATTCCTTGCGGCATGTATTTCAGGAATGGTGATGGTAGACATAACAATATTTTTCAGATGAACCGATTATAGTTTGATGGATCTGCTGCGGCCTTTTTTAGTTACCTCTTCCAGCAGGTATTTCTTATTCACCCGGTCTAATACCACGTACACAGAGTCTTTGGCCTGGTTAGCGCCGGACAGGATGAGCGTACTATCATTGGGCCGCTCATAATGCAGCAGCCATTGCTCCGTACGATGATGCGGGTTGCGGTTTTGCAGCACCAGCAGCTGGTGCACAGTATCGGCCTGGTAACTATAGTAATGCCTTGCAGCACTTCCTTGTAGCTCAAAGGTGCGGTCCTGGTCGGCGGTATGAATGCTGTCTACATTCGTGGAATCAATAACCACCGGGCGGTTGGAGCGGATGCTAAGTGTATTCCATTTTTCCAATACCACATCCTGCCAGCGGACAGGATCAATATCACTGTAGGGTAATGTTTGATGATTATAACGGAATTCCCGTACATTATATAAGCCCTGCGCGCCCGCCAAACCAGGTGCAGCAGGATATTGATATGGATCATGATGTATAGCGGCATAGGTTTGCGCACCATAGATCACACCAAAGAACAGTACTACAAAAGCTTTCAGCGCTAACCGGATGTACCGCAGCCTGGGTTGGGTGAATGAAGGCCGGTAATTATTGGGTGCGGTAGGCCGGCCAAAAGCCAGCAGGTTGGTGAGCTTAGGCACATCATACGCAAACAGGAACAGCGCAATTAATACCAGGTAAAAACTATACACTGCTTCACCGCCGCCATAAGCCAGGTTAGACATAAACACATTGCCGGTAAAAGCCAATACAATGAATGCGCCCAGTGTAGTGGTTTTACGGTATAACAGCAGTACTGCTGCAATGATCTCCACCAGTCCCAGGAAAGCTTCATAGCCCGGTACAATGCCCAGGCTTAAGGAAAATAATTTCCACTCCGTAAAATCACCGTAAGGTGTATTCAGGTTACTCAGGGAAGGAGGAGGCGACTGCAGCGGGAAGAATTTTATGAACCCATAAGCCAGCAATGCAATGGCCAGGCGGTAGCGCAACAGTACCCGCAGCCAGTAATACAGGGCATCGTAATTGGTGTTGTACTGGTTCTTTTTATCTAAATAACTCCATATTACGGTGCTGGCAGCTGCAATGCCTAAAAAGATCGCCCAGTCCGCAAAACGCGTTTGCCCGGCAAAAAAGCTGGGCGTATAATGCGCAATGTTAAAAATATCTGCATACTGCAGGTGCAGCCAGTTAATGGCAAAAAGGTTCCGGTAAAATTTCCAGTCCAGCGGTAGTACCTGTATCAGGAAATAAATAAAGAACAACCGGAAGATGATCTTCTGGTATGCTTTCCATCCCGTGGATGCAGGAGGTATATGCGCAGCATGGTAGGTGGCTGTTGTCATGTTTTAAAATTTATGATGACACATTAATATCCTTTGTTCTGTTCAAGGTCTATATCATTCAGCACTTCGCCGGCAGGTATGGGCAGCACCTGTTTGTTAACATCGGTAACACCCAATACAGCAGCGGCCCTGTTGGTACGTACCAGGTCGTACCAGCGGTGCCCTTCAAAAGCAAATTCCAGCCGTCTCTCATTTTCAATGGCCAGCAACAGGGCGCTTTGTGTAGCTGCTTCGCTGGGCGGTATACCGGCCCTGCTGCGTACTGCATTCAGATCGCTGATAGCGCCGCTTAAGTTATTGAGCTGTGCGCGGGCTTCTGCACGGATCAGCCACAGCTCTGCAATGCGTATTACAAATGCAGGATCTGTAGCCGGGCTGCGGTAATACAGGTTGCCGTACCAAAGGCCGGCAGATGTTTTTGCTACCAGCGCACTGCGGTTACCGCCAATAGCAGGATCATTTACCAGTGACAGGAAAGCATCATTGGGCGCCCATTGGCGCGTACCGCCATTAGCGGGCGGCTGCCAGCTGTTGCGGTGTGAGTTGGTATAGGTGGCGCTGTAAGAAAGCTCCAGTACAGATTCAGAGGTGGCAGTGGCATTGTTGGCAAAAAATGCGCTGTAAGGTTGCACCAGCTTATAGTTGGCAGAATCGGCAATCACTTTGGTAGCATAGGTTTCCGCATCGGCCCATTGCCGGCGGTATAAATGATAACGCGCGCGTAAGGCCCAGGCAGTTTTTTGCGTGGCGCGGAAACGGTTGGTAGTGGTGGGCAACAGGGAATCTGCTGCTACCAGGTCGCTCAGCACCTGGTTATAGGTTTGATCCAGGCTGCTGCGCTTAATGCCGTATTTATCAGCCGGGGTAATAGTAGGTGTAAGTGTGATCTGCACCCCGCCCCAGGTACGCGCCAGGTCAAAATAGCCCAGAGCCCTTACAAAATAAGCCTCCCCGGTAAACTGGTTTTTCAGCTGCTGGGTAAGTAAAGGATCTGTAACAGCCGGTACTTTGGCAATGATATGATTGGCGCGGTTAATGGTAGCATAAATGCTGGACCATGCGCTGGCAATATTGGCATTGTCGGCCCGCACATTATGGCTGATGAACTGCTGGATAATGGATTGGGAGCCGGTCCATACAATATTATCGCCGGATAAATAGCCAATGGAAACAAAGTTGCTGCCATAGTAAGCGTCGGCTGATAAAGCCCTGTAAAGACCCCTGGTTGCGGTTTCTGCGGATGATTTGTCTGTGATCACCGCTGAATTATCATCTGAAATTGCATCCTGCGGCTCCACGTCCAGGAATTTTTTGCAGGACAGCAGCAGCACGGAGGCCAGGAAAGGAAGTATATATTTACGTGTTTGCATTGTATTCTTTTTTAACGGTTCATTAAAGCGTTACATTCACTCCAAACTGCACGGTGCGTGGCTGTGGCGCAGTGCCCAGGTCAAGCCCCTGTACATTCTGCAGGGAGGTTACATTCACTTCCGGATCAGGCCCTGAGTACTTTTTAAACAGTAACAGGTTGCTGCCGGTGAAGTATACCCGTACGGTCTGGAAACCTGCACGGGAAGTAATGCTTTTAGGAACAGTATATCCTAAAGTGAGGGAGCTGAGCTTCAGGAAAGAGCCATCTTCCAGGAAACGGCTGTTCTGCTCCAGCGTATAGTTGTTACCGTAAGCAGTAACGCGGGGCACATCGGTAATATCGCCGGGCTTCTGCCAGCGGTTTAGCTGGTCGGCAAATAATACGCGGTTAGCATCGCGGGTACCGCCGCCTTCACCAAAGAAGCGGTTCAGGTTATATACATCGTTCCCGTACTGGAAGGTGAAGGCAACGCCCAGGTCAAAACCCTTGTAGGTGAAGTTGTTGGTAATGCCGCCAAAGAATTTGGGAATAGCGCTGCCCATGATCTGCCGGTCGGCCACGGTGATCTGCCCGTCTTTATTCACATCTTCAAACACTGCGTTACCGGTTTGCGGATCTACATACAGCTGTTTATACAACCAGAAGGAGTACATAGAATAACCCTGCTGCAGCCTTACCCAGTCGCGGTTGTAATAGGTGACTGGTATGGGCAGCTGTACTATTTTATTGCTGTTGCCGGATATATTGAAATTGGTTTGCCAGGTAAAGTGGCGGTTGCGGATGTTAAAGGTGTTAATGGCTACTTCATACCCTTTGTTGTTGATCACACCTGCATTGCTGGCGTAGGAGTTAAAACCGGAAATAGCGTTCACCGGCAGCTGTAACAAAGCATCTGTAGTATGTTTTGAATACAGGTTCACCTCAATGCCTATACGATCATTGAACAATCCCAGGTCTACACCAATGTTGGTTTGCCGTGTTTTTTCCCAGCGCAGGTCAGGGTTAGAGAGCTGCAGCGGGTAAATGCCCGGCTGGTCGCCACTGGTGGTATTATCCGGGTAGCCGGCACCGCCAGACCATAAGCCCTGTGCGGCAAAGTTGTTAATACCATTCTGGTTACCGGTAAGGCCTATGCTGCCGCGCAGTTTCAGATCGCTGATGCTGCTCACATCTTTCAGGAAATGCTCCTCCTTCAAACGCCAGGCAGCGCCCACTGCGGGGAAATACCCGAACTGGTGATTGGCGCCAAAACGGGAAGACCCATCTGCACGCACACTGAACTCTACAAAATATTTGTTGGCATAATTATAATCTACCCTGCCAAAGAAAGAGGCCAGGTTGGCCTTGCTCCATAACTGGGAGGAAGTGCGGGTAGCGGCTGCAGAGATCAGCTTAAATGCGTTGCTTGGAAAACCTGAACCCTGTGCAGAGGTAGTGCTTTGGATATTACTCTGCAGGGTATTACCTACCAGGATCCCAAAAGTGTGTACCGTGTTCAGTGTTTTGCGGTAGGTTAATGTTTGCTCATTGATCCAGGTAGTGTTCTGCGTAAGCGCAGAAGTGGCCAAACCATTGGTAGGCGCAGCGCCCAGCTGGGTGAGGTTGTTCCAATACTCTGATTCATCGTAATGGTTATAATCCAGGCTCCAGCTGGTGCGGAACCTCAGGTCCGGGATGATCTCGGCCTCTGCATAGATATTGCCAATGTAACGCAGGCTGGTAGTATTTACATCGTAATTATTCAGCAGCACATCCAGGTTATCAAAACCTGCGTAGCGGGCCGGCGTACCATCCGGATTCACTTCCGGTAAATAGGTAGGTGTGTGCAGGGCTGATTGTAATAAACCACCCTGGGGACCATCGCCGGAGCGGGCCTGGTTGCGGAAGCTGCGATACAGGCTGTTGCTGGTACCTACGGTAACTTTATCGCCCACCTTCTGATCAAAGTTGAACTTTAAGCTGGCGCGGTTAAAATCAATGGGTTTAATATCCGCCTGCTGCTGCGTATAGCCGGCACCGATATAATATTTATTTGTAGGGCTGCCACCCTGCAAAGCCAGGTTGTAATTATGCAGCAAACCGGTGCGGAACAATTTGTGCAGGCGGTCATAGGTCTGCTGTTCTTCCGGTGTGCCACGGCCGCCCTCTGATACGGGACGGAAGGGCACCTGTGCATATTTTTTTATACCTGCCTGGTCGCCGGCTGCAATGGCATCTGCTTCTGAGTTCCTGTAAAACTCATTCATGATCTCCGCATGTTCCGGGCCGGTGGTAAGGTCCCACAGCTGCGGCGCCCATGCCCAGCCATGTGAAGTATTAAAAGTGACAGTTGGTTTGGTGCCGAACTTACCGCGTTTGGTAGTAATGATCACTACCCCGTTAGCGCCGCGTGATCCATAGATAGCGGTGGCGCTGGCATCTTTCAGCACTTCTATGCTTTCAATATCTGCCGGGTTAATGTCTGCTATGGGAGAGGTGGCGCGGCCGCCGGTGCTTACGGTTTGCAGGCTGGTGTTGTTAATAAACACACCATCCACTACATACAAGGGATCATTACTGGCGTTAATGGAGGTGGCGCCGCGTACGCGTATAAATACCCCATCGCCCGGTACGCCGGTGTTGGAGTTAATTTGTACGCCGGCTGCTTTGCCCTGCAGCTGGGCATCTACACCCGCTACAGGAATATCCTTGATACCGCTTGCATTTACTTTTGAAATGGAGCTGATCAGGCTTTTACGTTGCTGTGTACCATAACCTACGACCACAACATCATTCAGCTGTGTGTTGGCAGCCTCTAATCCAAGGATAATGCCGGTGCGCTGGTTGACGGTTATTTCTGCCTGTTTATAGCCAATGTAAGAAACCTGGAATGTTATAGGCAGGTGCTGGCCGGTTAAGAAATTAAACTCGCCCTTGTCGTTGGTTAAACCATCGTGTGTAGTATTCTTAATATGTACGGTGGCGCCGGGTAAAGGTGTTTTTGTTTGTGCATCTATGACTACGCCTGAAAGCGTGATGTTATCCTGGTTCTGTGCATAGGTAAAGAGCGGGAGCAGCACGATCCACGATATAATGGCAATCTTCATTATATTTGTATTGGTAATAAATAATAAGGCAGGCGGCTAGTGATTTACTCACTAACAGCCCTTTAGCTCAGCCTTTTTTTACTCGCCGGAATTGTTGCAGCAATTCCGGTTTTTCATTTTAAACGTGCGTTATAACATAGGCAGTCACGCGGTCTTACACCGCCTGCGCGGTGAAGGCCATTTCCTTTAGTTGTGTTCATGTTCCCCGATGTATTATAAAGTATGAATAAGATCCCAAAGACCTGTGCGTAGCACTACGGCTATGCTGCTGGGTAGTGGTGGGCTTAGCGGCAGCATATTACCTGGTGTGTTAAATCTGTCACAATATTAGATAAAAAATATTTAGTCTACAAGAGTGGTGGACTATTTTTTATTAATTAATGGATGAACGGCGTAGGAGGCGGCGGAGATGCGCCCCAAATGGAACAACAAAAAAACTTTTAAAAAAACACTGTTTTCCCCGGTCCTTTGAATCAGCCCCTTCGTCTTTATACCAGATGGCCATCTATTTTGAAAAACTATATGTAGTATGTACCCTTACTCTCATTGATTAACACTAAAATGGAAAACTATGAAACCCAAAGTAATGAAAGCATTCATTGCAGGATGTTTATGCCTGCTGGTGATCGCCTCCTGCAAAAAGGAAGAGACAGAACAATCCCCTTCAAACGGACGCAAGGCAGGCACAGAGCTGGCTATTACCAGCTACTATGTTAATGGTACCTCTGGTAACGATGCTAATGCCGGTACCAGCACTTCTACTGCTTTAAAGACCATACAGGCGGCCCTGAATAAAACAACAGAAGGTGCAGGCGCTACTATTTATGTTGTAGCGGGCACCTATAAAGAAAGGCTGTGGTGGCCGCATTCAGGCGCTTCTGCTGACGAGCCTATTACGCTTACCAATTATAATGACGGCGTGGTGATCCTGGATGGGGTAAATGCAACAAATGATACACAAGCACAGATGATTGCTGTTAGCAGCAGAAGCCATATCCGCATTGACGGCATCAGGATAGCGAACAACATCCGCGATTTTGCTGCCGGTATTTATATTATCGGGTCGGGGACAGATGTAGAGGTATCCAACTGCAAGATCTATAACATTGGCTGGACTACTGATTCCACCGCTGTACCTTCTTCTTCCAAGAATGCTAATCCACTGGTAGTAGTAGGTTCCGGAGCCGATTCCTACAATGAGATCTTTGTAGGAGACAACGAAATATACAGCTGCAATACTGGTTATAGCGAAGGGCTTACCATGGCCGGCAATGTGGAGAACTTCCTGATAGAAGGTAATATTGTACATCATATCCGTAACATAGGTATTGATATGACCGGGCATTATTCCTGGACAGGCGCACCGGATAATGTGAACTTTGCACGTAACGGTAATGTAAAATATAACATCGTACATCACTGCGTATCGCCGGTGGCTACCAATGGCGGTATTTATGTAGATGGCGGCAAGTGGATCAACGTGGAAGGCAACACCTGTTACGAGAACCTGGCCGGTATTACAGTGGGTTGTGAGAACAATAACTACACGGCTGATGGTATTAACATCCGTGACAACTTTATTTATAATAACAAGGATGCCGGCATCATCTTCGGTTCCAATGCGCCTAACAGTAAAGTGATCAATTCAAGCATCACCAACAATACCTTCTTCAAGAATTATACGAAAGGAGGATGGGGCGGCGAGATCAGCCTGCAGAACACGGATGAAGCTACCATTAAGAATAACATTGTGCAGTCCAACAGCAATATTGTTGTGATTGCCCTTTCCGGCTATACTTCCACCAACCTGCATATGGATTACAACCGCTATTATTCTGTTTCAGGAAGCGCAGCTACTGTTACATTCGATTGGGCTATAACCGCAACAACCTATGGATCGCTGGCTGCTTTTGTAAGCGCCACCGGGCAGGATGTGCACTCTACCTACGGGATCCCGTCTTTTGTGAACAGTACGCTGTCAACGTTGAACCTGCATCTTGCCAGCGGCTCTGCTGCTGTGAATGCGGGTGATCCTGCATTTGTGACCGGGTACCAGGAATTTGATATTGATCAGCAGACCCGTGTAAGGAATGGCCGGGTGGATATTGGAGCGGATGAGACTTCGTATTGAAGAATGTGAAATTTCAAACCGGCGAAGGAGGTTCATAGAGACCATTTAAAAGACTTTATGAACGGGATAAAAGTAAAATGCCGCGAAACAGGGTAGACCTATGTTCGCGGCATTTTACTTTTACATTTATGATTTTAAATTTTACATTCTTTTGCTCTTTTACAGCGGGCAATTCTCGTGATAATCGATCAGCTCTATGGGCGTTCTTTGCAGCTCAAACCCGGCATAGGTTGTTAAGATCTCATCCAGCACGGCTTCTACTTCTGCTACTTCCGTTAACCGGTTCAGCCGGTTGCGGTATTCTTTAATATTGGGTAAGCCTTTGAGATAGCTGGCATAACGGCCCCGCATTTCGTTGATGCCTACCCGTTGGTTCTGCCATTTAATAGCTTCGTGCAAATGTTTTCTGCAAACAGCTACTCTTTCCTCAACCGTGGGGGGAGGCAGTAATTCGCCGGTTTGTATATAGTGTTTTATTTCGCGGAAGATCCAGGGATAGCCAATGGCGGCGCGGCCGATCATTACACCATCCACGCCGTAGCGGTTCTTATATTCCAGCGCTTTTTGCGGGCTGTCTATATCACCGTTCCCGAAAATGGGAATATGAATGCGGGGATTGTTCTTCACTTTGGCTATCAGGCTCCAGTCAGCCTCCCCTTTATACATCTGGCTGCGGGTACGGCCATGGATGGAGAGGGCCTGTATGCCTACATCCTGCAGGCGTTCGGCTACTTCTTCAATGTTCTTGGTTTGTTCATCCCAGCCCAGGCGGGTTTTTACAGTAACCGGCAGCTTAGTGGCCTTTACACAGGCTGCGGTTAAGCGCACCATAAGGTCCACATCCTTTAATACGCCGGCCCCGGCGCCTTTGCAGGCTACCTTTTTTACCGGGCAGCCAAAGTTAATGTCCAGCAGGTCGGGATTGGTTACATCTACAATACCGGATGCCAGCGCCATGCTCTCCTCATCCCCGCCAAAGATCTGGATGCCTACGGGACGCTCTTCCTCAAAAATATCCAGCTTGCGGCGGCAGTTAATGGCATTGCGGATCAGGCCCTCACTGGAAATAAATTCCGTGTACATGAGGTCTGCCCCGTTATCCTTACACAGGATGCGGAAAGGCGGATCGCTCACATCTTCCATGGGCGCCAGCAGCAGCGGGAAATCCGGCAGTGATATGTTTCCTATTCTGATCAAAACTCTTTGTAAATTTGCGCCGGCAAAGATACTCAATTTTCAGGGATGGAACTTAAAGACGCAATTGCACTGGTACAAAACGGGGGGATTAATACGAACGGCAGCGCTGCCTGGGCCGATCTGGGCTGTGGTGGGGGCTTATTCACGGCGGCTTTAGCCAGCCTGCTGCCGGCAAACAGCACTATTTATGCGGTAGACAAAGCGCCCGTAAAATTACAAAACAACGACTTTCCGGCGGGAGTGAAGGTACAGCCCCTGCGGCTGGATTTTGTGGCAAATGAGCTGCCATTCCAGGACCTGGATGGGATACTAATGGCCAACTCCTTACATTATGTAAGCGATCAGCAGGGGTTTATCCGCAATGTGAGCCGTCACTTAAAAGCTGATGGCTGCTTCCTGATCTGTGAATATGATACGGATAGCGCTAACCGCTGGGTGCCTTATCCACTGAGCTATCACAGCCTGTTACGGCTGTTTCACAAGGTTGGTTATACTACTATTGAACGGCTGCATGAGCACCCGTCTATTTATGGACGGGCTAATATTTATTCGGTGCGGATCAGCTGGTAAGATCTCATAATTACAAAGAAAGGCACAGCATTTCCACTGCACCTTTCTGTTATAATTTATTGCTACCTCAGAAATTCATTTCATCTGCACTCGGGCCATAGCTGCCGGGGATGGGCACATCCAGTAGGCGCAGGTACACACCTAACTGGGCGCGGTGGTGTACGGTTTGGCAGTATGCCATGCGGATCACCTCTGCCTTGGACCTGGTGCTATAAACCTGGTCGCCATTGCGCAGCGTCCAGCTATCAGCAAGCTGCTCGTCTTTACCACCTTGCAGGGCAGCTTTGCCCTGGGAAAGGCTCCTGTTAAAGTAGGCTAACAGGTCATCGGTGCTTTCTATTGTTTCCTGTTTGTAAGGGTTGCTGGCAAAATCGAGCTCGCTGGTGTGCAGGGTCATTTCTACCCAGCCTGGCAGCTCTGCTATGTGGGTGGCTAACCATTTCAGCGTACCGCTTTTAGGATGGGGTTTCCAGTCAAATTTATCAGCTGGTACGCGTTCCAGCATTTTACGGGTGGTATTGGCTTCGTTTTCGAGTTCTGTAAGTAACAGTTGCATCTGTGTCATAGTGGTAGTTTTTTGTTTGTTGATACAAAGGAACTACCGGGTTGTGACAACCTTATGTCAGCAGGTTTTTAGAAAGTTTAATTATTTTTTCCAGACCAGGTCATTGCCATTACGCCGGTCTATGAGCAGGCTGGTTTTAGTAGCCGCATCCTGTACAAAGATCTTGCGGCCACGCTGTCCTTTTATATAAAATACATTTTCTGTTTCCGGTATCAGCTGTACGGCCGCCCGGCCATTCCGCTGCCCCATTAATTGATTGCCCTGCAATGTAATGGTATAGGTTACTTCCGGCGAAAGGTGGTAGGTGCCGGTATACTTTTGCAGGGTAGCCAGGGGCACGGCGGCTGGTGTAGGATCGGCAAACAGCTCAAATATTTCAGATGCAGCCAGCTGGAACTGATCCCCGTTCTTCAGGTAAGTTTGTATTTCAATATACTGCGTATGAATATGCTGCTGGTACAGATCAAGATTTTCATCTGCCACATAATTTACAATATAGGTATTGCCAAAAGCCAGCACATGCGGCTGTGTAACCTTAATGTTGCCCACGTAACCGGCCGGTAAGGGCTGCAGCTCCTTTATCAGGTCCGGCTTGCGTTTTACGGTGCCATCTTCCGCGGTATAAATACAGTCCGGGTGCAGGTACCTGATCCACACTGCAGTATCGCCGGGTGCAATGGCATCTACCAGGGCCTGGGTAATACCAATGAGCGTGGCGGAGTCTTTTTCAAACTGTTGTGCAAAGGCGCCATTGCTGATCAACAGCAGCAGGAAACATATTATACGCATATCCTAATATAAGCTTTTTTAAAGGCGGCTGCGGGGCAAAACGGGCGATACTGATCATGTGACCCTGCCTGATGTCAAGTATTCCATTCCCCTTGTCAAGACCAGGCAAGGAGCATTAACAGGATGTTGTTGTTTTGTGGTGAATAAACAAATAATCCTTCACCTCAAAAACATGATTGTATGCAAAACACTGCTTTAAAACAAACCCTGTTAAGAACCGGCCTGCTGGCCTTTTTCTGCCTGGCGCTGTTTTCATTTAAAGCGCCATTCGGGGTAGACAGTTATGAAATTTACCTGAACAACAAGCTGGTATTAAAACAATATGCTTCCAAAGAGATCAGCTTACAAAGCCTGGCGCTGGATAAGGCCAGCCCTGATGATCAGCTGGTGGTGTATTATACGCATTGCCACGGCAAAACATCCGGTACGGGGCGCAGCCTTACCATTAAAGATGATGGTGGCCGCATAGTAAAAGAATGGAAGTTTGAAGACAGTAAAAAAGGAATGACTATACCGGTAAAAGCACTACAGCAGCTGGAAAAAAATAATGCCAAAAGCCATCTGACCCTGTACTATGCAGCATCTGAGCTGCCGGGCGGACAAATGCTGGCTGCGTTGTAGCATCCTAAATATTCAGCCAGTACACCAGCTTTAGCACCAATGCCCTGTTCTTTACATAAAAAGGCGCCGGCAGATAGTTGTCGGTATATACAATGAACAGATCCGATGCCGGGCGGTAACGCCACTGGAAGCGGGTATTGAGGTTCATATTCTTCAGCTGTTCATTATACTGCATAAAACCGGTAAAGAACAGGGTGTTGGTCATGGTAACATCCAGGCGGGGACCTACCAGCCAGAATTTATTATTTCCCCAGGGCTGTGGCAGGCGAATATCATTATACGTGGTGCTTAATGCAATGCTTACATAGGGCTGAAAGCGGTAACCCAGCTCACTGCCTAACGTAGTACGCGTACCATCTGCATAATAGCCGCCATAGCGGCCGGAGAAGGAGTAGGTGAAAAGGCTTTGCGGTTTGGATACATAATCCACCCCTACTGTATTCCAGTTATGCTGCGAGCCGGTTGGCAGGCTATCCTTACCGGTGTTGGTAGGGTCAAAAGGTAATAACAGCTTAATGTAATTGTTGGATGCCCAGGCCGTAAGCGTATTACGCTTGCGGAACACAATGGCGTAAGAAAGCATGGTTTCATTATCGGTACGCTTCATATGCTCATCATAAAAGCTGGTGGATATGAGCTGCGGCCCGTGGCTCAATACCGGCCCTGTTTTTGGGAAAAAGAGGCGCGTGATCTGCGGCACCAGCTTTATATAACCCTGGCGTGGCACATACCCTACTTCTGCATTATAGTTACGGCCCACGTATTCATGCTGCCAGCCAATGTTCCAGGTGCGGCTGGTGTATTGCAGGTTAGCAGCCTGCGCCCAGTCATGCCCGCTTTTACCCGGGCTGGCGGACTTTAATAACAATGCTTTACCGGTCCAGAAATTATTGGCGGAAGCCAGGTTGTACTCCAGCCCCAGGTTGCGGTTATAACGGGAGTACAAGGGTTTTTCCGAAGCATTATCGGGCGTATAATTCAGTGATTCTTTGTTGATGAACAGGAAACCAATATTGGAGCGGGCAAACACTCGCCGCTGCAAAGCCGCTACGGTAAAGTTCTGCGCCGGTAAGCCCAGGCCTTCATCCTTCGCTGTTTGCATGTTCATAAAACCCATGCGCCAGTTGCGGTTCAGCTTTCCGCTTAGACGCGCGCCAAAACGGATAGGCACTCCTAATCCAATACGGCGCGAGAAAAAAGGCCGCAGCGTAGCGTATCCAAAGTTGGTGAACTGATCGCCGTTTTCCAGGAAGAATTGTCTTTTTTCCGGGTAAAACAGCTCAAAGCGGTCCAGGTTAGTGACCTGCTTATCTACATCCACCTGGGAAAAATCCGGGTTTACGGTCAGGTCCAGGTTCAGGGAAGAGGTAACGGCTATCTTGGCATCCACACCGGCTTCGCGGCGGTAATTATTTTTGGTGCCGGCTACATAATCTTTATTAATGCCGCCCAGCAAATACGGGATAATGGAAATATTAGGCCCCGGATCCGGTGGCGGCACATCCCATACCAGCACGCCGGTATAGGCCAGGGAGGCGGATGGGAACTGCCTTGGCACAGGCGCCCAGCTGCTTTTCTCTGTTGTTTTCAGATCATTGCGGCCAAAGTTGATGCCCCATTTACTAATGCCTTTTTTATAACGTATAGTCTTAAACGGTATAGCGGCTTCAAACACCCATTTATCCGGATAGTTCTTCACTACAGAGGTCCATTTGTTATCCCAGCTCAGGTCTACCTTACCGCCGTCATACATCAGCCCATCCCACTGGGCCCCTGCAGCATTGGCGCCAAAGGAAAAACCATTCGTCTGGTCATCAAAGGGATCCATGAACAAAAGGAAATTATCATTCTTCAGGAAAGCAAAGTCACGTTTCAGGGATTCCACCATGTAAGGCCCGGGCAGGGCGTTGTAGTTTTCTACCAGCAGGTAAAGGTGCTGTGCATCATAGGTCATGCGCACATCCGTACGCACGTTGGCGTAGCTGGTATCCATGGGCAGGATCATGTAAAAGTTGGTAGCGGTGTCTGCCTGCTGCCAGCCTGCATCGTCAATAATACCGTCTACCTTCACCGGGGTAGCGGTTCTGCGTATATGAAGCTGAAATGTTTCGTTCTTCTTTTGCGCCATTACCGGAAGACAAAACAGGCAAAGGCAAAGTAAACGTGGAATAGTGCGCACAATAGTCAGTTGCTGGTTGACTGACAAAATACAAAAAACAGCTACTAAATACCAGTCTACACCTGCCGCTCATCATATTGTGCCTGCAAAGGCACTGCTGCAATGATCACAATAGCCTCATTGGATAGCGCTTCCAGCTCCACTTCGCTTACATCCCACAGCGCCAGTCCATCCCTGGCATTTAGCAGCCGGTACTGGACCTCAAAAGCGCCTTCCAGCACAAACACAAATAACCCCTGATCCGGGGCGGCCAGGGAGTGTACGGCCTCAGCCCGTCCGTTAAACTTCCCGATCCAGGCCTGGCGCCCCATGGGAATCAGCTGGTCTTTATGCAGGTTCAGGTCAAAGTCTGTGAGCTGTACAACACTGCTGTCTGCAGCTGCCCTGCATTTGAACCACCATTGTAAAAAGTTCACTAAAGCATTTTCGTAAGGATTGCTGATAACCAGCACTACCTCCCGTGGTGCGGCGTAGTACAACGACTGGCCGGCGGTAACCTGCCCGGACCGGCCGGTACTGTCTTTCCAGGTAATAGCACCCACAGTAGGCAGCAGCAGGATATCGGTAGCTGCATTTACATGCAGGGTAATGCTTTGCTCCGCATCCAGGGTATCTTCATGCAGGGCATACAGCGCGCCAAAAGGCGTTTTATGCTCATTATAGAATCCATCGGCATTAAAGGTGTAATAGCGCCGGCGCCCTGCATGCTCCTGCAGGCCTCTTTCGTCTGCCAGGAATATTTTTCCCTGTGATTGCGGTAGCATATTAAAGCAGCTTTATATCATGAATATTCAGGAAAGGTTGCAGCATAAACAGTTCTGTAGCTACGCGCCCTTCCTCATCCGGTGTATCGTTTAAGGTTACCAGCAGCTGGTTGCCGATGGTATCGTACCAGGTAATAGGTTCTGATAAAAAGTTGATGGCTACCTGGTGCTGCGTTTTTTGCCGGATGTTGCTGTTAATGATCTCGAACTTAAAGTTCCTGAATGGTAAAAAATGTTTTCCTACGGCATTCAGTATATCCGGAATCTTACCGTTTAAAGGCATCAGGTGCCCTGTTACGGCCGGGCTTACCAGGAAATGTAATTGCTCCGCACCCGGCACATAGGTAAGCAGCTCGCCAAACGTGCTGTACTTTTTTTCCTGGTTATAGTACTGTGCCTGCATCAGGAATTCGGTATAGCTATCCTCAAACACATGCTGCTCCCATGTTTTGCGGGATTGTGCATCAATTACTTTCCGGTATAATAAACGGATACTCTTTTTTGACATAGGTGATTATTATTATCAGGCGCTTACATAAATGGTTTGCGTGAGCGTGTAACCACCACTTACGCTGCCTGTAACAGTAGCCAGCTCGCTGCTTAAAGAATCGCTGAACACCATGTCGGCTGTATTGGCGGTGTCCTGCGTGCCGTGCGCTTTATAATCAGCTGCTGTAGTGTATACCGTGTTGCACACATCTGTTGGGAAAGCAATTTGCGTTACCATTAAAGAGGTGCCGCTGGCATTGTATACATGTACATGTATATGTGGTGCGCGGCCGGAATACCAGCCGGGAAAAATGCTGGTGAAGGTTACCAGGCCGTCTGCATCCGTAGTTTGGCGGCCACGCAGAAAGTGGGAGCCGGTATAGTCTACGGTGGAATAACCGCCGCCCGGGTTTACCGTGTATTCAGAGTAATAACCTACGGATGTGCAATGCCAGATATCCACCAGCGCATTAGCCAGCGCATTACAGCTGTTCTTCACGTTCTTAATATAGATCTTAACGGTAAGCGGTACACCGGCCTGTCCATCCACAATATTGCTTCTTACATAAGAAGAAGGGCTTTTCGTAGGATAAGGTCCGGCGGTTTCTGTAGGTGTGGTGGAGCAGCTGCCGTCGCTGCTGGTTTCAGTGCCGGTGGTAGTGGTGGTGGCGGCAGCGTCGTCCTTGGTGCAGGATTTAGCCAGTGGCGCTATAGCGGCCAGTCCTAAAGCGGCTAAACCGTTCTTTAAAAAGAGCTTTCTTTCCATACAATGTAGTTTTAGAAGGTTCCTGTGGTCGTTGTTGTGGCTTATTGCTGGTGTAAAGATTAGGGGAAGCGGGGAGCTAAAATGTTATCTGCCGTTAAAGGAAGGGTTTGTGCCGATGAACTTTGGGGAATAAAAAAAGTCCTGCACGGTGAAGCGCAGGACTTTTTAATTAATAATTAAGAATGAATAATTAATTAATAATCGTAGGGAGATATTACGTGCAGGTTTAATACTGCATTATTGCAATACTACACTTAAGCGTATACCTGCCTCCATTATTATTCATTCTTAATTATAATTCTCTAACCCAAATATTGCGGAAGCTAAGCGGCTCGCTCTTATCGCCATGGGCCTGCAGCTTAATAGGCGCGGGGCCGTGAGCTGCTTTTTCGTAAGAAGCTTTACCAATATAACGGGTAGGGCCTTGCAGCTCAGTATTGAGCTGTACCAGCACACCATTGTGGATCACCGTTACATGTGCGGGTGATTTCAGGGAGCCATCGTCGTTAAAACGGGGCGCAGTCCAAAATACGTCGTACGACTGCCATTCGCCGGGTTTTTTACAGGCATTCACCAGTGGCGGTGTTTGCTTGTACAAGCTGCCGGCCTGTCCGTTCACATAAGTAGCGTTGTTGTAATTATCCAATACCTGCAGCTCATATCCATCATCTCCCTTACCAATGGATGCCAGGAAAATGCCGCTGTTGCCGCGTGCCTGGCCGGTGCCGGTAATGTTGGCGGGTATACGGTATTCAATATGCAGCTGGTAATCGGTGAAGGTACGTTTGGTTTCTATGTTGCCCTGGGTTTTATCAACCGTTAAAATGCCATTGGCTACTTTCCATTTGGCGGGCTGTCCTTCATTGTTTACAGATACCCATTCAGCCAGGTTGCTGCCATCAAAAAGTTTAATAGCATCAGAAGGCGCATCGGCAGTGCTTTTGCCGGGTGTAACTACTTTTGGAACCGGAGACCATACCTCTGTTTCTTCAGGTTTGGTTTGAGCGAACGCGGAAGTGCTTAGCAGAGCAGCCGTTGCTGCTACAAGTATTCTCTTATGCATGATCACAAATAATTTAATCCTCTAATTTAGCTTTCAAATTGATAAATTAACAGGATAAATTGCCAGAAACTGGACGAACGGTTTTACCGGTGTGCCTGCGCTACCCTTTCCACGGCATGTAAAAGTGATTCATATGTTTCATCATAGGCTATCTTCTCCCCATTCACAAAAAATGTAGGCGTGCCGTTTACCCCGCTACGGATGCCGCTTTCAAAATCAGCTTCTACTTTTTGCTGCAGGGCCTCACTTTTCCAATCCTGCGCAAACTGATGCATATCCAGGTCCAGCGCTTCTGCAAAGGAAAGCAGGCTGTTGCCATCCAGGTGATCCTGGTGCTCAAAAATAATATCGTGCATTAACCAGAACTTGCCCTGCTGGCCGGCTGCTTCTGCTGCCAGCGCAGCTATATAAGCGGCGGGGTGCGCCTCCTGCAAGGGGAAATTGCGGAACACAAACAGGATATCTTTTTCTTTTTCAGCCAGTAATCTTTTGATGAACGGATGTGCAATACCACAATGGCTGCATTGATAATCACCGTATTCAACCAGCGTAACGGGTGCGCCACGGTAGCCGGTTTGCCGGTCGCTGCCGGAGACAGGGGTTTTTAATGTTGACATAAGCTGTTGTTTTAATGTTTACCATTATCCATGGTTTCCAGCGCTTCCAGGATCCCGTCTGCACCGGGGTTTATACCATCCGGTGAAAGATAGCTCCACTGAATTACGCCCTGTTCATCTATTACAAACAAAGCACGTTTGCTTTGTCCTTCTTCCTCGTTGTAGGCGCCATACAGGCGGGATACTTCCCCCTTGGGCTCAAAATCAGCCAGCAGCGGAAAATGCAAATGGCGGTCCTGCTCAAAGGCCAGGTGGCACCATTTACTGTCTACGGAAATGCCGATCACTTCTGCGTTATGCTGCTGAAAAAGTTTGCGTGCTTCATTGTACACTGCCATCTGATCGCTGCATACCGGACTCCAGTCTGCCGGGTAAAAGGCCAGTATTACCCGTTTGCCTTTCAGGTCGTGCAGCTTCAACCGTTGGTCCGGGGTGCAATGCAGATCAAAGTCCGGGGCAGTGGCGCCTTTTTCTAAAATGGATCCAGCCATAATGTTGTTGTGTTTTATGTGTTACAACATAAAGCTAATATCATACCGTTGCTGCCGGGCAGGGCTATACAGGCTTAACTGCTAATATGAACCGTGCCAGGCGGGCTATTCAGCAAATGGATGATAATGCCGGGGCCGGCAAGCGGCTCCTGTGCGTGGATTTTTATGCACAGCGTATCAGCAAGGATCGTCTTTACCCATAGTATGAGCGGTCCAGGTGTGGCCCTGGCGTGCGATCAGCGCTTCTGCATTTTCCGGTCCCCAGGTGCCTGCCTGGTAGTTGGGAAAATCCAGTGAATCATGCGATTCCCAGTTCTCCAGAATGGGTGTGATCACATCCCAGGCAGTAAGCACCTGGTCAGAACGCATGAACAGGGTAGCATCGCCACGTAAGGCATCCAGCAGCAGGGTTTCATATGCCTCCGGTGTTTTCGTAGTGGCGTTATCGTAATGGAACACCATTTCCACAGGGTTCAGGCTCATTTCCAGGCCCTGCTTTTTAGCAGTAAAGCGCAAACGGATATCCATTTGCGGCTGTATGTTTATGATCAGGCGGTTGGGCGTAAGGTTATCCGCATATTTATCCGGGAAGGTGGAATGCGGTACCGGCTTGAATTGTATGGTAATGGAGGAAGTTCTTTCCTGCATACGCTTGCCGGTGCGTAAATAAAATGGCACATCCTGCCAGCGCCAGTTATCCAGGTAAAATTTAATAGCGGCATAGGTTTCCGTATTGGACTCCGGTTTTACGCCGGGTTCTTCCCGGTAGCCCGGCACTTTTTTACCCTGCAGCCAGCCCGGCCCGTATTGCCCGCGGGTTGCATATTTATATACTTCCTCATGCTTAATGGGACGTATGGCGCGCAGCACATCTACCTTGCGGTTGCGGATCTCCTCTGCTTCAAAAGACACCGGTGGTTCCATGGCCACCATACACAATAGCTGCAGCAGGTGGTTCTGGATCATATCGCGTAAGGCGCCGGCGCCTTCATAATAGCTGCCGCGCTGCTCCACGCCTACCTGCTCTGCCACGGTGATCTGTACATAATCAATATAGCTGCGGTTCCACAAAGGCTCAAACAGCGCATTGGCAAAACGGAAGGCCAGTATGTTCTGCACCGTTTCCTTGCCCAGGTAATGATCTATACGGTAGATCTGGTTTTCCGGGAAAGTGCTGGTGATCATATTATTCAGCGCAGTAGCGGTTTCCCGGTTAGAACCAAATGGTTTTTCTATAATAATGCGGTCGGCCTGCGGGTCGGGTGCCAGGCCTACGCGGCCCATGTTAGTGGTAACCGGGCCAATGAAATGCGGCGCCACCGATAAATAAAATAACCGGTCGGCACGCATGCCCCTGGTTTGGTCCAGCTGCTGCAGCTGTGAGAGCAGGGTGGTATAAAAAACCGGATCGTTAATATCCGACTTCAGATAATGCACCCGCGATTTAAATGCATGCCATTTGGCGTCTTCCGGTGCACCGCTGCGGGAAAACTCCATTAATCCATCCAGTAAATGCTGGTGATACGCAGCATCGTCATAATTTTCCAGTCCTAACCCAATAATGTTAAAGCTTTCCGGCATCCACCCTTCAATGAAAAGGTTGTAAAAAGCGGGGATCAGCTTCCGTTTGGAGAGATCGCCCGTGCCACCGAAAATAACAATAACAGAAGGTGTTGATTTTTGTACAGGTTTCATCTAAGCATGCATTTATAATAATAAGGGAAGATACTAATTACCAAAGGAATATTAATGTTTGACATGCGGAAATGCGGTAACCCGAACCGGTTCCTGGATACGATAGCTCCCGGCCGCCTTTACCGGTATGCAACTTTGTAATTTTAATCTCTATATTTATGCGGGCAGTTTTAACCAATTAATAATAGACATCAACCATGTTGGCCAACGAGGGGCGCACGGATGAAGAATTGTTGCACTTGCTGCAAAACGGGGACGAGCAGGCATTAACATGGCTGTACAGGCGCCACTGGGAACCTTTATTCCTGGCGGCCTACCAGGTGCTGAAAGATAAAGAGGCCTGTAAAGACCTGGTGCAGGAGCTGTTTACAGAGGTCTGGCAAAAGTGTAATCACATTCAGCTTACCGGTTCCTTTAAAGCCTACCTCTCTGCCAGCATCCGTTATAAAGTGTTCCGTTATATCCGCCAGCACCCCGCACATGAAGCCCTGTTTGAGCACCTCACGGAAAGAATGCAAACCCCTTCCCCGGAAAGTGAGCTGGCCGTTAAAGAATTACAGGCGCTGCTAAATACGCTGGTAGCTACCCTGCCGGAAAAATGCGCCACCATTTACCGTATGAGCCGGGAACAACATTTGTCTTATAAGGAAATAGCCACCCGCCTGAATGTATCTGTAAAAACGGTGGAGAACCAGATCAACATTGCACTGCGCCGTTTGCGTACAGGCCTGCATTATAGCATAGGCTTTCTGGCGTTACTCAGTATGCTGCTCTCCTGAAATCTTCTCCATTACTGGTGTTTTTTTAACATGCCTTGGGGGCAGGGGATCTAATTTGTCACTACCCTTACAAATACTCCCTATGGACCGGCAGGCTTTTTTTGCGCTTATTGATAAATGGATGGATGGCTGTGCAACGGATGCAGAGATACAGGCGCTCATGAACTATTACTACAGCTTCCGGGAAGCGCCGGAATGGGAAGGGCGTTTATCAGATGCAAAGGCACAGCTGGAGGCCGAAATGGAGCAGCAGCTGCTGTTAAAGATCCGGCAAACACCACAGCAGCCGGCCACCACGCCGGTAAGGCGTATTGGATGGATGCGCGTAGCGGCAGCGGTAGTATTGCTGATAGCAGCGCTGGGCATTACCTATTATATGGTATGGAAACCCTTGCCGCCCGCGCGGCAGCAGGCTTTTAGCACGCAACCCGGGCAGCACCGGCAGCTGCAGCTGCCCGATGGAACTCAGGTATGGCTAAGCCCTGCCTCTTTTCTGCAATACCCGGAAAAGTTCAGCGGGCATACCCGGGAAGTGATCCTGCACGGAGAGGCTTTTTTTGATGTAACACCTAATGAGGAGCGCCCTTTCATTATTCACAGCGGTGCAGTAGATACCAAAGTGCTGGGCACCACTTTTAATATACAGGCCTATCAGCAACAACCTAACATAGGCGTTACCGTTGTAACCGGTAAGGTAGCTGTGAAATCCGCGCATGGTGAAGAAGTGGCTGTAACGCCGCAGCAGCGGGCCGTTTTCAACAAACAGACCGGCAGCATTCAGCGGGAGGAGCATGTGGATACAGAGCAGCTATTGCTGCGCCGAGCCGGCATCCTGAAATACAGGGGCGCTACGCTGGCGGCTGTGGTAGCGGAGCTGGGTTATTATTATAATGTAAACATTAATATAGCAGGTAGTACGGAAGGATGTTTTTATTTCGGGGAATTTAATACCAATGGCCAGCTGGAAAAAGCATTAAAGCAACTATGCCTTACACTCAATGCCACGTTAGAAAAGAACGGCAATGCCTATGTGATCAAAAAGGTACGTTGCTGAACACTATTTAAACTAAAACCTATGCCACAAAAGAAACACCTGCCTACATAGCAGAAAAAAGTCCTCCCGGAAAAGAGGAGGACCCGTTAGTTAAGTTTTTACACCGGGTATGTTCAACGGCCTCGTGAACCAAAAACATACCGGCTTTTTACTCAACCATAATCGACGTAAATGTATGAAAAAATGTACACCGGTAACCAGGATGCTTACCAAAAGCTCGCTGTGCGTCCTCGTTATCATCTGCAGTACTGCACTCTCGCTCATGGCCAAAAGACCGGCCGCTCAATTACTGGAAAAAAAGATCACGTTGAAGCTGGAACAAAGCGCTTTGTTCCAGGCGCTGGACCGTATTAGCGCTGCGGCCAACATCTCTTTCAGCTACGCAGTCAGCAAAGAGGTCTTGAACAGCAGGATCAGTATTAACGCCCGTAATCAGAAGGTAAGCCTGATCCTTAAAAAAATACTGGACCCTTTTGCGCTGGAATATTTTGTGGCAGATGATAAAGTGATCATACGCCGTAGCGCAGATAAAATAAATACCCCGCCGGTTACGCCCGGCGTAACAGCAGCAGTAAGCAAACCGCTGAAAGGGCGGGTGGTAAGTGAAAAAGGCGATCCGCTGCCCGGCGTATCCATCCAGGTAAAAGGTACCAGCCAGGCCATGATAACCAATGACCACGGCGAGTTTGAGCTGAAGAACGTACCGGATGATGCCGTGCTGGTAGTATCGTTCATTGGTTTTATAACACAGGAAGTAGCTTCCGGTACGCAAACGGAATTAGGCATTGTGCTGGCAGAAGACACTAAAAAGCTGGGTGAAGTAGTGGTAGTAGGTTATGGCTCCCAGAAAAAGGCCAGCTTAACCAGCGCCGTTGCCACCATTAAAGGCACTGCCATTGCAGAACGCCCTGTCCCCAATGTGGTGAATGCTTTGCAGGGACAGGTGCCTGGTTTGTTTGTGCAGCAAACAGATGCCATGCCCGGCAGCGGCAGCACCAAGCTGAATATACGCGGCATCAGCACCCTTTCCAACAACCCGGTGCTGGTGTTGGTGGATGGAGTAGCCGGCCAGCTGGAAACCCTGAACCCGCAGGATATTGATAACATCAGCGTATTGAAGGATGCCTCTGCCACTGCTATTTACGGAGCGCGCGCATCCGGCGGCGTATTGCTGGTTACTACAAAAAGAGGGCGGCAGAACAGTAAACCCGTACTCTCTTACGATGCGTACGTGGGTACGCAGCAACCCACCTATTTACCCAGGCTGGTAAATGCGGTGGACTTTATGAAAAAGTGGAATGAATCGCAGCTGAATGATAATCCCGGTACCACGGTGCGTTTTTCAGATGCCGACATTGCCAAATATGCCAGCGGCGAAAAGCCCAGCACAGACTGGATCAAAGCCATCTTCAAAGAAAATGCCCTGCAAACGCAGCACAACATCAGCGTATCCGGTGGCAGTAAGAATACCGATTACCTGGTATCCCTGGGTTACCTGCGGCAGGAAGGTTTGGTGCAGGGTGTGCTGAACCAGCGTTACAGCTCCCGCATTAATATCAACACCCAAATAACAGATAACCTGAAGTTCGGCATCAACACGGTGTATATGAATGCGCCCAAGAGTTTTGCAGGTGCAGGCATTTATACCACGGCTATGCACTGGGCCTACATCCTGAACCCTACGGAATGGCCTTATACGCCCGAAGGCCGTAACCGGCATTACCGCGGCGGTTCCCAGCCCGTAGCCATTATTAACGATGGCGGCTTTGAACACTACAAGGATAACTACCTTAACACCAACATGAGCCTGGAATATGGCATTACCAAAGGATTATCCCTGAAAGGGCAGTATGCATACAGCACCCGCGATATTAAACATAAAGTGTTCCGCGCCACTTACCGCCTGTACGATGATGATGAGAACCTGGTGTTAACGGATCAGTCGCCCAACTCATTAACAGATAACCAGAGCACGGAAGTGAACCAGACCTTTATTGCTACCCTGAATTACGGGTTAAATATAAACCGGCATGATATTAAGGCCCTGGCAGGTTTTAGCCGGGAAAGCTACTCGTATGAAAGCCTGGGCGCCGGCAGAAGCGATTTTCTGAACAACAGCATTCATACCATTAACGGCGGCAGCGCAGATAAAGATTTCTGGCAAACCAGCGGCTCCGCCAATGAATGGGCTATTCAATCCTATTTCGGGCGTTTGAACTACAGCTATAACGACCGTTACTTATTTGAAGCCAGTGCACGTTATGACGGCTCCTCCCGTTTCAGGAATAACCGCTGGGGTTTCTTTCCCTCCTTTTCTGTGGGCTGGCGTTTGTCGGAAGAAGATTTTCTGAAAAACTCCCGCACCATCAGCAACCTGAAGCTGCGCGCCTCTTATGGTAAGGTGGGCAACCAGAACGCTACGGGCCTGTACCCCTGGGCCAACATCATTGGCACCGGCGCCACTTATTTTAATGATAAGGCACAAACCACTACCTACTACAATAACACCGCTAACGCAGACCTTACCTGGGAACAAAAGACCACGGGTAATGTTGGTGTAGATGCCGGTTTCCTGGATGAAAAAATTACGTTCACAGCTGATGTGTTCAAAGAAAGGACCACCGGTATCCTGCTCACGCCCAGCGTGCCCTCTACCTTTGGCCGAGATGCGCCTATTATGAACCTGGGGCGCATGAGCAACTGGGGGTATGAGATCAGCGTAGGTTACCAGAACCGCGACCATGCATTGAAATATGGCGTGCTGGTAAATTTCTATGACGCCCGCAATAAGATCCTGGACCTGGGTGGCACACCGGATATACTGGATGTGAACCCGGTAATGGTAGGCCAGTCGCGCTGGACCTGGTACGGGTATAAAGCTATTGGTTTATACCAGTCGGACGATGATGTTAAAAACTCCCCGGCCTACAAACCACAGAACAAGCCCGGTGATATTAAATACCAGGACCAGAACGGCGATGGCAAGATAACGCCGGCCGACCGGGTGATATTAGGCGATGCAGACCCGCACCGCATGTTTGGGATTGCCGCCAATGCCAGCTGGAAACAGTTTGACCTGAGCCTGCTGTTCCAGGGCGTGCTGAAAAATAAAACCTACCTCACCGGTTATGCTGTAAGCCCGTTCAATTACGGCGGCAGCTTTACGCAGGATCTGATGGATTCCTGGACGCCGGATAACCGCGGCGCGCGGTATCCCTTAATGCGGCAGGACCTGAGCGTGAACTACGATTTCTCCGACTGGTGGTTATTTGATTCCCAATACATGCGCCTTAAGAACCTGCAGCTAGGCTATACACTGCCACAGAACTTACTGCAACGGTTAAAAATAAGCCAGCTAAGGTTGTATGTGATGCTGGAAAATGTGTTCACCATTAAGTCAAGGAACTTTCCCAAAAGCTTTGACCCTGAAATTGACAACTGGCAAAGCGGCGTGAACTTTCCGCAAATGAAAACCTACACGCTGGGCCTTAACCTGAAATTCTGATAACATGAAAAAGATACTCACTTATACGGCTATATTATTTTTTACCCTGCTCAGTGCCTGCACCAAGGATTTCCTGGACCGTTCCCCGCTGGACCAGTATTCGGATGAAACCTACTGGACCACTCCGCAGGATGCAGTGAAGTTTGCCTCCCGGGTATACGAGTTTATGCCCACAGCCGATTTTTTCGTGTGTTATGAAGGCATGAGCGACAATGCTTTTTCCAAAACTGCCTCCTGGGGTAATACGCTGCGTAACGCGCAGCTGATAGGCAACAGCACTTTTGTAGTAACCACCGGCAACCTGGGCGATGAATGGCAATACGGGCAGGTACGCCACTGCTTTGAGTTTTTTCAGAATGTAGATAAGGTGCCGGATATGGATGAAGTCCTGAAGAAACGGCTGGTAGGGGAAGTAAAGGTAGCGCTGGCATACCGCTATTTTATGATGGCCACTTTGTACCGCGATGTACCGCTGGTAATGAAAGTATTTACCGATGTAAAAGAATCGGATGTGCCGCAGGATAAAAAAGCTGCCATCATAACACAGGTATTAAAATGGCTGGATGAAGCCGCCCCTGACCTGCCGACCACTTACAGCGGCGACGATAAGGGCCGTTTTACCAAAGGCGCTGCCCTGGCATTAAAGGCACGGGTGTTATTATATAACGGTGATTATACCAACGCTGCTGCCGCCGCCAAAGCGGTAATGGACCTGAACGTGTACAGCCTGTACCCCGACTATTACAACCTGTTCCAGCAGGAAGGGGACTATTCACCGGAGGACATTATGAGCTTTATTCACGTAAAGGAAATTAAACCCAATGGCCTGCGGGATATACTGGGGGTTAACTCCGTATGTACGGGCACGTTATACCTGAACCCTTTGCCCGCTTTGGTAGATGATTATGAAAGTGCGGCAGGTTACTATCCATACACCAAAGATCCTGCGTATGATATACATGCACCTTACAACAACCGCGATCCGCGTTTGAACGCTACTATTTATTACCCCGGCAGCACATTGCCCAATAACAAGGTATACGACCCGTTTAACAATACCCTGGACAAAATAGGCGGCGATAAAGCCACTTATACCGGTTATGCCTTTAAGAAGATGTTTGATAAAACAGAATCTGAAGCGCGTGATAATGGCGGTAACGACTGGAAAATACTGCGCTATGCAGAAGTGCTGCTTACCTATGCAGAAGCCGCCAATGAAGCTACCGGCCCGGGTGCGGCCGTGATCAGCGCTATAGACCAAATAAGGGCCCGCGCGCATATGCCTACAGTAGCCGCTACGTTTGCCCTTAATGGGTGGACAATAAACCAGGAAACCATGCGCACCTTTATACGTCATGAGCGCCGCATAGAGCTGGCCGGTGAAGGACACCGCTACTTTGACATACTGCGCTGGCGTATAGGGCAGCAGGTATTAAAAGGGCCCATTTACACACTGGATGCCTCCCAGGGGCTTACTGCCATAGACGCCGGCAACGGGAAAACCAATAAGTACCCGAAAACAAAGCTGGAAGAAAGGTATTTTAATTCGGATAAGTTTTACGTGTGGCCTATACCGCAAAGTATCCTGGACCAGGCCCGTAACCTGCAGCAGCAGCCGGAATGGAAGTAACCAATTAAATCAAGATAAGTGAAAAAGCAATTCATCATCAGCCTGGGCACAGGATTGTGGCTGCTACTGGGCAGCATTGTTCATGCGCAAACAGCCGCGCCAAAAGGAAAAGACCTGCATGCTTTGCAGCAATCATTTGTGGACCTGCGTTTTGGCATGTTCATCCATTTTAATATTCCCACTTTTATGCAGGATGACTGGGCCGACCCGGATGCATCACCAGCGATCTTTAACCCCACAAAGCTGAACTGTGAACAGTGGGCGCAGGCGGCAAAGTCGGCCAACATGAGCTACGGCTGCCTTACCACTAAACACCACAGCGGGTTCTGTATCTGGAATACCAAAACCACGGATTATAACGTGATGAACAGCCCCCTGAAACGGGATGTGGTAAAGGAATATACAGACGCTTTCCGCGCCAAAGGGTTAAAGGTAATGTTGTATTACTCCATACTGGATACGCATCATAAGCTGCGGCCGGGCTGTATCACCAAACAGCATATTCAAATGATCAAGGCGCAGCTGCGGGAATTGCTAACCCAGTACGGCGAGATCACAGCGCTGATCATTGATGGCTGGGATGCGCCCTGGTCAAGGATCTCCTATGACGATGTGCCGTTTGAGGAAATTTACAACCTCATTAAATCCATACAGCCCAACTGCCTGGTGATGGATTTAAACGCTGCCAAATATCCTGCGGAAGGATTGTTCTATACGGATATTAAATCTTATGAGCAAGGTGCAGGACAGCATATTTCCACGGCCACCAACCGCTTACCGGCGCTGGCCTGCCTGCCCATTAATGATGCCTGGTTCTGGAAGCCGTATTTCCCTGACCAGCCCGTAAAAGACCCTGCAAAATTGATAGCCGATGATATTGTGCCATACAATAAAGCCTGGTGCAATTTCATTTTAAACGTAGCGCCTAACCGGGAAGGGTTGATCGATGATAATGCACTGGCAGCTTTAAAAGCTATGGGACAAAGCTGGAAAAATGAAGGCGCCGTGGCCCCGCTGCCACCGGTGGAAGCGCCCATCATATCCTCTAACCTGGCTAAAAAGCAGGCCACAGCCGGCAGCTGGAGTAATGATATGAACATTATGGATTTTGCGAACGACGATAACTTCAGAAGCAGCTGGCAGTCGAACCCCAGCGTAAAAGCACCCTGGCTGGAAGTGGACCTGAATAAGGAGCAGGGTTTTAACATGATCACCATTGTGGAAGACAAACCCCGTATTAAAAAATACCGCCTGGAATATAACCTGAATGGCGAGTGGCTGCCCCTGTTAAGCAGTGAAAGCAAAGGCCGTGTGAATGTGCACCGCTTTAACCGGGTATGGGGTAACCGCATCCGCATTTTAATTGACAGCTACAGCGAGCCACCTGCTATTGCAGAACTGGGAGTTTATAACGAAAGAAAATAGAGCAAGCACACATCCGTTACTGTTAACCTGTTTTACAGCTCACGGGGCGCCCACCAGGCGCCCCGTTGCTGTTATAATGGCATATGAAGTCCGAAGATAACCAGCCCGGAAGCATGTTTTATTACGTAAGTAGCTGATCCTGAAATAAAAACAAGAAGATTACACATGATGAATAATTTTTTTATCTTTATATCAACACATACTTAATTGATTCAACCTATGAAAAAACTAATCGCCGGCCTTGCACTGTTCTATTGCAATGCCGCTTTTTCCCAGACAATTATAACCACTGCTGCCGCTGAAAAAAAACTGGTGGTTGCATTCAAGGCGTTAAATCATTGGGTAAGTTTTAAAGATGCCAGCAACAAGGATTCCCTGCAGGAAGCCAACCGTTATTTCCGGGAAAGCTTGCTGGCTGTTACCTCCACTGATCCCGCTTCCTTAACATATGATTTTAAGGCGCTGGAACAGGAGGGTTTAAAGATTGCCAGCTCTGAGGATAAAACGTTCCGCATTTACTCCTGGCCTTCCGGCGGCGGTACTGCGCGTTTTGGTAATATCTATCAATACAAGATCGGCAATAAGGTAACGGCTGTGTTAAAAGAGGATGTTGCCGGTGCGCCCGGTTACTGGTACTCTGAAGTGTACCCGAAAAAAGCAGGCGGTAAAAATTATTACATTGGCATCAGCAACGCTACTTACTCTGAGCATGATACTTACCAGGGCATCCGCATTTTTGCTACGGACCGCAATGGTTTGAACGATACCCTGTCTATTATTAAAACAGATAAGCAGCTGAGCCCTGAGCTGGGTTTTACCTACGATATTAATACCGTGGCAAAAAAACGTGGCAAACCGGTGGACCTGATCGAGTATGATGATGAAACAGGTACGCTTACTTTCCCCGATGTGGCGGAAGATGGTACGGTGAAGAATAAAAAGCTGAAGTACCGTTTTGTGGGCCGTTATTTTGTGAATGTGAAGGAGTAGCCTAGCCCGGTAGCTTTTCCGTTAAATACTTCCAGTACCGGCGCGGCATATGCTGAATATGTAGCTTCATATTTCTGCGGGCCTGTATGTTGGTGCTGCCAAAATAAGTTCTCCATAAAGATTGGTAAAGGTCTTCCTGCTCATCATGCAAGGTGCGCAGGGAGGCCTTGTCATTTAAGGTAGCAGCAAAATCAATGGTTACTTCCGTTACGCTGTGCAGATCGTAATACAATCCATACTTACGCCGGGTATCGTAAATAAGCCAGCGCTGATCGGCATAGCGGTCTTCAAAATGTTTACGGATCAGGGGCAGCACATTAAAGTCCGGTTCAACCGTAGCATAGAACAGTCCATCTTTTGTTTTCAGGAAACGGATAAAGGCTTCCATGCGATGTTTTTCCCGGCCCATCTTACGCACTACCTGCTGGATCCATAGTACATCCGGATGGCTGTAATCTGTTTCAATGGATTGTGTGGCCTGCAAGGCGTATTGGATATAGCGGAACAGCACATTTTCCATGCCTGGCTGTTCCGACAACAGCACCCGGTAAATGTTTGCAAACGCATCTGCAGATAATTTTTCTTCCAGCTTTTTAATAACGCGCGTGGCTTTGGCAATATCCGTATGCACGGTATGCTGGCCGCCAAACAGGCTTACCGGGGCGGCGCCTTGCTGCTGAATATCCGGGTCTTTTATTTTGTATTCGTAGATCTCGAACACCGCAGTAAAAAAGCCTTCAAAGCTGCTATCGTATAACACGGTTTGCATTGCTAAAACAATTTCAGCTGCGGTGAAAAATTTGGCTGGTATTTGCTGCTGCCTTCATTTAAAATAAATTCTTTGATCTGCATGGGCTGGTAATCTTTCAGCACAGGTGCATCGCTGGTGGTAATAAAATATTTAGCGCGGTTTACGGCAATACCTATCTTCTGTAAATGATGCATGCCCAGGCGGCTGAACTTACGGGCTTCGCAGATCTTGCGGGCAGATTGTATGCCGATGCCCGGGATGCGCATAATAAGCATGTAATCGGCCGTATTAATGTCAACCGGGAATAATTGCAGGTTGCGCAAAGCCCAGCTGAGCTTAGGGTCTATCTGCGCATCCAACAGGGGCTCCTGCGGGGATACAATTTCATCTACCCGGAAGTGGTAGAACCGCATCAGCCAGTCGGCCTGGTACAAACGGTTTTCGCGGATAAAGGGCACCGGCGTGCCCATGGCGGGCAGGCGGTTATCATTACTTACCGGTACATAACCGGAATAGTACACGCGCTTTAAATGTATTTTCTGATAAAAGAAGTGCGACATGTACAGGATCTGCAGATCCGTTTCCGGCGTGGCGCCGATGACCATTTGCGTGCTTTGCCCGGCAGGTGCCAGGGTAGGGGCTTTTTTGAAAAGCTTTTTTTCCTCCTGGTTCTGGGTTAGCGCTTTGTCAATGTAACGCATGGGCTTCAGCATGTCGTTACGGTTCTTATCCGGTGCTAACAGCCGCAGGCTTTCCCTGGTAGGCATTTCCACATTCACGCTCAGCCGGTCGGCATACAGGGCAGCTTCCTGCATCAGCTCATCGCTGGCGCCGGGAATGGTTTTCAGATGAATGTAACCATTGAACCTGTGCTCTGTACGCAGCTTTTTAGCTACCAGCACCAGGCGCTCCATAGTATAATCCGCGTTCTTAAAAATGCCGGAGCTCAGGAACAGCCCTTCAATATAATTACGGCGGTAAAAGTTCATGGTAAGGTCTACCACTTCCTGCACGGTAAAAGCGGCCCGTTTAATGTCATTGCTTTTACGGCTGATGCAATAGGCGCAATCATAAATACAGAAATTGGTAAGCAGTATTTTCAGGAGGCTTACACATCGCCCGTCCTCCGTGTAGGCATGGCAGATACCGTTAGAGGCATTACCCAGCCCTTTGTTCTCATTCTTGCGGTCGCTGCCGCTGCTGGCGCAGCTTACATCATACTTGGCCGCATCTGACAATATGGTTAGCTTCTCACTGATCCGCTCGCTCATGGTACGCTTGTTTAATGGGGATGGCACTCTCCAAACATCCCTTTTCAAATATAAGATAAATGCTAAAAAAATTAGTATTTTATTTATCGTTTTGCTAAGCTTTTTTTCAACACTCTGCCACAGAAACAATAGCTTTGAACCCGGAATGAATACGGATATGGATATACACGCTCCCTTTATGCAACGCTGCCTGGAGCTGGCTGCAAGGGCTGCTGCGGAAGGTGAAAGCCCGGTGGGCAGCATTATTGTGAAGGATGGTATGATACTGGGCGAAGCTTATGAAAAAAGCAAACAGCTGAAAGATATAACCCGGCATGCTGAAGTGCTGGCTGTGCTGGATGCCCTGCAACGGCATGGCAGCTGCGCCGGCGCTACCTTATACAGCAACGTAGAGCCCTGCGCGTTATGTGCCTACGTGATCCGCCATCACCGTATAAGCCGGGTGGTGTTCACCCAAACATGCGGGCAGCTGGGCGGTACAGCGCGTTTTGATGTGCTTACAGCTCATGATATTACGACCTGGGGGCCGCCGCCGGAAGTGATCGTATATCCTGCACCGTAATTACTGCCGCTCAAACCAATACTCTACAGCCTTGCCGTTGCCGGAAATAGTAGCTTTCAGCTGCGCGCCTTCCCGTTTATACTCGATCCTTTTAGGGAAATCATGTGCCGGGTTCTCAAACACAAAGCCATCGGTGCTAATGGCGGTACATTTAAAATACACAGGCTGCGCATTACCGCTTACATCCGCTACATAATACAGGTTGCTGTCTTTTACTAGGATGGTCAGCTTTTCTACAAAGGCGGTATCAGCGCCGCGTAACGTTAGCCCCCAGCCTTTTAATTCATAGGTGTTGGTTTGTACCCAGCGCTCATGCCCGCTGCGGCCGGGTTTCAGGTTGGTACGGTTCCAGGTGCCAGTAAGCCAGGTGAGT
Organism: Chitinophaga rupis; assembly: GCF_900109685.1. Lineage (GTDB taxonomy): Bacteria > Bacteroidota > Bacteroidia > Chitinophagales > Chitinophagaceae > Chitinophaga > Chitinophaga rupis. Next base: position 237,679 of record NZ_FOBB01000001.1, on the reverse strand, counting down.
TTTTTAAATTGTTCCGGCGCAGTGTCCTGCGTTTGCATCAAAAACAGGTAGCATAAAAAAAGCATTCGCATAATGAGATAAATTATACTGCTAAAATAAAAGGTAATCGACTGCTGGTATTGTACAAACCCGACGGGCCTATTGTTTCTTCAGAAAAAAATTAGCCAGGTTCTTTTCCTCAAATCCGTATTGGGAAGGGTCTTCACCGGTAAAGGCTTTAAAGTTGCGGATAAAATGCGACTGGTCATAAAAGCCCGCTTCGCAGGCCAGCGCTATCCAGCCGGGGTTTTCCTGTTGTATTAATTGAAAGATGGTGCTAAAGCGGATCATGCGCGCATAAAACTTGGGCGATAAACCAATATATGTAGCAAACAGCCTTTCCAGCTGCCGCTCACTGATGTGCAACTGGGTTGTGATCTCTGCTACGGTGATCATTCCTTTTTGCGCAAAGATGAGGGCTATGGCATCATCCACCAGTGAGGGCGTATATGCTATATTCGCTACCAGCGTTGTAAAATGATCGTCCAGTATACTGATCATTTTTTCATGACTGGTAGTGCTGCGCAAGGTTAGCTCCAACACCGCGAGCCGGTTGCCTAAAGCAGCCGGCAGGTCTGTTACCTGGCCGGTTAGCAGGTGCATATCCAACTGAAACAGGTGGGTAAGCGCGGTGGGTTGCAGCTTAATACCTACCATGCCGGAGGCGCCGGTATTTTCCAGGAAAAAGTATTGCCGTAGCTGGCCGGCCAGTAAGCTTTTGGTTTGCAGCGCCCAGCTGCCGTTCAAACAAATACGGTAAGGGTCTTTATAATGGAAAATGATCTCACAAAATCCGTCCGGGATAATTTTTTGAACGCGGGGAGTGGTGTCTTCATTTTCCACGATCCAGTAGCAGTCAATTATCTTGTTAAGACCATTAGCAGGAGCTATACGTTTGAAGATCATATCATCAAAGATAAAAAACTACCACCGCAACATATTTCTTATTATTTTTAGTAACATACCTATACAACAGTACTAAACCATCAACCAAAACTGCTTATGAAAACTGCATCCGATAAAGCAGCTATCCGTAAAAATATTGCTACGTACCTGGTGCTTACTACCCTCTTTTGCCTGCCCATTTATTATTTGTGTGCCCGTAAAGGCAGCCTTAGCGGGGGATATTCCCCGGCGGGATATGCATTAATGGTAATGTGGTGCCCCGGGCTGGCAGGCCTGCTTACCTGCCGGCTAAGAGGTATTCCCATTGCTTCCCTGGGCTGGAAATGGGGACAAACCAAATACCAGTTATGGTCTTACCTGATCCCCATTTTATATGCACTGGCTACCTACCTGGTGATCTGGATCAGTGGTAAAGGCGGTTTTTACAATCATGAATTTGTGGCCAAGGTAGCGCAGGGCTTTGGCCTGACCTTGCCGGATGGCGTAATGATCTTTTTGTTCACACTACTGGCAGGCACCTTTGGCATGGCCCGTTCTTTAAGCTCGGCTTTGGGTGAAGAAATTGGCTGGCGTGGCTTCCTGACGCCGCAGCTGGCAAAGATCAATTCCTATACCGGCACTTCGTTGTGGATGGGATTGATCTGGTCTTTATATCACTACCCCTTACTGTTATTTTCCGATTATAATTCAGGCGGGCCCAAATGGTTAGCCCTGGTATGTTTTACGGTGATGGTAGTATCCTCCTGTTTTATTTTTACCTGGATGCGGCTGAAGTCCGGCAGCTTGTGGACCGGCGCTATATTGCATGCCAGCCATAATCTTTTTATACAGGTTATTTTTACGCCGCTCACTGTGGATACCGGGAACACAAAGTTTTACATAGATGAATTTGGGATAGGCCTGCCCATTGCCACTGTGATCACCGCGTATATCTTCTGGCGTAAACGGAAAGAGCTGCCGGAGCCGGAGGAAGCAAATACTTAACTTAACACCATTTTATGAGCGCCGTCGGTACTAATTTTGTTTTGTCAAAATCATTAAAACAAACATTTACTATATGACACAGACAAATAAAATAGCGCTGGTAACCGGCGGCAGCCGCGGTTTAGGTAAAGATATGGCCCTGAACCTGGCACAAAAAGGAAATCATGTAATTATTACCTACAACAGCCAGCAGGGCGCTGCACAGGAAGTGGTAAAAGCCATTGAGCAGCTGGGCGTAAAAGCCGCTGCCCTGCAGCTGAACACCGCCGATGTAAAAAGCTTTGATCAGTTCCTGAACGATCTTAAAGGCATACTGAAAAGCACCTTTAATGCAGACCGGTTCCATTACCTGGTGAACAACGCGGGCACCGGCATTCATCAGTCCTTTGCAGAAACTACTGAAGCGCAGTTTGATGAGCTGCTGAACATTCACTTTAAGGGCGTATTCTTTCTTACACAAAAAGCATTGCCTATTATAGCAGATGGCGGGGCCATTGTAAATGTATCCAGCGGCCTGGCGCGTTTTAGTACACCCGGCTATTCAGCCTATGCAGCCATGAAAGGGGGTATTGAAGTGCTTACCCGATACATGGCCAAAGAGCTGGGCGCAAGAGGCATACGCGCTAACATTATTGCACCAGGCGCTATTGAAACGGATTTTAGTGGCGGTGCAGTACGTGATAATGCACAGCTGAATGCCGCAATTGCTTCACAAACTGCATTGGGCAGGGTAGGCTTACCGGAAGATATTGGCAGTGTGGTAGCTTTCCTGTGCAGCGATGATGCCCATTGGGTAACTGCCCAGCGCCTGGAAGCTTCCGGCGGTATGTTCCTGTAAACACTTTTTTCTATAAAGGCCTGGCTGGTTGTAAGACTGGTCAGGCCTTTTTATGCCTGGGATAGTTCTTAATGTTGGTTAAAATAACTCCCTGGTTAGCGTAATGGCAGGCAATAATCCCGGTTCATTTTTTTCCTTTTTGCGTAAATAATTTTCCGGATCGGAGAGTAAAAAATCACCCTCCTGAGCCATCTTGCGCCAGCATTTTAAACAAATATTTGGGGTATGGCGCAGATTTTTAACTATTGGGCATTTTTACAAAAGACAGTATTAGTAATTGTTTTGTGGAGTCTGGGTTTTGCAACCGTTTTTGCAAATGATAATGACAATGAGAACGGAGGTACCATCAAAGGAACGGTTACCACTTCCGACAATAAGCCTGCAGCAGCGGTATCCGTATTGCTGAAAGGCAGCAAAAAAGCAGCCCGTACCAATGACGACGGCACTTTTGTATTACGCAATGTATCTCCCGGCACTTATACCGTAGAAGTATCACTGATAGGTTATGAAACGGTTACCGAAACGGTAACGGTAAAACAGAACGAGGCTATCAGCGTGCAGCTACAGTTAAACGTATCGTCAAAAAGCCTTTCAGAAGTGGTGGTAACAGGCGCCTATAGCCGGTTTACCCCAAGTAACAGTGAATATGTGGCCAAGCTGCCGCTTAAAAATATTGAGAACCCGCAGGTATATGCCGTAGTAGGTTCGGAAATGATCAAAGAGCAGGTAATTACCAGCTATGACGATGCATTGAAGAATGCGCCGGGCCTTAGCAAGCTATGGTCCTCTACCGGCCGTGGCGGTGATGGTGCCGGTTATTACACCCTGCGCGGATTTGCGGTGCAGCCTACGCTGGTAAATGGCCTGGCCGGCTTAACCAACAGCGGGCTGGATGTGGCGAATGTGGAAAGGATTGAAGTGATCAAAGGCCCTTCGGGTACCCTGTTCGGCAGCACGCTGGTTTCTTACGGCGGCCTTATTAATACGGTTACCAAAAGGCCTTACGATCATTTTGGCGGTATCGTAAGCTTTGTTTCCGGCGGCTATGGCCTGAACCGTTTTACGGCTGATATTAATACACCGCTGGATAAAGATCAAACAGTATTGCTGCGTGTAACAGGCGCTTACCATGACGAAAACAGCTTCCAGGATGCCGGCTTTAAGAAGAACCGTTTTCTGGCGCCCTCGCTTACCTACAAGGCTTCAGACAAGCTTACCTTTTTGCTGAATGCAGAATTTCTGAGCGCAGAAGGCACTAACCCCACTATGCTTTTCTTTGACCGGGGCGCGCCACTGAAGGCTAAAAACCTGGCAGAGCTGGGATACAATAACAAGAACTCTTTTACCAGTAACAACCTTTCCATTAAAACGCCTACCACTACCTTACAGGCGCAAATGCAATATAAATTATCGAACCAATGGACCTCGCAAACCATATTGTCCAGGAGCAGCGCCAGATCACAGGGCTACTATTCTTACCTGTATGAGACCTCCAGCTCTATGCCGGGCTTCCCCGATATACCCAGCACCTTTGCACGTTATGTGAGCGACCAGAATTATCGCACTACCACAACGGATATACAGCAGAATTTTATTGGCGATTTTAAGCTGGGCAATATGCGCAACCGCGTTGTGATCGGTGTGGATTACCTGAAGCAGGATGCGCAGGATAACAGCACGGATTATGCCATGAACGGGCTGGTAGACATGACCGGTTTTGATTCAGGTATTTTATCCAGGCAGCATATGGATTCCCTTTTACAGGGCGCTGCTATAAGCAACAGCAATCTTTCACAGGAAGTGATCAGCGGCTATATCTCCGATGTAATTAACTTTTTACCCCAGCTCTCTGCTATGGCCAGCTTGCGGGTAGATCATTTTAAAACAGGGGGCCTTAGTATTGCGGAAAATGCTAAATACAATCAAACCACCTTATCGCCAAAATTTGGCCTGGTGTACCAGCCGGTGCTGAACATCGTATCTCTTTTTGCCAACTACATGAACGGGTTTACCAATAGTGCACCCCGCCGGCAGAATGATAATACTATTAAAACCTTTAAGCCGGAGCATGCCAATCAATGGGAAGTGGGTGTTAAAACCAACCTGGTGGCAGATATATTGACCGCCACGGTGAGTTATTATGATATAAAGGTTTCCAATACCATCATGCAGGACCCTACCCGGGTAGGCTTTTATACACAGGGTGGTAAACAATACAGCCGTGGTATAGATGCCGATATTGTGGCCAGCCCCGTAAGCGGGTTGAATATTGTGGCAGGTTATAGCTATAACAACAGCAAGATAACTGCAACAGATGCGAAAGATTACCTGAACCGCCGCCCGGAAGGCGCTGGTCCCAAACATATTGCCAATGCCTGGATCAGCTATAAATGTCCGGATGGTTACCTGCAGGGTTTTGGAGCAGGCTTTGGCGGCACCTATGCCGGTGAGAATATGGTGCTGAACCGTGAGGTGACCGGTGTTTTCACCCTGCCTTCCTATACGGTATTAAATGCAGCATTATTTTACGATACCAAAAAATTCAATATTGCCCTTAAGCTGGATAACCTGACCAATAAGGAGTATTACAAAGGCTGGTCTACCCTTGAGCCGCAAATGCCCCGGCGTTTTTCCGCCAGCGGCACCTTTAAATTCTGATCTGTTAACCCATATAATAGCAGGGGGTAAGTGCGCATAGCATTTACCCCCTGACTCATTTATATAACGGACTTTCTTTTTAAGGTAGAAAGGGTAGCATTGCCTTGCTGTTGTATCAGCTCCGCCAGTTTTACGCGGCCTTCTTCCCCGTTGGCGATCACATAATCCAGCTCTGCCAGGGTCAGTAATTTTACATTCACCAGCTTAACGGATTCCAGTGAAAGCTGTACATTATCGGGGATCTTTTCATCCGGCAGACCCAGTAAAACGCCTACCCTTCCTTCTGCATTCCTGTATTCAGCCGGTACATCCACATCATAAAGCTCTGTGGAAAGGAAAGGCATTTCTTCAAATAAGTTAATGATGCTGCCATTCTGGGCTACCAGCTGTGCGGCCTGGTATAAAAGCTGGAACTCCCAGGTGGTTTGCACGCCGCCGGTAATAGGTTCAGCAGCTACATACACCTCCAGCCCAAAACCATTATAGGGTGCATTGGCGGGATTGGTTTCAGAATCATCATAAGGATCGCTTAGCCCATCGCTGGCTATAATAGTACGTTCCGGGGTGCGGATGGTGGCAAAGGCCTGCCGCAGCGAGGGCCAGGTAGGACCGCCCATGAAGCTGGGGTTTATAAGATGGGCTATTACATCGGGGTCCAGTTTACCCACGCTATTCCATAAGCCGTTGCGTAATTCGCAGGAGGTATCAAAATGTTGCTGGTAAGTACTCATGTGTATTTTTTAGTATGTGTAAGATAGGGTTTATTTCAAAAAAAAGAGGCTGTTTACAGACAGCCTCCTTTAAGTGTATGTTAAATAAGATCCTTAAAACCCGTAACGGATACCCAGCTGGATCTGCCAGGGATTACCGCCCGGCGAGATCACGCCGGAGTTTACATTCACATTGTATTTGTAAGTGGAAGTAGCTTTGTCAAAACCACCCAGGGAGTAAATGTTCTGCTTACCCAGCAGCTTGGATACGCCCCAGTCTTTATTCAGCATATTGGCTACGTTAAAGAAATCACCGGATACCTCCAGGCTCTGTGATTTATACAGCCTGAACTTCTTGGCTATCTTCAGGTCCCATACACCGTAAAAACCATTTACCCCGCCATTGCGTTCCGCTATTTTTCCACTGCTTTTGCTGATGTATTCTTTAAAACGTTCATCTGCCAGCGGGTTATTCAGGATAGTGTTAATACCGGTGCGGATCTTTTCCGCCACGTTAGGATCATTCCTGTCAAACACATAAGCCAGGTCATTGGAGTTCACAAAATCGCCGTTTACGTTACCGCCTACGGCCAGGGAATAACGTGTACCGCCTATACCGGAATAGCGTATGCCTACATTCACACCCCAGAAGCTGGGCAGGGTACCGTACACCACTATCTTGTTACGGAACTGCACATCGGAATAGGTCATTTTGCTCAGGTCGCGCGGATCATCCTTTACCATCAGCGCCAGGGTAGCGGTATTGGCCACATCGCCGTTGTAGGAGGTATTGTCCTTGGTATCGTTCCAGGTATAGCTGGCGCTTACTTCTCCATCCCTGAAATAACGGAAAGTCCCATCTACTACAAAGGCAAACTGGTTCACCTTACCGGCGCTGTTCAGCTCCAGCACACGGCCTACATTGGTGCTTTTACGGCCCTGCATCCAGTCCGTAGCGCCATTGCTTGCTGTAATGGAGGCGGCCGGCACATATACGCCGCGGTTGGCTTCATTGGCCAGGCGGAAGTAAGGCTGGTCAACCATGTTACGGTCTACATACATGTAGTTATTACGTGCAATGGTAGTAAAGAAGGTAACACCCATTTTAAAGCGGTCGGTAAAGAAGTGGTTATAGGAAATATTGGCCTTGTACACTACAGGTATACGCGCATCCTTACCATTCATGTTAATGGTGCCCTGACGGGGCAGGTTCTGCTGGTCGAACATTTCCTTGCCCGGTGCAGCTGCAGGGTTTTTGCGGTACTCTACAAAGTCGGGCCGGGGCACAGCAGCGCCCTGCACATCAATGGTCAATACCTTGGTGCCATCAAACAGCATGTTATTGATCATTGCATAGTTGTTGATGTCGGAGCCGAAGATGGCTGCACCAAAGCGCAGGTAATCCCTGTGCTGTTCATTCACATCCCAGTTGAACTGGATACGTGGCTGCAGCTGGAATGTTTTCAGTGAGTTATCGGTACGCAGGCCCAGCTCATTATATACGGTCTGGTTAAAGTTGGGATGGTTCAGGTAAGTGGTATAATCTGCGCGCAGGCCGGCTATCATTTCAAAACCTTTGAACAGGTTTGTCTGGATCTGTGCATACAGCGCGGCATTAATAATGTTCTGGTTCACGGCGGGATCATCTGCCAGGGCTACTTCCCGCGCATAACGGTAAGGCGTTTGGGCCTCAAAGGCATTGAGGCCGGTGAAATAAAAACGGCCGTTCATTTCACTGCCGTATAAAGAGTTCATATGGCTGTACTGTATGTCTGTGCCAAATGTATAGTTGGCCTTGTTGGTGCTGAAGTACACATTATCTACCACCTGCACTACGTGGTTGTAAAAATGCTCCGGTGAGTAACGTTGGCCGCCCAGCTGTATATCGGTGTATACAGAATCGCTGCCAATGAGTGATCCCACACGTTGTACAATGGCGCGGGGTATATTTTGTTTGGGCAGCTGGCTGCCGGGTGAGCTTTCTTCAAAAGTGTACAGGTGCTGCACTTTCAGCTCGTTGGTTAAGCGCGGATTTAATACGGTGCGCAGGGTGGCCAGTATGCTATTGTTCACCGCTTTGGCATTGGCATATACTTCATACAGGTTAATGGCGGTGTTATCATCGCGGCCTAAAGGAGCACGGTCATTCACATAATTATCGCGGATGGTAAGCAGGTTCTTTTCATTCAGCTGCCAGTCAATGCGCGCAAAAATAGCATCGGTGCCTCTCTTTTTATCAAAGGATCCGAACTGCGGTGCAGCAGATACGCCGTAGCTGCTGCGGGCAATGTCCAGGTAGCGGTCCAGCGAAGCTTGTGTAACGTTGAGCCGTTTTTCATCGGCCGGTGTTTTAATATCAGCCAGCTGCAGGGGGCGCGCATCTTTCTGGTGATCCCATGCTACAAAGAAATGCGCTTTGTCTTTAATGATAGGGCCTCCTAATGAGAAGCCGTATTGGTAGGTAGAAAAATCGTTCTGGCGTTTATTGCCGCGGGTATCATAGGGACTGGATAACCAATCCGTTCTTCCGAATATAAATGCGCTGCCGGAAAAGGTATTGGTACCTGCTTTGGTAACGGTGCTGATGGTGCCGCCGCCGCTGCGGCCATATGTAACATCATACTGGTTGGTTACTACCTTGAACTCGCGGATAGCCTCCATGGAAAGTGCGTACGGGCCGCCGATACGGCTATTGGTGCCGCTGCTGGAAGTTGGGTTCTTGGCAGTGGTGCCATCAATAGTAATGTTGGTGGAAGAGCCTAATTGCCCTGCCAGGTTGCTGCCGCTGCTTAAAGGCGACAGATCAATGAGCGATGTAAAGTTACGGCCGTTCACCGGCAGGCGGTTAATGTCTTTAGCAGTAACGGTAGTGGCTGCACCAAAATTTTCTGTTTTGTTCTTTAAGCCGCCGGCAGTTACCGTTACTTCATTAATATTTACCGTGGAGCTTTTCAGGTCAATGTTAATGCGCACCAGGTCGCCCTGGTTCAGCATATAGCCGGTACGCTTCTGTTCCCCGTAACCCATAGAAGTAACTGTAATGGTGTACGGGCCGCCCAGTGGCAGCTCTTTCAGAATAAACTCTCCTTTTGCATTGGTAACCGTTCTGGTGCTGAAGCCGGTAGATTCATTCCGTATCAGGATGGATGCTCCGGGAATGGCCTGTTTCGCATCATCAGTAATGGTTCCGGTAAATGAGGCCTGTGTAGTTTGTGCAAAGGCATGATGCCGCACAATGCTGCATAGTAACAGCAAGAATAAGGTCGCTAATATAGGTTTCATGGGCGCGAAAATAAAAGAGTGAATATAGGCTTGCAATAATGCAATAAATCATAACGTAAAGTTCACATTTCCCTGCGCTGATGTTACTGTAATAAGTATGTGCGAATAAGTTACAACGTTTTGTGTGGATATAAAAACAGATAACCTGCCGGTTCCTGATGAGGATGGCAGGTTATGCGTTGTTGATATAATTGGTATGGCTGTTTTAAATGGTAGGCATACCACCGGTTACCTGTACTGTTGCGCCCGACATATAACTGCCTTCCTGGCTGGCCAGCAGCACAAATGCAGGAGCAACCTCTGCCGGTTGACCCGCCCTTCCCAGCGGCGTGTTCTTACCAAATTCCTTTACATGATCTGCGGGGAAGCTACCGGGAATTAAGGGTGTCCAGATAGGGCCGGGCGCCACGCAATTCACGCGGATACCTTTTTCGCCCCACAGCTGTGCCAGGGTAGAAGTAAAGTTTTGAATGGCTGCTTTGGTAGCTGTATAAGGTACTAAGGTAGGCCGCGGCGTGTAGGCATTAACGGAAGTAGTGTTAATAACAGCGCTGCCGGGTTTTAAATACGGCTCTGCTGCTTTACACAAATAAAACATGGCGTGGATATTTGTTTTAAATGTGTAATCCCATTCTTCGCTGGGTATTTCCTGTAAGGATTTATACTCCATCTGGTAAGCGGCATTGTTCACCAGTATATCTATTCCTCCCAGCTCCTGCACAGCTTTTTCAATCAGCTGTTTGCAATGTTCTTCCTGGCTGATGTCGCCGGGCACCAGTATGGCTTTACGGCCTACATCTTCTACCCACTTGGCGGTTTCGCGGGCATCTTCATCTTCTTTCAGATAAGAGATCAGCACATCGGCGCCTTCCCGGGCAAAGGCTATTGCAACGGCTTTACCAATACCGGAATCGCCCCCGGTAATAATAGCTTTACGTCCTTCCAGGCGGCCGCTTCCTTTATAAGTGGTTTCACCGTGGTCCGGTTTAGGATCCATTTGCTGTTCAGTGCCAGGCATGGCCTGTTCCTGTGCAGGGAATGATTTGGGATATTGTTGCTTGGGATCCTGTACTTCGGGTCTTTCAACAGTTTTCGTTGCCATGATTAAATGATTTTATGATGAGCAATGTTTTTCTATAGAAGCCGGGCTATTATCATGCCAGTGGCGGATATTAGAGGGAGTGTGGGGAGTACACTTCAGGCTGCTCTACAATATTTTTCCCCACCCTGTCCTATTTTCCTTTTCTCATTTGTTATACTCATATAACATCAAAAACAAAATAACATGAGAAAGCTAACCGTATTCAACTTTATGACGCTTAACGGCTATTACAAAGGCCCCGGCGGTGATATCAGCTGGCATAAGCAGGCAACAGGCGCAGAAGAAACTGAATATGCCAAGGAAGGCGCACAATCCGGATCTGCGCTGCTTTTCGGACGGGTAACCTATGAAATGATGGCCGGCTACTGGCCTACGCCGGCCGCCCTGCAGCAAAACCCCGGGGTAGCGGAGGGCATGAACCATTCGGAGAAGATCGTTTTTTCCAGGACCCTGAAAAGCGCAGACTGGAACAATACTACCCTGGTAAAAGATGACCTGGTTACTGCGGTAAAACAGCTGAAACAACAGCCCGGCGGCCCTATGACCATACTGGGCAGTGGCAGCATTGTAACCCAGCTGGCAGACCAGGGGTTAATTGATGAATACCAGTTTATGCTGGATCCCTTGGCCCTGGGCAGCGGCACACCCATTTTCAACGGCCTGCAGCAGCAGCTAAACCTGCAATTAAAAGATTCAAGGGTATTTAAAAGCGGTATCGTATTGCTTTGCTACCAGCCGGCTAAATAGTATCTTAACTAATAAAACCAAAACAATATGGAAGAGTTTATCGTAATAATGCGCCTGGATATCTTAACCAAAGAAGCGCAGCCTTCCCCGGAACAAATGCAGGTGTATATGCAGCGGTATCATGATTGGGTGGGCGGCATTGCGGCGCAGGATAAATTTGTTGGCGGCACAGGATTATCTAAAGAAGGCAAGGTGTTAAAGTTCAATGATGTGATGACGGATGGCCCTTATGCAGAGACCAAGGAATCCATTGCCGGCTTCATTACCATACGTGCTAAAGACCTGGAGGAGGCCGTGAGCCTGGCTAAAGGCTGCCCTATCTTAAAAGGGGAAGGCAACACCGTAGAGGTTAGACAGATCGTAACCAGACATAATAACCCCTGAGTAAGTTTCCCCCGTATACGTTACGGGGGAAATTCTATTATGCAGCACATAACACTCATACCGCATTTATTCAGAACGGAGTACCGCAAAATAGTATCCGTGCTATGCCGGCATTTTGGCCTGCAGCAAATGGAAATTGCGGAAGATATTGCCAGCGATACTTTTCTCACTGCTGCGGAAACCTGGCCCCTGAAAGGTATTCCGCAGCAGCCTGCTGCATGGTTATACCAGGTGGCTAAGAATAAAACAAAGAACTATTTACAGCGGGGGCTATTGTTCGCCACTAAAATTTCGCCGGATATAAAAAGTAATTCCACTGAAGGCTACGAGGAAGAAATTGACCTTTCCCCGCAAAACGTGAACGACAGCCAGCTGCAGATGATGTTTGCCGTGTGCCACCCTGCTATTTCAAGGGAGGCGCAGATCGGGCTGTCACTACGGATCCTTTGCGGCTTTGGCATAGAAGAAATAGCCGATGCATTTTTAACCAGCAAGGAAACCATTAATAAACGTTTATTCCGCGCCAAAGAAAAGCTGAAAGAGGAGAAGATCGATATTGAGCTGCCACCGCCAGCTGCAATGAATGAACGCCTGGAGGCCGTGCTTACCATCATTTATTTATTATTTAATGAGGGCTATTATTCCATCAGCCAGAACAAAACCCTGCGCAAAGACCTTTGCCTGGAAGCGATGCGCCTTTGTACCATGCTGGTGGAAAATGAAAGCACTAACAAACCGGCTGTAAATGCGCTGCTGGCACTCATGTGTTTTCATGCCTCCCGCTTTGATGCGCGTATCAATGAGCATGGTGAGCATATTTTATACGAAGAGCAGGATGCTAAGCTTTGGAATGCAGACCTGATCAGCAAAGGCGGTTATTTCTTAAACCGGGCGGCCAGCGGTAATGAGCTTTCCAGATACCACCTGGAAGCCGGTATTGCTTACTGGAACACGCAAAAGGAGGATACCAAAGAGAAATGGGTGAATATTTTATACTTCTATAACCGCCTGCTGCAAATAGCCTATTCGCCCATTGCAGCGCTGAACAGAACCTATGCGCTGGCAAAAGTGAATGGTAAACCCGCGGGGATTGCTGCTGCGGAGCAACTGGAGCTAACCAACAATCATTTTTATTTTGCGCTGCTGGGAGAATTATATACAGGCGTGGATGATGCTAAGGCAAAGGAACATTATGAAAAGGCATTAACGCTGGCGAAAACGGAAGCAGATAGGGCCGCGATTAAGAAAAAGATAGAGAAGCTGCTGTAATAATTAATAATAAAGGGGAGGTACTGCGATTAACCTCCCCCTTGCTTTTACGCCTGGTAATTCACATACCATTCCTCAAAACTGCCATCCGCATACAGATCGATTAATCCATACCCGGGTGCTGTTTCCCTTTTATTACCTTTCCACCATGCGCCGCTTACTGCGCCATTACAGATATAGGTTACATTATTATAGATCACTTTATCATGCAGGTGAATATGCCCGCTTAAACACAGCTTTACATTCGGATGCTGGTAAAACAGCCTGATGATCTTTGCCGTATCCGTATGCATATCGCCGCCCAGCATGGTCCATTTATTTACAATATCATCTTCCACCATCAGCGTAGCGGTTAGTATAGGAATGTGTGATATTACGCATATGGACATATCTGCTGCTGTACTTTTTAATTCATTTTCCAGCCAGGAAAATTGTGCGTCGCCCAGTTTGCCAATGTACCAGGTGCCGTCAATATCCAGGTGTACGCTGTCCAGGAAAATGAATTTCCAGCCGTTCTTTACAAGGCTGTAATAAGGCATGGGCAGCTGCAGCTGGTTCAGGGAGTATTGCTTGCCGTAAATGGCCTGGCCTTTATTATTCTCATTCCACCAGATGTCATGGTTGCCCAGTATGTAATGCACCGGCAGGCTGCACTCAGCGGCTGTAACCGCGTGCATAAGCTTCCATTGGGCATTGATGGTGTCTATATTTTCTTTGTTCATGTCAAACACAATGTCGCCGCCATTCAGGATCATATCCACTTTTGGCGTTTGCTGCTGCACATGATGCAAACAATCCCGGTAGTGGCGGGGCGCATCCCATTCATCTTTTAAATGCACATCTGTGAGGTGGGCTACTCTTAAAACCGGCTTTCTCTTAACAAGATCAGGGATCTTGTTAAGAGAAAGCGTGGGAAGCAGCAGCATGCCGCCCATGTTTTTGATCAGTGATCTTCTTTGCATGGTATTACCAGTTAGGATTTTGTTCCAGGTTCGGATTTAGCAGCAGCTCCTGCGCAGGGATGGGGAAAAGATAGTCCCTGCTTTCATTGAAGGTTTTAGGAATGTTGCCGTTAATAACAATATTGCCCCCCGCAGCGCCATTTTCCAGCACTACATCAGTACCCAGCTTTAAAAGCTGCACATTGGGAATATCCGGCGGCGTGTTTGTATAAATGGCCAGATCCGCTTTGCCATCTTCATCCAGGTCATAATTGCCGGGGCCGGGAAAATAAGCGCCCTTATAGGTTACAGCCAGCAGGTGTCCTTCTTTCCAGCGCATCAGGTCATTCCATCTGAAACCTTCCATCACCAGCTCAATGCGCCGTTCCCGGCGTATTTCCAGTATAGCCCCTTTGTTGCTGCCGCTTATATGTGTGTATTGTGCGGCCAGGAAGGGATCAGGGGTAGCATTAGCTGCGGCCAGGTTCATAGGGGGCATGCCTACCCGGTCACGCAGTAGTTTTATGGAACGGTCCAGGTCTTGCTGCGTAAGGGTCCCCAGCTCTGCACGGGCTTCTGCAAAGTTTAACAATACCTCTGCATAACGGAAAATGGGTAAAGGATTTGACGATTTTGCCAGCGCATCATAGGCTGCTGCGGTTACAAATTTTGTCAGCTGGTAACCGGTTACCGTGCTGCTGTAGGATGGCGCTAATGCTACACTGCCATCAATCCGCTTATAACCCGGCGCTCTAACGGTTTGGGCTAAACGGGGATCACGGTTGTGCATTTCCTGCGCAAACTGCAGGGTGGCATACCCGGGAATATCTGTGAACCGTGTACCATCCTTCATCAGGTAACTGTTCACCAGCTGCTTTTCCAGGCCGGGCTTACCGAAAGAGGGTGCGGTGGTATAATAGTTCACGCTGTGAAAGATCTGTTGCGATGCGCTGTACTGCCGCGCCAGGATCACTTCTTCCGGTACCACATTCAGCGCGGCAAACAGGTCGCGGTAAGCATTTTCCGGGCTGCTTTTATACACCGTGTATACCCCGGCATCCATTACTGCGGCAGCAGCATCGGCCGCCTGCTGCAGGAAACGGTTCGCATCCGGCAGATTAAATTCCGTATGGTATTTGCGGAAGCTGCCTTCAAACAGGCAAAGCCTTGATTTAAGCGCCAATGCCGTCCACTTACTTACTTCCGCTACACTTTTAGTGGCGCTTAAATGTGCAATGGCAAAATCAATGTCGCGTAATACGGAATCCATTACCAGCGTACGCGGATCCCGTTTCTTTTGCAGGCTGGCCGTGTCGTTGGATCCAATGGGGGTTGAATACCAGGGCACATCCCCAAAGTGCGCTACCATGCTGAAATAAAAATAAGCACGGAAGAACTTAGCCACAGCTACATACTTATAGGTAATACTGGTATCCAGGCCGCCCCTTTGATAGTTTTGCAAAAAATAATTTACGTTCCGCAGGTTGGCCCATACCCAGCCACCACCGGAAACCGGTATGCTGCGGTTACCGGTAAGCTCCGGCGATAAGCTATTGGTTACAATATTGTTGGCGGATTCTGTATAAAGGCTGATAAAGCCATTATCCTCATTGTCGGCATTCGGCAGCATTTTATCATAAAATGACTGTACGTATAGCTGCAGCTCGCTCTCTGAGCTAAAGCCATTATCCGGCGAGATCTGCGACAACGGTGTTCTGTCCAGGAACTTGGAACAGCCTGTAAAAAGGAATGTAATAATAGCAGTGGCACAAAGTAGCTTATACATCTGTTAATCTTTTTTAGGATCAGAAAGTAATGTCAAAACCAAAGGAGTATTGTTTCACAAAAGGATAGTCGCGCCCACCGGCATCTGTAGCATTGGGACCTACCTGTTCCGGATCAATGTATTTGGTTTTGAGCTTGGTGAACGTAAAGAGATTTTGCCCGGTGAAGTAAAGCCGCAGCTGCTGCATCTTCCACCGCCTTACCAGCGTTGCCGGAAAATTATAGCCCAGCGTCAGGTTCTTCAGGCGGATGTAAGCCAGGTCCTGCATGTACTTGTCGTTATTCACAGACAGCTCGCCACCGGGGTAGGCGGCATATCCCCTCAGCAAAGGAAAATATGCATCCGGGTTGCCGGGGCTCCAGATCTTGCTTTCAAAATCAGCAGGTACAAAAGAAGTATATGGCCTGCCGTAAGGGCCCCAGAATTTTGCAGATTCCACATTCGGATACCAATGCTGCCGGCCTATGCCCTGCAGAAAAACGGTAAGGTCAAAATTGTTCCAGTTAAAACCGGCATTAATACCAAAGGAGTAACGGGGCAGGAAATTACCAATGCGGCGCAGGTCTCCATGTTCCGATAAAGTATTCTTACCATTATTCACCACCTTATCGCCATTCAGATCTTTAAACTTCATATCACCGGCATGCAGCTTGCTCCATTCGCCGGGTGAGGTAACCCGCTGGTCGCGGTCCACGTAATCCTGGTTAATGCCCCATGACTGTGCTTCTGCGTCTGACTTAAAATACCCGTCAATACTATAGCCCCATATTTCACCCAGCTGTTCACCTACATAATGGTTATCCAGCAGGAACTGGGGATTATCGAACCGGGTGATCTTTGCGGTGTAATCAGATAGCACTACGCCAACATTATAGGTAAAGGGTTTGCCCGCCAGCTTGCCGGCATCCTGCCACTTTACAGAAAGATCAAAACCTTTGGTGACCAGGTCGCCGGCGTTTTGTACGGGCGATGCTGCGCCAAATACTGCCGGCAGCGTTTTGCCGGGTATCAGCATATTAGTGGTGGTGCGGCGGTACCAGTCATAGCCTACCTGCAGCCGGTTCTTTAAAAAACCAATGTCGGCGCCAAAGTCAAGAGAGGCTGTTTTTTCCCAGGTAAAGTCCGGTGTTATGGGATTAGGTACGCTTAAGGTTTGTGCCGGGTTGCCGTTAATGATCCATTTACTTTGGCCGCTGTTCATTACCGGTATATAGGGGTACAGGTTGCTGTTGCCCCCATCCTGGTTACCCAGTGTGCCGTAAGAGGTACGTAATTTCAGCTCAGGTATAACGTTTTTGGCTACACTAAAAAAGGGCTCTTCGCTGATACGCCATCCGCCGGATACAGATGGGAAAAATCCAAACCGCTGGTCCGATGGGAAGCGGGAGGTACCATCATAACGGCCATTCAGCTCTAACAGGTATTTGTCTTTATAATCATAGTTGATCCTGCCAAAGAAGCCCAGCAGCGCCCATTCCCGGGCATTGCCGGCAGCTTTGTACGAGCCCGTTCCCAGATCTATCTGGTTCAGGTCATCAGACAGCAGGTTATTGCCGGTAGCGGAAAGTGTCTTATACTTCTGCAGCTCCTGGTTATAGCCACCTATCACTTTTACCGTATGCTTACCCAGCGTTCTTTCATAAGTAGCAAACAGATTTACGGAGTGGTGTTGGTCCAGGTAAGTATTTTCCACCAGCTGGTCATAACCGGCTTTATTAATAATGCCGGGGTTTACAGACCATGGGATATACGCGGTACGCTGAAAATCCGAATGCGGTGTTAGCTCAAATGCATAATTACCGGCCAGTGATAAGCCTTTCAGGATATGCGCATCAAAACCAACGGTATTGGTAAGGTCATAATTCCGGGTGCCACCGTATGATTTACGGTTTTGCAGATCCGCATATTCATACGCGCCATAGTTATTGAGATTGGTGCGGAAGGTAAAAGTACCGTCCGGGTTTTTGGGCACATAAGAGGCCATGGCATGGTTATACAACCCGGTCATGTTGGATGCATAACCCGGCCAGGTATAATCATTGGCGGCAAACTGTGTGTTGCTGTAAATGGTAAGCCAGGGTGCCACATGCGCATTTATTTTTGCGCGGAAATTATAGGCATTATACACATCCTCCCGCAGGTACGACTGGAACATGCCTTTTTGCTGGTAATACCGGCCGGAGATCATAAAGTCTACTTTATCACTGCCGCCTGTCATATTAAAATGGTGCTCCATCCCGGGCTGGCTGTTCCTGAACAGGAAGTGCCACCAGTCTGTATTGCCATAATACACGTATTGTTCCTGGCCATTGCGGTTCTGTAATACTACAGATGGCAGTGATTTATCTGTTTCCCTTTTTTTCATTTCCGCATAGTCGGTGGCATTAAAGCCGGTGTAGCTGCTGCCCACATTCCTGGAAAAAGCAAGATCCACTAAAGAATCCTGTTTGTAACCGTCTGTTATAAAATCATTACGGGTGGTCATACGCTGGGAGCTGTAGCTGGCGCCATAAGTAATGCTCAGCGCACCTTTTTTAGCGCGTTTGGTAGTTACCAGTATCACCCCAAATGCAGCCCTGGCACCGTAAATAGCGGCAGATGCGGCGTCTTTCAGCACCGAAATGCTTTCTATATCCTGGGGGTTCAGCATATTAATATCCCCGGGCACGCCATCTATCAGGATCAGCGGCGGACCGGCAGAATTGTTGATGGAAGCATATCCCCGTATATTAAAGTTGCCTGCGCTGCCCGGGTGGCCATCTCCAAAGGTGATGTTCAGGTTGGGCACTGCGCCCTGTAAAGCCTGTGCTGCATTGGCTACCGGCCGGTCCTGGAACACTTTACTATCCGTCATGCTTACTGCACCGGTCAGGTTCACTTTCTTTTGCATACCGTAGCCTACCACCACCACATCATTTAACCCGATGCGTGTAGCCGTTAACCGTACCAGCAGCGAATGCTTGCCGGTGTTCTTTACCGTATAACCGGGATATTGCTGCTTTTCATAACCGATGGCAGAGAACTGGAAATCGTACTGGCTGCCGGTCTGAAAATCACGGAAAATAAAATCACCGTTGGCATCTGTAACGGTATTGTATTTATGCCCGCTGCTTTTTTCAACTGCCTGTACGGTTACGCCAGGCAGCGCTAACCCGTCTACACTCAGCACTGTTCCATGTACATCCGTTCGTTCGCTTTGCGGAAAGGCCGTCCCATATATAAACAGGAAGGATAGCAGGCATAGAAGACTTTTAAAAAGTATAGTTGCTTTTCCCATTTTTAATAATGTTTTATTGAATGCTTGTCTGTTATAGTTTATGCAATAGCTGTACTGTACACATACAGCGTATGCATTTTCCCTGAAGGCGGTTGTTAAAATATTCCGTACTATTTAATGAGGTACCCCCCGTTTTTGGATTGCAGCGCCAGGTTGTTGATACGGACGATCGTATTTAAGATCAGCTCCAGTGAATCGGCCCTCATTACTTTGCCTGAAAAATAGATCCTTGTAACCGCGCGCTGCTCGTAGGTTATAGGTACATGATATTGCTGCTCCAGTAATGTCAGTACTTCTTTTAGCGGCGTGTTATCAAACACAATACAATCTTCATATTCCTGTACACCATTACGTGGCGGACCTGCCAGCGCCGGTATTTTGTTAAACTTATTAAGATCGCTGACCAGCATTTTACCGCTGTGCGGATCATATACCAGCTCCTCACCCGGCTTTAAATAAACATCATTTACGTGGCTGCCTGTTTGCCGCACCTTTACCTTTCCATTGTATAATCTTACCTGCAGGTTGTTGCCGGAAAGGGAGGCTACCCGGAAGGAAGTACCCAGCGCGGTGGTGATGAAGCTGCCGGTGTTTACGCTGAATGGTTTTGCTTCGCTGGCCGCTACATTAAACAGCCCTTTGCCTTTCAGCATTACTTCCCGGTTAATATTATAAGTAAGTGAATCGTATTGCAGTAAAGCGCCTGGTTCAAGCACTACGGATGATCCGTCTGCCAGCTGCAATTGCAGGGTTTTCCCCGTAGGCGCCTGGTATACTTTCCATACCGGTTTTACAGGTGCGGCAGTGGCAAGCGCAGTTGATGCCGGTGCACCGGTATGTTTTACCTGCTGCCACAGGAACAGGCCTGTTAGTAATAATACACTGGCGGCTGCGGCTATGCTGCGCCAGGGCATTTTGCGGATCCGCGGCTGTTTGGCAAAGGTCTGCGCATATACTTCCTGCAGCATTTCGGCAGTATAAGTATCAGGGTATACGCCCTGTTCAGGGGCCGTTTCCCAATCCTGCGCCCACACAGCAGCATTTTCGTTTTCAAGCAGCCAGTCCATTACCTGCCTGGCCTCCTGTGGTGTACATGTTCCTTTATAAAACTTTGCTAATAATACCTCATCGGGCTTCATGTACTGAATTTATTGTGTATCGTTTATATGTACACTGCCAAAGGCAGTTAACCCCTACGGGTAACAATTCCTTAACACATGCCTCAGGCATTGAGCAGTATAAGCAGGAAAATAAGCAGCCCGGAAGATACCTGCCGCATTTGATGATTGGCTTTGGTGATATGGTTTTCTACGGTTTTTACTGAGATGGATAAGGTTTCCGCTATTTCCTTGTTAGATAATCCTTTCTGTACCTTCAGCATAACAATCCTTTTCAGGGTAGGGGATAAGCGGACGGTCAGCTTTTCGAAGTAATCATTTATTTCAAACTGGCTGGTTGCAGCAGGAGCGGTTTCACCACCCGGGTACTGCTCTTTTGAATATTGCAGCTCTCTTGCTTTTTTCCTGTTCTCCTGGCGGATGTGATTAATGAGGATGGATCTGGCAATAATATATACCTGCTTTTCAAGCGGATGGTGCTCAGACAGGCTTTCCCTGTAATGGTGTATGCGGATAAAACATTGCTGGGTAAGGTCTTTGGCCACTTCAGGCACGCACCTACGTTTAATGAAAAAATTAAACACCTTTCCATTAAACTGTTCATACATTGCTACAAAGGCTTTTTCATCCCCCTTTTTAATAGATAGAATGTCAGTTAGCTGGTCCATTACATTCCTCCTTTACAGAACATGGGAACAAAAATAGAAATATGCAACCGCGCAATGTATTATGGTCTCATTAAGTTTTTCCATCCCCCAAACTTCATAATCTTTTAACATAAAGCATCGCTGCCCTTCTCTAACTTCACACTTTAAAAGCGTTCTCCCAATTGCTCATTAGCCAACATGCGTGAACTAACTGATAAGGAATTACTGCAACGTATCCAGCAGAATGATGTATCTGCATTTGAAACGCTGTACCTGCGCCTGTGGGAATCATTGTTTGTATTTGCCATGAAGCGGCTGGGATCAGAAGATGATGCGGAAGATGTGGTGCAGGAAGTATTTGCCAGCCTCTGGGCCAAACGCCACTCCCTGCAGATCCGCGAAAATTTTGATGCCTATCTTTACTCCGCCGTTAAATATAAAGTGATCAACAAAGTCGCAGCCATGCTGCAAAACCCCGAAAAGCTGGAGCTGGTGCGGGAATCCCTGCTGCCCGCTGTGGATAATGCCGCTGAAACATTACAATCCAAAGAATTACAGGCTATTGTTAACCAGGAAGTACAATCCCTGCCCGAAAAAATGCGGGAAGTATACTTATTATATATAGAACAGCACCGCTCCGTGGCCGACATTGCCCGCGTTCTCTCCCTCTCAGAACAAACCGTACGCAACCAGCTGGGCCTGGCCAGAACCCGCTTAAAGAAGTCGTTACAGCACGCTATGCTGTTCACTTTTCTTTGTTAATATTTCCTTAACATTCGGATATGGTTAAAAGGTGGTTTTACCGGACATATAGGTAAAGACGCTTTTTTAATGGACATAAACGGGTTTGAACAGGTTGTAGAAAGATATCTGAACGGAGAGGCTACCAATGAGGATCTGCTGCTGATAGAACAATGGCTGCAACAAACAGGCAATAAAGCGTACGAGCTAACAGCAGAAAAGAAAAAGATCATTGCCGCGCACCTGCTGCCGCGGTTAAAAGCCATTACCCAAACCGCAGCACCTGAAGCGCGGAAGCCCTTACAGCTGTTCCCCAAACGTTTGGTACGTATTGCAGCGGCCATCCTGGTGCTGATTACAACCGGCACACTGGGCTGGATCTTCCGGCAGCCGCTGGCAAACCGCATTGCACCCGTAGCAATGAACACCATTAAAGCAGGGCCTTATGAAATAAAAAAAGTACAGCTGCCGGATCAGACAATGGTTACGCTGAATACCGGCGCATCTATTAGCTTCCCGGTTGCTTACCGTGGCAAACAGCGCACAGCTACCGTAGAAGGCGAAGCTTTTTTTGAAATAGCAGCAGATAAACATAAACCCTTTATTGTACATACGCCCACGCTGGATGTAACTGTACTGGGAACCTCCTTTGTGGTAAAGGAACAACAACACTTTGCTACCGTAAGCGTAATAACCGGTAAGGTAAAAGTAGCCGCCGCAGAACAACCACTGGCAGCGCTGGAAGCCTGCCGGCAGGTGCAGTATAATAAACAATCGCACAAGGCAGCATTGCAGCCTGTAGATGTACAGCAGGTAATGGCCTGGACCCGGCATAGCTTTTCTTTTCAGGAAGTGCCGCTGGAACAGGTACTGCAGGCCATTGCACAAAAATGGAATGTAAAGCTGGAATTACCGGGCGTAGCATCCGGCAAGGAGTTCTCCGGCGATTTTAGTAATAACGATAGTTTGGATGATATGATGGCAGCCCTGGCGCTGGCCACCGGCATTCATTGGGAAAAAACAGGAACAGGGATCATCAGGATAACCTATCCCTAAGAAAGCCAGCACCTCCAGGTGAGCAAGTTTAAGAACGTAATTTTTTTCATTGTAAGCAATGAACGGGGCATCGCATTTTTAAAAATAAGTGAACGCATAAACAACCAGACAATAAATACTTATGTACCGGACAAAAAAAGTTTTTACAAATTGGGGCAATCGTATGCAGCGCGCCTGCATACTGATGGCAGGTTTGCTTCTATGCCTGCTGCCGGCCATGGGTTTTACCCAAACGGAGAAATTAGCTGAGAAAAGAATATCTATTGAGCTGGCAAATGAAGAGCTGACAGCAGCCATCCATAAAATTGAGAAAAAGATCAACGCTCATTTTATGTATGATGCATCTGAATTAAAAAAGCTGGATAAAAAGATCACCGGCACCTACCGGAATGAAACGGTAGCCATGGTGCTTTCAAACATCTTATCCGGTACCGGTTTTGGATATGAGCAGCTGAAAGAAAAAATTATTATTCATAAGCTGGCCAATACACAGGCGGGCAATAAAACCACGCCGGCCGGCGCCAGCAGGGAAGATATTGTAGTGCGCGGCCGGGTAATGGATGAAAAGGGAGAACCTTTAATAGGTGTGAACATTAAAGCTAAGCATAGCCGCCAGGGAACGGTTAGTGATAAGAATGGTTTTTATACCATTACACTGCCTGCTGACCAGGGTGTGCTGATCTTCTCTTTTGTAGGCTATACCAGCCGTGAGATCACCGTGGAAAGAACACAGGTGGTGGATCTCCGGCTGGCGCCTGACTCAAAAGGCCTGAATGAAGTAGTAGTAACTGCTTTGGGAATAAAACGCGAAGAGAAAGCGCTGGGTTATGCCACTACTGTAGTACAGGGAGAGCAGCTTACAGAAACGCTGCCTGCTAACTGGACAGAGGCTTTATCCGGAAAAGTAGCGGGCCTTAACCTGGTAAGATCAAATGCAGGACCCACCGGTTCCAATAAAATTATTCTGCGCGGCGAGAATAACCTTACCGGCGATAATGAAGCGCTGATAGTAGTGGATGGAGTGGTAATAAACCAGGGCAGCGGCCGCCGTACCGGCGTTGCAGGTGAAAGTGCATATGGCACCGGCAGCGATAATATGCCGGCAGATTATGGCACTGGTTTAAATGATATTAACCCGGAAGATATAGCTACAGTTACCGTGCTGAAAGGCCCCGGTGCAGCAGCCCTGTACGGGCAGCGCGGCGCTAACGGAGCCATTATTATCACTACAAAATCAGGCAGCAGCAGAAGAAAAGGATGGGGCGTTACCTTTACCTCCAACGCATCCAAGGAGCAGGTGAACCGCTGGCCTGACCTGCAGTATGAATACGGACAGGGACTGGCCGGTGCGGATTATTATTCTTATGGCGCGTCTGCTGACGGCGCCAGCACCAGCGGTACCAGCTCTGCCTATGGCCCACGGTTTGATGGACAGCAATTTTACCAGTATGATCCCGTAACACAGGCGCAGGGCACTACAAGAACACCCTGGGTGCCTTATAAAAATATAAACAAGTACTTTAACACCGGGCAAACCCTCACCAACACCATTAGCCTGGATGGTGGTACTGATAAAACCACTGCACGTTTTTCCTTTACCAATGTTGCCAACGATTGGATAGTACCCAATACCGGCTATAAACGGAATACTGTTGCATTGTCTGTAAACTCAAAAGTGAATGATAAGCTGCAGATCTCGTCCAAGATCAATTACACCAATAAGTGGAGCGATAACCTGCCGGGATCAGGCTATGGCAACCAGTCTATCATGTACTGGTACATATTCTGGCAACCCAATGCCAATATAGACTGGCTGAAGAACTACTGGGCAAATGGCCAGGAAGGGCGCGCCATAAAATATCCATATAGCTCCTATCCGGAAAACCCCTATGCAATAGCCTATGAGTTTATCAACAGCTCTAACAGGCACGGGGCCACAGGCAATGTGCAGGCAGTGTACAGCATCACCAATGAATTAAGCCTGCTGGTAAGATCATCTGTAGACTTCAGCTATGAAGGGCGCGAGCAGAAACGTCCTTATGATGCCGGTACAAAATACCCTCATGGCAGCTACCGCACGCAGAATATTTTTTCTATGGAAGCCAGCAGCGACTTCCTGCTGAAATATGCAAAGAAAGTAAATGAGGATTTTGACTTTACCATAACCGCAGGCGGCAGCACGCTTACCAATAACTATAACAGGGATGAGGTGCGTGCAGACTCGCTCGTGTATCCCGGCATCTATACCATGGCCAATGCAGCCGGTCCTTTAGTGACCATGCCCTGGAAAAGTAAATACAAGATCAACAGCTTTTACGGCATGATCACAGCTAGCTATAAAGACTTTTTGTTTGCGGACCTCACCGGCCGCCAGGACTGGAACAGTGTGCTGGCTTCCCCGGACCGTACAGACAATGCAGGATTCTTTTATCCTTCTGTTAGCTTGAGCTTTATTCCATCTGAAGTATGGACGCTGCCAAAGTTCGTCAACTTTGCAAAGGTGCGGTTCTCCGCATCCAGCGTAGGCAGCGGGCAAACCATACCTTACCGTACCGCCTATACGTACCCCACTGCCGGAAGCCAGTACAATGGTGGATTAGACAATCCTACCACATTGGCTAACCCGGACCTGAGACCGCTGCGCACTATTACCTATGAAGCAGGTGCGAATGTAAAAATGCTCAATAACCGCCTGGGCTTTGACCTGGCCCTGTATACCGGCAGTACCAAAGACCAGATCCTGGAACGTATTGTGGACCGTGCTTCCGGCTATGCGAAAGAGATCATTAACGTGGGTAAGGTGAACAACAGCGGCATAGAGCTGGCTGTGAATGGTACGCCCTTAACCATAAAGAATTTTAGATGGAACACCAATATCGTATTCTCCTCAAACCGTAATATCATTAAGGAATTGGCAGATAGCTCAGTGGTATTGCGTACCGGTAACGTAGGCGGCGGCCAGATCGTAGCCAAGCAAGGCGGCACTATGGGCGCGCTGTACGGAAAAGGTTATGTACGCGCACCGGATGGGCAGATCGTATATGACCCTAATACAGGTTTTGCGCTGCTTTCAGAAGATGTGAAATACCTGGGTAATGTTACTCCCAAATGGAAGCTGGGTTTCAGCAACGATTTCCAGTATAAGCAATTTCATTTAGGCCTGCTGTTCGATGCTCAGTATGGCGCCGTAGCGCATTCGCTGATGCATTACAAGATGGTGGAACAGGGCAAGCTGACGAAAACACTGCCCGGAAGGTATAGCGGAATTATCGGCAATGGTGTAATAATGGAGGCTGATGGTAAATACCGTAAGAATGATGTAACGGCAACGGATGTAGATGGCTACTACCGTTCCCACTGGGGCGCGGATAATGCGGAAGGCAGCACCTTCAGCACCGATTTTGTAAAATTCAGGGAAGCCCGCCTGGATTATACCGTGAACTCGCAAATGCTCAGGAGACTGGGTTTGCAGAAGCTGCTGATAGGGATCTATGGCCGCAACCTGTATACCTGGTCAAAATGGCCCATGTTCGATCCTGAATTTGGTACGCTTAGCGGATCGGATATCCTGACGGGTTTTGAGGTAGGGCAGTTCCCCTCCACACGATCCTATGGCATTAACCTGGTTGTTGGACTTTAATCTGAAAAATAATGCAACAGATCATACATAAATTAATGGTGGCTGCAGGCTTGTGCACTATGCTGCTGGCCGCCTGTACTAAAAATTTCAAAGAGATCAATACCGATCCGAATAATACCACACAGGCCCTGCCGGAACAGCTGCTGGCGCCCGCACTGGTAAACACCTTAACGTACAACATGCGGCGGAACCGTGACTTCAACAATGAGCTGATGCAGGTGACCGTGAACATGAACGAGGCAGAAGGGCAGGTGTTCCGGTATGACTACCGTGATAACACATCCGATTATTTGTATAACGGCTGGTATACGGAGCTTACCAATTTTAAGGATATTTATAAAACCGCCAGCCAGGAGCTGAACTACAATGCATCCTACATGGGTATATCATTGATCTGCCAGTCGTGGATCTATTCCATGCTTACAGATACTTATGGTGATGTGCCTTATTCCCAGGCCAACTCCGGCAGGGACTCCTCCATCCTGGAACCTGCTTTTGACCGGCAGAAAGATATTTACCTGGATATTTTTAAGAAGCTGGACTCTGCCAACTCCCTGCTGAGCGCAGGTACTGCTATTAAGGCTACCAGCGACCCGGTATATAACGGGGACGTGAGCAAATGGCGCAAGTTCGGTAACTCCCTGTATTTGCGGCTGCTGCTGCGCCTTTCCGGCAAAGCGGAAGTAGCGGAGCAGTGTATTGCAAAAATTAAGGAAATAGCGGAAACAAACACCGGTAATTATCCGCTGATATCCAGCAATGCGGAATCGGCCATTTTGAAATGGACCGGTGCAGGCCCTTATGTTTCACCTTTCTATGCAAGCGTAAGGGAGCAGGATTTCAGAACGCCTGCCATTGCCAGCTTTTTCATTGATCACCTGCGCAGCTGGGGTGATCCGCGTATTGATATTCCCGTTTATGGCACCGATAATACTTTTAACAGGTGGGGCATTGCCCCTTACTCAGGCTCTTACCAGGGCGTGGCCAGTGGTTATGCGCCGGGTGAGTTCCCGGTAAAAAAGTGCTATTTCTATTCCTATACCTCTGCTGTTTCTTTACAAACCGATCCCCTTACCGGTATGATGCTGAATTATGCCGAAGTACAGTTCATGCTGGCTGAAGCAGCTGTAAAAGGCTGGATAGGCGGCGCTGCAGGCACTTATTACAATAATGGTGCATTGAACAGCATTAAGCTCTGGTTGCCCAACTGGCCGGATACCGTTAAAACGACTATTCACAACATTGATGAGTACCTGGCAGCAGCAGATATCCAGTGGGACGAAGGCGCTTCGCTGAATGACAAGATGGAAAGGATCCATCTGCAAAAATATTATGCGTTGTTCCTGGCCGACCTGCAGCAATGGTTTGAGTACCGCCGCACCGGCCACCCGGTATTGCCCAAGGGAACCGGTTTGAAAAATGGTGGCATAATGCCCGCACGGATGAACTACCCGGTGTATGTGCAATCTACCAATCCCACCAATTATAAACAGGCCGTGGCCGTGCAGGGCCCTGATGAAATATCCACCCAGGTATGGTGGCAAAAACCTTAAAAAAATAATACAATGCAAAAGAAGATAATCATATATGCCTTCCTGTTAGTGGCAGCTGTTTTTTCAGGGGGATGCAAAAAAGATAATTATCCGGGTGGGCAGATCAGCCCTTATATTGCCATATTTGATGTGAGGAACCTGTATAAAGGGCAGGATGTAAACCTTACTACCAACAACCTGTTCGGCTCTGACTACATTACCGGCGTGGTGGTATCAGACCATTCCGGCGGCAACCTGCCGGCGGGGCTGCTGATAGTGCAGGACAACCGCCGTTTATCAAAGCTGAGAGGCATTGCTATTCCTTTGGGCGATGCGGCTGCTGATTTTGTACCGGGTGATTCCCTTGTTATTAAAGTAACGGGCGGCGTGCTGAAAAGAGTGGATGGCATTTTGCAGATCACCGGTATTACAAAAGAAAAAATTAACAGGGTGGCTACCGGAAGTACGGTCCTTGCCAACCAGATCTCTACCAGCACTATACTGGCTAATCCCGATGAGTATGAAAGCAGCTTATCCGTAATTGTAAAAGGCGGTTTTGATCCCCTGCCGGCACCCGGTGAGGTATTGGCGGGTGATAAGATCCTGAACGATGGATTCGGAAATATTACGCTGCATACAGAAGCTGCTGCTGCTTTTGCCGATACTACAGCGCCGGTGCTTGCCAATTTTTACGGGATTATTTTCAATACAGCCGGGAAAGATGGCGCGCTGGTACCCCAGCTCCGTATGCGCAAAGCCAGTGATGTAGTAGTGCTCAGCTCCACCATCACCATTGCGCCGGTGTTGATAACCGGTTTTATGAGCGACGTGGTGAAAGGCAGCAAGGCAGATGGTAATTATGAATATATACAGCTAATGGCCACACGGGATATTGATTTTTCAGTAACGCCATTTTCTGTAGTAACCACTAACAATGCCAATGCCTCTACCCCAACAGGCTATCCTGCCAAAGGATGGGCTACCGGGGGATTACGCACTTATAAATTTAACCTTACATCCGGCAAAGCGGCTAAAGGCACTTTCTTTTATGTAGGTGGCACAGCAAAAATGATCAATGGTGAAGCATCAACGGATATAAGCGCTGCCAACTGGATAAGCCCCTATAATTACGCTACCAACGGCGGGGCAGATTTTGGTACTAAAACCACCAACTTACTGGCCAATAGCGGGAATGCTTTTGGAATGGCCGTGTTTGAAGGTACCACGGTAACCGTTGATACCGAACCTGTGGATGTGATCTTTATATCCACCGGTGGTAGCTTATACACCGCCGGCCCGCCTGCGCAGGGTTACCGCATTACCAATACAGACTGGTATGATGTAAAGAACCCTATTACGCTGAAGGATCAGCCGTTCTACCGGAGCGGTTCCAATACCCTGGCCCTTACCTATAATACCTCTGACCTGGGTATTTTTAATATGCTGGGAGGGGAATACCGTCCGTCTTTGGGACGATGGACAACCGCCAGGAGCCAGCATAATATTACACTCACTAAAACATCTGCGCTGACTGAAATTGAAGCAGAAGGATCTACCAAGCTGAAATGATGACTATCCTGTTATTATAAAAAAGAGCGTTGCAACCCGTGCAACGCTCTTTTTTAGTTAAGCCTGCACGGGTATTGCTTGGAAAGCATGTGGCAGAACTCCACTTATTTTCTTTAGATTTGCTTAGTTATTAAGCCCCAACATGAATAAGAGAGCAACCCCATGGATCTTTGTAACCTTGCTTGGTTTATCCATCGTATTCCTGTTCATTTTAGTGCTGTCAAATTATAGGTCCAGGTTTGAGGTACCGGTAACTACTTTCTTTTTCCTGCTTGTGATCTGTGATCTGGGCGCTACTTATTTACTTACCAGAGTGCTCAGGAGCGCGGCTTCCTATTCCGGCACTGTAATGAAAGGCAACCTGAAATTAACCGGGCCTGCAGTGGTGTTCTTTCTTATACTGCTCATTGGTTACCGGTTCAGGCCGGTTGAAAAAAGCCCGCTTTTTAATATGGCCATTTATGTAGCTGCGCCGGCTGGTGATCCGAACATGGTGGAAGGCATCATCAGCATTCTTGCTAATAACGATGTTATAAACGCTACGATTGATAAGAACGGGAAGGCTATGTTCCCTAACCTGAACCGGGATTACCTGGGAGACTCCCTTCACATTACCTCCAGGATTGAAGGATATAAGATCTCAAAAAATAATGATACGGTGCTGCCGGTGCCCGATGCCAGGGGCATACAGCTTAAGCTGCTGCCGGCGGTAGATTCAACATTGTATGTAGGATATATTTTTAAGCGTAACAATATACCGGTGGCCAATGCAACGGTAAAATTTTCTGATCACCTGAAAAATGTACGAACAGATGAAGAGGGCATGTTCCATGTTTACCTCCGTGCAAAACCCGGGGAGCGGACAGATGTTATGGTTTTCAAGGATCAGGTAATGTGCTATTCAGATAAGATCTATTTAGGGAAGAACATTAAAATTGTTATTGATGATTAACCGGCTGGCCGCGATAATAATGGCAGCGCTGCTATTTTGCAATTTGCCTGCTTTTTCCCAGGCAAAGGAATACGGTTTTCAGTTTGAAGTGCTGCTAAGCGGCGGTAAAACAAAAGCTGCCGCCAACATCACTTTTTTGTTTAACGGCAGCCGGCAATCCACCAACACGCAGGGAATGGCCTACATTACGCTGGACAACCGTAATGCGCCACCCATCAATATACGCCCGGTAGATGAAAGGGAGTACACCATTGTTGGCAATGAAACCATTTACCTGCCACCCAATGCTGATATTATAACTACCGTTACTATTGTGCGCTCATCCCAAAAAGAAGCGGCAGCCGCGGAAGAAATAACCAAATTATACCGGCAGCAGAAAATGGATAGGAAGGAAATGGATAGCATCAGGCGGGTAGACCAGGCCATGTATACCCAAATGCTCAGCAAGCAGGACACCATCCTGAAAACGGTGATGAAAAATTTTAAAGTAACGGAAAGCGATCTGCGTTCTGCACGCGAGCTAATGGACGGCAGGGACAAATACTTTGGCATTATATCCGGGAACCTGGAAGGTTACCTGAACGAAGCAAAGGATGTAAGAGATGCTTTTCAGAACCTGGTGATGTATTCACTGGAAAATCCCAAATCATTCAAGCTGCTGGATTCTACGATAGAAGTATATAACCAATACTACAACCAGCTTAATAATACGAACGCCGAATGTGAAAAAGCCGTGCTGGACTACTGGAAAAGCTATGAGCTGTCCATGAGCTATCATAACCTGGTTGATTTTTCCATTAATAATATACACCGGGCCAGCATTATACCGCTGAATGCTTCCCTGATCAGGAAAATAAATATTTACCTGAATGAGCCATCCAAAAAAAAGCGGAACACTTTAAAACAGGAGCTGACCCTGGAATTAAACAGCATTCTGCCTGTTTTTGATAATAACATTGGGATCCTGGACGTAAAAATTAAAGGCTTTGTAACCAACCTTAGAGCAAAGAGAGATTTTCAGGGAGAATGACAGTTTTTGTTTAACCTCTAAAATTTTTTTATGAAAAGCATCCCCTCTGTACTTTTAGCGGCAGCGCTATTACTGGCTGTTTCCTGCGGTGATTCCCTGGGTGACCTGGGAAACCTGGTAGGCAATTATGTACACAATTTTTCCAATCAATGGGAGGTGGTAAAAGGCAAACCCACCGGCCTTTTTTTCTTTAATGTCTCTAATGTAGATAGCACCAAGGGCACCGGCAACCTGGATATCAATGAAAATACCCCGGGGGAAACATTCCTGCTGAAAGGCACCTTTGATAACCTGAAAGTGAGCATCCATTATCTTACAGACGATGAGCGTAAAGCTATTGATGGCATAGATTCCAATGGCCCGCTGGCCGGCACTGCTTATAGCGGATTGCTGGATACCTTACGCAAGCCGGTGTTATTACGGATGCTGAACACCGCAGACCATACGGATTCCCTGGTGCTTAAACAAGGATTCTAAAGCAATTACTGGTTATTGTTATTGCCCGGGGCAGCAGGTTTCTTCACGGGCGAAGCGCCATCTTCCATGATCATATAGCTGGCCTGTTTAAGCCCCTGGTTGGCATTTACACGTTTTTCAACATTCCCGTAATGGTTGTTGCGGATGAGCACATTGGAAGTATTGGTACCTACGCCGCCCAGCGTGATGGCCTCTTTGGCGGTGTTGATGCTGTTATCTTCTATAATGACATCCGTAACGGAATTAGGATCTTTACCGGTAGAGGTGATGATACAGCTGTAATCATATAAGCGGTTGCGCCGTACCAGCGCTCCTATGTTTAAACCGGCGCCACCGGAGCCAATGAGATTAATGCTCTGGTAACCGGAATGCTGATCGCCGGTGCCGTACCAGTGGCTGTAATTGCCCTCACGCAGCTCGCACTCCACCACATCATTATACCAGCTGGGCTGCTTGCCATGATACAGCAAAGAGCCCCGGCATACAATACCACCGCTCCTGCGCATTTTTAAACCGGCTATTACACAGTTCTGGGCAGAGCCGTATAACTGGTACGCCCCTCCGTCAGTAACCTCGTTATTTACAAAGTATAAATTTTGCCGCACAGTGGTAATGCTGATCACAGAGCTGGCATCGGGCGCTACCAGGAAGGGCTGATCCAGCTGAACAGCATCGGCCGTATGGCCGGTAATGCGCCTGAACTGCCCGGCACCCCTGCCTTCAATAATAAATACGCCGCCGCCGTTCCATTTATTGGCCGGCGCCTGGATGCTGCCGCCCGGCAGGTTAATGGTATTGCCGTTTGCGCTAGCCACCGGGCCGGCATAAGCGCCACCGCCGCCATCCAGGGTCATTACCTCACGGTCATTGGTATAATCAAAGGGTATAATGTTCCTTGCTTCATACAGGTCCCGGCTTTCCACGATCGTTGCACCGTAGGCGTAACCATCTGCCTGTTTATAACAGTCTTCAAATATCAATCCTTTGGACTGGATGGTCATGTAAGGCTGGTTAATGCCGGTATTGTTCCTTGTGAACCGGCAATGCTGTATAAAGCCGGTACCGGCAACGGTGTACATGCCGCTGGCATTAAAATCGCAGTTACGCACTTTCAGGTTGTCGCCCCGTATTACAATACCGGTTTTGGTCCAGCGGCTGTTTAGCTCTGCATCAACAGAATCACGGCTGGCTTTTGTACGGTACATTTTGCTGCTCATTTGCGCGCTTTGCCGTACTACCAGGTTTTCCAGCAGCACATTGCCCATTTCCTCCATAGGCCCGTTCTGCATAATAATGCCCCAGGCCCTGGTGGCCCATATATTCAGGTCTTTTATGGCAAAGTGATGGGTGCCGCTGATCAGGCTATTAGGTAATTTGCCATAGTCCCAGCCCAGTGAGTTCCAGAACAGCTGTGTTGCAGCGGCGGATTCGCCTTTCAGCATGGTGAAGGGCGGCAGCTGTAATTCAGCGGTTATCATATAGCGCCCATGCGGTACATACACGGTGCCGCCGCCTTGCTGTTTGGCTGCATCCAGGGCCGACTGGAAAGCGCTGGTTTCATTATTCACCCCATCGCCTTTGGCGCCATAATCTTTTACGTTAAAGGTTTTTTTATCCCATTTATTGGGGGAGGGGTTCACTAGGTTTACCTGTAAAGGCTCGCTCCACGCAGTTTTACCTCCCTGGCCGTTATGGTAGTATAAATAGTAAGCGCCGGGGCTTATGCTGCCGGGAATATTCACGCTCACAGAAAAATCGTCAAAAGCATTCGCCACTTTAGCCCTTATTGCCTGCTTGCTTTCTTTTGAGATCAGTACTACCTGCCCGGTAAGGCCTTTTCTTTGCAGGTTTTTACCCTGCACACGCAAGTAGCTGCCGGCAGTTACATTCAATCCTTCTTCACTGATCACCCATTTCACCTGGGGTACATTCACATAAAAATCCGTAGCCTGGCTGCCGGCATCCGTGAGCCTTACGCTATATACGCCCTCCTTCCAGGTGGCCGGTATTACGAATTTGAGGGATTGGCTGTTTTGCAGCAGCTTATCTGCCGGCTGGTATTTATTTTCAGCTGCATCTTTTGCCCTGCGGTCCGTACCGCCATGGTCCAGCGCATCATCTTCCCGGGGAAGGGGCATATAAGCCGGAGGAATATTGTCCACATTATCATCGGTCAGGCGGGCTACCTGTACCTGTGTTACCTTGTCCAGGTCTTCACCCCGTACCAGTACGGCATCTCCCGGCAGTGTTTCTGCGGTGGTTACCTGGAAAAGCTTTGGCGAATTGCTGCTGCCATTCTTAGCGTTTTGCGCCTGTGCGGCAAAAGTGAGCAGCGTACAAGCGGCTATTACTGCGAGCTTGCGATATGGTTTTAATGCTGGCATATGCGGGTCCCCGTTTTTAATGAAATGGTTCTAAGGCCGGAGCGTTATTTAAGCAACCTAATATCAGGCCAAATAACCACCGGCTGCCAAAAATTAACGATCTCAAAATAAGATAATTGCCTGGCGCGGGTTTCCCGGTACTATTTTAATAATATTTTAAGGAAACCGCCTTTAGGCTTGGGGAATAAAGGTTTTATTTTATACGGTCTATGGCCTGTTTTAGATGGATATACCTTGAAAGCCCCGTGCAAAAATGCGGTATTCATAGGCCGGATTATGACGTGGAGTACGAGCCGCAGGATGTGGTGGAAAAAAGGGACCGGGATATGGAAAAGGTGATGAGCCTAATGAATTAATGTGCTGATGTGCTGGTGAATGCACATTAGCACATCAAGCGTTATTTACTGATAAGATACACTTTACTGATCTTCTTGTTTTCCACGGTATAAATAGCAATGCCGTACCGGCCTTTCCGGTCGCGGGGTACGCTTAACCGTTCTTCGTCAATTACTATATTATTGTGTACCATGCGGCTGGTAAGGGTAGCATGCAGCCCCGGTACTTTTTTCAGGAATCCGTACATTTTCCTAATCGCTTCTTTGCCCTTTGCCAGCGGTTGATCCGGGAAGCTGTACACTATGGCATCCTCTGCATAGTATTCCAGGAAGGCATCTATATCATGCGCATTGTAGGCATTTAACTGCCGTTGTACAATATCCGCAGGCGTGCTCTCAACAAGCGTATCCGGCTGCAATATGGCGCCGTGATTTATTACATAAGCTACCTGCTGCAACTGCTGCAGGTCGGTTACCGGGTTGCCTTTCAGGATCAGCAGGTCCGCTGCCTTGCCTGCTGTAATGCTGCCAAATTCTTTTTCCCTGCCCGCGGCTTTAGCGCCGTTAATGGTGGAGGCGGTCAGGAGCTGCCAGTTGCTAAGGCCTGCCTGCTGCATGGCTCTTAGTTCTTTAAAGTAAGAGGAAGCATGCAGGGTGCCAATGTTACCGGCATCAGTACCCGTTGCTACCGGCACGCCGGCATCTGCCAGCTTTTTCAGATTAACCGCGCTAATGGAATCGTTCCTTGCATTAATACCTGCCCGCTTTGCGGCTATGGTTTTATAGGTTTCCCCTGTAGCTGTATCCGGCAGGGCGGCTAATTCCTGCAGGGAGCCTAGCTGCTGCGGGTTGCCTTTTTCAAGATCTTCCGCAGTGGGTGTATAATGTTGCGCAAAGGTTTGGAAATAACTGTCTATCACCGTAAGGGTAGGGCACAGCACTACCTGGTGCTGCAGCAGCAGCTGAATAAAGCTGTTATCCACCACTGCATTATCTACACTGTGCACCAGGTAATTGGCGCCGGCTTCCACGGCCAGGCGCGCCGGCAGCTCATTGGTGGCGTGTACGGCTACACGGTAATGCTGCTCCTGCGCAGATGACACCACTGCTTTTACCATAGCTTCCCGTTTTCTTGCGCTGCCTTCAGGATCCTGCCGGTCTGTAATGTACCAGATCTTGATCATGTCCGGCTTGTAGCTAAATTGCTGCTGTGTGGCTTTGGTAGCCTCTTCAAGAGTATTCACCGGGAATATAGGCGCATCTGATGTATCCAGCTGGTCAAACGGTTTGGGGGTATACGCAGTTGAGATCAGCGGCCCTGCCATCACAATACGCGGGCTATACCATTTACCGGCAAAAGTGTCGCGCATATGCAGCAGATTAAAAGTAGCGCCCAGGTCCAGCACAGTAGTAATACCACAGGATATATAACGGCGCAGCTGTTCTTCCATATGTGTTTTATACCACTCCATTTCTTTTTCATAGGGCTGGTATTTACGCAGGTCTATGGCATCCGGGCGGGTGAACAGTCCCCCGGTTTGAAAAAAATGGACATGTGCATCCACCAGGCCGGGTGTTACCCATTTGCCGCTGGCATCAATAACCGTGGCGCCCTGCGGGACTTTAATTTTTTGAAAAGCGCCTACCTGCTGAATGGTATTACCCTGTATCACAATTGTTTGATCGGGCAGGATCTTTTGTGAGATCACATCTACTACATTGGCATGGGTAATATAGGTTTGGGCGCTGGTTTGTATAGCTGCACCAAGCAGTACGGAAATCATTAACGGGATGATCCTCATAATTTAGATAATGGGTTATTTGAGAAAGTTACAATGCATAGCTGCCAAATTTATATCCTTTTTGGGGTGGAATGATATTTTCTTTTTTTATCGTGAGCCGAAACGTTGAGTTTTCGATTGGGTAGGCTTTATTAATACTTAATTATAAAACCCGCGCAATACCTGGATTTTCGCGGGTTTGTTTTTCGTTCTATAGATCCCGCACCTGGCTTGGGCTTTTTCTCATGTTCCTGCCTATAAATCTACAGCCCATTTTATCAAGTACTAAAAAACCGCCATAATACTTGCCTTTGTCAAGTATTGTGTTTTATCTTTGTTTCATGAAAAAAGAGCTGGTAAATACCCTGCGCGATTTTAACCGGTTTTATACAACGGTGCTGGGCGTTGTCAATAACCACATCCTGGAAAGCGATTATTCACTCACAGAAGCCAGGATTATTTATGAGGTGAACGAACAGGAAGGCATCACCGCAAGGGCCATAAAGGAAAAGCTGCAAATAGATGAAGGTTACATGAGCCGGATGGTGGCTAAGCTGGTAAAACAGGGCATCCTGAAGAAGAATCAGTCCAAAGAAGATAAAAGGATCTTTGCCCTGGCGCTTACCGCCAAAGGCCGGCAAATAGCCGCAGATATTAACCGCCAGTCAGATGAGCAGGTGAAAAGCCTGGTTAAGCACCTGGATACAAAAGAGCGGGAACAGCTGGCAGGGTTAATTATGCAGGTGAAGCAGCTGCTGGAAAAAGGGAATGCGGAAAAATAAAATACAAATGGAAAACATTCATTTTAAAATAGCGGAGACTGCGCAGGACTTTGAGGATGGGAAAAAGCTTTTTGAAGAATATGCGGCCTCTCTTTATTTTGATCTTGGATTCCAGGGATTCAAAAATGAGCTTGCGGCCATAAGCCTGCAGTATCAGCCTCCCGAAGGGGCATTATTAATATGTATTTATAATAAGGAGGCAGTTGGCTGCGCCGGTATCCGCAAACTTTCTGAAAATACCGCAGAACTGAAACGGCTGTATGTAAAACCCGCATTCAGGCGCCTTAAGATCGGGAAGGAATTGCTGGCATTGGCAATAGACACCGCAAAAAAGTTACATTATCAATATATCAGGCTGGACACCGTTCCCGGGCAGGAAAAGGCACAGGAATTGTATCATCACCTGGGATTTTACACGATTGATGCCTACCGGCATAACCCTATTGCAGGAACTATTTATATGGAGAAGAAGCTGATTGATTAATTTTGATGGAAAGTAAATGGTCATGAAAAATACACCGCTTACACATATTAAAACAATCACTGAATATCATGCACTCATCGGGATTGCAAAACCAGCACATCCATTGATCAGCGTCATAAGTTTTGAAGACGTCAAACGCATGGATGAACATGCCTATAGCTTTACCCATAATTTTTACTCCATAGCGCTTAAAAGGAATTTTAATGGCAAAATGAAATACGGTCAGCAGGACTATGACTTTGACGAAGGAATAATGATCTTTATTTCTCCCGGCCAGGTATTTACTATTGAGGCGGAGGAAGAGCTAAAACATTCAGGATGGCTGCTGCTGGTGCATCCTGATTATTTATGGAACACCTCCTTAGCCAAAACAATAAAGCAGTACGAATATTTCAGCTACGCAGTAAATGAAGCCCTGCACCTTTCAGAAAAGGAAGAAGTAATGGTTACCGGTATTATACAGCATATTGAGCAGGAATACCACGCAAATATTGATAAGTTCAGCAAAAAAGTAATTATCGCCCAGCTTGAATTATTGCTAACCTATGCCGACCGGTTTTATCAGCGCCAGTTTATCACCCGGGAAATTACGAACCACAAGCTCCTGGGTCGGCTGGAAGATATTCTTGCGGAATATTTTAACAGTGATGTACTGGCAAAAAAGGGATTGCCAACGGTGCAATATATTGCCGGTGCATTAAATGTATCCCCCAATTATCTAAGCGTATTGCTAAAAGTATTAACGGGTCAAAGCACCCAGCAGCACATACACGATAAGTTAATAGAAAAGGCAAAAGAGAAATTATCCACTACCACTTTATCCGTCAGTGAAATTGCCTATGAATTAGGGTTTGAGCATTCACAGTCTTTCAGCAAATTATTCAAAAGCAAAACCAGCCTTTCGCCGCTGGAATTCCGGCAATCTTTCAATTAACAGGTATACTAAAGAAACGGCTACAACAACCTGAGATTAAGCTACAGGAATAAATCCTGCGGGTGGGACCTTTGTGTACAAACAAAAGCGAAACATTTATGAAAGTTGTAGTAACAGGTTCGTTAGGGCATGTTGGCCTGCCACTGGCAAAGGGGC
This sequence comes from Chitinophaga rupis, assembly GCF_900109685.1. GTDB lineage: Bacteria > Bacteroidota > Bacteroidia > Chitinophagales > Chitinophagaceae > Chitinophaga > Chitinophaga rupis. The sequence continues at coordinate 199,138 of NZ_FOBB01000001.1, read as the reverse complement.
TGGTACAAAAAGGACACACGGTGACCGTGATCAGCAGTAAAGCGGAAAAGCAAAAGGACATAGAAGCCCTGGGTGCCACGGCTGCTATTGGCTCGCTGGAGAATGTTGATTTCCTGGCAGCTGTTCTCACCGGTGCAGACGCCGTGTTTGCCATGGTGCCGCCAAATTATGCTGAACCTGACCAGATAGCCTATTACAGCAGAATAGGCAGCAATTATGCACAAGCCATTCAACAGTCGGGTATAAAGCGTGTGGTACACCTGAGCAGTTATGGCGCTCACCTGGAAAAAGATTCAGGGTTCATCCTGGGGTCCCATAAAATAGAGGGCATACTGAATAGGCTGTCAGCCGTAGCTATTACGCATTTGCGCGCAGGTTACTTTTATTATAATTTGTACAATCTTGCAGATACAATAAAAGAGCAGGGCTTTATGGCTGCGAACTATGGTGGAGATGATAAGCTGATATTGGTGCACCCGGAAGATATTGCTGCTGCTGCGCTGGACGAGCTGGAAACAGCTGCTACAGGACAGAATGTGCGGTACGTAATAAGCGATGAGCGTACTGCCAATGAAATTGCGGGCATCTTAGGCGCTGCCATTGGCAAGCCGGATCTGAAATGGCTAACCTTTACCAATGAACAAATGCAGGAAAGGTTAGAGAAGAAAGGAATGCCGGTGCATATTGCTGCCAAGCTTGTAGAAACGGGCGCCAGCCTCCATAGCGGTGCATTGATGACGGATTATGAACTGCATAAACCGGCTGCCATGGGAAAAATAAAGCTGGAAACTTTTGCCAGGGAGTTTGCCGCTGCTTTTTAAAACAGGTTATTATATTTATACAGAGGGCTGTCCCAAAAAGGGACAGCCTTTTTAATGTATTATTCTTTTGCCCCGTCCGGATCTCCCCATTATAATGTCTAATAAATACCCTATAACATATAAATTTAGACATTAGCTTTACCTACTTTAACAGGAACGCGTACATGCTGCCCCGTGAGCCATCCAGGTGTAAGGGCTAAATTTGAATAATCACAGCTATGAAAATGAAACAAGGCGAGTTTATTGCGCTGTCGGCCTGCACCATGATCCTGACAGCTTTGGGAATAGACATTATGCTCCCGGTGTTTGCGGAGCTGCGGAAACATTTCGGGCTCCCGCCTGAATCTACGGCTACTGCACAGATCATTACGTTCTTTTTCCTGGGGCAAACTGCGCAGATCATTTTTGGCGCGTTTTCAGACCGTTACGGACGCCTGGCCATCCTGCGGGTGGGCTTTCCACTTTATATCATTGGTGGAATAGCCGCTGCCTTTGCACCCAGCCTGGGGCTTATGTTTGTAGCCCGCTTTGTAGCGGGGGTAGGAGCATCCGCAGTATTTATGACCACCATTGCGGGGGTACGTGACCGTTTTGTAGGAGATCAGATGGCACGCATTATGTCGCTGATCTTTACCATCTTCCTGTTTACCCCGGTGCTGGCGCCCTTCCTGGGAATAGCTATTCTGTCTGTATCATCCTGGCAGATGGTATTTCTTACGCCTCCTTTGTTTGCGGTTATTATTTTTCTCTGGTCATTCAGGCTGGAAGAATCCCTTCCGCCGGAACAACGCAGCTCCCTTAACTGGACCGGTTTCGGTCAATCCATCCGTAAAGTTATCAGCAACCGCACTTTTCTCCGTTATACTACTGTTACTACGGCTCTTTTCACGGGACTAAGCTCGTACATTTCCAGCTCTGAGCATATTGTCGGGGAGATCTACGGCAGGCCCAAACTATTTCCCTGGATCTTTGGAGGTATGGGGCTGGTCATGTCGCTTTGCACCTTAATGAATGCCCGCCTTTCATCCAGGTATGGAGCACGGCGCACCATCCGGGGACTCCTTATTATTTATACGATAGTAGCGGGTGTGTTATTGCTGCTTACCTTCACTCTGGGCGATCCACCCGGTATGTTTTTATTCTTTATTGCGGTTGCCCTGCTGATGGCGCTGAATTTAGCTGTGGAGCCAAACAGCAGCGCATTAGCGCTGGAGCCAATGGGAAACATGGCAGGTATGGCCTCTGCTGTTTATGGCACCTACTTCTTTTGCATTGGCGCATCCCTGGGATCGGTTATTAGTCATTTAATGGTTACAGATGTTTTTCCGCTGGTGCTAAGCTTTTTTGTAATAGGCGTTATTACGTTGCTATTGGTATTTAGCGACCGCCGGCCTTTGAGCAGGAAGGTTGCTTAGTGAAGGATGCCGGCGGAAAAATAACCCCACCGCGGCTGGATAGCATGACAGATGAGAAAAAAGTATGAGTAAATGCTAAAATTGAACAAGCAGCCCGGGGCGTTTTTTCAATACCTTTATTTACCTTTAAAATTGTATTCCACTGTTGATTCATGTGCCGGATCATGACGTTATGACGAATTGATTGTATCAGCCAAACCATTATTCCACCTTCTTCAAATTCAACAATTACTTATGAGGTAAAATTTTGCAACACGTTTTTTTGGTTCCTATATGCAATCGTTTGCATATAGGACAATATCTACAACTCTAATGCTCATTTACAAACAAATGGGACGGGGATTTTTTTTGTCATTATATGCAATCGTTTGCATTAAATCTGACAATCAAAATGCTTCTTCGCCTGGTATTGTAAATGCTGGTGAACGTTTGTCCAAAAGTTCCATCAGTATAATCTCTTTTCCACCTAAAATTTAATTACGTTATGAAAGATCTGATCCGTGCTATCACGCACAATGTCTGTAGAAGGGAGAGGGTGTGTGCCATTACTATAGGGTGCTGCTTAATTTTCCTGTCAGGCACTTTATATGCCCAGCAACCTGGAAACAACAGTGTGCCGGTGTCTGTAAGCGGTACTGTTACAGGTGAGCAGGGAGAGCCGCTTCCGGGAGCAATAGTCAGGGTGAAAGGGGCAACAAATGGAACGGTGGCATCTGCCGACGGCCAGTTTAAGATCAGTGCTCCTCCGGGGGGTACGCTCAGCATATCTTTTACGGGCTATCTCCGTAAAGAGATCGTGATCGGCACTGAAAACCAGACCGGACTAACCATTCCACTGAAAGTAGATAACAAAAGTCTGAATGAAGTAGTAGTGATAGGATATGGTACCCAAAAGAAAACCGATGTAACCGGCTCTATTGTTTCTATAAAGGAAACTGCACTCAGAAATGTGCCGGTGGCCAATTTAAGCCAGGCGTTGCAGGGGCAGGGCGCGGGTATTGATGTACAAAAGAATGGCGGTAACAGTAAGCCGGGCGCAAAGCCTAAGATATTGATCAGGGGAACCCGCTCTATCAATGCAGATAATGATCCGCTGTTTATTGTGGATGGTATTCCTTTTAACGGAGATATTAATGACCTGAACCCGGATGATGTAGTGTCAGTAGAAGTATTGAAAGATGCTTCTGCTACGGCTATTTATGGTTCAAGAGGCGCCAATGGGGTTATACTGGTAACTACCCGCAGGGGTAAAATAGGTAAGCCGGTGATCACTTACAGCGCTTATGCCGGGTTCGTGAAAAATATGGGTGAATATGATGTGATGGATGGGCCCACCTTCACCAACTTCAAAAAATGGGCGCTTATTAATGAAACGCCGGGTAAATATACAGGCCTGGATGATCCTTCCTTTTATACCAACGGCAGCTTTAGCCAGGAGGAAGTGGAAGGCATTAAAATGGGACGCAGCACCAACTGGCAAAAGCTGATCTATAAAACCGGTATGACCACCAACCACCAGCTGGGTGTTACCGGTGGATCTGAAACTACGCAATACGCCTTATCCGGCGGCTACTACAGGGAAACCGGTATTTATACCGGGCAGTCGTTTGAAAGATATTCAGTGAAAGCCAGCGTAGATCAGCTGCTTGGCAAATCAGTAAAAATAGGCCTTAATACACTGAACACTTATTCTATTACGAACGGGGAAAATGCAAACCCCATGGGCCAGGTACTGCGCGCCAATCCGCTGGTATCGCCCTATGATAGCGCCGGCGTATTAATGAATGCTTATGTACCGGGTACTGCCAGCCAGGTATGGAATCCATTGGCGAATGACCTGCCGGGTGCAGTAGCGGAAACGCGTAAAAGATTTGGCACCTTTACCACTTTATATGCAGAGGTGAACCTGGCTAAAGGGCTGAAATACCGGTTCAATGCAGGTGCAGAAATAAGAAATGATGTATATGGTAATTTCTACGCGAGCAAAACAACTTACAACCAGGGTACTTTATCTACCTCCAGCAACCAAACCAAGATGACACTCGACTACACGCTGGAAAACCTGCTGATCTATGATGCCACCATTGCCGAAAAACATAAGATCAACTTCACCGGGTTATACAGCTTGCAGGAATCTGCCCTGCAATCCAACGAGTTTAATAATAATACTATCCTGGCCGACTTTCTGCAGTATTATAATCCGCAGTATTCAGCAAACCTTAGCGGGAAGGGCAAGTATGAAAAATGGGATATCCTTTCCTATATGGCAAGGCTGAACTATGGTTATAATGAAAAATATTTATTGACACTTACCCTGCGTGCAGATGGGTCATCCCGTTTAGCCCCGGGAAATAAATACCATGTATTTCCCTCTGTGGCTGCAGCCTGGAATGTATTTAAAGAACCTTTCCTGGCAGATGCGCATGCCCTCTCCAACCTGAAATTAAGGGTAGGATATGGTTCCGTGGGTAATACGGCCATCTCTCCTTACCAGACACTGGGCGCTTTATCTCCCATTACCTATAACTATGGATCTTCAAATGTTACAGGCGCATACCCCACCAATGTGGCCAACCCGGCGCTTACCTGGGAGTACACATCAACCCTGAATGCAGGGATTGATTTTGGTCTTTGGGATAACCGGGTAACAGGTTCCGTTGATGTTTATGAACAGCAAACACGGTCTTTGTTATTGCCGCAAACCTTACCGCCTACTTCAGGTATTCCCAATGCAATTCTCACCAACGTGGGCAAAACATCCAACAAGGGAATAGAGCTGCATCTCAGTACCGTGAATATACAGCAGGCAGGCAATGGATTTGGCTGGACAACAGACCTGAATGTATTTATTAACCGCGGCAAAATAACGCAGCTGGCAAATGGCGTTACAAAGGATATCACTAACAACTGGTTCGTAGGCTCGCCCATAGGCGTCATCTTTGATTACAAAAAACAGGGCATCTGGCAAAATACAAAAGGAGATTCCCTGCTGGCCAAAAGATATGGACAAACCGTAACCGGTTCGGGCTCTGTTATAGGCCAGATCAGGTATGCAGACACAAACGGCGATTCTGTGCTTAATGCAGATGACCGGGTGATCATTGGATCCAACCAGCCGAAATGGGAAGGAGGCATTACCAACCGGTTTACTTTTAAGGGATTTGACCTGACCGTGGTAGCATTTGTAAGAGTGGGCGGAATGATCGTGAGTAAAATGCACCAGAGTGGTAGCTTTATCAATACCTACCAGAGTAATTATAATAACCTGAATGTGGATTACTGGACACCCGGCAGCGGCGAGAATTTTTATCCGAAACCCAATCATGCCAATACCAATACGCCGAACAGCTCACTGCTAAGCTATTATGATGGCAGCTTCCTGAAGATCCGGACAATAAGCATGGGCTATACCCTGCCACCGGCCACGGTAAAGCGTATAGGCGTTGGCTCTATGCGGATCTATGCCACCGCACAGAATCCATTTATTCTCTTCTCTCCGTACAGGAATAAATACAAGGGCATAGATCCTGAAACCGCTATGGGATCAGGCTCCGGTACCGGTAACCAGGGTGCATTGAACGTGGATACGCCGGGTACCTGGTCTATGATCTTTGGTATTAATGTGTCTTTATAACGGAAAGGCGTATACGACAATCAAAAACATCAGTTATGAAAAAAATTGGTATATATATTATCGCTTTCCTGTTTGTAACAGGACTGTTATCCGGTTGTAAGAAAAAGCTGGTAGAAGAGCCGCACTCCATTCTTACACCTGATTTTTTTACTACCCCACAAGGCTTTGATGCCGGCTTGAACGCCGCTTATGCAGGTAACCGCTGGATCTGGGGACCACAGGACTACTATACCCTGTCGGTAGCGGGAACAGATGAATTCCAGAGAGGCGTGGACGGCAATGCCGACCTGAATTCTTATTCCAGCAATTATACACCGTCAAACGGGAATGTAACGAACGTCTGGAAATACTGCTATACCTACATTAATACCTGCAATGGCCTGGTGGATAATGCACCAAATATAGCCGGCATGGACGAAGCCCTTAAAAAGCGGATGGTAGGGGAAGCGAGATTCCTGCGGGCGAATTATTATTTTATCCTGGTACAGTTCTGGGGTGATGTTACGCTGAATAAGAATTTCCAGAGTACGCCTACCACATCGGCTACCCGCGCTCCAATGGCCGAAGTGTATGATTTTATTATTGAAGATCTCACCGCCGCTATTGCCAGCCTGCCTCCGGGCCCGCTCTCTGCCGGTGTGCAGCCAGGCAGGGCCACGGCTGCTGCCGCACAGCATCTATTGGCGAAGGTATACCTTACAAGAGCCGGATCATCTGCTAAGAAAGCGGATGATTATAAAAATGCCTACACAACAGCATCAACACTGATCAGTAACAGCGCCTCAATAGGACTTGGATTGCTGCAGGACTTCGGAAAAGTATTTGCAGAAGGAAATGAGGCGAATGCGGAAGTTTTATGGTCTATACAGCATACCTCCAACCTGGCCTACAACGGTTCTCCAAAACAGGATAACCGGGATGCAGATAACCTGTTATGCCATTTATGGGCGCCGCAATATGAAAACCAGCCGGGCATGCAGCGGAGCCTTCTTTATGGCCGTCCTTACATACGGGTTATTCCTACCCATTGGCTCACAGATACAGTATTTGCAGAAAGAGTGAATGATACACGGTATGTAAAAAGTTTCCAGGTGGCCTGGATCTGTAACGCGCTGAAATTAATTCCCAACTGGCCAGACCCTTTACCACCGGGCGCGCCGGCAAATGCACAGCCGGGAAAACCTAAGTTCGGGATAGGGGATACTGCTATATTTATGCCCGGTTATGAAATGCCTGATGCACAGGTAAAGGCCACACCCTACCAGGTTATTCCACCCAGCAAATACGCGCCTACTTTAGCACCCACGCTGATAAAATATTTTGATACCAAACGTTCAGACATGAATGCGCCTTCCATCAGACCCATTATCGTTTACCGCTTGGCAGATACCTATCTGATAGCCGCAGAAGCAGCCATCATGGATGGAAGGCCCGCAGATGCGGTTCCTTTTGTAAATGCTGTTCGCAGAAGAGCGGCGTATCCCACCGGCAATCCGTCAGCCATGGAAATAACCGCAGCGGATCTTTCGATCGATTTTATTCTGGACGAACGTGCGCGGGAGCTATGCGGTGAATTAACAAGATGGCAGGACCTGGTAAGGACCGGTCAGTTATTGAAACGGCTAAGGTTGCACAATACGGATGCACAGAAGAATGTACAGGAAAAGCATAAGCTCCGCCCTATTCCGCAGGCGCAGATAGATGCAACTACCACCGGCACTCCATATCCACAAAACCCACTTTGGTAACTTCTAAACAGAAAAATATGAAAAGAACGCGTGTAACCATGCTCGTAGTTATTACGGCCTTTATCCATTGTAGTATCGCTTATTCACAATCCGGTGATCTGAGGCAGTTCCCAAAAGGCAGCTCACCGGAGGAAGTAGGAAAACGGGTAGCTGCCCGTTTTCTTGCCTCTCCGCATCCCAACTTTGGCCGGCCCACACCACCTTCTGTTATCACATACCCGGAGGTGTGTGCATGGTATGGCGCGTTGGCATTTGCAAAGGAAAGCAAGGATAAAGCAATGGCAAATGACCTGGCCAAACGTTTTGAACCGCTTTTTGGAGCAGATACGGGCTTAGTGCCCAAGCCGGATCATGTGGATCATAGCGTATTTGGGGCAGTGCCTTTAGAGCTGTACCGGCAACAGAAAGATTCCCGTTACCTGGCCCTGGGAAAAAAGATAGCGGACAAACAATGGGGCACACCGGAAGGTCCGCATGTGAAACCTGAATCCGCTGTTTATGCGAAGGAGGGACTTACCTGGCAAACCCGTATGTGGATTGATGATATGTTCATGATCACAGCAGTACAGGCGCAGGCCTACCGCGCTACAGGGAATAAGATGTACATAGACCGCGCCGCTAAGGAAATGGTGGTGTACCTGGATTCATTGCAGCAACCCAACGGGCTCTTTTATCATGCACCCGATGTTCCTTTTTTCTGGGGCAGAGGTAATGGCTGGATGGCTGCCGGTATGAGCGAATTATTACGCTCATTGCCGAAAGATAACCCGGACCGGCCCCGTATTATGCAGGGATACAAAAAGATGATGGCTTCCTTATTAAAGTACCAGGCAGCAGATGGTATGTGGCGGCAATTGATAGATGATCCGGCTTCATGGGCCGAAACATCCGGTACCGGTATGTTCACCTTTGCCATGATCACAGGAGTTAAGCAGGGATGGCTGGATGCAAAGACCTACGGGCCTGCTGCACGTAAGGCCTGGCTGGCATTGGTTACCTATATTGATGACAATGGGGACGTACGGGAAGTATGTGAAGGCACCAACAAAAAGAACGACCGGCAGTATTACCTGGACCGCAAACGCATTACCGGCGATATGCACGGGCAGGCACCACTGCTGTGGTGTGCAGCCGCATTATTACGGTAGAGGGATTACATGGCTAACGACAAAAAAAGTATAATGAAAATAGGAACGCTTCTTTGTGCACTGCTGTTTGTATCAAAAGCTTTTGCAGCTGATACAACAGCGGTGACCAGTCCGGACGGAAAAACCAGGTTTAAGCTCTTTATCAATAATCACCAGTTATATTATGCAGTTACTTCCAGGGATGTTCCGGTTATTGATGCATCTCCGATGATCTTATCAATTGATAACCGGGTGTTGACAGAGAATGTAAAAACGGGTGCAGTCAAACCGTATACGATCAATGAACGTTATCCCTGGTCAGGCGTACATGCGGTGGCTGTTAATAACTGTAAGGGCGCCACTATTGCGCTGCAGCAGGCCACTACAGATTATATGCTGGATGTAAGGGTATTTAATGACGGTATTGCTTTCCGGACCGTGGTGCCCGGCGCTGAAACTGCGGCGCGTGTTCCGGACGAAAGCACGGTATTCAATATTCCAACCGGCAGCGAGATCTGGTACCATGACCTGAACATGCATTATGAAAGTGTGTATACTAAAAAGACCATTAATGCTTTACAGGCAGGGGAGTGGGTAGCGCCGCCTGCCACTTTCAAATTGCCGCAAGGCATGTATGCTGCTATTACGGAAGCTAACCTGGTGAACTATAGCGGTATGGCGCTGGAAGCAAATGGCAAACAGGGACTGGTGCTGCGTTTAGCGCACCGGCAGCCGGTTTCATATCCCTATAAGCTGCGCTATAGTGAAGAAGATGTGAAGCGCTCCCTTACACCGGCCGCCATCAGTGGCACTATTACTACGCCCTGGCGGGTAGTGATGATCGGTGAGGATCTGAATGCAATGGTGAACAATGATATGGTGCATAATCTTTGTCCACCCCCTGACCCAAAGCTGTTCCCCCAGGGCATTCAAACAGACTGGATCAGGCCGGGCCGCGCAGTATGGAAATACCTGGATGGCGGCGGAGAAGGTACGCCGGAGGTCATGAAACAATTTTCTGCCAAGGCAGCTGAGCTGGGATTTGAACATAATATCCTGGAAGGCTTTTGGCGGCAATGGAGCGATGAGCAGATCCGGGATGTGGTAAATGATGGCAAAAGCCACCAGGTAGGCATCTGGCTGTGGAAGCATTCAAAAGAGCTGCGGGATAAAACAATACGGCAGGCTTTTTTCAAACGCTGTCATGAACTGGGTATAACAGGCGTGAAGATCGATTTCTTTGACAGTGAGGCAAAAGAGGTAATAGACCTGTATACGGCTATCCTGCAGGAAACGGCAATGAATCACCTGCTGGTGGATTTTCATGGCGCCAATAAACCCACAGGCCTGTCGCGCACCTGGCCGAATGAATTAACGCGGGAAGCAGTAAAAGGAATGGAAGCCAGCAAGCTGGCAGATAGAGCCGTGCATGAAACCACGATCCCTTTCACGCGCTTCCTGGCCGGCCCTGCAGAGTATACGGTGGTACATTTTGGTGAAAAAAGAAAGAACACCACCTGGGCGCATCAAATAGCAAGTGCAGCTATCCTGAGCGCGCCGCTGCTCACTTATGCAGCCCTGCCGCAGCATTTGCTGGATAACCCTGCAAATACTGTGATCCGGATGATCCCTGCCACCTGGGATGAAACCATTGTATTGCCACCATCTGAAATAGGCCGGCTGGCAGTATTTGCACGGCGTAAAGGCAATACCTGGTTCCTGGCCGTTATGAATGGCGCGCAGCCTCAGAAGATCAGCATCCCCCTCTCTTTCCTGCAGGCGGGAAATTACAGGGCCACTGTTGTAAAGGACAGCCCGGATAGCGCAGCAGCGGTGAAAATGGAAGAAGCTTCCTATACACAGAAAGATGTGGTCTCCCTGGAACTGGCGCCAGGTGGTGGATATATAGCTATGCTCGTTACTTCCTCACCGGGAAAGAGCGTATATAATGTGCGTGAGTTCGGGGCTAAAGGCGACGGCTATACGCTGGATGGAGCAGCTATTAATAACGCCATAACAGCGGCGGCTGTTACCGGGGGAACCGTTTATTTCCCTGCCGGTAATTATCTTACCTATACCATCCGCTTAAAAAGCAATGTGGCGCTGTTTATTGATCATGGCGCTACTATACTGGCCGCAAAAGAGGTGAACGGTGTTGGTTATGATGCACCGGAACCCAACCCCCATGATGCGTACCAGGATTTTGGCCATAGTCACTGGCAAAATAGCCTGATCTATGGTGAAGGGCTGCATGATATTGCTATACTGGGCACCGGCATGATCTGGGGCAAAGGGCTTACCCGCAGTACCAACCAGCCTCCTGGCGGCGGCAATAAGGCCATAGCGCTGAAACAGTGCTATAATGTAACCATCAACGATGTTTCAATACTGCATGGCGGGCATTTTGCCTTGCTGGCCACCGGCGTGGATAACCTGAACATACGCGGCCTGAAAGTAGATACCGACCGGGATGGATTTGATATAGACTGCTGCAAGAATGTACGCATCTCCGATTGTACGGTAAACTCTCCTTTTGATGATGGCATTTGTTTGAAAAGCTCTTTTGCGCTGGGCTATGCAAAGGCTACGGAAAACGTAACCATTACCAATTGCCAGGTAAGCGGGTATGATGAAGGCACGCTGCTGGATGGCACTTTTAAAAGGGAGTATAAAAAGTATTCGGATAACACGACCACCGGCCGCATAAAAATGGGAACAGAATCAAACGGGGGATTTAAGAATGTAACCATCTCCAACTGCATTTTTGATTATTCCCGCGGGCTTGCGCTGGAAACAGTGGATGGTGGCTTGCTGGAAGATGTAACGATCACCAACATCACCATGCGGGATATTGTAAATGCGCCCATCTTTATTCGCCTGGGTGCAAGAATGCGCGGCCCGGATACCCTTGCAGTGGGGGCCTGCCGCCGCATCATCCTTAGCAATATAGTAGTGTACAATGCAGATGCCCGTTATGGCTCCATTATCAGCGGCATTCCGGGGCATGCCATTGAAGACCTGCAAATGAGCAATATCAGCATCTATTATAAAGGCGGTGGTACACAGGAAATGGCCGGCCGGGAAGTGCCTGAATTTGAAAAAGATTATCCGGAGCCTTATCGCTTTGGCCTGATGCCGGCTTACGGCTTTTTTTTCCGTCATGTAAAAGGACTAAGCGTACATGATGTAAAGGTGAGCTTCATGAAAGACGAGCTGCGCCCGGCTTTTATGCTGGATCATGTAGCAGATGTATCCATGTATCAGGTTGATGCGCAAAAGATGCCGGCAGCAGCGCTTATCAGTTTAAAGGAGGTGCAGCAATTTAATATTTACCGGAGTAAAGGGATTAAAGATACTACGCTGGATAGTTCGGAAAAGATGGTATTGTAGCCTTAAGCTTTATAAATTTAAAGGGTTTCAGTTTGAACAAACTGAAACCCTTTTTGCGCTAACAATTGATCCACTTATTGCTGTCCAACAGAAACAAACTCACCTTTCTCCCTTACAACCTGGTTGCCCCACGCGGTGATCGCTTCCAGAACCGGTACGAAAGTTTTGCCAAAATCAGTTAAGCCATAGATGACTTTGATAGGTGGTTTCTTCCCATAAACTTTTCTTGACACCAAACCGTCTTTCTCCAATTGCTTTAACTGCAGGCTCAGCGTCATTTCAGTAACAGACGGCATTTCTTTGCGGAGTTCGTTATATCTTTTTGCTTCGTCTTTTAAATGGTAAAGAATGATCGCTTTCCATTTTCCACCCACCAGATCCATCGTAAGGCTAACTGTACAGGGATAAATTTTCCCTTTCAGCTTTACATAATCGCCAATACATTCTGTTTTCATACTGCAATTTTTAACCTATCGGTTTGGATAGTTATTGCAAATGTAGCCCACTAAAAATAGTTTTGCAACTATAATTTTTATAGTTCAAAAACATTTAAGGCAATGAAACAAAAAGATAAGCCACTCATAACCATCACCGGCGTTTTAGGCAAGCAGGGGCGCAGTGCTGCGCATACTTTATTACAGAGCGGCCGTTACCGGGTACGGGGCATCACCCGCCGCACCGATTCACCATTGGCGCTTAGTTTGATCGAACAGGGAGCTGAGCTGGTGAGCTTACCACTGGATCTGGGATACAAAAAAGATTTCGTGAAAGCGTTCCGGGGCTCGGACGGTGTTTTTATGATGACGCCAGGTATTGTACCTCCGCAAACGCACGAAATGGAGTTGGGTAAACAGTTGGCGGACGCAGCGGTTGAAGCAGGGGTTCAGCACCTTATTTTCAGCAGTCTGGAAAATGTAGATAAAATTACAGCGGGAAAAAAGTTTGCTCCTCATTTTACGGACAAGGCCAGGGTGGAAGAATATATCCGCACGCTTCCAATCGCAAGCTCGTTTATTTATATGGCCTTTTTTTACACCAATCTTATGGAGTTTTATCCTCCCCGTGCGGAGGGCGATACGCTTATATTTCCAATTTATTTACCCAGGGATTTCCGTGCGCCGTTTGTTGATCCCCTTACTGCAACAGGGCCGGCTATTTTGGAAATTTTTTCAGATCCAGGTCAATATGCAGGTAAGGCTTTGCCCGTGATCGGCGATATTATTTCACCGCAGGAAATGGTAGATACTTTTGTCCGTGTCACAGGCAGGAAGGCGGTGTACAGTTCCGCATTCACAAGGGAGGAGCTGCTTCATCATTTCCCGGAATTTAGCACAAACGAACTTTTAGTGAATGAGATATTGGGGATGGTAGAATATGCAGTTGACTATGGTTATTTCAGCAAAGACCGTGATCTGCTATGGAGCCGTAAAACAGATCCACATAGCCTTAACTGGGAACAATTTCTGCGCAGTACCGGTTGGCAGGGTCAGAAGATTTCCTATTGATCATGAATTAATGGAGGCAGCGCAACTGCAGTATCCTCTTATTTTCAGGTAACTGCAGCATCCGATACAGCCTGTTTTTTGCCGGTAGATCTGTATCGGTCTTTACATGGTCCATAGTGTGAAAAAGGTAATAACCAGCTTATATACTGTGCCGGTATAGATCAGCAGCTGGCTTATTATAAGGCCTTTTAAAATAGTCCAGGCCCAGTTATTTGCGTAAACACGATGAAGGGCAAGCACCAGGTATACTGTATTCATTACAATGAGCAAACCCCATAACCATTCCCTGTGCTGGTAAAACCAGCCCTGCTGATGATTCATTAGCGGTTCTGCAAAGAACCGGATGTAAAAGAACCAGGAAATGAGGTAAAAGGCAAAATAATGTGTAGCAAATATTAAGTGGGGCACATACTTTTTGTAATTTCTATAAAAGAGGACGAATAAGATTAATGCCAGCACAGGGATTAACATAAAAACAAAAGCTTTTGCATTGTCTTGCGCCGTGTAATTAAAATCATGTATAAATGTCTCTAATGACTTCCCTTTCACAGCTGCCTTGCTTATTGCTAATTCCTTTGCTTTCCGGGAGAAAAAGTCTTGCTGTGTTATAACATACTCCAGATGATTATAAAAAAGATCGAATGACTTCAGGAAGATAAAATACAAGAGTGCAATTACCAGGTATAACTGCAGTGGTTTCATCAATTTAACCCGCCGGCCTGCAAAATATTCTACGGTCAGCTTACCGGGATAGGCTAAAAGATATTTTACCGTTTTAAAGAACTTCCCATCAAAATGGGTAAAGGCGTCCAGTGCATCCGTCAAATATTTTTTGACGGCATGCTCATTGAGGTCCACTGCCTTTTCTCCACAGTGATAACAAAAGTCGCCTTTAAATCTATAGTGGCAGGTGGGGCAATAAAGGGGTTTATTAATAACATGCTTTCGCATACTGCATTAAAAGTACGACTTTCCCGGAAAATGGGAATTAAGTGTAAAAAACCTCCCTTTCAAATGGTACCAAACCCCTTCACAAACGACACCCATTTGTGAACACCGGATCCGTGCGCAAACAATACGACCTATATTCTATCCGCGCAAGCTATTGAGCATGAGAGCCAATTCCTTAAAAAAAACCATATACAATGAAAACAACTCTATGGATAAGAGCAGGCATCCTGTCCTGTGTATTGCTTATCACATCCTTATTTTCTTTTGCACAATTTAAAGTAGTAGGGTACATGCCCTCCTGGTCGGGTGATGTAAATGCTATACAATACAGTAAGCTTACGCACATCAACTATGCTTTTCTGCTGCCAACAACAACTGGTGGTTTCCAGGCTATTGAAAATCCCGGCAAGCTTCAAAGCCTGGTTTCTTTAGGCCATGCCAACGGCGTAAAGGTACTGATAGCGGTAGGCGGCTGGAACGATGGCAACGACGGCGGTTTTGAATCAACAGCAGGTAACAGCAGCTACCGTACTGCTTTTGTAAACAATATCCTCAGCTTTATTAATCAATATGGCCTCGATGGGGTGGATATTGATTGGGAATACCCCGACCAGGGCGCATCTGCTAATAACTATGTGGCCCTGATGACACAGCTGGCTTCTGCTTTGCATGCCCAGGGTAAATTGTTAACATCTGCCGTAGTAGGTACCGGTGGTGAGAGCATTCTCCCCGCTGTATTTTCGCAGGTTGATTTCCTGAACCTGATGGCTTATGATTTTAACAATTATGATCACTCCACCTATACCTATGCATCCCAGTCGCTTGCATACTGGAAAGGCAAAGGATTACCGGCTTCCAAAGCCGTACTGGGGGTGCCTTTTTATGGCCGTCCCAGCTGGGAAAGCTATGCTACGCTGATAGCACGCGGCGCCAGCCCCTATTCCGATACCTACAATGGTGTGGGATATAATGGTATTACCACTATTAAAAGTAAAACGGACCTGGCCTATACCCAGGGCGGCGGTATTATGATGTGGGAGCTTTCACAGGATGCTGTTGGCACCTACTCCCTCTTATCCGCCATTCATGATGAAGTGCTTGCCAATGGCGGTAATGGTGGTAATCACGCACCAACTGTGAATATTACTTCCCCGGCAAACAATGCCAGCTTTACACCTCCCGCCACTGTAAACATACAGGCCAGCGCAAGCGATAACGATGGCACTGTGGCTAAAGTAGAGTTCTTCAACGGCGGTACCAAGCTGGGTGAAAGCACTGCAGCGCCTTACAGCTATAACTGGACCAATGTTGCTGCAGGCACCTACACGCTTACTGTCAAAGCTACTGATAACAAAGGCGCAGCAACCACTTCTGCTGCCGTTACCATTGTGGTAGGTACCGGTAATAACAACGGTTGTAACGGTATTGCCGCATGGAGCGCAACCGCTGTTTACACCAATGGTATGCAGGTTGTTTATAACAGCAAAGTGTACCAGGCTAAATGGTGGACACAGAATGAGCAACCTGATATAAACACTGGCGACGGCAAAGTATGGCAATATGTAAGTGATTGTAGCGGTAGCGGCAATAACGGTGCACCCAGCGTCAGCATTACTTCCCCTGCCAATAACGCTTCTTTTGCAGCACCTGCCAGCATCACCATTCAGGCTACTGCTACCGACAGCGACGGCTCTATTGCGAAAGTGGAGTTCTTTAACGGCGGCAGCAAGCTGGGCGAAGCTACCGGCGCGCCTTACAGCTTTACCTGGACTAACGTGGCCGCAGGTACTTATACGCTCACGGCAAAAGCTACTGATAATGCCAGCAGCGCAACTACATCTGCTGCAGTAACAGTAGTAGTTGGCGGCGGCGGAAATACCGGCAATTGTGCCGGCGTAGCTACCTATGAGCCTTATCCAAAGATCTACAGCAAAGGAGATCGTGTTGTATATAACGGCGCGCTGTATGAAAGCCTGTCTGATGCGCTGTACAACGTAACGCCCGGAACAGCCGACTGGTGGTGGAAGCCGCTGGGCGCATGTGGCGCTGCAAGAATAGCTGCTACCAGTGTTGCGGTGCAACCTGCTGCTGAGGTTAAGACGCTGACAGTATACCCTAACCCCGTTACCGGTTCCACCTTACAGGTAGCGGTAAAAGGAGCTGCTGCTGAAAAGATCTATATTGATGTTTGGAGCGTGAACGGTAATGCCCCTGTGTTACACAAGGAATATGTTACCGGTGCAAAAGGAGGTCAGTTTATCAGCATTGATATCAGTCAGCTGCCGCAAGGCACCTGGATCATCAAAGCCAGCGATGCTACCGGCGCACCTAAAGGTAGCGCCAAGATCATACGCATGTAACATCACGTGTAGTATCAATAAATACGCAGGGCTGATCCGCAAGGTCAGCCCTGTTTTTTTTAACGGGATCTCCTGTAAGAGGGTTATCTGCTGAATGTTTTTTGCTCAACACCCACCCCTGTGATCGTTAGCTTTTTCCAGCCACTAGGCAGGGCTGTTTTGAGCTGTATAATGCCTTTGGGTGTGATCTCTAATCCGCCAAAACCCATGAGCACGGCCTGCAGCAGCCCTCCGGCGCCTGTTGCAAAATAGGGATTAGTGCCTCCTTTTGTTTCTGCGATCACACGGAATGGAGGATTTAAGTTCTGCAGGTATGCATCCTGGAACCAGTGATAAGCTTTACCACCATTGCCCAAACGTGCATATAACAAAGCAAAAACAGCTTGTGTCATAGCAGGCGTTCCTTCATTGGGAACTCTTGTTTCATAATACTCCAGGTCTTTTTGCACCTGTTTTGGATCCGTAATTTCTGCTAAAGGATAGGCAAGCAGGTTCACATCCGCCTGCTTAATGCCTTCACCGTGATAAGCGGCATGTTCCTGCGTAACACCGTTATCCATTTTTAAAATGGGAATGTTGCCGGCGACCACCATCCAATCTGCATTCGGTTTAATGCCAAGGATGTTTGCTGCCTGTGTGGCATATTGCAGATTGGCTTTTGCTGCTGCATTAGTGAACGCATTGTTATCAACATTCTCCGCCCATTCATCTGCTGCCACCACATTCTTTATATCATAGTGGCCGGCCCCATTTCTTTCAACGCGGCTTGCCCAAAAATCTGCTGTAGCGGACAGGATCGGGTAGCCCTTTTCACGAAGCCATTGTTTATCCTGTGTTACGGCATAATAATTCCAGGCTGCCGCGGCAACATCTGCCGTAATATGATGTTCAAAAGGCCCGCTCAGCGCCCACACTGGTGTTTCTTCCACACCGCTTTCCGCACTTTCCCAGGGATACATAGCGCCTTTGAATCCATTTGCAAAGGCATTCCGTTTAGCAGCTTCCAGCCGCTGATAACGGTATTCGATCATACTTTTTGCCAGTTCAGGATGAAGTACCAGCAAGGCAGGATACATCCACAGCTCAGCATCCCAGAAAACATGTCCATTGTAACCAAGGCCGCTTAATCCCATGGGCGAGGGAGAATACGCGGTGCCTGCACGAACAAAGGAGTAGAGGTGATACATCATGCTGTGCACATCCTGCTGCGCCTGCGGATCGCCGTCAATTACAATATCGCTTTTCCAGAGGCTGTCCCAGGCCTGCTGATGGTGTTGCAGCAAACGGTCGTGCCCTTCCAGCTTTGCATAAATAGTTAAGCGTTCTGCTTCATTTAAGGGATCATCATGATGAGCGGAGGTGAGCGAAGAACCTGCAATGGAAAAACGATAAGGCTGCCCGGCCTTGAGCGTTTTTGAGAATTTCATCAGGTGCATGTTGTTGTCCCACATTTCATGGATCACACGGGGCTCCTGTCCGTGCGGCTCGCTAAACAGGAAGGTATTGGAAGCACACATCAGCAATTTACCGGTAGGCGATTTTGCAGTGGATGTTAGCAGGCTAATGACCACATGCGGACGATCAATTTCATTGTAATAATTCTGCACGTCCTTTAATGCATCCGGTGCTTCCATTACACTGGCGCCGGTAATGCTAATGTCTTTTTTAGGGGTGATGCTTACATCCATTAATACCGTGTAGGGCAGCTGGCGCAATGAATAGTAAGTATAGCTGATGGTGGCTTTATCGCCATATTCAAAAGAGGTAGTAAAGGCAGCCTGCCGCATATCCAGCTCCTGCTTAAAGCCGGAAATGCTTTTAGTATCCATTCGGCGGCCATCCACCTCCAGGTACATGTTCAGCAAATTAAAGCTGCGAAGGAAATTGCTCACACGGCCGCGGCCATACAGGTCATACGCACCGGCCAGCACCACATCCTTTACCTTAAACGGCTCCGGCGACGATACAATACCGATCATGCCATTGGCAACGGTAATGCCGTAATAGTTGGATGGATCGATCTGCGCTGCAGTGATTTTCCAGGGATCCTGGGAAAAGGAGCGGGGAGCGATGAGCAATAAAAAGTTGAGGACAAGGAGCGCGCGTTTCATAATATTTATTTTCTATTAGCCTGGCGGCAGGATAAATGTTAAGGTATGAAAAAATCAGTGGCTAACCTGTTTCTTTAAGTCAGCATAGAACCGTTCCAGGAGGGTGGTATGCGCTATAATAATATCAGCCTGGGCCGATAGTCCATTCTGATAGGGAAGGGTACGGTTGGCGCTGGTATGCAGCCCTTTGGGTAACATTACTTTTGCCAGAAAACCGCTGTCAGTGAGCGTAGTGTTAATGGATAGTATTTGTCCCGTTACTGTCCCGAATTGCTCATAGGGGTAAGTCTGGAATTTTATGATCACCTCCTGACCGGTTCTTACTTTGCTGATATTGTAGGCCGGTATCAGCATTTCCATAGGTGCATTCACTGCGTTTAAACGCGCGCTGGCCTTCACCCGCTCAGGGTAGCGGATAAACCGGCACATAAACGCAATGAGGATGAGCAGGATGAAAAAGTAAACCATGCCCCATCGTACAAAGTGGGGAGGCCGTTTTGCAATAAACGCTTCCAGCTCATTGCCCTTTTCAGAAAATGTACCGGCATCTGCGGGCAGGGAATAATGCTTATCCGTTTCCAAGTTCCAGCTGATTTTGTATGAGTTTAAAATATTTCCCCTTTTCCAGTATCAGCTCAGCATGTGTGCCTTCTTCTGCAATCTGCCCGTTTTCCATCACCACGATCTTATCGGCATTTTTTACTGTGCTAAGCCGGTGCGCCACTACCACCACTGTTTTGCCCTTAAAGAACTGCTGCAGGTTTTCCAATATCACCTTTTCATTATTGGCATCCAGTGAATTGGTAGCTTCATCAAAGAACAGGAACCTGGGATTTTTGTAAACTGCCCGGGCTATGGCAAGCCGCTGTTTCTGCCCGCCGCTTATTGCATTGCCGTCTGCGCCCAGCCTGGTATTAAAACCCAGTGGCAGGGATTCAATAAAAGACAGGATATTGGCTACACTGCAGGCATGCTGTAATCTTTCAGTATCTGCTTTATCATCTGTTACCGTAATGTTCTTTTGAATAGTATCGTTAAATATAAACGGATCCTGCATAACGGCGCCGCTTACACTGCGCCAGTATTTGGGGCTGATGCTTTTGAAACTGGCAGCGCCCAGGAACAGATCGCCGTTATAGTTGTCGTAAAACCGCAGCAGCAGCTTTATAAGCGTTGTTTTACCGCTGCCGCTCATACCCACAATGGCGGTGACCTTGCCCTGCGGAATGTTCAGGTTAATGTTTTTCAGCACCGGCTCATTTCCTGCGCCGGGATAGGTGAATGACAGGTCTTTCAGGCTGATATCATGCTCCTGCGGCAAATGATGGCTAAGATCACTGTTTGCCGGTTCTTCATCTTCCAGCACGTGTATATCATTGAGCCTTTCCAGTGAGATCTTTGCATCCTGTGCCTGTTGTGTGAAGCCGATCAGCTGCTCAACCGGGCTGTTTAGCTGGCCTATGATATATTGAATAGCCAGCATCATACCCAGGGTTAGCTTTCCTTCTATGACCAGGCTGGCCACCACAAATGTGATGAGCACATTTTTGCCCTGGTTAAGAAAAAAAGCGCCCATCTGCTGGTACTGAGCCAATGACAGGCTTTTAAAGTTCAATTTGAATAAACCGGCCTGTAAGCGCTCCCATGCCCAACGGTAGGTGTTCTCCGCATTATTAAGCTTTATTTCAGGCATGCCGTAAACCAGCTGCATAGTGGCATTTGATACTTTTGCCGAAATGGTAAAGCGCTGGTAATCCAGCTGCCTGCGGTATTTCAGAAAAACACGGATCCATAACAGGTAGAGCAGGCTGCCGGTTAAAAAAATAAAAAAAATAGTGGTGTTATAAAAAAGCAGCACAAATAGAAATACAACCAGGTTGATCACGGAAAACAAAGTGTTTAAAGCCGTGCCGGTTAAAAAGCTCTCTATGCGGTGATGATCGTTAACGCGCTGCATAATATCACCGGGATGCTTGCTGTCAAAGAATCGCAGCGGCAGTTTCAGCAGCTTGGTCCAAAAGGTTGACAGCAGTGATATATTGATGCGGGTGCTGATGTGCAGCAGGATCCGGCTCCTGATAAATTCCACAATAGTTTGGGAAAACAGCAGCATGAGCTGGGCGGCAAGTATGATTTGGATAAAGGTGAGGTCGCGGGTGTTGATCCCGGTATCAACAATGCTTTGCGTGAGGTAGGGAAATAAAAGCTGAAGCATGCTGCTGATGAACAATCCCAGCAATACCTGGAAAAAAGAGCCGCGGTGCTCCTTTAAATAGCTGAGTAAATAACGTTTCCCTATCTTCCGTTGCATGACCTGCGCATCTCCGTTTACAGCAGGGTTTTCAAAATGCGGGGTTGGTTCCAGCAGCAGCACCATGCCTTTACCTGCCTGCTCCGTTTCCTCCATAGCCGGCGGTACGGAGAGCCAGTATTTTAGAAAATCCTGTTTGTTCAGTTTGAGTAATCCGTCGGCCGGATCAGCCACCACCAGCTTTTTTTCACTGGACGCAGGTGTTAATACCACAAAATGATATTGTTTCCAGTGAAGGATAGCAGGCAAAGGAACCTCATTGATAAGCTGCTCAAACGTAAGCCGGGCGCCAATGGATTTAAGGCCGATGCTTTCCGCCGCTTCCGCTAAGCCCAGCATGGAAACGCCTGTTTTGCCATATTGTGAGCTATTGCGGAGCCATTCCAGCGGGATGGAACGCCCATGATATTTTGCCACCATGCGCAGGCAGGCAGGCCCGCAGTCCATTGCGTCTAATTGTTTGTAAAACGGGAACTTCAATTTCAGTTATTTAAATTCACAGTTCTTCCAGGAGGAAATATTTCAGATCGGTTATATTGTATGTTCCGGGAAGCTGGTACCCGTTTAAAAAAAAGGTTGGTGTGTATTCAATGCCCGATTCATCGCACCAGCGGCGCATGTGCTCTACCTTTTCATCCTGCTGCTGCAGGGCTCCGTTCACCGGGTATTTTCCGGCAAATGCTGCGTAATCTTTTTTATCAGCAAGGTACCAGTCGTCCAATGCCTTTCTGATGGTACCCGGATCGTTCATGGCTGCAATGGCCAGCAAATGTTTTGCAGGTTTACTGCGGATATCCGTTTCCCTGTTGGTGGCATTGAAAATGATCCTGACCTTCAGATCAGGCACGTCTTCAAGCAGCTTTTCAATCTCAGGATGCGCTTTGGCGCAGGGACCGCAATAGGGATTACAAACTTTTATTAACGTGTGCTTTGCTGCAGGATTGCCCAGGTCAATTCCCAGGCTGCCGGCAGGAGCGGCCACCTGCTTTTGTTTCCTGAGCAGGGTGGCAAAAATTTCAGTATTGAACTTTATCCGTAAATAGTCCCGTTTCATATGTTTTGCTTCCCGGAGCTTTAAAATGAAGGGCTTTATAGTGAACCAAACAAGCAAAGGCAAGGCATATAATAAAAAGCTCTGTGCGAATATCGGGAAGCTGATCTCATGTGCAGAGCCATATAAGTGGTTAGCCAGTACATTAATAATACCTGCAATAAGCAGCGCCTGCACGGCAAGGCAAAGTACACACCACTGCTTTATCACCCGCCATTGGTAATAAACTGAAAAAACAGGGTAGGGCATTGCCAGCAGGTTAAACAGCGCAATAAGCGAAAGATAGGGCAGCAGATGCTCCCCGGCGAAAATCATGCAAAGCAGGGCGCCGGCATAATAGCCAACACCCAGCTCGCTCCAGCTAAGCCAGCTGAAAACTTTTGCCCCTTTATGCGTAAGCACGGCTGTGCAGTTTCCGTTGGCAATGCCGGTACATACTTTATTCAGCAGCGGGTTATTCTTATCCATTTCGTACCATAATAACAAGGAGGTTACCAGCAGCCCCGCAAGCGTAATGAAGTACTGCAAAATGGCGCCGGTGGCCGGGAAGATATTTGTTCTGGTATTTACCAGGAAAATGAAAGTGGCCGCAACAGCTACCATAACCGGCGTTATAATACGGATGAATGCAATGACGCTTTCCTTTCGTTTGATCTTTTCATAATCCGGCTCGCCTGCATGGGTGCTGGGTTCTGCAATAAGGTAAATGCCATTCCAGCGCTTTATAAAGTCACTCCTGTTCTCCGTTGCTTCCTTTTTATAACTATCGTAAAGTGAAGAAACCTCGTGGTCATTTATGGCAGTTACAACTGCGAGAGGCGTTTCCCGGTTATCGGTAACCGCAATAAAGGGAAGGGGTAATTCATCCATATTTTCCGGTGCTACTTTTCCTGCGCCATTAGGCACCCCCCATTTATGCAGCACATCACTGACGCTGAGCAGGCTGGGCCAGTCCGGATGATTTTGCAGGGTTTCATTGACGGTGGAAGCGTTTACCCTTACGCGTAGCTGGTTAAGAAATGCAATGGTAGCTTTTACATTGGGCTCGAAAGCAGATAGCATGTTCAGATAAAAATTATTTTGAGTTCAGTAATGATCTGCGCTTGTAATGCAGGTGGCATAGATATAGTAAGAGCGGTGAGCTATTGCACCTTTATGGACCCAAAGAGCGGACGGATAAAATATTGTTGTTGCATAATAAGCTTAGTTTTAGTAGATTTAAAAAGTGAAATTCCACGTACCCGTGCCCGTATGTCAACTTCTTCCAAAGATTAAATTATAAAAATTAAAAGTAAAACACTCAGAAAAACCATGTTGTTTCGAAATTGTGTTAATTAATTCCGTCATGGATTTAATATGAGAAGGTCAGCTGCCGGAACCATTCCGGCAAAGGAACCCGTTTGTTCTCCGGTCTCTTATTTCTTGATATAAAACCCTTTTCAAATGAAAAAGATTGAATTGAAAACGTTAAAAATGAGCGTTAAAGACATGCTCACAAGAGAGCAAATGAGAGCCATAATAGCTGGCAGCAGTGGAGGCCTTTGCACTACTAACTACGCAGAATTGGGCAGCTTAAGAGTGAACTGTAATGCAATCCCGTACTATCACCTGGGTAGGGACGGGGACAAGATCTGCTGCGTGCCTTGCCCCGATCCTACTTCTGATTGTATGGATGAGGCATAATATTTCTGGAGCATCTGCCTGCTGCCTGGCCGGGTCCATTGCGATACGGCCGGCAACAGGCAGCTCTTTTTTAATGGTATCTATATAAAGGACAATTTTAAGCTTCAATGAGAATCGTTCAATCCTTCTGGTCCGCTGATAAGGATATGCTTCAAAATGACTTTGGCTGGTGTTCTGCTCAACATCATTTAATGGCATGGGCGCTCAGCTGCCTGAAATTGAAAACGCACTATGGCGACGTTCATTTATATACAGACACTAACGGATACAGGATCCTCATTGAACAATTAGGGCTCCCATATACCCAGGTAGAGATCTGCTATGATAACATCCCGTACAATGATCTTTGGGTGCTGCCTAAGATCCTCACCTATTCCGCACAGCAGGAGCCGTTCATACATGTGGATGGCGATGTATTTATCTGGGAAAAATTTCCCCGGGAAATGGAGAACGCCTCCCTGTTAGCACAGAATTTTGAAATAAGTACTGAGTACTATGAGAATGCTTTAAAGCACATAGAAAATGATCTCAGTTACCTGCCTGATCTTCTGCGGGAGTCGTTAAGGAAAAATCCCATCCCATCCTACAATGCCGGCGTGCTGGGAGGAAGTGATCTTGCATTCTTTAAAGAGTATGCGCAAACCGCGCTGGACCTGGTTCACCGGAATTACGATAAAAGCAGGGCCGTTCATTCCGGTATCTATAATATTTTATGTGAACAGATACTTTTTGCGTCAATAGCTGCCAGAGATCAAAAAGAAGTAACCTGCTATTTTAAAGAGCAATATAAGGATAACGGGTATTCGGCTATGGATATAGCTGACCTCTCCTCCATTAATTACCGGCTTAAATACATACATCTGCTTGGGCCGCACAAAAGAAGCAGGGATAATTGCGAATTAATGAGCAGGTTCCTGTATAAGGAATATCCTGAGTATTTTGCGAAGGTAGTATCTTTATTCAGCCATGAGCACCGGTATTTTACAACAAAAATTAAAGAGGTCTTTCCCACTCCTGCTGCTGTAAACGGCAGGGAGAAAAGTGCCGGAATACTATATCCCAGGACATCGTATGCAATTTCGTTAGTAGAAAAAAGCAATGAAAAATTACCCGCAGCGCAAATTGAAGAATATGTAACGCACTCCAGCCGGAGCGTGGTAAAAGAAATTTTTAACTATGAGACTGACTTATTAAAGCTGATCGCCGGTTGGAATGCATTGCCGGCAAGCCGGCTCTATTCCATAGAGAATAGCTGTCAGGTTAATTCCGCGTTTTTCTTTTTGCCCAAAGAGGCACAGCTGAGCGCTGTAATAGAAAAGAATGAGCTTTTAACAATTATAGAAACCCCTTTTGACTGGACATCAGGCCTGTCAGGTATAGCAGAAAGCGATTTGGATCCGGAGCTAACCTTTAATATAGCTTGTGCGCCTGAGCTGTTTTTTAATGGCTTTTCCGAAAAATCGATTGACGACCTGGAGTATAATATTTTAGCTTTACTGGATAGCGCTGTTCCCCTGGCAGCATTATTGAAAGCGCTGGAAGTATGTTTTTCTGCAGATGAAATTGAAAATGATCATGACAGCATTTATGAATTGGTGCTGATGAAGATCAAACGTCTTTCACTAAAGAAATTTATTTTCATTAAAGAAGCGTGTCCGGAAATTTAATGTTAACAGCTCTCCACATTTAATAATTTACGAGTATATTTAATCAGGCGTAACAGCGGCCATTTGAGCGCCGGTGATCTCAGCAATATTTTTATACAATTCCACAGGGTAAGTAGCCAGGACTTCCAATAATAGTTTTTGACTATTGAAATATAGAATTAATTGATTTTATCTATAACTTCAATATCCTACTTTTACGAATCTGCACGAATATCAGCAAGTGTTCATTCAATACCCATAAACTTATAAAAATGGAAAAAGAGTCAAACGACATCAGTAAATGCCCCTTTCATAATGGCAGTCTAAAGCAGAATGTTGGCGGCGGCGGCACCAGGAACCGCGATTGGTGGCCCAACCAGTTAAAGCTGAATATTCTTCGCCAGCACTCGCCCTTATCAAGTCCGATGGATGAAGATTTTAACTATGCCGAAGCTTTTAAAAGCCTCGACCTGGAAGCTGTAAAAAAAGATCTTCATGCACTCATGACCGATTCGCAGGATTGGTGGCCGGCGGACTTCGGGCATTATGGCCCCTTGTTCATCCGTATGGCCTGGCATAGTGCAGGCACCTATCGTGTGGGGGATGGCCGTGGTGGCGCAGGCTCAGGACAGCAACGTTTTGCCCCGCTTAACAGCTGGCCTGATAACGTAAGCCTCGATAAAGCCCGCAGGCTGCTTTGGCCCATTAAACAAAAATATGGACGCAAAATTTCTTGGGCCGATCTGCTGATCCTTACCGGTAATGTAGCGCTGGAATCAATGGGATTTAAAACATTTGGCTTTGCCGGTGGACGTGCAGACGTATGGGAGCCGGATGAGGACGTGTATTGGGGTTCAGAATCCACCTGGTTGGGTGGCGACCTGCGTTATGCGCATGGCTCCCCTGGCGTGGTAGAGGGGCATGGCGTACTGGTGTCTGATGATGACGCGGACGGTGATATCCACTCCCGCAACCTGGAAAAACCGCTGGCTGCTGTGCAGATGGGGCTGATCTACGTGAATCCCGAAGGTCCTGATGGCAATCCCGATCCGATTGCTGCTGCTAAAGATATCCGTGATACTTTTGGCCGCATGGCAATGAACGATGAGGAAACCGTTGCCCTGATAGCAGGTGGGCATAGCTTTGGTAAAACCCATGGCGCTGCTCCCGCTACCCATGTAGACAAAGAGCCTGAAGCCGCCGGCCTGGAAATGCAGGGCCTGGGCTGGCGCAACAGCTATGGTTCCGGTAAAGGTGCTGACACGATCACAAGCGGGCTTGAAGTAACCTGGACGAAAACCCCCACCAAATGGAGCAATAATTTCTTTGAAAACCTGTTTGGCTTTGAATGGGAGCTTACTAAAAGCCCGGCTGGCGCACACCAGTGGGTAGCTAAAGATGCAACCGGTATTATCCCGGATGCATATGAGGGCTCAAAAAAGCATTTACCAACCATGCTTACCACCGATCTTTCTTTAAGGTTTGATCCGGTTTATGAAAAAATATCCAGGCGCTTCCTGGAAGATCCCGCAGCATTTGCAGATGCTTTTGCCCGCGCGTGGTTTAAATTAACGCACCGCGATATGGGACCCCGTGCACGTTACCTGGGTCCTGATGTGCCACAGGAAGAGCTGCTTTGGCAGGATCCCATTCCTGCAGTTGACCATGTATTAATAGATGCAAATGATATTACAGCGCTGAAGGCGAAAGTGCTGGAATCCGGGTTAAGCGTATCTGAGCTGGTTTCCACCGCATGGGCTTCCGCCTCCACCTTCCGTGGTTCTGACAAACGCGGTGGCGCTAATGGCGCCCGCATCCGCCTGGCTCCTCAAAAACACTGGCGGGTAAACAATCCTCCGCAGCTGCAGAAAGTATTGGATACATTGACAGGCATTCAGTCTGCATTTAACAGTTCGCAATCAGGCGGTAAAAAAGTTTCGCTGGCAGATCTGATCGTACTGGCCGGTTGCGCCGGTGTTGAAAAAGCAGCGAGAGATGCAGGACAGGCAATCACCGTTCCTTTTACACCTGGCCGTATGGATGCTTCGCAGGAGCAAACCGATGTTGAATCAATAGGCCACCTGGAGCCCGCTGCGGATGGTTTCCGTAACTACCGCAAATCAAGGAACCCCGCAGTATCTACTGAAGCTTTGCTGATAGATAAGGCCCAGCTGCTTACACTTTCAGCGCCTGAGCTAACGGTATTAGTAGGTGGTATGCGTGTACTGGAAACTAATTTTGAAGGCGGCAAACATGGTGTTTTCACACAACGCCCGGGCAAGCTTACCAATGATTTCTTTGTGAACCTGCTGGATATGAACACTGCATGGAAAGCAGTATCCTCGGACAATGAATTTTACGAAGGCAGCGACCGTGCCACCGGTGCAATAAAATGGATAGGCACCCGTGCAGACCTGGTGTTTGGTTCCAACTCAGAATTGAGAGCTATTGCAGAAGTGTATGGCAGCGCAGATGCCCAGGAAAAATTTGTGAAGGACTTTGTAGCAGCCTGGAATAAGGTGATGAACCTGGACCGGTTTGATTTAGTTTGATAGCATTAGTTGTTTAAATAAGTAACAAAAAGGCGCCGGATCGCGGCGCCTTTTTGTTTTAAGGTGCCTGTCTTTTGTGAACGGATACCCCATCACTGATGATTACTATCAATAAACTTAATCTCCATGATCTTCTGCTCAAAATCATTGGCCGGAACCAGCGCCCGGGACTTGATCCGCATTTTATAAGTATATACGGTGCTAACGCTATAATCCAGTATTTTGGCAATGGCCTCATGCTCATTGATCCCCAGGCGCATTAAGGCAAAGATCCGGAGTGTGGCATTGAGCGTTTCCCCGGATTTAGGCCAGATCTGATCCTCCTTTTTTAAAAGCGCATTAAAAGAGCTGATGAAATTAGGGAACATGGTTAAAAAAACGCTGTCAAGCATGTTGTATAAATTCCCTTTTTCTTCTTCAATATGAACATTGTTTAAAAACAGGGTCACCTCTTTATATTTCCCCAGTTTGATGTTGTGCAGGGTTTGGTGTTTTATTTTATCCAGTGTTTCTATGTAGGACGAACACGTTTTAAAAAACAACCCGATCAGCTGCTCCTTTATTTTAGTGGATTCCCAGAGCTTCCCGTTCACGCTTTCCAGCTCATGGTTCTTTTCCTTTATCATCAGCTCATTTGCCTTGATGCGCAATATTTGCCGCCGGTAAATAACCAGCAGGAAAAATAATATAACGGCAACGATTAAAAAGGTCAGAAAGCCGATGAGCAGCTTATCCCTTTCATGCTGTTTTTCATCGATCAGCTTACCGGCAACCAGGGGCAGCATGGTTTCAATCTGCACGGCACGGTTCCTGGCGCCATAGAATTTGGCGTTGCGGGCGGCTTCCTGGAGAAAAATATAGGCATCGTTTGTTTTACCCAGCTTAAACAGCTCCTGCCCCAGTAGAAATATGGCCAGTGTTTCTTTGGTAGAGGAACGCACATCATTTATTACCGCCAGTGCAAGGAAAAGGATCCGGTCGTGCCCTGTGTACGCAAAGCTGATCCTGGTAGAAACCATCGCAATACCATGTTCAGGCAGGCCACGCTGTATAATATAATTATAAAAAAAGTCGGGGGTTAATTTTTTGTCCCTTATTGAATCCGGCAAAAAAGCCAGGTCAATCGTTTTCTCAAAATCATTGGGAGGCGTAACTATATCAGCATTTTTAAAATAATCTTCCGATTGCTTGTAATAGCTGTGTGAAAAATAAGCGTCGTTATCATAGTCGGCAATACCGGCATGCAGCCGCGCCCGCAGGATCAGGTAATCGGTTTTGAGTGCCTTGGACAACCCGCTGGTATCTATTTCCCCGGTAACATCAAAAGCCTCCTTATAAAATCCGGAATTCAGCAAAATGCTTCCCAGCAACATCTTGCTCTGGATCAGCGAGTCCTTTTTCTGAAACTGCTCCGAAAGGCTGATCATCCTTTTCACGTAAACAAATGCGGAATCGAACTTGAAGGAACGGTACTCATCAAAGATCTTTGAATAAAGCCCGAACTGGCTATTAAAATCTGTGTGGTCTGTGTGAAGCAGCTGAAGCTGCAGCCTGTTTATCCGTTTTTCTTTGTCCTGGTTGTAAATATTTTCCCGGGCAATTTCGGATTTCAGGACGGTTAAAAGGCTGTCTGATTTTTTGTTTTGCGTATATCCATTAAAACCTGCGAGCAGAAAAAGTGAAACAAATAATATCTTATTCATATAGATCTGAGATCTAATTTAAGTAATGCGTAAACCTGCCGCCCGGTATAGCGGCTTCCCCCAATAATTGTTTTTTGACCCGGAATGATTAACCCATTTTAAAAATGCAGTACCGGTCATTTTTGTTTTCCTGGAATAATTCTGATGCCTTAACAACTAATTCCGGTGTTTTTAAGCAGTTAAAAGTACAGTTTTTTGCTGTGTAATTGACTGAAAACGTGTCCGGTAACCTTAGATTTTTCGATACAAATCTCTCAATAAAATGCTGGTTATCAAATATTTAATTTTTTAAAAGGTTAGATTTTTGGATCGGACTGCGCTATAGCGGCATCACACGCCTGATTAGTCATTTAATTTGACCTGCCAAAGAAAAAGCCGTGACTGGCATTGGAGTCACCAATCATCAGCTGCAGCGATGAACGATGAATGTCCGCGTTAATGAACCAATCAAGCAGACCGTTATGTTTAAAAAAATTCTACGAGTATTAAGTGCTTTCGCCCTGCTCTTTGCCTTCGCCTACCCGGCAGCTGCGCAAAACAGGGTTTTGGAGGGGAAAGTAATTGATTCAACCACTGCCACTCCGTTACCAGGTGTAACGATCAGAATTAAAGGGACAAGCTCCGGAACCACCACCGATGCAACCGGCTCTTTCCGGTTAACACTGACAGCAGGTGCCGATGAGCTCATTTTTTCTTCTATTAACTATGCCACACAAACAATTCCTGTTACCAATCAGAACAATTTATTAGTTAAGCTGGCGCTATCCAGCCAGCAGCTTGAAGGCGTTGAAGTGGTGAGCGTGGGTTACGGTACCCTGAATAAAAGGGAAGTGTCCAGCGCCATAACTCACGTAAGCGCAAAGGACCTGAAAACTGTGGCAGCCAACAACCCTTTAATGTCCTTACAGGGGAAGGTGGCAGGGCTCACCATCTCCAATACTTCTACGGCGGATCCTAACTCCTCTCCCAGCATCCAGCTGCGTGGGGTATCATCCCGCAGCGCAGGGTTAGGCCCCTTATATGTTATAAACGGGGTACCGGGAGGTAATATTGATAATATTAACCAGAACGATATTGAATCCATCGACGTGCTGAAAGGTGGTGCAGCATCGGCTATTTATGGTACGCGCGGCGGGAATGGTGTAATTATTATTACTACTAAAAAAGGCAGCGGCGAATCAAAGCTGGTGTACAATGGTTATGTTACCATGGACCGGCTGACGATGGTACCGGATGTGCTCAGTCCCGATGAGTTCCGCCAATACCGGATCAATGCCTCAACACCCCGGGGTTTTGAATTTGGAGGTAATACCGACTGGATGAAGTCAGTTACCCACCAGGAGGCATACGCACAAAAGCATACTTTACAGATCTCCGGCGGAACAGCGAACGACAACTATTTTGCCTCTGCCGACTACCGGAATGCTAATGGTATTGACCTGCGTGCCTATAAAAAAGAATACGGCGCCCGTTTCAACCTGAACCATACTTCAAAAAGCGATGTTTATACCGTTTCCCTGAATGTTGCACCCAGGTACATGCATACCAGCAACTCGGACCAGGGGAATTTCAACAACGCTATTACACTGAATCCAACCATCCCTATTTACGACAGTACAGGGAAATATAATTTTATTAATACCGGGTTCTTCTCAAACAACCCCGTTGAAAATGCAAGGCTTATCAGGAGTGAGGCACAGATAAAGGAGCTGGATATGAGCGGCTCCCTGAAGGTGAACCTTATGAAGAACCTGTATTCAACGGTAACGGTATCCACTATTAAATCATCCTATAAGAACCTCAATTTCCGGCCCTCAACCCTGACAACTATTGTTCACTCAGGGCAGGTGACCAAAACCAACGAAGCTTCACAGGAACAGATAGATAATGACCAGCGGAACATCGAATGGACGATCAATTATGCGCTTAACATAAAAAGAAACCACGTTAAGGTACTCGGCGGCTATTCATATAGCTATTTCAATTACCAGCAATTCAGGGCCCATAACTTTGATTTTCCGTTCGATGCGTTCCTGTGGAACAACCTGGGCTCCGGCACCTGGAATGGTGGCGATAAGGGCAATGGGCAGGATGCCGTATCCTCCACCCAGAATGATTCCCGCCTGGCGTCATTCTACGGCAGGGTGAATTATGATTTTGATAATAAATATATATTAACCGCAAGCCTCCGGCACGAAGGTTCATCAAAATTTGGCGCCGCTAACAAGTGGGGTAACTTCCCTGCTGTATCCGTGGCCTGGCGCATTTCCGATGAAGACTTTCTGCAGGACAAGGTTAGCTGGCTGAACGACCTGAAGCTGAGAGCAGATTACGGTATCACCGGTAACCAGGATTTTGACAGTTACAAGTCTTTGATCCTGTATGGCGGTTATGGATATTTTGCTTTCAATGGTCAAACCTACCAGGTGTATGGCCCGTCGCAGAACGTTAACCCTAACCTGGGCTGGGAAAAAGCGATCAACTTTAATGCAGGTATCGACTTTGAAATATTCGACAGCCGCATATCAGGTTCATTGAACTATTATGTGCGTACGAACAAAGATCTGCTGGCCAACTATAGAGTGCCGCTTCCGCCCAACCCGCAAACGGAAACCTTTGCTAACGTAGGCACTATGAAGAACTCAGGGATTGAGCTGCAGCTGAGCGCAGCGGTGATACGGCGCAAGGAATTTGGCTACAACCTGTCATTTGCAGCCGCTTATAATAACAATAAATTCGTTTCCTTTTCCAATAAGCTCTACCATGGTGATCCTTACCGCGATATGGCAGGATTGCCTGCCCCGGGTTCTCCCGGTACTATCCAGCGTTTGCAGGAAGGGCGCCGCATCGGAGATTTTTATATGTTAAAATCAGCAGGTGTGGATGAAAATGGCTCGCTGCTGGTTTATAAAAAAGATGGAACTATAGTGCCCGCCAACCAGGCAAATGCGGATGACAAACAGTTTGTGGGCAATGGCCTGCCTAAGATCACCGGCTCACTTGGTAATGTATTCACCTATAAAAACTGGGACCTTAACATTTTCCTCAGGGGAAATTTTGGATATAAGCTGTTCAACATGCAGGCATTTTACCTGGGTACGCCGGCCACACAAACCGATGCTAATACTTTAAAATCGGCCTACGATCCGAAAAGCAAATATTCAAAGCTTACTAACCCGGCCACCACGGCACTTGCTTCAGACTATTTCCTGGAATCAGGTTCCTTTGTTAAGATCGATAATATAACGCTGGGGTATAATTATTCCGTTAACTCCAAGTACCTGCAGGCCATCAGGATCTATGGAGCGGTAAGCAACCTGCATACCTTTACAAGCTTCACCGGCGGCGATCCCGATCTGTACCCGGTGAATGACATAACACCTGGTGTTCAGGGTAATCCGCGGACGAACATTTATAATATGAATTTTTACCCGGCCACCATCCAGATACTGGCAGGCATACAGGCAACATTCTAAACAACTAACCGGTACAAGATGAAACGTCCATGATAAAATTTTCATTATAATATACAAGTGAATGAAAATTTTATCATGGTAAGTTCCACCTGACCATTGAAAAAATAAAACATTAACAGGTGAAAAAGAATTACAGAAAATATATAGTAAATGCCGCTTTGAGCACTGCGCTGTTTTTAGGCGCCTGCACAAAACTGGATGAAACTGTTTATGATAAAGTGGATGCAGGACAGTTCCTCACCCGGCGCGATGATGTGATCAGGGACTTTTTACGGCCATTTGAACACGCCTACTGGAGCATCCAGGGGAATGATGTTTATGCCGCAGGCGAGAACTCCACTGACGAAATAGGCACCTATAACCGCCAGGGCGACTGGCAGGATGGTGGCTATTACCAGCGCATGCACTATCATACCTGGACCACACAGGATGGTTTTACGAGCGGCGCCTGGACGGCTTTTTACCAGGGCATTGTACTTGCAACGAACTCGCTGCAGGATATGGAAAGCATAACGGACCCGGCTAAACTGAGTATTACGGAAACGGAGCTGGCCGATTTTAAAGCCGAGCTCAGAACACTGCGGGCCTGGTTCTATTTAAGAGCATTTGATTTTTACCGCAATATTGAGATCGTAACGGACGTAAAACATACTACTACCGCTAACAAGCAGTCACCACCGGATGAAATGTTCGCCTATATTGAATCAGAGCTGAAAGCGGCGCTGCCCGATCTGCCCAAACGCGAAACATTAGGCAATAATGGCATTGGCCGGTGGACACAGGCCGGGGCCGCAGCACTGCTGGCACGCCTGTATCTGAATGCCAAAGTATATGTAAACCAGGATAAGTTCAGCGATTGCGCCACGGTTTGCCAGGACATTATCAGCGGCAAATACGGCAGCTACCAGTTGGATACCCGCTGGGATGCACCGTTTGATTATACCAACAATACGGTGAATTCAGAAACCATCTATGGTTTCCCATCCACCCTTGCACGCACACACTGGCAATATGATGGCGGCATGTTCTTCTGGGCAGTAACTTACGACGCGGCGCCGTTGTATTGCGGCTTTACGGATTTTGGCCAGGCTAACCCCAGGTATGCATTGCAACCCGGCAGGGATGTGGACAGCGTGGAGTACAGCTTTCAGCTGGGCAAACCTTTCGTTAAGTTCCAGCATTATCCTGACGACTATCGTCTGAAGCTTTACAAAAACCTGGGCGACAGCAAACGCGAAGGCATGTTCCTATATGGCTACCTGCCTTTTCAACGTCTCGTGAACGGCGTACCAAAGCCCGATACCGTACGCGGTAATAAAGGCCCTTACCCGCTGTTCATCCGCGACCAGGTAGGCTGGTTCCTGGATGCAAAACCCGGAACCCGGATCGCTGATAAGGAATCGGATATGAATCATGCCGATCACAACTCAGGTGTGTTCTTCCTCAAATATCCTTTATATCCAACGCCCGATCCTAACCGTATCACATCAGCTTATGCAGAGATCCGTTTGTCGGAGATCTATTACACATTGGCTGAATGTAAATACCGGGCAGGCGATAAGGGCGGTGCAGCAGTACTGCTGAATGCAGTGCGTCAGCGCAATTATCCTGCAGGTTCTCCCAGCCTGTATAGACTGGATGGGAGCCAGCTTACCGACCAGGAAATGCTGGATGAATGGGGCCGTGAATTTTTAGGTGAGAACCGCCGCCGTACAGATCTGATCCGCTGGGGCGTATTTAATACCGGCACCTGGTGGGATAAGAAACCCGATGCCGATAATCACACGGCTATATTCCCGATAGGTCGCGATATTATGGCTGTTAACCCGCAATTTGTACAAAACCCGGGTTATAGTAATTAATACACCACTATATGCCAGCTGCCCCGTACTCGGGGCAGCTGGTTTTAAATGAACATTCAATTCATGACTCTCTCGTCAAAGTGTTACCTGTTTGTCCTTTCTATTCTTATCTGCTCCGCAGCGCAGGCACAAAAGATCCCGGTTCAGCGCTCAGGCCTTGTAGGTAATTCAATCGTAACGTTTATCCCTGCAGGGTTTGATGTTTCCAAAACACCATCACTTATGCTGAAAGGCGCACCCACCATACAGGGTGCTGTGCCGGCAAACTGGAACATTGTTCCTGAATTTTTCTTAACAGATGGCAAGGCCGGCGCCAGCGTTCATTTAAAAGGCGACATAAGCCTCTATGGCGGTGGCGAAGTAACTGGCCCGTTGCTGAGAAACGGCCAAACCATTAAACTCTGGAACACCGACAACGGTGCTTACGGAACAGATGATGGCAAACGCCTTTATCAAACCCACCCCTGGGTTTTAGGCGTAAGAAAAGATGGAACTGCTTTTGGGATCCTTTTTGACAGTCCGTGGAAATCAGCGCTGACCACGAATCCGGATAAAATTGAATTTAATACAGAAGGTGCTTTGTTCCGTGTTTTTGTGATTGACCGCAAATCGCCGCAGGATGTGCTGAAAGGATTGGCTGAATTAACGGGCACTATTGAAATGCCGCCCAGATGGGCTT
This sequence comes from Chitinophaga rupis, assembly GCF_900109685.1. GTDB lineage: Bacteria > Bacteroidota > Bacteroidia > Chitinophagales > Chitinophagaceae > Chitinophaga > Chitinophaga rupis. The sequence continues at coordinate 163,113 of NZ_FOBB01000001.1, read as the reverse complement.
TGGGTTATCATCAATGTAGATTCTCCTATGGATCAGAAAAACGGGTACGGGAAATTGCCGATACCTTTCGTTTAAAACAGATCCCCTGCGATGCCGTGTGGATGGACATCGACTATATGGAAGGTTACCGCGTATTCACTTTTAACAAAAATAATTTTCCAAACCCTAAGCAATTGAATGCGGACCTGCATGCAAAGGGTTTTCATTCGGTTTTTATGATCGATCCGGGCGTTAAGTTCGACAGCACTTATGCGGTGTACCAATCAGGCACGGCAAAGGATGTTTGGGTGAAAGACAGTACGGGAAAAGAATACCATGGAAAAGTTTGGCCGGGCGACTGCGCCTTTCCGGATTTTACTATGCCCCGCACGCGGCAATGGTGGGCCGGCTTGTATCATAACTTCCTGGCAAATGATATGGATGGCATCTGGAATGATATGAACGAACCCGCTGTGAATGATAACGAGCTGCCGCAAAACCTGCGGCTGGGTACTATGCCATACAGCACCCCGCATCGCGGTGGTGACGGCTTACCGGCAGGGCCGCACTTGCTATATCATAACGCTTACGGCAGATTGATGGTAGAAGCTACCCGGCAGGGTGTTATGGCTGCCAAACCGGATAAGCGGCCTTTTATTTTAACCAGGGCAAACCTGCTTGGAGGGCAGCGTTACGCTGCCACCTGGACGGGTGATAACTACGCCGATGAGAAATTCATGAAGGTTTCCGTGCCCATGTCAATTACGCTTGGCTTATCGGGCCAGCCTTTCAGCGGACCTGATATTGGTGGTTTTTTAGGTAATACTTCTCCTGATCTATGGGCAAAATGGCTGGGCTTTGGCGTGTTTATGCCTTTTGCAAGAGGCCATGCCTGTGCCGGAACCAATGACAAAGAACCCTGGGCATTTGGTGCGGATATTGAAAAAACATCGCGGATAGCGCTTGAACGGCGTTATCGCTTATTGCCTTACCTCTACACCTTGTTTTACAACGCGCATAAAACCGGCTTGCCCTTAATATGCCCTGTGTTTTTTGATGATCCTGCCGATGTAAAGCTAAGAGCAGAGGACCAGGTATTTTTGCTTGGGAAAAATTTGCTGGTAGTGCCTTCATTCGCCAAAGATCCGCAGCTGCCCAAAGGGCTCTGGGAACCTTTAAACCTCGTTGAGGGTGATGGTTCAGATCCATACCAGGCAAAATTGCTGATCAAAGGCGGCAGTATTATTCCTGCAGGAAAGATCATTCAGCATACCGGAGAACCTTCCATAGATCAGCTGACCTTGTTTATATGCCTGGACAGCCAGGGTAAAGCCAGTGGCGAGCTTTATTGGGATGCCGGCGAAGGCTGGGGCTTTAAAAAAGATGATTATTGCCTGCTCCGATTTCAGGCAACAGAAAAAAATGGGGTGACCAACATTAGTCTGATAGCTAACCAGGGCAAATACAACATTAACAAAGACATTCACCAGGTTAAGGCAGTAGTGGTTAAAAACGGACGGATCTATTCAGGCCCAATAAATTTAAAGAGCGGCGTGTTAAGAACGGATGTTCAGTAAACCGCCGGCTTTCGCAGGTTCTTCAAAAAATAAGAAATTTCATACAGGTTGGTTTACGAATAGTTATCCAGGCATGTAACGCTGAATACAGGTTACATGCCTTTTTTATTTTAAGCTATTCCCTTATTTTGCTATCCTTTACCAGGCCTATGTTGAAATTTCATTTCCACAAGTACAAATATGGAAAGGAGCTGCTGGTGGACTGTTTTAACCTTTCCGATATAGCCGGCCGCAGTATTGCGATGAAGGAGGTACATGCTACTACCTTTTACGAGATCTTTCTTTTTTTGGAAGGGAACGGTTCAATAATGCTTGAAGGTAGCCAGCTTGATTTTAAAAGTCCTGCTGTGCTGTTCATACCACCTGCCCGTCCCAGGATATGGAACCTGCATTCAGCGCATGATTGCAGGGTGGTGATATTCGAAGGAGAATTTATGGAAACGTTCCTGAAAGATCACCTGTTCCTTCACCGCCTGTATTACTTCGGGAATTATGATTCACCGCCGGTGTTGCCACTGCAAAGTAATGATATACCCTTCTTTCAGTCCTTGTCTGACAGTATTATGGAAGAAATAAGGAGCCAGTCCTTCGACAGCCAGCACTTGCTGAGAGCTTACCTGTACCAGCTGCTTATTCTGCTGAACCGCCGGTATACCGATTGCTATCAGCTGAAAGGGAACCTGTATCAGAATACCGGTATGCTGAAATTCAGGGAGCTGCTGAAGAAGCATATACGGGAAAAACAAACAGTCAAAGAATATGCGGAGCTGCTTAAGATGAACCGTAACCGCTTAAACCAGCTATGTCATGAAGCATTTGGCAAAGATGCCAATATGATCATCCGTAACGAACTTTTACAGTCCTGCAAGAATGAGCTGCTGGCCGGCAGTAAAACGATTGCTGAGATCAGCTATGAGCACAACTTTTCAGCCCCTTCCAATTTTGTCCGCTTCTTTAAATCCCTGGCTAAAGTTTCACCCGCTGCTTTTAGGGCTCAGTATGCAGATTGATAACAACTAATGCATATTGATAACGTTGCAGGGAGGTCTTCAAAGTAGCTTTGTATCGTAATTAATTAAACAATAAAAAAATTACGATGACAAACAAACTAAAGACCATAACACTCCTTGCGCTTGGGCTCACAACTATGAACCAGGCAAAGTCACAGGAACTGCGTAAAGCAGCTGTTCACCTGGCCGTGCAGGATCAACGGATAAAAATATACACCCTGGTAGCTCCGCCGGAGATGTTTGCCAATACCAGCCATGTTATTGAGTTAGCTCATGAGCTGATTGTTGTAGACGGGCAGTTTTTTGCGCCCTATGCGCAGCAGCTGAAGATGCTGACAGATAGTTTGAAGAAGCCGGTTACAAGATTTTATATATCACATGACCATCCGGATCATTACCTGGGCTTTGGCGACGCTTTTCCGGATGTGCAGGTTTACGCACTGGAAGAAACAAAGCAGCACATTGAAAAAGATGGCCGGGAAGTGTTAAAACAAAGACAGGAGCAATTCGGGGGCATTATTGCCAAAACTTTGAATGTACCTGCTCATGCGCAAAAAGAAGGGAAAGAAGTAATAGACGGTGTAACGTTCATATTTGAAAGATCTCTTGACAATGAGGACGCAGTATCTCTGGTAATTAAGATCCCCGAAGTAAAGACCTACATTGCCCAGGATATCGTTTATAATAAGATCCATTTGTTTATATCCGGTAACCTGGACGGCTGGCGTAAAGCATTAAGAAAAATAGAGCATGAAAGTGAGTATAAGATCATACTTCCGGGACACGGGGAACCTGCCGGTCCATCCATACTTAAGGAAGACCTGGAATACCTGGATTTTGTTGACAAAACATTGGCAGCATCCAAATCAAAGGAAGAGTATAAATCTAAGATCCTGGCAGCTTACCCGGATTACGGGGGTGAGAAGCTTATAGATATTTACCTGGCTTACTACCTGAAAAAGGACTGGAAAGAAAAGTAAATTCGACAATGAGCGGTACCAATACCGCTCATTATTTTACTTATGCACCTGAGTAGTACTAAAATAAAAACAAATAAATAAGCAAGTAATAGATAATCGGATTTGAATAATTAAATTCACTTCATGATATCTTATAAATATTATAGGACCTTACTGATCATCTTACTGATAACCGGGTATTTTAATGTTTCCGCACAGGATGCACAGCTGCCTACACCATGGACAAACGACGCAATGCAGGCGTCTGTTCCGCTGTCAGAATACCCGAGGCCTCAGCTGCAAAGGGACGAATGGATATGCCTGAACGGAAAATGGGATTACCAGGGAGGTAAAGGTGCGCCTGTTGCCCTTCATCCGCAAGCGCCTGCCTCATTTGAGGGTGTGCATGAAAAAATATTGGTGCCCTATTGCCCCGAATCTTTTTTATCCGGTATCCGGCGGAAGCAGGAGATAAATATGTGGTACCAGAAAACATTTGAGCTACCGGCAGTCTGGAAAGGTAAACAGATCATCCTGCATTTTGGTGCAGTTGACCATAGCGCTACGGTGTTCATAAACGGGAAAAAGGCCGGAACCCATGAAGGAGGATACGATGCGTTTAATTTCAATATTACCCCGTTTTTAAAAAGCGGTTCAAACACGCTCATTGTTGCTGCACAGGACCTGAATGACGGAAGAACACCCTCCGGGAAAAACGGCCCCCGGGGCGATTATACCTTTACTTCAGGCATATGGCAAACTGTGTGGCTGGAGCCGGTAAGCAGCAACTATATAAAAAGCATCCGCTTACTGCCTGATGTTGACGGCAGGCGTTTAAAAGTATTCGTTAACAGTGATGGTGCAAATAAGATAGCTGCAGTGGCTTCCGATGGCCATAAAACCGTTTCCTATACAGACGCAGTGGCGGGTACTTATTTTTATCTGCCCATTGAAAAGCCTGTATTATGGTCGCCTGATACGCCCTTTCTTTACGATCTTAAGCTAACACTTTACAATGCCGATGGCAGTGTTGCGGATGAAGTAAAGAGCTATTTCGGGATGCGGGATATAAAGCTTGGTAAGCTGAACGGTGTTGTAAGGCCACTTTTGAACGGAAAATTTGTTATGCAGCTGGGGCTTCTGGACCAGGGTTACTGGCCGGATGGCGTATTGACAGCGCCGACCGAAGAAGCGCTGAAGTCTGATATTTCGTTCACAAAAAAAGCAGGATACAACCTTATCCGGAAGCATATGAAAACCGAACCGCAGCGTTTTTATTATTGGGCTGATAAAATGGGGCTGCTGGTTTGGCAGGATATGCCGGCTATCTGGTATCAGCATGAAGATACAGCTGCCACCCGGAAAGCGTTCCGCAAGGAGCTGAAAGCAATCATGGATGAACATTACAATTCACCCTCCATTATAACCTGGGTGCCCTTTAACGAGAACTGGGGCGCATTCGATGTTAAAGAAATTACCAATTGGGTGAAAGCATATGATCCCTCCCGGCTGGTGAACGGTAATTCAGGGTTTAATAATAATCCGGACTATCAAAAGCCTTATGGCGATCCGGGAAACGGGGACTATGTAGATACCCATATTTATGTAGGGCCCTACAGCGCATCTGTACCGGATGATAAGCGTGCAGCATCATTGGGCGAATTTGGCGGCGTTGGATTGTTTACCCGCGGACACATGTGGCCTATTGAGAATAATGCGTATGCTTATGAACCTACCCAGGCCGCACTTACAGACCGCTACATTCTTTTACTGGAGCAGGTAGAGCAGCTTATGAAATACCGGGGACTTAGCGTGGCTATTTATACGCAAACAACAGATGTGGAACATGAAGTGAATGGCCTGCTGACTTATGACAGAAAGGTTGAAAAGATGCAGGTGGAGAGGATAAAGGAGGTTAACCAGGCGGTGATGGAGGAGTCAAAAAAGATGAATGACTGAGTAAGTGGGAAAGCTGAACGGATCAGCCTTTCCCGCTTATACCAAATTCATTCAATCCTGACTTACCATTCATCATTTAGCGCAAATACCGGTTTGCGGTTTATCCACGCGCCACGGGTAAAGTCAGGGATGTATTGCACGCCTCCGCCTTCTGCCACAGACTGTTCGCTCAGCGGTGTAATAGCATACCAGGTAGCCAGGTCATAGACATCAAGTGCGTAAGGAGCGCCCCGTTTAATACTTTCAATGAAAGAGTTGATCACAAACCAGTCCATACCGCCATGGCCTGCCCCTGAAGCGTCATTAGCATAACGTTTCCATAATGGGTGGTCATACCTGTTCATATAACTGCCGGCTTCATCAGGTTTGCCGGCTTTTTCCCACTGGTCATAGGAGCTTTTACCTTCCACGTAAATGGAATCCAGATCATCCATCCATAACCCGTTGGTGCCCTGCACTCTGAAATTAAGAGAATAAGGACGGGGAGAGTTCGTATCATGCGAGAGCAGGATGGTTTCCCCGTTATTTGTTCTGATCAGCGTACTCACAATATCCCCCAGCTTAAATTCCACTTTGGCATTGGGATGATCCTGACCGCCTTTATCCACTATGTATTTATGTAATCCCCTGGATTTAGTGGCTACAGCGCTGAGTGATATTAAACGGTTGCCCCGGTTAATGTTGATCATATTGTTAACAGGCCCTAATCCGTGTGTAGGATAAAGATCGCCGTTGCGGTGTACGGAATGGTTGGTTCTCCATTTGGCTTCCGACATAGCTTTTTCGCCAAACTCCACCCCGCCGCCATAGACCTGCTGCCCGTTGTTAAATTTAACTCCGCGCAGATCGTGCTGGTAACCGCCCTGCATGTGTGTAAGCTCTCCGAATAATCCCTGCCGCACCATATTCAGTACAGCCATTACATCCCGGCGGTAACATACATTCTCCATACCGAACACGGGCACACCGGTGCTTTCGCTGGTATTCACCAGCTCCCAGCATTCCTGTATGTCGCTGGCGCCGCAGACTTCCACTGCGGGCGTCTTACCCGCTTTCATAGCAGCTACGGCCTGTTTGGTATGCCATTCCCATGGAGTGGCAATGATCACGGCATCAATATCATCCCGCTTAAGCATGTTTAGAAAATCTTCATTGCCATTAGTGTATGCGGTTACCTTCCTGTTAGCGCCATATGCTTTGCTGATCAGCTGCATTGATTTGGGAATGGCCCATTTTGTATCAGGATCACAGATGGCTATCACGTCCACATCTTCACGCCGCAGGCACAGGCTCAGATGGTTCTGCCCGCGTGCGCCTACGCCTATCAGACCCACTCTTACTTTAGCTTTTTTAACCTGGGCAAATAATTTGGCCGGCGTATTGAGTAGTGATAAGCCAATACCGGTAGTTATAGTTTGTTGAAGAAAAGTTCTGCGATAGATCATAATAGTAGTTGTTTGTAGTTACTGATTAATTGATGGTCCTTAACTATGGCAGCGTGCTGAGGTTCACAGTAGGCGGTACGCCTGTAGCCGTGCGTGTAAAGCTGGTATTGTAGTTCACATAATTGGAGAAGAATCCGCCATTCTGAAGATAGAATATCCCTGATTCAACACCGCCTGCATAATCACGGCGCTGGTCATTGTGAGCGGTGGCATCTGCTGTGAAAGTAGCTGTAGATAGCTCTATCCACGTGCCGGCCGTACTTCTCACCCATTGGTTGCCATAGCGTGCTTTTCTTCCAAGATAACCCTGCGTATCATTGAAGTTTTCAAGAAAAGAGTATAGCCCTGTCAGATAGGTAACGGTATTGGGTCTTTTCCAGGTGGCAATAAAGCGCCAGCTGCCGGATTCCGGGGTATAGATCCAGGAAGAGAGATCTGTGGCGCCGGCGCTGTCAGGTTTGGCCTGCGTAAGGAATTTATACGTAGTGCCGGCCTTCCAGTTGAATACCAGGTAGCTTTGTCCGCCGGTGCCCTCCCCGCCAAAACTGTTGTCCACCACGTTTGCGCCTTTCCGTACAAGCGATGTTTTACCGGTAGCGGGATCCCACACAGAGAATAACACCCGCCTTTCTGCGCTGCTGTTCACCTGTATGCCGAAGTAGCCGCCGTCAAAGCCGTTGGCCATAAAGTAAGAACCAATTTTGTCCTGGCCCGCCGGCACATACAGCTCACTGTAGAACCATTCCGCTGTAGTACCTGCCGGAGGCGTGAACTGCAGATGCACGGAAGGCCCTCGTCTTGACCAGTAATAATTTTCCGGGTCATTGGCATACACGACATTGTTTGCCGTAGCGGCTCCGCTGATAACAATATCAGATACATCTGCAAAATAGCCGCCGGTCTTGCTAATGCCCTGGAGGTCTACCTTTACATATCCTGCAGCAGCGATATTAACGCTGCCTGCAGCATAGGTATTATAGGCATTGCCGCTGAGCGTTACGTTAAAGGAAGCGCCGTTAACAGTTACCTTTATCTTGCTGGTACCGTCCGGCACTTTTGCCTTCACGGCCACATTGAGCTGCCCTGTAAGGCCCAGGCGGAAATACACGCTGGTAATACTGGATGCGCTGCTCCAGTTGCCAAGTCCGTTGGAAGTGATCACTTCTGCGTTGCCAGCCGGCAGCGTGGTAACAAACCCGTTTCCCGCCAGGGCTACATCATAACTGGAAGCAGATGGCGCGGCAGCAGGATGGTCCTGCATTTTGGGCCTGCGGGAAATGCCTTTGTCTTTTCCGCAGGCAAATATGCCGGCAATCAGCAGAAAGGCGCTGAGCATGCTTGGTTTAGGTTTCATGTAATAGTATTTGATTTTGCAGGCCTGCCGGACCTGGCGCATGAGTAGCTGCGCATAGGCCCGTCAGGTGCTTTTTAAGAATTAAAAGATCATGGATTCTGGGAAAGGTTTTGATTGATCAGGATCTCCCTGTTCGGAATATAAAAGATCACCCTGTTATCAGTGGGCGGTATGTTTTGTGTGATATTGGTGGAAGGAGTATTATTAAGACTGTGCGTACCGGGATAGTCCCGCATCAGCGGCCGGTTATTCCTGAACAGGTCATAAGCGCGGTGGCCTTCAAAGGCCAGCTCCAGCTGACGTTCTTCCAGCACTACGTCCAGCACCGTTCTGGTGCCTATATTGGCCAATGTATATAATGCATTGCCGTTTAGGCCTGCCCGTTGCCGGATAGTGTTCACATCATCCAGCGCCGCCTGCAGGTTCCCTTTCTTGGCATTGGCTTCTGCACGGTTCAGTATAATCTCCGCCAGGCGCAGATATACCGGAGAGCTGAGATTTACAAGACCTTCCTGGTAATTATACTTATTCACATAATACATAGGCGTATTGGGGTTCAGCCTTGTATTGTAGCGGATGTTGGTTACCGGTATTGCATACGGATATTCCAGTGTACCGGCCGTTGTATAGGGCGAGATGAAGCTATGGCGCAGATCTTCCGGATGCTTGTCCAGCAGGTTCACATACTGCCTGGAAGCATAGATCTCTCCCCAGCCGGTCACACCCTGTCCGCCTTCGCTGAAATACATAGAGCCAATGGAGGAGAAATCGCGGTTCTCCGTTGTCATATGCCGTATGCAGAAGATAGTTTCGTCATTATCTTCCGGCACGCCCCTGAAGTAATGCTGATAGTCTGGTCCCTGCAGCAGCGCATACCTGCCGGAGCTGATCACTTTATCTGCATATTCCAGGGCTTTGTCATTGTCATCCATATACAGGTAAACGCGGCAAAGCAAAGCATAGGCCACTTCCCTGGAAGCAAAGTTGTTGTTCTTCTCTTCCGTCATCATCGTAGCGGCTTTCTGCAGATCAATGATCACCTGGTCGTACACTTCTTTTACAGTGTTCCGTGCAGGGAATTCCTCCTGTGCGTTTTCCAGCACCAGCGGTATCCCTGCACCCGTGCCGCTGTTCTGCGGGAAAGGCCTGCCAAATACGCGGGCCAGGTTGAAATACATCATGGCGCGCAGGTAAAGGCATTCTCCCTTCAGCTGGTTCAGGGCATCTGATTCATTATCCGTCACAAAGGCAATCACCTTATTGGCTGCATTGATCACGGAATAGGCCTGCATCCACACATTGGTGGCATGGGCCCCGTCTACCAGGTGCGTATAGCGGTAGCAGTTAGACAGGTCATCTGAAGAGGTCTGGGCCTGTGCAACATCATCGCTGGGATATTCAGAGAGGAAATGCATGCTCCTGACGTACTCCGGTTTCTTGAGCACGGCATATGCGCCGATGGTGGCGGATTCCACATCATCAGCGGAGTTCAGCGCGTCTGCCTCCGATTTGGCGGTGGACGGCTCATAATATTTTTTACAGGCTGTTGTACCAAACACCAGGCAGCCGGAAAGGAATATATACAGAATATAATGCTTCATGATCTTGTTTTTAGAATTCAACATTTACCCCAAATAATATCTTCCTGCTAATGGGATATTTGGTCCCGGATTCGCCGGAGCTGAGGTCTACCTCAGGGTCCATACCTGAAAAGCGGGTAGCGGTCCAGAGATTATCTCCGCTTACGAATATCCGTGCAGTGCTGATATGGATCCTGCCAAGCAGGTCACGCGGAAGGTCATATGCCAGGCGCACATTACGCAGGCGGATGTAGCTGCCATCCTCCAAATATCTTGATGATGGCTGGTTGGATGATTTATTCCCTCCCAGCAAAGGTTTGGGATGCGTGGCATTATCCCCTGGCTGCTGCCATCTGCTCCAGCCATCTGCCAGCACCATCTGGTTGTAGCTGTCATATAATCCATCGGAATCAAAGAACTGCCTTGAATTATTGTACACCTGGTTACCGCTGACGAAATTAAAGAAGGCGCTCAGGCTGAAACCCCTGTAGTAGAAGGTATTCAATATGCCGCCTGTGAACTTCGGCGCAGCGGAGGTGCCGGTGTACTGCAGGGTGGCCTGGTTATAGGAGTTGGTGAGCGTAACGGTCTGCTTACCATTCTGGTCAGTCTCCACTTTCTGCCAGAGCGGATCACCGTTGGCAGGGTCTACGCCGCCCCATATGCGCATATACCATTTATCCATATCCTCATTCAGGCCTACGGGCTGCATGGCGCCCGGGCTGGCAAATTTGTCGCTGCCATTTAGTTTAGTAACCTTGTTCCGGTTATGCGCAATGTTAAAGCTGGTTTCCCATTTTAATGCGCCGGTAAGGTTCTGGGTGTTCAATGTCAGTTCAAAGCCCCTGTTGTTTACAGAGCCTATGTTCTCCAGTATGGAGGAATAGCCGCTGGTATATGGGAGGTTCTTTGTCATCAGCAATGACCTGGCATGCTTGTCATACACATCTGCTATCAGTCCTATGCGGTCTCCGAAAAAGCTGATGTTCAGGCCCAGGTTATTTACCCTGATCTTTTCCCAGGTAAGGTCAGGGTTGGCTTTCTGGGAAGGGTAAGAGCCTGCCAGCCCTGCATAGCTTGCAGTTTGGTCATAGGAGTACAGCCCTAATGCCTGGTAATCACCGCTGGGCGGATTGCCTACGGTGCCATGCCCCAGCCGCAGCTTCAGGAAGCTGATGGTGCTGTTGCCTGCCAGGAACTGCTCATTGGTCAGGATCCATGATGCGCCTAACTGGTAAAAGCTGCCGCCGGGGTTATTGTTGCCGAACTTGGACGAGATATCGTACACATAAGAAGCAACCAGGAAATACTTATTGGCGAAATTATAATCGGCCTGCGCCAGCCATTTGGTAAATGAATACTGGTTCCAGCCACCGGTAGGATTGTTCTTCACTTCCGTAGCGGTGGACATAGCCGTCATTCCCTGCGGCAGCCCGCGGCCGGTGGCGGTATTAACATCATAATAATACTTTTCTCCCTCCTGTACGGCCAGCACTGACAGGTTATGATCTCCGAAGCTGTTGTCGTACCGCAGCCTGTTGGAGCTAAGCAGCCGGCTCGTATAGCTGTTCTCGTTAGAGAGGTAGCCATTGTCAGCCGTTCCTTCCTGCGAGCGCCGGTCGTAGTACTCCACTCCCTTATAGCTGTTAAAGTAAGCCCTGTTATAGGAGGAGATGGTAAAATGTTTGAAGATGGCATAATCGATATTCAGATCGCCTGTTCCTTCAAATTTTTTGTCGTAGGAAAGATTGTACTGCAATGAATGCAGGAAATTGTGCTGGTCGCGGCCCAGCCATCCATCGCTGTTGCCCGGGCGTGGCGTGCCATCGGGGTTATAGGGGTTATCCCAGGGAAGGTCTGTATAAGCATCGTAAAGGGTGCTGCTCTGCTGATTATCGTTCTTCGTAAAGATACCGTTCACCAGTACGCTTACCTTCAGCTTGTCCGTTATCTTATGTGTTACGTTGGTACGGAAGCTGTAGGCTGTCAGCTTATTGGTGAGCAAGGTACCTTCTTCGCTGTAGTAATTCCCGGAAGCAAAGAATTGTGTTCTTTCAGAACCGCCTGATGCGGAAAGCGTGTAGCTCTGTGTTATGGCTGTTCTGAAGGCAAGGTCCAGCCAGTTGGTATTGGTGTTCAGCACCGTATCAGGACGGCTGGTGAACGTTTGCTGGTAGTCATAGAGCTGCCGGGAATCCATGAGCCTGAACTTTCCGAAATTGGCTTTGTTAAATCCTGTCGTGGAGCTGAATGATATTTTTGGTTTTCCTGCTTTTCCCTGTTTTGTGGTGATGATGATCACGCCGTTAGCAGCCCTTGAGCCATACAGGCCGGTAGCAGCAGCGTCTTTCAGGATGGTGACGGATTCCACATCATTGGGGTTAAAGGTGCCGCCGATGTTGCCGTCCACCACGTAAAGGGGATCTGAGCTGGCCCCCAGTGTGCTTTGGCCGCGCACCAGTATCGCGGAGCCGGCGGTAGGATCCCCCGAAGGGGTAGACACTGTTACGCCGGCCGCTTTGCCCTGTAGCAGGCCGGCCAGATTATTGGAAGTAACATCCCGCAGTTTTTCACCGGTAACAGTAGTAACAGCGCTGGACAGATATTTGACATTCTTTGAAGTATAACCTACTACCGTTACACCTTCAATATCCTTGCTCACAGGCATCAGCTGCAGGTCCAGCGTTGTTTTGCCCTGTACATTCATTTCCCTGGACTCAAAGCCCAGGTAAGACACTTCCAGTACTGCATTTTCCTGCAGGTTAGTGAGATTGTACACGCCATCTGCATTGGTGGTAGTACCCCTGCTTGTTCCTTTTACCTTAACGGACACACCCGGCAGGGAATGGCCTTTGTCATCCGTGATCCTTCCCTTCAGATCATTGCCGGGCGACAGCGCCTGCAGAGGGCTGCTTTCCTGTTTTGACCTGGAAATAATAACAGCTTTGTCTTCTATTACATATTCCAGCTGTTTGCCTGCCAGGATCTCATGCAGGAATGTTTCCAGCGGCTGGTTTACAACATGTACATCCAGCGGGCCACAGTTCCGCAGAATATTTTTGTTATAGAAGAACACATAGCCTGTTTGCTTTTTAACTGCGTCGAACACTTTTGAAAGCGTGACCTGTTCTCCTGAATAAGTGACCGTCTGGGAAAAGCTTGCTGCGCTGATGTGCATACAGGCGGCAAGTAACAGAATGGTAGTAAGTTTCATTGTTCTTACCAGTGTTTTTAACTTCCGGCGGTTGGAATGACATGGTCCTGCCGCAGCGTCATAGCTGATTTTGGTTAAAAGCCCTGCCTTTCCTGTATGGGCATAGCAGGTACACTTACAAAAAGTGCGAAAATCCATACTTTTGTAATGATTTAGGTTCAAGAATAAAAAATAGTCTTAGTCGGCTGTTTTGTTTGGCTGCCTGAATTATCTGCAGGGAGGTGGTGCAAACACTTCCCTGTTTTCATTACAGGTGTTTAACAGTTGTTTCTTCGATTTTGGTTACGGTAATATAATAAGACGTTTTTCTTCCTCTATTCGATATTTGACCTCTACCCGGCTTAATATTTTCAACATCTGGGTCAGCTGAAGGGTACTGGGCAGCTCCCCTTCAAATGTAATGTCAGGGATCTTATTGCCCTCATACACTACCTCTATATCGTACCACCTTGCCAGCTGCCGCATTACCTGCTGCAGAGAGGCTCCTTCAAAATTAAAATACCCTTCTTTCCAGGCAATTACCTGGTCTGTATTAACGTTGTCCAACAAGGTAATGGATGCATCCTGCTGTACCCTTGCCTGTTGTCCGGGCCTGACCTGTAACTTCCTGCCGCCGGCAGTTTCCACCAGTACGGCTCCCTGCAGCAGGGTGACATTGACGTTCGCTTCATCGTTATATGCATTAACGTTAAAGCTGGTGCCCAGCACCTTTACCTGCGTTTGATCATTTACCTTTACAAGGAAAGGTGCAGCGGGATTTTTCGCTATCTCAAAGTAGGCTTCACCTGTAACCTCTACCAGGCGCTCTGCCCCGGTAAAGGCGGTAGGATACCGCAGGGACGATCCGGCATTCAGCCAGACCGTTGTATTGTCAGGCAACACCAGCCGGAACTTACGCCCATAGGGTGTTGTAATAGTATTATAGCTAATGCCGCCGGCCGCTCCCGCATCATAAACAAGACTGCCATTGTTATATATTACCTGCGTACCATTCTGACTGGCAATAACTCCGTTGCCTGTGCTATCCAGTACAATAGACTTTCCATTGGCAAGGGTCAGCACAGCGCCTTGCTTACCGGGAGCAACATCCTTCACGGTATGGGCAATAGCAGCCGGTGATTTTTTTAATGGTTGACGGTTCAGCCACAACGCCGCGCCGGCCACAATGCATACCAATGCTGCTGCCGCCGCCCACCACATCCGGGTCCTGAGTGGCCGTACAGGACGCTGAGCGGGCGCATGCCGCAGTATCATGTCAACCATTTCATCTTTCCTTGCATCGGTATAGACCTGCCGGGTCTGCAGATCATCCCATTCCGCCTTTAATAAGGCCGGCAGCTCCTGATCCGGGTCCGTACCTTCAAGCAGGCCCATTAGCTCTTCGGTCTCGGATGGCGAGGCCTGGCCTTTGAACCAGCGTTGGAACAGCGTTGAAAGCCTGGAGGATGTTTGCATGGAAAAATGTTACTTACATAATAGGAACAACAGGAAAATAAAAAAGGGGCTATGCGCCGGAAATTTTTTTTTTAGCGCCGTATGAACAGCAGGAAAATAACCAGGAGATCGATCCGGGAGGCAACATATTGCATAATGGAGCTGGTGGCATATTGCAGGTATTTTTTGACCGTTTCCCTGGAAAGGCTGGTGGCTACGGCTATCTCGCTGTACTTCATTCCCTGTTTCCGGCTCATTACCCATACTTTTTGCTGCTGGGGAGGAAGCCGGCGAACGGCTTCTTCAATCAGGCTTAACCGGTATTCCAGGTGTTCCGGATCACTATCCGCATGGAGGGCTTTGCTTTCTTCCCACTGCTTTATCCGCCTGTTCTCACGGATCAGCTGTTTAATGATGTTCAGCGCATGGTTGCGGGAGATAACAAAAAGATAGCTCCTGAAATTGCGGATATTATGCAAGGTTTCACGGCTTATCCAGATCTGCAGGAAAATATCCTGTACTACTTCTTCAGCCAGCTCGCTGGACTTTGTGATGCTTTGAATATAGGTATGTAAAAGATCGGCGTACAGATGAAAGAGTTGCCGGAATGCCTTTTCACTGCCTGCTGCTACAAGCGGTAGTAGATTTTTTGTAATATCTGAAACATCTGCTGGCAATAAGGAACTTTTTTGCGAATATAAAATTTCCTGTTCAGATGATTGACATAGTTAGCAGAGTGGGGAGAGGGCGCTGCTTGCTATTTATCTTATTTAAATTTTTTTAGGTATGTGGGGAAGAAAAGAGATGGGGTCTTGTGTTGATTATGAACTGCCTCACAACACTAAAGATGGGAAAGCCAACCTCAAAGGTTGGCTCAATGTTGATCGTAAAATGCGGTCAATACCCATTTATTTTGTTTCAATAACAAACTTCCAGGTTTCAATGTTCGATTTCTCCAGCTCAATACTTTCAGTATAAGTGTCTTTATCTATTTCTGTTGCCTTGCCTGTTACGGCAGCTTTCACTATCTCACTGGAAGGAGGTAATTCAAGCACATTGTAGGTTTTTTCAACAGTTTCAGCAAATTTTGAGAGTGCCGTTTTCTTGTTAGCTGTGTTGATATTCAATACCAGTTTTAATTTTTTAATGTTATTGGCGTTATCGCTTTCTAAGTAATAAGCCATATTATCGGGTAATTCACCTTCGCCAAAAGAAAAATAAGGTGAGCTGCTCAAATATCCGAAGCCATCCCCCTTCCACTTTCTTAATTCACCAATGCCAGCAGCAGATAGCCTTTTTTGTACATCTTCAACATCATTGAATTGGGATAGCTTTACAGGACTTGGAGCAGCGGTAGCCGCTTTTTGTGTTTCAGCAGAACCACAGGAACTAGCAGCCGTAATAATGGTTGCTAAGCAAAGGACATGATAAAATTTCATACTTTAGGAACTTAGGTTAGGGATTTATTGCACTATAAATATATTATATTATTTTTATATGACAAGTTGGCCTATTTCATATTTGATTTAACATTCTTTACAAAGGCAAGTATAATAATATCAAGCGCAAATCGTACTTGCGTAATACAGCTTGCTCGCTGGTAAAAAATGCAGTTCAAGTAATTGATTTTTTGAAGGATGCCCATTTATTCTTAGCTGAAATTAAAAGGCGGTCAAAATAAGATTTATACATGCTTATTCAAAAAAACTCAGGTATAACTAGATACTTATTAATTCTTGAGAATGAACTTAGTTTGTAAACCAGTAAAAATGAAAAACGCTTCATGCAATTGAACCTGAAGCGTTTTTTCCATTAGTCGTTTAAACTCACCTAAGACTGCAATAAAATCATGATGTAAGCCTTTTGAGTTAGTGGATTCGTTTTAAAAAACGTTTTCATACTCTTCTAAATCTTCATTCTGTCAAACTCTAACGATTCCCTGCTTAAGGAAATATAGTTGCTCTTAGGAGACTATTTTTCTTCAAGTGGCCATAAGTCGTGACCATCATACCATTGTGCAGGAAAGATAGCGTTCATATCCATCGTCTACCATTTGAGCTCCAAAATGTATAGCGATAATTTCATTACTCCCAGCCCAACTCTGTAGTCAATATTCCATTCGCTTACTACTGGGATCTGGATAGTGATGCTATCATGGTTGTTGAGTGTGGCTTAACGCAAAGGAAACATGAACAAGCTTGGGCATTGATAGTCGGCCTGTTACATGAAGCTCCTAAAAACAAAAGCGCTCCAAGTTTTTGAACTTGAAGCGCTTAATTTCAGTGACCCCGCAGGTACATTTTCCGAACACTTTTATAGAGGATTTAAAGAGGATTACAAGTATAGCTATCTGACAGCTAATTACTTGTGAGCTTTTTTTTGTGCATAAATGCCCCTGTATAATTATATAAATATCAGACACCCAACGTTCCAGCGACGGCGGATCACGCATATTTGCACTGCCAGTTTTCTGTTTTTGTCTGGCGCCCCGGTTTGTCTGTCCCCTTTTTTCAGAAAAAACAGTTAAATCTGTGATTTTTTGGATCTCTCGGCGAATCATGAGTAAATCACGTCAACCAGCAATCAATGGACACAAATTCCGATAAGGAGAAGTTCATGGAGCTCATGGAGCAAAATAAAGGGATCATTTTCACGATCTGTAACTCCTATTGCAAGAACAGGAATGATATCGATGATCTCTCGCAGGACATCGTTTACAACTTATGGAAGTCGTTTAACAGCTATAACACTGATTTAAAGTTCAGCACATGGATGTACAGGGTTGCGTTAAATGTTGCCATTTCATTTTACCGGAAAAGAAAAAGGCTTGGAAGTAAAGTTATTTACAATGAACGGCTCATCCAGTTTGAGACAGACAATAGTTACGAAGAAGCGGAGAATCTCACCCTGTTGTTCAATTTCATTAGCACGTTTAAAGACATGGATAAATCGATCATTTTTCTGTACCTCGAAAACAAAACTTATAAAGAAATAGCTTCTATTGTCGGTATCTCGGAAACAAATGTAGCCACCAGGATAGGCCGTATCAAAGAGCGACTAAAATCTGATTTTCAAACTGCTCAAAACAAAGATTATGGAACTAAATGAAATCAAATCTATGTGGTTGTCTCATGAAAATAAACTCCAAAGCGCGCTGAAGCTTAACCGGCATTGCCTCGAATTCATTCTGACCCAAAGGCTGCATTCACAACTTATCCCCTTGCTTTGGCACCGGATCATAGAAGTTGCATTACACATATCCGCAGCGGCGCTGCTACTCACATTTATCATCAAAAATTTATCCGGTCCTCTTTATGTTACGTCGGCAGGTATGTTGCTGGTATTTTATACAGTAGCAATAGTTATGTGCTTCAAACAAATTAAGGCGATAAGAAAGATCGATTACAGTAAAGATATCGTGACCATTCAAAGTTTGCTGGTGATGCTGCAGACTCATTTGCTTAATCATGCACGCGTGGCCGCACTGTGTATTCCTACTTTTCTTGCATATCCAATGGTAGTGTCCAAAGCGATCAGAGACTTTCATCTTACCGGACTGCAATTTATGGACATTCAAAACGGCTATACGGGTAACTGGTGGTCGGTTCAGTTTAAGATCACTATTGTTCTCATTCCGCTTTGTATCTGGTTTTATCGCGAAACATCATACAAAAATATTCATAAGCGTTGGGTAAAGCTGTTTATTCAAAAAACATCGGGTACACGGGTGCGAAAGGCAATAGAGTTTGTAAACGAAATTGAAGAACTGAAGCGTGAAGCGTGACGGAAGCAATGGGTCATTTATCTCATGAGTTTCAGTCCCTGCAGGTCTTGTTAACCTGGCCCACCATTGTTTGGTGTTCGTTATAACCAATAAGGGGCAGATATAAATGTTGTGAGCCCCGGTTGGTTTATTCCGATGGTTTTGAATGTCGAATTCCTCGCATCAAGGAGGCCATTCGCCTGATAGGCGCCATGGACACGGCATTCCGCTAAAATAAAAGGGACATTCCAGCTTTATTCCTGAAATGTCCCCATCAGTGACCCCGCAGAGGCTCGAACTCTGGACCCACAGATTAAGAGTCTGTTGCTCTACCAACTGAGCTACGGAGTCATAAACCACGCTGTTTCAGCGCAATCCCCTTTAACAGGGTTGCAAAAATAAGACCTTCGCTCAAAATTCACAAAAGTTATTTAACTTAATATAAAATAAAAAACCGGGTCCCTCTCCCGGAAAAGGAGTTTAAGCATGGAAACAGCATATATAGTAGCCGGTTACCGCACCGCCGTAGGTAAGTCAAAACGAGGCGGGTTCCGCTTTTACCGGCCCGACGACCTGGCCGTGGACGTGATCACCGCCTTATTAAAAAGCATACCGCAGTTAGAACCGCATCGGGTAGATGACCTGATCGTAGGCAATGCCGTACCGGAAGCAGAGCAGGGCCTGCAGATAGGCCGCATGATCTCCGTTAGAGCCTTAGGCGAAAGCGTGCCGGGTATGACGGTGAACCGCTACTGTGCATCCGGTCTGGAAACCATTGCCATTGCCACGGCCAAAATACAGTCCGGCATGGCGCACTGCATTATTGCAGGTGGTACGGAAAGTATGAGCCTGGTGCCTACTGTTGGCTGGAAAACAGTACCTAATTACACTGTGGCCAGCACTACACCGGATTATTACCTGGGTATGGGTCTCACCGCAGAAGCGGTGGCCAGTGAATACAAAGTATCCCGCGAAGACCAGGATGCCTTTGCCCTGCGTTCTCACCAGAAAGCGCTGGCAGCCATCCAGAACGGTTATTTTAAGGAAGGTATACTACCCATACAGGTAGAAGAAGTATATGTGGATGACAAAGGCAAAAAGCAGAAGCGCAATTATACCGTGGATACAGACGAAGGTCCGCGTGCAGATACTTCCGCAGAAGCGCTGGCCAAACTGAAGCCGGTATTTGCTGCCGGTGGTTCGGTAACAGCCGGTAACTCCTCCCAAACTTCTGACGGTGCCGCTTTTGTGATCGTGATGAGCGAAACCATGGTCAATGAGCTGGGATTAAAGCCCATTGGCCGCCTGGTAGCCTGCGCCTCCGCCGGTGTACATCCACGCATTATGGGCATAGGACCGGTAGCCGCAGTGCCCAGGGCATTGAAACAGGCCGGGAAATCCTTGCAGGATGTGGACCTGGTAGAGCTGAACGAAGCCTTTGCTTCCCAGTCCCTGGCCGTTATCCGTGAGCTGGGTATTAACCCCGATATTGTGAACATTAACGGCGGCGCCATTGCTTTGGGCCACCCGTTGGGCTGCACCGGCGCTAAGCTCACCGTTCAGATCCTGAATGATCTGAAACGCCTGAACAAAAAATATGGCCTGGTTACGGCCTGTGTTGGCGGAGGACAAGGCATTGCCGGTATTATAGAAAGGATTGATTAATTTATTTTATCCGATAAAGTAAAGAGGTTGTATCGATGAAGTGCCTGCAAAATGGGGCATTTACCAGGATACAACCTCTTTTTATGTTTCCTCCTCTATTACGTCTACGCCTCTACTTTCTCTCTTTAAAACCGGACACTCTTGTACGAATACGGACAATCGGCGCAATCTTAATCATCTCAATAAATTGATTTCCAATTGCTCCCGCTTTTGGCACTTCCTTAGTGCTGCAAACAGCTATGCTACAAAACTACCTCCGCATTGCTCTCCGCAACCTGCAGCGGAATAAGCTTTTTTCAGCGATCAATATATTCGGCCTTGCCATTGGCATGACCTGCTGCATGCTGCTCATGCTCTATATCCGCAGTGAGCTGATGTTCGACAAACACCAGCAGCACGCTGCCGATCTGTATTTCCTGAAAAGTGAAAGCGCCGTTTCTACCGGCGAGGTACGTTCCTTTACCACTATTTCCGCATTATATGGTCCCACGTTAAAAAATGAATTTCCGGAAATAGCGCAAATGACCCGCCTATGGGCCAATGTCATAGATTCCAAAACCCTGCTGCAGGTGCGGGAAGCAGGCAAACCAGTGCAGTCGTTTTATGAAACCCGGGGCTACAATGTTGATTCCACTTTTTTTGATCTGTTCACCTATAAGTTCCTGGAAGGCAATGCAGCTACCGCTTTGCAGGAGCCGAATGCCATTGTGCTGTCAGAACCGGTAGCGCGTAAGCTCTTCGGACATGCATCAGCTTTAGGCAAAACCATTACAGTAGGCGGTGATACCGGTAATGGCGAGCTGTTTAAAGTGACCGGTGTATATAAAGATGAAAGCCATCGCTCGCACATAGATGCGCGTTTTTTTGTGCCGCTGTCTGCCGGCTGGGTAGGCGGTTTTTTGCGTAACGGACGGCTGAATTTTTCTTTCAACAACATGTTCATTACCTACCTGCGTTTGCGCCCGGGCACAGATGTAAAAAAGCTGGAACGTAAGTTCCCTGCTTTTATGGAGCGGCATGCCAATAAAGACCTTCAGGCAGCCGGTTATACCAAAACGATCTCCCTGTTGCCGGTTACAGGCATTCATCTTTATGATAAAGTATCTTCCATAGTAACAGATACCACCAGCAAAACCTACCTGTATATCCTGGGCAGCATTGCCATTTTTACGCTGGTAATTGCCTGTATCAATTTTATGAACCTGGCCACTGCCAGTTCTGCTAAGCGTGCAGCAGAGGTAGGTGTGCGCAAGGTGATGGGAGCCGGTAAAGCTGCGCTGGTAAGGCAGTTTTTAGGTGAATCCATGGTATTATCTATGATGGCATTAGTGCTGGCCGTAGCAGGTGTCGCAGGTTCACTGCCGTTGTTTAACCAGCTTACGGGAAAAACACTGGCACTGTCTGAATTAATGGAACCCGCTATCATAGGCACTTTTGTGGTGCTGGCATTACTTACCGGGTTGCTGGCAGGCAGCTATCCGGCATTTTACCTGGCCGTGTTTAACCCGGTGCAGGTATTGAAAGGCCGTTTTAATAACAGGATGTCTGCCGTAACGTTACGCCGCGGATTGGTAGTGTTCCAGTTTGTGATCTCCATTGGCCTGGTGCTGGCCACCATTATTATTCAACAGCAAATGTCTTACCTGCGCAACCGTCCCTTAGGGTTTACGCAGGATCAGCAGGTGGTGATACCGCTGCGTACCGATGAAGCGCATAACGCATATACAGCCCTGCGTGAAGAGCTGCTGCAAAATAACCAGGTGCTGGGCGCGGCGGGCACCTCGTCTTACCCGGGCATTTTTAACCCAATAGGCTTTAGTGTACATAAGCTGGAAGAAACCGTAAACGAAGGACAGCCTATTCAGGCCAACTTCGTATCGCCGCAGTTTATGAAGATGATGGGCTTTCAGCTGATGAAAGGGCACCTCATCTCCGAGCAGTTTATGAGCGATACCAGCGGTCAGATAGTGGTGAATGAAACCACTTTGCGCAAGCTTAATATTCCAATGGATAAAGCAATTGGTCAGCGGTTGAAGTGGGAGCTTAACGGGAAGGCATCTGAAACCTACGAAATTGTAGGCGTGGTGAAAGATTTTCACTTCCAGGATCTGCACCATGCTATTGGACCTTATGCTTTTTTCCTCAGTAACAATAACCACTATAATTACCTGATCGTGCATGTGAATACTGCACAAATGGGAAAAACGCTGAGCTTTTTAGCGGATAAGTGGAAAGCGCTTTGCCCGGATGAACCCTTTGAATATACTTTCCTCGATCAGGATTTTCAGCATAACTATCACGCAGAAACGCGAACAGCGCAGATCGTAAGCTGGTTTACCGGTATCTCCATTTTCATATCCTGCCTGGGATTGTTTGGCCTGGCTGCTTTTGCCGCACGTCAGCGCACACGGGAGATCGGCATCCGCAAGGTGCTGGGAGCCTCTGTGCTGAATATTACGGCGTTGCTGTCAAAAGATTTTGTTATGCTGGTGCTGGTGGCCATATGTATTGCCAGCCCGCTGGCCTGGTATTGTATGCATAAATGGCTGGATGAATTTGCTTACCGTATATCTATCAGTGGCTGGATGTTCATCGCAGCCGGCATTTTTGCAATAGTAGTGGCCATCATAACCGTAAGCACGCAGGCCATACGGGCGGGGTTAATGAACCCGGTGAAAAGTTTGCGGTCAGAGTAAATATTTCACTTAAAATAAGCCGATGTTCAGTAACTATTTCAAAACCACCTGGCGTTATCTGCTCAAAGACCGTCAGTTTACCATACTTAACCTGGTAGGGCTCTCTACCGGGATGGCCTGTACGCTGCTCATCTGTTTATGGATAAGTGACGAATGGCAAACAGACCGGTTCCATAAAAATGATCAGCGCCTTTTCCAGGTAATGATCAATGAAAAGAATGCAGGCGTGTTTAGCACTACACAGGGTACCGGCGGGGTAGTAGGGGAGATCATGCAAAAACAGCTGCCGGAAGTAGAGTATACGGTTACAACTACACCGGCCGCCTGGTTCCAGCAGTTCAGTATTTCATGGAAAGACCGTACCGTAGGCGCAACGGGCAACCTGGTGGGGAAAGACTATTTCAAAATGTTCTCTTATCCACTGCTGCAGGGAAATAAAGAGAACGTGCTGGCGGACAAAAATTCTGTAGTAATATCCGCCCAGCTGGCGCGTAAATTATTTAACACCATTCATAACGTTATCGGTAGAACGCTGGAATGGAAATGGGCCTCCCTTAGCCGTCAATGTACAGTTACCGGCGTTTTTGAGGATATGCCGGTACATTCTACCAGCCGTTTTGATTTTGTATTGTCGCTGGATATATGGAAAGATATTATGCCCGTTACGCTGGCATCCACCTCCACCGGGCCTTTTAACACATATGTAATGTTAAGGAAGGGAACAGATGTGCAGCGCTTTAGTGAAAAGCTGCCGGCCCTTCTCAAAAGCCAGTTTAAGGATTCCTCTTCTGTTATGTTCATGAGAAAGTATGCAGATGGCTACCTGTATGACAAATACGAAAACGGTGTACAGGCAGGAGGGAGGATCTCATATCTACGCTTATTTTCCATCATCGCCTTGTTTATACTGGTCATTGCCTGCATTAACTTCATGAACCTCTCCACTGCAAAGGCTTCCGGCAGAATGAAAGAAATTGGAGTGAAAAAATCTTTGGGCGCTGCACGGCGTACCCTGGTATTTCAATTTTTGGGAGAATCCCTGTTCATGAGTATTGCTGCATTATTAATAGCATTATTAATGGTGGCCCTGTTGTTGCCGCGTTTCAGTGAAATGACCGGCAAGCAGCTGCTACCGCAATGGGATATACGATTTATAGCTGCCGTATTAGGTATTACCTTGTTCACCGGCCTGCTGGCGGGTAGTTACCCGGCTTTATATCTTTCCCGCTTTGCACCCTCTGTTACGCTTAAAGGAAAATTCAGCAATACCGGGAATACTATGTGGATACGGAAAGGGCTGGTTGTTTTTCAATTTGTGGTATCTGTGATCTTCATTATTGCGGTAATGGTAGTGTATAAACAGGTGCAATTTGTGCAAAGCAGGAACCTGGGATATAATAAAGACAACATCGTTTATTTTGAGATGGAAGGAAGGGTGGGGGAAAAGAAGGAAGCCTTTCTGGCTGATTTGAAAGATCTGCCGGGTGTAGTGAATGCATCCAGCATAGAGCAAAAGATCGTATTATCATCGTTCTTACCTACCTCCAATATCAACTGGGAAGGAAAGAACCTGGATAACCAGATCCGGTTTTACGAAATGCCCGTGAACTACGGCCTGATAGAAACATTGGGTATCCAGATGGCTGCCGGCCGGGCATTCTCCAAAGATTTTAGTACAGATAGCACTGCTGTGGTCTTAAATGAAGCCGCTATTAAAGTTATGGGCCTTACAGACCCGGTGGGTAAGATCATTAACCGGGGCAATACCGCGCTGCATATTATTGGCGTGACAAAGAACTTCCATTTTAATTCACTGCATGAAGAGATCCGGCCATTCATTTTCAATTTAGCGCCTGCACAAACCCTGCTGATAATGGCCCGCATTCAGCAAGGCCGAGAACAGGCTACACTGGCGGGTATACAGCAGTTGTACAAAACATTTAATCCCGGTTATTCCTTTAATTATAAATTCCTGGATAACGATTACCAGGCACAGTATGCATCCGAAAAACTGGTAGCACAGCTGTCCGGTTATTTTGCGGGGCTTACCATTATTATTTCCTGCCTGGGCCTGTTTGGGCTGGCGGCCTTTACGGCAGAACGCCGCCGTAAAGAGATCGGTATCCGCAAGGTACTGGGCGCCACAGTTGGTAATGTGGCCGTGATGTTGTCCAAAGATTTTTTACAATTAATATTGATCGCCGTTTGCATTGCCTTTCCGCTGGCCTGGTGGGCTGCAGGGGAGTGGCTGCAGAGTTTTGCCTATCATATTCATATAGGCGTAAGCGTATTCCTGGCTGCAGGAGCAGCTACACTGGGCATTACTTTATTGACCATTGGGTTCCAGGCCCTGAAGGCCGGGTGGACTAACCCGGTAAAAAGCCTGCGTTCGGAGTAATGTAGTATATTTGGTGCTTTATTCCACCACCATGCAGATACAGGTATTAAAACAGCTCTTCCAGCGTGATCTTAATAAACTGAAACAGGAGATCAGCGCCTACCAAAGCGAGCAGCAGCTATGGATTGTAGAAAAGAATATTCCTAATTCGGCCGGCAATCTTTGCCTGCACCTGGTAGGCAATCTCAAACACTTTTTTGGTAAAGTACTTGGCGGTACTGACTTTGTGCGTGACCGGCCTTCGGAGTTTGCGCTGAAAGATATTCCCAAAGCGGTATTGGTACAGCAGGTTGAAGAAACGATTGCTGTTGTGGATACTACATTGGATAAGCTTACGGAAGAGGATCTGGAAAAGGAGTACCCGATAGTGGTGTTTGAGGAAAAGATGAGTACGGGATATTTTTTAGTGCATTTAGCGATGCATTTGAGTTATCATTTGGGGCAGGTGAATTATCATAGGAGGTTGTTGGATGTGTGAGGTTAAATAGGCTTCGTGTGTTTATTGATCCCCTCTTCTTTTCTATGAAGGGCAATAACCTTATGAATGTATCTTACCTTCTCCACTGCTATATCCTTTTTTTTCCATTCGGGATTAGTAGGGATTAATGACAATAGCTTTTTTTTCTTGTCAAGGTTCAGGATCTTAATCGTATTCTCATCGTCATCAGTGCCAACTAAGTAAACATGCCCATTTTTAATATCCTTAGAAGTCAGCCTTGGGCCACATATAACATAATCTCCTTCATAAATAGCAGGTTCCATACTATTACCCTTGACAAACATGCCGAATTCAGCATGTGGGTACATTTCAATAGGTAGGGAAAAGATAGGCTGTGCGTGCTTTGCATCTTGATAAAGTGGAATAGTGCTAGCAGTAGCAAGGATTTCAAATATGGGGATTACAGCAATGAATGCCCCTACTTCTATAAGTTTTACAATTATGCCCCAAGACAGTTTGGTGGGATCAACAATAACAATTCGTTGCATGTTAACGGACTGATATAGATCAATACCAAACACGTCTTTATATTTTTCATAAAACTCGATACTGCTATGTTTCTTCCCCGGGCGTGCCTTTCGTTCATCAGAACTATAAGTTCCACGAACAATTCCCAGCTTGTCGGCTAACTCATCTTGAGTATCACCGATGGCTGTGCGAACTATTTTTAGAATATCGCCTAGCAGTAAGGTCATTAAAAATGAAAGGGTTATACTTAAACAATAAACAAATGCTACATTTGTAGCATATTTGGCTTATATTTGCATATAAATCCAATGGGCATAGCAAATCTATCGAAATGATAATGAAATTATTAGAGTGATAGTAAAGAAATTTTGTGGAGAGTGTATATAAAAAGTAGGGGAAGAAACGCCTGTAAGGCAATACGGTTTGGATTGATATACTATAAATAAAAACATCCCGATGTAAACACCGGGATGTTAAAAAGTGCTGAAGTGATTATCTCCAATAAATATGGAGATTCAACTTCAGGCGACCAATTGTAGCTTCAAAAACTACTTGCAGCAGTCGCTTGCTGCGTGACTGGGTTGATGTTCCCATCTCTTAAGGTTTTGTGACATCCTCCCAAAGGGCTGTCCGATCTGAACTCGGCAGTCCTTTTTCTATTAGGTGAGTGTCTGTTTTAGAATCCCGTAAAACTAAGCATCTGTATGCGCTTAAACAAAAAATAATTTTCATAAAATATTGATAATCAGATTATTATTTCAGCATGAACAATGTTATTTTAATCATTTTGAATCTCTTTTGATACTCCCTCTCCCCATCCCGTAGAAATAATTCCCCCCTTTTCAAATAAAATAATCCCCTATATTAAAAAAATCATTAATTTGGCCCTGCGATTATTGTCGCTCCTGTAAAAAACCAATACGCCTAACCATATCCTATAACATATGGATCGCAGACAATTCCTAACCTTATCCCCTACACGCCACAAAACGGCGAAAGCCCCTTTTGGCCGCACTGATTCCGGTATTGCGCCATTTACCGGTGCCTTTGACACGGCTCAGGCAGTACACCTGTTAAAACGTGCACTGTTCGGGGCGTCTCCGGCAGACCTGAGCTGGGCAAAGGGCCTTGGCTCCATGGACCAGGTAGTAGATGCGCTGCTTACACCACTTGCTACCATGCCTTCTCCGCCGGTAAACAACTACGGGGATGATGCTACCGGTATAGCACCTGGCGCCACCTGGGTAAATGCCCCAGCCTATGTACGCATGGAAGATGATCCCCTGGGACAGAACAGGCAACGTTCCTACAAAGCCTGGTGGACCGGCGTAATGCTCAACCAAACACGGAGCATACACGAAAAAATGGTGCTCTTCTGGCACAACCACTTCGTAACAGAAACACAAACGGTAACGGACCTACGTTACGTTTATAAATACAACACCACGCTGCGGCAACATGCCCTGGGTAATTTTAAAGCACTTACCAAAGCCATTACTAAGGACCCCGCCATGCTCATTTACCTGAACGGTAACCTCAATGGTAAAACCGCGGCAGATGAGAACTATGCACGTGAGCTGCACGAGCTGTTCACCATCGGTAAAGGCCCCGATTCCCATTATACGGAAGACGATGTACGTGCCTCCGCGCGCGTGCTCACCGGCTACCGGGTAGATGAGAACACTATTACCAGCCACTTTGATAGCACCCAGCACGATTTTACCAATAAACAGTTCTCTGATTTTTACGGTGCCAAAACCGTAACCGGTAAAACCGGCCCTGCGGGTGAAACAGAGCTGGACGACCTGCTGAACATCATTTTTTCTCAGCCGGAGTGCGCCAAGTTCATCGTGCGTAAATTATACCGTTTCTTTATCTACTATAAAATAGATGATGCCGTAGAGCAGAACGTAATTGCCCCGCTGGCAGATATTTTCCGGACCAACAATTACGAAATACTGCCCGTGCTCAGCGCCTTATTCAAGAGCGAACATTTCTACGATCCGCTGAATATGTCCTGCCTGATCAAAAGCCCCATCGATTTTTGCATAGGGCTGTGCCGTGAGTTCAGCGTAGTATTTCCTCCTGCATCTGATTACATGAACGCCTACGAAGCCTGGGACTACATCCGCGACTTTGCCGGCAAAATGTTGCAGAACATTGGCGATCCTCCGCTGGTGGCCGGTTGGGCCCCTTACTACCAGGAGCCTATGTTCCATGAAATGTGGATCAACACAGATACCCTGCCTAAACGCAATATGCTGTCCGACTACCTGGTACAGGGGCAGGGCGCGCCGCATGGCCTGAAAATAGATGTACTGGCTTTTGCTGATCAGCTGTCTGACCCCGGTAATCCGGTAACCTTAGTAAAGGACTCGCTGGACCTGCTGTATCGTGTAGACGTTTCCGATAGCCTGCGCAGCTTTATGAAGAATTCTATCCTATTGAGCGGCCAAAGCCCCAACAGCGATTATTACTGGACCGATGCATGGCAGGCCTATAAAGGCAATCCGGGAGATGCGGCGACGAGAACAGTGGTGGAATCACGCCTGAAGGCTATGTATAAATTCATCATGGACCTGTCTGAATACCAATTATCCTGACCTTCTGAAAGACCTCTAACATGCGTAGAAGAGAATTTCTCAAACATACAGCATCAGCCGCCGTACTGCCATCTATTATTGATGGGTTTTCTGTAAAAGCATTCAGTACTTCGCCTATGTTAGCCGCCTTACAAGGCGCCGCCACGGATAATGACCATGTGCTGGTAATGATCCAGCTAACCGGCGGTAACGACGGTTTGAACATGGTGATCCCCCTGGACATTTATGATAAATACCAGGCAGCCCGCAGCAACATTGCTATTCAGCAAGGCAAGGTGCTGCCCCTGGCCAACAATATAAAAACCGGTATCCATCCGGCAATGACCGGCATTCAGCAGTTATATGATGATGGAAAGGTGTGTATCCTGCAAAGCGTAGGTTATCCTTCACCGGATTACTCCCACTTCCGCGCCACAGATATCTGGCTGTCCGGCTCCGGCTCCAAAGAGATCCTGAACACGGGCTGGGGCGGGCGTTACCTGGGTTTTGAATATCCCAACTTCCCGGAAGGTTTCCCGAATGCAGATGCACCGGATCCGCTGGCTATACAGATAGGCTCCCTTGTATCGCCGGTATTCCAGGGATCAGCTGCCAGCATGGGCATTGCCATTACCAGCGCCACTGATTTTTATGACCTGCTGGAAAATCCGCCCATTGATCCCGTGCCTAACACGCACTGGGGCGATGAGCTGACCTACATCCGCTTAATTGCAAAACAATCCGATAAATATACCGACAGCATCAAGCTTGCTGCCGGCAAGGTTACACAGCAAAGCCCTTACCCGGCTAATAACGACCTGGCTGCACAGCTCAAGATCGTTGCACGCCTGGTGGCCGGCGGGTTAAAAACCCGCATGTACATGGTGAGCACCGGTGGTTTTGATACGCACGCCAGCCAGACAGAAGCAGGTGATACCTCCAAAGGATATCACGCAGAGCTGTTAGGCAAAGTAAGCGCCGCTATTAAGGCCTTTATGGATGACCTGACCAAGCTGAAAGTATCCAAGCGCGTAGTAGGTATGACGTTCTCCGAATTTGGCCGCCGTACTAAATCTAATGGTAGTATGGGTACGGACCATGGTGCTGCTGCACCCATGATCGTGTTTGGCGATTATGTGCTGCAGGGAGTGCTGGGTAACTCGCCCAACATTCCGGACGCCGCTTCCGTGGGGGATAACATTCCAATGCAGTACGATTTCCGTTCGGTATATGCCTCCATCCTGGAACAATGGTTCTGCGTAAAAGAATCGGACCTGAAAACCATTCTGCTGGAGGATTACCAGCGCCTGCCCATTGTAAGCGGTATTGCCTGCGGTCTTATAACATCCACTGACGATGTGAACCAGAATGCCGGCATCAATTACATCACCAACTATCCTAATCCTTTCGCAGATAAAACCTATCTCAAGTACAAAACCAAAGGCGGTCATACCATGATCCAGATCTTTGATACCACAGGCCGCCTGATACAGGTGCCGGTAAATAAGATCCATACGCCGGGCGATTACACCATTACTTTCGATGGGGAAGATCTGCCCAATGGCGTGTATTATGCCCGTTTCCAGAATGGTACCATCCAGCAGGTACGCACCATGCTGAAGGTGAGATAAGCTGCTACCACTTATCATTTCTTTGTGCAACAAAGTTGCAAATGGGACCTTTTTGCCTATCTTTGTCGCACACTATACAGATAGGTGAGAAAACAGTGGTTACATAAGATCTTCGCTATCATACTCCTGGGTGTGTTTGCTTTGCATACTACCCCCCGGGAGTTTATTCACCTGTTTGCCCCTCACGAGGATACCATAGATGATTGTGGCTATAAAGGCAACGCATTCTCCATTCAGCATAAACACTGTGAATTTCTGCAGATAGGTGTAGAGCCTTACGAGCAGATCACTTTCCATTACGAAGCGCCCTCACAGTCCGTAACCTGGGTATATACCTTACCGCATATACCCGCAGCAGTACGGCAGCGCTTTGCAGATGCCTCCCTCCGCGCACCCCCGGCAAAAGTTTGCTAATACTTTCCCTTACTAACAGCAATGGCCAAACGGCTATTAGCTGCCCACATTATCCTTTATCATTTTATTTTATCAGAAGATATTATGCAAACTTTGCGTGTATTTATTGCCGGATTATTATGCCTGATCATACCTGGATTTTCATTTGCCCATACTGCCACAGACGCCAACGATAATACGCTAAGCGGTAAGGTGGTGGATAAGTCCAGCCACACCGCCTTACCCGGCGCCACCATTTATTTCCCGGACCTGCACGTGGGCGCTTCTGCCGATGCACAGGGTAACTACAACATTAAAAACCTGCCCAAAGGAAGATTCCTGGTAGAAGTGCATTACATAGGCTATGCTGCCTTTACTACCAGCGTGATCATTAATGGCGCCACCACACATGATTTTGAGCTGGCCGAAACACTGATAGAAAAGAATGAAGTGGTGATCACAGGCGTTAACATGGCCACTTCTGTAAAGCAGAACCCAACGCCCATCAGCGTGATCCGCAAAGAATATTTAGACCAGCAGATCTCTACCAACATCATTGACGCTATTTCCAAAATACCGGGTGTGAACCAGGTAACTACCGGACCGGCTATCTCCAAACCTTTTATCCGCGGCCTGGGCTATAACCGGGTAGTGGTGGTAGGAGACGGCATCCGCCAGGAAGGCCAGCAGTGGGGCGATGAGCATGGTATTGAAATAGACGATTACAATGTTAGCAAAATAGAAGTATTAAAAGGTCCGGCCTCTTTAGCATATGGGTCTGATGCGTTAGCGGGCGTGGTAAACATTGTGCCGCCTACATTGTTGCCGGAAGGCAGCATCAAAGGTAATGTAGCGGCCAATTATCTTACCAACAACGGACAGGTATCCTACCACGCAGACCTGGCAGGTAACCAGAACGGTTTTAGCTGGAGTGTATACGGCACCCAGAAATGGGCGCATGATTACAAGAACAAGTATGATGATTATGTATTCAACTCCCGCTTTAATAACACCAACTACGGCGCCAGCATTGGGTTAAACAAACAATGGGGTTACTCCCGGTTAAGCTTCACCTCTTTTAACCAGAACTTAGGACTGGTAGAGGGCGACCGTGATGAGCAGGGACATTTTATTCAGCCCGTGAATGTAAATGGTACAGAAGAGGAAGCAGTGGCCACTAATTTCAAATCTTACAGCATGAACGTGCCTAAACAAAAGATCAACCACCAGAAGCTGGTATGGGATAATAACCTGTACCTGGGCAATGGCGGGCGTTTGGGCCTTACCCTGGGATACCAGTATAACCAGCGCCGTGAGTTTGGCAATGTGCTGGCGCCTGATGAACCGGAACTGCATCTGCAGCTGAAAACATTTAACTATAACCTTAAATACTTTTTCCCGGAAATGGCCGGCTGGCAAACATCTGTGGGCGTAAACGGCATGCAGCAGAATAACCGTATTTCCGGCGATGAGTTCCTGATACCGGCATATGACCTGTTCGACTTCGGCGCCTTTGCCATTACCCGCAAAACCTTTAACAAGCTAACCTTAAGCGGAGGCCTGCGTTTTGATACCCGTTCCCTGAACGGGAAAGCTTTGTACCTGGATGAAGACGGCGCGCCAACAAGCGCACCCAAAGACGGCGGCTCTACCAAATTCGCTAAGTTCGACCGTAATTTTTCTAACGTATCCGGCAGCGTGGGTATCAGCTATGAAGCTAGTGATAAGGTAACGCTGAAGCTGAATGCAGCACGCGGTTTCCGTGCACCTAATATTGCGGAGCTGGCGGCCAACGGCGTACACGAAGGCACTATTAAATATGAATATGGCAATGCGGATCTGAAGCCGGAGGTAAGCACCCAGGGCGATGCCGGCGTGGATTTCAACACGCAGCATGTGTCCATAGGTGCCAGCGTATTTTACAATCATATCACCAACTTCATTTACTCCCGCAAGCTGCTGAATACAGCCGGAACAGACTCTATTCCGGCAACTGATAATGATGAAGGTTTCAGCGCCTTTAAGTACCAGCAGAATACAGCCAACCTGTATGGCGGAGAGCTGTCGCTGGACATTCACCCGCATCCTATTGACTGGCTGCATTTTGAGAACACCTTCTCTTATGTTCGCGCAGTGGCCAGCAATGGTACAGATTCTACCAAATACCTGCCCAATATACCGGCAGGCCGCTGGTTGAGTGAGCTGCGGGGCAATTTCAAAAAAGTAGGCGGTTGCCTGCGCAATGCCTATGCAGGCGTGCAGATGGATCTGAACCTGGATCAGAATAACGTATTCAGCGCCTATGAAACGGAAACGTCTACTAAGGGATATACCTTATTGAATGCACATCTGGGTGCAGATATCGTAAATAAAAACAGCAAAACGTTGTTCTCACTGCACTTTGCCGTGAATAACATTGGCGATGTGGCTTACCAGAGCCATTTGAGCCGCCTTAAATATGCGCCGGAAAATGAAGCCACCGGCCGCATGGGAGTATTTAATATGGGCCGCACCTTTAGCGTAAAAGTAGCAGTGCCCATTGACTTTAAGTAACGATTTCTAATGTGTTCACTCTTTACTAAACGGCCCGGGCTTTTGCCTGGGCCGCTTTTGTAAATGTCTGTTTTGATATATCAGATTAACATCTTATCTTTGTATGTCATTAAATCGTAATACATATATAAACGTTATATATTACATCTATTGTTATAGCGGAGGTTCTGTAGTGGAGCCTCCCTTTTTTTTATAAACGGTACGCCCCGGTATTGCATGCTAGCCCCTGCTATCCTATTTTTGTTTGAACACCAAAAGTTATCCAATGCAAAAGCAGCTCATGTTGATCTGTACCTTCCTGGTACAGTTGTTTTCATTTTCCTATGCCGCAGATAAAGGACGGATACACATTATTCCCGAACCGGTAGATGTAAAAGAACTGCCCGGGGAATTTGCGCTGGATAATACCACCACGCTGGTTGTAAGCGGCGCTGATAAACAATTGCCCGGCACTGCACAATGGTTTGCAGACCAGGTAGCTGCAGCAACCGGTTTTCGCCTGCAGCAGCAAAAAACAGCAGGGCAGAGTAAAAGCATCCGCCTGGAGCTGAATGCCAAAACCAATACCACCACTGGCCAGGAAGGCTATACGCTGTCTGTAAATAATAACCAGGTAACCTTACGCGCCAATACGGCCGCCGGCATTTTTTATGGCCTGCAAACCTTATTGCAGCTGCTGCCGCCTGACATTGCAGGTGATAAGGTAGTGAACCGCAGCTGGACCATTCCCAACACAGAGATCACGGATTACCCGCGCTTTGGCTGGCGTGGCCTGATGCTGGATGTAAGCCGCCACTTTTTCACCAAGGAAGAAGTAAAGCGTTATATAGATGAAATGGTGAAATACAAATACAACGTTTTTCACTGGCACCTGAGTGATGATAATGGCTGGCGCATAGAAATAAAAAGCCTGCCGCAGCTTACAGAAAAAGGCGCCTGGCGTGTGGAGCGCGTAGGCCGTTGGGGACAGTTTGCCCCCGCCCAGCCGGGTGAAGCTACCCCCTATGGTGGTTTTTATACGCAGGATGATATTAAAGAAGTGATCAAATATGCGCAGGACCGGTATGTAACCATACTGCCGGAAATAGATGTACCGGCCCACAGCTTGTCCATGATCACCGCCATGCCCAACCTTTCCTGCACCCAGCAGCAATACATGGTAGGTCCCGGCGACAGCCTGCGTAAACGGAACGATAATGTGCTGTGTATTGGTAATGATTCCGTGTACCAGGTACTGGATAAAGTATTTACGGAGATCGCAGCCCTGTTTCCCGGCAAGTACATTCATATAGGTGGAGATGAAGCCTTTAAAGGTTTCTGGGATAAATGCCCTAAATGCCACCTGCGCATGGAAAAAGAGCACCTGAAAGATGTGAATGAGCTGCAAAGCTATTTTGTAAAACGTATGGAAAAGATGCTGCTGAGCAAAGGCAAAAAGCTGATCGGCTGGGATGAGATCCTGGAAGGTGGCCTGGCTCCGGAAGCCACGGTAATGAGCTGGCGCGGTATGAAGGGAGGGATAGAAGCTGCCCGTATGAACCATCACGTGGTAATGACGCCCTGGGATTTCTGCTACCTGGATCTGTACCAGGGAGAGCAGGCCGCAGAACCGCCTACCTACGGCATTTGCCGCCTTACGGATTCCTATAACTACGATCCTGTTCCGGATAGCGTAGATGAAAAATTCATCCTGGGCGGACAAGGTAACCTGTGGACAGAATCCGTAGCCAACCTGCGCCATGCAGAATATATGACCTGGCCTCGTTCCCTGGCTTTGTCAGAAGTATATTGGAGCCCGAAGTCAAAACGTAACTGGGATAATTTTGTGGAGCGGCTGGAAGCGCAGTACCCGCGCCTGGATGCCGCACATATCAAGTATGCACGCAGCGCCTACAATACTATTGCTATTCCTGCGCGCGATGGCAACGGTGAGCTTACCGTACGCCTGACCACTGAAGTAAAAGGGCTGGATATTTATTACACTTTTGATAATACGGACCCGGATACTTTTTACCCGCATTATAAAGAGGGCGAATTACTGAAGTTTCCCAAAGGCGCCGCACAAATAACAGTGATCACCTACCGGGATGGAAAGCCCATTGGCGACCAGTTTGCCATTAAGAAGGACGACCTGGAAAAGCGCATTCTGGAAGGCCACCACGTGTATTAAGTAAAAAGTAAAAAAGCAAAAATTAAAAAGGGTACCATACCTGTATAAGTAAAAAAGTAAAAAGCAAAAATTTAAAAGAGTGTCATATGCTCGAAATACTTGCGCATGTGTAGTGCCCTTTTTAATTTTTGCTTTTTTACTTTTAATTTAACTTTTCAGCGTCTTCGTCATAGTACACAAAGAAGTAGAGGTATATTACCCGGCTGATGCGCATAAGCCAGGGTTGAAAGATCAGCAGGATAAACCCATTCACCCCCAGCCATATAAACACACTGTTATCCTTCCAGGATATATTGAAGATCAGCCAGTACCATATCAGGTTAAATACGGAAAATGCCACTGCCAGCGCATAGCTCACATAACCGGTACCAAACCAGAAACCGGTTTCCAGCTCAAACTTCTGGTGGCATACCGGACAATGATCGTACATGTTAAAGATCCTGGAAAAGCGCCAGTGAAAAGGATTGCGGTCCCTGTACATAGGGCCTTTCCGGCAGTGCGGGCACTTCATAGATAACAGGCTCAGTAAATAATTAGGGTGCTTTTTCTTCATCCTGCAAAGTTAATATTTTAATGTCCAGATAAACAGATATGCAAATGTGCAGATAATAGCAATTACCAGCACATTAATACATTGTCAATCCATCTGCACACCTGCATATTTGCATATCCGCATATTACACTGTTTCCAGCGTTTTCCTTTCCCCGATCTGCTGCCGCCACATGGCATAATACAAGCCTTTCTCAGACAGCAGGCTGGCATGCGTACCGGTTTCAATAATATGGCCTTTTTCCAGCACATAAATGCGGTCTGCATGCATAATGGTGGAAAGCCGGTGTGCGATCATTACTGTAATATGTTCCCGGCTGGCAGTTACCTGCCGTACGGTTTGGCTGATCTCTTCCTCTGTAAGCGAATCCAGGGAAGAGGTAGCCTCGTCAAACACCAGCAGGCGTGGGTGGCGCAGCAAGGCGCGGGCAATGGATAAACGTTGCTTTTCGCCGCCGGATATTTTAATGCCGCCTTCACCGATCACGGTATCAATCCCGTTATCTGCACGGGCCAGCAGGGTTTGGCAGGATGCTTTTTGCAGCACTTCCATGATCTGCTCGTCTGTCGCACGCGGGTTCACAAACAGCAGATTCTCCTTAATACTGCCGGAAAACAGCTGTGTATCCTGGGTTACAAAACCTATCTGGTGCCGCAGCGCTTCTATATCTATTTTCGTACTATCTACACCGTTATACAGTATTTTCCCTTCCATGGGTTTATATAACCCTACCAGCAGTTTTACCAGCGTGGTTTTGCCGGAACCGGAAGGGCCAACAAAAGCAATGGTTTCACCCACGTTCACCCGGAAGTTAATATCGTCCAGCGCTTTATTGGCAGCTGTTAAGTGCTTAAATCCTACCTGGTCAAACACCAGCTCATCTACCTTGGTCATAGGAACAGGTTGTGCGGGCATAACCTCTACCGGTGTTTCCAGTATGCTCTGGAAGTTCAGCAGCGATACCTGCGCTTCCCGGTATGCCAGTATAATATTGCCCAGCTCCTGCAAAGGACCAAAAATGAAAAAGGAATATAGCTGCAATGTAAATAGCTGGCCTACTGTTACCGTACCGGGGTACAGCAGGTACAACAGCAGGAACAGGATGCTTTGCCGCAGCAGGTTTACAAAGGTACCCTGCACAAAGCTGATGCTGCGGATGGTGCGTACCTTCTTCAGCTCCAGCATTAATATTTTAATGGTGGTGGAGTTCAGCCGCCGTATTTCCTGCTGCGTAAGCCCCAGGCTTTTTACCAGCTCAATGTTGCGCAGCGATTCTGTGGTAGAACCGGCCAGCATGGTGGTTTCCTTTACAATGGTTTTTTGAACGATCTTTATTTTCCGGCTCAGTACATTCATCAGGGTACCTAATAAGATACAGCCGCCAAAATATACAAACACCAGCGACCAGTGCACCGTAAAAGCATAAACCATTACAAACACCACACCTACCAGTGAGGTGAACAGTACGTTGATGAAAGAGGTAATGAACTTCTCTGAATCCGTACGCACTTTTTGCAGTACGGCCAATGTTTCACCACTGCGCTGATCTTCAAACTGTTGATAGGGCAGGCGCAGGGAATGGCGTAACCCATCCGTATACACAGAGGCGCCGAACTTCTGAATGATCACATTCACAAAATAATCCTGGAATGCTTTGGCAATGCGGGATACCATGGCTACGCCAATACCCGCCAGCAGCAGCCATAGCACGCCGCTCAGGTAGGCTGGCATGCCACGGGGTACCGTGGCCCCGTTCACCTTTTCATTCTGTGGGTGAGAGGCAAAACGGTCAATGATCTTCCCAAAAATATATGGGTCCATTAAAGAGAACAGTTGATTGATGGTGGCCAATAGTAAAGCCAGCATTATCAGCCATTTATAGCTTTTTAAGTAATGAAGAAATAGCTTCATGTAGTTTTAATATTGATTGTTAGAAGGCGCAAAGTGAATATCGGTTAATATATTTTCTGATCGTACAGCGTGCAAAGATACGATAAAACAGCGTCATTACATGTTGCAACATCTTTTCAGGAGGCGTCAATTTTACGTAAAAAATGGTAACTTAATAGTAACATTCCACTTATGAAACCGTGAGGTTCCATCTGCCCCTGCCATCTTACTACAGATGCAACCACAAGGTTCCGCCCGACCTTAACCTTTAAATCTTAACGGATGAAAACGTATGATGAGAAACACATTAAGAACATCGTACTGTTAGGCGCCGCCAAAAGCGGAAAAACGACCCTTAGCGAGACCATGTTATTTGAAGCCGGCATTATCCACAAGCGCGGAACAGTAGAAGAAGCCAATACAGTATCCGATTACCACGAAATAGAATATGAAAGGGGCAGCTCCGTATACGCCACCTGCCTGCACACCGAATGGCGTGATTATAAGATCAATATTATAGACACACCCGGGCTGGAAGATTTCATAGGTGAGGTAATTGCCTCCATCCGCGTATGTGATACCGCCGTGTTGCTGCTGCATGCGCAATATGGTGTGGAAGTAGGCACAGAGCTGATCTGGGATTATGTAGATAAATACCGTAAACCCACTATACTGGCCGTAAACCACCTGGATAACGAGGAAGCCAATTTCAATAAAGTGGTAGACGATGCCCGCCGTACCCTGGGCCCGGCTGTAACTATTATGCAATACCCTGTTAATCAGGGTATTGGTTTTAATAGCGTGATCGATCTGCTGAAAATGACGCTGTACCGCTTTCCGGCTAACGGTGGCAAACCGGAAAAGCTGCCCATTCCCGACAGTGAAAAAGAACGTGCCGAACAGCTGCACAATGTACTGGTGGAAAAAGCTGCGGAAAACGATGATACGCTGATGGAGCACTACTTTGAAAAAGGCAGCCTGGATGAGGATGAGATGCGCGAAGGCCTGAAAATAGGCATGCTTAAGCACCAGGTATTCCCGGTGTTTTGTTTATCAGCCGAAAGGAACATGGGCAGCGGCCGTTTAATGGGGTTCATTGATAATGTAGCGCCTTCCGCTACTGAAATGCCTCCGGAAATAACAGAAGCAGGCGAGCCTATTCCCTGCGATCCTGCAGGCCCGGCCTGCTTGTT
This sequence comes from Chitinophaga rupis, assembly GCF_900109685.1. Taxonomy (GTDB): domain Bacteria; phylum Bacteroidota; class Bacteroidia; order Chitinophagales; family Chitinophagaceae; genus Chitinophaga; species Chitinophaga rupis. Next base: position 124,150 of record NZ_FOBB01000001.1, on the reverse strand, counting down.
CGTGTTCAAAACCTTGCTGGAACCACATATTGGCCGCCTTACCTTTTTTAAGGTGCTTTCCGGCGAGATAAAGGCGGGGCAGGAGCTGGTAAATGAAAAGGGCAATACCAACGAGCGGTTGAACCAATTGTTTATTGCAGATGGTAAGAACCGCAACCCTGTGGAACGCCTGCGCTCCGGTGATATTGGCTGCACCCTGAAGCTAAAGAACACGTTAACCAATCATACCCTTAACGACCGCTCCTTCACCGGGCAGGTGGATCCTATCCACTTTCCCCCGCCCAAAGTACGCGCCGCCATTGAAGCCCGCAGCAAAAGTGATGATGAAAAGCTGGGTGAAGTGCTGGCAGAAATACACATGGAAGACCCTACGCTGGAAATAGAATATAACCGGGAGCTGAAACAGGTGATCCTGCACGGTCAGGGCGAGCTGCACCTGGCTGTAACCAAATGGCGCCTGGAAAATATTTACAAGATGCAGGTAGATTACCTGCCCGCTAAAATACCTTACCGGGAAACCATCCAGAAGCCTGCACAGGCCTCTTACCGCCATAAGAAACAATCGGGCGGGGCTGGGCAGTTTGGTGAAGTGTTTATGAAAATAGAGCCCTGGTATGAAGGGATGCCTCCCTTCAAAGAGCACCCGGTAAGGGATACAGAGGAAATAGCGCTTAACTGGGGCGGTAAGCTTGTTTTTAATAATTGTATTGTAGGCGGTGCTATAGATAACCGTTTCCTGCCATCCATACTCAAAGGGGTGATGGAAAAAATGAACGAAGGCCCGCTAACCGGCTCTTATGTACGCGACATAAGAGTAAGTGTGTATGATGGTAAAATGCACCCGGTAGATAGTAATGATATTTCTTTTAAGATAGCCGGCATGATGGCTTTCCGCGATGCCTTTCACCAGGCATCGCCCCAGCTGCTGGAACCTGTATATGATGTAGAAACCAGCGCCCCGGATACGATGAGCGGCGATATTATGAGCGAGCTGCAAAGCCGCCGCAGCATTATAACGGGAATGGATACACTAAATGGCAGCCAGGTGATCAAAGCCCGTACCCCGCAGGCGGAGCTGGATAAGCTGTATGCCGCTTTGCGCAATATAACCCAGGGTAAGGCCAAGGTAAAAGCGCAGTTTGCAGAATACGCACCTGTACCGGGAGAAATGCAGAAGAAGCTGAGTGATGAGTACCGGAAAACAGAAGTAGTGGGATGAGGATTATATAAGGTAAACAATCAGATCTCCATCAATGTTTAACCAAAAAAAATATAGTTAACAGCACTGCAATCAGCTGGGAAATAGGGCTATTTTTAGTCCGTTTAACCATCCTTCTTTTTAATCTATGATCCCGGAAACAAAAAGAACAGCTGTAAAACAAGCATTGCAGGAAGCCTTTGGAGTAAGCGGCTACGAAGATATCAGGCATATAACTACCGGCCTTTCTTCCGCGCTTATTTTTCGTATAGTGGTGCAGGGTAGAGCCTACCTGCTCCGTATCGTTACCCGTGAAGATGAACCGGGCAATCCCACACATTATTTTGCCTGTATGAAGGTTGCTGCAGATGCGGGCATAGGTCCGCGTATCTGGTACATCAGCACCGAAAGCCGGATCTCCATCACCGATTTTATTGAAGCGCAGCCGTTCTCGTTACAGGAGGCCAGGATTAAACTGCCGGCCCTGATCAGGCAATTGCATTCACTGCCACCTTTTCCTGCACGTGTTAACTACCTGAACTTCGTTAATGGACTGGTTAAAAAATTCCAGGACAAGCAGCTGCTACCTGAAAGTATGACCGGGGAATTATTCCGGCTGTATGCAAAGGTGGCGGATGTTTATCCTTACAACACGCAGGACCAGGTGGCAAGTCATAATGATCTTAAACCGGAGAATTTCCTTTTTGATGGTGACCGGGTATGGATGGTGGACTGGGAAGGCGCTTTCCTGAACGACCGTTATGTGGACCTTGGAGTGGTTGCCAATTTTGTGGTACGGAACGAGGAGGAAGAAGCTGCATATCTCGGTATCTATTTTGGTGAAGAAGCATGCGCATACCAGCGGGCGCGGTTTTTCCTGATGCGCCAGGTGCTTCATATGGCATACTTTACGCTCCTGATGCTGCTGGTCTCCGCAGCAGGCACACCAATTGACCCGGATACAGTCATACCGGATTTCAGAGATTTCCACGACCGTATATGGTCAGGTGAGATCAGCCTGGCCGGCAATGAAGCGCGGTTGCAATATGCCTGGGTACATATGGCACAGCTCTCGCGTAACCTGCGGTCAAACCGGCTGAATGAGGCGCTGGAGGTAGTATCAGGGGCGCATATAACAAATTAAATTCCGGAAGCCGTTACTCCTTCGGCTCAAAAATGGCCCGCCAGGTGATAGCAGCAAGGACACCGCCGGCTATGGGAGCTACTATAAATAACCACAGCTGTTGAAGCGCTTTACCGCCTGCAAGTACAGCAGGGCCAAAGCTGCGGGCCGGGTTTACAGAAGTTCCGGTGATGGGTATGGCTACCAGGTGTATCAGTACTAACGTAAGCCCTATTGCCAAACCAGCCATGTTAGGATTCCCCAGCCTGGAAGTAGTAGCAAAAATTACAAACAGGAATATGAATGTAAGCAGCACCTCCACAATGAATGCCGCTGTTGTTGAATAGTTGCCTAAATACCCCGGTCCCCAGCCATTGGATCCTAATGCCCATTCGCCCATGCTGAATCCGGGTGCATCTTTCTGAATGGCCAGTAACGCAAGTGCTGCCACGGTTGCCCCGGCCATTTGCGCAATGATATAACCAATAGTATCTGCCAGGCTTAATTTTTTAGCCACCAGCATAGCAATGGAAATAGCCGGATTTATATGACAACCTGATATAGGGCCAATGGCATAAGCCATAACCACTACGGTAAGGCCAAAGGCGAGCGATATGCCAAGCAGGCCAATACCTATTGGTGCATCGGCAATAGTTATGGGTATGGTTTTGCCAGCTACAACTGCGGCTCCGCAGCCAAATAATACTAAAGAAAATGTTCCAATGAATTCAGCGAGGTACTTTTTCATAAAGGGGGATTTTGAGTATCAACAAAGTAAGACATTTATCCGATAGCAATCACAACAATCACAATTATTATTATAACAACCTTCACAACTGCACCATCCAAAAGCTCATTACCATCCGCTGCATTCCATCAAGCAAGCATCATCTACTGCTAACAAGCTGTTGCAACCATCCAAAACCGTCCATCAGCAGCAAACAAACCCTTGCAACTGCATTATCCAAAAAACAGTCACCCTCCACCGCATTTCATCAAGGAAGCATCTACCATCCGCTACAAATAAACCATCACAACGACATCATCAACAAACACCCACCATCCGCCGCGTTCCATTTTTAATTTTTACTTTTTTACTTTTAATTTTTGATCACGCTCCCCAGCTCTCCCTGTCCAAGCTTCTGAAACGTATAGCCTCCGCTATATGCGCGGTCTGTATCATTTCAAAACCCTCCAGGTCCGCAATGGTCCTGCTTACTTTTAATATACGGTCATACGCCCGGGCCGATAGCTTCAGTTTATTCATGGCATTCTTCAGCAGGTTAGCGCTTTCGTATTCCAGGTAACATAACTGTTTCTGCAGGCTGCTGCTGATCTGCGCATTGCAGTATATGCCATTGTGTTGTTTAAAACGTTCGGTTTGTACCTCACGCGCCTGCACTACCCGTTGCCTTATACACTCGCTGGGTTCTGCCGTTTCTGTAGAGTTAAGCGAAGCAAAAGGCACCGGCGTAACCTCTACATGCATATCAATCCTGTCCAGCAAAGGACCGGATACACGGTTCAGATATTTTTGCACAATACCGGGAGCACAGGTACAATTCTTTTCCGGGTGGTTGTAATAGCCGCAGGGGCAGGGATTCATAGCCGCCACCAGCATAAAGCTGGCAGGGAAATCAACCGTGGTTTTAGTACGGGAAATAGTCACCTGTCTTTCTTCTACGGGCTGCCGCATTACCTCCAGCACGGTACGTTTAAATTCCGGCAGCTCATCTAAAAAAAGTACGCCGTTATGCGCCAGGGATATTTCGCCCGGCTGCGGTATGCTGCCGCCGCCTACCAGTGCAGCATCGCTAATGGTATGATGCGGAGAGCGGAACGGCCGGCGTGCTATCAGCGATGCATGCGCCGGCAGCTTGCCCGCTACCGAATGGATCTTGGTAGTTTCCAGCGCTTCGTGCAGGCTTAAGGGTGGTAAAATAGACGACAGCCTTTTGGCCAGCATGGTTTTGCCGGCACCCGGCGGGCCTATCATCAGTACATTATGGCCGCCGGCAGCCGCTATTTCCAGCGCGCGTTTTACGCCGTATTGCCCTTTTACATCACTGAAGTCAACATCAAAATGTTGCTGCGCGGTGATAAACTCCTGCCGTGCATCTACGTGTACGGGCAACAGTGATTGCGGTGCATGCAGGAACTGTATCACTTCGCGTATGTGTGATACGCCGTACACTTCCAGCTCGCTCACCATGGCTGCTTCCCGGGCATTTTGCAGGGGCAGCAGCATGCCTTTGAAACCTTCTTTCCTGGCCTGTATGGCCATGGGCAGGGCGCCTTTAATAGGTTGTATGGTGCCGTCCAAGGATAGCTCGCCCATAATAATGTATTGAGATAATGCTTCACCCGGCACCTGTCCGGAAGCCGCAATAATGCCCAGCGTAATAGGCAGATCATAGGCCGATCCTGCTTTACGGATATCGGCCGGCGCCATGTTCACTACAGTGCGGAACCGCGGAAAACGATACCCCAGGCTGATGATAGTAGATTCAATACGTTTTTCACTTTCCTTTACTGCATTATCGGGTAAGCCTACAATAAAAAATTTAGTGCCTTTGGGAAAAACATTCACTTCCAGGGTAATGGTAATAGCAGTTACGCCCTGCACGGCGCTGCCAAAGGTTTTAACAATCATGGATGGATATGGTTGATGGAAAACGAAAATAAGAGAAAACACAGAATCTGCCAATTTCACACAATAGTTTGGCGTTAACATTGGATTAACCAAAAAAAGGTTTAAATTTTGTCAATGGCTATGAAAACCGTTGTAACCCTTTTGACCCATCAACCCGGATTACACCTGAAATATTCATAGCAATATTCGTTTATACATGTAGGTTATATTGGTGAAACTAATCATCCTGTTCAAATAACTCTGGTAATAAAGAATAACCATATGGGGTTTGCAGCCATGCGTTTTAATTTAATGCTACTGTTGCTATGCGTGTGCCTGGTAAGCGCTGCCCTGCCTGCGTTTGCGGGTAACATAATGTTTTTTCAGCATACGGATAAGGTAACCCTCTCTGCAGATCAATGGCCGCTGCGGGAAGTATTAAAAGCCATGAACAGACAAACCGGTTATTATTTCTTTTACTCCGCCGACCTGGTTAACAACAATGAAAAAGTAACGTTACATGTAAAGGAAGCTGCTGTGGAAAATGTGTTGCAACAATTACTGAAGGGAAAGGGATTGATCTGGGTATTTAATGGGAACACGGTTATAATAAAAAAAGCTCCACCGGTCGCGGCCCCTGCTAGTGGCACACTACGCGATTCATTATTGACATTCCTCAACGGGCAGGTTACAGATATTAGCGGTACCCCATTAGCCGGGGCCACCGTATTGGTGGATGGTACGCCCAAAGGCGCTACCACCAATGAACAGGGCCGGTTTGTAATTGACGGCATCACCCGCCCCATCACCCTGCAGGTAAGTTATGCGGGTTACCTGAAACAACAGGTACGGTTGAATGAAACAGGTAATGTGCAGATCCGTTTGCAGAAAGAGATCCTGGACATTACCAGCGTATCCGTAGTAGCAACCGGTTACCAGGCCATTCCCAGGGAACGCGCTACCGGCTCTTTTGTAAAGCTGGATAATGAGCTGCTGAACCGTAAAGTGAGCACCGGCATCCTGGACCGCCTAGATGGGGTGGCCAGCGGCGTATTGTTTGATAAACGTGATGCCGCCAGCACCAGGATCCAGATCCGCGGCTTGTATACCCTTACTTCAGCCATTGCGCAACCTTTAGTAGTGGTGGACAATTTTCCTTATGAAGGTGATATAAACGATATTAATCCTAATGATGTAGAGAACATCACCATCCTGAAAGATGCAGCTGCGGCCTCTATCTGGGGCGCTAAAGCTGGCAACGGGGTGATTGTGATCACCACTAAAAAAGGGCGGTATGATCAGGCGCCCCGCGTATCTTTTAACTCCAATGTAACGGTGATCAATAAACCGGAATTATTCCGCTTACCGCAAATGCCAGCTTCCGATCTTATTGACCTGGAAGAATTTTTATTCAGCAAAGGTTATTACAATAGTGCTATTAATGACAGGCGCTACCCGCCTGTAACACCGGTGGTAGACCTGCTGGTAAGGGAGCGGAACGGGCAGCTGTCAGCAGCTGAAACAAAGGCCGCTATTGACAAATTACGCAGCATAGATGTACGCAACGATTTCCTGAAATACATTTACCGGCAGGGCATCAACCAGCAGTACGCCGCCAATGTTAGCGGCGGCAGCAAAAAGGTAAAATACTTTTTCTCCACCGGGTACGATAAGAACAGCACCAACCTGGTGGGCAATACTTACCAGCGTATAACCCTGCGTACCGACAATACCTGGCAGGCCACCCGTAAACTGCAGGTACAGACAGGCATTCAATATACACAGCATGATGATACCAACAACAGCACCGGCCCCTATAACAGCAATGCCTATAAGCTGGGCACGCGTGCGCTGCCGCCTTATAGCCGGCTGGCAGATGATAACGGCAATCCTTTAACCCTGGATACCCGCTACGCAGATACATATACAGATACTGCCGGGCATGGCCTGCTGCTGGACTGGAAGTACCGTCCCTTGCAGGAGATGGCCCTGAACGATAAAACCTCCCGCGCACAGGTGCTGATCGCTAACCTGGGATTGCAGTATAATTTTTCCAATACCATTAGTGCAGAGGTAAAATATCAATACCAGCGTGCAGATAGAAATAGCCGTGCATATTACAGCACACAAACCTTTTTTGCGAGGGACCTTATTAACCGCTATTCACAGATCCATGGCGACAGCGTAACCTATATAGTACCCAATGCCCCTGTCACAGACCGTTCTGCCAGTTTACAGCAGGGGCATATGTTACGCGGGCAGTTAAATTTTAATCATACCTGGGCGGGCAAACACCAGCTGGCAGCTATTGCCGGTGCAGAGCTGCGGCAGCTGCACACGGCAGGCAACAGCTACCGCGATTATGGTAATACAGCGGTAGATCTGCTCCGTTACTACCCGCTGTTCACTGGCCGTACAGCCACCATTCCATCTAATACAGATATAGATGACCGCCTGGATCGTTTTACTTCCGCGTACGCCAATGCAGCTTATACTTACGATAATCGCTATACGTTTTCAGCCAGCGCGCGGAAAGATGCTTCTAATTTATTCGGGGTAAGGGCTAACCGGAAAGGCGTGCCGCTTTGGTCTGCCGGCGCAGCATGGAAAATATCCAATGAAAGATTTTATCGTGCAGGCTGGTTGCCTTACCTGAACCTGCGCCTTAGCTATGGCTCCGGCGGCAATGTGAATAATGCCATTGCAGCATTGGCTACTATTTATAAGTATGATGCTTCCTTCCAGTTCACTAACCTGCCCTTCGCCACCATGCTGAATGTAGCCAACCCCGAGCTGCGCTGGGAAAAAGTAAATACGCTCAACGCCGGGCTGGACTTTACTTTCAAAAACAACCGCCTGAGCGGCAGCATTGAATATTACCATAAGCAATCTGTAGATGTAATAGGCCTGGAAGCGCTGGACCCTACGACCGGACTGGGTGCGGCGCTTACCAACTCTGCGGATATTAAAGGCCGGGGAGTAGAAGTGCAGCTATACGGTAAAGCTATAAATACCAGCGCCTTTCAATGGCAAAGCAGCCTGCTGTTTAATTATGTGCACTATGCAGTATCGCGGTATCTGCTGCCGCCGCTTACCAATGGCTTTGTGAGTGACGGGGAAACAATTATCCCGCTGCCCGGCTACAACCCTTATTTATTGGTAAGCTACAACTGGGCCGGCCTGGACCCTGCCACCGGTGATCCGCGCGGGTACCTTAACAAAAGTATTAGTACAGATTATGCAGCGTTGATAAAGAATCCGCTTGCAGAACAGGTGATCCATGGTCCCGCATTACCCACTTACTTTGGCAATGTATTAAACACCTTTAGCTGGAGGAACATTTCCTTATCTGCCAACATCACTTACCGGCTGGGTTATTATTTCCGGCGCAATACCATTGCTTACAATACGCTGTTTGCAAGTGGTGCTGGACATAGCGATTACCAGCAGCGCTGGCAGCAGCCGGGCGATGAAAAGCATACCAATGTACCATCTCTCGTATATCCTAATCCCGCTTACCGTGATCTGTTCTACACCTATTCATCTATAACGGTAGAGAAAGGAGACCATGTGCGCTGGGAAGATGTACGCTTAAACTACACGCTTAAAAAAGGAATGAACAGCCGCACTTTTTTCAGACAGCTACAGTTTTACACCTACATCACTAACCTGAATATATTGATCTGGAAAGCCAATAAAGCCGGCCTGGATCCGGACTTCCCATCCGGATTGCGAACACCGCGCGCCTTTGCATTTGGTATAAAAGCAGATTTTTAAATGAAAAGAACGTATATACAATACCGGTATATTATCATTTGGCTGCTGTTAGCCTCCTGTAAGCATTACCTGGATGCCAGGCCGGATGTAAAGCTGGAAGTGCCTGTAACCATCAAAGACCTGCAGCTGCTGATGGATGATTACGCCACTATGAACAATACCTGGCCGGCTGCCGGCGGTTTACTGGCTGATAATTTTTACCTGGCCGCAGCAGACTGGAATGCTTTGCCGCAAAGTGACCAGGAGCTGTATCTATGGCAAAGAACAGATCAGACCAACGATTACTGGAACGGCCCCTACCAGGCTATTTTAAATACCAATGTGGTGCTGGAAAATGTTGACAAGGCGCGCAATACCGGTGCTGTAGAGGACTGGAATAACCTGAAAGGTACCGCCCTCTTTTTCCGGGCCATGTATTTTCATGCGCTGGCGCAGCTGTTTGCCAAACCCTATGATGCTGCCACCGCCGCGCAGGACCCAGGTATTCCGCTACGTTACACCTCCAATTACAATGATCCTACAGTAAGGGCATCAGTTGCACAAACCTATGACCGTATTCTGTCTGATCTGAAAACCGCGCTTACCTTATTACCCGAAACACCTGCAATAAAAAGCCGCCCGGGTAAGCCGGCTGCTTATGGTGCGCTGGCCCTTGTATACCTGGATATGCGGGACTATGCCCATGCGGGCGCCTATGCAGATTCCTGCCTGCAATTGTATAACCGGCTGATGGATTACAATGAGCTGGATACCCTGGCAGATGCGCCTGTTCCGCGTTTTAATGATGAAGTGATCTTTGAGATGATATCGCCTAATGCCGGCGCATTATTTCCGGCAGTGTGTAAAGTAGATACGGTACTTTATAATACTTACACGGAGAATGATCTGAGAAAACGTATATGCTTTACCGGTAACAGCTTTAAAGGAGATTATGCAGGTATGGGCCCAGACAATGGATATATTTTTGCCGGTATTGTTACAGATGAAATGTACCTGGTACGTGCAGAGAGCCGGGCCCGTGCGGGGAATGCCACCCAGGCAATGAACGACCTGAATGCATTGCTGGTAAAGCGCTGGCGGCAGGGTACCTTTGTGCCGCTCATAGCTGCAGATGCAACAGATGCGCTCAAACAAATACTCCGTGAAAGAAAAAAAGAGCTGCTGTTCCGCAGCGCCCGCTGGGCCGATCTGCGGCGGCTGCAGCAGGAACCGGCTTTTGCGGTAACACCACAACGTATGTTAAACGGGGAAACCTACACGCTGCTGCCCAACAGCCCTCGTTATGTATTACAGATACCGGGCAAAGTAGTTAGTATGACGGGCATTGAACAAAATCCATGAAAAACCGGCGAAGGCGGTTCATAGAGACCATTTAAAAGACTTTATGAACGGGATAAATGTAAAATGATAAATGTAAAAGTGAAAGATGCAGGACATCGCTGCATTCACTTTTACATTTATCATTTGAAATTTTACATTAAATTTTTTTACGGTTTCTCCTTAAGAAACCCTCCCACAGAAGTACCACCGGTATTGAAATAAGTTACCAGCTGGTTATCCAGCGTGCTGCCCTGCGTAATTACCGGCAGGTGATTGTTGGTTTGCGCCAGCACTGCACACAGGTTCACCGTACCGTTGCAAACATCAGATACATCGGTACCGGCTTCAATATAATTCCCTGCATTACGGGCTTCACCAACATTAAAAGCAATATCGTCCCCGCCATCTGAATACAGGAACCATTGCGTGGTTACAGGTTTTTTTACCAGTTTGCCGGCATGAGTATAAGACGCTGCTGTTACTGCCAGCAGCACAGCCAGCAGGCAAATACGATTTTTCTTCATACAAAAATTTGAAGGTTTAATGGATTAATAAGCCTACTCTTTTTTACAGGTTTTCAGCTTCGCCTGTTTTTATAGATGGTGAAAGAGGATGGTGGAACATGGGTGAATGCAACCGTATACCCAGCAGCGCCAGCGCAGTAAGCACAACATTAAATACCAGGTGCTGCTGCCAGCTTAGCCGGCTAATAACGCCACCACAGGAGCAGGGCAGCCTGGGCACAAAAAGAAGCATGTAGGTAAGGTAAGCGGTGAACACCAGCATAAGCCCCAGGGATGCCAGCATGCCCTGCTTGCGGGTGGCTGGCAGGAACAATAATAAAGCAACCAGTATTTCACCGGCAGGTATCAATACCGCCATAATACCGGCATTACGGGCTATTAAAGGAGAGCTGCGCAGGAAATGTCTGAACACGGCAAATTCACCCAATTTGCTTAATGCGGTGTACAAAAACAGGAGAATAAACAATCCTGCAATGACTTCCGCCATCGTTTTTTTGGACATAGGTTTAAACGCTTGGTCAAAAAAGATTTGACGCTAATGTATTATTCTTCAGTGGCATAGCTTACCCCATTGGCCCGGTGCGACCGTGGGGAATAACCAAAGAACTTTTTAAAGTCCCTTGCAAAGTTGGTAGGCATGTAGCCCAGATCCGCCGCAATATTGGCTACACTTTTATTAGTATGCAGCAGCAGCTGCATGCTGCGCTCCATACGTTGTTTATGATGATAGCTCCATACAGTGGTCATGAAATATTTTTTGAAACCCTGCTTTAGCTTTGACTGGCTGATGCAGAAGCTGCGTGCCAGCTGCGCCAGATCAGGCCGGGTATCCAGGTGATTGGAGAGGTATACCTTAATGGTTTCAAACAGCTGGCTGTTGGCATCGCGGTAAGGGCGGTCGCCGGAGGTATCCAGGTCTTCCAGTACCATGGCCTGTATTTCCAGCAGCTTGCTAAAAAGTTGCATTTCCGTTATTTTCTTCACAGGAGTGCTGTGATTAATATCCTCTATCAGCTGGTACAGCTTATTCCAGGTAATACCGGAAAGCGGTTTGGGTGCGCCATCCTTACTCAGGGTTTGATGCAGCAGCTTTTTAGCATGAAAAGAATCCGTGGCCATTTCTTCCAGCAGCGTGTAAGGGCTATCTACCCCCCAGGATGCATACAGGCCGGGATTCAGGAATATTTCATGGGTACCCTGGTGCAGCTGCAGCAGGTTATACTGCCCCTGGTACAGGCGTACGCGCTCCCTGCCATTAATACGGCAGTCTATGCTGCCTTGCATCATACAGTACAGTGTAGCGCCGGTTTCGTCGGGCTGCAGCAACAATTTTACCGGTCCTTTTACAAACATCCAGTGATGGGATACCACGCAACCTCTTACAGTAATTTTCTGTTCCAGGATCACCGTTAACGGGGTGGAAATAAGCTGGCTTTGTGCAAAGGGATATTGGTAGTTCTTGTACTGTACCGGTATTTCATAGGTAACACTCACCAAATGTGCCGGCACATCCGGAAATGAATACTTCATGGGCTGTTAGTATTTAATGGTTAACATGATGAATAGATATGGTTTAATGATCGTTACAGGTTTTTCATAGTATGCTGCAAAGCATTGCTACGAGGTTCATTCCAGAAAAAGCAGGTTCTCACACGGATACATAGGTTTTCATTTAATGGTCAAAAAAAACAGAGGATAGCGATAAAATTAGTAGTTGCCACTGCTATTATTCTGCAGCAGCTCCTAAAAATCTTGTCAAAAATAAGCACTATTTTATTTCTTTCAGCAGGTCCAGCACTTTCTCCCGTTTCAGGATCAGATAACCGATCTTTTCACGGGCAATACCGTCTTTTAACTGGTAGGTAAAGTGCAGGTTATCCGCAATAACTTCCGATTCAAAGTACTTAAAAAGAATGTTCTTTTCTCCCTGCAGCTCTTCTGCCAGCTCATATAAATGGGTTGACAGAATGAACAAACAGTTAGAGCTGCGCAACAGGCCCTGTATCACAGCCAGGGAGCAGTTCTTGGCATCTTCCACGTTGGTGCCCTTGAACATTTCATCTATCAGCACCAGCCAGTGACGGCCGTTACTGATCTTGATAATGGTGTTCTTAATGCGCTGCACCTCGCTGTAAAAATAGCTTTCTCCTTTAAAGATATTATCCTGCACCTGTATATTGCTGAAAATACCGTGAAAAAAGCTAAGCTTCATATGTTCTGCAGGTACGCCCATTCCAATATGTGCAAGAAATACGGCCACACCTACCGCTTTAATAAACGTGGTTTTGCCTGCCATATTGGCCCCGGTAAGGAATAAAAAACGGGATTTGGGATCCAGCTCAATGTCATAGGATACCGGCGCCTGTAAGATCATGTGATACAGCTGCTTAGCTGCTATAAAGGGGTGAGGGGTATCTTCAAATACCGGGAACTGCAGGTTATAATGTTTCACCGCTTTGGCCATAGCATAATAAGCATCCAGCTTTTTATACAGGTCCACCAGCTCCCAGAGATGTTTTTTCTGGCGGGTGCGGATCAGGTTATCATAACGTAAGATCTGTATAAAGGAAAGCTGTTCCAGGGATTCTATGTGCAGCAGCTCCGTGAATTCCCGCTGCTGTAACAGCTGTTGGGCCCTGTCCAGCAGCTGTTTAAGTATTTTTGGGGTAATATCTGTATTGAATACTTCTACCAGCTTGCGAAAGCCTTTTATGAGGTTCATGAGCTGGGAGAACGAGAATTTAATGAACCCGTAATCCGGTGCATAAATGGTTTTGGTCATTACAGCGCTTAGCAGCAGGCCGGGGCCGCCGGTGCTGGAAATAGGCGTTATCTGCGCTTCCAGGTAATTTTCTACTACTACAATAGTGCCGTTGGTAATGATCTCCGGCCACTGGGCTTGCTGGGCCAGTATGTATTGCAGCACCTGCTGCCTTTGTTCTATGGTTGCAATATCGGCCAGGGGAGCGCTGAACAGTTGCCGCAGGTATTCGCGGCCACCCGCAGTGGTGGTAAAGTCTAACCGGTGGAACAGTGAAAATTCTTCCTCCCGGTTAAAAATAGATAGATCATAGTAGGTCGTCTTGTCCAGCTCCATGCAACCGTATTTTAATTTTAGTGAATATACGTTTTGTAAGGATGCAGGGCAATCATATTTCCATAAAAGTTATTAGTAGTTAGCACAGCATTATGCATTTAACTAACTATCAATAATTACAGGTAGTTCTTTATACCCCGAATGTAAGCCTGCGGCCCTGTACGTTTTCATTGAACTGGCCGTTTTCCCAGGCCAGGTGGCCGCTTACAAACGTGTGGGTAACGGCTGCCGGGAAAGTATGTTCTTCAAACGGGCTCCAGCCACATTTGTAATAAATATTGGGCTTATCTACCATCGTAGCCTGCTGCAGATCCACGATCACACAATCGGCAAAATAACCTTCCCGCAAAAAGCCCCTTTCCTGTATGCGGAAACAGGTGGCCGGTGCATGGCTCATTTTTTCCACCATTTTTTCCAGGGTCAGGTTGCCTTTGCTTACATGTTCCAGCATCATCAGCAGGCTGTGTTGCACCAGTGGTACGCCGGAGGGCGCCTGCATATAAGGCTGCTGTTTTTCTTCCCAGGTATGCGGGGCATGATCCGTGGCAATAATATCCAGCCGGTCATCCAGCAGGCCTTTCCACAGGGCATGTTTATTATGTTCCGCTTTAATGGCCGGGTTACACTTAATAAGGTTGCCGTAACGCACATAATCATCAGCCGTAAAATATAAATGATGCACACATACCTCAGCGGTTATACGTTTTTCTGACAGGGGCAGCATGTTGCTGAACAGCTGCAGCTCTTTTTCCGTTGAAATATGCAGAATATGCAGGCGGGAATTATGTTTTTGTGCAAACTGCACCGCCACTAAGGAGGATTCAAAACAGGCTTCCTCGTTACGGATCAGCGGGTGGTCGGCGGCTGTAAGATTTTCTTCTCCTTTTTCTGCCTGAAAGGCCGCCATGTTGGTACGGATGATCTTTTCATCTTCGCAATGTGTGGCAATGAGTAGCTCGCTTTGGGAGAATATTCTTTCCAGGGTCAGGTAATTATCTACCAGCATATTACCGGTAGAGGAGCCCATGAATATTTTTACACCGCACACGCGGTCTTTTTTTGCATTGGTTTTCAGTACTTCGTCCGCATTGTCATTGGCCACTCCCATAAAAAAGGAGTAATTGGCCAGCGAGCGTTGTGCGGCGATGTCATATTTTTCCTCCAGTATTTCCTGGGTAAGGGCAGCAGGTTTAGTGTTGGGCATTTCCATAAAGCTGGTAGTGCCGCCGGCTACAGCTGCACGCGCTTCAGTATAAATATTGGCTTTATGGGTAAGGCCGGGTTCGCGGAAATGTACCTGGTCGTCAATAACCCCGGGCAGCAGGTGTTTGCCTTCCCCGTTTATCTCTTTGTAGTTAGCATCCAGGGTGATCTGTGGAGCTATTTTTTCAATGCGGTCGCCTTTGATCCATACGTCCTGTACTGTAGTACGTCCTTCGTTTACGACTGCAATATTCCGGATGAGATAATTTTGCATGCCGCAAAGATAATAAGTTGGCAGTTAACAGTTGGCAGTTGGCAGTCAGGGGAATTGTAGTTCAATAGTATGGAGTTGGCATAGCAGGCAATCTCAAAACTATAGCTGACAACAAAAAGCAATCTTCCCAGACTGCCCACTGCCAACTATCTACTGCCAACTACCCTTCCAGGTGTATAGAAAATACAAACATCCTGGATTGCATTTTCTCAACCACATTGGAGTAGCGGAGGTCCGTGTTTTGTACATGCACATTGCCTAACCCGTTACTGATCTTAATTTCAGGGGAGAAGATGAAGCTTTCAAAGTAAAACTCAAAACCGGCGCCTAATTCATAACCATAATCCGTGGTGCGGATCTTGGGCAGGTTATCATCGCGGCGGGCACGGGCATTGGCAGCCAGGTCATAATCAAACTTTAAACCGGCTATCGTGTATACGCGCATGTTACCAATGCGGTCCGATTTAAATTTGATCTGAACGGGAAAGCTTAAGAGAATGGATTCTACCTTTTTAGTGGTTTCCTGTACCGGGTACAGCTCTTTATAATAGAGGTTCTTGGAGGCAAATACCAGCTGCGGATTAAAACGCAGGTCAAAATACTGACTCAGGCGGGCATTGGCAAGCAGGCCCAGGTTAAAACCCATGGTGCGCAAAGGTTCTACCACCATAATGGAATCGTTCTTCAGGAAAGCCTGCGACTGGACCAGCTTAAAATTGGAATTGTTGGCGGCCAGGGTAATACCAAAATAATAAGGCTTGGCATCATGCTCCAACATGTTCATCATTTGCTGGGCGCATACGGTTGTTGGCTTCCATAGGACTATGAAAAGGGATAGGATCAGCGCGTTGCGCAGTAAATTGAACATATGCCGAAAGTGAGCGTTTTGCATGTAACCGACTGGAAACCAGTGTTAGTTAAAATATTGCACATTACCTGCCCCTGTGGAAAAGCCTTCACTGAATCCGGCAGGTAGCTGTAAGCTGCCTGACTTTTCGCAATCCATTTTCCCAGCAGTGGCGTTATATAACGAAAATACAGATTATATAATTGTTTAATGGGAAAAACTGTTGGATTTGAAAATTCAAGGATCACCAGTTTTCCGCCCGGTTTCAGTACGCGGCACATTTCTGAGAGCCCTTTTTCCAGGTTTTCAAAGTTGCGCACGCCAAATGCCACCGTTATGGCATCAAACGTCCTATCAGGAAAAGTTATTGTTTCACTGTCGCCGGCCTGCAGGGTTATTTTATTTTCCAGTCCCAGCTTGGTTATTTTTTCCTGCCCGAAACGGAGCATGCCTTCGGAAATATCTATCCCCGTTATATGATCCGGTTGCAGCAGCCGGTTGGCCATAATGGCAAAATCACCGGTGCCGGTGGCCACATCCAGCATTTGTTTGGGTTGCAGGGTTTTCAGCTGCCGTAAAGCTTTTTTGCGCCACAACACATCAATTCCCATGGACATAAAATGGTTCAGGAAGTCGTAGCGGAAGGCAATATCATTGAACATGGCCGCTATTTGCTCCTTCTTGCTTAATTTTGACTCCGCATACGGAACTACCTTCTGAACATTCGCTTTATCTGACATAGGGGGCAAAGGTAGTAAATGTGTAAATATGCAGCTGTGCCAATGTGCAGATGCATGCTATTTTAAACTTCCAGGGGCTATGGCCCATGGAGCATGTACTTTATAATGATCATCAAATCAGCAGCATACATTATCAGTAACGTGGACTGGCAAAAGTGCCCCGCACCCAATTTGCCGGAATACGCATTTATAGGCCGTTCCAACGTGGGTAAATCATCCCTGATCAATATGCTGGCCAACTATGATAAGCTGGCCAAAACATCCGGTACGCCGGGTAAAACGCAGCTGATCAATCACTTCGTTATTAACGACGCCTGGTACCTGGTGGATCTGCCGGGGTACGGGTTTGCCAAAGTAAGCCAGTCGCAGCGCCGGCAATGGGAGCAAATGATCGAGAATTACCTGCGTAAAAGGGAGAACCTGGTGAATGTATTTGTGCTGATAGACAGCCGCCATACACCTCAGAAGCTGGATATTGACTTTATTAATCAGCTGGGTAAATGGGAAGTACCTTTTAACCTGGTATTTACCAAAGCCGATAAAAATACCCAGGCCGAAACCAGCAAAAATGTAAAAGCCTTCCTCAATAAGCTGCGCGAAGAGTGGGAATTCCTGCCGCAGCATTTTATTACCTCTACCGTTAAAAAATCAGGCCGGGATGCCATCCTGGGCTTTATTGATGAAATGAACGCACAGTTCAGGACAACAGTGTAAGGTTATACAACACCTTGTTATACAGTTGTTTTAGCCTGTAATAAATGATGATACCGGAGTTATAGGAATGTGTGCCGGAGCTGGCTGAAATAGGGGAGACAAACCTACCGGACGCGTGGCCACGTCCAAAAAACAGGGGTTAAATCAGTTTACTTCTTCAAGGTCAGTTCACTACCTTATTGGCGCAGCTGCTGCTGGCAAAGGCTTCCGGCTTGGCTTTAAAGGCAAAGCCCATACCCAGTATGTAACCCATGGCTTCACGTAGGGCCAGGTTACTTTTGAACTGGGGATTGGTGTTAATGTCGGCATGCACTTCCATGTCCACATCATACTCCGTGAAAAGGTCGCATAGCTCATAGGCAATTTCAATGCTCTTGGCCACTTCGATCAGCATGCGCTCCTTAATGGAATACACATCCCTTGTTTTTTCGTTGTGAATGAACATAAAACCGCCGTGCCCTTCCCGCAGGAAAACGATCACGGTAGCAAATTCAGTTTCTACGCCTTTCACCTGTGAATCCGTGCCAATGCAAACTTTCAGTCTGAAACCACGGCCTGTTTCGCGGATAATGGCCTCGCGCACCTCATCCTTAATAGGTAAGTGAATGGGGTCGCCATTGAATCTTCTCCATTTAAACATGTGAGTATAATTAAAAAGTGAATAGGCGTTGGTGTTATACGCGCTTAGTCGGTTACGGAAAGCCGGTCTGTATCTATAGCCTTGCAGTAATGGGGAATGGATGGATCCAAAAAAAGTCAACCGAATATACGAAAAAAAGTAACAGGTTAATATTGCCCGGTGCTGAGCATAACCAGGGTGCAGGCTTCTATGGGCTCAATACCATTTTTAATGGCCAGCTGCTCCAGCTCAGGGTTTTCAGTACCGGGGTTAAAGATGATGCGCTTGGGATGCAGTTGCAGAATATAATCATAATAGGCCTGCTGCCGTTGGGGGTTCAGGTACAGGGTAATGGTATCTACCGCCTCTACTGCCGGATGTTCTTTGATCACCGGCGTGTCACCGATCTTTTCATCCTTTAAACCAATGGCTACCACCGGATGCCCGTGCGCCGTTAACCGCGATACCGCCAGGTAGCTGTATCGTTGCGGGTTAGCGGATGCGCCAATAACGACGGTTAATTTTTTATTATTACTGTTGATAGCCATAAAACTAAGTTAAGGCAATTACCTGGAAAACGGGGCGGGCTGAATAATGAAATCTTCATCAATTATCCTGTATTCTGCACCATCATCTTACTCCTGCATCCTTATTTCAAAACAAATGATACGCCCTGCGTGGCAGCTGCTGCAAGATATTTTCAAACGCCGGCTGCAGCTGCGGATATTGAAACGTAAAGCCGGCCTGCGTGATCCTTGCAGGCAGCACCCAGCGGCTTTTTAACAGCAGCTCCGTTTCCGTACCTATCATACGTGCGCCCAGGGCCAGCATCCAGGCAGGAGCAGGCAGGCCTATATAATGCCCGCCGGCTTTGCGCAGCATTTGCATAAACGTTTTGTTAGGTACAGGATTGGGCGCGCTGCAATTAAAAGTACCGGATAGCTGCGGCTGTTCGTATAACCAGGCAATCATACGGCATACGTCGGTAATGTGCACCCAGCTAAACATCTGCCGCCCGTTACCCTGGTATCCGCCCAGCCCGAATTTCATGAGGTTCAGGTAAGGCGCCATCACACCGCCCTGATGGCCCAATGTAACGGCTATACGTAAAACAATCTTCCGTGTATGGGGCAGCGTTATATCATTAAAGGTCTGTTCCCATTTTTTGCAAACCTGTACGGAAAAATCGTTTTCAATTTCACCGGTAAATTCATCCATGGGCCGGTCTTCCGCATGCCGGTAAATAGTGGCAGATGCAACATTTACCCACAAACGCGGCGGGTGTGCCAGGCCGCGGATGGCCTCCCCTAATATAGTAGTAGCATGGGTGCGGCTGTTGAAGATCTCTTTTTTGTTGCGTTCTGTATACCGGCAGTTCACACTCTTACCGGTAAGATTGATCAGCAGGTCTGCGTTTTCCAGCTGGGTTGCCCAGTCACCCAGGGTTTGGCCATCCCAGTATACATAGGTGGTGCGGCCCTGGTCCGGTTTAGGATGCCGGGTAAGGATCACCAGGTCATTCTCCTTTCCAAAATGGTCTATCAGTCCTTGTCCAATAAAACCGGCGCCACCGGCCACCACGATCTTTTTATGTTGCAATATCGGTTTCATAACTTTCAATAATTATTGAAACATTGTGATAAAAAAATTTTACTTGAAGATCTTCAGCAGCGTACTATAAAACCAGCTTTCTTCCGACTTTACAAAAGAGTTGATGGTTTTATCCGTATGGTGCGCAAACTTGTTGATGTTCTGAATGGAATCTTTGAAAGACTTTACGTATTTATCTTTTGCTTCGCCTTCCACATCCTGCAGCTGATTCAACACTTTCATAATCGGATCCAGCTCCCGTTTCTTCCGCTCTTTGGCAATGTAGGTAGCTACTTTCCAGATATCTTTTTCTGCGGAGAAGAATTCGCGGCGTTCTCCGGGTACCAGGATGCGCTCTACCAGGCCCCAGTTAATGAGCTCCCGCACATTCATATTGGTATTGCCCCGGGAAATGTTCAGCTCCTGCATAATCTCATCCGCGCTCAGGGGATCGGGCATAATGAGCAGCAGCGCATGGATCTGCGCCATGGTGCGGTTAATGCCCCATTGCGCCCCCAGTGAACCCCAGGTTTGGATGAATTGTGCTTTTGCTTCTGCCAGTTTCATATGCTTCCCTTTTCAAAACGAAGATAGGAGAAGTTTTTGAATTTTCAAAAGTTAGTGAAAGAATAAAAGGGAGTCCATGGTCGATGGTCCATAGTCATTGCCTTGTTCACATAAGAAGTACGGGTAGGTGGGATTAAGATGGAGGGACCACAAGGCTCCCTGGTAGCTCACGGATTTCCCATTTCAGCGAAAACCTTCCATAACGCACTACGCGATGGACTATGGACGATCGACCATGGACCACTTCACCCCATCGAATGCAACGCCACCCGGTTCCCTTCCGTATCCCGGATGATCGCATAATAACCCAGCTCCATTTCATCCGATACCGGCGCTTTCTCCTGTTCCACATGCCCACCCGCCGCAGCAACGCGGCCCAGCACCTGGTTCAGGTCATCACCGGCATTCAGGTACACCAGGCTGCCACGCTGGCTGGGTATATAATCCGGGCCTTGCACAATAGCGCCACCAATGCCGCCGCCCTGGGGGGCAAACGGTAAAAAACCTCTTTGATTAGGTCCCATAACGGAAACCTGCATCTCATATTCAAACAGCTGGCTATAGAACTCGCGGGCACGTTCAAAATCATTGACCGGTATCTCAAACCAGTTAAGGGTGTTTACAGGCAATTTCATGACAGAACAGGATTAGGATGTTGGGGTATAGTTAAATTTACTGAATTCAGCCGAACCGTCCAAGCGGAATAGCGGTATACTGTTCATGATAGTTTCAGGGGGGCGGTGCCGTTATACGGTAGGCGGTACCCAAATAAAAAAAGGGCGAAGCACCTGCTTCGCCCTTTCGTATAGTTATTTGCGTAAGTGCTATACCAGCATGGTCACCGGGTTTTCCAGGAACCCTTTCAGGGTAGCCAGGAAGCGGGCGCCTACGGCGCCGTCTACAATACGGTGGTCGCAGCTCATGGTCAGCTTCATGATGTTTTGCACCTTGAATTGTCCTTTTTCTGATACTACGGTTTCTTTGATATTACCTACAGCCAGGATTGCGGAATCCGGCGGGTTAATAATAGCCGTGAACTCGTCTATACCCAGCATGCCCAGGTTAGAAATGCTGAAAGTATTGCCACTGAACTCCTGCGGCTGCAGTTTTTTGTTCTTGGCTTTTTCATACAGCTCTTTAGCTTCACCGGCTATCTGGCTCAGGGATTTCTGATCTGCAAAACGGATCACCGGTACAATCAGGCCTTCGTCAATAGCTACGGCAGAACCAATATGGATATGCTGATTGGTGCGGATAAAATCGCCCATCCAGCTGCTGTTTACGAAAGGATGCTGGCGAAGGGCCATGGCAGCGGCCTTGATCACCATATCATTAAAGGAAACTTTTACAGGAGAGATCTCGTTGATGGTTTTGCGGGCTTCCATTGCCTTGTCCATCACCACATCTATTTTCAAATAGAAATGAGGTGCGGTGAACTTGCTTTCGCTCAGGCGGCGGGCAATTACCTTGCGCATCTGGCTCAGCGGAGTATCGGTATAACCTTCCTGACCGGCCGGTACAAATGCAGGAGCTGCTGCACCACCTTTTGCCGCAGCAGGGGCAGTAGTAGCTGCCGGTTTAGCGCCGGGTACAAAGCTGTCCACATCTTTTTTCACAATACGGCCACCATCACCACTGCCGGTTACCTGGTTAATGTCAATTCCTTTTTCTTCTGCCAGCTTTTTGGCAAGAGGAGAGGCTTTAACGCGGCCATCCTTAACAGCGCCATTACTTTCTGCCGGGGCAGCAGTAGCAGCAGCGGTCTGAGGTTGGGCATCGCCGCTTTTATTTTCAGCAGGTGCGCCATCAGTTGCGGGAGCGGGAGATCCGCCTTCAGCTGCCAGTATAGCATCTACATTAGTTCCTTTTTTACCTACAATGGCTATAATGCCATTCACTTTAGCGGCTTCGCCTTCTTTTACACCTACATATAAAAGCTCACCGTCGGCATAACCTATTACTTCCATAGTGGCCTTATCGGTTTCCACTTCTGCCAGCACATCATCACTCTTAACGGTATCGCCTACTTTTTTATTCCATGCTACGATCTTGCCTTCTGTCATGGTATCGCTCAGCAGCGGCATACGGATCACCGTTGCATTCTTCAGCGCTTCGGCTGCTGCAGCGGCATCGCCGGCAGGTTGAGCGGCTTTGGCAGCAGGGGCTTCAGCCTTTGGAGCTTCTGCTTTGGGTGCAGGTGCAGCTGCATCGGCCTTACCGTTGGATGCCGGCGCTTTAGCGGCGCCACCACCTTCCAGTAAAGGTTTATAATCTTCCCCGGCTTTACCTACAATAGCTATGATATCATTTACTTTGGCAGCCTTTCCCTTTTCCACGCCTACATATAACAGCGTTCCCTCCACATATCCTATTACTTCCATGGTAGCCTTATCGGTT
Source organism: Chitinophaga rupis (assembly GCF_900109685.1). GTDB lineage: Bacteria > Bacteroidota > Bacteroidia > Chitinophagales > Chitinophagaceae > Chitinophaga > Chitinophaga rupis. Next base: position 101,528 of record NZ_FOBB01000001.1, on the reverse strand, counting down.
TCCACTTCAGCTATTACGTCGTCTGATTTTACGGTATCACCCACCTTTTTATGCCATTCCGCAATCACCCCTTCTGTCATCGTATCACTTAAAAGGGGCATTCTGATAACTTCTGCCATAGTCTTTAGTCAAAATTTTGCCCAAACCTACAAAAGAAAGTCGAAAGTCGAAAGTCGAATCTCAAAGTAAAGCCGGGAGATATTAAGTAAGAAATGAGCGGTTAGCGCCAACGTAGTCAGCAATAACCGGTTTAAAAATCCAATTCCATGTTCAGCCGGTCCTTCAGCTCTTTGATCATGGGATAATGCTCCGCCATTAGCTGGAATTGTTCCCGGCTACTGAGCGGCGCCGGACCTATATCCTGGGTTTGCTGGCTTTCATCCAGCTGCAGGGTGAGAATAATAGCTGGGTTATTAAACTTACGTTTAAAAAAGTCGGAAATAGCCAGCTTCTCTTCTTCCATAAAGCGGAACTGTACAATGTTCCGGCTTACAATCCCGATCTCTTCCTTGCCCAGCAGGTTAATAATGGCCAGCTGCAGGTTGCTCACTACCGTCATTTTATTGGCCTGCCGGAAAATGTCAATAAACTCTTCCCAGTACACAGCCAGCGCGCCCGCCGTAATGGGTACTGCTTCGCGCACGGTAGTTTGCTGCTGTTTGGCGGCCAGGGCTTCTTTCATGGCTGCCAGGCCCGTAAGCTTGCTGCCGGTAGCGGGCGCGCCTTGTTTAACGGGCGCAGTGCGGGTTGCCGGCGTATTATTACTATTAGTGAGTGTAGTAGCGGTGGTATTGGCGGCGGCAGCAACAGGTGCTGTAGCTGCAGGTGCCGCGGGGGCCGTTGTTGCCGGTGCAGCAGCCGTAGCCGCTGTTTTAGCTGCCGGCGGCGTCTCTATCGTTAGCTTAGCGCCTTCATTTTGTGCAATGGAGGCCGCTGTAGCAGGCTTGCCGGCGCTTTTAGGCCCGGCTGCCTGGGCAAAAGGTGCGCGTAACTGTTGCGGCACTGCCCCATCAGGTACTAACTTTTTTTTTACCACTTCGCCGGACTGGTCATCGCCGGCCAGGGTAACGGCCTGCTGCAGGTAGCACAGCTTTATCAGCGCCATTTCTACATGCAGGCGTTTATTGCGCGCCATCCGGTAGTTGATCTCCGTTTCATTCAGCAGGTGCAGGGCAGTGATCAGGTAAGCCGGGCTTATTTTACCGGACAGCTGTTTGTACCGGTCCTTCAGGTTACCGGATACTTCCAGCAGGTGCAGCACCTTTTCCTCTTTACACATTAATAAATTACGCAGGAACTCTGCCCAGCCGTTCAGGAAGTTATCTCCCTCAAAGCCTTTCTGCAGGATCTCGTCAAATATCAGCAGAGCGCCGGCTACATCCTGCTGCAGCACGGCATCCATTACTTTAAAGAAATAGTCGTAATCCAGTATGTTCAGGTGCTCCAGCGTATTCTGGTAGGTGAGGTGCCCGCCGGTAAAGCTCACAATTTTATCCAGGGTGCTCAGGGAATCACGCATACAGCCGTCTGTTTTCTGGGCTACCAGGTGCAGGGCGTCGGCTTCTGCCTGTATATGCTCTTTCTCGCAGATCTCATGCAGGTGATCCACCGTATCCTGTATAGTAATGCGCTTAAAGTCGAAGATCTGACAACGGCTCAGGATCGTGGGAAGGATCTTGTGCTTTTCTGTGGTGGCCAGGATGAAAATAGCGTAGGAGGGCGGTTCTTCCAGTGTTTTCAGAAACGCGTTAAAGGCGGAGGAGCTGAGCATGTGCACCTCATCTATGATATAGATCTTATACTTGCCTGCCTGCGGCGCAAAACGTACCTGCTCAACCAGGGTACGGATATCATCCACCGAGTTGTTGGAAGCCGCATCCAGCTCGTGAATATTAAAAGAGCTGCCTTCATTGAACGATTTGCAGGAATGGCACTCATTACAGGCCTCTCCGTCCGGTTGAAGGTTCTCACAATTAATGGTTTTGGCCAGTATACGGGCACAGGTGGTTTTACCCACACCCCGCGGACCGCAGAACAGGAAGGCATGCGCCAGCTGGTTATTACGGATCGCATTTTTAAGAGTAGTGGTAATGTGGGATTGTCCTACTACGGTAGAAAAATTCTGAGGACGGTATTTACGGGCCGAAACGATAAAATTCTCCATATGCAAGCATTCGCAAAGCCCGAAAGTACACATTTTTTCGGACTGTTATCCGCCCGCGGCGCACCTTGCCGGTGGCGGGATGCTAACCAGGATAGAATGAAAAGCTGGATAGATCAGCGGTTCAGCACTACCTGTTTATCTTGATTCTAAACCGTTTGTAAGAATTAAAATTTACCATGTCTGTAAATTTCTTTAATTTTCTTGCTGATACCCAATCGTTAATTCCCGGCTGGTATCCCTTTGAAATAACTATAAACCAAAAGTAGGGGCGTGAATGTTTTACCCATATGTACAATAAGTCGCAGCTGATCTATTAGGATCCTTCCAGGTTATCTGTTGAAAAGACAATACACCATGTATCAAATTTTAATTTAATTAAATGCGCTTTTTACGTATTGCACTGTTTGTCCTGTTGGCCTGTAAATTAATTGTTGGTGTGACAGCTTTCTATTACCACCGTCATAATATGAACCAACTACGGCAGGCTATGCACCAGTTAGAACTGGAGAATAGTGCCATGCCTGCAAATGATGCCGCGCAAAAGCAAGCCATGCAAGCACGGCAAGCCGCCATTGCCGCCGATTTCAACGGACGCACCAGGGGTATGGAGAATGTTGTGCTGCTGGTGATCGTATTATTAGAGCTTACCGCGATAGTAACCGGCGTTATCTGGTGGGACTATCACCGGAAGGATAAACAGCTTAAGAAAGAAAAACAGCATGCGTTGAATGCCGCCAAAGCCCGCTCCGTATTCCTGGCCAATATGAGCCATGAAATACGTTCACCGCTGAACTCTATTGTAGGTTTTACCGAACAATTGGCGCATACTCCTTTACAGGAAAACCAGCGGGAGCTGTTACACGCCGTAGAGGTATCTGCCGGTATGCTGATGGATGTGGTGAATGATGTATTGGATTTTTCAAAGCTGGACAGCGATTATATCTCCATTCAGAAACAGCCCTTTACATTATACCAGGCCCTGGCAGATGTAACGAACACCCTGCGTATACAGGCCACTAGCAAACAGCTGCAGCTGCATTTTTCCTTTACAGGCAATCAGCAGCAGCATGTGATGGGCGATGTGTTCCGCCTGAAACAGATCCTGGTGAACCTGTTGGCCAATGCCATCAAATACACTGAAACCGGGAATGTTACCGTAACCGCTAAGCTGGATAGCAGCGGTAAGCAGGGGGTATTGTACCTGTCTGTGGAAGATACCGGCCCCGGTGTGCCGCCGGAAGTGCTGCCCCGCATTTTTGAACGGTTTTACCAGGTACGTACCGCCCACCATAAGCCCGGTGGTACGGGCCTGGGGCTGGCTATTACCCAGCGCCTGGTGCAGCTGCACGGTGGCAGTATTAGCGTGGAGAGTGAAGTAGGCAAAGGCACGCGCTTCAGCTGCCGGATCCCTTATGAGCTGGCAACCCCTGCACAAACAGTAATTATAACCCAGCATGATATTGAGCAAATGACCGGCAACCAGCTGGAAGGACTGTATGTGCTGATAGCTGACGATCAGGAAATGAACCTGCTGCTGCTGAAAATAATGCTTACCCGCTGGAAATGCCGGTTTGATATGGCCCGGGATGGCGCTATAGCCTATGAGCTATACCAGACCAATAACTACGACCTGATACTGCTGGACCTGCAAATGCCGGAAATGAGCGGGCTGGAAGTGGTACAGCACATCCGTGCCGATAAAGACATCAGAAAGGCAAAGGTCCCCGTCGTGGTGCTCACTGCTGATATTGACCGGCAGGATGAAGAAGCCTTCCGCAAAGCCGGGTTCAATGACTGGCTGCTGAAACCCTTTAAGGAAAGGGATATTTATAAAAGCATTCTGAAACAGCTGCCCCGGGCAAGAATGCAGGCGAATTAACCTATCACCACATTACACCAGCGGATGCCGTTTAAACTCTTTGGTACGGTCAAATAAATAACGGTAAGTGGTAAGCTGGCGGCTGCGGTAAGCGCCCAGGTTCTCGCCAATGTTGAGCATTTTGGGATTAAAATCACCGATCCACTGCATTTCATAATCCTCATACAGGTGCTGCCCCTGTATCAGCTTGGCGCCTTCCACGATCATATAAGCATCCACCCCCTTGCCCTGGAACTCCGGAACAACGCCAAACACAATACCGGTGAATTTGCGGCATTGGCGGGTATACTTCATCCAAAGGAGCTGCAGCTTTTGCCATAACCCGAATTGGCCGTTCATATGTTTAAAGAACTGGTTCAGCTCCGGCAGGTTTAACCAGCAGGCAATAGGCTCGTTGTTGTGATAAACAAACCACACCACTTTTTCATCCATCACCGGTTTCATTTGCTTAAAGATCTGCAGGGCCTGCGCCTTGGTAATCTCTTTGCCGCCGTCATGGCCGGCCCAGGCTTTATTATAGATGGTGCAAAAATCTTCTGCGTACTTTTCCAGCTTGTTTTTTTGCAGATGCTGCGCCTTGTAGGCAGGGTCTTTATCCAGGGCATCATGGCGGGCATAGAACTTCTCCTGCAGCTGTACACCAACGTTTATGGCAAAGCAGATCTGGTAAAAGAAAGGCCGGAAACCGTAGGTTTCAAACAGGTCTTTGTAATAAGGCGGGTTATAGTTCATACAGTACAGGGGTTCATGAAAACCCTCTGTAAGCAGGCCCCACCAGTTATTACGCTCACCAAAGTTAATAGGGCCGTCCATAGCGCCCATGCCCCTTTCCTGCAGCCATTGTTTAGCGGTATCAAATAAAAGGTTGGCTGCTGCCTGGTCATGTACGCAATCAAAAAAACCGATCCCGCCGGTAAGCTGCTCATCACCTTTAGTGCGGTATTTATTATTCACAAAAGCGGCGATCCGGCCAATCCATTGTCCCTGCTTGTTCTTCAGCAGCCAGCGTACACATTCCCCGTGCCGGAAGGTTTTGTTCTTCTGCGGGTCAAATACAAAATTAATATCCTTATCCAACGGACGGATCCATTGGGAGTTATGTTTGTTAAGGTCTACGTGGATCTGTATAAACAGCCGGGCGGTTTGTTCGTTATCTACTTTGATGAGCTCCATAAGGGAGCAAAAATAAGGAAGTCGGGGAAAGGATGTATAAAGCAATTTTATAATGGCATCATTTTTTCTAATTGCCAGGATAAGCCCGGTAAAACAGGTACCATACCATTAACAACTATTCCAGATGAAAAAAACATCACCTTTTCTTTATACGATCATCTTTTTTTTTGTAGCCATTATCCTGGGCCTGGGCTATTACCGGCAGCAGCAGCGGGTACGCAAGGTATTACAGCAAAATGAGCGCCTGCTGAACGAGAACCGCGACCTGAGGCAAAGCCTGAACCTGGCCAGTGGGGCCGCCCAGCAGATAGCTGACCGCAAAGACCAGCAGCAGCGCGTGCAGGGTAAGTTTGTGGAGCGCCGCACCTATTACCGCCGTAACTGGAAGCAGTTTATTTCCGTTAATACCAGCGACTACAAAACCGGCTTTTTCGGCGGTATCAAAAACCTGCAGGTGATCGTGAAGAACCAGACGGAGTACCCGCTGGACAATGTAGTGGTAAGTGTGCAATACCTGCGCAGTAACGGGGATGTATTCAAAACAGAACAATATACGGTGAATGATATACCAGCTAAGGAAACCCGCGCCGTGGATGCTGCCGGCAGCCGCAAAGGCATGAAGGTGCAGTTAAAGCTGATCAGCATTACCAGCCAGGCCATGAACTTTTGCTGGGCCTTTAATAAACCCGCCCCGGAAGGCAATCCTGATCCTTTTCAGTGTGTAAGTGATCAATAATTTATTTTTAAAAAATAAAAAGAAGAGGGAAATAAGACTATGATGTGATTCATATATCTTATTTCCCTCTTTTCAATCTCCTGCTTCTTACTTCCTATTTCATCTTATCCTCTCTGGATCCTTCCTCCGCCACCGCCATTGTTGTCGTTAACACGGCGTGGGGCCGGTGCAGGCGCAGGTGCAGGACGTGGTGCTGACGGCTGCTGCATACGCGGTTCGGGGCGCGGAGCAGGAGCTGGCATGCTCCGTTGTGGCTGCGGTGCAGGAAAACTCCTGGGTTGCGGCGCCGGACTTGTCCTGGGTTCTGGCCTTGGTGCAGTCGGCGAAGGCTGTGTCCTTGGCATTGGTGCAGTTACAGGAGCAGCTGCCGGGCGGTTGCTTGGCTCGTTGAATATACGCCGGGGCGGATTATTGTTCGGAGCCGGGTTGTTAACTGGATTACTGGGCCGGTTCGGCGCTGGATTATTAGGAGCCGGTGTGGGTGTTACCGGACGGTTATTAATGTTGTTGTTATCAATCCCGCGGTTATTGTCGAATATACGCCTGGGCGCATTCCGGTTCGGGTCCGGGGTGTTAACCGGCTGATTATTGTTATTATTCGGCACATTAACAGGCGGGTTCACCCGGTTATCATTATCGTTATCGAATATCCGGCGGGTTCTGCCCGGTGCACCTGGCTGGGTAACATTATTGTTGTTATTAGTTGCAGGCGTAGGAAAGACCCGGTTATTATTGTTGTTATTCCCGTTAATCCTGGTAGGATTGTTTCCCCGGTTATTGTTGTCAGCCAGCGGGCGGCGCAGCTCTGCACCCTGCGGGCGGAAAATGCGCATCTGGTTATTACTAAGGCTGCCACTACCCGGGCGGTCACTGTTCACTACCCGTACCGGGGTAATAGGCCGGCGCGTTACCCTTTCCACATCCCGTACTTCAGGGCCACGGTAGTAACGGTTATTATTAACGACCCGCACATTATTGATCACGGTAGTATTGTTAATGATGGTAACGTTGCGGCTGCGGGGCACGTAATACTGATGAATGCTGGGGCTGCTTATATATGCGCAGGGCACAAATGACCAGTAAGCTGTTGGAATGTTCATACTTACCCCGATGCTCATACCCGGTGTTAACGGTGCCCAGCCATAATAATCCGGGCTGTTACGCCAGCTTACCCACGCAGGGCCCCATTCTTCACCAGGCACCCATAACCATCCGTAATTGTTGTCAAAGGCCCAGCGGCCATAGTGGAAAGGAGCCCAACCCCAGGGGTAGTCGCTCATCCAGGTCCAGCCATAATCTGTATATACCCAGTGCCCGTTAGTAGAGTAGGGCTGAAAGTCCCGCCCGGCATTGGGCACCCATACCTGTCCGTATTGTCCGTAGTTCATCCATTGTCCATATGGGCTTAAGGCATCATAAAAGGCAGAAAAAGATACATTTCCCTGCTGGTAAGGATCGGGGTCATAATTTTGATCATAACCCTGGTCATAGTACTGTTGTGGTCTGGCCGTAGCGCAACTGTCGGCTAATGTAGTAATGAAAAAGCTGGCAATAATTACGCTAGCATAGAAGTTTATCTTGCTTTTCATATCGCATACTTTTAAAGGTATCAGGAAAGTCTTACGCATTTCCTTAGGTTGTTGTGTACATTACAAATAATGCGATTATCGTACCAGAGGCACCATACCGGCACTTTCTTAACGCTATTTAACGGTCAGGCAGGGGATTTTAGGACGACCTTAACATTTATACGGTGTAACACGCAATTTGGCAGGTGAATATTGTGCAGTGAGCGAAGAAAATAAGGCAAACAGCGATAAATAAGATGACCAGGAGTTGGTTTGGTATTAGGTTATTTATATATTTGATTTTGACTCCGATGAATCCGGGCGTTTATTTGAATTTTACCCCTTTAACCATTACCTTTGCGCCAAATTTTATAAACCGCTCATTTAAAGATTTATAAATAGCAATAATATATGCCTAACACAGGTAAGATCAAGCAAATTATCGGTCCCGTAGTGGACGTGCATTTTGAAGGAAAATTACCCGAAATCTACAACGCCCTGGAAGTAACCCGTGAAAATGGTCAGAAAGTAGTATTGGAAGTGCAGCAGCACCTGGGTGAAGACAGCGTTCGCTGTGTAGCCATGGACTCTACAGATGGTTTCGTAAGAGGAATGGCCGTATCCGATAAGGGCACTCCTATTAAAATGCCTGTTGGCGACCAGATCAAAGGACGCTTGTTCAATGTGGTAGGTGAAGCAATTGACGGTTTGGGAGATATTGACGCTTCCAATGGTTACCCCATTCACCGCCAGCCGCCCCGTTTTGAAGACCTGGCTACCGATACAGAAGTACTGTACACCGGTATCAAGGTAATTGACCTGATCGAGCCCTATGCAAAAGGTGGTAAGATCGGTTTGTTTGGCGGTGCAGGTGTGGGTAAAACCGTATTGATCCAGGAGCTGATCAACAACATTGCAAAAGGTTACGAAGGTTTATCAGTATTTGCCGGTGTAGGTGAGCGTACCCGTGAAGGGAACGATCTGATGCGTGAAATGATCGAAGCCGGTATCGTAAAATATGGTGAGAAATTCCAGGAATCCATGGAGCATGGTGGCTGGGAGCTGGGTGCTGTAGATATGGAGGCACTTAAAAACTCACAGGCTACTTTTATCTTTGGCCAGATGAATGAACCCCCCGGAGCCCGCGCACGTGTGGCCCTGTCCGGTTTAACCATTGCAGAATATTTCCGTGACGGAGATGGTTCTGCCAGCGGCGGCCGCGATATCCTTTTCTTCGTAGACAACATCTTCCGTTTTACCCAGGCAGGTTCTGAAGTATCCGCGCTGTTAGGCCGTATGCCTTCTGCGGTGGGTTACCAGCCTACTTTGGCTACAGAAATGGGTTTGATGCAGGAACGTATCACCTCTACCAAAAACGGTTCTATTACCTCCGTACAGGCGGTATATGTACCTGCGGATGACTTGACGGATCCTGCTCCTGCAACAACCTTTGCCCACCTGGATGCTACTACCGTACTGGATCGTAAGATCTCCGACTTAGGTATTTATCCTGCTGTGAGCCCGCTGGATTCTACTTCCCGTATCTTATCACCTGCCATTGTAGGTGAAGCACACTATAACTGCGCACAAAGGGTGAAAATGATCCTGCAGCGTTATAAAGAGTTACAGGATATCATCGCCATCCTGGGTATGGATGAGCTGAGTGATGAAGATAAGCTGACCGTATTACGCGCACGCCGTGTACAACGTTTCCTGTCACAGCCTTTCCACGTGGCAGAACAGTTTACCGGTCTGAAAGGCGTACTGGTGCCCATTGAAGAAACGATCCGCGGTTTTAACATGATCATGGATGGTGAAGTAGATGAGTATCCGGAAGCTGCCTTTAACCTGGTAGGTACTATTGACGATGCCATTGAAAAAGGTAAGAAACTGCTGGAAGCAGCCAAAAATTAATTAATAATGAAGAATGAATAATTAATATACCTGTGTGATATTAGTGACATTCTTCATCTTAATTATTAATTCTTCATTTTTAATTATTAATTATAATGTTGCTTGAAGTTTTAACACCTGAAAGAAAGCTGTTCACCGGAGAAGTGTACGGCGTGCAGCTGCCGGGTATCGATGGCTCTTTTGAAGTGCTGAACCGCCATGCGCCGTTGATCGCTGCTTTGGGCAAAGGCAAAATGAAGGTGCTGAAAGATAAAGTGCAGGCAGAATATTTTCAGATAGAAGGCGGCTTCGTGGAAGTGCTGCGTAATAAAGCAACTGTGCTGGTAGAAGGCGCTTCGCTGATTGGCTAAAAAGCAGAGATGCACATAAAATAACAGGCCGGGTATGATTACCCGGCCTTTGTTTTTGTCCTAACTATTCCAATCTAAGAAGACCCCGTTAAAAGCGCAGTAGGAATACTGGCCGGGTTATTCAACGAGCAGGTTATTGCCGATTATGATAATTACATTACATAACTACCATGCAGCAGGCATATAACCCTATTCCTATGAAAATGAATATATTTAAGCGCCGCTGAACGGTGGCTGCCGTTACAGAAGTACAAGTGTATCTTCAATAAGTTTTTGGGTGTTTTTTTTTATATATTATCCGATGCAAGCTGGCCTAAAAGAGACCTACCGTTATCGTTTTCATAGGTTTAGCTATTCGGTATCAATGCTTTCGTTGCTCCTGCTCTCACAGTTGAAAAATGGGTTAAAATGCATCGCGCTCCGTGGTTGATCCTACCGTATCCATTTTACATTAGCAAGATATTTAAATTGTTTTGAATATTCTCACTCCGTTTAGTCATTTTTGTTAGGGAGAACAAAGGGCGGCACGTTAACCATTGGACTTCAAAGCATAGGCACAGAAAAAAAAATCAAAAATTTTATTAACAGATTGATGTGTAAAAATACACCGGCCTCACCCGCCAGGAGCCTTGCCAGCAGATGAAAGCAGCCGGAACTGTAATAATGCAGCAGCCGCAAGTTTACGAAAGTGATTGAAAGCGACCACACTATGAACCTTCCTGATCCCTATTGTTGCCAGATCACCAAAAAGGCTACTTACGTAAATCTTTTTTAGCAGCGCTCACCGTATTCCTATTCGCTTGAAGATCAGGCCTGTATTGTTTTAGCTGGATTTGACAGGGAAGCGCTGTTGCGTGCTTACGCAAATAAAAAGCGTAAATGCTTCATTTCCATTGCAGCTTAACCGGTTACGTTTATGCTTAAAAACGTATCTTCGCTTAACAATTCATTAACAAGTCATTAAGAATTCAAGCGTACAGAATTATTTAACTTAATAGAAGAGGCTCTCTAAACTATTTTATAGCTATTCCTGTTAAACCATTAGACCATAAAGACACACACTCCATAGTATGCATTAAATGCAATTGTTTGTTTGATAAACTGATGTACCATGTCCTTACACTTAACTTACCCACGTGACCTGGTTTATACCTGGAGAAAACGAGTGATCACCCGCATGGCTAAACGTTGCTGTTTGCCGTATAGGGGTGATAGTTAGTACTCCTATGTTAACATAATCCTGATCATATCCGTCTTTTACATAGCAACCCTCTCATATGGATCAAAATACCATTACACACACCTACATAATGCGTGTTATCCAAAAGCTTCGTTCACTGCGCCGAAAAAAGGAATACTCGCAGGAGTATATGGCTTTTATGCTGAATATTTCTCAAAATGCATATAGCCGTTTGGAGAATGGTAAAACCCCGCTTACCATTCATCGCCTGTTTGAAATTTGTGATCTGCTGAAAGTAAAACCGGCAGAGTTCTTAGGGCCGGATGTATTGGGCTGATCCCTCAGCGGCGCAAACGAGGTTGTTTTCACCTGACCAGCTTTTATCAGCAAACCTACGCGTGCTGTAAGGCTTTTTATGCATGAAAAAGGCCGGGAAAACCCGGCCTTTGCGGTTATGTCATAGGATGGCTACAACGGAAGATTTTCGTGTGCCAATGCAATCTCAAACAGTCACTAATAACTGTAGTACCATAATTGGCATGCTGTTACCAGCACAATATTTTTGATAGTGATAAATAGCCTGGTTGATGAGTGTACCTTATGCTGCCTGTAAGTTACAACGGGAATAGGAAATGGTCTTATCTGGGAGCAACGGGTGATCATACAATGACTTTCACAACGGGATCAGCAAATGTTTATCCTTATAAAGTTGACAATTATTTTTTCATTTTCCTAAACGTATAGTGGTTAAAGTATGCCTGTAAGGTTTAATCTCTGCAGGAAAATAAAATCCCGTTGCGGCCACGCCACAACGGGATAAGCGCCTTTTATAAAGCAATATTTTTAATTCAAAGATGGGTCAATAGGGAAGTTGGCCATTATGGCAAAATTGTTCCCTAAATTCTTCAGCGATTGCTGCCAGATGTTCTGTTCCTTTTCATCAAAAATAAGCGCCGTATCGCTTTCAGATAAGATCCAGGATTTTTCATTGAACTCATTCACCAGCTGCCCGCTGCTCCAGCCGCTATAACCGATAAAGAACTTGATCCTGCTCAGATCCAGCCGGCCTTCATTCAGCAGCGATACTACATTCTCAAAACGGCCGCCCCAGTAAATGCCGGGAATGATCTCAAAACCGCCGTCTATAAGCTCCGGCTGCTGGTGCACAAAATGGATCGTATCCATTTGCACCGGGCCGCCAAAGAACACGGGAATGTTAGGCACCAGCACTTCCGGCACCAGCTCATCCAGCGTTTGATCAAACAGCTTATTGATCACAAAACCAAAACTGCCCTTATCCTGGTGTTCACAAAGTAATACCACGGTGCGCGCAAAGTTCGGATCTTTCAGAAAGGGATCAGCTATGAGTAATATTCCGGGAGCAAGGGACACCATACGCAACAATTTTGATCACTAAAATAAATTTAACCAATTTTGATTGGAAATGAAATAGCTATAATAAAAAAAGGAGGCTAGAAAGCCTCCTTACCATTTTATCAACCAAAATCTAAATCGCTTATGGAACGAAATCCACGTCGATGTATGTAGAAAGTTTAATTATTCAATTTTGTCTCTGGTATCTACTTTACAAATTTGATACCAGTTTATACAGCAAAGGTAAGTAAAGAAGCAATAAAAAATGCAGCGGTACGCAGTTAAAATTACGTTAAAGTGATAGTCTTTTGTTAAAATTAAGCTGCTGAACGGGTTACGTGCTCTAATTTTGTATTATTGTTGCTATAGCAATGATTGTTTTTGACAGAATTTAAGACACTTAATGTTATCTTAGAAAGTTACAAATCAGATACTTGCTTATTTAAGTTTTTACAAAATACATGCTACCGTTAAAGAAAACATTTCCGATCATCGTTGTGCTTATCACCTTGTCTCTGCTGGGCATTATTGTAATACAGGTTAGCTGGATACGCAATGCGGCCATTCTGCGCAAAGAGCAGATGGAGCAGCGTTTCCTCAATGTACTGATGAATGTGCGCGATGAAATGGTGCGCCGCCAGGCCCCGCCCATCCGGTTTAAAATGGGAGGCACTGCCCTGAGCAAAGGGGCGGATAACAGCTTTACCCTGGAAAAATATGAGCTGAGTAATATAACCGTAGACGTAAGCGACCGCTTTACCACCGACGAAGTGGAGCAATTGATAGACAGTATATTACATAAGCAAAAGCTGGATACGGATATTGACTTCGGCATTGTGGGCAGGAGCAGCTTAAGCAACGACAAGATTGTTGTAAAACTGCAGTCGGCGCATTTTTCTGATCATATGAACCTGGCCAATAAGGATACGCTGGACTATTCCATACAAAGCGTTCCCCTGGTCAGCAGCCTCGATCTGTTGACGGACCGCACCGAACTGTTGTATATAATATTCCCCAACAATAACCTCTCTATCCTGCGCTGGCTGGGATGGGTGATAGTTGGTTGCGTACTGTTTACACTGATCATTGTCACGGCCTTTGCCCTTACCATCCGAACCTTGCTGAACCAGAAAAAGCTATCGGAAATAAAATCAGACTTCATCAATAACATGACGCATGAGCTGAAAACCCCGCTGGCTACCATTTCCCTGGCAATAGACGCCATTGGCAACCATAAGGTGATGGATAATAAGGAAAAGATCCAGTACTTCTCCGGCATCATTAAAGAGGAAAATAAGCGCATGAATAAACAGGTGGAAAGCATCCTGCAATCTGCCCTGCTGGAAAAGAACGAAATAGGCCTGAACCTGCAGGTGCTGGATGTACATGAGGTGATACAGCATACCGTGGATAACCTGCAGCTGCAAATGGCTTCCAAGAACGGGCGGGTGGAGCTGCGGCTGGATGCCATCAACCCTATCATTAAAGCAGATGATGTGCATTTTTCCAACGTGATCTTTAACCTGCTGGATAACGCCATCAAATACTCCAAGCAACACCTGGAAGTAATGATCAGCACCTATAACACCCGCAAAAGCATTGTGATCACCATTTCCGATAACGGCATTGGCATGAGCCGGGATACGATTTCGCGTATCTTTGAAAAATTTTACCGCGCCCATACCGGTAACGTGCATAACGTAAAAGGTTTTGGCCTGGGCCTCAGCTACGTAAAAGCCATTGTGGATGCTCATAAAGGCAAAATAAAAGTAGATAGCGCTTTGGGTAAGGGCAGTAAATTCACTTTGGAATTCCCACAGGAATAAGCTGTAAAATGCTGAATGCGTAACGCCGGACGCTTAACGCTGCCTGTGTTTTATTCTAAGAAGGGCCTTTAGCATTCAGCGTTCCGCATTCATTCGTAATTATTCATATCACAATTACTTTCAGCGGCATTCATGAATGCTCGCATTTCGTAATTGACAATTCGTAATTGACCTATAGCATGGCATTAACAGAGAAAGAAATACAACACTTCCGGCATCCTATAGCCGTACCTGGTATGGGACTGGCTATGCAGGAAAAGCTCAAAACATCCAGGGTATTAGTAATAGGGGCCGGTGGCCTGGGATGCCCGGTGATACAATATCTCAGCGCAAGTGGCATTGGCGTAATAGGCATTGCAGATTATGGTGTGATCACAGATGAGGATATGCACCGCCAGCCCATTTACCAGATGCAGGACCTGCGTAAGCATAAAGCTAAAATGGCATCCAGCCGTTTATGGGCTACTAACCCCTTCACCAAACATTATCCTTTGCTGGTGCAGATAAAACCGGAAAATGTGGTGCAGCTGATCACTGAAATGGACCTGGTAATTGACTGCTCCCAGCACCTGCCTACTCACCTGGTGGTGAATGATGCCTGTGTGCTGCATGAAAAACCGTTTGTAATAGGGGAGGTGCATAACTGGGTGTCCTGGTGGGCTGGATATAACATTCCGCAGCCGGATGGCGCACCCTCTGCCTCTTACCGCTGCAGTGCCGCGCTTACGGAAACCTACCGCAATTTTGACGCAGGGGCCATGGGCGTTACCCACGGCGCTACCGGTTTGCTGATGGTGAATGAGATACTAAAATACCTGGTAGCTGTACCGGATGGCCTGGTGAATAAGCTATATAGCATGGATTACCTGCACAACCAGTTCAGGAGCCATCACCTTACACCGGATAGAGATCTGATCGCCCAAACAAAAGCTGCGGGTATTTTAACAGCTGAAGATTACGGGCTGGAGATTGTGCCCGATGTGGAGGATTAGTGGTTTTTCCCATGTCTTTCTCATGAGTTTCTCATGTCTTTCCCTACTGGATCCCATGTTTTTCCCTAGTGAATCCCTAGTGAAGTCCATGTCAGGGGTATAATTAACAATGAAAAATTAATAATTAATAATCATGAGGGCAGGCTTTACATTGAAATGCCTGCGACCACTATTGTTAATCATTAATTATCCATTATTAATTATTTAGCTGTATAAAGTATACTTCCTTTAGCGCCTACCTTAAGCTGGTGCTTTGTGCCCAGCCGCAGGGCATAATTCTCCACCTGGTGGCCGGAGGGGAAGCCGTAGCACACTGGGTATTTGTAATCTTTTACGATATTCTGGATGATCTCAAATTCGTTCTGCCCAAAGGGGGTAGTGGTTTCCTTACCATCTACAAAAGCGCCTACTACCAGGCCTGCCAGCTTATCCAGCCAGCCGGCGCGTTTCAGGTTGTACATCATGCGGTCCACATTGTAGCGGTACTCGCTGATATCTTCCAGCAGCAGGATCTTGCCTTTGGTGTCAATTTGTGATCTGGTGCCTGACAGGTTGGCAAGCAATGACAAATTACCACCTACCAGCACGCCACTTGCTTCCCCGGGCCGGTTCAACTCATGCGGGGCTGCTGCATATTTATAGGCTTTGCCGCGCAACGCCTGGTGCAGGCTGTCCACATACACGTTTTCTGCAGTGGCTTCCGTAATGCCGCTGCACATCAGGGAATGCAGGGTGGCGATGCCATACCGGTGTTGTACGTGGGTGTGCAGGGTAGTAATATCGCTGTAACCGCATAGCCACTTGGGATGTTTGCGGAAGCGGGTAAAATCCAGCTTATCCAGCAGGCAGATCATTCCATAGCCACCACGGCCAAATATAATTGCTTTTATTTCCGGGTCGTCCAGCATAC
Source organism: Chitinophaga rupis (assembly GCF_900109685.1). Classification (GTDB taxonomy): domain Bacteria; phylum Bacteroidota; class Bacteroidia; order Chitinophagales; family Chitinophagaceae; genus Chitinophaga; species Chitinophaga rupis. Next base: position 85,462 of record NZ_FOBB01000001.1, on the reverse strand, counting down.
CCTGTAGCTCTTCCAGCCGTAGCTCGTCCGGGGCGGAAAAATTATGGAAGCTGGTGCCTACGGTAATGCCCAGGTGCACCTGGTAGCCCCAGGAATTAATCACATTGGCCGCATATTCTGCCGCAGCCAGCTCCATTTTACTGCTGCTGCAGGTAATGCCTATAAGATCGCCTTTCTTCAGATAAGGGGGAATTTTCATCATTCTAATGCGCTTTATTTACCTTTGCGGACTGGTTTGCCGGTTTACGCTTCCCTCATAAAAGCAGGAGGTATGTTTTGGAAAACAGTTCCACCAAAAACTTCAGTCCAAAATAAATCAATAAACCAGAAAACAAACAAACCTTCAAACATTTAAGTATTGTTTAAACGGATATGGCAAAATTTAATAGATATTTAATAACAGCTGCGTTACCCTATGCTAACGGACCGGTACACATTGGTCACCTGGCCGGTTGTTATTTACCTGCGGATATTTATGTCCGTTACCTGCGTGCAAAAAAAGCCGATGTAAAGTTCATTGGCGGCACAGATGAACATGGCGTGCCCATTACCATCAAAGCCATGCAGGAGAACGTAACCCCTCAGGATATTGTAGATAAGTATTATAAGATCATCAACGAAAGTTTTGCGGAGATGGGAATATCCTTTGATATTTTCTCCCGTACCTCGCGCCAGGTGCATCATGAAACTGCAGCCGCCTTTTTCCTGAAAATGTATAACGACGGCCGCTTTGAAGAAAAAGAAAGTGAGCAGTATTTTGATGAGGTTAAACAAATGTTCCTGGCCGACCGCTATATTGTGGGCACCTGCCCCGTTTGCGGCAATGACCGGGCCTATGGTGATCAGTGTGAACGCTGCGGTACTTCCCTGAGCCCGGAAGAGCTCATCAACCCTCGCTCTGCCCTGAGCGATGCCGTGCCCGTGAAAAAGAAGACCAAACACTGGTACATGCCCCTGCAGGACTATGAGCCCTGGTTAAGGGAATGGCTGCTGGAAGGCCATAAAGAGTGGAAGAATAACGTATACGGCCAATGTAAAAGCTGGCTGGATAACGGTTTGCAAAGCCGCGCCATGACGCGTGACAGCAACTGGGGCATTAAAGTGCCGCTGCCTGATGCAGAAGGCAAGGTACTATACGTATGGTTTGATGCGCCTATTGGGTACATTTCCGCCACCAAAGAGCTGACGCCTAACTGGGCCGATTACTGGTGTAAGGACGATACCAAGCTGGTACACTTCATAGGGAAGGATAACATCGTGTTCCACTGTATTATTTTCCCGGCCATGTTAAAGGCCCACGGCGGTTTTGTAGTGCCGGAAAATGTACCTGCCAACGAGTTCCTGAATATTGAGGGCGAAAAAGTATCCACCTCCCGCAACTGGGCCGTGTGGGTACATGAGTACGTGAAGGATTTCCCGGATCAGCAGGATGTGCTGCGCTATGTATTATGCAGCACTGCACCGGAAACAAAGGATAATGATTTCACCTGGAAAGATTTCCAGGACCGCAATAACAACGAGCTGGTAGCTATTTTCGGCAACTTCATTAACCGCACCATGGTGCTGATGCACAAATTGTGCAATGGTAAGGTGCCTGCTTTCCATGCCGATGTAAAAGATGCAAAGGATGATGCGTTAATGAACGCATTGCAGGAAGCCAAACAGAAAATAGAAGATGCGCTGGAGAATTTCCGCTTCCGGGATGCCCTGCAGGAAATGATGAACACAGCCCGTGAAGGCAACCGTTACTTACAGGAAAAACAACCCTGGATCCTGGCTAAAACGCCGGAACTGCAGGCGGAAAATCAAAAGCTGATAGACAACTGTTTGCACCTGTGCCTGCAGCTCACCGCCAACCTGGCTATTTTCAGTAATCCCTTTTTGCCGTTCACGGCTAAAAAGATCTGCCACATGCTGAAAGTGGTGGACCGTATGCTGGAATGGGAAAATGCAGGCAGCCTGAAGCTGGTGAGTGTGGGTTATAGTTTGCGTCCGCCGGAGCTGTTGTTCAAAAAGGTGGAAGATGAGCAGGTGAAAGCACAGGTAGATAAGCTGCATGCAGGTTTGAAGAAGTCGGCTGCTGTTACTACGCCTGCCACACCGCCGCCTGCACCTGCAGCGCCGCCCAAAGCAGAGATCCAGTTCGATGATTTCGCCAAGCTGGATCTGCGTGTAGGAACTATTATACAGGCAGAAAAAGTAGAGAAGGCCGATAAGCTGTTAAAGCTGTTAGTGGATCTTGGTACGGAAAAACGTACAGTCGTTTCCGGTATTGCCATGCACTTTAAACCGGAGGATATTGTAGGCAAGCAGGTAACGCTGGTAGCCAACCTGGCCCCCCGTAAAATGAGAGGTATTGAAAGCCAGGGCATGATCCTGATGGCAGAGGATAACGGGAAGCTGGTGTTTGTGAACCCGGCAGAAATGGTGAGCCCGGGGAGTGGTGTAAGCTGATATAATTTTAAGAGGATAATGCATGCACAAAGTCAGCAGGATTGAGTATTCTGGCGGGCTTTGTGCATTGCTTTTTTTAGTGTAGATTCGTAGAAATTGTTATTTATGGGAGCGCCTTCATTGGATAGTGAATTTATGAAATACTGGTTGCGGCTGACAAGTATTGAAAAAGAATCGCTTTTAAGTGTAGCTAAGCATTACGTAGCACTGAAAGATGAGGTAGGCCGTGTGGGTATAGAACAATACAACCAGGAAATAGCAGCAGCTATGGATGGTATAGACGCCGGTGAGTTTTATACACATGAACAGGTAACAGCCATGTCCAAAAACTGGATGGGTGGCAAATAGGAATATTGTCTGGGGTAAGGTTGCCTTTCAACAGTTTAATGCAGCTATTGAGTACATTAGTGAAGATTCTGTACAAAATGCAGAAAAGGTAAGAGCAGAGATATTGGAGAGAATAGGTAGGTTATCCGGTCACCCGGAAATATATCCCCCGGATAAGTACAAGCTGAATAATGACGGAAACTACCGTGCCTTTGAATGTCAGCGACTTCGGATCGCCTATTATACAGGCCCACATGAAATAAGAATATTACGCATACGCCATACCTACCGCGAACCGCTAACATACTGATAGCATCCCCACTAAAAGATACACTAGAAAAACCCTTCCCTTTGTACTCCGTACTACAAAAAGTCCTAAATTCAAGGATCAAAATAAAGAAACAACGTTTTTATCGATAAAGGCTATCGGCACTATGACACGAGCCGCAGGCGACTGCATCAGGCCTTTAAAAATATATTAACTGATGAAAAGACACATTAATAAAATTGCCGTCCTTGGTTCCGGTGTAATGGGTTCCCGTATTGCCTGCCACTTTGCCGGCATTGGGGTGCAGGTGTTATTACTGGACATTGCCCCGAAAGAACCCAACGCAGCCGAACAGGCTAAAAAGTTAACCCTGGACAGCCCCGTTGTGAAAAACCGTATTGTAAATGAAGCCCTGCAATCCGTACTCAAATCAAACCCTTCACCGGTATTTACAAAAGATGTGGTAAAACGCATTCAAACCGGCAACTTTACAGATGATATGCCCCGCATAGCCGATTGCGATTGGGTAATAGAAGTAGTAGTAGAAAACCTGGACATTAAACGTTCCGTATTTGAACAGGTTGAAAAATACCGCAAGCCCGGCACCTTCATCACCTCCAACACATCCGGTATTCCTATTCATTTAATGACAGAAGGCCGGAGTGATGATTTCAAAAAATATTTCTGCGGTACACACTTCTTCAATCCCCCGCGGTACCTGCGTTTGCTGGAGATCATTCCCACCCCGCATACCGATCCGGAAGTGATAGATTTCCTCATGCATTACGGGGACCTGTATTTAGGTAAAACCACCGTACTGTGTAAAGATACACCGGCATTCATAGCTAACAGGATAGGCGTGTTCTCTATCATGGCCATCTTCCACATTATGCAGGAGATGGGGCTAAGCATTGATGAAATAGATGTGCTCACCGGCCCGGTAATAGGCCGCCCTAAATCCGCCACCTTCCGTACCGCTGATGTAGTAGGTATTGATACGTTGGTAAAAGTAGCGAAAGGTGTGGCTGATAACTGTCCGCAGGATGAAGCGCGTAAGATCTTTGAGATCCCGCCTTTCCTGCAAAAAGTTGTGGAGAACAATTGGCTGGGCGATAAAACCGGTCAGGGTTTTTATAAAAAAACGAAAGGGGAAGGCGGTAAGGAGATCCTTACGCTGAACCTGCAAACCATGGAATACGGCCCTAAACAGCGGCCTAAGTTTGGCAGCATAGAAGCCGCCAAACCCATAGAGGACCTGAAGCAGCGCATTCGTATGCTGAACGCTGCTACAGATAAAGCCGGCCAGTTCTACCAGTTATTCCATGCACAGCTGTTTTCGTATATCTCTCACCGTATTCCCGAGATAGCAGATGATATTTACAAGGTGGATGATGCCATGAAAGCCGGTTTTGGCTGGGAAATAGGCGCCTTTGAAACCTGGGACCTGCTGGGTGTGGAAGCCACGGTAAAGGCTATGGAGGAAAAAGGTTTTGCACCGGCCGCCTGGGTGAAAGATATGCTGGCTAAAGGCATCAAATCTTTTTACAAAGTAGAGAACGGCAAAAAATATTATTACGAGGTAGTCACTCAGGCCTACAAGCTGGTGCCGGGGGCCGATACCTTTATCATACTCGAAAACCTGAGTAATAACATCGTGTGGAAGAACAGCGCCTGCAATCTGTATGACCTGGGCGATGGGGTAGTAGGGCTGGACTGGAAAACCAAGATGAACACCATTGGCGGTGAGGTGCTGGAAGGCGTGAACAAAGCCATAGACCGTGCAGAAAAAGATTTTCGCGGGCTGGTGATCGGTAATGACGGTACTAATTTTTCCGCTGGCGCTAATGTAGGTATGATCTTTATGCTGGCGGCAGAGCAGGAGTATGATGAGCTGGATATGGCCGTGCGCCTGTTCCAGAAAACCACTATGCGTATCCGTTATTCATCTGTGCCGGTAGTGCTGGCGCCTCATGCGCTTACCCTGGGCGGAGGTTGTGAAATGTGCCTGCATGCAGATAAGGTGCAGGCAGCTGCAGAAACCTACATAGGCCTGGTAGAGTTGGGAGTAGGTTTAATTCCCGGTGGCGGCGGCACCAAAGAAATGGCTGTACGCGCCAGTGATGAGTTTAAAGAAGGCCGTATTGAGGAAGAGCCTTTAAAAGACCGCTTTATGACCGTAGCCATGGCTAAAGTGGCCACTGCCGCGCATGAAGCCTATGACCTTGGCATTCTGCGCCCCGGTAAGGATGAAATTACCATGAACCTGAGCCGCCTGATCGCCGATGCCAAGCGCAGTGTGATCACGCTGGCGGATGAAGGATATACCCGCCCGCAGGAAAGAAAAGACGTGAAAGTGCTGGGCCGTACGGCGCTGGGCGCTTTGCTGGCAGGCATTAATGCTATGCAGGTAGGGAAATATATTTCAGCGCATGATGCTAAAATAGGCGCGAAGCTGGCTTATGTAATGTGCGGGGGCGACCTGAGCGAAACCTCCCTGGTAAGTGAGCAATACCTGCTGGATCTGGAGCGGGAGGCCTTTTTAAGCCTGGCTGCTGAACGTAAAACACTGGAACGCCTGCAAAGTGTTATCAAAACCGGTAAACCGATCAGAAATTAATTAGATCTTAGATTTACGATCTTTAGATTGAGGGTGCGGGAGATATGCTGCTATCAGATCTAAGATCGTAAATCTAAAATCGTAAATCCCCTTCATGCCAATTCTCTCTCTTCAGAACATTTCCAAACGATATGGGGCTATACAGGCACTGTCCGGCATTAGCTTTGAAGTGCCCAAAGGCGCCGTGTTTGGTATCCTGGGACCTAACGGTAGCGGCAAAACGACGTTGCTGGGTATTGTTACCGATGTTTTAAAAGCAGATACCGGTACTTTCACCTTGCTGGATGTGCCGCCCACGGCCCGCCAGCGGCAGCGTATAGGTACCTTGCTGGAAACGCCCAACTTTTACCACTACCTGTCGGCCTATCAGAACCTGCAGGTAGCCGCCTCCATTAAACAACAGTCCGGGCAGGATATACCCCGTGTATTAGACATTGCAGGCTTAACCGCCCGGCAGCACTCCCGTTTCAAAACATACTCCCTGGGTATGAAACAGCGGCTGGCTATTGCGGCCGCCATGCTGGGTGATCCGGAAGTGCTGATACTGGATGAGCCAACCAATGGCCTGGATCCCGCCGGTATTGCAGAAGTTAGGCAGCTGATCCTGCAGCTGGCGCAAACGGGTAAAACCATTATACTGGCCAGCCACCTGCTGGATGAAGTGGAAAAGGTATGCACCCATGTGGCCATCCTGCAAAAAGGAAAGTTGTTGTTATCCGGCCCGGTGAACCAGGTGCTGGTGCGGGAAGATTTTGTGGAGCTGTCCTGTAACGATAATACAAAGCTGATGTCTGTCATTAGCCAGCATCCTGCCTTTGATCATATTATTTCCAGCCAGGAACATTTACAGGTGGTGTTCAAACAACCGGTAGACCCGGCCACGCTGAATGCCTGGTGTGCCGATCAGGGCCTGTGGCTCAACCATCTGTATACACGCAAACAAAGCCTCGAAAAAGCTTTCCTGCAAATCACCAACAACTAAACGTACATGCTGCATCTGATACGTACTGAATGGCTGAAAATAAAGCCCTACCGCGCCTTTTGGGTGATGGTAGGCCTGGCGGTGGCCATTATCCCGGCAGGCAATTATATTGCCGCAGAGATCACCAGCCAGATCGTGAGTAAAACCAAAGAGCTGATTGCGGTAGCGCCTTATGACTTTCCGTTGATCTGGCAAAGCATTGCAAATGTGAACAGTTACATGACTGCGCTGTTTGCCATTCCAATGATCATATTGGTCACCAATGAATTTACCTATAAAACCCACCGCCAGAATATTATTGACGGATGGGAGCGGCGCGAGTTTGTAATGGCAAAGCTTTTCTGGTGGCTTGCCCTGAGTGTGCTGGCTTTTTTAACCACTGTTATTACTGCGCTGGTCCTGGGGTTGGCCTATGGCACCCACCCGCTAAGCTTTGAGAATTTTGAATACCTCTTCTATTACCTGCTGCAGGTGCTGTTATCACTGGGCATTGCCACATTGATAGCCGTGCTGGTACGGCGCTCCGGCCTGGCCATTGTGCTGTACCTGTGTTATATTATGATCGTGGAACAGGTGCTGGTATTAGTGCTTAAACGTAATTTTGGTGAAATAGGCGGCTTGCTGCCCCTGCAAACAGGCGATGAGCTGATACCCTTCCCGGTAATTGGGAAGCTGCTGAACAATGCAGACCATTATGATGATGGAGTATATCTGCTGATGTTATGTTTGTACATTGGGTTAATGATCTTCCTGGTTTTCAGAAGAATGCTGAAAACAGATTATTAACATAAAATGTGATAATACATACTAAATTTGTAACAAGTAAAAAAGCGGAACGTGGAAACAGACGAAAAGATCATACTGGTCACCAACGATGATGGCATAACAGCGCCGGGCATACACGCATTAATAGACGCCGTACGCCCGCTGGGTAAAGTAGTGGTGGTAGCGCCGGACAGCCCGCAATCAGGCAAGGGACACGCCATTACCATTGGGGTACCTTTACGCCTGAACCAGGTGGATCAGTTTGAAGGAATAGAGGCCTGGCAATGTTCCGGTACCCCGGTAGATTGTGTAAAGCTGGCCCGCGACAAAATACTGCACCGTAAGCCGGACATTTGCGTAAGCGGCATTAATCATGGCGCCAATCACTCCATCAATATTATTTACTCCGGCACCATGTCGGCCGCTATGGAGGCTGCTATTGAAGGCATTCCCTCCATTGGCTTCTCATACCTGGACTACAGCTTTGCAGCTGATTTTACACTCAGCAAGCAGGTAGCGTATGATGTAACAAAAAAATTGCTGGAAAGCGACGTATCACCCAACACCCTGTTTAACGTTAATATACCGGTGATAGCAGATACCCTCGAGTTCAAAGGTATTAAGATATGCCGGCAGGCCAACGCCAAGTATGTGGAAGCATTTGATGAGCGCCGCGACCCGCACGGTAAAAAATATTACTGGCTTACCGGTGAGTTCAAAAATATGGATCCCGGAGAAGATACAGATGTATGGGCGCTGGAAAATAACTATGCTTCACTGGTACCCGTGCAGTTTGACCTGACGCATTACCGGATGAAAGAGGAGATGGAAAAAACGTGGAAGTTGTAAAGCACATTAGCATATCGTCATATGAATTATGTTATGTTCAAGAAAGACAATTTACCCCTGGGCATTATGCTGGGCTTACTAACACCTATTGTTGGTTTCTTCTTGTATTACCTGCTCATACTTTTTAAGCAGCATATAGGGCTGAGTGAATTTATTACCATCCTCAGCACCAACCGGCAAATGATCCCCAAAGTAATCAGTATTTGCCTGTTGCTGAATGGCCTGGTTTTTTACCTGTACACCCGCAACAGAAGGGATATTACCGCCAAAGGTATTTTCCTGGTAACCATGCTGTACGCCATCACTATCCTGCTGTTAAAGTTAGTTCACGGATAAAATGCTTAACGCGGAACGCGTAATGCTTAACGCAAAGGCCTATTACGCCAGGCCCACCGCAAAACACAATCAGCGTTAAGCATTATGCATTAAGCATTCAGCCTATTTCTCTACTTTTGCTCCATGAAATATTACCTCATAGCCGGCGAAGCCTCCGGCGACCTGCATGGCAGTAACCTGATCCGGCAAATGAAACAGCTGGATACGGCAGCGGATATACGTTGCTGGGGCGGCGACCTGATGCAGCAGGCCGGCGGCCATGTAGTAAAACATTACCGCGATCTGGCTTTCATGGGTTTTGTGGAAGTGGCCATGAACCTGCGTACCATTTTCCGTAATATGGACCGCTGCAAGGAAGATATCAAAGCCTTTCAGCCGGATGTGCTGGTGCTTATTGACTACCCAGGTTTTAACCTGCGCATTGCAGAATGGGCTAAAAAAGAGGGTTATAAGATCGTTTACTATATATCGCCCCAGGTATGGGCCTGGAAGGAAAGCCGGGTGAAAAAGATAAAGGAGTGTGTAGATAAAATGGTGGTGATACTGCCCTTTGAACAGGATTTTTACCGGAAATGGCAGTACGAAGTGGAGTTTGTAGGCCATCCGCTGGTAGAGGTGATCAAAACAGAAAAAGCAAAACCGGCAGCAATATCTTTTTCAGACAAACCTATCATAGCCATATTGCCCGGCAGCCGTAAGCAGGAGGTGAGCATTAAGCTGCCTATTATGCTTACTATGGCCAAATATTTTCCGGAATACCAGTTTGTAATAGCCCAGGCCCCCAGCCTGGACGATGAGTTTATACAAGGGCTCATAGGTCAGCATCCAAATGTAACCACCGTAAAAAATCAAACCTATGCTTTGCTGCGGCAGGCACAGGCTGCGCTGGTCACCTCCGGTACCGCTACCCTGGAAACCGCCCTGTTTGGGGTACCTGAAGTAGTATGTTACAAAGGCAGCGCCATCTCATACTTTTTTGCAAAACGCCTCATTAAGGTAAAATACATTTCGCTGGTGAACCTGGTCATGGATAAGCCGGTAGTAAAAGAATTGATCCAGAACGAGCTAACGGAAGAGAACCTGCTGAAAGCCCTGACCCTGCTGTTGAAGGATGAACAAACCCGGCAGCAGATGCAGGCAGATTATGCCGCTTTATGGAGCCGCCTGGGAGAACGCAACGCCTCCCGCCTGGCAGCTGAGATCATTGTTAAAGAAGGGGAAAAATAAGGTGCAGATGTGCACATTGTTCATCGTCTTATCAGCTTTATCAGCATAATAATCAGCGCGATCAGGAACAGTAAAATGGATATCCGGTTCATGCCGTGCATCATAGCCACATAACGGGTTTTAGGCGCCCCGGGATCTTTTTTGCCAATATACAGGTATCGTAATATTTGCTGCCAGATACTTTTCATACCACAAAGATACAGGCTGCCAGCCGTATATCCGGAGGTAATATGCTACACAAAACAGTTAAAGAACTGTAAGGGAATAGTGCTAATATTTGTTATTTTGTTCCCCAAATCATATACCTATCACTCACACCACAAATATTATCATGCGCAAATTATGGATCACGGCCGCCGCCCTGTTGGCGCTGTTCACCGCACAGGCCCAGGAGCAGCATGCGGAGCCGCCTTATGTACCTGAAACAGATCCGGCCGTACTGCAAAAGCTGGATGAATGGCAGGACTGGAAGTTTGGCCTGCTCATGCACTGGGGGCCTTACTCTCAATGGGGGGTAGTAGAATCCTGGAGCATTTGCCCGGAAGATGAAGGTTTTACCCAGCGCAAGCCATACGGCATTCCCTACTTTGAGTACCTGAAAAAATACGAGGAGCTGGGCAATACCTTTAACCCGGTGAAGTTTGACCCCTCCAAATGGGCCAAAGCCGCTAAAGATGCCGGTATGAAGTACCTGGTGTTCACCACCAAGCACCATGATGGCTTCTGTATGTTTGATACCAAACAAACGGACTACCGCGTAACCGGCCCCCAATGTGCCTTTAGTAAAGATCCCCGTTCCAATATAGCCAAAGAGGTGTTTGAAGCATTCCGTGCGCAGGGTATTCATGCCGGGGCTTATTTCTCTAAACCCGACTGGCATACAGAATATTACTGGTGGTCTTACTTCCCGCCTAAAGACCGTAATGTGAACTATGATATTACCAAATATCCCGAGCGCTGGAACAAGTTTAAGAAATATACCTATGACCAGATAGAGGAGCTGATGACCGGGTATGGCAAGCTGGATATCCTTTGGCTGGATGGGGGCTGGGTACGTCCCCGGAAAACACAAACCGCGGAGTCACTTTCCTGGCTTAAAACACCTCCGCAGAACCAGGATATAGATATGGAGGGTATTGCCAAAATGGCTCGCCAGCACCAGCCGGGTCTTATAGTAGTAGACCGCAGTGTGCACGGCCCTTTTGAAAATTACCGTACGCCGGAGCAGCAGATCCCGGAAAAGCCGCTGAGCTATCCCTGGGAAACCTGTATGACGATGGCCGGCTCCTGGTCTTATGTGCCGGATGATCATTACAAATCCGTAAACACTATTATTCACAATCTTGTAGACATTGTGGCCAAAGGCGGTAACTATCTGTTGAATGTTGGCCCCGGTCCGGATGGGGAATTACATGACGCTGCCTATACCACTATGCATAATATCGGTTTATGGATGCAGGTGAATGGAGACGCTATCTATGGCACCCGCGCAATAGCCCCCTATAAAGACGGCAAGGTATGTTTTACCACTAAAAAAGATGGCAGTGTATATGCAATATACCTGCTGGGTGAGAACGAGAAGCTGCCGGCCACCATTTCCTTTAAAGGCCTTACACCTGCCAAAGGAGCTAAGATGGTAATGCTGGGCGCTAAAGAAAAGCTAAGCTGGAAGAAAACAGGAGAGGTGGTAGAGATCAGCCTCCCCGCCGCTGTGCAGGGGAAACCCTGGCAGCATGCAGTAGCCATCCGTATAGATCATGTATCTTAATAGTTAGGAAGCCTAATGATTGGAATGCGCATGATATGATAATATAATTATTGTAAAAGCGCATTTCAATTAGTTAATTCGATTTTAATGGCTGTTAAAAAATTACTTGGAATAACGAATTATTAACGCGATGGCAACAATAAATTAACAATATTGCAGGTGTTACTATCCCCTGCATAGTGAAGCGAAGAACCTTATAACCATAAAGCTTTAACCATATCCCCATTGTTAATTTAAAGATGAATCGTATCGCAAAAATATTGCTGGTTGATGATGACTACCAGTTTGGTGGCGTCGTCAAAAAGCATCTTGAATCAAAGGGGTTTGACGTAGTACTTTGTTTTGATGGTGAAATAGCCTGGAAGAAATTTCAGAAAGAGGACTTTGACCTGATCCTGCTGGATGTGATGATGCCGAAGAAAGATGGATTTACCCTGGCACAGGAAATAAGGAAAAAAAACGGGCTGATCCCTATTCTTTTTATTACCTCCCGCAAGCTGGACGAAGACCGCCTGGAAGGATTCCGCCTGGGCGGCGATGATTATATTACCAAACCATTCAGCATCGATGAGCTGGTGGCAAGGATCAAAGTATTTTTAAAAAGGACCTTACCCCGGGCCCATAATGAACAGAATGAATTTACTTTAGGCAAATTAACTTTTAACTCGGAAAGCCTGCAGGTAAGAGATGAAAATGGTGTGCGCATAGGCGTAATTACCCCAAGGGAAGTAGCCCTGATCCGTTATTTTAAAGAAAACGCCAACCAGATCCTGAGGCGGGAAGAGATCCTGCTGAACGTTTGGGGCAAAGAGGGCTTTTTCAGTGGCCGCAGCATGGACGTTTTTATTACCCGCATGCGAAAACATTTCCGGGCCGATCCGCAAATACAGCTGGAAACATTGCACAATGTAGGATTTCGTTTAAACCTCCCAGAGCAGGAAAATCATAAGGGACAACAGGAAGATCATAAAGAGCACTAATACCTATACACTTAACATACAGGTGTTAAACCCAATATTTTTTGTATGAACTTTGAAAGAGGAGAACAACCCCACCGTCCACGGGTGGTACAGAACCGTCCATCTTCACAAGGTGGTTATGGTGGCAACAGGGACTTTGGAAATAGTTATAACCGGGGCAACCGGTTTAACCAGGGCAACAACCGGCCTGCACCCAAAAGACGATTCAACAAACCGCCCAGGCAGGAGAAAAAGATCTATTTCATAGCCCTTTTACCCACCGCAGAAGCAGGCAAAGAGATCATTCGCCTGAAACAGGAATTTGCGGAACATTACGGCGCGCGCTTTGCGCTGAAGGTATTGCCACATATTACCCTGCAGGTGCCCTTTACCGCCGATCCCTTCCTGGAAAAAACACTGACCGCCGGTTTAGCCGAATTTGCCGCCAGCGCCCAGCCCTTTGAAGTGACCTTAAATGGTTTTGGTACCTCTTTGTTCAAAGCACAACGCATCCTGTATATAAAAGTAGCGCAGGAGCCGGCTATAATGAACATCCATAAAGAGCTGGTAACTTTTCTGCGCCGGGAGTTCGGTTTTAGCAGGATGCTGGCCCGCGACACGTTTAGACCGCACGTTACCGTAGCCTTTAACGATCTTACAGCACCCCAGCTCGAAGCGGCCTGGCCGGAATATGAGCACCGCCCTTTCAACATCTCCTTTAAGGTCAATAACCTTTATTTTATGCGCCATAACGGCTCCTCCTGGGAAGTACTGCAGAAGTGCAGGCTGGGACAGCCCTTGTAATTAATATGAATAATGAAGGATTAATGATCGTGGTCACCGGCATTTCAACGTAAAGCCAGCCTCCATGATTATTAATTATTCATTCTTAATTATTAATTAAAACCGCCGCAGGCGGCGGGTAATCGTATTGCATAAAATCGTAACTTTAGTGCAGATGGAAACAGTGGTAGTACAAAAATATAATTTAGACGAGGAACAGGAGAAAAAGGAGATCGTCCGCCATTACCGCGCATTATTGAGGGCTTTGAAACCCAGGTTGAAGAAAGGCGACCGGGAGCTGGTGCGTACCGCCTTTGAAATGGCGGCAGATGCACACAAGGATATGCGGCGTAAATCCGGGGAACCCTACATCCTGCACCCGCTGGCAGTAGCCCAGATATGCGTGGAAGAAATAGGTCTGGGCGTACGTTCGGCTATATGTGCATTATTACATGATACCGTAGAAGATACTGAAGTAACCCTGGAAGACGTGGAACGCGAGTTCGGCAGCGAGATCGCTCATATTGTAGACGGCCTCACCAAGATCTCTACCGTTATAGATTCCAGCACCAGCACCGCACAGGCAGAAAATTTCAAGAAGATCCTGCTTACCCTGGCAGATGATCCCCGCGTGATCCTGATCAAGCTGGCAGACCGTATGCATAACATGCGTACCCTGGACAGCATGAGCCGGGAAAAACAGCTGAAAATAGCTTCTGAAACCGTATTTATTTATTCCCCGCTGGCTCACCGCCTTGGCTTGTATAACATCAAGTCAGAGATGGAGGACCTGGCCATGAAATATACGGAGCAGCAAACCTATCGCGATATTGCCAAAAAGCTAAAGGAAACCAAGCGGGAACGCACCCGGTATATCAACGAATTCATTAAGCCTATTAAGGAGGTGCTGCAGGAAGAGGGGTTTGACTTTGAGATCTATGGCCGCCCCAAATCCATTCACTCCATTTACAATAAGATCAAAACCAAAGGCGTAGCCTTTGAAGAGGTATATGACCTGTTTGCCATCCGCATTATCATGAACTCCCCCCTGGAAAAGGAAAAGGCTGATTGCTGGAAGGTATATTCCATTATCACGGACTTTTACCACCCCAGCCCGGAACGTACCCGCGACTGGCTTAGCAACCCCAAATCCAATGGATATGAGGCGCTGCACGTAACAGTAATGGGCCCCCAGGGTAAATGGGTGGAGGTGCAGATACGCTCCAAACGCATGAACGACTATGCGGAAAAAGGCCTGGCAGCGCACTGGCGTTATAAGGAAGGCAACCAGAGCCCTGCCAGCCAGGAATCTAAATTTGATCAGTGGTTTACCCAGATCCGGGAAATACTCAACAACCCCGATTCCAATACACTGGACTTCCTGGCCGATTTTAAGAGCAACCTGTTCACCGAAGAGATCTATGTATACACGCCCAAGGGCGATCTGAAGATACTACCCGTAGGCTCCACCTCCCTGGACTTTGCCTATGCCATACACAGCGCCATTGGCAACAAGTGTATAGGCGCCAAGGTGAACTACAAGCTGGTACCCCTGAGCCACAAGCTGCGCAGCGGCGACCAGGTGGAGATCATTACCTCCAACAAACAAAAACCATCAGAAGACTGGCTGAACTTTGTGCTTACCGCCAAAGCCAAGTCCAAGATCAAAGATGCGCTGAAGGAGGAAAAGCGGCAAATAGCCATGGATGGTAAAGCCCAGCTGGAACGTAAGCTGGATCATCAGAAAATATCCGCCAGCCAGCATAACATTAATGAGCTGGTGCAGTTCTATAAACAACCCTCCCCGCTGGACCTGTACTATCAGATCGCCATCAGGAACATTGATCTGAAGGAGCTGAAACAGTTCACCGTACTGGGTGATAAGCTGGAACCGCCTAAGCCGGTAAAACAGCCGGAGCACCAGCATCAGCCGGAAGAGCATCTGAAACATCAGGGGCCTTCCAAGAAAGATGCAGAGCTGATCATCTTCGGGGAAAGTTCTGACAAGATCGCCTATAAGCTGGCCAATTGCTGCCGCCCAATACCCGGCGATGATGTATTTGGCTTTATAACTGCCAGTGAAGGACTGAAGATACACCGCACCAACTGCCCCAATGCCGCACAATTGCTGGCCAACTACGGCCACCGCGTGGTAAAGACCAAGTGGGTGAAGAACCGTGAAATATCCTTCCTGACCGGCGTACGGATCATTGGGATGGATGACGTGGGAGTGATCCACAAGATCACCAACATTATATCCGGTGAGCTGAAAGTGAATATTTCTGCCCTTACCATTGAATCACGGGAAGGTTTGTTTGAAGGGCTGATCAAAGTATACGTACACGATAAAGAGGAGCTGGATGAGCTGGTAGACCGCCTGAAGCGCCTGGATGGCATTCAGTCTGTGAACCGGCTGGAGGAGGAGCAGTAGTTAGTTTGTAGTCCATGGTCCATAGTTGATGGTCCATGGTATATACCGCAGGGAAAATATACCCGTAATGGTATTATGCAAACTACTATCAGCATGCCCCGCAATACTTGCCTGGCTGATAAAGGCTATGGACCATCGACTATGGACCATGGACTTCGAGAAAATTCTCTAAATCTTCATATTTCGCCTTAATTTTGCCACTTCTTTTCTAAACTTACACAAATTATGGTAGATGTTTTGTTAGGCCTGCAATGGGGAGATGAAGGCAAGGGGAAGATTGTGGACTATTTTGCAGGTAAATATGACGTGATAGCCCGCTTCCAGGGTGGGCCGAACGCTGGTCATACTTTATATATCAATGATCAGAAGGTGGTGCTGCACACCATTCCTTCCGGGGTGTTCCACAAAAACACCGTGAACCTCATTGGTAATGGCGTAGTGCTGGACCCCGTAACCTTCCGCATGGAATGTGAAAAGGTAACCGCATTAGGCGTAAACCTGCAGGAGAATTTATTTATTGCAGAAAGAACGCACCTCATAGTACCCACACACCGGGCGCTGGATAAAGCATCTGAAATAGCTAAAGGCAGTGAAAAGATCGGTTCTACGCTTAAAGGCATAGGCCCGGCTTATATGGATAAAACCGGCCGTAACGGGCTGCGCGTGGGCGATGTAATGTTGCCTGACTTTAAAGAGAAGTACGAAAAGCTGAAGCAGAAGCACCTGCATCTGCTGGCCGGCTACGATACCCAGGACGATATCAGCCAGGACATCATTAATTGGGAAAAAGACTTTTTTGCCGCAGTTGAGCTGCTGAAGAAAATGAATATTGTAAACGGAGAATATTTTCTGAATGAGAAGCTGAAAGCCGGTAAAAAAGTGCTGGCAGAAGGTGCGCAGGGCAGCATGCTGGATGTGGATTTTGGAACATACCCCTTCGTAACATCCTCCAACACCATTTCTGCCGGCGTATGTACCGGTTTGGGTATAGCACCTAAATGGATCCAGGAAGTAATAGGCGTTACAAAGGCCTATTGCACCCGCGTAGGTGGCGGTCCGTTCCCAACGGAGCTGCATGATGCCACTGGCGAAAAGCTGCGCGAAATAGGCCGCGAATTTGGCGCTACCACCGGCCGCCCCCGCCGTTGCGGATGGATAGACCTGGTAGCCCTGGATTATACCTGCATGTTAAGTGGTGTAACCCAGCTGGTAATGACCAAAAGTGATGTGCTGGATGCATTTGACGAAGTGTACGCTTGTACCGCTTATGAAGTAAATGGTACTAAAACAAGGGAAATGCCGTTTCAGTTAACCAGCCTGGATGTGAAACCAGTATGGGAAAAGTACGCCGGCTGGAGTGATGAAGCAGCTGCCAACAGTAAGTTTTACAACGAGTTACCGGCGGAAATGAAAGCATTTGTTAAGGAAGTGGAAGCTTACCTGAAGGTACCTGTGAAATACGTTTCCAACGGGCCTGGACGGGATCAGATACTGGAGCAATAAAACTTAAAAAAGTACAAAAAAAAGAGAAGAAAAAAAATTTGGCGAATAAAAAAAACTGTTAAAACTTTACGCTAAAGAAATAAGTGAACCTATTATGAAATCGAAATCTGATAACGAAAAAGAGAACAAGAAACCTACTTCTCCCAAGCCAACCAAAGGGACTCCTAAGGCTGCCGCCAAACCTAAGAAAGAAGTAGATGACGAGGACGAAGACGATGATGACGAGGAAACTCCGAAGAAGTCTGCTGCTGCAAAGAAATCAGATAAGCCGGCCTCCAAAAAGAGTAAAGATGATGACGATGACGATATAGATGACGATGATGACGCAACCGATGACGATGATGATGCATGGGAAAAAGGAGAACAGGATGAAGACTATGATCCTGACTTCGAAGAGTTTGATATACCTAAGCCTAAAGCACGCCGTGGCCGCCCGGGTAAGAAAACCGGCGACGATGACGATGATCTGGGTTTTGATGATGAGTTCAAAGACATGGACCTGTTTAACGACAGGGGTGGCTTTGATGATGACGATGACGATTTCTAAGCGTTAAAACAAACCATTATCAGGATATTTCACGATTTTCCAGTAGTCGATCATAAAGTTTTTAAACGGCAAATGTTGAATTGGTCTAACCGGTTCAACATTTGTTGTTTTTTGGACAACAATGATTACCCCTCACCGTATAACCGCTACGAAGCGCTGCTGGCAACTGAAGCAATAGAATACATTGCGCTGCCTGCCGGTAACGCGCTTACCGCACTGCAGCAATTCCATGATACCTGCCAGGACTGGCTGTTTGGTCACTTAGCCTATGACCTGAAGCAGGAAACCTCCCATACTCCCATTCCGTATAGCGCCGCCCGTGATAACGGCATTGCTTTCCCCGACCTGTATTTTTTCAGGCCACGGATAGTAATGTTGTTACAACCGCACCAGGTGCAGATAGGAGGAGTGGATCTTACAGCGCAGCAGGCCCGCGAAATTTACAACGCCTGCCTGCAAATGCCTGCGCACATAGCCGCACAACGGAGTACCATAGCTGCCACGCAGCCCCAAAGCCGCCTGCACCGGGCTGCGTACATGGAAACGGTAAAAGCCCTGCAGGATCATATACACCGCGGAGATTGTTATGAAGTGAATTTTTGCCGGGATAATTTTATACCGGACATTAGCGTACATCCCTTAACGTTGTTTGACCAGCTGAACCGTTTATCGCCCGCCCCCTTTGCTGCTTATTACAGGGTAAAAGATCAGTACCTGTTATGCTCCAGCCCCGAACGGTTCTTACAGCAGCAGGGTAACAACATTATATCCCAGCCCATTAAAGGCACTACCCGCCGTTTGGAGAATGCAGCTTTGGATGAGCAGGCCCGCAGCACGTTATTCCAAAGCCCCAAGGAACGCGCGGAAAATGTAATGGTAGTGGACCTGGTGCGTAATGACCTGGCGCATACTGCTATGCCGGGAAGTGTGCAGGTGGAGGAGCTGTTTGGCATTTACTCTTTTGCGCATGTACACCACATGATCTCCACGGTAAAGGCTATACGTGAAAATAACATGCCTTTTACAACAGTGCTGCAGCATGCTTTCCCAATGGGATCTATGACCGGCGCCCCCAAATTAAAGGTCATGCAGCTTATTGACCAGTATGAGCCTGTCCGCCGCGGGTTATTCTCCGGCGCTGTAGGATACATTACCCCCTCCGGTGATCTGGATCTGAATGTAGTGATCCGCAGTATCCTCTACAACGCAGCTACCCGCCACCTTTCCTTTCCCACTGGCTCAGCCATTACCTTTTACAGCGACCCTGAAAAAGAGTGGGAAGAATGTTTACTGAAAGCAGAAGCAATGGTCAGAGTGCTGAAAGCGTAAAGCCAAAAGCAATACGGCCAGGCATCTATGCTAATTGCTTTTATGATATATGGCCCTGCTTTAACCTTTCTGCCTTCCGCTTTCTGCTTTCAGCATATTTACCTAAATTTAATACTACCTTAATACTCCGGTAAAGGTCATTTCCGACCTTTGGCGTTTGTAATTTGATACCTCTGTACATGCAGGAATATGTACCAAAAATAAGGGAAGGGAATGCAGCCGCTTTCAGAGATCTGTTTTACGCAGTAAAGGATCCGCTGTTCGGCTATGCCTGTAAGCTGTGCCGGTCCCCGGAGCTGGCAGAAGAAGTAGTGCAGGAGGTATTCATGAAGCTGTGGATCAACCGCCTGCAGCTGAAAGAAGAGCTTTCCATCAAATCTTATCTCTATACAGCTACCAAACACACGGTATTTAACTTATTGAAAAAAGCCGCCCTGGACGAAAACCTGCGTCAGGCCATTTTTTACCGCCAGCCTGCCTCGCTCAATACTACAGAAGAAGCTATTTCCCTGGCAGAGCTGCAGCGCTGGAATAATCAGGCGCTGGAACAGCTGCCGCCACAAAGAAGGTTGATCTACTCCATGAGCCGCATTGACGGCCTTTCCCACGAAGAAATTGCCAGCAAGCTGGGTTTATCCAAGAACACGGTAAAAGACCAGATCACAAAAGCCAGCCGTTTCCTGCGTACACAATTCCATACCCATTACGACAGCCACGACATGATTGTGCCCCTGCTCATTATCACCAGCTGCCAGGTAATGCTGCATGCAGGCGCCTGAAAAAAATTTTCAACCAGGATCGTCCCTTTTAACCGCCGGATTGTATTAATACAAAATGGATATCAGAGAACTGTTCATAAAACATGCGCAAGGCACCTGTACAGCGGAGGAAAAAGCCCTGCTGGTAGCCTGGTTGCAGGAAAATGAGGATGCCGCAGCGCTGCCTGATCCGGAAGAGCTGATGGCAGTAATCACCCTGCCGGTGCTGGAAACAGCTGCTGCAGAGCGTATGCTCGAGAACATCCTGGAAACGCCTGTATTGCCGATACGCCGTAACTACCGGCCGCTGATAATCCGTTGGGTGGCCGCTGCTGCCGTGGTATTGGGCCTGGTAGCCACCACATTATGGTGGTACCGCCCGCATGCACAGTGGGTAAGTGTGCGCACACCCTATGCTCAAATGCGCACCATTACCCTGCCGGATGGCAGCGCCATTCACCTGAATGCTAACTCTGAGCTGAAATACGATAGTAACATGCAGCGCAGCAATGCGCGTGAGGTATGGTTGCAGGGCGAAGCCTTTTTTGAAATAGCCCCCGCCGCTGCACAGTTCACCGTACATGCAGGCCAGGGCTTAGAAGTAGCCGTATTGGGCACCCGGTTTAATATAACACATAATGATAGTAGCATACAGGTAGTACTGAACAGCGGACGGGTAAGCGTAAAGGCTGCCAACAACAGCCCCATGCTGCTGTTGCCCGGCGAAATGGCGGTATACCATGGGGGCGCACAAAGCTTGCAGAAACAGGCAGCAGACACCCTGGTGCTCACCGGCTGGAAGGATCATGTACTTACCTTCCACCAGACCAGCCTGCAGGAAATTGCAGGGTTAATACAACGTCACTTTGGCGTGCAGGTGGTATTCACTGCACCGGAGCTTAGCAGGCTGCAATTTACAGGCACCGCGCCTGCAGGCAACCTCGAGCTGCTTTTATCTATTCTTGAAAGATCGCTTGATATCAGGGTCAATAAAACAAACGGGCAAGTAGTGATCCGGCCGGCTCACTGATCTATTTGCCTGCCAACATTCTTCATCGGAAAAAAATATGGTTATGCACAAAACGCTACTTATAAAAAGAGTAGTAACAGGCATTATTATTTTGTATGCATTGGGTTGTTGTTTGAACCCCATCTATGCACAGCAGAATATGATGGCAAAGGCCGGCACAGCGAACTCCCGGCTTTTGCACCCGCTGGAAGCAGTGTTACTGCAGCTGGAAAACACGCACAAAGTAAAATTTAACTACAACAGCAATCTCCTGTACGGCAAAACCGTAAGCGACGCCATTTACCGTAAAGTAACGCAGGAGGAGCTGCAAACCGCCCTGCCACAGCTGCTGCACCCCTTAGGGTTAACCAGTGAGCTGGTGTATGGCAACTACTACGCCATACACAGCATAGCCGGTGAGCAAACAGCCGAACAGCAGGTAACAGTAAGCGGCAATATTACCGACGCTACTACCGGCACGCCGTTACCCGGCGTAACCATTACCGTTAAAGGGAAAACCAAAGGCGCCGTTACAGATGCTAACGGGCATTTTTCCATACCCCAGGTAGCTGCTACGGATATATTAGTGGTGAACTTTATGGGCTACAAACCTGTGGAGATCACGGTTGGCGGGCAAACCACCATTAACCTGGCATTACAGCCCGATGTATCGGGCCTGAATGAGGTGGTAGTAACCGCCCTGGGTATACAAAAAGAAAAGAAATCACTGGGATACGCGGTGCAGGAGGTGAAAGGTGAAAGTATGACGCAGGCCAGGGAACCCAACTTGGTTAGCTCCTTAACCGGCCGTGTGGCCGGCCTTACCATCCGCAGCTCTACAGACCTTTTCCGGGATGCAGGCATCTCCCTCAGAGGACAAAAACCCCTGATGGTAATTGATGGTATTCCCGATCAGCAGGCAGATATGTGGAAGGTGAACCCGGATGATGTGGAAAGCATTAACGTGCTGAAAGGCCCCACTGCTTCTGCATTATACGGCTCCATAGGGCAGTACGGCGCTATTATGATCACTACCAAACGTGGTAAGGGTAAAGACCTGGCAGTGGAATTTAATTCCTCTACCATGTTCCAACCCTCTTTTATACGCATACCCAAAGTCCAAAGCACTTATGGCAATGGCTATAAAGGCAAATATGCGTATGTGGATGGTTCCGGCGGTGGCACAGAGGGTTCCGGCTGGATCTGGGGTCCTAAGCTGGATCAGCCCGATCCAAGCACGCCCAGTGGTTATTGGGAAACACCGCAGTATAACAGTCCTATAGATCCCAATACCAACCAGCGGGTGCCGCTGCCCTTTATAGCCCGCGGTAAGGATAATGTGAAGAATTTTTTCAGAACAGGCATTATCTCCACTAACAACATCAGTGTTACCAAAGGCAGTGATAAAGGTAATTTCCGGGCATCAGCCTCTCATATTTATCAAATGGGAGTGGTACCAAATACGGATCTGAACAACAGCTCCTTCAGCTTATCAGGTGACTACAATTTAACTGACCGGCTGAATGTGGATGCACGCATCACTTATAACCGCCAGTACACTGATAATTACCCGGAAGTAGGCTACGGCCCCGGTAACTACCTGTATAACCTGGTTTTATGGACTGGCGCTGATGTAGATATCCGCGACCTGCGCAACTACTGGCAGCCAGGCCAGGAAGGCATTCAGCAAAAACACTATAACCAGTCGTGGTATAACAATCCTTACTTCCAGGCATATGAGCTGCTGAACGGTTATTATAAGGACAATACGTTTGGCTCTATGGCCCTGAACTATACGTTCAATAAGGATTTTAGTGCTAAATTCCGTACAGGTGTTAACAGCTATGGTTTAACCTCCAATGTAAAGGAGCCTAAGAGTTATGTGCGTTACAGCGATAAATCCCGCGGTAACTTTTATGTGAGCAGCGGTAATTATATCGACATTGTTACAGACCTCATTTTGCGGTATGAGCATACCTTCAGCAAAGACTTTGCAGTACATGCGGAATTAGGCGGCTCCAACTACTACCGCAATTACCGGTACCAGTCGTCTAATACAGATGGGCTGTCAATACCCCAATTCTATAACCTCAGCAACTCAACCAACCCGGTACAGGGTACCAATGGGCTGGAAGAAAGGCGTACCAGCAGCGCCTATGGTTTTGTGGACCTGGAATATTTAGGAGCGTTTTACCTGACGCTCACCGGCCGTACCGATAAAATATCCACCCTGCCGGTAAGCAACAATACGTTCTTTTATCCTTCCGTATCCGGCTCCATACTCGTGTCTGAGCTGGTAAAGCTGCCGCACTGGTTCTCTTACCTGAAAGCACGCGGCTCCTGGTCAAAAGTGTCCAGCGGTTTGCTGGATTCGGATAATAACTATACCTACAATTACCTGCCCGCTTATGACCGGGGCATTAAGTGGAATGGCACGCCCTCGCTCACTTACGGCGGCGCGCTGCAGAACCCTGATCTGAAGCCCCGCACCTCTGCCTCCTGGGAAGCCGGCCTGGAAATGAAGTGGTTCGGCAACCGTTTGGGCTTTGATGCTACCTACTACCGTATACAGGATTACAATAATATTGTGAACATCAATGTATCCGGTACCAGCGGTTACACCTCCCGCCGGGAAAATGGTAATAAGTATTTACGCAAGGGTATAGAGTTTGTGTTAACGGGCACCCCTGTACGCAGCAAGAATTTTAGCTGGGATGTGCTGGTGAATTTCAGCAGCTATCACCGTTACCTGCAGGCCATTTTCAATAATGAAGCTGTGCTGGGTAAGCTGAAGGCAGGAGACCGGGTTGACCGCATCTTTGCATCCGTATATGAAAAAGACCCGCAGGGCAATATTGTATATCAGACCAATGGTTTTCCGAAAGATGATCCCTTTACGCGATATGTAGGTAACGACGATCCGGATTGGGTGTACGGTGTGGAAAATACATTCCGGTATAAGAATTTTTCGCTGCGTTTCCTGGTAGATGGGCGCATTGGCGGATTGATCTACTCCACCACCAATCAGAAAATGTGGTGGGGTGGTACGCACCCCGGCACAGTAAACCAGTTCCGCGATGATGCTAATGCAGGGCAGGCCACCTATGTTGGCCAGGGTGTAGTAGTAACCGGCGGTGATATCCAGTATGATGGGGCAGGCAATATTGTTAGCGACAGCCGCAAGT
This sequence comes from Chitinophaga rupis, assembly GCF_900109685.1. Taxonomy (GTDB): domain Bacteria; phylum Bacteroidota; class Bacteroidia; order Chitinophagales; family Chitinophagaceae; genus Chitinophaga; species Chitinophaga rupis. The sequence goes on along the minus strand of NZ_FOBB01000001.1, from coordinate 61,365 downwards.
TTGCACCCAACACCAAAGCCGTGAACTATATTGATTATATGGTGAACACCAGCAACGCTGCCAACACCCGTTACAATTACTATTCAGAAACCTTCTTAAAGCTGCGGGAAGTGAACCTGACCTGGCAGGTACCGGAAAAATGGATCAAAGGCACCTTCTTCCGTTCCGCTTCCGTAGCCCTGATAGGCCGTAACCTGCTGCTGTTTGCCAAGCTGCCAAATGTAGATCCGGATACCGGGGTAGATGACCTGCAAACACCCTCTATGCGCAGCATGGGTTTCAATGTGAATTTTAAATTCTGATCATCAAAGCAAGTAAAGTATGCGAAAGATATTTGTAGTTATTAACCTGCTGCTTATAACCGGTTTGGTGAGCTGTAAGAAGTTTGAGGCTTTCCAGACAGATCCCAACAAAACCACGCAGGCCTCACCGGACCTGCTGCTTACCGGTATAGAGATCGATGCTTTTAATGAGATAAGCCTGTCCGCTGCGCTGGCATCGCGCCAGATGGCCTATACGGACGGGGTAGATAATAACCAGTACTACGGCTGGCAGCGCTCAGGGTATGGCGATTATGATAACCTGCGCCAGGTAGTGCAGATGGAAATAGAAGCCCAGCGGGTAAATAAGCCGGTGTACCTGGCATTAGCCAAATTTTTCAGGGCCTATTTTATTATGCGTCTTACCCTGACTTTTGGCGATGTGCCCTACAGCGAAGCATTACAGGGCAACGAGAAAAATTTTACACCAGCCTATGATAAGCAGGAGGATATTTTCCTGAAAGTGCTGGACCAGCTGAAAGAAGCCAACAGTGCGCTGACGGACGATGCAGGCACCATACAGGGCGATATAGTGTACAAAGGCACCATTAAACAGTGGAAACAGCTGATCAACAGTTTCAGCCTGCGGGTGCTCATCATGCTTTCCCAGAAAGAAGGCAACACAAAGCTGAATATCAAACAACGGTTCAGTGAAATAGTGAACAACCCGGCGCAGTATCCTTTATTTACCGGTAATGCCGACAACGCACAGCTGGTGTTCTATGACCTGCAGGATGACCGTTATCCCTTCTTTAACAACAACGGTCTGCAAACCGCTTATTACATGGAGGAAACTTTTGTGAACATGCTGAAAGGGTTAAAAGATCCGCGTTTGTTCCGTATGGCAGCTAAAGCGCCCATCCATTCCGGGCTGGCAGATGATGATTTTAATGCCTACGGTGGTGTTATGGGCAGCGCTACTATTGACGAGAACTCTACCCGGGTAGCAGCGGGGCAGGCATCTAAAATAGATGAGCGTTACTACCATGACCCCGTGAATGAGGCCAGCACCGCTATGGGATATGCAGAGCTGCAGTTCATACTGGCAGAAGCGGTGGTGCGCGGCTGGATCAGTGGCAGCGCCAGCGATTATTATAAGAAAGGTATACAGGCCTCTCAGGAGTTCTATAAAACAACGCCGGACGCCATCACCGCCTACCTGGCCCAACCGGCTGTACAGCTGCAGGCAGGGCAGGAGCTGAAAGCCATTATTACACAAAAATACATTGCCTGTTTTGTGAACACCGGCTGGCTGCCCTTTTATGAGCAACGGCGTACAGGCTTCCCCGTGTTTGATGTATCCGGCGCCGGTGTGCTTAACAACCACCAGGTACCCAAACGCTGGATGTATCCTGAAAATGAGTTTGACCTGAACCGTGAGAATGTAACTGCCGCCATTAGCCGCCAATACCCCACAGGGGATAATATTAACGGACAAATGTGGTTACTGATCAAAGAATAAACTATGAGGCTGACTAAAAGGATGTAAAATGTTCACAGCATTTTACTTTTACATTCTTTTAGTCAGCTGCTTTTTAAAACCATGTAAGTATGAAAAAGATCATATATACCTTCCTGTTAGTGCTCTCAGGTCTTACCCTCTACGCCCAGCAAGGCGCCCGTAAGGCGGTATTTATTATCGTGGACGGTATTCCGGCAGATGTAAAAGAAAAAGTTCCCACCCCGCACATGGACAGTATTGCAGCGGTAGGCGGTTATACCCGCGCTTACGTAGGTGGGGAAAAGGGCGGTTATTCTCAAACACCCACTATTTCCGCAGTAGGCTATAACAGCCTGCTCACAGGCGTTTGGGTGAATAAGCACAATGTATGGGATAACGATATTGCCGCACAGAACTACCATTACTGGAGCCTGTTCCGCTATTTTAAAGCGGCTTACCCGCAAAAGCAAGCCGCTATTTTCTCTACCTGGCTGGATAACCGTACCAAGCTGGTAGGCGATAGCCTGCAGCAAACCGGGTACCTGCATATAGATCATCATGTGGATGGGCTGGAGCTGGATACGGTACAGTACCCGCATGATAAAAGCAGCCAGTACATTCACCTGATAGATGAAACCGTGACCAACCAGGCCGCAGCCTACCTCCGTACCAATGCGCCGGACCTTTCCTGGGTGTACCTGGAATACAGTGATGATATGGGCCACCGTTTTGGCGACAGTGAAAAAATGTACGATGCCGTGAAGATGGTAGATGACCAGGTAGGCCGCATCTGGAGCGCCATCCAGTACCGCCGTAAACAGTTCGGGGAAGATTGGCTGATCTTCATTACCACGGATCATGGGCGCGATAGCGTAACCGGCCGGGGGCATGGCCGCCAGTCGGACCGGGAACGTACCACCTGGATGGTAACCAATGCGCAGCAGCTGAATGATTGTTTTAAGCATGGCCAGCCGGGTATAGTAGATATTATGCCCAGCATTGCCCGCTTTATGAAAATTAATATCCCTGAAGCAAACGCCCGGGAAGTAGATGGGGTGCCGCTTATAGGCCCTGTATCCCTGGTACAGCCGCAGGCCGTGTATGCAGATGGCAAGCTACAGCTGCAATGGAAGGCCATGGCTAAAAAAGGAAAGGTGAAAATATGGGTAACCACTACCAACCGGTTCAAAGAAGGCGGCCAGGATGATTACCAGCTGCTGGCACAGGTGCCGCTGGAACAGGAAAAAGCAGTAGTAGACGTACAACAGCTGCCCAAAGGCTTTTATAAAGTAGTGCTGGAAGGCCCGGATAATATGGTGAACCGGTGGATCGTGAAATAATTTTCAATTACGAATTACGAATTGAGTTGAGCGGGGAAGAAATAGTGCATGCATAAAGAGTTTTCTGCATCCGATGCCTGGCATTATGCATCAGGCATTGTGCATTTAGATTTCCGCGTTCAGCATTTAACTCAACACATTCGGCCAATTCGTAATTCGTAATTGACAATTCGTAATTATTGCAGCAGTTGTTCCATTGCTGCACCAATCTCCGGGTAGGAGAACTGGAACCCGGTGTCCTGTATCTTCTGGCAGGATGCGTTGACGCTTTTTAATACCTCCGTGCTCATCTCACCTAAGCCCAGCTTCAAAGCAAAGGCAGGTACATGTACAGAAATAAAACTTTTGCCCTTCGCCACCTTGGCCATGGTCATGATCAGGTCCTTATGCTGTACCGGCTTTGGCGCCACGGCATTAAAAATGCCGGTTAAGCCCGGGTTTACAATTGCATTAAAGTAAAGGCGTACCAGGTCGTGCAGGTGTATCCAGCTTACCCATTGTTCCCCGCTGCCCAGGATGGTGGCAAAACCAAACTGCAGGGGTTTATAAAATTCTTTTAGTGCACCGCCATTTTTGTTTAAGGCTATACCGGTGCGGAAGATCACTACTTTTTTATCCAGCTGTTCCATTTGCAGGGCGCCCGCTTCCCAGGTTTGGCAGGTATTGCCCAGGAAATCTGTGGCAGGTGGATCCATTTCTGTAAAAGGGGGAAGGCCGTTATGATTTTCACCATAATAACCGGTGGCGGAAGCGCTGATGAATTTACGCACCTTATTAGGATGCTGCTGTAACGTATTGAATAACAGCTGGCTGCTTTGAACGCGGCTGTCTACGATCTCTTTTTTATAGGCACTGGTCCAGCGGTGGCCGGCTACATTGGCCCCGGCCAGGTGCACAATAAAATCAGCCGCCTGCACGGCCGCCAGATCTATGGCCTGCTGGCGCACATCCCAATGAGCATAGGTGAGCAGGTTGTTAGCGGAATTGGTGTGCGCATGTGGTTGACGGCTTAGGACAATTACATGATATCCATGTTCGGTAAGCAGTTGAGTAAGCGCTTCTCCAATAAATCCCGTACCCCCGGTAATTAACACTGTTTCCATCAGGCAAAGAACGGTTCTGAATTAAATTTATCTAAATGTACAGAATAAAAGTAAATAGTCCATGGTCCACAGGCCATGGTCCATCGCCTTTAGCGTATGACAGGTTTTACAGGTACAGGCAGCAGCCGTGCATCATTGCCTTCGTCCATTCATCCGTAGTACAAGTAGTGCCGGAGTAGGCTATGAACTATGGACCATTGACTATGGACCACATACTCTTTGCGAAAAGCAAATTTTCGTGTAGGTTTGACTGTAAAATTTTTCCTATGGGTATGGCCCGTCGCCTACAACAATATAGAATGAATTTACGTTACCACATTATTTAAAACATATACCGATGCTATACCGATTTTCTCTCCTGGCTTGCCTGCTTTTGTGTGGCGGATCACTCATGGCCCAAAAAATAGCCTACTCAGAACCGGAACGGGATGATTATAAAAGCACTGAATTTGAAATTATAGGCCGGGTAGGCGGTAACATCATGGTGTATAAAAGTGACCGGGGTGATAACGCGGTGTCCGTATATGACAACGCCATGCAGCTGAAACAGCGGGTAAAGCTGGACTTTTTACCCCGTAAGATCATCAGCATGGATTTTGTGGCCTACCCCAACAAGGTGTTCATGATCTACCAGTTCCAGCGTAAGGATGCCGTGTACAGCGTTTGCGCCACCATGAACCCCGAAGCCAAGTTTGAACAATCTCCTGTCGTAATAGACTCTACCCGCATTGGTTTTTATTCCAAGGAAAACAAAGTGTATTCCGTAGAGTATTCAGAAGATAAGGCCCGCATCCTGATCTACAAGATCAACCAGGATAAGGAGGACAACAACGTGTTTTACACTTTCCAGTATGACAGCTCTTTCAACTTTGTAAATAACAGCCGGCTTTCATTGCCTATGGAAAAAAAGAGCTTTCTCAGCAATTTTAACCTTTCCAATAATGGCGACCTGATATTTACCAAGCTGGAACGTACCAGCAACCGGGATTATACCGTGAATGGGGAGCTGGTGATCAAAAGGTCCGCAGTAGATTCCTTTGAGATCACGCCCATGAATCTGCAGAACCAGCTGCTGGATGAGGTAAAAATGAAGCTGGATAACAACCAGCACCGGGCCCTGATCACTGCTTTTTACTACAAACAGAAGCGGGGCAATGTGGAAGGCCTGTACATCAGCAAATATGACTATGAGCAGAAACAGAAGGTATTTGAAAAGCTGGCCCAGTTCTCCAATGAGCTGAAAATGAACGCCCGTGGAGAATCCTCTACCAATGCAGCTTTCAACGATTATTTCATTCGTAAGATCATTAATACCAAAGACGGAGGGTTCCTGTTAACGGCAGAATCGTTCTACACCACCTCCCGCTACCAGCCCTGGAACCGCTGGAACTATATGTACGGCCCATACGGCGGCATGTCGTACCCGTACTCCTATTATTATTCCCCGTATTCCCCCATGTATTATAACCCCTGGGGATGGAATAACTCACAGGGGAACCGCTACCACTATGATAATGTAGCTATCCTGTCATTTGATAATGAGGGTAACCCGCAATGGAGCAATTTTGTACGCAAAAGCCAGTTTGATGATGGGGCCGACCTGTACCTCTCCTATATAATGGTGAACATTGGCAGTGAGCTGCGTTTCCTGTATAATGAGCTGGACCGCCGTAACTATATCTTAACGGATAATAGCATCCAGCCGGATGGTAAGATCAGCCGCCTGCCTACCCTGCGCAACCTGGACAAAGGGTTTACCTGGATGCCCCGCTACGGGAAGCAGATCAGCAGCCGCAGCGTACTGATACCCTGTGTTTACAGGAATTATATTTGCTTTGCAAAAGTTGACTTTTAATCACACCTTTGCACCGTGGTAAGATTTTTCCGCTCCGGCAATCCATTAACGGTATTGCTGCTGTTAATATATACGTTACTGGTTAAGTTTTTCTACCTGTTACATCCGTCAACCTTTATTGCAGACGGATCAGAGGGGCTTTTGTACGACCTGCTGGTAAAATGGCTGCAGGTGCTGGTAGGCAAAAGCCCGCTGTTCTTTACCTCCATAGCTATCCTGCTGCTGTTCCTGCAAACGCTGCTACTCACCAGGATCATTAACCACCACCGCCTGTTTCCCAAATCCACCTATCTGCCGGCAATGAGCTACCTGCTCTTTACCTCTTTATGGCAGGGCTGGAATGTATTTTCACCGGCCTTGCTGGTGAACTGTATTATGCTGTGGGTATTTTCCAGTACAACGGAGCTGTATACACGCACTTCCGCAAGGGATGTAGTATTTAATATAGGTTTTGCGCTGGGTATTGCCGGCTTGTTCTACTTCCCGGCCATTGTATTTTGCGTGCTGCTGCTTATCAGCCTGCTTATTATGCGGCCCTTCCGGCTGGCAGAGTGGATCATTGCCCTGCTGGGGCTCATATGCCCGCTGTACCTGCTGGGCACTTACCTGTTCATCACCAACCAGGGGGCTTTGCTGAAAAGGATCCCCCGTATAGGTTTCAGCCTGCCAATTATAAGTGATTATAAAGCATGGGGCGCTGTAATAGTCAGCCTGTTCTTCTTTATCCTGGGGTGGATGCTGTTACAGCGCCCGCTCAAGAAAATGCTGATTCAAACACGTAAAACCTGGGCTGTGCAGATCGTTTTTGTGATGGTGGCTATCCTGGTGCCTTTGTTTAATGTGCATTTTTCACCAGACTATTGGGTGCTGGCTATATTACCTATTTCTATGTTCGTGGCCAATGTATACTGGACCATTACCAATGAAACGGTAGCCAATATCATCCACTTTATTACGCTGGGCTACGTGGTTGTAATGCAGTATTTTAGTTAAAAAATGAATGCCGGCTTACCCGCGGGGTATAAGAATAATATATATAGAACTATTTGTCAGTGCATTAGCATATCAACCTGTTAGCACATGCTTAGATTAGTATAGACGGCTATGGAAATGTGCGGACGGCTCCCTAATTTTGCAATTTACCTGTATTATTGATTAAAGATTTTCACATGAAATTTGGTGTTGTCACCTTCCCTGGTTCTAATTGTGACCATGATATGATAGATGCCCTGCGTTATGACCTGGGGCAGGAAGTTATAGAATTATGGCATAAGGATAAAGACATTAGCACTTTTACCACACAGGACTGTATTATACTACCGGGTGGCTTTTCCTATGGCGACTACCTGCGTTGCGGGGCCATAGCCAGGTTCAGCCCTATGATGCAGAGCGTAATTGAATTTGCCAACAAAGGCGGCCGTGTAATAGGCGTATGTAACGGTTTCCAGATCCTGTGTGAAGCCGGTTTGCTGCCGGGCGTGCTGCTGCGTAATGAGAACCAGCAGTTCGTATGTAAGAATATCTTCCTGAAAAGCGAAAATACCGCCACCTCCCTCACTAAAGATGTAACCGGTCGTCCGCTGATGATACCGGTGGCCCATGGCGAAGGCCGCTATTATGCAGATGATGCCACGCTGGACAGCCTGTTCAAGTACAACCAGGTGCTGTTCCGCTACTGCGATGAGTTTGGCAATATTGTGGACGCTGCCAACCCGAACGGCGCCCTCCGCAGCATTGCCGGTATCTGTAATAAGGAAAGGAATGTTTTTGGCATGATGCCACATCCGGAGCGTGCTACCAGCGCCGCTCTGAATAATAGGGACGGTCAGCTGATATTCCAGAGCCTGATCGCAAATAATTAAGACACCAAAACCAGAACCAACCAACCATTTAAAAAGAAAATTGATTATGAAGAAACTGTTCACTGCACTGCTTTTGTTTGCCTTGCCCGTATTGGCAAGTGCGCAGATCGAAAATCCGGTAAAATGGAGCTTTGCATCCAAAAAGATCAATGACAAGACCTATGAGCTGCATATGACAGCCACCATAGATCCGGGATGGCACCTGTACGCGCAGGAAGCCGGTGAAGGACCGGTGCCTACCTCCTTTAAGTTCAGCAAAAACCCGCTGGTAGCTGCTACCGGCCGCATAAAGGAAGATGGTAAGCTGCACAAAGCGTTTGATAAGAACTTTGATTCTGAATTAAAATATTACGAGAACCAGGTAAACTTTGTACAAACCGTTACCATTAAAGGCAAAGCGGCTACCAAAGTAAAAGGCTCTGTTGAGTTCATGGTATGTGATGATCACCAATGCCTGCCGCCCAAAGAGATTGAGTTTGCAATAGGCGTAGGAGGGAAGTGAGGCAGTATTTGACTCATCATTTGTAACTGGCAGTTTGCAGCCAGCAATCAGCCGTGAATGAAATAAGATGCAACACTTTTCCATTCACTGCCCATTGCAGCCCTGCGGACTGCCATTTTTTTATTTAAAGTTCCGTGATAAACCACCATGAAGCACTTGTTCGTATTTCTACTATACATGCTGGGCGCCACTGCAGTAGCCCATGCGCAGGATTCCACGGCTCCCGTGGTAAAATGGCAATATTCCGCTGAGAAAAAAAATGACGGCGAATATGTGCTGCACCTGAAAGGTACTATTGATAAAGGCTGGCAGCTGTTTTCCACCACCATGAGCGATGATGAGCCCAACACCCGCGTGGTGCTGGATACCACCGCCGCAGCTACCGCTACCCTAACAAATGTAACAGAAGCCGGTAAATTGAATAGCCGTAAAGAGCCGCTGCTGGATAATGCCAACATCAAATTCTTTGAGAACGAAGTAGAGCTACTGGCCACCGTAAAGCTGAAACCCGGCGCCAATAAAGTCGCCGGCAGTGTGAACTTTATGGCCATTAAGGGCGAAGAAGTAGTGGGTCCGGAAGAAACAGCCTTTAAATTCAACCTGGATGCAGCCGGTAACTTAACCAGTGTAGCAGCCGGCTTACAGGAATCAAGCGATGCTGCACAAACGCTGAAACGCAATAATATTGTACTGGACAGCCCTGCCAATACCTGCGGTGGTATTGGGCATGAGGGAAAGAAAAGCCTGTGGGGCATTTTCATACTGGGTATGCTGGGTGGTTTCATTGCCTTGCTAACACCCTGTGTGTTTCCCATGATCCCGCTCACCGTTTCATTCTTTACCAAAAAAACAAAGGAAAAAAGTAAAGGGGTAATGAATGCCTCTTTGTACGGCTTTTTCATTTTCCTGATCTATGTATTATTAAGCCTGCCCTTTCACTTTTTAACTTCCCTGAACCCGGAAATACTCAATAATATTTCTACCAACATCTGGCTGAACCTGGCCTTCTTTGTGATCTTCATTGTATTTGCCATTTCATTCTTCGGTTACTTTGAGATCACCCTGCCCAGCGGCTTAGCCAGTAAGGTGGATGCTAAGACCAGCGTAGGCGGGGTTATTGGCATTTTCTTTATGGCGCTTACCCTGGCGCTGGTATCTTTTTCCTGCACAGGTCCTATATTAGGTTCCCTGCTGGCAGGCTCCCTTTCAACAGATGGTGGGGCCATGCAGCTAACCATGGGGATGGCCGGTTTTGGTTTTGCGCTGGCATTACCTTTTGCCGTTTTTGCCATGTTCCCCGGCTGGTTAAATTCAATACCTAAATCCGGCGGCTGGTTAACAACGGTGAAAGTGGTGCTGGGCTTTCTGGAAGTAGCCATGGCTATTAAGTTCCTTTCCAATGCAGACCTGGTAAAACACTGGGGCCTGTTAAAGCGGGAAGTGTTCTTTGGCATCTGGATCATCATTGGTGTTTGTATTGTATTATACCTGCTGGGTAAGATCCGTTTCCCGCATGATGCGCCGCTGAAGAAATTGAGCCCAACCCGTTTGGTGTTTACGCTTATTTTCGCGGCATTTACACTATACCTGTTACCGGGTGTTACCAACACGCCTTATGCAAACCGTGCCTTGATCAGCGGTTTCCCGCCGCCCTTAACCTACAGTGTGTATGGAGAGGATGCCGCCAAAGGAAAAGGCGTGGAAGCCAATGTGGTCAATGATTATGAGAAAGCCTTACAGCTGGCCAAAGCGCAGCACAAACCCTTACTGCTGGACTTCACTGGCTGGGCTTGTGTGAATTGCCGTAAGATGGAGGAAAATGTATGGCCGAAGGATGAAGTAAAAACAATTATCAAAGACGATTACATACTGGTATCCCTATACGTAGATGACCGTAAGCTGCTGCCGGAAGATGCGCAGTTCCTGTTCACTACCGGTACAGGCCATAAGAAAGAAATAAAAACAATAGGGGATAAGTTTGCCACTATGCAAACAGAAAATTTCAGCAATAACTCGCAACCGTTCTATGTGTTAATCAGCCCCGATGAAAAATTGCTTACACGCCCGGTAGGTTATACGCCGGATGCAAAAGCATATGCCAGCTGGCTGAAATGTGGGCTGGAAGCGTTTAAGAGCAGTAATGTTGCGATTAATAAATAAAGTAAAAGTAAAAAAGCAAAAATTAAAAAAGACGCGGATGATCTTCGCGTCTTTTTTAATTTTTGCTTTTTGCTTTTTTATTTAAAACGCAAACCCTAACAATTCACCAGCTGCAATCTTCTGCTGTTCGCCGGTTTGCAGGTTTTTAATACTCAGCATATTTTCCTGCAGCTCACTTTCCCCAATGATCACTACATAAGGAATACCGCGTTTATCCGCATACTTCATTTGCTTATCCATTTTGGCCTGCTCATGAAATACTTCTGCCGCAATACCTTTATCGCGCAGCTGCATTACATGGTTAAACGCCACCGGTAAAGCCTGCTCGCCTAAATTCAGGAATAATACTTTGGTGCCTTGTTGCGCAGTAGAAGGGAACAGCTGCAGCTCCTCCAGCACATCGTAAATACGGTCTACCCCAAATGAAATACCTACGCCAGACAAACCCGGCAGGCCAAACAACCCGGTAAGGTCGTCATAACGGCCGCCGCCGCCAATGCTGCCCATTTTTACCGCTGCCGGCGCTTTGGCTTCTACGATCATGCCGGTATAATAATTCAGCCCGCGTGCAAGCGTTACATCTACGATCGGGGCCTCTTGAAAACGGCCTAAACCACTGTTCAGCACAAACGATAATTCTTCAATGCCTTTTTGCGCGACAGTTGAACCCTGCAACAAGGTTTGCAATTGCTGTAGTTTTTCAGTGTTGTTGCCCTCAATGCGCAGGAAGTTGTTGATTATGTCCACATCTTGTTGGCTCAGTCCGCGATTTAATAATTCCTCATTCACACCAGCCTCGCCAATTTTATCTAATTTATCAATGGCAATGGTAATGTCCATCAACAGTTCGGGTTTCCCGATCTTTTCAGCCAGGCCGCTTAAGATCTTGCGGTTATTTACCCGCACTTCGTAGCCCTGCATTCCCAGTTTAGTGAATACCCGGTCGTAGATCATCAGTAATTCTACTTCATTCAGCAGGGAGTTGCTGCCCACCACATCAGCATCGCACTGGTAAAACTCGCGGTAGCGGCCTTTTTGCGGCCTGTCGGCCCGCCACACAGGTTGCATCTGGTAACGTTTAAAAGGCAGGGCCAGCTCATGCTGGTTCATCACTACGTATCGTGCAAAGGGAATGGTGAGGTCATAACGCAACGCCTTTTCACAGATCAGGGTAGCCAGTTCCCGGCTATCCTTGGCTTGTTGCGCACGGCCTAAGATCTCGCCATTGTCCAGTATCTTAAAGATCAGTTTATCACCTTCTTCTCCGTATTTACCCGTCAGTGTACTCAGGTTTTCCATGGCTGGTGTTTCCAGTGGCTGAAAGCCGAACAGCTCAAACGTTTCGCGGATGGTTTGAAAAATATATTGCCGCTTCTTCACCACTGCCGGCCCAAAATCACGTGTGCCCTTGGGAATGCTGGGTTTTATCATTGAATTAATAATTAAGAATTAATGATTAATAATCAAGAACGATCATGTTAAACGAAAAATCAAATACTGCAAAGAACAATTAATATGGAATCCTAACCGTACTGCTGCTACTTCCTCCACGATTATTAATTATTCATTTTTCATTATTAACTATCCGCTCACACGCCTTATATATCATCTGGTATACGGGCTCAAAAAGTTTATCGTCATACCAGGGATCAGGGACTTCCTGCTGGTTGGCCAGCAGCAGTTGCACCTTCGCCCGGTCGGCTTCACTGCGGGCTTTCCGCAGTACATCGCGGTAATTGTCCAGGTCCATCACATAAATGCGGTCAAACTGCTGAAAGTCTGCCACACCAAACTGCCTTCCCCGGAGCCCTGAAATATCCACCCCGTGCTGCCGGGCCACTTTTACAGAGCGGTGATCCGGTGGGTCGCCAATATGCCAGCTGCCCGTGCCTGCTGAATCAATATCCCAGTTAAGTCCCTTTTTTTGTGCCAGCTGTCGTAAAACGCCTTCTGCCAGCGGAGAGCGGCAAATATTGCCCAGGCATACCATTAATACTTTCATATGAGCGCCCGGTTTGGCCGGGACCGCAAACCTACAAGATTTTACGGGAAGTCCCTATATGGAAAATAGGTGCGGCCCGCATCTATTTATCAAAGGCCGGCACATACAGCCACTGCATTAACGGTCGCTTAACACCTTCATACCCAATTGTTAAATATATTAACAATAAATAAGGAACAAAAAAAGTTAATGCCCGCAAAGCCAGCAGCAACGGCCATTTTAACACATATAGGCCCGGAGTTTTAACATTTTACTGGCTTTGAATATGTGAGATTAAAAAAATAATTTTTGTATAATTGTAACTTACTATCATGCTAATGCAACAGGAAAGATCAAGTAACAGGCGGATACAGATAGCGTACCGCCCACTGGGGGAATTGTTAAGAGGTATATTTTTTCTGCTCTTTGGACTCTTTGCCTTCTTTGCTGAAAAACTGGGTTTAGGCAACTTTAGATTGGACCCATGGGTGATGAATATTTTTGGTGCAATACTGGTGGCGTATGGATTATTTCGTGTGTACAGGGGTATTAAGCAATTATTTTTTGACAAACGAACAGAAGAAAACTAACCGGCTATATTATGTTTTTGAAAGGAATAAAGCATAAGGCGGCCTGGCTGGCATTGTTGGCTGGTGGCCTGTTTGCATGCAACAATGGCGGTAATGGGAAGCAACCTTTGGATACGCCCACAACAGGCACGATCCATATTAGTGTAGATGAAACGTATGAACCGCTGATAGAAGCAGAGCTGAAAGTATTTCACTCCCTGTATCCCAAAACAAAGATTGTGGCGGAATATAAACCGGAGGCGGAATGTTTTAAAGATCTTTTAAATGATAGTGCGCGCATGGTCATTGTCACGCGCGAATTAACGGATCAAGAAAAAGCCTACTTTAAAGAGTTAAAGATTACTCCGCAAAGCATGCTGCTGGCCTGGGACGCGCTGGCGCTGGTTACTAACCATGAGAATCCTGATTCCATTCTAACTATGGATCAGGTACGCCACGTTATGGATGGTACCGACACAGAACGCAAATGGCAAATTGTTTTTGATAACGAAAATTCCAGTACCGTAAGGTATATACGCGATTCCCTGAATAAAGGAAAACCGCTGCCGCCTAATACCATGGCGGCTAAAACTAATCCGGAAGTTGTGGACTACGTTACAAAGAATAAAGCCGCCATCGGTGTGATCGGTGTGAACTGGATCTCTGATCCGAATGATTCTACATCGATCGAGTTTACCAGCAAAGCTACGGTAGTAAAAGTGCGGGCCGACTATGGCTCCGAATTTGTAAAGCCTTACCAGGCATACATTGCTACCGGCTCTTACCCGCTGAAACGTGGTTGCTTCTTTGTGCTCAGAGAGCCCTATCGGGGCTTAGGCACGGGATTTGCAACCTTCCTCGGCAGTTATGAAGGCCAGTTGGTGATTAAGAAATTCAGATTATTCCCTGCTAAGATTAATGCGGTGTTCAGGGAAGCCAATATTCAATAAAGCAAAAAAACACAACACAACTAAAACCAGATTGCTCATGAACAGACGGAAAAGCTTAATTGTAGCATTGCTGTGCGTCGCGAATGGCGTAATGGCTCAATCTGTAGAAGATGGCTTAAAGGACATGTACTACGGTAAATACAAATCTGCCAAAGAAACATTTGAAAAAGTAGCCGCCGCTAAACCAGATGAGAGAGCATACTACTATATGGGTATTGCAGATCTGAGCCTGGAAAATAAAGATGCTGCCGCTGCTGACTTTCAGAAAGGATTACAGGCTATCCCCAACTCACCTTTATTACAGGTAGGTATGGGCCGTATAGACCTGATCAACAATAACGCAGCTGCAGCCAAACAAAAATTTGAAGCTGCTGCTACTGCTACCCAAGGCCGTAATGGCGATGTAGCCCGCGCTATTGCGGACGCTAACTCCTCCATAAAAGGCGGCGACCATGGTTATGCGCTGAGCACCATGGAAAAACTGCTGAATAACGAAGGCCGTAAAAAGAAAGAACAATATACTGCTACTGCAGCTGATTATATTGAGCTGGGTGATGCTTACCGCGTACTGGGTGGTGAAAATGGTGGTAAAGCCATTTCCACTTACGAGAAAGCGCTGGAGCTGGAACCTAATAATGCAGAAGCGATCATGAAACAAGGTTTGGTGAACTACAACGCCAAACTGTTACAGGAAGCAGTGAACGACTGGACCAAGGCTACCAATACCGATCCTAAGTATGCACCTGCATTCTTTGAGCTGTTTGAGTTCTACATCACACCTAAAAAGAATCAGCTCTCCTGGGATAAAGCAGCAGAATACCTGCAGAAATATATGGAAGTAGGGGACCCTGCTGATAAGCTGAAAAATGAATATTACCTGGCCGCCATCTCTTTCTATAAGAAAGATTATGATGCAGCTATCAATAAAGCAAAAACTGTATTACCGCAGGTACCTGCTGAAGAAAAAGGTAAATTCACCCGCCTGCTGGCAGATGCTTACCTGCAGAAAGGTGATTCCATGACAGCAAAACAAACCATCGACGAATACGTAAAAACCGCTGGCGAAAGCAAGCTCGAACCTAACGACTATAAGCTGCTGAGCGAAATTTACGGCCGCGTAAAAATTAAGGACAGCGTGCAGGCTGCAGTGGTTGATTCACTGGCTTCCCTGTACCTGGAAAAATACGCTTCCCTGGATACTACCAAGGACGTAGACCACTACCGCGAAGTAGCAGAGAAATTTAAGAGCCTGCGCGATTATGACCGTTCTGCTGAATGGTATGGTAAGCTTACCACAGACTTTACTGATGAGCAGAACACTGGCAAGATCCAGGATTATTTCTGGAAAGGCACCATGGAGATCTACGCTAACAAGCCTAAAGATGCGGATTCTACCTTCGGTACTTTCGTAAGCAAATATCCCACTCAGGAAGCGCTTGGCTTATACTGGAGAGGCCGTGCCAACATGCTGAATGATAAAGAAGCAAAAGAAGGTTCTGCAGTACCTTACTTCACAAAATTCTTTGAAGTAGGTGGCGAAAGTAAAGTAAAACCTAACCTGCTGATGTATCCTTATCAATACATGATGATCTATTATTATAATAAAGAAGATAAAACCAACCTGAAAACCTGGATGGATAAGGTTTTATCACTGAACCCGAATGATCCTGCTGCCAAGCAGATCCAGGAGAACCTGGCCAGCACTGCAAAAAGCAATGCTAAACCCGGTCCCAAACCTGCTAAAGAAGGTCAGAACAAGAAATAATTTTTCCAGTTAGAATATTTTTCCTGAAAAGGGGAGTGCCGTCAAAGCGCTCCCCTTTTTAACTTTTTAATAGTTCCGGTTCCGCCCGATTTTTGTTATATTACAGTAAGAGTAAAGGATAAGGAGACAACTGGTTTATATCACAAAATCAGACCGCATGAGACAGCAACTTTTTATTGCAACGTTACTTTGCATTGCTAATAACATAATGGCTCAATCCATAGAAGATGGGCTGAAGGATCTGTATTACGATAAATACGAATCTGCCAAACAAACATTCACTAAGCTGAGTGCCGCCAAACCCGACGACCGTGCCTATTATTATTTAGGTATGGCGGAGCTGGGGCTGGAAAACAAGGATGCTGCCGCTGCTGCCTTTCAGAAAGGATTGCAGGCCGTACCTAATTCCCCGCTGTTACAGGCGGGCATGGGCCGTATTGATCTGCTAAATGGAAATGCCGCTGCCGCCAAACAAAAGTTTGAAGCAGCCAGTACAGCCACACAGGGGGCTAATGGCGATGTGGCGCGGGCCATTGCAGATGCTAATACGGAAGTTAAAGGGGGCGACCGGGGGTATGCCATGACTATCATGGAAAAGCTCCTGAACAATACCGGGCGTAAAAAGAAGGATCAGTATACTGCTACTGCAGCGGATTATATTGAGCTGGGAGATGCTTACCGTGCCCTGGGTGGGGAAAATGGCGGTAAAGCCATTACCACCTACGAAAAGGCCCTGGAGCTGGAACCTAACCGGGCAGAAGCCGTCACCAAACAGGGGCTGGTAAATTACAATGCCAAGCTGCTGCAGGAAGCGGTGAATGACTGGACCAAGGCTACCACTATGGACCCTAATTATGGCCCGGCATATTACGAATTATACCAGTTTTACATTACGCCCACTAAAAACCAGCTTTCTCTGGAGAACGCTGCCAAATATCTGCAGAAATACATTGATGTGGTAGGCGCCGGCGCCGGTAAGCTGGAAAATGAGTACAACCTGGCTGCCATCTCCTTTTATAAAAAAGATTATGATGCGGCCATTGCTAAAGCAAAAAGCGTATTGCCACAGGCAACGGATGCCTATAAAGGCAAGTTTACCCGCCTGATGGCCGATGCCTACCTGCAAAAAGGCGATTCTGTAAATGCCAAGAAAACGATGGATGACTACACGAAAGCTACTCCACCGGAAAAGCTGGAAGTGCTGGACTATAAGCTGCTGAGCGCTATTTATGGCCGGATAAAAGCCCCGGACTCTACCCAGCAGGCCGCTCTTAATAAACAGTCGCTGGAATACTTGGAAAAATACGCGACCCTGGATACCACTAAAGATGTGGCCCGCTATGAAGATGTAGCCAAGGCTTATATTAACGTGGAAGCCTTTGATAAGGCCGCGGACTGGTATAAGAAAATAATAGACCTGAAAACACAGCAAAAGGAAACGCTGGGTGCGCTGGACTATTATAATGTAGGACAAAACTACTTCCGGGCAGCCGGTAACACCACTCCGCCGGATACCCTGATGCTGAACCGTGCAGATAGCGCTTTTGGCGTGCTGGCCGAAAAGTTTCCGGACATTACCACCGGTGTTTACTGGCGGGGCTCGGTAAATGCGGTAAAAGATCCGGAGGCTAAGAAGGGACTGGCAGTGCCTTATTACGAAAAGTATATTACCATGGCCGAATCCGATCCTGCCAAGAACAAGGTAGGGCTGGTGAAAGCTTACACCTATATTATGGTGTACTATTATAATAAGGAAGACAAGCCCAACCTGGAAAAATACATGAATAAGCTGCTGGCGCTGGATCCCACCAGCGAGGCGGCCAAGCAGATCAAGGAAAACATTTCCAATACTAATAAAACGGCCCCCAAGGGCCAGTCCGGCAACAGATCCGGGCATAGATAAAAGATAATTCATTCGTAATGAATGGTTAACGATGTGTGCCACACCCAAGCGGTGTGGCATACTTATTAAAACGCGGTTAACACGCATTAAAAATCATTGCATACGGGGCATCACAGCGTACCGCCGGGGTTTTTAAGTTTCCGTTTGGTAAAAAAAGATAATATTTTAGACGTTCACAGATTTGTATTTTGCCGTTTGTTGCAGTACTTTTGCACATTCGCGTGAACGTTTTATTGGGAAGCTTATGTTTTTAGACATTGAACTATTGTCAGCAACTACTCCTTTCAGCTATTTTCCTATTGTTTTGCAGCTTTTGGCTGCCGTAGGCTTCGTAGGCATTACCATGCTGGCAACGCATTTCCTGGGACCGAAAAGGAAAACCAAAGACAAACTGATTAACTTTGAAAGTGGAATAGAACAGATCGGGAATGCCCGGCAACCTGTGGCTATTAAATATTTCCTGACTGCCATCCTGTTTGTACTGTTTGATGTAGAGGTGATCTTCTTCTACCCCTATGCAGTAAATTTTAAGGAGCTGGGCTGGGACGGATTTTTTGCTATGCTGATGTTTGTAGCGTTCTTTATGGGCGGCTTCTTTTACATTATTAAGAAGGGCGCCCTGAAGTGGGAGGATTAAGAGAAAAGTAGCAATACAATTATAAACCGTATTTAAATTTTTAGGAGGGATTGTCTATGGCACGTCCGGTTTCGCATAATACAAAAGTGAAGATGGTGGAAATGCCCGAAGGGTATTCCAGTGAGGGGTTTTTTGCTACCTCTTTTGATAAGGTAATTGGGTTGGCGCGTAAAAACTCAATCTGGCCGTTACCTTTTGCCACATCCTGTTGTGGTATTGAATTTATGGCCACAGCCGCCTCGCATTATGACCTGGCCAGGTTTGGCTCTGAGCGTATGGCTTTCACGCCCCGCCAGTGTGATCTGCTGATGGTAA
The DNA here is from genome assembly GCF_900109685.1 of Chitinophaga rupis. Taxonomy (GTDB): domain Bacteria; phylum Bacteroidota; class Bacteroidia; order Chitinophagales; family Chitinophagaceae; genus Chitinophaga; species Chitinophaga rupis. The sequence continues at coordinate 42,662 of NZ_FOBB01000001.1, read as the reverse complement.
TGGGTACCATTGCCAAAAAAATGGGGCCGGTATTGCGCCAGGTATATTTGCAGATGGCAGAACCCCGCTGGGTAATAGCCGTAGGCGCCTGCGCATGCAGCGGTGGTGTGTTTGATACGTATTCTGTACTGCAGGGTATAGACCAGGTAATACCGGTGGATGTATATGTACCGGGTTGTCCGCCCCGGCCGGAGGCTATCCTGGACGGTTTTATGCGCATCCAGGACCTGGTAGGCCAGGAAAGCATGCGCCGCCGTCACTCACAACGTTACCAGGATCTGATGAATGAATATGGCATCCAGTAAATCAAGAATCGTAAATCGTAAATCTGAAATCGGATGTCTTTGACAAACGACTATATAAAACAAAGATTGGTTGAAAAGTTTGGAGAGGCCTTAACCAATTTTGAAGAATCTTTTGGCGTACTGTCCTTTGCAGCACCTGCCGCCCTCAACCTGAAAGTAATGCAGTTCCTGTACGATGATGAGGAGCTGCAATTCCGTTTTTTAACAGACCTTACTGCGGTGCACTATCCCCACCAGGTAGATGCAGAACTGGCCGTAGTATACCACCTTTATAACTTCCGCGAAAAAGTACGGCTGCGTTTTAAGGTATTTGTTCCTGTTGCAGCACCTCAGGTATTTACAGCTACCAAACTATTTGAATCCGCTAACTGGATGGAACGGGAATCTTATGATTTCTTCGGGGTTGACTTTGTAGGTCACCCGAATCTAAAACGTATCCTGAATGTGGATGAAATGACGTATTTCCCTATGCGCAAGGAATTCCCGCTGGAAGACCAGAGCCGTATAGATAAGGATGACGAGATGTTTGGACGCTAAATCAATTAACAATTAATAATTAATAATGAATAATCGCATTGCAGTGAAACACCTCGACACGAATTCTTCATTCTTCATTATTAATTCTTCATTATTCATTTGACTATGTCAGAGCAGCAACATATACATTTGCCGCAAGGCTCCGTGGAAAAGCAAACCACCACGCTGAACCTGGGTCCTACGCACCCGGCCACGCATGGCGTGTTTCAGAATATACTGGAAATAGATGGTGAGCGGGTAATGAGCGCAGAATCTACCGTAGGGTATATTCACCGTGCATTTGAGAAGATCGCAGAACGCCGTCCCTATTACCAGATCACGCCGTTAACAGACCGCCTGAACTACTGTTCTTCCCCTATTAACAACATGGGCTGGCACCTGACCGTAGAAAAGCTGTTAGGCATTCAAACACCTAAGCGGGTGGATTACCTGCGTGTGATCATTATGGAGCTGGCCCGTATTACCGATCACCTGATCTGTAACGGGGTAGTAGGGGTGGATACCGGCGCTTTTACCGGTTTCCTGTACCTGATGCAGTTCCGTGAGCTGGCTTATGAGATCTATGAAGAAGTGTGCGGCTCCCGTCTTACCACCAACATAGGCCGTATAGGCGGTTTTGAAAGGAACTTTACACCGGTTGCTTTCCAGAAAATAGAAAAATTCCTGGCAGAATATCCTAAAGCGCTCAAAGAGTTTGAAACCCTGATGACCCGTAACCGCATTTTTGTGGACAGAACTACCGGGGTAGGAGCTATCAGCGCAGAAAGGGCTATGAACTATGGTTTTACCGGGCCGAACTTACGGGCCGCCGGTGTAGACTATGATGTAAGGGTAGCACACCCCTACAGCTCTTACGAAGATTTTGATTTTACCATACCTGTAGGCAGCACCGGCGACTGTTACGACCGTTACCTGGTGCGCAATGCAGAAATGTGGCAAAGCCTCAGCATTATACGCCAGGCAATGGATAAGCTGAAAGGCCTGCCGGAAGATGTGTACCATGCTGATGTACCGGCCTATTACCTGCCGGAAAAACAGGATGTATATAATAAAATGGAAGCCCTGATCTATCACTTTAAGATCATTATGGGTGAATCCGATATTTTACCGGGCGAGCTGTATAACGCTGTTGAAGGCGCTAACGGGGAGCTGGGTTTCTATTTGATCAGTGATGGCGGCCGTAGTCCGTACCGTTTGCATTTCCGGCGTCCTTGCTTTATTTATTACCAGGCCTACCCGGAGCTGGTAAAAGGCGCTATGCTGAGTGATGCTATTATTTGCCTGAGCAGCCTGAACCTGATAGCAGGAGAGCTGGATGCTTAGTAAAGCAAAAGGAAAAACGTAAAAAGAAGAACGGATCAAACCCGTGTTTACTTTTTTGCTTTTCAATTTTTAATTTTTTTCTATGTTTTCAGAAGAGAAACTGAATAAAGTAAAAGAGATCATTGCACGCTACCCGGAAGGGAAGCAGAAAAGCGCGCTGATACCGTTGCTGCACCTGGCGCAGGAAGAGTTTGGTGGCTGGTTAAGCCCGGAGACAATGGATTACGTTGGCTCCCTGCTGCAGATCACGCCTATTGAAGTGTATGAGGTAGCTACCTTTTACAGCATGTTTAACCTGAAGCCGGTAGGCAAATACCTGTTTGAAGTATGCCAGACCGGTCCCTGCATGCTCAATGGCTCTGACCAGATCATTGACTACATAAAGCAAAAGCTGAAGATTGGCGTTGGTGAAACCACGCCGGACGGCCTTTTCACCCTTAAAACGGTAGAGTGCCTGGGCGCCTGTGGTTACGCACCCATGATGCAGCTGGGCAAACACTTCCGGGAGCACCTGACCCCCGAAAAGGTAGATGCAATTATTGCAGAATGCAGGTCAAAAGCAAACGCAAACTAAAGAACAAGTAAGGCGGATAATAAACGAGTATATGGGACGCAAATTACTTTTAGATAAGGCACATATAGAGGGCATCCGGTATTATGATACCTACCGGAAAAATGGCGGGTATGAGGCTGCTGGCAAAGTGTTTAAGACCATGAGCCCCGACCTGGTGGTGGAAGAGGTGAAGAAGAGCGGCCTGCGTGGCCGTGGTGGTGCGGGTTTCCCTACCGGTATGAAGTGGAGCTTCCTGGCCAAACCGGAAGGCGTGCCCCGTTACCTGGTTTGTAATGCAGATGAATCTGAACCCGGTACTTTCAAAGACCGCTACCTGATGGAATTTTTACCCCACCTGTTAATAGAGGGGTTATTGATAGCCAGCTATGCACTGGGCTCTCACAGCACGTATATCTATATCCGTGGGGAGTATGCCTGGATCCCGGACATACTGGAAGAGGCCATTGCAGAAGCCAAACAGAACGGCTGGTTAGGTAAGAACATACAGGGTACCGGTTTTGACCTGGAAATATATGTGCAGCGCGGCGCCGGCGCTTATATCTGCGGGGAGGAAACTGCTTTGATAGAATCACTGGAAGGCAAACGCGGTAATCCCCGCATTAAGCCGCCATTCCCGGCTGTAAAGGGCTTGTGGCAGTGCCCTACCGTGGTAAATAACGTGGAAACTTTAGCGGCAGTAGTGCCCATCATTAATATAGGTGGTGAGGAATATGCGAAAATAGGTATCGGCAAATCAACCGGTACCAAGCTCATTTCAGCCTGCGGCAATATTAAAAAGCCGGGGGTATATGAAATTGATATGACCATCTCCGTAGAAGAGTTCATTTATTCAGATGAATACTGCGGAGGCATTCCCAAAGGCAAGCGCCTGAAGGCCTGCATTCCGGGTGGATCTTCCGTACCCATTCTGCCGGCTAACCTGCTGTTGAAAACAGCCAAGGGCGAAACCCGCATGATGACCTACGAAAGCCTGAACGACGGTGGTTTTGCCACGGGCTCTATGATGGGCTCCGGCGGTTTTGTAGTGCTGGATGAGGACCAGTGCGTGGTACGCAATACCTATACACTGGCCCGCTTTTACCATCATGAAAGCTGCGGACAGTGCAGCCCCTGCCGCGAAGGTACCGGCTGGATGAAACGTGTGCTCCATAACATTGAGTATGGTAAAGGCAAGATGAGTGATATAGACCTGCTGTGGGATATACAACGTAAAATAGAAGGTAATACCATTTGCCCGCTGGGCGATGCGGCTGCATGGCCGGTAGCGGCTGCCATCCGTCACTTCCGTGATGAATTTGAATGGCACGTGAAAAATCCGAATGCCGCGCAGCAGCGCAATTTTGGTATTGCACATTACGCCGATCCTTTACCTGTTGCAGCAGCAGCAGTGTAATGCCACAGCTTTAAACATATAAACATGGCTGAAGAAAAGAAACTATTCAAGGTTAAGATTGATAATATCTCCGTGGAAGTGGAGCCGGGAACAACCATCCTGAATGCAGCCCGGCAGATAGGAGGAGATATAGTGCCGCCGGCAATGTGTTATTATTCCAAGTTACAGGGCAGTGGTGGTAAATGCCGTACCTGCCTGGTAAAAGTAACCAAAGGTTCTGAGGCCGATCCCCGCCCTATGCCCAAGCTGGTAGCCAGCTGCCGTACCACTGTAATGGATGGTATGGAAGTAGCCAACATCACCTCTCCCGAAGTACAGGACGCCCGTAAAGGTGTAGTAGAGTTCCTGCTGCTGAATCACCCGCTGGATTGCCCTATCTGCGACCAGGCGGGCGAATGCCATTTGCAGGATCTGGGTTATGAGCACGGTGCAGATGGTACCCGCTATGAGTTTAAACGCAGAACATTTGAACAGGTAGATATTGGCGATAACATCAAGCTGCACATGACGCGCTGCATTCTTTGCTACCGTTGTGTATACACCGCCGACCAGCTTACCAACAACCGTGTGCATGGCGTATTGAACCGTGGTGAGGCATCTGAGATCGGTACTTACATTCAAAAAGCGCTGACCAGTGAGTTCATTGGCAACGTGATCGATGTATGCCCTGTAGGCGCCTTAACAGACAGAACTTTCCGCTTCAAGAACCGCGTATGGTTCCTGAAACCGGTAGATGCGCACCGTAACTGTGATAAGTGCTGCGGTAAAACCGTACTGTGGATGCGCGGTGATGAAATATTCCGTGTAACGGCCCGCAAGGATAAATATGGTGAGGTAGAAGATTTTATTTGCGATACCTGCCGCTTTGATACCAAAGAGGCCAGCGCCTGGACCATTGAAGGCCCGCGCAAAATTGACCGTCACAGCGTGATCTCACAGGGCCATTATGTAGGTACGGTTAAACCGAAAGATACTCTTGTCGAAGTAATGGACGGCCGCCAGCCACGCCTGCTCATGGATATCCATAGCGTAAGTCAGGTGAACCGTCCGGAGATAGACCTGTCTAAGATAGACGGGCCTGCGCATTCGGATGACTTTAATAACGCTAAACGCTAAACGCCGAATGCTTAACGCAAAAAGCGCAAAGCACAAAGCATAAAGCACAAAATGGAAAGCTTAAAGCAAAACACGATCAGCGTTCGGCATTAAGCGTTCAGCACTAAGCATAAATTCGTAATTGATGAACATAGACTGGTTCTTTATAATTGAAAAGATAGCGCTCATCTCAGGGGTGCTGGCACTGTCATTGGGAGTAGCCATGTATTCAACCTGGGGAGAAAGAAAGGTTGCTGCTATTATACAGGACAGGCGCGGTCCTAACCGGGCCGGTTTTATGGGGCTGCTGCAGCCTTTGGCTGATGGGGGAAAGCTCTTTTTCAAGGAGGAGATCATTCCCACCCTCTCTCATCGTTTCCTGTTCATCCTGGGGCCTTCCCTGGCTATGCTGGTAGCCTGTATGACCAGTGCGGTAATTCCCTGGGGCGATACGCTTACCATTGGAGGCAGGCAGGTATCCCTGCAGGTAGCAGACATTAACATCGGTATCTTATACATTTTTGGAGTAGTGAGCCTGGGCGTGTATGGCATTATGTTAGGCGGCTGGGCCTCCAACAATAAATATTCGCTGCTGGCTTCTATACGTGCCGCTTCGCAGATCATTTCCTATGAGCTGGCCATGGGCCTTTCCCTAATAGCCCTGCTGATGCTGACCGGGTCCCTGAGCCTGAAGGATATTGTAGAGCAGCAACGCCATAGCTACTGGAACGTAGTATACCAGCCATTAGGTTTTATCATCTTCCTGATCTGCGCTTTTGCAGAGTGTAACCGTACCCCGTTTGACCTGCCGGAAGCAGAGAATGAACTGAACGGCGGTTATCACCTGGAATACTCTTCTATGAAGCTGGGCTTTTACCTGTTTGCAGAATATATCAACATGTTCATCAGCTCTGCACTCATGGCCAGTATGTATTTTGGCGGTTACAGCTTTCCTTTTATGGATAGCCTGGGCCTGGATGCTAACCTGATCACCATTCTTGGATTTGTAGCTTTATTTATTAAGATAATATGCTTCCTGTTCCTCTTTATGTGGGTACGGTGGACCATTCCACGGTTCCGTTATGATCAGCTGATGCGCCTGGGATGGAATATTATGATCCCGATCGCCATCGTAAATATGCTGCTCACCGGCGCGTGGATATTGTATAAACAGGGATAAGAAAAACTAATTGAATTATGCAAGCACTAACAGATAGAGTAAAACCGGTGGACCGCAGGCCGCTGAATTTTGTGGAGAAGCTATATATACCGGCTATTTTAAAAGGCATGGGTATCACCTTTAAGCATATCTTCAAGAAGAAAGCTACGGTGAACTACCCCGAAGAAACACGCCCCTTTAGCCCGGTGTTCCGTGGTTTGCATATCCTGAACCGGGATGAGGAAGGCCGTGAAAGATGTACTGCCTGCGGCTTGTGCGCAGTAGCCTGCCCCGCAGAAGCCATCACCATGGAAGCTGCAGAAAGAAAACCCGGAGAAGAAAAGCTGTATCGTGAAGAGAAATATGCCGCCAGCTATGAGATCAATATGCTGCGCTGCATTTTCTGCGGTTTCTGTGAAGAAGCCTGCCCGAAGGATGCTATTTATTTAACAGAAACATTTGCGCCGTCTAACTACGATCGTAAAGGTTTTATATACGGTAAAGACGATCTGCTGATCCCTGATCCGAAGAAAAAATAAATTGCACCACCTCCAACAATTCACCATATAAATGAATACGCAACAAGTCATTTTCCTGGTACTTTCCGCAATATCCCTGGCATCCGCCATGGGGGTGATACTGAGCAAGAATCCTGTCACCAGCGTATTATGCCTGATCCTTACCTTCTTTACTATAGCCGGTCATTATGTAATGCTGAACGCACAGTTCCTGGCAGTGGTGCATATCATTGTATATGCAGGCGCTATCATGGTGCTGTTCCTGTTTGTGATCATGTTAATGAACCTGAATGCAGATGTAGAGCCGCAAAAACGTAATTGGTTAAAATATGCGGGCGCTATCAGCGGTGGTACGCTGCTGGTAATACTGGTGGCTGCCCTGCGCGATGCCAGCATGCCTTCCCTGCAAAGCGGCTCCTCAGATATCGGATTGATCGCAAACCTGGGTAAAACCTTATTCCACCAATACGTGGTGCCCTTTGAAATAAGCAGTGTGCTGTTCCTGAGCGCTATGGTAGGCGCCGTGGTGATCGGTAAAAAGGAATAAGTAAATGTGCTGATGTGCTAATGCGCTGGTGAATGTTTAATGTGCAAATGACAAACAGCAAAGCATCCTCAATTCGTAATTCGTAATTAAATAATTCGTAAATAAATAATATGCCTGTTCAATACTACATATTTCTCAGCATAGCCTTGTTCTGTATCGGAATAATGGGTGTGCTGATGCGCAGGAACGCCATTATTATTTTCATGTGCATAGAGCTGATGTTGAATGCCGTGAACCTGCTGCTGGTGGCCTTTTCTAAAATGTGGGCCGATGCAGGCCGTATAGATGCAGCAGCAGCGCAGATCTTTGTGTTCTTTATTATGGTGGTAGCAGCAGCAGAAGTGGCGGTGGGCCTGGCTATTATTGTCATGGTATACAGGAATACCCACTCCGTGGATATTAACATTCTGAACAGACTTAAAAACTAAAAACGCTGCATGCTTAATGCTTAACACTTAACGCACCTAACAAAACACGATCCGCGTTCAGCGTTCCGCATTCAGCATTCAGCATAAATCGTAATTGATAAATGATCAATCTCGTTTGGCTGGTACCAGTTTTACCATTATTAGGTTTCCTGATTAATGGATTAGGAAGGCGATACTTATCCAAATCCCAGGTAGGCGTTGTGGGCAGCGGTGTTATACTGGCTGCATTTGTAATTAGTGTAATGATATTCCTGGAGGTAAGGCAGCCGGGTTTCAGCGGGCAGGTAGTTACTTTGTTTGACTTCATTAACGTGGGCCGCCTGCAAATACCCTTTGCTTTCCAGGTTGACCAGCTGAGCGCCTTATTCCTGTTGATCATTACCGGTGTTGGCTCTCTCATTCATATTTACTCCACCTCTTATATGCATGATGAAAGTAACGAAGGCTTTGCCCGTTACTTCGCTTACCTGAACCTGTTCGTATTCTCCATGCTGCTGCTGGTGCTGGGCGCTAACTATGTGCTGATGTTCATTGGCTGGGAAGGCGTGGGTTTATGTTCTTACCTGCTGATCGGTTTCTGGTTTAAGAATGCAAACTATAACAAGGCCGCTAAAAAGGCTTTTGTAATGAACCGCATTGGCGACCTGGGTTTTCTGCTGGGCATTTTTGGTATGATAGCTATGTTCAGCAGCGTTACCTTCTCAGAAGTGTTTTCCAAAACAGCCGCTTTAGGTGCACATAGTAATTACAGCAGCCAGATCGCAATTATTGCTATGCTGCTGTTTGTAGGCGCTATGGGTAAATCGGCCCAGATCCCTTTATATACCTGGCTGCCGGATGCCATGGCCGGTCCTACACCGGTATCTGCCCTCATCCATGCTGCCACCATGGTAACCGCCGGTATTTATATGGTAGCCCGCAGCAATGTGTTATACACGCTGGCGCCGCAGATACAAACTGTTGTAGCGGTAATTGGTTTGGCTACTGCGCTGCTGGCAGCCTCCATTGCACTGGTGCAGAATGATATTAAGAAAGTGCTGGCCTACTCCACCGTAAGCCAGCTGGGTTATATGTTCCTGGCGCTGGGCGTGGGCGCTTATACCGCCGCGGTATTCCACGTAATGACGCATGCCTTCTTCAAAGCCCTGCTGTTCCTGGGCTCCGGCTCTGTGATACATGCTATGGGCGGTGAGCAGGATATCCGCAAAATGGGCGGCCTTAAAAAGTTCATGCCCACCACCAACTGGACCTTCCTGGTAGGCTGTCTGGCAATAGCCGGTATACCGGGCCTTTCCGGCTTCTTTTCTAAAGATGAGATACTGGCTCACACCTTTGAACATAATAAGATCATGTATGTGCTGGCCTTAGCCGGTGCGCTGATGACGGCGTTTTACATGTTCCGTTTATACTACATTACTTTTACCGGAAGTTTCCGCGGCACACATGAGCAGGAACACCATCTGCATGAAAGCCCGGTAGCTATTACTTTTCCGCTGATAATACTGGCCATCCTATCTATAGTAGGTGGTTATATTGGCCTGCCGGAAGTATTTGGCGTAAAGCACTGGCTGGCAGAATACCTGTCGCCCATTTTTGCGCCTTCGGCTCCGTTCACAGAAGCACATCACCTGGAGCATAATATGGAATGGCTGTTAATGGGCCTGAGCTCTGTGCTGGTGATCATCTTTATTTTCATTGCCCGCAGCAAATATGTGAAGTATGCGGATACCGGCCGTGAAAACACCGGCCTGGCCAAAGTGCTGGAGAACAAGTGGTATGTGGATGAGCTGTATGATGCGGTGATCGTAAAACCATTGGGCATGCTGTCCCGCTTTTTCCAGGATGCGCTGGAAAAAGCCGGTATAGACCGTTTGGTGAATGGCGTTGGCCGCAGCATTACCTGGGGCAGCCAGCAGGCACGCCGCCTGCAGAACGGGCAGGTAGGTTTCTACGTATTTGCCATGGTAATAGGAATTATCGTATTATTTGTGATAGGATTGTTGTTATAATAGACAAGCGAACGAAAAATTATGTTAACAGTTTTACTGATATTGATCCCTTTGGTAACAGGCCTGCTAACGTTTGGCCTGAAGGGGTCAGGACCTAAAGTGCTGGGCCTGATATCATCCCTGGCTTCTTTAGCCGTAGTGTTAGGCGCATTGTTCCAGTTCCGGGCAGCCCCGGATACCCTCCATTTTGCCGTTAACTGGATCCCCCAGCTGGGCAGCCAGTTCAATGTGGGCCTGGATGGTATGGGAGTAATGCTTTGCCTGCTTACCGCTATTGCGTTCCTGCTGGTTTTTATAACCATCTTTAACCGTACGTATGAGAACCAGAGCAGCTTTTACGGTTTAATGCTGCTGTCGCAGGCCGGGCTGGTAGGCGTATTTACCGCTTACGATGCATTGCTGTTCTACGTTTTCTGGGAGCTGGCTTTAATACCGGTATACTTCCTGTGCTCTATGTGGGGCGGGGAAAAGCGTGTACCCGTTACGTTTAAATTCTTTGTTTACACCTTTGCAGGGTCCTTACTCATGCTGGTAGGCATTATTTACCTGTACCTGCAATCACCTGATAGATCTTTCAGCTATGCTACTTTCACCAGCCTTAACCTGCCGGTGAAGGAGCAGTCCTGGTTATTCTGGCTGCTGTTTGTAGCCTTTGCTATTAAAATGCCCATCTTCCCTTTTCATACCTGGCAGCCGGATACGTATGAGCAATCGCCTACGCCGGTAACCATGATCCTTTCCGGTGTAATGGTTAAAATGGGTTTATTTGGTGTTATCCGCTGGCTGTTGCCGGTATTGCCCCAGGGTGCTTTCATGTGGGCGGATGTGGTAATGGTGCTGTCTGTGATCGGTATCATTTACGCTTCCTGCATAGCCATTGTGCAAACGGATTTCAAACGCCTGATCGCTTATTCTTCCATTGCGCACATCGGGTTAATGTGTGCCGCCATCTTTGCTAATAATGAGCAAAGCCTCCAGGGCATACAGGTGCAGATGTTCAACCACGGTATTAACATCATCGGGTTGTGGATAGTGGTAGAGATCATCCAGTCAAGGCTGAATGTGAAAAATATGGACGAGCTGGGTGGTATTGCACAGGTGGCGCCGCGCCTGTCTATCTTCCTGGTAATTATTTCACTGGCTAATATTGCATTACCGCTTACCAATGGTTTTGTGGGCGAGTTCCTGATGTTTAGCGGATTGTTCCAGTATAATATGTGGTTAATGGGCGTTGCCGGTTTAGGCATTATACTGGCGGCTGTATATACGCTGAATATGCTGCAGAAAGTAATTTTCGGGGAAAGCAATGCTTTAACCGCTACGACTACCGACCTGCAAAATTCAGAAGTGCTGGCGCTAAGCCTTATTGTGGTAGTGATACTGGCATTGGGCGTGTATCCCAAACCCATGCTGGACCTGGTAAGCAGCACTACAGAACTGGTAAATAAAGTATTTTAACAGAGTCCATGGTCCATAGTCCATGGTCCATAGTCCATGGTCCATGGCATATGCTTTTGGTAACGGTGTTACGTAGTATGCAATGGACTATGGACCATCGACTATGGACTATAAACTTTTTTGTAACGGAACAATATGAATTCACTAATTTCTACTGCTTTATCGGGTGTTGTGCTGATGTTTGTTGGTTTATTTGTCAGCAATAGGCAGCGCATTAAATATTTTGCTATCGCACTGGTGCTGGTGGCCTTTGTGGCTAACCTGCTGGAGCTCTCCACCCTGCAGGGCGGCAGCCAAACCCTGTTTGGTATGCTGGAGGTAAGCAAATTCGGCCTCCTGTTCAATGCAGTGATGCTGGGTGCTACCTTATTATATTTTTTGCTGTGCGGCAGTGAGTTTGAAAAAGTAGGAGAGCATGTAGCGGATTATTTTGCGTTGATATTTTTTATCCTCTCCGGGATTATGCTGGCATCCGGCTTTAGCAGCCTGCTGATGCTGTTCCTGGCCATTGAGATCATTTCTATTCCGCAATATATACTGGCCGGCGCTGATAAAAAGAACCTGAAAAGTAATGAGGCTTCCCTGAAATACTTTTTAATGGGCTCCTTTTCTACCGGTATCCTGTTAATGGGTATTGCGCTCATTTACGGCGCTTCCGGTACTTTTAATATTAATGAGCTGGCGCTGGGCACCGGTGAGCTGCATCCCTTAACTATCGGCGGTATTATGCTGCTGATCTTTGCGCTGGCCTTTAAAGTATCTGCCGTGCCCTTCCACTTCTGGACGCCGGATGTATATGATGGCTCACCCACCGTATTCACTGCCTTTATGGCTACCGTGGTAAAGGCGGGCGGTTTTATTGCTTTCCTGCGTCTGTTCCATGTAAGCTTTACCGGTGGCGCCATTAGCCAGCACTGGCTGCTGGTACTGGCCATTATTGCTGCAGCTACACTGGTACTGGGTAACCTTACTGCCGTGTTCCAGCAAAGTGTAAAGCGTATGCTGGCATATTCCAGTATTGCGCAGGCAGGCTTTATGCTGCTGGCCGTAATTGCGCTCAATGAAACAGCTACCCAGGGTATTATCTTATATGCTGCTGCCTACAGTGTGGCTACTATTGGTATGTTTGGCGTGTTAATGAAAGTAAAGGACTACACCTTTGAAGGATTTAACGGCCTGGCCCGCAAACAGCCTTTGCTGGCCCTGGCTGCCACTATCTTCCTGTTCTCGCTGGCAGGTATTCCTTTAACAGCCGGGTTCTTTGCCAAATATTTTGTGCTGTCAGCCGTAGTGCAGCAGGGTAACCTGCTTTGGCTGGTAATACTGGCAGTGATCTGCGCCGCCATCAGCGTGTACTATTATTTCCGCGTTATTATGGCTATGTACTTCAAGGCCGGTGAACCGGAAGTAGGGGTAATTACGCCCGCTTTCAGAACAGTCCTGATCATTGCTATTATCATTGTAATTGTACTGGGTGTTTATCCCGGTGTACTGTTGCAGTGGGCATAGATCATTCAATAAAAGGGTGAAAAGCGAAAGGCTGTAATAAATGCCTGCCGCTTTTCACCTTTCTTTTTGCATAACCGCTTGTTTTCCACGCACTCCCTTCGCCGTTCATCGCCTATCCGGCGCACCCTTCACCTTTCGGCTTTCAGCTTTCACCTTTTTACATTAACTTTAGCTGGAACCCTTTACTATGCAATTCCGTGACATTTTTTCCCTGGCGTACCGCTCAGTCAGCGCCAACCGTTTGCGAACCGGTCTTACAGTAGCCATCATTGCTTTTGGTATTATGGCCCTGGTGGGCATCCTGACTGCAATTGACAGCATTAAGGGCAGCTTGTACAGCAGTTTTGCCAGCATGGGCGCCAACAGCTTTTCTATCCGTAACCGGGAAATGATGATCCGCATGGGTGGTGGCGATAATGCCACCAAAGGCAGTAATAAGCAAAAGAAAAAAGTAAGGACCTCCAACCGCAATAAACGCATCTCCTACGAGGAAGCCATGGATTTCAAACAGCGGTTTTCCTTCCCTTCCATGGTAAGTATTTCTTTTAATGCCACCGGCATTGCTACGGTGTATAAAGATGATAAGAAAACCAACCCCAATGTGCAGGTGATCGGCGGGGATGAAAATTATATACAGTTCTCCAACTACACACTGGAACAGGGCCGTAATTTTAACGAACAGGACGTAACCTCCGGCCAGAACGTAGCGCTGCTGGGGCATGATGTGGCCGTAAAGCTGTTTGGCCGTAATCTGAAAAATGTGGTGAATAATACCGTGCGCGTGGGCGATGTGCGTTACCGCATTATTGGATTGCTGGGCTCCAAAGGCAGCAGTAATATAATGAGCGCAGATAATATTGTGCTTACTACGGTTAACAATACACGCCGTGTATTTAACCGGCCAACCGCTTCGTACCAGATCGGGGTGGCGGTAAACGCCGTACAGCAAATGGATGCAGCCGTAGGGGAGGCCACCGGCCTTTTCCGGATCATACGCCACCTGGACCTCAATGAAAGCGATAATTTTTACATCAGCAAAAGTGATAGCCTGGCAGAAATGCTGTTCAGCAGCTTAAGCAAAGTAACCATTGCTGCCGCAGTGATAGGTTTTATTACCTTGTTTGGTTCTGCGATTGGGCTCATGAATATCATGCTGGTATCGGTGGCAGAGCGTACCCGTGAGATTGGAGTGAACAAAGCCCTGGGAGCTACCGCGCCTACCATCCGCAAACAGTTTATTTACGAAGCCATTATTATTAGTGTGGCCGGCGGTTTGCTGGGCGTGTTCCTGGGCATGATCGTAGGTAATATCACTTCACTGCTGTTAAAGACCAGTTTTGTTGTGCCCTGGTTGTGGATCACGCTTGGCATAGCGCTGTGTGCCACCGTAGGGTTAATATCCGGCATTTACCCTGCCATCAAGGCTTCCCGCCTGGATCCTATAGTAGCGTTGCGCTACGAATAACCGTTTACTAACTTATTATGAACGGCCCGGTAATGCAAAATTAACCGGGCTGGAAATTTTTTTTATTCATAGCTTTATCGCATCGGTAAACCATTAAAATTATCTAACCGTGGGATCTCCAACAGAAAATTTCAAGGCATTAGGTTTAAGCCTGCCGCCGGCGCCAACTCCATTAGGAGTGTACAAACCTTTTTTAATAGATGGTAAGCACGTATATGTATCCGGCCACGGCCCGGTACAGGACGATAAAAGCCTGATCATTGGCCGCATTGGCGCAGACCTGGATATTGAGCAGGGCAAGCTGGCTGCAAGGCAGGTGGGCCTTACCATCCTGTCTACACTGGTGGCTAACCTGGGCAGCCTGGATAAAATTAAAAGAGTGATCAAAGTATTAGGAATGGTGAACGGTACCCCGGATTTTGCACGCCACCCTTATGTGATCAATGGCTGCAGCGAGCTGTTTGCCAAAATATGGGGAGAGGATAATGGCATTGGCGTACGCAGCGCAGTGGGCATGGGCTCCCTGCCGGATAATATTCCTGTGGAAATAGAAGCGCTCTTTGAGCTGCACGACTAATTTATAATTAAGAATGAATAATTAATAATAAAGTAGGCAAGCTCTTTGTGGTGTACCTGCACAACGGTTGTTCATTCAATATTCCGTATAGAACAATGAATAGTTTAGTGAACAGTGAGCAAACAGAATTCTCATAACTATTATTCATTCACAAATAATACGCAGTATTAACCTACAGCAACATTACTGGCACAACGATTATTCATTATTAATTATTCATGCTTAATTATAATGTGGTATTCTCTTGAAAATGAAGCCCAGATAGACTCCCCGGCCCTGCTGATATATACCGGCAGAGTAAAGGAGAATATTGAGCTGCTGAAAAGCAGAATAAATGATGTACAACGGTTACGCCCCCACGTAAAAACCGTTAAGATAGCAGAGGTAGTGCAACTGATGCAGGCAGCCGGCATACAGAAATTCAAATGCGCCACCATTGCTGAGGCAGAAATGTTAGGCCTTGTAAATGCGGCCGATGTGCTGCTGGCTTACCAGCCGGTAGGTCCCAAAGTAGCAAGGCTGGCTGCATTGGTGCAAAAGTATCCGCAAACCGGCTTCTCCTGCCTGGTAGATAATATTATGGCTGCAACAGCCATTGCTGAGTATTTTGATGCGCAAAAACTCAACCTGCCGGTGTACCTGGACCTGAACGTAGGCCAGCAAAGAACAGGCATTATACCTGGCGCAGCAGCATTGGAGCTGTATGCACAGCTGTTTACATTAAAAGGTATTACACCCGTAGGGCTGCATGCGTATGACGGCCACCTGCACGATGAAGCAATTGAGATCCGTACCCAGCGCTGTAATGCGGCATATGAGCCGGTAGCTGCGCTGGCGCAGGCTATTATTGATAAAGGATTGCCCGCTCCAAAAATTGTAGCAGGCGGTACGCCTACCTTTCCCATTCATGCACAGCGCAGTGGTATAGAATGCAGCCCCGGCACCTTTGCTTTCTGGGATTGGGGATACCAGCAACATTTGCCGGATCAAACGTACAATCATGCCGCATTGGTTATGACCAGGGTGGTATCACATCCCGCAGAAGGGCTGCTTTGCCTGGACCTGGGACATAAATCCATAGCTGCAGAAAACCCGCTGCCTAACCGTGTACACTTCCTGAATGCACCGGAAGCAAGCCCGGTATCGCAAAGCGAGGAACACCTGGTGATTAAAGTAGCAGATACGGCTGCTTACCCGGTAGGTACGGTATTGTATGGCGTGCCCTATCATATATGCCCTACCGTAGCCCTGTATGATAAAGCCTACATCATTGCCCACCATAGTGGTGAAAGCCAGTGGCCGGTAATAGCAAGGAATAGAACTATATTAATTTAATTAGCCGATGTGCTAATATGCTAATGTGCTGGTTAGTCTTGTCAGCACATTAGCATATCAGCACATTAGCACATAAAACATTTAACTGTGTTTGTAATAGATGCACACCTGGACCTAAGCATGAATGCCATGGAATGGAACCGTAACCTGCGGTTACCTGTAAACGAGATCAGAGCAAGAGAGCAGGGCTTAACGGATAAGCCGGACCGCGCCAAAGGCGTAGTTGCCCTGCCGGAGCTGCGTAAAGGCAACATAGGCCTGGTGGTAGCTACGCAGATAGCCCGTTTTGTAGCGCCGGATAACCCGCTGCCCGGCTGGTTTTCGCCGGAGCAGGCCTGGGCGCAAACCCAGGGCCAGCTGGCCTGGTACCAGGCCATGGAAGAAGCAGGGGAGATGGTAGCTATTACAGACCTGGCATCGCTGGAAAGACATTTAGCGCTGTGGAATAACAGCAAAAAGTCCAATGAGCAAAAGCCGGTAGGTTATATCCTGAGCCTGGAAGGTGCGGATTCTATTGTAGATACTTACTACCTGCAATGGGCATACGAATATGGCTTACGCGCCGTAGGCCCTGCTCATTATGGCCCCGGGCGCTATGCACAGGGCACGGATGCCACCGGCAAAATGACGCCCCAGGGGCATGAGCTGCTGAAAGAAATGGAGCGCCTGAACATTATTTTAGATGCCACGCATTTATGTGATGATAGTTTCTGGGATGCCATGGATCACTTTAACGGGCATGTATGGGCCAGCCATAACAACTGCCGTGCATTGGTGGATCATAACCGCCAGTTCAGTGATGAGCAGATCAAAGAGCTGGTGGCACGCAATGCCGTAATAGGCGGTGCGCTGGATGCATGGATGATGGTGCCCAACTGGCAAAGAGGCGTATCGGATCCCAAAGCGATGAACTGCTCGCTGGAAGTGATGGTGGATCATCTGGATCATATTTGCCAGATAGCAGGTAATGCGCTCCACATTGGTATTGGTTCTGACCTGGATGGAGCTTTTGGCAAAGAGCAATGCCCGTATGACCTGGAAACCATTGCCGACCTGCAAACCGTACCGGCGCTGCTGGAAAAACGCGGTTACTCCGCAGCGGATATTGAAAACGTAATGCACGGGAACTGGCTGCGCTTTTTACGCAATGCCTGGAAGTAAAACAACGGAATAATAAGTAATATTAGAAGTGGCCATACCCTGGCGGCATATTATTTGTAAAAATAATTACAAATAAAAGCACAGGTTATGGCCATATCTTTTTCCCTTAAGAACAACCTTAGTGCCTGGTGCTTACTGCTGGGCATGGCAGTAGCCACTGTTAGCTGCTCTAAAAATGATGATGTTAATGAGGTGAACAACCCGCCGGCCACCGATACCGCCGCCACTTACCTCAACCAGGCGTATGGCACAGATGCGCAGCAAACAATGGACATTTATTTACCACCGGGCAGAAGCCGGGCAGCTACACATTGCCTGATATTCATACATGGTGGTGCATGGACCTTTGGCGACAAATCAGAATTTACCAACACCATTGACTCCCTGCGGCGTTTGAATACACCTTACGCCTGCTTTAATATTAATTACCGGCTTGCAGCAGTAGGTAAGAACCAGTACCCTGCAGCAGAAGATGATGTACAAAGCGCGCTGGATTATATCAGTAAGAACAGTGAGCGTTTTGGCGTTTCTGCCAGCTGGATATTGCTGGGTACCAGTGCGGGCGCACACTTGTCGGTACTACAGGCTTACAAATATAATAACGGTAACATTAAAGGAGTGGTAAGCCTGTATGGCGTGTATGATCTTACTAAACTATTTGATCAAACAGAAACAGCCGTACAGGTAATACTCACAAATGTAATGGGAGGCATTCCTGCTGTTAAGCCGCAGGCTTACCACGATGCCAGTCCTGTTAACTATGTAACCCCCCAAAGCGTACCGGTATTGGTGATGTACGGCACGCAGGATCCTATTGCGCCGCCGGCGCAGGCTACCGGATTTATAGAAAAGTTAAAGGCGCAGGGCGTAACCTATGAGCAGGTAAGTTATCCCTCTGAACATGGAATACCGCCCGCTTATGCAGCAGACGCCTGGACTAAGATCTTTGCATTTATCAACAAATATTCCACCGGTAAATAAAAATAGGTAGCTAACCCACCGGTAAGAACAGCAATATATACGCTGCGTTTTTTACGAAACATAAGGCAGTAAAACAACGGTAAATCAGGTAACGGTATAAACTGCCGTAGCCTGCAGACTATATTTGTAAATTTTTTACAAATAAAAGCACAGTTATGACCCTATCCTTTTCCCTCAAAGAAATTCTGCACAAATGGTGCGTGTTATTCGCATTCGCGGCACTGGCCGTAAGCTGCTCCAGAGATGATAATGATCCACCCGTTGGCAAACCGCCGGCCACCTGGCTTCCCGTTACTTACTTTGACCAGGCTTACGGACTGGATTCCGCACAGGTAATGGACATTTATTTACCACCCGGCAGAAGTGTTGCTGAAACAAAATGTATTGTGTTTATACATGGCGGCGCATGGACCTGGGGCGATAAAAGCGACTTTACCGGCATTATTGATTCCCTGCGGCGAACGCATACGCCTTATGCCTGTTTCAATATTAACTACCGGCTGTCGGGCATAGGCAAAAATCAATACCCCAGCGGTGAGGAGGATGTGCAAAAGGCGCTGGACTACATTCGTAAGAACCATGTGCATTTCAATGTATCTGAAGATATGATATTGCTGGGCGCCAGCGCCGGTGCGCAACTGGCAGTACTGCATGCTTACAGGTATAACGCTGATGGGCATATTAAAGCTGCAGTGAGCTTATATGGTGTATATGACCTGGCTGCTTTATACTCACAAACAGAAACGGGTATACAGGTGGTGCTAACAAATGTAATGGGCGGCATTCCTGCAGTAAAACCGTTGGAGTATTATGCAGCCAGCCCGGTGAATTTTGTAACGGCGAAAAGCGTACCGGTGTTTATATTGTATGGTTTGCTGGATAAGATAGCGCCCCCGGCGCAGGCGCTGGAGTTTATGCTGAAGCTAAATGCAGCAAAAGTGCCTTACCAACAGGCGCCTTATCCTATGGAACATGAAATAGCGCCTGTGTTTGCAAAGGATGCTTGGAGTAAGGCCTTTGCGTTTATTAATAAATACCTGCCGGCCAGCTGATAAAAAAAGATCCCGTTCACTCGCAGTGAACGGGATCTGTAAAAATATTAAACAGTAGGATTACTCAGCTACTACTTCAAATTCCAGCTCAGCTTCATTGCCTTTACCGAAATCGATCTTTGCTTTGTAAGTGCCCAGTTCTTTCACGTCGTCCAGGATGTGGATGCGGCGGCGGTCAATTTCGTAACCTTTCTGCTCTTTAATAGCACGTGCAATTTGCACACCGGTTACGCTACCGAATATTTTACCGGAAGTACCTGTTTTAGCGCCGATCTTAACCGGGCCTGCTTTCAGCACTTCTACCACCTTGGCAATTTCAGACAGCAGCTTTTCTTCTTTTACTTTCTGCACTTTCAGGCGTTCCTGTAATTGCTTCATGTTGGAAGGACTGGCCTCTACTGCAACTTTCTGGGGGATCAGGAAGTTCCTGGCATAACCGTTTCTCACGTTTACCAGTTCATTTTTCTGGCCCAGATTATCAACGTCTTGTATTAAGATGATTTGCATAACTTTTTCTTACTTTAAAAGGTCAGTAACATAAGGCAATAAAGCCATTTGACGAGCTTTCTTAATAGCCTGGGCTACTTTACGCTGAAATTTCAGAGAGTTACCCGTAATACGGCGGGGTAGCATTTTACCCTGATCATTGAGGAACTTTTTCAGGAATTCCGCGTCTTTGTAATCCACATACTTGATGCCCATTTTCTTGAAGCGGCAGTATTTCTTCTGGCGCTTCTCGGTTTTAACGGCGGTTAAGTACTTAATTTCTTGTTTTACTGCCATAACTTTAAGCTTCTACGGTTTTAGAATCAGCACTCACGCCATGTCTCTTTCTGCCATTATATTCAACGGCATACTTGTCCAGCGCTGTGATCATGTGGCGTAATACATTTTCATCGCGGTTCAGCTGAATCTTCAGCTTCTCATTGAGGTCGGATGGCGCACTGTACTCCAGAACCAGGTACATGCCCGTGGTTTTCTTCTGGATAGGATACGCCAGTGATCTTAATCCCCAGGGATTTTCGTGCGTTACAGTTCCGCCGGTCTCTTTTATAAGATCAGCGAACTTCTTTTGGGCGACTTTGTAGTCTTCCTCAGAAAGCACAGGGGTAAAGATCACCATCAATTCGTAATTGTTCATTTCCCTGGTTTTAAATGTTGTTTAAAAATTTACTTCAAATACCCAATAAAATTGGGACGGCAAAGATACAATACTATTTTCAATTCCCAAGCTTAAATAGCCGCACTTTCCGGGGTTTTTGAGGTGCCCGTGGCCGGAAAGCCCTTTTCCCGGCGGCCAGGGAAAGGATAGAGTTTTTAACAGGAGTGTAAAAGTATGATAATTAGCTGATTAATTATGTTTGCCAGCCCACCTGCCGGTATTATAAATTATCTTCCGGGTTGATTATCTTTATAAGGAAAGCCCGGAAAACCCGTACCATTTATCCTAAGACCCTCTTTTTAACCCATGGCCTCCCATATCAATCACCTTAAAATCCCACTGAAGCATGAAAAAGCCTTTACCCAACTTTTGCAAGGCCCTGTACGCCCTGCTGCTGGTCCTGTGTGGCTATGCCCTGCCCGCCAGCTCCCAGTCGTCCGTTTTTAATGGCCCGGCAGAAATGCTGCAAAGCAGTATGCACAACCTGTTTATTTCGTCCAACGGCCGGTATTACATTCAAACAAATGGCGGCAACACTGGTTTTAACTACTGGTGGAATGCCAATGGTTTAGATGCGCTGGTGGATGGTTACCTGCGCAGCCGCAGCAGTACCTATACCACCCGCATGAAAAACCTGCTGTACGGTATCAAGGCCACCAATGGCAATACCTACATCAATTATTTTTATGATGATATGGAGTGGATGGCTATTTCCACCCTGCGGGCCTACCAGCATACCGGCGATACCGCCTATATGAACGCCGCCAACATCCTGTGGGCGGACATTCAAACCGGCATTCACCCGGAAAGGGGCGGCGCCATTCAATGGAACAAGGGTACGCCCAACTCCTTTAACGCCTGCGCCAATGCGCCTGCCGTGATCTTTGCTGCCCGCCTGTACCAGCAAAATGGCAATGCTGCCACGCTCACCGCTGCCCAGAATATTTATAACTGGACGAAAAGCGTGCTCGTAAACCCAACTACCGGTGCAGTGTATGATAGTTATGATGCAGGCACCAATACGGTGAATACCAATCCCGACTGGGTATTTTCCTACAACGTAGGCACCTGGATAGGCGCTGCGCTGGAGCTATACCAGGTTACGGGCAACAGCACCTATATGGATGATGCAGTAAGAACCGCGGAATACGCCATGAACACCCGTTTGTACAATGGCGTTTTTTTTACCAATGAAACCGGCGGTGGCGATGGTGGCTTGTTCAAAGGCATTTTTATCCGCTACTTTACCTTGCTGGCCCGGGAAGGCAATTTACCGGCAGCCACCCGGCAGCGTTATACCAATGCGCTCAAAACCAGCGCCCAGGCGCTTAACGGCCAGGGCATTAACCCATCCAATGGTCTGGTAAGTCCGGTGTGGACGACCCAGCCCGGCGCTTCCACAGATTACTCAACCCAGCTAAGCGGGGTAATGATGCTGGAAGCCGCTGCCACGTTGGACCAGGCCTTCGTTTACAAAGACCTGAACTACGGTGGCTACTCCGCCGGTTTTACGCCAGGCAGCTATACGTATAATGATATTATTGCCAGGGGTGCGCTGAATGACGATATTACCTCCTTCACCCTGCCGGAAGGGTATTCCATTACCTTATACCAGGATGATAACTACGCAGGGACTAATGCCACCTTTACAGCAAACACGCCATGGGTGGGCGCCAGCTGGAACGATCTTACCTCTTCCCTGCGTGTGAACCGCACCGGCGGCGACGGCTTAAAGGGAGAGTATTACCAGGGCCTGAACTTCAATACCTTTAAGCTCAGCCGCAATGATGAGAACATCAATTTTAACTGGGCCAATGGTTCCCCGGACTACACCATCCGCCCGGATAGCTTCTCTGCCCGCTGGACCGGGCGCATTAAACCCCGCTATACGGAAACCTATACATTTTACCTGAACAGCGACAATGGCCGTCGCCTGTGGATCAATAATCAGCTGCTCATTGATCAATGGATAGATAACTGGAATGTGGAGTACACTGCCACTATTACTTTGACGGCAGACCAGCTATATGATATACGCCTGGAATACTTTGAGCACAACGGCGGGGCCGCCTGTAAGCTGGAATGGTCCAGCCCTTCACAAGCAAGGGAAGTAGTGCCGGCCAGCCGTTTTTATACGCCATCCGCAGTTGCCCGCAAAGCAGCACCAGCTACTATTGCGGCAAGTGATAAGGATGTCAATATGCTGCTTACCGCCAGTCCCAACCCGCTGAGTGACCGGGTACGCATCCAGGTAGCCAATGCCGGCACAGCTGCCCGCCTGCAGGTACAGGTATATAACCTGAGCGGCGCGCCGGTGAAACCTTTGCAGCTTATAGAGAATGGCCAGCAGGCTGACCTGGCGGGCCTGCCAGCCGGTATGTATATTTTGCAGGTAAGAACCGGCAATAAAATATTTACCAAAAAATTGGTGAAGCATTAATGTAATGAGCTTTCCGGGCTTTCATAAAAACAGGCATACCATTTAGTGTATGCCTGCCTTAAAATATTTCATCATGTTATAGCTTAGCCGATAGTAAGTAAAAAGGCTGTCCCCGTAAGGACAGCCTTTTTAGCATGGTTTCTCAACAAAAGATTATTGGGCAATGAATATTTGGCTTACCTGTGATTTATTAGGTGTTTGTACCCGCAGGAAGTAAATGCCGTTAGGCAGCTTGCTTACATCCAGCTCTTTGTAGTTCCGGCCAGGTATCAGTGTTACAGGACCCTGGTAGCGGATGCGTCCAAACAGGTCTATGAGCTGCAGCTGTGCAGGGCCGCCGGAATTTTTGTCAATATCCAGCCATACCTGCAGCTTATGTCCCAGTAAGCACCAGATAAAGCGCCAGATGATGTCTTTGATCTGTATGTTCACGGATTGTACTGCGCTGTACTGAATGTTGCCAGCCAGGTTTTCCAATCTTAAGCGGTAGTAGTTCCGGCCCAGCCAGGGGCTGTTATCATAAGCCTGGTAATTGTTAGGGAAGGTTGTAGTACCGTGTGTAGTTACAGTATCAATTGCATTCCAGCCACGCTGGTCTTTAGAGCGTTCTACCACAAAGCGGGCTAAATTGGTTTCTGCATTTGTACGCCAGTTCAGCCTTACGCGGCCGGTATCTACCGTTGCAGTAAAGGCCAATATGCTGTTCTGGTGTGCCAGGGTATGCAGGTTATAGCGGGTAATAACCGGGTAGTGATCTGTAGTAGTGCTGCTATAGCTGCTTACAAGCTGCGCGGCCTGCGTAAACACCATTGCGGATCCGGGCAGGTAGGCCTGTCCCATTTCATTGGAGGCGATCACATTATCGATCACAGTGGGGAACGATACGGTAGATTGCTGCCCTGCCAGGCTTAGTGGCAATGTAAGCGGGTCATAATCCGCAGTATCCGTTACAAAGTTGATGTAAGAGGTGGTGGTATCCGGCGCCAGCTCTGTGGTGATGGTTTTATTCAGCGCATCGTTAAAGTCGCCCAGCATCAGGATGTTGCTGTACGGGTATTGCGTATCCAGCGAATCTTTCAGCTCGATGTTGCCACGTTTACGGCGGTAGTACGCTTCAATTTTTTCTGATGCGCTGCCGGTATTAGCCTTGGCATGCAGCAGTACAAAATTTATGCGGGCGCTGTCGCCATTCAGGTTGGCTACGGCTTCCATGAAATACGGGAAGCGGCCGGATGACCAGTTGTAATAAGCGCTGTCGCTGCCACCCTGGCGTAATATACCGTAAGTGCGCAGGCTTCTTACAACAGATGTTTTATATACAAAGGCCAGTTTTTGTGCGCTTACATAGTCCGGGTCGTT
This sequence comes from Chitinophaga rupis, assembly GCF_900109685.1. Lineage (GTDB taxonomy): Bacteria > Bacteroidota > Bacteroidia > Chitinophagales > Chitinophagaceae > Chitinophaga > Chitinophaga rupis. The sequence goes on along the minus strand of NZ_FOBB01000001.1, from coordinate 18,275 downwards.
CACATTATCTGCATAGGAACCAAAGTCGGAAAGCACATAGCTGTAACCGGGCAGCTGGCTTACCACCTGTTTAAAGCGGGCGGTATCCACTACTTCTGCCAGGGCAAAAACATCTGCATTCAGTTTTTGGAGAATGGTGGTTACGTTGGCCTGCTGCAGGCTGTCGTTAGCCGGGTTTTGCGCCGGACTGCCAAACCATTCTATATTCCAGTTCACCACCTTCAGGGAGCGTAAGGATGTACCGGTAAGCTGTATGCGGCTGGTGCTGAAACCAGGTGTGCTAAAAGTAAGGGTGCCGCTGTAGTTCTGATCTGCAGTGGTGGGGCTGAACTTTACCCAGGCTGTTTGTGGGCCTGCGCCAACCGTGGCTGCATCATAGGTAAGTACCGGGCCATAGCTACCCGCACTGTCCCTGGAAAGGCTGAAGGCTGCAGGTGCGGTAACCAGTAAAGTGTCTGTAATATTATTACCCCAGAAACTGATTTTTTGCGGCGCGGAGGTTTGGCCTGCCTGTACGTAATCAAAGTCCAGCGCAGCCGGGCTGCTGGTGATGCCGGGTGAGGGCGCTACTACACTGTTATACAGGTTAATATCGTCCAGTGTCCAGCGGGCGGCATTCAGGCTGGGAGAGGAGGTGTATACAAATGCAATGTACACGCTATCCTGTTTAAAGCCGGCCAGGTTAATGCTGTCAGACAGCTGCCAGGCATCAGAGCCGGGTGCGGGGAACTGCCCGTTCAGCAAGGTCCAGGTGGCGGTATGCGGGTTGCTGTGCCCATCGTAATCATTGCTTACCATCAGCTGTAAAGCTGGTCCGGTAAACGCGGTACGGCTGGCGAAACGCAGCAGGGGATAGGTGAAGCTGCTTAGGTCAAAAGAAGGAGAGATCAGCCAGTCCTCATTTTCAACTGCACCGCCGCTAAAGCCGTTGATCTGTACTCCGTTGCTGCTGTTCTGTCCAAACGTAGTACAGCCCCACAGCTGCGCGCCGCTTACACTGTATTGTGTAAAACCGCCGGAAAGCAGGGAGCTGCCGCTGGGCGTACAATCGTTAAAGTTAAAGCTCAGTACCTGCTGGCCGGTGGTAAAATGCCAGGTGATGCTGTCGGTAATACCGGCAAAAGCATTACCGGAAAGGTCTGTTACAGCGCCGCTATCCAGGGTAATGTAATAAGAGCTGAGGGGCTGCAGAAATATATTATTCACCGCAAGGGTAGTATTGGAAATAAGCACCAGGGCGCCGTTAACGTCCAGCATTTGCTGGGTGCCGGTGCTTGTGTTGTGCAAAACCAGGTAGCCGGTAGCCGGTTTTATATTCTCCGTAAAGGTGATCTGCGGGTGCACGTCGAGTGCTGCGGCAGTATCGCCATTTACCGGTAACAGTGCGCTGATGGCCGGTGCGGTGGTATCGCCGGTGCTGCCGCCGCCAGCCACTATATTATCTATTGCAAAGCTGGGCCGTGAGCCCGCTCCGCTGACCTGCCGGTTTACCCAGCGCAGCTGCACCAGGGGCTGGTTGTTACAATCCGGTGGTAGCACAACCGATATGTTAACCGGGTTTTGCGGGGTGGTAACACCGGAGGTGGTTTGGGTAGTAGTATCGTTCTGGTACAGGGTGCCTGGTACATTGCTAAAGGCGCCGGTGCTGCCAATACGGTACTGCAGCGTAACCTCGTTAATGCGGGTATTGCTGCTGCCATCGTAAGGGTTGCGCAGCGTCATTACATCGTACCGGAAAGCAATGTTCAGCTGTCCGCTGGTGTTAAGGCCCAGCGCCAGGCTGTTATCTACAGATCCGCTGTTCAGGAACCCCAGCTTGCCATTGTAGTTATAGGCGCCGTTGGTGGTGGATGAGGCGGTACCGGTTAGCAGCGCTTTATCACTGGCCGGTGCAGCGGTATTAAAGCTGCCGGAAGGGGAGCCGCTTAAAGCCCAGCCCTGCCAGCCTGCGGGATACGTGGTGGCGGCGGGTGCCAGGGCATCAAAGTTCTGCTGGTAAGGCAGCGGTTGTGGAGCCGGTTGGGTTTGTGCCCAGGCTGCGGCATTTACAAAAAGGGCAATAAATAAGAATGCGAGTAACGGTTTATGCATACGCAATCCAGGTTTTCTGAGTTAAGAGATGTTTAGAATGATTATTGAAAACAGATCAGTAAGGGATTAAACAGGTACATGCAAAATACAATTCTTTGGGTGGCTTCACAGGGCCTATGCATGATCTATTTGTTAAGTTATGAAATTATCAGGTTTACAGGGCAATATTTATAATCCTGACATGGACTTCACTAGGGATGTACTAGGGAAAAACATGGGATCTAGTAGGGAAAGTCATGAGAAACACACGAGAAAGACACGAGAAAACCAGTACTTTACGTCAAACTGTCAGCCGGAAGCCGCTGGCACGGCCTTTGAAAAAATCATGTAAAAATCTGAATTCCCATGCAGAAAGGTGCCATACGCGTACAAACAGAAAACATTTTCCCCATTATCAAAAAATTCCTCTATTCTGATCACGAGATCTTTATCCGCGAACTGGTGAGCAATGCCGTGGATGCCACGCAAAAGCTCAAAACCCTGGCCAGTGTAGGCGAGTTTAAAGGAGAGCTGGGAACCCTTGAAATAACAGTTAAGCTGGACAAAGAGAACAAAACCCTCACCATCTCCGACCGCGGCATTGGTATGACAGCGGAAGAAGTGGACAAATACATTAACCAGGTAGCTTTTTCCGGTGCGGAAGAGTTCCTGAAAAAATACAAGGGGCAGAATGAGGGTACCAACATTATCGGTCATTTTGGCCTGGGCTTTTATTCTTCCTTCATGGTAAGTAACCAGGTGGAGATCATCACCCGCTCCTGGAGGCCCGATGCCGAAGCGGTGCGCTGGGAGTGCGACGGCAGCCCGGAGTACCAGCTGGATACTATTACCAAAGAAGACCGGGGTACGGATATAGTAATGCACATTAACGAGGAAAGCGAAGAATTCCTGGATGAGCACCGCATTCGCACCATCCTGGAAAAATTCTGTAAGTTCCTGCCCGTACCCATTAAGTTTGAAGATAAGCAGATCAACAATCCTACGCCGGCCTGGACCCGCAAGCCTGCTGAGCTAACGCCCCAGGACTACCAGGATTTTTATAAAGAGCTGTATCCTTTTGCAGAAGCGCCGCTTTTCTGGATACACCTGAATGTGGACTACCCATTCAACCTGACCGGGATCCTGTACTTTCCGAAAATATCCAAGAGCTACGAGATCCAGAAAGACAAGATCAACCTGTACTCCAACCAGGTATATGTAACGGATGAAGTGAAGGATATTGTACCGGAGTTCCTGATGCTGCTGCATGGCGTAATAGACAGTCCGGACATTCCGCTGAATGTGAGCCGCAGTTACCTGCAGGGCGATCCGAATGTGAAAAAGATCAATGCCCATATCACTAAAAAAGTGGCCGATAAGCTGGATGAAATGTTCCGTACAGACCGTAAGAGCTTTGAAGAAAAATGGGAATCCATTGGCCTGTTTGTGAAGTACGGCATGATGACGGACGACAAGTTCCTGGAAAAAGCTAATAAATTCCATGTAATGGAAGATGTGGAAGGAGGTAAATTCTACACGCTGGAAGAATACCGCCAGGAAGCGCAGGCCCTGCAGAACAATAAGGAAAATAAGCTGGTGATCCTGTATGCCACCAATCCCGTACAGCAGGATAGCTACATACAGGCGGCAAAAGCCAAAGGTTATAAGGTTGTGAAGCTGGAAACCATTGTGGATGCGGCTTTCATTAACAATATGGAAATGAAATGGGAGAATGTACAATTCACCCGCGTGGATGCTGATATTGCCGACAGCCTGATAGATAAGGACGAAAAATCGGAACATGTACTTACCCAGGACCAGGAAAGCAAGCTAAAAGAAATATTTACCCAGCAGGTGCCGCAGCCCAATATTAAGGTGGAGCTGAAAGGCCTGAGCGCAGAGGCGCAGCCGGTGATCGTAACCCGCTCTGAATTTATGCGCCGCATGAAAGATATGGCTGCAGTAGGCGGCGGCGGTATGAACTGGTATGCCAATATGCCCGATGAGATCAGCATGACGGTGAATGCCAACCACCCCATTTACCAGCAAATACTGGAGGAGAACGACGAAAACAAGCAACAGAAGCTGGTGCGCAACCTGGCCGACCTGGCCCTGCTTTCCCAGAACCTGTTGACAGGCGCTGATCTTACCGCTTTTGTGAACCGCAGCGTAGAGCTGCTGGGCGGCGAAAAAAAGAGTAAGATCATTTTACAATAAATCCCCCGGTCTGTCGTTTTGAGGGATAGGTTTAAAACGCAGATAACATATTTTATCATCGAAGAAACCAGACACAGCAAGGCAAAAGGCCTTGAATTGTCTGGTTTCTTATTACCATTAAAAATGGGGGAATTTTATGAGAGCTTTATTGAAAAACCTGAACCATGTACTAACTATTGCTGCACTATTCGCAGTAGCGTCCTGCTCTAAACAAGAAGACCAGAGCATCGATCCTGTAAAAACGGGAGCAGAATCATCCGTAACAGCGTCAACAGCGGAATTCTTCTGGGCACAAACGCCCGTAAACAGCCTGATTAACAAAACACTCACCGCGAACGTTGGCAATGTATCTAAAAATTACGTTTTGTATGTACCGGAAACGTATAATGCCAATTACAACAAATGGCCGCTGGTAATTTTCCTGCACGGTATCGGGGAAATGGGAACCGATATCAACAAAGTAAGAGGTGTAGGATTATGCCAGGTGGTAAAAGGTAAACAGTTTGTGATGGTTGCACCTCAGTGCCTGAGCGGCTGGTGGAACACTGCTGCACTGGACCAGTTCCTTACCCAGATCATTCCGAAATTCCATATAGACCCTAAAAGGATCTATCTGACCGGTATGAGCATGGGTGGATTTGGAACCTGGGATTGGGCAGAAACCTATCCTGCACGGTTTGCAGCGATTGTTCCTATTTGCGGCGGCGGCAATCTGAGTAAGGCCTGCAACCTAAAAACCATGCCTACATGGGTTTTTCACAATGCCGATGACCCTACCGTGAGCGTAAACAACTCCCGCGATATGGTAAAGGCAATAAAAGCCTGCGGCAGCACGGTTATTAAGTACACTGAAAATGCTACGGGCGGGCATAATGCCTGGACCAAGGCCTATGCAGATCCTAACCTGTATACATGGATGCTGGCCAAGCATAAATAATTAAACAGCGGCAGGCAGCCGGCTACAGGGATTTGCCACAACACGTTATCTGCATTTAAACCTTTAAGCCTCCTGTAGTTAGTAGCCTGCCGCTTTTCTTATATCAATTACTTTCAGCTGCAGCATTGTTTTCCCGTTCCACTCATTTTCATCAATAGTAAATACCATATCAAAAGGCTGGCGGTTACTAAGCACCTCAAATTTCTCCGCCATAAAAAAACCAATGCCGGAAAAAGAGCTGCCATGATTTCCCTGTTTAATGGAAAACTTGATATGCTCATCTTTAACGATCCTGGAAAAGCCCGTGTCTACTACATTCCGGGCCAGGAATACAGGGCGCAGGTTATCAGGCCCCAGGGGTTCGAATTGGTGAAGGATCTTATAGAACTTGTTATCAATATGGTGAAAGTTGATCTCTGAATCCACTACAATTTCAGGGATCAGCAGCTCGGGGTCAATAGTGGTGGCTACCACTTCCTCAAACTTTTTCCGGAAGGCTTCTACATTTTCCGGTTTCAGCGTAAGGCCTGCGGCATAAAAGTGACCTCCATAATTTTCCAGCAGGTCTTTGCACTGGTGAATAGCTTCATACACATTAAAACCCATTACAGAACGGGCGGAGCCGGCCACCTGGTCGTTACTTTGGGTAAGGATGATGGTGGGGCGGTAAAAATATTTATCGATCAGGCGGGAGGCTACAATGCCCACCACCCCTTTATGCCAGTCGGCCTTAAACAGCACAGTGCTTTTGCGGGAAGCCAGGGAAGCATCATTCTGAATGAGGGCTACGGCCTCTTTGGTAATGTTATTATCTACCTCTTTACGGTCTGAGTTATCGGAATGCAGGATGGAGGCAATTTCCATAGCCTTCTCAAAATCATTCTCCACAAACAGGTTCACGGCTTTGCGGGCATCATCCATTCTGCCGGCTGCATTAACGCGGGGCGCTATTACAAAAACCAGGTTGGAAATGGTGAGCTGTTCTTTCAGCTCGCTGAGCGTGATGAGCGCTTTAATACCTGGCAGCGGATCATCATTCACTTTCAGCAGGCCATGAAAGGCAAGGATGCGGTTCTCACCGGTCATGGGCACAATATCCGCCGCTATGCTGGTGGCCACCAGGTCCAGGTAGCGCCACACTTTTTGTTGCGGTTCGCCCAGCTTTTGCGCCAGGGCGGTAATGAGCTTAAAGCCAATACCACAGCCGCTTAGCTCTTTATAAGGATAAGGGCAGTCATATTGTTTTGGATTCAGGATAGCTACTGCAGGCGGTAATATGGCATCCGGCAGGTGGTGGTCGCAGATAATAAAATCAATACCATGCGCTTTGGCCTCGGTAATATGCGCCACTGATTTTATACCACAGTCCAGCGCTATAATAAGGGTAAAATCGTTTTCTATGGCATAGGTGATACCGGCGGTGGATACGCCGTATCCTTCCCGGTAGCGGTGAGGAATATAGAACTCAATATTGGGATAGATGCGTTGCAGAAAATCATACACGGTGGCAACGGCCGTGGTGCCGTCCACATCATAATCGCCATACACCAGTATTTTTTCCTTGCTGTAAAAAGCCTGTTCAATACGGGTAACGGCTTTGTCCATATCCTTCATGCTCCACGGATCATGCAGATCATCCATGGTAGGGCGAAAGAACTGGCGTGCAGCTTCATAGGTATGAATACCGCGTTGTACCAGCAGCCTGCATAACAGGGGATGTATACGCAAAACCTGTTGCAGTAACCCTTCCTCTTTTGGTTGATATGATCGAACGGTCCAGCGTTTTTGCATGCGTTAATTTAGGTGTATTTACGATATTAGATTTTAGATTTACGATTTATGATCTGGATCGGAGTGGGTTGGCTTCGATCTAAAATTTAAAATCTAAGATCCCAAATAGTTAAAACGTTCTGTCTGTAGTAAAACGTACTAATTGTTCCAGCCCATTCCGGATATCATTTTCCGGGAAGCTATGCAGGATGGCCATAGCCTCATCCCGGTACTGGAACATTTTTTCCTGTGCATAGGTAATACCACCGGAAGCTTTTACCATTTCTATTACGGTAGCTACTTTCTCTTTATCTGTATTATAGTTTTTTACTATATTTATAATCCGGCGGCGAACGTCGGGTGTGGCATGTTCTAAAGTATAGATCAGCGGCAGGGTTAATTTTTTTTCCCTGATATCTATACCGGTAGGTTTGCCTATTTTATCAGCGCCGTAGTCGAACAGGTCGTCCTTGATCTGGAAGGCCACCCCCACTTTTTCCCCGAAAAGCCGCATTTGAGCGGTGGTTTCATCGTGGCCGCTGGTGCTCCAGGCGCCGGCTGCACAGGCAGCGCCTAACAGGGAGGCTGTTTTGCGGCGTATAATTTCAAAGTAGATATCTTCCTTTATATTCAGCTTGCGGGTTTTCTCCATCTGGAGCAGCTCCCCTTCGCTCATTTCCTTTACGGCAGTAGTTAATATCTGTAAAGTTCTGAAATCGTGGTTGTCAAGCGACAGCAGTAATCCCTTGGATAATAAGTAATCCCCCACCAGTACGGCTATCTTGTTCTTCCACAGTGCGTTAATGGAAAAAAAGCCCCGGCGTTCATTGGAGTCGTCCACTACATCATCATGTACTAGGGTGGCGGTATGCAGCAGCTCTACCAGGGCTGCGGCGCGGTAGGTACTTTCCTGTATATCCGTGCTGAAAAGCCGGGCAGAAAGGAGTACGAACATGGGCCTGATCTGCTTCCCTTTCCGCTTTACTATATAGTGCATGATCCTATCCAGCAGCGGCACATGACTTTTTACCGCGTCTGAAAATTTACTCTCAAAATCCTGTAATTCCTTGCCGATCAGGTGTTTAATATCGTCCATGTATCAATAAAAAAGATTGCTAAGCTATGCCTAAAATATCAAAGTTTTAACAATTTGGCCCCTAATTTGTAGATATCGGAATAACATTGCTTTAACATCGCATTAATATTACGATAACAAATAGGCAAATTAAGGTATAACAATTGTTTTACCTAAGCTCTAATATTGAGCGAGTTATCAATGAAAATAATATTGTAAGAAAAATTTGTATATTCATTTTTGATTTTTACCTTTGCCTGGTAAAAAACGGGTTATTAGTAAATCTTTAACAGTTTTTAAATAGAAAACAATTATGGCAAGCAAAAAGTACTTATTACTAGCAGGCGCTATGAGTTTACTAGCGGCGTCTACTGGTTTTGCACAAGTTCAGCCTAACTACGATGCACTTGACTCCTCCAAGGTTCCTGCATCCAGAGCTGCACAGCAAAACAACTTCGTTAACCATCAGTATGATTACCCTGCTAAACCCCGTAGCATGTGGGAATTAGGTTTTCATGGTGGTTACCATTTCATTAGAGGTGACATGGACGCTAAACCGGGCTTCGGTGGCGGTCTCTCTTTGAGAAAAGCATTAGGTCATACTTTCTCTGTAAGAGCTGAGTATACCGGTTCTATCGATAAAGGCCTGGATTACCAGTTACGTCCGGCTAACTACGCTGGTGGTACTCTATCCTGGCAGCCAACAGCCGCTTTAAACGGTGGTAGGATCGTGCCTAACTACAAAACACAAACTCACCAGCTATCTCTGGACATGATCGCCTCCCTGAGCAATATCATGTTCTATAAATCTCAGCCTAAAGTTAACTGGTATGTATTAGCTGGTTATAGCTTAATGCTGGCTGACGTTGACGTAGATGCAGTAGGTGCTAACGGTGCAGGTTACGATTTTTCCAGCGTTAATTTCTCTGGCAAACGTAAAGACATCAAAGATCAGATCAAGAACATCTTAGACGGTGATTATGAGTCTAACGCTCCTTCTCAGGGTAACAGAGCTCAGATCGGCCGTAAAAGCGACAACCAACTGTGGCGTCATGCTGTTGACTTCGGTACTGGTGTTGCCTTCAAAGTATCTAAGCGTTTCAACATCGGTATAGAAGAAAAGATCACTATGCCGTTTGATGATTACTTAGACGGTTACAATTCAGGTGCTTATGACGCTAGCAAGGACTTCTTCTCCTACACCAGCGTTCGCCTGAACTTCAACCTGGGTAACCCCAACAAACGTGTTGAGCCGCTGTGGTGGATCAACCCGCTGGATTATGCCTACAATGAGCTGAGCTCTCCCCGTCACATGAAGCTGCCTACTCCGGTACTGCCTGATGCTGATGGTGATGGTGTAACCGACCAGTTCGACCGCGAGCCTAACACACCTGCAGGCGCTCCTGTAGATGTACACGGTGTAGCTAAAGATACTGATGGTGACGGTGTACCTGACTTCAAGGATAAACAACTGATCACTCCGACTTACTGCCAGCCGGTTGACGCTGACGGTGTTGGTAAGTGCCCGGATCCTGAGTGCTGCAAAAACATGACTCAGAAACCTGCTTGTGCTAGCATCGTTCTGCCTAGCGTTGCATTCAAAGGTAGCTCTACTAAGATATCTTCTGACAACGAAGCTATCCTGTCTAGCGTAGCTAATACGCTGAGAACCAGCCCTGAGTGTAATGTACTGGTTACCGGCCACGCTGGTGCCAAAGGCAAAAAAGGTGGTGTAGACCTGAGCAGCCGCCGTGTTGACGCTGTGATCGACTACCTGGCTGACAAGCAAGGTATTGACCGCGGTCGTTTCATCAAACAAAATACTCCTGGTGAATCCAGCACTGTAGATTTAGCTCCTGCTAACTAATACGGTGGTGTATCACACGTAGAGATATTAAAAGAGTCCCCCGTTACGGTGTAATGCTGTAACGGGGGATTTTCTTATTTGGGGGAATAATCACTATTGTCAATATATTGCTGTAATTTTGTTGGCTTTTTTAATTAATTATTTCACTCGTGAAAGTTGACATAAATAAGATTAGCCTTGCCGGTTTTGTAGTTGCATTAGGAATTATATACGGCGACATTGGGACTTCTCCGCTATATGTATTCAAGGCTATTATGGGAACTAACCCTATCAGCGACCTACTGGTGATTGGCGGTATTTCCTGTATCATATGGACCCTAACCCTGCAAACCACCATTAAATATGTAATATTAACCCTGCAGGCCGATAACAAGGGGGAAGGCGGTATCTTCTCGCTCTACGCCCTGGTACGGCGGCACGCCAAATGGGCCGTTATTTTCGGAATGATAGGTGGCGCTGCCTTGCTGGCAGACGGTATTATTACTCCCCCCATTACTGTTACCTCTGCTATTGAAGGTTTGCGGACCCTGGAAGTGTTTAAGGACCTGAGCCAGTTCACTATAGTAAAGATTGTACTGACCATTATTGCCGGGCTGTTTTTCATGCAGCAATTTGGTACCATAACTATTGGTAAAATGTTTGGGCCTATTATGGTGGTATGGTTTGCCATGCTGGGCATATTGGGTTCTATACATGTGGCAGATGATCTGTCAGTATTAAAGGCATTCAGCCCGCACTATGCCATTGAGCTGTTAACAACTTACCCTAAAGGATTTTTAATATTAGGCGCGGTGTTCCTGTGTACAACAGGAGCGGAAGCCCTGTATTCTGACCTTGGCCACTGCGGCCGCGGTAACATCCGGGTATCCTGGATCTTTGTAAAGCTATGTTTGATCCTGAACTACCTGGGACAGGGCGCCTGGCTGCTTACACAGCGTGGTCAGATACTGCCAAAAGATCAGAACCCGTTCTTTACCATTATGCCGGAGTGGTTTGTGATCTTTGGCGTATTGATAGCCACCATGGCCTCTATCATTGCCAGCCAGGCATTGATCACAGGCTCATTTACCCTGATCTCTGAAGCTATGCGCCTGAACCTGTGGCCCAAGCTGAAGGTGAATTATCCTACAGAAATGCGGGGACAGCTGTTTATACCCGGCATTAACGTAATGCTGTTTGTAGGCTGTACCTCCATTGTATTGATCTTCCGGGAATCCAGCGCCATGGAGGCGGCATATGGTTTATCCATTACCATTTGTATGCTCATGACCTCCTGCCTGTTTGCCTTTTACCTATACACGCGACGGGTACGGGTGGCCTGGGTATTAATATACCTGGTCATATACCTGACCATTGAATTCTCTTTCCTGTTTGCCAACCTGGTGAAATTTATGCATGGCGGTTATGTAACCGTGGTAGTAGCCGGCGGCCTGTTTGTGGTAATGATCGTATGGTTTAAATCGAGAAAGATCAAGAACCGTTACGTGGAGTTTGTGCGGCTGGAAGATTACCTGCCTATTTTACAGGAGCTGAGTAACGATACTTCTATCCCGAAATATGCTACCCACCTGGTGTACATGAGCAGCGCCGATAATCCGAAGGAAATTGAGCACAAAGTTATTTACTCCATTCTCAATAAAAAACCTAAACGGGCGGATATTTACTGGTTTGTGCACGTGGATGTGGTGGATGAACCTTACCTGAGCGAGTACTCTGTACAAACGATTATTCCCAATGAGGTGATACGGGTAGAGTTCCGCCTGGGCTTTAAAGTGGAACAACGCATTAACCTCATGTTCCGTATGGTGGTGGAAGATATGGTGCGTAACAAGGAAGTGAACATTACCAGCCGTTACGAATCTTTAAGTAAGAACAACGTGGTAGGCGACTTCCAGTTTATAGTAATGGAAAAATTCCTTTCCCATGATAATGACCTGCCGCTGTATGAAAGGATGGTGATGCGTATGTACTTTTTCCTGAAAAAGATCAGCCTTTCAGAAGAGCGGGGTTTTGGCCTGGATTCAAGCTACGTAACCATTGAGAAGTATCCGCTGGTGGTAGCGCCCATTACGAACCTGCAGTTAAAACGCATTATACCGTCTTAAAAATTATCGCTGCGTTAAAAGCAAAAACTGCATTTAAATATTGCCAAAAAAAGAGTAGCTTTAGTGTATTGTCACTATTGACCGGATAAGAACTGCCTGCTGTAACCCTTTTCCATAGCTAATTTCAGAACTTTAAGGAAACCTTACCCCCCATGACTAACAGCTACTATTACACGGGCTTTATATTGGCAGCGCCTGCGCTATTTTCAAAGATGCGCTGCAAACAGATCGCAGTAATGATCACATAACTACACAGATGGCTGCATTACACTGTTTTACAGTGTGGTATATACATGCTTGATAATATCCGCCAGGAGTACTGGAACAAGTATAAAATAATAGGAACCGGCACATTATTATTGATTAACCTTTTTATGCAACGAAAACCACGTTTCCCATGAACAAAATTTTACTGTTGTTTGCCTTTCTGAGCTGCCATTATTTTGCGCATGCTCAGTCTCTTAGCCTGTATTTCCCTGATCCCAGCAGCATGCCACAGAATAATAGTGTGTGGCAGGATACAGGTATTAGCGTAAGCGTAGTGATAAATGCCCCCGCGGCAGTTATCTCCGCAACCGCAGCTGCCGGCGGCCGGCAGATCAATCTTACCGGTAATAGCTCCAGTGTGTACCGCGGGCAATTGTCTTTAGCCGGTTTACCGGGCGACACGCTCCGTTTAGTGATTGCCGCGAAAGATGCCAATAACAATATGGCCGATACCACTATTAAATTTATTTACCGCCCGCTGAACGATCCCAGTATTACTTTAACAATAGACAGCCTGGCCGATTCTTCGGTAGCGCGGCCTGTATACCGGCTGGGCGCACGCTGCACAGCGGCTGGTGGCAGCTGCACTATCACAGCATACGATGCCAGCGTCGGCGGTGGTAACAAGGTGCTGGGCACCGGCAGGGATAGCCTTCCCCGGCTGGATCTGACCTATTATAATGGCAGAAGGATGAGTGTGAAACTGGTGGCTACAGACAGCCTGGGAAGAACCGCCCAGCGTACTGTTACGGTGTTTGTTGAAGGCAGCCCTTACATAACACCTCACCTGCAGGTGAGCGGGCAGATACTGGATTATAGATATCATAAAGCATTGTACATTGATAAAGCAACCGGGCATCCCATGCTGGCAGATGCGGTTACCGGGCAGCGTACCACCTTATCCACTACTGTGCTGGATACCCGCCTTACACAAAAGGGCTTTGTAACTGCCCAGGGAGCTGTGTGGATGGAAGGGACCAGCTTAAAAGAATGGAATAACGGGCAGATCATTTTTACAGCGGACGTGCCTTACAGTACTGCCTTTGATGTATCCAATAATTATATAGCCTGGTCTAGTCATAACCAGGTTGGATTGAAAAACCTGGCTACAGGTGATACTACTTACACGGACATATCCGCCGATACACTCGGTTTTTTTCTCGGTAACATAAGTGTAGGAGATAATGGCGTGGTGGCTTTGGACATAGAAACCTTCCGCACCTTATACGATGTATTTAAATTACAGAACGGCCAGTTTACCCGCTTAAGCACCGGATCTATAAATTATGATCCGGTAACAGATGGGAAGAACGTGATCTATCAGGGAGATGGACTGTACCTTTATAACGGGCAAAATAATATACTCCTGGGATCACCAGGTACCGGTAGTATCCACTCTGGCTGGGATTACCAGATAAACAGTAACTATGCCGCCTTTATAAGGGATGGGCAGGTGAACCTGCGGGATACTGCCGGAACCATACGGCAGCTAAGCACCTTTAGCTATATTCCCGGTAATGCCAACAGCAGGCCGCAGTTGGACCGGTTGAATACAGAGGGTAACCTGATGGTATCTTTGAGCGATAGCGGCCGCTTTTATCTGAACCGGGCTGGGATGAGAAAACTTGTTACCAGGACACCATTTATTCTCGATCCAGGTAACAATGCCGTATTATTAAGCCGCTCTTTTTACGATAATGGCGAATGGTATGTAGTGATCGGGAATACCCTCTTTAAGGTAGCAGTGGATAGCCTCCCGGTTAACCATATCAGCAGCTTTGAAAAGCGGATCAAACCAGATAGCACACTGGCCTTTAAAACAGAAGATTTTGCATCTAATTTCTCCGGTCCCGGTGGGCTGGTAGATATTAAATTTCCAGGCCTTCCCAAACATGGTGTGCTTAAATTGAATAACCAGGTTGTAAATATCTATTACACGATTTCAGCAAGCGACATCAGTAAGCTCACCTACACACCGGATAGCGCCTACATGGGCCTGGATACGCTGCGCTGGGTAGCAGGTAATGGCCTGGAATATACAGCAGATACAGCGAGTGTATTTATTAATGTGACAGACAGCGTAATAACCGTACCGGTACCGCAACCCATTATCAGTGGCTTAGCCAGCACCTATTGTGGTGCAGCAGGTGCGCAAACGGTGAAGATATTGAACCTGCCGGCAGCCACTTCCGGTATTGCAGTAAGCGTGCTGCTGGATAGTACCTTTAATTTGCCGGTAGCAGCTGATAGTACCTTCACCATTTTACCGGATAGCCTTGCTGCGGGAACGCATACCATCACGGTTACTTTTGCGCACGATACCACACAAAAACAGCTGACCCGCGAGTTTACCATTACTGCAGCGGTTACACCGGATGTAAATGTTACGGTAAATGTGAATCCCATTACGTCAGATACTATACCGGTAGTGATCACTGCTGCAAATGCAGGCGGTGGGGGTAAGCTGCCTTTGTACACCTTTGCATGGGACCGCAATTTCACGGATCAGATACAAATGGAAAGCACCAATGATAATGCCACCGTGCAGCCATCGGAATTTAAGCTGGGCGATAACTGGGTGTATGTACGCATGCGCAGCAGCGATAACTGTACTACTACATCTACAGCTACGGATAGCATTAAGATCAATAAAACCAACATTACGGCTATTGTTGATGTAAATGCACCGGGACGGATGATCCATATTTACCCGAATCCTTTCCGCGGACAGCTGACCCTGAAAGGATTCCAGCCAACAGGTACCTATATTATATCCCTGTACAATGCGCAGGGCCGGTTATTGAAACAACAACGAATTGTGAACAATACGCAGGTGCAGCTGCAGGTGCCGGTGACCAGCGGCAATATTTATTTGCTGAATATTTATGACGAGAAGAATAAAAAGATGCTGGGCACAGAGAAGTTACTGGGGTATTAGTAATATTGCAGTATGGAGCTGCATCAACATCCGATCATTCAGCATATTCAGAAATTTGTTTTACTAACAGGAGAGGAGCAGCAATTGCTCCTCTCTTTGTTTCAGGAAAAACAGCTACTGCGCAGGCAGTATTTATTACAGGCAGGTGATGTGTGTAAGTATGATAGTTTTGTGCTGGAAGGGTGTTTACGGTCTTTTTATGTAGATGACAAGGGAGATGAGCATACCTTACACTTTGCCATGGAAGACTGGTGGATCACGGACCTGGAAAGTTTTTTACATCAAACACCGGCATTGGTGCACATTGAGGCATTAACGCCTGTAACGGTGCTGCAAATAGACAAACCTTCGCTGGAACATTTATACAGCGCGGCGCCTGCCATGGAACGGTTTTTCCGCATCCTGCACCAAAATGCTTACCTGGCGCAGAACCGCCGTATTTTAAACAACATTAGTATGAACGGGGAGCAGCGTTATCTGGAGCTCCTTAACCAATACCCTGACCTGCTGCAGCGTGTGCCCCAAAAATATATTGCCTCTTACCTGGGTATTACACCGGTATTTTTAAGCCAGATCCGGGCTAAGCTGGGCCACCGGAATTAAAATAGTTTAACGCCATTTATTAAATTACTTTAACCGCTGTTGGCCCTCCGGTACCTCAACTTTGTATGCATAAATCATAGATGATGCATACACATAAAATATTTGATCCTTATGCTTTACAGCAGCATGTATTACGTAACCGCCTGGTAGTGGCGCCTATGTCGCGCGTAAGTGCTACGGCTGCTGGTGTACCTACGCCAGTGATGGAGGATTATTACGAAGCATTTGCTGCAGGTGGTTTTGGAATGATCATTACGGAAGGTATTTATACCGATTCCATCGCCAGTCAGGGATATCCTTTACAACCGGGCATAGTAACACCGCAGCAGGTACAAGGCTGGCAGGCCATCGCCAATAAAGTAAAACAGCAGGGCGCATTCATCATTGCGCAGCTCATGCATGCCGGTGCTTTATCACAGCATGTTACCCATACCTGGGCGCCATCTGCAGTACAACCCTTAGGCCTGCGTATGCCGGAGTATGGCGGTGGGGATGGGCCATTTAATTTTCCCCGTGCCATGACGCTGGAAGATATTGTTACCGTAAAACAAGGTTTTATACAAGCTGCACAACAGGCATTGGCAGCTGGTTTTAACGGTGTGGAAATACATGCAGCCAATGGGCATTTGCTGGATCAGTTTATTACTGACTATACCAACCTGCGGCAGGATGATTATGGCGGCAACATCACGAACCGTTTTCGTTTAATAGCAGAAATTATGGCTGAAATAAGAGCCGTGGTACCGGCGGAATTTATCATCGGCTTACGTTTGTCGGAAGGGAAGGTGAATAATTTACGCTACCGCTGGCCGGAAGGGGCAGCTACCGCAGGCGCACTATTGGAAGAAGTTGCAAAAGCAAAACCGGATTACGTGCACATTGCCGCAGAAAGCGGTAACTGGGAGCGGGATTGTATGTATGCTGATGGCAGCTCACTTACCAGCCTGGCCAAACAGATAGTGCAGGTACCGATAATTGCCAATGGCGGATTACACGAACCGGCGCGTGCCAATAAAGTGCTGGAAGAAGGACATGCCGATCTGCTGGCCTTAGGCAAGGCCGCCTTAGCAAACCCCGACTGGCCATTGCGTATACAGCGTGGGGAAAATACCATTGCCTTTCATGCAGGCATGATAAAACCCAGCGCCAGTATTATACATACCCGGCAGGTGCTACAAGTACTTTTTGATCAGCGATTGCTTACGTAGTAAAGACACCAGCAGCCAGCTGCCTGAAAGCGCCACCCCAAAAGTGATCACAAACTTAATGAATGCCGGTAGTTGGTTGTTTAATAAAAAGTACTGGCACCATACTATAAGAATATAATGCACCAGGTAAATGCCGTAAGCGTTGGCGGAAAGTGAGTTCCACCAGCTGCGGGAGCGATGAATGCATGCTTTAAAAATGGTAAGAAATGCTATGCAGCTTAAGGTGCAGGATGCAACATACAGGGTGAAATAAATGAGCCATGCAGCTACTTCCGGTAAAGTATGCGCGGCTACCATGCTGCGCAGCAGCGGTGGTATAATGGTTAACACTGCATACGTTAACAGGCATAATATTATCCACAACGGCCATTTTCTAACAAAGGAAGTATCATCTGTAAAGATGCCCGCATTCCCAGCAAGGGCGCCGAATATGAAATAACCGCCATACAGCAGCACACGGCTTTTCTGGAAATCAAAAGGGCCGAACCCTGTCCAGCTGTATGGGCCAAATAAAAATGCCAGTGGTACGTAAAGTATCCAGGTTAGCAGTAACCAGATGAGGAATAATATGACTGCTTTATTTTTTAAGGAAGCCAGTTTGTTGCTTAATTTATACAAGCCATTCTTAAGAAAAGGGAAAAGCAGCGCTATTACTATGTTAAAGAAAAACAACTCCCATATAAACCAGGGCGGCCCTACCGGCCAGCCTTCGGTAGTAAAGTAATCTACTACATACGCTTTAAGATCATGCTGCCCATGTGCTACATAATAAGCGGGGTAATAGGCAATTAACATCAGCAGGGTAACGCCTATGGCAAAGGGAATGAATAACCGATAAAAACGGTCGCGGATAAAAGGCCCTACACCTGTATTGATTCAGAATTGACTTTACATGTTGGGGGTTAATTAAGGATTAATTAAATTACTAACATGAAAGGAAAATCATTAGGACCACCTCCTATCTACGCCGAGACCTTGAAAATCAGCGTTGCCCGGGAATATCTATCGACAGATCAAAGCTATGGGGAGTTGGCAAAGAAGTACGGCCTTAAAAACAGAGAGGTCGTTAGGAGTATGGTGTCCTGGTACGAAAGGCATTACAGCCAGGATCAGCTGCCAGTAGTTAAAAATGCTCCAGCAGTTGGCTCACCGGACCTAAAAGCAGGAGCCTCCAATACAGATAAGGAAAAACAATTAAAGGAAGCCCTTTTAAAAGTA
>NZ_FOBB01000004.1:158116-683650 GCF_900109685.1 Chitinophaga rupis | reverse complement strand
GTTACCATTCTACCATAGTACAATTAATACCAGGTTGTATATTATGTACATGATCATACGGCCATGTTACCATTCTACCATAGTACAATTAATACCCCGTCACATCAACGATAAAAAAGCTCCTGTTTACAAGGCTTTGCAAAGATAGTATATGCTTTTTTCATTCAAAAAAATTGTCGATATACAGTGATAAGATTTATCCCGTACATCGACAACCTGTGTTTTACCCTATTTATAAGGGTTCCACATTTTAAATGTTGGAAAACTGTTATTTTCGACACCTTAATGGCATCTCCGACAACTATAATATATTGTCAAGATCATTTTTCTCTTTGCCAATAACTTGTTTGTCTAACCATTTTTCCTGGCGGTTTTTGAATACAATGATGCTGTCCTTGTCAATATTCATAATATCTTTGGCTTTATAGAGAAGCTCTTTCAGCTTTACTTCAGTTAATTCACCTTCAAAAACACTATTTTGTATCCAGTTCAGATACTGCCGGCATAATTTCAGCATTTTGCCTACCCGCTTCTCTTCTATATCATATACCAGTATTATATACATATGACCGAATTTACCACCATGCCTTGAATGGCTTGTATTCTTCTATGCCCAGCACATGCTTCACTAATTTATAGCATTCCAGTTTTACCAGGTGTTTGTAACTTACATTCCGGCCAAGCGAACGATGCCTGATAGTTTCGTTCAGTTTTTCATCCCAGGCTTTTACTACTTTTTTCCGACCGCTGTCTTTCAGCAGGCAGCTGTTCAGATTGTGATCAAAATCGTTTTTCTGGATCATCTTTTTATTCAGTAAAGCGAATATCAATCTATCAGCCAACAGGGGTTTGAATACTTCAGCCAGGTCTAGCGCCAGTGAATAGCGGCGATACCCAGGCTGATGCAGGAAGCTGATAGTAGGATTCAATTGGGTATGATAAATCATGTCCAAGCAAAGCGTATAACACATAGTATTTACAAAAGAGATCATCGTATTCACTTCGTTGTTGGGCGGTTGCTTGGTACGGTTGCCCATTTCATAATCATTAATGATCAGGTCAAAGGCTTCATAGTAAATCATACGGATGTTGCCTTCTACGCCCATTAATGTTTCTACATCGGACGATGAAGTTATTTGCTTAATCAGGACTTCTATATTTTCAATCTGTGCCGACGTGTCTTTTGCACGATTATTGTAATAACGCAGATTCTTTACCATATTGAATGCTGCACCTTCAATGAATTTTTGTGCAATAGAGATCCGTTTCTTGGGGCTGGAGTAGGTTTCGGTCTGAGCAATTAGTACTTTCCCACTGAGTAAATAATCCTTAGGCATAAAGCTGCCAGTGTAGTGTTCGTAGTAATCGAAGAAGTGTACGCTGATCTGCTCTCTACCCAAGAAATTGTACAAAGCGCTGTTGGCATCCAGTGCACCAAAGGTGTATAGATTATCTACGCTTTCCACTGGGATATACCTGGGGATGCCTTCCTTACCTTCTTCGTCTACTGGGGTAAATTTTAAGGTGTTGTCTTTACGGATCATACGGCCAGGATTAAAGAGGTAATAGGATTTTTTCATGTTTCTTCTACATAACAAAGGTCATAATAACTGCAGCTCTTACATATGTTGCTGCTGATCTTAGGTGGGCATTCTTCGCTTTGTTGTAAGGCGACTACCCTATGGACTGTTTCCTGTAAATAAATTGTGTCTGGTTCGGATAACCAGACTTCCTTCGTTTGCCGTAGTTTAGGATATTCCAGGATAGCATATACACCAGATATATCATTTAACTCCAATAGCCAGATGTAATATTTTACCTGCCATTCATGGGCCTCTTCTACTTTATTGCTGCGTTTGATTTCGTGGATGATCTTTTCTTTGGTATCATAAAAATCTATCTTACCAGTAAGCTGAATACCCTCTGCCGTAGTAGCCGATATATCGATTTCGGTATACCGCTCTGCTCTTTGCGGATAGCTGGTTTCATGCAATAGCTTGCCATCATATACCGTATCAGATGTATGCTCCATGTTGATGCCATTAGTAAATAACCATAGTTTACGATGGCACACATGATAGTAATTGATATGAGTGGCAGTGAGTTGCATGATTAGTTTATCCTGTTCTATATTGGGACAATTAAAAGTGGAGACCATGACACTGGCAAAGCGGCAGCTTCTTGGTTATTTTCAATCCACATTGGTGCTATTAAAAGCCTTTCTTGGTGTGGACATGCCGGGAGGTATGTAATTCCCATTCCACATTAGTACTATTTAAGCTTAAAGCTGTGCTGTTCGGAGCCGATAACGCTATGTAACATTTCATTCTAATAATTCTATTAAAAAATCAGCCTTAAATAATATTCCCCGAAGGCTGACCATATTATTTTGTCTGCTGTTGGTTTTCATAATTAAAAGACCTCATCATTTCCACCAGTTTTTCTTCAGCTTTAATGAGCGCATCCACACTTTCATTCACAGTGGCAACATAACCGGAACAAGGAAGGGTTATAAATAATTCAGCGCCGGCTGTTTCATCAATGATCGGCTTGGCCTTAGGTTTGTCGCCATCATCAATTAGTTTAGCACGGATAGCCCCCGTAAGCGTGCTTGCGTTGCCGCTAATAGCTACTGCCAGGGTTTCCATCAGACTAAAAGTACGTGCCTGGTTGGAGGTGATTCGCCAGTTCAGCAAAGCGTTGGCTAATGCCGGGATCACTTTTTCTCTTTCTACTTTGGGCATGATCAGGCATTTGCCAAAAGTGTTTTCACCGTCTATCCAGCCTTTGGTTTCCAGCTCTTCGATCTTTTCTTTACTTAATTCCGGCTCATGCTGGTTGGTCGATACTGAAAATAAGGTTCTTAAATCAATAGCTACATCATATACAAAAAGACCTTGCGCCCTCCTGTTATCGGGTATCCAGTTGCGACGGGGCAGTGTACGGCTATTGGTGGTGAGATAAGTTTCGATTTCTTCTTCGGTTAAGAGCTTATCGCTTCCAGCCATCCTTACATTAACCGGGTTATTGTCAGGGCGGTTGCTTCTGTCAAAGGTGAGATTTTCTTTTACAGTTCCTGACAACAATGGATGCAAAGGCCGCATAGCGGAGATAGATAAAGGGCTGCGTCTTTTAACGGTAATGCCATCTCCGGCTCGCATCCACCCACCGATCAGCTGATCAATATAATTAGGGTCACAAGGTGACCAGGGTTCCTTGTTTTCGAGTTGTTTATCTTTTGTAATATTATAGTTAAAGGTTACTGGCGCCATCGGCACATTCAGGTTGGAGGTAAACTCTTCAAGAATGGAGCGTTTTACCTGTTGGCCGCTGGAATAAGCACAATATTGTCCAAACTGTGCATCGTAATATGTTTTCTGTCCGTCCTGTACTCCGAAGACAGTATGTTCTGCATGCTTCAATGCTCTTAAATAAATGTAAGGTTTCATCTTTAAATTTTTATTTACTTATAATGGCAAAATGGAAACGAATGAGTGTAAGGAAATAAGGAACATTGTCCTTAGGCATCATATGTATGAGCCTGGCCATTTCTTCATAGTTTGTTTGTATTGTATTGTCTTCTACTATAATAGTCAGGTTGTCAAGAAATTGTTTTTGACTTATAGAAGATAATACTGCTTTTACCTGATTGGATTTATCTTTTTTTCCTTTCTCGCTGCTTAGTGCATATTGATTCAGGGAGGTGGCAAACTGCTGTGCGCTTTCCCAAAGTTGTTCGTTGTTAAGCATAGCTAATAACCAGATTTGATATGTATGAAAATTGAGTTTCCTTTCTTCATCCTGTTCATTGTAAACCGGAGTTTTCCCCTTTTCTATAAAGTCCCGAAGACCTTTAGGTTCCATAGCATGGATGCCAATAGACCCCATCTGGCAAGCTTTAGTAAAGCCAAAGGCTGTACCAAATAATTGTTCGGCTTCCGCTTTTTGGGAGGTGCCAAAGTATTTCTCATAAAGGTCTATGGGTCTTTTTATTTGTGGTAATCGGAAAGGAATAAAACCAATGGTAGTATTGGTTTGCCCGAGGTTATATACGTAACCTGTCAACTGTGAATCGGGAAAGGTTCGGCATATGCCGAGCATGATCGCTGTCCAGGATTGTGTGCTTATTTCCAGCCCGCCATCTTTTGTTGAGCTGATTCCGGTAAATTGTGCTGTGGGGTCTTGCTGATCATAGAGACGTGGATCGTAACGATGCGCTATCCATTGACCGTTCCAGGTATTTATCTGGTTACCTCTTAGCTGGGACGTTCTATTCAGATAATCCCGATATATGCCCCATCCGTCAAAGATATCCAATAGCAACAGAGGCGTATCAAAAAGGATTGACAAGCCACCCTGAATACCAACACCTAATCCGCTACCGATCCAGGACAGATACACATCTTTTTCATTTAATGGAAGTTCCAGGTTGGTCAGTTGCCCTGATGTGGTGGCTGTCATATCCAACGACGGAAACCCTATGGCAATGCTGGCATCAGCTGCACTGTTAGCAACCTTTTCTATTAGTACAGAGAGTTTTTGCTTCCGTTCTGTGGCTGATGGTGGTATCCCCTTTTTGATGCCTTGAACAAAAGGGGAATTGGTGATCCATTGCATGTATTTTTCTTCATCGAAGAACAGAGGGAAATATTTTTCCACGAAAAAGCCTTTCGCGTCATAATTGCTTTTGTACTTTTCGTTGTAGGCGTTTAAAAATGTTTTCCCAATATTTACTGCTATCATAGTTTTATCACTTATAAAAACCGGAGGATTACGTCATAAAATTCTGGTTTGGCATATTCGGCCATGAATCCCAGATAGGGGTCGTATGCTTTTGATGGGATGATAAAGGGTTTGGTGCCTGTTTTTAATTGTTCCAATTTGTTAAATACAATGGAACGATAAGAAACAGGGATCTCTAAAGCAGCCCGTTCTACATGGTCTGCTGATTCGTACAATGCCTGGTCTGTTTCTTCAATGCAGGAGATGGAATCTATATCCAATATTTCCAGCAACGCTGACTTAGGATGATGCCATAATTCCTTAATCCGCCATTTGTCATCTACAAAAACTGCATTTAGATCAATGTCGATAAACCCGATCTCAGGATATGCCTGGTCAATCATTTCCTGCAGCTTTTTCTCCTGCAACAATTCACCGTTGGGTAGTATTTCATAGCTTCTTTTTAATATTTCGATATCATATGGCTTGGCATCACTTTTATTATCAGGGGCTAAAACATACACAGGTTTATAGTGTCCGATTGTATCCCTGGTCCTTTTCCTGTTTATCCTTCCAAACCGTTGGATTAGGGCATCGATAGGTGCCGAATCAGTAATCATCAGATCAAAACTGATATCCAGGCTTACTTCTACCACCTGGGTAGCCACAACTATGCAAGCTTCTTCACTTTCATTAAATTCCTCTTTTAGTTTGGTTTCCAATGCTGCTCTGCGGGCTCTTTTAAATCGGCTATGGATGAGCATTTTGTCCACCTGTGGATACTGATCGCTTAGCCTATCGAATAAATCCTGTGAACGAGTTACTCTGTTAGCCACAATCAGGATCTTCTTTTTTGATTCAATAGCGTTTTCTATTACTTGTTCCAGCTCTTCAAAGCATTCTGCTTTATGAATGATATGCCGGTTGAAGGTATCCAAAACATCATCGGGCAATACTATTTCATAGACATTAACCTTTCCTCCCATGATCTGCAATAGCCGGTTATATAAGATAATGGGCATAGTGGCTGTGCCGACATGAACCCGGCAATGTAATGCACACAGTATTTCTACGATCTTTAACACAATAGCCTGCATAGTTGCCGAATAGGTATGTATTTCATCCAGAATAATATCGCAGCCAATGAGATCCGCAATCAGCGCTTCATATCCTTTGGTTCCAAAAACAAGTGAGGCCATCTGGTGGGGGGTAAGTACTTTAATTGAAGCACCTATATGCCGTTGCAATATTTTTTCTTCAAGGCTCTTACCTTCCATCTTGAGAGCAGAGGAGGCATGCAGCAGGTGTACCTGCGCATCCGTGTTTCGTAAATCATGCCTTATTCTTTCATACATGGCATTGATGGAAGCCTGGAAGGGTAGTGTATAAAACACTCTTCCTCTGCAACGCTTCAGTAGGAAATCTGTTTTGCCCGCGCCGGTAGGTGCCGTTACTAATGTATGTTCCCGGCGGTCGTCTCCGGAGATAGCTGATAGTGGGAACAGTTCCCCTTTTCTGCTATAAAAGCTCAGATCAGGCTTGATGAAAAGCCTGGTGATTATTGGGGATACCTCGTTATCTATGGCAGAGGCCAGATGATCTGATGCGATCAACAATCCCTTCCATTTGGAATAACCATATTTCTTAGCTTCACAGTATGTAATCACTTCATCAAAGTTTTGCCGGGCTTCTGACTCCGTTATAGGCCTCACCTTGAATCCAAAATGTTGCAAGATGCTTAATGCGTCTGATACCCATGAAGAAAACCCTATTGCATGCTGCTTAAAGCAATCTTCCATGGAATCAATCAGATCAAGTAACCCCATTTCACTCGCATCTTTGTACACCGATTTATGGTGTGCAACTACCATATCAATTACAGCCGGTCTATCTTTTTCTTCTATTAGTGAGATGAAGAAGAGCGAAGCTATTTCGTGTCTGAAAACAAATTTTGGTGGGCGAACAAACCCTTTTGCCAAGGTCTTTTGAAATTGTGCGCTGGCTTTGCCAATATCATGTAAGATGGCACCTTTGTAAGCAATCCTTTCATCTAATCCCATACTTTTTGCTACCTGTACTGCAATGGCTGCGACATCATGGAGGTGTTGTACCAGGGATATTTTTCCATGCTGTTCACTTTTAGCCAATAGGTGATCTAATGGTGTCATTAACTGTTCTTTACAGGGTTGCCGGTTACTTCAAGCTGACCATACATAGGAGCTACATTGTCGAAGCGGTGAAAGCCGGTGAGAAAGGCGCCTTCTGCTTCACCGAATCGTAGTTCAAATCCATCCAGTTCGCTAAATGCACCTTCTTCCAAGGCAATAACTTCTGGATCGGGGAACAGGATATCCTCATTGCGGCAAAGGCAAATGTGCTGATCGGCCGCTATATACGCATCCTTGCTTTCATGGAAAGCGAGCAGCAATACGGGGTCGATCATTATACCTCTTTCCAAAATAGACCGGTTGCGTATCATTAAACCCTGCTGCTTTTTATATTCCCAGCCCCTTGTTTGTGTCACCTCTTGCTGGATACTGATAGCCGCATAAGTAAGCTTATAGCGGGCTATTTTTTGTATTCCTTTTTGAGAAAGCATTTCGGGAAACAGCTTCTTTTCGATTCCTTCTAGTGCTGACGCTGTCAAAAATTGCTGGCTGAATGTCTTGCTGTCCCGCACAGCCGTCCAGGGTTTAATAAAGCCGAAAGGGCCGGAATATTTTGCGATATAGTAAGTCATAATATGCTCATTTAAGTGCGCCAAAACCAATCCCGGTACTATTACCTACTCCTACTTCCCAGGCAAATGCTATTTGTTCGGGAGTACCTTCTATCACTACAGGACAAATACTTACTCTATTGCCGATTTTGTTATAATAGATGATCTTTGTTTGTGCTGCAGAATAATCGCTTAAGAAACTAACTTTTACTCCTTCTGCTGTAACACCGGCTATTTGAAGCTTCCGTTGCAGCGTTTCTGTAAGCAAAACCTCACATACCGGGTCCTTGTGGGAATAATGAATGTCCTTATCCTCCACGGTTCTTTTAACCAGTACCGGGCTGGTTACAAACAATGTTTCTTTATTAGAAAAGTCCGGGGTTTCCTGGATTGTAATATCCGTAACCCTTAAGCCAAAAGCCAGGTTTGGGTCTTGCCTAATTCCTTGAATGAGCCTTTTAAGGAAGATTGCTTCAAAAGCAGATATTTCCCAATAGGCACCATAAGGAAAGGACAATCCTTTGCCAGTTGACTCGCCTCGTTGCAACCAGGAGAAAGAATAGAGCGCAGTGGAGCCATGCCACTCATTTTGTCCCAACCATTTGTGAATGGTGCCTGCTAGTTGAGGTTGGTAGTTGAAGGGGACCAATTGTTTATTTCTGGAAAGCTTTAAACGCAATCTCATAGGTGTCGTTATTCGTCAAACGTGGGATTATACTTATTAAAAAAGGGAATCTTCCCGGTTTACATACGCTTTATAGGTTGTTTTGGATTTGTTTAGCAAAAGAAGACCGGACAAGTTTCATTCTGAGAAGGTTATTATCTGAAAGGCTAATCTTTCATGTTAAATGATAATATTATTAAGTATTATATTAATGATTGGCTTGAATAGGATATTCTGGGGTATATTCTTTGATTTGGATGTAATCTTTCGTGATTTGGAATCCAGGATAATGTAGCCTGAGAATAATGCGAGCAGAACGGCTATAGTGCGGTTCTGCATTGGGTCCGCTTGCTTACATTTTTTAACGATAAAACCCACCACATGGCGGGTTTTATCGTTCGTGCGGAAGAGGAGATTCGAACTCCCAAGCCCTTTCAGGCACTACCACCTCAAAGTAGCGCGTCTACCAATTTCGCCACCTCCGCAGATTGAAGTGGCTGCAAAAATAATCCGTTTTTGAGAATGTACAAATTTATTATCGGCCCCTGTCAACTAAGGTTCAATCTGGCTATGACCTTTATATAGTTATCTTAATGCAGCGCTTTATGCATTCGGTTAATCCCCCTACTTTCGCAAAATAATCCTGAATGTAGTACCCTTACCTAGTTCCGATGCCTTTACAAACAGCCGCCCCTTATGGTATTCTTCAATAATACGTTTGGCCAGTGACAGCCCCAGTCCCCAGCCCCGCTTTTTGGTGCTGAAGCCTGGTTTGAACACTTTTTCATAATAGGGTTTGGGAATGCCCTTGCCGGTATCTGTGATGTCAATGGTAATGTCAGTGGGGTGATTATCAATATAAATATCGATAGCGCCTTTGCCTTCCATGGCATCCAGCGCATTTTTTAGCAGGTTTTCCACTACCCAGTCAAACAGGGGAGGGGATATCATGGCGGGCATGTCCGTATCTTTGGCATGTACGGTAAACTGCACTTTCTGGGGGGCCCGTTTGCGGATATACGCTGTCATGTGTTCTATTTGCGCCACCACGTTCTTTTCTTCCAGCTTGGGCACACTGCCGATCTTGGAAAAACGGTCAGTGATCAGCTTCAGGCGGTCCACATCTTTACCCAGCTCCGTAACCATGCTGGCGTTGGCTTCGTTCTCTTTCAGTATTTCCAGCCAGGCTTCCATAGAAGATAAGGGGGTGCCCAGCTGATGGGCTGTTTCCTTGGCAAGGCCCACCCATACCAGGTTCTGGGTAGCGCGGTTGGTAGTGGATAAGGCAAATAGCACCACGCCAATGAACAGCGTTACCACCAGCAGCTGTATGTAGGGGTAATACCGTACCTGCTTCAGGATCAGGGAGTCCCCATAATAAATGTAATTGTAGATCTTTTGTTTGGCATCCACCTCCATGATAAAGGGCGGATGTTTTTTCTTGAAAACGGCCAGCTCGTCCTGCAGGTAGCGGGGATTGCGGCCTTTTACCGTATCCAGGTTGCGGCTGTCAATGATATCGCCGGTTTCGTTGGTTAATATAAGGGGAATGGTGGTATTGGTGGTTACTATTTCCACGGCCAGGTTCAGGTTGGCGTCTGCCGGCGCCTGTAACAGCTCCCGGTTAGCTTCTACCCAGGTAGCTACTTTTTTGGTCTCTTCTTCCTGTATCCGTTGGGATAAGCTGCTCACAAACCAGATGGTGGCTACAATGATCACCACCGCCATGGAAACCAATACAAACTTCCAGCCTATATACTGTTTAAACATTTGGGCGTAAGTTAATAAATCTTTTAGTCCATGGTCCATGGTCGATGGTCCATAGCCTTTAGCGCATTTCAGAGTGGTACAGGATAGAGCCGGTGGGGCAGCTGCACCTCCACGAACAACCTACCCCACGCACCAGGCCATGGACCATGGACTATCGACCATGGACTATGCCCTCTCAACTTTTCTGTTATATTTGCAACGCAAAATATTCATCACGCGTAAACGAAAGAGCTGTTGTCCGTATTGCCATCAGTAGCCGTAGTCATTCTTAACTGGAACGGGAGGGGGTTTTTGGAAAAATTCCTGCCTTCGGTGTGCCAGTCCACTTACGGCAACCTGGAATTGTACCTGGCCGACAACGCCTCTACAGACGATAGCGTTGCCTTTACCCAAACCCATTTTCCGCAGGTAAAGATCATCCGGAACCCATTCAACAATGGTTTTGCCGGTGGTTATAACGAGGCTTTACAGCATGTGCAGGCTGATATCTATGTGCTCCTGAACCAGGATGTGGAGGTATCTCCCGGCTGGATAGAGCCCGTGGTAGCCCTCATGCAGCAAGATCCGCAAATAGCGGCCTGCCAGCCCAAGCTGCGTGCTTATTACCAGCAGGATGAGTTTGAGTATGCCGGCGCTGCCGGTGGCTGGATGGATATTCTGGGCTACACCTTTTGCCGCGGCCGTATCCTTTACACCACGGAAAAAGACGAGGGCCAGTATGATGATGTACAGGACGTGTTCTGGGCCACCGGCGCAGCACTGTTCATCCGCTCAAAGTGTTTTCATGAAGTAAAGGGCTTTGATGCCGATTTCTTTGCCCATATGGAGGAGGTAGACCTCTGCTGGCGGCTGCAGCGTGCCGGCTACCGCATCAGCTACTGTCCGGATTCGGTGGTATACCATGTAGGCGGGGGCAGCCTGCCCCAGGGGAACCCACGCAAGCTGTACCTCAACTTTCGTAATAACCTGATGATGTTGTGGAAGAACCTGCATCCGTTCGATCGCTGGATCGTGCTGTCACAAAGGTTCTTCCTGGATGTGCTGGCAGCCGTAAAAAGCCTGGTGGCCGGCAAACCGAAAGATATGACGGCCATTATCCGCGCCTATAAGGATTATCATAAATGGCGCCGTAAATATGACCTCAAGCAGGACCATCTGCCCTGGAAAAAGCTGCTGGATATGCAGGGCGTATTCCATGGTATTATGATCTGGCGTTATTATTTCCTGGGCCGTAAAGAATTTTCCAAGCTGGAGCATGAGAAGGAACGCCGAATGCCGAACGCTTAACGCCGAACACCCCTCATATCATAACTGCTTACTGGACATCATGGAATGCCGAACGCTAAAAGCTAAGCGCTAAAGGCCAAAAGCTAAAAGCCAAGGGCTAAAAGCTAAACGCTTCCCGTGGCCTTAACGCTTAACACTGAGCACCTAAAGCATAACACAATGGCATTAAGCGTTCAGCGTTAAGCATTAAGCTTTCACCCAGTTTTTTTCAAATATTACTTTGATTATTATTTGACATAATGTAAGTTTGCACCGCGAAAAGAATAAATCATGGAACAGAATACAGTAGAAAATAAGAATGATTTTTCCCAGAACTGGGTTAGCTCTTCCCGTTTCCTTTTTTATGTAACAATATTTTGCATGCTGGCTTTTGTATTAGGCGGCTGCTACAAGCTGTATCAACACCGTTACCCGGGTAAACCAGAAGTGGCTGTTCCGGAAAGCACACTGTACAATCCTAAGTATAAATAATTTGGTTATTTCAAATACTTCCTTATTTTTGCAATCCCAATTTCAAAAATAAGCAGGTATAAAAAGCTTGCAAATAGCTGAAGTTCTTTTAATAATGCGGAAGTAGCTCATTTGGTAGAGCACGACCTTGCCAAGGTCGGGGTGGCCGGTTCGAGCCCGGTCTTCCGCTCTCAGGTAAAGACCTGACAGGTTGCAAAACTTGTCAGGTCTTTTTGTTTTATGCTCATCCCGCTTTTACCTTCTTCAGATAAGCCGACGGTGGAATACCGAACTGCGCTTTAAAACATTTACTGAAATAGAACGGGTCATTCATCCCCACCTTATACGTTACTTCCGATACCGTGTAATCTCCTGTATTCAACAGTTCCGCCGCCTGTTTTAACCGTACCAGCCTTATGTATTCATTGGGGGAGTAACCTGTAAGCCCCTTTACTTTTTTGTAGAACAGCGTGCGCCCCAGCTTCACGGCAGCAGCAAATTCGTCTACTGAAAACTGGGGGTTATCCAGGTTGCGGGTAATTATAAAGTGCAGGCGGTCCAGAAATTTTTTGTCGGCCTCGTGTTCAGCAATGTTTACTTCAAAAAAGCCGGGATCATTGGAGAAACGTTTACGGATCTTTTCCCGCTGCTCAATAATACGGATGATGTTGGTGAGCAGAAAACGGGTGCTGAAGGGTTTTGCTATATAGGCATCCGCACCTGCATCCACGCCCTGCAGCTGATGTTCGCCGGAGCTAAGGGCCGTTAGCAGCACTACCGGTATATGGCAGGTCTGGAACTCATTGCGTATGCGGCGGGTAATTTCAAAACCATTCATTTCCGGCAGCATTACATCGCACACTACAAGGTCCGGCGCGGTGTCTATGGCCAGCGCCAAACCTTCCCGCCCATTGTTGGCCGTATATACATGAAAGTACTGGCTTAATTGGGAAGAGAGGTAATCGCAAATGTCCGGGTTATCTTCTATCACGAGGATCTTATAACGGGAGGTAGGTTCCGGCAGCTCCATGCCCGTTGCATCCTGTATATAATCAATGAGTGAAGAGGGGTTATGAGGATGATTACCCTCCGAATCCGGTGCTGCCAGGTCCTCCGGTGTGTATGCCGTTTTGGAAAGAGGCAGCGTAATCGTAAACGTTACACCGGTATACGGGTTATTATGGAAATCAATATGCCCCTTGTGCAGCTCCACTAATTCTTTGGTAAGGGATAATCCTATGCCCGTTCCCGTAGGAGAGAAGTTAAGCTGGGTGAACCGCTGGAAAATCTGTTCCCGCCTGCTTTCCGGAATGGAAATACCGGAATCGGATACCTGCACCTGCAGAGTGCCCGCGCTTTCGTCCACGATTACATTCACGGCAATACTGCCTCCTGCAGGCGTAAATTTATGCGCGTTGGATAAAAGGTTGTACAGCATTTTATCCAGCTTGTTATCATCTACCCACATCGTGTATTCGGGCACGTTGCTATGGAATTGCAGGTGAATCTGTTTTTGTTCCGCCAGGTCATTAAAGCTATCGCAGAGCTCCTGTAACAGGTTAATAACAGGCAGCTCCTGTAATTGCAGCTTCATACGCTGGTGCTGGATCTTGCGGAAGTCCAGCAGCTGGTCTATCAGCCGCATTAAGCGATGCACATTCTTTTGCATAATGTGCAGGTGTTTACCGGTTTGCCAGGCGCTTTGCTTGCCGGGCAGCAGGTTTTCCATGGCGCTTACAATCAGGGAAAGCGGTGTACGGAACTCATGGGAGATGTTGGTGAAAAAGTTCAGCTTATATTCCGTTAGCTCCTTTTCCAGTGCCACAGCATGCTGCAGGCGGTTAATACGCTGCCGCACAATACGGATGCCGAAGAACAGCCCCGCAATAACTGCCGCATATAAC
This sequence comes from Chitinophaga rupis, assembly GCF_900109685.1. Lineage (GTDB taxonomy): Bacteria > Bacteroidota > Bacteroidia > Chitinophagales > Chitinophagaceae > Chitinophaga > Chitinophaga rupis. The sequence goes on along the minus strand of NZ_FOBB01000004.1, from coordinate 670,134 downwards.
AGGAATGCCGGGTTTGAGCGCCAGAAGGGCGGCAGCACGGTAATGCGTATGCTGGCTTCCTGCCGGCTCCAGCTGCCATCATTGTTAGTGCCTTTTACGCGGAAAATATATTCTCCCGGCGGCAGGTTGCGGTAAGTGGCAATGTTATAGCTGGTAGGTGTGTTCCATTCTTCTTCATAGTTCTCCAGTATATAAGTGTATTTATTTTTCTGCGGATTGCGGAATGCCAGTGCGGCAAATTCAAGGCTGAACACTCTTTGGTTAGGTTCCAGCTTTATTTCAGCAGGAAGGGTATTGGCCTGTTTTTGTGTAGTGCCTGCAATACTAAACCCGGTAAGCACCACCGGCGCATCCAGGCTGTCTGTTTTCATGCGTGCAGGCAGGCAGCTGTAAAAGCCATCCATGCTGCCCCATAGCTGCTGCCCGTTGCGGCGCTTGCAACAGGAGGCTTCTGCAAACAGGTTGCCCAGCGTGCTGTTGGAAAAATAGAAAACCTCAAAAGTATTTTTGTCCGGGTTAAAACGGGTCAGGCCATTTTCAGTGCTTACCCATAGGTCGCCCTGATCGTCTTCCAGCAGCCCGTTTACAATATCATTAGACAAACCCTGCTGCGTGGTATAGGTTTCAAAATAAGCATTACGTGCACCCGTACCCGGTATAAAACGGCAAAGCCCGCCGCCGTAAGTGCCTACCCATAAACGCCCGCGGTGATCTTCACACAGGGTTTTGATCACATTGCTGGTAAGGCCGTTCGGGTTGTTCTGGTCCGATTGGTATACCTTAAAGTCGTTGGGTTTTGCCGGGTTAAATACTACCAGCCCGTTATTGGTGCCGGCCCATATTTGTCCGGCGCGGTCCTGCAGTAAACAGCGTATATCCTTCAGCGTTTCATGGGCACCCAGGAAATTGGTAAAGGTGATCTGGTCACCGCCTTTGTACGCTGCCAGGTTAAAACCCGCGCCAAACGTGCCTATCCACATACGTTGCTGCCGGTCCTGCAAAAGGGTGTACACCAGGTTATTTTGATTGCCCCCGCCTGCCGGCTCCGGTAAGGTAAAATGCCGTGCCGGTCGTTGCAGGGAGTCCAGATGGGTAATGTATAACCCCTGTCCTTTAGTGCCTAACCATATGTAACCGCGCGCATCTTCCTGTATGCAATATACATTGGGCGTTTGCCGGGGAAACAAGTGGTTCAGGGTGCGGATCTGCTGCAGCCGGCTGTTATACAGGTTCAGCGATCCGTTCTTGGTGCTTACCCATATATTACCGCGGCTGTCTTCAAACAGCGTTTTTACAATATTGGCGCTGTAATGTTTGGGCGTGCTCGGGTCGGGATAAAAGTGCGATACGGTAAATGACTGCGGCATCAGCTTATTCAACCCCGTATGTTCGGTGCCTACCCATACCAGCCCGGAGCGGTCGGCCAGCACGCTTAACACGTAATTGGAGCTTAACCCGCAGGCATTGCCGGCATTGTAATCAAAATGCTGCAGCGAGTCTGTACGGCGGTTATAACAATACAGGCCGCCTCCATAAGTAGTGATCCAGGTATTGTCTTTATTATCTGTGTGAATGGTAAAGCGGTCGTCATCTACACGCGCTATCACCTGCGGTGCTATCAGGTTAAAACGCCTGCTCCGCCGCTGCAGGGTATCATAATACCATACGGCGCCGGAGTGGTTGTTGATCCAGATGGCTTGTTGCGGGCTTTTCACCAGGTCTACATGCCCGGGGATGGTTTCCCCGAACAGGGTGCTGGCGGGTGTTACGTGTCCGGTACTGAGCTGTAATATAAATGCGCCGGACCGGGAAGTGCCTAACAGCAGCTGTTGATGGTTTAGCAAAGCTCCGCTGGTAAGGGATAAGGACTGATCCATGCGCAATGCGCTAAAAGTGCGGCGCCGTAAATGGTAGGTAAATACGCCATTGTTACGCGTAATAAAATATAACTGGTCTTTTCCGGGTATGGTTTGCAGAAAATCAGCTTCCGGGGGGGATTGTTGAAATACGGTCAGCATTTTCCCTGCCGCATTTAATGTATGCAAACGTTTGCTGGTACCTACCCATAAATAATGGTTTGCATCTTCAAAAATAAAATTTACGGTGGGGGTATTATACTGTTGTGTTACAAACCTGCCCTGCTTATACTGAATACGCAGGCAACCGGTGCTATGCCCATATAGCCAGATGTCGCCATTGGCAGCTGCAAAATACTGGTCGTACGCAGGCGCTTTATTGTCATTGGTAAATTCAATAAAATCTTCCCGGGTCGGATCAAAACAATGAAAACGCCCTTCAAATGTTTTTACCCAGATAAATCCATGCTGGTCCTCATGCAGCTCGCGGATCCGCGTGTCGCTGATAGAATGCGGGTTGCCGTACTCAGGCCGGTACACAATAAATTTTTTGCCGTCATAACGGTTCAGGCCATTAAGGGTGCCAATCCAGATAAACCCTTTTTTGTCCTGCATCAGGCAGCGTACCGTGTTCTGGGAAAGACCGTCGTGGGTGGTCAGCTGTTCCAGGCATACATTATTACTTAACCCGGTTTTGGCAGTGGGGCGGATAGTTAGCGCAGCGGTAAGGGTTTGAGTAAATAACAAGCTGCTGCAAATGGTTAGAACGCATTTCAGGAATTGCATAACGATATTTAACGGAATTTATAAAGTCCCGGATCCCGGTTTTTCAACCCATCTGCACTATTCCAGGTCTGAAGATCCAGCATACTGAATTTGGCATTTTTAATGGTAAGATCCATCCTATGCTTTCCTACTGGGCCTGTTGCCGGTACATTTTTACAGTATAAAGTCAATTTTTCCATGTCGCAGCCTCCTTTTTACAGGCAACTTTACAGGCAGGCATTCCTTCACTTACAATTACACGGAAATATGTTCAGGACCATTATCACCCTTTGCACGGCTTTCTGTATCGGCTCATTTGCTGCACAGGCGCAGGTGGGCAGCTACCAGCAGGATTTTTCCAGGAAAGGCAACATTTTCTATTTCACCACTACCCAGGCCCGGGTGCAGCTGGAATTTTGTACAGCTGCTATGTTCCGGGTGAGAATGAGCCGCAGCGGCACTTTTGCACCAGATGAGCCCTGGATGGTGGTACAATACCAATGGGCTGAGCTGCCGGTGCAGGCAACGGAAACAGGGGAGGCTTTCCAATTCAGGACCGCTGCCCTGCAGATAGTGGTGAACAAAAAACCGTTTAACATTAATGTATATACTGCCGATGGAAAATTACTGTCGGAAGAACCCGCTGACGGCGCTGCGCTTTCCGGCGATACAACCCTTTGCCGCAAAACATTGCAGCCGGATGAGCACTTCTTTGGTTTCGGGGAGCGTATGGATTTCCTGGACCGGCGCGGCAAAAAGCTGCAGCTGAATGTGGGCCGTGGCGCCGGCATGCCGCATATTACCGGCGCTTACAATGTGCTGGCCGCCAATTACAGCCCCATTCCCTTTTTTATGAGCACCCGGGGCTATGGCATTTTCCTGCATACTTCTGCTGCTACGGAGTGGGATATGGGCAGCACCCGCCCGGACCAATACTCCTTTGCTTCGCAGGGTAAAGGGGAGCTGGATTACTATTTTATTTATGGTCCCCGCTTTGCCGGTATCCTGGAGCAATACACCGCGCTCACCGGCCGCTCGCCCCTGATGCCGCTGTTTGCCATGGGCCTGCATGTGGGTACCTACAGTGGCGGCACCTGGGGCCATGAGCAGCTTACCTCCGCTGCTTATGTGCTGGCGCTGGCCCGCCGTTTCCGGGAGCTGGGCATACCGGTAGATCTTTTGTTCCTGGACTCCACCTGGCGCCTCTTTGGCAAAAATGGCGGCAAAGGCGCCACCAGTTTTGAGTGGCGGGAAACCTTCCACAACCCGCGTGCTATGATGGACAGCCTGTATGCGCTGCACTATAACATGGTGGGGCTGCACATCCGCCCCCGGTTGGATAACGGCTTGCACAATCACCTGCTGGATAGTGCTGCTGCCCTGGGTTATACCTACCCTGAAAACGGCCAGCCCGGCGAGTTCGTGAACTTTTTTGACAGCACGGCCGTAAGCTGGTGGTGGCAAAATGCGGCCATGAAAGTGGCCCGCATTGGTGCAAAATTCTTTAAAACAGATGAAGGCAGCGCCTTTGGGCACCTGGCTAATGAGAGTAATAAAACCGGTCCTACCGATGAGAAAGCCCGTGCGCTGCACAATGTTTTTCCCATTGCATACGCTAAAGGGGCCTATGAAAATTTTGCGGCGTATAACCATTTGCGTGGTATGAACCATACACGCGAAGGGTATGCGGGTATACAGCGTTATCCTTTCATTTTTGCCGGCGACTGGCCCAGTGAGTGGCAGTACTTTGAGCCGGTTATAAAAGCAGGCCTTAACATCGGGTTATCCGGCGTAGGTTACTGGTCCCATTGTATGGGCGGTTTTGAGCACCCGGCCGATCCGGAGCTGTACATCCGCTGGTGCCAGTTCGGGATGTTAAGTCCTGTAGCTATGGTATTTGGTATGGATCATCCCGGGTACAAAGAGCCCTGGAACTATGGTAAGGAAGCACAGGCTATTTTTAAGCAATATGCCTGCCTGCGTTACCAGCTGTTACCTTACTTATATAACCATGCATATGAAATGTACACTACCGGCATGCCGCTCATGCGTGCGCTGGTGCTGGATTACCAGGATGATGTGAATGTGTACAACATTACAGACCAGTACCTGCTGGGCAGCAGCTTAATGGTATGCCCGGTTACGCAAAAAGGCGCTGCTACCCGCACGGTGTATCTGCCACAAGGCCGCTGGATAGACTACTGGACCGGTAAGATCTATCCCGGCAAGCAATACCTGAACGTGCTTACACCGCTGGATCAAATACCGCTGTTCATTAAAGCAGGCAGCATTATTCCCACCCAGGCGCCGCTGCAATATGTAGGGGAAAGGATCATTGATACCCTAACGCTGGACATATACCCCGGCGACAGCGCCAGCTGCCGTTTGTATACAGATGATGGTAAAAGCCTGTTATATCAGCAGGGGCAGTTTGCCATTACCAGCATTCACAGCCAAACTTCAAAAGACAATATTGTCATTACCATACAGCCGGCAACAGGCCCTTATCACAGCCCGCTGAAAACCTTTGAGCTGAAAGTCCACCTGGCTGAAAAACCGCAAGCTGTAAGTGCCGCTAAGTGGCAGTATGATGCTGCAGCTAAGGTGCTGTATATACGCGATGTGCCGGCCGGAACTGAAAACCGCATCACCATACAGGGAAACTACCAATAATCACAGGCAATTGTACAATACTCCATGGCGGGGAGGTCTACTGGTGGCTAATTTAGGTGAATGAGTTATTGAACATGGAGCCACTCAATAATAACCGCCAAAAAGAAATGAAACGTATTGCAAGGCTGCAAATACTGGAGAAGTTATTAATACTCGTATTCATCATTGTTTGTGTACTGTTCTATTATCTCCTGTTATGAAAGGGGGGGCCGTTGGCTTAACCGTTAACTAAAACATGAAAAATTCCGCAACATGAAAAATGTTACATCTCATTATTTAAGGTGGCTGTTATGCAGTTTGCTCTTACTGCCGCAGTCATTCACCTATGCTTTTCAAAAAGATAGCCGCATCAGCGGGCAGGTACTGGATGAGCAGGATCATACCCAGCTGCCTGGGGTGAACGTGCGTATCAAAGGCAGCAACAAAGGGATTTCCACAGATGCGACCGGCCATTTTGCCTTTGCTGCAAACGCAGGCGCTGTGCTGGTATTCACTTATGTGGGTTACGAAACGAAGGAGGTAACGGTATCGGACAAACGCAATATTACAGTGAACCTGCTAAAGAGTAACCAGGGGCTGAATGAAGTGTTGGTAGTTGGTTATGGCACACAAAAGAAAGCCAATGTAACCGGCGCTATTGCTACGCTGAATGCGCAGCACCTGGATGAGCGGCCCATTGCCCGTGTTGACCAGGCGCTGGTAGGGCAAATGGCAGGCGTACAGGTAAAACAGATCAGCGGCGCACCCGGTAAGGGTTTCCAGATAAAGGTAAGAGGCACCGGCTCCATTAATGCAGGTACAGAGCCTTTGTATGTGATAGATGGTTTTCCGCTGGAAGTAGCAAGCGCCAGTGCCAGCGGCGGTTTTTCGCAGGGTTCTGCGCTGGATAATATCAATCCTAATGATATTGCTTCCGTGCAGGTGTTAAAGGATGCTTCTGCAGCGGCTATTTACGGTTCACGTGCAGCCAACGGCGTAGTGATCATCACCACTAAATCCGGCAAGGCAGGCAGGAACCGCATGGAGTTCAATACCTACGTGGGCTGGCAGCAAACCCTGAAAAAGCTGGACATGCTATCTGCCGAAGAATGGATTGACCGTGCCCGTGAGATCATTGATTATAACTATGTAAATCCTGCGCTGGGCCGCCTTGCCACAGATGATCCTGCCGTGCGCAGGCAAAAGCTGGGTGGTTTTGATTTCTCCAAGATCTATGATGCACGCTGGTACCAGCCGGGCCACCCGGGTTTGCGGTATGTTGACTGGCAGGATGAGCTGTTTCAAAAAGGCCTGGTGCATAGCTACCAGCTGTCTGCTTCCGGCGGTACAGATAAGGTTACTTACCGCATTTCCGGCGATTACCTGAACCAGGATGGTATTGTGATCTATACTGGTTATAAAAGATATTCTTTCCGCTCTAATGTGAACCTGAAGGTAAATGACCGTATTAACCTGGGCCTCAATCTGGCGCCTTCTTATGGCGTAGTTACGGATCCCGGTGCAGAAGGTAAGGATGCGCAATTACATAAAGCCGTAAGCGCTACGCCTATTGTAGAAGACAGCGTGGGCCTGGAAACCGGCGTGGTGCCCAATGCGCGGTATGCGTGGGCCAGCTCCACCGTAAGCCCTGTGGCAGTGTTACGGGAGCAGATGGGAGAAGAGCGCACCCTGCGTACCTTAGGCAGTATTTATGGCGATTATAAATTGTTTGATGGATTAGTGTTCAAATCCACGCTGAACATAGATAATGCAGATTACCGCCGTAAAGCATTTTCACCCAGCATAATCAGGAACGGGAACCCGGGTACCGGCTCCTCCCGCACTTTCCGGAAAACCACGCTGGTAAATGAAAACACACTATCGTATAATAAAACCTTTGGCAGTCATGATATAGCAGCGGTAGCCGGTTATTCCTTTAACCAGACTAATTTTGAAGAAGCGCGCATCGGCGGTTCCAACTACAGCACCGATGATATTTATACCCTCAATGGCGCTACTACCTTAACACTATCAGACACGTATACACGCGAAACAAAGAATGTGCTCATCTCTTACTTTGGCAGGGTACAGTATGGTTTCCGCGATAAATACCTGCTTTCTGCCTCTATCCGCCGCGATGGTTCTTCCCGTTTTGGCGCTAATACCAAATGGGGCGTTTTCCCTGCTGTATCTGCAGGCTGGCGGGTGCTGGAAGAACCTTTTATGAAAAGCATTGGCGCCGTAAGTGAGCTGAAATTACGCGGCAGCTGGGGCCTTTCCGGAAATAATAACATTGGCGATTTTAGCCAGATAGGCTTGCTGGGTTTTTCCAATTATGTATTAGGTACTGGCGAAGGTGCATTGGTGAAAGGACAAACCGCTACTAACATTCCCAATCCTGACCTGGGCTGGGAAAAATCAGAAACCATAGATGCCGGGCTGGACCTGGGCTTGTTTGATAACCGCATCTTCCTTTCATTTGATTATTACCGCAAGCTGAATACAGATCTGTTGTTAAGCATACCGGTGGCAGCCGTTACGGGTTTCAGCACTGCTATTACCAACATTGGTAAAGTACGCAATAAAGGCTGGGAGCTGGAGCTCTCCACCCGCAACTTTACCGGCGCATTTGAATGGACCACTAACCTGAACCTGAGCCATAACACCAATAAAGTGCTGCAGCTGGGGCCTAACAACACGCCTATCATCTTCGGCAATTTCGATAACATGGGCCATCACATTACTACCGTAGGCCAGCCCATTGGGGCTTTTTATGTACTGGAAAATATTGGTATCCTGAAAACAGCTGCAGAAGCGGCATCCAGCACCATTATACCTGGTGAGGAAGCTGGTGATCCCAAATATCTTGATGCTAACAACGATAAAGTGATTGATGTAAAAGATGCGGTGATCCTGGGACAACCTGACCCTACTTATGTTTGGGGCATCACCAATAATTTCAATTACAAAGGGTTTGATCTCAGCTTCCTGTTCCAGGGGCAGTGGGGCAATAAGATCTATTCTACGTTTGGCCGCGCTATTGACCGGCAGGGCAGCGGTATTTCAGATAATTCACTGGGTATCTGGCGGGATCGCTGGCGTTCCGAAGCAGATCCTGGCAATGGCATTGTACCCAAGGCCAATCCTATCAAGTACGGGCGCCTGAAGGATTCCCGCTGGTTATACAATGCCAGCTATTTCCGTTTGCGCACCGTTACGCTGGGATATAATTTATCGCGTTTGCTGAAACATATTCCCGGTGTAAATGGCGGCCGCATTTATATGTCGGCAGAAAATGTGTGGGGTAAGGATCATTACAATGGCGGCTTTAACCCGGAAGCTATCAATGATTCGGGGGATGATTATGGCGCATTTCCCTTGGCAAAATCTTACATTCTTGGTCTTAACATTTCATTCTGATCCTATGCAACAGTTACTTAAAATATTAGGTGTTGTTACCGTGGCATTCCTCTTAGGCAGCTGTACCGGTAAGCTGGATGTAAAACCCATTTCCGATCCCAGCGTGGTGAACTTTTACCGCAATCAGCAGGACTTTGAGCAGGCTGTGAATGCGGCTTATAACGGGCTGTCCACTTATCCTACCCGTCATCTTTTTTTGTCGGAAATACGGTCAGATAATATGTACGTGCCGGGAGAAGGAGGTACCTACGACTGGAACCCGGTGAATAATTTTACCGTTAATTCTTCCAATGCACTCATGTCCAGCGCATGGAGCGATTGTTATAATACCATTATGCGCTGCAATTCCGTGCTGGATAATATCAGTGCAGATAAGGTGCCGGATGAAACGGTTCGCAACCAGTTCACCGGCGAAGCAAAGTTCATACGCGCGCTCATGTACTTTGACCTGGTACGTTTCTTTGGCGGCGTGCCTAAAATAGAGCACCTGGTTAACGTTACGGCCGCACAAAGTATTAACCGTGCAAGCGTACAGGAAATTTATGACCTGATCATTGCTGACCTGGAAAGTGCAGCGCAATTGCTGCCTGCTTCTTATAGCGGCGCCAGTAAAGGCCGGGCTACCCTGTATGCAGCTAAAGGTATTTTAGCACGGGTGTATTTAACCCGCTCCGGCCCGGTGCTGCTGGATAAAGGCCCGGTGTTAAATTCCAATGAATATGCCAAAGCACGCGACCTGCTGTTAGAGATCATCAACAGCGGTAAGTATGTTTTCATTAATAACTATGCGCAGATCTTCAGCTACGATAATGAGAACAATTCGGAATCTGTGTTCGAGGTGCAATTTAAAAGCGGCGGTACCGGCACCGGTACGGTAATACCTGCGGAAATGCTGCCTGGCAGCTATATGCGCGCAAACAAGATCCCGGTAGCCAGTGGCAATGATTTTAAGTATGTGTCCAATGATCTCATTAGCAGCTACCCGGCCGGTGATGTGCGTTTAACCTTTAACGTGATACAGGGCTTTACAGATGAGAATGGCAACTTTGTAAACCAGAACTATTTCAAAAAGTTCCTGGATCCTAAACGTTATGGCGTTGATCTGCGCGACTGGGGCATTAACCAGCCGGTGCTGCGCTATACCGATGTGCTGCTGATGTATGCAGAAACCTTATTGCATACCGGCGGCAGCCAGACAGCCGTGGATGATATTGTAAACCAGGTACGCACCCGTGCAGGGCTGGCGGCCATTACCGGTGTAAATGCAGATACCCTGCTGGAAGAGCGCCGCCGTGAGTTTGCCGCTGAAGGCCTGCGCTGGCACGACCTGGTACGTACCGGCAAGGCAGTAACTGTAATGAATGCCTGGATGGCGAAGGAAGATGAAAAGAAAGTAATGAAGCCCATGAAAAATGAGTTTATCTTATATCCCGTACCGCAAACGGAGATCAATATCAAACCAGGCTTGTATGATCAGAACGCAGGATATTGAGTTAATTACGAATTAGTCAGTTACGAATTACGAATTGAGTGGTGCGGGAGCTCATAAACTTCATTGGAAAGCATGATCATCAATAACAATCGCCTCATTAAACCGCTGCATTTTAATTATGCATATTCGTAATGTCTTTTCAATGGCATTTATGTTCCGCTTCGGCGGATCGTAATTCGTAATTGACAATTCGTAATTTAAAATTGTGAAAATAATGTTTACACGAAGAACCTTCCTCTCCACCCTTGGTAGTTCATTTATATCTGCAAGGCTCCTGGCGCACTACCATGCAAATGGTGCTCCTGCGCCTGTGTCTGAATTCAGCAAACATCTGCAGCCCGTAGGTCGTGCGCTGGAGATGAAGGACTGGTATGTATGGTGTAACAGCCCCATTGAAGGGCCGGATGGAAAGATCCATGTATTCTTTTCCCGCTGGCCGGCAGCAAAAGGGATGGGCGGCTGGATCAATAGTTCCGAAATTGCGCATGCAGTAGCGGACCATCCCGAGGGAAAGTTTGAGTATGTGGATACAGTACTGTCCCCACGTCCCGGCTTTTGGGATGCTACTACCTGCCATAATCCGCATATACGAAAGCTTGGCAACCGCTATCATTTGTATTATATGGGTAACTCCAATGGTAAAACCAATACCAAACGTATAGGCCTTGCCGTTGCAGACAGCCTGGAAGGTCCCTGGCAGCGTAGTGAAACGCCTATCCTGGAACCGGGCGCTACCGGCGCCTGGGATGATCATTGCACCACTAATCCCTCGCTGGTGCATCATCCCAATGGGGATTACTGGTTATACTACAAATCATGGAATACGGCCGATTATGAGCGGGATGCAGGCGCTGCCATCCGTGGCAACCGCAAGTATGGACTAGCGATTGCGAGCAAGCCGGAAGGCCCTTTTCATAAATATGCGCAAAACCCGGTGATAGATTTTTCTAAATTAGGGGATAACAAACAGCTGGAAGATGCTTTTGTGTGGTATGAGCAGGACCGTTTTAAAATGCTGGCGCGGGATATGGGTGTATATAGTCAAAAGGTAGGCTTGTATATGGAAGCAAAGGACGGGCTGCATTGGACTACGCCATCCATTGCTTATTACGATGCAGCCCACTACATACAGGAACCACCGCCGGCCCCGCACCTGAAACGTTATGGCCGGTTTGAAAGACCGCAGCTGTTAATGCATAAAGGTAAACCTGCCTACCTGTTCACCGCTGCGCAGGGCGGGCAATACATGACCGCTTCTGCCTTTATTTTTAAGATAAAATAACTCGGATACGTTATGAAACCAGGCATGAGAAATTTTACCATACACAGGGAACATTCATGCGAGGTTCCATTCGACTTTTGAAAAGACAGACCGACGAAGGAGGTCCATCGAGATAAATTAAAAGACAAAGAACTACGAGATAAATATGAACGAATGAAAAAGACCGGATTATTAACCGCCTGTTTGCTAAGTTGTTGTTACCTGGTGATGGGCCAGGGATTGCAATGGCCACCTATTCAAAAAGAAACCCGTCCCTGGACGCGCTGGTGGTGGCTGGGAAATGCGGTGGATACACCCGGCCTGGCCTATAGCTTACAGGCTATGCAGCAGGCGGGCATTGGCGGGGTTGAGATCACGCCTATTTACGGCACCAGGGGATTTGAAAATAAGTTCATCGATTTTTTATCACCTCACTGGATGCAAATGCTGGGTTACACCATTCATGAAAGCAGCCGTTTAGGCATGACCGTAGATATGAACACCGGCACCGGCTGGCCCTTCGGCGGCCCTGGTATTCCGCTGGAAGATGCAGCCGGTAAAGTATATTTTAAAGAATATACCCTGCAGGCAGGGCAATCCTTAAAAGAGCCTATAAAAGCAGCTATAAAGGAAAAGCAACCACCTGCGCCATTGCAGGCGCTCATGGCCTATGGCGCGCAGGGGCAGCGACTGAACCTGACTGCAAAGGTTAACGCCGCCGGTATTTTACAATGGACCGCACCTGCCGGCAGCTGGCAGCTGATAGCGCTGTTCAATGGTAAAACCGGCCAAAAGGTAAAACGTGCCTCACCGGGTGGGGAAGGCTGGGTAATGGACCACTTTTCAAAAAGAGTGGTAACGGAATACCTGCAGGGTTTTAGCAGGGCATTTGAAAAAACAAAAGCGCCCGTACCACATACCTTTTTCAATGACTCTTATGAAGTGTTTGGGGCCGACTGGTCGGCCGACCTGTTGCAGGAGTTTGCACAGCGCAGGGGATACCGGCTGGAAGACTATTTGCCGGCTTTCCTGGGGCATGGCGATCCGGATACGGTACGCCGGGTGGTGAACGATTATCGTGTAACCATGTCTGATATGCTGCTGGAAAATTTTACGCATAACTGGGTAAGCTGGGCGCATAAAATGGGCAGCACTACACGCAACCAGGCGCATGGCTCGCCCGCCAACCTGCTGGACCTGTATGCTGCTGTGGATGTACCGGAGTGCGAATCATTCGGCACTACCCATTTCAATATACCGGGTCTGCATATTGATACCAACGAGATCCGGCATACAGAATCCAACCCGCTGATGCTGCGGTTTGCCGCTTCGGCAGCGCATGTAACGGGTAAAAAATATGTATCTGCAGAGACCTTTACCTGGCTAACGGAACATTTCAAAACACCCTTATCGCAATGCCGGCCGGAGCTGGATAACCTGTTGCTGTCCGGTATAAACCATGTGTTATTTCATGGTACGCCTTATTCTCCCAAAGGCGCACCCTGGCCGGGATGGCTGTTCTATGCATCGGTGGAGTTTTCGCCCTATAACACCTTCTGGCGGTATATGCCGGCGTTCACAGGTTATATTACCCGCACGCAATCTTTTTTACAGGATGGAGAAGCGGACAATGATATCCTGTTGTACTGGCCCGTGTATGATGTATGGCAGTCGCCTATGAGCGACCGTTACTACCAGTTTGTGATCGGTAAAACTTCGGAATGGATGAAGCCTTTCCCGTTCTATGATGTGGCCACTACGTTGGTAGATAAGGGTTATAACGTAGATTTTATCTCTGACCGGCAGCTGCAGCAAACTAAAGTAGCCAATGGCCAGATACAAACCACCGGTAACCATTACCGCACCATTGTTGTACCGGCCTGTGAATATATGCCGCTGGCTACTTTGCAGCAATTAAGCAAGCTGGCAAAAGCCGGCGCCGTTATAATATTCCTGGATCATTTACCTAAAGATGTACCCGGACTGGCGCATTTGAAAGAGGGCAGGCAGGCATTCACCCAATTAAAGCAGTCATTGAACAATAAGGTCACTACTACCGCAGCCCTGGAAAAACAGCTGCCCGCAACCCGGGAAACCATGGTGGATAGCGGCTTACGGTTCACCCGCCGCAGGCATGCCAGTGGTCATTATTACATGATAGCCAACCAGCAGGCCGGTGATTTTGATGGCTGGGTAACATTAGGCACAGCCGCTGCTTCCGCGGCCTGGTTTGATGCATACACCGGCAACAGCGGGCTTGCACAGCTTCGCCAGCAGCAAGGTAAGGCGGCAGTACATGTGCAGCTAAAGGCCGGTGAATCACTGATCCTGAAAACATCCAATGCTGCGCATCCTTTACAGGGGCCTGCATGGGCTTACTGGCAGCCGGCGGGTAAAGCGCAGCCGCTTGCGGGTAAATGGGAGCTGGCCTTTACGGATACTACGCCCGCTATTGCCAAAACCTTTACATTGGATAGCTTATACTCCTGGACGCAGCTGCCGGATAGCGCTGCCAAAACCTATGCAGGTGCAGCGCGCTATCGCATTAGCTTTGATAAACCCACAGTTATTGCAGATGACTGGCTGCTGGAGCTGGGCGATGTGCGGGAAAGCGCGCACATAACAGTTAATGGCCGGCCGCTGGATACCTTATGGGCGCTGCCTTTCAGCACACGTATTGGCAAATACCTTCAGCCGGGAAAAAATGTGCTGGAAGTGGAAGTGATCAACCTGCCAGCAAACCGTATAGCCGATTACGATAGGAAAGGGAAGGAGTGGCGCATTTTTTATGAGATCAATTTTGTGAATGTATTTTACCAGCCTTTTTCCGCTGCTAACTGGGCGCCGGCGCCTTCCGGGTTATTAGGGCCGGTAAGACTGGTGCCCTTAAAAAAAAATAGCCCACTTAATACCGGACAGCCACTGTATTAAAAACGGACATATTTAATATAAATAAATATCTAAATGTTTAGCTTGTAACTAAACATTACACTGGTATATTACTTGGAACGAAAGCTTACCGCTTTTGTAACAACTAATATCACTCCCTATGTTTAAAAGCTATTTCAAAGCCGCTTTCCGCAACCTTGTGAAGAACAAGGTGTTTTCGGTCATTAATATTATTGGGCTGTCTGCAGGCATGGCCGTGGCAATATTAATCGGGTTATGGATTTGGGATGAATTGTCTTTTGATAAGTATCATCAGCATTACGACCGCATTGCACATGTAATGCAGCATGAAACCTTCAATGGGAGGGTAAATACCGGTGTAGGTGTTCCCATCCCCCTGGGCAATGAGCTTAGAACAACCTATGGCAGTGATTTTAAACAGGTGGTGCTTTCTTCCTGGAGCATGAACTCACTTGTTAGCGCGGGCGATAAACGGGTGGGCTTGCAGGGTAACTTTATGCAACAGGGAGCGCCGGACCTGCTTACGCTCAATATGCTGAAAGGCACCAGGTCGGCCCTTAAAGAACATTCTACCATCCTGCTTTCCCAATCCCTGGCAAAATCGCTTTTTGGTGATGCTGATCCTATAGGGAAAATAGTAAAGATAAATGAAGATCTTGTTGAAACGGTTACCGGTGTGTACGAAGACCTGCCGCTTAACAGTAGTTTCAAAGAGGTGAAATTTATTGCGCCATTCTTTGACCTTACCAGCTGGACACAGGGCAATGAGGATAACTGGAACAACAACTCTTTCCAGATCTTTGTACAGCTGGCTGATAAGGCAGATATAGATAAAGTATCTGCAAAAATTAAAAGCGTTAAGCAGGCCCGGCTAAGTAAGGAGGAAGCCAAAGTAAACAGTGAGCTCTTTTTGCAGCCCATGAGTAAATGGCATTTGTATGCCGATTTTAAAAATGGTGTAAATACAGGCGGAGCTATACAATATGTATGGCTATTCGGTATCATCGGCATATTTGTATTACTGCTGGCCTGTATCAACTTTATGAACCTGAGCACTGCGCGGAGTGAAAAACGTGCAAAAGAAGTAGGGATCCGTAAAGCAGTTGGCTCCCAGCGTAGCCAGTTAATAAACCAGTTCTTCCTGGAATCATTGCTGGCGTCGTTTCTATCATTCGTGTGTGCATTACTGTTACTAATATCGCTGCTGCCGTTCTTTAACCTGGTGGCTGGAAAACAAATATCCATTGCCTGGGCAAATCCTTATTTCTGGGCTGCCTGTATAGGCTTTACTATTATTACAGGGCTGCTTGCAGGCAGCTACCCGGCTTTTTACCTGTCTGCCTTTAAACCGGTAAAAGTATTAAAGGGAACTTTCAGGGCCGGTCCTTTTGCTGCTGTGCCCCGCAAAACACTGGTAGTGCTGCAGTTTACGGTTTCTATTGTTTTAATGATCGCTACTATAGTTGTTTTCCGTCAGGTGCAGTATATACAGAACCGCCCTATCGGTTATAGCCGGGAAGGGTTGATCACCATCATTATGCGCACAGCGAATTATCACAATAGTTTTGCCGCTATGCGTAATGAGCTGCTTGCATCCGGTGTTATCACAGAAATGGCCGAATCCAATACACCTATTACTGAAAACGATCATTATGATAATTCCTTTGATTGGCAGGGAAAAGACCCCAATGAGAAAGCAACTTTTAATACCATTGGCGTAACTACTGAATACGGTAAAACCGTAGGCTGGCAATTAAAAGCAGGACGGGATTTTTCTGCCAGCTTTGCTGCAGACACCTTTGGATTGATATTAAATGAAACCGCTGTTAAATACATGGGGCTTAAAAACCCGGTTGGTGAGGTTATAAAGTGGGGAGGCAGGTCCTTTACTATTTTGGGTGTAGTAAATGATGTAGTAATGGAAAACCCTTATGAACCTGTAAAACAAAGTGTTTTTCATATTAAGGGAAATGATGACGGTGGCATTCTGAATATCCGGCTTAATCCGAAATTAAGCCTTGCAACTGCGCTGGGCAGGCTGCAAGCCGTGTGCGCAAAGTATTCCCCGGCAGAGCCGTTCAGCTACCAGTTCGTGGATGAAGATTATGCTTCCAAGTTTACATATGAAAAACGTATCGGCAAGCTGTCTGTATTCTTTACGGTGCTGGCGCTTTTCATATCTGCCCTGGGATTGTTTGGAATGGCCTCTTTCATGGCAGAGCAGCGTGTGAAGGAAATAGGTATCCGCAGGCTGCTGGGCGCTACGGTATTTAATTTATGGAGCCTGCTGTCAAAAGATTTTGTGATGCTGGTGATCATTGCGCTGTGCATTGCCACGCCTGCGGCTTACTTCTTTATGCATAACTGGCTGCAGCACTATACCTACCGCACCAATATGTCCTGGTGGATCTTTGCGTTAACCGGCAGCGGCGCTATCATCATTACATTGTTAACCGTAAGCTATCAAAGTATTAAAGCAGCGCTGTCTAATCCTATAAAAAGTTTAAAGACCGAATAATAGTAGCATCAAATATCAAAGGCCCCGACGGAATGTATGTTGTTCCGTCGGGGCCTTTGATGTCCTATCTGTTCGTAACGTGTTAAATGTCACCAGGGCTGGATAACCCCGGTATAGCATTATTCATTATTTAAACTAAAACCTAGTGCACTAGCTTCTTTAATATTTAAATCCTTTGCGTTTGAACATCCAGATGTTGCGCCATCCATCGCCCTGCTGCGCCAGCGTTAGCTCATTGGCATTCAGCGTTACCACCACATACGTGATCTTGGCCCCGTAGCTGATATCAGAACCCAGGATCTTGAGGGTTTTATTCAGCGTGTCCAGCACAAATAAACTTTTCTCTGTGCCTTTGGGTGTTACCTTGGTATAGTTGGCAGCACCTTTCAGGTCAAAGGTCATTTCATCTTTATCTACACCCCAGGAAATAACATCTGCCGGTGTGGGTTTCCACCATTCCGGCGCAGTAGCGCCACCGGAGCCATTTCCGTAAGGCGCACCGCCCGGTGTGTCCATGGCCCATACCCAGGTTTTACCTGCTTCACCGTTGGTCAGCAGGTTCCACATCGGGCTGCTGAAATAATTGGGATCGTTCTCTGTTACCGTTATCTTGGCAGAATCTTCTACCGGGCCGCCACCGCTATAAGCCACGAACTTAATATAATACGTACCGGCAAAAGGTATGTTAATGGTATCCTTTGCTTTGTTGGATATGCCGGTGCCATAATTCCAGAAGGGAATAATGCCCTGTGTTTTATTTTCCAGGTACACTATGTTATCATGCCCCTGTTGCTGGGTTACTGAAAATTGCAGGTCCTTGCTTTGCAAAGGCGCGGGCAGCATATCCCGGTCTTCCCGCGGATCGCAGGCTGCCAGCGTGCAAAGCAGCAGGCAGTAAGTGATAATATGATGAATATGTTTTTGCATATACTGTTTGTTTTGGTTGATCATTATTGATTCCATCCTGCGTTCTGTTTCAGGCTGCCGCTGGAAAGGTTCAGCTCCTGCTGCGGTATCTGGAAAAGTCCTTTTGTTTCCGGGCGGAAGCTTACGTTAAACTGTGCATCGCTGCTGCTATTGTCAATAGCCTGTTTGGCAACGGGTACTCCCTGGCGAAGCAGGTCCCAGTAGCGTTGGCCTTCCAGCGCCAGCTCAAAACGGCGTTCATCCATGATCAGCTTTTTGCCGGCAGCGCCGGGCGTTAAGGTTCTGCGATGGTTCTGGTCCAGGAAAGCGCGGTCGCGCACACGGTTATAATATTGCTGCGCCTTGCCCAGGTCACCATCCAGGTTCAGCTCTGCGCCCATCAGCAGCACATCTGCAAAACGGATGGCTACATAATCGTAGAAGTTATCTATCTGGAAATCGCCGTTATAATCTTCTGCTTTTAAGGCCATCATGGGCATGTATTTCTTCCACATAAAACCTGTTTTCTGTGGGTAAATGGCCGGGTAGCTCAGCCCCTCTGCTTCTACGGAAATAATGGAGGCGGCACGGCGTGTATCGCCCGTTTCATAGGCTTCCCATAGCTTGGGGTTCACTGGTCCTGCGCCCCAGCCTTTATAATAAGGCGGCACTGCATCATTCCGGAAACCTATCATTACCTGCATACGGTTACCATCATGTTTATTCCAGTCGCCCAGGCCTTTGTAGGTGAACTTAATGGCAAATACTGTTTCTGCATTATCCTCACCGGCAAAACGGGAAAGGGCCGACTGCCACAGGCGGGGGAAAGAATCTATCAGCGTATAACCGCTGGCATTCACTACGTCATCTATATAAGTACGCGCTTCCTGTTTGGTAACGGTACCGGCTATATCATTTTGTCCGTAATAACCGGTATAGTACAGGAACACACGGCCCAGCAGCGCTTCTGCCGCCCATTTGGTAACGCGGCCGTATTCTGCTGCCGGAATGCCGGAGTAGGCGATGGCAGGCAGGTTGGCAGCTGCAAATTTCAGGTCGCTGGCAATCAGCTGGTACACTGCTTCCGGGGTGGCCTGCGGCACATTATACTGCCCGGGTGAGAGAGGAGTGGTTACCAGCGGCACATTCCCGAACATGCGCACCAGGTCAAAATAATAGTAAGCGCGCAGGAAGTGCGCTTCCGCCAGGTAACGGGTTTTAAGCGTAGTATCGCTGCCCCAGTTCACACCATCCATTTTGCTCAATACTATGTTGGCGCGGTAAATACCGGTGTAATACTTGGTCCAGTTATTCAGGTTAGTATTGTTATCGTTTTCAAAACGGTCCCACCTTTTCCATGGAATATCCGATTCACCTCCGCCGCCAAAACAATCATCGCTGGCAATTTCAGTTACCAGCTGTATGTTGTCATAATCGCCGTACTGCAGCTCGTCATAGGCGGCTACCAGGGCTTCCAGGGCATCCTGTGGTGTTTTATAAAATGTTTCTTCCACCTTCCGGTCTATGGGTTCCCTTTCCAGGAAACTCTTACTGCAGGAGATTGCGGTGGTAAGTATAATAGCTGCTACAAAGATCTTTTTCATCCTAATGAGTTTTCTTGGTTTACAGATCAGAACCGTGCGTTTACGCCCACAATTACTGTTTTAGGCTGCGGGTAAGTGCCCACATCTATACCGGATGCCCAGGGATAAGGCCCATAGCCAACTTCCGGGTCCATGCCCTTATATTTGGTAAAGGTGAACAGGTTGCTGCCGGATACGTATAACCGTAACTGTTGCAAGGGCAAACGGGGAAACAATCCCTTTTTGAAATCGTATCCCAGGTTAATGCTTCTTACCCGCAGGAAAGAGGCGTCTTTCACAAACAGGTCAGAGGAACGTGTCCAGTTCTGGTTGGCATCATCTCCCATGGTCATACGCGGTAAGTGGTTAGAAGTACCTTCCCCATGCCAGCGGCCCAGTATTTCTGTAGTGTAGTTGCTTAAAGGGGCAGCGTAATCGCGGACACCATTAAACACCTGGTTACCGGAAACACCATACAGGAATACGGAGAGATCAAAACCTTTATAGCCCAGGTTCAGGTTAATGCCGTATGTCACGTCTGGGTTGGGATTGCCAATCTCTGTTTTGTCGCGGCTGTCGATCACACCATCCCCGTTCAGATCTTTAAAACGTACATCGCCTGGTTTGGCGTTGGGTTGTATCAGGCCGTTCTTACCGGTATAGCTTTGTACTTCAGCTTCGTTCTGGAAAATACCATCTGTTCTTAAACCGTAGAAATAGCCTACCGGGTGGCCCTGTTGCGTGCGGAATATTTCATCAATGCCTACAAAGGGTACATTGGCATCACCTACGATCACTTTTTCCGCATTGGGAATATCTATTACATCATTCTTATTCAGTGTTACGTTGCCGTTAATACCAAAGGAAAGCTCTCCGAACCGGTGAGTGTAACCCAGCGCTATTTCCACCCCCTGGTTCTTTACGCTGCCGCCATTTACGGTGGGGGGCTTGGTCCCCGCAAGGGCAGGCACCGGCACGGTAATGATCCAGTCGCGGGTAGTTTTACGGTACCAGTCAAAGCTTACGTTGAAGTCTTTTAACAGCTGGGCATCAAAACCGAGATCCAGCTGTTCGGAAGTTTCCCATTTCAGATCCGGGTTGGGTACGCGGTCCGGAGAGGAGCCTGTGAATTTCACTTCACCGTTGCCAAAGTAATAATCCTGGTTGGCAGAACTAATGGTGGCCATATACAGGTAGCTGGTAGTAGCAATATTGTCATAGGCATATACTGCTGGCAGGTTACCGTTACGGCCCCAGCTGGCGCGAACCTTCAAAAAGTCAAGCCAGTTGGTTTTCATAAATTCTTCATTGCTGGCCACCCATCCGGCAGAGAAAGCGGGGAAGGTGCCAAATCGGTTGTTAGCGCCAAAGCGGGTAGAACCATCCCTGCGGAAGATAGCCGTGAACAGATATTTTTCGTCGTAGTTATAGTTGATACGCCCAAAGTAAGAGAGCAGCGCATCTTCACTACGGCTGCCATAGATCTGCTTGGTGTCTTCATTCGTGCCGTTGTTGATAATGCTGTGATCCAGGTCTGCAATGGTCACATCTTCCTTATAACCATTTACAAAAAACACATTGGTTTCATTGGCGGTGGTACCTACCAGCACCGTAGCGCTGTGTTTACCAAAATCGCGCTGGTAAGAAATGGTGTTATCCCAGTTCCAGGTGCGGGTTTGGGTAATGCCCTGGTAAGCGCGGGAGTGCAGGTTCACTATATTGGTAGCCAGGTTATATACCGGGGTAAAACGGTTCTCATTCAGGTAGCTCAGGTCCAGGCCAAAATCGCTGCGCAGCTTCAAACCCTTAATGGGCATTATTTCCAGGTAAGCGTTACCTACTACCCGATCGGTTTTGCTTCTGTTCTGGTTCTGGTAATCCATGATGGCTACCGGGTTGGCTTCATCCGCATTAAAATTGGATTTGGCATAATTACCGGTAGAATCATACACCGGGAACAGCGGGCTTACATTCACAATAGGGCGAACGGTGTTATTATAAATGTTACCTACGCCCACACCTTTTTTATTGGAAAGGGTATAGGTAAAGTTCTCGCCAAACTTCACCACATCCTTATACATGTAATGTTCAGAGCTTAAGCGGAAAGCCAGGCGTTCATACTGCGACTGTCCCTTAAAACCAATGGTGCCCTCCTGCTTCATGTAGGATAATGAAGAGGAATACACTGATCTTTCAGAACCACCGGATAAATTTATTGTATGGCTTTGCGTAGGTGCGTGTTTGTTGAATATTGCTTCCTGCCAGTCGGTGCCTTTGCCCAGCTGGTTAATCTGTTCTACGGAGAAGTAAGGAGCGCGGTTGGAATTAATGGCTGCTTCATTCATAATAATGCCATATTCATGCGCATCCAGCAGCGGTAATTTACGGGCCGGGTTCTGCTGGCCATAAAAACCATCATATGATACCTGCATGTTGCCTTTGCGGCCTTTTTTAGTAGTAACGATCACTACACCGTTTGCAGCCCTGGCGCCGTAAATGGCGGCAGATGCAGCGTCTTTCAGCACATCCATAGAGGCTACGTCGCCGGAGTTCAGGTAGCTGATATCTGAAACAGGCATACCATCTACAATGTATAGCGGGTCGGAATTACCTATAGTACCGGTACCGCGTATACGAACTTTCATGGGTTCGCCGGGTTGCGCGGAATTGGAGGTTACCTGTATACCGGGAGTCTGGCCCTGTAATGCCTGGTCTACCCGCAGGGTATGGGTTTCCTCCAGCGCAGCCCCGTTCACACGGCCAATAGCGCCGGTGTTAAGTCTTTTCTTTTCTGTTCCGTAACCTACCACTACTATTTCATCCAGGCCGGTAGTGCCGTCTTCCAGGGCAATGGTAATGCTGGTACGGCCTTTTACCGCTATGGTTTGTCTGTTAAAGCCTATTAGTGAAACTTCCAGTGAATCGGCATCGCTTACCTGCAGGGTGAAGTCGCCGGTGGCGCTGGTAATGGTACCTGTTGTAGTACCTTTTACAACTACGCTGGCGCCGGGCAACGGGCTGTTATCCTTTGCTGCCGTTATTTTCCCGGACAGCGGGTGTTTGTTCACCTGGGCGGCAGCACTGTGCCCGGCCAGTACCAGGACCAGGAGCAGGAGGCTGTAAAGCCCGCGGGTAGAGCATGTTTTGTACGCATTTTTCATGTGAAACGCTTTTGAATTTTTAAAGGCCACCCTGGATCTCATTTTATCAGATCGCATGGTGAAACTTATTGGATGGTTCAAGCTGATTGATATTGTTATAATGTCCCCTCATCAGGTGGCACAGGTAGGCAGGTAATGTGTTTTCATTTTTCGTGGTTTTAGTTTACGAGTAAAATAACGGCGCCGCTGCTATTGCAGCAGCACCGTTTGTTCCTGACCGTTATATACTACTACGTCTCTGGTAGTCTGGTTGAAATCAAGCGCTGCAGCCTTTTCAGGGCTTACCTTTATCACGCGGAAAGTTCTTTGCTGCAGCATTCCTGGGAAGCTGCCTTCCCGTTTGCCAATGGTAAGCTTTTGCGTTGCTTCATTATAGCTAAGCGGTATGTTGCTGAACTGTCCCTGCTCATAGTTATAGTTCAGGCCTTCATCTTCATAAAGATCAAACTGCGCATCTTTTCCTGTGTATACATATAATGTAATGGTATCTGCCGGGCGTTCGCCGGTATATTGCAAAGCAGGGCCAAAGGGCAGTATGCTGCCTGCTTTTACATACAGCGGCATACGGTTCACTGGCGCATTGGCAGTAATATAAGCGCCGCCGGCCGTGTACTTACCGGTGTACAGGTCATACCAGCCGGTATTGGCAGGCAGGTACAAACGGCGGTCGCGCGCCTGGTAGGTGTATACCGGGTTTACCAGCAGGGAAGGCCCAAACATAAACTGGTCTTTAATATTCTGTACGGCGGTATCTGCGCCAAAATCCATCACCAGTCCGCGCATAATCGTATAGTCATGATGGTAAGTAGCGCCTGCCAGTGAATATATGTAAGGCATCAACCGGTAACGCAGCTGGTCGTAATACAGCATGGATTGGTATTCCGGGCTGTTGTCCGGCGCTATGTTAAACATTTCCCGGTAGGGGAACTGGCCATGGCTGCGGAACAGCGGGCAAAAAGCGCCATACTGGAACCAGCGGGTGTTCAGCTCACGCCACTCCTGCAGGGCAGCTCCTTTAGGTGCAGGACTGTCATATTTATCCTCTACATAAAAGCCGCCTATATCTGTAGTCCAGTAAGGCAAACCGGAAAGGGAAAAATTAATACCGGCGGGTATCTGCCTGGCCAGCTCATCGAACCTGGCAGCAATGTCGCCGCTCCAGGTGGCTGCGGCATAACGTTGTATACCGGCATAGGCAGAGCGGGTAAGGATAAATACGCGCTGATCCGGTTTGGTTTTCCGCTGGCCTTCGTAAATGCCGCCTGCATTCGCCAGTGCATACCCGTTGAAATATTGGTCTGCAGGGCCTAAAGCAGTAGGGTTCATCAATGCCTTGCGGTGTGTGATAGAAGCATTGGATAATACATCCGGCTCCGTAGCATCCAGCCACCAGGCATCTACCCCTTTGCTAAACAGGTTTTTATTGATCAGGCTCCAGAACAGCTTACGGGCATCTGCATTATAGGCATCGTAAAAAGTGGATACATACCCTTTGCCTATCCAGTCGCGCTGCCGGTCTTTAATATTCTGTTTGTACAGCCATCCCTTTTCATCAAAGCTTTTATAGTTGCTGATGCCCTCGTAGAACTTGGGCCATACAGAGATCATGAAATGGGTATGGTATTGATTGTGCAGGCGGTTGATCATGCCTGCTGGGTCGGGGAAGCGCGCTGCATCAAACTCCTGGCTGCCCCAGGCATCCTGTTTCCAGTATGACCAGTCCAGCACAATGTTATCCAGCGGGATCTTTCTTTTACGGAACTCACTCACGGTTTGCTCTATTTCCGCCTGCGTTTTGTAACGCTCCCGGCTTTGCCAGAAGCCCATTGCCCAGCGTGGCAGCAGGGTTGCGCGGCCGGTAATGGTCCGGTAACCACTGATCACTTCATCCGCACTGCTTCCGTAAACGAAATAGTAATCCAGCTTTTCACCTGCTTCAGAGGTCAGCACCCACTTGTTTTGTAAAGCAGCTGGTGTAGGGCTTAGCCATTTCAGCGATACAAAGGCCTGTGACGATTCGGGGATCCACTGCACTTTCAGCGCATGCTGCTGTCCTTTATGTAAGGTGTGCTGAAATACCGTGGGGCCGGGGTTCCAGCCTTCACGCCATTTATCCAGCACCAAAGCGCCATCTACCCACACCTTAATATAACCGGAGGCGGTCATGAAAAATTTGTGCAGCCCATTTTCAGCAGGTGATATAAAACCTTCCCACGTAACCATTCCCTTATCCATGGGAAATGCTGCGGGTATATTATGGAGGTCCGGCAAAAAAGTGTAATCGATCTTGTTTTCATCCCGGCGCAGGTACACGCTATCCGGTTTGCGGCGGGGGGCATAGGTCGCGGTTAAACCGCCGGCCTTATGATCTTTATTGTATAGGGTAAATTCACCCAGCTGCGCATAGGGACGGTCATCGCCAAAACGGGTAATAGAATAATTATCCCATAAAATGCCATAGTGGCGGCTGGATAGCAGGAAGGGCACGGCGGCAATGGAATTATACTGCGTCAGGTCTACATCCTGGTTCTTATAATTCATTAAACCGGTCTGGTGTTGGCCCAGTCCGTAGAATGCTTCATCTGCAGGGGATTCAAATACCTGCTGAATGCGATACAGCGTTTTCCCATCAATATTCACAGGTGTAAATGTTTTACCACCGGCAGCTGTTTCCTGCAAAATGATTTGCCCGTTGGCGTCCCGGAAACTTACCTCACCCGTTTGCAGCGAAACCGTGGCGGTGAGTGCGCTGGTTTTCAGGGTTACGATACCCTCTTTTTCTTCAGAATCCCATTTAACGGAAGGAGAACCGGTAACCAGCGCCATCAGGCTGGGAGAGGTGGAAATGGCCTCACCCGGGCCGGCAGATACGTGAATGATCTTGTCAGAAACTACCTGCAGCTGCACCTGGCGTGCGCCGTTCCTGGCAGGTTGCTGTAAGTGAATTAATAAACCGTCTTTGAGCCTTTCTACATTTCCGGCCAAACAGCATTGAAACCATAACGTGCATAACACAAACGGGACAAGTGTTCTTCTAATCATACGTGGAGAAGTTTAATTACGAATTATTTAATTACGAATTACGAATGATGTACTTCAGAAATTACTTATGGTACGTAAAAATGCGCAGTGCCCAATTCGTAATTCGTAATTAAATAATTCGTAATTCCAAAACTAGCTGTACTCCGTCACTCGCTGGGGATGCGAATGTTTTCGATTGGGGGTGATTATGTTAACAAACCATACCCCCCAGGGTATGCAAATGATAGCGGGAAGTGTATAAAATGTTAATCTGACAGGTATTCTTTTGCAGAACTTTATTGATAATCATAACAATAGCATCATTGCCACCAGCCCGGTGGTAATGAGGGCATACAACAAGATCTCTACGGTCAGGTACAACTTGCGGCGGTGATGGTAGTCTCTCTCAGGCATATATAAGATCATCAATGCACAAAACTATCAATAACCTGCCGGGGGCAGGTGCCTGTTTTGGTTATTTATGGGGTATCATTTGTTGCATCATCATTTGTTGTATCACTTTCCGGCGTCCGCTGCCTTCCGTAGGCAGAGGGTAATACATTGTACTCCGTTTTAAAATACCGGGAAAAGTATTTGGGATTATTGAACCCTACTTCATACGCTACCTCTGCCACGGTCAGCTGGCTTTTTTCCAGCAGCTGTGCTGCACGTTTAAGCCGTATGGATCGGATGAACTCAATAGGCGTTTTGCCGGTAAGGGATAAGATCTTTTTGTAAACGGATACGCGGCTCATGTACAGGGCACGGCTCAGGTCCTCCACGGAAAAGTCCGGGTCCGGTAAATGTTTCTCCACTATCTGTAAGGCCTGTTGTATAAATTGTTCGTCGGCAGATGAGATGGCGATGGTGCTGGGGTTTGCTTCTATTTTCTCCCGGAACGATTTTTTCAGGGTGGCCTGCTGGGTAATCAGGTTCCGGATGCGCGACAGCAGCACTTCAAAGCTGAATGGTTTGGTAATAAAATCCGTGGCGCCCTTTTCCAGCGCTTCCAGCTGGTCGGCTTCGGTAGTGCGGGCCGTTAACAGTATTACAGGTAGATGCGCGGTGTGCTGGTTACCCCGGATGCGGCGGCATAGTTCCAGCCCATCCATTACCGGCATGCTCACATCGCTCACCACCAGGTCGGGCAGGGTTTGCTGCAAAATTTGCCAGCCGCTTTGCCCGTTCTCCGCGGTTATTACCTGGTAATGCAGTCCCAGGTTATCTTTCAGGTAAAAACGGAAATCTTCATTATCCTCTACTAATAATACCAGCGGCTTTTTGCCGGAGCGTACGGGTATGGGCGTTAGGGGAGGAACAGGAGCAGGGGAGGGAACCGCGTCCCCGTTGCCGTTTGTAACGGGTGCAGGTTGGGCGGCATTGGTTTTTACCGGTAGCTGAATGGTAAAACAGCTGCCCATTTCAGGCGCGCTGTCTACCGTAATAGTGCCGCCATGCAGCTTTACAAATTCCCTGGTTATGCTTAATCCAATACCGCTGCCTTGGTTCAGCAGGGAGCCTTGCCCCTCATGCTGGAAAAATCTTTCGAAAATGCGTTCCTGCTGTTCCGGCGGCATACCAATGCCGGTATCTTTTACCTGGATGATGAGGATCCTGCCGTCTTCGGCCAGTTGCAGCTCTACTGCTACGCTGCCCAGCTCCGGCGTAAATTTAAAAGCGTTGCTCAGCAGGTTAAAGATGATCTTTTCTATCTTATCCGCATCGTAAGCCATTACCAGGGTATTCACCTGGCTGCGGAAATCCAGCTTCACCTGTTTCTTTTCAGAAAGATCGGAGAAGGAGGCGGTCAGCTCGCGGATAAATGCCACTATATCGCCTTCGGTAGTATGCAGCTTTATTTCCTGCACCTCCATTTTACGGAAGTCCAGCAGCTGGTTCACCAGGTTTAGCAGGCGGCGGGCATTGCGTTGTATCAGCTCCAGCTGCCCTTTAGTGCCTTCTTCCTTTGTGCCTTTAATGATCTTTTCCAGCGGGGTAATGATCAGGCTTAAGGGGGTTCTGAACTCGTGGGATACATTGGTGAAAAAACGGATCTTCAGCGCATCCAGCTCGTGCATGCGGTGCGCCTGCTGCCTTTCCTGTTCTATACGGAACCGTAAGCGTTCCCTTTCCAGCATCAGCCGCCGCGCCAGTAACAGCGCGCCTAATATCAGCACGCCATATAATAAAAAGGCCAGCGGTGTTTTCCAGAAGGGGGGTAATATTTTAATGTGCAGCTCCAGTGGCTGGCGTGTCCACACCCCATCATTATTAGAGGCTTTTACGCGAAAAACATAATCGCCCGGGTCCAGGTTGGTGTAGGTGGCTTTGCGCTGATCGCCATTAGTGGTAAGCCATCCTTCATTAAAACCTTCCAGCTTATAGGCATACCGGCTTTTCTCCGGGTGAAAATAGCTGAGCGCTGCAAACCCAATGGAGAAAACGTTCTCCTTATACTTCAGCGTAATTTGCCGGGTAGCGGAAATATCCTGCGGCAGCAGCACACGGCCGTTTATTTTTTCACCGGCATTCATGCTTTTATTAAATACCTGGAAGTCTGTTAACACCAGGGGGGGCACATTTTTATTTCGTGTAATGGTATGCGGGTAAAACAGATTAAACCCGTTACCACCGCCAAACAGCAGCTCACCGCGCCGCGTTTTCAATGCTGCATTTTCATTGAACTCCTTGCCCTGCAGCCCATCTGCCGCATCATAATTTAAAAAGCGGAACTTGCCGTCCGTGATAGTGAGGTTAGAGAGCCCGTTGGGAGTGCTCATCCAAAGGTTGTGATCATTATCTTCCAGTATATTCAGCACCGAATTATCCGGCAATCCATCTTCCCTGCGGAAAATGCGGGATTGTTTTAGCTGCGGATCGTACAGGTTCAGTCCTTCCCGGGTGCCTATCCAGATCCAGCCGCGGCTGTCTTCAAATAAACAAATAACGTTGTTGTTGCTCAGGTTTTTGTTATAGGTTGTAAAACGCCCGGTTTGTGCATCCCGGATCTCTACCCCGTTATCTGTACCTATCCACAGGTTGCCTTGTTTATCTTCCAGCAGGGCGGCAATATAATTGGAGTGAATGGAGTTGGGCTGCCCCTTACGGTAAGGGTGAAACTTTTGTGTGGCGGGGTCAAACAGGTTCAGGCCTGCGCCTAAAGTGCCTACCCATAGCTGATGCCGGCTATCTTCAAATATTTCCCATACACTGTTATTACTCAGGGATGCCGGGTTGGCCGGATCATTTTTATAATGCACAAACTGTCCGCCGGCAAAGCGGTCCAGCCCACCAAAGTAAGTGCCTACCCATAGCTGCTGCTGCTGATCTATCCACAGGCTTACCACCACATCGCTGCTTATGCTGCCAGGATTGCGCGCATCATGCCGGTACTGCGTGTAGGTATTAGTGTTACGGTTGAAGTAGATGAGCCCACCGCCGTTGGTACCTATCCAGAGGTTGCCGGCTGCATCTTCCACAAAGCGGTTCACATCGTCATACGGCAGGCTTTGCGCATTAAAAGGCTGGTGCTGGTACAGGGGGAATTTTACAATATCCTCATGGTAATAGCTGATGCCTTTTTTATAAGTGCCTACCCATATAATGCCGGTATTGTCTTTATACAGCGTGGTAATACTGTTCTGCGAAAGGCTTTTGGGGTTTTCCGGCTGGTTCACTTCATAGTGTATGCTTTGCCGTTGTTTGTCAATAATATTCACGCCGCCGTGATCGGTACCTATCCATATGCGGCCTTGGTTATCCTGTACCACGCCGCGTACAATATTATTGTTCAGCCGTATGGGCTGGCTGTTCTGATCGTAGTGTGAAAAAGCCTGTGTAGCATGGTTAAAGTACCAGATGCCCTGCGCATCGCTGCTGATGTAGATCCACAGGTCGTCTTCCCGGTCGGCCAGCAGGGAATAAGGTTGTGGCACGCCTTTGCTCTGTCGGAATAAAAGATCATTACGGTAGGTGATACGTTTGCTGTGCCTGTCCATTTTTTCAAGCATGCCATTGCTGTGCAGCAGCCATAAATTATTATCTGCGGTTAAGGTAACCGCTGCCAGGCTGTTGTCGTAAATAGTGCTGCTGTCCTTTGTATGTTGTATACGTAAAGCGGGTGTTTTACCTGCTGCAGCATAATACAGGCCGTTGGTGGGATGAATGAACCAGTACCCGCCCTGTGCATCGCGTATAATATCATTTACCGCTGCGCCGGGTATGCCCATTTGCTGCAATACCGGTTGTGCGGAAAGGAAAGCATCCCGGGCAGGGTCGTATGCGTGCTGCCTGTCGCGCGCATAGATCCATAGCAGCCCGCCGGGCGCTTCAGTGATACGTTCTATAAAATTATCCGGCAGGGAAGTTGAATCGCGTACATCATGCTTAAAGATGCGGAAGGTATAACCATCATAACGGTTCAGGCCCGATATGGTGCCAAACCACATAAACCCTTTACTGTCTTTGAATATGCAGTTCACCTGGTTGTTGGAAAGCCCCTGGTCAATATCAATATGGGAAAACTGGTAAGGCGGTGTTTGTGGAAAAACGCGCAGTACCGGTAGTAGTAATAACAGGAAAAATATAACAGCGTATCTTCTCATGAAGTGGGCAGATGCCATAGTGGCTCCGTTTCTTGTACTGCCCTAAAATTAAATTAAAAAGGTCGAAAGAATTCGACCTTTGTGCTAAATTCCACGTTATGGTACTCAGGTCCATAATATTATAGAGTAAAAGTAACCCCTTGTTCAAACATTGGCCGGTATTTTTACGCAAACGATTGCATTTGGACGGAACCCTGACGGTAGCGGGTTTGGAATGGATCCGGTTGCCATTGGATTAGTTTAATTTTCCATCAGTTTTTGTGAAAATAGAATGCAAACGAAGTTGTATTTTGTATGCTCCAACTTATGTAAACTGATGCAACTGAAACTATTACCGGCCCTGCTGTTATTGACAGGCATTGCTACGGCACAACAAAAAGGAAACACATTAAAGCTATGGTATCAGCAGCCCGCAAAGGAGTGGACGGAAGCTTTACCAGTGGGCAACGGCCGCCTGGGCGCCATGATATTCGGAGGGGCAGGCGATGAGCTGATCCAGTTAAATGAAGCCACCCTTTGGTCCGGCGGACCGGTAAATAACCAGGTTAACCCTGATGCGTATAAACATTTACCCTCCATACGTGCCAAACTTTTTAAGGGCGATTATGCTGCCGCTTCCGAAGAGCTCAAAGAAATGCAGGGCCTGTATAGCCAGTCGTACCTGCCTTTGGGCGATATTCATATTAAACAGCAGCTGCCCGGCACGCCTGCAGCTTATTCCCGCGATCTGAATGTGGCGGATGCTATTGCAGGAACCACCTTTACCAGTAACGGTATAGGTTATACGAGAGAGATCTTTGCTTCCGGAAAAGACCAGGTTATTGTGATCAGGCTAACAGCAAATAAAAAGCAGCAGCTGAACTGTAAGATCAGTGCCGGCAGCCAGCTACGGCATCAGCAGCTGGTAAGCGGGCAGCAGGAAATAACGCTGAAAGGAAAAGCGCCAGCACAGGTCGATCCCAGTTATGTGAACTACAACAAGGAGCCTATTATTTACGAAGATACCAAAGGCTGTAAGGGCATGCGTTTTGAGCTGAAGCTCCGCGCCAGCAGTTCAGACGGCAGCATAAAGGCCGATACCGGCGGTATTACTATCAGTAATGCTACACAGGCCGTGATCCTGGTTTCCGCCGCTACCAGCTTTAATGGTTTTGATAAGTGCCCGGACAACGAAGGCAAAGATGAGCACAAGCTGGCCACCGCTTATTTACAGGCTGCTGCACAGCTTCCCTTTGATGAGCTGCGCAGGCGCCATGTGGATGATTTTCATTATTACTTTAACCGCGTAAGCTTTATCCTGCCGCCATCGCCAGGCGAAGACCGCACAAAACTGCCTACAGACGAGCGTTTACGCCGTTATGCTACCGGTGCGCAGGATGCTGAGCTGGAGGCCCTGTACTTCCAGTTTGGCCGTTACCTGTTAATTTCCAGCTCCCGTTTAAATGGCGTGCCTGCCAACCTGCAGGGTATCTGGAATAAAGAGCTGCGTGCACCCTGGAGCTCTAACTACACCATTAACATCAATACACAAATGAACTACTGGGCTGCGGAAGCCGTGAACCTGCCGGAAATGCACCGCTCCCTGTTAACGCTTATCCAGAATGTGGCCAGCACCGGGCGTTATACCGCCAAACATTTTTACAATACCCGTGGCTGGGCCGCTAATCATAATACCGACATATGGGCGCTTTCCAATCCTGTAGGCAATCTCGGTAAAGGCGATCCGCAGTGGGCTAACTGGCCTATGGGCGGAAACTGGCTGTGCCAGCACCTTTGGGAGCATTACCGTTTTACCGGTGATAAAAAGTTCCTGCGCGATACTGCTTACCCCATCATGAAAGCAGCCGCGCAGTTCAGCCTGGACTGGCTGGTGAGCGATGGCAAAGGCCACCTGGTAACAGCGCCTGCCACTTCACCGGAAAACAAGTTCATTACAGAAACCGGTGTAAAAAGCTCCGTTTCTATAGCAACCACTATGGATATGTCTATTATCCGCGACCTGTTCAGCAACCTGGTGGACGCGGATTCCATCCTGCAAACGGACATGGCTTTCCGCGATACTTTGCTGCAAAAGAAAAGCAAGCTGCTGCCATTGCAGATAGGCAAAAAAGGCAACCTGCAGGAGTGGTATAAGGATTGGGAAGATGAGGATCCGGAGCACCGGCACATCTCACACCTGTTTGGCTTATTCCCCGGTAGGGAAATTTCCCCGCTTACCACACCCGCATTTGCAGAAGCCTGCAAACGTACGCTGGCTATCCGTGGCGATGGCGGCACCGGTTGGAGCAAAGCCTGGAAAATCAATGTATGGGCGCGTTTGCTGGATGGCAACCATGCCTATAAGCTCTTACGCGAGCTGCTGAAAATAAGCAGTAACGACGCTACCGACTATCATAACGCAGGTGGCACCTATTCAAATTTATTTTGCGCGCACCCGCCGTTTCAGATAGATGGTAACTTTGGCGGCACTTCCGGTATCACCGAAATGCTGCTGCAAAGCCAGCTGAATGCCATACAGCTGCTGCCTGCCATTCCGGATGCCTGGGCCAGCGGAGAGGTAAAAGGGCTGGTGGCCCGTGGCGGTTTTGTTATTGATATGCAATGGGCCGATGGAAAATTAAAAAAAGCTACTATACTTGCAAAAAATGGTGGTCCCTGCCGCCTGCGGGTACTGCAGCCCCTGAAAGGCAGCAATAATCTGGCCCTCAGCGCATTGAAAGGGGATGGTACCGGTTACCTGTACACGTTTAATACTACTGCAGGTAACGTATATACGTTAATAGCAGAATAGTGATCTAAACTGGGTTCAGACAACATTATGAAAACCATATTCCTTGTACTCATCTATGCCGGCTTATTCGTTCATATAGCTGCTGCACAGCAAAGCACGGGTAAAATAGACCGGCATGCGCTGGTAACACGGCACAATGTAAGCGTACAGCGTTTTGATTCACTGTCGTCCCTTTCTGTGGGCAATGGTGAATTTGCTTTTACCGTAGACCCCACCGGTCTGCAAACTTTCCCTGAATATTTTGAGCGGGGCGGCGTTCCGCTGGGTACCGAATCAGAATGGGGCTGGCACAGCTTTCCCAATACATACCGCTATCAGCGCAGTGAAGTGTGGAAGAACTATAAAGTGAACAACCGGCAGGTGCCTTACCTGTATGCGCATGATAAAGCCGGCCGCCAAAAAGATGCCTCTGACTTTTTACGGGCTAACCCTCACCGCCTGCAGCTGGGCGTGGTAGGGCTAACTATCCTGAAAAAAAATGGGATGCCCGCACAAATAGAAGACATTAAGAACATACGCCAGGAGCTGGACTTATGGGAAGGGGAGATCCACAGCTATTTTGAAGTGGAAGGCGTGCCCGTTAAGGTACACACGGTTTGCCACCCGCAGCTGGATATGGTAGCCGCTAACGTGGAATCCCCGCTGGTAGCGCAACACCGGTTAAGCGTGCATATACGTTTTCCTTACCCTACCGGTGACTGGGAAGGCAGGCCCGATTTTCAGCAGCCTGACAGGCACAAAACCACTTCACGGTACCTTAATGACCGGCAGGTGCTGTTTGAGCGCGAGCTGGATCAAACTTATTACAACGTAGTATTACAGTGGAACGGAGATGAGGCTTTGCAGAAAAAAGCGCCGCATGATTATTTGCTGAATCCTTTAGGAGAGGAGGAGATGCTGGCCTTCAGCTGCCACTTTACACCCGCCGCAGCGCCCGCGCCTAAAGTGCAAGGCCAGAGCGGTCCTTTCAACAATACTTTCACACCGGCGGATCAGCGCATCAGCACCTTAGCACATCAGCAGATCTGGGGCGACAGCCGTGACGACTGGCAACAGTTCTGGGAAACCGGCGGTGCGGTAGATCTTTCCGGCAGCACAGATCCCCGGGCAGCAGAGCTGGAGCGGCGTATTGTACTTTCACAATATCTTACCCGCATACAATGCGCCGGTAATACGCCACCGCAGGAAACAGGCCTTACCTATAACAGCTGGTTCGGAAAATTTCACCTGGAAATGCATTGGTGGCATGCTGCACATTTTGCTTTATGGAACCGGCCGGCCCTGCTGGAAAAAAGTTTGTCGTGGTATGGCACTATTAAGGATAAAGCCCGCGAAACCGCTGTCAAACAAGGTTTTAAAGGAGTACGCTGGCCTAAGATGACCGATCCTTCCGGCAATGAAAGCCCTTCTCCTGTAGGGCCTTTCCTCATCTGGCAGCAGCCGCATTTTATTTATATGGCTGAATTGTGCTACCGCGATCATCCCGATAATGCTACACTGCAACAATATAAAGACCTGGTATTTGCCACTGCAGATTTTATGGCATCTTATCCCTGGTATGATACAATTAAGCATGAATACGTATTAGGGCCGGGCCTGATCCCTGCGCAGGAACGTTTTGATCCTGTTACCACCACCAACCCATCCTTTGAGCTGGCTTACTGGCGCTGGGCTTTACGTACGGCGCAGCAATGGCGCAAGCGGCTGAATATGGAGCCTCAGCCGGAATGGGATTCCATCATTGCAAAGCTGCCGCCTTTTCCCAGTAAAGATGGTTTGTACCTGGCAGCCGCCAGCGCGCCGGATTCGTATACCAATCCCCGTTATATGACCGATCATCCGGCAGTATTGGGTATGGATGGTTTTGTACCGCCTGATACGCTGGTAGATTCCACCATGATGTTACGCACCTTCAAAAAAATATGGGATTCCTGGAGCTGGGAAGATACCTGGGGATGGGATTATCCCCTTGTAGCCATGACAGCCACCCGCCTGGGGCAGCCGGAAGCCGCCGTGGATATACTGTTGAAGCAGGTAACCAAAAACACTTTCCTGCCTAACGGCCATAATTACCAGCGCGATAATTTACGTATATACCTGCCCGGTAACGGTGCTTTACTCTCCGCCATTGCCATGATGTGCGCCGGCTGGGATGGTTACACCGGCCCGGATGCACCGGGATTTCCTAAAAATGGTAAGTGGAAGGTGAAGTGGGAGGGATTAGCAAAAATGCCTTAGGGAGCAGAAAGCGGAAAGCAAAAAGCAAAAAGCTGGAAGTATAACGTAATGCAGTAAGCCAGGCCAGTAGCTGTAAAAACTGAAAGGATAAAGCAGAAAGCAAAAAGCCGGAAGTATAACGTAATGCAGTAAGCCAGGCCAATAGTTGTAAAGTTGTTAAAAGCCAAGCCCTTAGCAAAACATTGTCAACAAAACATAAGGAGCTTTATGCTTTATCCTTTCGGCTTTGTGCTTTGTGCTTTATGCTTTCTGCTTTGCGCTTTCAGCTAACAATCAAGCTTGTAGCCAATATCCTTCTCTCAAAATCTTTCACCGGCCGTTTGCTTTCTATAAGCTGCAACAGCAGCTCAGTAGCTACCTGTCCCATTTCAAAGGCAGGCTGCCGTACAACGGTCAGAGGCGGATCTAAGAGCTCTATAAGATCAGAGTTGGAAAAGCCTACTACGGCTATATCTTCGGGAATGCGGATCCCTTTTCTTTTCAGCACACGCATGGTGCCGGTAGTTAGTTTATCAGAACCGGTAAAAATAGCATCGGGCCGGGGGCGCACCTTCAGAAGCTGTGTAATGGCTTCCTCTACTTCAGACAGCATCATGCCGCCATGAAAGCAATATTTGATCAGCTGTTTACGCGGCTTTATATGCTTTTGCGCCAGCGCTTCCACATATCCGGCCACTCTTTCGCGGGTAATGGAAAGGTTTTCTGAATTGGTGATGGTGGCAATATTGTTATACCCCTGTTTTATCAGGTGCATGGTAGCATCATAGGCGCCGCGGAAATTATCCACCATTACCTTATGCGTATTAATATCTTCCACAATACGGTCAAAGAATACAATAGGAAATCCCCGCTCATGCAGGGCTTTCAGGTGCTGCAGGTCTTTGGTGGCGGTAGATACAGAGATCAGCAGACCGTCAATAGAGCGGGATGACAGGTACTGAAGGGTCATTACCTCCTTGTCGTATGATTCATGGCTTTGGGAGATGATCACATTATATCCCTTATCATTCGCTACAGATTCAATCCCGTTAATAGCCTGCGAAAAAAAGCTGTTGGCAATCTCCGCCACGATCACCCCGATGGAGCGGCTCCTTTTCTCTTTCAGGCTCAGGGCTATGGGATTGGGATGGTAGTTGATACGGGTGGCATATTCCAGCACCAGCTGTTTGGTTTCTGTACTGATCTCGTGGCTGTCACGCAAGGCACGGGAAACCGTGGAGGTAGACAGACCCAAAGCTTTGGCAATATCCTTTATAGTGGCTGCTGCAAATTTCATAACGGATCAGTAAAAATAAGGTTTTTTAACAGGTTTTAATAGTGAATAATTAGCGTGTATTATGAATATTAATTATTTAGCATTTGTTACGGCAGCACATATTCAAAACATAAGCAGCTTTATGCTTTCTGCTTTCCCCTTTCAGCTTAACGCCCCCTGCATCGTTCCCGGCAACGTTTGCGTAAAAAAATCATCCTAAATGCTTTTGTATTACTGAATATAGCTGTACAATTGTTAAATCGGATACCGGCCGCATGTTAGCCACAGTGTTAACTTTGCATATCTACATTATACGCACCGCTGTCCGGTATTTTCCATGCACATGCTTACTAACGTTATGAATAAATCACCGCAAACCGACTGCTGATAATCACCCACGCGGGCGCCTTAAAGTAGAGGGCATCCCGGAAGTATTTAGCACCGCTGATTTTGCCTAAAGCAATTGAGTTAATGAAATTATATATCACCTTACTGTTGTCGTTATTCGGATGGCTGCAAAGCGCACAAACGCCTCGTGTATTCATGATAGGAGATTCCACCATGGCCGATAAGCCTTTGATAGATAACCCTGAAAGAGGCTGGGGGCAGCTGTTTCCGCTGTTCTTTGAAAAAGGGGTGGAGATAAAGAACTATGCCGTGAATGGCCGCAGCACCAAAAGTTTTATTAATGAGCATCGCTGGGATAGTGTGCTGGCGCAGCTAAGGCCCGGCGATTATGTCATGATCCAGTTTGGCCATAATGATCAGAAGATCTCAGACAGCACCCGTTATGCAGCTCCGCATACTACCTACAAAGAGAACCTGCTGCGCTTTGTGCAGGAGGCCCGCGCTAAAGGCGCTAATCCCATTCTGCTTACACCGGTAATGCGCCGTAAGTTTGATGAGAATGGGAAGTTTGTAGATCAGCATGGCGACTATCCCGGCGTAGTAAGGGAAGTAGCCGCCGCTAATAAGGTTCCTTTGATAGATCTGCATAAAAGCAGCGAAGCGCTGCTGGTAAAGCTGGGGCCCGAAGGTTCAGTAAAAATGTTCAAGACCACACCGGCAGGCCATTATAACACGCTGCCTCAGGGAGTGGAAGACAATACGCATTTCAATACCTATGGCGCCACTTGCATTGCAAGCCTGGTAGCAAAAGAGATCTCCGAAAAACATTTACCGCTGGCCCAATACCTGGCCAAAACACCCTTTGAAGGCAAGTACCGTTTTGACCTGCCGGAGATCTACGAACCGCACTTCCGCCGTGATACGCTTAACATTGCAGATGCAGGCGCAAAGGCAGACGGTATTACACTCAACACACAGATCATTAATACTACGATAGCAACCTGCAGCAGTAAAGGCGGCGGAGTAGTGCTGATACCGGAAGGTATGTGGCTCACCGGCCCTATTGTACTCAAAAGCAATGTGAACCTGCATCTGGCAGCCGGCGCGGTATTACAGTTCTCAGCCAGTCACGATCAATACCCCCTTGTGGAAACCACCTATGAGGGATTACGCGCCGTACGCTGCCAGGCGCCGGTATCGGGGGTTGACCTGGAAAATATAGCCATTACCGGTAGTGGCATTATTGATGGCGCCGGCGATGCCTGGCGCGCCGTGAAAAAAGATAAGCTCACGGAAACACAGTGGAAGAAGTTAGTAGCTTCCGGCGGTATGATCGGTGAAGGTAAGGACAGCAGCGGCTGGTACCCTTCCCGAAACTATTACAATGCTTCCAAAATGAAGCTGGTAGGCGTTATCATGCCCGGTAAAAAGATCAGCGATTATGAAGATGTAAAGGATTTTCTGCGGCCTAACCTTATCAGCATCAGCAGCTGTAAGAATGTGCTGCTGGAAGGCGTTACCTTCCAGAACTCGCCGGCCTGGTGCCTGCATCCCCTGTTATGTGAGAACATTACGTTACGGAATGTATATGCAAAAAATCCCTGGTACGCGCAGAATGGCGATGGGGTAGACCTGGAATCCTGCAATTATGCACGTATCACCGGCTGCACTTTTGATGTGGGGGATGATGGCATCTGCATTAAATCCGGGCGTGATGAGCAGGGCCGTAAAAGAGGCAAGCCAACAGAAAACACCATTGTAGATAATTGCACAGTATACCACGCCCACGGCGGATTTGTAATAGGCAGCGAAATGTCAGGCGGAGCGCGTAACCTGTTTGTATCCAACTGTACTTTTATGGGTACGGATATTGGCCTGCGCTTTAAAACCACCCGTGGCCGCGGCGGTGTAGTAGAAAAAAT
This sequence comes from Chitinophaga rupis, assembly GCF_900109685.1. Taxonomy (GTDB): domain Bacteria; phylum Bacteroidota; class Bacteroidia; order Chitinophagales; family Chitinophagaceae; genus Chitinophaga; species Chitinophaga rupis. Next base: position 631,431 of record NZ_FOBB01000004.1, on the reverse strand, counting down.
TTACATCTCAGATATAAAGATGAAAGATATTCCCGGCGAAGCTATTTTGTTTGATATGTACTACGCAGCTGTAGACCCGGTGCCCTTATCCGGCGAAAAAAGGGAAGCGCCCAAAGTAGAGGTGTTTCCTGTAACAGAAGCCACGCCACAGTTCCGGGATTTTCATATCAGCAATATTGTATGTAACAATGCCGCCAAAGCAGTATTCATACGTGGTTTACCGGAAATGCCTATCTCCGGTATTTTCATGGATCATATGACCATCAGCGCAAAGAAGGGGATCGAATGCATGGAAGCAAAAAATATACACCTGTCTGATGTGCACCTGCTCATCAAAGATACCGGCGCGCTGATCACAGTACGCAGCAGCCAGGATCTTACGTTCAATAACATCAGGTACGACCAGGCTAACCGGTTTATGACCCTGCAGGGCGAAAAGTGCAGCAACATACTGGTAACTGGCACCGATATACGTAAATCAAAAGAAGGTACACAATTCACTGCAGGCGCCACTAACAAGGCACTACAGGTAAAGTAAGCAAACAGGATCATGCAGAAAACAAACGCATTATTCATTACCATACTGGCCCTGGCCCTCAGCGCCGCCGTTGCTCACGCGCAGTCCGCAGCTATGGCCACTACCATGATGCGTAAATGGAAAGATTCCGCATCCAGCCCCCCCAATTGGACCTACGACCACGGGGTAGTGCTGGAAGGTATTGCCGGCCTTTGGCAAAATACCGGCGATGCCAGGTACTTCAGCTATGTGCAGCAAAGCATGGATCATTATATAGATGATCAGGGCAACATACGTACCTATAAAGCGCAGGACTATAACATAGATAATGTAAAGAACGGCACATTGTTACTTTTGCTGTACAGGGTTACCGGTCATGAGAAGTATAAAAAAGCAGCAGACCATCTGCGGGAGCAGCTGCGCACCCAGCCCCGCACTAACGACGGCGGTTTCTGGCACAAACAGCGTTACCCTTACCAGATGTGGCTGGACGGCCTGTATATGGGTGAACCTTTTTATGCAGAATATGCAGCCCTCTTTCATGAGGATACTGCCTTCAATGATATTACCCGCCAGTTTGTGCTGATGGAAAAACATTCCCGCGATGATCGTACCGGCCTGCTGTACCACGGTTGGGATGAATCCCGGCAACAGCAATGGGCCGATAAGACTACCGGCCGCTCGCCCAACTTCTGGGACCGGGCCATGGGCTGGTATGGTATGGCCCTGGTAGATGTGCTGGACCATTTCCCTGCAGATCATAAAGGCAGGGATACGCTTATTGCCATCCTGAACCGCTATGCCGCTGCAGTAAAGAAATACCAGGACCCTGTTTCCGGCTGCTGGTACCAGGTAATGGATAAGGCAAAGGAAAAAGGTAATTACCTGGAAGCCTCCGGCTCCTGCATGTTCGTATATGCATTGGAGAAAGGAGTAAGAAAAGGATATCTACCGCTTACCTATCGTGCAGTAGCACAAAAAGGTTTTGCCGGTATCCAGAAACAGTTCGTTAAGCCGGCAGAAGCAGGCGGCGTAAACCTGGAAGGCGTGTGCAGCGTAGCGGGCCTGGGCGGGAATCCCTACCGCGATGGCAGCTATGCCTATTACCTCAGCGAAAAGGTAGTGACCAATGACCCCAAAGGTGCAGGCGCTTATATTATGGCTGCCAATGAAATGGAAATGCTGCCCGCATTAAACACCGGTAAAGGGCTTAGGGTTACTTTAGATCAGTACTTTAATAACGAATGGCGTAAGGATGCTGCCGGTCAAATGCAGCGCTGGCACTACGTATGGAACGAAAAGGATAACAACGGTTATTCCCTGTTTGGCCATGTATTTAACCGTTATGGCGTAGCACTGGATACCTTATCTGTAGCGCCTACGACCGCCAACCTGCAGCACAGCAACATTTATGTCATAGTGGATCCGGATACACAAAAGGAAACCGCAAAGCCTAATTACATGACGGCGCAGGATGCGGAGCAGCTGTACAACTGGGTAAAAGCAGGCGGTGTGCTGGTGATCATGGAAAATGATTCTGCCAATGCAGAACTGCAGCATATCAACCTGTTAACAGAACGTTTTGGTATTCATTTTAATGAGGACAGCCGTAACCATGTGCAGGGACGGCAGTTTGAGCAGGGCGCATTACAGATCCCTGCCGGGCATCCCATTTTTGCGCACACCAAAAAAGTATATATCAAAGAGCTGAGCAGCATGACGCTGAAATCACCTGCTACGGCTGTATATAAAGATGGGGACCATGTGCTGATGTCAGTGGCAAAGGTGGGTAAGGGCGCCGTATTCGCCGTAGGCGATCCCTGGTTTTACAATGAGTACCTGGATGGCAGAAAGCTGCCGCCGGAATACGAAAATTACCAGGCCGCTACAGACCTGGTGAACTGGTTGATTAAACAGGCGAAATAAGTCCATGGTCCATAGTCCATGGACCATAGCTTATAACGCAAAATAGGTAATACTGGAGAAGGCCATGGACTATGGACCATGGACCATCGACTTTAAAAATTTGTCATGATGAAACAGTTGTCTAAAGAACAATTATCAGCACTAAAAAGCAATACAGCTTTACAGCTGCCGGAAGCCTCCCATTTACAGCTACCCGAAAAGGTATTACAGTTTGGTACCGGTGTGCTGTTACGCGGCCTGCCGGATTATTTTATAGACAAAGCTAATAAAGCCGGCATATTCAACGGCCGGGTGGTGATCGTAAAATCCACCGGCAAGGGTACTACCGATGCTTTTGCAGAGCAGGATGGCCTGTACACGCTTTGTGTGCGTGGTATTGAGCAGGGGCAGCAGGTAGAAGAAAATATCCTGAACGCATCCATCAGCCGTGTATTAAGCGCTGCCGCAGAATGGCCGGCCATCCTGCAATGCGCGGAAAACCCGGATATGCAGGTCATCATATCCAATACCACAGAAGTAGGCATCACCCTCACCGATGATAATGTGCATGCCGCGCCACCAGCCTCTTTCCCGGGTAAATTATTGGCCTTCCTGTACCATCGTTACCAGCATTTTAATGGTGCAGCAGATAAAGGGATGGTCATTATTCCCACGGAGCTGATCGTAGACAATGGTAAAAAATTAAAGGACATAGTGCTGGAGCTGGCCACCCGTAATAGTTTGCCGGAAGCCTTTATCAGCTGGGTAGCGCAGTCAAATTATTTCTGCAGCTCGCTGGTAGACCGTATTGTGCCTGGCGCATTACCTGGAAAAGAGCAGGAAGCCATGCAGCAGAAGCTGGGTTATAAAGATGACCTCATGATCATGTCGGAAGTTTACCGCTTATGGGCTATTGAAACCGGCAGCGAAATAGTAAAGCAACGTTTAAGCTTCAGTGAAGCAGATAGCGGTGTTGTACTGGCGCCGGATATTAATATATTCCGGGAGCTGAAGCTGCGCCTCCTGAACGGTACCCATACTTTTAGCTGCGGGTTGGCAGTGCTGGCTGGTTTTACTACTGTACGCCAGGCCATGGAAGATGCGGATATGGAAGCTGCCATTGCCTCGCTCATGTTACAGGAAATGGTACCCGCTATCACCGATATTTATATCACTGCTGCTGCGGCCACGCAATTTGCACATAGTGTGCTGGACCGCTTCCGTAACCCGCACCTCGCGCATCAGTGGATCAGCATCACCATGCAGTACACCTCCAAAATGAAGATGCGTAATGTGCCCGTATTGCTGCGCCATTACAGCCGCACGCAGGAAGCGCCGCAGCTGATGGCATTAGGCTTTGCTGCTTACCTGCTGTTCATGCGCAGTGAGCAAACGGCAGAAGGGGATTACAAAGGCACTGCAAACGGCCAGGTATATACAATAACAGACGATCATGCAGGCTGGTATCATGCCCAGTGGAAACGCCTGGAACCTGCGGTGCTGGTAAGAACTGTATTAAGCAATACCGCGCTGTGGGGTACGGATCTTACGGAGCTGAAAGGTTTTGCCACCGCAGTTACCAACATGCTCTCCGCCCTGTTACAGGAAGGCGCCGGCAGCCTGCTGAAAAAAGTTAATCATGTTAAGATGAGTGTATAAATTAATAAAGTATGAAAAAGTTCCTGGATGAGCATTTCCTATTAAACAGTGCCACTGCTCAGCGTTTATACCATGAGTATGCAAAAGAAATGCCGGTGATCGATTACCACTGCCACCTGCCGCCCGCACAAATAGCAGCGGATATGCAGTTTGAGAATTTAACACAAGCCTGGCTATACGGCGATCACTATAAGTGGAGGGCCATGCGTACCAACGGCGTGCATGAAAGTTACTGCACGGGTAATAAGCCGGATTGGGAAAAGTTTGAGCAATGGGCCGCCACCGTACCCTATACCTTACGCAACCCGCTTTACCACTGGACACACCTGGAGCTGCAACGTTACTTTGATGTGAACGAGGTCCTCAATCCATCTTCCGCTGCCAGGATCTACGGCGAGTGTACGGAAAAGCTGCAGAGCCCTGATTTCTCCGTGCGCAACCTGCTGCGCAAAATGAAAGTAGCGCTGGTATGTACTACAGACGACCCGGTAGATACGCTGGAATACCATCAGCAGCTGAAAAAAGAAGGCTTCGAGATCCCCATCCTGCCTGCATTCCGGCCGGATGCATCTATGAATGTGGATGATCCCGTAAAATATAACCAATACCTGGAAAAGCTGGGAAAAGCTTCGGATGTTACTATCAACAGCTACCAGGACCTGCTGGATGCGCTGCGTAACCGGCACGATTTCTTTGCCGCTAATGGCTGCTCCGTATCAGACCATGGTATTGAAGAAATTTATGCAGATGATTTTACTGATACAGAAATAGCAGCCATCTTCCAAAAAATAAGAGGTGGCGCCGCATTGTCACGGGAAGAGAACCGCAAGTTCAAATCCGCATTGTTGCTGGAGCTGGCAGAGTGGGACTGGGAAAAAGGCTGGGTGCAGCAATACCACCTGGGCGCTTTACGTAATAACAATTCCCGTATGCTGCGCCAGCTGGGGCCCGATACCGGCTGGGATTCCATCGGTGATTTTTCGCAGGCACGTGCTCTTGCCAAATTCCTGGATCGTTTGGACGGTCAGGACAAGCTGGCCAAAACCATCCTGTATAATCTGAACCCTTCTGACAATGAGCTGCTGGCCACTATGATCGGTAATTTCAATGATGGTTCCGTTGCAGGTAAGGTGCAATTTGGTTCTGCCTGGTGGTTCCTGGATCAGAAAGATGGTATGATCAAACAGCTGAATGCCTTATCCAATATGGGTTTGCTAAGCCGTTTTGTGGGAATGCTCACAGATTCGCGTAGCTTTTTGTCTTATCCCCGCCATGAATATTTCCGGCGTATAGTATGTGAGCTGTTTGGCCAGGAAATTGAAAGCGGAGAGCTGCCCAATGATCTACCCTGGGTAGGTAAGGTGGTGCAGGACATCTGCTATTTTAATGCACAACAATATTTCAACTGGCAGTTCCTGGAGCAGCAGGTGGCCATTTCATAACGCACCTTTCACATTGTTTTAAACTTCCCTTTTACACGCCGGCCTACGCGGTTGCTTTCCTGTATTGCAGCGGTGTAAGGCCGGTAATTTTTTTGAAGATCCGCCCGAAATGGCTTTGATCCGCGAAGTTACACTCCACGGCAATCTGCGCCAGGTTCTGCTGCGTATGCCGCAATAACGTACAGGCGCGGTCTGTCTTTAGCTGGTTTACATATTCACCGATACTTACGCCATATGCTTTCTTAAACGCCCGAACAATATGAAAGGGACTCATTTGCGTAATGGCTGATAATTCAGCCAGCGCTACCGGTTCCTGCTGTTCATGCAGTATTTCTTTTACCATGCGCAACCAGTTGGGCACATCGTTATGTAATGCTTTTTCCCGCAGGAACAGGGCCATGCATTCCAGTGTAAGGCCTTCTATCATCAGGTTAGACCAGGCATGGTATTGCTGGAACTCCGCCTGCATTTTATGGATCAATAGTTTCAACGCCGTACTTTTTAAGCGGGCAATTTTAGTCAGGGTGAAAGGTCCTGCTTCAAATTTACTGAGCCAGCCCGCATCTATTTCTATATTAAAGCAGCTGGCTGCAGCTGCCGGGAATGCGTTGCTGTGTGCAATACCCGCAGGGTGAAAAACAATATCTTCCTGCTCGCAGATCAGCTTACCGGACACAGATTGTTCCTGGTAGCTGCCATGCTGCACATAACAGAGATAGCTGTTCTCATGAAAATGATCGGGCAACGTAGTGTGAATGGGGTAGTTGCTTAAAGTAAGGATCACCCCTTTGGTTTGCACTTTCTTCTGAATGTTGCCATAATAATCCCCCTGGTGTAAGATACTGCGGCTCATAAATGTATTTAATGAATAAAGGTACCAATAGCAAGATAGTAACAAAACCGCAATAACGTACTATCCCGTGCCAATGCGCCATCCTAGCTTTGTGGCATATTAAAAGCCAACGGATGAACAAGCAATTTTTTTTAATAATAGTTCTTTTTCTTCTTATCATGTTGCCTGCTAAAGCGCAGCAGCCGGGTGTTTACCGGGAAACAGCCCCGAAGGTCAACAGCCTGGTGCATACTGAGCTGGAAGTGAGTTTTGACAATCGCAAAGAGCTGCTGCATGGCAAGGCCTGGATCATATTGCAGCCATATGCCTATGCAGTGGATTCGCTTACGCTGGATGCAAAGAGTATGCTCATCCACGAGCTGGCCTTAATGAAAGCCGGTAAAAAGCAACCGTTAAAATATAGGTACGATAGCGCCCAATTGCAGATAAAGCTGGATAAAACTTACCGCCCCGGCGAAAAGTATACCATCTATATTGCTTATACCGCGCAGCCGGCATTGGTTAAATCGCAAGGCAGCAGCGCCATTACCAGCGCCCGCGGTTTATATTTCACGAACCCGGATAGTACTATTCCCGGAAAGCCGGTACAGATCTGGACCCAGGGCGAAACCGAAGCATCCTCCGCCTGGTTTCCCACCATTGATAAGCCAAATCAGAAGATGACCACAGAGATCCGCATGACGGTGCCTGCCGCTTATACCACTCTTTCCAACGGCCGTTTAGCGGCACAACATTCCAATGGCGATGGCACCCGCACAGATACCTGGAAAATGGAGCTGCCGCATGCGCCTTACCTGGTAATGATGGCCACCGGTATGTACTACATTTACAAAGACAAATGGAAGAATAGGGAAGTAAGCTATTATGTGGAGCCGGCGCAGGCGCCTTATGCAAAAAAGCTGTTTGCCAACACCCCGGAGATGATGACCTTTATCTCCAATACCCTGGGTGTAGACTATCCCTGGAATAAATATGCACAGATCATTGTACGGGATTTTGTAAGCGGCGCCATGGAAAATACTACTGCCACCGTACATGGCGATTTCACTTACCAGAACGACCGGCAGCTGACCGATGACCGCGTTTGGGATGGCAACATTGTACATGAGCTGTTTCACCAGTGGTTTGGCGATTATGTAACCACGGAAAGCTGGAGCAACCTTACTGTGAATGAATCGTTTGCCAACTACAGCGAAACCCTGTGGCAGGAATACAAATACGGTCCCGATGCCGGCGACTATACGAACAACAATGCGTTGAAAATATACATGGATGGTGGCCTGGCAGATGAACAAAAGAACCTGGTGCGTTTTTATTACGATACGCAGGAAGATGTGATCGACCGCGTTACTTACCAGAAAGGCGGCCGCATTCTGCACATGCTGCGTAACTGTCTGGGTAAGGAGGTGTTTTACAAAGGCCTGCACCTGTACCTTACGCAGAATGCATTTAAAACAGGAGAAGCGCAGCAGCTGCGTTTAGCCCTGGAAGAAGCCAGCGGCCGCGATCTTAACTGGTTCTTTAACCAATGGTACTATGGCAGCGGGCATCCTTACCTCGATGTTCAGTATAACTGGAACGCAGCTACGGGAATACAAACCGTGTACGTGCAGCAAACACAGGCCGGTAAAACATTTACTCTTCCTTTCGCCATTGATATATATACTAACGGGAAAAAAGAACGCCACGAAGTATGGATGAAGCAAAAAGCGGATACCTTCCGCTTTGCTTTGCCCTCCCGCCCGGAGCTGGTGAATGTAGATGCAGATAAAGTATTGATCGCGGTAAAAACAGATCATAAGTCCTTGCAGGAATATGCTTACCAGTATTTTCATGCCCCTCTGTATATGGATCGCCTGGAAGCCATTCAAAAAGCAGCTGCCGCACAGCAGGATGCTGATGCCCGTAAAGTATTAGTAGCCGCCTGTAAAGATAAATTCTTCCGCCTGCGCATCACGGCCATGGATTCGCTGAACATGCAGCAGCCGGAATTGAAGGCTGCTGCGCTGCCGGTATTACTGAACTTGGCCAGGACAGACAGTTTTACCCTGGTGCAGGCTGCTGCCATCAAGGCCATTGGCCGGTTGAAAGACACTACATACATGCCCCTGTTCCGGGAAAAAATAAACAGCCGTTCCTATGGCGTACAGGCCGCTGCGTTAAGCGCCATGGCAGCCGTGAATATGCCGGAAGCAAAACACTATGCCGCCATGCTGGAAAAAGACAGTAAGGATTATTTAAGCTGGGCGCTGGCTGCGGTATACGTAATGTCCGGCGATACCACGAAGCTGGATTTCTTTAGCCGCACGCTCGACAGTATGTTCACCAATATGAAGTCCCGCGTGGTAGTAGGTTATCTGAAGCTGCTGGAACAAACCAGCGATAATGTTACGTTCAATGACAACTTTCAAAAAGCGCTGAAATATGTGCGTGATTATAAACCCTACCATTTGCAGGGCCGCTTTGTACCCGTCCTGCAATCTATAAAGGACCGGAAAACCGCCGCGCATTTAGATGCCCAGGCCAGTATGGTAAGCGCCGCTATTCAGGAAATGACCACGCCGTAAATGATAAATGTAAAAGGTAATGCAGCTAATAGCAGCTGCATTACCTTTTCATAATCCTACTCCTTACTTCGTTTCTGCCCCATTACCATCGCAAACAACATCACACTCACGCCTGCCCATTGCAGCAGCGACATATTTTCCTTTAACACCAGGTGCGCCGTAACCACCGCCACCGGCAGCTCTGCTGTCATGAGTATAGCGCCCAGCACTACACCTGTTTTCGGAATCCCGGCAGCAAACAGCAATGGCGGAATAATGGTTCCGAAGAAAGCCAGGAACAGGGCCCATTTGGCTAAGCCCATTGATAATTGCCCGTCAAATAAAAAATGAGGTCTGGCAATTATAAAAATGATGATGGTGGATCCTGTCATCATCAGCGCACTCTTTTTTAATGCAGGTAAAGTATTGCCTACCCGCCCGCTGGCCACTACATAAATACCGTAAACAGCCGCGGAAGCCATAGCTAACAGGATGCCTTTTATGGGCAATGTTCCCCGGGCATCAGCTACCCCGCTGGCCATTACCGTACCAGCCATGATCAGCAGCATAGCCGCCAGCTGCAGCGTTGTAGGCCGTTTCCGGAAAAAGGCCCATTCCAGCAGCATGCTGATCCAGGTAAACTGCATCAGGAAAATAATAGCCACAGAAGCGGGGATCCATTTGACAGACAGGTAATATAAATGCGTGCATAACCCAATGCTGGTGCCGGCCAGCAGCACCGGCCATACCGGTCCCGGGGCCCCTTCCCGCTTACGGGTTAGTATATATAATAACCACAACACGCACATGCCCAAACAGGCCTGGGAGCCGGAAATATCGCCGGTGGCATAACCTTCCTGGTAGGCAACTTTTACAAAAGTAGAGAGGATGCCGAAGCAGCAGGCCCCGGCAAAAACCATGATAATATATTTAAGCATTGAATAAAAAACATTGTAATGCACTGCCACAAAGCCTTTCACAGCTTTGGTAAAGCGCGGTAAATAAACCGGGAAATAGAAAAGGAGAGGGCAGGGGATCACAGCACCGGCATTAGCTGCCGGCTATAAACAGAAAGTAACAGGGATCCTGTACTTATTTGCCTGCCCTGGTATAAGGCGGCGGGGGAGGGGTAGAAAAGCTGCCAATGGCGCTCAGGCGGGCAGCGGTAAGGTGAAATATTCCGGGCAAAGTCATGGCTAAAAATTAATCTGCATAAAAATACGCAATTTATTAGCTAAATTTTATCGTTCAAATATATTGTAATTTCGCGCCGATGGATAAAGTTGATATTAAAGAGCTGGCAAAGGACCTGAAATTGTCCACATCAACCGTGTCAAGAGCCTTCCGGGGCAACAGCGATATCAATGCGCAAACAAAAGAGCGCATCCTGGCCCGCGCCCGGGAGCTGAACTACCAGCCAAACCTCTATGCCAGCAACCTGCGGGAGAAAAAAAGTAATACCATTGCCATCATTGTACCGGAGCTGGCCAACGATTTCTTTTCACAGGCCATCAAAGGGATTGAACGGGTGGCCAGGGAAAAGGGCTACCATTCGCTGATCTACGTTACGGATGATGAATACCAGCTGGAAGTTTCCATTATCAATGATCTCTCCAATGGCAGGGTAGATGGCATTATTATGTCGGCATCCGGTGAAGCCAAAGATCACAATTACCTGAAACAGCTGAAAAAGAGGCATATGCCCCTGGTATTTTTTGACCGGGTGTATGATGATATTGACGTGGCCAAGGTAACTACTAACGACTATGAAAGCAGCTTTAATGCCACCAGGCACCTGGTAGCAGCGGGTTGTAAGAAGATCGTTTTCCTGGTGATCAACAAAAGCCTGTCCATCGGTAACGTGCGTATGCAGGGGTATGTGGATGCGCTGGCTGCAGAAGGCATTCCCTTTAACAAAGACCTGGTAATAGATTGCAGCAACGATCATAAGAAAAGCTACAACATCATTTCCAAAGTTTTAACCACCATAAAGCCGGATGGGGTGTTTGCGGCAGTAGAGCGCCTGGCTATTGTAAGTTATTACGTTTGCCAGGATCTGAATATCAACATTCCTAAAAAAGTAAAGATCATCAGTTTTTCCAGCCTGGAAATTGCACCGCTGTTAAGTCCTTCGCTCACTACCATCACGCAACCCGCGCGGGACCTAGGTGTACATGCTGCGCAGCTGCTGTTCAAATCATTGGAAAGTGGTGCGCCGGTGCATGATCATGTAGTGCTGAAGTCTAAGATCATTCCGCGGAAGTCAACCAGCTCCTGAGGCGGAGCGGTTTTAGTTACGGATCGTTGTTTCCTGCATCATCGCTAATGGTATGAACAATATCCTTCTACTTCTTTGGCCGTTTTTTCAAACGTGCCGTTACCATCTCTTTGCGCCGGGTCCATTTTTTGATTACAGAATTATCATTCAGCATTTCACCCTTACTGTTCATTAATCCCAGGCTTTTTGCAAGGGACTTAAACAACGAAGCTCCCTTTTTGTGTTGTTGCAGCCATTGCCGTTGTGCCTCCCGGGCGTGCGTTTCATATGTTTTTAAAGCAAGATTAATAACCTTCAGCTCGCCTGGGTAATCCTTTTGTTTTCGATGTAATATCATTAAACGCTGCCAGGCCTGTTCCTCCAGCGGATCGTTCGCTACTGCCTGTTGATATAATGTAATGGCCCTGGCGCTATCGCCCTGAGATTCTGCATCTTTGGCTTCCACCAATAACAGGTGATTGGATGTTCTTTTTCTTACAGCCATGTACAATGTATACCAAGGGACGTGCCAGGTGGGCCGTTAAGGGGTCGCTCTATTCCTGTCTTTGACTATCAATAGGGCTTCATTTTTGTTCGTCCTCCACAGATGAATTTCATAAAAATCTTCGCCGTCAAGTCCATCTTCACTTATTTTATCAAGGTTGCCATAGTAAATGCGGGCCCGGTGGGTTCCGGGTGTAACCTCTATTCTTAGAGCGTCAGGAAAATAATCGGTGCACCCTGCCAGCACCAGTCTGCCGGTATCCGTCTCCAGGCTGCACTCATTTATCTGTGCGATATGCTCGTTATCAGCTATCATTTCCGGTTCGCTATCAAATATTTTAACAGTAACCGGAACGTGCATATTCCTGACTGTTCCCACGCCGATGGTACCCGGCGCCAAAGCTAATAGTCTGTCAACTGCTTCCTGTGTCCAGGAATCAGAAAGATCACCGTCTGCATTTTCATCCTGGATATAAAACTGAAAGTAGTCCGCAAATAACTCTGTTTTTGTTTCTTTAATCATTGCAAAAAAGATGGTTTGGAGTTTGCATGCCAAAATAAGGGATAAAAATAAATATGCGGTAAGGGTCTCTTCCCTGAAATTTTTATTCCTGCAGCCGTCCGGAAAAATCACCCGTCGCCGTTTTCCTTTTCCCTTTAATTTTCATCACAACAACCGGCTGGTAATTCACCCGTCATCACCTCCCTTCTCCTTAAATTTTTCCCCGCCACCGCCCGCCCGGATCACCCTCCAGAACTCCGCAATCCATTGCATTCTGTCGCCGCGTAGCTTGCGATCCATCCCCGCTACTCCTTATCCATAAAGCATTTCAGCATATTTCCCCTCACCCGGTTTAACACTTTGTTAAAATTTTTTTTGCAGTTCCGGAAATTCATTTACTTTAGCGGCATCGTTATGTAATATTTTTTTGCCACGTTTCGGGAACGTTCCCGGTATCGTTCCCGAGCTTAACTAAAACTGAACAAAAATTTCACAGGATGCAAAAACTACGCCTTCTCAAGTATCTGTTACTGTTGTGCTTTATGGCGTGTTCCCTTATCACCTATGCACAAACAGGTAATATCAGCGGTAAGGTGACCGACGAAACAGGTCAGCCGCTACCCGGGGCCACCGTGTTCATTAAGGGAACCAATCAGAATACCATCGCTGGCCCGGATGGCAGTTTCAAATTGCCGGTTAACAGCGGCAATGTTATTGTGGTAATAAGAATGATCGGCTATCAGCCCATAGAGCGGCCTTTCACCATTAACGGCGCGCTGCAGCAGGATTTCCAGCTCAGCGCAGATACCCGCGGCCTGAATGAAGTAGTGGTAGTAGGTTACGGTACACAAAAGAAAAGTGACCTTACCGGATCTATCACCGCCATCAGCTCCAAAGATTTTAATAAAGGCACTGTTACCACACCGGAACAGCTGATCACCGGCAGGGTAGCAGGTGTGCAGATCTCTTCCAACGGCGGTGCACCGGGAGCCGGCAGTAAGATCCGCATCCGTGGCGGTTCTTCCCTGAATGCCAGCAACGATCCGCTGATAGTGGTAGATGGAGTGCCGTTGGATAACGCCGAAGTAAAAGGTACCTCCAACCCATTAAGCTTCATTAACCCCAATGATATTGAAAGCTTCAACATCCTGAAAGATGCTTCTGCAACAGCTATCTACGGTTCCCGCGCTTCCAATGGTGTGATCATCATCACCACCAAAAAAGGAAAAGTAGGGGATCAGCTGCGTGTGAACTTCAGCACTATCAACTCCCTGTCGCAGAAAGAAGGTATTGTACCGGTACTATCCGCAGACCAGTTCCGCCAGGTAGTGAACGAGCATGGCACCGCTGCGCAGAAAGCATTGCTGGGCACCGCCAATACTAACTGGCAGGATGCTATTTACCGCACTGCTTTTAGTACGGATAATAACCTGAATCTTAGCGGTGCTGTTAAGTCGCTGCCCTACCGCGTATCAGTAGGTTTTACAAACCAGGATGGGATTCTCAAAACCTCCAGCATGCGCCGCCAGTCTGCCAGCATCAGCTTAAGCCCGCACCTGCTGGATGATCATTTGAAAATAGACCTGAATGTAAGAGGCGCTATCACCAAGAGCCGTTTTGCAGACCAGGAAGCCATTAATGCTGCCGTGGCTTTTGATCCCACTCAACCCATTCACACTACCAATGCATTTGGTAACTATTTTGAATGGCTGGATCCTACCACCAATAACACCGCGCCTAACACGCTGGCTACCCGCAACCCTTTGAGCATGCTGGAGCTGAAGAATGATAAAGGCGAAGTGAAGAGAAGCCTGGGTAATATCGCATTCGATTATAAATTTCACTTCCTGCCGGAATTAAGAGCTAACCTGAACCTGGGTTACGACGTATCTAAAACAGAAGGCCGTACCCTGATACCGGCTTATGCAGGCAACGTATTTAACCGCGGAGGTACTGATAAATCTTATTCACAAACGCGCAACAACAAGCTGCTGGATTTTTACCTGAACTATGCAAAGGACCTGAAGGGTATCAGCAGCCGTATTGATGTAACAGGCGGTTACTCTTACCAGGATTTCATCCGTACAGAACCAACTTACCCTGATCTGAACGCAAAAGGCGATACCATCAGCGCTGCCGGCATACCGTTTAAAACACAGAACACCTTAGTATCATTTTTTGGAAGATTGAATTATACTCTGCTGGACCGCTACCTGTTAACAGTTACCGTACGCCGCGACGGATCATCCCGTTTCCGGCAGCACTGGGGCACTTTCCCTTCAGCAGCACTGGCCTGGCGTATTAACCAGGAAGCCTTCCTGAAAAATTCCAAAACCATTTCTGACCTGAAACTGCGTGTAGGCTACGGTGTTACCGGTCAGCAGGATTTCGGCGGGCTCTTAACCGATTACCCTTACCTGCCCCGTTACACGCTCAGCGATCCTACCGCGCAGTACCAGTTTGGTAACAGCTATTACCTTACCCTGCGCCCGGAAGGTTATGACGCCAACATCAAATGGGAAGAAACAAAAACTTATAACGCCGGCCTGGACTTCGGTTTCCTGAATAACCGCATTTCCGGCAGCGTGGATTATTACGTGAAGAAAACAAAAGACCTGCTGAGCGTAATACCGGTAGCAGCCGGCTCTAACCTTACCAACCAGCTGCTTACCAACGTAGGTAACATTGAAACAAAAGGTATTGAGTTCACCCTCAACGCTACGCCCATCAGCACCAAAGACTTTAGCTGGGATGCAGGTTTTAACTTCACCTACAATACCATAAAGATCACCAACCTTACCAAGGTGCAGGATCCCAAGGCGCAGGGCATACCCATAGGCACTATTTCCGGCGGTACCGGTAACACGGTTGAGATCCACTCCGTAGGTTACGCACCCTTCTCTTACTATGTGTACAAACAAGTGTATAAAGATGGTAAACCGGTAGAAGGGCAGTATGAAGACCTGAATAAAGACGGGCAGATAACGCCGGATGACCGTTACCGTTATAAATCACCCAATCCTAAATTCCTGTTAGGGTTCAACTCACAGTTCGGTTATAAGAGCTGGAACCTGGGATTCTCTTTACGCGGCAGCATTGGCAACTATGTATATAACAATGCCAGCTCCAACAACGGCGCTTACCGCAACTTCTCTTACCAGAACTACCTGGCTAATATGTCCACCAGCATAAATGAAACCGGTTTTGCAGTGAACCAGTATTTCTCTGATTATTACGTAGAGAATGCTTCTTTCCTGCGCATGGATAACCTGAGCCTGGGCTATAACTTCAAACACCTGTTAAGGGATAAGGTGAATCTGCGTGTATCCGCCACCGTACAAAACCTGTTCGTGATCACCGGTTACAGCGGCCTGGATCCTGAATTAGGGAACGATAAAGTGGGCACCACAAATGTAGGCGAAGGCATAGACAACAAGTTCTATCCCCGTCCCCGCGTGTATTCCCTGGGTGTGAATCTTGATTTTTAATTGACCAAAACCGGAAAAAATGATAAAGCAATATATCAATAAATGGGTAGTGGCCGGCTGTGTGAGTATGACCTTACTGGCCAGCTCCTGCACCAAAGACCTGGACCGTGTACCGTTCTATGACCAAACATCAGCCAGCGTATATAACGATTTTAAGAATTACAAATCCATCCTGGCCAAGCTGTATGCAGGTTATGCTATCAGCGGCCAGCAAGGGCCTGCAGGTAAGCCGGACCTTACCGGTATCGATGAAGGTTTTTCCAACTACATCCGCCAGTACTGGTCCGCACAGGAGCTGTCTACAGATGAAGCAGTAATATCCTGGAACGACGGTACTTTGCCGGACTATCACAAAATGACCTGGACCACCGGCAATGAATTTGTGAAAGCTACGTACGACCGTATCTTCTACGAAATAGCCGTGTGTAATGAGTTCATCCGCGAAACAACGGACGATAAGCTGAGTAGCCACAGCATCAGCGGCGCAGATCTGGAAGAAGCAAAACACTTCCGTGCAGAAGCCCGTTTCTTAAGAGCCCTGGCTTACTGGCATGCACTGGACCTGTTTGGTAACGTGCCTTTTTCTACAGAAACAGATGAAGTGAGCGCATCCTTTTTTCCCAAACAGATCAACCGCGCAGACCTGTTCAATTACATAGAAGCAGAGCTGAAAGCTATTGATGCCGACCTGGTAGATGCCCGCCAGAATGAGTATGGCCGCGCAGATAAAGCTGCTGCCTGGACCCTGCTGGCAAAGCTGTACCTGAATGCAGAAGTATACATTAAACAACCGAAATACACGGAAACCATTGCTTATTGCACTAAAGTGATAGGTGCAGGATATGCGCTGTCAGATGAATACCGTAAGCTGTTCCTGACAGATAACAACACCTCTCCCGAGATCATTTTCCCCATCACATTTGATGGCATCCGCACCAAAACCTATGGCGGCATGACCTTTCTGGTGCATGCAGCAGTAGGAGGCAGCATGCCTGCAGCCAGTTTTGGCATTAACGGCGGATGGGCCGGTTTGCGCACCACCAAAGCTTTTGTAGGGCAGTTTGCCGATCCTTCCGGCAACACGGATAAACGCGCCATGTTCTACACCAGCGGGCAAAACCTGGAGATCAACGACATCTTTACATTTACCGATGGTTATGCTATTGGCAAGTACCGCAACGTAAGCAGCACAGGTGTACACGGCTCTGACCAGACAGGCGATTTTCCGGATACAGATTATCCGATGTTCCGCCTGGCAGATGTGTACCTGATGTATGCAGAAGCAGTAGTGCGCGGCGGTACCGGCGGCAGTGCTGCAACGGCCCTGCAATATGTGAACAACCTGCGCACACGCGCATACGGAAATACCAGTGGTAATATTACGCAGCCGCAGCTTACGCAGGATTTTATTCTTGGAGAAAGAGGCCGTGAGCTGTTCTGGGAAGGGCAGCGCAGAACAGACCTGATCCGCTTTGGTAAATTTACCGGCAGCAGCTACCTGTGGCCCTGGAAAGGTAATGTGAAGGAAGGCAAGGCGGTGGATGATTACCGCACGCTGTATCCCATCCCCGCTGCCGACAGAACTGCGAATCCGAATTTGCAACAAAACACAGGATACTAATTCAATTACGAATTATTCAATTACGAATTACGAATTGTGTACTGCGTGAGGGTGGATTGTTCTATTATAATTGAAGGTTACAGAAATACAATAAATTCACTCATCCGCTGCATTCTAATTCGTAATTGATTAATTCGTAATTAAAGAACGGAGTTTTACATGAAGCAACTATTTCTCATAGTCGTACTATTTCTAAGCGTTACTACTTCCTCAAATGCTCAGTTGCCGCCGCTGGAGCGCATCGAGCCCGCATTCTGGTGGGCAGGGATGCAGCAACCCTTTCTGCAGTTAATTGTACATGGGAATAAGATAGCGGAACGCAATGTGCAGCTGGAATACCCGGGCGTGACCTTAAAGCAAGTGCATAAGGTAGAAAATCCAAATTACCTGTTTGTAGACCTGGATATTACTGCCGCCGCTAAACCCGGTACCTTTAAGCTCCGGTTTACCAAACCCGGCGCAAGGGAGATCAGCTATAGCTATGAGCTGAAAGCCCGTAACCACGCGACAAAAGCGCAGGGCATAACCAATAAGGACCTGGTATATCTTATAATGCCGGACCGTTTTGCCAATGGCGATAAAAGCAACGACATTGTAAAAAGCATGCAGCAAACCACCCTCAACCGGGACTCTATGTATTACCGGCACGGTGGCGATCTGCAGGGCATTATTGATCACCTGGATTATCTGCAGGACCTGGGCATTACCACCTTGTGGCTGAATCCTGTGCTGGAGAACGACCAGCCTTCCGCATCCTATCACGGTTATGCCGCTACGGAAAATTACCGCATTGACCGCCGCTATGGTAACAACGAGCTGTATAAAAAACTAACAGACGAGCTGCACAAGCGCGGCATGAAAATGATCCAGGACCTGGTGCATAACCACATTGGCAGCCGCCACTGGACCATGCTGGACCTGCCTTCCAAAGACTGGGTGCATCAATGGCCGGAATTTACCCGCTCTAATTTCAAAGAGCAGCCCATCTTTGACCCCTACGCAGCACAGGCTGATAAAAAGCTCATGACCGATGGCTGGTTCGACCTTCACATGCCGGACATGAACCAGGCCAACCCTTATGTGCGTAATTATTTTACACAAAGCCATATCTGGTGGATAGAATATGCCGGTGTGGATGGTTTCCGCCTGGATACCTACGGTTATAACGATGCCGGGTATATGAAAGAGTGGGCGGAGGCCATGAAAAAGGAATACCCTCAGCTCACTTTCTTTGGCGAAACCTTTGTGCATGGCGTACCTAACCAGGCCGTGTTTACACAGGGCAATACCCTTAACCATGGCTTTGATACGGAATTACAGGGTGTAACGGACTTCCAGTTCCTCTGGGCTGTTTCAGACCTGGTGAATGGCAAAACCAAAGCGCAGGACGGCGTTACCGGCTTGTATAATATGCTGTCCAATGATTTCGTATACCAGGACGCTACCCGTAATGTGATCTTCCTGGATAATCATGACCTGAGCCGTTTCTTTTCCGTTACTAACGAAAACATTCCTAAGTATAAGATGGCGCTGGCCTGCATGCTTACCACCCGTGGTATTCCGCAGCTTTATTACGGCGCAGAAATATTAATGAAGAATTTCTGTAATCCCGATGGCCTGGTTCGGGAAGATTTTAAGGGCGGATGGGCAGGTGATACCGTGAACAAGTTCACCGCTGCCGGCCGCACTGCTGCAGAGAACGAAGTGTTTGATTACCTGCGTAAGCTGGCTAATTGCCGCAAGCAGCACGAAGTGCTGCAAACCGGTAAGCTGATGCAATATGTACCGGAAAACGGGATATATGTGTATTTTCGTTACAACGATGCCAAAACCGTGATGGTGATCCTGAACGGAAATGACACTCCCCAAAGCCTGGCCACTACAAGATTTACAGAACGGATCAATGGGTTTAGCAAAGCCCAGGACATTATCACCGGTAAAGAACAATCCATAACAGATACTATCAGCATCCCCGCGAATACCACGCTGGTGCTGGAATTAAAATAATCAGAACGCTGAATGCCAAATGCTGAGCGCAGCAGCAACAGCACAAGGGAAATGAAAATACAGCGCGTTTGGCGTTTGGTATTCAGCGTTCTGCTTTCAACATTGCACGTTAACAATAAAACATTAACAACAAAACACAGGCAGCTTTATGCTTTGCGCTTTCAGCTTTATGCCCCAGCGTTCAGCTTTCTGCCTTCAGCTTTCATATGATCCAAGCATGTATTTTTGATCTCGATGGGGTAATAGTAGATACAGCGGTGTATCACTATAAAGCCTGGAAGAAACTGGCCCGGGAGCTGGAATTTGATTTTACCGAAGAGCAGAACGAAAAGCTGAAAGGCATTAGCCGCATGCGTTCCCTGCAGCTGATCCTGGAATGGGGCGGGGTAGATAAAACGCCGCTGGAACAGCAGGAGCTGGCCACCCGCAAGAACGATTGGTATGTAGCTATGATCAACGGCATGACGCCGCAGGACATATTACCCGGCGTAGAAACATTCCTGCAGCAGGCACGGGCTGCCGGTTTAAGAACGGGATTAGGTTCTGCCAGTAAAAACGCAGGCCTCATCCTGGAAAGAACTGGTCTATTGCACTTGTTTGATGCAATCGTGGATGGCAATACCGTTACCGCATCCAAACCTGATCCCGAAGTATTTCTCCAATGCGCCAGACTATTAAATATAACACCCGCACATTGCGTGGTATTTGAGGATGCCATTGCCGGCATAGCAGCCGCCAAAGCCGCCGGCATGAAAGCCATTGGCATAGGGGATCCCATCACACTGCAAGACGCAGACGAAGTGATCCCCGGGTTAGATCATATGAGTATTGAAAAGCTTAAAGCATAAAGCTTAAAGCATAAAGGATAAAGCATAAAGCTGGAATGCAGCAAAACACAATAGGCTTTTTGCTTTCTGCTTTTTGCTTTCTGCTCCTAATAAAACGGACATGAAGAACTATATCAAAACAGATGAATGGAATATCATCGAAGAAGGATTTGATCCCCATCGCAATAAAATATCTGAAAGCCTTTTCAGTATTGGCAATGGCCGTATGGGCCAGCGCGCTAATTTTGAAGAGGCCTACTCCGGCGAAACACTGCCTGGCAACTATGTAGCCGGCGTGTATTACCCCGATAAAACCCGTGTGGGATGGTGGAAGAACGGTTATCCCGAATATTTTGCCAAAGTGCTGAATGCCGCCAACTGGATCGGTATAGATATACGTATAAATGATGAGGTGCTGGACCTGCACACCTGCACGGTAAGCAATTTCCGGCGGGTGCTGAATATGAAGGCCGGTTACCTGGAACGTTCCTTTACAGCCACGCTTAACAGCGGCAAACAGATACGCGTGCACGCACAACGTTTCTGCAGCATTGTAGATGATGAAGCAGGTGCCATCCGTTACCGCATTACCCCGCTGAACTTTGAGGGCCAGCTTACCATCACGCCTTTTATAGACGGTGATGTAAAGAACCAGGATGCTAACTACGATGAAAAATTCTGGGAAGAGGTAAGCCGTGAAGCTACCAGCCAGGGCTCTTTCCTGACCCTGCGCACTAAGAAAACAGGTTTTGATGTATGCACCGGCATGCAATTCAAAATTTGCAGGGAAGGAGTAGAAGTAGCATCTCCGGCTCTCCCGGTAGAAGCAGAGAAATATGTAGCCGGCCGTGTAGTGGTGTCCGTGAGTGCCAACCAGGAGATCACCATTTATAAATATGCCACTAATCTTTCTTCTGAAAATCATGCACGGGAAGATCTTACAGGCGCCTGCAAACAGCTGATAGCGCAGATCTACGCCAAGGGTTTCGACCGCATGCTGGAAGAGCAGGCCGCAGCATGGGCAGCCAAATGGCAGGAGAGTGATATTATCATCACCGGCGATGCTGCCGCGCAACAGGGGATCCGCTTCAATATTTTCCAGCTCAATCAAACTTACACCGGTGAAGATGCGCGCCTGAACATTGGCCCCAAAGGATTTACCGGTGAAAAATACGGCGGTGCATCTTATTGGGATACGGAAGCCTACTGCATTCCTTTTTACCTGGCCACGGCCGATCCGCAGGTAGCGCGCAACCTGTTGCTGTATCGTTACAATCACTTACCCAAAGCAATAGAGAATGCCGCCAAGCTGGGTTTCACCAACGGCGCTGCATTGTATCCCATGGTAACCATGAACGGGGAGGAGTGTCATAATGAATGGGAAATTACATTTGAAGAAATTCACCGCAATGCCGCGGTGGCATTTGCCATTTATAATTATACCCGCTACACCGGCGATACAACATACCTGGCAGACTATGGCCTGGAAGTCTTGATCGCTATCGCCCGCTTCTGGGCGCAGCGGGTGAACTGGAGCAGCGCCCGCAACCAGTATGTAATGCTGGGCGTAACAGGTCCCAATGAATATGAGAACAACGTGAACAATAACTGGTATACCAGCACCATGGCCGGCTGGTGCCTGGAATATACGCTGGATGCGCTGCATACAGTGCAGCGGCAGTGGCCGGAAAAGCTTGCCGCCGTTATTGCAGCTACAAAATTCCGCGCAAAGGAAGAAACAGCCCAGTGGCAGCACATCATTCAGAACCTGTATTACCCGGCAGATGAAACGCTGGGTATTTTCCTGCAGCAGGATGGTTACCTGGATAAAGAGCAGATCTTGGCCAGAGACCTGGACCCCGCACAGCGCCCGCTGAACCAGCATTGGAGCTGGGACCGCATTTTGCGTTCCTGTTTTATTAAACAGGCGGATGTGCTGCAGGGATTATATTTCCTGGAAGAGCGTTTTGATGAAGATACCATACGCCGCAACTTCGACTTTTATGAGCCGCGCACGGTGCATGAAAGCTCGCTCTCACCCTGCGTGCATGCTATTATTGCAGCAAAGCTGGGCGATGAGCAGCGCGCCTACGAGTTTTATCTGCGCACTTCCCGCCTTGACCTGGATGATTATAATAATGATACGGAAGACGGCCTGCACATCACTTCCATGGCCGGCACCTGGATGAGCGTGGTGGAAGGTTTTGCCGGTATGCGCGTACGCAACGGTCACCTGCATCTGGCACCATTCCTGCCGGCTAAATGGCAGTCCTTTGCCTTTAAGATCCGTTTCCGGGGCACCCTCTTAAAAGTGCAGGTAGATAAGCATGGCGTAAATATTTTCAATCAGTCAGATAAGGAAATAAGCGTGTACATTCACGATACTGCGTACATTGTAAAACCACAGGATTCAATTACAATTGCGAATTATCAACACCTCTCCTCATGAGTAAAGCATCACCAAAGCCTGCGCTTCGTTTACCGCAAATATGGAACATGAGCGTAGGTTTTTTAGGCATACAATTCGGTTTTGCCCTGCAAAATGGCAATGCCTCCCGTATCCTGCAAACCTTTGGGGCAGATGTGGAGCATTTGTCGTTATTCTGGCTGGCAGCACCGCTTACCGGCATGATCGTGCAACCCATCATCGGTCATTTCAGCGACCGTACCTGGAACCGCCTGGGACGCCGCAAGCCCTACTTCCTGTTTGGCGCGCTGGCCGCCGCATTAGCATTGATATTATTACCCAATGCCGGTGTTATTACCGCCTTGCTGCCGCCCATCTTAATAGGCGCCGGTATGCTCATGATCATGGATGCATCTATTAACGTAGCCATGGAACCTTTCCGTGCGCTGGTGGCCGATAACCTGCCGGATGCACAACGCAGTACCGGTTTTTCCGTACAAACATTTTTAATAGGCATAGGCGCAGTGGCAGGCTCCTGGCTGCCCTACCTGCTGGCGGAATACGGGCACATTGCTAAAACCGCCGCTCCGGGTGCAGTACCGGATAATGTGCGCTACTCTTTTTATATAGGTGCAGCAGTACTGGCCGGCGCTATTTTATGGACCATCTTCACTACCCGCGAATATTCACCGGAAGAGCATGCGCGTTTTAACCCGGAAGAGCCGGAGCGCAATACCGCCAAAGGCCTTACCGTTATCCTCAAAGATTTTGCGAACATGCCCCTGGCCATGCGGCAGCTTGGGCTTGTGCAGTTCTTTTCATGGTTTGCGCTGTTCTCTATGTGGGTGTTCACTACGCCGGCTATTGCGCAGCATGTGTACCAGGTATTACCCGGCGACACATCTTCCGTGAAGTTTGCAGATGCAGGTAACCAGGTATCTTTCCTGTTCGGTATTTACAACGGTGTCTCCGCCGTATATGCGTTATGTTTACCCACGCTGGTACGCTTAACCAGCCGCAAAACCACGCATGCCTTATCCCTGGCATTGGGCGGTATCAGCCTCATATGGATCTATTTTATTCACACGCCGGGTTGGCTCATCTGCCCTATGATCGGCATCGGGCTGGCCTGGGGCAGCATCCTCTCCATGCCCTATGCCATGCTGTCCAGCGTGTTGCCGGTACAAAAAATGGGTGTGTACATGGGCATCTTTAATTTCTTCATCACCTTTCCACAAATTGTAAATGGTTTATTAGGTGGTTTAATTGTGAAATATATTTTCGCTGGCCAGGCCATTTATGCGCTCACCATGGCAGGGGTGTGTATGTTGTGCGGGGCAATAGCGGTATTATCTGTAAAGGATGGAGAGCGCTCCCTGCTGAAAATAAAAAGCACCCGTACAGATGCTGCACGGGCGCTGTGATATGAATGCGGGGTGAATCCTGCGTTACTACATAAAGAATTGTTCTGATATAATTTTTCCGTCCTTTACCTCGTACACACAAAGCTCAGACATTTTCATGCGTCCCTTTTGTTTCATAGTAATGTCCATGGTCATGGATAAAGCAAAACTGTTCTCTGCAAAAACGGGGTCGCTGATATCAACACCGCCGTGCATGGCTTCAACCATCGACTGAAATTTTTCTCCTTTCTCTATTATCTTGTCCAATCCCTTTGTTTCCTTTTCAAAATCATCCGTAGCATATGGTTCAATGCTTACGGCATCCTTTGCAAACAATTCCTTTTGTGCAGTTTCAAAATCACCTTTCCTGCAAAGCTCTGCCAGGCGGGCGGCGATGGCCCTCGTGGTCATGGTGGAAGTTGCTGTTGTCATGGTAAGTGGTTTTTATAGTTATAATAACACAAAATTACGGCCATATATTTAAAGTATGGTGTAGTTATCATGTACACTTTTTAATAACTTCATACTTATGTATAATATTATATGTTTTGGCGAAATGCTGTGGGATGTGTTGCCACAGAAGGAATTACCCGGTGGGGCGCCTATGAATGCGGCCTACCACCTGCAAAAACAGGGACAGCAGGTAGCAGTGATCTCGAAAGTGGGAAAAGATAGTTATGGTGAACGGCTGCTCACACTGCTAAAAGACAACGGTATTACAACAGATTACGTGCAGCAGGATGCGCTGCAGCCCACTGGCAAAGTGCTGGCGCAGCCCATTGGAGAGCATGATGTACAGTATAACATCCTGTTTCCTGTAGCCTGGGATTTTATTGAATGGCAGCCCGCATTGGGCGTTTTGCTGCAGCAGGCGCAATACCTGGTGTTTGGCAGTTTGGCTGCGCGCAATGAGGTATCCCGTAACACCTTACAAAAACTATTGAACTGGAAAATAAAGAAGGTGCTGGATATTAACCTGCGCCCTCCGCACTATAGCCCGGAACAAATTAAAGACCTGTTGAAACAGTGTGATATTTTAAAATTAAACGCCTCAGAATTGCAGCTCATCAGCAGCTGGTATGGCGCTTTCTCCACAGCTGAGGAACAAGTACGCATTATTGCCCGCGAGTTTAATATACACACCATCGTTGTTACCATGGGCGCCAGTGGTGCGTTGCTGTATATGAATGATCGTTTTTACACGCATCCCGGCTTTCGTGTAAAAGTAGCAGATACCATTGGCAGCGGAGATGCATTCCTGGCAGGCTTTCTCAGTAGTTTGATCAAAGGCCGCACACCGGAGGAATGTTTAACCATTGCCAATGCTACTGGCGCATTGGTGGCATCCCGCTCCGGCGGTTGCCCGCCATACAACCTGGGGGAAATAGCCGCCCTGATGGAAGCTTAAGGCACTTCATCTCTTTGCAGTAAGGGCAGCAGCAGAAAACGGGTAGCTACAATGCCCACTGCAAAACCAATGGCCAGGATGATCAGTAAAGTATTCAGCGGCACGCTGTGGCATTGCGCAGGATTATCGCTGATACCCAGCCAGGGCAATTTTTTACTGAGGAAGATGGCCATAGCTGCAGCAATAATAAACAGGTTCACCAGCACTATTAATAATATAAGCACTTTCTTTTTCAGTTCCCATCCGTCACCATTATCACGTATGCCGCCAATGTAAAAAACAGTAAGCGTTACCACCAGTCCAAAAAGTAAGATGGCAGCATACATAAAATAGGTTTCGCCCACATAGTCGGTTGTTTTTACGCTGCAGGGGTCGCGGAACATACGGCGGTAAGCATTCAGCTCACGTTTTATTTTTTGCCAGAAGGTAAGGTGTACGGGTAGGGGAGGGGTAAGCCTTATGGTATCCAGGAACACGGTGTCCGGCACTACAAATTTTGCGCTCAGCTCATCCCACAGGTCTGCGTAGCCGTCGTCTGCACCCAGTGTCCACAGCGCTACACCACCCAGGTTATTATTTAATACATAATCATATTTAGGTCCCAGGGTGCTGGCATCATCAAACCATATTTCTGAGGTCACATCACCAACATCATTTTTTTCTTCAATAAAAGCAGATTCCGAAATCTCATCATACATAGCAATAGTATCTGAGGGGTATCGCTTTTTAATATCATGATAGCTGATGTAATTACTAAAGCCATCCGGTTTACCGTTTGCGCCTTTCTTCCATACTGCACCATAATAAGGTAACAGCAGCACAAACTTGGCCGGCGGAATATCGCGCTGCAGGTAGCGGGAAACCGAAGCGTCAATAGCTTGTGCAGGGCTGCCTTTCAGCGGCGCCAGTGCGCCGGCGATATTACCACTGGCACGGGTAAGATCTATCAGGAAAAAAGTAACGGAAGCATTCAGGGCCTGCAGGTCATACGCCAGCTCTTTATCAAAAGCGGGTACCACCACGTTCACGGTATACCCGGCATTAAAGCTATGCAGATGGCTATACAGCAGCTGTATAAAATCAGTAAAAGCCTGCCGTTGTTTTTTATTTACCTGCTGAAAATAAATGGTTACCCCCCGGGCATGTTTTTGTTCTAATAAGCCGGCCAGTGTATCAGCAAATATCAGCTGCACATCTTCATGCTGTAACAGGGCTGAAGTGTTGGAGGCGCTTTTGTCAGATATGATCAGCTGAATGCTGCAGCCCGCTGCGCTGGCGGCCTCCATGGCTTTCAGGCTGTCTGTGTTAAAGCTGGCTTTTAATCTTCCTGTGATACCATCCACCGTATATCCTAAAAAGCTGAAGGTAGTAAGCGCGCTGAAATTATAGTTCAGGTATTTATCCTCCATCCAGTAGGGATGAATGCCCATCACGTTCACCTTTTGAGTAAGGTTAAGGGTATAGCGTATGCCGGTGCTGTCGTTCAGGTGCAGTGTATCTATTTTATCACCCGGACGTCCGTAAATAGCGCGGATGGTTTTTAACTGCTCCTGTTTGACTTTCTCTGCATCGGCCAGGTCTGTTTTCTGTTGCAGGATGGGCAGCATTTTATTTACAAGTGAGTTAAGGTCATTCTCTGGTGATGCAGCTGCCGTATCTTTTTTTACAGGCACCGTGTCTTTAGGCGGAGGCGGTACGCGGCAACAGCTTCCCATGGTGCCTATAAGCACTACCAGGGAATCAAAATGCTGGTTCTCTGTTTTGGAGAGCTGCTCATTCAGCAGCTGTATATCATGTGCAGTCACTACCAGCGAATCCGCCAGTATCTGGTTAATGATGCTGATCACACGTTCCTGTTCGCGCGCTCTTGCATTCTTTGTGAATTTAAATGCGTTCAGTATCTTCTTGATCAGTTTAGCCTTAACAGCAGTGTCCTTGGGCATTTCAGGCTTACTAACCTTATCGGGCATCTGAAGTTTTTGACCATAGGCATAAGGAGCGCATATATTAAGTATAATAAATACAAACAGGGAACCGGTTAATTTTCTGAGGGAGCACATAGGGCTGAGTGTATATAAAAAATACGAGAATAAAATTTTAAAGAAAAATTTTTATTTAAATTTTTAGCAACTATCTTGTGTGTGGAATAATTATTTAATAGGACTGCAGCCCTAACAACTCAACTTAACCAAATTACAACTTTAACTTAACAATCCACCTTACCTAGCTGTCATTTTAGACAGAAAATTAAATGAATGATCTATGAGACCTTGATCTGCATTACAGAAGAAATTAATAACAACTTTAAAAGAAAGCTACAAACAAACGAAGAAAAAGTGATCTTATCCGGTATTGTGAACCAGGATGGTTCTATTGCAATACAAGGAGAGAATAAGATTGTTGTCACATTGTTGAATGTAGAGAAAGACACTGTTGGTAAAAGCAGCGCCGGAGCCGTTCCGGGCGTAACTATCCCGAACACAGCCCCCGCTGTGAATATCAATTTATATGTGTTGTTTTCCGCCTATTTCAGCAGTGCCAATTACCATGAAGCTCTCAGGTTTCTATCCTTTGTAGTCGCTTACTTTCAATCTAAGAATGTTTTTACCCGGGCCAATACTCCCTCAATGGATCCCCGCATCGGAAAGCTGATCTTTGAGATGGAAAGTCCCGGGGCAGATAAGCTGAACAATATATGGACCACACTGGGAGCTAAGTATATGCCTTCTGTAGTGTACAAGATCCGTATGTTATCCTTTGATGATTCTATTATAAAAGAATACAGGCCTTCCGTTACCGGTACAGAAGGACGCGTAGGACCTGCATGACCAAACTCAAGCCCGGAAACAAATACAGGTGAAATATGAAATATTAACCGCTGTATTTTACCGTCATACTTTTTTCACAGGCCCCGGTTACGATGGGATCATCACGCGTGCAACCGCATCCGCAGCACAATACCTGCTCCGGCATGGTTTGTTATTCAAACCACTGCGGGATGGTTTTATGTTGCTGTATGGTGCGCAGCAGGCGGGGAACCAGCGTAGCAGGGATGTTGTGCTGAAAGAAAATTTCACGTTGGAATTTAATCTGTTCCTTACAGATCACCTGTTCTATAACTATACCCAGGTGAATGTGCCGGATATTACCAGCACGGTTTTCTTTTTCAGTAATGATGCGCAGTCTGCCGAAGGTGTGCTACACCGGGCCGGCTATGTAAGCACACAGGACCTGCGGGCGGTAAGTACCTTGCAGGAACAGTTTTTTACAAAGCCTTTTGGAAGAATAGCGTTGCAGATAGATGAAAAGCTGCAGTCATCTTATCAGATCCGCTTTTCTGCCAGGGCCAGCCGTTGGTGCTATTTTTTAATGAGCGAAGGATTGCAGGCGCTTTCCCGCCCTGCCGTGATCAGTACTAACGGGAACGGCTACTTCGGTGTGCCACAATTGGTTACTTTGCCGGACAAGGGCGAAGTACCCGTATTTATATCCCAGGTTCCTGTACCGTTAGGGAATGCAAACAATACCGTTTTTCAGCTGGTAGATTATTCCACTGCCGGCGATGATAAATATAAAGTGATCATATCCGCATTGCCGGCGCCGGAAATGGGCCGGATCTCCAATGCGGCCGCTGCCTTTTATGAAAGCGGGTTTGAATACGCAGAAATATTTTTATACTAATCTCAAAAAACCACACAAATGGCTTCAACACTCATGACCCCTGGGGTTTACATTGAGGAAAAGAATGCATTTCCCAGTTCCATCACTGCCGTGGCAACCGCCGTACCCGTGTTTATCGGGTACACGCAAAAGGCCGAACGGAACGGGAAATCACTGGTCCACAAGCCCACCAGGATCACTTCCTTCGCAGAATTCCTGGAAAACTTCGGCAGCAGCTTTAAACCTAAGTTCACACTGGCAGAGCCTGATCCAAAGGTGAAACAGGAAACTTTCCGCATCAACGGCAAAGCTTCCATCGTAAAGATCAATGACAAGAACACTGCTTACCTGTATAGCAGCATCCGCCTGTTTTACGCCAATGGAGGCAGCATTTGTTATATTCTATCAGTAGGCACTTATGAAGATAAGCCCGATGGATTTGATATCAGCGCCGATGACTTTATTGGCTCAGATTCAAAACCCAACGTGTTCTCCCTTCTGGAAAAAGAACCGGAGCCAACCCTGGTAGTAATGCCGGATGCTATTGCATTGGGCGAAGATTGTTATACCTCCGTTTATACACAGGTGCTGAATCATTGTGCCGGTATGCAAAGCCGTTTTGGCATTTTTGACCTGGTAAAACAATTACCTGCAGATACGACTGATACCATTGTTACTGCCTTCCGTGAAAAGATAGGCATCAACTTCCTGAACTATGGCGCCGCCTATTATCCCTGGCTGAAAACCGGTGTGGTACAGCCGGATGAGCTGAGCTTTGAGAATCTGGATGCGTCTGTAGACCTGGAAGCTTTATTGCCGGAACCTGCTGCCACCATTATCATAAAGAAGTTTAAGGAAAGCGCTAACCCTGACAGCAGTACGAAAAAGAATTACCACCAGTCCCTGAAAGCAGCCAGCCCAACGTATGTGCATATACTGGAAGAGATCCGCAATACGCTGAACGAGCTGCCGCCCAGCGGCGCTATGGCAGGCATTTACACCACGGTAGACAGCAGCCGCGGCGTATGGAAAGCGCCGGCCAATGTATCTGTAAGCCTGGTGAATGCCCCTTCTGTAAATATCTCTAACGAAGAGCAGCAAAGCCTGAACGTAGATATTATTGCCGGTAAATCCATCAATGTGATCCGTCCTTTCCCCGGTGTAGGTACACTGGTATGGGGCGCCAGAACACTGGACGGTAACAGCCTGGACTGGCGTTACATTAACGTACGCCGCACGCTGATCATGATTGAGCAATCCGTTAAGCTGGCTACCCGTACCTATGTATTTGAACCCAATGATGCAGCCACCTGGATCTCGCTCAAAACCATGATCAGCAACTTCCTGGAAAACCTCTGGAAACAGGGGGCGCTGGCCGGTGCAGCGCCAGGACAGGCATTTGACGTGCAGGTAGGTTTAGGCGCCACCATGACTCCGCAGGACATCCTCGACGGCGTTATGCTGGTGACCGTTAAAGTAGCCTTATCACGCCCTGCGGAATTTATCGTCATCACATTCCAGCAGCAAATGCAACAAAGCTAAGAGCTAAAAGCGCAAAGCATAAAGCATAAAGCATAAAGCACAAAGGATAAAGCCCTCTACGCTGCATTAAAGCTTTTTGCTTTCTGCTTTCAGCTTTCTGCTTCATCCCAATTGAATAACTCGTTATTAAACTCATCGTTATGGCAGATTTAAAAACAGACGGTTCTACCCAGTCGGCCAACATATGGCCATTAGTGAAATTTTCCTTCAAGGTAATGTGGGATAAAGATGAAATTATTTTCCAGGAAGTAAGCGGCCTCTCCTCCGAGACACAGGTGATCGAATATCGCGGTGGTAGCAGTAAAACCTTTTCCACCGTGAAAATGCCGGGTATTCAGAAGTTTAATAACATCACCTTCAAAAAAGGTACGTTCCAGAACGATTCTACTTTGTGGACTAAGTATGTAGGTAAAGATGGCGGTATAAAAATGAATACCATCCCACGTGCAAGTGTTACCATCAGCCTGTTGGATGAAACCGGCCAGATAGCCATGAGCTGGTCTTTGCTCAATGCCTTCCCGGTGAAGATGCAGGTAACCGATATGAAATCCGATGCCAACGAGGCCGCCATTGAAACCATGGAAGTGGCGCATGAAGGCTTAATGCTCATCTTACCGGCCATCACCTGATCATAAAAACATAGCAGATGCCTGATCCTTCACCATCGCCTCCGTCTGGAGGCGCTTCATCAGCGTCGCTTCCTTACTATCCGCCCTGGAGTTTTTATTTCAGTGTAGTGGTAGAAGGATTTACCGGCGCCAATGAAGGCAGCTTCCAGGAAGTGAGCGGCCTTTCCGTGAAAATGTCGCCAATGGAAGTAAAGGAGGGAGGGGAGAACCGGTTTTCACGCCGGTTGCCCGTTCCTCCCAAATATGAGAACCTGGTGCTGAAACGCGGTATGCTCATAGGCTCTGAGCTCACCAGGTGGGTGCAGACCAGTCTTACGCAGTTCAGCTTTACACCTGCCACCGTAACATTGAACCTCCTGAGTGGAGATGGTAGCATCCTGTCCACCTGGAGCTTTTCCAATGCTTACCCGGTAGCGTTAAAGGTCTCTGATTTCAAAGCGCAGGATAATAGCATAGTGGTAGAAACACTGGAGCTGGCCTTCGATTATTTTCAGCAAACAAAATAAGCCATGCCACTCGAAATACGCGAGTTGATCATCAAAGTAACCATTGAAGAACACGCACCCAAAGCGGTTAGCAACAGCATCGGCAGCAGGGAGCTGCAGGTGCTGAAAGAAAAGATCGTGCGGGAGTGTATGGATAAGCTGATCAGCAACATGGACAATTTATCAGTAAGGTAAACATAGGAGCAAATGCCGGATCCCGGAACACCCACAGCAGGAACACTTGTTAAATTATTAATACAGGGCTATTCGGAGCCTACCGCCACTTCGGGGCTGGTAGGCTCCATCAGCGCCGTCATTAACCCGGAAACCTATACGCTGAGCTATAATATTGCGTATGAGCAGGCAAAGACCTTAGGCGCTTCTGCACCCACGGAAATATTTACCCGCATGTCATCAGGCGATTTTGACCTGGAGCTGCTGGCAGATGGTACCGGGGTAGTGCCGCTGCCCGCGGGCGTTTCTTCCGTAGATAACTATGTTCAGCAGATGATGGATATCGTGTACGATTACCAGGGCGATGTACACCGCCCCAACTACCTGCGCATCACCTGGGGAGAACAGGTATTCACCGGCGTATGTAAGAATATAACGGTGAAGTATACCCTATTCACTCCCGGAGGCGCTGCCCTGCGGGCGCTGGTTAAGCTCAAGCTGTCGGAATCTATACCGCTTTCAACAAAAACGCAGCAGGCCCGCAGAAGCTCCCCGGATCTTACCCATATGCGTACCGTTAAAGCAGGTGATACGCTGCCTTTAATGACCTACCGCATTTACGGAGAAGCTTTTCACTACATGGAAGTAGCGCGGGTGAACGGTTTAAACAGCATACACGCTATTAAACCCGGCGATGAGTTGTACTTCCCTCCATTAAAGAAATAAACTGAATGGCAGCCACGAGTCCCACAAACGTACAGGACCCTACCTTACGTGTAACCGTTACCGCTAATGGTAAAGACATACAGGACCTGTATCCGATCCTATCCGTGCGGGTACATCATGAGATCAACAGGATCTCTTACGCTGAAGTTGTGATCCTGGATGGTACAACTTCAGAAACCCAATCCGGTGTGGCCGGTGATTTCCCCGCCAGCGACAGCGCTTATTTTGTTCCCGGCGCTACGCTGGTTATCACCGCCGGTTACGGGCTGGTAGCAGGTACGCAGATCTTTACCGGCATCATCGTAAAGCAATCCATACAGGCCAATGAAAGCGGCACGTTCTCACTCACCGTTACCTGTAAGCACAGCGCAGTGAAAATGACCATCAATAAAAAAGATGCCGTGTTCGCGAACCAGACAGACAGCGCAATTATGTCTACCCTGGTCGGCAACAGCGGCCTTTCTGCTACTGTTACCGCCACTACAGATGTAAATGAGCTGATGTTTCAGAAGTTTGCAACAGACTGGGATTTTTTACTGGCCCGTGCAGAGTTCAATGGTTACCTGGTATCCCTGAAAGATGATCAGATAATAGTAGGTCCGCCGCAGGTATCCGGTTCCGCAGTGTTGATGGTGGCCTTTGGAGAATCCATCAACAGCTTTCATGCAGAGCTGAATGCAGAAAAGCAGCCCGCATCATTGTCCGCATCTGCCTGGGATCCGCAAACACTCGCCCTACTGGAATCCAGCGCCACAGAGCCCACCTTGAATGAGCAGGGTAATCCCGCGCCCAAAGCCATGGGCAGCCTGTTGCAGGAAACGCCTTTGCAGCTGGTAGCCAATACTCCTTTAACACAGGCCGAGCTGAAAACCTGGGCTGACAGCGCCTTGCTGCGCCTGCGTTTACAGGCCGTCCGCGGCAAAGTATCCTTTATGGGAAATGCCACCGTATTACCCAATACGCTCATAGAACTATCGGGCGTAGGCACCCGCTTTGACGGTACTGCCTATGTAACCGCTGTTACGCATGAAATGAAGGACGGGGAATGGGAAACCCATGTGAAGTTCGGGCTGGATAGTACGCCCATCTATGAAAAGAACAACTTTACCTATTTCCCCGCAAACGGCCAGCTGCCTGCTATGCAGGGCTTACAGCTGGGAGAGGTGATGAGCATTTCCATGGATCCCGGCGCTGAGTACCGGGTGCAGGTAAAGCTGGCATCCACCGCTACCGGGCAAACCGGTACCTGGGCGCGGCTGGGAAATTTATATGCCACCTCCAATGCAGGCGATATTTTTTTTCCGGAAATAGGAGATGAGGTGGTAGTAGGTTTTGTGGAGAACGATCCGCGCTATCCCATCATCTTAGGCAGTTTGTACAGCAAAGGCAAAGTGCCGCCCGTAGTGCCTGCAGACAATAACAACTATACAAAGGCCATCTATACCAAAAGCCAGTTAAAGGTAACGTTTGATGATATGAATAAAGTGATCACCATTGCCACACCCGGCGGTAACACCATTACCATGAGCGATACTGCCATGGGCATACAGATCACGGATATGAACCAGAACACTATTAAAACATCTGCTTCCGGAATAGAGATCACCAGCGTAGCAAATATGACCCTGCAGGCCACCGGCACTATTACGCTGAATGGCACCGGCGGGGTAAATGTTACTACACCGGCCAACGTAGCCGTAAGTGGTATGAACATCGCCAATACCGCCACCACAGCCTTTGCTGCCACCGGTACCAGCACTGCGCAGCTCACATCCGGCGGCGTGGTAACGGTGCTGGGCGCAACAGTGATGATAAATTAATTGCGAATTATTTAATTACGAATTACGAATTAAGTACTTCACATACGCTTGTAATTCGCATTTGTAATCATAATTCATAATTGAAAATTCATAATTAGACTGTAATACAACATAATTGAAGAACACAATTCGTAATTCGTAATTAAATAATTCGTAATTCTCATGGGCCAACCTGCCGCTCGCCTCACCGATATGCACACCTGCCCGATGGTAACACCGGGCCTGCCGCCCATTCCGCATGTAGGCGGTCCCGTTATAGGGCCGGGCATGCCCAATGTGCTCATAGGCATGCTGCCCGCAGCTGCCCTGGGCGATATGCTTACCTGCGTAGGCCCGCCGGATAGCATTGTCAAGGGCTCCGCAACAGTGCTCATCGGCGGCCGTCCCGCCGCCCGCATGGGTGATCTGACAGCGCATGGCGGTGTAATTGTAACCGGTTTTCCCACCGTATTAATAGGAGGATAAAGATGGCAAAGGAAATACAATCTTTTTTAGGCACCGGCTGGAGCTTTCCACCCTCCTTCGATAAGCTGGATGCCAGTGTGCAAATGGTGTCGGATGTAATGGATATTGAAGAAAGCATCCGCATCATACTCAGCACCATACCCGGCGAGCGCCTGATGCAGCCGGACTTTGGATGCGATATAAAAAGGCTGGTGTTTGAAATAGCCGATTCCCGCATGATCAGTGAGCTGAATCATATTATTTACCACGCCCTGTTAAAATATGAACCGCGCATTAAGTTCATAGATGCCGTGGTGGCAGACAGAAGCCAGGATATGGGCGCACTGTTCATGCAGATCACCTACAGCATTATAGCCACTAACACAAGACATAATATGGTATATCCCTTCTACTACCTGGAAGGTACCAACATTAGCGACGGATGAGCAACTTTTTTGAACATATACAGGACGGTATCAGTCAGTTGGAAAGGCAGTTGGAGGCCCTGGTACCGGACTATGTGAAAGTGGATGACAGGTCGTCGCATGAGCTGCTGCAGCTGCTCACACACATTGCCACCCAGTTTAACTACTACAATTTTCACAACCAGGTAGAAGGCACCTGGGAAGAATTTTTTCATGCCGACCTGCTGGTGATGCTCATCACCGCCAGCGCGCTTGACTTTACACACTATGAAGCCTCGTTCCTGCGCATCCGCGAAAACCTGAACAATGCGGAGAATGATGATGAGCTGTTCGATCATACACAAGCCCTGTTCCTGTTACTGTACGACATTGGCATTGTGCTCATGGATGTGCTGCAGAAATTGCGGCAGGCCGATAAAACATACGCTGTCTGGCATTACATAGAGCAGGTAATGGATATCCTGGAAGATGACATGACCCGCCTGCACCGTTTTGAATACCAGGTGATCAGCTTATTTCCCCGGCAGGTAGCCTTACATGAGCACCGCGTACGCCCCCTGGAAATGACGCATACCCTGCGCCGCCTTTACAGCCGCGCATTCAATAACCCCGGTGAAGGCACAGAAGTGTTTGAAGGATTTTATTCCCTGAATACATTGTATGATAACCTGCGTACCAAATTTTACCAGGTATCCAGCTCCGCCGGTTATTATTTAAGGAATCAGCTGGCAGAGATGCAGCATACCCCGCATATGGGCCTGCTGCTGGCGTTTATAGAGCTCTATAAACACCTGCAGGAGCAGATCAATAAGCTCCCCAAACGGCATCTTGATTTTTATTACCGGCAGGTGCTGGGCATCCGGTCATTACCCGCCGTACCCGACCGGGTACATATTTTCGTAGAGCCGGTGCCGGTAGCCCATAACTTCACTATAGAAAAAGGGCAGGTGCTGCTGGCAGCCACCAATGTACGTAAAGAGCCGCTGCCCTACGTTTTGCAGGATGCGGTAAAGGTGCATAACATAAAGATCATGGGCCTGTATAGCCTGTATGTAAGTGATTATGTGCAGATAGCCGCGCCCACGCTGCAGCTGCGCGATATCCGCGAAGCGCAGCCCTACCTGGCCGTGCATCCAATAACGCCCGCGGCAGATTATCAGAAAGAAGGTACGGTCATTAAACCCTGGCTGCTGCTGGGAGAGGACCAGCATGATGTTTCAGACTCACGCCGTACCATGGAAGATACCAATGTTGGTTTTATCATTGGCTCGCCGGTAATGTACCTGAAAGATGGCTACCGGCAGGTGCATGTAAAGCTCTATTTTGAGCCGGACACTTTCAGCGGGTTTGTAGCCTATGTGCAGAACTTTGCCAAAGTATCCAACCGCAGTGAATCCGTAGTGCTCACGCAGCTGCTGGCCGGCGCCTTCCTGCTGTATTACACGGCGCCCGATGCATGGGAGCCCATTCCGCGTTTTAGTGTAAAAAGCAGCATAACGGAGCTTACGGATAACAGCCTGGAAATTTTCTTTGCACTGGACCCTACTGACAAACCCTGGGGCGTATATGATGAAAAAGCACATGGAGGCGGGCTAAGCTCAAAGCGGCCCTTCTTAAAAGTGTTGCTGAACAATACCAGCTTTCACCATGCTTACAGCTACCTGCGGCCAATGCTGCTGGAACGTGTATGCGTAAAAGTGAATGTAACCGGCCATAGATATTTTAAAATGCAGAATAACATAGGGCCGGTAAGCGCAGACAGCTCCTTTCTATTGTTTGGGCCGCAGCCTTATGTAGGCTCTTTCCTGGATATTCGTAACAGTAACATCTTTAACCGCTTTACACGCAACTTTACTATTAACCTGGAGTGGCTGAACCTGCCCCGGCACGAGACCGGCTTTGATGCCTATTATCTCGGCTATGACGCGGGCATGCAGAACGAGGCATTTAAAATAGGCATCAGCAGCTTAAGTAACGGACTGTATTTTCCGGAACGGCAAAACCAGCAAAACCTGAACCTGTTTCAAACCACCCGCGACCGGGAAGGGAAAATTTATTTATCAGAAAATACAGTGCTGCAGAATGTGGATTTCACCAGGCTGTCATTTCCCAATGATATGTTGCTGGCGGAAGAATGGCAGCCGGATATTTCGTTATACAAGGAAGGCGCTATCCGGCTGGAGCTCTTGTCACCGTCTGAAGCCTTTGGCCATCGCCTGTTCTCACAGATCTTCCCGGAAGTGATCATGAGCAATGCGCAAAAAAGTCTTCTCCCGAAAAAGAAAATACCGGTCCCTAACCTGCCTTACCTGCCTATTGTTAAATCCATTTCCATTAATTATACGCTGGAACATATGGAAGCCCTCAAATCTGTACAAACAGATCAGCAGGGCGATGGGCTGGAAGTATACCAGGTGCTGCCCTACGGTTACCGCAAAACCTATCCCGTACCCAATAATACTACTTTTGCGCTGGTACCGGTAGCAGAAGATATGGGCAACCTGTTCATAGGTTTCAACCGCCTGTATCCCAATGAAGAGCTGTCTTTGCTTTTCCAGCTGGAAGAAAAACATTACAGTGATACCGCCGTTGGCATCACCCCCTTAAAATGGAGCCACTTAAACAATAACCGCTGGCTGCCTTTTGAAAGAACGCAGTTGTTGTCGGATGATACGAACAACCTGCTGAAAAGCGGCATCATTAAGATACGTGTACCTGATAACATCAGCAACGGCAGTACCATGCTGCCCCCGGAACTTTTCTGGATCAGGATCTCCGCAAGCCAGGTTACCGGCGCCAATCCCAGGGTAATAGGCATTTTTCCCAACGCCGTAGTAGCGGAAAGGCAGCTGGAAGGCGATGGCCAAAGCCTGAATGAAACATTGTCCATTGATCCTTTCTCCATCAAAAAATTTCAAACAGATATAAAAACCATCCAGCAGGTATGGCAGCCATTTCCATCTTTTGGCGGCCGGCAAAAGGAAACGGAAATGCAGTATTATACCCGCGTAAGCGAGCGCCTGCGGCATAAGCAAAGGCCGGTGCTGAGTTTTGATGTTGCACAGATCCTGCTGCAGGAATTTCCGGAGCTGCTGATCGTAAAATGTTTGCCCATTGATGCAAACCGTATGAAGCATATGCCGGAGCAGCCGGATGTAAGCATTATAGTGGTTCCAGCCCCACCCAGGAACAGCAGCGGGCAGTTCAACACCCTGGAACCAAAGGTAGACCTGGCCACGCTGTACCGCATACAGGCCTTTGTGCAAAAAAAGATGTCGCCTTTTGTAAAGGCAGAGATCAGGAACCCGGTGTATGAACGCATAAAAGTAGTATGTAAGATCCGGTTCACACCCACGGATAATAACTACAACGATAACCTGTACCTGCAAAAGCTGCAGGAAGATATCAAACAATACCTTTGCCCATGGCTGTTTAATACCGTTAATGATTTTAAGATAGGCACCGTGTTATACCGTTCGGAAATGCTGAACTTCATTAACCGCCTGCCTTACGTGAATTATGTTACCGGCTTTTCACTGGTGCACTTTTATTATGAAAAGAACCCGCGCAATGGGCAGGTAATAGGCCGCATTACAGATACCGCTTTGGAAGAGGTACCCTTTATCCGCGCCTCCGTACCGGAAGGGGTGCTCATTCCTTCTGATGAGCATTTGATCACAGTGCTGGAAGCGTCTTTGTATGAAGATCCGCAGGCCCTGGGTATCGACGGATTGCTGGTAAGCAATGAGCTGCTGGTAGGTAAGGAGGCAGATGCTGGTCCACCGCCGCAGCATGGCAGCGCGCCTTTTGATGAAGAAATGCTCACAATTAGTATTCAACCCAAATAAATCCGGTTCATTATGGACACTAAACAAAATAAAAAAATGTATGGGCGCGAAGAGCTCAAACAATATTTCAGGAACGGGAGAATGCCTACAGAAAATCACTTCGGCTATTTGATCGATTCCACGATCAATAAACAGGAAGATGGCTTTTCCAAGGATGAAGAAAATGGATTGCTCATATCCACCCTGGGTGGCTCTAAAAGGCTGGTCTCTTTTTACCGCGCCACAGACGACCTGGAACCTTTTTTCATGATGGAAAAAGATGAGCAGGAATATCCCAGCCTGCGCCTGCAGCCAAATCCTGGAGAAAGCGGACAAAAGGAGCAGGATGAAAAAGCCTTTTTCTTTCATATGGATGGAAAGCTGGGCCTGGGCAAAAAATGTGATCCTAACTTTAAAGTAGATATCAACGGTTTTGCCGGCATGGAAGGCCGGGTAGGCACTTACAAGGTAGGCAAGATCCCGGCAGATGGGAAATGGTACCCCATTTTACAGGAGCTGGATAACTGCCAGGCCTTTGAAATAGTAGCGCGCACCGGTTTAAAACATGCAGGCCGCCATGCAATGATGCATGCCTATGCGCTCAGCACCTTTGGCGGGAACCGCAATAAGATCCGCCAGGAATGCGCCTATTACGGCTTTTGCTGGAATAAGATCAAGCTGCGCTGGAAAGGCCGTACGCATAACTATGCCCTGCAGCTGCGTACCAACAGCAATTACGGCCCGGGAGTAGAAATTTATTACCGCATTACCCGCCTTTGGGCAGATGATGTTTTTATGCCAAACGAATACTATTACTAACAGGCAGCAAACCATCCTTCAAATCATCGTTCCATGGCAGATACACCTTCTGTAGTAATAAACCGCGATAAGGCCCGTGACGCCGCATTTGACTATGAGCAGCTGCGCCGCGAAGCCATTGCACATGTGCAGGCTTTGTCCGGTAATACCTGGACAGATTACAATCTGCACGATCCCGGCGTTACCATCCTGGAACAGCTCTGTTATGCCATTACCGACCTGGCCTACCGCACGGATTTTCCTATTGATGAAATACTGGCCGATAAGAACGGTAACATTGATCCGCTGCTGCATACCTTTTTTGCAAAAGCCGCTATCCTCAGCTCAGCGCCGGTAACGGTCAATGATTACCGTAAGCTGATCCTGGATGAAGTAGATGAAATAGAGAACGTTTGGATTGAGCCCATACCCTCCCTGCAGCCCTGTGGCACTACCAAAGGCACCTACCGCCTGTATTTGCAGATCCAGGATGAGCTGGTAACAGCTGCAGCCGGTGACCCGGATATGCTGAAACCAGTGGTAGTAGCAGTAGAGCGCTGTATGATGGCCTACCGGAACATTGGGGAAGATGTGGAAGCATTCGTAGTACTGCAGCCGCAGGAAATATCATTGAAGGCCGAGATCATGGTCGATAGCCGTTATGATCCCCAGGAGCTGATGGCCCATATGTGTAATGCATTTGAATTTGCGCTGCATCCGCCCATCCGCTTTTTTACAGAAGCAGAGCTGCTGGATA
This sequence comes from Chitinophaga rupis, assembly GCF_900109685.1. Classification (GTDB taxonomy): domain Bacteria; phylum Bacteroidota; class Bacteroidia; order Chitinophagales; family Chitinophagaceae; genus Chitinophaga; species Chitinophaga rupis. Next base: position 590,798 of record NZ_FOBB01000004.1, on the reverse strand, counting down.
AAGGCTATAGCATAGAGGAAATTTACTGCGGTCCGCTGTTGAAAAAAGGCTTCATTGTAGAAAGCGATCTGCGGCCCCGTTCCAGCATCGTAGATCCGGCAGTGTTAGTAAAGGCGGTATCAGAGGTAGCCGGAGTTATTAAGGTAAAAACCCTCTCCATTGCCGGCGACGATGGTAATTACTCCGCCCGCCCCTTAACCCTGAAACCCGGCAGCTACCCGATGTTACAGATAGCCGGTGATAAGAACGACATTAAAATATTCAGCGATAAATATGAATACCGTTTAAAAGAAGTGGCTTTCTGGAATACCTACCAGAAAATGAAGATCATTGCCCGCCGTAAGTTCGTGGGCCAGAAAACAGGAGATGTACATACACCCTTAAAAGCGGCTTACCGCGACCTCAGCTGGTATTATTCCCTGCAGCATCATTTCCCCTACATTTACGGCATTGGGGAGGAGGGGCTGGATAAGCAGGCCACAGAACGGCGTAAGGCGCAGGCCAAACAGCTGAAAGCATACCTGTTATTCTTTGAGCAGCTGCTGGCCAATTACCTGGCCCAGCTGGGCAGCATGGGTAATTTCTTTTCACCGTTAACAGACCATGCTACACCCTACACTTACGCAGCACAGCCTTTATATAACGTGCCACATGTGCGCCAGCTGCTGTCTGCCTTTACAGGAAAACAGCCGGCGCAGGAATGGGATGAGTTTAAGGAAGATATCGGCAACGGATATATGAAAGCATTGCAGCAGGAGCAGGAAACCAGCAAAACTTACCAGGAACGCAAGACCCGGGTGCTGGATCATTTGCTGGCCCGCTTTAACCTGTCGCTCATGAAATACCCCGTAACGGTGTATGAACATGTATACGGGGATGCAGCCAATGAGCCCCGCATAAGCCGGGAGCTGGAATGGAAAGCAGACATCCTCCGTAATGTAGTAAAGCTAACCGCCAACCGCCTGCATTCATTCGATTATACCACAGATCTTTTTACACCCGGCGAATGGTCGGGCTATGAGAACTGGCTGCGTCACTTATTATATATACCCGGCGGTAAACGTAAACGCCTCAGTGAAGTATTTGATGCAGAACATTTAAAAGTAGAGGTGCATACACGGCCGGATCACATGCATCTGTGGCTCACCAAAGAATACACAGTGCGCGATGAGGTGATTAAGGTAACGTTGCAGGACCTGCCGGACACGCCGCCGGAAAACAGGTATGATTACGGCAACCAGCCCGTTTCTTTCCTGAAGCATGGCTTAAGCACAGAGAACTACCGCATTGTATATGATGAAGAGCGCCGGGAATACCTGGTAGTATACCGCCACCGCCGGCATGAAGTATGGCGGGTGGTAATAAGGGCCGGCACCCGCGCGCATGCCACGCATGCCCTGCAGGATATGATCAAACACCTGCGCAGCATCAGCGAGCAATCCGAAGGGTTTTACCTGGTAGAGCACCTGCTGATGAAACCCTGGAACTATGAACGCAATTTTGGTTACCGCATGTACGACCGTGACGGAAATATACTGAAAGAGCATCCTTACTGGTACACCTTTGACGAAAGGGAGGAAGCTGTAGCTGCGCTGCAGGAAGAAGCTGCAGCGCAGCATGCCTATTTTGAGTTTTACGTAAAGCAGGGTAACGGCCGGATGTTGCGGGAAGATTTTTATCGTTTTGGCCTTACCGTGGTATTTCCCGCCTGGCCTGCCCGCTTCCAGCTGCCGGAGTTCAGGGCTTTTGCAGAAGAGCTGTTCCGGGAACATACCCCCGTGCAGTTTGTGATCCAGTTTAAGTGGTTAGGCATTGGCGCTATGCGCAGCTTTGAAAAGGAGTACTTCAACTGGCTGGATCTTCTGCGCCAGAAAAAAGACTTGCAGCAGGATACCAGTGAATTGATTAAGATCCTGGCAGCAGAACATTATTTTGATCTATGAGTGAGGCGCACCATATTATCCGACAGTACACCTTTGATGTGCAAAGCAGCAACAGGGCGCAATCCCTGGCGCTGCAGGAGCGTATCAGCCACCTGTTCCGGCAGCGGATCAGCGGCGATATGGATATGCTGCTGCAAAGGATCGTACCGGAACAAATGGTAGCCGTGCTGGATACCCTTGAATTAGATCTGGGCTTTATTTTATACAAAGATGTAGAAACAGAGCTGCCCGCTAAAATAATGTCGGCCCTGGAAAAGGCGCTGGCAGATATTCTGCGTTACGGTATTTCCGGTGAGCAGTACACGCTTACCGGCAAGGTGCAGCTTAAAACCGGCGCGGACCGTTTGTTTGAGCTGGCGCGTTATTACCTGCTCAGCGGCGCCATGCCCTGGTGGGCTACTGCAGCAGAACGTAAACAACCGGAGCTGGCCATCATGCACCTGGCAGGCACGGAGCCTAACCGCCTGGCAGCTTTGCTGCGCGATATTGCCAGGGCAGCGTATGTGCGTCAGCGTATTGCTTACCAGTTTCCCATAACAGCCATTCAGCAGGTAGTTACAGTACTGGAACCGGCAGAAGCCGTTTTTATCTTCTCCTACAGCCGGGAAATTGTGCAGCTGCAGCAACGCCAAACCATCCTGCAAACAGAAAGTAAAACACTGGAAAGGGCCGTATGGTGGTTTGTGCTGAATTACCTGTTCACGGAAACCAGCGCTTATTTTAACCGCAAACAGTTTGTACGCAGCCACCTGGGGCAAATGGCGCAGCACTTTAATGTAGCGTATGAGCATTTGTTACAGCTGTTCTATAACGCCCTGTTACTTTATAAGCAGGACATGGCAGAAGCCAGCGTAGGCGGTTTTATAAGAACGCTTTACCAGGAATATGCCGGTGAGCAATTGAAAGCAGGGCGCTATCCCCCCAATGCCACGGATAACAAGAACACCACACCGGATGAGCAGGTAGCGGTGCTCCGCTACTATTTACTCTATGGATCTTTCCCTTGGTGGGCGCCGGCCATTTCCCTGCAAATATTGCAGCAGCAAATGATAACCTTAGCCAAAAACGCCCGTGTGTCTTTGCAGCAAATGTTAAATACAGTATCAGGCGAAGCTGCCTTTAAAAGATGGGATGCGCTGGTGCAAACAACCGCACAGCAGCAACCTGCCGCTGCACAGCAAACCATGCTGCAGCAGCTCGCAGCACATATCCGGGTAGCAGCTAATGGCAGCAATGGCTTGCCACCGTTCAATACCCCTGATGCCATACCACCGGAACAACAGCAGCTCCGCGATGTATTGTTATACCGCCTGCTTTACGGCAGCATTCCCTGGTGGGGCAGCACTTACGCGCATTTTTCCATTAACAGCCTTTGGCAGCAGCTCATGGAGCAATCCATGCCGCAGGCCATTGCCGTATTTAAATATGCAGGCACCATCCCTTATGCAATTGAGCGCAGCTTACAGGAAACAACACCCGAAGTATTACTCCGCTTAATGCAGGCAGCAAAGTTATCTGCCACGGTATTGGATGCCTATGAAAGTTTATACGCCTTGCTGCAAACCATCAGTGCGCAAATACAACCTGCCATTGCCGGCCTGCCATCCCTGCGGCTGCAGCTCTTGAAAAGCATCTGGCAAACATGGGCCGTTACTGCTTACACGCAATTGGAATTATCCGCATTCATAACAGCCGCTATACAGTCATGGGCTGCGGCTACCGGCCTGTTACCCGGCAGCTTGCTGCTGTTAATGAAAAATGCAGCGCCTGCGAACGCTGTGCTGGCCGGTCATTTACAGCAATTAATAAATGATCAGCAAACCGCCTGGGCAGCGGTTTACCATCCTGCCGGCAACACGCCGGTTCATCATCTTTTACTGGATAATATCCGCAAGGGCATTGTACCCGCTACCACGGCTGCAAAGGAGCAAACTGCCCGGCTGGTGCTGGAATGGTGGCAGCATTTCCTGGCCAGCGGCCAGCTGCCCCTTACGGCAGGCACATTTAACCAGCAGCTAACACTGGAGCTGGTAAGTAAAATGCTGGAGTGGTTATACGCCAACTACCGGGAACGGCTCTCCGCAGCAGCAAATGTTATTACGCCATCGCCCGTAACACTCAACCAGCTGTTCCTGCTATGGCAGGCAATGGGCGCCACGCCTACGCCTGTACGTGAGCTGTTAGCCGGCTGGTTACAGCAGGCTATTACGCCGCCTGCCGCCGGCACCATGGTTATACAGGATGGATTGTGGCAGGAGCTGCCGGAGCCGCGTATTGCCACTACAGAGGCTTTACCACGTGTTAGCATGCCGGCCGCCGTATCCCGCCTGTTGCACCGTTTCCGGCAGTACGATACTATTAGCAGCGCCACAGAACAGCAGCACTGGCTGCAGCAGGCCATTGAGCTGTTAAGCCATTTTTTGGAGCATCAAAAGTTACCCGGTTATTTAGGAACTATCAGCAATGCCATTAGCAATGAGCTGCTGAAACAGGCCGTCATTTTATTATACCGTGAAAAGCCTGCATTACTCACACAGCTTTTAAATGCAGCAGGCGTACAGCCGGCTGCCCGCGTAACCATTTACCACCTGTTCACCCCACCCGCAGGCATATACGAATCCCAGGTACGCGAAAACCTGGAAATTTATGCCGTGCAGGATAGCCTGTTGCTGTTAAAGCAAACCATCCATAAACCCATCGGCGGTTTCCGTGAGGCTGTACAATTTTACAGGAACCAGCTCCGGCAGGAGCGTTTATCCTTTTACCGGAAAATATTTCAGCATCCTGTATTAATAGAGCAGGCCGCCCAACAGCTGGACGATGACACTTTCCTGGAAATGATGCAGGACATTCATATTGGCTGGGGGCATCCGCCCCATGCTGCTTTAAAGGAGCTGCAGCAGCTGTTTGATATTATTATCACCGATAGCCAGGAGCGGGAAAAGATCCGCCTGCTGTTCCGCCAGTTCCATATGCAGCTGCTGGCCGGCCATTTTACGGTGCACCATGCCGCGGATTATGCGCAGCGTTTCCTGCACTTTATTACCGGCTCCGGTATATCTGCAGCGGAAAGCTTTATCGGAAGACTAGCCGTAAGTAAAGGCGCCATCAATATCACCGCATATGTGCACCTGCGTAACATATTGCCCGCCCTGCAGCAGCAGGCCGCACAGTATGTGCACACTCATGCGCATATGGAGCAGGTACGGCAGCAGCTATACGAAAAAGACCGGCAGTTGCTGCAAACCACGCAAAAGCCGGCTGCCATCAGCAAACAACCACCGGAACAGCCATTTAATAAACGTGAATTGGAACAGGTTAAACCACCGGAAATGGAAACTATTTATGTTGGCAATGCCGGCCTGGTATTGCTGCATCCCTTTTTATCATTTGCTTTTCAGCGTTTAGGCTGGCTGGAAAAAGGACAGTTTATCAGTGAGGAAATGCAACACCGCGCCATTCACTTTTTGCAATTCACGGTAGATGGGTTGGAGGAGCACCCGGAACATGCATTGGCGTTAAACAAGGTATTGTGTAACTTTCCGCTGGCAGCGCCGGTACCCTTGGAGATCACGCTCACCGTAGAAGAAAAAGAGCTGTCGGTACAGATGCTGAAGGCGGTGATCCAGCAATGGGAGAAAATGAAAAATTCTTCCGTGGAAGGTTTCCAGGGATCTTTCCTGCAGCGTGAAGGTGCGCTCCGGGAAACAGAAGAAGCCTGGTTCCTGCGGGTAGAGCAACGTGGATACGACGTAATTATGCAAACGCTTCCCTGGGGTATTGGAACCATCAAAACCCCCTGGATGGAAAAAGTATTATATACAGAATGGGTGTACACATGATCCATGAGAATGCAGCGGTCCTGCACCAGGAAATGGCCTGGTTTCAGCAGGTGGTGGACCTGCGCATGAAGAAATATTTTGCAGAAGATGGCAGCACCACTTTGCCTGACCAGCTGCCGCCACCGCAGCTAAAAGGTAACGGCGCCGTATATGCGCAGATTGTGCAGCATTACAATATGAATGCAACAGAACGCCTGGTACTGCTGCTGGCGCTTATACCGCATATATGCCCGCAGCTGCTGGATGTGTTCTTTACCAAAAATGCTACCTACGACCGTGGCTTTACAGAGTTTGGCGGCATTAAAGGACAGCACCACGGTGGTTTTTTACCCACCGGCGAAACAGCCGCTTTTCTTGCCGCCGCCAGCAGCCTGGAACAACGCTTCCGCCTGATAGAGCTGTTTGGCCCCGACCATTTTTTTGCCAAACATTCCATCTTAAAGCTGGTGCCCTCCAATGCAGAAGAACCTTTGCTCAGCGGCACCCTTAGCCTGTACCCGGAATACCTCAGCTACTTTACATTAGGCACCGCCCATAAACCGGATTACAGTATAAACTTCCCGGCTAAACGAATTGAGACCAGCCTTGAATGGAGCGATCTGGTGCTGGAAGATCATACTATGGAAGAAGTAGAGGAGATCCGCGCCTGGATAGAGCACGGCAATACCCTCATGAACGACTGGGGCATGAGCCGTAAAATAAAGCCCGGCTACCGCAGCCTGTTCTACGGCCCGCCGGGCACCGGTAAATCCATGACCGCCTGCCTGCTGGGTAAAACCTTTAGCATGGATGTGTACCGCATAGACCTGTCCATGATCGTATCCAAGTTCATTGGCGAAACCGAAAAGAACCTGGCCCAGGTATTTGACCGTGCCGCCAACCAGAACTGGATCCTGTTCTTTGATGAAGCAGATGCATTGTTCGGCAAGCGTACGCAAACATCCTCTTCCAACGACCGTTATGCCAACCAGGAAGTAGCTTACCTGTTACAGCGCATAGAAGATTTTCCCGGCATGATTGTGCTGGCCACCAACCTCAAAGCCAATATTGACGACGCTTTTGGCCGCCGTTTTCAATCCATGATCTACTTCTCTATGCCCGGTCCTGAACAGCGTTTCCGTTTATGGCAGCAGGCATTCCCATCCAACGTGCAGCTGGAAGAAAAGCTCAACCTGGAAGAAATTGCCAGAAAGCACGAGCTGGCCGGTGGCGCTATCATTAACGTAAGCCGTTACAGCTGCCTGATGGCGTTGAAGCGCAACAGCACTACCATACTGCATAAGGATGTAGTGAATGGTATTCGTAAGGAGTTTGGGAAGGAGGGTAAAACGGTGTAGGATAAGTTGTTGAAAGAATAGCCTACTCTATAGCTTTACTTCCCCCGTCAACAGGTATGGATATACCGGTAATATAGCTGGAATCTTCCGAAGCCAGGAAAAGCGCAGTGGTGGCAATTTCCCTGGATTGTCCCAACCGGCCTAAAGCTACCTGGTTGATATAGGAAGTTTTTTTGTCTTCGGGCAATAAGGCAAATAAAGCCGTGTCTATCGGCCCGGGATGAATTACATTAACACGGATACCTCTGGCGCTAAGTTCTGTGCTCCAGCTTTTTGCAAAGGCATCCAGCGCTGCCTTACTGGCGCTGTACACGCTGAGATAGCTGCCTCCTTTCAGTGCTACAACCGTTCCGGTCATGATAATAGCGCCATGATCGTTTAATAACGGCAATGCCTTTTGCACCGTAAACAATGTACCTTTTGCATTTACATTGAACTGCATATCAAAATGTGCTTCTGTGATGTGTCCGATGGGTGCTCCGTCTACAGCTCCCGCGCTGGCAAACAACACGTCAATATGCCCCTTTTCCGTTTTTACAGTTTCAAATAAACGATCCAGGTCTGACAGGCTGCCCGAATCACATAATACGCCGGTTACATTTTTTCCAATTGATCTCACCGCCTCGTCCAGTTGCGCTTGTTTGCGGCCGGTAATAAATACATAGGCGCCTTCTTCAACAAATAATTGCGCTGTAGCCAGTCCCATTCCCGAAGTGGCGCCGGTGATAACGGCTACTTTACCTTTTAACTTTTGCATACGATTTAATTTAATAAGGCAAAGCTACCCGCTTCTGTTCGTACTACAGGTAGCAGGAAGTATCGTATATTTGCTCAATCGTATTTGTTTGTTATGGATGTATTGAGTTCAATACTAAAGGTGACCAGGTTAGAAGCTATTGTATGCAGCACCAGCATGCTGAAAGGCCCCTGGGGACTTGATGTTGCACAAACGGGAGAGGCCCGGTTCTACCGGTTGATTAAAGGCAGCTGTATAGTTAGTTTATATAATGATCAACCCGTTACAATGGGCGAAGGGGACATAGTATATATTCCGCATGGTGATTCCCACTGGATTGCAGATAGTGCTGCCAGCCGCCGGGTTACTATCAATGAATATGTGAAATCGCAAACGGCAGGCACTCCCTTTTTTAGTGGGCCGGAACCGGAAACAATACTGGCCGCAGGCCATTTTAGCTATAACGAAGAAGGAACGCATCCGTTCCTAAAAGATCTGCCACCAATAATCCATATCAGGGGATATGGAACGCTCCACCATCAGTTTCTTCAGCATACAGGATATGTTATTCATACAGAACGCGATCATGAAAAACCTGGTAGCCGGATGATGCTCAAAAGTCTTGCGGAAATGCTTTTTGTGAGTGTCATCAGAACCTATATCGAACAGTCTGTTCCTGAAACGGGCTTTTTAGCTGCGTTGAATGATAGCCAGATCAGCAAGGCACTCAGCATTATGCATAATGACCCGGCACAGGATTGGACATTACAATCTTTAGCTAAAAGTGTTGCCATGTCCAGGTCGGTGTTTGCGGGCAGGTTTAAAAGCCTTGTTGGCGAAACACCATTGTCTTATCTGACCAATTGGCGTATTAACAGAGCTAAGGAGCTGTTGATAGCTGAAAAGATTAACGTCAGTGATGTGGCATTTAAAGTAGGCTACCAGTCTGAAGCCGCATTCACCCGGGTTTTCAAAGCCAGGACCGGCAAAACGCCGGCAATGTATAGAAGAATTGGCCTTGAGGATACCGCTTGAATTGATACTACCAGCAGGCCTTTGATCAAAGAACTTTTATGACAGATTATAACGAACAGGTACAAAGAATAAAACAGAAATTGCCTGCTGCAAAAAAAGCAGACAGGCGGCTAAAAGTATTTGGCGCAGAAAGCCACAAGTACACATTAAACAAACCCGCAACCGCAGAAGAAGTAACCCAATTTGAACAGCAATACGCCATAGAACTCCCTGAATGTTACAAGGCTTTCTTATTGCAGATTGGAAATGGCGGTAATGCACACGCCAATTCCGCAGCAGGCCCGTTTTATGGCATTTATCCGCTTGGCGGGAATGTGGATGAATTGATCTACGATACTGTAGAAAAACATCTTAAGAACGATTGTGTTATTTATCCAAAAATGCCGGATGATTATTGGGCAGCTTTAACACAGAAAATAAACGATGACGACAACCTTTCCGATGAAGATTATGAAAATGAAAAGGGCAGGATCCTCGGCGGTATCCTCCCAATCGGCTCACAGGGTTGTAGTTATCTGCACGGTATAATCCTCAATGGGCCGTACAAGGGAAGGGTGGTGAATTTAGATACAGACTTTCAAAAGCCAAAGTTTACCTATGAAAGCAATTTTTTAGACTGGTATGAGCGGTGGCTGGATGAAGTGATCTCCGGCCAGCTGATGCAGGAAGGACCCAGATGGTTTGGTTATTCAATGGGCGGTTCAGATGATCAGCTGTTAAAACTATTTCTGTCAGCAAAAGATGAGGAACAAAAAGCAGACTGTTTAAACGGGCTTTTGAATAAGTATACACTCCAAAAAGAAATTGTTCAAAATATAGAGCAGCAGGTCTTTCAACATACGCCCGGGATCAACGCTCAATTGCTTCAGATCCTGTGTAAATTCGATTACGAAAAGGCAAAACCTTATTTAATTGAATTAGTTAAAACTGATCTGTTATCAGTGTTCCAGTTTGTTTATTGGTACGCAAAAGATAAGAGCAAGGAATGGGCGCCGGTTATAGAGGCAAACATCAGCAGGATCGATGATGGTGAAACATTCCGGTTTTGTACATACCTGCTCACGGAAATCCAAAGCAATTTTGGGCCGCTGATTATCCCCTTCACGGAAAAAAAGGATGAAAATATAAGGGTAACGGCATTCTATACATTGGGTAAGCTCAACAACCGGAAGGACTTTATAGCCGCTTTTATTAAAGGCCTGCAAGATCCTTCAAACCATGTGATCCATTCCGCCCTGCAGGCCCTTTCAGGCGTAAAGGATAAGCGCCTGTTGCCATACTATAAACAGCTTGCTGAGAAATTCCCGGTAGAGCAGAATTATATTTTATCGAATCTAAATTATCGCCTGGCGGAGTACGGGTTAACCAACGTAACGGTTTTAAGAACAATAGTATAATGGTAAATATCAAAGCAATAAAAGACCAGGAAATAACGGACAGACTAACACACTACGATACAAAAGGAGGAGCGGTAAGAATGTCCGTGTTCGAAATCTCCGAAAATTATCTGGGGGAAATGCCGGATGAATATACTGCACACCTGATTACAGCCAGGCAAACATTGGAGAAGGAAAATTACGAGTGCAATCTTCATATTAACAAGGTCTTGCCCCCTAACCAGAGATCAAATGCTGCGACAGCACAAACCGACTTTACCAAGCTGGATCCAAGCGGGAAAAAAATAGATGTAAGAAGTTTTCTGGGCTTTCATTTTGACCTGGCCAACAAGAAACCCTTTATCAGGGGCCAATTGGGTAACGAAACGCTGAACGCATATTTTTACCATGACCAGGAAGAGATACCCGCAAATAAAGTAGACATCAATAAGATCGCCGAAGAATTCCAGGCGCTTTATCCACAAAATACAGGAGGGTTTGTACATACTTTTATGGAACCGCCCTACAATGTGCATCTGGGAAAGGAAATAAAGAAAAGAGGAGAGTACCTTTTAGACTTTATGGATTTCTTTTTCAGCGACCTGGAACGGCTGACCATATATACCTGGGACACCGATTGTTCCATAATATTTGAACCTGGAAAAGAATGGTGGGGGAATTATTTCTGGACAGTTTATAACCCCGTAAAGAACTGGTATGTGGGAATAATAGCGTCGGAAACGGATTGATGAATAGCTCCCGGAACAATTATCTATATCTATGAAATGAGAAAACAACTTGAGAAAATATTACCCGCAGACGATAATAAGCGCAAATGGACCGCTGTTGTTGCTACTGTTATTATTGCGGGCCTTTTGACACTTTGGGGCATTCATGGTATCGGCCAATATGGAATTGCCTTATTTGTGCTAACGCCGCTTTTTATTGGTGCAAGCCCCGTGATTTTATACGGTATTAAAAAGGAGATCACTAAGCGGGAAGCCTGGCAAACCGGCCTTTTAACGTTGGGTATCTTTATGATAGGGCTGCTGATCTTTGCAATTGAAGGGATTATTTGTATTATGATGGCAGCGCCATTTGTATTGCTATTGACCTGGGCCGGAACATTAATTGGCTATGCAATTATCAGCAAAATGCCGGGCAATGCTCCCTCAGCGTTATTCCTCCTGATGGTCAGTATTCCCGCAATGTCGTTTACGGAAAAGGACAATGAACAGGAATTAATATCGGTTGTTACCACTATTGAAATCAACGCAGATCCACAGACAGTATGGAAGGACGTAATTGAATTTCCGGAGTTGGACAAGCCTTCAGAATTTATTTTTAAAGCAGGAATTGCTTATCCAATAAACGCAAAGATTGAAGGAACAGGAGTTGGTGCGGTCAGGCACTGCAATTTCACAACAGGTAGTTTTGTAGAACCAATAACAGTTTGGGATCAGCCGCGGCTTTTAAGGTTTGACGTAGTGGTACAGCCGGCGCCAATGAAAGAGCTGAGTTTTTGGGATATTGATGCTCCTCATTTGCATGACTATTTTGTTTCCAAACAGGGCCAGTTTAAACTGACAAAGCTGGCAAATGGCAACACCCTCCTGGAAGGAACAACCTGGTATTATCACAACATCCGCCCTGCTTTTTATTGGCGGCTTTGGAGTAACTACATTGTTCATAAAATACATGACAGGGTATTGGTGCATATAAAGAAGAAATCGGAGAATGCGTAGAAAAGAACACTATACACTATGAAGATCTATCTTATCGATCAAAGACATAACTTAAAAAGACACCTTGATCTCTTAAAGACTAAACCGGTCATGACCTCTTAGACAGGTGAAAAGGCAAATTGAGCGCATCTAGTATATCAAGGTTGAAGTCATTCGGTACGCAACGATTTGACCGGGTTAGCCATTGCTGCCCTCATCGCCAGAAAACCCACCGTAAGCAATGCAATTCCGATGGCCGCCGCTCCTGCTGTAACAAACATCCAGCCGCTAAGCGTTGTCCGGTATGCAAAGCCCTGTAGCCAGTCATGCATGAGGTACCAGGCCAGTGGACTGGCAACTAATAATGCAAGAACGATCAGCAGAACGATTTCCTTACAAAGCATCGCCATGATACCCGGCACAGTGGCCCCTAATACCTTTCGGATGCCGATCTCTCTGCCCCTTTTTTCTGTAGAAAAAATAGCCAGGCCAAGCAGGCCTAAGCAAGAGATAAAAACGGTGATCCCCATCGCCACATTGGTCAACCGTTCGGTCCGGAGATCATCCGCATACATATTGGCGATGCTCTCGTCCAGGAAAGAATAGCCAAACGGCTTTCCGGGGAAGATGGCCTTCCAGTTCTCCTCTATATTGCCAATGAGGGTTTGCAGCTCACCGGCGGCCATGCGCTTCGCAGCGATTTTGACCGCAATGGTGGTCTCTCTCCTGGGATCGTGTGCGATGATGATTGGCCAGGTGGCCTGGTGAAAAGAGCGCTCATAAAAATCGTCTACCACTCCTGCTACGGGATAGGCGTCACCGGGGCCAATAACCACTTCCTGGCCAATGGCCTTGCCCACATCGGCAAAACCCAGTGCATGGGCACAAGTCTTGCTGATCAGCAGTTCCCTGCTGTTATCGCCCGGCAGCATATTTCGTCCCGCGATCAGCTTCATCCCATAAAAAGGAATGTAATCTGCGTCGCCATAATGAAGGGATATGTCTATCGGCTTCTCATCGCTGCCTTTTAGTCCGCCACCGCCGAATCCCGAATGCATCTGGTCCATCGGTGGCTTCGCCTCTCTGATCACCTGCTCCACGCCAGCCAGCTGCCGGATCTTATCCATCAGTATAACGGTCTTGCCTATATCTTCAGGAGACCGTTGCCCGCCTTTATTCTTATCCGGCCCAAAAGATGAGCTAACCAGGGTATTGTCACGCGGGCCGCCAAGCGTGATGATCGCATCCGTCTTGAAACCCAGGTTAGCATGCAGCACATATCGCAGCTGCGAACCAATGACAACTGACGCTATAATAAACAACAGTGATATGGTAAATTGAAAGACGATAAGCCCTCTGCGGAGCGTGGCATTTCCAACACCTGGCGCCGCGGTGATCCCTTTCAGGGTTACCGTGGGCTGATAGTTGCCCAGCACCTTCGCGGGATAAAATCCCGCAAGGAGGGTGGTCACTGCAATCACCAGCAACAGGAACAAAAGCGTGGCGCCCGTCAATGGGAAATGAACTTCCCCTGGTATCAAATCGCCAAACACGCTGAAGACAGGCTTTACCATTAGTGCCGCAAGAACCACTGCAGCTATCGTCAACAACAGGGTTTCGGTAAAAAATTGCACAGCGATGCCTGATCTGCCGCCGCCCAGCGCCTTCCGGACGCCGATCTCTCTCGCTCTTTGCATAGATTGCGCGGTCGACAAATTGACAAAATTAACAATGGCAAGAATAAGGATAAAGCCTGCCACAGCCATGAGCGTGTACAAGACTGGCAAACTGGCCTTTCTGCCTATACCGCCATATTCCTGGTGAAAATGACTGCCCCGCAGCGGTTGCAAACGGCCGGCGAACACCGGTTTCGGGCCGAAGTACCGTTTGGCAAAGGCGGTAAATTGCGCGTCGATCTGTGAAGGCTTTACGTTCTTTGCCAGTTTGATCACAACGTGGCTGGAGCGATCTAATTTGTCCCAGCTGTCCAGCGTTATCTTATTCTTCAGAAAACTGGCGGGGATCGTTGCATAAGAGATCCACTGGCTAAAATTAAAATCACTGTTGCCTGTCCAATCGGCAACGATACCTGTTATAGTGACGATCAGCGAATCCTGGTAACGGATGGTCCGGCCGATGATCCTGTCCGGGCTGAGATCTCCGAAATACTGTCTGGCCTTTTTAGCGGTAAGCACCGCGGAGTAGGGCATGGACAGGGAAGTAGCGGCATTTCCGCTTAACCACCGGTAGTGAAAGATCTCAAAGTATGCTGGCTCCGCGATAGCGATGCTGCCAGCGTAGTTGAAGTTCTTCGGTTGTTCGTTGGGGCCGCCTGGTATCGTCACGCTGGCCTCGTAGGTCTGAAAGGCAGCAACGGTCTGAAAGCCGGTCATTTCCCGGCGCATGGCCGCTGGCATAGGGCCGGGAACGCAATTCCAATGGCCGCCATATAACACGGCGTCCACACAAAAGATGCGGTCACGGTCCGGATGAAAGTTATCAAAACTGAATTCGTACCGGGTGATCAGATAAATGGCCAAACAGGCACAAATACCTAACGCTAAGCCCAGCACATTGACGAGGCTATAGATCTTATTGCGGACGAGGCTACGCCAGGCCACGATCCAATAATTTTTAAGCATAAGAAGTCATTATGACATCATGGTTGCCGTCAGGTACTGCTTTTTTGAACAAGGCTGTCGCTCATAATACGCATTTCTCCTTCGTCGTGCGCGCCCGGCATATACTTCATTTTAAATATGCGCTTTTTCAGCTTGCCGCTTTTGTCTTTGTACGGCACGGATATAGTGATCGTTGAATCTGCAGGGTTTCTTTCAATTTTAGCGTTGTCAGGCTTTATGGAACCGAGGGGCTGCAGCTTTGGGTCAACCGTTTGTGCATTACCAACAATTACTGAAAATAGCACAGCTATAATAGCAGCAACCGGCAAGGCCAATACCCTTCTTGCGTAGGAGTAGGACGTTTTTGCTGATGTAGTAAGCATGATTAACCGTCTCTTTATAGGTGAATGGAAAAATTGATGTTCAGGGCTTAGGTAGCGCCCTCCGTTGTGCGATTGCAGCAGCATCCTGGCGAAAGCATCCACATCGCCATCTTCAATACTGGCTGCATCGGCAATAAACTCGTGTATCATACCCAGCTCTTTTTGTATAAGCCAGTAAAATGGGTTCATCCAAAAAATGCAGGTAACGGCCTGGGCAAACAGTTTATCATACGTGTGGCGCTGCTGTATATGGGCAAGCTCATGTCTGAATATTTTTTCGCCTTCAGGCTGTTGCAGCGATATGCCCTTTTTCCAGAACAAGTTATTCAAAAACGAAAACGGCGCCTGCTTTACGGTTACTTCAATAAGGTTTACGCCCTGTACTCTAATACCGCCATGCTTTTTTTTCATGCGGTATATCCAGGCAATTTCCAATGTCAGTATAATGCAAAGCGCCAAGCTTATAATTGAAGCGGCGGCATAGGCAAGCCAAACCGGCGAAAAATGCACAGGAACCTGAGCTTTGTTTGGTGCGCCGATTAAAATAAATACCTGCCCTGCCGCGGTATTTGGTGTGGCTTGTACCGCAAGCCATGTAAACTTAAGCAGCGGCAAAACAAGGCTTAGCACTATAGATGCCAACAGGTAAAACCTATTGTAAACGTTGAATTTTTTATTGCGTAGCGCAAGACAATAATACCCAAACAGCAGGCCGCTGGCCAATATGCTTTTTGCCACATAGGCGGTTATAGCATCCATACTATTGCTTTTTGTTTTGTTTTAATTGTTTCAGCAAAAGCTCTAGTTCCTTTACGCTTAGCTTGTCTTCATCCACCAAAAAAGAAATAATGTTGCTGAAAGAGCCTTCAAAATACCCCTTGGCCACGCTGGTAAGCGTGTCTTTTGAATATTCCTCTTTTGATACCGACGGGTGGTAACGGTGTATGCGGCCAAGGTTTTCAATATCTACAAAGCCTTTGTCAACCAGGGTTTTTAAAATGGTGGCCACCGTGTTTTTATGAGGCTGGGGTTTGGGCATGCCATCCACTATTTCCATTAACAGGCCGCTGCCAAGCTTCCATAACACTTTCATCACCTGTTCTTCAGCTTTGGTGAGTGTTTTCATTAAAAACTATATTTATAGTTCAAATGTAAAACTATATTTATAGTTCTGCAAAATATTTTTTAAAAATATCTGGAAAGGGCTATGAAGGCTTGTAGAAGGCAGGGGTAAAGGATGGGCGATTTTATTTCGCCCTTTCGAGTAATTCTTCTCCAATGTCCAGCGCTGCTCTTATAATATCCTTAATAAGAGGCATGCCATTATCGCTATTGGTGAAGATCACCAGGCCTCTTTTAGATTCCGGTAAAAGGATAATGATTGTTCTTACGCCAGGATCGCTACCGCCATGTACCAGTGCAAATTCGTTCCCTTTCAGATGATTAAACACTTCCCAGCCCAATCCGAATTTCGCATCCGGATCTTTTGATTGAATGTATATCATGTCCTGCCAGACCTTATCGCTTAACCCTTTTTTCTTTAAAACGTTTACACCAAATGTCGTATAGTCACTGACGGTGGTCATTAACAGATCCGCTGCGCTGGTTTCTGTGTTTTTTCTGATTTCATATGGTTCAATTGCTTTGTTATGGGGTATCGCATATCTGTCCGCTGTTACGCTGCCATCCCAAAAGAAATGAGTGTCTTTCATACCATCCGGCTTGAAAAGATATTTGTCTACGATCGCAGCAAGCGGCATGTTGAATTTAACCTCCAGGGCATGTTTAAGATATTCCAAACCTTCACCGGAATATTTGGTTTTAGTACCCGGCTCAAAATCGAAGGTAAGCTTGCCGGTTGAATGAAGCCAGCGCCAATTAACAAAACCGGTTTGATGTGAAAGTACATGACGGGTGGTTAAGAGCTTATTTCTTGGATCGTTCTTCACATCAGGATCAATCCAATAGTTAGATAGGGGTTCATCAAGCAGCCAAAGACCTTTGCTTACTAATCGCAGTGTGGTCATCTCTACAATAGGCTTGGTAAGCGATGCAACCTGGAAGATAGTATTGATTGGAGCCGGTACACCTGATTTCAATTCACCCAGGACCTTTGCATTTTTTAGTTCATCGTTTTCGATAATACCAATACCTAAAGCCAGCACTTTATACTTTTGCATGAGAGCCGTTAATACCGTGTCGTTAGGCAAATTAACAACGGACTGACCAACCGCCGGAGAGATCGCTGGTCCTAATAATAAAAGAAGAAAGTAAAATCTTCTCATTTTATAGTTTTTTTATGTGAAACCGTCCAGGCCAGGGCCTGTCGCTAAGAGATAGGTAATAATAATTAATTAACTTAATAATGCAAATTATTCAGTCTTTCACTCTGGAAATTTTATATTATTTTCGACTAAATGAGTACCGCATTTCCTAATGCCTAAACCGTTGTATACCAATTTATTTCCCATACTATTATGAGATACACGCTTATTTTACTGACCGCAATATTTTTTATTTCCTGTAACTGGGCAAAACAGAAGGCCAAAAATACCGTGAATAAAACCGGAGAGATCGTTGCCAAAACCGGCGCTGAATTTGCCGACGGAGTTGCAAAGGGAGTTGAGAAAACATTTAAGAACGAAGTAATAATTTCCCAGGAGCTTAAGAATAGCGGTTTAAGTTCAGGAAAGATTATTATTAATAGTTCAGATAGTACAGTTGACAATATATTAACCGCCTATTTGATCTTTGATAAAACCATTGATAAAAACATTACTGTAAAAGTATTTAACCAGGACGGACAGGAATATGGCCGGGTAAGACAAGCGGTAAAGGGCGAAAAAGGAGAAGCAAAATATATTGACTTTGTCTTTGACAAAAGAACAAACATTGATGGTAAAGGGAAAGTAACCTTTGAATAAACATCTTAAACCATATGGAACAGCACTTCCTCTTAGACGATACCACTTTTGAAGCACAATTTGCAGCCTGCAAATTATCCCCCGGTATGTTTACTCACGAAGCCCACATCCGGCTTGCCTGGATCCACGTGAAGAAATATGGTGTTGAGCAGGCCATACAGAATATCTGCAGTCAGTTAGTGGCCTTTGTAGATTCGGTTGGCGCACGGGATAAATACAACAAAACCCTGACCATAGCAGCTATCAAAGCCGTAAAACACTTTATAGATAAAGAACCGGTTAATAATTTCCCTGATTTTATCACCAGGTTCCCAAGGTTGAAATACAACTTCAAAGAGCTGCTGGCTTTTCACTATAAGGTGGATATTTACAATTCTCCGCAGGCAAAGCAGGAGTTTTTAGAACCTGATCTGTTGCCGTTTACATAAAAGTAGCCGCTCGAATTTTAAAAGAATATGAAAGATCCTCATACGCTGCATATCAGCACCATTACCAGTGATTGGTTAGATAAAGACCTGTTAATGCTGCACGCCTGCTTTCAGCTTTTAACGGATTGTGTGGAAAAAGAAAACCTGTTTGAAAGCCGCGACTGGACATATGACAGCGAACATATGAATGCAAAAACAGAGATCGAAGAGCTGTATAATTGGTGGAAATACAGATCACAAAAGGAGATTAACAGAGAAATTGACCCTATCTGGACAGACAACCAATATGAGTTTGACAACGGAATGTTAATACGCCTGATCAAAGTAAGGCAATACTTATGGACTTAATTAAACTGATAATTTTTAAATGCCAATACGCTTTCACATCTCCATTCTTATAATTGCCTTTTATTCAGCAAGCGCTTTCTTTTATGCAGTAACCATTTAAACAAGGGAAAAGGCGCAAATGCCCTGCATTACGATACCACAACCACAACAATCATCCCATTTAATCCGGAATACAATTACCCTTTTGATAGCGCTACATACAAACGGGTGACGCTTACACA
Source organism: Chitinophaga rupis (assembly GCF_900109685.1). Lineage (GTDB taxonomy): Bacteria > Bacteroidota > Bacteroidia > Chitinophagales > Chitinophagaceae > Chitinophaga > Chitinophaga rupis. Next base: position 571,880 of record NZ_FOBB01000004.1, on the reverse strand, counting down.
GGAAGATCTAAGAAATATTGACAGCTTATTATCAGCATGTGTAGCTGACTTTAATAATTCACTAGACCCTAACTATAAGCATTGGACAATAGACCTGAATATTGAACATACACATGCAGGTATTCGGCTAATATTTAACTTCGGGAATGTAGAAAAATTATCCCTACCCATTCACCGCTTTTGCGCCCATCACATCCGCTTCATGCTCTAATCCCGGGTCATCATTCACGGGCACACTTTCTTTCATTTGCATGGTAGGCTGCACACGTCCCTGCCGTTGCTGCACCACATGCCACGCCTCATGCGGTAAATGTTTTTCCTGGCCCGGGCCTACGTGAATATCATTGCCCTGTGCATAGGCCAGCGCGCTTAGCTGGGCTGGTTTGCTGGAGTTATAATGTACCTTTACATCAGACATATCCATACCGGAAAGGTTTTCCACACCGGATTTCAGGCTGTCGGGCATACCGGTATTATTGGCTTGCAGCTGTGTGGTGAATTTTCCCTGCACGGGTTTTTCCTCTTCCGGCAAAGGAGCTCTTTGTAAAACGAATTTGCCTTGCATCGGTAATTTTTTCTCTTCCTCTTCCGGCTGCAGCTGGGCTGGAAATTTGCCCTGTACTAATTCGTCCATATTAGCCGCATTTCTTTGTAAGGGTGCACCAGTAGAAGGTACAGCTGTTTGCTCGTCAGCAGCCGAACGGGAGCTGGAATAGGATTGATCTGAGGAGGAATATGTGAACATAGTTATAGAGGGTTTACCGGTAATAGTATAAATGTAGCAAAAATATCCGGTATGCGATATTTATAGCTAACAGGTTTAAAAATAGGGTTAGAAAGCCTGCTATAGCCAACATCTTCTCCACATGATGCCCGCATCAAGTCCACCTTATGTCCACCATTTACTTTATTTCAACCCGTGTGAACCTTTAGTGTTACCCGCCTGTTATTAGGGAAAATACTACGATGGCTATAGTAACAGGCGCTATTCACATGGAAGGCAGGGTGGGAGGATTGATCTTCTACCGCAGGGGCAATAAGACCTGCTGCCGCAGTATGCCCAATTACCGGCCCGACAGCCAGAGTGCGGCCAGCCGGCAAAGTGCAGGCGAATTTGGCAAAGCCAGTAAGGCCGCTAAGCTGATCCGCCATGCAATGAACGGCTTATGGCCTTTGCCGCATGACGGTACGCTGGTGAACCGTCTTAATAAAACATTGTACAGCGCCCTGTTAAAAGATGCTGTACACCCGCGCGGGCAGCGCACCCTTGCACCTGCTGCGTTGCAGCAAACGCTTACGGGCTTCCGTTTTAATTAAAAGGCCAGCCTGCCTTTCCAGGCAAATATTACCCGCCCGTCTGCAGCCCGTGTACACGTTTCACTGCCCAACAAATGGAATGAGCTGCTCAAACATCCCCGTTTTGCCACACATATACAGGTGCAGGTAGCAGCATTATCAGTGGACCTTGAAGCAGGTATTTGCCATAAAACCGCTGTAGCTGTGGCTTGCACGCCGTTGCAGGAAGGCGTGTTACCGGTGCTGGAGCTGGCGCATAAAAAGAACGCTACCACCATCATGGTGCTGCAGATACGTTACTTAAATGAAGGCGGTAACGGCCAGGTGTACACTTCCGCAGACCTTTCCTGCATGCAATCAGGGGTGATAGGGGTGCTCCTCCCGGAAAAACAGCCGCAAAAGGTGTTGGCAATCTCCCCGGCTGCCCCGCAGCCTTTTACACAATCGCATAGTACCCGCTCCCAAAGCAGGAAACGTAAACAATTGGTAACCACGCTGCCGGCGCATCCGTCATAGGGAAAATAGGGGTATGCCTGCTAATAGCAGCTACTGGAAAGGGATACGGCTGGAAAGAATTAACGATAATACTATTTTGAGGAATAGTAATGTCCTCCTTTTTTTGTTAGTTTTAGCTAACAGAATAATCAGGAACAAAAGACCATTATTGTTAAACGTACACTAACCGTTTCACCTGAAAAACCAGCCACCTATGAACAGGTATACTATTACCATTAATTGTGAATTGCTGAATGAAACCGGCATCCTGGTAGCCCGCACTCTCAAAACCATCGTAAATGCACTACCCAGGGTTACAGACAAATACATGTTTATAGCCAGCCAGCACTTCAAGCCCATCGTAGTTCAGCTCAAAAAAGTCATTGACCTGGATACCGGCATGCCCGTATTCATTTGCAGCGCTGAAGAGGTAGACGACACTGAAGGCATCAAAGAGGTCATTGACCATGCCGCCTTTGCAATGGATTGAATCCTGCACCCATACCATTGACTGGCGCCAGCCCATTCGCCTATCCGGCTATTGCCTGTCCGCCTGTATAGATATGTTGCATACCCGTGCAACTTACCTTCGCAGCAGGTCCAAGCGACGGACCTTTCCCGGCGTCATGCGCTTGATACCGTTCCATAGCACTCCTGTGCTGATACGCCCTTCAACGCATCATGTATGCACGTACAGGCGGGTACAGTCCGGAGTTGGACCTGCAAGAAGAAGTCCTCTAAAACAACGGGCACCATAAGAATCGGCATTGCCTTAGCCTGGGTACAGTCCGGAGCTGGACCTGCAAGAAGAAGTCCTCTACAACAGCAAACCGAGAATCGGCATTGTCTTAGCCTGGGTACAGTCCGAAGAAGGAACACTAATCCAGCAAACACCAAGAATCGGCATTGTCTTTGTTATAACATACTAGAATCTTCCTGTATAACTAAAATTCACAGTATGAAAGCATTGCTATTTTTGCCACTGTTAGTGATGAGCGTATGGATCACTGGCTGTACCAAGAAGTACGAGTATGTTACCCCCAACCAAACCATTCAAACCGATATCGCTGCTAGTGATTGGAAGCTGCTTAACGATGGAAAAAGTTATGGGGTAACCATTAGCATGCCCGAAATAACAGACCGGGTGAACCAGGAGTTTGGAATAGTGGTATCCGTATCCGGCGATGGCGGTACTTTTGAAGCTATTCCTGAGGTATATGCCGGTTATAGCTATTCTTATACGCATACCGTCGGCAGCCTTACCATCGAATCACAGGCCGTAAGCGGTACCGCCGGTACCCCGCCTCCGGCTGTCACCGTAAAGATTGTGCTGGTAGAATCACAACCATAATTTTACCGGTTTAATTAAAAATATAGCGGCTGTATCAGATATGATACGGCCGTTTCGTTTTGTAACCTCTTTTTTATAAACCTACCCGTTTATGTAGGTGGTTGGTGTTATAAATCTTCTTAAATTAGCTACACTTTTATTGCGACCGTTAAAAAGATGCACATTGTAAGATTTAACCATTCCACAGAATATGAAATGCCAAAACAATTGAAACGTTATTAGTCTATTCGCTCTGTCTGATACAAAAGCATCCTTTTAGCAGCCCCGTTTAAATTATTTAATATCATGGAAAATTCATTTAATCGCAGCGCTGTGCGTTTAATATCCGCGTTGCTGCTGGCCCTCACCAGCCCCTGCCTTGCCAATGCCCAGGGTACCAACAACCACCGCGTTCTAACGCATGCCAATTGGACCAATGAGCTGAACCTGCAGATCCCTTATGAGCAATTCAGCATCTGCGCGGGCGACAACGCCGTGCTGATGGCCACCTCTGGCCATGTTTTTCCCGAAACACTGTGGTACGATGCTCCTAAAGGAGGCAGGTTATTACACACCGGCAGCACCTTTAAGGTGAATCCTACAGAAACCACCGTGTATTATGCCGCTTCAGAGCTGTATACGGAAGAACGGGGCCGCGATGCCATTACTGTTACCGTTAGCAACTGCCAGCGCCGCCAGGCCATTGGTGATGATGTGGGTTATGTAGATGTACCCGCCAAAGCCGTAAAGCTGCAATTAACCGCCAACACAGAAACCGGCGAGCTGTTATTGCAAGGCAGGGAGAACTGGGATGGCAGCCTGCTCACCGTACAAAACAGCCAGGGCAAAGAAATGCAGCGGGAAGTGCTGAAAGGCGAACGTTTCCGTTTATCCGGCCGGTATACAGATGGGGTGTACATTGTGAATGTAACCACACCGGAAGGCAAAACGCTGATCGGGAAGCTAAGGTTGTATCAATAAGTAATTGCTATAATAAAGATCAAGGGTTCATCCTCTGTGCACAGAAGATGAACCCTTGTATATTTAAGAATGCAGTTATGGAACAACTACTTATTTACCCATGCAGGCTGCCGTACTAAGCAAGCATTGTCCGGGAGCAGAATTATAATTCAATGTACCCAAAAGCACAATTTAATATCGCAGAAAGTATATTAATTATTAATCGTTAATTATTAATTCCTAACCTGCTCCTCTTCTTTTATCCGCCACTCATTATCATAAAACCCCGCCGTCTTAATCGCTTCAATCCCGCCTTTCATCAGCTCTGCGTTAAAGATCATATAATCCGGGAACCCGCTGCCGCCCGCAAAATACTGGTTTGCTTCCGCGGCATGCAGCCCTGTTATGCCTGTGCCGCTGATCACGGCAATACTGGCGGTTTTACTATCCTCCCGCGGCCATACAAAATAGGCCGCCAGCGCGTCGCCGGTGTACTGTTGGCTTCCCACCTGCAGCTGCCCACGGTTCACTTGGATAGGGCAGTTTTTCAGTAAAGCGTTCCATGCTTTATTACTGCCTGCATGGCCGTATAGAACAATGCCCTGGTCAGGGTAGGCCGCAGCCTTAAAATCTTTATCAGCCACCAGGTCCACGGCGCCGTTGCCGCGATAGTACCAGGTTTCTGCATCATAGCGGGCTTTATTATACGCCCACTCATTTTCTGCAGCATTGCCGCTGGTGCCGTACACAAATACCATGTGGTGATTAAAGGCTTCTTTCAGGGTGCCATTTCGTTGCGGGCCTTTTTCCGTAGCAGCAGGCAACACGCCTACCGCCCATTGTGCCTGTTTATGTAAATAAATTACGGTGTCTGATTTCGTGATCGTTAGCGGAGTGCCATCCAGCGTGATCGTAATAGTACCCGCAGGCATATCTTTCAGGTCTAACGCTAACGTAGCTACGTTATCAGTAGTACCGGTTATGCTGCGGTGGTCTTCACTGCGGTGCAGCTGTATACGGCTGTATTCCAGCGAATGCTGTTGCTGCAAAATATGCGCCCAGCGCATGCCGGAGGATATGGCCGGGTTGGCCGTAGTGAAATCAATATGCTGCCAGCTGCTGTCAGGCAAAATGGTGTGCCATTGCAGGAACTGGAACAGCGGCGGCCAGTCCACGCACTTATCGCCGTACCAGTGCTCGCCGCCCGGGTACTCATAATAGCTGAAGTCAGCATGAAAACCGGACAGCACACGTTTCATCTGCCGTGCATATTCAACAGAAACTACTTTATCGCTGTCACCATGTAATATATACACACCGGCCGCTTTGTAATTGTTTGCCAGCTTTAGCACATTACTGGGGTTGCTGGCCCGCAGCAAGATCTTTTCCGTATTGTTTTTCGGGGAGTCGGGTATCAGCCCGTCGGCAGATCCGTAACCTGTTAAGGTTGGGTAACCCGAACAAGGCGCCACGGCCGCCCATTTGCCGGGATAGGTTGCGCCCAGGTACCAGCTGCCATGCCCGCCCATAGAGTGGCCGGTAAGGTATATTTTAGCCGGGTCAGGGGAGAAGGTTTGCTTCGCAATATCCAGCACTTCCAGCGCATCCAGCCGGCCCCAGTCTTCCCAGTTAAAGCCGCGCGGGCGGCGGTTGGTAGGCGCTACCAGCACACCCCAGTCTTTTTGCTTGTAAGCGCGGGCCTGGTTTATGGACTGTACTTCCGCACCATGCACGGAAAGGAACAGGGCAGGGGCGCTGCCGGTGCTGCCTTCCTGCGGCGATACGCTGTAGTATTGTACGCTGCCGTCTATCTGGCTCACAAAGGTGCTGGTATAATGGTCGCCGGGGTTCACTACCTGCAGGGTGATGTTCTGCTGATCTATATTTCGTTTATTGCTACCCGTTAGTGTCAGTGCGCAGGAGGCGGTGCCTTTCTGCTGCAGCTGGCTGGCATCCATTTTAAAGCCTACTTTGCGAGTGGTCATGGGCGCAATGTCCGGCAGGGTAGTTACCACTTCTTTACCCTGGATGCCGGAAGTTATTTGTAATCCTTTCAGGGCTTGTTTGCTGGTGTTAATAACCACTACTGCGCCCCATAGCTCCGTATTGGCTTTACCGCTTACTATAAACGGCAGGGTGGAGTCGGCGGTGCTCAGGTACACCGGTTTAACCGGGAATAGCAGCTGCGCCTGTATGCCTTGCCGCCCAAAGCTGCGGGCCGTGCGCACATAAAATTCGTTCAGCCCTTTCTTCAGCTGCACGGGCGTATACATCCAGCCATAGCGGTAAATATCGCCGGCATGCGGTTCCCCGTTCACATACACCATCTGGTGCCCGGAAATATTCAGCACGGCTGTTTGTGCCGCAGGCGCATTATATGTAAGGTAGAGGTATCCGTTATTAATAAGGCGGCCTTTGAACATACCAGCGCTGTCGGCCTCAATAGGTTGCCAGCTGCCCGGCGTGTTATCCAAACCAGGTACGCTGCCACCGGCTGCCGGTGTGCTGAGCTGCCCGGTGTATAACAGGTAGGCCAGCTGGTCGGTGAACAGCGCCTGCCGCCCGTATTGATGACTGGGGCCGCTGATCAGCCCCCTGGTAAAAGTGTAACGGTCCTGGGCATACGATAAAGTACATACCAGGAAAAAAATCCATAGTAATAGGGTCCTTCTTATCATAAATTCAACGGTTTATCCGTTCAAAATAGGCAATAGGCCGTTTATTTAACAATAATTGGGGAAAACGGTCATTTCCAGGGTTGAACGCACTGCCGTCCCGCACCCAACTTTAGTGTTATCCCGGAATTGGAAGGACATACTTATCAACGCAAAGCACATTTGCAAATATTTTAATTTAAGTTTTTGTTATAAAGTGATCAGAATTGTCACTATTTTATGATGTAAAAAGAGGGAACAATGCTTTGGGGGAAGCGGGACTGCTTTTACAACCAAATGCCGACATGAACACATTAGATGCAGTATTAGTAGAACGGTTACACGAAAATGAAGTAGCCGCGTTTGATACCCTGTACTGGAAGTATCACGAAGTAGTTTATCGCAACATTCTGAAGCTCGTGAAAGAGACAGTAGTTGCAGAAGACATTTTACAAGAGGTTTTTATAAAGCTGTGGGAAAAAAGACAAGAGATCAGGGCATCGCAGTCAGTAGCAGGCTGGTTGTTTGTGATCAGTTTTAATCTGTCTGTGAATTACAGCCGCAAGAAGCTGCGTGAACAAACCTTTCACCAGAAGCTCCTGGCCCTTGCTCCGGGCGAAGAATCCGGAACAGACCGTAAAGCCCTGCAGGAAGTGCAATACCATTTACTGGAGCAGGCCATTGCAGAACTATCGCCCCAGCGCCGCCGTATTGTAACCCTTTGTAAGCTGGAAGGTAAAACCTATGAGGAGGTAGCCAATGAGCTTAATATTTCCCGTAACACCGTCAAAGAACACCTATCCGCAGCCATGGTTAAACTCAACGACTACATCCAGAAGAACGCAGAACACAGGTATGTGCTGTTATTCCTTCTCTTCCTGAACCGCGACTGGTGAAGGTCTGCACATCAGGAACACCCTGTTTCGTATTATTCTAAATAATATATGAAATTTTTGGAAGGAACACCCACCCTTTTTTTACACTTCATTGTATTTAAATTAAACAACCGACAGCGTGCACAATAGGAAGGAATATCTCAGGCATTTATTACATACAGAGGAATGGACGATTGCTGAGAAAGAATGGATGCTGCAGTATTTGGATGAGAACGATCTTTCAGAGCTTGAAGCATTAGCCGCAGAAGAATTCAATACTGACCTGGAGACTGTAAAACATACACTCGACAGGAAAGTTGCAGAAGATCTTTTAGAGCGCATTCACCGGGATATGGATATACCCGCGCCACACCTTTCACAACCAAAAAGGAATACGGCCAGGATCTATACACGATGGGCAGCAGCGGCAGCAGCCATTTTGCTAGTAGCAGGTATTGGTTTTTATACCCTTACCCGCCAGTCTGTTAAACCACAGGTGGTAGCAACAAATCAGGAACGTAAAACAATAAAGCTGCCGGATGGATCGCTGGTATCGCTGGAACCCGGTTCCACACTGGAATATCCGGAAAGCTTTAGTGAAGATACGCGGGAGGTAAGCTTAAAAGGAGAAGCGTATTTTGAGGTAGCGCATAATGATAAACAACCCTTTGTTATTCATTCCTCTCTCATAAATACTACGGTGCTGGCCACCACTTTTAATATAGAAGCCAGGGATGCCGGTGCCGCAAGGGTAGTAGTAGTAAGCGGACGCGTACAGGTACAGGCAAAAGGCCAAACCGCAGGGAGGGATCAGGCAATGATCATTACCGCCAACAAAAGTGCAGTATACAGCAAAGCAACCGACCAGCTGCAAATGCTGGATGCTGAAGACGATGCCCGCTTTTATGCGCAAAAACGCTCCGGTAAGTTCATGTATAAAGGCGTAACGCTGGATAAAGTGGTCAGTGACCTGGAACGGTATTATAATACCACCATCATTACCCACGAAAAGATCCGTCATTGTGTATTTAACGGAGATTTTAGTACAACCGATGATATAGATAAAGCGCTTACCTTGATTGCGATCTCTTTAAATGCGAACATACGTAAGGACAGTAGTGTCAACAGCTACACAATAACCGGTGGCAGCTGTTTATAAGAAAGTTACAGCAAATAACACAGTAGAAGAAACCTAGTTGAATTGAAAACCAAACTAATCGCCAGTATGAAGAGTTCCCTATTGTCAGACCCGGGGTAACCATTAAAAGACAAGGTTAATCCAAACAGAAGAACCCTGTTTTGCAGAGAATCTATTGTTGTCTGGTTCCTGAACGAACCGGAATGGGCTTTCTTTGCCCGGTAACCAGCCATAGTGGCATAATAGAAGTAATACAGAGAATTAGAGTCAACCAAAAAAACTAATCAAATGATGGAGCTGTTACGACAACCGCAACCCGGTTAGTCCAACTTATTTTTTACAAGGTTAATAATCCGTAAAAACGTTACGCTGTTTTACAGCCGTTAAACTATTGCCTGGACTTTCAGAAGTCCGGGACGGAGATCCTATTTCCTTAACGGTACAAGTGTTCTGAACAACCAACGGAACGCTAATGGAGAAGGTATGCCCTGCCAGCTGTACTCAATACTAATATACAATAAAGTGAAACATGCGCATTAAAAAGACGCTCTACTTAAAATTATCACTGGTACTCCTGCTCCTGCTGGGCGTGATGAAAAGCCCCGCAGCAGGCGTAAAGAGCGCGCAAAATGCGCTCGACAAAAAGATCACGATCGAATTAAAAGATGTAGTGCTGAAAGATGCATTGGAAAGGATTGCAGACCTGGCCTCCATATCCTTTGTATATGTGAATACCGAAGCGCTGGAAGCCAACCGCGTAAACCTGCACGCACACGATGAAAAAGTAGGTACATTGCTGGATAAGCTGCTTACGCCGTACGCACTTTCTTACTCCGTAGTATATGACCGCGTCGTTATCCGTAAAAGCGACCGGAAAGCAATACGCCCCGAAGGAACCTTATCCATCAGGGCCATTACCACCCCGCAGCAGAAACAAACCATTGATGTAAAAGGCGTGGTAACCTCTGAAAAGAAAGAGCCGCTGGTAGGTATTTCCATCGGGGTAAAAGGTACCTCCCGCGGTACCATGACCAATGAAAAAGGTGAGTTTGAATTTAAACGCATCAGCAGCGATGCCATCCTGGTGTTCAGCGGCACCGGCTATAAGCTGGAGGAACTTAATCTGGCCACCTACAAAGGCGGAACACTGGCCATACAATTAACGGAAAAGCCTACACGCTTAAATGAAGTAGTGGTAACCGGCTTTCAGAATATAGATAAGAACAAATTCTCCGGCGCCGCCACCCGCCTGAAAATGGAAGATGCCAAGATGGACGGGATGGTGGATGTAAGCCGTATGCTGGAAGGCCGCGTTGCCGGGGTGGCCATCCAGAACGTGTCCGGTACATTTGGCACTGCGCCTAAAGTACGCGTACGCGGCGCAACCTCAATTAACGGGGATAACAAACCCCTGTGGGTAGTAGATGGTGTGGTGCTGGAAGATGTGGTGAACATATCCAATGATCAGCTGTCCAGCGGTGACCCTACCACCTTGCTGGGCTCCGCCGTTGCAGGCCTTAACTCCAATGATATTGAAAGCTTCGACATCCTGAAAGATGCCGCCGCTACGGCGTTATATGGCGCGCGCGCCATGAACGGCGTAGTGGTGATCACCACCAAAAAAGGACGTGTAGGCAAACCCGTAGTAACCTACACGGGCAACTTCAGCACACAGCTGAAACCTACCTACAGCAATTTTAATATCATGAACTCCGCACAGCAAATGTCTGTGCTGGGTGAGCTGGAACGCAAAGGCATCCTTAGCTCCAACATCCTTTCCCGGGGCGATGTTGGCGTGTTCGGCAAAATGTACGAGCGCCTGAACGGGGACGATGCCGGCAACATTCCGCTGGAAAATACCCCGGAAGCCCTGCGCGCCTTTTTAATGCGCTACGGCAAAACCAACACCGATTGGTTTGACCTCCTGTTCCGGAACAACTTTATACAGGAACACTCCATCAGCATCTCCAGCGGTACGGAAAAATCGCAGTCCTATTTCTCCACCAGCTATTACAGTGATAACGGCTGGACTATTGGGGATAAGGTCACCCGGTATACCATGAACTACCGCAATAACTATAAATTTTCTGACCGGCTTTCAGCCGGTTTCTCCACCTTAGGTTCTGTACGCCAGCAACGTGCTCCCGGTGCATTGTCACGCACCAGCAACCCGGTAGAAGGGCAGTATGACCGTGAGTTTGATATTAACCCTTTCAGCTATTCCCTGAATACCAGCCGTACCTTAACTGCCTATGATGAGCAGGGCAACCTGGAATATTTCAGAAGGAACTTTGCCCCCTTCAACATCATTAACGAGCTGCAGAACAACTACCTGAGCCTGAACATGATCGATCTGCGCCTGCAGGGCGATCTGGCCTTTAAGCTCAATGATCACCTGCGTTATGAGTTCGTAGGTGCGTTACGGTATGTAAAGTCATCCCGTGAGCACCAGATCACGGAAAATGCCAACATGGCCAATGCCTACCGCGCTAACGGCAATGCCACCATTGCAGCCAGCAACAAATTCCTGTACCGCGATCCGGATAATCCGGACGGTCAGCCTATTGTAGTGCTGCCCTATGGCGGCTTTTACAACCGTTCGGAAGATCAGCTGGTGAACTACGATTTCCGCAACAGCTTAACGTACACCAATACATTTTCAGATAAGCATAACGTGAATGTGCTGGTAGGCCAGCAGGTGAAGTATGCCGACCGTCAGGCATCATCCAACACCGGTTACGGCTACCAGTACAACAACGGAGGTGTACCCTTCATTGACTACCGTATCCTGAAACAAACCATAGAAGGAAATTTTCCTTATTACGGCATGAGCAAAGACTATGACCGCTTTGCGGCTTTTTATGCAACCGGTACTTATGCCTATGATGGTAAATATAACCTCACAGGCACGGCAAGGTACGATGGGTCTAACCGCCTTGGGCAGTCCCGCAAGGCGCGTTGGTTACCTACTTGGAGCGTGGCAGGCTCATGGAATGTGGACAGGGAAGCTTTTATGCAAAGGGTAAACGTGGTTGACTACCTGACGCTGAGAGCCAGTTACGGCCTGACGGCCAGTATGGGGCCTGCCACCAACTCCAATATCGTATACCAAACCGTTAACACCAACCGTCCGCATTTGAACGAAGTGGAATCCGTGATCGCTTTATCGCACCTGCAGAACGATGATCTTACCTGGGAGAAATTATACACCACCAACCTGGGGCTGGATGCAGGTTTATTTGACAGGCGTTTATCCGTGAACCTGGACCTCTACACCCGCCGCAGCTTTGACCTCATCAGCATTATCAAAACCTCCGGTATAGGCGGCGAAACAATGAAGGCCGCTAACTACGCAGATATGAGCTCCAAAGGTGTGGAGCTGATGGTAGGAGGGGAGATCATCCGCCGCAAAGACTGGGGCTGGCGTACCAACGTGACCTTCGGTTACAACACCAACAAGATCACCAATGCGAAGAACATACCCTCCATTTTTGACCTGGTAGTAGCAGAAGGCGGCAATAAGGAAGGGTATCCCGTGCGCAGCTTATTCTCCCTGCAATACAACGGCCTGAATAGCAATACCGGCGTGCCCACCTTCGTGAATGAGCATGGCGAAAATAAATCAGATGTATACCTGCAGGACCTGAACACGCAATACCTCGTATATGCGGGCCCGGTAGATCCGCCGGTGAACGGTGGTTTCTCCAACACCTTCCATTATAAAGCGCTTTCCCTGAATATATTTTTCACGTACCAGTGGGGTAACAAGATCCGCCTGTACCCGGCCTTTAAATCCACCTACACTGACCTGGATGCCATGCCCAGGGAATTTTATGACCGTTGGGTAATGCCCGGCGATCAGAAGGCCACACAGGTGCCCTCCATTGCAGATGCTTTTGAGCAGCTGGTGTTCAGCGGCTCTCACCCTTACAATAACTACAACTATTCAACAGAAAGAATAGCTAAAGGTGATTTCATCCGCTTAAAAACAGTATCGCTCACCTACCAGATGCCGCAGCCGCTGATCAAGCGCATTGGCTTAAGCAATGCCGCCATCACTGCCGCTGCCATCAATCCCTGGCTCATTTATGCAGATAAGAAGCTGAAAGGGCAGGACCCGGAATTCTTTAACTCCGGCGGGGTGGCGCAGCCTATACAAAAACAATTTACGCTTTCATTAAAAGTCGGAATATAAAAAGAGGACAAGATGATAAAACAACGTATAATCTTATCTGTGATAGCCGGCCTGCTAATGTTCACCAGCTGCAGGAAATACCTGGAGCAGGTGCCGGACAGCACGTGGACGGACCTCAGCACACCTGAAAAGGTAACACGCCTGTTAGGTACCGCCTATCCGAAATCCAGCTACATCACTTTTTGCGAAGCCATGTCGGACAATGTAGCCGACAAGGGCGTGGGGCAAACAGAACGGGTGAATGAAGATCCCTTCTTTTTCCAGGATGTACGCAACGATAAGGAAGATTCGCCGGAAGCATACTGGATGGCCTGTTATAAAGCCATTGCCGCCACTAACCTGGCGCTGGAAGCCTGCGATAAAGCCGGCAATACAGAAGCCTACCGCCGCCAGCGTGGCGAGGCTTTGGTAGCCCGCGCCTATGCCCACTTTATGCTGGTAACCTTCTTCTCTAAATTTTATGATGCTGCTACAGCCGCTTCCGACCCGGGCATACCTTATGTAACGGTGCCGGAAACCGTAGTGACTAAACAATATGAGCGTAAGACGGTGGCCTACGTCTATGAGATGATAGAAAAAGACCTGCTGGAAGGTTTGCCCCTTATCAGCGATGATGCCTATACAGTTCCACGTTATCACTTCAACCGGGCTGCCGCTTACGCTTTTGCCACCCGCTTTTACCTGTTTAAGAAAGATTATGAAAAGGTGCTGAGCTACGCCAACCAGGTATTTCCCAATAACAACTTTGGGCCTAACCTGCGGCCCTGGAACACTACCTACGCCAGCATGTCGCCGGAGCAGCTGTGGAACCAGTATACCCTGGCCACGGAAAATGCTAACCTGCTGCTGGCAGAAACCGCATCCATTTACGGCCGTTACGGCGCCCGTTACCGTTATGGGCTTGACTATGCGCATGAGATCAATATACTTACCTACAATGTAACCGGCGGCCGCTATATATACCCCGTATACTACTACGGCAACCAGGACTACTTTGTACCTAAGCTCAGCGAATATTTTGTAAAAGCATCTGTGAACGCAGAAATAGGCGACCCCTATGTAATGACGCCTTTGTTCACCACAGAGGAAGTGCTGTTCAACCGGGCAGAAGCCAATGTTTATCTGGGAAACAACAATGCCGTGCTGCAGGATCTGAACCTGTTTGCCAGCAAAAGGATCAGCCAGTACAATTCCTCCGCCCACATACTCACCGTTAACAAGATCAGGAACTACTATGGCATCAGTGATGTAAAGACCGCGCTGATCCAGACCATTCTTGATTTCAAGCGGGCAGAGTTCATACAGGAAGGCATGCGCTGGTTTGATCTGCAGCGCTACAAAATGCCGGTAACGCATTATACCGTCACCGGGCAAACGCTGGTGCTTACTGCAGATGATAAACGCCGTGTGCTGCAGATCCCGCAATCTGCCACCAGCTCCGGTATTGCATTAAATCCAAGGTAAACGTGTGCCACACATAAACGCATAAAGAATGAAATCAATAAAAATACTCGCGCTCTTCGCCTCCATCGCTTTCCTGGCAGCCTGCTCCAAGAAAGATGACCTGAGTACCATAGACGATATACCCGGCCTGGGTGGCGATACCTGGGTAAAAGGCCCGCTGGATCAATGGTTGTATGATACGATCACCAAACCTTACAACATTGCCGTAAAGTATAAATGGGACCAGTTTGAGTTTGAGCTGAACAAAACCCTGGTGCCGCCCAAGGAAGAAAAGGTGATACCCGTAATGTCGGCCATTAAGAAAGTATGGATAGATACCTACATGGATGAAGCAGGAGAGATCTTCTTCAAAAAATACAGCCCTAAGTTCTTCATCCTCTCCGGCAGCGCCAGCTGGAATGAGAACGGCACTATAACACTCGGCACCGCAGAAGGCGGCCGTAAAGTGGTGTTATACCTGCTGAATGATTTCCGCACCAAAGGCATGCCCGGTTATGTACCCCGCGATTCCGCCACAGTAAAACAAATGTTCCATGTAATAGAGCATGAGTTCGGGCACATCCTGCACCAGACCACTATGTACCCGCAGGAGTTCAGGCGCATTACAGCCGGTTTATATACCGGTAACTGGAACAATATTTCCGACTACGATGCCCGCCGGGACGGATTTGTAACCGCTTATGCCATGTCGGCCTACGATGAGGATTTTGTGGAAATGATCTCCACCATGCTGGTAGAAGGTAATGCAGGTTTTACAAAGATCGTGAACAGCATTCCGCCCGGTGTTAGCATTAACGGCATTCCGCAGGAAGAAGCCCAGGCCCGCCTGCGTAAAAAGGAAGCAATGGTAGTAGACTACTTTAAAGCAGTATGGAAAATAGATTTCTACAGCCTGCAAACCAAAACCCGGAAAGCCATTGACCAGCTGTTGTACTAAGGCACACATAAACCAAGCATTATGAAACAATATTTATTATATCTCTTCCTGATCATCGCCACCTTCACCGCCTGTAAAAAGGAGGACGATCCCGTTTTCCCAAAATCACCGGATGAAAGGCTTAACGATACGCTTAATAAATACCAGCAAACCTTAACCGGCGCGCCTTACGGCTGGAAAGTGCTGATCTACCCGGCTGGCATACCGCACAGTGTATTCAGCTTTTACTGCCGGTTTAATGATTCCAACCGCGTAGCCATGTTCTCTGACTTTGACGCTACCTCTTCTATCACGTTAAAGGAAAGCAGCTACCGTTTAAAAGCATTACAGCAGCCCAGCTTATTATTTGATACCTACTCTTACATCCATGTGCTCAGTGATCCGGATGGCGGTGTAAATGGCGGCGCATATGGCCAGGGCTTAGGCTCTGATTTTGAGTTTGCGCTGAATGGTATGTCCGGTGATACCGTATTATTAACCGGCCGCTTTAATAAAAGCAAAGCCTATCTCATAAAAGCTACCCAGCAGGAACAGCAGGATTATTACAACCTTAAACGGAACCGTGCTTTTGAGAACATCACCAGATTCCTCACCTACTTTAAACGCATCAGCGTTGGCAGCACCCAGTATGAGATAAAGGTGAATATCTACGCGCATACCATCACCTTCACCTGGAAAGATGCCAATGGCGTGCTGCAAAGCGTGGAAGTAGGTTTTTACTACACGGCCACCGGCATTGCATTCTCACCTGCATTTACAGATGGCGTTAATACCATTACCGGCCTGGAAAATATTGTATGGAACGAGAGCACACAAACGCTGAAAGGTACTGACTTTACTATTGCCGGTTTTGCCAAACCACTGGTAATAGACAGCACCGCTGCACGCCGCTGGTGGCAGCAGGGCCTGGACCAGGAATACTGGATTAGCCCGGATGGTTTCCATGACAATGGGGTAGATGATGCGTACCAGATCACGCAGCTGCCCGACTTTTATTTTATGGGCTACTGGCCGGCTTTTTCCGGTATTAATGGAACTCCTGACTTCCAGGGCATCGTAACCCTGCCGCCCGGTGCTACACAGTCGCAGCTCAGCTACGGCCTCGCTTTTAGCAAACCCGCTTTTGCTGCTGACGGCCGCGTCAATTTCACATTTTTAGACGCCTATGGCAATCTTCCGGAAGATCCCACACCCCTGGTGAGCACCCTCCGCAAGATGACGGATGCCGCCGGCTTTTACCTGGTACAAACAGGCCCAAAAGCCTACGATATGGTAAGTGCAAAGGATGGTAAGGCCTGGATAAGCTGGTTTCGTTAACAAACAACTATTCCATATAACCCTCAAACTTATAAGCATTATCAACCTGAATCATCTTGAGAAAAACTTGCTTTATGAGAAAATACATTTTTACACCGCTGTTTAAAATAGCACCGCTCTTCTGCTGCCTGCTGTTGCTCGCCTCACGGTCTGTGGCGCAAACAGATATCAGCATTGGCACCGGCACCACCGGCAATGGTTCCGGCTACTCTTATCCCTGCCCTATACAGGATTATTATGAAGGCAGCCGTGCGCAATACCTGTACAGAGCCTCTGAGCTGATAGCCGCAGGTATGGGCCCCGGTATGATCTCCGCCGTAAAATTTAACGTAACGGACTTAAATGGTGCAGGCATTGTAGAACAGTATGCGCTTAAGATCGCTGCTACTACCATTACCACCCTGGGCACCACCAGCTGGGAAAATACCGGCAGCCCGGTATACGGTCCGGTAGATTATCAGCCCATAACCGGTATCAACGCCTTTACATTTACCAGTGGTTTCTTCTGGAATGGTACAGATAATATCATCGTAGAAGCCTGTAACGGCGGCGATGACTACACCACCAACCCAAGCATTCCCTGGACAACCGGTTTGTCCTTCAATGGCTCCCGTTCCTATGTATCGGACAATCTGGGTAGCCTGTGCGGCACCACTACCACCAATACATCCGGCACAGCTACCACCCGTCCGAACATCATTTTCACCTGGACGCCTGCATCCGCCTGTACCGGTACGCCCAATGCAGGTACCGCGGTAACCAGCGTAAGCAGCGTGTGTTTAAATGAAAGCTTTAACCTGAGCTTAACCGGCGCCACCGTGGCTTCCGGGTTAAAGTATCAATGGCAGTCTTCTCCTAACAATAGCACCTGGACAAATATTCCCAATGATACCACCGCCGGTATCACCGCCAAACAAACCGTCAGCACGTATTACCGTTGCGTAGTAACCTGCGCCAACAGCGGCTTATCCGCCAATTCCACCAGTGTGCAGGTAGCATCGCCCACACTGGTATCCGGCACTTTCTCCATTAACAAAGCCCAACCCACCGATCCTACGGGAACGCATAACTTTAACTCTTTTAACGATGCCTATAACTACATTAAGTGCGGCATTAACGGCAATGTGATCTTTAACGTAGCAGCGGGCAGCGGCACCTATACGGAGCAGCTGAACATGACCCCTGTACCCGGCGCATCCGCCAATGCCACGGTTACCTTTAACGGTAACGGGCAAACGCTTACATATACCTCCACCAACGGTAACCAGCGTGCAGTGATCAAGCTCGATGGGGCGGATCATATCATCTTTAATGACCTGGTCATCACCGCAGCCGGCAGCACCTCCACAGAATATGGCTTTGGGGTGCAGCTGCTGAACGACGCTGATTCCAACGTGGTGAATAATTGTACCATCAACATTAACACCACTTCCAGCTCAGAGAACTTTGCAGGTATAGTTGTCAGCGCTTCCGCTTCCGATGCCACCGGCACCGGCGATGCCAAATGCGATGGCAACACCTTCAGCAATAACACCATTACCGGTGGCTATTACGGTGTAACCCTGGTAGGCAGTAACAGCTTT
Organism: Chitinophaga rupis; assembly: GCF_900109685.1. Taxonomy (GTDB): domain Bacteria; phylum Bacteroidota; class Bacteroidia; order Chitinophagales; family Chitinophagaceae; genus Chitinophaga; species Chitinophaga rupis. The sequence continues at coordinate 553,636 of NZ_FOBB01000004.1, read as the reverse complement.
GCCAACGGCAATAACCGTTTCACCGGCAACACCATTAAGGATTTTTATAACTATGGCTTTTATCTCAGCTATTCCTTTAATGCGCTGATCAGTGGTAACACTATCTCCCGCCCCGCACGTACGGATGTGTCGGACTTTTACGGGATCTACCTCACCAACCTCAATACCAAGGATAGCATCAGCAGGAACCGTATCACCGATCCGTTTGGCGGAGCCCCCACCAGCACAGATGATTTTTACGGCGTGTACCTGTCCAGTGTGGATGCATTAAGCTCCCTGGAAAACATCGTTAGCAATAACCTTATCTATAACCTTAGCGGTAGCGGCAGTGTATTTGGTTTCTATAACAGCAGCTCCGATAACGTATATTTTTATCACAACACCCTGGCGCTGGATGGCAGCTCCTCCGGCAGCTCTTATGTAACCCGGGGCTTTAACGTTACTTCCAGCCGTATAGATGGTATTAATTTCATCAACAACATTATCACCATCACGCGCAGCGGCCCTGGTCCCAAACACGGGTTGTACTTTGGCAATACTACCAGCACGGTGGTATCTGATAAGAACGACCTGTTTATTGCACCGGGCGTAGCCAATGCCTTCACCGGCTACTTCTCCGCCAACCAGGCCACCCTGGCCAACTGGCAGGCTGCCAGCACACAGGATGCCGGTTCGCTGGCCTCTAATCCCATGTATGCGTCCACATCTACCGGCAATTACAGCCCGGTAAATGCATCTATTGATAACAAGGGTATGCCGGTTGGTATTACCATCGATATTAATAATGCAGCCCGTAGCGCCACCACGCCGGATGTAGGTGCGTATGAATTTACGCCGCCGCCTTGTACCGTGCCGCCCACACCAGGTACCGCCACAGTAGGCGCCACACCGGTGTGCGTGAACAGCCGCGTGGCCCTGGGCCTCACCGGTAACTCCGTTGGTTTAACACAAACTTACCAATGGCAGGTAGGCAATGCAGCCGCAGGTCCGTTCACGAACCTGGGCAGCCCGCTTACCAACCCGGATACCATCATCGTAGCATCTGTTACCTCCTATTACCGGGTAGCAGTAACCTGTAGCGGCAATACGGCTTATTCAACATCCGTATTGTTAACCGTAACGCAGGCACTACCCGGCGATACCTACACCATTGATAAAACAGCCCCTGCCAACACGCCCAAGAACTACCTGAGCTTTGCAGCCGCCAAATCCGCACTGGAATGTGGTATTGCAGGCCCGGTGATCTTTAATGTGGTAGCAGGCCGCACGCCTTATACCGAGCAGCTGATCCTGGATTCTATTCCCGGTGCATCAGCCATTAACACGGTAACCTTTAAAGGTAATGGCAACACCATCGCTTTCAGCTCTGATGATACAGATGAAAGAGCGGTGATCAAGCTGCGCCGTACAGATCATGTGATCTTTGATAGCCTGAAGGTGGATGCCACCGGCACCGGCGAGTACGGTTATGGTATACAGCTGATCAGCAATGCCGACAGCAACACCATCCGCAAGTGCGAGATCATTACCTCCACTACCAGCTCTTATGAAGATTATGCCGGTATTGTGATCAATGCAGCAGATGATGATGCCACCACTTCCGGCGCCACCCTTTGCGATGCCAACGTAATTGACCGCAACACCATCACCGGTGGTTATTACGGTATTACCCTGGTAGGTGATGAGGACCTGATGCTGCTGAATAACAAGATCACCAATAACACGGTGAAGGATTATTACGCAGCCGGTATCCGCATCAGCTATACCAACAATACGCTGGTAGAAGCTAACAGCATAAGCCGCCCCACCCGCGATAACAGCAGCTATACCGTAAGTGGTATCAATACCTATGAGGCCAGCAACAAGCTGCTCATCACCCGTAACCGCATCTTTAACCCCTTTGGTGGCGATGCCGGTAGCACCAGCGATTTCCATGGCCTGTATATCCAGTACACCAATGCCAATGGCGGAGCAGAGAACATGGTATCCAATAACGTAGTGTACGGCATTAACCATGACGGTTACATTTACGGTATTAACAACTACTATACAGACAATACTTACTATTACCATAATACCGTGTCGCTGGATAACGCTGCCGCTACTACCAGCGATGCTGCAAGAGGTTTTTATATAGCAGGTGATGTAGCCGGAGTACGTTTCTTCGATAACATCATCACCATTACCCGTGGCGGTAACGGCACCAAGCATGGTATTTATGTAAGCGGCACCAATACAGATCTTACATCCGACTATAACGACATCTATGTGAAAGGTGGCGGCAGCCAGAATTACTTTGCTTACTACAATGGTAATCAGGCTACGCTGGCCGATTGGAAAGCCGCTAACTTCCAGGATGAGCATTCCATTAGCATAGACCCGGTATATGCCGATATGCCGAACGGTAACCTGGCCCCGGTAATAGCCCCGCTGGATAATACCGGCACACCGGTAGGCATTACCAACGACATACTGGCGGTTGTGCGCAGCACCAGCAAGCCTGATATGGGCGCGTATGAAATAACCATACCGCCTTGCGTAGCGCCACCCAATGCAGGAACAGCCGTAGCCAACCCCGCAACCAATGTTTGTATGGGCGCCACTATCGCCCTCACACTCACCGGTAACACTACCGGTGGCGGACAAACGTATGTATGGCAGAGCGGTAAAACTACCACCGGCCCATGGCGCGCCATCAGCGAAACCCGCTATGTGAAAGAGTACAAGACCGAGCTGACAATGGAGAATTACTTCCGTTGCCTGGTGATCTGCGGTGGGGATACAGCTTACTCCATACCCGCACACGTGAACATGAATGCACCGCTGTTGTCCGGGAACTATACCATTAACCCGGCAGCACCGGTAAGCGCTACCAACTTCCAGTCATTTACACAGGCCGTAGCAGCCCTGGAGTGCGGTATAGCCGGCTGGGTAACCTTTAACGCTTACCCCGGCACGTACACAGAACAGGTGCGCATGCACAAAGTACCCGGCGCCACAGATACCAGCCGCGTTACTTTCCAGAGCCGCGACCATGCAGCCGCTTCCGTGACCTTAACGTTTAACGGAACAAGCTCCGCTAACTATGTGCTGAAGCTGGACAGCGCCAATTACATTACCTATAAGGAGATCACTATAAAATCAAACGGCACTACCAATGGCCGTGCCATAGAGCTGGCCAGCACCAGCTCTTACGACAGCATTAAGAACTGTATTGTAACAGCGCCCGCTGTAACCAGCAGCACTACCAGTGTGGTGGGTATTTATGCAGATGATCTGAAAGGTGTACAAACCGTGATCAAAGGCAATACTATCAACAACGGCAGCAGCGGTATCTGGATCTCCGGTACCTCCGATGCAGAACATGTATCTGCCCTGGTAATAGACAGCAATACAGTCAATAACGCTTACCAGTATAACATTTACACTTATTACACCAACAGTGTAAAGGTGAATAGAAATACCATCAACATTACAGCACCCCGCGCCAACACTTCCTACGGTATTTATACCGCTTACAGCGATACTGCCTTTGAAGTGAGCAACAACGCGGTGAACATACGCGGCACCACTACCAGTACTTACGGTATTTATACTTACTATAGTGATGGTACTTCCCTGAAGCCAGGTAAAGTAACCGGCAATAAAATAAAAGCCATTAGCGGCAACACCGGTTCGTTGTACGGCCTGGAAAACTATTACAGCAGTTACATAGATGCTGTGAACAACGTAGTAAGTATTAAAACCACTGCCAGCACTGCCTATGGCTTGTATGGTTATGGTGATGAATACGTTAACTATTACAACAACAGCGTACAGAACGCATCTGCCGGCACCGGCAGCTCCAATGCTGCAGCATACTTTAGCCCCAATGCAGCCGTGAAAGCGCGCAACAACATTTTTGCGCACATCGCCGGCGGTAAAGCCATGTACTTCCCGTATGACCCGGATAACTTCAACAGCGATTACAATACCCTGTACACCACTGGTGCAACACTGGTGTCCGCGGGCACGGATTACAGCTCCTTACAGCAATGGCGCGATGACGCGGACCTTGATATAAGCTCCATTGTATACAAACCCGCCTTTACAGACGATAGCACCCTGACGCCTGCCATCACAGTACCGGATGTATGGGCCATACATGGCCGCGGTGTACAGGTGCCCGGCAACGACCGTGATATTAATTACAAACCACGTCCCACTACCCTCATAGGAGGCGTACCGGATATGGGTGCATATGAATTTTTACCCACGGTACTGCCGCCGGTATTGCCTGCCACACCTGCCGCCCCGGCGCCCGGTGTAACGCAGACCTTTATGTTCGGTACCGATACCGTAACTAAAGTAACCTGGGGCCCCACTGTACCGGATACCATTTCCGTAAGAAGGTACTCCGGCGTAATACCGCCCAAGGTAGATACCTCCAAAGAGTTCATGTACTTCTATACAGAAATTGCCGCGCCGCAGCCTTATAGCTTTGGCATCCAGCAATACTACGTGGATTCCTGGCAGGGCCGCTTTAAGAAGCAGGCAGATATTCGTTTAGGCAGAACCGTGGATACCTCCAATACCTGGGTGGTGAATGATAGCAGTAAAGTGATAGATGCCTACAACATTATCTCAGATACCAGCCTTAATTACCTGAACAAGTTCACCGGTCTTAAAGGCCACCTGCCTGATCCGCCGTCAGTGATACAGCCTGCAGACAGCTCCAACAGGGGTACCCGCTTCTGGGTAGGGTATGGCCACCACCAGTTCTTTGGCAGTGATAACAGCCAGGATATGGTGCTGTACCTGAGCGCAGAAGACAGCGCCAATGTAGTGGTGCGCATTAACGGCACCTCATGGGAAAAACAATACCATATACCGGCTAATACAGTTATCAGCAGTGACCTGATCCCCAAAACAGGCCTGTCAGATGCCCGCCTGTTATCAGAAGGCTGGTCAGATAAAGGCATCAGCATAGAAAGTGATGTGCCCATTGTAGCCTACGCGCATATCTATGGCAGCGCATCATCCGGCGCCACCATGCTGTTACCGGTAGGTACCTATGCATATGATTATTACACGCTGGAATCTAAACAGAACTATGGAACAGATACTTATTCCTGGTTCTATATAATAGCGGATTATGATAACACCGCAGTAGAGATCACACCCTCTAACCCTTCACTGGGTGGCCGTGTAGCAGATGTGCCCTTTACCGTAACGCTGAACAAAGGTGAAGTGTACCAGGTATTAGGCGCGCTGAAATCCGGCTCTGATGGTTATGACCTTAGCGGCAGCCATATTAAATCCGTATCCAACTCCGCAGGTAAGTGTTACCCGGTAGCGGTGTTCTCCGGCAGCAGCCGTACCCGCTTTGGTTGCGGCGGTCCGGAAGGTGGTGGTGATAACCTCATCCAGCAGAACTTCCCGTCACAGGCATGGGGTAGGAATTACCTCACTGCACCCACATCCACAGATGATGATCCGGCCACATTCATGACCAATATTTACCGCGTGCTGGTAAAAGATACCGCCACCATTGTAAAAAGGAATGGCGTAACCCTCACCGGTTTGATCAACAAACGCTACTACGAATACTATAGCGACAGTGCCGATTACATTACGGCCGATCAGCCGGTAATGGTAGCACAGTATATGTCGTCCACAGGCGGTTGCGATAATACCGGCGGCCTGGGCGATCCGGAAATGATCTACATAAGCCCCATTGAGCAGGGTATTAATAAAGTAGGTCTGTACCGCAATACAGAGGAATCAATTGAAGTGAACTATTTAACGCTCATTATACCTACTGCCGGCGTAAGCAGCCTGCTCATAGATGGCAACAATATCTTTGACCATGTATATGCGCATCCTAACCGGCCCGGCTATACGGTAGTAATAAAACGCTGGGATGCAGAACAGGCCCAGTGTACGGTAAGCAGCGACTCCGCCTTTACCGCCATCACCTATGGCCTGGGCAGCGTGGAAAGCTATGGGTTTAATGCCGGTACGCTGGTGAAGAACCTGAACAGCAGGCCATCCTTTAACAACGTATACGACAGCAGCGGCATAGCCAATGATTATACCTGCGCTAAAACACCGTTCCGCTTCTCTATGCTGTTATCGCTGAAGCCCGCCACTTTAACCTGGCAGTTCAGCAAGGTGGCTAACCTTACCTCCAGCAGGGATGTAACGCAGCAGAACCCTGTGCCGGTTGATTCTTCTATCGTGAACGGCCGTAAATACTTCCGCTTTGTGGTAGACAGTAACTATGTATTCAGCGCGCCGGGTACCTATTATGTGCCCATTGTGATGACGGATCCTACCATAGAAAGCTGTAACAACAGCCTGGAAACCATACTGCCCATTAAGGTAATAGCTGCACCGGTGGTTGACTTTACCGTAGCATACTCCGGTTGTGTGGGTGATACCGCGCAGTTCCGTGGTACTGCTACCACCGCCAACGGCGTAGGCATCAGCTCCTGGAAATGGGAATTTGGTGACAGCGATACTGCTACCATAAAAGACCCGCTGAAGAAATACAATGCACCGGGCACTTACAATGTGAAGCTGAGCATCATAGCCGCAGAAGGTTGTATAGGCGATACCACCTTACCGGTAACGGTAAATGCAGCACCTGCTGTAGCGCTGGTAAAAGACAGCCTCACCGTATGCGCCGGCTCCAATGTAACCTTTGATGTACAGAACCCGGATGCAGACGCCACTTATAACTGGTACAGCGCCGCAACCGGCGGCACGCTCCTGGGCAGTGGTACCAGCTTAACAATACCCAACATCACCGCCACCAACAGCTATTATGTAGAAGCCGTAAAAGATGGTTGTACGGGCGCCACGCGCAAGCGTGCATTCGTAACCGTATTCCCGCAGCTCACTACACCGGTAGCGGAAATAGATACCATCGGCGTAAATATGATCCGCTTCAAATGGGCGGCCGTACCTAACGCCACCGGTTATGAAGTGTCCATAGATGCCGGTTCAAACTGGACGCAGCCTTCCTCCGGACCTAACGGCTTAACACACACCGTATCCGGCTTACAGCCTGCACAGGAAGTAACGCTGATCGTAAAAGCCAAAGGTTGTGAAGACAAGATCTCCGCACCGGTAAGCGGTAAAACCCTGCCGGACGGCATCTTCATCCCCAATGCCTTCTCACCGAACGGTGATGGTTTGAACGATGTGCTGCGCGTGTATGGTTATATCATCAAGGACATTCACTTCATGATCTTTAACCAGTGGGGCGAGAAAGTATTTGAAACAAATACGCAGACAAGAGGCTGGGATGGCGTGTACAAAGGCAAAGCGCAACCGTCAGGTGTATACATCTATGTGTGCAAGCTGCAGCTGACAGATGGAACCATGGTAGAAAAGAAAGGCGCCATCAACCTGATCCGGTAATGTAAAACTGACGACCATGCTGAAGAACATAACCTATCAAACGCTCATTTGCCTGGCCGGGCTGCTGTTCATAAACACAGCAGCCCACACCCAGAACCTTTCCAACAAAGGGAAAGAGTTCTGGGTGGCTTACGGCCATCACCAGTTCATGGAACCCGGTATGGACAACAGCCAGGAAATGGTGCTATACCTGAGTGCGGAACAACCCGCCACCGTAACCGTAAATATTTTCGGCACGGCCTGGACAAGAACCTATAACATCCCTGCCAATACGGTAATAGCTACAGAGCCAATACCCAAAGCAGGTTTCTATGATGCCCGCCTGTATTCACCGCCGCCATCCTTTGGCGGTACCGGTGGGGAAGGGGTGTTCACCAACAAAGGCATTCATATTGTAAGTAATGTACCCATTGTATCCTATGCCCACATTTATGGCAGCGCCTCATCCGGCGCCACCATGCTGATGCCAACAGAAACATGGGGTTACTCCTATGCATCCCTCAACAGCCAGCAGGAATATTCAGATAACTGTTTTTCCTGGCTGTATGTAATAGCAAAGGATGATAATACTATGATAGAGATCACGCCCTCTGTACCCAGCCGTAACGGCCGTGTACCAGGTGTGCCTTTTACACAGGTGTTAAACAAAGGACAGGTATACCAGCTTATAGGCGCCTCTTTAGGCGGCGGTGCCGGTAATGTGCTCACCGGCACCAAGGTGAAATCCATTGGCAATGCCGCCGGCAACTGCTTTCCCATAGCCGTATTCTCCGGCAGCAGCCGCACCTATATTAACTGTGTCGGCGGTTCCCCCGGTGGTGGCGATAACAACATACAGCAGATCTTCCCCTCGCAGGCATGGGGTAAGCTATACTTAACAGCGCCCACCTCCACCAGCGATAAAGCCAATAGCTTTCATACCAACATTTATAAAGTGCTGGTAAAAGATCCAGCCACGGTAGTAAAGAAGAATGGGATCGTATTAGGCGGTTTTATCCCTGCCAGCTCATCTTACGAGTTTGAAAGTAATACAGCCGATGTAATAGAAGCCGATAAACCCATACTGGTAGCGCAGTTCATGTCGTCCACAGGCGGCTGCCCCAATACCAGTGGCCTGGGCGATCCGGAAATGATGTACCTGAGCCCCCTGGCACAGGCCATTAACCAGATAGGCTTTTACCGTAACACAGAGGAGAGTATTAATGTAAACTACCTCACCCTCATTATTCCTACCAACGGCGTGCCCTCCCTTAGTATAGACGGCGCGCTCAATGCCGCTTCCTTCACCTATCCGCATGCTAACCGTCCCGGGTATACGGTAGTGGTAAAACGCTGGACCGCCGCACAGGCGCAGTGTATTGTGAAAAGTGATTCCGCTTTCACGGCCGTTACCTATGGCTTGGGCAGTGTGGAAAGCTATGGTTACAACGCCGGTACGCTCATCAACAACCTGAACGTATTAGGTGCCATCCACAACTCGCTGGACTCATCTTCCGCCACCAATGACTTTACCTGTAACAATACACCGGTAGAGCTGTCTGTGCTCATCGCCTACCAGCCCACCAAAATGGTGTGGAAGCTAAGCCAGCTGGGCGGGGTAGTAACCCCTAATGCAGATGTAACGGACAATGCGCCGGTAAGCAAAGGCACGGTGCTGGTAGATGGGGTACCGTATTATAAGTATACGCTGCCGCAGCAGTACACCTTTAATACCATAGATACATTTGAAGTGCCCATCCTTTCCACGCACCCCAGCATAGAGAATTGTAACAACACGGAAGAGGTGAAGTTTAGGGTGATCGTGAAAGGAAAACCACGGCCTAATTTTACGTATACCCATACCGGTTGTACGCTGGATACTGTATATCTTAAAGGAGATACCAGCAGCCTCAATGCATACAAAATAGACCGCTGGAAATGGCAGTACCCCGGGCCTGTGCAGGATAGCGGGCAAATGGTGCAGCGGGTATTTGCACCCGGCACGCAAAATGTAAAGCTGACCGCTATCTCAAAAGAAGGTTGCGTGGGCGATACTACCATTGCCATTGTGATCCGTCCTAAACCCGTAGCCAGCTTCAACACCGCTACCAATGCCGTGTGTGAAGGTGGTAGCATACAGGTTACAGACGCCTCCACCTTTGGCGGCCCGGCCCCCATTAAAACCTGGTACTGGGATTTTGGGAACGATACCACGCGCTCCGTTACCACCAATGCTGCGCAAACAGCTAACTACAAAGGGTATAATACCTATACCATTAAACACGTGGTAAAAGTAAGCGACCGTTGTATCAGCGACACAGCCACAAAGACCGTAACCGTATATGCCAAGCCGCAGCTGGGCTTTACCTACCCGCTGAACTGTTTACCGGTTGATGGTATTGTGCAGTTTAACAGCACCACCATCACACCGGACGGGCAAACCATCGGCACCTACGCCTGGAACTTCGGGGACAGCACCGCCACACCGGCCAATCCCAATACTTCCGACGTAGCCAACCCAACACATACTTATACCCGCTACGGTGTGTATAAGATCAAATACAGCGCTACTACCGCCAACGGTTGTACGAAGGATACTACCGTCTCCGCCACCTTTAACCTGAAGCCGGCCCTGGCCTTCTCCGCGCTTACTGCTGTGTGCGAGAATGTGAAAACGCCGGTATCAGTTGCAAAAGGCAGCGTAACCAACGGTGTAACCGGTACCGGTATTTATCGCGGACCCGGCACCAATGCCGTGGGCAACTTTAATCCCGCAGCTGCGGGCCCCGGCACGCACACCATCTGGTATGTGTTCACCACCAATGCCGGCTGTAAGGATTCTGTTTCAAAAACCATTACCGTATATCCCAAACCAGTAGCTGCCTTTGCCGCCACCGCCAGCCTTTGCCAGGGCCAGGTAGCTACCATTACAGATAATTCCACCATTCCTTCCGGTAACATCACCAGCTGGAAATGGAGCTTTGGAGATGGCAGCAGCGCCACATATACCAATGGCAATGCATTTACCCGCACCTATGCCGGCAGTAACACCTATAACGTGAAGCTGGTAGCCGTGAGCGATAACAGCTGTGTAAGCGATACCGCTATACATGCTATTGCCGTTCATCCGTTACCGGTAGCTGACTTTAAATTGCCAGCCGCTATCTGTATGCCGGAAGGTGAGGCCGCATTCACCAACCTTACCACCGTAGCAGATAATTCTACATTAACCTACCAGTGGGCCTTTGGCGATGCTACTAGCTCTACGGTAAAAGATCCTAAGCATGTATATGCCAGCGCAGGCTCCTACACCGTGCAGCTGATTACTAAATCCGCGTACGGCTGTACCAGTGATACTGCTAAGGTGCTGAGCGCTTTCTATAACAAACCTGTTGCCAGCTTCCTGGTAGAGCCGGATACTTTGTGCCAGGGTACAGACAATGTGTTCACCGATAAAAGTACCGCGCCTAACAGCAGCATTACTAAATGGGATTGGGAATTTGGAGACGGTAGCGGCGCTACCTCCCGTAACCCGGTTAAACGGTATGATGCACCGGGCAACTATGATGTAAGGCTCACGGTTACGAATGCTATTGGCTGTGTAAGCAATGTTTTCACCAACAAAGTGCTGGTATACCTGCAGCCTGTAATAGATGCAGGCCCCTCCTTCGTAGTACCGGAAGGCACTATGCTGCAGTTCAATGCAACGGCCAATGATTCCTCTGTGCTTACCTTCCGCTGGACGCCTTCCGGCGATTTCCCGGACCCTACCATCCTGCGCCCCTACCTGCAGGCCATGCGTGATGAAACGTATACCCTCACCGCAACAGGGCAGGGCAACTGCTCCGCCGTGGATGCCTTAACCGTAAAAGTGCTGAAACCCGTAAAGGTACCCAACGCATTTTCCCCCAACGGCGATGGTATTAACGATCAATGGGTCATTACCAACCTGGCCGATTATCCCGGCGCCACAGTAGATGTGTATAACCGTTACGGGCAGCGCGTGTATACCTCCAACGGCTACAACGTAGCATGGGACGGCACCTGGAATGGTAAAGCATTACCGCTGGCCACTTATTACTATGTAATTAAGCTGCAAAGCGGTTTCCCGCCGCTCACCGGCAACGTAACCATTTTGAGATAACAATAAAAACAATTCACATGCAACCGTATCTGAGGACATTAACCAACGCGCACATGGACACAGTGAGGTGCCATGTGGTCAACCAAAAAATAAAAATTGTACGCATGAAACGCTTTACCAGAACCCTGGGTTTGCTGATCGTAGCAACACTCTCCGCCTTAAGCACACGGGCGCAGATAGATCCGCACTTTTCCCAATACTACGTGTACCCCTCCTGGTTAAACCCCGCCTTAACCGGCGCGTTTGACGGTGATTACCGCCTGTCGGCCATTTACCGCACGCAGTGGGGTAATATCAGCAGTCCCTTCTCCACCTTTGGTGCAGCAGCGGACATTACCACCGACAAGAATTTCAACTTTGGCGCCAGTATCCTGAACCAGTCAGCCGGTGATGGCGGCTACAACTACACCACCGCCTATGCTAACGTAGCCTACACCGGTGTAAAGTTTGGCGCTATGCAAACACACCAGCTGGCCTTTGGCATGCAGCTGGGCTTTATACAGCGCAAGTTTGATCCCTCCAAGCTCACCTTCGGTGACCAGTGGAATCCCATCACCGGTTACAACCCGGGCACCAGCTCCGCAGACGTGTTTAACAAAACCTCCGCCATGTCGTTTGATGCCGGTGCCGGCGTATTGTATTACGATGCAGAACCGGGAAAGAACTACAACATTTTCGGCGGCTTCTCCGTATCGCACCTTACCCGCCCCAAAGACCAGTTCAGCGATAAGGGCGATGCCCGCATCCCCATGCGTTACATTGGCCATGCCGGTGTAAGACTGCAGTTGGGACAGGGTTTTACCTTAACGCCTAACGCCATGTACATGCGCCAGGGCACCGCTTCTGAAAAAATGTTTGGCGCTTACGGGCAAATGAATGCTGCCATGAACACTGATTTTCTCCTGGGCGCTAACTACCGTGTTAAAGATGCCATCTCCGTATACGCCGGTTTCATTTATAAGACCATGACACTGGGCGCCAGCTACGACATCAATAATTCTGACCTGGGCAAAATGGTAAAAGGCGCCAACAGCTTTGAAGTATCCTTAACCTTCATTGGCCGTAAGAAATACAAGGCGCAGGAAGTAGAATTTGTTTGTCCAAGATTATAATAACACGATTCAAAGAAAACTCATGAAAAGAATATTCTTAGTTGCAGCGGTAGTGTTAATGGGCATGGCAGCACAGGCGCAGTTCACCTACGACTACCTGAAGGCCGGTGATTTTTACTATAAAAAGGCCGACTACAATTCTGCCGCACAGTATTATGAAAAATACCTGGCCTCCCGCAAAAGCATTATCCGTCCCGCATCATATAACCCTTATACAACCGGTACGCTCAGCAAAAAACAGGTAACCCCGGTAAGCAGCGAGCAGCAGGCCATCTATTACCTGGCAGAAAGCTACCGCCAGCTGCATTACTATGTAAAGGCAGCGCCGTATTATGAAGAAGCGCTGGAATTTGATAAAACGCAGTTCCCGCTGGCAGCCTATCACTACGCCACTGCATTGCGCGCGCTGGAAAAATATGAAGCCGCACAAAAAGCCTTCACCTATTTCCTGAGCATCCACGAAACAAAAGATGAATATACCGCAGCAGCAGAGCGGGAAGTAAAGAACCTGCAGTTCATACAGGAGCAGCTGCACCGCAGCGATCTTTCACAGTACTCCGTGCACAAAGGCGCCACCGGCCTTAATGCCACTGGCGCCAGCTATGCGCCCGTATGGCTGAACGACGGTACTTTACTGTTCACCTCCACCCGCCCGGATAGCGCTACAGATAAGAACCATGTGCACCTGAACCGGGTATACCAGGCCGCTGTAGCGGAAGGTAGCGCCTCCAATATTACCCGCCTGGAGCTGCCGCAGCCGCGGGATATACACCAGGGTGTGATCAGCATTGCACCGGATGGTAACACCTTATTCCTGACCCGCTGGAAAATAGAAGATGGTAAAAAGATCGCCAACATATACCGCAGTAAAAAATACGGCAATGCCTGGAGTGAGCCGCTGATCCTGGATGAGCAGGTGAATGCAGCCGGTTACAATGCACAGCAGCCTTTTGTAATGCCGGATGGCAAGCACCTCTTATATGCCAGCGACCGCAAAGGTGGTTACGGTGGTTATGATATCTGGTGTGCCGACCTGGATGTAGATGGTAAACCCCTGAACAGCCGCAACCTGGGCAGCACCATCAACAGCGCTGATAATGAGCAGGCACCTTACTATCACGCACCCAGCGGCGTACTGGTATTTTCTACCGATGGTGGCGTAGGCATGGGCGGTTACGATTTCTTTTACAGCAAAGGCAGCCTGGATAACTGGGAAACGCCTGTGAACTTCGGCTACCCGGTGAATTCCGTAAAAGACGATATCTACTTTGCCAGCAAAGGCACAGAAAAAAATATCCTGGAAAATGTGTGGATAGGCTCTGACCGCGCAGCAGAATGCTGCCTGGAATTATTTGCCCTCAGCAAAAATATTCCCGTACCGCCGGATACTATCAAGGCCCTGCCGCCGGTAGTAAAAGAAGTAACACCACCGGCAGTTGAAACACCCACCATACTGCAGAACGTGTATTATGATTTCAACGTAGCAACGCTGAAAACAGAATCATATCCTGCGCTGGATGTGCTGGTGAATATGCTGCAGCAGCACCCGGATCTGCGCATTGAGATCAGCGCGCATACCGACAGTAAGGGATCTGATGCGTTGAACGCCCGCCTCTCTGAAGCAAGGGCCCGGAACGTAGTGGAATACCTGATCAGCAAAGGAGTGGATAAGGAAAGGCTGGAATATAAGGGCTATGGCGCTACACAGCCCATTGCGCCTAATACCACGCCGGATGGAAAAGATAATCCTGAAGGAAGGCAGAAGAACAGAAGAACAGAGTTTAAAGTGCTGAAGTGATCTTTTTCGGCCATAAATGAAAATCGGTACCGGGCGTTCCGGCACGGAGCGTCCGGTAACCTTAAAACAAATGTTATGCAGATATCTATTAAAAGATGCATGGCGGTTGCTTTAATGATCTGTATGGGGGTGCATTCCGTGAGTGCGCAACAACAACCGCATTACACGCAGTACATCATGAACCCGTTTATTATTAACCCGGCCGTGGCAGGTATAGAGAACTACTGGGATGTAAAGGCCAGCCACCGCCACCAGTGGGCAGGGCTCAACGGTTCGCCGGTAACTACATATTTAACCGTGCATGGCCCGTTGCGTAAAAGTGATTATCCGCAGGCATCGCCAACGGGTTTTGAAATAGAAGGTACTAACCCGCGCGGCAGGGCCTACTGGGCCGACTATGAAGCGCCGCCTTCACACCCCGGTGTGGGTTTCACCCTGCTGAATGACAGGACCGGCCCCTTAAACCGCGTTTCTTTCAGCGGCACCTATGCACATCATATAGGCCTGGCGCCCCGCACCAGCTTAAGCGCAGGTATCTCACTGGGCATGCAGTCCATTACGCTGGATGCCAGCAAGCTGGAGCTGCAGAACCCCAATGATCCTGTAATAGCCGGCAGCTCGCTGCTGAACACCTGGAAGCCCGAAGTAGCCGCCGGTTTATGGCTCTACTCCGCAGATTACTTCATTGGTTTATCGGCCCAGAACATTATTCCCATGAACCTGGGTTTTGATGAAGGCAAGGTAGTAGGCGATTCCGTGTACCGTGGTAAGCTGATCCCGCACCTGTTCCTCACCACCGGTTACCGCTTGTGGTTATCGGAAGATGTTACGCTGATGCCTTCCGTAATGCTGAAATACATAACAGCGGCGCCGGTAAGCTTTGATGTAAATGCCAAGGTGCAGTACCGCGACCGCATATGGGCAGGCGCATCTTACCGCTACAAAGATGGTGTGGCAGCTATGCTGGGCGTGAATATCAGCTCTACCTTCAACATCGGGTACTCCTATGATTACACCGGATCTTCCTTAAACACCGTAAGCCGTGGCTCGCATGAGATCCTGGTAGGGATCCTGATCGGTAACCGCTATGGCGATCTGTGCCCGCGTAACGTATGGTAATAACAATAAACAGTTTATTCATTTTTCAACCAATACAAACAAGAGTTTTTATGAAACGTTTTTTCCAAGCATCATGGTTTATTCCCTGTGTACTTGTAATGTCTGTAATGTTTACAGCAATATCCTGCTCTAAGGATGGTGATCCCGGACCCGCCGGTCCGGCCGGTCCAAATGGCCCTGCTGGTCCTAAAGGGGATACCGGCCCTAAAGGAGATACCGGTACCGCCAACGTAATTTATTCCGGCTGGCTGGATGTGACTTTTGAGCAGGATACATCAACCGGCACCTGGATAGCCAGCCTGGATGCACCGCAGATCACACCCGAAGTATTAGCAGGAGGTGAAATAAAAGTGTACATGAACCTGAACTCTGCTGCAGAGCCGCTGGTAGCACCGCTGCCTTACTTTGATGGTGAGAACATCATTAACGTACGTTTTGTGGAAGGCCTCATAGGGCTGCTGGCTAACGGCAACCTGTCAACCGTGGTAGATGATAACGGCGTTAAGTACCAGCAGGCACGTTACATCGTGATCCCCGGCGGTACCAGCGCCCGCAAGGCCGCAGCCGGTATTGACTGGAATAACTACAAGCAGGTAAAAGCCTGGTTGCATTTAAAAGACTAAAGACTGATCTACTAATAACTCCATCACAGATTAGATTATAGGAAAAGGGCTGCCCTTTTCAGGGCAGCCTGTTATTAATCTTAACCTTTTTTGGGAACCTCTATTACAGTGTTTATGAACAGATATTGTGACTTTACCGACGAAGAATTAATACAGCGTTATTTATCCGGCGACAACAGCGCTTTTACGCGCCTGGTGTACCGGCATAAAGACAGGATCTTTACCACCATTGTATTGCTGGTAAAAGACCGTACCCTGGCAGAAGATATTTTCCAGGAGACTTTTATAAAGATCGTGAATGCTTTAAAGGCCGGGCATTATACGGATAATCACCGTTTTGTAGCCTGGGCGGCGCGCATAGCGCATAACTGCAGCATTAACCACTTCCGGAAAGTACACGTGTCGCTGCCGGTAGTGCTGGGCTACAGGGAAGAGCTCTCCGAAAATTTTGCAGGCATAGAGCCCAGCGAAGAGCAGCGCCTTATTATCCGGGAGCGGCAGCAGGAGCTGCATGGCATGCTGGATATGCTGCCCGCCACACAAAGGGAAGCATTGATACTGCGCTATTATGCCGACCTGAGTTATAAAGAAATAGCAGAGGTGGTGAATGTAGGCATTAACACCGCGTTGGGCCGTGTACGTTATGCCATTATGAACCTGCGTAAGATCATGGAACACGCCAGGGAGAATGCCATCGCCTAACGCATAGCAACACCAACCATACAACCAGAATCAGACCTGCACGGCGCTAACCACGCTACGCCTTCCTGAACAGGAAAGGCAACTGCCCGCTATACCGCTTATAGTATCTTATAAATTGACAGGCTCGTTAAAACCGGCCTGCAGGCATAGCTTTGCTGTGCAGCATTGCGCGTGTGAAAGCACGGTGCGGTTAATTGTTTCTTAGCGTGGAAAAGATTTCTAAATAAGCGGAAGGTGAAATGTTTGGGTTTTAACAACAATATATTTGATCTGCATTCTTATTAGCTGCTGCGGAAGATCTTTTATCTAAAAGGTTTCGCCTGTTATTACCGGTTTAAACAAATGTAAGCGGTAATAACAGGCGTTGCGCGGCTATTTTTCAGGAGCCGGTTTAGGCGCTTCTTTTTTATCAGCAACCACTTTTACCTTCTTGTCTGCAATGGCTTTCTTTACCTTTTTACCAGCAATGGCTTTTTTGCCACCTGCGGCTTTTTTTGCAGTTTTCTTATTAACAGGTGCTTCTTTTTTAACCAGCGGTAATCCTTTGCTGAAGGCTTTAGCTGCTTTCTTCACCCGGTTCTTAAATTTCTTCTCTCCCAATTGTTCCTTCCAATTGGTAAGCAGTGTTTCAAACTGCTGTTCAATTGTTTTACGGGTATCCTTACTGGATGCTGGTCCCTTCTTAGTTTCAGACATTGAAAATTGTTTGTTTATAAATTATGAGTAATGTGTGGTAACATAAAGTTAACAATTATATAACCCCGGCAATGTTAAGTTTTTTAAAAAGCCGCATAAAACTTTCGTTGTAAATTCGTTATAAGGGTATAATATATTGATATTATGGGCTATATTTGCGGCATTTCACAAGCGTACCTATACCTTAATAACTGAAATGACACCACTGTTACGAGCATGGCGTGCTGCACATGAATAGTGCAGCCTCCCATCCCTGTATTTACAGCCTCCTTCATAATTTAATTGGCAGCCTCTGCCAGGTTCGGTAGCTTTCCGGGTAAATAATCCCATTATGAAAGCATTAATCTGTCTGGCAGCCATCATCATCTTTTTACCACGCATAACATCCGCGCAATTAACCACTGCGCCCAGTGGTAATAATAAAAAAGCATCTGTTAGCGAACGTATTGGTTTAACGGATGTAACCATTCACTACGACCGCCCCGGCGTAAAAGGCAGGGAAGGTAAGATCTGGGGGCAGCTGGTGCCCGTTGGTTTTACAGACCCTGGTTTTGGCAGCAGCAAAGCTGCCCCCTGGAGGGCCGGCGCCAATGAGAACACCACTTTTGAGTTTACCAATGATGTAAAGATAGCCGGCCAGCCTTTACCCGCCGGCAAATACGGATTTTTTGTGGCCTATGGGCCTGATGAATGCACCCTCATTTTTTCTAAGAACTCCAGTTCATGGGGCCAGTTCTATTACAATGAGCAGGAAGATGCCCTGCGGGTAAAAGTAAAACCCGTGGCGCTGGATAACAGCGTGGAATGGCTGAAATACGAGTTCATGAACGAAACAGAGAACACCGCTACCGTGGCCCTGGAATGGGAAAAGGTCAGTATCCCCTTCACTGTTGAAACTGATTATGTAAAAGATCAGATCGCCTCCTTCCGCCGTGAATTAAGATCAGACAAGGGGTTTAACTGGCAGGGCTGGAACCAGGCCGCCCAGTGGTGTGTGCAGCATAATACCAATTTAGAGGAAGCCCTGCTGTGGTCCGATTCCGCTACCAGCGTAAATTTTGGCGGTGATCGCAGCTTCCCGGCCTGGAGCACCAAAGCGCTGGTGCTGAATAAGCTGGGACGTAACGATGAAGCCACCGCTGTTATGAAAAAATCGCTGCCCCTGGCCGGTATGAACGAAATGCACCAGTACGGCCGCATGCTGGTACAGCAGAAAAAGCCTGCAGAAGCGCTGGAAGTGTTTAAGCAGAATTTTGATAAACATCCCAGCGAGTTCACTACCCTTATGGGATTAACCCGCGGATACTCCGCCACCGGGGATTATAAGTCGGCATTGAAGTATGCCCGCCAGGCCTTATCCCTTGCGCCCGACCAGATCAATAAAACCACGGTGCAAGCCGCTATTGATAAGCTCACTGCAGGCAAGGATGTGAACTAACGGCAGCAGTATCTGCCAGTCTGGCCTACGGCCCTATTTTTGATGAACAACAGGAAAAGGGACTATGGAAACTAAAAATGCGCAACCAACTTTTGGTGAGCTTATAAATGGTAATAAACCGGTGCTGGTAGATTTTTCCGCAGAATGGTGCGGCCCATGTAAAATGATGCCGCCCATTCTTAAAGAGCTGAAGAACATGACGGGAGATGATGTGGTGATCCTGAAAATGGATGTAGACCGTAATCCCAAGCTGGCAGCAGCTTACCAGGTACAAAGCGTGCCTACCCTCATGGTGTTCCGTGGCGGTGAGGTAAAATGGCGGCAAAGCGGTGTAATGAATGCCCGGGAGCTGAAAGGGGTGATCGATCAGTTTAAGGGCTAAAGTTCCCGCATCCGCAGTATCTTGCCGCATATATGCCGGTCATTCAGTCATCTGGTTACAAACCGCCATTCTTTTTGCGGCATCGTCATTTACAGACGATCTATCCCGCTTTATTCCGTAAGCTGCCGCGCGTGCATTATGAACGCGTACGATTTATCACTGCTGACCAGGATTTCCTGGACCTGGATTTCAGCCGCATTGGCAGTAAAAAGATCGTGCTCATTTTACACGGGCTGGAAGGAAATACTACCCGCCAGTACGTAAAAGGCATGGTGCACATCTTTAACCAGGGCGGCTATGATACGGTATCCATGAACTTCCGCGGCTGCAGCGGGGAACCTAACCAGCTGCTGCGTTTTTATCATAGTGGTGAGACGGGCGACCTGGGGCAGGTAATAGATCACCTTATCACATTAGATCAATACGAGAGTATTCACCTGGTAGGTTTCTCTTTAGGTGGCAACGTGACCCTTAAATATTTAGGTGAGCAGGGCGCTGATATTCATCCCTCCGTCCGTTCTGCCGTAACCTTTTCCGTTCCCTGCGACCTGCAGGATAGTTCTGTTGAATTAGAGAAAAAGCATAACACGATCTACATGCGCCGCTTTATCCGCGAGCTGGGTTTAAAGCTGCAGGTAAAAGCACAGCGTTTTCCCGGTATGATCAACCTGGACAATTACCACACTATCAAAAGCTTCAGGGAGTTCGATGACCGCTACACCGCGCCCATTCACGGTTTCCCGGATGCGCTCACTTACTGGGACCGCTGCAGCTCCAAACCTTTCCTGGAAAACATCCGCATCCCTACCTTGCTCGTTAATGCATTGGACGACCCCTTTTTAGGCAAAGGAAGCTTCCCTTACGAAGCAGCTGCCCGGAATCCTCACTTTTATCTGGAAACGCCCAGCCATGGCGGACATGTAGGTTTTGTAACATTTGGCGGCACGTTTTACTGGTCAGAGCGGCGGGCGTTTGGGTTTATCAGCAGGAATTTTTAATTCTGGCAGCGGTTGCTTATTTTGTTCCCCGGTTCCTATTACCTACCATATGTTTGTTATATGTCAGAAACAATTACCTATCAGTACACCACTCCATCATTATTAAATAAAACGGGGGATCAGGATGAGCTTTTCCTGGCTAAATACAGTGAAGTACAAAAGAAAGATGCACCCTGCTTTTTCTGGGGCAGGCTTACAGATCCGTATATTACCGCCCGTTGTTTGGTTACACTGTCTAACGTGGTGCAGTCCAGCTTTAATTTGTCGCCTTTTCAGCTGGCCTTATTAAAAGATCCCATTGTTACCGCAGGAAATGAAAAGATCCGCTTTGAAGGATTTTCCCATTGCTGCAGCGTATACGCACGGGTAGATGTGCTGCCCGGCGGGTATGATGGTGAGTTCCCGGAAAGCGGTACCACCAATGTGGATTTTAACCAGCCTATGATCTCAGCATTGAGCAGCATTAGCCGGCAGGAGCGTGTAGTGCTTTCCGTTGGTAAAAAGGAAGTAGCGCTGCAAAAAGAAGGTAGTGGTAAAGTAGTGGAAAGAAAAGTACCGCTGCCTGTAAAATGGATCAAAGGGTTAACCACGGTACAGCTTTACATGGCCGCAGCAGAGCAGGGATTTACCTTTAACAGGATGCAGGCCTTACAGCTGTTTCAGAGCATTCCCACCGGCAAGCCTAAAGCAGATTTTTACCTGGTGATGCGGGGCAGTAAACCATTATTTTCTCCAATAAAAGCAGCCAATGGTATTTGTGTGGGTGGCGTGCACCGCTTAAAGTTAATGGAACCTTTGCTGCCGCTGGCCGACCAGCTGAAAGTATTTCCACATCCGGATATGCAGTCTACCACCTGGCAGCTGTACTTTGGCAATCTCTGTTTCAGTATGTCGCTTTCACGCGATTGCTGGCGGGGCTTTTCAGGCGAAGGTGCTGCGCTGGAATCATTAATAGAGGAAGTGCCGGATAACTGGATAGATGCCGTGGATAAATACAGCTATGCCAACCAGGTCTTTAATCCCGCGTTACTGGCAGTAGAAGAAGGCATTCAGCTGGAAAAGCTGGACCATATTACTGCCAGGCTGGCTGCAATGGGATTGTTAGGTTTTGATATTGACGCCAATCATTTTTTCTACAGGCGCCTGCCGTTTAAATTAAGCCGCATTTTAAGCCTGAACCCGCGTTTAAAGGATGCCGAAAAACTGCTGGCAGAGAATAAAGTTGAAATACTATCCCGCCAGGCCACCAGGGTAGAGGCGCAGGTAGCAGGCAGCGGGGTACAGCATACCGTGATACTGGATGCTGAGCAGGAACGCTGCACCTGTACCTGGTTTAGCCGCCACCAGGGCGAAAGAGGCGCCTGTAAACATATACTGGCAGTAAAAAAGATGTTAACCAATTAAGCTATCACATGGATCTGCAGCAGGAATTTACAACCATCCTGGAAAAAGAAAGGAAAGATGAAGTATGGGCTTTCCTGAAAGGATTGGATCAAACACAGAAAAAAGCATTCACACCTTTCCTGAAAACAACCGCAAAGGATTACCTGGATTACCGGGAGGTAAAGGAAAGCGGATCACAATCCAGCATTTTCATGCAAAAGGCTACACCGGTACAAAGGGAAATATTAAGAGCTGCCGGGTTTGTATGCTGCACGCGGCAGGAAATAGAAAAGATCTTCTTTGGTATACTGGATGAAGAAATATTGGAGCAGGTGTTAGACTGGTATTGCCCCGATTGGCTGAATGCTTATGTAAATGACCTTAAGGGAGACCATATACCCCTTAACTATCTTAGCTTAGTGAAGTTGTGGAAGCAGGGACATATAGATCCCGTACCCGCTTTAATAGCCAGGCAGCTGCCAATGGTTATACATAATTATGAAGGGCCCAACCGCAGCTACCAGTTTACAGTTAGCAACCTGCTGATATATGACATTACTCTTACGGAGCATATCTGGTACCTGTTCCAGTTTGAATCATCTGTCAACTGGTCGGGCCGTTACCTGGCTACAGACGCTGCACAAAAGACCTGGATAGATGTGTTCAGGGAATTTTCAGCAGCAGGAAAGCTGGACAGGCAGCGTATCTTAAAAGAAGCGCTCCTGGCTTCCAACCGGGGATTTAATAAAACATTATCCGGCTGGTTCGCTGAATTGTTTACAGAGATGGAGCCTGCTATAGCTGAATTGCAAACCCTGCAGCCGGAGCTGTTGGTAGCGTTAAGCGCAGCGCATACCAAACCGGTGAACACAGCCCTGCAGTGCCTGAAAAAGCTGGCAGATGAAAAGCAGCTGGATACAGGTAGTTTCCTGGATCATACAGGCATTTTGCTTTCATCTACCACCAAAGCCGTATTAACCAATACCCTGGCCGTGCTGGAAAAGCTGCTGAAACAGGATAAGCAGCTGGCGCCGGCTGTATGTGCCGCCCTTTGCCAGGTATTTATGAATAATGATGATGATGTACAATCCCGTGCGGCCAAGCTGCTAAAGAAGTATGGCAATGCTGCAGATCCCGCGCTGCGGGAGCAAATAGCGCAGTACCGGGAAACCATGATGGTAAGCGCGCGTAGCCTGTTGCCGGATTTTATGGAGCCTGTAACGGGAACGCCTGTACCCGGAAATATACTGGAAGTGCCGGAAGCATATAACCTGCTGGATGAGCAGGTAAAGATTGAAGACATCTCTGGCTTTGATGAGCTCATCTTCCTGGCCAGCCAGGCCTTTGATAACAACCAGCCTTATCACATTTATTTATTACCGGCCGCATTGATCAAGCTGCACACTGATATAACGGGAGAGCAGGTAAAAAAGCTGGAGCCGGCCTTTCAGCGGGCATATAAGCTGGTAATGAAAGGCGCTGCATCCGCCGGTGAGCTGGATGTGCTGCTGGCAATTTTCTGGATAGACTATGGCCGTTACCTGGTGCAGCAGTTCCCGGGAGAAACAGCATCCATCCGCAGCATGCATGAAAGTAATGTTAAACAGGATGAAGCGTTCCATCAACAGTACCCTAAATGGTATACGCGCAGGATGCGCACTTTGAAGGAATGGAGTAACGGATACAAAGGAGATCTGTGTGGCGTGTACCTGTTCTTTTTAATAACCGCATTGGATAAAATAACAAGCGGTGATACCCTGCCCTTATTATGTACTCCCACACATGCCCCTGGCTGGTTATCGCCTGTAGAATTAACAGAGCGCTTATACCAATACCAGCAGGCAAATACAGCGCCGGATGAAATGGATCTGCAGATGGCGCTTTCACGGCTTGTGCTGGATACGCCTGCACCGGGCCTCTCTTATGCCGCTGAAAAGCTCACTGGTGAGTACCTGCGCATTATGCAATTTATACTGGAAAAAGATGCCCGCCCGCAGCCGCCGTTCCAGCATGCTTCCTGGTGGATGATAGCTGCACTGGCAAAAACACCCTTGGTTATTTACCCGGAGTTTGAGCATTTTCCATACAACAAAGTGGCCCGCAGCCGCTTTACAGGGCAATATGCCTGGCAAACTATTGCAGAAGAACGCTTTACTGATGAATATGATTATGAAAAAAAGAAGAATGTTAAACAGGCATACCTGCATAAAGAGCTGCAGGTAATTGGCATCAATAAGCAGGATGTGCAGGCAGCAACGCCGCATTTGTTGTATGAATATATAATACTGGGCGATACCGGATCCCTCTTTACAGCGCCGAATGATATGCAACGCATGTTATTCTTCACACCCAATAATCCGGAGCCATTGCTGGCGCATGTGGTGAGCCGCTGCCTGCAATATGAAAAGTTCTGGGATGAAACAGCTAAAAAAGTGGTGCTGAATACCATACAGACTTTGCATGGCCTGCAGCGGCCATGGAGCAGCATGGGCCATTTATTTATAGCCACCTGTTTAGTAAGCAGCGATAAGACCATTGCGCAAATTGCAGCAGAAATATGGATCAATGGGGTTACCAGAGGTTTGATCAATAGCCACCAGCTGGGCGAAGTGATAGGTAAGCACCAGGTAGTGGAGTTCACGCCGTTAAAGCGCTTTACAGACCTGGTAATGAATAACCTCATACGCCTGTCAGACCAGCATAACCGGGAACTTGAAAAGATGATCGGTTCCTTACTGGCCCATTTACCCGAAGAACCTATTAAAAACCTTAAGAAGCTGCTGGAAATATATATGGAGGTATTATCCATTAACCATTCCCTTATAACAACAGCATGGATCAGGGAACAGCTGCAGGCCTGGTCATTAAACGATGGACTAAGTAAGGTTACCAAACAGTTGCTTACAAAATATGTATAAATAAAGCGGCAGGGATTGCTCCCCGCCGCTGTTTCAGGTGTTACTAGGATTGGTTCAAAAACCAGGTGGTGTATTGCAAATAGTCAGGGCTTAATATGAATATCTATGGCGCCGGATATTTCCGTAGAGACCTCTCCCAGGAAACGGTCCGGGTTATCCGGGTCAGTAGAAGTATTACCATTGCAGCTTTGGCCGGTATACACTTTCACAAAATCAATATATTTTAAGATCACGCTTTTACCATTAGCATCTACGGCATTGCTGATCTCCAGCTTATTGTAACCACGCCCTTCATCGTTGATGGTTTGCAGCACATCCGCCGATCCGTTATCGGAATAACCCCAGTCAAAAGGTTGGTTGGTCACCAGGTCGGTCTGGTAAACAGGATCATACTTTTTGCCGATGGTGCTGGGCAGCAAAGTGCCTTCAAAAGAAATAGAATCAGGGTTTGCAAAAGAAGGGTAGTAGGGCTGTGTGTGAAAATAGTTGGCCAGCACATAACCGCTGTGGCCCTGGTTATCTTTCCACAATATATCTGTAGCTTCTTCCTTTTTAGGATTGTAATATGTGATGCGGTATTTTTTTATGGTAGTGGCTTTTGCATATTCGCTGCCGGCCAGCTCATACCATTCGCCGTCATCCGGCTTACCGTTACCGTTCTTATCCTGCATTACCAGCACAATGCCAGGCTCTGACCATTCCTGGCCGGCATTGGTTAAGGGATTGCCAAAGATGCCAAGATCATCGCCGTCTTTATTCTCAATGGAATGATCAAATCCAAAGATCACATAGCCGCCGTAGCTGCCCAGTGACAGCAATGCATCGCTGCCGCCAATGATCTTTTTAGCGGCGGCAGTATCGCCTAAATTATTTTCATTTACAAACTGGCCGGGCGCCGGCAGGTATTCAAACACCTGGCTAATATATGCGCTGCTGGATGAAGTAGCCGGCCGGAAATGGTCCGGTTCTTCCGGTGTGGGTGTTTCATCTGCATCCTTGGAGCAGGCCGCCAGCAGCAGTACAGCAGATAAAAAAGTAAGCCGGGTAAATCTTGTGAATTGCATAATATCGAAGTGTTAATTTTTCTTAAGGAATACAAAGTGGCCGGGAATATCCCCTGTTTCAACAGACCATTTCTTTTTGCCGGCTTTATCAAAACAGTACAGGATGCCGGGCGATACATAGTCCAGCGCATCGGATACATACACATCTTCGGTATCCGGGTCTACCAGTATACCATAGGGTATTACGATCTGTTTATCTGTACCGTCGGTAATAAATTGGGTGCTAAGCAGCGTATCAGCCTTTACATTGATCAATGCATAGCTGATAGTATTGGAATGGGTGATGTAGCTCCATGCCACGCTGTAAATGTAGGCCAGGTCTTTATGGATAAAGATGTTGCTGGCGGCTATATCAAACCGTTTCTTTACCGTATCTGAATGCGTATCAATTACGTATAGGCGGGAGGGTATGGTATAATAATCTCCCCGGGAGCTTACATACAGGTCGCCGTAAGGATCCAGCGCCAGGCGGTCCAGGTTAATGGCTACATCAATACGCTTTAGCTCCTGCTGCGTGTCCAGGTTTATTACGGATACTGTACGCTCATAATTAGGCGGGCTATAGCCGCCCGAGTTGGCTACATATAGCTTGTTGCCGCTAATGGCCATCTGCTCCGGGTTACGGCCGGTTTTAATACGCCCGGTTTCTGTGAGGGAAACAGTATCTATCACCGATACATAACCGTCGTTAGAGGTGATATAGGCATTGCCTTTATAAAAAACTACGTACCGGCATTGCCGTATGTTCAGCTGTTTAATGCGGGTTACAGTGGCGGCGTCCACTACCTCTACCTTGTTGGAGTTGTTTACTACAATGTACATTTTGCTGCCGTAGATCTGTATGTCGTTGCCAACATCCCCAAGGCCTTTGGTTACTTCAGGGTTATAGGCTTCATACAGGCGGCGGCTGTAGCGGCCTGTGGTAAGATCCAGGTAATCCAGCGAAGCCTTGTTCATGTTCATGTTTCCCTCGTTCAGCACATACAGGCCCTGCACAGTAGGCGTAACATCATGCGGGCGGCTGTAGCCGGCTATATCCACGCTGTCAACCTGCGGCAGCACCAGATCTTTACGGCAGGCCGTGAGCAGTAAAAGACTGCATAAAAGAAAGCGGTATAAATAATTCACAGACATCATAGTTTATGATCAGCGGCTAATGCTTAAAGTAAGCCGGTAGTTACGGCCTGGCATGGGAAAGTTCAATACCACATCGTAATACTGGTTTAATAAATTATTCACCTCAAACGTGAGCTTATTTGTAAATGAGCGATGCGCCAGGGTCCAGGAGGCAGAAAGGTCACTGGTGTACCAGGGCTGCACATAATTCACGGGTATGTTCCTTTTCTGACTGTAACGTTCCCCGGTATAAATAAAGCTGTAGTTCAGCGCCAGGGAGCGCCAGTCGGCCCCCAACGTAAAAGACCCGCTGTGCCAGGGCGTGTAGGGGATCTGCTGCCCATAGTTAAACCCGCCTTTGCCGGAAGTAACATCCTGCGCCTTTTGATAGGTGTAATTGATACCTGCATTTACCAGCAGCTCTTTAAAAGGCTGCAGGGCAGTGGTGAGCACTACATCTATCCCTTTAATATCCACCCGCCCCAGGTTCATCATCGACCAGCCAAAGAGGTTATCAGAAGGCACCGCCACTATCTTATCCTTTACATGATTGTAATAACCATCTGCCTGCAGGAAAATGTAGAGCCAGCGTCCGCGCATGGGTTGCTGCCAGGTAAAACCGGCATCATACTGCTGCACGTATTCGGGTTTCAGGTTATTGTTGCCAATGAAAGTATAGTACAGGTCATTGAAAGTAGGCAGGCGGAAAATGTTTTTGTAAAAAGTACGCAGCCACAAATGCTGCTGTGCAAAAGGTTTCCAGGCCAGCGAGAGGGAAGGGGTGTATTCCCTTTTAGGGCCGGCGCTTTCATAGATTTGTACTTTTTCATTCACAATGGTGGCCAGTAAATTGCCCTGTATTTCCAGCTGTGGTAAATGCAGCCGGCTGGCCAGCGCTACCAGCGTGGTATAGCGGGTAGGGTAGGGAAAGCGGTACAGGTTTGCATCCATCGTGTTTGATATAAAGTCCGCTGCCAGCGAGCTTTCCCACCAGCGGGTAATTGTATATTCATTTGCCAGGGATACATATACTTCTTTCTGGTGATAATAGTTATCCAGCAAATGTTGTTCGTTGGGATATTCGGGATCAATATACCGGCTATACAGGTCGGAGTATTTAGCATTGGCTAACAAACGGTACCGTTTGTGCGGATCGCTGTGAAAGGTTGCCTGCACAAACTGGTCGCGGTCTTCCAGGTGCTGCCCGTAATTAAAATGGTTGGCCACAATAGCGCCCGGCAAACCGCGGGTAGATTGGTAGCGGTAATACTTCACCGCCCAGGCGCTGCTATCGGCCAGCAGGCCATTTAAGGCGGCTTCTGCGCGCCAGGCATTCACATTGCCATTCTGCCGCAGGGCTGTAGTATCATACTTGCCATTGGTGTAACGGAATTTATACCGCCCATTGGCATTGATCCATTCTGTGCTCACTGTACTATATATGCGGGATGTAATTTTTTGCTGCCATAACAGCGAGGGGTTAATTAAACCGGATGAACCGGTTTTCAGGCTTACTTTACCATGCCATTGTTCATTGTTTGAAAATTGTGGGGTACGGGATTGCAGGGCTAATACATTACCTGCGGAGAAAGCCCTGGCAGGCTGTAATAGCGTAGGGGGCTGCCCGTTATACAGGGCTACTTCGGAAATATTGTCTAAGGAAAATTTACCCAGGTCTACCTGCCCGTTCTGCGCATTGCCCAGCACTAGCCCGTCATAGCTCACCGCCGTGTGGTTGGTACCCATGCTGCGTACATTAATGGTTTTTAAACCGCCTATGCCGCCGTAATCTTTTAGCTGCACACCGGAAAAATACCGTACTGCATCGGCCACAGACAGGCTGTTTAACCGCTGCAGCTTTGGCCCGGATAATACCTGCATGGCAGTAACGGGGTTAAGGCCTGCGGGCAGGCGTTTGGCATCTACCCGTACTTCCTGTAAAGTGGTAGTGTCTTTTACCTGAGCATAAGCAGCGCCGGCCCATAACAGGCTGGCACTGCTTAACAGGTGAACATACTTACGGATAAAAGCCGGTTGCTGCATAATTAATGGAATACAGGCATAGCAGGGAAATACCAGCCTGTATAGGTTAATGTCTTTTTCAATACTGCCGTGGTAGCGTCATAGATCAGTATGCGATTGGTATCGCCGGTAAAGGCGCCGTTAATGGTGGTCAGCACCAGCTCATTTTTGTCTTTATTATACGCTGCGCCTGCGCCATAAAAGAACTGGCCGCTGGGCAGGGTAATAAAAGGCGTAGTTAAAGAAGCCGCGTTACCAATTACATAACGGTACAGCTGTGTACCACCGGCAAAACCATTGTTACGCACTATGTACACTGTGCTTTCCTGGGTAGAGGAAGTGATGGCTGCATGCCGCCACGCACCCCAGAGAGAGGGTACGCTGAAAGGCAGCTTCAGCGCGGTACGGCCCAGCGTAGCAGGATCAATACGGATCAGGGAATCCGCATTGGTAGCATATACAGCGCCGTCTTTACCTAATGCAAAAGCCAGGTTGGCTGGGCCGAAATTCTTCGCCCAGGCATAGGTGCTGCTGTTGATAGCTACAATACCGTCTGTTTGCGATAGTACAAATAAATAGCTGCCGGCTTTTAGCATATCGCCGGTATAACCGGCTACTGCGCTGATCTTAGTGCCAATAGCCAGGCTGGGTAACGTTACCGGGTACACGCCATCTTTAGCGCTCAGCAAACCATGCGTAGCATCAATACCAATGAACGCATGACCATCATTCTGCGGCAGGGTGGCCACACGGCCGCTTTCCACCATGGTGTTGGCGTCTGTTACTACCATGGGGCCGCCTGCTTTAATTACAATGTACATTTTGCCATTAAAAATGGTAGCGTACTGCAGGGTGTTGGTAGCAGTACCCAGCGTGCCGGTGGGGTTTTGCTGATGGTACACGTTCAGGTCCAGGCTATCGCCGCTGTAGGAATAAAAATGCAGGTCGCCGGTACCGTGGCCAAACCAGCCTTCATTGGCAATAAAAAAGCCATTGGCATAATTCGCTAATAACGCGGTGTTTGTGGCGTTAACTTTTCCAAGCTCCGCTGCTTCTTTTTGCAGCGGCTGCAGCGCATCTTCTTTCTGGCAGGCTGCAAAGAAAACAGTCAGGGTTCCCAATAACAAAAGGGGCAATAGTTGTTTTTTCATATGATCGTATGGGTTTAAAAATACAGGGACATACAATGCCTACCGGGCCAGCAGCCCGGAAAAAAACAATTGTAATAAGTACTGGAATTATTGCACCAGCACTACACGCCATGGGTAAAAACGATACAGTAAAAAAGAATATAATGCCGGTAGGCTTACATTCCTGGCCTTTCACCCGAAAGCGCTGAATGACTGATTGCACCTTGGCAGGTCTTCTGGCTCTCCTGCTTTTCCGGCAGCCTTCCCATTCTTATTGAACAGTGGCATGCAGTTACTCCGGAAAAACGTCCCAACAAGTTGGGAGCAGGATCACAGCTACGGGGATAGCTCCGGTATTGCACCGGATTCCCTTTTAAGCCCGGTTTTTACACCAGGCACCAAATGCGAATGCAAACGTACGGGAAGTATTATTAAAATCCAAAGAGGGAAGGATGAGCGGGAGAAAAACGCTAAACGCTAAAGGCTAAAGGCTAACAGCTAAAAGCTAACGATCACTCATCATCTAATCCCTTTCCACTGAGTATTTGCTTCAGATATTTTTCAACCCTTGCCTCCCGGGTTTTGGATTGTTTGGGTTGAGAGAAATGAAAAAGGTAGGCTCTCTGCCTGCCAGGGGTTAATGCTTCAAAAGCTTTTTTCAGGGCCGGCATCTTATCCAGCTTCTTTTGAAATTCTTCAGGAACATTAAATTCCGACGTCTTTTTTAAAGTTACTTTCAAGCCGGCTTCTTCTACTGCAATGGCTTCATAAATATAGGTTTTCAGGATGTCCTTCATTTCCACTATTTCCTTCACGTTGGTGAACCGGATCTGGCGCGCTGACTGCACATTCTCTGTTTGCTGGATTAAAATGCCATTGGTATCATTTAACAGCACACCTTTGAAGAATAAGTACGCGCAGTATTCTTTAAACTCATGTATTAAAACAATGTTACTGTTCTGATGTGTATAACAAGGGCAGCCCCACTTCAATTCTTCCGTGAGCCCGCACTCAAGCGCGATAGTTCTCAGCTGCTTCAGCTCTTTTGGCCACTTTTCGGATTTAGCGAAGTAGAAATCAACCTTTGGATTCATGTTGTTCATTTATTAAAGTTAACTGAAATAAGCTTTTTGTCTGCAGGCCTGAAATACATGATGCTACAGACTGGACGTACGTGACAGCGGAAAATCCGCATGCCTTACCGCCAAACTATACAATTCTTTAAATTATTGTGTAGTTATTTGACTACAAATTTAAATGTAGTTATTTAACTACGCAAATTTTATTTTACATTCTCCTAATACTTCTTATAGTAGATCAGCTCTCCGGCCTCCCCGCTGCCACTATTCTCGCTGGGTACAAACAGGGTTACTAATATCGCCTGCTGCCCGTTGATCACCGTATTGGTAATGGTAGGATTTGCAAATGCCTTGCTGCCATGATCCGTTACAATATGCAGCGTGTCTGCATTGCCGGTCTGGTAATCGTATAAATATGTACGCCAGGTACCAAAATCACCTTTAGTGCCCTGGCCTTCAATTACGCCAAAGTTGTAACCTTTGTAAACAGTGGCATCCCGGTCACCAATGTTGCCTTTTACCCCCCAGTACAATAAGGCATTGTCAAAGTTGGGCTGCTTGCTGGTGGTCCAGGTATTAAAGTTGGTGAGGGTGCCGCGGGCCTGCCGGTCCACATCACAATTGGAATAAAAATGATGGCCTACATCCAGCCGGGTACTGCTGGCATAATACAGGTTAGGCGTACCTTCTGCGCAGGAGGAAAGTGTTTGCGGCGCATTAAAGCTTTTATTTACTGCGCCGTTCTGCAGATCGGTCCAGTTACGGAAATACACAAACTTTAAATGGTTATTAGGCTCCTGCTCCCAGGCCATTACAAAACCGCCGTCGGCTGCAACGGCAATGGTGGGCTGCGATGCGCTGCCCGTATTGCTGCCGGCCAGCTCGCGGATCCAGGTCCAGTGTAATACATCGGTGGATGAAGCCAGGTTCACCTTTGCCTGGCCATTTACATAGGTGTGGTATACAGCAATAAATCCGCCACTGGGATTGGCAATAATTTTTGCGCAGTCCATGGTATGACCTACATTATCCTTTGCATTGTAAATGTGCGCATCAGCGCCTGTTACGTTTTCAATAATATGCCGCAGCTCCGCGCGGGTAGGGTCAGAGGGCGCTGCCAGCGCAGTGGCTTTGCTTTTGGTAGTTAATCCATTACCGGCAGTATCATTGGCTGCATTGTTCTTGGCGCAGGCGCCTGCCAACAGGCATACGCCTATAGCATACAGGAGAGGTGTTTTCATACGGGTGGAAGATTTGGGTTTTACAATAAAAAAAACAGGTTTACAATTGTAACAAGGTATTATTTTTCATCATCGTTTGCAACAGTAGGGGTAGCTGTATCGCCTAATAATAAGTTCACCTGTTCAGCAGGCAGCTCCTGCACATTGCGCAGCTTGCGTTCTATGGAGCGCGACCTGCGTCCTGCTTCATCAATTACATTGCTGGCTTCCTGTAATTTCTTCTGTGTTTTATCCAAAATAGTTCCAAAGTTGCCGAACTCCGTTTTCACGGCGCCCAGCAGCTGCCATACTTCGCTGGAACGTTTTTCAATGGCCAGGGTGCGGAAGCCCATCTGCAGGCTATTCAGCAATGCGGAAAGGGTAGTGGGCCCTGTTATAATAATGCGGGATTCTCTTTGTATGGCCTCAAACAAACCCGGTGTACGGATCACTTCTGCATACAGGCTTTCAAAGGGCAGGAATAAAATAGCAAAGTCGGTAGTGTTAGGCGGATCAATGTATTTGCTAAAGATATCAACCGCGCATTTTTTAATGCCTTTTATAAAGTTCTTGCGGCATTCTTCAATCGCTTCCGGAATAGCCTTATCATAGGCTTCCATCAGCAGCTCAAAATCTTCTTTTGGGAACTTGGAGTCAATGGGCAGCCATAATACCTGTTCCTTGTCTTTGCCCGGCAGCTTTACCGCAAATTCCACCAGCGCATTGGAGCCGGCTTTGGTCTTTACATTTTTGGTATATTGCTCCGGTGTTAGCAGCTGGTCCAGCATATTTTCCAGCTGGTATTCACCTAAGATGCCCCTGGTTTTTACGTTGGTGAGCACACGTTTCAGATCACCTACCCCGGTGGCTAACTGCTGCATATCGCCCAATCCTTTGTGCACGGCTTCCAGCCGCTCGCTTACCAAACGGAACGATTCACCTAAGCGTGTTTCCAGTGTCTTTTGCAGCTTTTCATCTACGGTGGCCCGCATCTCATCCAGCTTTTTCTCGTTGCCGGATTGCAGGTCCGTG
Source organism: Chitinophaga rupis (assembly GCF_900109685.1). Classification (GTDB taxonomy): domain Bacteria; phylum Bacteroidota; class Bacteroidia; order Chitinophagales; family Chitinophagaceae; genus Chitinophaga; species Chitinophaga rupis. The sequence continues at coordinate 520,274 of NZ_FOBB01000004.1, read as the reverse complement.
ATCTTTTTGTCCAGCGAGCTGGTTAAATACTGCAGCTTGTCCTCCATGCTGCGGGTTAGCATATTCAGATTAGTAGAAAAAGTTTCCAGCTGGTTCTTTTGCAGGTCGCTGGTGTTTTTCATAGCGCCGGAAAGCTGGCCGCCAAATACCTGCAGGGAGGCTGTCATTTCTGTACGCGTGTTCTTTGCCGCTTCATTGGTTTCTGCGCGGTTGGTCACCATTTCCTGCTTCACAGCGGCTTCCAGCCGGTGCAGGCTATCCAGCAGCTGATCTGTTTTATATTGTAAGGTATTTTGGCGGGAGGTATTGGCGGCTTTATTCATCATTACCAGCACTACTACCAGCAGTAATAATATCACTGCCAGTAATACATATATTATTTCCATCGTGAAAAGTTAAAAGTGAAAAAGTAAAAATTAAAAAGGCGCCTGTTCATAATCTTACATTCTTCTCTTATTTCAGCATTCCTAAGATCATCCCCATCACTTTCTCCCGGTCTTCCAGCCAGTCTTTTGCATACACATTCACCGTTTTCCAGCCAAAGGCCTGTAAAATAGCGGGGCGTTGATAATATTGTTCTATAAGATTGTTGTTATGATAATGAGTGGCATCATCCAGTAAAATGCCTAAGCTATAGTTTGTATCGCTAGCCTGCCGTTTTACAGCTATGGAACATTTAAAGCTGCTTTGCCCAACATTTACATCTACCGTATAACCGGCTGTTTCCAGCGCTGTTCTGATCTGCTCACTTACAATATTGTTCTGGTCAGCAGTGATAGAAGACCGGGTGCCCGGCAGCACCAGGCTATCCAGTATTTCCCGTGCCTGCTGCATATTGCCGGTGCTTACCATTTCCGCATATTGTAAAAAGCGTTTAAAGTAACGTGCGCCGTCATTATGCTCATTGGTAATGTGGTGGTGTTGTATGCTGCTCACCACCGCCATATGTTTCCTGGCCCGGCTGAATATTACGTTCAGTCTTTTCTCGCCCCCACGGCGGTTCACAGGGCCAAAGTTCATGCGCATATCCCGTTGCCGGTCAGGCCCGTAACAAACGCTTATAATGATGATGTCCCTTTCATCGCCCTGAACATTCTCCAGGTTTTTTACAAACAGGCCGGTGAACTGTCCGCCTTCTTCCCGGTTATATGCATTTTCCAGCAGCGCTTCAAATTCCCGGTCCGTAGCAGCCAGCGCGCTAAGCGCATCTGTAATAGCGCCCTGCTGTTCCTGGCTGAATGCTACAATGCCAATGCTGTCCTGCACATTATCCAGCAGCAGCTGTTTTACAATATAAGCAATATACCCCGCTTCAGCTGTATTGCGGCGGTTTTCGTAGATGCCTTCCGGTAGGTAATGGTAGCTGATGCTGTTTTGCAGCAGCTGTGCTGCGTTGGCAGTTCCCTCTTCCGGTTGCAGCACCTGCTGCAAAGGTGTTTGCTGTGCAGGGGTGCTATGATCCGGGATGGTGAGCAGCTCCGCGCCATAAAATGCGTGGTTGGAAAAGCTGATCAGCGATTCATACCGGCTGCGGTAATGCCAGCTGAGCATAGTGCCCGGTAATTTGCCTGCGCCCTGCACCAGCAGGCTTTCTGCATCTGTAGGGTAGCTTGCTTCCGCTTCCGGCAGATCTGTATCTTCTGCGTCTGCACTGCGGTGCTGGAAGAACTGGCCCGGCGGCATCTGTTTATCATCGCCCACAATAATGGTTTGCGGCGCGCGGAAAAGTGCGGGTATTCCTTCTTCCACCGGTATCTGGCTGGCTTCATCAAAAATAACCACGTCAAATAAACCGGCATCCATGGGCAGGCTGTCACTCACGCTTAATGGGCTCATGAGCCATACCGGTTTAATATCCTTTAACACCAAACCGCTTTCATAGGATGCCATTTCCCGTATGCTGCGGAAGCGCATGGTTTTGCTCATTTCATGTTCCAGGATGCGCCGGCCTTCAGCATAGGCTTTCTTTAATATTCTTTGTTCCGGTTTCAGATGGCTGGCGGCCGTATGGCTAATGGCATAATGCTGCAGGAACTGCTGCCGCCTGGTAGCGCGTATATAATCACTGTTCAGCACCAGTAAGTGCTGGTAGGTTTGCGCTATTTCTTTTACCACTTGTTGCAGGGTTGCATGGGTGGTGGCCGCAAAAGCAGGGTGATGGTCCAGGATCAGCTGCAGGGAAGTATGCGCCATGGCTGCCTCCGCCTGCTGCGGCGTTAAGGGAATATGGCGGATCACTTCCTGCAAAGGCAATGGCAATGCGGCAAAGGCCTGCAATGCGGGCAGCAGTTTTTGTACGGCTCCTGCATTTTTGCTGATGGCGGTCAGCTCTTCGTTTACCTGTAACAGTGATTTCTGTTCATACCGGTACAACGATTGCTGCAGCTGCAGCTCCAGCTGGTGCAGGGTATTGTTCAATGCATTCAGCTGCAGCACCAGCTCATTGGCCGCCGGGTGTTGCAGCAGGTAATCAACATGCGCGTTGCCCAGCTTACGCCGCAGTGTTTCAATACCTATGTGAATGGTTTGAAGGTTATCTACCCGGTATTTTTGCTGCGTGGCCTGCAGGTGTTTCTGCGCTTTTTCAAGTGCGGCATATTCCTCCTGCAGCTGCTGCAGCACGTCGCTGTAGGCAGGTGGCAGCTGGTGGCCGGAGAAATCATACGCGCGTAACAGCTCTTTTTTTAAGCGTTTCCAGGAAGGGCTGAAGAAGCGGAAAAAAGACCGCTCATATTTATGCGCAATGGCTAAGCCATGTTTGGTTTCCTGTGCGCTGAATTTCTGCCGCCATTTACTATTAGCCTTTACCGTTTGTTTATAAGCCTTTTGTAATTTCCGGTATTGCCGGTAAGCTTTTTCAAAACGTTTGGCTTCTTTATGCGAAGGATCTACCAGCTGTAAATTACTGCTCTCAGCCAGCGGCGCCAGTACAGCGGCTGTTTTCACCAGCGTAATAATGCTTACCAGTTTTTCCGTATACTCATAAGGCAGGTGGTTGGTGGTAATGATGCGTACAATATGATCAATAGCGCCCTGCGCGTGTGAGGCCATGTTATTCACCAGGGTAAAAGCCTGGTCAGAGAGGATCACCGCATTACCTAAATTACGAAAGGGGTGTTTTGCAAATGCAGCATCAGCGCCCTGCTGTTCCAGCACGCGGCCCAGGTCTTGAAGGGTATCGCCAAATTCCAGCCACTGGCTGTAACCGGGCATACCGGCCTGCTGTTGCGCATCCAGCATGGGCATATGCGGCTGTAGCGCTACCAGCCGTGCTATCAGCTCCCGGGTAGGCAGCCCGGTATTTTCATACTGGTTATTTTGCCGGGCATGATAGGCTTGTAATACCTGCAGCTGCCGTTGCAAATGTTCAACGGCTATTTGCCGCCGTAAGGTCAGGTGGGTAAGGTCCATCTTGGAGCGCAGAAAATCGTCATACACGGTTTTCAGCTCCTGGATAAATGTTTTCTTATCAGCCTGGCTATCGTGAATATAACAGCACAGCTCTGCCAGCTTGTTCTGCTGCAGGCGGTGATACACTACATCCAGCGCAGCCCTTTTTTCACAAACAAACAACACGGTTTTGCCCTGCGCTAAATAATCTGCTATCAGGTTGGTGATGGTTTGGCTTTTACCGGTACCGGGTGGCCCCTGTATAATATAGCTCCGCCCTGTTCTGCCCTGCAGGATGGCATTGGTTTGTGTAGGATCGGCGCTGATCACATGGTACCAGTCGGCCGGGGAATGGCTGGCAGGCGCCAGTACTGGTGCTTTGGGCTGTTCGCTGAACAGCTCTGCAAATACCGGGTGCGCGCTGGCTTGTTCTAATGCCTGGTTATAATCACTTACCAGGCTCATTTTTTTATAGTTGAAATTTCCCAGCACCAGGTTACATACATCCAGCTCCCAGTGCTGTGGGTCCTGTATTACAACTGGTGCGGGTATCTCCGTTATATCAGGTGTTTTACCTAAGCGTTTCAGGTAGGTGATAAGGGTTTGTTGTGCGGTATAATATTGTGAAGTTACTTCCGGCTGTTCGCTGAAATGTAATTGTACCTGCTGTCCTGCATTTTCGATCAGCGCTTTTACTGTTTCGTAAAACGCCTGCATGGTATCTTTTTCAAATGCCACCGTTTCCGGTAAGGTAATGCCATACAGCTCCTGCAGGTACTGCGCCAGCACCGGGTTTACAGTGGCCATATTATCCTGCAGCTCTAAGGTGAACCGGTCGTCCGGCACGCCTTTGCTGCGTTTAAGTTTTACCGGCAGCAGCAATAAGGGGCTTTGAATGCGGGTACTGTTATCGATGGTTAAATTATGCCAGTGTAAAAAAGCCACCACCAGCTTTAGCTGGCTAAAGCCATATTCCCGTTCATCGCTTTCCGACTGCTGGCGGATGCCATTCAGCTGCGGCTGCAGGTAAGGATGCTCCCGGAAATGCAGCAGCTCATTCAGCAGCAGGTCTTTTTCACCTTTTACAGCTTTGCTGATGTTGTTCCAGCTAAGCAGGGCAGCAGCGGAAATATATTCCGGCTTTAATGCCAGGGGCACACTGCCTGTGGTAAGATTTACAAAACGGCTGCCGCTTTTGTAATACAGCAAACGGTTACGCCGGCTGGTATCAAACAGGCGGTTCCGCAATCTGGAAAGTATAAGCGCATGAGGTCCGGCAAGGGAGGATGGTGTATTTTTTTTGAACAGATCAGACATAGCAGGTGGCCGGCGTTTTGCACATTTACGGGGAAAAAATAGCGCATTGCACGCTATTATACAATTTATTTTTTCACGGCAGCTTCTTCCGGCTGAATAATAATGTAATGCACCAATGGGTAAGCCTGTTTAACCGCTGCGCGGATGCGCTCAATGGCGTCATAAATATCCTCCGTGTCCAGGTCCGGTTTAAAGGACACCATTATCATCAGCATCACTTCTTCCGGCGACTGGTAGGTGGAGAAAATATGTTGTACACCCTGCACCGCCGGGTCTTTGTTCACCAGCTGAATGATCTGCTTTTGCGTATCATTGCTGATACCTTCACCCATCAGCAGGCTGCGGCTTTCCCGCGCCAGCAGCACAGATACAAGGGTTAACAGTGCGCCTACGATCAGGGAAGCAATACCATCAAAATACGGATTATTGAACAGGTGGCCCAGGTACACAAACACCGCTACTACCAGCAAGCCAATTACCGCAGCGCTATCTTCAAACAACACTACAAAGCTGGCCGGGTCTTTACTGCGGCGTATAGCCATCCACCAGGAGCTATCGCCCCGTACCTTATTAAACTCCCTGGCTGCTATTACTAAAGAGCTGCCATCAAACAAAAAAGAAAGCGCCAGCACCACGTAATTCCAGGTGGGATCTTCCAGCGGCGGCGGATTCCGCAAATGCACAATACCCTGGTAAATAGAGACGCTGCCGCCCACGCCAAAAATGAGGATAGAAACAATGAAAGACCAGAAGTACAGCTCTTTCCCATAACCAAACGGGCGGTTGGCATCCGGCTTCCGTTTGCTGTTGCGGATGCCCAGCAGCAATAACAGCTGGTTGGCAGTGTCCACCAGGGAATGCACGGCTTCTGATAGCATGGCGGAGCTGCGGGTTGCAAAACCTGAAATGAATTTAATAACAGCGATCAGCAGGTTGGCTACCAGCGCTGCATAAATGGTTGTGTGGTTGCGGGCCATTCTATAACAGGCCATAAAATCATGCCAGCCCTTATGAAAGCGCTATCACGCAGCTCCCAGGCGGTAATTGAGTAATTATTTTCACAACCGGTTTGATTTTTGAGGTAGGCCTTTTAAACAAACGTTATGGATATACTGGGTACTTTCTGGGGGGAAGGGGAAAACATCACCATTTTGCAAATGTCTGTGCGCGCATTTGTAATGTTCTTTATTGCGCTTACCCTGGTGCGGATCGGCGGCATGCGCATCTTTGGAAAAAAATCGGCCTTTGATACCATTATCATTATTATGCTGGGCGCCGTGCTGGCCAGGGGAGTGGTAGGCGCTTCCCCTTACTGGGATACCGTAGCCGCTTCTTCCGTTATGATAGCAGTACACCGTTTATTATCCTGGTTATCGGGCAAAAGCAGCCGTATGAATAATTTGCTCAAGGGCAAAGCGCTGGTATTATATGAATCAGGCAATATTGTATGGGAAAATATGAGGTTTGCTGCTTTAAGTGAGGAAGACCTGATGCAAAGCCTGCGCCTGGAAACTAAACAGGAATCACTAGCAGTAATAGAAAAAGCCTATATGGAAACCAATGGCCGCATTAGTTTTATAACCAAGCGTACTTAACGTAATTCATTTTACCTTTGCCCCGGCAGGTCATTATAAGCTGCTTGTAATATGGAACAAAAACATCCGCTACCTCCCTTCACACGTGAAACCGCCCTGCAAAAAGTACAAATGGCAGAAGATGCCTGGAATACCCGCGATCCGCAGCGTGTTTCTTTAGCATACACTATAGATACCGAATGGCGTAACCGCGATCAGTTCATTAACGGCCGCGCAGAAGTGCAGGCATTCCTTACAAAAAAATGGGAGAAAGAGCTGGACTACAAACTGAAAAAAGAGCTGTGGAGCTTTACAGACAACCGCATCAGCGTACGGTTTGAATATGAATGGCATGATGCAGCCGGCCAGTGGTTCCGCTCTTATGGCAATGAGCAATGGGAGTTTGACGCCAATGGCTTCATGCAGAAACGTTATGCCTCTATCAATGATCTGATTATTGACAGCAAGGATCGGAAATTTTTATAATCGCACAACCGTTAACCCCATGAATGCCAGTTTGTAATGTGCTGCATCTGATATTGGTATGGGTTGTTGTTTGTTTTAATGTGTGCGCAAGTTAAGTATCTTTGGCGCCCTTAATAAATAGCATCAACCTATGACCAAACCTTTACCTATGCCCAACAAGCAAAGCATCAGCATTCCTTTAAGTAAAAGCAAATTAACAAAAGGCCTTATTGGCGCTTTATTATTTGTGCTGTCCAGCTGCTGGCTCCTTGTATACCAGCCAACAGTAAACAATCCGGTATTTGATAATCCCTTGCTGAAATACGGAGCAGCGGTTGCAGGCATCCTTTTTTTTGGGTACGGGATTATTTATTTCTCCCGGAAGCTGGCCGACAAAAAACCCGGATTGATCATTGATGATGAGGGCCTTTTTGATAACTCAAGCGCCGCTGCTGTGGGCCGTATTCCATGGATGAACATTACGCGGGTGGTAACCACACAGGTCATGAACCAGCAATTCCTGGTCATAGTGGTTAATAACCCGGAGCATTACATCAACGAACAGCATAATGCAATTAAGAAAAAAGGCATGATCTATAATTTTAAGCATTTTGGATCACCCATTGCTATTTCCGCAGGCGGGCTTAAATGCAATCTGAGCGAATTGCTGGAGATGCTGGACGCCGGGCTGGTAGCGCATAGAATGGCTGTAGTATAAGATCATTATTTCAACTGGCATATATATCCGGGCAGGGCAGGAGGTTGCTGTAATAACATAAAGCTTCATGGCGCTTCCTGTACCTTTCCCGGAAACTCTCCGCATATTTCCCGGATCATGCGGCAATTAGTGAATTATTAAGTGTTCTGTTAATCCTCCCCGGCTACTTTGTAACCTCATCAAATTCCATATCAGCTATGAAAAGATGGTTACAAATATTGTTTGCACTGGCCCTGCTCTCCGGCCCTAATTTTTCCCGCGCGCAGGTGGCTACTCCGGCACAGGCTATTATTGGTAAAACCATTTGTGGTTACCAGGGATGGTTTAACTGTTATGGCGATGGCTCACCCGTAGCCCGTTGGCGGCACTGGTCTGCCGGGCAGTATAACTCCAATACCGGCAGCCCTGCGCCCAATGCCGTTACATTTGAAGCCTATCCGGATGTAACGGAATACCCCGCCACCCAGCTGTTCCAGACCAACCTGGGAAATTTAAATGATGGCCGGCCCGCCAAGCTGTTCACCTCTTACCCTTATGAAACAGTAGATCTGCATTTTAAATGGATGCAGCAGAACGGGATTGACGGCGTAGCCCTGCAGCGTTTCCTGGGCGAAACCCGCGACGGCGTTTTTAAAAGCCAGCGCGATAGCACTGCGGTACGTATGCGCCGCGCAGCAGAAAAGTACCAGCGCATTTTTTATATCATGTATGATATGAGCGCCGATGATACCACCTTTTTTAAGAATGACTGGCTGCATATTGAAAACGATCTGCAGGTGACCAACTCGCCTTACTATGCCCACCAGAATGGCAAGCCGGTAGTATGCATCTGGGGTTTTGGATTTAACAGCCGCGTAAATGCGCCTGCTGCCAGCCTGGCTATCATAAACTGGTTAAAAGGGAAAGGATATTATGTGGTAGGCGGGGTACCCACGTACTGGCGCACCGGCAACAACGATTCCTGGAGCGGTTACACGCAGGTATACAATGCCTTTGATATGATCTCCCCCTGGTCGGTAGGGCGCTTTGGCGATAATAACGGCGCCGATAATTTTGCCGCTAATCTCATAGCGCCGGACCTGGCCTATTGCAACACCAATAATATTGCTTACCAGCCTGTATTGTTTCCCGGTTTTGCCTGGAGTAACTGGAACGGGGGTACGCGCAACCAGATCCCGCGTAACAAAGGTGAGTTCTTCTGGCGCCAGCTGTACAACATTAAGAACCTGGGCTTTAACACATCCTACATCGCTATGTTTGATGAATATGATGAAGGCACCGTGTTCGCTAAAATGGCCGACAGCTATTTTGCCATCCCTAACAACCAGTACTTTTTAACTACCAGCGCAGACGGTACTTTTATTGGCCCTGACTTTTACCTGCGCCTGGCAGGGCAGGCCACCAAAGTGCTGAAAGGCACCGCGCCCCTTACCACGAATGTTACCATCCCCTATGCCAGCGCACCACTGTGGTTCCGCACCAGTATGGAGCCTGGTTATGATGCCACGCTAACCTGGACGGATAGCGCGGATCCCAGCTCTGTGCCCCGCAATGTAAGCACGCCTGTTTGCGGTATTGTAAGTAACGAGACCAGCTATACCGGTCCTTCCGCCATCCGCGCAGCAGGCAGGGATAATGCAGCCAGCGGCGGCTCCTATTATTACTTCCGCGCCTTTGATGTGAACATACCGGTGAATGGCAGCACAAAGCTCAGCTTCCGCACGTTTCCTACCAATAACCTTTCCCGTTATGTGAGCGTAGACCTGATTATGACAGACGGAACTACCCTGCGCGACATTGGCGCTACCGACCAAAACGGTACTTCCATGCATCCGGGCGCAGGGCACGGTACAGTAAATACCTGGCAGCGCATTTTGTGTAACATTGGCGCCTGGTTAAATGGCAAAACCATTGACCGTATTATGGTGGCCTATGATCATAGCGCAGATACCGGCACCTTTAAAACCTACATAGATGATATTGTGATCAGCGATACCGCTTCAGCCCTGCGCAGCGCCGTACCTGCACAGTTTACAGATAGTGTATACAAAACGCTAAGCAGCAGTCAAAGCAGGTTATTGCAGGTATACCCGCAGCCAGCAAGCAATACGGCCATCCTTAAATTCAGCAATGGCTGGAAAGGGGTGGGTTACCTCAGCATTTTAACTGCTACGGGCGGGGTAATTGGCCACCAGGTGATCAATATCGAAGGTGGGCAGGCCACGCTGCCGGTGAGCGATTTGCCGGGTGGCGTGTACTTCCTGCGCATTAACCGGGGCGGGCAGGTAGTTACCCAAAAACTGGTAGTAGTGCATCCATAGCTTCTTACATCAATTCATCTATATCCACGTCATCATTTACTCAGCCGTCTCTGCTTTAAACAGGGGCGGCTTTATTTTTGCGGCAATGACAGGGGAGGATTGGTTTTTATTTTATTAACTTCGATAAGCACCCGCTACAGTAACCTTTTAAACCAAGTGAAATGGAAGTACATTATGATACCGTATCCAATGCCATTGAGGCATTGCGCAAACAGGGATTTACAACAGATTTTAATATAGAAGGCAATTACCTGGTAAGTGAAAAGAACCGGTTACACCTGGATGATTTTTCCATTGTAGATGTGTACCGTTACGAGGGTAATACCGATCCGGCAGATGAAGCTGCCGTATACGCCATTGCCTCAAACGATGGTAAGGAAAAGGGTGTGCTGGTAACCGGTTACGGGGTATCGTCCGATCCGCTCTCTACAGAAATGCTGCAGAAGTTAAAGTAAAAGTAAAAAGGTAAAAATTAAAAAGCCGGATGCTGACCCTACGGTAAAGTAAAAAGTAAAAAAGTAAAAGTTAAAAGTAGAATGCCGGTACTACGAGTAAAAGTAAAGGGCAAAAAGTAAAATGCATCAGCGGTATAAAGCATCTGCATTAGGTGTAATATCTGCCTCCATTTTTTACTTTTTGCTTTTTAATTTTTACTTAACAGAATGCTGGTACTACGGGTAAAGTAAAAAGTAAAAAAGTAAAAATTAAAAAAGGACACTGGTACTACGAATAAGCAAAAAGTAAAATGCATCAGCGATATAAAACATCTGTTAGGTGTCATATGCGCCTCCATTTTTTACTTTTTGCTTTTTAATTTTTTACTTATAACAGATGCTGGAAACCATTAAATTTACCAGTGAATTTAAAAACCGGTGTAGTTTCCGGGGGAATTTCCGAACATGAAGAATATCACACTGAATGCAGCCGGGGAGCAGGCCTATTCACTACCTGTGAATGCCACGCTTTCTTTTGACCCGTTTATCGAATACCTGAAAAAGCGGGCAGAAGGGGAGTCTACTGTTAAGGCAGCATTTTTTAAAAAGGTCCTGGAGCAGTTTGAAAGTTATCAGCAGAACGGCACAGCGCTCACGCTGGAAAATATAAGCCAGTACGAGCCCCTGCTTGAGTATATATACGCCTGTAATACCTCGCCCGTGGCAGATGAGCAGCAGCTGGCCTGGGGTCTCAGCTTTCCCTTTCAGCCACATATTTTTTATGGTACGGAGCTGCTGTTTACGCTGCTAACCCAGAAAGATGAGAAGTACGAGGTTACCCAAACCCCGGATGATTACCGCCGGGAACGCCTGCAGCTGGTTTATTCGTTTATCCTCAAACGTTTGTATAATTTCCAGTCGCCTGTAAAAGCAGGTTTATACCATGCCGGTACCAGCACAACCACCGGTTTGCTGGAATACTACAGTGTAAATATAAATACCGATTTTATTTCCGTTACCGCCAAAGGCGAGCTGCCGGAGCTGGACTGTAACCGCCTGTACATGCACCTGAGCGAAGGCGCCAGCTACGAGATCATGGAAAATATGCTGCCGCTGGATATGTTTGAGTTCCGCGGCATGGCCATGCTAACGGTAACGGATATTACGCCCTATAAGGCGGTAGATAATATCCGCAAGGTGCGCCTGAACCGCAAACCCGGGACAGATTCCACCGCGCAGAATACCGTGATCCAGTCCCTGAAAACACTGGTACGCAATAGCAAAATAGAGTTCGACCTTTTTCCCTTTGTACATATTAATGATGAACCGGTATACGGTTTTGAGAAAACAGGTACCGGCATCCTTTTCTCTGTATGGGGAGAGAAAACCTTATCCCCGGAAGATTTCCGGGACCAGGCAAAGTCTTATGCCGCCAATCCCAGCTTCTTTTTCTCCCAGGATATTTTCCTGGAAGAAGTAAAGGAAGAGTATAAATTCCTGGACGACTTCCGCAAGCTGGGCGTACGCTCCCTGGCGCTAATGCCCATCTTCCTGGAACGTACACCCGTAGGGGTGCTGGGGATGCATACCTGGGGCGATGATACCTTTGATGAAAAAACGCTGGCCCTGCTGGAACCCGCCATTGGCGCCATCGGGCAGCTGCTGCAGGTGTACCGTGATGAGTTTAACCTGGAAATAGAGAACATTGTAATGGAAAAGTTCACTTCCCTGCAACCTGCTGTGCAATGGAAGTTTAACGAAGCTGCCTGGCACTATTTACAGCAGCGGAAGAAACAGCTGCCCGCCAAAGTGCAGAATGTACATTTCAATGATGTATACCCCTTATATGGCGCTATTGATATCCGCAACTCTACTATAGAAAGGAATAAGGCCGTACGTGCCGACCTGGATAACCACCTGCACATTTTATGCGAAATGCTGGTGAAAGTGCAGCATGAACATCCGTCGTCCCTGCTGGAAGAAGCCCTGTTTAACTGCAACAAATGGCAGCAGGTGCTGGAGCAGGAGGAATGGGATGCTACGGATGAAAGCAACCTGAATCACTTTTTAACAGAAGGCACGCTGCCTTACCTAAAACACCTTGCCCAGCAGGAACCCACTACCCGCAATGATATTGAAGGCTATCTGAAATTACTGCAGGGGAACGGGGAGGCTGTACAGCAGAACCGGAATGCGCTGGAAGCATCCATGCAAATGATCAATAACGCCATCAACAATTATTTTGAAACGGAAAAAGATAAGCTGCAGCAAGCCTATCCCTGCTACTTTGAAAAGTTCCGTACAGATGGTATTGAATATGATATTTACATAGGGCAGTCTATTTCCCCTAACCGGGTGTTTGATCATTTTCATCTTAAGAACCTGCGCCTGTGGCAGCTTTCCTCCATGGCAGCCATTACCAGGCTTACCCGTTCCCTGCTGCCGGATATGCCGCAGCAGCTGCGTACCACACAGCTGATCTTTGCCCATAACCATACCATTGATATCAGCTTCCGCGCAGATGAAAGGAGGTTTGATGTAGAAGGCACCTACAACATCCGCTACCAGATGATCAAAAAGCGGATCGATAAAGTGCATATCCGCAATACCGATGAACGTTTAACCCAGGTAGATAAGATCGCGCTCATTTATTTTAACCGGAAAGATATAGACGACTATTTACCGTACCTGCAATACATGCAGGAAACAGGCGTGCTGCAAAACGACCTGGAAGAGCTGGAGCTGGAAGACCTGCAGGGCCTTAGCGGGCTCAAAGCACTACGTGTAGGAGTGGCTTAAAATATTACTCTTTGTAAACATATTACATTATCTTTATTTTGAAAGACCAAACGCATGGTATCGTCAATGTGGCAGCCTCTTCCATGGGGATTAGCTACACATGCGTATCCTAATAATTTTTAGTACGGTGCTGGATAAGTCTTAACTTTCATAATTGAGTTTTTTAATCGCTCTAATGCCGCAATAATGAATACCAGGAAGAAAAGTGCCGGACCCGTTGCATCGCCGGCCAGGAGTGCATCAAAAAAAGCCATACCTGCCTCTGAAAAAAGTAAAAAGATCGCTACTGTATCTCAGCAGTTACACGATGAGCTGGACAGCCGCCAGCTATTACAGGTGCTTTCCGAAGTAAAGGGGGGTAATTTCAGTGTACGCATGCCCGTTGATAATATTGGGCTGAGCGGTAAGATCTGTGATACCGTGAATGAGATCATTACCCTTAATGAAACGTTGGTAGAGGAGCTGCTGCTGGCCCGTAATACCATTGGTAAAATGGGAAAGCTCAATCACCGTGTAGCCATGCCCCGCACGGCCAAAGGCGCGTGGAATGAAGCGGTAGGCTCCATCAATAGCCTGATCTCCGACCTGGTGCATCCCACCATTGAAATAGCGCATGTGATCAGCTCCGTGGCCAAAGGCGATCTGTCGCAGGAAATGACCCTGCAGATAGAAGACCATTTGCTGCAGGGTGAGTTTGCGCGTATTGCAACAGAGGTGAACGGGATGGTGAAGCAGCTGAACCTCTTCTCCCGCGAAGTAACGCGCGTGGCGCTGGAAGTAGGTTCTGAAGGTAAGCTGGGCGGCCAGGCAAAGGTAAAAGACGTAGCCGGGGTGTGGAAAGACCTGACGGATTCCGTGAACCAGATGGCGGATAACCTGACAGCGCAGGTGCGTAACATTGCAGATGTAACTACCGCCGTGGCACGTGGCGACCTGTCTAAAAAGATCACAGTAGATGTGAAGGGAGAGATCCTGGAGCTGAAAGATACTATTAACACCATGGTGGACCAGCTGAACTCCTTCTCCTCCGAAGTAACGCGCGTGGCGCGTGAGGTGGGTACAGAAGGTAAGCTGGGCGGCCAGGCCACGGTAAAAGGGGTAGGCGGTGTATGGAAAGACCTGACCGATTCCGTGAACCAGATGGCCGGTAACCTCACCGCGCAGGTGCGTAACATTGCAGATGTAACCACCGCCGTGGCGCTGGGTGACCTTTCCCGTAAAATTACCGTGGACGTGCGCGGGGAGATCCTGGAATTGAAGAACACCATTAACACCATGGTGGATCAGCTGAACTCCTTTGCCTCTGAAGTAACGCGCGTGGCGCTGGAAGTAGGTACGGAAGGTAAGCTGGGCGGCCAGGCTAAAGTGCAGGGTGTGGGCGGTACCTGGAAAGACTTAACAGATTCCGTGAACCAGATGGGATCCAACCTCACGGCTCAGGTGCGTAACATTGCAGAAGTAACCACCGCCGTGGCCAAAGGCGACCTTTCGCGCAAGATCACGGTGGATGTAAAGGGAGAAATATTAGAGCTGAAAAATACCATCAATACCATGGTGGATCAGCTGAATGCATTTGGTTCCGAAGTATTCCGCGTGGCGCGTGAAGTAGGTTCCGAAGGTAAGCTGGGCGGCCAGGCCGATGTGCCGGGGGTAAAAGGCCTGTGGAAAGACTTAACGGATTCCGTGAACATCATGGCCTCCAACCTTACTTCGCAGGTGCGTAACATTGCGGAAGTAACAACCGCGGTGGCCAACGGTGACCTGTCGCGTAAGATTGAGGTGGATGTAAAAGGCGAGATCCTGAAGCTGAAAAATACCATCAACACCATGGTGGAGCAGCTGCGCGCATTTGCCTCCGAAGTAACGCGTGTGGCGCGTGAGGTGGGTACGGATGGTAAGCTGGGCGGCCAGGCATTTGTACCTGGTGTAGCCGGTACCTGGAAGGACTTAACAGATTCTGTGAACCAGATGACGGGTAACCTTACCTCGCAGGTGCGTAACATTGCGGAAGTAACCAAGGCGGTGGCCTCCGGTGACCTGTCTAAAAAAGTGACCATTGACGTAAAGGGCGAAATATTAGACCTGAAGAACACCATCAACACCATGGTGGATCAGCTGAACTCCTTTGCTTTTGAGGTAACGCGTGTGGCGCGTGAAGTAGGTACGGAAGGTAAGCTGGGTGGCCAGGCCGAAGTGCAGGGTGTGGGCGGTACCTGGAAAGACCTTACCGACTCCGTGAACATGATGGCCTTTAACCTTACCAACCAGGTGCGCGGTATTGCCAAAGTAGTAACTTCTGTGGCTACCGGTAACCTGAAACAAAAGCTCTCCATCGTATCCCGCGGTGAGGTGGCGCAGTTAACAGAAACTATTAATGAAATGATCGATACCCTGGCGGTGTTTGCCGACCAGGTAACTACCGTGGCCCGTGAAGTGGGTGTGGAAGGGCGTTTGGGCGGCCAGGCAAGTGTGCCCGGCGCATCCGGTATCTGGAAGAACCTTACGGAGAACGTGAACCAGCTGGCAGAGAACCTTACCACGCAGGTGCGAGCCATTTCCGCGGTAGCATCTGCCGTAACCAAAGGTGACCTTACGCAAATGATCCGTGTGGAAGCCAAAGGTGAGGTGGAAGAGCTGAAAGATACCATTAACCAGATGATCGCCAATCTGAAGGAAACCACGCTGCGTAACCAGGAACAGGACTGGCTGAAATCCAACCTGGCCAAGTTCACGCAAATGCTGCAGGGTCAGAAAGACCTGAACACGGTAACCCGCCGTATCCTTTCTGAGCTGGCGCAGGTGGTGAATGCGCAGAAAGGGATGTTCTATATCCTGGAAGATGAATCGGCCAACCCCAAGCTGAAGCTGTTTGCAGCCTATGCTTACGGCGATGAAGTAACCCTGAGCCGTGAGTTCTCGCTGGGACAGGGCCTGGTAGGGCAGTGCGCCGTGGAAAAGAAACAGATCCTGCTTACCAATGTACCGGGTGATTATATTAAAATAAGCTCCGGCCTGGGAGAAGCCCGGCCGCTAAACCTCATTGTATTACCGGTGTTGTTTGAAACGCAGATCAAGGCTGTGATTGAGCTGGCCTCTTTTGATACATTTAACCAAACCCACCTCGACTTCTTAAGCCAGCTAACGGAAAGTATCGGTATTGTGTTAAACACCATTGAGGCCAACTCCCGTACAGAGGCCCTGCTGGAACAGTCCCAGTCACTGGCCGATGAGCTGAGAAGAACCAACGAAGAGCTGCAGGATAAAGCCCACCTGCTGGTAAAACAGAAGGAGGAAGTGGAAGAAAAGAACATGGAGGTGGAAGAAGCGCGCCGTTCCCTGGAAGAAAAAGCGGAACAGCTGCAGCTTACTTCCAAGTACAAATCAGAGTTCCTGGCCAATATGTCGCATGAGCTGCGCACACCGCTGAACTCCTTACTCATACTGGCGCAGCAGCTGTATGAGAACCATGAAGGTAACCTGAGCGAAAAACAGGTACGTTACGCCAAAACCATCCATAGCTGCGGGGACGACCTGATACAGCTGATCAACGATATCCTGGATCTGTCCAAGATTGAATCCGGTTATATTTCCACAGACTTTATCAATGTACGTTTTGGTGAGGTGGTGGCCTTTGTGGAAACTACGTTCAAGCATATCTCCGAAAGCAAGAATCTGCGCTTTGGTATTACGATCGATGAACAGCTGCCGCAAAGCCTGGAAACGGATGTGCAGCGTTTGAACCAGATCCTGAAGAACCTGTTGTCCAACGCTTTCAAGTTCACAGAAAAGGGCGAAGTACGGTTACGGATATATGAAGCCACACGCAACTGGAAAACCGCCAATGCCAGCCTGGATAATGCAGGCCGTGTAGTGGCATTTGAGATCAGGGATACCGGCATCGGCATTTCCAAGGATAAGCAGAATATTATCTTTGAAGCCTTTCAGCAGGCAGAAGGTTCTACCAGCCGCAAATACGGCGGTACCGGCTTAGGGCTGTCCATCAGCCGTGGCCTGGCCGATCTGCTGGGTGGTTCCATTGAGCTGGAAAGCGAGGCCGGAAGAGGAAGCGCCTTTACCCTGTTCCTGCCCTTGCAGTATAACCCGGCTGCCATCAAAAAAGAAAAACAAAGCAACCTGCTGAAAGTAGGGGAGTATAAATTATCAGAGGGCGATGATAGTGCCGTGATCCAGTCCGTACCTACCGTGAAAACCGCGGATACCCGCGACCTGGAAGGGCTGAACGAGATCATTAACGAGATCGGGGACGACCGCACACATATAACTGAAACGGACAAGGTGATGCTGATTGTGGAAGACGATGTGCGTTTTGCCAAGATCATGCAGGAGAAGGCGCACGAAATGGGCCTGAAAGTTGTGGTAGCTACCAGTTTTGGAGAAGTATTTGACCTGACCAATAAATACAATCCCATTGCCGTTACTTTAGATGTAAAGCTGCCGGATGCCAGCGGCTGGCGTGTGCTGGACCTGTTTAAGAACGATGTGAACCTGCGGCATATACCCATTCACCTCATTTCCGGTGAGGAGAACCGTATGCTGGCCATGCACCGCGGCGCGCGCAGCTTTAACCTGAAGCCCATGAAAGCAGAAGCGCTCACCGTATTGTTTAATAATATAATTGAGCAGGATGGCCGCAGATCCAAACGGGTGCTGGTAGTAGAGGATAATGAGCTGGAAGCCTCCCAGATAGCCGGTGTGCTGGATAATGAAGACCTGATAGAGATTGAGGTAGCGCCCAATGGTAAAAAAGCATTGGAACATATTAATACTACCGCCTACGATTGCATTATTGCAGATTATATGCTGCCGGATATTGATGGCGTAGAATTTATAACGAATATTTATACCATCAACAAGCTCAATACCACGCCGGTGATCGTATATTCAGCCAAAGATTTTTCCAACAAGGAAAAAAACCGGCTGAAACAGTATGCAAACAAGATCTTACTGAAAAGCGCCAGCTCCCTGGAGCTGCTGCTGGAAGAAACTGTTATGCAGCTGCATCTGAACCACAACGCGCTGCAGCCGGAAAAACGGCGTATGATCGAAGAGCTGCGCTCGCAGAAAGATGTGCTGCTGCATAAAAATGTGCTGGTAGTGGATGATGATGTGCGTAACCTGTTTGCCCTTACCACTGCCTTTGAACGGTATCACATCAATACCATCACGGCGGAAAGCGGCCGGGAGGCCATTAACATTATGGCGGAGAACAACGACATAGATATTGTGCTTATGGATATTATGATGCCTGAAATGGATGGGTATGAAACCATGCAGAAGATACGGAGGGAGCATAAGAACAGCGCATTACCTATTATTGCCGTCACCGCAAAAGCCATGAAGGGGGACCGGGAGAAATGCCTGGAAGCAGGAGCCTCCGATTACATTACCAAACCTCTGAAAATTGACCAGCTGCTGTCTCTGATGCGCATCTGGCTATACAGGTAAAAGAAAAGGATACTTAAAACTATATGCGGTTGCAGGAAAATGATCCAATAAAAATATTAGTGGTAGACGACAGGCCGGATAACTTATTATCCATCTCCACCATACTGGAGCGGGAAAATTATGTCACGGTCAAAGCCAGCTCCGGGCGGGCAGCATTAAAAATACTGCTCACGGAATATGACTTTTCCCTGATATTGATGGATGTGCAGATGCCGGACATGAACGGCTTTGAAACCGCTTCTCTCATTTATCAGCGTGACAGGTTAAAGAATATTCCCATCATCTTTATTACAGCCTATAGTCATGAAGAGGAAACCATGTTCAAAGGCTATAAAGTAGGCGCGGTAGATTTTATTTATAAGCCGGTGAACCCGGAACTGCTGCGCATGAAGGTAGGTGTGTTTGTAGAGCTGTACCAGAAAACACAATCGCTGATAGCACAGGAGCAAAAGCTGCTGAGCATTAACGCCTCCCTGCAAAAAGAGATCGAAGAAAGGGAAGCCTCCGAGCAAAGGGTACGGGAGCTGAACCGCCAGCTGATGCAGAACAATCAGCGCTTAAAAGCAGCCAACGAAGAGCTGGACCGCTTTGCCTACATAGCCTCGCACGATCTGCAGGAGCCCCTGCGCAAGATCCGTATGTTCAGTGACCTGATCGTGCAGAAAAAAGGCAACGTAGGGGAGATGGATAAACATGTGCAGAAAATTACCAACGCCACGGAACGCATGCAGCAGCTTATCAGCGACCTGTTGCGGTTTTCACGGCATTCTGTAAGCAAAGGGGATTTTGTGCATACAGACCTCAGCACCGTGATCCGTGAAGCAATAAAGGAGCTGGAGCTGAAGATCCAGCATGTGGATGCGCGTATCACCATTGATGAAATGCCATCTACCCTGGTGATCCCCACCCTGATACAGCAGGTATTCCATAACCTGATTGCCAATGCTATTAAGTTCTGCAAAAAGGGCGTAGCGCCGGAAGTGCACATTTATGCCAGGCATGAGGCCCCGCTGATACCCCAGAATGGGAACAGTGAGCAGCTGTATTACAATATTTATGTAAAAGATAATGGAATTGGTTTTGAAGCCAAGTACCTGGACGATATTTTCATTCCTTTCAAACGCCTGCACAGCTACCATGAAATTGAAGGATCGGGCATAGGCCTTTCCATCTGCAAAAAGATCATGGAGCAGCACAACGGTTTCATAACCGCCACCAGTGTGCTGAACGACGGGGCCACCTTTATCATCGGCATCCCGGAAAAGCAGGTTTCCTTAGCGTAGGGATATCACATTACTACGGTAGGCCAGGGACCATTCCCTGGCCTACTGCTTTTGTATAATCTGGACTATTCAGGGGTACCAGCTTGTCAGCATCTTTGTACCGTACCTGAAAACAAACATGCTATGCTGCTTAAAATTGCACACACCTATAGGTCCTCCTTCAGTGATCTGAGCCGGGAAACCTGGCTGCTAAGCCTTGTATTGCTGGTAAACCGTTCCAGCACCATGGTAGCGCCTTTTATGAGTATGTATATTACACAAAGCATGCACCGCAGCATTGCAGATGCAGGGTTGATCATTACCCTGTTCGGCGCCGGTGCAGTAGCGGGTTCCAGTGTAAGCGGCTATTTTATAGACCGGTTCAGCTTCCGCGCTGTACAGGTATTTACCGCCATAGCAGGCGGCCTGTTGTTCCTGTTGTTCGGCTATGTGCAGGATTTTTCCCTGCTGTGTGTAATGACAGTGCTGCTTAGTTTTGTGGTAGAGGCGTTTCGCCCGGCCAATGCCGCTGCAGTAGCCGCTTATTCCACCCCGCAGAACCTTACCCGCTCTTACTCCCTGAACCGGCTGGCCATGAACATTGGCTGGGCGCTGGGCACTTCTGTTGGCGGTATACTGGCCGCTATTAATTATCACCTGCTGTTTTGGGTGGAAGGGGTGGTGTATATGATCGTTGGGGGGCTGGTGCTCACCTTATTACCGGCCGTTAAGCAGCCGGTAAAGCCCGCTGTAGTAGCGGAAAAAGCGCCGGAACAATCTTCTCCCTGGAAAAACAGCTATCTCTTAAAATTCTTAATGGTAGTGATCATTTACATGAGCTGTTTTATGATCATGTTCCGCCTGGCCCCTGTATACTGGAAAGAAAGCCTGCACATTAATGAAGCCACTATTGGTATGCTGTTAGGCCTCAACGGCGTTATCATTGCCCTGTTTGAAATGGTGCTGGTACGTTACTGGGAAAGCCGCCGTTCTGCCATTTATTATATTATTTCAGGCGTTATAGCTACCGCCCTGGGCTACACGCTGCTGGTAGTGCCGGGTATGGCGCCCATGGTAGCTGCAGCCGGCTCCATGATCTTTTTAACCCTGGGGGAAATGATGGCCTTACCTTTTATTAATACGGTGATCATGAGCAAAGCAAATGAGCATAACCGCGGTAAATTTGCGGCTGCTTTTGCGGTAACCTGGTCGGCCGCGCAGGTGCTGGGACCGGGTGGTGGCGCGCTGATCACGCAAACATGGGGTTACAATGCTTTATGGATCACGCTTATTATTGTATGTATCAGCTGCGCGCTTGCCTTCAAATTCATTAACAAAAAATAAAAAGGTGTTAACTTTCCCCCTGGTATGAACAACACTACATCACCCATACGGTTTGTGAATGTAATGCGGTATGTAACGCCTTTACGTGAAGGTGGCTCTATGCCGGCTATTGCAGAAGCAGATGACGACTTTTTATACGTGCTCAAATTCAGGGGCGCAGGGCAGGGAATTAAGGCCCTGATAGCAGAGCTGATAGGCGGGGAGCTGGCCCGGGCATTAGGCTTGAAAGTGCCGGAAATAGTATTCGCTAACCTGGATACCGCCTTTGGCCGTACAGAGCCTGATGAGGAAATACAGGACCTGCTGAAAGCCAGTGTAGGTCTTAACCTGGGGCTGCATTACCTGGAAAGCTCCATTACTTTTGATCCTGCGGTATATACCATCAATGCCTCGCTGGCCTCGCAGATCGTGTGGCTGGATTGCCTGATCACGAATGTGGACCGTACGGCGCGTAACACCAATATGCTCATGTGGGGGCGGGAGCTGTGGCTGATAGATCATGGCGCCTCTTTATATTTTCACCACACCTGGACCAACTGGAAGGAGCATGCGCTGCGGCCCTTTGCCCAGGTAAAGGATCATGTGCTGCTGCCGCAGGCCTCCCAGCTGGATTCCGCAGATCTGGCAGGCCGCGCCATTCTTACGGAGGAGCGTATCCGCGCTATTGTATCGCTGGTGCCGGATGAATGGCTGCTGGCAGATACACAGGAGGCAGGAGACGCCAATGAACGCCGGGAAGTATATATACAGTTTTTAACCACACGCATCGCATCGTCAGAAATTTTTGTAAAAGCCGCACAACATGCAAGGGAAAGTCTTATTTGAATACGCCGTTATCCGCATCGTACCCCGGGTGGAGCGGGAGGAATTCATCAATGTAGGCGTTATTCTCTACTGCAAGGAGCGTAAGTTCCTGCAGGCGGTGTTTACTTTGGATGAAGAAAAGTTACGGGTGATAGGCCCCGGTACCGATGTGCAGGAAGTAAGGGATTATTTGCGCGCCTTTGAGCAGATCTGCTGCGGAGGCGCTAAGAGCGGGCCTATAGGGCAGCTGGAAGTGGCTTTGCGCTTCCGCTGGCTCACGGCTACACGCAGCACCATTTTACAAACCTCCCGCGTGCATACCGGTTTTTGCAGTGATCCGGAATTTGCTTTGCAACGGCTACACGCTCAGCTGGTGCTCTAATACATAAATAAAGATGCCGCCTATGCCCATGCCAATAATGCCGCCTATAACAGCGGCAATGGCATCCATTACCTCGTAGTGTCCTTTGCCTGTTACCAGCGATACTACCTCAAAACCATAGCTGATGGCCACTACGGCCAAAAAAGTAAGCAGCGTATCCAGCAGGGGCCTGCCCGGCAGCAGGTACCAGGCCATGCTTTGCAGCAGGGCGCCCATCAGGATGCCCACATAAAAATGCGTCCACTTATCCGGTCCTATTTTTTTCAGCATAGCAGTAAAGTACGTAAAAAAGCAGGTTGATGGTATTGATAAGTTTGAGATGTTTTGCATACATATTGATACAAATGAAATATCCACAAACATTATCTTTATACGCATTAAACCACGTTTTGGAACTGAAAATTAATCACCCATGCGAATAAAGAACTGGACACTCCTGCTTCTATTGTCTGTAGTAACAGGCAATGCAAATGCACAAAAGAAAAAGCAAACGGAAACAGCTACACCGGGCCAGCAATGGTCTGTTGAAAAAGCCAATCAATGGTACAGTGAGCACCCCTGGATAACCGGCGCCAATTACATTCCTGCCAATGCCATTAACCAGCTGGAAATGTGGCAGGCAGCTACTTTTGACCCTGCCACTATTGATAAGGAATTAGGCTGGGCAGAAAATATCGGTTTTAACACCATGCGCGTATTCCTGCATTCCGTAGCCTGGCAGCAGGATCCGGAAGGATTTAAAAAACGGGTAGGCGAGTTCCTGGCCATTGCAGAAAAACATCACATTCAGCCGCTGCTGGTGTTCTTTGACGATTGCTGGAACAAAGAACCCAAAGCAGGTAAGCAGCCGGATGTTAAACCAGGCATTCATAACTCCGGCTGGATGCAGGATCCCGGGCAGCCCGCTTCTTCCGACCCGGCCAACTTTCCGCCGCTGGAAAAATATGTGAAAGATGTGCTCACCCATTTTGCGCACGACAAACGCATTCTGCTGTGGGATCTGTATAACGAACCTGGTAATAATAAAAAGGGCGATTCTTCCATGGCGCTGCTGACCAGCGTGTTTAAATGGGCAAGGGAAGTAAATCCTGATCAGCCCATCAGCGCTGGCTTATGGTCCTGGGGCCTGGAAAACCTGAATACTTTCCAGCTCACCCATTCCGATATTGTTACCTATCATGATTATGAAGAGCCGCAATGGCATCAGCGTGTAATAGAGCTGTTAAAAGCCAATGGCCGCCCGCTGATCTGTACAGAATACATGGCCCGCACACGCAACAGCCGTTTTTCCAACACCCTGCCCCTGCTTAAAAAAGAAAAGGTAGGCGCTATTAACTGGGGTTTTGTAAATGGTAAAACCAATACTATCTATGCCTGGGATACTCCCTTACCGGATGGCAGCCAGCCAATAGAATGGTTCCATGATATTTTTGATAAGGATGGCACCCCGTACCGCCAGGATGAAGTAAACCTTATTAAAAAGCTGAACGGCAAATAAACCGCTGATTTAACTTAATTTATGTATGATTCCCCGGTACCGTAGTGCCGGGGAATTTTTATTTTATAAATACCTATCTTGTATTGCGTACATCCCCGTTAATACAAAGGCCATGAAACATATATCCCGCCCGTTGTTGCATATATGCATGCTGGTAATGCTGTTAACCCTGCGCATGGCGGATACCCGGGCGCAAATGTTAACAGGGCTTAACCGCGACAGCCTGCGGCGTGTGCTCCATGCCCTGCCTGCAGATACCAATAAGGTAATGACCTTCATTACTTTGGGGCAGCAGTATGAGAACAACATGCCCGATTCCGCTTTGTATTACTATGAGCAGGCGCAGCGCCTGAGCGTGCAGCTGCATTACCCCGCCGGTTTTGTACGGTATGTGAATAACTATACTGCTGTATTAAACATGCAGGGCCGGTATAATGAATCGCTGAAGCTGGATCTGCAGGCAGTGGATACCTGCCGCCGCTACGGGTTACAGGAGCTGCTGGTAAAAGTGTTGATCAATACCGGTGTGGTATACCAGTATAAAGAAGATTATGGC
Organism: Chitinophaga rupis; assembly: GCF_900109685.1. Classification (GTDB taxonomy): domain Bacteria; phylum Bacteroidota; class Bacteroidia; order Chitinophagales; family Chitinophagaceae; genus Chitinophaga; species Chitinophaga rupis. The sequence continues at coordinate 495,944 of NZ_FOBB01000004.1, read as the reverse complement.
AGGGCGGCAGACTATTACATGAAATCCTTACCACTGCTGGAAAGCAGCGGCGATCTTGGCATGCTGTCCCTTATGTACGGTAATTTATGTGGCATGTACCGTAACCTGCACCAGCTGGATAAAGCATATCAATACGCCCGTAAGGCCCTGCAGTACGGTGAGCAGAGTGGTAATGAATACGCCGTGGGTGCGGCCTGTAGTAACCTGGCCAATTCCCTGCAGGATCTGGACAGCACTGCCGCTGCCGTACATTATGCACAACGCGCCTATAACACCGGTAAGCAGCTGGATGATATTACTTTGCAGGAATCAGCGCTTATGAGCCTGGGCAACAGTTATAAAAGAACCAATCATTACGATCAGTATTTAGCCACTTTCAGATCGGCGCTGCCATTGGCCCGCATGCTGGATGATGTAAATGGGCAGGCTATTGCCATGCAAGGAATTACAGAAGGCCTGTACTGGACAAAACAATACAGGCAGGCCGCTATCAGCGCAGATACGGCCCTGGCTTATGCAAAGGCGCATGACCAGAAAGAAGTAACACGTGGGTTGCTGCTGCTGATGTCTGATATACAAATTGCGTTGGGCAACCAACCGCTGTCAAGACAATACCGCTACCTGTACGATTCTACCCGCGATGCGCTGATGAATGATAACCTGCAAAAGAATATCCAGGAGCTGGAAACCAAATACGAAGTGGAGAAAAAGCAGCACCAGCTGCTGGAAAAAGACCGGCAGGCATTGCGGCAGCGTTTGTGGTTAATAGCCGCCATTGCAGGCATTCTTATTTTATGCTTATTGCTGCTGCTCACGTACCGCTATTACCGGCAAAAACAGCAGGTGCTGCAGGCCGGGCAGGAAAATGTGCGCCTGAAAGCCTTGCTGGAAGGACAGCTGCAGGAGCGGCAGCGCATTAGCCAGGAAATGCATGACGATATGGGATCCGGGTTAACCGCTATGTTATTCCTGAGCCGCAGCATCCGTGAGCCGGAAACAGCCGCCGTTAAAATTCAGCGTACGGCCGCAGACCTGGTTCGCAAAATGAATGAGATCATCTGGACCATGAACCCGGAGCAGAACTCCCTGGACAGCCTTATTGCATACATCCGGGTGAACACTGCAGAAGCGCTGGAAAACGCAGGATTAGCCTACCATTTTCATATGCCGGAAAATATTCCCGCAATAAACATTCCCCAGGAGCTGCGCCGTAACCTGTACCTGGCCGCTAAGGAAGCAGTGCATAACGTAATAAAACATGCCGGCGCCACGGAAGTACATATAACCATCACCGTTAACAACCGCCTTACTATAACTATACAGGATGATGGCCATGGCTTTGATGCTACAGCAGACCGCCCCTTTGGCAATGGATTAAAGAACATGGACCGGCGCATGCAGCAAATAGGCGGCGCTTTGCAGGTAATGAACCATGAGGGCACTACCGTACATTTAACGGCGCCCCTGGCACTATAACTTTTGTTATATACCAGGATACTGGTAAATAGATCAATTTTATAACATGGAAGCAATACAGGTAAGTATAGTGGAAGACATTACGGAAATACGCGAAGGCATGCGCTTCCTGGTGAACCAAACACCAGGCTTCAGCTGTCTTTCTGTATACGACAACGCAGAAGCAGCAGGTAAAGGCCTGTTAGCCGACCCGCCCGACCTGGTGATCATGGATATTGCGCTGCCCGGCGCTACCGGCGTGGATTGCATACGGCAGCTAAAAGCAGCCGGCGCTAAAATGCAGTTCATGATCTTCACTATTTATGAAGACAGCGACCAGGTATTTGAAGCGCTGGCAGCCGGCGCAAGCGGCTACCTGTTAAAAGATACCGCCCCGGACAAGATCATTGCTGCGCTGAAAGAGCTGCACGAAGGCGGATCGCCCATGAGCATCAGCATAGCGCGCAAAGTGGTAGCTTCTTTTCATCGCAGCCCGGAACCTGCCCCCCTTTCGCCCCGCGAAATGGAAGTGCTGACCCTTTTAGCCAAAGGGCTGTTGTATAAAGAGATAGCAGAGCAGCTGCACATTAGCACCGGCACAGTGCGCCAGCATATACACAACATTTACGAACGCCTGCATGTGCAGAACCGTACAGAGGCGCTGAACAAAGTATTTGGGCAGCCTCGTAAATAGCGTATAACCATTGTTCTATTGTACAGCTTTTGCCCGCTGGGTAGTTTTGAACCATCAAAACTTTTTAAACCCAGCATATGAAACCGGTCTTCTTCCTTCTGCTTTTACTCTTTCCTTTTGCATTGCAGGCGCAAACAGATAACCGCGGTGGATGGTACGCCGGTATCGGCTTTGCGCGCATGCATTACAAAACCAATTGGTACTATCACCGCTTTGACGGTAATCCCCGGTACGATAATTATCCCATTCACAGCATTAACAGTAACATGATCACGCTGTCGATTGAAAAAAGGTCGCTGTTCAAAGCAGGCCCCGTACATTTTGATCTCAATGGCGACCTGCTGCTGGGTATAACCGGCAAGGCAAAAGGGGAATGGTTGCCTAATGATGATGTAATTTCAGGCGGAGGCAAAGCAGCTGGTATCAATGTACTGCTTAAAGCCGTATATCCCATACCGGTAGGCGGTAAAGTGGGGATTGCGCCGTTTGTAGGTTTAGGCCCGCAGTTCACTTTTTTGCACAATAATGGTAAAGATGCAGGTGAGTTTGCCTCCAGTGACTATTTCAGCTATACAGAAGGCTGGAATGAATATGTGTTGTTGTTCAACGGCGCAGCAGGCGTGAATTTTGAGTTTGGATCCGTTACCATTACCCCGGCAGTTCATTTCGGGCTGATAGGCACTTCTTTTACAGACTGGGAGCCTAATGAAGATGGCGTGCAGATGGAATCATCGCCGGTGAACTTTGGGTTCAGCGTAAAGGCCGGGTTCAGGCTGGGGCGGTAAGGCTACTTTTTCAGATCCGGGTGTAAGGTGATGTATATATCCGTTACTTTTTTGCCCGGCTCATGTACGATCATACTAATACAGATCTGCTGCCCATTCGCCTCTGCTATTTCAAAAGCAATGCCTTGGGCAATGGCGTCATACAGGTGGATCGTTTTTCCGCCCTTCTGTTCTTTGTAGGTACCTTCGGAGACAAGGTCGGGATATACTTCCCGGATGCGGGCAAGATCATTATACACCTGCAGGCTGTCTGCCGTTATATAAAAAGGAGAAGTTACCCGTATTTGCTTTACCGTTTTTGTACGCATGGTGCTGTCTGCATAGGTAGTAAAGATGTTCAGTTCATTCCGGTTATTATGCTCATCCCTGCGCTTACTGTACCAGGTAAGCCAGGCTTTGCCCATAGCGGCATCGGAGAAATCCGGTTTGCCTAGTAATTGCTCCAGCTTATCAGCATTACTGCCCAGGCTTATTTTGCCGATGCCTTTGCCGGCAGTCACCAATTTTTCGGATGATATAGCAGGCGTGTTCGTAGCCGCGGTAGCTGTATCCTGAATAACAGTTTGCTGAACAGCTGTTGTGGCCGTGTCTGTTTCCTGTGTGGTACGGGGCTGCTGCTGACAGCAGGTAAATATTAGCAGGCTTGCGGAAATGATCAATAGGCTTTTCATGGCAATCATATTTTTATGCTTTACTCTTTCAAATATCGTACTATAATCCAAGCTATCGCCGGGTCAGCCCCTGTTGCTGGTAATATTGTACAAACGGTATGCTACCGAACAAGAGAATTATCTATATTTCGCCACTATGGCTTATCTAAAAACTATCTTTCAGGCGGCCCTCATTGCAACAGGCCTGAAAAGCATGGGGCAGCAACCTGCTATCTTCCTGGCGGATCCTACCATCTTTGCTGATAAGGGAACGTATTACCTCTACGGCACCAGCAGCAACCGGGGATTTAAGGTGTACGAGTCTGCAGACCTGAAAACCTGGAGCCAGCCGCAGGACAGCTTTGCCTTGCAGCGCGGCCAATCCTTCGGCAATGGCGGTTTCTGGGCGCCGCAGGTAGTGCAGTACAAGGGTAGCTATTACATGGCCTATACAGCAGATGAACAGATAGCGATTGCAAAAGCATCCAGCCCTAAAGGTCCGTTCAAACAGGATCAGTTTGCCCACCTGGGCGGCACCGGCAAACAGATCGATCCGTTTTTGTTCTTCGATAAAGATGGTAAAATATATCTGTATCATGTAAAGCTGCAAAATGGTAACCGTATCTATGTAACGGAAATGAAGTCCGATCTGTCTGATGTAGTACCTGGTACAGAGAAGGAATGTATTGCAAGCGCCGAAGGATGGGAAAACACAGCCGTATCAAAGTGGCCGGTAGCAGAGGGACCAACCGTATTAATGCATAAAAGCGTTTATTACCTGATCTATTCCGCCAATGATTTCCGCAGCAAGGATTATGCAGTGGGATATGCTACTTCCAGCTCCCCCCTGGGACCCTGGAAAAAATATGCAGGTAACCCCATCATCAGCCGGCATACCATTGGACAGAACGGAACGGGCCATGGTGATGTGTTCACTGATAAAAACGGGAAGATGAAATACGTGCTGCATACACATCGTTCGGATGATCGCGTTTCGCCCCGTGCTACGGCGGTTATCGGGCTGCAATTTAAATCAGTGAAAGATGGGCCGGATGTGTTGGAAGCAGAGAGGGGTTCGTTTGAATGGCTGCAGGTTCATTAATAAACTTCAAGGATCAGGGTATCTTGTTTATTAAAAAGAAAATGATCTCCCGCTTTTTTGTGCAGCAATAATTTTGCGAGTGGCGCATTGGGTGAAAGAAAGAATATTGACTGATCATCTATCAGCTGTTTACCGAGTCCGGCTGCAATAAAAAAGGAATGATCTGCACATCGGATAAAAGCGCCTGTTTGAGCGGAGGTATAGATGATATCCGTATTAATTTTCTGTAAGTTTTCAAGCTCCCTGGTATTTTCTGTTTGTTGATGTGCATACATATCTTTTTGCAGGTGGCCCATGGCCCTTCCGGTTTCGTATTTATCTCCTGCCGAACTTTTGTCTTCGCTGTTAGCCGCTTCCTGTGCATTATCGATTGCCGTTTTTAGCACTGCAATCCGTTCTGTAATAAGCCGCTCTCCGGCTTTTTTCAGGCTGGTTTTAAAAGCGATCATTTCCTGGCGTGTCATAAGAGTAATAATTTAGAGGAGCACGATTTTCAAACAAGATCGTAAAAAAGTTAGTAAATCATACTTAAGCAGGTTAAGTAGTTATATACTCCCGGCATTGCACATATCGCCCATATTACCTAACTTCATCACCATGGCACGCAAATTCTCCTTACCATTTATCTTTTTATGGCTGATGACAACGCAACTCTCCGCGCAGCAGCATCCCATTCCAGTTATCCTGGATACCGATATTGCAGGCGATTATGATGATGTAGGCGCAATGGCATTGTTACACGCTTTTGCAGATAAAGGCGAAGCCAAAATACTGGCCGTCATTTCCTCTAACGCTTTTGAAACCACCGTGCCCACCATTAGTGTGCTGAATACCTACTTTAAAAAACCGCATATACCCATTGGCGTTACCAAACGTGCAAAGCCCAATGAGCTTTGCCAGCAGCAATGGGCGCAGGCTATTATTGCCAAATACCCACATAGCATACGCTCCAACCAGCAGGCTATGGAAGCGGTGGCGCTGTATCGCCGTATACTGGCCCAACAGCCGGACCATTCGGTAACGCTTATCACTATCGGATTTTTCACTAACCTGGCCGACCTGTTAAATTCAAAAGCAGATCAGTACTCTGCGCTTAATGGCCGGCAGCTGGTAAAACAAAAGGTAAAACAGCTGGTAGCCATGGCCACCAGCTTACCACCCGGTAAAACCAGCGGGCGGGAATACAATGTTTATATAGATGCAGCAGCATCGCAAACCGTATTTGCGCAATGGGAAACGCCGGTAATATTAAGCCCGTTTGAAGTAGGGGAGCAGGTACGCACCGGCATTCCCCTGATTAAAAATAATACCATTCATAACAGCCCGGTAAAGGATGCTTTTCAAATAGCCCTCACAAAAGATAAGGATACTATTGGCCGTATGAGCTGGGACCAAACAGCGGTATTTGCGGCTGTGCGGGGCATACATCCCTGGTTTAAGACGCGTGAGGTGAACCTGCGGATAGAAAAAGATGGTACGGATACACTTATACCCGGCAATAAATTTACCTTGCTTGAATTAACAGATCAGGCCACCGCTTTACAGCAGGCAATAGAGGAGCTTATGCATCACCAGCCGGCGCATTAATCATCCAAACCGTATTTATCCACCACCGGTAATTCCATAAAATTCTTTGGCCGGTAAATGACACGGCAGCCATCTAATTGTTTACATAAGGAGTCTACCGGACCCCAGGCATAATTACATTCACCGATCTTTTCCCCTTTGCCGTTATAGAGCGTAGTTCCTGCATCCATGGCTAAAATGGTTAAGCCGTAGATCATGTCCTTATTATAGCTGCATATTTCAATTTCACAATCCGGGCATTGGGCATGTAAGTTTTTTACTACAGCAGGCGTATTATGATCCTTTTTACATTGTATGCCATGGATGCTCAGTAACAATAACAGGAGGGGTAGCATTTTTTTCATAAGGGTGAGATTTAAACTTTGGTATAAGTAGAACGGGCTGCATAGGCAAAAGTTACAAGAGGTAACTACGGTGCGCATTAATCACATAAACAGCTATCTTTGCGCCTGCTCATTCCTTTATATGAAACAATTATTTTCCTTTCTGTTATTAGCCATCGGCTTACAAACTATCGTACAGGCGCAATCCGGTGAAGACCTGCAAAAGAAGACCATCAGCGATACCATCCTGCAGCACCGCACCTTAACGGTCCCATCGCCCTTTAATGCACAAAAGGCGCTGCAGCAGCTATTTCCCGGTAAGTACTACAATCTTAGTAAAGACAATTATAAAAATGAGCTCATTAACTGGGATTGTAAAACCTGCGCAGTTAAAAAGTACCCGGATGTGAATGAAGATGCAGCAGGTGATTTTCCTTTTAGTGAAGGCGTAGCCACCCGTTTAATTAACGAGATCAGCTACCAGGATTCATCCGGCCGGCAGTTTAAGGTCATTTGTTTTAACCACTCTGAATATGATCCGGAAGGTATGCAGGTATCCCGCTTTACCGGCGGCCTGTTAGGGCTGGCTAAGTTTGAGCAGCATGAAAGCAGCTGGGACCTGGTAGCTTTTCAGCCCGCAGTAGCAGCCTACGGCGCTTTTTCCCAATGCCCGGCTCCTAAGCTCCTGCAAATAGGGAAAGACCAGTTTGCGTTTATACTGAAACACCTGAACGGCCCTGGCGGCGGCCCTTTTGATGGCGACTATTATTTAATAGCAGGGTTAAACGGCAGCTACCAGCAGATTATGGCCGCCTATGGTATTGAAAGAACAGAAACTACTGCCGAAGAAGGATATTCTTTCTGGAGCAGTGAATATAAAGTGCCGGCCAGCGATAAAAAATATTTCCGCGATATCATCATCACCACCAAAGGTACTTACCGCAGCACAGATCCGGATGCAGAGCGGTTACCGGAAGAGCTGCGTAACCTGGTTAAAGGCAAAAAAACTGCGCGTTTCACACTGGAACAGTGTTATGTGTATAAAGGCAGTAAAGGGTATGTATTACAACAACCCATTACTGCCTCGCTCACTCATTAAGCAACCAGCTTATTTAGGGTGTTTCGCCTGCTCGTCCAGGAACAGGTAACGCTGCCGGTGCTGATCCGGCTCCATACGTGTGCGCACATCAATATGCATTACCGGCACAGTATCCGTTCCCGTTATAGCCGGCCACTTGGGTAATCCAGGGCCGTTAGGGTCAGCGTTCTTAATAAAGTTGGCAAAGTAAGCCTGCATAATGGCCGATACTTTATAGTCCTCCGGCGTCCACGCATATACCTTATTCAATGGCAGGTTACCCATAGCATATTCTATTTCAGCAGAATGTACGGCACCTTTGGCAGCCGGTGGTTTAGGGGCAGCGGTTGTTTTATCTTTAATAACGCCGCCGGCCAATCCCGGAGTGGCATTGCCCATAGATGCCCTCATGGCGGGCCGCGGGCGGGAATACAAATAGCGGTACACCGGCTGACCGGTCTTTACCTGTTCATCTATCCACTTCCAGGTGCTGAAGCTGATAAAGCGGTCGCCGGCCAGGTCGGTGGCTACCTGTTCTACGTCTGCATCAGTAGCAGGGTTATATAATTTCAGCAATGCTGCGCTCACCTCTCCATGGCCGTACAGCTTCTGTACTGTTTTTTCAAAATTTTCTTTGGTAGGGGGCAGGTTACCCAGCATAGCGCGGTACCCCATTTCTTCCGAGTTCCAGCCGGCCAGCAGCGGCACATGCGCCTGCTCTCCGGCAGCATATACCTGGTAAGGATCTTTGGTGAAAAAGTAACCATCTACCGTAACCGGAAAACGGAATGTGCCAAAGCGGGTGGCTAACTTCAGTAATGAATCTGCCGGTAATGCGCGCAGCGCTTCCAATGAGGCAGCGCCTATGCTTTTTGCAAATTCTTCGCCTATTGCTTCACCTTTTGAAAGGGGCATGGCAGACAAAGCGCCCAGTACGGAACCGCTTTCACCAATAGCGCCTGCAAACAGGTCTTTTGACAGGGGAGAGGCCATTAACGCGCTTACGGCAATGGAGCCGGCGGATTCGCCTGCAATGGTCACTCTTTTGGGATCACCGCCAAAAGCCGCTATGTTTTCCTGTACCCATTTTAATGCAGCCCACTGGTCCATGAGGCCATAATTACCGGAAGCGCGGCTGGGCGATTCTTTTGTAAGCTCCGGGTGGGAAAGGAAACCGAACACGCCTAAACGGTAATTCACCGTAAGCGCTACAATACCTTTCTGCGCCATGCTTTCGCCGTCATAACGCGCTTCAGAACCATCGCCGGCTACAAAGCCGCCGCCATAAAAATATACCAGCACCGGCAGTAATGTTTTGCTTTTGCGTGCAGGCGTCCAAACGTTCAGGTATAAACAATCTTCGTTCATGCCATCGGAACGGAAACCCATGTCGCCAAAAACAGCTGCCTGCATGGTGCGCGGCGCAAAGTGATCTGCTTTTCGTATACCCGTCCAGTTAGCAGGGGGCTGTGGCGGCTGCCATCTTAAATTGCCCACCGGCGGCACAGCAAAGGGAATGCCTTTATACGCACGCACCCCGCTTTTTTCAATGATACCGGTAAGAACGCCATTGGCTGTTTTCACGGCCGGTGCAGCAGCGGTTGTTTTGGTCTGGGCCTGTAATAAGGTAAGCATACTGCCCAGGCAAGCCAGTAATATAAGTGGAAATACTTTTTTCATGGTTAACGGATTAGACGCCGATTGCATTTGGTTAGATCATCAATTTATGTTTTTTGCAGCAGCTATCCAATTTTAGCAGGTACAAAAAAAGGGCGCAGGTAAATGTCTGCGCCCTTTTAACATCGGGCTGCTGTACATTACAGCAACCTCCGGGAAAGATTATTGATTAATAAAAACTGAAATTTAATGGGAATGTTTACGGCTCTCTTTTGTGTGTTTGAGTTCATCTTGCTGTTTGGTTAAGTCAGGCCGTGTCTGATCTGCCCCCTTATTATGCCGTTCACGTTCTGTCTGCTCAATGGCAGCTTCAGATTGTTCTGCTTTCCCGGTCAGGTTTTCTTTCCTGAATTGATTGTATCCCTTATTATTATCCTTTTCTTTCTGTGTCATGATCCTTACTTTTTAAGGTGAACGAATGATCGTTTCTATTACAATTAAATAGCCCAAATAACAGGCCAAAATGGCCGCCACCCTACGTTAAGCAGGGTCAGCCAGGGGCGCTGTGGCATCCCTTTCCCAGCTTTGTGGAATTACTACCAATCCCTTCATTACCAGTAATAATGCCGCGATCTTTAAAATTTTCCGTAAAAAAATTGCGTAATTCAAAAGTTACATATTACATTTGGGTAACTCAAAAGTTACATATTATGCAAAGGGATCTTCACATCAAATGGTTTTATCCATACCCCCTGGAAACGATCTGGGAATGCTTAACCGAACCATCATTGCTGAAACAGTGGTCGCTGAATGCCGGTGATTTTAAACCGGAAGTTGGTTTTAAGTGGATGATGGTACAGCCGCCCCGTCCTAAAATGAAATGGGATGGTAAAACGTATTTTGAAGTGCTGGAAGTAGTGCCTTTACAAAAGCTGGCGTACTCTTTCAGGGGTGGCCCTTCGGAAGGTGTAATAACACTGGATACCGTGGTAACCTGGAAGCTGGTGCCCAAAGATGATGGTACAGAATTGCACCTGCATCATACCGGCTTTAAAGGCGCCAGGAATATCTTTGCCAGCTTTATTATGGAAATGGGCTGGAAGAACAAGGTGATCAAAAGACTGGAAAAAGCATTGCAACAATACAGCTATGGCGAAAGGTAAATACAGCGTGGATTGTTTCCAGGCACTGTCTGACCCCAACCGGCGGGAGATCTTAATGATGCTTACCAAAGAAAAGCAGAACATTAACGCTATTGCAGATAACTTCAACATCAGCCGGCCCGCGGTATCCAAACACATAAAAGTGTTGTACGACAGCGGTTTTATTACCATTACCACACAGGGGCGGGAGCGGTACTGCGAGCTGCAGCAGCAGGGCTTTGATGAGCTGAAGGAATGGATCAGCTTTTTTGAAACCTACTGGACTAAACAGCTGAAACAGCTGGAAGTTTTCTTAAAAACCCGGCACGCAAAAAAGTAGGCGGTCCAACATTTGCCGTAGCTTTACGCAGTTAACAACTATGTTATGGCTAAACAAAGCGCCGGTATCTTATTATACAGAAAACAGGCATCCCAGCTACAGGTATTGCTGGTACATCCCGGCGGCCCTTTCTTTGCTAAGAAAGACGCCGGCAGCTGGACCATTCCCAAAGGAGAGTATCCGGAAAGCGAAGCTCCGCTGGATGCCGCTATCCGTGAGTTTGAAGAGGAAACCGGTTACCGGCCTTCCGGCAAATTCATTCCGCTGAAAGCCATTAAACAAAAGGGAGGTAAGGTGGTGCAATGCTGGGCCGTAAGCGGGGAGCTGGACCCGGCAGGCATTGTAAGCAATACCTTTGAGCTGGAATGGCCGCCCCGCAGCGGTAAAAAACGCAGCTTCCCGGAAGTGGATAAAGCCGCCTGGTTTACCTTATCAGAGGCAAGGCAAATGATGAATGAACGGCAAGCCGCTTTTTTAGATGAGCTGGAAACATTGCTCTAACGGGAAAGCCACAACGATCATTTCTCAAACACCAGCAGGTCTGGTTTAGCGCCCAGCGCTTCCAGCGCCGTATTAATATCCTGTATCATTTTATCGGGCCCGCATACATAAAAGTGTTTGCTGAAATCGGAGATCCTGGATTCCAGGAAAGCGCGGTTAATAATACCGTTCTCGTAGCCTTCTTTCTTTTCACGGGTAAGGGTAAAACGCGCATTGCGGCCTAAGATCTGGTTTAGCTCATCTTCATAAATAATATCAGCAGCTGTTTTATTGGAGAAAAAGAGGATGTTATCTGCGATCTTATTTTCTTTATGCAGCATGCGCAAAATGGCTATGAACGGAGTGATGCCCGCACCGCCGGCAATAAAATAACCGGGGCCTTTATATTCAATGGCGCCCCATACATCCCGCAATATCAGCTCATCTCCCTCCGCCAGCTGGTGCAGCTGGTGGGTAACCCCGTTATGATCCGCATACCCTTTAATGGTAAATTCCAGCCAGGGCGCATCTTCCAGGGCCGTAAAGGTAAAAGGCCGCGCCTCCTCTTCCCAGCCGGGTTTATTAACGGATACCTCTGTGGCCTGCCCGGGTACAAACGTATAACCGGCCGGCTTTTCCACACGAAAGCATTTTACGTCATGCGTCACTTGCTGTATGCCAATAATTTTAACGGTATGTTTTTCCATAGCAGGGGTATTTATATGGTAAGATAACTTTTTTATGGGACGTTCAAAAACCGCCGCCTTGCCTTTGTTACCCCTTTAAAGCCACTTGTCAATTAACGGTTTGGGAAAAGCCCGGTTTCTTTATTTTGCAGGTTCAGCGTCATTTCAAATGCAATGCACAACCCATTGCCATCAACAAAATCTGTTTACAGCAACTTATGAACAAGTACCTTTTTACGGCTGCCGCCCTACTCCTGGCGGGCCTTACCTATGCGCAGGACAATGCTTTATGGTTACGATACCCCGCTATTTCCCCGGATGGTAAAACCATTGCCTTTGGCTATAAAGGAGATATTTACCGGGTGGATGCGAATGGAGGCGTAGCCGTACCGGTTACCATTCACGAAGCGCAGGACATGATGCCGGTATGGAGCCACGACGGCAAATACCTGGCCTTTGCCAGCGACCGTTATGGCAACTTTGATGTGTTTGTAATGCCCGCCACAGGCGGCACGCCGGTGAGGCTAACAGCTAACAGCACGGCAGATTATCCTTACGATTTTACACCCGACAATAAACAGGTATTGTTTGGCAGCCCGCGCAATGCGCCTGCAGGCAGTGTGCGTTTTAATGTGCGCCTGTTTAACAACCTGTACACCGTACCGGTTACCGGCGGACGCTCTGTATTATTAAGCGCTGCCGGCGCAGAATATGCGCACTACAACACAAAAGGCGATCAGCTGGTATTCCAGGACCGCAAAGGGTATGAGGATCCCTGGCGTAAACACCATACATCTTCGGTAACCCGCGATATCTGGATCTATGATCTTAATAAAAAAAGCTATCAGCAAATATCCTCCTTTGAAGGAGAGGACCGTGAGCCGGTTTTTGCGGGAGATGATGCGGTGTATTACCTGAGCGAAAGGGCCGGCGGCTCACAGAACCTGTTCAAAGCTGCGCTGGCAGATAAAGACAAGCCGCAGCAGCTTACCCATTTTGATAAACACCCGGTACGGCATTTGTCAAGGTCAGGCGATAATACCTTATGCTTTACCTATAACGGTGAGATCTATACGCTGAAAGAAGGTGCGCAGCCGCAAAAGGTAAATGTGAAGATCTTTAACGACGGCCGCACAGCTACTGAAAAATTTGTACCGGTAAGCGGCAATATCACTGCGTTTGCCATGAGCCCCAATGGCAAGGAGATGGCCTTTATTGCCCGCGGAGAAGTATTTGTAAGCAGCGTGGAAGGCAATATGACCAAACGCATTACCAATACCCCGCAGCAGGAGCGCATGGTAGAATGGTCGCCGGATAGTAAACGGCTGGTGTATGCCGCTGAACGTAACGGCAACTGGGATATTTACCAGAGCACTATTGTAAGAAAAGAGGAACCTTATTTCTTTGCAGCTACCCTCTTAAAAGAAGAGCCGCTGATTGCCACGGCAGCAGAGGAATTTCAGCCTGTGTTCTCACCGGACGGTAAAGAGATTGCCTATATAGAGAACCGGAATGTGCTGAAAGTGTATAACCTGGCATCCGCTAAAAGCCGCACGCTGCTGCCCGCAGGTCAGAACCACTCTTACTCCGATGGCGACTGGAGCTTTACCTGGAGCCCGGATGGCAAGTGGATTGCCGTGGACGACCAACAGGGGTATTTTGGTGTGCGGAACGTAGCCTTATTGCCGCAGGATGGAAAAGGAGCGCCGGTGTTCCCCATTAACAGCGGCTTTGGAGAAGGCAACAGCAAATGGAGCAGCGATGGTAAAATGCTCACCTGGGAAACCAGCAGGGAAGGCCGTAAATCGCTGGCCCGGCAGGGTAGCCGTGAAACAGATATTTACGCAGTATTCTTTGACCAGGAAACATACGACCGTTTTAAATTATCGAAAGATGAATTTAACCTGCTGAAAGAAAAAGAGGAAAGCGATAAAAAAACAGCCAAGGATTCAACCGCTAAGGGTAAAGACACCACTACTCCAAAAACGCTTTTTAAACCCGATTTTGAGAACCTTGAGAACCGGCAGCTGCGCCTTACCATTAACAGCGCATCCATTAGTGATTATGTGCTGAATAAAGACGGCAGCAAAGTGTATTACACTGCCGCCTTTGAAAAAGGATACGACCTGTGGGTTACAGAGCCCCGCACCGGCGATACAAAGATCCTTGCCAAGCTGGGTGGCAGCCCCGGTAGCATAGAGCTGAGCAAAGATGGTAATAACTTATTTGTAAGCAACAACGGCAGCGTGGTAAAAGTGGAAACTGCTTCGGGGAAGATCACCCCCATCAACATTAAAACAGAGCTGGTGCTGGATGCCGCCGCAGAACGCGCCTATATTTTTGAACATACCTGGAAACAGGTGCGGGAGAAATTCTATGATCCTACGCTGCGTGGCCTGGACTGGAAAATGTACCACGATAACTACGCCCGTTTTCTGCCGCATATCAGCAACAACTACGATTTCCAGGAGCTGTTGAGCGAGCTGCTGGGCGAGCTGAATGGTTCCCATACCGGTGGCCGTTATTCGCCTCAGCGCCCGGATGGCGATAACACCGCTTCCATTGGTTTACTGTTTGATGAAACTTACAGGGAAGATGGCCTGAAGGTAGATGAGATCATTCCCGCCGGCCCGTTTGACCGCTCAGGCAGTAAGCTGGAAAAAGGCAACATCATTGAAAAGATAGATGGCATTACCATTACTCCGCAAATGGATTGGTCGGTACTGTTAAACCGCAAAGCCGGTAATAATGTATTGGTAAGCGTGTACAACCCGGCTACCCAAAAACGCTGGGAAGAAACCGTAAAAGCCATCAGCGCCGGTGAAGAAAATACGCTGATGTATAAACGCTGGGTACAGAACACGCGTAAAATGGTGGACAAGCTCAGTAACGGCAAAGTGGGTTATGTGCATGTACAAAGCATGAACGATGCCAGCTTCCGCTCTGTATATGATGAAGTAATGGGTAAGAACCGCGGCAAGCAGGCGCTGATCGTAGACACCCGCTTTAATGGCGGTGGCTGGCTGCATGATGACCTGTACAACTTTTTAAGCGGTAAAAAATACCTTGAGTTTGCTCCGCAAAGCGAGAAGGTAAAAGGCAGCGAGCCGCAAGGCCAGTGGCAACAGCCCAGTTGTGTGCTGATGAGCGAGGGGAATTATAGCGATGCGTTTATTTTCCCTTACATCTATAAACAGGGGCATATTGGTAAATTAATTGGTATGCCTGTGGCAGGTACCGGTACGGCCGTTTGGTGGGAGCAGCAAATAGATCCTACCATTGTATTTGGTATCCCGATGGTAGCTACCATCGGTAAGGAAGGCCGCCCTACAGAGAACCTGCAGGTAGAGCCGGATATACGCGTACCGCTGAAATATGAAGACTTCCTGGCTGGTAAGGATACGCAGCTGGAAGCAGCGGTGAAAGAGATGCTGGCCGAGATAAAGAATTAATAATTAAGAATGAATAATTAGTAATCGTAGGGTAAGTATACGAGAAATAGAAGTGCTTCGTACAGATAATGATAGGGTACAGTTAATTATTAACTTTCCTGCATTATCAATACGAAGCACTTCCATTTACGAATGCCTGCCTTGTGATTATTAATAATTCATTCTTCATTATCAATTTAATCACTTATCCCAAGCTGGCAAAAAGAAAAAGCCGTTACAGCCTTTCACTGTAACGGCTCAACTATAACAAATGGTCACTACTTCAGGATCAATACCGGCTCCTGTGCATTTTTGTAAATGGCTTCGGAAATACTTTTATGGGTAAGGGAATACAGGAAGCTGTGCTTGCCCGGCAGGGCTATTACCAGCTGTACCGGGTGCGCCTGTATGAACTGGCGTACTCCGTTCAGGAGGTCCGGCTCATTGCTGTAATGCAGCTCATGTGAAAAATCCTGCAGGTAGGTATGCAGGTTCTCTTCTTTTTCGCGGAAGGTTTCATCCGGGTGTAAATAGGTTTCTTCCGGGTCAACATTCAGCACCAGTAATTTAGTGTCGCCCCAGGTTGGAGAGGTTTGTACATGGCTAAACCGGCTTAAAGGCTGCAGCGCATTAAAGTCTACCGGAACCAGCGCGGTTTCAACAGGCTGGTAGGTATAGCCAGCCGGTACCACCAGTACTTTAATAGGACTTACTTTGGCAATGCTTACCACATGGCCGGCTACAATACTGCCGCTGGAATAGTTGTAGTTATCGCTGCCCAGCAGCAGGGTATCTGCTTTTTCATCGCGTATCGTATCCAGGATGGCGCGTAACATAGGTACCTCGCTTACAACGGTGAGTATGGCTACATCCTTATCTACCCTGGAAGCTACCCGCTGGCGCAGGGATTCCAGGTGGTCCAGCACATCCTGCCGTTCCTGCTGCCGGTAATCCTGGTTCACCGCATATTCCGCCGATAGTACGATCTGGTCAAATATATTGTCATAAAAAGTTTTCAGCAGTATAATGCGCGTATAGTCGTACCGTTTGCACCAGGCTGCGCCAAAGTTCACCGCATTCTCCGCAGTATCGGTGAAGTCTACAGGGATGAGTAATGTTTTCATAATGTTTGTTTCAGGTTGTCATTCATTTTATTTAACATCACAATTGCCTTTTCCATTACACCGGAAGATATGCCAGCCGTGGCGGTTTCATACATTTCAGTGATCAGCGGGTTAAATTGTTTCTGCAGCTGTTTCCCCTCTTTGGTTAAAAAGATGAGCTTATTGCGCCGGTCGTTTTCATCCGCTGTACGTACTACCAGGTTTCGCTTTACCAGGTTGTCGATCAGGTAAGTGGTGCTGGATTTATCCTTAATAATAATGTCTGCAATTTCCTGCTGGTTCACCCCATCCTGCCGCCATAAATAGGCCAGTATTTCCAGCAGCTCAAAGGAAATATCAAACTGGTATTCCCGGAGCTTGGCCTGTATATGCAGCCGCATAATGGAGCGCATTTCCCGGACAGATCTTGTGAGGTCACGCGCCAGTTCGGTAATATTGTTCGTAGTGTTCATACAAACAAATTTATTGCTTTTTGCAGTTAGGGGGGCGGGCAGCTGCCAGGCTCACCCGGAAACAAAGGTACGGATAATTGGTTTGAAATAAAACTAATTTAACACGCGTATTTTGATGGAAGAACCAGCCGCTTCCAGGATAGACATCCCGGAAGCGGCCAAACAACCGCTGAAAGTAATAAACGCCAATCCTCTTACCAAAGAGGCGCTGACGGCTTATACAAAAGGCGTGAACGCTTACATACACCAGCTGAGCTACTGTGAAATACCATTAGAGCGGAACGCAGCATCAATATTTAGGGAATTTTTCTATCTTGTTCATCCTCAAACCCGTTGAACAGGATGAAAATAAGACAGCTAATTCCACTGGTACTCATGTTCATTACCCTGCACACCCATGCACAGGATAAAACTTATATTACCAACCGCGCACCCCTGCGCCCTAACCCTTATATAGAGCTGCCTTTGGGCGCCATTAAGCCACAGGGCTGGTTAAAGGAAATGCTGGTACGGCAAAAAAATGGCATGACGGGTAAGCTGGATGAGCTGTACCCGCTGGTAATGAATGAGCGCAACGGCTGGCTGGGTGGCGATGGCGACCAGTGGGAGCGGGGCCCTTACTGGATAGATGGATTGCTGCCGCTGGCCTATATTCTGGATGATCAGCAGCTCATCGCAAAAGTAAAACCCTGGGTGGAATGGGCTATCAAAAGCCAGCAGCCCGACGGTTATTTTGGCCCCTCTCAGGATTACCCCTACGAAGCAGGTTTGAACCGCGATAACAGCCGCGACTGGTGGCCTAAAATGGTGATGCTGAAAGTGCTGAAGCAATACTATATGGCCACGCAGGACCCGCGCGTGATCACCTTAATGACCCGCTACTTTAAGTACCAGCTAAAGGAGCTGCCACAAAAACCGCTGGATCACTGGTCGTTCTGGGCCCGCTACCGTGGCGGCGATAACCTGATGGTGGTATACTGGTTATACAACATCACCGGCGATAAATTCCTGCTGCAGCTGGGCGACCTGCTGCACAAACAAACCTTTGATTATACCAGCGCTTTCCTGCAGGGCGATCTGTTAGCCACTCCCGGCAGCATTCACGGCGTAAACCTGGCCCAGGGCATGAAAGAGCCGCTCATTTACTACCAGCAGCACCCGCAGCAGCAGTATATAACGGCAACGGATAAAGGATTACAGGACCTGCGTAAATTTAACGGGCAGGCCAATGGTATGTATGGGGGCGATGAAGCCTTGCACGGCAACAATCCCACACAGGGCTCTGAATTATGCTCCGCTGTGGAAATGATGTTTTCGCTGGAAAACATGCTGGAAATTACAGGCAGCGTAGCGTATGCAGACCATATTGAAAAAATTGCCTTTAATGCATTACCCACACAGGTAACGGCAGATTGTATGAACCGCCAGTATTTTCAGCAGGCCAACCAGGTTATGATCTCCCGCCACATCCGCAATTTTGATATTAACCATGATGGTACAGATGTATGTTATGGTTTGCTCTCCGGCTATCCCTGCTGTACTTCCAACATGCACCAGGGCTGGCCAAAGTTTACCCAAAACCTCTGGTATGCCACTGCTGATAAGGGTTTGGCGGCATTACTGTACGCACCCTGCGAGGTAAAAGCCCACGTAGCCAATGGCCGGGAAGTTACGGTAAAGGAAACCACTAATTACCCCTTTGAAGAAGCTATTCAATTCACCATTACTACAGATAAGGGAGGGACCGTTAATTTCCCCCTTCACCTGCGCATACCCAAATGGTGTACAAGAGCTGTTGTAAAAGTAAATGGCAAGGTATTACAGGAAGCTAACAGCAATCAGATAGTAAAGATCAACCGCGCCTGGACTTCCGGCGATGTGGTGGAGCTGGCACTGCCCATGCATATTTTTAAAGAGAACTGGTATGAAAATTCTATGTCGGTAGAGCGCGGCCCTTTAACCTATGCGTTAAAAATTGGAACATCCATAAAAAAGGTAAAGAACGATAAGGATCCGGTAGATTATGGTGCGGAGTATTACGAAGTGCATCCCACTACGCCCTGGAACTATGGGCTGATAGAGGTGCCGGATGATAAGCTGGAAGCCAGCTTTAGCGTGGAAAAGCAAAACAGGGTAGCCACTTACCCCTGGGACCTGGAAAATGCACCGGTGATCCTGAAAACAAAAGCCCGGCGTATACCATCCTGGCAATTGTATAACGATATGACAGGTCCTATTCCCTTCAGCGTTACCTACCATATGGAAGCTGCGCAGGACCCGGAAGACATTATACTGGTGCCCTATGGCTGTACGCAGCTGCGCATAGCCCAGTTCCCGGTAGTAGGAAACAGATAACCGATAAATAATTATATGAAAAAGTTTGTTCAGCTTTTGCCCGCGTTGTTATTGCTGTTCATCAGCAGCTATGCGCAAAAGAAAACCACGCAGCCCAATATCATTTTCATCCTGTCAGATGATCATGCTTACCAGGCCATTAGCGCATATGGAAGTAAGCTGATTCAAACGCCCAACATAGACCGTATTGCGCGGGGTGGCGCTCTTTTCAGAAATGCGCTGGTAGGCAATTCCATTTGCGGCCCCAGCCGCGCTACGCTGCTTACCGGCAAGTATAGTCACCTGAACGGTTATACGCTGAATGAAAAGAAGTTCGATATATCGCAGGAGCTGTTCCCCCGCATTTTGCAGCAGCATAATTACCAGACCGCCTGGATAGGGAAGTGGCACCTGGGAAGCCTGCCGCAAGGCTTTGACTACTGGAATATTTTGCCCGGCCAGGGCCAGTACTACAACCCTGATTTTATAAAAATTGGCGGCGATACTTCCCGTGCCAGCGGTTATGTAACCAACCTTATAACAGAATTTTCCATTAACTGGCTGCAGCAGCGGGATACCAGCAAACCGTTTTTTATGGTAGTAGGGGAAAAGGCTACTCACCGCGAATGGCTGCCGGATCTTCAGGACCTGGGCGCCTATGATAATGTTGATTTTCCCTTGCCTGCTAATTTTAAAGATGATTATAAAGGCCGCATAGCCGCGCAGAACCAGGACATGACCATTGCGAATACCATGCGCCTGAAAGAAGATTTGAAAGTGCATGCCGATTATGAAAAAAGCGGCATCTACAACCGTTTTAACCCGGAACAGAAAAAGGCCTTCATGGATTATTATGAAGGTAAGGTGAGCAAAGAATTTGATGCGAAAAAACTAAGCGGTGATGCCCTGGTAAAATGGAAATACCAGCGTTACCTGAAAGATTATTTAGCCACCGCCCGCTCACTGGACCGTAACATTGGCCGGCTGCTGGATTACCTGGATCAAAGCGGCTTATCAAAAAATACGGTAGTGATCTACGCCTCTGACCAGGGATTTTATTTAGGAGAACATGGCTGGTTTGATAAGCGTTTTATTTACGAAGAATCTTTACGCACGCCCTTTGTAATCCGCTACCCGGGCGTAGTACAGCCGGGTACTACTATTCCGCAGCTGATGGTGAATATTGACTGGGCGCCTGCTATTTTAGATATAGCCGGTGTACCCGCGCCTGCAGAAATGCAGGGCGCCTCTTTTTTGCCCTTACTGAAAGGAGATACAAAGAACTGGCGCAAAGCGGCCTATTATCATTACTACGAGTTTCCACAGCCGCACCATGTATACCCGCACTTTGGCATCCGTACAGAAAAATATACCCTGGTACGGTTCTATGATCAAACCAATACCTGGGAGCTTTATGACCTGAAAAAAGACCCGCAGGAAATGCATAACCTGTACGGGCAGGCAGCTTATAAACAGGTTACCGCTACTTTAAAACAGCAGCTGCGGCAGCTGATACAGGAGTATAAGGATGGGGAGGCATTGAAGATCATGGATCAGCAATAAATAAAGAACCCTCCGCGCTGAAGGCGGAGGGCTGCAGTTGTAGGTACGACAGGCAAGCATTAAAACGGGTTATTATTGAATGATCTGTTGTGCAATGGCTTTGCGCACCAGCGCGGATGAATTATTTACTTTAAACTTCTGCATCAGGTTCCGCCTGTGCGTTTCAACGGTTTGCGGGCTTACAAACAGTTGCGCTGCAATAGCCGCCGTAGTGGCGCCTTCGCTTACCAGCTGCAGAATTTCCTTTTCCCTTTTAGTAAGCCGCGGTACATCCGTGCTTTTGGCAGAAGGGGCAAACAGTATTTTCTGCACTTCACTGTTCATGGTGAACTGGTTGTCCAGCACCTGGAAAATGGCGCTGATCAGGTCTTTCTTGGAAGTGTTCTTCAGCAGGTAACCATCAGCCCCGTTCTCCAGCATTTCCCGGATCACGCTTTTTTCCGTGTGGTTGGTAAGCGCAATTACCCGGGTGTCCGGATGTTTGGCTTTAATAGCTTTACAAACCTCTATTCCCGACATTTCCGGCAGGCTGATGTCCAGCAGCACTACATCCACTGCATTGGCGTCCAGGAATGCCAGCGCAGATCCGCCATCCATAAAAGTACCGCTGATACGGATGCCTTCCGCGTTCTGCAAAATACTGCACAAGCCTTCTACTACAATAGAATGGTCTTCTACGATCACTACCGCTATATCAGTTTTTTTCTGCAACATTTATTTCAATATTTATAACCGTTCCCTTACCGGGTGCGGAATCTATTTCAAGGATCCCCTGCAGGAAATCCACCCGGTGCCGGATATTGGCTAATCCCAGCCCCTTTTGATCTGTTAAAAGAGCAGGTTCAAAACCTTTGCCATTATCCTCTACCGTTATATAAAAAAGCTCATCGTGCTGGCTGCATTGTATAAATACTTCTGTGGCGCCTGCATGCCGCATAATGTTGGCCAGCAGCTCCTGTATAATCCGGTAAATGATCAGCTGTACCTGTTTGGGAATGGCTGCATTTATATTCAGCATAGCAAGGTCCACCTTTAACTTGTCTGTGCTAACAGACTGGCAAAGGTCGCTCAGGGCGGCTTCCAGCCCGGAACGTAATAATGATTCCGGCATCATGTTACGGGCAATGCGCCGCAGCTCTGTAACTGAATTATCCAGCTGCCCGCTGATCTTATGCAGCAGTGTACTGTTGTCCCTGGCCTGTGTATCAAAAGTTACTTCTGATAAGTTGATCTTTACGCCTGCCAGCATGCCGCCCAGGCCATCATGGAGGTCGCGGGCCAGGCGCCGCCGTTCCCGTTCCTCGCCTTGCAGCAAAGCATGCGTAACGGCATTTTGCTGCTGTTGCTGTAACAGCTTTAGCTGCTGTGTGGTTTTAATTTTCCGTTGTTTGAACAGGTAAATAAAGAACAGCAGCGTTACTATAAAAAGTATACCACCACCCCATAGCAGCAGCTGTTGTATGCGGGCACGGTTGTTCAGGATCAGCACTTCCTTTTCTTTTTGCGCAAACTGGTAGCTGGCTTCCAGCGCCGCAATATCCGTTTCTGTTTTGGCGGCATGCAGGCTGTCGGACAATATGCTGTACTGCTGCTGCCATTCATAGGCTGCTTTCATGTTGCCTAAAGCGGCTTCTGTAGCGGCCAGCTCGTACAGGAACCGTAGTTTGTTGTGGTTCAGCGGCAGCTCATTGTGCTGCTGGTATAATGCCAGCAATACTTTTTTAGCCAGCGGAAAATTGTGCTGCAGCTTATATACCTCGTACTGCTCATATTGAATGCTGAACGCGTCATAGCTGCGGTGCAGCTGTGCGGCCAGCGCCAGCCCTTTGTTCAGGGTGTCAATAGCCTTTTGCCATTCCCCGTTATGCCGGAAATACATACCGGCGATCTGGTAGTACACAGGCAGGTAGGTAGATAGCGGATGCAGGGACAGGATGCAGAAAGCGCTGTCCAGCAATGGTTTGGCGCGCGCGGTATGGTTGCCCAGGAGACTGGTCTTCGCCATGTTCATATAACAATCCGCTAATTCTTCGGAATGTGGCTGTATGCGGCGCAAAGGAGCCAGCGCTTTATTGTAATAGAAAAATGCCTTGTTATAATCGTTATAATTGGAAAGCACCAGGCCTACATCCATATAGTTCCAGGCCATCTTTACACTGTCGCCGGAAAGGATGGCTAGTGGTATGGACTTGTTCAGCAGTATGTTCATAAATCCCCTGCTGTTATCTTTTTTCTGTTCCTGCACACCGTAGTTATGCCATGCGCGGGAGCGGAACCAGTAAGCGCGTTGGGTAGTATAAGGCGCCAGTAATTTATCGGCCAGCAAATATTCCTGCTGGCTGCGCGCCACATTAATATCAAAATAAGCGCCCCCCAGGTAAAAGTGCGCCAGTCCTTCGTAATAAAGATCGCCTTTTGCCAGCTTTAAGGCCTGGCGGGCATATTGCAAAGCCTTTGTAGTGTCTTTATCCGCCCAGTGATCAGAGAGCAGGAAAAGCAGGCTGGCTTTGGCAGTATCAGTGCCGGTTGTTTGCAAAAGCTGCTGCAGGCTATCCGTATAAGGGCGCTGTTGTGCAGATCCATTCAATATTACAATGGACAGGAACAAACCTGTTATAATGATGCCTAAACGCAAATGATAGTGTTTTACCCCTGGAGTAAATATAAGCGCTTTGTTACTTTTCTGTTTATGCCCCCTGAAAAATACCGGAAAACCCTTAGAAAAAAATCTGTGTTTCTGAGGATTGTCCGGCGGCTGGTTTGGTTGGAACTTAGCGCTACCAAAAAACATCTGTTGTTTGTTACCACCATATTATTACAACCAGCAGAACATCACAAATAAACGTGTAACCATGAAAGTAATAAAGCTGCAGTATTGCCTGGTATTATTGGGGCTGTTTATTTTTACTGCATGTAAAAAAGATAATAATGGCCCTGACGATCCCAATAATCCCAACAACCCCAATAATCCCAATAACCCACCCGCACAACAATTTCCCGGTGAAATTATCTACGATTGGGCAACGGAAGGCATCCTGAAAATAAACCTGCAAAGCCATGTTAAAAGCACCGTGCTGCCGGACGATAACAGTGTTAATGGGGTAGATATCAGCCAGGATGGCAAGCGCATGATCGTATCCGGCGATGCGCGGGATAATTACGATGCTAACCTGTATACATTTAAGAACGTCAGCGATGGCGCCATCATCAGTCAGTTTGAATATTACCCTACAGATGGGGATTATACCATCCCCAACCTGTCGTATGATGAAACCCTGATAGCCGTAAACCCAACCTTTGATGACGGTATTGTGATCATGAACATGAAAGGGCAGGTATTGCACCACCTCGCCTCTTTCCAGGGAAAGAAAATAGAAGGCAGTATTGCCTGGATGCCGGATAATACCATCCTCTTCAGGATGGATAAAACCCTGTACCGCACCAATGCAGCCTTTACGCAGGCTAATGCGGTAAGAACCCTGAATTATGATTCCTGGGGCGGGTTTGCGCCAAGCCCCGATGGGAAAAAGATCGCCTTAACAATAGGCAATCATGTATGGATGATGAATGCAGACGGCACGAACCTGGTACAGGTAACAAACAGCGATTTCGAAGAAGCATACCCCACCTTTTCGCCGGATAGCAAATACCTGCTGCTGGGCAGGGAGTACCAGACCACCGGCCCGTTCGGCCATATCTGGTATATGGTCATCATCCCGGCAGACGGTCAGCTGTATAATGTAAATGAAGGGGCAGACAACCGCGTGGTACCGGTTATAGAAAAAGGGGAGAACCGTGCTGCAGCCTGCAGCGGGTTAATGTTATGGCGCTGATAATAAGTAATTGTGAATATATACCGGTAATTAAGATCGGGGTACAATTTTTGTGCTAACATTTAACAGATCTTAATTTATATGGTGCCGGAAAATCTGGATATAGTTCGTTTTGCGCCCCGCGGCAAAAATAGTTTTTATGAAACAGTATTAACTAAGGTTAATACGTATCTCAAAACACAGCAGATCTCCCCTTACGCTAACGCCGGCATGTGGATAAAGGCCTTCGTCATGCTGCTGCTGTACACAGCGCCTTACGTTTTACTGGTAACCGGTATAGGTGCAAATAATATTTGGATCTTCCTGGGTTTATGGTTCCTGATGGGATGGGGAATGTGCGGCATTGGCGCAGCAGTTATGCACGATGCGAATCATGGCTCTTTCTCTTCCCACAAAAAAGTGAACCGTTTCATTGGTTATCTCCTGGAAATGATAGGCGGCTACTCTGTGAACTGGAAGATCCAGCATAATATCCTGCATCATACCTACACCAATATAACGGGCCTGGATGAAGATATTGACAGCATTACCCTGTTGCGCTTTTCCCCCCGGCAGCCCCGGTATTGGTTTCACCGGTATCAATATATTTATGCCTGGGGTTTTTATATGATCATGACCCTGTTCTGGATGACGGTAAAGGATTATATGCAGGCTATCCGCTACAAACACCACAACCTGCTCATCAAGCAAAAGGTATCACTCAAACAGGCCATATCCAGCATTACATTGTATAAGGTTTTTTATTACGGATATATCGTGGTATTGCCCCTTTTCTTATCAGGGCAGCCCTGGTATACAATAGTGTTTGGATTTTTATTAATGCACTTTACAGCGGGATTATTCCTTTCCTGCGTTTTTCAGCCCGCGCATGTGATGGAGGAATCGTCCTTTTCATTACCGGTAAATGTGGATGGTACGCTGCGTATGGAAGATTCATGGGCGATCCATGAGCTGGTCAATACTACCAATTATGCCCCCCGTAGCCGTATACTGTCCTGGTTTATAGGCGGCCTCAATTATCAGATAGAACATCATTTGTTTACCGGTGTATGCCATGTACATTATAGAAAAATAGCGCCAATAGTAAAAGCTACTGCTAAAGAATACGGATTACCCTATAATGAGCAGCGTACTTTTTTACAGGCGCTTTACCGGCATGCCGGCATGTTGAAGTTGTTGGGAAGAAAATGATCCGCTAACTCAGCGTATCAGGCAGTTGAAGTTTATCACACAATGTTTTGCGGTCTAAATGCAGCGCTCCTGCTGCTTTTGTTTTATTATCCCCGGCCGGTTTTTTAGTAACCATAATTTTCGGGAGTGCTGTTTTCCCGGCTTTTATCCTCAGATGGTTCCTGGTGGCCGGTAACCTATGCGGGGCCATCGTTACAGGGTTATAGGCATTAATGATCTCTTCAGGTAAAGAGGTTATATCACATTCCGGTACATCGGTAGTTAACAGGCATGCTTTCCGGATCACATTCTTCAATTCCCGGATATTGCCCGGCCATGAATAGTTACGCAGGCATGCCAGCGCCTGCGCTGAAAAATGGCCCGTTTCTTTACCTAATGTTATTGCGGTATCGCGCATAAAGGTGGCTATAAATAAAGGCAGGTCTTCCAGGCGGGAACGCAGCGAGGGTACAGAAACGCTGAATTCATTCAGCCGGTAAAACAGATCCAGCCGGAATGCGCCCCGCGCTACAGCAACAACCGGGTTTTCATTAGAGGCTGCCAGCAATCTGATATCTACCGGTATTTCTTTCAGGCTGCCCACCTTCCTTACTACCCGCTCCTGTATCACCCGTAATAAAGCAGTTTGAATAGGATAGCTAAGATTGGTGATCTCATCCAGGAACAGGGTGCCGCCCTGTGCCAGCTCAAAAGCGCCTTTCCGTTCCGTAGCGGCGCCGGTAAAAGCGCCTCTTTCATGACCAAAAAGTTCGCTGGACGCCAGCTCGTCAGAAAGGGATCCGCAGTCAAGGGCAATAAAAGGCTGGTGCGCCCGCTTGCTTTGCAGGTGTATGAGTCTGGCCACTGCCTCTTTACCGGTACCCGTTTCCCCAAGAATAATAATACTATAGTTGGTCGGGGCTACCATGGCTATCTGGTGATATAGCTCTTTGGAAACAGGGCTTTCCCCATACACGTACTGGTCATTGTGGTTAAGGGAAAGAGGGCGCTCATCCTTTAAAGGATACTTGGTATCATTTATGATCTTACCGGTTAACGCCAGCACTGCTGCAACGCTGAAGGGTTTTAACAGGTAATCATAAGCGCCCTCTTTGATCATCCGTATAGCCACCCGCACATTGGGATAGGCCGACATGATGACCACTGCAGCATGCGGATGCAGCTTATGAATACTATTCATCAGCATACCACCGTTCAGCTCTTTATCTTTAAGCTGGTAGTCACAGAATATAATATCATACGCTGTTTCTTTCAGCATTCGCAGAGCAGTACTGCCGGATAAGGCCGTATCTACCGTAAATCCCTGCTTTCTCAGGATCTTTCTTAACAGCATGCAAATACTAATCTCATTATCTACTATCAGGATGTTGCTCATATGTTAAGTTTAGTCTAAGGAAGACAGTACGGTATGTCAGTTACCCGGCACAGGGCTTTTAGTAAGCCTGGCGGTCCGTACGCTGGCGGGCCTCGGTAATAGAAATACCTTTGCCATCCATGTTTTTGCCATCCAGTTCCTTCATAGCTTTTTCAGCTTCTGCCTGCTGCGGCATCTCTACAAATGCAAAACCGCGTGAAGTGCCGGTAGCCCTGTCCATAATTATTTTGCAGGAAGCCACCTGTCCATAAGCAGTAAATTCTTTCTTTAAATTGTCTTCTGTAACGTTCGACATTAAATTAGATACGTATAAGTTCATAATAAATAAATTTAAAAATTAGTAAAACAGCTGCCAGGGGCTTATGATAAAGCCCCTTTAAAAGCGTAATCTTATAGTTGTAGGTTTAAATAATTGCATGATAATATGACCAGGAACAACATGGAAAATTCGATGATAAGACTGCCAGGAAGAGTGGGGACGCTGGAAAGCAGAATAGAAAAGAATTTGGTGTGTATTCCCTTAGAGCCTAAAGGTACCGATAATAAGTGTTAAGTAGCTCACAACGGCATAAATAAAAACCGCGGGGGTATTATACCCCGCATTTGTGCATTCGGGAATATGCGTTACATTAGTAAGAGATCATTTGATAT
The DNA here is from genome assembly GCF_900109685.1 of Chitinophaga rupis. GTDB lineage: Bacteria > Bacteroidota > Bacteroidia > Chitinophagales > Chitinophagaceae > Chitinophaga > Chitinophaga rupis. The sequence goes on along the minus strand of NZ_FOBB01000004.1, from coordinate 468,051 downwards.
TACGGTACCGTTTACATCCCCCAATTTCCTGGATATTAAATCAAACTTATGCGTATCTCTAATCCACGCACGCCGCGTAGTATTATTGAAACTGTACTGGTGCTTTTATTACTGCTGGCATTATTGTATGCACTGTATGAGGTGCTGCAGGTGTTCTTTGGTGTGTTCACTTTTGCGCTGATCTTTTTTGTATCGTTTGAGGCGCCTTTTGAATGGCTGGCCCGGGTGCTGGGCAACCGGCGCAAGCTGGCCGCTGTCATATATTCCATTGTGCTCATTGTTATTGTAGCGCTGCCCCTGGTGTACCTCATTGCATCGTTGGGCAGGCATGTAAAAGAAGGCTTACGCATTATCACAGATATACAGACAAACGGGTTGCCCGCCCTGCCGGATAATATTGCGCAGCTGCCGCTGGTGGGGGATGCCATCAGCGCTTTCTGGCAGCATTTGCAGGACAATCCCCGGGAAACGCTGGCCGGTTATGAGCAACAGCTGCGGCTGGCGCTGCGCCATGTTTTGCTGAGCGGGGCCGGCATTTTAGGCACTGCGCTGCAATTTATACTGGGTATTATTATTTCCGCTTTTTTGCTGGTAAGCCGGGAGCAGGTATTGCAGCCCGTTAAAACTACCCTGCAGCACCTGCTGGGCAGGCGGGATGGTTTAACCATGATGGAAGCTACCTCGCATGCCATCAAAGGAGTGTCTATTGGGGTGATGGGCACTGCGTTCATTGCTACCGCTGTTTCCTGGATAGGATTTACCATTGCCGGTTTGCACTTTAAGCTGGCCTTGTCTGCACTGGTATTTTTCCTGGTGCTGATACAGGTAGGCCCGCTGATAGTATGGCTGCCGCTGATCATATGGACGGCAGCGCAGGGGCATACCGGCATGGCCATATTCCTGGCCATCTATGCAGCCTTTTTACTGGTAATTGATGCCATCTTAAAACCCATCCTCATTGCCAAAAGCGGTGGTAAGCTGCCCTTCCTGGTATTGTTCCTGGGCGTAATAGGCGGGTTGGCAGCCTGGGGTTTTACGGGTATGTTCAAAGGCGCTATTATACTGGCGGTGTTTTATACCATCTTTAACTCCTGGCTGCAAAAAAGGCGGGAGCCTGCCAATACCGGCACGGTAACCGGCTGAATCAGGCTCCCCAGGCCGTAATAACGATCCTTCTTCTGCCTCCGTGGTTGCGGTGCTCGCATAAATATACCCCCTGCCAGGTACCCAGCGCAAAGCGCCCGTTATGTATAGGGATCATTACAGAGCTGCCCAGCAGGGCCGCTTTCAGGTGGGCCGGCATATCATCCGGGCCTTCGTCATTGTGTAAAAAGTCAGGATCGTTTTCCGGAACCGCTTTGTTAAAGTAGGTTTCAAAATCTTTCCGCACCGTAGGATCTGCATTTTCATTCAGGGTGAGCGATGCAGAAGTATGTTGTATGAAAACCTGGCAAATGCCCGCGTGAAACGTGTTGATCTCCGGTATGGCACGCGCGATCTCCGGGGTAATAAGATGAAAACCACGGGGCTTTGCGCTTAATTCCAGTGTTTGCTGATACATTTTCATGGTGTTGAAATTAGTCCAAATTTATGGGTATTTACAAACGGCACTTTTGTTGTGGCATGGGGATTTTGAATATTTTATGAATATTTCCTTATTTTTAGAGCCCGTTGGAAACAGACTATGAGCAATTGGAAAATTTTTCATAACTATATTTTACTATCAGCCTTTGCATTCAAAATACTGATAATAGGGACGTTCCTTACCCTGGCGTCTCACAATATCTGTTGGGCGAATGTGATGAATGAAGATGTGAACTGGAGCCGGCTGATCATCAAACAACGGAAAAGGAGTGATGAGCCGGGGCATCATATGACCTCTCATAAACGCGAAGCAGCCGTTGAAGGTAACCGGTACGCTTTTGCCAGGAAACTGTTTTTATTACCCCTCATTTTCTTTTTAACAGGCATTACGGTCTGTGCTGTTTTATCCCTCGATTTCTTTCTCACTTTAACTCACCGCTACAAACCGGAGAAGATCTTTCTACTCCATTGTTCCCTGATCAGATGATACGCCCGCTGTACATTTAATTGTTTGGATACTGACAGATACCCCAGGGATCTGGCTGTGGCAGTCATTATTTTATACGTTACAACACCAGGCCTTTGCCAGCAAGTCTTTACCGGTATACCTGCCGGTAACATGCATCATTAGGGGGGATTTATATTCGATAACTATCTGGGATTACTGCAATGGAAAAAACTATATTAATTATAGAGCGGAATACTGAAACGGTTTTCTTTTACAGGAAATTACTGCCGGAACACGGCTATGCAATAGAACATGTATCATCCGATAGCCAGTTATTAAAATACGATTTTCATATACCGGACCTGTTCATCATCAACAGCCGTTTCCTCACATTAAATGAGTGTGAGATCTGCCAGCATCTTAAGAACGGCCCGCTCACAAAAGATGTTCCGGTGATCATTATTTCCGGTACGCGTAATATGGACGTGATGGCCAAACAATGCGGCGCAACTGCTTTGGTAGAAAAGCCGTTCACCTCTGCCAACCTGCTGGCGGTTATTAAGCGCTGCCTCGGAGAAACAGGCGGCCAGCTATAGCTATTTTGGACTACAGGTTAGGCCATCTTATTTTCGTATATTCATTTGCAAATTCACGTTCATGAAAATATTTGCAAAAACAGGCATGCTGTTTATGCTGTTCCTGTTGGGTATACAACAGTTAAAAGCACAATCGGCAGAAGGGGCCTGGCAGGTGAAAACAGATTCCACTACCACCGTCATGCTGGTTACCCCTGACTATTTTACTATTACTACCTACACACCCACTGCTTTTGTATCTACTATGGGCGGCACCTGGCAGGCCACCTCTGAGGGCAATGCCAGCACTACTATAGAATTTAATTCTGCCGATAAGTCGCAGGTGGGCCAGCATCCGGATGCTGCAGCCGCTTTTGAAGGCGATCAGCTAGCCCTTACCCTGGGCGGCAAAAAGCTTGTATTTACCAGGGTGGATGATGGTATTGCCGCACTGGCTGGCCGCTGGCAGATCACAGCCCGCGAAGCCAATGGTAAAATGAACAGCATGCCTTCCGGCGCACGCAAAACCATTAAAATATTAACCGGCACCAAATTTCAGTGGGTGGCCATTAATACGGAAACGGGCGAGTTCTTTGGCACCGGCGGCGGTAGCTACACGTTTGAAAATAACGTGTATACGGAGAAGATAGAATATTTTTCACGGGATAATAACCGGGTAGGCGCCTCACTGAGCTTTAAAGGCAGTGTGAATGGCAATAAATGGGACCATAGCGGTAAAAGCTCCGATGGCAAGCCGCTGCATGAGGAGTGGAGCCGGAGATAATACACTTCCCATATCCTACTTCCCCCTCATCATTTCATCCAGTGCCCAGCTGTTGTGCTGTATAAACTGCAGCAGGGCCGCCAGGAATGCAATATGTATAAATTGTGAAGGCAGGGCCTCCCAGTTTTCTATCATACAGGTGCCAAAGATCAGTATCAGCATCACTATGCTGCCGGCAACAGCCGCCGCTTTGGTAAACAGGCCGCTGAGCAGCAGCAGCCCTATTATAAATTCAGCAACCGGCAGCGCATAGCTGAAAGGAATTACCAGCATTTCCGGCAGCATAGACTTTTTAAAGGTGCCTGTCATCCAGCCGCTGAAAGCCGCCAGCTTGGGCAGCCGTACCAGCCCATGTCCGAAAAAGCTGGCGCCAATAGCCAAACGCAGTAATAAGAAAGAGACCGTGTTCATAAGGTGTTATTTTTTTGGTAGTGCAAAGGTCATGATCAGCAGATTCCCCGTCCTGTACATTTAAGGGTATGATCTGTATCTTTACAGGATATGGAGATCAGGAACCTTTATCAGCTGTATGAGCTGGAGCTGCTGGAAACCGGCAGCTATCCTGCCAGGGCATATAAAAAAACCTTCTTTGAAATGGCGTTCATCCTGGAAGGTAAAGGCATACAGCACATTAACCAGCACCAGCTGCCCTATTCGCCTGACAAGCTGTTCCTGATGTTCCCGGAGGATCTGCACAGATTTGAGGTGCAGGAAACCACGCGTTTCTTTTTTATCCGCTTCAATGATAGTTACCTGAAAAGCCAGTCTGTTGAATGGATAAAGAAAATGGAGTTCATTTTCCATACCCATAACCATTTGCCCGGCTGCATCCTTAAAACAATTACCGATAAGCCGCTGGTGCGTGCTATAATAGAGGCTTTGATACGGGAAACCGGTAGTGAGCACCCGCAGCGTAGTTTCGTAATGGCGCAGCTGGTGAATACCATCATTACGCTGGCGGCCCGCAACATTACCCTGCAGGGAAACGCCGCTGCTCAAAAACAAATACCCGGCCCCGCTTTGCCCCTGCTGAATTATATTCATGAACATATCTATGACCCGGAAAGATTAAAGGCAGAGAAGATGGCCGCGCACTTCAACATTTCACCCAACTATATCAGCGAATATTTTAAAAAAATAACAGGAGAGGGGCTGCAGCAATACATTACCACTTACAGGCTAAAGCTTATAGAAACCCGCCTGCGTTTTACGGATAACCGTATTGGCGATATTGCATATGAATTTGGTTTTACGGATGAAAGTCACCTGAACCGTATTTTTAAAAAATACAAGGGGCAAAACCCTACCGCTTACCGTAAGCAGCATGTATTATAAGCGCACACCGGTTGTATCATAACCGGACATTTTCATACCGCCCTCTTATATAAATTATTGATTTATAACTGCTCTGAGAGATGGCACTTCTTTTGGCGTTCCCTTTTAAAGAGCTGTCATGTTCAGGACTTATCTCAAAACCACGTTCCGCAATCTCTGGAAAAACAAGGTCTTTAGTTTCCTCAACATAGCCGGTCTGGCAATTGGTATTGCCTGTTCGGCATTTATTTTTCTTTGGGTAGAAGACGAGCTTACCTTCAACCACAATTTTACAAAAAGGGATCAGCTATACCGGGTAATGAAAAATGCGGTGGATAAAGGAACGATCTCCACCTCCGGCAGCACGCCGGGTCCATTGGCGCAGGCCATGAAAGCAGATATACCGGGCGTGAAAAATACCGCCCGCCTGAGCTGGAATATGGACCAGGTAATGGTGCTGGGCGAAAAGTCTGTAAAGGAGCAGGGCATCTATGCCGATCCTGCCATCTTTTCCATGCTTACGTTTCATTTTATATATGGAAACCCCGCCACTGCGTTTAAAGAACCACAGTCAGTAGTGATCAATGAAACCCTGGCAGCAAAATTATTTGGTAACAGTGATCCGGTGGGCAAAATAATTAAAATGAATGCACAGGAAAGTTATAGTGTAGATGGTTCTTTCATGGTCACAGGCGTTTTTAAGAACCTGCCGGCCAATGCTTCCTACAGCGCCTGCCAATGGATCTCGCCTTACATTGTATTTGAAGATAAGAACACCTGGCTGAAGCCCTGGAGCAACAACCTTACGGAAACGCTGGCAGAGCTGGATCCGGCCGCTGATCCGGCTATGGTCAATAAAAAGCTGGCAGGTTATCTCCGCGCTAAAACCGGTGATGCAGCTGCGCCGGACTGTTTTATTTTTTCCATGAACGACTGGCACCTGCGCGATCATTTTACGGATGGAAAACCAGACGGCGGCAATATAAAATATGTAAAGCTGTTTTCACTGATCGCAGGTATCATCCTGCTGATCGCCTGTATTAATTTCATGAACCTGTCTACCGCGCGTTCAGAACAGCGCGCCCGCGAAGTAGGCGTAAGAAAGGTAATGGGTGCAGGCAAGGGCCGGTTGATCAGCCAGTTTATCGGGGAATCCATGTCCATGTCGTTCTTAGCCGTGCTGCTGGCAATAGCTATGGTGTGCATTTTACTGCCAGCTTATAATTTACTGGTGGGTAAATATCTGTCCCCGGACCTGTTCAGCTTTTCACACCTGGGTTATTTACTGGGTATTGGCTTTGCAGCAGGTTTAGTAGCCGGCAGCTATCCTGCTTTTTACCTGTCGTCCTTTAACCCGGTTAGCGTGCTTAAAGGCGTGAAAATAAGAACGGCAGGCGGTGTTATCTTCATCCGCAAGGGATTAGTCATCACCCAGTTTGCAGTTTCCATTACCCTTATTATCTGCACTGCTATCATTTATCTTCAGATCCGGCATATCAAACACCGTAACCTGGGTTTTAATAAGAACAACCTGGTGATCATAAACCTGCAAAGCGGCCTGAAAGAACATTTTGCAGCTGTAAAAGAGCAGCTGCTGGCAACAGGCGTGGTAGAAAACGCCGCTTTAAGCCTGCATGATCCTTTGCACCTGTACAGCTCCTCTGACAGCTATACTTGGGCAGGTAAAGATCTTAGCGACAAAGAATTTATTCACTCCAATGCAGTAAGCCCGGAATATGTTTCCACCATGCATATGCAGCTGGTTAGCGGAAGGGATTTTTATAGCGATGCCCGTTTGAGCCAGCATGAGGTTATTATCAATGAAAGCATGGCCAGAATAATGGGTAAGGAAGGAAAGCCCGGCGGCATGCTGCAGGTGGATACATTTCACCTGCAGGTAGCAGGGGTGGTTAAGGATTTTGTATATAACAATATGTATGGCTCTAACATGCCGGCATTGCTCTTTTGTACACCGGGCGGCGCCACTTTAATGTCTATACGTTTTAAACCTGGTGTTAACCTGGCAAAAGCATTGGAAAAGACGGGCGCCGTTATCCAGGCTAATAACCCCGGCTTTCCCTTTGAGTTCCGGTTTGTGGATGATGATTTCAATAAGCTGTTCATTACTGAAACGCTGATAGGTAAGCTGGCAGGCCTCTTTGCCGCACTGGCCATTTTTATATCCTGCCTGGGATTGTTTGGCCTGGCCGCCTACACGGTAGAACGGCGTACCAAGGAAATTGGCATCCGTAAAATACTGGGCGCCTCTGCAAACGGGCTGGCCGGTTTATTATCCAGGGATTTTGTGCAGCTGGTAGCAATAGCCTGTGCTATTGCATTTCCGCTGGCCTGGTGGGCCATGCATAGCTGGCTGCAGCATTATGAATACCGTACGGTTATTCCCTGGTGGATCTTTGCCCTGGCGGGTGTGGCCTCATTAATGATCACGCTCATCACCGTAAGCCTGCAGGCTTTCAAAGCAGCGCTGGCCAACCCGTTAAAGAGTTTAAGGGCAGAGTGAGGGGAGAAAATGTTTTGACTTATTCCACAAACGCTCTATATTAGTCCCGTCAATCAAAACCAAATGCGCCCGCACAGCCACGATGAAGATACAGAACTGCTGGCCCGTATGAAAGAAGGGGACAAATCCGCATTGACACTCATCTACCGCAAATACTGGCAAAAACTGTACTTACACGCATTTGGGCTGTTAAAAAATGCCCAGGCCTGTGAGGATATCATCCAGGAGCTGTTCCTGCAGCTATGGACCAACCGGCAGCAGCTGCAGGTAAAAGTATCACTCAACGCTTATCTGTTTGCCTCCGTACGGTATGAAATGCTGCGGCAGATCAAGGCCGGCCGTGTAAATGAGGCCATCCTGCAGCATATGGAAGAACAGGTGCCGGCGGCGCCCGCCCTGGAAGAAATAGAATACAGGGAGCTGCAATCCCGCGTAGTAGCCATTGTAGAGCGCCTGCCGGAAAAGTGTAAAGAAGTGTATAAGCTGAGCCGCGAAGCCCAGCTCAGTCATAAGCAGATCGCCCACCGCTTAAACATCTCTCCCAAAACAGTAGAGAACCATCTCACCAAAGCCCTGGGCTTTTTACGCGTATCCCTGTCGCAGCTGTTTACCATTACATTGGTAATGTTATCCTGGCTGAATAAGTAAAATATTTTTCCCGGACATAGGGGATACCCCCCGCTTTTTACTCTTACCACTAAACACCACCCTCATCGTGGAGAAACACGAATTTTTACAGCTGGTTAATAAATACCTCGCTGGCACTGCTTCTTTGGAAGAAGAGCAGCAGGTCATGCAATTCCTGGAAAGCTTTCCGGCCGCACAGGATTGGGATGAACAGCTCATGGGCATAAAGGAACAGGTAGAAGAAAAAATGCTGCAACGCTTATTAAAAACAATGGATACGCTCCCGCAGCAGCGGCCAAAAGTGCGCGCCATCCATGCCTGGATAGCCGTGGCAGCCACTGTAGCGGTGTTAGTTGTCAGCAGCATGATCTACTTTAACCTGCCCAATACGCACGTACAGCAGCCGCCCGCACAGAGGGCACAACAAACCGCGCCGGTATTACAGCCCGGTGGCAATAAAGCATTATTGAAGCTGGCCAATGGGCAAACTATTGTATTAAACCAGGCAGCCAACGGTGTAGTAGCTATGCAGGGCAGCACACAAATTAAAAAAACAGCAGCAGGGGAGCTGGTATATGAGCCCGGCGCCGCAGCCCAACAAGCCGGCAATACTTTTAATACACTCACCACACCGCCGGGCGGGCAATTCCAGATCACACTGCCGGATGGTACCAAAGTATGGCTCAATGCCGCATCCTCCATTACTTTCCCAACTGTATTCTCCGGGCAGGAGCGGCGCGTGCAGCTAAGCGGCGAAGCCTATTTTGAAGTAACAAAAGTGAGCCGCAATAACAGCCGTATGCCTTTTTTTGTAAGCACAAACGGGTCGGTAGTTGAAGTGCTGGGCACCCATTTTAATGTAATGGCTTACCCCGATGCACCTAACCAGGAAACTACCCTGCTGGAAGGCGCGGTACAGGTAACGCACGGCGCACAAACACAAAAGATAACACCCGGCCAGCAGGCCAGCGTGTTAAACAGCACCGGCGCCGCCATCCAGGTTAAACAGGCAAATATAGATGCAGTAATGGCCTGGAAAGAAGGGCTGTTCCTGTTTGACAATACCAATATTGAAAGCGCTATGAACGATATAAAACGCTGGTACAATGCCACCATTATCTACAACGGCCCTCAGCCGGATGTAGCCTTTACCGGCGTATTACCACGCAGCACGGATGTAAATACAGTCCTGAATATGCTCGCATCCACCAGGCGGGTTTCCTTTACCGTAAAGGGGGATATTATTACGGTACAAAAAGCTAAACAGCGTAATTAACCAAAAAAACAACACAAGTAAATGTTATGAAAAATTAAAACACTGCTACAACACACTTCCTCATAAAAAGAAAAACTTACCGGATTGCGGCCGGTAAGTTATATGTTCTGGTTATGCAGGAAAATTCCACACGGTACCAATGGTACCAGATTTATCCTAACCAATAAACAATACAAATGTATGAAACAAAAGGTACTTTGTAAAGCTACTGCTATGCACGGTGGTAGCGGCAATGCTATCCGTCAGCTACCAAGATCCATCCGAAATTTTTTCCTGGTCATGAAAATAACAGGGCTCATATTACTCGTAGCAATATTGCAGGTAAGCGCTGCTTCCTATGCACAAAAGGTAACCATCCACCAGCAGAACAGTGATCTGAAAACGGTGCTGAACGCCATCAGGAAACAAACCGGCTATTACTTCATTTTTGATAAAGATGCTTTGCAGAAAGCAAAGCCGGTTACTATTGATGCAACAAACGAGGAGCTAACCACCGTACTAACTAACATCTGCAGCAAACAGCAGCTGGGGTATGAAATAAAAGATAAGGTGATCACCATCACCTCCCTGGACGATGCGCCCAAAGCGGCGGGCAACCCGCCGGTGAACGTTAAAGGTAAGATCACAGATGCCAAAGGGCAGGGGCTTATTGGCGCCACCATCCGGGTAAAGGATGCGCAAAAAGGCACCCAGTCTGATGCAAACGGCAACTTTACCTTACAGGGAATAGAAGATAATGCAGTGCTCATCATTTCCTATTCCGGTTACGTAACACAGGAGGTGCCACTGAACGGGCAAACCACTTTTAACATTACCCTGCAGGATGATATTAAAACCCTGAAGGATATGGTAGTGGTAGTAGGTTACGGCACCCAGAAAAAGGTAAGCCTTACCAGTGCCGTAAGCGTAATTCAGGCAGATGATATTGCCCGCCGGCCGGTGAACAACTCCGTGCAGGCCTTCCAGGGCTTATCCCCGGGCTTTACCATCCTGGACCAGGGCGGCGCCCCGGGCCGTGCTAATGTAACAGCACGTATACGCGGCATCACCACTTTAAGTGGTAACAATCCTTTAGTGCTGGTAGATGGTATTGAGCAGGGTATTAACAATATTAACCCGGAAGATATTGAGAACGTATCAGTGCTCAAAGATGCCGCCGCCACTTCTATTTACGGCTCCCGTGCCGCCACCGGCGTTATACTTATTACCACCAAACGCGCTAAGGAAGGGCAGCTGAATGTAAGCTACAGCGGGTATGCCGCTTTACAGCAAATAGGCAATCATCCCAAAAGCATGAGCACAGAGCAATATATGCGCCAGCAAAATGTAGCTTATGTGAATGCAGGTCAAGCTGCGCCTTATACTGAAGATTACATTAACATGTACGTAAACAGCCCGGATAAGATCAAATACCCGCTGGCGAATGACTGGTACAATATACTGTATAAAACAGCCCCGCAGTTTAATAATAACTTGACGGTAAGCGGCGGCAGCAAACAGTTTAAAGCGCTGGCCAGTGTACGGTATATGAAACAGGAAGGTATTACGGATAACTTCAGCAACGATGCGCGGGAAGTAAGGATCAATACTGACTTCACGCCTTCTGATAAAGTGAAGTTCGGCGCAGATGTAAACTACCGGCAGCTGTACACTACCGCCCCGCAGGATGCGGATAACGTATTTTACAACACGCTGCACGGCGCACAGTTTGTAACGCCCCGCTACCCGGATGGCGGCTATGGCGTAAGCACGCAGGGTAACAGCCCGCTCATTAGCCGCGACCTGTCCGGTTATAACCACGACTGGTTTAACACGTTTTCCGTTAACCTGCGCGCGGAATGGAATATCATAAAAGGTTTAAAATTCTCAACCCAGTACGCAATTGTAAGCAATGCGGAAAAAGTAAAGATATTCCGCAACACCTATGCGGTAGTAGATGAGAACAACCCCTCCCGCACTAAAACACAGGCCACCAACCAGCTGAATGAGAACCGCTTTAATAACTACCAGGAAACCATTAACAGCCTGCTGGAATACCGCCTGCAGCTGGGTAAGCATAACTTTGGTGTACTGGGCGGTTATTCGCAGATCTACTCCCGTGGCGATACCTTAACCGGTTTCCGCAACACTTTTTATAATAACGATATACAGGCCCTTACCGCCGGCGCAGCCAGCTCTAAAGATAATAGCGGCAGGGACCTGGAATCCGGTCTGCGCTCTTATTTCGGGCGTTTCAACTATAATTTTGCCGATAAATATTTACTGGAAATAAACGGCCGCTATGACGGTTCCTCCAACTTCACCGGCGATAACCTGTACAGCTTTTTTCCATCCTTCTCTGCAGGCTGGCGCGTATCCCGCGAAAATTTCTGGCAGCCGTTAACAGCCATTATACCTGAGTTTAAGCTGCGCGGCTCTTATGGTTCCACGGGTAATCAAACCGTAGGCGCTTATAGTTTTTATGAAGCGCTGAATACCCTCAATTATACATTTGGCGGCGGCGCGGCCACTGGTTATGCTTTGCTGAACTACGCCAATACCGCCATTAAATGGGAAACCACCAAACAGCTGGACCTTGGCCTGGATGCCACTGTTTTAAATGATAAGCTGGATGTAACGTTTGACTATTATAACAAACGTACCTCCGGCATCTTACTCAGCCTGGCCATACCCGGCGCCATTGGCTTAAATGCACCGGTGCAGAATGCAGGCGTAGTATCCAACAAGGGCTGGGAGCTGGGTTTGAACTATAGGGATATGTCGCACAAGCTGCATTACTCTCTTAACTTTAATATCTCCAACAACATTAACCGCATCGTGGACCTGAAAGGCACCGGCCCTTACATCACCGGCTCCACCAACGATGGTTTGTATGCTAACCAGGCGGGCCTGCCTATTGGGGTGCTATGGGGCTTTAAAACAAACGGGTTTTATAAGGATGCAGATGACGTAGCCAAATCGCCCAAGTACGACACCAATACTTTTCCTGGTGATATTAAGTATGTGGACCTGACGGGCGATGGTAAGATCACGGCAGATGACCGCACCATGATCGGCGACCCGTTCCCGCACTACACCTTTGGCCTTACCTCCAATTTCAACTATGGTGATTTTGACCTGTACATATTTTTCCAGGGCGCTGTAAAGCAGGATGCGCGTATCTCCGGCGCTTTTGCAGATGCCGGCAACAACCAGGGCTTTGTAATAGATATTGAAAATGATTACTGGACACCTGAGAATACAGATGCCCGTTTTGCCCGCCCGCAGAAGTTTACAGACAAGAATGCACAGATCTCCGATTTCTGGGTGATACACATGGGATATGTACGCGTAAAAGCCCTGCAGCTGGGTTACAATCTTCCCAAATCCTTAACAGACAGGATAAAGATTAAAAAAGCGCGGGTATACCTGAGCGGCACTAACCTGCTCACCTTCTCAAAAGCCAATGAATGGGGCATTGATCCTGAGTTCCCTACCGGCCGGGCTAACTATTACCCGCAAACAAAGGTGTACACCCTGGGCGCCAATATTAATTTTTAACGCTTAAATGATGGATGCAGTGAATACTAAACATATATACAAAGCGGCTTTTCTTATAACAGGTATTATAAGCCTGGCCGCCTGCCGTAAAGACCTGCTGGTAACCGTACCAACAGACAGGATCTCAACCGGCATTTACTGGAAAACAGATGTAGATGCCACCAATGCAGCTAATGCTGTATACACGTATATGGATGGTGTGAACCTGGTTTTCTGGGATGGCCTGTCGGACATTGGGCACTTTAATACTACCGGCGCTGCTTTTGCACCCATAGACCAGGGTGTGGCCGATGCGCAGAACGGGGAGTTTGCCGCACAGTACACCACTTGCTACAAAGGCATTAATGCCGTAAATAATTTTATGGCGAATGTAGACCGTATAACCGTTACCAATGCCACGCTGGTGAATAGCCGCCGGGGCGAGGTCAGAGCGCTGCGCGCCTACTTTTATTTAAAGCTGGCAGGCTGGTTTGGCGCTGTGCCCCTGGTAACCAGCAACATTACTATTGATGAAGGCACCCAGCTAACGCGTACAGACGTAGCCACTATTTACGACTATATTGGTAAGGAGCTGGATACTGCAGCCACCCTGCTACCCAATACGCAAACAGATAAGGGCCGCATTACCAAAGGCGCTGCACTGGCGCTTAAAGCAAGGGCCATGCTGTATGCCGGCCGTTATACCGAAGCTGCCGCTGCAGCCAAAGCCGTAATGGACCTGAATGTATATTCCCTGTACCCGGCCTACAAACAATTGTTTACCTATGCCGCAGAGAATAACAGTGAAGTGATCATGGATAAGCAGTTTGTAAAGGACATTTATTCCAATAACATTTTCAGCTCCATGGCCGCCGCTTCCCTGGCCTCGTCCGTGGCACAGGTAGTGCCTACCAAACAGGGGGCCGATGAATTTGAAATGGCCAACGGTAAAGCCATTACAGACCCTGCCAGCGGTTTTGATCCGTACCACCCATACGACAACCGTGATCCCCGACTGCATTACAGCATTTATACGCCGGGCGATACGCTGGTGAATGGCAAGGTATACAATCCTATACCCGGCAGCGGTACGGCAGATGCTATTGGCGGTGGTAACCTGTATGCCACCACCACGGGTTATAATGTACGTAAATACATTAACCCGGAGGATCTGTCGGCCCCCGGCAACTCCGGCATCAACATTATTATTATCCGCTACCCCGAAGTGCTGCTTACCTATGCTGAAGCAAAGATTGAGCTGAACCAGCTGGACCAAAGCGTGTATGATGCGATTAACCAGGTGCGTGCCCGCCCGGATGTAAATATGCCGCCTATAGCAGCCGGCCAGTCACAGGCACAGCTACGTGCAGCCGTGCGGCATGAGCGTACAGTGGAGCTGGAGTTTGAAGGCCTGCACACCTTTGACATCCGCCGCTGGAAAACAGCCGAAACTATTTATCCCGGCCCTATCAAAGGCATCACGTATGTAAAAGGCGGGGTGTTAACAACGGTGGTGAACAGCAGCTTTATCCGTTCGTTCAACCCCCAGCGTGATTACCTGTGGCCTATTCCACAGCAGGAGATCATCTTAAATAAGAACCTGGTGCAAAATCCTAACTGGTAAGCATTTTATAAGTGGTCCGCAGATCACTATCCGCGGACCATAGCTTTAAACACAACAATTATGCAGATGAAAAAGAGAGCCGTTTATATCGGAATTGGATTGGCATTGCTGAGCACAACATCGCTGCTGACACTCAGCGCGTTTAAAAAGGATAAGAGCCCGGAAAACCCGCCGGCAAAGGCCAAACGGCCCAACATTATAGTGATCCTGGCCGATGATATGGGTTTTTCAGACCTGGGCTGTTATGGCGGGGAAATTCATACGCCTAATATAGACTTCCTGGCGCATAACGGTCTCCGTTATACGCAGTTTTATAATACCTCCCGTTGCTGCCCCACCAGGGCTTCCCTGCTTACCGGCTTATACAACCAGCAGGCCGGCATTGGTAAAATGACGGATGCGGAGGACGAGCCGGGCTACCTGGGCCACCTGACAGATAGCGCAGTAACCCTGGCGGAAGTACTAAAATCCGCCGGGTATCACACCGCTATGTCGGGCAAGTGGCATGTGTCCAACACTAACGGACAGGCCACTCCGCAGGAGCAGCTGAACTGGCTCAATCACCACAAAGTGTATAATGAGTTTTCGCCCATCAGTCAGTACCCCACAAGCAGGGGTTTTGAAAAATTCTTCGGCACTATCTGGGGGGTGGTGGATTTTTTTGATCCCTTTAGCCTGGTAAATGGTACGGAACCTATAAAAGAGGTGCCGGCGAATTATTACCATACAGATGCAATTAATGATACGGCCGTAGCTTACATTAACGGTTACGCGGGGTCAGACAAACCCTTCTTTTTATACGTAGCGGAAAATGCGCCGCACTGGCCTTTGCATGCGCTGCCGGAAGATATTGCCAAATATAAGAACACCTATAAGGCCGGCTGGCAGGCCATCCGCGAAGCGCGGTATAAAAGAATGGTGGAAATCGGCCTTATAGACCCGGCAAAAACCAAACTTCCCGCCCGCTGGAAAGCAGACCTGGAATGGAAGAACAACCCGGATACCGTATGGGATGCTGCTGCCATGGCCGTGCATGCCGCTATGATAGACCGGATGGACCAGGGCATTGGCCGCATTATTAACGCCCTGAAAAAGAACGGGCAGCTGGATAATACATTGATCTTATTCCTGTCGGACAATGGCGCCAGCCCGGAGAATTGTGCCGCCTACGGCCCCGGATTTGACCGGCCCAATGAAACCCGCGATGGGCGCGAAATTGTATATGCCACTAAAAAACAAGCCATGCCCGGCCCGGAAACCACTTACTCCTCCATTGGGCAGCGCTGGGCCAATGTAGCCAATACACCCTACCAGTACTGGAAGGCAGAATCTTATGAAGGCGGTATCCACACCCCCATGATCGCTTTCTGGCCCAAAGGCATTACCGCTAAAAAAGGAAGTTTTAACGGCCACGTAGGACATGTTATGGATTTCATGCGTACCTTTATCGATTTAGCAGGTGCGGAATACCCTGAAGTGTATAACGGACGCCCGGTGCAGCCTACTATTGGTATTAGCCTGGTGCCCTCTTTCAGCAACCTGCAAACACCCGGTCACGAAGCGTTGTTCAACGAACATTTTGGCGCCCGCTATGCAAGGCAGGGCACGTGGAAGCTGGTATCTTTAAGCAACGACAGTACCTGGCATTTGTATAACCTGGCCACTGACAGAACAGAAACCATGGATCTGGCAGCGCAGTACCCCGCTAAGGTACGCGAGCTGCAAACCCTGTGGCAACAGTGGGCCAGCACACATAAGGTATTTCCGAAGCCCGGTAAAAAACAAAAGTAGACGAACCACATTGTTTACATAAAAAGCGCAAATAACTTCACGCTCATGAATGGACTGTTTAAAAGGATCTGTACCCATGGTATGCTATCCGTAATGGCAATTGGAACCAATCTTTACGCGCAGGAAAAAATGCCTGCCTATCCGTTAATCACGCACAACCCGTATTTCAGTATCTGGTCCAACACAGATACGCTCACATCATCCGCTACCCGGCACTGGACCGGTAAGGAACAGGCTTTACTGGGCATCCTGAAAGTAGATGGAGATTATTACCGTTTTATGGGGCAAACCACCCCTGAATATAAAGCGGTATTACCGGCCGGCGATGAGCAGGCCTACAGCTGTAAGTACCTGATGGAAACCGCGCCGGCAGCAGGCTGGGAAAAGGCAAAGTTTAATGATAATGCCTGGAAGACCGGCGCAGCACCCTTTGGCGACGACCGCGCTAAAGCAGGCACCAAATGGACCGGCAAAGACATCTGGATGCGCCGCAAATTTAAGCTGGCAACCATACCCACCGGCAAGCTGGCTTTGCGCCTGTTTCATGACGATGGTGCAGAAGTGTACCTGAACGGGCAAAAGATCACAGAACAGGGCGGCGCTAATGGCGATTATGAATTGATACCGCTGTCAGATGACATCCGCTCAAAGCTGGTAGCAGGGGAGAATGTGCTGGCCGTGCATTGTAACAATACCGGCGGCGGCACCTGGATAGATGCCGGTATAACAGAACAGCTGGTGAATAACAGCGAAGCCGGTTTAAAAATAGCATCGCAAACCAACCTAAAGGTAACGGCTACACAAACCATGTACAGCTTTACCTGCGGTGCGGTGAACCTGGAAGTGACCTTTACCTCCCCGCTGGTGCTTACTGACCTGGCGCTGCTGGCTACACCGGTATCCTACATTACGTATAAAGCTACATCTGCTGATGGAAAGCCCCACAACGTAATCGTTTACCAGGGGGTATCATCCAACGTGGCAGTGAACCAGCCCACACAGGAAGTACATGCATCCGCGTACCTGAAGAACGGCCAGCAGGTGCTGCGGGCCGGTACTACAGAGCAGCCGGTGCTGCAAAAGAAAGGGGATAACCTGCGTATAGACTGGGGCTATGTATATGCAGCCGCGCCGGCGCCCACCGGCATACAGCAGTATATTACCACAGAAGCAAACGCCATCAGCGCTTTTATGCAGGGGCAAAAAGGCGATACCGGCGTTACCGGTAAGTCGCTGATGCTGAACAGCATTATTCCCCTTGGCAGCGTAAGCAGCACACCGCAGTCTAAATACCTGATGATAGGGTATGATGATATTTATTCCATTCAATACTTTGGTACCAACCTGCGGCCCTGGTGGCGTAACACGGCCGGTGCAACCATAGAAGGCATCCTGGAAAATGCCGCCAACAACTATGAGCCGGTGATGGCCGTATGCAGCAAAACAGATCAGCAGATCTATGCAGATGGCGTTAGGTCAGGTGGTGAAGATTATGCTAAGCTGTGCGTAATGGCTTACCGCCAGAGCATAGCCGCCCACCAGCTGGTAAAAAGCCCGGAGGGCGACCTGTTGTGGCTTTCCAAAGAGAACTTCAGCAACGGCTCTATTAATACGGTGGATGTAACATACCCTTCCGCACCTTTATACCTGGCCTATAATCCCCAGCTGTTAAAAGGTATGCTGAATGGCATCTTCTATTACAGTGAAAGCGGTAAATGGCAAAAGCCTTTTGCTGCGCATGACTTAGGCACTTATCCGCTGGCCAATGGCCAAACCTACGGGGAGGATATGCCGGTGGAAGAATGCGGTAACATGATCATACTCACCGCTGCTATTGTAAAAGCAGAGAACAACCCGGCCTATGCTAAAAAGCATTGGAAAACGCTCACCATCTGGACAGACTACCTGGCGCAGGCCGGTTTTGATCCCGGTAACCAGCTTTGCACGGATGATTTTGCAGGCCACCTGGCGCACAACGCCAACCTGTCTGTAAAAGCCATTGTAGCTATTGGCGCTTATGCGCAGATGGCGGAGCAGCTGGGCAAGCCCGTTACTGCTATTGGTAAGGCCGCCATTAAGTATAAAGCAATGGCTGCTGATATGGCGCAGAAATGGGTAGCTAAAGATGATGCAGGCGACCATTACGCCCTGGTGTTTGATGATAAAAATACCTGGAGCCAGAAGTATAATATGGTATGGGATAAAGTGCTGCACTTAAACCTGTTCCCGCAAAAGGTGTACGACACGGAAATAAAATATTACCTGTCGCACCAGAATGAATATGGCCTGCCGCTGGATAGCCGTAAAACCTACACTAAATCCGACTGGATCCTGTGGACCGCTGCCATGGCCGATAACAAGAGCGATTTTGATGCCCTGCTGGCGCCCGTATACAAATACGCAAAGGAAACACCTTCCCGCGTGCCCTTATCTGACTGGCATGAGACCAAGGATGGTAAAATGGTAGGCTTCCAGGCCCGTAGCGTAGTGGGCGGTTATTATATGAAAACGCTGCGCGATAAAATGAGGTTAGTTAAGTAAGTATATTATAAAATCATGATAAAGGGCTGCTCTGCACAGAGCGGCCCTTATTTTTTTAGGATGACGCTTTTCCCCCTTTAATATGTCGCTTTCACACACGCTGGCATAACACCCAGCCACCTACCTTTGAAGTAATAAAAGCAACAACAAAAATTTCATTTTATGGCAAACAAAATAGTAGCACAAAAGATCGGACCCTGCTTATGGTTCGGTGGGAACGCAGAAAAAGCCGTTCAATTTTACACCGGCGTTTTTAAGAACTCCAAAACCGGCCGTGTTACGCATTACGGCAAATCGGATGATGAGCATAGCCTGCCGGAAGGTACGGTACTGACCATGGAGTTTGAGCTGGACGGGCAGCCCTTTTTAGCATTGAATGCAGGTCCGGTCTTTACGTTCAACGAAGCCGTTTCCTTTGTGGTGTATTGTGATGACCAGGAGGAATTGGATTATTACTGGGAAAAGCTTTCAGCCGGTGGTGATGAAAAAGCACAGATCTGCGGCTGGCTTAAAGACCAGTTTGGTTTATCCTGGCAGATAGTGCCGCGGGCGCTGGCCGATCTGATGGGAGGCCCTAAGGCAGATAAGGTAATGGCCGCAGTAATGAAAATGAAAAAGCTGGACATTAAAGCGCTGGAAGAAGCCGCTGCCAGGTAGTTCATTTATCGCAAATAAGTATCATCTATAACACAGGTAATGCAGGGTGTGTCCGTATAAGGATGCACCCTGTCTTTTTATTTATTTTAAATCATCTTATCCATTTTATTCATTCCTGATGCAGTTTTGTTATCACTTTGTTATTATATCTAAATTGGCTGCTGTTGAACGAACGCCCTAAATAACGGTTTCGCAGATCCAATATGATGAAAACGCTAAGCCTGCACCCCGTGAAAACGCAGCCTGTATATCTTTACACATTAGACATTATCAGAGCTGTTTCAGCCTTTATAGTAATATTTGCTCATTGGCAATTCTTTTATTATACGAATGATGTATATACAAAGAACGGATATGATCCTGCAGCTTTACCCGGGTACCAATGGCTGTCTCTTATTTATGACCATTCAATGGTGGTGGTGGATCTTTTCTTCCTGCTATCAGGGTTTATATTCTTCTGGCTGTATGCGGAAAAGGTTAGCAGCGGTAAGATAAGCTTTGGCAAGTTCATGTGGTTCCGCATTACCCGCCTCTATCCAATTCATTTTGTTAGTTTGCTCCTGGTAGCCCTGCTGCAGTTCCTCATGCTGCGTAACGCAGGCCATTACTTCATTATCCAGTATAATGATGTATACCATTTCTTCCTGAACCTTTTATTTATGCAAAACTGGGGCCTGGAAAAAGGTCCTTCTTTTAACGGTCCTTCCTGGTCCGCATCAGTAGAGGTATTCCTCTATATCATCTTTTTTACTACCTGCCGTTTGCATTTGCAGCGCAGGCTGGGTGTACTGGCATTGCTGATGCCGGCCGGTTTGCTGGTCTATTGCTTTTATGATCTGCTGGGCAAAGGTATTTTTTCTTTCTTCGAGGGGGCGCTGGTGTATTATGCCTATAAGTGGATTGTGGAAGAGAACAGGATCCGGCAGCAGCTGCCGTGGATAGCTGCCGTTACTATATTATTATTTACGGGATTGCTGGTGACCGGTAATTTTTCTCCCCTTTCGCAAATAGTAATACGCTTGTTGCAACAGGTAGCCCCCGGCCGTGATGAAGCATTCTACCTTTCTGCACCTGTTATTGCAGGCCGGGTTTTTTTCCGAAGCATCATAGCTCCCCTCATTATATTAACCCTGGTCTTGTGGGGCGCCGGCAGCAAGGGGTCCGGGAAAAGATGGGCATGGCTGGGCAGTAGCAGCTACGCCATGTACTTACTGCATTTTCCCCTGCAAATAACTTTTGTGCTCATCACGGATTACTATGGTATCAGCCGAACCGTCTACCACTCTCCATACACCATACTGTTATTTTTTACCATACTGTTGCCCTTAAGCGTTGCCGCACACTATGGTTTTGAATATCCTGTTCAGGAAAAACTGAGGAGCCGGCTTTTCAGAAAGGCAAAACAACCCATTAGCATAGCAGAACCAGCGATCATAAGCCAATAATACCAACTTTAACAGCATTGATAGATTAATCTATGAGATTACAATTGAACATGGCACTGGCTATATTATGTATTGTAATATTGTCCGCCTGTAGTACAAACAGGAAGCTTACCTATTTTAATGACATTGCAGCTGCCACCGGAACCGATGCTGCAAGCCGCCTGCCGCAAATGCGCATACAACCCGGCGATGTTTTACAGATCACCATTGCAACGTATGATAAAGAGGTATCCATGCTGCTGAACCCTAACCAGGTAAGCACGCCCGGCATTTCCGGCAATGGCATGGAACAGGGATACCTGGTAGATAGCGCCGGCAATATCAGCTTACCCATGGCCGGTAAGCTGAATGTGCAGGGTAAAACTACTGCCGAAATTAATGACCAGGTAGCGCGGGAGCTGGAAAAAACAATTAAGAACGCCTATGTATCTACCCGGCTGGTTAATTTCCAGGTATCGGTGCTGGGCGATGTGGCCCGCCCCGGTTCCTTCAGGATAGGCGCTGAGCGGGCCTCTGTGCTGGATGCGCTGAGTATGGCAGGCGACCTGAATGTGACCGCCAAAAGAGACGACATTATGATCATACGGGAAGTGAATGGTGTAAAAAATTATACCTCCATTAATCTGAATGATAGCAAAATGCTTTCCTCACCTTATTACTACCTGGTTAATAATGATGTGATCTATGTAAAGCCCGGCCCCGGCAAGCTGTTTCCCACGTCCAGGCTCCTGCAGCTTTTGCCGGCTATCCTCTCCACCATTTCATTGATCACCACTATTGTTATTCTCAGTAAATGATGCCACCTTATGAATGAAAAGAACACACATAACAAGCCCGCCGTTATTGACCTGAACGATCTGTTCCGGAAAATAGTTTTCCACTGGCCGCTCTACCTGATAGTGCTGCTGGTGGCAGTAGGCGGCGCTTTCCTGTACCTGAAATACAAGAAGCCGCTGTATATGTCGGCCGCTAAGCTGTACCTGAAAGATGAGAAGAAAACAGGCGGGGAAGAAGCGGATATCCTGAAGTCATTATCGCTTTTTAACAGTGGTAAGAATATTGAAAATGAGATGGAGGTGCTTAAATCACCCATCCTGCTGGAAAAAACCATCAGCAAGAACCATTTTAATATCCGCTATTATGCAAAAGGTACGGTACGGAATGAGGAGCTGTATCATAATACGCCCCTCATCATCCGGGTACTGAGTGACAGCGCAAAGGTGGGCTACTATAAATTTGATGTAACACCTGAGAACGGGCAGCTGAAAATAAAGGTCAATATGCCTGACCGTGATTCGAGTGTACAGCTGAAGGTGCTTCCCGGAGAGCCTTTTAGGGTGCTCAAAGACCGGTTTGCCATTAGCTACGGACCCGCAGCAACTGCAGCAGACCTCACAGGCACCTACCGCATACGCGTAGATTCTGTGATAGAGCTGGCTTACGATATAGCGGAAGATATCAGCACCGCATTGGTGAACAGGGATGCTACCATTGTGCTGGTAACTTATAAAGACCCGGTACCGGAAAGAACAGCTGATTTCCTGAATGCGCTGCTGGATAACTATAACGATTATACGCTGGACGATAAGAACCGGGTATCCTATAAAACCATTGACTTCCTCAATGGACGCATAGACTCACTCAAAGAGGAGCTGGGCCTGCTGGAAAAGCAGGAAGAGCAGTTTAAGGTACAAAGGGGCATCACAGATATTGATGAAGGCGCCAAGCTGGCGCTGGAACAGGTAAAGGAAGCAGATCTGAAATTAAATGAAGCTAACCTGCAGCTCTCCGTATTTGACCAGGTGGAGAATTATGTTAGCAACCCCTCCGGCGATTATCCTTTCGCGCCGGTAGGTAATGTGGATCAAACACTCACAGCCCTCATCAGCCGTTACGAAGAAATGCTGAAGGAACACAAAAGGCTATCCTTAACGCTGCAGCCCACCAGCGTGATCCTGCAGAATGTGGATGCGCAGATCAGCGATGCACGTAAAACCATCAGCGAATATATTGCCGGTTACCGCCGCACCGCAGGCGTAGTGCAGCAGCAAACACAAACCAAGGTAAACCAGCTGCAGGGCCGCATTGCCAGCATACCGGCCTACGCGAGGGAGTACATTAATATAAAAAGGCAGCAAAGCGTAAAGGAAAACCTGTACCTGCACCTGCTCAAGAAAAAGGAGGAAGCTGCTGTTGCCAGCGCCAGCAACGTAACAGATAATAAAACTATTTCACCGGCCTATGTGCCTGATAAGCCGGTGGCGCCACGCAAGCCCCTGGTGTTTATAGGATTTATAGCCGCTGCGCTGGTGCTTGCCAGCGCATACATTTACATCAAGTATTTCCTGAACCCGCGTGTGCTCAGTAAAAAGGAAATAGAGCAGGTGTTTAACATGCCGGTAGTAGCAGAAATTTTCCGGCATGAGGAAGGCGTCAGGAACC
Organism: Chitinophaga rupis; assembly: GCF_900109685.1. Classification (GTDB taxonomy): domain Bacteria; phylum Bacteroidota; class Bacteroidia; order Chitinophagales; family Chitinophagaceae; genus Chitinophaga; species Chitinophaga rupis. The sequence goes on along the minus strand of NZ_FOBB01000004.1, from coordinate 444,903 downwards.
TCACGTTAACCAACCGCTCCATCCTGCGGGAGCAGGTGCTGAACCTGCGCACCAATATCAAATTCCTGCTTACGGAACATACGGGCACCGCTACCATTTTACTCACTTCCAGCATATCCGGTGAGGGTAAAACTTTTTTGTCGGCCCATCTGGCCAGCACCTTAACGGTGAACAATAAAACCGTTGTGCTGGTAGAGCTGGACCTGCGTAAGCCCAAGCTGTCCAAGTTCCTGGGCATGGACCATAACACCGGCATCACCAATTATATACTGGGTACTGAAACGGAGGATGAAATTATCCGCAGCGTGCCCGGCGTGCCGCGCCTGTTCATTGTATCATCCGGCCCCATTCCACCCAACCCTATTGAGCTGATGGAAGGGCAGCGAATGAGCAATTTGCTGGCCTCCTTAAAAGAGAAGTTTGATTATGTAATTATTGATACCTCACCCATCGGCATTGTATCAGATGCAAAAAGCATCCTGTCGCATATTGACTGCTCGCTGTTTGTAGTGCGGTATAACTATACCCTTAAATCCAAGCTGGTAGCAGTAGAAGAAGGTTTACCCGAAGAGTTCTTCCGGAAAACGGGCATCGTGTTCAACGGCATAGAGCAGGATACTTTTTACCCGTACTACTATTACTACCAATACCGGTATGAGGAAACAAAGCGGGAAAGAAATACCTGGGGTTCATTCATCAAAAAAACAGCCAAAAGAATTGCATAAAGTATTTGAAAATAGCGCCTGGTTAATGATCGATAAGGTCAGCAAGCTGTTTCCCGGCATCCTGGTAATGGCGGTTATAGCCCGTCATTTGGGGCCGGAGCAGTTTGGCATATGGAACTATGCCATTGCCCTTACCACTATTGTAGGCAGCATGGCATTGCTGGGCATGGATAAAATTGCGGTAAAGGAGCTGGTGGAGCATGAGCAGGAGCAGCCGGCAACGGTAGCTACGGCTATTAGCATGCGGGTGGCAGCTGCATTGATTTGCATGGCCATCAGCACCGGTATTGTGATCCTTACCCGCCCGCAGCAGGGGCTGTACCTGTATTGTACCCTGTTTGCAGCAGCTACCATAGTATTACAGTCTTCCGATGTGCTGGATTATTTCTACCAGGTAAAGAACGATGTGAAGAAGGTGATCATTCCCAAAGTGAGTGTGTTCCTGTTTTTTTGCGTGGTAAAGATGCTGGTTGTTGTTTTCAGCGGTACGCTTATCACCTTATTATGGGTAACGCTGCTGGAATCGCTGGCAACCTTCCTTGTAGTGATCATTGTATACAGCTATCACCAGGCACCGCTTTCTCCGCTGAATATACAGCCTTACCGGGCAGGCCGTTTACTTACACAAAGCTGGCCCCTGGTATTTTCCAGCCTCCTGGTAATGCTGTTCGTAAAGGTTGATCTGTTGCTGCTGGATATGCTGGGCAGCGCTGCCCAGCTGGGGGCTTATGTGGTAGCAGCGCGCATTTCCGAATTATGGTATGCCATTCCCACCGTATTTGCTACCGCCATGCTGCCCGCGCTCATGCGGCAAAAGCAGTTAAGCAGGGAGGCTTACCTGAAGGTGCTGCAAAAATGGCTGCGTTTATCTTTCTGGTCATCCCTGGCCATTGCCATATTGGTCACCTTGTCTGCACACATCATTATTCCGCTGTTGTATGGTGCTAAATATCTGTCTGCATCCCCCATCCTCATGATCCATACCTGGGCCGGCATACCGGTGTTCCTCAGCGTAGCCTTTGTGCAGTACCTGATCATTGAAGGGAAGTATAAAATATACCTGTACAGCAATATCAGCGGCTTGGTGGTAAATGTAGGGCTTAACCTGCTGCTCATTCCCTCCTTTGGCGGTATAGGAGCGGCCGTAGCTACCGTAGCCGCCTATACGTCGGTATACGCTACCATGGTGGTGCTGGACAAAAGCGGGCAGGGATGGCTGCTTTTAGGAAAAGTAATGGCGCCGTCGCTGGTCCGTAATGATCTGCGGCAGGCATATAACAGGCTGAAAATTTTTACAGGCAGGCGCTTACCGGCATACTCTGAAAATATAGCAACAAATGACTAACCTCAAAAACATACTGAGCAATACGGCCGGAAAGTTATTTCCGCAGCTGCGTTATGGCGTAAGGGCTTTTAGCTCCGAAGGGGAGGATCTTATCCTGAAAAGGATCTTTCACCAGCAGGCAGCAGGCGTGTATGTGGATGTAGGCGCGCACCATCCCTTCCGTTTCTCCAATACCTACCTGTTCTACAAAATGAAGTGGCGGGGTATTAATATCGATCCCATGCCCGGTTCCAGGGCCTTGTTTGATAAATACCGCCCGCTGGATACTAACCTGGAAATGGGCGTGTCTGCACAACGGCAGTCGCTCACCTATTCCATTTTCAATGAACCGGCCCTGAGCACATTTTCCGGTGAAAAGGTGAGGGAATACACGCAGGATCCGCAGTACCACGTAATAGGGCAGCAGCAGATAGAAACCTGGCCCCTGGCCGATATCCTGGACCGCTATCTGAACGGCAGCACAACCATCGACTTCCTGACCATTGATGCGGAAGGACTGGATATGGAGGTGCTGCAATCCAATAACTGGAAAAAATACCGCCCGCGTTACGTGCTGGTAGAGTCGCAGCCTTTTGAGCTTTCACGTATTGACGATAGTGAATTGTGCCGGTTTATGGAGCAGGTAGGCTACCGCATTTTTGCTAAAACCTATTACACTTACTTCTTTAAAAATATGCAACCGTGATGATGAATGGCAACCGGTTATATGTACAATATGGCAGTGGCCCTTATACTGCACCAGCCGGCTGGAAGAATTTTGACGCTTCCCCAACGCTCCGGCTGCAGCAGCTGCCGGTAATTGGAAAGCTTCTTAGGAAAAGAATGCACGTAGCCTTTCATCCCGATGCGCTGCTGGGCGATATCCTGAAAGGGCTGCCCGGCATTGCGGAAAACTCCTGCGATGGCGTTTACTGCTGTCATGTGCTGGAGCACCTGTCTTATGAAGACTGCATTACCGCAATCCGTAATACCTACCGTATCCTTAAGCCCGGCGGCATTTTCCGCTGTGTGCTGCCGGACCTGGAATGCGCCGCCTGGAAGTATATTGATAACCTGCGGAGTAATGATCCGGAAGCTAACGTGAAGTTTATGGAAGAAACATTGCTGGGCAGGCAGCAACGTGTGCGCGGTATACGCCAGTTAATACAAACGGCCTTTGGTAATAAAGAGCATCAGTACATGTGGGACCATGTATCACTTACACACCAGCTGCAGCAGGCCGGTTTCCGGCAGGTGCGCAGGTGCGCGTTTAATGATGCGGCAGATGAAATGTTTAATCGGGTAGAAGAAGAAATAAGATTTCAAAACGCTGTTGCATTGGAGGCAACCAAATAATGTTAAGCACCCCCATTCTGTTACTTGTATTTAACCGTCCCCTGCAAACTATGAAAGTGTTTGAGCAGATAAGGCTGCAACGGCCGCAGCGTTTGTTCATAGCGGCAGATGGCCCCCGTGCGGGTAAACCGGGAGAGGACGCGCTGTGCATGGAAACACGTGACCGGCTGCTGGCAGCTATAGACTGGCCCTGCGAGCTGCAAACCTTGTTCCGCCCCACCAACCTGGGTTGCGGAAAAAATGTGAGCAGCGCTATTGACTGGTTCTTTAGCCAGGTAGAGGAAGGGATTATACTGGAAGATGATTGCCTGCCGGATCCTACCTTTTTTACATTCTGTACCGCCATGCTGCAGCGGTACCGTAACAACAGCAGTATTATGCATATCAATGGCAGCAATTTCCAGGCAGGTATACAGCGGGGTAATGCATCCTACTATTTTTCCCGTTACTCCCACGTATGGGGATGGGCCAGCTGGCGGAGGGCCTGGCAGCATTATGATTTTACATTACAGGCTTACCGGCATGCCCCTTTACATGGGCTTAACCGCTGGCTGTTGTCGGAGGTGGAAAACATGCGCAATAAAAAGTCAGATACCTGGGATATACAATGGTTTATGTCCGTATGGTTTAACCACGGCATGGCCATTACACCTAATACCTCCCTGGTAAGGAATATCGGGTATGGGAAAGAGGCTACGCACACCAAACGCATTCCGGGCTGGTTCCGGAAAATGGTGTATGGTGCAGTTACAGATATCATACACCCGCAGGCGCTGGTAATAGATGCGGAGGCCGATCATTACACGGCCAGCAAGGTATTCTATACCAACCGGCTTACCATCCGTATTAAGAAGATAGTGAAGGGTAATACATTATTGTATGGATTATACAAACGCATTTCATAATCATGCAGGGCATTTATAGCAGGTTACAAAGCAGTAGTTTCTTCGTGGAATGTTTCCGGGAAACCATGCCTTTGGTCATTGCAGCGGTGCTGTTGTATCTGTATTACAAACAGCGTATCTCTATTATAGATACCCTGTTGTATGCCTTTGCTTCCGAAGCTTACACCATACTGGCCATAGGTCCCACATTCACCGCTACCTTTTTTGTTAGCACGTTTATTTTTATTGAACAGGCGCACCGGCTGTTTACCGGCGGGCAGCACATTCGCAGGGAATATTTGCTGCTGTTATTACTGCCGTTGTTATCGCATATAACGGTATTCCTGATCACGCAGCTGTACAAGGATCCTTTTAATTATCCCGGTGGCAGGTATTATGCTTTTTATACCAAGCCGCTTTATTTCTACATTAAAACCTACCTGCCGCTGTTTGCGATCGGCAGCAGAATAGTACAGGAAAGAACTCCTTTATCATGGGATGCGTTCCGCGAAACCATGAAACGCATTACAAAGATCTCCCTGTGCATAGCGGGTATCCAGATCTTTATACAGCTTACTTTCCAGAATGTGGCGTTAAGTGAAATACTGGGCCTGCAAAGCCGTTACCTGGCAGAGCAGATCAGCGGCCCCCTGGGTTTACGGGTACAGGCCTGGTTTGGCGAGCCAAAAGTATTCAGCGCATTTTTATCCCTGGCCATCCCCATTTTGTTAAAGGACAAAGAATATAAGGTTGCGGGCGCCGCCTTTGTGGTAGGCATTCTTACCGCTTCCCAAACCTTTTATATTAACCTGCTGGTAGCAGGGGTGGTATTTGTAATATTCGGCCGGCTTAATGGGGTACGGCTTAAAGTATTGTGCACACTGGGCCTTATCATCGGCATTTTTATGATGGTGGCCGCTTCAAAAGATTACCTGCTCAAACATTATATGGCCAATCGTAACGACCCGGTATATAAAGCGCTTTTTGAAAGGTCGGCCTACCGTTACGATAATGAAATATGGCAGAAGAACAATATTGTACTGGGCATGCCGCTGCAGCGGGATATGGAATTACCGGTGGTGGATTTCCTGCGTGATGAGCCCTACCTGCTGTTATCAGGCTACGGGGCCGGCAACAGCACCTTTATCCCGCCTTCTTATTTTTTCGGGCAGCCGCTCTATGAATTCCGGGTAGCAGGCGTAGGCGGGCATAACCTGAATATGCGCTGGTTCTTTATACTGGCTGAATTTGGCGGGGTAGCGCTCATCTTTTTCTTCCTGGTGCTTACCCGCGTTGGCAGCGGTGTATTGCTTTTCCAGCGCAGCTATTTTGCCTTTGTAGCAGTCTGTTTTTTCTTTAGCCAGATAGATCTGATCATGATCATAGTAGCCATGTTAAGCGCTTATGGGACAGCGCCTGCACAAGAGCCGCTATACGAAAAAGATATACGCTTAGCCTGGGGGCGTTAAGCACAGGCCTTTTTATCATATCCTATTAACCGGTTCCCGTTATGCAGGTGTACTTGGATAACATTGTATTCTCTATTCAAAAAGCAGGTGGCGTATCCGTTTACTGGTATGAGCTGCTGAAGGGTATTTTTAACAGCGGCTTGTCTGTGAACCTGCTGAATACGCAGCGCAGCTCTGCAAACATTTTTGAACGCAGGCTGGATTACAGCCGTTTTGCATGCCTGAAGGAAAGCAGGCTTCCCTTCAAATACCTGCGCTACATGCCCATCCGCTGCCGGTTACCGGCAACCTCCATTTTCCATGGAGGGTACCTGCGCGTATCGCCCCAAAAGAATATCCTGAACATTTTAACCGTTCATGATCTTGCGCATGAGCGTAAGCTGGCTACAAAATTCCCCAGGGGCTTAACCAACATTATGCAAAAGGCATACGGCATCCGCCGGGCAGATGGTATTATCTGCATCTCTGAAAGCACCCGGCAGGAGCTGCTGCATTTTTATCCCTTTGTAAACCCGGAAAAGGTAAAGGTGGTGTATCATGGTATAGCCAATGATTTTTACCCACTGGATAAAAACATTCCGCCATTCTTTACCCTGCCCTTTAACCTGCAACAGCCCTATATATTGTATGTGGGCGCGCGCAGGAACTATAAGAATTTTGGTATAGCCGTAAAGGCCCTCAAACAGCTGCCGGAGGCTTATAAGCTGGTGATCGTTGGCGGGGAGCAATGGAGCCGGGATGAAATGATGGCTTTGCAGGAAATAGCAGGCCGTTATCACATTTTTGAAAATGTAAGCGCTGCAGACCTGAATGTGCTGTACAACTATGCATTCTGCCTGTTGTATACTTCCATTTATGAAGGCTTCGGCTTTCCGCCGGGCGAAGCGTTAAAAGCAGGCTGCCCCGTGGTAACCACCAACCGCACTTCCATGCCGGAAGTGGTGGGGCCCGCCGGCCTGCTGGTCGATCAGCCGGATCCTCTGGCCTTTGCAGAAAAGATCACGGCACTGGAAAATCAACCCTACCGGCAAAGGCTTACCAGGGTAGGGTTACAGCAGGTACAAAAATTTACCTGGGAAAAAAGCGTACAGGAAACTATCTCTTTCTATCAAGATTGTTGGAATTATAAATTCTCAAAATGAACCTCCTATTTAAAATTGCCGATACCGCAAAAGTGTATCTGACCGCAGGCCGGGGAATTTCTTCGCTGCTGGAAAAAGGCGCTTCCGTAGCCTCCACACAGATCCTGCATAACTGCCGGCATTACATCCCTGACCTGAAAGTAATTATAGATGTAGGCGCCAATAAAGGGCAGTTTACCATGGCCGCCAATCATTATTATCCCCGGGCCGTTATCCACTCATTTGAGCCATTGCCGGAAGTGTTCCTGGTATTACAGCATAATACCCGCAAGCTGGCCGGGGTACATGCCTATAACCTGGCATTGGGCAGCTCCAGCGGCTGCCTGGAGTTTTACCGCAATGCTTATTCCCACGCCAGCTCTGCCTTACAGGTGTCGGGACTGCAAAAAGATATGATGCCCCAAACCGCTGACACAGACCAGATAACGGTACCGGTTAAACGCCTGGATGAGCTGCTGCCGGATATCCGGCTGTTATCGCCCGCATTATTAAAGATGGATGTGCAGGGATATGAAAAGGAAGTGCTGAAAGGCGCTGTGAACAGCCTGCGTAATATTGATTACCTGTTATTTGAATCATCCTTTGTACAGATGTATGAAGGGGAGCCCCTGTTTGATGAGATGCATAATTTCGTAAAAGACCTTGGGTTCGAGTTTATTGCCCCGGTGGGATTTTTACAATCAGATAAGCTGCAGATCCTCCAGATGGACTTGTTATACAAAAGAAAAAGATAGTTGCTATTCCGCTGACCTCAATTTCTACCCCCAAATAAGTGTTTTATGAAATGGAATACAGATGTTAGTTATTATATAAGGCTGCTGATCGATTATGTGGTGCTGACGTTGTTTTTCCTGTGCACGCGTCGGTATATAGCCGGCCAGGGCGATGTATTCTTTTCCTCCTTTAACTGGCTGCTGCTGGGCATCAGCTTAATGGCATGGACTATCATCGGTATTTCAGTACATTTATATGACGACTTCCGTACGCGTCCCTTTTCCATTGAGCTGGTAGCTATTCTTAAAACGGTGCTGATACATGCGTGTTTACTTACCTTCCTGTTCTTTTACTTTTTTAAATATTATCCATATCCCCGCACCTTTACGCTGTTGTATAACCTGCTTGTTTTTTCAGGGATCGCTATTGTCAAATACATCGTTAAAAAATCCCTGCTGCGCTTACAGATCATGGGTTATAATACAAAGAATGTACTGATCGTAGGCACTGGCGATATGGGGATGAACTTTTACAAGACCATCCTGGATAATGAGCATTTTGGTTACCGTTGTGTAGGTTTTGTAGATGAGCAAACCAATACGCACCTCAACGGGCAGTTCCTGGGCACCCTGCCGGACCTGAAAAGGATCCTGGAAGAGCATGATATTGACGATGTGGTGGTAGCCATGCCCGGCGGTTTAAATGAGCAGCTGCACCAGATCATTGTAATGAGTGAGCAGGAAGCCAAACGGGTACGGATCATTGCAGACTGTTATAACTACTGCACTACTACCGCCAGCATGCACCTTTGCGGTAACCTGCCTTTGTTAACCATCCGTTCCTCCCCGCTGGATGATCCTGCCAGGCAGCGCCTGAAACGGTTTCTGGATGTTACCATCAGCATACTGCTTTTTATTTCCATGTTTAGCTGGTTGTTCCCCATTATTGCCCTGCTTATTAAGCTCACCTCCAAAGGGCCGGTATTGTATAAGCAGGAAAGATGGGGATTAAAGAACCGGAAAATAACCTGTTACAAGTTCCGCTCCATGGTGCGGGATTGTGATATGGTGGATGCGAGCGGACGTTTTTTACAGGCCACCCCCAATGATAAACGCATCACCCCCATTGGTAAGTTCCTGCGTAAAAGCAGCCTGGATGAGCTGCCGCAGTTCATTAACGTACTGCGGGGTGATATGACGCTGGTAGGCCCCCGGCCGCATGCTATACCTTTGCACATGGAATCCAAGCAAACCATACAGCGTTATATGCTGCGCCACCTGGTAAAGCCGGGTATTACGGGCTGGGCCCAGGTAAATGGCTGCCGGGGCGAAACCCGCCTGCCCGGCCAAATGCAAAAGCGGGTAGACCTGGACCTGTGGTATATTGAAAATTACAGCTGCTGGCTGGATTGCCAGATCATTCTGCAAACCTGCATGAATATTATCAAGGGAGATAAGCAGGCGTATTAACGGGCGCTTTTGCGCAGCGCCACAATGTTCTGGAAGGCAAATATTTCATACTGGGTAACATTGTATTTCCCCAGGGGTTTTAAACCATCCGGCAATAAGCGGTAAAAGTCATAACCAGGCAGCACGGCTACAATATCCCTGAAAAAAGTGCGGGATATTACATTCATTTCATTGAACTCTATTTGCACGGCCGCTATCAGGCCACGCTCAATGGCTGTTTGAGCGCCTTTTAATACACCCAGCTCATGCCCTTCGGTATCAATTTTCAGTAACGCAATTTTGGAGAGCTGGTTACCGGCTATAAAATCATCAATAGTGGTAAGGGTAATATGTTTTTCCTCTGCCTGTCCTTCATGCAACTGCTCTATAACTTCTTTGTAAATGCTGGCATGTTCGGATCCTCCATCGCCCGCATAATCATAAATGGCGGCAGTAGCAGGTACTTCACCGGCGCCCAGCGGCACAGGGGTGAACCGGTAGGTGCGGGCAGCGGCTTCCAGCTTTTTAAAAGCTGCGGGGTGCGGTTCAAAAGCAAAAAGGGGCAGGCGTATCTGCTGCTTGCGCAGCATAATAGAGTAATGCCCTATATTGGCGCCAATATCAAGAATAACCCCGTCATTCAGCTTGCCGTTGTTAATAAGGTAACGGATAAAAGCTTTTTCCCCCGACAGGTAATCATTCTCAGAATTGCGGATACCCAGACCGGACATGCTTAGTTTATACAGGAACAGGTGCGCGGGGTAAAATAATTTCCGGGCAAACAGGTATGCATAGGCTTGTTTGAAAGATCTGCCAAGGAGATTCATGGGTAATATTGTTAGGGTATTGCAGGTATTAAATATACCATTATTGGATAGGGTAAAGTTGTTCATTTTGTTCATTGAGATTTGATCCTATCTTTGCCCATGGAATTAATCATGGAAAATATGAATTTTAACCTGGATAAGATCCCCGGACGTACCGCACAGCCACGCACTTACGGGCTTACAATGGTAACTGATAAAGGTTTAAGCCTGCAGGATACCAAAGATTTCCTGTCGGTGGCGGCCCCGCATGTGGATATAGCGAAGCTGGCCTTTGGCACTGCACATGTAACGCCTAACCTGGCAGAAAAGATAAAAACATACCAGTCGTATAATATACCCGTATACTTTGGCGGCCTGCTGTTTGAAGCTTTTTTGGTGCGTAACCAGTATAATGATTATGTGAATGCCATAAAGGAATATGGCATCAGTTATATAGAGGTATCCGATGGTTCCATCAATATTCCGCATGCAGAAAAGTGCGGGTATATAGAAAAGCTGGCTAAGCTGGGCACCGTATTAAGCGAAGTAGGCTCTAAAGATAAAGACCGGCAGCATATTACGCCGCCGTATAAATGGATAGAGCTGATGAAAGCAGAAATGGAGGCCGGTGCGCAATACGTAATTGCAGAAGCACGCGAAATGGGAACCGTAGGGCTGTACCGCGATTCAGGGGAAGTACGCGAAGGGCTGGTGCAGGAGATCCTCACAAAAATTCCGCATGAAAAAATCATCTGGGAAGCGCCGCAGAAGAACCAGCAGCTTTATTTCCTGGAGCTCATAGGCTGTAATGCCAACCTGGGTAACATTGACCCGCATGAGGTAATTCCCCTGGAAGCCATGCGCATAGGACTGAGAGGGGATAGCTTTCATTTTTATTTAGGAGAATAGTTATAAAAAGTCCGGCAGGTTTGATCGCCTGCCGGGGCGCTGCCCCTACAACCCCTCCTTATTTTTTTGCAGATCTATTTTCTGCTCCAGCTCCGCATCTTCCGGGGGTAAAAGCTGCTTTTTATCCTTCTTATTTCTAATGATCAGGAACACGATCAATGCTACTGCCAGCAGGCCTGCGATTACAATGATTGCTGTATTCATAAACAACCCACTCCATGCTCATCAGTACACGTAACATTCATTTAACATACGCCTTGCAGGTGGATTGTTATATTTGAAAGGATCACGCTCATTTATTATGAAATACCTGGTTTGCTGGGCGATGCTGGCTGTTACTGCCTGCAGTAACAATCAAAAAGCCATCCGGGTAAAGGGCTCAGATACAGAAGTTAACCTTGCTGTTGACCTGGCTGAAAATTTTTATAAGGTAAACAACAACTTTAGTGTAGCCATCTCCGGTGGCGGCTCCGGTATGGGTATTGCCTCCCTCATGAACCGGCAGGCGGATATTGCCAACTCCTCGCGCCCGCTGAATGCAGAAGAAGACAGCCTGTTCAAAAAAAGAGGCATTCAGATCCGCACGGTAGTATTTGCGGAAGATGCTACGGCCTTTATTGTGAATAAAAGCTTTCCGCTGGATAGTATAGATGTAGCCACCTTAACCGCCGTATTAAGCGGTAAGTATAAAACCTGGCAGCCGGTTACCAAACAGCATATACCGGTAAATATTTATGGCCGGCAAAGCAACTCCGGCACACACTCCTTTATCAGTAAAAAACTGAACATACAATTCAGCCCGGACGCCAAGGAAATGAATGGTAATGCACAGATCATGGAAGGGGTAAAGCGCGATGCTTCCGGTATTGGCTATGTAGGTGCGGGTTACCTGCTGCACGACGGGGCCAACCCCTCTGTGAAAATATTGAAGATCACGGAAAAGCAGGGCAGGCAGGCGGTTTCACCGCTGGATAAAAAAGCCATCCTGGAACACCGCTATTATTTTCAACGGCCTTTATACCAGTTCATACCGGCAGCTTCCTGGCAAAAGGTATCGGCCTTTATAGATTTTGAAAAAGGCCCTGCCGGACAAAAGATCATACAACAATCCGGGTATTACATTATTCCCGGTAATTAATGGCTAATTATGAAACTAGCGCTCAGGGAAAATATAGACCGTACTGCCAAATGGGTTTTCAGGGCCACGGGTATAGTGGTAATTGCTATACTGGCCGGCATTTTCTTTATGCTGATGTGGAATACCATTGCCTTTTTCCTGAAAATAAAACCGCTGGATTTTATTACCGGTACGCAGTGGAATCCTTCCGGCGGGCAGGCCCGTTACGGCATATTACCTTTGCTGGTAAGCACCTGCCTGGTTACGCTGGGCGCCATGGCCATTGCCATTCCCCTGGGAATTGGTACGGCTGCATTTTTATCAGAGTATGCCGGTAAGCGCTTAAAGAATATTCTGAAGCCATTAATAGAAATGCTGGCTGCCGTACCCTCTGTAGCTATCGGCTTTTTAGGAATTGTTGTTTTAGGGCCGGGTATTGCCGGCTTAACACAGCAGGCCAATGGCTTAAATGCATTGAATGGCGCCATATTGCTGGCTGTAATGTCGCTGCCCACTATTATCACCGTAGCGGAAGATGCGTTGCAGGGCATACCAGGTACCTACAAGGAAGCCAGCTATGGGGTAGGGGCCACCAAATGGCAAACCCTGATCCGGGTTACCATTCCGGCAGCAGCGCCGGGTATACTGGCCGCCGTCATGTTAGGCGTTGGCCGTGCTATTGGCGAAACCATGACGGTATTGATGGCTACCGGTAATGCTGCTGCTTTTCCAAAAGGCTTTTTTCATTCCGTACGCACCATCACTGCTACCATTGCCATTGAAATGGGCGAGGTACCTTATGAAACCACTCACTACTATGCGCTGTTTGCCATTGCAGCCGTGTTGTTCCTGGTTACGCTGATCATTAATATGATCGGAGAATATTTTGTAAACAAATACAGAAAATATCATTCCGCATGATGAAGAAGCTAACACCGGTGATTGAATGGGGTACGCTGTTGCTCAGCACCGGTACCGTGTGTTTTTTTATGGTGGTTATTTTGTGGGATATTATCAGCAAAGGTGCGCCTTCTTTGTCCTGGCAGTTTGTAAGCACGCTGCCTAAAGCCGGCATGACGCAGGGCGGCATATTACCGGCTATTACCGGTACTGTGCTGCTAACGCTCATCACTGCGCTGGTAGCAGCACCTTTTGGCATCTGCTGCGCGGTGTACCTGAATGAGTATGCATCTGATAACTGGTTCACCCGCCTCATACGTGCCGCCATCCGTAACCTTACAGGCGTGCCTTCTATCATTTATGGTTTGTTCGGGCTGGCATTATTCGTACAGGCATTACATTTAGGTACCTCCTTATTGGCAGCCGGTTTTACACTGGGCTTACTTTCCTTACCGTATATGATCACCACCACGGAAGAGGCTTTGCGCCGCATTCCCGCAAGCACCCGCGAAGCTGCGCTGGCCATAGGCGCCACGCAATTGGAATCTATCCGCGATGTGGTATTGCCCTCTGCTTTACCAGGCATCTTAACAGGCGTAGTGCTTACCCTGTCAAGGGCTGCCGGGGAAACGGCGCCCATTCTTTTTACTGGGGTGGCTTTTTACATTAATAATCCCGCTGGTTTTCTGAACCAGGAATTTATGGCCCTGCCTTATCATTTGTACATGCTCTCTACCCAGCACCAGGCCATTGAGCAGGTAAGACCGCTGGCATACGGTACGGCCCTGGTATTGATCATAGTAGTATTCCTTTTAAATCTTACTGCATTTTATGTGCGGTATAAATATAGCCGGCATGAGTGATACAGCAACAAAGCTTTCCGCACAGTCGTTGAACCTCTGGTTTGGCAGCAAGCAGGTATTAAAGAATATTAATGTAGCGTTTAATAAAAATGAGATCACTGCGCTCATAGGGCCTTCCGGCTGCGGCAAAAGCACGCTGCTGCGCACTTTTAACCGTATGCACGACCTGGTACCCGATGTAAGGATAGAAGGGGAAATAAGCCTGGAAGATCATAATCTGTATGAAGACGGGCTTTCCGTTACCCAGGTACGGCGGCGCATAGGCATGGTGTTCCAGAAAGCTAATCCCTTTCCTAAAAGCATTTATGAAAATATAAACTATGGCCTTAAAATAAACAACATTCCAGCTGCCGACCGCAAGGGCATTATTGAAAATGCGCTAAAGGAAAGTTACATCTGGGATGAAGTGAAGGACGAGTTGCAAAAGCCCGCTACCCGCTTATCCGGCGGGCAGCAGCAGCGCCTGTGCATAGCCCGCGCTGTGGCCCTGCGGCCGGAAGTGATCTTAATGGATGAGCCCTGCTCTGCCCTGGATCCGCTAAGCACCTCCAAAATTGAAGAGCTGATCCTGAAACTGAAGAAAGATTACACCATTGTAATTGTTACCCATAACATGCAGCAGGCGCAGCGTATAGCCGATAAAACAGTATTCATGTACCTGGGTGAGATCATTGAAGCAGGCCCCACCGCCAACATCTTTGAACATCCGCAAAATGAGCTCACCGGCAATTACGTACAGGGGCATTTTGGTTGATCCTACAGCACATACACCTCATCACAACATACTGACGCCAGCTTATTCCCCGGCGCTCCGCGCCAGGCCGGTATCACCGGCAGGCAACGCGCCGTTATTCTTACATACCGCGCCTGCACACCCGCAAACCGTACATTACAATCATTGATCTGCACACTATAATCCTCCGCTTTCAGCTGCACCAGCTGCTGTGACCCTAAGGAAGTAAAATGCACACCGTCAGCAGAGCTTTCCACCATCACCGCCACCGGGTTAAAAATATAATGCCGCGCATCCTGCAAGAAATGTGTGCTTATTTGTTGTATGGTTTTGTTAGCCCCCAGGTCTATAGTAGCTACCAGGTCTTTGCCGTAAATAAACAGCCAGTTGGTGCTGAAATCATTGGTGCCCGTTACGCCGTCGGTAAGGGTTTGTTCTTTATTGGCAGGGTATTCCGGTGCATAGGGGTTTAATAATTTCACCGGCGCCCGGAAAGCCAGGCTGTGCACCCATTTCCGGGCAAACAACGTGTCCCATTCCCGCTGGTAGGCATCCGGGCTAATGCCGTTTTCAGCAAGCACAGTTACACCGGCCTTCTTGCATTGCGCTACAAATCTCCGCACACGTAAGGGCCACCGCGGATTTACAATATACCCGTTGCCATCCTGCATCAGGTAACCATGTTTTTCCGTACCCAAAAAGCGGGATTGTTGTAGTACGGTGTATTCCAGCGGCAGGCGGGCATTTTGTACCCGGTTGGTCAGCAGGGTATCCCCATCCACGGCTTTTTCCGCATGATCTAATAACGTAGCATATTTATCAATAGCGGCAGGCGAAAGATAATTGGAAGAATTATTCGCCGGATTGCCGTAAATATCCAGCGGTGTTTTAGTGCGTTGCAGGGTATCGCTCAGGGCCTGTAAATACTGCGCTATAAAGGGGCCGGCCTTGCCATAATAACCATCCAGGAAACCGGTGATAATATCCGCAGCCGGTTTGTCCGGGTTCCATAGCAGCTTGGCCTGCAGGTAGCTGTTAAGCTCCGCCATATCGCTATACGTATCTGCGCTGCCTTGCGAAAAAACGCCTTTTACCTTATTGGCGGCAAAGTATTGCAGGTTAGCCTGCAGGTTGTTGTAATCCGGGAACGGCGCCAGGTAATTGGTGAATTGGGTGGTATAGTCCCACACGAATAAATTGGGGGTCAGCGCGCCCCAGTCCTGCAGGTTTTTGCGGAAGCCGGCAGCAGAAGGCGCGCTGCTTAAAGGCTCCTGCCGGTAGGCATCAATGCTGCTAAGCATAATGTACACATTAGCGGCAGGTTTGGTTTGCCGCGGCGGGCGGGCCGTTTGCTGGTAGGCCAGGGTAGTGAACTGTTGTTCCGGGAAGGTGGCCGCCACCCTGTTCACAAAGCGTATAAGCGTGCCCGTTGTACTGCCCTCTGCAGCGTTTATCTTACTGCATTGGTCGCAGGTACAAAAGCCGCCGCCATCTTCTGCTGCAATGGACCAATATAATGCATCCGGGTTTTCAGCAATGGCTTTGCGCAAATGATCCACGGTGATCTTAAACACGGCTTCATTGCTTAAGCATAATTGGGTAGCCTGCCGGTTGCCATTTACCAGTGCATAATACTCCGGGTGCGCGGCAAAATAAGTGTTAGGTGGTACCAGCTTAAAAAAGGAATGCCCCCACAAGCCCCACAGGTCCTCAAAACGCTGCAGGCGGTGCCATTCCAGGTATTCATTGTCAAATGCAGCAGGGTAGTAGGTTTCCCGGTAAAGGAATGCAGGCTCCTGTTTATCCGTTAGCTGTGCAGGCAGGTGCAGGTTAGTGCTGTGCGGCACGGTGGCTGGTATGTTGGCATATTTACGGCAGCCGCAGTATTTTTCCAGTAAGGTATATACGCCGTATACCACGCCTTTGCCCCGGCTGCCTTTTATATACAGGTTGCCCTGCACATCGGTAGTTAGTAAAAACCCTTCATTTTTCAGCGGGCGTGTATCATACTTTTCCCCTGCGCCGGTATTACCAATAAAAATGGCCGGCTGCTGCCGGTAGGCTTTTTCTTTGATCAGGGGCAGGGTGGCGCCGGATATGCGTTTTACATAATCCTGTAACACACTGGCGGCATGGGCATCATTCTTACCCGCATCTTCCGGTATTACAATCACGTATTTGGAAGCGCCATTGGTTACAAGGTTAATTTGGCCCGGCTGGCAACCGGTGTAGCCAAATAGCGTTATTAGCAGCATCCATGTAAGCATAGTCCTGAACATGTAATGTGATTAAAACCTGCGCTGCAGTGTTACATAAATATCATACTGGTTCTGGAAATTGGTATCGCTGATCTTTTGATTGATCCAGGTGCCATATAACCCCACTGTAGTGCGGTACTTAAATGTTTTCTGGTAACCGGCGCCCACGCTGCGTGTAAGCAGGCCGGATAGTTTCGGGAACTGTATCAGGCGGCTGCGGTCATCCGGCGAGGTGCCCAGGCCTGCTATAAACGAAATGTAGTCCTGCCCGTGGTTCATATAATAACGGGTGGTCAGGTTAAAGGAAGTATAAAAGTCTGGCGAATCGCTGATGAAGTAAGCCCGCAGGTTCACATAAAAATCCCGGAAGGTTTTGCCTAATGAGGCTACCCCGGAAATTACATTGCCGCTATCTGCCTGCTGCAGGTAACGTGAGCCCAGCTCTGCTTCCACATCATGCTTAAAGGTTTTAAATAAAGAATAAGCCAGCCTTACTTTGGGAAATACCAGCTCATTGGAATAGCTGGCCAGTGCATAGGAGTATAGCTGTTTGTTGTGCGTGTAATACAGTTCCGCTTCGCCCATTAGCCCGGTGCCCTGTTCCCGCCCGGCGTAGTTCAAGCGCACGGCATAAGAACCCCGTTTAAAAAAATGCCGGTATTCCAGGGTGGCAATGTTGTACTTATTATCGTTGTAGTCGTAGCTGGAATGCAGGAAGAACATGCCAAACTGGTTCTTCAGTGTTTTGCTTTGCAAAAAATCTGCATAGTCTATATTGGTGGCGCTGCCCTGCAGCTTCACTACAGAATCTGCTGCTGCTGCGGCCTGCGCATATTCCTTCTTATTTTCCAGGGTAATGGCCCTTTTCTGTAAAAAGGCCACATTATCCGGGTAGTAATGTATGCCCCGGTCGGCATACAGCAGCGCGCTGTCATATGCCTGCCGGCCGTTTAAAATGTTAATGCTGTATAACAGTGCCAGGGAATCCCGGCTGTTTACGGCCAGCACCCGGCTAAAAGCCTGCAGGGCGCTGTCCGGTGCATTGTTCCGCTGGTAGCTGGCGCCGGCTGCCAGCAGGTTCTCCGTATAGGCGTTCCGGTATTTGGTGGAAAAAGGATACCGCTGCATTAAGGCATAAGTAATAGCGCCGGCTTCCTCATAGCGTTTCATATCTGTGAGCAGGCTGGCTTTTTTCAGCAGCAGGTCTTTATCGTCCGGGTGGTATCCCAGGGCCAGGTTGGCATAGTGCAAAGCGCTGTCCGGCCGTTGCTGGGCGCTTTCCAGGTTAATGAGGTAGTTCAGCGCATCCGCATTATCCGGCTGTTGGGCCAGTACGGCCTGCAGCTGTATGCGCGCCATATCATACTCCTCTGCCTGCATTAATATGCGGCCGGCTGTTAAACGGGTTTCTGCCAGCATACCGCTGTACCTGGGATCATTAGGGTATTGGGCCAGCAGCGCAGCGGTGATATCTGCCGCTTCATCATACCGTCCCATATCTGCCAGTATATTGGACTTCTTTAGCAGAAAACGGGTGTTGTCGGGGTAAGTGTTCAGCGCCTGGTTCAGCACCTGTAAGGCACGGGCCGGGTCTTTTTGCGCCAGGTAGGTGTTGGTAAGCATATCCAGCGCCACTGTATCAGCAGGGGCCGCCTGCAGGGCCATCTCAAATTCTGAGCGGGCCAGGTCATATTGCTGCTGCGCCAGGTAATCCCGTCCGCTGGCCACTTTCAGGCTTACGTAGCGGTTCTTCAGATCGGCAGATGAAGGGTTGCTTTGCCGCAGCCGCCCGGTAAGCGCTGCCGCTTCCGTGAATTTGCGGTCGCTTTCCAGCACATCTATTTTTAACCCCAGCAAGCGTTGATCATTGGGGTTTTGTTTCAGTCCCCGGTTAATCCATGCCAGCGCTTCGCGGTACGCGCCCCTGGACATGCTCAGTCCAATCACCTTATCCAGCGCTTCCCGGTTACCGGCATCTTTTTCCAGTATGCTTTGATATAGCAGGTAAGGGTCTGTTTGTGCATAGTAGCCTGCGGCTTCCATACGCAGGGATACATCCATGCCACGGGCTTTGGCATCATTGGGATAATATTTCAGCACCTGCTGCAGCACGCTCAGCGCATCTGCATAATTGTGCATGTCCTGCAGCAGTGACAGCTTACGCATCAGCAGCTCGTAAGACGATGGGTTGCTTGCCAGCGCAGCATTTACCTGCTCCAGTGCAGGGGAAAAGTTGCCGGAGCGTATATACATGTTAGTGATAGCGGTTTTGGCTTCCTCGTTATCCGGCTCCATCATCAGCGCTTTTTCATAGCTGCTGCGCGCCAGGTTAGTATTGCCCCTGGCCCGGAAATAGTTGCCGGAAAGCAGGTAGTGGCCGGTATAGGCATTGCGCACCGTAGTATCTTCCGGGTAGGTATTCAGCAGGGTAGTGGCATACGCATCACCCTTGTAAAAGTTGGCAGCTGCATCCAGCACGCTTAGCTTCTTTAACATCAGGTCGTGGTCATTGGGAAAATAACCCAGGCCTTCATCTGCATAACAGGAGGCCTCTTCATATTTCTTTTCAGATAGCTCTATATTGATCGCGTAAAAGTAAGCATCGCGGTAGCGCGGGGCAGCCGCCAGCACCTGTTTTACATACTTCCTGGCCAGATCGTTCTGCCCGATAAGCATGTACAGGCGGCCCAGCAGCAGCTGCTGGTCGGTCATATCCGGTTGTTTGGCCAGCGCCTGTTTGGATATTTCTATAGCCTGCTTATAATTTTGCGCTTTGGTTTGCCGTACTGCTTCATTGTACAATTCCTCTGCATCCTTTCCCTTTTTTCCAAATAGCTGAGCTTTTGCCGGCAGATAGCTGCACAACATCACAACCGGTAACAGGTATTTTATAGCACTCCGCATGTATAACAGTTTGGTCTAAGCAGCAGTCGTTTTTTTCTGTCCAAAACCCTGGCGCTGCATATTTCCCCAGGTATGTTTTTTCCCTACAATAAAGAAATAATATCCGCGCAGCGCAAAGAACACGATCAGCGGATGGTATACGAATGGTTCCAGGAAAGCCATCAGCGCCAGTCCCATTACCTCTTTCCAGGTTTTATAATAACGGTAGGTCATCTGGTCCCACCAGATAGCCAGGGTAGTGATCATTACAGAATACAGGTACACAAACAGCAATAGTATAGTAGCAAAGGGCCAGTTGATATGGTTGGTGATGATCAGGTAGATGTAATACAGGATACCGGTAAATTCAATAATAGGCGCCAGGAATTCAAAGAACAGGTTATACGGCAGCACTACCAGGCCTAAACGTTTATACCGAGGGTTAAAGATCACCTTGCGGTGTATGGTCATAATCTCTGCCAGGCCGCGCCCCCAGCGGGTACGCTGCCGGCTGAACACTTTGAGGTTAGGCGGTCCCTCCGTCCAGCACTGGGAGGTAGGGATGTAACGCACAGCATATTTCAGCTTGTTATCTATCATGTAGGTGCACATGCGCGTTACAATATCCATATCCTCCGCAAAGGATTTGCTGTCGTAACCGCCGGCTTTAATAGCAATCTCCTTATCAAACAATCCCAAACCACCGGATACGTTGGGCACGCAGTTAATAAGGCTCCAGCCCATTTTGCCCAGTACATAGGCGCGTATATATTCCATTTCCTGGAAGCGGGGCAGCCAATGCCGGGGCGGCCGCACACGGGTTATTACGCCTTCATCCACCTCGCAGGAGTTGGCCAGGCGCAGGGTAGCGCCCGTAGCTATTACCCGTATGCTGTCTTCCACCACATGCACATACCCGCATTCCGGGCAGGGCTCGCCTACTTCCTTGATCTTTTTGTTCTCCTCATCCATAAAGGGTTTGATCATGCGCAGCAGCGTATCTTTTTCAATAATGCTATCCACATCCGTACACAGGAAGTAAGCATAGGCAGCGGCGTTAATGCCGGCATTGGAGGCATCTGCCTTACTTTTACCATTCACCTTATCAATTACCACCAGCTTATCATAGGCCGTATTAACGGACTTGAATACACGTTTTACAGGCTGGGATTGTATACGTTCATTATAGGCAAAAACCACTTCTGTGAGCTGGAACTCGTTAATGAGTTTTTCCAGCGTATCATCCGTGCTGCCGTCATTTACAATGATCACCTCAAAAACAGGATAGTTCAATGTAAGCAGCGACCGTACATTGGAGATAATGGTAACCCCTTCATTATAGGCCGGTGCAATTACGGAAATGCCCGGCGCCAGGGGCGATTGTACCATAATATTATGATCCACATAACTGTTCTTGCGCTGGTACCGGATAATGCCCCGCAGGGAAAGCATGGCCAGCAGCGCATACCAGAACAGCATGGTACAGCCATACACAAAAACAAAGCCCTCATAAAAATTCTTAATAAACTCCACGCGCGTTCAATTGGTTTTATGGTTAAACGGCGGCCGTTTTGGCGCCAGGCACATTTTGCCGGAAGCCCCGCCGCTGCATATTTCCCCAGGTACTTTTCTTCCCCGTCAGGAAGTAATAATATCCCCGCAGGGAGAATAGTACGATCAACGGGTGATACAGGAAAAATTCCATGAAAGGCGTCATACACAGGTAAGCCACCTCTTTCCAGGTGCGGTAATACCGGAAGGTAAGCTGGTCCCACAGGATGGCGATGGTAGTGATCATCACCGAGTACGTATATACGAATACCAGCAGCATAACAGCGGTAGGCCAGTTGATCTGCCCCAGGCATATCATGATGATATAATAGATAATGCCGGTTATCTCCACCAGGGGCGCTAGCAGTTCAAAAAAGAAATTATAGGGGAAGATGATGAGGCCCATTTTTCCATACCGCGGGTTCAGGAACATGCCAAAATGGGAAAACATCAGCTGCGCCAAACCCCTTGCCCAGCGGGTGCGCTGCCGGTTAAAGATCTTTACGGATTCGGGCGCCTCTGTCCAGCACAGGGTTTTTGGAATATAGCGGATAGCGTAGTTGATCTTATTATCATGCGCATACCGGCACATGCGGGTCATTAGCTCCATGTCCTCGCCAAAAGAGCTGTGATCGTAGCCACCGCTGCGTATGGCTACTTCCTTATCAAACAATCCCAAACCGCCGGATACATTGGGCACGCAGTTCAATAAGCTCCAGCCCATTTTGCCCAGTACAAAAGCGCGGATGTATTCCACTTCCTGGAAGCGGGGCAGCAGCTGCCGGGGTGGCCGCATGCGCGTCATTACCCCCTGGTCAAACTCGCAGGAGTTGGCAATGCGCAGGGTAGCGCCGGTAGCGATCACCCTTTTTTTACCCTCCTGCATTACAGGTTTAATAAGCTCCAGCAGAGTGTTCTTATCCAGTATGCAGTCCACATCCGTACATAGAAAATAGTTATAGCTGGCCGCGTTAATACCGGCGTTCACCGCATCCGCCTTGCTTTTGCCATTTACTTTGTCAATGATCATCAGCTGCGCATAGGCCGGGTTGGTGGATTTAAAGATCTTGCGTACCGGCTGTGTTTTTATTTTTACGTTATAGGCAAAATCTACCTGCACCAGGTCAAATTCCGTGATCAGCTGTTCCAGGCTGTTATCGGTACTGCCGTCATTAATAATAATGATCTCGTATTTGGGATAGTTCAGCGTAAGCAGCGAACGTACGTTATAAATAATGGTAAGGCCTTCATTGTAAGCGGGCGCCAGCACGGTAATGCCCGGCGCCAGGGGTGAGCTGTTGAGCATATAGCCCTGTCCCAGCTTGTCTTTGCGGGCATAGGCACGCACCGCTATCATAGAAAAAACAGCCAGCATGGCATAAATAAACAACAGCACCGTTCCATATACAAAAACGCTGCTTTCATAGATCCGTCCTATGGTTTGCCAAAAGCTCATGCTGCCGTTCAAAATTTAATCAAAGGATTCATGCAATGTTTCAGGATGCGTTTGTTTTCCGCAGTAGCGGTATCCACCAGCTCGTTGATCAGGTTTTTGGCCGCCCATTGATTCTTGATCAGTGATTTGGCGGCGTTCTTGCGCAGCTCAAAATCGGTGGAGTGTAAAAATTCCTGCCGCAGGAAATCCACATGTTTGCCGCTGCTAACACGGCCCATCAGCTTCAGGATCTCTATCTGGCAGTTCAGCGGCTGGCTGTTGTACATACGTATCAGCTTGTCTTCCACTTCCGCTATCTGCATTTTGCCCAGGCAGTTGATGGCATCGGCCCGCAGATAATGGTCGCGGGTATCCAGCAGCTTTTCAACGGCCGGTACTGCGCTGATCTGGTTGTAATGCACTACCAGCTTCAGGCAAAAAGAGATAATGCTTTTATTGGAAGAGTAGGTGATCCATTGTGCAAAGTTGGGAATAGCAATTTTTTCCGTAGTGGAAATAATGCGGAACAATTCCACCTGATCCCATAGCAGCAGGGGTTCTGTAGCCAGGTCAAAGAATTTGAAGGGCTCGTTCTTACTGAGTTTGATATAGGCATGCCGGGCGGCCGCACGCAGCTCGCGGTTGCGGCTGTTGGTAAGCGGCAGAATGGTAACATCGGCTATGGACATGTTCATGCTGGTGAGCTCCGCCATGGCCTGTACCTTTTTATCCCATTTGCGCGACTTCATTTTTTTCAGGGATTCTTTATCCAGCTCAAGCTGAATGTACAGGTTACGCAGTTGCTCACCCATAATACCGCTTACATTATTACGGTAGTGGATCAGCCGGTCTATCAGCGCCTGCCGCGCCCAGCGTTTGCGGAATACAGGCTGGTGAAAAGCATCAGCCGCCAGGGGAATTTCTTCAGCATCTTCCTGGATAAGGGCCTCGTTCATCAATACATTTTCCAGCAGCAGCTGATCAATGAGCGGGTGCAGCCTGGCCAGCTTTTTTTCACGCCGGTGGCCTTTATAGCGGCCTATAAGTATAGACAGGTATGCAATAACGGTGCAGGTAACGGCAATAAATATAAATACGCATGCGATCTGGATGATCAGCGGCGCATACCTAAGGTTATATAGGACAGATGTAAAAAATACAGGTAACACATTCATTTTTCAGTAGGATCAGTTATAACAGTGCCTGGCATACCGGCTAAAGCACCGGCAGCAAGCCGCCTGCCTATTTATATTGCATGAGCAATCTTTTTACGCGGATCAGTAATTCACCGGGCATTACCGGCTTTTTCAAAAAATCGTCGGCTCCCAGCTTAAAACCTTCCAGCACCATATCCTCATTGCCCGCATTGGAAACAATGATCACCGGGATGGGCTTACCCTCTTTACGGTTCTTTACCTTACTGATGATCTCAAAACCACTGGCGTAAGGCATTAATATATCTGTAATAATGAGGTCATAGTCATAGCCGGTGTCATCCAGCTTTTGAAAGGCCTCTTTACCGTTGGTAACATGGTCTATGCGGTATTCTTCCCGGTGCAGGATCCTCTCGACAATCTTTGGCATGACTTCATCATCTTCAACTAATAAGATCTTATTCATGTTGGCAGTTTTGGAATACCCTATTGTTCACTGTTTTCATGGAGTAGGGAATATGGTGATGTATTAATTTTTTTAATAAACCGTTATCCGGTCACAGCAAGTAACAGTTCGGTGTCCTAACGAGAAATTTTATCGAATATAAGCCATCGGGGCAAAAAAAAAAATATTACTCTTGTTTTATAACAAGGAGTGACGGCCTTTTTGGCGGATTGAGCATTAGAGGTGCTGAATGATAAAATGCAATCGAATGTTTGTATAACATTAAATTAACCGATATTTTTAAGTATATATTTGTCCATCATTAACTGATCATATCCACTAACCGGCGCCATATATATGAAACCAAAATTGAAGATAGGGCTGTTCCTGGGCTTTGGGGTGGCCCTGGTATTAGTGATCACAGCAGGGGTTTTTTCTTATCTGACCTTTCATAAACAACGTACGGAAGCCGGTTGGGTGGAGCATACCTATGAAGTAATTACCCTGAGCCAGCGCATTAACCGCATCGTGTATGAAATGGAATCCGCCGGCATCACCTTCCGCAGCACACATGATACGCAGTACTTGGCGCCTTATTATGCCCAGCGCAGCAAACCTTTGCCACTGGTGCAGGAGCTGAAGAAAATGGTGGCCGATAACACTGCTGAAGCGCGGCGCGCCACGCAGATAGAAAATAACATGATTGCCCTGCTGAATTTCTGGGAACAGCTGGACACCAAACAGGACAGCAACTATATTTTTAGCCATGTAATACCTATTGCAAAAGAGGAAAGAAAATACCTGAACCAGGTACATACCAGCCTCGCAGACCTGATAACCGCGGAGAGAAACCTGCTGGTGATCCGTAATGAGCAGAGCAACCGTGCGGTAAGCCACGCCACTGTTATGCTGGTCGTTAACACCCTTTTAATTCTTCTGGTAGCCAGTATATTAATGATCATCTCTTACCGGGAGCTTAGCAATCGTATAAAAGCGCAGCGGGAGCTGAAGCACAAGCTGACCGAGCTGGTAAACCTGAACCATACTACCAATGAAAAGAACTGGCTGCTGAGCGGTATAAGCCAGGTGAATGAAAGCCTGCACGGGCAAACCAGCATTATACAGCGTGCAGAACAATGCCTGCTAACACTGGTACAATACCTGGCCCTGCCTGCCGGCGCGGTCTATTATTATGATGAAGAGGAAAAGCTGCTGAAGCTGGCCGCCGGTATAGCCCTGCCGGCTAATCCCATAAAGACCTATGCCTTACAGGAAGGTTTGATAGGGCAGGCGGCCACCCAAAAAGAAATACAGGTACTAAAAGATATTCCCGCCCATTACTGGCAAATAAGCGCTGCAGCCCTGGCAGGCCGGCCCGGCGCTTTGTTATACGTACCGTTGTGGGTGGATAGCCGGTTAATTGGCGTACTGGAGCTGGCCTCTTTCCAGGAAGTACAACCTAAGCAGCTTACCTTTTTAAAAGGCGTTACAGATGCTATTGCCACAGCCTTCCAGGCCGCTATTTCCAGAACCCGCGTTTTAAGCCTGCTGGAAACCGTGCAATCCCAGAAGGAGATCCTGGAAACACAACAAGCCAGATTACAGGAAACCAATAGTGAGCTGCGGGCCTCTGAAGAAGAATTACGGGTGCATGAAGAGGAGCTGCGGCAGGTTAATGAAGAAATGAAAGCCAAGAACCATACCCTGGAGCTGGCTAAGCAGGAGCTGGCGCGGAAAGCGCAGGAGGTGGAACAAAGCAGCAAATACAAATCGGAGTTTTTAGCTAACATGTCGCATGAGCTGCGCACGCCGCTGAACAGCGTGTTAATACTGGCCCGTATGCTGGAAGAAAATAAAGAGCGTAACCTTTCCGCCAAGCAAATGGAGTACGCAGGCATTATTCACCGTTCCGGCTCCGACCTGTTAAAGCTGATCAATGACATACTGGACCTCTCAAAGATAGAAGCCGGTAAGCTGGAGATCAATATAGAAGAGGTGCCCATAGCCGCTGTGATGTACGACCTGGAACAGCTGTTCTATTTTGTGGCAGAACAAAAACAGATCCACTTTATTACAACAATAGCGCCCGGTGTGCCTGCCAATATTCATACAGACAGGCAACGGCTGGAACAAGTGATCCGCAACCTGCTGTCCAACGCATTTAAATTTACACCGTCAGGAGGTACCGTACGCCTGCAATGCCATATGCAGGACGATAGCTTGCATATAGCCGTTGCCGATACCGGCATGGGCATACCGCTGGATAAACAGCTGCAGGTGTTTGAGGCCTTTCGCCAGGCAGATGGCTCCACCAGCCGCCGATTTGGCGGTACAGGACTGGGCCTTTCCATTAGCCGCGAGCTGGTGAAAATGTTAGGCGGTGAAATACGGCTGCAAAGCAGGGAAGGAGAGGGCAGCACCTTTACCGTGGTAATGCCCGTAGCAGCTATTACACAGCAGATCTCTGCCGGCGTGACCATCCCGCATACCCCCATACCGCTTGGTTACCAGAAAGAGGCGGCGCCGGTTGCAGATGACCGTGAGCAGCTGAGCAAAGGCGATACCGCAGTGCTGATCATAGAGGATGATGCCAACTTTGCCACTATCCTGCGCGACTTTGCCCGGCAAAAGGGATATAAAACAGTAGTAGCGCTGAACGGTAGCGATGGCCTGTTCTTCGCGCGCAAATATTTGCCGGCAGCCATTATACTGGATGTGAACCTGCCGTTTATTGACGGGCATAGCATTCTGAAGGTGATCCGCAATTCACCGGAGCTGAAGCATATCCTCGTGCACATCATCTCCTCCGGCGAAATATCCTTACAGGTAAGCGATCACGTACAGGGATACACGCAAAAGCCTTTGCAGATGAATGACCTGGAAGCTGTATTCTCCGGCATTCAATACCATGTGCAGGAAGACCTGAAAAAGGTGCTGATAATATCCGGTAACAGCTTGCTGCAGGCACCCTCCCTGCAACCGCTCAGCGATGAGCGGCAGCTGCACACAGAATACCGCCATGTAAAGAATATACAGGAAGCAGCCAGTATTTTACCGGAAGAAAGCTTTGACGGCATAGTGCTGGATATTGGCAGCAATGTGCAGGAAGGCATCCGGCAGCTATCGCTGTTAAGGTCTATGGTAGGGAAAGATAAACCGCTGATCGTATACCTTGACCGCGACATTTCGGAAGCAGATGAAATGCAGCTGAAAAAAGAGGCTGCTGCTATTATCCGCGATTCAACTTTTTCCCGCGACCGGCTGCTGGATGAGCTGGCGCTGTTCCTGTTCCGGGTAAATGAAGCAAAGGAGGCTCCCCTGCAGGCAACAGCTTCCATCCCTGCAGAGCAAGGCCTGGAAGGGCAAAAGGTGCTGCTGGCAGATGATGATATGCGCAACCTGTTTTCCTTAAAAGCATTATTATCTGGCAAAGGGCTGCAGGTAATAACGGCTACAGATGGTAAAGAAGCCCTGCAGCAGCTGGAAACCCATCCGGATATACGCCTGGTGTTAATGGATATTATGATGCCGGAAATGGACGGTTATGAAGCTATACGGCATATCCGCAATAACGAGCGTACCGCGCTGCTGCCGGTAATAGCGCTTACGGCAAAGGCTATGGCCGGCGACCGCGAGAAATGCATAAGCGCCGGCGCATCAGATTATATTGCCAAACCGGTAGATGGAAATAAACTTTTTTCATTGTTGCGTGTATGGTTAGGGTAAGCAGGTATATCCTATGAGTAATGAATTGAGCAATCACGATCTTTCCGGTGTATTACATATGCTGAAGGTGCAGTATGGATTTGATTTTACCGGTTATATGCAGGCCTCTGTTAAACGGCGTATCCTTTATTTCATGGGCAATGAGGGGGTACCCGGGGTGTTTGACCTGAAACACCGCCTGGCAAATGAGGCCGGTTTTCTTAACCGCATGGTGCAGTTCATAACAGTAAATGTTACGGAGATGTTCCGGGATCCATCGTTCTTTAAAATATTGAAAACACAAGTGCTGCCTAAGCTGGCTGCCTATCCCATTATTAAGATATGGCATGCAGGCTGCGCCACAGGAGAAGAAGCCCTGTCTATGGCTATATTATTACAGGAAGCAGGTTTATTGAACAGAACGCGCATTTATGCCACGGATCTGAACCCTGCGAACCTGGAACGGGCCCGGGCAGGTATTGTGCCGGTAAGCGCCATGAAGCAAAACACGTATAACTATATACAATCCGGTGGACAGGCTGATTTTTGCGATTACTATACTGCCAAATACGACAGTGTGATCTTTAAAAAAGAGCTGCGGAAGCACATTACTTTTTCCCAGCATAACCTGGTAACAGATGGTTCTTTTAATGAGTTCCAGCTGATCTGCTGCCGCAATGTGTTCATCTATTTTAAACGGGAGCTGCAGACGCAGGTATTACGGTTGTTTGAGGAAAGTTTGTCGCCGCATGGCTACCTGGCCCTGGGCACTAAAGAATCTATTCATGCCGCTGAAATAAGCCGGCAGTTTGATACTGTGAATTTGCAATATAAAATATACCGCCATAACCAATCATAATGAATGTGAGCCGAACAAAAAAGATCACCATCCTGTTGGTAGATGACCGTCCTGAAAACCTTCACTCGCTGCAGGCTATGCTGGAAGCGGATCACCGGGAGTTTATACTGGCCGGCTCCGGCAGCGATGCCTTAAAGGAAGTACTGCGGCATGAGGAGATCGGGCTTATTTTACTGGATGTGCAGATGCCGGATATAGATGGTTTTGAGGTAGCCCGCCTGTTAAAGGCCGATCCGGAAACACGTAACATCTCCATTATTTTTGTAACCGCCAGTAATAAGGAAGAGCAGGATATGATGATGGGCTTTGAGCAGGGCGCTGTAGACTACCTGTTAAAACCGCTGAACGTAAATGTATGCCGTGCCAAGGTGGATGTATTTGAACGGCTGTATTTCTATGAACAGGAGCTAAAGCAAACGCTTGAAGAAAAGGAGCAGGTGAACGGGCAGCTGGAACGGTTCATGCATACGGTAGCGCATGACCTGAAATCGCCGCTTTCCGGTGTAGCCGGCCTGTTATTATTACTGAAAGAAGAAAAGCAATTGCAGCAGGCGCCGGAGCTTATGAACTACCTGGAGATGGCTATCAGCTCTGCTACCCAGCTTTCCGATATGATCAGCGCCATCCTGGAATACAGCAGCCACCACCCGCTGCAGCAGGCAGCAGAAGATGTGGATGTGCAGGAGCTGCTGGAACAGCTGGTAGAGCTGTTGTTTCCGCCGGATCATGTGAAGATTCACATTGAGCCGAACTTACCGGTGCTGCATACCAACCGGCAAAAGTTATGGCAGGTATTCCAGAATTTATTAAGCAACGCCATTAAATACAACGATAAACAGGAAACCGTGATCAGCATAGGCGGCGCATTAAAAGGAGAGTTCTACGAATTTTATGTAAAAGACAATGGCCCCGGTATTGAAGAAAAAGACAACACCCGCATTTTCCGGTTATTTGAAACACTGAATGAGGATGATGAAAAGGGCACGGGTGTAGGGCTTAATATCCTGAAACTGCTGGTAGAAGCGCAGGGCGGCAAGGTATGGGTAAGGTCTGTGGCAGGGGAGGGGAGCTGTTTTTATTTTCAGTGGAAATAAAAAAAGTGCCTCAACTTTCATTGAGGCACGTTACTGTATATATGAAAACCCCGTTTATTTCTGCACCACTGCAGGGCGTACCGTTTCTACTACTTTACCAACCTGGCCGATCAGCTGATCAGAAAGACCGTTCTTTTTAGCCGCAGCTACCAGGTCCACTATGAACTCATCAAAATCAGCATTGGCTGCTTTGCCATTCATACGGACGTTCTGGGCCGGGTCGTGCGCAGCCACCATACTCTTACCGCCGTACTTGAAATTTTTAGCGCCCGTAGCCACACAGAAAAAGTCTGTCAGGTTTTTGCTCAGCGCCTGGAAACCGCTGGTATTGCCGGAAGTAACCTCTGCCAGTAATACGGTAAAGAAACCATTGAGCTTTGAATCACCTGCAATTACAAAAATGGCGCTGTCCACTACAGAACGGAGGCCCAGGCGGCCCTTTTCTATCATCATGCCTGCATTGGCAGGGTCGCTTACCATCGTAGTGCCACCTAAGGAATCATACAAGGTCATTTTAGCAGGAGTGTCTGTATTATTGTCTTTCTTACAGGATTCCATTACTGCAAAGGTGGCCACCAGGCCAAGGACAAATAACAATGCTGACTTTTTCATGTGGGTGATTGATTTAGCTATTTAAAAAATGTATTTAACAATACCGGTGATCTTAGATGCAAAGGAGGCGCCCATGGCCGGGCATCCCTGCTTCATTTCTTCAGCGCTGGGCAGATACCGGTCACCCGGATAATGAAGCGCCGTTTTAAAATTGTGCACAATGTCGTTAGCGCTGGTTTTCACCGGGAAAAAAGTAAATACCACGATCCTGGACTGCGGATTTACCATTACGCGGTCTATCCCTTGCTGCTGGTACATCCAGGACGATATCTT
Source organism: Chitinophaga rupis (assembly GCF_900109685.1). Classification (GTDB taxonomy): domain Bacteria; phylum Bacteroidota; class Bacteroidia; order Chitinophagales; family Chitinophagaceae; genus Chitinophaga; species Chitinophaga rupis. Next base: position 414,244 of record NZ_FOBB01000004.1, on the reverse strand, counting down.
ATCCGCATCCTGCTGTGAAAGCGGCTGTTTAATATCTATCCGCGCCATAATACGGGTATGTGCATCCGGGGCCTTGGGGCGTGTAACTATATAAATGTGCACTGCTAATACTACTGTCAGGCACAGGAATATACCACCTCCCCACAGGAGGATCTGTTTTACAGTTTTCCTTTTCATAAATGTGTTTTTAAATACGCTAAGATCCTGTGTATAGCAGGGCCACAGGGTTATTGACCTTAAGAATAATACTTCCGTATGTTGTTGTTTCCTGGAACCGTTACATATACGAGGGCGTTTTATAAAAAGTTTGGGAGAGGCGATTTTTTTGTTTTGGGGTCCTCCTCCTTTTGTCATATTCCCTACGGAAAATAATGTAATATTACCGGAAATCCCATCGTAATGGAATTACCCATTGTTCAATATAGAAGGCACCGTGTTGCTTATACAGTGTCAGCAATCATCGGTTTTGTGGCCGCATTTCAGGGTGGTTACTGGCTGCTGCGTGAAAGTGTTGCTGCGTTTTTCGGCTGGATGTTTTTGATCTTAGGCCTTATTGCATTTGTCCGCTGTACCTGGTTTGCTATTAAAAATTCCCTGGTGATGGAACTGAATCATGAAGGTATTATGTACAAAAAATATTGTTATGCATGGAATACGCTGCGCAGTTATGGTATAAGGAAGGAAGTCGGTGAAAGTGGCTCATTCAATTACCTGATCTTATACTTTAATAATGGCGGAGCCCCGTTAGAGATCCAGCTGGATTGGATGGATAATAATGAATCTATACCGGAGCAAATGGCGGTTTATGCAAAAGCTTTCCAGGTTGAGTTTGATGGGGTAGTGAAGAAGGAAGTGTGAGATCAAAGCGCCTGGCTTCCTGTGCCTGGAATTAAATGCCTTAATGCTGTAACACTTCTTGTAAGTCCATTGGTTTGTAAAGTAGTTAGTACCTGGTCTATGCTTTGTGGAGGGTTCTTTAATGCCTCTACCTGCCTGTTTAGTGCCTGAAGTACCCTGACGGATACACTATAATGAACTCATAGACAAAATCATCAGGGTGCTTGATATCTATACCCATTGAATTTATGTATGTGGCGGGGAAATCTTTTGTATTAGAAGTAATAATATAATTCGCATTTGCTTTGATAGCACCAGCCAGTACATGCCTGTCATCCTTGTCTCGCAGTTTAAGATCTTTAATCAGGGACCTATAACCTTTTACATTTGCATCAGGAAAAGCAGTATTCATTGCCTTTACTGTCTTTCGCAATTTACTTTCTGATAATGCTGGCCGGTTGATCAGAAGATTGCTGATCCACTCTTGCTGGATTTCATCGGTCCACTTAGGCTTATATAAGTTGGTTGCTGCCAGCCGTAACAAAAAATCCCGTAATGGAGCCGGGTAAAGTACATTGGCATCCAGTAATACAATGGGGTTAAACAAATTGACCATTAGTATCCCATGTTAAGTTCCTGTGCTTGTTTAGCAAGAAAATCAAGGTTCTCTGTTCTGCTCTTTTTCTGTTTCTTATCGTACTCCACCAGGTCTTTAAGCAGGATACGGCGATGCGTACCGGCTTTACTAAAAGGAATAATACCTTTTTCCAGCAGTTTAATAACGTGTGGTCTTGAAACGCCAAGCAGATCGGCTGCTTGTTGGGTACTAACTTCATTATCAGGTTGGATGATGGCAATGGATCTTCCATCAGCCATATTATCCAATATGTCGAACAATAAGAATAGGGCCTTGGTTGGAATTTCCAATGGTTCGCCCTTTCCCTGAATATTTATAGTAACTACATTGCTACGATCATCTGAAACCTTTTTTGATGTCAGGTGAACCTGCTCGATGGAGGCTTTTGCGATCTGCTGATCCTTTTTTGTAGTTTTTTCAATAATTGCGTCCATGTTCTGCTTTACTTTAGCTATACAAATATACTCAAACGAAATAAACGAAACAAAATAACTACCAGACAATTTACGAGTGAAGAATATAACTCGTTGTATTACAATTAAATATGAGAGTTTGTTGTATGGGCACTTTTTTAATGTGTTTGAGCCTTTTCTTGTGAATAGAATGTCAATACACCCCAACTAACCAAAATAATTCCTTACTTTATAGCACGTTGTGAATAACATAAATCAGTGAACAATGAGGAGGTATCTCAAGCCGGCTATTTTGTGGGCATTATGCGCTTTTTCCATACAGCCTAATACCTTTGCACAATCCATTCCGCCGCTTACTTACCTGGGTATTGAACAGGGGCTTTCCAATAATGCCGTTACCAGCATTTACCAGGACTATAACGGGTTTATGTGGTTCGGCACTTACGATGGATTAAACCGTTATGACGGGTATAGCTTCACCATTTACCGGAATGAATTTAATGATACCAATTCCGTGGCCGATAACCGCATAACCTGTATCACAGAGGGCCACGACAACCGGCTATGGGTAGGCACCCGCAGCGGTATCAGTATTTATAACAATGGTACGGCGCGTTTCTCCGGCCTTAGCTACCTCCCCTATAAAAGTAGCGTAGCCAGGAAGGTGCTGGTTTCCGTGAATGCGCTCAAACCGGGCCCTAAAGGAAGTATGTTCATCGGCACGGATGGAGAAGGTTTGCTCATTTATAACCCGGCTGGCGCAGCAAAGCAGGCGCCCCTCAGGAATGGGAATACGGTCAGCACACATTATGAGGTAATGTCCATAGAGCTGGATGCTGCGCAGCATGCCTGGCTGTTTGTGCGTAATGTAGGGCTTTGCCGCTATGATGATAACAGCGGCGCCGTAAGCGTGATCAATAACAGCATCCGGAATGGTATTGCCCTGCAGGCAGATAACCGCGGCTGCCTGTGGCTGGGTACCGACGATGGCCTATATAAATACACCATTGCATCCAATACATTTAACAACGTGCTGCTAACACACTCCAAAAGGGTAGTGCGCCTGGCCATAGATAAACAGGATCAGCTGTGGATCGCATCTGACGGGGAAGGCGTTTTTACCATGCCGCTGGCCACGGGCAAGGTCACGCGGTTGGTATCGCCCAAGAACAAAGAGCTGCTTACCAGCACCGCGGTGTATGCGATCTACGAAGATCATGAAGGCCGCAAATGGATCGGTACCCTGCGGGGTGGCATCAATATCCTGGATCCCGGCAAAACTGGTTTTGCCGCTATCACGCACGATCCCCTTAATGCCAATAGCCTGATCAATGATTTTACCCTCTCGCTCTGTGAAGATGAGGATCATAATATCTGGATCGGTACCGATGGTGGCGGGCTCAGTGTCTGGAACCGCAAACAGGACCACTTCACTAACTTCCAGCAGCTAACAGGCAGCCATTCCCTTTGCAGTGATTTCGTAACCAGCATTATCAGCGATTTTCAGCATACTATATGGATCACCACCTGGGGCGGGGGCATTTACCGCTATAATAAAACAGCCCGCTCTTTTGAGCACTATGCCTGCTTTAATCCGCTCAGCGGCCGGGAAGATAAAAATACCTGGCTGCTCTATGAAGATGCCCAAAAAACGCTGTGGGCAGGCGTTTGCACTAATGGGCTACTTTACCGGCTAAACAGAAGCACTAACCGTTTTGAGGTGTTTGACAGTACCCTTACCAACATCCTTTCCATGGCGGAAGACAGCAGCGGCAATTTCTGGGCAGGAAATTATACCTCGCTGATAAAGGTTGACAGGGTCACAAAAAAGCACCGGGTATATGATATAGGTTATGCCGTGCGCGTTTTTCATGAGGATAGGGACGGCAATTGCTGGGTAGGTACCGAAGGCGGAGGCCTGCTGTTGTTTAACCGGGAAACCGGCGCCTATACCAGGTTTACAAAAGCCGATGGTCTTTCCAATAACTCCATTCTGAATATACTGGAAGATAAACGCGGTAACTTATGGATCAGCACATTTTACGGCATTTCAAAATTCAATCCCCGGGAAAAAAGCTTCAAGAACTTTTCCCAGTCCGATGGGCTGCTGTGCAATCAGTTCAACTATAACGCCGCCCTGGCCCTGCCTTCCGGCGAGTTTATTTTTGGCGGCATCAAAGGGCTCAATATCTTTTACCCCGATAGTTTGCAGTATGTTTCAAATATGCCCAAAGTAATGCTCACCGGGTTAAAGATTGCCAATACCCCTGTAGAGCAGGCAGGCGGCTATGTTACACAAAGCACACAGGATCATGTACAGGCGCTGAGCATACCATATAATAAAGCAATGATCGCATTTGATTTTGTAGCGCTTGAATACTCCGCACCGGACAAAATAGACTATGCCTATTATATGGAGGGCTGGGACAAAGACTGGAACTATGTAGGCAAATCAAGAACCGCCAATTACACCCGCTTAACAGAAGGCAGCTATACCTTCCGGTTAAAAAGCACCAACGCCGAAGGTATTTGGAACACCCATGAGTACATACTGAAAATAACCGTGCTGCCGCCCTGGTACAGAACCTGGTGGGCCTACCTGTTGTACCTGTCCGCTATTGCCGGCCTGGCATATATATACCTCCGGTACAAAGCGCAAAAAACAAAGCTGGCCTTTGATATACGGGTGGCCCGCCTGGAAACGGAGAAAGAAAAAGAGCTGAATGAAAGAAAGCTGGCCTTTTTTACAAATGTATCCCACGAGTTCAGAACACCACTTACGCTCATCATCAATCCTGTGAAGGAAATGCTGAACAATGGCGATAAACCGGCAGGCAACGGCCTGGAGGTAGTATACCGGAACGCCCGGCGCCTGCTAAGCCTTGTGGATCAGCTGCTGCTGTTCCGTAAGGCCGACAGTGAAGGCGACAAATTGAAGATAACCTGCATCAACCTCCACGACCTGTGCAAAGAGGTATACCTGTGCTTCATTCAGCAGGCCGGCGCTAAGCATATCCACTACACCTTTAGCTGCGATAACCAGCAGCTGGAAGTATATGCCGACCGGGAAAAGATAGAGATCGTGTTATTCAACCTGCTCTCCAATGCGCTGAAATTTACGCCGGGCAGCGGAACGGTTAGCTTTATGGTCAGTGAGGAGGAGAACGATATTATTATTAACATCACGGATACCGGCTGTGGCATCAGCGAAAGCGCCCGTCAGCGCATGTTTGAAAGATTTTACCAGGTAAAGGAGAAGAATGTGCCGGGCAAAACCGGCTTCGGCATAGGACTATACCTCTCCAGGCATTTCATTGAAAGCCATAAAGGCCATCTATCCTTTACCAGTACAGCAGGGCAAGGGGCTTCGTTCACCGTGCGCCTCAAAAAAGGCACCAGCCACTTTGCCGGTCAGTATATTTTTGAAGAGCTGCCTGAAAGCGCTGCGCTGCTGGAAGAGCTCATGGGCAATATCAGCACGGAAATACCCCTGGCCGAAAAAGAGCAAAGCCTTATGGGCGATATTATTTCCGGTAAGCGGTCTATCCTGGTGGTGGATGATAACCCTGAGATCAGGGACTACCTCCGGCAGCTTTTCCGCGAAAAGTTCCTTTTCCATGAAGCAGACAATGGAACAGACGGGCTGGAACTGGCCCGGGAACATTGCCCGGACATCATTATCAGCGATGTGGTCATGAAAGGAATGAACGGGGTGGAATTGTGCAACGCCATCAAACAGGACCCTTCCCTGAACCATATCCCGGTGGTGCTGCTCACCGCTAACCCTTCCCAGGAAACCAAGCTGCGGGGCATTGAATGCGGTGCAGATGATTATATTGTAAAACCCTTTGAAAAAGAGCTGCTGCTGGCCCGTATTCACAACATCCTCCAAAACAGGAATGTGCTGCAGCGCTATTTCTTTGACAAGATCACTCTTAAAAAGAACAATGCCCGCGTCTCTGCCGAATACAAGGATTTCCTGGAACGCTGCATCAGCATTGTAGAGGATAACCTGGATAACGACGGCTTTAACATTAAGATCCTGGCCACGGAAATAGGCATGAGCCATTCCGGCCTTTACAAGAAGGTAAAATCAGTTTCCGGGCAATCCGTAAATGCCTTTATCCGGTTCATCCGCCTGCGCCGGGCAGCAGTGTTATTGCTTAGCACAGATTGCAATGTAAGCGAAGCCGCCTTTGAGGTAGGCATCAACGACATGAAATACTTCCGGGAACAATTCTACAAACTCTTTGAAATGAACCCCTCCGAATACATCAAAAAGTACCGCAACACCTTTAATAAAGACTTTAATGTGGTAAACTGGAAAGAATAACCCCCATTTTACCAGTTTACCCCCTCTATTTGATCATTTACCCCCGGTGGTTTCCCGGCCGGTGGTCATATACTTGCATTCAACAACACAAACGGGCATTGTAAATGCGCGGTTCAGGGAGGCAAAAAAAAGGACAACATTCAACCAATTAGTTTCCACGGTACAAAAATCAGATTGTCATGGAGCCGGTCCACGTAGGTGGGGAGGCGCCATCTGGCAATTAAAAATTTAAATCCTTATCAGATGAAAATTTATCTCGCGTTATGGAAGAAATGGGGATTCCTCTGTTTCATTTTCTGCAACTATTCAATGCTCCTTTATGCACAGCAGCCCGTTAGCGGGAAGGTTAGCGCCGGTGATACGGCCCTGCCGGGTGTAGTCGTGTATATAAAAGGCACTTCCGTTAATACCCAAACAGATGGTAACGGGCGATTCACCGTGAATGCCCCTGCCGGAGCCACCCTCTCCTTCAGCCTCATGGGCTATGGCAGCAAAGAGGTACCGGTGGGTAACCGCAGCTTTATTAATGTACAGCTGGAATCCGTTACCCAGGGCCTCGGCGAAGTTGTAGTGGTAGGCTACGGCACCCAAAAACGGAAAGATCTTACGGGCGCCATTTCATCCCTGAATGCCACGGTGTATAAAGACCAGCCGGTGCTCAACGCCTCCTCCGCACTGCAGGGCAGGGTGGCCGGCGTATCTGTAGCCAACAGCTCCGGCGCGCCGGGCGGCGCGGTAAAGATCCGCATCAGGGGTGCCAATTCCATCAACGCCAGTAATGATCCCCTCTATGTAATTGACGGGGTGGCGCTGAGCAGCATTAGCATACAGGACATCAACGTAAATGATATTGCCTCCATGGACGTGCTGAAAGATGCCTCCGCCACCGCCATCTACGGATCGCGCGGCGCCAATGGCGTTATCATCATCACCACCAAAAATGGCAAGGCAGGCACCATGCATATTGAATACAACGGTTTCCTGAGCAGCAACAAACCCATGAAGAAGTATGATCTGCTGGATGCGGTAGGCTATGCACAGCAGGCCAATCATATTGCCGGATCATCCGTTTTCGCGGATCCTTTATCTTACGCCGGTAAGGGAACTGATTGGCAGGATCTGATCTTCCATAACGGTATTACACAAAACCACCAGCTTTCCGTTTCAGGCGGAACAGACAAGTCCAGGTACTATATTTCCGGCTATTACGTAAACCAGTCCGGCCTGTTGGTGAACACCGGCCAGGAAAAATTTGCCCTGCGTGCTAACCTGGATAGTAAGTTAAGCAACCGGGTAAGCATAGGGCTGGGCATCTTTGCCGCACATTCCAACTCAAACAATAACGGCGATATTGGCGGCAAGGGCAATCCGGTAACCGCAGCGCTGGCATGGGCGCCAACTGAGCCGGTGTACGATTCCGGCGCCCAGTATAACCGCTTTGCCATTTCCCCCATCTGGTCTAACCCGTACATGACCATAAAGGAAAGGAATAGCGTTACCTCTTCCAATTCCGCAGTGCTTAACGGGCACCTTGCCTATAACATTACAGACTGGCTTGCATTGAACATTAACCTGGGGCTGGATGTAAATAATTCACGCAATGCCTATCTGAATAACGACTGGATAAGCCCCGGCAACCCGGGTTCCGGTCAAAGCTCCGCAGAAACCTATACTTTCCAGAACAGTAACTCGCTTACCTTTCACAAGAAGTTCAATGAAAAACATGACCTAACGGTAATGGGTATAGTGGAAGAAACCTCCAGCAAGTACAATTCTTTCACCGCCGCCGGTTCAGGGCTTACCTCCACCTCTAACGGTTATTATAATCTGGGGCTCAATACCTCCCAGGGCATTTCATCAGCCTATACCAATTGGGCGCTGCTCTCTTATGTAGGCCGTGCTTCTTATACATTTAACGATAAATATCTGATTACCGCTACCTACCGGGCAGATGGTTCTTCTAAGTTCCAGACCACGGCCAACAAATGGGGATACTTTCCTTCTATTGGGGTGGGCTGGCGCTTGTCTGAAGAATCCTTTATCAAAGACCTGGGCATTTTCTCCAACCTTAAGCTGCGCGCCAGCTGGGGCATTACGGGCAACCAGTCCATTAATCCATACAGCAGCCTTGGACTGCTTACAGGCATGCAATATTCTTATGGTACCACTACACTGTACCAGGGTTACCTGCTGGGAAGCCCCAACAATCCTGATCTTAAATGGGAAACTACCAAGCAAACAGATATAGGCCTGGATGTAGGACTGCTGGGCGGACGGCTGAACATTAGCGCTGATTACTATAACAAGCGCACAAAAGACCTGCTGCTGCAGGTGCCCATTGCCAGCTATGACGGTGGTGGCACCATGTATAAAAATGTAGGCGTGGTAAATAATAAAGGCTTTGAAGTTTTTGTGGATCTGACAGCCATACAGCAGGGCGATTTCTCGTGGACCACCAGCATTAACGCATCTGCTTACAGGAACAAAGTGGTAAGCCTGGGTAAAGATTCCATCCTGTACCGGCCTGTTATTGGCGGCGGATTAATTAACACCAATATACAGGTAGTGAAAACAGGTGAGGCGCTGGGAGCATTCTATCTTATTCCCTGGCAGGGCATTTACAGGACCGATGACAACAGAACAGGAGGCAAAGCAGGCGATAATCATTATACAGACGTAAGCGGCAACGGCTCTATCGGCTATGAGGACCGTGTTATTGCGGGCAGCGCCATCCCCAGGTTCCAGTGGGGCTTTAATAACAATTTCCGGTATAAGCATTTTGAGCTGAACGTGTTTGTGCAGGCATCGCATGGTAACAAGATCTTTAACGCCACCTATGCAGGTGTAGCAGCGCCCACCAGCGATGTGAAGTATCCTACCCTGGCAGCATCCGCTAACTACTGGACGAGCAGCAATACCGGCGCCGTATGGGCCGATCCTGCCAGTAAAACCAACCGTAGCTATGTGGAATCTACCCAATACCTGCAGGATGGCAGCTATGTGCGGCTGAAGAACATAAGCCTTTCTTATACACTACCTAGAAAGGCTACCCGTTTTGCCGATGTACGCTTTACCCTGAGCGCGCAGAACCTGTATACCATCACCAATTATAAAGGATACGATCCGGAGGCCACTTCTACTTCCGCTACCAGCGATGCGGATGCCGGTATTGACCTGGGTGCGTATCCCTCTCCGCGCACTATCACATTCGGGGTAAATATTTCTTTATAACGATCATGTTAAATGCTTTAAGATGAAACTAATAAAACCATATATAACCGCTTGCCTGCTGCTTCTGCTAACCGCATCCTGCAGCAAGGATTTCCTGAAGGAAGATCCGAGAAGCAATCTTACACCGGATAATTTCTATAAAACATCCAACGATCTGAATATGGCCGCCATTGGGCTGTATACGCAGGTGAATGGAGCCTTTAACCAGTCTGCAGGTTTCTCTACACTGTGGGGCGGAGATGATATGACCGTGGCCCGTGCCGGCAACAAGATCTCTTACTCCGATTTTGATACCTACCAGGCCAACTCTTCCAACGACCGTATGACCAACTGGTGGAGCTATTTTTACGCCACTATCAAATCAAGCAATTCGCTGATCAATAATTATCAGAATGCTACAGAAGCATCGGAAGATGACAGGAACCACGCAGCAGGCCAGGCATATTTTTTCCGTGCGCTCAGCTATTTCTTCCTTACCCGCACCTGGGGAGAGGTACCGCTGACCACAGATAACACGGTAGATTATAACAGATCCAAATCACAGCCGGCAGAGATCTATGCATTAATAGTAGCTGATCTGCAGAAGGCGGAAGCTATGCTGCCCGATGCATGGGATGGCACTAAAAGGCAGAGCGGTGTGGATATACCGCCAACCCGCGGCTCCGCAAAAGCGCTGCTGGCCAATGTATACCTGACCATGGCAGGCTGGCCGCTCAAACAAACAGATAAATATGTGCTGGCTGCCGCCAAAGCCAAAGAGGTGATAGATAACAAGGCAACCTGGGGTTATGATCTCACCACCAACTATGCAGACCTTTGGAAGAGAGGAGGGAAGTTCAACCACGAAACAGTATTCGGCTGCTACTACAATGTAAATGTATCCGGCTGGGCATGGGAAAACTACAACATGCTTACGCCAAACGCGTATGCGCCGGATGATGAAGGCGGCTGGGGCGATGGCTACGGGGAGATCAATTTCTACAAGAAATTTCCGCCGGGCCCCAGGAAAGAAGCAACTTACCAGTCTGTATACTATATCAACAACGATCCTAACGATGCGGTTGACTGGACCAAAACGCTGCACAAACATCCGTATTTCTTTAAGTTCCGTGATGATGATGCGTTTAACCCGGTGAACCATGTAAATAATAACTGGATTGGCAGCCACACCGTGCCGGTGATCCGCTATGCAGAAGTATTGCTTACTTATGCAGAAGCAAAGGCCATGTCTGCCTCTCCGGATGCAACCGCCTACGCCGCTATCAACCAGGTAAGGAACAGGTCCGGGATCGCTAACCTTGTTGCAGGTTTATCCCAGGCAGCCTTCCGCGATTCTGTAATAGCAGAGCGGGGCTGGGAATTTGCAGGCGCTGAACCTGCAGCCCGCTGGTACGATCTGATACGTACGGAAACAGTGGCCAAAGCCAATTCAGACAGGGATGCATCAGAAGAAGCGTTGAAGAATATTCCAAACGATGCTTCACATACCTTTTACTGGGCGCCCATACCCGTAGGTGATAAGCAACTGAACCCAAATTTGTAACAACATGAGAAGCATTACAGCACTATGGTTATTCCTGCTGGTAGTTCCGGCATACATAACAGGTTATGCACAACAGCGATATATTATTCCCGGCGCCACCTGGCAGGATACTGCAGGTAACCCAATAAATGCGCATGGCGGCGGCATCCTGTATTACAACGGTATCTATTACTGGTATGGTGAAATAAAGAAAGGCTCCACCTGGCGGGTACCCGGATCCACCTGGGAAAACTACCGGGTGAATGCAGGCGGCATATCCTGCTACTCCTCCAATGACCTGCTGCACTGGAAGCCGGAAGGGGTAGCCCTGCAGTCCGATGCAACAGACAGCACCAACGACCTGCATATCAGTAAGGTAATAGAACGGCCTAAAGTTATCTATAACAAAAAGACAGGCAAGTTTGTGATGTGGATGCACATAGACTCCCAGGACTACAGCTACGCCAGGTCAGGCGTGGCGGTAAGCGACAAGCCTGAAGGCCCTTTTCAATACATTGGCAGCGTACGGCCCAATGGCAGTATGGCCCGGGATATGACCATTTTCCAGGACGATGACGGCAGAGCGTATCACTTCTATTCATCAGAAGAGAACCAGACCATGCATATCTGTGAGCTAACGGACGATTATCTTTCACACACGAAAAATGATCACCGTATACTGGTACAACAGGCCAGGGAAGCGCCGGCCGTATGCAAGTACAATAACCGTTTTTACCTGTTCACTTCCGGCTGTACCGGGTGGTCGCCCAATGCAGCATCTTACGCCACAGCGGATAGTATTATGGGCAGCTGGACAGCACATGACAACCCTTGCCGCGGCACGGATGCTGATAGCACCTACCATGCGCAAAGCACCTATGTGCTGCCGGTGCAAGGCAAAAAGGACACGTTTATTTTTATGGCAGACCGGTGGAATAAAACTAACCTGGAAGCATCCCGGTACATATGGCTGCCGCTGAAATTTGATGCCGAAGGAAAACCGGATATCTGGTGGAAAGAAGAGTGGACGATAGAGGGAGCAGCGCTGTAAGCGCTGTTCCTTTTTTGAATTGTAGCATTATTGTTTTGGCGGCTGAGAAATCCTTTCAGGTCTAGACACAAACCAGGGTTTGCCTTTATCAAAATGATAATGAAAAAAAAAACATTGTTACCCTGATTTTATGACAATTTATATTTAAAAATACCCCAATTTTGTTACATGTTTTGAGAAGGATATTTTAGCAGAACTAGAAAAGGAAATAAGTGAAAAATCCTTATTCTCATTTAATTTACTGGATATCGCCCAACCACCTCAATACCTTTGTCTGTGAATTTTAGAATTTCTGTTGTTATTGGATAGCCAGACTGTTTATATTCGTCAACTACTGCCTGGCCAATACGTTTTGAGAAAAAGTTGAAGTCTTTTTCTGAAAAAATATAACAAAAATCTCTGACTGGAATAACTGCATAAAAAGGAAAGCCAAAATCTTTTTTTACTTTTTCTTTCATGGCCGGAGCAAACAGTAAAGCCGCTTTCAACGTTGGATATTCAGGTTCTATAAGTCCAAGTTTACGGTTTTCTATTGTGTCAAATGAAATTTCAGTCTTTGCCAAAAGATTGTCAGCATTTGTATTTGCCTGGCTGTCCAATTCAGTTTCTGTTATTCCCCATTTATTTAAATCGTCCCGTGAAATCCAGGAAAATTTGCTTTGTCCGCTATGTATATATACTTTACTGAATTCATCTGTAACTTTAGTGTGAATAAAATCCTGAAACTCATAGTCATTAGGGAAAAGCGAAATGTAAATGTCGCTTTTGGCGTCAGCCCATTTTGAAGGTATGTCGATAGAATATTCAGCCAGGGCTTTTACAAAGTCGGAGATATGTGTTGCGTTTTTATCTCTGTTATAATCTTTTCTGACGTTGTCCAGGCTAATTTTTAATGTCAGTTCGCCTTGAGAAATATAAATTAGCCCTGTTTCGTCTACTGAGTCAATTTTCATCCCAAGCTTTTCAATTTGAGATTTGAATTCGTCAAATACAAAATCTTTGCCCTTGCTGTCTTTACAGCCAAAAAGCCCAAATAGCATTGTTGTCGTTATTAAATAGATAAAGGGTCTCATTAGTTTGGGAAAATTCGACTTTTGCCCGAATTCTTTAATAAGCTTAGTTCTTTCTTTTGTGTTGTCAGGCACGTCGTTGTTGTCCCATGACCATTTCCAGGTGTTCGATTTTTCTGAAAAGCTTCCTGCTTCGAAGTATTTAAAATTTAATTCTTTGTCTTCGGTTGAAAGGGTTAACAATCCTGTGGTTTGGCTATAAAACCAGTTCTCATACCAATTCAAATCATATTCCGTTTGAAATTTGTTTTGCAAAGTTTTCAGATCTTCAATACATTTTTCTGCAAAACTGTTGTAGTCTAAAGTCTCCAAAACGGGTCTGATTGTGTCGTGAAAAAAATACGTCCAATGGTGTGGATATTGCCGGATGGGGCAATAAAATTGCCTTCAGTTCAAATATAGCATAAAACTGAAAGATATTTGACTGCCGCATATTGCCCGATGGTGTCCATCCCATTGGCAACAATAATTTAACCGCCTGTTAATGTCTGGATCATACTTTGTATGTTCTTTTGAAAAACGCCGTACAAATGAGACATTGGCTCTGGGTAATTTTTCTGCTTCCTTCCCTGGCTGTTACTGCTCAGCCGGAAAAGAAAAGGAATATTTTTATTATTACTACAGATGGCTTCCGCTGGCAGGAAGTATTTAACGGGGCAGACGCCAGGCTGTTGTCTGATCCGGATCTGGTGAAGGATACCGCGATCATGCGGCAGCTGTACTGGGACGATTCAGCAGCGATCCGCCGGCAGAAATTAATGCCTTTTTTCTGGAATGTGATCGCAAAGCAGGGCTGCCTGTACGGTAACCGCCAATGGAGCAACAAGGTGAACGTACGGAACTTTTATAAGATCTCTTACCCAGGCTACAGCGAAATGCTGACCGGTTTTGCAGAAAGCCGCTTTGTGGCAAATGCGCCCATCGCCAACAGGAATACCAATGTGCTGGAATTTCTCAATCAGCAAAAGGATTACCAGGGAAAAGTAGTAGCGTTCAGCTCCTGGAATATCTTACCCTATATCCTGAATGAGCACCCGGGCAGCTTCTCCGTCAACGCCGGCTATGAGCCGCTTGAAGATGCGGGCGACACTGCAGCAGCCGTGAACTGTGTGCAGGACTATATTACAGGTAAAGGACGCACCCGCTATGATATGTTAACCTGGTTAAGCACGCAGCAATATGTAGAACAGCACCACCCCAAAGTGGTGTTCCTGGGCCTCGGTGAAACGGATGAATGTGCCCACCGCGGACGCTATGACCTGTACCTGCAAAAGGCCGCTGATGTAGATCGTATGATCAGCGCGCTCTGGTATTATGTGCAAACCGATCCTTTTTATAAAGACAATACCACCTTTATTATAACTACTGACCACGGGAGAGGGAAGAACCCCGGCACCTGGCAAACCCACGGCTTCTGGGCCAAAGGCTCCGGTGAAATGTGGCTGGCGGTTATAGGGCCGGATATTGAGCCCGCAGGGGAAATAAAGGAAGCGCAACAGGTGTGGCAGCAGCAAATTGCAGCTACTATTTCAATATTGTTAGGGGAGCAGTTTGAAGCGGAGCATGCAGTGGCAAAACCTATGCAATTGAAAATAGGTGTCCCGAACGACAGCCTGCTGTGTAAAGGCGCCTACCGCGATCAGGCTAACCAGGTTGCTGCGCAATAAAGGTTGATAATAAACATTGTCCCGTCTTTAGTATTATTTATATATATTACAAGAAAATATATATAAACATGCGCCTCTTCAAAGAAGTTTACCGCGATGAGCATTCAAGTCATACAAAAGAAACATTCTATAATGATAAAGGTCAAATAACCGGGATCTTAGAAACCTCAAAGAGCGCCTCAGGAGAAAATGGCTTTCTAAGCGTCTATGAACATTCGGGAGAGAATTACCAGGTAGTTAAATATAACAATGAAACTAAAAGCTACGCTGCTTTCATTGCCGGGGGACATACTATACTGGGAAAAAATAACTGGCATTCCGTTGAGGAAGCATCATCTATCCGTGAATTTAAGTTTGAAAAGGGATTGTTGATTGCGGATCATTATCACAACATTCAATATGGAACAAAAGATTCTTTGAGCTGCAGCTACGAAAATGGTTTAAAGGTTTCAGAAACAAGAACAACGGAAGAGGGTACAATTCTGAGAACCGATTTCACCTATCAGAATGGAATATTGCAGGCAAAACGCAGCTTCACTAACAACCAGTTCACGGAGCAGATCATTTATGTATACGGGAACAATCAGCTACTATTAGAAGAGCAGCGATTTTTGAAGCATAAGGAAACGCAATATTTATCCTCACAAAAGAATTTCTTCTATAATGCTAAAAAGCAGGTTGAGAAAACCGAATACTATGGCAGGTATGATTCAAAAATGCAGCTGTACAAAGTAGAAGAAGAGATCCGCCAGGGGAATGTGCTTACAAAAAAGAGCGCGGTTATTTCAAACGTAGAAACCATGATGGGCTACTATGATATGGCAGCACTGCACGATATGCTGAAAAAGGAAAATATGGAGTGGGCTATTTCAATATTTGATAAAAAGTATTTTGAGACTGCCAGCTTTGACGCCAATACCCGTATCATTGAAAAATATGATGACAACCGAAATATGATTGAGATTAAATCCGTACATCCCGACACCGGGGAGACGTACGGAAATGTAGTTTTCCGCAATGAATACAATGAGCAGTCGCTTTTAGAATTTACTATTTGCTATAGAATAACGGAGGAAGGTAAAATGGAGGAAAGTGATATTAAGAAGTTTTATTACCGTGATTAAGTTTAAAGCATCATAATAAAAGTTAGCAGCTCCGGATAAACAGATGGCCGGAGACGGTGGGGTTAAGCAGCAGCATTAAAGATCAGCATTCGGAATAGTCGGAAGAGAAAGTGCCGTTCACCGCATATAATTTATCGATCCGGATCTCCGTTTGGTCGTCCAGCCTGATCCACTGCCTGCCATCGCGGTCAAAGATGCTTTCAATCATACCATTCGCGCGGGTAACGCCATTGTCATCATACAGTATAGCTGCTTTCTTTTGCTGCTGGAAAAGTTCTGCTACCAGCGGGTAAAAGCTACCGCCAGTTGGGATGGTTTCTCTGGTATCCATAATGGTAAATTTATATTACCCAAATGTACAGATTGTCTGCATTATTTGCAGACTGGAGCTAGGCCGGGATTTTGGTGTTGGAAAGCTTTTTTGATTGCTGGGAAGCCAGGTCAAATTTTTCACGGTACTGCATAGGTGACATGCCTTCTTTACTTTTAAAGAAACGGCTAAAAGTCTGAATGTCGTCATAGCCCAGCTCGTAGGCAATTTCCTTGATCGACCGGTTGGAATAATTGATCTGTCGTCTGGCATGGATCAGAATGCGGTCATGAATGATATTGAGCGGACTGCGTTGTGAGAAAACAGAAAAGAGATTGGAAAGTGTTTTTGGGGATTTATTGAGCTTGGATGCATAAAAGGCCACTTCATGCTCCCGGGTAAAATGTCTTTCCACTAGCCAATAGAATTCCCTGACAATATCGCCCTGCCTTTTCTCCAGTTTATGGAAATCGGTCGTCTGTGTCAATATCCTGACAGAGAGGATGAGCATGCGTTTAAGGATTGCCTGTAGCATGTCCTGTTGCAGCAGTTCATCCTTTTTCATCTCTGAGCAGAACATTTCCCAGGTCAATTCAAAATCCCGGATCTTATCCTCTTCCAAAGTTATTAACGGTACACCGGAAGATCCAAAGAAAAGCAGCCCCTTACTACCCACCTCATTGTCGTGGTTCACAATACAATAAAAAGGCTGGTTGAAGCGGATCATCCTTGCGGACTCCAGTTCTATGTGATCGATTTTGTGAAACTCGGTCAGGAAAATAATCTGGTTCTTTTTAAGCGTATAAGGGATCTTATCAATGGTAATATTCATCCGTTCCCCCACATTCCAGATAGAGGTCATATCCGTTGCTCTCACATCGTAGATCATTCCGGCGTTGGTGCTGTTAAGCTCCAGTACAGTTAGGCGCTCTTTGGTATTATTTACAAAAACCATGAACTTTTTCTGTAAAGATAGGAGCTTATGGCTAACCGGGGAAGATAAGATCAATCTATTTGGAGCGGGGTAGCTACCCCCGGCTCCAGGATCTGCAGCCGGTCTTTGATGCCAAGCACGCCAAAGGCCTCCAATAAGCTGCTGTTGTTCTCTGTGTAATGTGACCAACCTTCGGAATGCAAAGGGATCAGGGTAGCATTTGGGAATGCGTGCGCGGTATCTATTACATCATTATTACCCCTGGTTAAATTGAACGGCCCGCGCGGACGTGCAGCACCCGCAAATACGAATATGTACCGCGGATCGATACGCTCTCCAAGCTTTTCGATTTCGTTGTAATACACCGTATCGCCCGTTACATAGAGGTCAAACACCTGGCTGCCGCTAACAGCAATATGAAAGCCAATTACATCTCCTGTTATTTTGGTACTGCCGGCGGGGCCATGGCGGGCCGGAGCAGCCGTAATTTTTATCCGGTCACCATTTGGCGCCACATACGTACGATGTTCCCGGGGCGCAAGGCCTACACTGGTTACACCGGTCTCTTTCAACCTTTCTGCCCCTGCTTTTGTGGTGATGGTAAGCTTTGCTTCCTTCAGGAATGCCCTACCGGCGCCGTCAAGGTTATCAAAATGCTGGTCATGGCTCAAAAGAACGATGTCGATAGGTTTTTCGGGAAAAGCTGCCGGACCTGCAAATTTCTCCTGGGTGCTTCTTTCATTAAGTACAAATTTGGTACCTGCAGGGTCGAGTGTCGGGTCTGTCATTAGCCTTAATCCACCTATTTCAATAATTACGGTGGGCCCACCCAGGTAGGTTGCCTGGAACTGTGCTGTATTGTTTGACATGATTTTTTTGAATTAATGTTATGCTGGATCGGGGTTAACTGATCTTTAGGATACACTTAAATGGACTGGATCTGCCGGATCATCTGGTTAGTGAAGCCCCACTCATTGTCATACCAGGCCATTACCTTCACCAGGTCTCCATCAACTACCCGGGTCATTTCCAGGTCAACGGTTGCAGCAAAAGCGCTGCCGATAATATCAGTGGATACCAGCGGTTCGTCGGTTACGGCAAGTACTTTTTCATATCTGGAGGTCTTTGATTCCTCAATCAGGATGCTGTTGATCTCTTCCACTGAGGTAGCCCTTTCGGCAATGAAGGTGATGTCTGATATAGAGCCAACGGGTACGGGCACCCTTATTGCGATCCCGTCAAATTTTCCCGCATATTGAGGGAGGGCTTTTGTGGTTGCTATGGCGGCGCCTGTTGCAGCGGGTGCCAGGTTTATGCCTGCTGCTCTGCCCATGCGTGGCTCCCGTTTGGAGGGCGCATCAATGAGGGTCTGGGAGGCGGTGTAGCCATGGGTAGTATTCAGGATGGCTTTTTTGATGCCAAGCCTGCGGCCTAATATCTCGATTACGGGACTGATGTTGTTGGTGGTACAGCTTGCGCAGGAGAAAACCGATACTTTGCCGTCTTCTGTATTTACTCCATGCACTACTGTTGGGGTATCCTTGGTAGGACCGGAGATCACCACAAACTTAGCCCCTGCTGCCAGGTGTTTTTCAGCAGCTGCCATGTTAGTAAAGATCCCGGTGCTTTCAATTACTATGTCTGCCTGCACCGCAGCCCAGGGCAGGCTTTCGATATCTTTTATGCTGGTATACTTTACAGGTTTTCCCTCTACCAGGATCATATCGCCTTCCACCCGCACTTCCTTCTGATATTTACCGTAATTACTATCATATTTGAGGAGATAAGCGGCGTTTTCGATGCTCATCAGGTCATTCACGGCCACTACCTGGAGGTCCTGTGTTTCTAAGATGATCTTTAATGCTGCCCGTCCTATACGTCCAAATCCGTTAATTGCTATTTTTTTCATGATTATAAAGTTTAAGTCTCTGTTGCTTTTAATTTATCAGGGTTCAAAATTGTTCAGGTCTTCCAGCTCCTTTCGGAGGTCTGTAAGCTGCTGTTCCAGCTGCCGGATATATTCATCCTTCGGTGCTATGATGCTTTCTATTTCAGCGATGGTATATCTTGGTGTGATGTGCTGAGAGCAGTTCCAGTCATAGGCTTTAATGTGGAACAACATGATCCGCTCCGGCCTGAACTTATAGTCTTCGGGCTTCAGCTGATCAAAAAGAACCGGGTTTTCATTGATCTCCACAATTTCCGCTTCGGCATATATCTTTAATCTTGCCCGCATAGGGTAGGATAGGAGGATCAGCGATACCTTCGCATTTTTGCTGATGTTACCTACCGAAATGTACTGACGGTTACCGCTGAAATCAACAATACCAATGGTTGCCTCGTCAATCACTTTAATGAAGCCCCTGGGGCCCCCACGGTGCTGTATATACGGAAAGCCATTTTCCCCAAAGGAGGCCAGGTAGAAGCTGTCCATCTGGCTGATGAATTCCTTTTCGATCGGCGTTAGTCCATCCACGTAGCTCATATTTTCTACCCGCTGATAGGTATCCCTGCTGCCCAGTCTTTTCTGGATCGTTTTAATAACGTCGGTAAAGGCGAGCTTTGAATAATTCATGGCAATGGAATTAATTTCACACCACAAAGTTGCAGCAGAAACAGTTGCCGGTGTTAGACAGGAATTCCCTGAGTGTTAACAATTCTTCCTTATTCTTTAATTCGCATTTTTCAGCGTAAACTGGTAGCTGTCCTTTGCTGCCGGTATACCGCCGCCGGTGCTGATCTTCTTAGTCAGGGTAACCGGAGTGGTAACCGACACATGAAATTTCCCGTTGCTGTCTTTTGTCACTTCCGCAGTGCCGCCTGATGGGCTGTCATACAATACAGCGCCGGTGTTTACTGCGGTGCCTATCGTACAATCAATGTTCATGATCTTTGAAGCCGGGTTGCTTACCATTGTTTCGGTAGTGCCCAGCGTGTAGGTGCCTTCTCCCAGGTTGCTGTAAAAGGTAATGGTAACAGCGCTGCCGGAAAATGCACCGTAATTGCCGCCATCGCCTGTTGTACTAACAACAATGGCTGTAATCGTTTTGCCGTCATTGGTCTGAGAGGATTGTGAGGAGCCGCCTTTTACATAAGAGTAATCCCCAAGTTTCCAGGAGGCAGCATCGTCATTTGCCGGAGTTGGGTTATCGCCTTTGCCGCCGCAGGAAACCAGCATAGCGGCAGACAATGCCAGGATAAGAGCAGATAATTTTTTCATAGTGTTGGGTTAAGAAATTTCTCTCCGCACTGCCAGAATTATGCCAATGTTGAGTTGGTTAAAATGTATTAAAAGAAAATGATTTTCAATGGCTAAAAAATAGCACTCATCTCGTTACAGTAAAATCAAAATCACACTTACCTACCAGGCCATTCCCGCTAATCCCTTCCACTATACCATAAAAAGCAGCATTAATATCTGAGGAAAAGAACTCAAGGGTAGCATTCCCGTTTTCATCTGTTATAATATTGGGGGCCCACAGCAGGGTATTCCGGTGATCCGGCAGGGGATCGGGTTCCTGATCATAATTTGGTTGGTAAAATTCTTTTTCCGGATAGTAGCCTTTTGCTTTGGCCAGTCCGAACATTTTTAACAGCTCTTCCTCCGTGTATTTGGGATAATGATAAACAATTTGTTTAGTGTTAGTGGAGTTGAATGAGAAGGGGTGTGAAGTGGGTGGGGCAGGGCCGGTCCATACGATATAGGTCTGCCCTTCAACGGGCCGCTCATCGCCATCTCCTGCAGGGCAATTTAACCATCCCCCGTGAGCTTTGTCAGTAAGCTGCTGATATTTGGCCAGGCTGTCCAGATGGCCTATATATTTGTCGCGGAACACGGCTGTTGTTTTTCCCTGTATTTCCACGGCTTGCAGCTTAATACTTCCACGGGTGAGTATAAAAGGATCTTCTCCGTTCGCTTGCCCGGTTGCCGGCATTCCTTCCAAAGGATAGTTTATTTTTTGCCAGGGCTTTATTTTATGAATGGGATCAAAAGGGTTAAACACCTTCAATTCAAAATCCTGCTGTTCACCGAAATGTTTAATGTAAATGTTTTCCGATAGTTTTAAGTTTTCAGGCGATAGCCAGAACGATCCCCGGCTATCCAATGTTGTGAGCTGACTGTGTTGCTGCTCTGCATCAAAGAACATCACCGCCTGTTGGGTAGATCTTGTTTGCTTACGGAGCGCAACAAGCTGGCCCCAGGTACTGTCAGATAATACGGGGCTTCCCGTTTTTTTCAACTCCTCCTCAGTCCAGGAATAGGCCCGCCAGCCCTGGGTTAGCAGCAACAGGTCCAGGGCTTGTTCCCGGTTTGTTTTAGTGGTATCAAAGTAATACCCGGGATCGTAAATGTTACCTTTTAGCTGGGTAGATAGCAGGTAATGGGTTTGTATATCGTTTGGATCCATTGGCCGGTGATAGATCCGGTCGTACCCGCTTGCCCCTAATTGGGCAATAACCGGTTTGCCTTGCTCATCTGCGGTATGTATCTGCAGCAGGATCTTCGTTTTTGTGCCATAGCTTTTTTGAGAGAGTTTAGCCGTAACAGATAAACGGTTATCCGGTTTTATATAAAGCAGTCTTTCCGCTACAGGTACCGGGCGATGGTCGAAAAGTGTTGCTTCAGCTACACCGGCTGTAACATCCTGCAAAGGCAGTTTGAGATCCAGGCTGTCTTTTACTGTTGCGGAGGCCATCAATTGGGTGAGGCCCCTTGTCTGCAACCTGAAATAGAAAAGCTGTTTTTCGAGTCCCCGGTTATAGATCCGGAAGCTGATGCTGTCTTTATTATTGCTCAACAGCCGGAAGCTCATTCCCTGCTTTGTGATTTCGGGCAATGGGTAAGGTGTGTTTGCAAAGGGTGTATCCAGGCGTACGTAATAGGTGCTGCCGGATTGCGGCAAGAGGAGGAAACTGCCCATGCCCGCATGGGTACTCGTAAAATGTCCGATGGCCTTATCACTATCAAACAGGGTTCCGGAAACCACGCAGGGCAGGCCGTTTTCAGCTACTGCCTTAAAAGCGATGCGATTGATTACGCCTGATAACAGGAAGCCACCTTCGGGCAGGAGACTAAACTGTATTTTCTTTTGCAGGCTATCGGTGCGGGGCGCGGCCGGTTTTTTCCGTAGCAGCTCCGCTACGTTCTGCACAATCCTTATTCTCCGCGCACCCAGGAATGAATTGGCATCTGCAGTCAGGGAATGGGCGGAATAGGCGCATAACCAATAATTCCCGTCCGGTAGTGCGTTGTCCAGGTAAATGTGCCCGCTGGCAATGCCTTTGTCAAGAGGGTATGCTTGTTCCCATACAGTACTGTCCTTTTCTTCATGAACCAGCTGAATGTAAAGGGTTTGGTCAATGGCAGAGAGCAGCTGATGCTTGGCGTCTACTGCATAGGCCTTGAACCAAAGATCTTCCATGGATTCATAGATATCCTTACTGGTACGTATATACAGGGAGGTTCGGGGTGCAGCGTTGGAATAGGTTTCCAGGCTATGGGCCAGGGAGTCCAGCTTGTGTTTGGGTACCTGGGAATACCCGGGAAAAAAGCTAAGAAGTGGAATTAGTATGGTTAGATAGCGCATTACGGAAAGCATGGAATTGTATCAATAATTCCAAGATACGTAAGAAGAGGCATAGCCAGTATATATTAATCTCCCCTGCTGAGGTTTAGTTACTATTCGTGATCGTACCCGGGTGGATGTACAGGTCAATTATATATTTAGTGATCGGCTTTAGCCGGCGGCCATAGACAATAGGATGCTCCCCTCCCGACGTATAGAATTCAAATTTGTTATCAATTTTTGAATACCAAACCTTTCCTATAGCCAGGTAGGTAATAGTGTCAGGTGTAGTTATTTTCCTGAAGTTTTTCACTTTCACCGTATCCAACGCTATGATCATCACATTCGGTATTTTCTGATCGCAAGCTATAGGCTTGTAGTGATCTTCACTCCAATACATACAGCCGCCGCTGTAGTCGGGCCCTGTATATATACTCTTCCACAACCACGCGCCACCTGTTGCCAATACCAGCGACAACACAACGGTGGCCGCGAGCCTTTTCGTAGATCTCCCCTTTTTTACTTGTTTCCCAGCTTCTTCTGTTTTAGTCTCCACACTTTCCTTCTCATTTTCTCTCTGTAACCCGATCGGAATTCCGGTAAATCCGATAATTCCGGCCGGTGTATTACGCTCGTTTGCAGGCGGATTGCCCGTGGGGTATTCTATCGTTCCCAGCTCGCCTGCTTCCGGATTGGTATCACTTAACGGCGGATCTGCATTCGGCTCACCGGAATAGCTTTTCCCCATTTCCCAGGGCCTGCCGGGAAGGTCAATTAACCAGGCGAGGAGCTCAATATTCTTCGGATCTGTCTTTTTGGACTTCCCATTCAGATAGTTCACAAGTGGTTTGAACTTATCCGTATCGTACCGTTGAATGATCGACAGGCAGCTTTTCGATTCATCCAGGTCTCCACAGAACGCCCTCACAACCTTTTCATCCCGCCTGCTTATACCTTGAGTGCACCTCATTACACACGCGTCTTTGAAACTTGCGGGGGTCAGGAGCAGCGAACCGTAAGGCAGCTTATTGTTTGCCTGTTTTTGCTCAAAGGTTTGCCGAACCAGTCGTTCGTAGTCAATAAAAAGTGTCGCCATAAATGAAATTATAAGACTGAATAATAGGAATAGAGCCGGTATTACCGGAATTACACGTGGAATATTTAGAATCCACGGAATTATTGGAATTGTTTGTAAATCAGCCTGTTAACCCGTTCTATCTTCGTTTTGCAATCAGGTAATGCCTCCATAGCTAAGGGGCTCTCTGTACAGAACCTATTCACATCGGGCAAAGAAAGCGGAAGCCGCTAGCCGGCTTGGGAAGCGACGATCAGCTTCCGTGATCCACGCCCACACTTCCCAAAAAAAGTAAGAAGCGCTTCTTCACTCGCTTAAAACTCCGCTGCCGGCAGCCCCGGCAACCGGCAGCTTCATTTCTCACTTTTAAAAATCAAAAAAAATGTACTCTCTTATATTAAGTTTCTTCCTGGCATTCTTATGCCCCAGCCATTCCAATAATGGCAATAACCATAACAATGGTGGTCAGGTTACTACTTTGGATGATACCGGTGGAGAAACCGGAACAATCCCTCCAAGGAAACCGAACCCTTGATGTAAACTTCCGTGGGGCAAGATCTTTCTTGCCCCACTTTCTTAATACCGGTCAATAATACTTCGTCAAAATTTGAAAATTCGATACTTTTAAGAGAAATAACCATCAGTGCGACCCCTATACGCTATCCTGTTAATGCTGTTTTCCGGTCTTTGGGCCTGCAAGTCAAAGCAGAATGCCCTGCAACCAATTTCTGCACCAACCCTGGAAAAAGGAGAATCTTTCTTCAACAACAATAATGACTCAGCCTTCTATTATTTTAATCTCGTCGCAACAAGTGCTACCGACAGTTTGGTAATTGCAATGGCCTACACTTATATGGGCATTATCCAGGCATATGAAGGAGACCATTATGGAGGCCAGGAAAGTTTGTTAAAGTCCCTCACTTACCTTCATGAACACAGGAACAAAGATCAGGAATGCTTAAGCTCAGACTATCATGAGCTGGGCAATATCTGTCTTAATCTCAAAAACTATGAAGCAGCCATCGATTACTATCGTAAGGCGCTCAGATATATAAAAGATCCGGACGACAGGGCCATTGCTTTGAACAGTATAGCCCTGACCTATCAGAAGAAAGGCGACTATGATCAGGCTATCAATCTATACAGGTCCCTGCTGGTTAAAAATAAAGAACAGAAGAAAGAATATGCCCGGGCACTTTCCAATTATGCGAGAACAAAGTGGCTTAAAGATCCCAGCTATCCTGCCGCACATGAGCTTAAACACGCATTGCAGATCCGTAAGGATTCAAATGACAGCCGGGGGCTTAATGCCAGCTACGCGCATCTGTCGGATTATTATTCAAGCTCCATGCCTGATTCCGCGCTTTATTATGCGGAGAAAAGGTACGGGATCGCCAGGCAGATGAACAGTCCGGATGATGAAGCTGAAGCACTCGCAAAACTTATTACACTCAGCCCTCCCAAATTGTTGAAACCTTATTTTATTCGTTACCAATACCTGACAGATAGTATCCAAACGGCAAAGAACGCAGCCAAGAACCAATTCGCATTAATCCGGTATGAAGCTGCAAAGAACAAGGCGGATAATCTTCAGCTGCAAAAGGATAATGCGCAAAAAGAAAACCAGCTGATTGTGCAATGGTTCATGTTGGTGCTGATCATCCTGATCTCTATTTCCATCGGGATTTTCATGATTCAGCGGTACCGGCGGCGCCGCCAGCAGATAGAGATAGCATCCCGGCAGGCGATACAGGAACATCAGCTTAAGACCTCCCAAAAAGTGCACGACGTGGTGGCAAATGGCCTATACCGTATCATGACAGATCTTGAGTATAAAGGACCTGTTGACAAGGAATCATTGGTCGATAAGATCGAGATACTGTATGAGCGGTCACGTGATATCTCGTACGAGGAGCCCACGATCTCAAGGCTTCCTTTTCATGAAAGAATTGAAGATCTGTTGAGTTCCTTCGGGTCCGACGATACCAGGGTGCTGATCTTTGGAAACGGCCCCACTCTCTGGAACCATGCCAATGCACAGGTGCAGATTGAAGTTGAACATATCCTGCAGGAATTGATGATCAACATGAAAAAGCACAGCCAGGGACATTCAGTAGTGATAAAGTTCGAACGTCAAAACAACCAGCTCCATATACACTACACCGACGATGGCATTGGTCTTCCACCGCAATTTAAGTATGGAAATGGACTGAGGAATACGGAAAACCGTATTAAAAGAATTGGCGGCCAGTATAAATTTGAACATCCCGATAAGGGATTAAAGATGCACATTTCCTTCCCAATAGCTCAACCATCATGATTACAAAGGTATTGATAGCCGAAGATCACGAAAGTGCTAATATTTCCTTGCAGAAAACGCTGGAAGACCTGGCCATCGCCGATACAGCGCATGCTTATTATTGCGATGACGCCCTGAACAAGGTAGCGATAGCGCTTAAGGCCGGCAGCTCATTCGATCTGCTTATTACCGATCTGTATTTCGAGCCGGATGCTTGCAAACAGACCCTCTCCGGAGGAATGGAGCTGATTGCTGCCGCCAGGAAAATACAGCCCGATCTGAAGATCCTCGTTTTTTCGGCGGAAAATAGACCCGCTACCATTGACCTGCTCTACAGCCAGCTTGATATCGATGGTTTTGTACGTAAAGCCAGGAATGACGCCAGAGAGCTTAAAGAAGCGATCAACGAAATAGCCAAGCATCGCCGTTATTTTCCCCGGCATATCAGGCAGCTGATCGAGAAGAGGAATGTTTACGCCTTTTCGGAATTTGATATCAGGATTATTACATTGCTTGCACAGGGAATGCTGCAGAAAGACATACCTGACCACCTTCAACAGAACGGAATAAAGCCATCCGGCTTAAGCAGCATAGAGAAAAGGCTCAACCAAATGAAAGAGGCGCTTGGTTTTTCCAAGAATGAACAGCTGGTAGCTTATTGCAAGGATCTGGGCGCGATATAAACATCTTCAGAAAAAATCCCGCTACAAACCACCCATTACGGTTTCCCGTAAAAAAAGTACTTTTTTGAAATATACTTTTGGTTCATAAAAAAACATCACTATGAAACAACAGTATTATGTAAACGACCATCCCCAATCCAATGGCGATCATGAGGTGCACGTTACAAGCTGCAGATTTTATCATCTTATGCGTAGTAAAACTGACCTGGGAGAATTTGACTCATGCCAGGAAGCTGTTCGCGTAGCAAAAAGACGTTATTCTACGGCGAATGGCTGTATTGTATGTTGTACGCCTTGCCATACGAGATGATCAGGAGTGCTCTTCTTTGTTAACCCTTATTATTTGAATCGATTGGCCATGAAAATCCTATATGCCTGGCTGCTTGTAAGCTACATTAACTGCAACCAGATCAGGGTGTATGTCTGCGACAGCAAGAGCGCCACGAGGTACCACTACAAATCGGACTGCCGTGGTCTAAGCAATTGTAAGCACCGGATCATCAGCATGCCGGTTGAGAAAGCGATGAAAGACAGGACCCTTTGTAAATGGGAGCAATGAATGACTGCAACAAGAATTACATTTCAATAATCTCTTACCTGTGTTATTATGAATACTCCGAATGATCCATTGTACAAGTATCTGCAATTTAAGGAACCCGGATCTTACCGCAGATATATTCAGGAGGAGATGCCCAAACAATCCCCTCCTGGAACGCCTCCGGAAAATGTTCCCCTGAACGTTCAATCTCACGGCAGTTATGGTGCACTTTTATTGCACCCTAACTGGAAGGCTAAACGAAAAGAAATACTGAGCCGTGACCTGAATCGTTGTGTGCATTGTAAAAACAATACAGATCTGCAGGTACATCACCGGCAATACCACTTCATGGCAAGTCAGCAAAAATTCCGTCTTCCCTGGGACTACCCTGACCATTTACTCATTACGCTTTGTGAGTCCTGTCATAACAAGGGACATAATAAATACAAAGTACCAACAATCACCATTTAATAAAATATGTATGGGCTTATTTGATATTTTCAACCGTCAGCGCCAAAATGGGCATGACCACACTATGGCTGTTGAAGCCGCCATACCCGATATTCCGGAAACCACTTTTATAGAAAAGGCAAAACCGGAACAGCCGGAAGAAAAGGTTATTCCGGCCTTCAATGGCGGAATACATCTTCTGTATGATTTTCTTGACAAGAATTATGAATCCAAAGGGTATAACGACGCGTTGATGAATCCTGACACAACCCATCTGGATCAAAATGTGATCGCTTTAAAGAATGACCTGGAGAGGTCTATACGAAAGGTAAAAACGTTCTATGAAGACTTTATCAGGCAGATCAATTTTCACATAACCAGTAGAAGCAGAAGCGGAATGATAGATACCGTGGAAGAACTCACCGTCAAGAAAGAAACCGCCGAAAGTCATATTAAGCAGGTCATAGAGATTGAAGAGCAGGCAAAACTTAACGAGGGTGTGGGGCACGGCATCATTATTAGCTATACCCGGGGGTTCAGGAATGGGCTTGCTGCAATTTCCGGTCACATTATCCTGAATAAGAACTTTTAAAATCAGAGCATTATGAAACACCTATGGATCCGTTTCGGCTGCTTCATGACCGGTTACAACTACAACATTTTAAGGAACTGTAGCGAAGCAGCTTTTAAATCGGTGAAAAAGTACACGGCAGCCATGCTGATCGTTTGTATTCTTTGGTTTTTTATCGGATTTACCTTTGCGCAGCGTTACCTGGGGCTCAGCCTTCCAGGTTGTATGCTGGCAGGTATACTGGCAACAGTGATCATTGTGCAGGTTGAAAAACAGATCGTCTTATCCATCAATCCAGGCCGGATGCTGCTTATATTCAGAGGCTGTCTGGCTTTAATGATGTCTGTTTTAGGGGCGGTGATCATCGACCAGATATTGTTTGAGAAGGATATTGAGATCGAAAAGATATCCTACATCTCAGAGAAAGTAGATGTGATTTTGCCCTCGAAAACGGAAGAATTAAGAAAGCAGATTGCTGCGCTGGACACGACAATTGAGAAAAAAGAAGAGGAGAGGGGAAAGTACATGGATGATATCAGCAAACATCCCAATCAAACAATCCTGAATACTCAGACACAGTCAAAGATGGTACCTATTCCTGGCAAAACATCTTTAGGACAGGATACGATCATTTTTAAAAGAGAAAATACTTCTATTACTGCGACTAGCACAGTGCCAAATCCTAAAGCGGCATTCATACCATCCCTCGATTCTACCATCGGTGCTTTGCGGCAACAAAAGATCCTGGAGGAAAAGGAATTACGCGACATAAAACCTACGATTGAGACGAAAATGGAAGCAAGTATCGGATTTCTGGATGAGTTGAAAGTGATGGTGCGATTGATGTCGGGATCCCGTGTTGCATTGTATTTCTGGCTTCTTTGGATCCTGTTCTTCTTTTTTATAGAAATGCTCGTATTATTCAGTAAGATGGGAGACCAGTCTAATGATTACGAGAAGGCAGTATTACATCATATGAACTTGCAGATCCGGCGATTGAATGTGCTTGAGAAGGGGTTTGAGTAGTGAGGAGGATCGTAGAGTGATATGTTTCTATAACAAGTTCTGATAAAGTAAATACAAAAAAAAATTAACATGGATTTTAAAGACGAAATTAAGCTCTTCGGCGATAAGGTCGAAAAGCTTAAAAGCCAGATCCAAACAGAGGAGGCTACTAAAAATGCTTTTATTATGCCTTTCATTAAGGCCCTGGGTTACGATGTATTTGACCCGTTTGAGGTAATGCCGGAATTCATTGCGGATATCGGGATCAAGAAGGGCGAAAAAGTTGACTATGCGATCCTGAAAGAAGGCCAGCCTGCTATATTGATCGAATGTAAACATTGGGGAGAGAGCCTGGATCCGCATAACTCTCAGCTTTTCCGGTATTTTCATACTACAGCCGCTAAGTTCGGCCTGTTATCTAATGGAATAATTTACCGGTTTTATACAGATCTTGTTGAACCGAACAAAATGGACGAAAAGCCATTCTTTGAATTCAATGTTACGGATATAAAAGACAACCAGATCGAAGAATTAAAGAAGTTCCATAAGTCATATTTCAACATAGAAAATATTCAAACCACTGCGAGCGAGCTAAAATATATGAATGAGCTCAAAACGCTGATAAGTGTTGAATTTCAAAATCCCTCTGAAGGGTTTGTTAAACTGTTTGCAAAACAGATATACCGGGGAATGCTCACATCAAAGCTAGTTGACCAATTTAGTGCGCTTACAAAGAAGTCGATACAACAGTACATAAACGATCTAATCACTGAACGGCTTACATCTGCATTGAAAAAGGAAAACGATGCGGAACAACCCGATGCTGAAAAGGAATTAGCAGTAACAAAGGCCGAAGAAAAAGGCTCGTTGATCGAAACTACGGAAGAGGAAAAAGAAGGCTACCTGATCGTAAAGACAATTCTCCGGCAGAAGATAAAGCCCGCCAGGATAGTATACCGGGATGCGCAATCTTATTTTGCAATACTGCTGGATGACAATAATAGAAAAACGATATGTAGATTGTATTTGAATGGTTCCAGAAGATATATTGGCACCTTTGATGAACAGAAAAAGGAGACGCGGACAGAAATTTTAACGGTTGATGACATTTTTAAATTTGAAGAAATACTTCATAAGACCGTTGATTGGTATGATGCAGAAAAGGTTCCGGCAGGTTGATGCTACCTTTAATCCAATATTTCCATAGGCTGCAGCAGGTAATTTCAGAAAATGAACTTAATATGAACAACAGTTAACATACAGTTTACAATCAATTGTTTATTTCGGGGAATTATTTATAGCTTTATTCAACGATTATAAACATGGGCGGGCTGCATACTTTTGATGATCTGAAATTACTCAGCTTACTGCAAAACGGTAATGCCAGCGCATTCGACGTGCTTTATAATCGTTATTGGGACAGGGTATTAAGTCTGGCTTATCGAAAAACCGGTGACCTTATGGAAGCCGAGAATATCGTGCAGGATGTTTTTGTTTCGCTCTGGAAAAGGCGGGAAAGCCTTAAAATAAACGGTGATTTTGCCAATTATCTTTTTATTTCTATAAAGTACAGGGTACTTAAAGTGCTTGCTAAAAGAGCTTCTTCACGCTCGGTTGATTTAGAACAGGTCAGCGGTCTGCTGGGCGATTCCCCCCAGGAATACCTGGAATTTGAGGAGATCCGCGAACGCCTGGAAATGATTGTTAGCAAATTGCCGGAAAAGAGCCGGTTGGTTTATCAATTGAAAAACGAGGATAAGTCCTACAAGGAAATTGCTGCTGCGCTAAACTTATCGGAAAAAGCCGTAGATGCCCATTTATTGCGCGCCCGGCGAAAACTGCGAATAGAACTTGGCAGTTTTTTGGGCGGCTTTTTGCTTTAATCCTTCTCTCCCCCAAATTTTTCATTTTTTTTTTTGCGGGTTTTAGCCAACCAGGGGTACTTATAATAAAGTGACCCAAATGGATATGTTATGACTATTCCCCTCTATAGGAATAGAACCTGGTGGTTTTTGGGCTTTTGCTTTAATCCTTCTTCCCTCAAATTTTTTATTTTTTTTTGCGGGTTTTGACCGGCGGCGGGTACTTATAATAAAGTAACCAAAATTAAACACAGCATGACTGTTCCTTCAAACAGGAACCGGCTTCAAAAGCTGGCCAGGAATTATCTGAAAGGAAAACTTACTGTATCCGAACAACAGGAGTTCGACGAGTGGTTTTTAAGCGAAGATGCAGAAGAGACAATTTTAGAAATAGGCCTGACACCACTCGAGCATAAAAGGCTGATGCTTGCGCGTATCCATTCGGAGGCCGGTATTGTTCGGCAGGAAGCAAGGAGAAGATGGCTTTGGCCCAGAATAGCAGCGGCAGCTTCAGTTATAATAATCCTTTCATACGGGGCTTTTTTGCTTTTCCCGGGCAAACCGGTTAAAAAGCAAGCGGCCCACGCGATCCAGGATATAGCTCCGGGAGGCAATAAAGCCATTCTAACCCTCGCTAACGGGGAAAAAGTCCAGTTAAATGGAACTAAAAATGGTTTCATAGCCCAACAAGGTGGCGTTACTATCGCAAAACGGGAAGATGGCCAGCTGAGTTATACCGGCGGCCAGGCCGCAGCTGCCAGCGGTGAATTATTCAATACCGTGGAGACGCCGCGGGGTGGAAAATATCAATTAACACTTGCCGATGGAACAATTGCCATACTGGACGCTGCCTCATCTATTCATTACCCGGTAGCATTTAATGGTGATCAACGCAGCGTTCAAATAACAGGGCAGGTTTATTTTGAAGTCGTACACGATGCACGCAGGCCTTTCAAAGTGAGTGTTAAAGGTCAGGTGATAGAAGATCTGGGTACTAAATTCAATATTAATGCATACGATGACGAGCCTGTCATTAGAACAACGCTCGTGGAAGGCAGCATTGGCCTTAAAACATCATCCCAGTATATAATTTTAAAACCTGGCCAGCAAGCGGTTAATTCAACCGGAAATCCAGTTACAAATGTTGTTGCCGTGGATATTGAAGATGCTTTGGCCTGGAAGAACGATAATTTTTTGTTTAATAACGAACCACTCGAAAGTATCATGCGAAAGATCTCGCGTTGGTATGATGTAGACATTCAATATCAGAAGGGATTTAATTTAAAGGAATCTTATTTAGGGGGACTTACGCGCTACTCGAATGTATCACAAGTATTAAAGATGTTGGAGATAACCGGCGAGGTCAGATTTGAGATAGATGGAAAAACCATCAGGGTCATGCAAAAAAAAAGAAATAATATATAAATGATCACCCAATAAATTAAGCCAACTATGAGATAAGAAAACAAGATCTGATCAGCTCTCTGACAAGCGGCCAAAAATTAAGCGGAGGTGTTGGAGCACCCCCGCTAGATGACTGGCTACTGATGATATTTGCTGCGAACAAAAATTTTCAATATTAACCAGTAACACAAATGTATAATATTTATCCACGTTTTTTTTGTGCGTCTTTCGGTGGCACTAATAAATTCCTATTATTTATGAAGCTTACTGCCATTTTAATCCTCGCAGCCTTGTTCCAGTTGCGGGCGGAAACATTTGCTCAGCGGGTGAATTTTGTCCATAAGAAGACAACCTTTGAGCAAATCGTCCGGGAACTAAGGAAGCAAACCGGCTACAATGTATTAGTCTCGGTGAACAAGATAAAAGACATTTCCCCTAAGGATGTTAATTTTAAGGATGCCACCATCACAGAGGTGTTAGATACTTATCTCAGGGATCAGCCCTTAAGTTACGAGATCCAAGGAAAGCTCATTTTAGTTAAGGAAAAGGAATTGACAAAGGCTGCTTCGGTAAACGTTACCCTGACGATTAATGGAAAAGTGCAGAATGAGAAAGGTGAACCGCTAACCGGCGTTAGCATAAGGGTGAAAGGAACGATGGATGGTGTGTCCTCCACCCAGGAAGGCAATTACTCCATCACGGTCCCTGATGCAGCTGCCATCATTGTTTTTAGTTTCGTCGGTTATCAGACACAGGAATATCCTGCAGGTAAAGTGCCCGCATTGCTAACGCTAAACCCGGCGGCATCCGATCTGTCAGCGGTTGTTGTGGTAGGATATGGTACGCAGAAAAAAGTAAACCTTACCGGCGCTGTTGATCAGGTATCTGCCAAAGCACTGGAAAATCGCTCGCTGCCAAACCTAACCCAGGGCCTGCAGGGTTTACTACCGAATTTAAACCTGGTGCCTGCGGACGGTAAGCCCATACAATCACCCGGCTATAACATCCGCGGCACCACCTCCATAGGCCAGGGAGGTAATGCGCTGGTTTTGATCGATGGCGTTGAAGGCGATCCCAGTCGTATAAATCCCAATGATGTAGCAAGTGTTACCGTTTTAAAAGATGCAGCATCAGCGGCTATCTATGGAGCCCGGGCAGCTTTTGGGGTAGTGTTGATCACAACTAAAAGCCCGTCAAAGGATAAGATAAGCGTTACATACTCCTATAATCAGTCATTCAAAAGCCCCACCACTGTACCTGAGTTAGTTACTAACGGCTATCAGTTCGCCAGGCTTTTTAGTGAAGCTTATACTGCCTGGTATGGAAGCTCCCAAACCGCACAGAATATCAATAAAACCGTAAAGTTTTCAGCAGAATATCTGGCTGAGCTGCAAAGAAGAGACGCAGACCCCAGCTTGCCAAAAGTTGATGTAAATGGTGCAGGCGAGTATGTATATTACGCAAACACAGACTGGTACAAGCTGCTTTACAAGGATCATACTACGGCAACAGACCACAACTTATCCCTTTCCGGTAGCAGCGGCAAAGCCGACTTCCTGGTAACAGGGCGGATATACCAGCAGGATGGCCTGTTCAGATATAATTCTGACGACTATAATATTTACAACTTTAGGGCTAAGGGATCACTGCAGGTTTTCCCATGGTTGAAAGTATATAACAATGCCGATTATTCTTCGATGAAGTATCATAACCCGTTAAATGTTGGTGAAGGCGGCGGTATCTGGATAAATATGTCGGCAGAAGCGCATACGGTAGCGCCGCTGTATAATCCTGACGGAACATTAACCTATTCAGCCGCTTATACCGTTGGTGATTTTGTCTATGGTAAGAACGGCTATGATTTTGATAAAAAGGTATTTCGCAATACTACCGGCTTTGAGGCACGCTTTCTTGACGATCAGTTCAGGATAAAAGGTGACCTTACTTTTCAGAACACAGATAATAACACCTTTGTAAAAAGGGTACCTGTGCCATATAGCCGGAAACCGGGAGTGATCGAATATGTGGGTTCGGCCTTTAATGATATTACCCTTACGTTCCAGCCTACCCGGTACCTTGTAACAAATATTTACGGCGAGTTTGAACCTAAGTTGAGCGGTGGGCACCATGCAAAGGTATTAGCCGGTTTCAATTACGAGCAATCTACGTTTCAAAGTACAGCCGTTCAGCGTAACGGCCTGGCCTATCCGGATGCAAACAACATCAATTTAGCATTAGGTCAGTCTATAGTTACTTCAGGAGATTGGGACAGATGGAAAGTAATAGGAGGTTTTTACCGTTTAAACTATGATTATAAGGGACGTTATCTGCTGGAAGGCAATGGGCGTTATGATGGATCCTCCAAATTTCCTTCCAATCAGCGCTATGCTTTTTTCCCTTCTTTATCTGCTGGCTGGCGGGTGTCCGGAGAGCCTTTCTGGCATATTTCGCCGAAGATCATCACGGACCTTAAATTCCGCGGCTCTTACGGTTCATTAGGTAATGGTAGTATCAACTCCTATGTGTTTCAGGAGCAATTCAATATCAGCCAGCTGGGACGTATTTTAAATGGCGTCCGTCCGCAGGCCACAAGCTCGCCAGGTGTATTGCCGGATGGCTTGACCTGGGAAACTTCAAGAACCCAGAACATTGGTATGGATCTAAGTGTGCTGGACGGAAAACTATCTGTTTCAGGAGACCTTTACACACGGAAGACCCTTAACATGTTCACATTAGGTCCATCACTGCCAACCGTTTTTGGAACAGCATCTCCCAAAGGTAATTATGCCGATCTGAAAACAAAGGGTTGGGAATTGTCGGTTACCTGGCGCGACAGGCTTACTGTTTCCGGTTCCCCGTTTAACTATGGTTTAAGAGCTACGCTTGCTGATTATAATGCAGTGGTCACCAAATACAATAACCCCGATAAAAGGTTGTCTGATCATTACGTGGGTGAACAGATTGGCGAGATATGGGGATATCAGAATG
Organism: Chitinophaga rupis; assembly: GCF_900109685.1. GTDB lineage: Bacteria > Bacteroidota > Bacteroidia > Chitinophagales > Chitinophagaceae > Chitinophaga > Chitinophaga rupis. The sequence continues at coordinate 378,673 of NZ_FOBB01000004.1, read as the reverse complement.
CTGGTTATTTTACATCGGCAGAGGATATCGCTAAGTCTCCCAAACAGATCCTTGTAAAGGCATCTAATACAGGAACGCTTGCTCCCGGCGACATCAAATTCGCAGATCTGAACGGAGATGGCGTAATAGATGCCGGCAATAATACGGTAGGAAATCCCGGCGACCGGCGGATCATAGGCAACGCCCTTCCTCACTATACCTTTGGATTTAGTATGGATGCCGACTGGAAAGGCTTTTTCATCGGGGCGTTTATACAAGGAGTAGGTAAACGCGATTGGTATCCGATCGGCTCCACCGGAACCTTTTGGGGCCAGTATGCCTCCCCTTATTTTAAAGCAACCGTAAATCAGTTAGACAAAATGTGGTCCCCGGAAAACCCGGATGCCTATTTCCCAAGGTTTGCAGGATATAAAGCCGCAGGCAGCAATGAGCTTGCTCAGAGTCAGACCAAGTATCTTCAAAATGCCGCTTACGTACGGTTGAAGAACATTCAGCTTGGTTATCACTTACCCATCAACCTCATTAAAAAGATCGGTCTCAATGATGCACGAATGTATGTGTCGGGGGAAAATCTATGGACCTGGTCACCGGTCTTCAAAAATACACATGACATTGATCCCGAAAGTATCGGCGGTTCGGACAGGATCGTATCCGATGGGTCGGTCGGTAATGGCAACAACTATCCAATATTGAAGTCAATCACTTTTGGGCTATCCGCAACATTTTAACAATTAAAGACATTTGATATGACGATCCTCAGTGAAAAATTGTTCAGGCCATTACTGTTTATTTTCTTCGCAGGCAGCATGAGCATTGGCTGTAAAAAACTGGACCAGCAACCGCAGGCCACTGCCAATAAAGCTGCAGTATTCGGTAGTAAAGCCGGTCTTGATCTGTATACCAATTCATTTTATAATATTTTACCTACCACAAGCGCAATCATAAGAGGTGATGCAATGAGCGATTATCTGGCGCGGACCACGGTTCCTGATTTCATCCGCCCGGGCGCCTTTAGCCCTCAGCAAAGCTCAGGATGGTCATGGAGCGATCTGCGTAATATTAACTACTTTATACAAAACTGTACAGATCCCGCCGTCTCTCAACCCGTTCGGGAAAATTATATCGGACTCGCGCGATTCTTCCGCGGCTGGTTTTATTTTGAGAAGTTAAAGCGTTTTGGAGATGTACCCTGGATCAACAGGCCATTCGATGTAGATGATCCGGGTTTGTATGCCGGCCGTGATCCAAGAACCCTGATCGTTGATTCTATTATGGCGGATCTGGATTATGCAGCATCGCATATTACGACCACCGATAACAGCCGGAGCCTTATCACCAGATATACCGCGCTTGCCTTTAAATCCAGGGTGTGTTTGTTCGAAGGTACTTTCAGGAAATATCATACTGAATATAACCTGCAAGGCTCAGCCGATACGTTGCTGACAGCGGCTGCGGAAGCTGCAGAACAGGTAATGACTAACGGCGGGTTTGCTTTAAACACTGCAGGTGGCACGGATAAGGCCTACCGGAATTTGTTTAACAGCCAGGCGATCATTCCTGCTGAAATAATACTGGCAAACCTGGTTGATCCAACCCTGGCTATTTATAATGATGCCAACTGGTACCTGACAAGTTCCACTTATGGCGACAGGTTGAGCTTTACACGTACCTTCATAAATACCTATCTGAATATAGACGGCACACCATTCACGAATGAAGCCGGTTATAGCACCATGACGTTTCCCCAGGAAGTGAAAAACCGTGACATGCGCCTGCAGCAAACAATAAGGATGGGTAATTATACACGCGCTAATGGTGGCGTACAACAAGCTGCCCCACCTGTATTTTCTTACACGTACACAGGCTATCAGCCCATTAAATTAACCATGGATGATGCATCAATGGATGGCGGTTCCCGGAATACCAATTCATTGCCGTTGATCCGCTATGCAGAGGTTTTATTGAATTACGCAGAAGCTAAGGGAGAACTTGGGACACTGACTGATGAGGATTGGAACAACACCATAGGCGCGCTGAGAAGAAGGGCGGGTATAACGGGCAATACCAGTACGAAACCTTTGGTGGCCGACCCTTATCTGAAGGCTAACTATTTTCCGGATATCAGCGATCCCGTTCTGCTGGAGATCCGGCGGGAAAGGGGGATTGAGCTGGCTTTGGAAGGCTTCCGGTTTTATGATATCGTAAGGTGGAAACGCGGGCCTTTAATGGAACAGGTTTGGAATGGATTTTATGTACCTGCTTTGGACCAGGCAATGGACCTTAATGAGGATGGTGTATTGGATGTTCTTTTTTATCAGGAAAAACCGGCTGCCACAATTCCCGGCGTGACTTACGTTAATGTTGCTGAAACAATTAAGAATGGTGCAAATCCGCAAAGGCTATCCGGCAATACTTCCGGTGAGCTGACCTGGCTTACAAATGTAAAACGCACCTGGGATGATAAATTCTATCTATTCCCTATACCTGAGAACGACCGGCAGGTTAACCCTAAATTGGGCCAGAATCCAGGCTGGTGATCAACCATAGCTTAGGCGGCCGGCAGGCAATTAGCCGGCCGCTAAGTTATGGATCATATAATTACTGAACCGGCATATGAGATATACCAAATATTATCTGGCCATATTTTTATCCTTAGGTTTAAATATGGCCGGTGCTCAGCGCACAATAGTTACGGATCCCGCAGCAAATGTGAATGTGTTTTTAGGAACATCGGGCGATCATGGTCAGCTGTCACCGGCGGCATCCTATCCGTTCAGTATGCTGAGTATCGGGCCGCAAACCTACCCGGCAACCCATACGGGCTATGAATACGAGGCCAGGCGTTTTCTGGGATTTACGCATAACCGTTTTGAGGGCGTAGGCTGCCGCGGAAGCGGCGGGAATATTTTAATCAGGCCATTCATTGGTGGAGAAGATAAGGAACTGATCAAAATTAATCAGTCAGGTACACCGGGCTATTATAAAGTTGCCTTCACCAACAAAATTGTAGCTGAATTAGCTGCAGGTCAGAAGAACGGAATGCACCGTTACCACTTTCCGGCCGGAAATAACGGTTACTTCATTGACCTTGCTCATACGCTGGCGAATAAATTCGTAGCTGAGGAGCATGTCACTACCGGCCGCACACTAACAGGCTGGGTAGAAGCCCGTACTACCTGTAATGCCGGAACGTATAAATTATATTACTGCTTTGAATTTAGCCAGCCGGTAACCTGGACGGAAAAGCCCGGACACAAGCTGACGGGCGTATTCAGTACCGTAAATGATCCTGTTGAGATCAGAGTTGGTATGTCGTCCGTAAGTACGGATTATGCAAGATCATCTATCTTTCACGGCACATTTGATCAGCTTTGCAAGGAAGGCCACGACGCCTGGAACCGGGTATTAAGCAGGATCGAAGTGACGGGAGATATTGCTCAGAAGAAATTGTTCTATTCCCTGCTGTACCGGACCTTGCAATCTCCTTATCAGATCTCTGAAAAGGATGGCACTTACCGCGGCACAGATGGTATCGAAAAAAAAAGTACGGAAACAATGTTCAATGGCTGGGCCATTTGGGACAACTACCGTACGCAGCTTCCCCTGCTTTCCGTTTGCTGGCCCGAAAAATACAGGGGAATGGTAACCTCTCTGGCCAATCTCTATACAGCAGGCAAACAGGATTATGCTACCCAGACGGAACCGACCAATACTGTGCGGACGGAGCATGCTATAGTAGTGCTGCTGGATGCTTACAGAAAGGGTTATCCGGTTAGATTTGATCTGATCATCGATTCGCTGGCCAGGGAAATAGATCATCTTGATTTTTCCAAACCGGATAAAGCGCTGGAATCAAGTTATGATACCTGGGCATTTGCAGAAATTTTAAAGATCCTTAAAAAGGATGAGCTGAGTGAAAGATACCTGCAAAAAGCCCGCGATTATAAAAAATACTGGGAGAAGGATTTTAAGAACCTGAACGCCGGGGATGTTGATAAAGTTCAGGCGCGGAATCTTTATCAGGGTACTATCTGGCAGTACCGGTGGTTTGTACCATTTGATATCAAAGGGCTCATTAATCTCGCAGGAGGAACTACTGCGTTCATCACCCAGCTTGATCAATTCTTTAACGAAGATCTGTATAATCATGCCAATGAGCCAGATCTGCAGGCGCCATTAATATACAACGCGGCTGGTCAGCCATGGAAGTCGCAGGAGTTAATGCACCGCTTTGCTGCAGACACTGTGATCCAATATTACTTTAATGACAATAGTAAAGGCATCGATCCCTTTGTAGATAAAGTTTACAAAAATGAGCCTAAAGCCTATATCCGAACAATGGATGATGATGCCGGTGCTATGTCGGCCTGGTATGTTCTTGCAGCCTGTGGCTTTTCGCCGGCTTGCCCGGGCTGGCCGGTCTACTATTTAAATGTACCGTTGATGAAGACTGTGAAGCTGAACCCTATTGGTAAGAAGCCATTTGAGATCGAAGTTAAAAATTACGGACCCCACAATAAGTACATTGAAAAAGTAATACTGAATGGCAAAGTGCTCAACCGTATCTACATTACCCAGGAGGAGATCAATGCGGGCGGCAAGCTCGAAATCATCGCCTCCGCTCAGCCGGAAACAAAAAAACCTTTAGAAGGCTGGATAAGCAGCATTGAAACCGTTCAATAATTTTTAAAAAGGATCTGTAACATACCATATAATGCGAAACATACTTTCCGCTTTGGTTTTATTCATAACCATCGCGGCGCCGCTTAAGTTAAATGCTCAAAAGATCAGCTCCGGTAACGCAGCGCTGGTTGATGCTTTTAACCTTGCTTTGAACACCATAGACATTAATGTCAGGCGGGGAGTACTTGCTGCCGGAGGTGATTATGGTGGTGAATGGACAAGGGATATTGCAATTAATTCATGGAACTGTGCAAGTTTATTAAGGCCCCGCGTAGCTGAGAATTCATTATGGAGCGTTACGGTGAAAAAGGATTCGATCGGGCACCAGTACTGGGATAAGATCATCTGGACCCTGGCAGCCCTAAACCACTATAAGGTAACCGGAGACCAGTTATTCTTAAAAGAAGCCTACCGCTGCGCCGGGAACACGATGAAAGAGCTGGAGCAAAGCGCTTATGATCATGCCTATGGATTGTTTACCGGGCCCTCCGTGTTTAATGACGGGATAGCCGGCTACCCCGGATCTGTATATGATAGCCTGAACAATTCGTCTTTTGTGCTTGACCATAAAGGATCAAAGACCATCAGGTGTTTAAGCACCAACGCAGTTTATTTTGGTGCTTATAAGGCCCTTTCAGAAATGAGCGGACTGCTGAAAGATGGACAGGAGAATACTTACGATCAGAAAGCATTGGCACTGAAAACACAGGTGCTGAAATATCTTTACAATGCTCAGGAGAATAAATTTTACTATCTGATAGATAGCCAGGGAAATGTTGACCGTTCGCAGGAAGCCCTGGGTATCTCCCTTGCTGTATTATCCGGCATTGTTGATACACAGCAAGCGGCCGGTATGATAAAAGCAGCAACTACTTCAGCTCATGGTATTCCTTCCATTTCACCTGCTTTCGCGCGGTATGATGCAAAAAAGCCCGGCAGGCATAATGTAGTGATCTGGCCCATGGTGAACGGTTTTTTTGCTGATGCAGCCCTCACCACAAAAAACTATGACATCTTCACTGCCGAGTTAAACAATTTGATCCATCTGGCCCTGGATGAAGACAAGGGTAATTATAACTTCCGTGAAATTTATAATGCTGATTCAGGCGTACCTGATGGTGGCTGGCAACGCCGGAAAACAGAGAAAGACATTCACTGGACATCATTTAAAAATCAAACATGGTCGGCTACGGCTTATCTGCGTATGGTGTTCAATGGCCTGTTAGGATTTAAATTCACAAAGGATGATCTATATATAAGGCCGTATCTGCCTGACAGCATTCACTCTTTAAGCATTACATCCATTCCCTACCGGAAAGCCATGATCAACATAACCGTTAAGGGAAAAGGAAGCCACGTGTCATCTTTTACGATCAACGGTGTAAAACAAAAGGATCTTAAGATACGCGGGACCGCAACCGGTGATCAAAATATTGTAGTAAACCTGGATTAAGAATATTTCCCTTGTTTTAAATCACTAAACCATGAAGTATTTAATCTCAATTCTTTTGCTGACTTCCTTATGGGGAGCTGCAGCAAAAGCTCAGCATCTTAATGTCATAACTTACAATTTAAGAGGTGATAACGCTACAGACGTTGGAAATTTATGGGCTGACCGGAAATTAATGGTCGTTTCCCAGTTTGAAAAGTACAAACCGGATCTTATCGGACTTCAGGAAACATTGCCATCTATGGCCGGCTACCTGATCGATACGCTGCCGAGATTTGACAGCATCGGTTTTGACGCTGCTATTCAAGTGGGCCTGCTCTATAATACACAACGGTTAACGCTTCAGTCACATGGACATTTCTATTTATCAGAAACGCCGGATGTTCCCGGGAAAGGATGGGATGCCAAATTTGCGCGTATGTGCGTATGGGCTAAATTCACTGACCAGGTAACGGATCTGGATTTTTATGTCTTTTGTTCACATTTTGATCATGTCGGAACTGTTGCCCGGACGAATAGTGTTCAATTGATCTTACAAAAGATCAATGAAATTGCCGGTACTACTCCCACTTTGTTTATGGGCGATCTTAATACCACCCAATGGGATCCGAATTATATTACCTTAAACAACTCTGTATTATTAAAGGATACGAAGAACCTTGCAGTGATTGATCATGAGAAAGAACGGGGAACCGGAAATGGTTTTAATATTGACAGAAGGGACAGAACGATAGTCGATCATGTTTTTGTGACCAGCACGTGGAAGGCCTATGAGCACGATGTATTGCTGGATCTTTTTAATGGCCATACCGCTTCAGATCATTATGCCGTGATGACGATACTTGGCCAAAAGGAAAATGATTTGGGAGATCTGTACAGGCAATTTCCGGAAGACTTTGAAAACCCTGATCCGGTAAAATCTTCTTACGCAAGTGGTGATGTTGTTTTCAGGACAGGAACCTGGACATTGAACAACGCAATTATCGGCGGAAGCTCGGCGAATGATAAACCCACGAGCGGGACCTATGGGGTAAGGATCATTGATCGTAACACCGCACCGGCCTATTTACAAATGAACTTCGATGTAACGGAAGGCGTTTCAAAGGTAACACTGCAGCATAGTAGCTATGCTACAGATAGCGTATCGAAATGGCAGCTGGAATATTCAACGAACCAGGGCCTTACCTGGGTAGCCATAGGGCCGGTAATTTCAACTCACCAGCTGAATAAGCAGCAAGCCACTTTTATAATGGACATTCCCGGGAACGTACGTTTCAGGATCAATAAATTTGGATTAGGAACAACCAACAATGGGCGGTTAGATATCGATGATCTTACCATTTATAAACGCAGAAACGCAGGCGCTCCTGAAAAAACCGTACCGTTGCTGGGCTGGCAATTTGGAAGTCCTGCCAGTACAGGTGCGGAAGTTTCTGCCAATTCCAGTATGAACAATCCGGCCGTGAACATTTCTTCATTAACCAGGGGAACCGGTTTCAAAACGGTGAGCGGATCTTCAGGGAATATATCGCTGCCAGGCGGCTTTGGCGCTGCCGCCTCGGTTGCATCAACGCTCTATGCCTCTGACACCACTGTGGCAATCAATAATAACCTGTACTTTCAGTTTACAGTAAAGCCAAAGGCATCACAAAAGATCTCATTGTCAACGATTGATGCAAAGCTAATGTCCACCGGACCAACCTTGAAACTGTGGTACTGGAAATATAGCCTTGATGGCGTAAATTTCAAATACCTGGCAAAATCCTATTTATTTAATGCTGCTCAATCAACCTCACAGGCAACGATCGATCTGTCAGCTTATCCCGAATTGCAGCATATAGGTTCGGATAAGACGATCTATTTCAGGCTATACGTTAATGGGATGGATAATAGTTCAGACATGGTGGGTATTGGTGTCTCAAGCCCTGGTACAGCAGATGATTATGCACTTTCTGTAGGTGGTATTGTTGAGGACACGGTTATCACGAAGGCGCTGGCGGCATGGCAGTTTGCTACACCCTTAAGAACCGGAGGTGAAGCTTCAGCTGCGGCTTCTCTTATTGATTCTTCTTTAAATGTTGGTCTTTTACAGCGGGGTGCCGGCCTAAGGGCCACCGATTCCATGGGAGCGCCATTTGTTCTCCACCGTACCTTTGTTTCTTTAACAAGCGTACCAACTACCTCGGCTGTTACGGATACTGCAACGGCAATTTCGCAGGAGATGTATTATGCCTTTAATATTGGAATTAAACCCGGATATAAAGTCTCCCTTAGTGACATAAATTATAAGTTAAGGGTAACGCCCGGCGGTGCAAAGGTTTTTTACTGGAAGTACAGCCTTGACGGGATCAATTTTGAAAAGATTGCCAATCCGCGGGTACTGTCAGCCGCCACCGCTGATGAAGGGGATATACAACCGCCGGTCGATCTATCAGGCATCGGGGTTTTACAGGATCTACCTGCAGGGAAAACAGTTTATTTCCGGATGTATACAAACGGTTCTAACACAACCACCGGCACTACAGCATTTGGGCGATCGGCTGCATCCAGTACTACAGATTATGTGCTGACAGTGAATGGAAATTCCACAGCGGTCATTGCACCTGAAAAATTAGTAGCCTGGCAGTTAGCTATGCCGGCAAAAGCAGGAAATGAGACGGATGTAACACCAACCACAATAAATAGTGCTGTTACGGCCACGCCTTTGGTTCGTGGCGCCGGTTTAAACCCCACCGGGCTTGCAAGAGCATTTGCTTCCTTAACAACAATACCGTCAAGTTCCAATCTGGCAGATACGGCTATAGCCATTGCCAATAATATGTATTTCGGTTTTAGCCTGACTGCGAAAACCGGGCACAAAATAAGTTTAAATGGCCTGGACTTTAAGATCCGGGCTACAGGTGGCGGAGCTAAAGTTTATTATTGGAGATATAGTCTCAATGGTACTGATTTTTACAAAGCCGACAACCCGTTTACTTTAGCGATCACGGTCAATACTGAAGGTGAATTCATGCCACACGTGGATCTTTCAGGGATTACGGAGCTGCAAAACCTTCCCGGCGGTACCACGGTCACATTCAGATTATACACGAATGGCTCAAACACAACAACCGGCTCTACAGCCATAGGCCGTTCCACCACAGCTACAACAGAGGATATATTATGGGTAAGCGGGTCATCAGAAAGCGAGGGTGCACTATTAGCATCGGGTGTGGTTCCGGTTGCCGGAACCCAAATTACGGCCCTGAAGGCAAATGTGGGTCGTAGACAAGTGATCTTGAAATGGCAGGCTGTTAATGAAAACCCTGATTCGCATTTCGAGGTGCTCCGGTTTGAAGGAACGCACATGCCATCTGTCATTGGGCAGGTAAGCACTGATACTGCAGGCTCCCCCGGGAAGACATATGATTTTGTTGATCTCAGACCTTTATCCGGAACCAGCAGCTACCAGATCAGAACAATGGACTGGAAGGATCACGAAATACTGTCGGAAAAAGTTAAGCTGGCCGTCAGGGAAAACAATAATAACCTTTTGCTCTCCGCCACGAATAACCAGCTTACTATATTCATTTTTTCAGACACCGAATGCCGGGGCGATTTTTTCCTGAGGGATATCATGGGCCGTACGATCTTCAGAAGGCAGCTGCGGTTGAATAAAGGCAGAAATGTTTTTACAGAAACGGTAAATGTGCCTCCGGGCATTTTCACAGGCACCATATTTTTTGGCAGAGCGGAAGTGATCAGCAGGAAAATAGTGCTATAGGCATGGTTGTATGGCCATGGTGGTAATTAAAATGCCGGTACCTGCTATGTTCAATGGGTAACAGGTACCGGCATTTGAAACAATTTTTATAAACGAAGCAGCTTGATCGTCTTTATCACAACCTTGCTTTGTATATCATACACCTGCAAATAATAAACTCCCTTGGCGGTGCTGGTACCTGTTTCCAGCACTTTCCTGCTTTGATTGAAAGAACGGTCTGTAAGTACCAGTTTCCCCTGCGCATCGTATAACCGTAGCAGGTAGTTCCGGTTCCATAGCAGGCCGTTAATGGTGAGCTGCTGTTGGAAAGGATTGGGTAAGACCACCAATTCACCGGCTACATCTGCTGTAATACTATGCTGGTTGCTGCCCACCATTAATGGCGCCTGTGTACCGGTTATCTTAAAGCTGCGTATAAGACTAACACTATCCAGCTTATGCTTAAAGGTAACTTTCAGCAGATGCGTACCTGCACTGTAGCCGGAGGGCGACAGTACAAAGGTTTTGTTGGCGGAAATGGGTAGCATAGTACCATCCACCCACACCCACACATCGGTATGCGCCTCGGGCCTGGGGTAGTTGACTATAAGAATGCTTTCGGGCGGGTCTGATTGGCTGTAGCTGGCTTTGAGCGTTCTTAAATTAGGCAGTGTGTTTAGCCGTGGATAAACACGCAGTACTACCGGTGTATCATTTTTTGAAAGAGCGGTGTCATTATAGGCCATCCATTGCAGGGTATCTACCCCTACCACATTGGCGTTGGGTGTATAATACATACTGTCAATTTCTTCCAGTGAAACATCACGGCTTCTTTCAAAAAACACCTGCTTACCTTTTATGGTTAGCTTACCGTATGCCGGCACCCGGTTTATTCTGATGGCTTTTAGCTTACCTACATAGTGTTGTTTGAACTGGCTGGCCCAAAAGCGGATCGGCGTACCCTCCAGTGTATTGCGTTCAAAAGGTTTAAGGGTATCGGGCGCCTGCACAACATTCATATATATATAGGCTTCGTTGGTCCAGGCCACACTGTCAAACGCGCGGTAGATGAAAGTATCCTTTACAGGGAAATTGCCTGCGCTGTATTTAAGGGTATCCAGATCCTTCCGGGCAATAATGGTATGGTTGTAAATAGGCTTGTTGTTCTTATCCAGCAATACGCCCTGCGACGGGCGTTTTATGATCTCTACAAATTGCAATGAGTAGGTTTTGCTGGTATCTGTATTAATAGTGCCAATACTGCGCGCAAAGTCCTGGGCTGTTATTGGGGTTTTGTTACGGGTATACCCTTTCCTGGAAATAGGATTTGCATAGTGAACAACTGCGGTATCTGGTCTTATTATATACAGGGTGGAGCCAATGGCGGTGGTCCAGGTACCGGTATTATACCAGCTCCAATAGGTGCTGCTGTCCACCACTTTTTTATTGTAGCTTCCATCACGGCTTATAAGGTAAAGTGCCTCCTTTCCCTTTCCTTTTGTTTTTACAGCAATGTCGCCATCCTGATTTACCGAAACCACCCTTGCAAATTCAATATCGGTACCTGTTTGTATAGGCAGCACATTATGAAACCCTGCCGTAGTATATACATAACCCTGCGTGTTATTCCGGTAGGTAGAAGTGAGGTTAACACCTCCTATGGTGCCATAACGTTTGTTCATTACGGGGCTGGTAATTTCCATTGAAAAATCGGAATGTCCGTCAACATCGCCCTGTGTAAATAGCACCCGGCTTGAATCCGTATCAGAATAGCTTGCATGTACCCTGGTTGCGCGGCCTTCCCGGTGGCTCAGGTAATAAGCGATTCCGTCCCAGCTCATCGAAATACCATAAAAGTAGCCCGGCTGGGTAGTATCGCCATTAGATGGCGTCAAGTGGTCGGACAGGTATTTATTGTTGTAGAATCTATAGCGATAAAAATCTTTGCCTGTTGAATATGCAGCATATACAAACGTAGAAATAGCAGCGCCGTAAACGGGTTCTTTTGTAAGCACTAATCCGGCGCCGGCGCCGCCCAGGCTCCAGGTTCTCAATCCTGAATTGGGACCATCCTGCTTGTAGTAGATCACGGTCAGCCAGCCAACGTCTACATGATTAACAGAATCCGCGATCTTGGTCAGCACACGCCCATCCCATTCGTATAATGGCGACAGATCAGTGGCAGAATCCAGGGGCTCACCTTCTATCACTGCGCCGGATGAAGGTGCTACCCATATATGCGGGTGTTCATCAATTAAACCCTCTCTACGGCCACGGTTAAATCCTTTATGGTAGGGAATTATCTGCATAGTACCAGAGGCGATATTACTCAGGTAGTAAGTGTAATAATCCCCCACTTGCTTATAAGACAGCAGATACTGGCCGTCATAATCCACTATAATAGAGCTGTCGGGCGCTTTAAAATACGGCCACAGAAAACGGTTTTGCGCAAAGGAAGATAATGTGCAGCATAACAGCAGCAATAGAAGGGGGTAGATTTTTCTCATAAGTAAAGCATTAAAGATTTGGTCTGATAATTTTTATGAACACGGAAATACGCGCCAGTAAACACAATCACAGGGTTTTAAGAAAACAGGAAAAGCTATCAGTAATGTAGTGGCAATAGGGGGCCTTAAACAAGCCGGCATAGTAAATTACGCCAAAAAAAGTATTTTCGATGGTTAATTTATTTGATGGCAGCATCTATGCGCCTAATTCCCGGTTTTATCAATACATGAGAAATGTTGTTGAGAATATTTCAATTTAATGCAGGTAGCATCTTTATGTAACTAATGCTTATCCATTTCTCCGGGAATACTTTGGGTAATCATTCCAAGCCTTAGTCATTACCTTATAAAATAAGCTAACCATTTTGTCATATGGAACAGACAAGTTACAAAAACAAAAGGCACCGCTTCTGCGATGCCTTTTCAATTTCTCAGCGCGCCAGCGCTTTTGTACCCCAGATGGGAGTTGAACCCACACTCGCATTGCTGCGAACGGGATTTTAAGTCCCGCGTGTCTACCAATTCCACCACCAGGGTATCTTCGATTTAATTAAAGATAATCAAACCAAAAGAATTGTAAATAAAAATTCCAAACCGCTTGCGCAATTTGGAACCCTATCTCTGAGCGGAAGACCGGGCTCGAACCGGCCACCCCGACCTTGGCAAGGTCGTGCTCTACCAAATGAGCTACTTCCGCATAATTTTTTAAGAGCTATTTTTTCTTGGGATTGCAAAGATAGCTATTCTTTGGAATTCACCAAGTTTTTCTATTCGGAAAATTTAAAAGCTGCAAAATCTGTCCTGCCTGCCAGTCAAAAGCCCTTACCGGTGGCTAAATTCCACTGAAAGATCCTATAGATAAAAGTCATTCATCCCACCCAAAAAAAACACCCCCGGAGGCAAGCACCGGGGGCATTTCTTTTTCCTTAACCTATTTTTTAAAACCCCTATGAAATACTTATAAACCGAAGGCATAAGCCACACGCAGTCCTAATACATTATTGGAAGAACCGCCGTCAGCAAATTTGCTGTAACCTTCAAACTTCACACCTGCATCCAGGTAGCTGCCATTGCCTAAATGGAACAGGTAGCCCACTTGCGGAGAGTAAGCAAAAGCTGCAGATTTATCAGCCAGCACATCGCTCTTATTGGCTATGAAAACAGCGCCCGCCTGTGCCTGTACATAAAAGTTACTTACCGGGTAATATTTCAAACCCGCTTTTACCGGAATTAACTGCAGGTCTTTGGCAGAAAAACCGGCAATGTCTTTGGCCATAAAATCAGAAAAACCGGCATTCAGCGTAACGTACAGGTCCCTTTTCAGAATGGCATAATCGCCCTGTACAGAACCACCGATAGACCAGTCATAAGCATCTTTAAAATCACCTAAGGGTAAATTAGCTTCGGGGCCTACACTTAAAAGAAAAGCAGGTCTTTCAGCAGTTACTTTTTTGGAGGCATCCTGTGCTTTGGAAGAAAGGGTTAAACCTGTTAAAAGGAGCAGTCCCATAATGCCTGTCTTGATTGTCTTTTTCATCTTCTATTGGTTTTAATACTTACGAAACGTGTATTAGTTGATCGTTTGATAGGACAAAATTAGGACGGCTTGGAAGACTGCACAATGCCAATAAGGAGGATAATAGAACCAATTTTCCGGAAAGAGCCTAACTGCCGGTCAGGTACACCGTCATCAACCGCGACTGTATCTCAGACACCGCTCTCGCAGGCCTTTAACAGGGTAATGCCTTCGCCGGTCATAATCCGGTACTGGCTTACTTCCCGTGTGCATCCCTAGAAAATTCCGGGGTAACCCCATGGGTAAAAGCGTTCTCCCTTCTGGTCCTCTTCAGGTGTGGTTCATGTCCCGGCTATCATTTATTGCTGATACGCCTGTTCCCGGTATCCTTTTTCACCATGAACTCTGAAGGGTTCACCCCCGCAAAATGCTTAAAGAACCGGCTAAAGTGCGAGCTGGTGTCAAAGTTCAACTGATCCGCAATTTCCTTGATACTGAAATCGGAGGTATGTAATAAATACTCCGCCTCCCGGAATATCCGCTGGTGAATGATCGTCAGGGCATTTTCGCCGGTAGCATGTTTCACCTGCTCGCTCAGGTGCTTGGCAGATACATGCAGCAGGTCGGCATACTGCTGTACGGTACGGATGGTTAAAAAGTGCGCTTCCACCAGTTTCTTAAACGCGGCTACCAGCTGTAAAGGCCGGCCTGCCGGTTTAGTGGGTTGCTGCAGGGCCCTTTCATGCGCGCGGTTAATTTCATATAATAGCTCTACTACCAGCAGCCGCACCATCTGCAAAAAATAGGCAGGCGCCTCCCGGTATTCCCGTTCAATTTTGATGAAAAGATCGCGGATAGAGGTGAACTCACGTTCATCCAGGTGGTAAATGGGAGGGAGCTCCGGCGGCAGCTCTAACAGCTGATCCAGGATCTGTTCTTTGATAAAAGTATGGGCCACAAACTCATGCCTGAACAGGATCATGTATAGCAGCAGATCGTCAGAAGCATTTTCAAAAGAGTGCAGGTCGCGGGGAGAGACGATGTGTATGGATTGTGGCGTTACCTCAAACGTATGGTGCCCGATGGTTTTAACGCCGTGCCCGCGCATGCACAGCACCAGGGCAAAATGATCGGTTTTCACCGGTGGGCCGTTATGCCGGCCGCCTTCATTGCTTAGTATCGCAAAATCGCCCGCCTGCAGGTCCGTGTATTTTTCAATCCCGAAGCCTTGCGGGGCATTGTTATCAGCCGCTAAATAATGTTTGACCGTAGTGGAAATATCCAACCTGATTGCATCCTTGCTCATGATTCCTTAAAACTTTGTACTTATCTGATCCTTCCTAAAACAGGGCAAATTTAAGTAACTTTAAGTTTGCAAGCACGGATGATCTCCCTGCGGCATGCCTTCCCACTTCTAAACCAATAATTTAAGATGAACCAGGTTACTGTAGAATGGCTCCGGACCATAGAGGCCATTAAGGATGTTCCGGCAGAACAGCTGCAATGGATGATCGATAACAGCCAGCATTATATTATCCCTCCGGGAGGATTCCTGTTTGAGCCGGAAACGGCCATCTGGGCTACCCATTTTATTGTAACCGGCCGCATTCGCGTATACCGACTGCAGAATAATGAAGCGCGGGAGCTGGCAATATGGCCGGCCCGGTCCATAGCCGGTTACTTACCTTTTTCAAGAGGCAAGGTGGCTGCCGCTTTTGGCGAAGCCCTGGAAGATGTTCAGATCATGAGCCTTCCCATCGAGAAATCACCGGAGCTGATCCGCACCCATTTTGAGCTTACACAGGCCCTGGTGCATATGATGACGGACCGTGTGCGGGAATTCACCTCCTTCCAGCAGCAGAACGAAAAAATGATGGCCCTGGGCAAGCTCTCCGCCGGCCTGGCGCATGAGCTTAATAACCCCGCTGCCGCAATTGTACGGGGTGCGGAATCATTGAAAAAACATCTGCAGCTGGAACCCACCACCTTCCGGGAGATCATGGCTATCAAGGCAACGCCGGAGCAGGTAGATATGGTGAGCAAGCTACTATTCTCCATTCTGCATGGAACAGAAAAACCGGTGCTTACCCTCATGCAGCGTTCAGATAAGGAAGATGAGCTGCTGGACTGGCTGGATGATCACAATGTAGCCAACAGTCAGGAAGTGGCAGAGAACATGGTGGAGTTTGGTTTTACGCTTGAGAACCTGGAGGAATTTAAGCAGCATATTCAGGAAAAGGACCTTTCGCCCGTATTTAACTGGATCAACAGTAACCTGGTGAAAGAAAGAATGGTGCTGGATATCGAAGAAGCCTCCAAACGTATTGCCACCCTGGTAGGATCCGTAAAGGTGTTCACCCACATGGACCAGGGGCATGATAAGGAGCTGACAGACATTCACAGCGGCATCCGTAATACCCTGGTCATACTGCAGCACCGCCTGCGTAAGGGCAATGTGGAGCTGGTGGAGAATTTTGATAATACGCTTCCGCAGATCAAAGCCCTTATTGGCGAAATGAACCAGGTATGGACCAACCTCATTGACAATGCCCTGGATGCCATGGAGCCCAATAAAAAAGGTGTGCTGGAAATACAAACCTCGAAGGACCGCCACTGCGTATACGTGTCCATCATCGACAATGGCCCCGGTATCCCGGAAGAGATCAGAAGCCGCGTTTTTGATCCCTTCTTCACCACCAAAGGCATTGGCAAGGGCACCGGTATGGGCCTGGATATTGTTATGCAGATCGTCCGCCAGCATAACGGTAACGTAAAGGTAATCTCAGAACCCGGAAGAACGGAGTTTAAGGTGTCGCTGCCCATACAAGGGTAATCATTCTTTTAAATTGTATATTTAACGCCGCGGAAATTATGTCAACACATACCGTCTAAAAAAAGCCATGGAACAACCTTTAATTTTCTGTATAGATGATGATGAGCAGGTATTGCGTGCTATTGTACGCGACCTCAAAAGTCAATACCGTAAGAATTATAAAATTATCAGCACCACCACAGTGAATGAAGCGCTGGACAGCCTGCTGGAGCTGAAGAACAAGGGCGAAACCATTGCCATGTTCATCTCAGACCAGCGCATGCCCGTAATGGAAGGGGTAGATTTCCTGGAAAAGGCCATGCAATTCTACCCGGAAGCCCGCCGGGTGCTGCTCACCGCTTATTCTGATACAGATGCCGCCATTAAAGCGATTAACTCCGTACAGCTGGATTATTACCTGGTAAAACCTTGGGGTCCGCCGGAAGAAAAGCTATACCCGGTGATCGATGAGCTGCTGGATGACTGGCAGCACATTTACCATCCGGTTTTCAAAGGCATTAAAGTAGTGGGCTACCAGTTCTCCCAGCAATCACATGCCGTAAAGGATTTCCTGGCAGGCAACCTCATACCTTACCAGTGGCTGGATGTGCAAACCACCAGCGATGCAAACCGCCTGCTGGAGCTGAACAACTTAAGCCTGAAAGAGCTGCCCGTGGTATTCTTTGAAGACGGTAGCTACCTGGTAACGCCTACCATTATGGAAATTGCCGGTAAGGTAGGGCTGAACCCGCACGTAAAACATGATGTATATGATGTGGTGATCATTGGCGCAGGCCCCGCAGGGCTGGCAGCCGGTGTATACGGTGCATCAGAAGGATTAAAGACCCTGCTGATAGAACGCCGCGCACCGGGCGGACAGGCAGGTACCAGCTCCCGTATCGAGAACTACCTGGGTTTTCCCACCGGTTTAAGCGGGGCAGAGCTTACCCGCCGGGCCATAGCGCAGGCCACCCGTTTGGGTACGGAGTTTATTACACCGCAATCTGTAAAAGATATTCAGCAAAAGGATGGTTATAATAAGATCATCCTGGAAGATGATAGCGTGATCAACACCCGCAGCGTGATCATTACCACCGGGGTAGATTACCGCAAGCTGGACACCCAGGGAGTGGATCAGTTCACCGGCGCAGGCATTTACTACGGCGCCGCCATGACAGAAGCCACGGCCTGCAAGGATAAGGAAGTATACATTGTAGGCGGCGGCAACTCCGCCGGGCAGGCTGCCATGTACTTATCGAAGTTTGCGAAGAACGTGTACATCCTGATCCGTAAGGATGATCTGAGCAGCACGATGTCCGCATATCTGATAGAGCAGATCAAAGGCGCCAGCAATATTAAGATCCGCCCGCGTACAGAAATTGCAGAGGCCATTGGCACCGACAAGCTGGAAAAGCTGGTAATAAAGAACGTGGAAACCGGCGAAACCTGCACAGAAGCCGCCGACGCACTGTACATTTTCATAGGCGCCAAGCCCTTCACCGACTGGATAGCTCTCAACATCATCAAGGATGACAAGGGATTTATTGAAACCGGCCGTGAGCTGAAAAAGTATGACGCTTTCGGCAAGATCTGGAAGCAGCAGCGCGATCCTTATCTGCTGGAAACCAGCTGTCCTGGCATCTTTGCCGCCGGCGACGTTCGCGCCAGCGCCATGAACCGTGTAGCCGCCGCCGTAGGAGAGGGCTCCATGGCCATTAGTTTTGTACATAAGTATCTGGCAGAGGTGAAGTAAAGAATTAGTAATTAATAGGCTGAACGAAGTATAAAGTATGAAATGGCAAACAACAAGTAGTAGCCGGCTTTATACTTTATACTTTGTTCGTCTTACATTATACATTATACATCAAATATCATTCATCAATTAACGCCCATGTCACAGCCCGAACTCTGTAAGCACCTGCAAAGCATAGAAGAAATAAAAACCGCAGAAAAATATGAATGCGCTGAATGCGTAAAACATGGCGGCCAATGGGTACACCTGCGCACCTGCCAAACCTGCGGCGTCACGCTCTGCTGCGACGATTCCCCCAGCCAGCACATGAGCCATCACCAGCACGAAACCGGCCACCCCGTTATCTCCTCCGCAGAACCGGGCGAAAGATGGCTTTGGTGCTATAAAGATGATGCCTTTGCAGAATATTAGAGCATTAAGGAGTAGCAAAGGATAATAGATAATAAAGTAGTAAGGGATAATAGAGGCTAATAAAGGCTAATGAAAGCTAATGGAAGTTGGTAGAGGGTGATAAAGAGTAATAAAGAAAGATGCGCATTAATAAGCGCTAAAAATGTTTAAGAAACATTGAAGCTCCCGGCTATCTGCAGGCAAAACCAGCAGGTATAAAGGTAAATCAGGACAGGTACATCAAACATCAAACGCCACCATCAAAAAGACCCTCATCGTTTGCCTCCCGTACGTTCAAAAAGGATATCATCCATAAGGTCATCAACATAAACCATCATCAAAAAGGGCATTACCAAAAAGGTCTTCATCGTTTGCACCCGTAGGTCCAGGTGACGGCCCTTTGCCCGGCGTGCCCCGCTTGATACCGCCCCGTCATCCCCCAATGCCGCTACGACCTCCCTACGCCCAATAAAGAACTAAACAGGCGGGTGCAGGCCGGAGCCGGACCTACGGGAAAGAACGCCTTCTCAAACACCAGACAAAACACACCAGATCGAAAAAGCATCGGGCGGTTATACCTACGAAGTCTCATACATTCATCCGGTAAATGATTTCACAATTTTATCCCCTACCTTTACCATTGTAACCACGTCAAAGCAGTAACGAAAACCTATAAAGAAAAACCTGAATCACCCTTAAAATCAATGTCTATGAGAAAACCCTATGCCATACTGGCAACCGGCATGCTATGCATCGCAGGCCTGATCGTACAAGCACAAAAAAAGCCATTTCCACAAGCTGTAAGCTATCCTGGCTGTATCAAACCAAACAACGTTACACAGGCCGACATGAACACCAGTGTAGCAAGCTTTTATGATTACTGGAAATCAAAGTACCTGAAGAACAACCTGGCTTCATTGCCCGGCGGTTATTACATTAAAGGAGAGATCAGCGGTGACGCGGACGGCTATACGCCGTTAGGCTCCTCTGAAGGACAAGGCTATGGCATGGTTATTACTGTGCTGATGGCCGGTCATGATGCCAATGCCCGCACTATTTACGACGGACTGTTTAAAACAGCGCGGGCATACCGCAGCTCTATCAACAGCAATATTATGGGCTGGGTAGTAGCAGATAATGCCAGCGCACAAGGGCATTTCGATTCCGCAACAGATGGTGATATTGATATCGCCTACTCCCTCATTCTGGCGCACTACCAGTGGGGATCAGATGGCGCTATCAATTACCTGAATGAAGCTAAGAAAATGATCACCAATGGTATTAAAGCCGCCAATGTGACCACCACTAACCGCCTGAACCTGGGCGACTGGGACAGCAAAAGTGCGCTGAATACCCGCCCTTCCGACTGGATGTTAAGCCATATGCGCGCCTTTTACCAGGAAACAAATGACGCCGCCTGGTTGAATCTGATCAATAATCTGTACAGCGTGTACAACCAGTTCAGCGCCACTTATTCACCCTCCACCGGTTTAATCTCCGACTTCGTGGTAAAGAATCCGCCGGAGCCTGCTCCCAAGAACTTTATTGATGAAGGACCGCAAACCAATGAATATAACTACAACGCTTGTCGTGTACCCCTGCGCGTGGTAATGGATTATGCATTATACGGCTCCACAAGCGCGCAAACAATTTCCAATAAAATAGCCACCTGGATCATCCAGAAAAGCGGCGGCAACCCGGCCAGCATCCGCGATGGCTACCAGCTGAATGGTACCACCAGCGGTACTGATCCTGAAGCAGTATTTGTAGCGCCTTTTGTGGCAGCCGCAGTGGCCAACAGCGCTAACCAGGCTTTTGTGAACAGTGGCTGGAACTTCCTGAAAACTAAAAAGTCCGGTTATTACAGTGATTCTTACAGCCTGTTATGCCAGCTGTTTATTTCCGGTAACTGGTGGAAGCCGGAAGCAGGCACTACACCGCCGCCGGCATGTGTTCCTGCCAGCGCCAGCAGCGATGATGGAAATGTGGCCACCAATGTGCTGGATAATGACCTCAATACCCGCTGGTCTGCCAGTGGGGATGGGCAATGGATCCAGCTTTGTTTAGATAATCCTGTTTCAGTAACCGGGGTGGATATTGCTTTTTACCAGGGTAATACCCGCCGTGCGCTGTTTGATGTGCAAACCAGCACAGATGGTCTTACGTTTACCAATGCCGCTACCGGCCTGCAAAGCAGCGGTACCTCGCTGGCATTGGAAAGTTTTACGTTTGCTGCAAAAACCGCTAAGTATGTACGCATCTTAGGCCATGGCAATAATGTAAGCGCCTGGAACAGCTACACGGAAGTAAAGGTGAGAACAGGTACGCAGAGCGGCCAGCAGGTAACATTAAGCGCTGCAAAAGATGCCTATGTACGTAATGGTGTTTATGCTGATAGCGCCTACGGTGCACTGGACCCGGTGAACCTGATCTCTAAGCTGAACTCCACCACAACAACAGGTAACGACCGCCAGGCTTACCTGGGATTTGATCTCAGCAGTGTAAGCGGCACTATCACATCCGCCGTATTGAAAGTGTACGGCCACCAGGACGATAACCGCGTAACCAATGTTCCCGTAGGGGCGTACCCGGTAGCCAACACTACCTGGACAGAAGCCGGCATTACCTGGAACAACAAGCCCGCACCAGGCGCCACTGCGCTGGCCACCGCCACGGTAACGGATTCTATTGGCCGTTACTACAGCTGGGATATTACGGCGTATGTACAAAGTGAAAAGGCAGCCGGCCGTTCGGCCATTTCCCTGGCATTGCTGAATGGTTTAATGGCCAACCCGCGCACACTTTGGAACTCCAAAGAAACCGGCAGTAATGCCCCGCAGCTGGTGATCACCACTACCAGCACCGCTAAAACAGCCGCCAGGCAGGCATTTGTAGCGTCGCCTTCAGATACGCATGGCGATAAGCTGCAGCAGGTAAGCGTGTTCCCGAACCCCTTAAGCAGCAATGCTACCGTAGCATTTACCCTGCAGCAGGCAGGCCCGGTGCACCTGGCAGTATATAATACGAATGGCGAGGTAGTAAAGGTGCTGGCCAATGAGCAATTGCCCGCTGGCCGCCATACCCGCACATTTGCACCCGGTAATATGCCCGGTGGTTTGTACGTGCTGAAGCTGGTGCACAACGGTAAGGTAAGCACTGTCAAGCTGGTGAAACAGTAATAAACATTTACATTCATATAATTCCAGAAGGGTGTATCATATTGGTACACCCTTTTTTACATCTCCACCAAACCCGCACATCCTCTCATTTGCACATCCGTATATTCCCGCATCCTCACCCAAACCAGCCCATCCTTCCATTTGCACATCTGTACATTCCAGCATTCCTCACCCAAACCAGGCCATCCTTCCATTACACATCCGTATATCCAGCATCTCCCTCACCCAAACCAGCCCATCCTTCCATTGCACATCTGTTCATTCCAGCATCTCCCACCCAAACCAACACATCCTCCCATTTACACATCGGTATATTCTCACATCCTCCATCCAAACCAGCACATCCTTCCATCCTCATAAAACAAAGGCCGTTCCATCCCGGAACGGCCTTTATATTTACTGCTCGATACAAATATTAGTGCGAAGTGCTGATCACCGTAGTGGTCGGCGACGTATGAAGTGCTTGCGCCTGGCGGTCCTTACGGCCTGTTACAACATTTTCAGTCACATTGGCAATGGTGCGTTTGTGCATAGCCAGTTTTTCATGGCTCTGTTTATCCCAGTTGGCTAATACATCCAGGGAAAACTTCGTTTGCTGAGACTTTACACTCATGGTTTAGATTTTTTCAGGTGAATACTAAATGTTTTTACTTACTGCTCGTTACAAATGCTTAGTGAGAGGTGCTGATAACAGTAGTAGTAGGCTGGTGCAGGATAGAATCCGTCTGTTTGCCTTTACGTCCTGTTACAGCAGTTTCGCTTACATTAGCAATGGTTCTTTTGTGCATAGCCAGTTTTTCGTGGCTTTGTTTATCCCAGTTGGCTAACACGTCCAGGGAAAACTTGGTTTGCTGAGACTTTACACTCATGGTTTAGATTTTTTAGGTGAACAATAAATGCCTACTCTTTTAAAGGTGTTTCGGCTACCCCTTTTGTATATTGGCCAAATAATACTTCCGTGCTTCATACCGGTCCAGGATATCATATAGCGCCATTTCATATTGCCGCGGTTTACTGGTCATGATCCGGTTTATCATCATGTGCACATAGCTGCCCGTTAAATGGAACCAGTTAACATTAAGCCGCCCCTGTTGCCGTAGCTGAATGAGCTGCTGCGCAAGGGGCGCAACCTGTTGGCTGCGTGCTTCCAGCAGCTGCAGCACCGGGTAAAAACGGTTCTGCGGGGTAATAGCTTCCATAATTTCATGGATGTAGGCGGCATGCTGCTCATACTGCTGGTTCAGCCGCTGCCGCATGGGTTTATCCACCTGCATTTCCTGTGCAAAGGCTGTCTTCTGCTGCAGAATGAAGGCTCTCTTCTCCGTAGCATCCAGCTGAAGATCATTCAGCCAGGTATCCATGCCTTTCAGTGCCCATAACCATTTTATTTTTTCCTGCTCATCGCCACTCAGCATGGCTAACAGTTCCAGGGTGGTCTGGCTGTCGTAAAAGAACAGCTTTTCAGACAGTGCCATGGCAGCAGCGCCGCCGTATCTTTCCAGCTCCCGTTTATAAGTATCCAGGCGTGTTTTCCAGATCATGTGCGATGCCTGCAAAGGCGCCAGGGCCTGGCTTAGCAGGGCAATTGCTTCCCCTGCCAGCCTGCTGTCCGTTAAGTGAAAGCGTATACGCAGGTGAAAGTCAGGGTCCAGGTAGCGGATAAAGAACCACTGGTCTATAATACCGGCTGCCGTTAATGTTTCTATTACAGGCCGTACCTGTTCTGTAAGTATATTGTCCGCCAGCGAAGGCCCGCAATACAGCTTATAATACAGCCATTCCGATCCCACGGGAAAGCTGCGTTGTATGCCCGGTGTAATAATAGTTTCCACCGGCTCACGTACAGGGTTATACGTAGCCGTGGTTTTGATCATGGGCGCCACGCATTGCTGTACATAGTCGCCGGTACCAGGTAAAAATTCTTTAAGAGTAAACGTGGTCCGTTGTTTCACCGTGCGTAACCAGGCCTGTACCGTATATAAATTATCCAGGTCTATCAGCAGCTCATGATCTCCGTCTGCCAGCACCAGCAGCTGCGGTAGCTGCCACTGCTCCCGGAAGCGCTGCACGGCGGCCGGCAGGGCCTCCATGGTGCTTTGCTGCAAATCGCTGATGTCTGCCTGTTCCAGCTGCCATTGCGCCACGCTTAATACAATATTCTTATACCGTACCCGCGGCAAAAAAGTAAAGCGGAAAGGCTGGGTCTTCCACTCAAACAAATAAGCAGTGTGCAAACCTTGCTTTTGCAGGTCGCATAAAAAGTAATAGATGGGTAATGCATGCAGCGCATAGTTATGCATGTTGCTTAACCGCGGTATAATTTGTTTATCCAGCTTTTTGGAAAATAGCTGCAGCTGCTGGTCCACCACGCGCAGGTACAGGTCCTGTATAGGTATTTGCCGCTCCGCAGGCAGGGAGGATTGTGCCAGGTAAGGGATCTCATATTCCCTGAAAGCCGGGTGCAGGATCACGTTGCCTGTCCGGTTATCCGGCAGGTGAATGATCTCTGCAAAGATCACCCCTTCATTCAGCCGTTGTTCTTCCTGCGTAATATGCAGTGTCAGGTCATGTAGCTGGCTATCGCCATAGGCAAAGCGGCCTAACATACCTGCTGCGCTGGGGCCAAAAAAGCCTTCCAGCTGCAGGTGGCCGCTAGCTGCATCCAGCAGTCGGAACACGGCAGAAAGGGAAGGAGGGAAGGTCTCCGTATGATCTGCGCTGCGCGGAATAACAGCATCGTCCAGCACCAGCTCCTGCTGCCCGGTATGCAGGCAGCGCGTTAGCTGTGCCAGCAGCCATTCATCTGTAGCCGTTAAGGTACGTGCAGGCGTGTCCGTTTGTGCCGGTATGGGCAGCCCGTCTACCAGCGGTGCAAATGACGCAGCCGTCCCGGCCGGGTAGCCTATGCCGGATTCCGCATCCAGCGCCTGTACCAGCGGAATGGCTTCATCCGCATACCGCGCATAAAATTTTTCAATAAAGGTTTGTAAGGCAGGTATATTACCTCCTTTATATTGGTGCAGGGTATGTAAAATGTCCAGCGCGCCTGACAGATCCGCCTGTAAGCTGGCAGGCACACCACCGCCGGCAGCTGCCGGGCGGAATGCATCTACCTGCAGCAGCTTGCCCGCTTCAAAAGGTATTTGCAGCTGTGTGATCAGTTGTATAATATGTTCGTAAGCAGCAATGGGGTTGGTATCCTGCGCATCCAGCGCTTGCAGGGCAGCCTGCACCTGCTCCAATACGGGTGCGGCAGGCGCCTGTAACCGCTGCAGCACAGTTAGCAGCTGTGTTAAAAAAGCAGGGCCGGTAATGGCTGGTTCCAGCTCGCTTACCAGTACCTGTGCAGTTACAAGGGAATTAATATAGTCCAGCGCATCAGGCCCGGGAACCGTTAATAAAGCACATAGCTCAAACAGCGTAGCCCCTTTTTCTGCAGCAGCCAGCACCGTCTGCAAAGCTGGCTGGTGCTCCACTGCGCTAATGCGGTAAAACCGTTTGTTTTCCACATACTCGTATTCCATGTACCGCAGCTCGTTCCCCATTACATACCGGCTGTTGTTCGGAAAAAACAATAGCCGTTCCCGTATGGAGGGCAGCTGCAGCAGCTCCTGGGCTAATGCACCCAGGTAATACATATCCAGCCGTGTGCGCCTTTGCAGGGGCATGGCTTTAAAGTCAGCAGGGGAGGGTGTTTGCGCCCAGGGTAAAGTAGTGCAAGAAGAAAATAATCCAAAAGGAGTGCAGCGGCTGTAGGAGCGGGTATAATATTTAACCAGCGCATCCGTAACCTTAGCCTGTTCTTTTGCCGTATGCAGCTGCCCTTCGCGTAAACGCACTGCCTCATCATATAAAACCGGTGAGGCAATGTACACTGATTCCAGGAAGGCGGCATCTGTAAGCAATTGCTGTACTGTAGCTGCTTCAAAATGTGGTTGAAAAGGCAAACGCGGAACCCTTATGACCAGGTTGTCACAAAAAGTGAACGGAGTTTCCATACAGCAAATAACAGGGCTTTAAAAATGGGTCACTACATTGACATAAGCATATCTCTAAATATACATTGATTACCGTTAACAAGGAACGGTGTTATGTCATAAAAATATCATAAAGCCCTGTTACCCGCTATGGCGCTAGATAAGATGTTTATTTAAGGAACTCGTAATTATATTTCACAATGCCCAGCAGCGCTTTCTCTTTACCATAACACTCTTCCCGCAGCGGCAATCCTTTTTCATCATACTTATATTTCCAAACAGTGTAATCAGCCGTTTCAGCATTTACAGTGGTCATTTGTGAAAGGCGTTGCTGCGCATCATACTCAAACATATAATCCGGCAGCATGCGTTTTTTACCGGTATGGTACCGCAGCACATCCGTTAACCGGCCCTGTGCATCATAGTTATAATAAATGCGCGGGCTGCGCATGTTCTTGCCATATTCCTGCTCCTCTATTACATGCCCTTGTTCATCCGTTTTAAACAGCACGGTGGTAGAGTCATTGCCGCCCAGGCTCTTTTTATGGATCATGCTGGCCAGGTGGCCCTTTTCATCATACAGGTAAGTACGGGTTTCTGTAACACGGAACTTGCTGCTGCCCGCCTCTGAAAGGGAGCTGGTATGAATGTCCGTAAGCCGCCCCGCCGTATCGTATTTGTACTGGATGGTAGTAATGCTGCTCTCCGTACTGTCCGTGGTTTTCATAAGCGTGCCTTTGGCAGAGAAGGTAGAGGTCATAATACTCAGTCCCGTACCCCGCGACTGCGTAATGGCCCGCATTTGCCGGAAATTGGGCGAAAGGATGCGCTGGCACCTGAAATCATTGTCGGTTTCCATACTGGCATCCAGGCTTTGTACCTCCTGTACCCTTACGTTGTTTTCCTTCAGCTGCGCCATATTACTGCTGGTCTGGCGCGTATTGTAAATATCCTGGTAATAATATTGGGCCATGCTACGGGCAGTGAACAGCAGCAGGCAACCCGCTAATAAACAGTACTTTTTAATGTGCATCATAGTTTGAACGCGTAAATGCTAATCGGTGACAAAAATACTAACGTTGAAATCATTTGAAAATTTTTTAGATATATAAGATTTTCTGTCCTTTGGAAATTTGCGGTAAAGATTTGCTATTTTGAGGCGCCTAACCTAGCAATTACTTGAAAACACAACCATTACGGGAGGATAAACACTGCCTGAATTGCGGAACGGAAGTTCCGGAAAGGTATTGTACGCACTGCGGCCAGGAAAATGCCGTTCCCCATGAATCTTTTGGTCACCTGGTAAAACATTTTGTAGGCGATGTGCTGCATTATGATTCCCAGTTTCTGCAAACGATCAGTTACCTGTTATTCAGGCCGGGGCGTTTAACCAAAGAATACATGGCCGGCCGCCGGGTAGCCTTTGTAAACCCCATTAAGCTGTACATTTTTGTATCCTTTGTGTTTTTCCTCACCTGGGCCATGCTTTCCCATGATTCCCATGAAAAGAACGAAAAACGCTCCGCCGAAAAGGAAGCAGCTGCAAAGCAGCATGAGGAAGATGAAAGTCAAAAGATACCCTCCATTACCGGGATCCTGGGCGCCGTAAAGGATTCGCTCAAAAATAATAAGGAACTTGCCCGGGCAGTGGATTCCCTGGCATACCGCTACCGGTACGATTCCGCCAGGAGTCATAACGCCGTGGCGCCGGTAGCTGCCGGCAGCCATGATACGGCCGCCGCCAGGCATACCGCCGCAAAAGCTGAGGAAGACGACGACCTGAGATTAACCGACAGTGAGGACGATCCGCGCAATAAATATGGGAATGAGGAAGCCTACGATTCCGCGCAGGCAGCCATGCCAAAAGCACAAAGGGACGGCTGGCTTAAACGGTACTTTACCCATAAGTGGATGCGTTTGAACCCGGGAGATGACCGCCTGCAGGAAAACCTCTCAGAATCCCTCAAGCACCATTTCCCTAAAATGATGTTTGTGCTGCTGCCCTTATTTGCCCTTTGGTTAAAGCTCATTTACAACTGGAAGCGCTGGTATTATACGGATCATGCCATTTTTGCCCTGCATGTGCACTGCTTTGCGTACACGGTACTGCTGCTGGCCTATATCCTGGAAAAGCTCACGGGTGTGGACGGCTTCATAGGCTGGAGCGTATGGCTTATATTCGGGTACCTGGTGCTGGCGCTACGGAATACCTATCATCAAAGCTTTATGCGGTCGTTCGGGAAATCGTTGCTGCTCTTATTCGGGTATGGTATCAGCTTTGCTTTTGTAGGCGTATTCTTTATCCTGATCATATTTGCGGTAATTCTGTAATTTTATAGATGCAACCGGAATTTATAATCGTACACCAACAGGTAGCAACCCACGTTGCACACATACAGCTGAACCGTCCCAATGCACTCAATGCGCTGAACCTGCAACTGATGACAGAGCTGAAAACAGCCCTGCAAACACTGGACGCCGACGACCAGGTTCGCGCAATCATCATCAGTGGCAATGAAAAAGCATTTGCAGCCGGGGCCGATATTACACAAATGGCAGGTAAAAGCGCCATAGACATGTATAACACCGATCAGTTCAGCACCTGGGACGCCATCAAAAAAACAAAGAAACCCATCATAGCAGCCGTAAGCGGTTTTGCACTGGGTGGGGGGTGCGAGCTGGCCATGCTGTGCGATATGATCGTAGCCAGTGAAACCGCCCGTTTCGGACAGCCGGAGATTAAGCTAGGCGTAATGCCCGGCGCAGGGGGCACCCAGCGCCTTACCAGGGCCGTAGGTAAAGCCCTGGCCATGGAAATGGTGCTTACAGGACGTTTTATCACCGCCGCAGAAGCCCTGCAGGCCGGGTTGGTTAACCGTATAACGCCTGTAGAGCTATACCTGGAAGAAGCTATAAAACTGGCAAAAGAAATAGCCGGTATGAGCCCCCTGGCCACTAAAATGGCCAAGGAAGCAGTGCTCAAAGCATTTGACAGCAGCCTGGAGGAAGGGTTGCACTTTGAACGTAAGAATTTTTACCTGCTGTTCGCATCAGACGATCAGAAAGAAGGTATGCAGGCGTTTATAGAAAAACGGGCGCCGCGCTTTACAGGTAAATAATAACTATTGGTAAAAGCAACACACACCTGAACCCCGGCAGCACCCAAAAATTGTAATTGAATTAATGAGAATCGCTACCATAACTATGAGAATGCTGTTGCCTTCACTGTTTTGCATACAGCTGTGTGCATGCAAGCCTGTTATACCCAAAAAACCGGAACAACGCCGGCCGGATACCACTATGATACCCTCCGCCGACACCATGATACCCGTACCGGATACCATTATGGCCGATGAGATCACCTCCTGGAGCCGTTTTGAGGATTATATCGGCCGCTATGCCGGCGAGGTGGACCTGCTGGATAAAGAGCCGCTGAAAGAACGTTTTCACCGCCTGCTGAACCGGGATAGCCTGCTGTTCTTCCAGCGCTTCCAGGTAGCCCCGCCCATAGAAATAGAAGGCAACATCTTCTATAACGAAGGCTGCCAGCCACATAACTGCGGTATGGACGAAGCCGCCCTGGTTATAGATATGAACCGCGATATTATTTATGCCGGCATAGCCGTAAAAGGACGGGTAAAGATCTTTGCAGAGAAAAAGGATACCGCCTACCCCCAGCGCCTGCGGGAATGGAAACAAAAATTCCAGGCAAAATAGCCGGATGCAGTAAAATGTTTTTATATTTAATATTCGTTTATACCTCTATTCAATTGTAAGATCCGCCGTACACCACAACACGGGGAGGGACACACGTCCAAAAATGCCGCATTACGCGGAGGGGACTGTTATGGGAAAACACTGATACTCCTCAGATTGAGTTAATTTTGCGCGAACTATAGATCGATTATATGAAGAATCCAACTACATTTTTGCTGGTTGATGATGATTTAGATGACACGTCATTATTTGAAGAAGTATTGCAGCAGGTAGACCCCGCAGTGGTGTTCGCTTCCGCCGCCAATGGGCACGAAGCGCTGGCCGCATTACGGGAAGGTACTACCCGGCCGGATGTTATTTTCCTGGACCTGAACATGCCCCGTATGGATGGCCGCCAGTGCCTGGCAGCCCTTAAAGAGGACGATACCCTTAAACAGATACCGGTGATCATGTACACCACCTCCTCACAGCCAAAGGATGTAGAACAGGCCATGCAGAAGGGCGCGGTGAGCTTTATTACCAAGCCCACCAGCCTCAAAGAGCTGCAGGAGATACTGGAAGCCATTGCAGGTAATGTGCATCTTGACCTGCACGCGGCCCTCAAAACCCTGCGCCAGACCGTACCCGCCTGCGTAATTTGCTGAAGCTGGTTTTATTAATGTATTTCAGTCATCCAGTATGATCTTGATCGTTGACGACAAACAGGAAAATCTTTACTCGTTAAAAGCTTTGCTCCGCCTCAATCTGTATGAGGTAGACACTGCCACCTCCGGCGAAGAAGCCCTGAAAAGGATACTCAGGAATGAATATGAGCTCATTATCCTCGATGTGCAAATGCCCGGTATGGACGGCTATGAAGTAGCAGAAACCATTACCGGTTACAGCCGCTCTAAGGACATTCCCATCATTTTCCTGTCCGCAGTAAATATTGATAAACGTTTTGTAACCAAAGGATATGCCTCCGGCGGAGTGGATTATATTACCAAACCCTTTGATGCCGACATTCTGCTGCTAAAGGTAAAAACCTTTACCCGCCTGTACCGGCAAACAAAAGAGCTGAATGATATTAAAGAAACGCTGGAGCAGAAGGTGGAAGAGCGTACCAAAGCCCTGGTGCAGGCCAATAAAGAGCTGGAGCTTAGCAATGCAGAGCTGCAGCAGTATGCCTTCATAGCCTCCCACGACCTGCAGGAGCCCCTGCGCAAGATCATTACCTTCAGCCGCCTGGTAATAGAACGGTTCCTGGGCGGCGATCCGGAAGCCCTGCAGTACATGAACAAGGTCATCTCATCTTCAGAGCGCATGCGCAGCCTTATTAATGACCTGCTTAGCTATTCCCATCTGGCAGAGCCGCCCCGGTTCAATATCTGCAACCTGAACCAGCTGGTACAGGAAACCATGGCCGACCTGGAAGTAGCCATTAAGGAAAAAGAAGCTGTGCTGCACATCAGCCACCTGCCCTCCATTGAAGCCATCCCGGACCAAATGCGGCAGCTGTTCCAGAACCTGGTCAGCAATGCGCTTAAATTCGCTAAAAAAGATACCCCGCCTGTTATTAAGATCTGGAGTGAGCTGATAGACCAGCGCTCCCTCACCGCCGGCATTTCCGGCAAAGGCGCCTGGTGCCGCATCTATATTTCCGACAACGGTATAGGGTTTAATGAAATGTACCTCGATAAAATATTCCACATGTTCCAGCGCCTGCATGGCAAAGATGAATATCATGGTACCGGCATCGGCTTAACCATCGTAAAAAAGATCATCCAGAAACATAACGGCCTTATCTCCGCAGAAAGCAGGGAAGGCCAGGGCGCCACTTTTATGCTGGTGCTGCCGCTGAAACAAACCGCCATATTAGAAACAGAAACGCAGGGACTATAAACGTATATACATGAACGAATCATTCAAAAGGAATTTAATAATCACTTACGGCCTGTCCCTTTTCCTGGTGATCATAAGCTCTGTCGCATCTTACATGAGCATCCATAATTTGCTGGAAGGGCAGGGGTTGGTAGACCATACCAATAATGTGATCATGAAGCTGGAGCAGATCTCATCTGCTTTAAAAGATGGGGAAACCGGGCAGCGGGGATACCTGCTCACCGGAAAAACGGAGTTTTTAGATCCTTATAATGGCGCCCGCGACCGCGCCCTTACTGCACTGAATGAAGTAGAAAAGCTTACGCTCGATAATGCTTCGCAGCAACAATCCCTGCAGCAGCTGCGTGACCTGGTAGTGCGGCGCTTTGCCCTGTTACGGGATATTATTGATGCTAAAAAAAGAGGCGTTGCAAATAATGAGCAGGACCTTACACTGGGTAAAGTGCAGATGGATGAAATACGCCGCCTGGTAACAACCATGCAGGACCGGGAACAGGCGCTGCTTACACAACGTACCGAAAAAACCAACCGTTTTGCAGCATATACGCCGGTGCTTATTGTCATAGCCTCCCTGCTATCCCTGCTGGTAGCCATTGTGTCCTTCCTGCGGGTGAATGCTGATTATGACAGAAGGGTAGTGCTGCAGCGCGCCCTGGAGCAAAAAGATATTGATACCTCTAACCGCCTGGCTATTATCCAGGGTATTGCAGATAAGATCTCCGGCGGTGACTACCAGGTAAGGGTAAGTGATGAAGGGAAGGATGTATTGGGCTCCCTGGGTGTGGCACTGAACAAGATGGCACAATCGCTGGACTATTCCTTCGCTACCCTGTCGCACAAGGAATGGACACAAACCGGTATTGCCAGCCTGAATGAGAAAATGATCGGTGAAAAACAGCTGGATGTATTGACCTATAACATTATTGAATTTATCACAGACTATACCAGCTCCCAGGTAGGCGCTGTTTATTTGATGAAGGATGAGGAAACCCTGGGACTAACTGCCAGCTATGGATTAAATAAGGACAGCGTTAAAAAAACATTGTTTCTGGGTGAGGAGCTGGCCGGGCAGGCTGCCTTATCCCGTAAAGACCTGTTGCTGGAAAATATAACGGATGCAGCGCTGGTAGTGAACCATACTGCCGGTAGTATTAAGCCGCAAAGTATTATTGCAGTCCCCATCATTTATGAGCGCCGTTTAAAAGGGGTAATAGAGCTGGCTACCCTGGGCACTTACAGCCCCGTGGTACGCGAATTCCTGAAAATAGCATCCTACAATATAGGCCAGGCCATTCACAGCGCGAAAGACCATCAGCGCCTGCAGGACCTGCTGGCCGAAACACAGGCCCAGTCAGAAGAATTGCAGTCGCAGCACAGTGAGCTGGAAAATATTAATACAGAGCTGGAAGCCCAGTCGCAGAAGCTGCAGGCCTCTGAAGAAGAGCTGCGCGTACAGCAGGAAGAGCTGCAGCAGGCCAACCAGGAGCTGGAAGAACGCAGCCGCCTGCTGGAAGAAAAGAACGAGCTGATCCTGGAACGCAATTTTGAGATCCAGGCCAAGGCAGAAGAGCTGGCCCAAACCACTAAGTACAAATCAGAGTTCCTGGCCAATATGTCGCATGAGCTGCGTACGCCGCTCAACTCCATCCTGCTGCTTTCCCGCCTCCTGTCAGAGAACCATGCCGGTAATCTGCTCAGCGACCAGATAGAATATGCTACGGTGATCCGCAGCTCCGGTAATGGCCTGCTAACGCTGATAGATGAAATACTGGACCTGTCCAAGATAGAATCCGGTAAAATGGAGCTGGAATATGAGTTTGTGGACATTGAAAGTGTAACAGGGGAAATGAGCTCCCTGTTCGGCCCCATTGCAAAAGATAAGAACATTACCTTCCGCATAGCAGCAGCAGACGATCTGCCTAAAATGCTGGAAACAGACCGCCTGCGCCTGCAGCAGATCCTGCGCAACCTTATTTCCAATGCGCTGAAATTCACCGCCCGCGGCGCCGTTACCCTGCACATTTCTAAAGACGCTCATACCATTTCCTTTGCCGTACAGGATACCGGCATTGGTATACCGGCAGATAAGCAGCAAACTGTATTTGAAGCCTTTCAGCAGGCAGATGGCTCTACCCGCAGAAAGTACGGCGGCTCCGGCCTGGGCTTGTCCATTAGCCGGGAGCTGGCCAAGCTGCTGGGAGGCGAGATCAGTTTGGAGAGTGAGGAAGGCAAGGGCAGCACCTTTACGCTTACGCTGCCGCTGCAAAAAGGCGCCTCCATTCATCCCGCCAAACCCATTATCCCGGCCCCGGTGCAGGAAGAGATCACCGCCTCACAGCAGGAAAAACCGAAGGAAGATGAGCTGATGAAAGATCCACAGTTCCTGTCAGCGCATATCCCGCCCGCTGTTCCGGACGACCGTGATACTATCACCGCAGGTGAAAAGGTGATTCTGATCATAGAAGATGATACCGCCTTTGCCCGCTCGCTGCTGGACTATACCCGGCAGAAAGGGTATAAGGGGATTGTAGCCGTAAGGGGCGATGAAGGAGTGGAGCTGGCCCGCCGGTTCCGGCCACTGGGCATTTTACTGGATATACAGCTGCCCGTAAAAACCGGTTGGGAAGTAATGGAGGAATTGAAAGCCGATGCCGCCACCCGCCCCATTCCCGTGCACATGATGTCGTCTTACCAGGCTAAAACCCGCAGCCTGTCGCGCGGTGCAGTAGACTTTATAAATAAGCCGGTAGATATAGATAAGCTGAGCGATGTGTTCCAGCGCATAGAGCAGGCGCTGAGCCGTCACCCGAAAAAAGTGCTGATCGTGGAAGAGAACCAGAAACATGCACAGGCCCTGGCCTATTACCTGGATGGATTTAACGTGCATACACAGATCCGGACCACAGTAGGAGATGGCATTACAGCCCTTAACCGCAGTGAGGTGGATTGTGTGATCCTGGACATGGGCGTGCCCGCACAGCACTCGTACGATGTATTGGAGGAAGTAAAGAAATCGCCGGGGTACGAGAACCTGCCCATTATTGTATTCACGGGCCGCAACCTTTCACATGTGGAGGAAATGCGCATTAAGCAATATGCAGATTCGATCGTAGTAAAAACAGCGCACTCTTACCAGCGCATCCTGGACGAGGTATCCCTTTTCCTGCACCTGGTAGAGGAGAATACCAAAGACCGCGGCGTAACCCGCTATAAACGTATGGGCGCTTTAAGCGAGGTACTGAAAGGTAAGGTAGTGCTGGTGGCGGATGATGATGTGCGCAACATCTTCTCCCTCACCAAGTCGCTGGAAGCCTATGGTATGAAGGTGATCTCCGCCATAGATGGCAGGGAAGCCCTTAAGCAGCTGGATGAAACGCCCAACGTAGACCTGGTGCTGATGGACATGATGATGCCGGAAATGGATGGGTATGAAGCCACGCGCCGCATCAGGCAAATGCATAAGTACCGCAACCTGCCGGTAATAGCGGTAACTGCCAAAGCCATGACCGGCGACCGTGAGAAGTGTATCAATGCCGGCGCATCCGACTACATTACCAAACCGGTGGATGTAGACCAGCTGGTGTCCCTGTTACGGGTATGGCTATATGAATAACTCCAAAAGCAATATATAAGGGAATGGGTAGCATATTGATAATAGACGACGACAGCAGGAATATTTTTGCCCTCACCGCCGTGCTGAAAGCCAGGGGTTTTCACTGTGAAACGGCCACCGGTATGCAGGAAGCGTTTGAGCTGCTGGCAGCCGGAAATACGATTGGCATCATTTTGATGGATATGATGATGCCGGACATGGATGGGTATGAGGCCATCCCCATACTCAAAGCATCGCCCCAATGGCAGCACATACCGGTAATAGCCGTTACCGCACAGGCCATGGCAGGCGACAGGGATAAATGCCTGGCCGCCGGGGCCGATGGTTATATCTCAAAACCGGTAGACATAGATAAACTGCAGCAGCTGCTGGATGAATATGTTCGATAAAATGGAAAATAGTGTGAAGGATGAAGAGCTGGACCTGCTGCTGGACGAATTGTTCCGCAGCTACGGCTACGACTTCACCAACTACGCCCGCGCTTCTTTAAAAAGAAGGGTGAGCCGCCTGATGATCATAGACCGCTTCCCCAGTTTTGCAGAGCTGTTATACCGTGTACGCCAGGATCCTGCCTACCTTACCCGCATGGTAGAGGAGCTAACGGTGAATGTAACGGAAATGTTCCGCGATCCCCAGGTGTTTAAGACCATCCGGGAAGAGGTGCTGCCTATACTGGCCACGCATCCCTTTATCCGCATCTGGCATGCCGGCTGTGCCACAGGGGAGGAGGTATATTCCATGGCCATCCTGCTGGATGAGGCTAACCTGCTGCATAAATCACTGCTATATGCAACAGACCTGAACCCAACAGCCATTGAGAACATCCGCAAAGGCGTGTTCCCCATCAGTGAAATGAAACAATATTCAGAGAACTATATTCTTTCCGGCGGTAAGCATGATTTTTCAAAGTACTACACCGCCAAATACAACTGGGCCAAATTCGACGACCGCTTAAAGGCCAAGATGATCGTAGCCACGCACAACCTGGTCTCCGACCGCTCATTCAATGAATTTGTATTGATCTTTTGCCGCAACGTGCTTATTTATTTTGATAAGTACCTGCAGGATAATGTGCTCACATTATTTGACGACAGCCTGGAAAAGCTGGGTTTCCTGGTGCTGGGTTCTAAAGAGAACCTGCGTTTTAGTCCCATCGCCCGTAAGTTTAAGCAACTTGAAAACAGGGAAAGAATATGGCGGAAGGTGATGTAAGTAAATACCGGATGGTGGTGATCGGCGGCTCGGCCGGCAGCCTGGATAGCATCCTGAAGATCGTTGCTGCCGTGCAGGAAGCAGTAGATGTTGCATTTGTAGTGGTAGTGCACCGCGGCAAAAGCGGCGATTCCATTCTGACAGATCTGCTTTCCTCCCAAACAAAGCTGGTAGTAAAGGAAGTAGAGGATAAGGAGCTCATTTTACCAGGCACCATTTACATTGCCCCGCCGGACTATCATTTACTACTGGAAAACGAATATACTTTTTCACTGGATGCCTCTGAAAAAGTGCACTATAGCCGCCCCAGTATCGATGTAACTTTCGAATCGGCCGCTCTCGTATATGGTCCCGCGTTAGTAGGCGTATTATTATCCGGCGCAAACGCCGATGGCGCTGTAGGCCTCAAGAACATTGCCGATGCCGGAGGCTTCACCATTGCACAACAACCTGCCACCGCAGAAGTAGGCTACATGCCCCAGCAAGCCATTAACCTAACCAAAGTAAGCGTAATCCTCGAAGGCGAAGACATTGGCATATTCCTAAAAACCCTCCTGAAATAAGAATACCAAATAAAATTAAAATAAGATACCAAATCTAAAATCTTAAATGCAAAAGGGAATGCAGTACATGATTGCTGCATTCCCTTTTACATTTTAAATTCTATTCTCCAATATCTCCAATATCATCAATCATCAATCATCAATCATCAATCATCAAGGCCCCAAAGCCCGGCACCACAGTAGCAAAAAAGCTCAATCAAGGTACCACCCCGCAACCGGGCGGTAACCGGTTGCGGTCCCCTTTTTGGTTCCTTTTTGGGGAAGCAAAAAGGAACAAGAAAAAAGAAACTTAATTAAATTTTTTCTTTAGCTCCTGTAATTTAGCCTGAAAATCATTCAGCGGCGCTGCTGCCGCCTGCTTACCAGCAGGCTTGTTGCCGTTATCCTTACGTTCCTTCCGCGGTGCACCGCTGCTGCCACCACCCGCCGCCGGCACTTCATTATCTTTCATAGATAAGGAAATGCGTTTGCGGGAGGCATCTACCTCCAGCACCGTTACCGTTACTTTCTGATTCAGCTTCACCACCTCGTTAGGGTTGCCCACAAATTTGTTGGAAAGGTGGGAAATGTGCACCAGCCCATCCTGCTTAACGCCAATATCTACGAAGGCGCCAAAGGCGGTGATATTGGTTACTACGCCGGGCAGCGTCATACCGGGTTTTACATCTTCTATCTTATGGATGCCTTCTGCATATTCAAAGATGGCTATTTCATCGCGCGGGTCGCGGCTGGGTTTATCCAGTTCTTTCAGAATGTCTTCTAGCGTCAATAAGCCTACTTCTTCGCTCACATATTCTTTCGGGTTTATCTTTTTACGCAGTTCTTCCTTGGCCATCAGCTCCTGCACGGTGCACTGTTGTTTGGCGGCCATGGCTTCTATCAGGCCATAACGTTCCGGGTGCACGGCAGAGTTATCCAGCGGGTTGTCGCCGTTTTCAATGCGTAGGAAGCCCGCGCACTGTTCAAAAGCTTTTTCGCCCAGGCGGGGTACTTTCTTGAGTGATGCGCGGCTCTTGAAAGCGCCGTTCTCTTTACGGTACTTCACAATGTTTTCCGCCAGGGAAGGGCCCAGGCCGGAGATATAGGCCAGCAGGTGTTTGGAAGCGGTGTTCAGGTTCACGCCCACATTGTTCACGCAGCTTACCACCACGCGGTCCAGGCTTTGTTTCAGGTGCGACTGGTTCACATCGTGCTGGTACTGTCCCACACCAATTGATTTGGGATCTATTTTCACCAGCTCTGCCAGCGGGTCTATGAGCCTGCGGCCGATGGATACTGCGCCACGTACGGTAACATCATGGTCCGGGAATTCCTCACGGGCCACTTCAGAAGCGGAGTATACGGAAGCGCCGCTTTCGTTCACCATAAATACATTGATCTTGGTGCCAAAGTCTATCTTCTTCACAAACTCTTCTGTTTCACGGCCGGCAGTACCATTACCTACGGCAATGGCCAGGGTGTTATATTGTTTGGCCCATTTTTTCAGCAGGGCTTCTGCCTCATCGCGTTTGTAGTTCTTTTCCAGGGGATATATTACATCATTATCCTGCATATTGCCCTGCTCATCCAGCACTACTACTTTACAGCCGGTACGGTAACCGGGGTCAATGGCTATTACGCCTTTGGGGCCCAGCGGGGCTGCCAGCAGCAGCTGGCGCAGGTTTTCAGCAAATACGTCAATAGCTTCGGTATCAGCTTTTTCTTTGGCCAGTGCGCGGAACTCGTTTTCCAGCGAGGGGCGCAGCAGGCGTTTATACGCGTCCGTTATAGCTTTGTTCATTTGTTCCCGGGCCGCAGCGCTGCCTTTCACAAATTGTTTCTGGATGATCTCCAGGGCTTCATCTTCCACCGGCATTACGGTAGCGTACAGGAAACCTTCTGTTTCCCCGCGCAGGATAGCCAGCACACGGTGGGAGGGGATGGCGGGCAGCTCTTCCTGGAAATCAAAGTAGTCTTTGTATTTCTGTCCTTCTTCTTCTTTACCTTCTATTACTTTGGAGGTAAGCACCGCCGTGTGGGTAAACAGCTTACGCAGCTTATCACGCAGCTCTGCGTTCTCATTGATCCATTCGGCAATAATATCGCGGGCGCCTTTCAGGGCTTCGTCTGCAGAAGCAACTTTATCATTTACATATTGGGCGGCCAGGGTATCCAGCGCAATATCTTCCTGCTCAAAGATAATTTTGGCCAGCGGCTCCAGTCCTTTTTCAATGGCCGTGGTAGCGCGGGTTTTACGTTTGGGCTTGTAAGGCAGGTACATGTCCTCCAGTTCCGTAAGGTTCCAGCTAGCTTCCAGCTTGCCCAGCAGCTCCGGGGTCATTTTTTCCTGCTCCGTGATGGTTTTAATGATAAACTCACGGCGTTCATCCACTTCCTGGTAGCGTTTTTTCAGATCTTCAATACGGGCGATCTGCACTTCATCCAGGCTGCCGGTTACCTCTTTCCGGTAGCGGCTGATAAAAGGTACCGTAGCGCCTTCTGCCAACAAGTTCATGGTATTTTCTGCCTGCCTGGCAGCAATACCTAATTCCGCTGAAATGAGTGCGATGTGTTTGGTATTCATGAATTAACTAATAAAGAATAATTAAAAAGTAAGGCTTTTGTAAAAACCGGTCGCAAATGTAACTAAATTGGCTTTTCCGGCAATCGAAAGTTGTTAACAGGCGCCGGAGGCGCCTGTGTCCACGGTCCATGGTCGATAGTCCATAGCAGAGTGCGCGGAGGCGGTGGTTCGTGTATCGATGGGTCCACATTCCCACAGCTCAAAGTTCGCAGACTACCCCCCAGTCGATGGTCTACTACAGGTCCGCGGTGGTAACAATTCATGAGTATCCCGGTCTTATAACGTATAGCTGCTAACCCTCGGTATGTTAAATAATGATCTTTTAAATGCCGTTTAGCCCGCCCACAACCGCTGGCGCTGCCTGTATTCCGGCACATCTGCCCAACACCCAACTCTCAATGCAAATAAACACCGCCTCACTGCCAACCAGTTACACCCAACCACCTTCCTCCCTCACTTCCCGCACACACTATGCCATCAACCATGGACCCGCCATCATCTTTCACCATCTTTCCCCCACGCACCCGGCCATCAACCATAACCATGGACTCCTCACCCCACCACCAGGCTATCAACCATCGACCCCACCTCTCAGCGCTTCCCCTGCGCACACGGCCATGGACCATCGACTATGGACCATGGACTCCCCGCACCGCCTGTAGTCCGTGGACTATTTTTACTATTTTTATCCAATGGAAATGCTAAAAACCGCCTCCTTTCAGCAGCTGCTCAACATTATGGACGATCTCCGGGAAAAATGCCCCTGGGACCGGAAACAAACCCTGCAATCACTCCGGCAGCTTACCATTGAAGAAATGTACGAGCTGGCCGATGCCATCACTGAAAACGACTGGCAATCAATAAAAGAGGAGCTGGGCGACCTCCTCCTGCACATTGTGTTCTATGCTAAAATAGGAACAGAGCAGCAACAGTTCACCATAGACGATGTTATTACCGGTATCTGCAACAAGCTCATTCACCGGCACCCGCATATTTATGGCGATGTGCAGGTGGAAAATGAAGAGCAGGTAAAGCAGAACTGGGAAAAGCTGAAGCTGAAAGAAGGAAAAAAATCTACCCTCAGCGGCGTACCCGTATCCCTGCCGGCCCTGGTAAAAGCCATGCGCCTGCAGGAAAAAGCCAAACAGGTAGGCTTTGAATGGGATAATACCCAACAGGTAATGGATAAAGTGCAGGAAGAGCTGCAGGAGCTGCAGGAAGCCCTGCAAACCGGCAACCAGCAGGAGGTGGAAGATGAATTTGGCGATCTGCTGTTTTCCCTGGTCAACTACTCCCGCTTTTTGAAAATAGATGCAGAAAATGCGCTGGAGCGCACCAATAAAAAGTTCATACGCCGCTTTCAGCAAATGGAAACCCTGGCCGCAGAACAGGGGCGCCAGCTCTCTGATATGACCCTCACTGAAATGGACGGGCTATGGAACGATATTAAAAAAACGGAATAATGTTGATGTGCTAATATGCCGATGTGCTAAGGTGCTGCCGTATATTGCAGGCTGTTATGAACGGGACAATAGGCAATAACCGGCACAAATAATACCCGCATGTTGGCACATTTACCCGGCACATTATCATATCAGCACATAACTACAGCCTTTGTTAGACATTAAAGAAATACGCCTTTTTTTCCTGCGGCATGGTTACCTGCTGATCATAGCCGCATGGTTATTCACCTTTGCTTTTTTGTTCAGCAATTACTGGTCGTACTATTCATCCCCGCAGGGAGTAAAGCGCAGCCTGGAAAGAAGCCTGCATAACCGGGAGCTTTCCTTTGAGCAGCTGGCAGCCGATACGCTCACCATGAGGCACCTCTTTCAGCGTAATTATAATGAACAGGAGCTGAAAGCGCTGCACAACCGCGATTATTACGTATATGCATACGACAGTACGGCCACCGGCCGCTGGCTGCTGTTCTGGAGCACCAACCTGGTGCAGCCGGATGACCTGCAGCCTTTGAAACAAGGCTCCGGTTTTGCAAAGCTCAAGAACGGTTATTACGAAGTGTTGTGCCGCAAATTACCCGGCACACCCGGGCATAGCCGCTACCTGGTAGGGCTGCTGCCGGTAGCCATGGAATACAGCATCAGTAATGACTACCTGGTAGATCACTTTTTTGATAAGCCGGCCCTGGGCAAGGAATACAGCATACAAATGCGCCCGCCCGGCATACCGGTGCTCAATAACAGGAACATCATTTTATTTTACCTGTACTACGATCCTGCGCTGGATGCAAGCCCGCCCAACCTGCTCAGCGTTATACTGCGGGTGCTGGGCTGTATTTGCGTGCTTATATTCCTGAACCTTTTTGCCACGCTGCTGGCCCGGCAAAAGAACCCCCTCATGGGATTTCTGTACCTGCTGTTCATGGTAGGCACGCTGCGGGTACTTAGCTACGTATATCCCTTCCCGTTCAACCTGCGGGCCCTCAATATCTTCATGCCCTATATATACGCCAAGGATGAGATCTTCCATTCCCTGGGCGATCTGTTGCTGAACGTATTGCTCACTTTCTGGATGCTGCTGTTCTTCCGGGAGCACGTAAAAACCATTAACGCGCCGGCGCTCAGGTACAAATGGCAGTCGTGGTTAGTGATTGCCCTGGCCAGCCTGGTAATGTTCATTGTAGGGCAGTTCCTGTCAGAGCTGATCCAAAGCCTGGTAATAGATTCCAAGATCTCCTTTGACGTAACCAACCCTTTCAGCCTCAATGAATACAGCCTTATAGGCTTCATCATACTGGGTTTTATAGCCTTTAGCTTTTTATTCTTTTCGCAGATCATTAACTTTTTGC
The DNA here is from genome assembly GCF_900109685.1 of Chitinophaga rupis. Taxonomy (GTDB): domain Bacteria; phylum Bacteroidota; class Bacteroidia; order Chitinophagales; family Chitinophagaceae; genus Chitinophaga; species Chitinophaga rupis. The sequence goes on along the minus strand of NZ_FOBB01000004.1, from coordinate 336,306 downwards.
TGAATGAGCTTACACAGTCGCGGCACCGCACTAAATACATATTCTTAGGCGCAGTAGGCATTTTGTGGCTGCTGTTCCGCATTCATAATCCGGAGATACCGTACTTCACGGTAATGGTGCTATGGCTGCTGTTCTATGTAATGCTGCTGGACATGTTCTCTTCCCGTTTTCAGAACAGCCTGGCAACCGTAGCATTCGTATTCTGGCTGGTGCTGCTTACCGTTACTACCTCCGCTGTACTGGTATATTACAATAACAAAAAGGAATTAAGCCAGCGGGAACGCCTGGCCATTAACCTTTCCAAACAGCGCGATCCTTACCTGGAAATGCTGCTGAATGATGTGAACCGCAATGCCGGCGATGATGAGCTGATGCAGCTGTTCTTCCAGGACCGCCGCAGCTCCAGCCAGCTGCCACGGGAAATGCTGGAAAATGAGCTGAAGCAGAAGTATTTCAAAGGTTATCTGAGCCGTTTTAATCTTACTTTTTACTTCTTTGATGAAAACGGCTATCCCATCTATCCTTCCGATACCGCCAGCCTGTATTCGCTGAACCCGCGCATCCTGCAGCAGTCAGACCAGGTAGGCAATGATAATGACCTGTATTATAATGAGCGCAGCTTTAATGATTACAGCTATATTGGCAAACAGGTATTCTACCGGGATAGTGTGATCATTGGCTCTATGGTGTACGAGCTTACACCCGCTGTGGTAAACCCGCAAAAGCTGTATCCTGAGCTGCTGGTAGACGGGGAGCTGAGCGATCCGGAGAAAGAATCAGCCGCTGCCTATTCCTACGCTATTTATGATAAGAACATCCTGGTAAGCAATAACAACGATTTCCCTTTTCCCATAAAGCTGTATAACAGCGATATACCCTTAACAGATGTATCGGAGAAAACAGTGAACGGCCATTCTGTACTCATTTACAAAGCCTCGCGGGATAAGGTGGTGATGGTGGTAAAGGAAAGCCGCAGCTTTATTGAGTTCATAACGCTGTTTGCCTACATGTTCTGCCTGTTCCTGCTCATTATTGTTATTTACAGGCTGCTGGATCTGCTGGTAAAAGCGCGGATGCGCATAGGGCAGCTAAGGGCGCTGGTGGATGTAAGCATCCGCCGCAAGGTGCATGGCACGGTGATCTTTGTGGTGGTATTTGCATTCATCATTCTGGGGGGCACTACCATCCTGTTCTTCATTAACCGTTCGGAAACAGAGAACCGGGAGCGCCTTAGCAAAACCATGAACGAAGTAGCCCATGATGTGGAAAAGGAGTTTTACACCCAGCGTATGTTTGATGAGCTGGAGGACCTGTACGACCCGGTATTCCAATCCGGCCTGCAATCATCTGTTAGTGATATTGCGGAAGACCGCGCGCTGGACATTAACATTTATGACCGGGATGGCAACCTGGAAGTAAGCACCCAGCCTTTAATGACGGAGAAGGGCCTGTTATCCCGCAAAATGCACCCGGCAGCCTATTTCCATATGTTCCGCCTGAACCGTATACAATTCATACAGGAAGAACAAATAGGCAGCATGCGCTATCTTTCCGGTTATGTGCCCCTGCGCAACCCGGAAGGAGAGGTGTTTGCCTACCTCAACGTACCTTATTTTGCCACGCAAACAGAGCTGAACCAGCAGATCTCCAACTTCCTGGTAGCGCTGATCAATTTTAATGCATTCATCTTTTTAATAGCCGGTATGCTGGCGCTGCTTATCACCAATTCAATTACCAAGTCATTCTCACTGGTAACGGAAAAGCTGCGCCATGTGAACCTGGGCCAGCGTAATGATGAGATAGAGTGGGAGAAAGACGATGAAATAGGCGCCTTGGTAAAGGAATACAATAAAATGGTGCGCAAGCTGGAAGTGAGCGCTGTAAAGCTGGCCAAGAGCGAAAGGGAAGGGGCCTGGCGCGAAATGGCCCGGCAGGTGGCCCACGAGATCAAGAACCCACTTACCCCCATGAAGCTGAGCATCCAGTATTTACAGCGGGCCGTAGGAAATGATAGCCCTAATGTAAAGGAGCTTACCAATAATGTAGCCCATACGCTGGTGGAGCAGATAGAGCACCTCTCCAACATTGCCTCCGACTTCTCTGCGTTTTCCCGTATAGGCGAAGCCGTTAACGAGGTATTGCTGCTCAATGAAACGCTGCACTCCCTGCATGCGCTGTACCAGGGGCAGCCCGGCTGTGAGATCCACTATGATGAGCCCACGCAGCCTTATTATGTGTATGCAGATAAAACACAGATGAACCGCCTGTTCACCAACCTGCTGCAAAACGCCATACAGGCTATCCCCGAAAGCAGGAGCGGTAATATAGTAATGCATATGAAAGCCACAGACGACCGTCAGTGGGTAATTGTAAGCGTGCAGGATAATGGCGAAGGCATTTCCCCGGAAATACAGTCCCGCATTTTTGTACCCAACTTCACTACGAAAAACTCAGGTACCGGCCTGGGACTGGCTATGTGTAAGAATATTGTAGAACAGGCCCGTGGGGAAATATGGTTTGAAACCCGCATCAATATGGGTACCACCTTTTTTGTAAAGCTGCCATTAGTTGAGCAGCATTAGTACGCGCGGGTCATTCCCATATGGCCATAGCCGTAATGGCAAAGCATATTGTTGAGCATTAATTATACGCGGATCATTTCCCGTTAATGATCTTTTCCCGGTGCATGTAGCCCCATTCCGCCAGCGCGCCCATCACGTTCTTCAATGTAGCGCTGTAGGGAGTAAGCGTGTATTCCACCACCACCGGTGTTTGCGTATGCACGGTACGCGTTATAAACCCGTTCAGCTCCAGCTCTTTCAGCTCATTGGAAAGCACCCGGGCAGAAATGCCCTCAATGGCGCGTTGCAGCTCATTAAAACGTTTATGGCCATGCCCCAGGGCAATAATAACGCGCAGTTTCCATTTCCCGCCGATCACGTATAGCGCATCGCCCACGGCCCGCAGGTGATTGCTGCATGCTGCTGGTGTTACGGTTTCAGTGAAGGGCTGTTCCTCTAAAGTATCATATGGCATATCTCGCAGTTTTAACTAACCAAAAGGTTACTACTAACCTATCGTATAGTACTAATAAATGGTTAGCAAATGTACCTAGTTTTGCATTCTTAAACTAATGGAACAGAAAATCTACTGAAATATGAAAGCAACAAAGATCATTTACTGGATAACCACTGCAATTGTAGCGTTAATGATGGCCTTCTCAGCCTATTCTTATTTTACACAGCCGGCCCTTACAGAAGCTTTCCACCACCTGGGCTACCCGGACCATTTCCGGGTAGAGCTGGCCATTGCCAAGCTCATAGGGGCCATTTTACTGCTGGCGCCTGTAGGCCCCCGCATTAAGGAGTGGACCTATGCCGGGTTCACCTTCACCTTTATTGCCGCCTTCATGGCGCATACCGCAGCCGGTGATCCGGTGGCCAACCGTGTTATGCCCCTGGTGTTCCTGGGCATACTGGCCGTGTCTTACCTGCAATACCACAAGCTGCAGAAGGGCGTGCAAAAAGCGGTGCCGGCGCATTAACAGTCTGTTAAACAAGGCTTTTGTTCAAATAATCGCTATTGCGTTGCGGCCCAATAAAAAAGAGCGTGTACCCATACGGATATACGCTCTTTTCTTATTTGCCGTTAGCAGGGAGTGGTTAGCTCTGCTTTCCGTTAAAGCTTTCTTTGATCTTTTCCAGCAGCTTGCTCTCTATCATCTGCTGCGCCAGTGTGATCATGTTCTTAAAGGCTGCTGCTTCTGAAATGCCGTGGCCAATGATCACCGGCTGGGATACACCCAGTACCGGGGTACCGCCATAGGTCTCAAAATTAAAACGGTCCAGGTATTCATCCCTGATGTTGCGTTTTACCGCGATCTCATGGAACGATTCTGCCATTTTCAGCACTACATTGCCGGTAAATCCTTCACATACGATCACATCTGCCTTGTTGCTGAAAATATGGCGGCCTTCTATATTGCCGGTAAAGTTCAGCTGCGGATGTTCTTTCAGCAGGGGATAGGTGGCCTGTGCCAGCAGGTTCCCCTTGCCTTCCTCTTCCCCGATGTTCAGTAAACCCACAGTAGGGTTATCCCTTTTCAGGATATGCTTGGCATACAGGGAGCCCAGTATGGCAAATTGTACCAGGTTTTCCGGTTTACAGTCCGAATTAATGCCCACATCCAGCAGCAAACCAAAAGAACCGTCTTCCCGGGGAACGGGGGTGCTGATGGTAGGCCTTTGTACGCCTTCTATGGATTTAATGGAATAAAAGGTACCCACCATCATGGCGCCGGTATTGCCTGCGCTGATGAAGGCATCTATTTTCCCGTTCTGTAAAAGGTGAAATCCGATGGCAATAGAGGATTGTTGCTTTTCTTTGAGTGCTTTGGTAGGGTGCTCATGCATGCCAATTACCTGCGGGGCATGTACGATAGTATAGTCTGATGCAGGGATCTGCGCTGCTGCAAGCAGGGGAGCGATGGCTTGTTCATCCCCTAAGAGTACCAGGTGCGCTTTGGTGGCAACAGTTTCTAAAAATAATTTTACTCCTTTTACTGCTTCCTGGGGGGCATAGTCGCCTCCCATCATATCAAGCCCAATTCGCATTGTAACGTTAGTTTGTCTTAAGGTAGAATACACAAAAATTACGAATTATTGCATTACAAATTACGAATCAAAATACAACGAAGATAATCATCCGCGTAATCCCAATTCGTAATTCGTAATTGACAATTCGTAATTAACTTAATACCCGCTGGTACGAAAGTAAAATTATTTAGCGCTGTTCTGTTTCTCCAGCACTACCTTTCCTTTGTAGTATAATTTGTCTTCTACCCAATGAGCACGATGTCTCAGGTGCACTTCTCCGGTTGCGCTATCAGTGCTTAAAGTATCCGCAACAGCCTTGTAATGCGTTCTTCTCTTAGCTGATCTTTGCTGAGAGTGTCTGCGTTTAGGATTTGGCATTGTATATCAATTTAAGATTTCAGAGTTTAGATTTTACGATCCAGATCTACTATTCCGATCAATCTAAAATCGTATATTTTATTTTCCTTGACTTACGATCCGATTTAAATCTAAAATCTAAAATCGTAAATCTAAGATCATCCTCAGTTCTCCCGGAACTTGTCCAGGTCTTTCCAGATGGGATTCTTATCATCCCCTTCCGGCTGGTTCATTTTATTCAGCATATCCAGCACCTTTGGATCACAACCGCTTTTCCCGCTGGCATCATCCGGATGGATGCGCTGCATGGGAATGCTGAGGTTAATGAACTCATAGATCAGATCAGCCACACTAAAGTGCGATTCTGTTTTTGAGATGTAGGTCACATCCGGATCTTCATCGCTTTCCAATTCGTCCGGGTTCTCTACCAGCTTCACCACCTGGTCAAAATCATCCCAAAGCTGTAATTCAAACGGTGCCCCGCATCTGTCACAAATTACCGTTATTGTGCCGCCTATTTCGAATTTTAGCATGAAAAAGCTGCTTTTTTTATCAAATTGCAGCTTTACCGTTGCATTGCAGTTACTAAAATCCTGCGGACCGTAATTTTCAAAAAAACTATCCGTAATTTGGTACTGAAAGGCATGCACTCCGGGTTTCAGTCCTACAAAGGCTATATCAAATTCACGGAGTGATTTCATCTGATTAAAATTTGATGTCAAAGTCAGATGGAACGTGCGCAAAGTTATTTACTTTTAAGAAAAGAACTAGGGCTCGTTTCCTATAAAACAGTCCTCCACTTTTAGAGGGATGCAAAGGTAGCAAAATTATTGTAAATGTAAAAATTTCCTAAATTTGTTGATTATCAATGCGTCGAGCCTGTGCTGCTGTCTGTGAAAACATTTTCCTGTATACTCTATCCCGTGAAAAATGAACCATGAAGGCCAAAGTTAGACTGGGACACCGAAATACACCTTTTGTAACCGCCAATATGCCAAATTCGGAGGAACAGGCTATCTTTTCCCTACCCATCTCAGAATTTCTGCATAATACCAGCGCCGGGGTATTGATCACCAATGCGCAAAATTACCTGATCTGGGTCAATCCTGTTGTGATCAGTTCGTTTGATATTGGGCCCGCAGGCGAATCTATCCTGCATAAATCCTACCAGGAAATTATCAGCTTTTTCCGCCCATATATTATTGACCCCGAGGGGTTTGAAGAGAAAATGAAGGAGCTGCGCCTGCGCCAGAAACCCTATTATGGCTGGCCGGTGACCTTTATAGACGGGCGCGCCATAGAGATCAGCTACCTGCCCCTGGCAGAAAATGGCCAGTATAAAGGCAGCATGTGGCAAATTGTGGATGTAACCCGGCGCCGCCTTATGCAGCGGGAGCTGGAACGGGCCCGGCAGGATGCGGAAGAAGCCCAGAAATACCAGAAAGAGTTCCTGGCCAATATGAGCCATGAAATACGCACCCCCCTGAATGTGATCATTGGCATGGCCCACCTGCTGGAAGAAACCCACCTGGACCTGCGGCAGCTGGAATATGTAAAAACGCTTAAGCATTCCTCCGGGATCCTGCTGGGCCTTATAACCGATATACTGGACATTTCCCGTATAGAAGCAGGGGAGCTGCAGGTGAACCAGCGGGAATTTAACCTGGGTGAGCTAATCCAGTCATTAAAGCATACCTTTGAGCTGAAAATTGGTCAGCGGCCGGTTAAGATATCAGCCACGGTAGATGCCCAGCTACAACACCTGCTGGTAGGAGACGACCTCCTGCTGAACCAGATCTTAATGAATTTGTTGGGGAATGCAGATAAGTTTACAAAAGAAGGGGAAATAATACTAACCGCCACGCTGGAAAGCTGGCAGGACAATAAATTATGGGTGCGGTTCCGGGTTTGTGATACCGGCATCGGCATCCGGAAGGACAAACTGGAGCTGGTTTTTCAGAATTATAAGCAGGCAGAAAAAGAGATCCGTGAAATTTACGGTGGTACCGGTTTAGGGCTGGCCATTGCAAAACAGCTGGTAGAAAGGCAGGGCGGCAATATACTGGTAGAAGAACATCCCGGCTACAGTACCTGTTTCTCATTCAACCTTCCGTTCATTGACACCAATAAACCGGCAATATCCGGCGTGCGGTACGGCCCGCGGCGCAGGCATATTGATTTCGGGGGGGCCAGGTTGCTGGTCATTGAGGATAATCCTATGAACCTCCGTTACATCATTAGCCTGCTGGAAAAATACCATATCCATTGCCAGCTGGCCACCAATGCTCCCGACGCTATTTATTTCCTGGACAACCGGCAATATGACCTGATCCTGATGGACATCCGCATACCCGGTATGGATGGATTTGAGCTGACCAAACGGATACGCGCCGACGAAAAGCTGCCAAATGTAGCCACTCCTATTGTAGCTACCACCGCAGTAACTATGGAAAGCACCGCCACCATGGCCCGTACTATTGGAATAACAGATATCCTGACAAAGCCTTATACGCCGGATCAGTTATTACAAATACTCAACAAATACCTGAACGAAGAAGAAACTGCCTTAATAATGGAGGAAGCAGAAGAACTGCACATTAATGGTTACGAGTTCCACCAGGAGCTGAATGCGAGGTACCTGCGTACTTTGTATGAAAACAACATTGCTTACGCAGCAGACCTGTTTGAGATCTTTATCAAAACCATCCGTACGGAAGTACGTAAGCTGGAAAACTATGTGCATGAAAAAGACCTGGAAAGCCTGAAGAACCAGGTACATAAGCTAAAACCCAACTTTGCCATGGTAGGCCTTACCTGGCTAACAGATAAGATCCAGGAGATGGAAGATGCCCTCCGCGAAGATCCCGACAATACACTCGAAAAAATAGAAACCCTTTATGCCGACATCTCTGCCGACATGAACAAATACTTCCCGATCATTGAAGATGAGTTTGTAAAAATGCTGCTGTTTATTAAAGAGCATGGGGTGAGGAGGTAGTTTGGGGCCCATGGTCCATAGTCGATGGTCCATGGCCTGCTGCGCTTTGATAATCCTTAAACTTTCTGCCAAACCTTATGTCTGATGCTCGCACTATGTCCTCATGGTACAATGCTATGGACTATGGACCATTGACCATGGACTATTCACTCCCACTCTTTCAGCACCCCTTTAATACTATCCACATAGTTGCCGCCAAATAACAGCGCATGTACCAGCATGGGATACAGCTGGCAAATGCCTATACGTTGCTGCCAGCCATTGGCCAGGGGATAAATGTGTTCGTAGGCATAATAAAAGCGGGTATCAAAACCACCGAACAGGCGGGTCATGGCCAGGTCCATTTCCCGGTGGCCGTAATACACGGCCGGGTCATAGATACAGGCTTTGCCATCCGGGCCTACCATAAAATTGCCGGACCACAGATCGCCATGCAGCAGGGCAGGCGGCTCTTCGGGGAAAATAGCAGGCAGTCGTTTACAGAGCTTCTCCAGCTGCTTAACCGTAGCCTTTTCCAGCACACAACGGTCGTAGGCCTGTTTTACCAGGGGCATCAGGCGGTTAAAGGCATAGAACACCGGCCAGGTAGTGTACGGTGTGTTAAACTGTTTAAGCGTACCTATGTAGTTGGATTCAGGAAATCCGAAGTAGGATTGTGTATTGCGATGCAGCTTGCAGAGGGAGCCTGCGAACTGCTCCCAGAAATCGTGGGTAACCCCGCCCTTTTTCATAAAGCTGGTCACCAGGAAGCCACGGCTGTGAATATTGCCGTAGCATAGCGGTTCCGGCAGCGTAAAAGTATTGGTTTTGCGCAGGGTATCCAGCCCGCTGTACTCTTTGGCAAACATATCAGGATAGCGGCGGCCATCGTTAATTTTCAGGAACCAGTTGCCTTCATTGGTATCCAGGCGGTAGGTTTCATTAATATCTCCGCCATTGATCCTTTCTGCGTGATTAATCTGTATTTTCACCGCCAGTTTTGCAGATAGTTGTATAGACAGTTCGTTTAGAAAAAGTGCATCTGCCTTCATTTTTCGGTTATAGGTTATTATGGAAATAAAAGCTGCGATTAAAAGATCGGTTACGCGTATAGGTATGACCGTATTCTGCCTTTTGTTATTTAAGCTGCTGTTCTCGACCAGTACTGGTTTTACTTCATTCTACTTTCATAGGTTATATGTTTGGATCAGTACATTCTTCAGACGGCTCATAGGATCAATACCTTTTAGTGTTGGCGATCTAATATATACAGGCTGGGTTATAGGTGGGGTCATTTTTTTGTTAAAATTATGTTATAATATCTTCCGTGGCCGCTGGCAGCACGCCGGCCTGCTATTGCTGAACGCCCTGGGATTCATACTGGGCGTATATTTCGCCTTCCTGCTGCTATGGGGTTACAACTATCGCCGGCACTCGCTGGCCGCAGATATGGGGCTGCACATGCAGGTAAAACCCTACAATACCAACCAGTTATATAAGCTGGCCGATACATTATTACAGCAGGTGAACCAGCAAAAGGCCGCTTTGGGCGATACCAGCGGTATTGCCGCTCCTGACCCCGACAGCGCCCGGCTGTTCCAGCGTGCAACCCTGGCGTATGAACAGGCCGCTGTAAAATGGCCGTTGCTGCAGTATAAGCGTCCTTCCATAAAAAAGCCAATTTACAGCCATTGGCTTAATTATATGGGCGTAACGGGTTATTTAAATCCCTTTACCAACGAGGCGCAGGTGAATACCACCACACCCGGGTTTACCCAGCCTTTTACCACCTGCCATGAAATAGCCCACCAGCTGGGCTATGCGCCGGAGGAAACTGCCAATTTTGTAGGTTACCTGGTAGCTGACCATTCACCGGATATACGTTTCCGTTATGCCGCCAACCTGGAAATGTTCCTGTACAGCACCGGCCAGCTGGCCCGGCGCGATACTGCACTGGCCCGCCAGGTATGGAGCCGCGCCGTACCCGGCATAAAGGCAGATTATAAATATGTAGTTGATTTTTACCGCTCCTTCCGCGGTCCGCTGGACGATTATTCCCAGCTCTTGTATGATCAGTACCTGAAAGCCAACAAACAGGAAAAAGGCATTTACAGCTACAGTGAGGTGGTAGGCTGGCTGGTTGCGTATTTCAGGATACCCGAATAATTAATTAACCATCAGCACATTCACACTCCGCTGAAGTATATTAAATGCAATCTCCGCCATCAGGTTCTCACGGTCCAGGGTGGGGTTCACTTCCGTTATTTCAAAACAGCAGATCTTGCGGTGCTGCATAAATTTGGCGATCAGATCTTCGGCTTCCCTTTCCCGCAGGCCGTTGCTCACCGGGGTGCCCGTGCCCTTGGAAATAGAAGCATCCAGGCTGTCAACGTCAAAAGAAATGTAGATGTAATCACAATCGCTCAGGTAGCGGAATACAGAGCGGGAAATGTTCTCCGGGCCTTTGCGCCTTACCTCGCTGGTAGTGATCACCTTCATACCGTATTTTTTGATCAGGTGGTCTTCTTCCTTTTCATAATCCCGCAGGGAAATGAACACAATATCTTCCGGCATTACCTTGGGCGATATTTTACCAATATTCTTAAGGGCATTCCACATTTTGGCGGTGTTGTCGTCCAGCTCATGGGCTTTAAATTCCAGGTTGTCTTCCGCAATGGAGGCAGCCAGGGGCATCCCGTGCATGTTGCCGGAAGGGGTAGTGTAGGGGGTATGCAGGTCGGCATGGGCATCGATCCATATTACCCCCAGCTTGGCTTTGGGATGAGCCATTTTAAGGCCTGCAATGGTGGCGCCGGCTGTGCTATGGTCGCCGGATAATACTACCGGGAACCAGTTGGATTTTACCGTATCAAACACGCTTTTGCTGATGCGCTCATACATGTTGTAGATCCCTTTGATCCTTTTGGCAAAGGGGGACTCTATCGGCTCAAATAACAGCTTGTTCTCAGTTTCTATTATTTCGGACGGAAAGTGTACAAAGAAATTGCTCATGAAGTCCAGTGCCGCAATCTTGATAGCATCTATTCCCAGGCTGGCGCCACGTGTACCAGCACCTATTTCCGATTTAACCTCAATGATCTTGATGTTCTTCATATGCGGCAATCTACAGGTTTTTAACCGATCACGATTATCAATTATTTGTTATACTTTATAGCAAGCAGGCTGAAAAACTGAACCAATTCCAATAAGAATGCATGCTTATAAGAATTTCTTCAACGTTTGCGGATGAATAATGGATAACATTGAATTCTTTGCAGATGAGCGGGCGAAGGGCATACATCAGTATATTTGCTAATTAGCCCTGATGGGATAGATGTACCAAAAAAGGCATCCCTTCCATGAGCATATTACATACATCAAAACCACGCATTACTTATGAATTACGAATTAACAGAAGAGCATTTAATGATACAAAAGGCCGCCCGGGATTTTGCCGTGAACGAGCTGTTACCAGGGGTAATAGAGCGCGACGAAAAACAGAAATTCCCGGCCGAACAGATTAAAAAGCTGGGAGAGCTGGGATTTTTAGGCATGATGATAGACCCCAAATACGGGGGGGCCGGCCTGGATACCATTTCTTATGTGCTGGCAATGGAAGAGATCTCCAAGATAGATGCATCCACTTCTGTTTGTATGAGTGTAAACAACTCCCTGGTATGCTGGGGACTGGAAACTTTCGCCAATGAAGAACAAAAACAAAAATACCTGGTACCACTGGCTAAAGGCGAAGTAATAGGCGCTTTTTTACTGAGTGAGCCGGAAGCCGGTTCCGACGCTACTTCCCAGCGCACTACTGCAGAAGATAAGGGCGACCACTATCTGCTGAACGGTACCAAGAACTGGATCACGAATGGTAACTCCGCCAGTACCTACCTGGTTATAGCCCAAACCCATCCTGAAAAAGGCAGCAAAGGCATTAATGTGCTGATCGTAGAAAAAAGCTGGCCCGGGGTAACCATCGGCGCTAAAGAGAATAAGCTGGGGATCCGCGGTAGCGATACGCACAGCATTATGTTCCAGGATGTAAAGGTGCCCAAGGAAAACCGTATTGGCGAAGATGGTTTTGGGTTTAAGTTTGCCATGAAAACGCTGTCCGGCGGCCGCATTGGTATTGCATCCCAGGCATTGGGCATTGCCAGCGGCGCATTTGAGCTGGCCTTAAAATATTCCAGGGAAAGAAAAGCTTTCGGGAAAGAGATTTCCCAGCACCAGGCCATCCAGTTTAAGCTGGCAGATATGGCCACCCAGATAGAAGCGGCCCGCCTGTTATGCCTGAAGGCCGCCTGGCAAAAAGATAACCATCAGGACTACACGCTCAGCGCTTCCATGGCCAAGGTATTTGCTTCTGAAACCGCTATGTGGGTAACCACCGAAGCAGTGCAGGTGCACGGCGGCTACGGGTATGTAAAGGAATACCATGTGGAGCGCCTGATGCGCGATGCCAAGATCACCCAGATCTATGAAGGTACTTCCGAAGTGCAGCGGATCGTGATCAGCAGATCGATATTGAATGCGTAGTCGATGGTTCATTGCATAGTACGTTTTTTCAGTACTGCAACTATATGTAAAAGAGCATGCGCTATGAGCCATGCTCTTTTACTTTTCCACGAACCATCATTTTTTCACGCACCAGGCCATGGACCATCGACCATGGACTATGGACTTCCACGCACCAGGCTATGGACCATCGACCATGGACCATGGACTTTTTTTTTACCTTTGCACCCATGTCCATCAATTTACCCGCTTATCAACAGGTGCAGGCCACTTTGCAGCCATATGGTGCCCGGCTGGTAGCCGTTTCAAAGATCAAGCCCGTAGCAGATATCCAGGCGCTGTACAATGCCGGTCAGCGTGCCTTTGGTGAGAATTACGTACAGGAGCTGGTGCAAAAGCAGCCGGAGCTTCCCTCAGACATAGAATGGCATTTCATTGGTCACCTGCAAAGCAACAAGGTGAAATACATTGCGCCTTTTGTAAGTATGATCCATGCAGTGGATAGTTTTAAACTGCTGCAGGAGATCAGTAAACAGGCCGCTAAAAATAACCGCAGTATTGATTGTTTATTACAGATGCACATTGCGGAAGAAGAAACCAAGTTCGGGCTGGATGCCGCAGAGCTGGAAGCCCTGTTACAACAATGGCAGCAGCAGGCATTACCCAATATCCGCATAACCGGCCTGATGGGCATGGCCACCAACACGGATAATGAAGCCCAGATCCTCAAAGAATTTCAGCAGCTGAAAGAATTACACACCCGCATAAAAGAACAATACTTCCCGGACCAGGATTATTTCCGGGAACTATCCATCGGCATGAGCGGTGATTACCTGCTGGCCCTGCAGGCTGGCAGCACTTTGGTGCGCATCGGGAGTTTACTGTTTGGAGCAAGGGGGTAATAACATTCCCATTCCATCTGCACATCTGCATATCCGCACATCTCTTTACCAGTCCATTCACCATATCTATATCTGAAAATCCGCACATTTTCTTACATTTGTCTACTAATTTGATAGAATAACTGGCTATGATAAAGTTACCATCCTTCTTCGCTTGCCTATGCTGCACCCTGGTCACTGTATTATCCGCTCACGCACAGCAGTCTTTTGCTGACGGTACCTGGCAGGCACGCCTGCACCGGGCCGATGGGGCCGACATTGTATTTAACGTGGAAGCAGCCGAAAAAGACGGCCGCAAGGTGCTGTATGTGCTTAATGCCGGCGATCGTTTACTCGTAGATGATATCCAGGTACAGCAGGATTCTATCATTATCCAAATGCCGTTTTTCGATTCTGAGTTCCGGGCCGCCCACCAGCCAAACGGAGAACTAAAAGGACGGTGGATCCGTCACCTGGCCAACCAGGACGTAAGCATTCCCTTTACCGCCATTCCCGGCGTAAAAGAGCGCTTTACCCAGCATCAGCCGGCCAAAGGCAATGTAAGCGGGCGTTGGGCCACTAATTTCCTGGTACCCGGTAAAAGCGACAGCTCCTTTGCAGTAGGGGAGTTTAAGCAGGATGGCAATAAAGTGACCGGCACCTTCTTAACGCCTACCGGCGATTACCGTTTCCTGGAAGGCATCCTGGATGGGGATACCTTAAAGCTCTCCACCTTTGATGGTTCCCATGCCTATTATTTCACTGCCCGTCTTACAGATCAAAATACCCTGGAGCAGGGCGTGTTTTACGCAGGCATTGGCAGCGGCAAAGAAACCTGGTCCGCCCGTAAAGACGCTGCAGCAGCCCTGCCGGACGAAACTAAGCTGGCAACTGTAAAGCCCGGGCAGTCAAAACTGAATTTTTCTTTTCCCGATCTCAATAGCAAACCCGTAAGCATTAACGATGCCCGCTTTAAGAACAAAGTGGTGGTTATTACCATCATGGGCTCCTGGTGTCCTAACTGTATGGACGAAACAGGTTTTCTTTCCAAATGGTATGAGGAAAATAAACAACGCGGGGTAGAGGTAATAGGCCTGGCCTATGAGCGTACTACGGATTTTGAAAAGTCCAAAAAAGCATTGTCCGGTTTCCTGAAACGTTTTGATGTGCAGTACCCGGTGCTTATTACCGGCGTTACCACCTCCGACCCGCAAAGAACTGAGAAAACACTGCCGCAGCTTACTGCCATTAAAGGTTTTCCGACTACTATTTTTGTAGATAAGCAGGGCCGTGTAAAAGAAGTGCATACTGGTTTTTCAGGCCCCGGTACCGGCGAACATTACGAACAGTTTAAGGAGGATTTCAATAACCTCATAAATAAAATGTTGAAAGAGTAGTATATTCCGTGTAATACTAAACGTTACACGGATGAAGAAACGATTGCTCCTGTTAGCCGCCTGCGGGTGGCTAACGTTACTGTCCTTTGCGCAAAGCCATCCCCGGAAATTTATAACAGCTGCCAATGCCCATGCAGCAGGTTTCTCCGCAGACCGTTTAAAAAGAATAGATAGTTTTTTGCAGGCCACTGTTAGCAAAGGGCTGGCGCCCAATGCGGTTACTTTCATTGCCCGCAACGGGCAGATCGTGCATTATAAGGCATTTGGCTACAGCAACCTGGAGCGGCATAAGCTGCTGCACAAAGACGCCATTTTTCGCATTGCTTCCCAAACAAAATTGATCACTACCATTGCGCTGATGATGTTGTATGAGGAAGGTAAGTTCTTCCTGGATGATCCGCTGTCAAAATACATCCCGGAGTTTAAAGATGCAAAAGTGCTGGTAAGCTATAACAGGGAAAAGAGCACCTATGAAACGCGGCCTGCTGTAGCCCCTCCGACTATACGTAATTTATTATCACATACCGCCGGTATCCCTTATGAGCATCCGCTGGATAGCCTGTTGTTTGGCGGACGGTTGCCGGGCCTTAACTCTTTGAATAATGACAAGCTGGAAGACGTGGTGAAGAAAATAGCCCGCCGTCCGCTGCTGCACGATCCCGGCGCGCAGTTTACTTATGGTATGAGTATAGATGTTGCCGGCCGGCTGGTGGAGATCTTTTCCGGTATGAGCCTGTCTGATTTTTTTCAACAACGCATCTTCAAACCGCTGGGCATGGAGGATTCCTATTTTTACCTGCCGCCTGCCAAAGCTAACCGGCTGGTGGAGCTGTATGCATTGCCTTCGCTGGATAGCGCCTTAAAGCTAAGCGATAATCTTTCCAACAGAACATTTGCCACCAGCGGCGTACAAACCCTGTACCTGGGCGGAGCAGGATTGGTAGGCACTATTGCGGATTATGCAAAGGTGTGCCAATTGATCTTAAATGGCGGTACATTCAACGGTGTGCGTCTTTTAAGCCGCAAAACTGTGGATTTAATGACCCGTAACCAGATCGGCAATAACCTGGTATGGGACCGCAATGACAAGTTTGGCCTGGGTTTACAGATCATTACAGCAGATACCCATTATGGCGACCAGGCCTCTCCCGGATCCCTCACCTGGGGCGGTGCTTATTGTTCTGAATACACGATCGATCCTAAGGAAAACCTTATCCTGCTGGTGTATACCAATGTATTGCCCTATGCTTACTACGGCGAGTTTGTGCGCAAATTCAGGATCCTCACTTACCAGGCAATCGATTAAATGAAGGGAGGAACAGGAGCTAAGAAGGTTTTTAACTTGGCCTGATATTTGAAAAATCCTGTACAGACAACGATCTGCACAGGATCACCATCTATTTGGTGTTATTCGTTAAACCTTAAAATAAATTCATATGAGCACTACAAAATTCTTATCAGGCGCGCTGGCCGGTTTAGCCACAGGTGTATTGGTAGGATTGCTAATAGCTCCAGACAGCGGAGAAGAAACCCGGAAAAAGATCCGTTATAAGACCAGTAACTTGCGTAATAAGTTTGGCCGTATAGTGGGAAAGGGGTCTAAGGATCTGGCTGAGTTAAAAAAAGTGTTTGAGCATGAAGTAACCGGTTTAAAAGATGATGTACGTGAACGGATCTTACGACTGATAGACGAAAGCAGAACCTCTTACGATGACTTCAAGAGCGAAGTAGAAAATAGCTGATGGCAAGCAGCACTGTTAAATGATTCCTTCGTTATTCCGGGAGATCGGGTGTATCTCCTGGAATGATCAGGGAGCATCCACGTTAAATATTATATCCTCCCAATAACACACGTCATATACCAAAACAATTTTTCCATTAGCATACCGTGGTCTTGCAGGGTGTAGAATATTTTATGCAAAAAGTCCTGGCAGGTTTAACCTGTCAGGGCTTTTGTTATTGCAATACTTCATTACTTTAGCAGACCCTTTACAAGTGCCTTCCACTGCGGTTTTGAGAACCCCACAGCTGCTGTTAAAGCTACCATCCAGTTCCTTACCTTATCTAAAAGATCATCCGGTTGTTCATTGGGTTTTTCATTGCGCCCGTATACACTGGCTTTAATGCTGTTGCCAACACGTTCGATCACAAAGGAGCTGGTAGCTTCGGGGTCATAAAAATGCGCTACCTTACCCTGCAGCTGCCTGGGATTACCGGAAGGCCTTACACGAAGGGCCACGTAAGCACAATTGCCGGAGCGGGTGCTGCGGTCTTCTATCTTTTCGATCTCTACCCAGTCATATCCGTTCCCGTTCTTGCTGCCAGGCCCGGGAAGGTCTATGCGTATATGATCGCCTTCCTCCGCTTTATGATACAGCACACGCCCCTGGCGGTCGGTTAATGTAAAGTTAGCAGAAAGTGAACCTCCCAGCTGATGCCAGTGGTTCACTTCCAGTAATCGTTCTTTTGCAATATTAAAGCGTTGTATACATGCTTCCACAGTTGGGCATGTAATGGCATATTCCGTATTATGCTTGCTGCCGGTATGCTGCGGCGGAACTGTTCTGTTACCGGCTTCCACTTGTTTCATAAAGGTTATTTTTCATCATTTACCACCACACCGGTTTCCATGAAATGTTTAAAACGTTGAATATCTTCCTGTACAATACGTTCAAAAGCGGAGTTCAGCAGCCAGGCCAGGCCGGTACCTACATGGCCGGCAGGCGGGCGGTAGGTGATCATGATCTTCATAGCAGTGCCGCCGTTAGGGGTATCTTCAAAAGTTACACGTCCTGCAGTAGCTACCTGCGATCCTGTAATGGAACGCCAGCCCAGTAAAGTGCCCGGTTCTTCCTTAACAATTTCCGCTTCCCATTCCAGGGTACCCACACCACCAGGGCCGCGGGCTATCCAGCGGGAATGAGTACTGTCTCTTTCATCCACCTGCTCAAGGTGACGCATAAACAGGGGCAGGTTGCCCAGCTGGCGCCAGAAAGCATATACTTCTTCCCGGGGTTTATTGATGATCATGGAGCTGCGGATATTAATGGCGGTGCTATGCCGGGCGCTGCGCTGTTCAATGGCTGCAGTAACCGGACAGTTACCGGATAAACCGCGGTACAGCAGGTAACCGCCTACTGCTAACCGGGCTAAACTTTTTATGGGGTGCTTGCCCATGCTGCCGATAGCGGCGCTGGCAATCAGTGAACCTGCAACAATAGATGCTATCCGTCCTTCCTTGCTTACATTGAGTATGTTACTGTGGTCGTATAAAGGCCCTGCGCTGGGAGCCTCATGCTGGCTATTGCCGTTCAGTAATGTGTTATAAGAATTCATGGTAAGAACATTTTGATTATGAATACCTTACAGCTAAAACCTTGCTGTTTTAGAACTGAGAATTTAAAGAATTGTATATCAATGAATTGTATGGATAAAATGGTCCGCTGTTGTGGAATTAAACATACCCAGTGTAGAAAAAAATGCAAACCATCTTCCTCCGGATATTCCTGTCAACTATGCCTGTAGCCGCTCATCTTTTTGCCTGCCTTCGTCTTCCGGTGTTTCATTAACTTTAGTAAAACCGCTTTTATGTCCACTTATAAACCTGCTGGTTTCAGTGCCCTGACCACGTATTTGTCTGTTAAAGAATCTGAGCAGTTTGTGATCTTCCTCAAAGCAGCCTTTAACGCCGGCCGTGAACAGGTGTATAAAGACGATGAAGGACGGGTGATGCATGCACATATTTATATTGATGATGCTATCCTGGAGTTTGCGGAAGCGCGCCCGGAGTATCCGTCCATGCCTACTTCTTTTCACCTGTATGTACCGGATGTAGATGCCACCCATGAACAGGCCATTGCCGCCGGAGCCACCGCTACTGCGGAGCCGGTGGATCAGCCTTATGGTGAGCGCAGCAGCGCCGTTCGTGATGCCTGGGGTAACAACTGGTACATTGCAACCTATACGGGCAAGATGCAGGAGATGTAATTCCTGTTACGTTTGTCATTTTAGTTTGTGCTTTGCAGGCCCAACCCCGGACTGCGCCCGCCTGTGTGGATGCCTGTTTAGCTGTGTCAAGCGGATGGGCGTTGCAGGTGGGATTAAGCGGTACCGGTCGTGTCACGCCGGACAAAGGTCCGGGATCCGGGCCCGCGAAAGCACGCGGCTTACCCCCTTCATAATTATTCTCTAACCTTTGAAAAATATCCAGAGGGGATGAGTATATTGTAAACGAAAATTCCACTTATTGATTAGTTGTATCCATGACATTTAATGGGTGCTTATCCTCTGGTTTTCAGGGCAGGCAATGAAAGTGGAAGCATTCAATCACTCGTAATTATTTCAACAGTATTCCCCGTTTTTCGCGGGATCGTAATTGATAATTCGTAATTAACTAACTTATGCAAAAACTCTTCCTCGCGCTTTTTATTCTTCTTGGTTTCGGTTGTCAGGCACAACAAAAAGCAACTAAGCTGCCTGGTAAATGGATCCAGCTGTTTAATGGCAAAGACTTAAAAGATTGGGATATTAAGATCGCCAAACATGAGCTGAACGATAATTTCGGGAAAACGTTCCGGGTAGAAAATGGCTTACTGAAAGTGCGTTATGACGGCTACAGCAATTTCGATGACCAGTTCGGGCATATCTTTTATAAGAAGAAATTCAGTGCATACCTGTTGGTGATGGAGTACCGTTTTGTAGAAAAACAGGTGCCCGGCGGGCCGGGATGGGCCATCCGGAATAATGGCGCTATGATACATTCTCAGGCAGCTGCCACTATGGGTAAGGACCAGGATTTTCCTATTTCTTTAGAAGTGCAGCTGTTAGGCGGTAATGGTACTGATCCGCGAAGCACAGGCAACCTGTGTACACCCGGTACCAACGTTGTTATGAATGGTAAGCTTATCACCGATCACTGTATCACCTCTACCTCTAAAACCTATCATGGCGAGCAGTGGGTAACCGTATCGGCGCTGGTGCTCCGCGATTCTGTGATCAAACATATCGTAGAAGGCGATACTGTGCTTACCTATACGCAGCCCCAGATCGGCGGTGGTCAGGTAAGCAATTATGATCCTGCTATTAAACAGGATGGAAAGCTGTTAAAAGAAGGTTACATCGCCTTACAGGGCGAAAGCGCACCTACAGATTTCCGCAAGATAGCCGTGTTTGACCTGGAGCCTTATATGAACGACCCGGTAAAACTGAACCAGGTGATACATATGCTGCAGGAAAGCACTAAGCCCACCACGAAGAAACAGGAGTAACCGGTGCTGGTTGTATCATACCATGCGGCGGGCGTGGTGGATGCGGAGGCCTTGGCGGACGAGGTGGTTTAGGCGGCGTTGCACAACTGGCTATAATAAGCGGTGCAAACAGCAGCAGTGAAAAAATATGCCGTTTCATACTCATCGTTTCCTCTGATAATACAAATACGGTACCAAGGTAAAGGGCCACAGATAAGGCTGGTATATAAAAAGGGGAATGCAATCCATACGGCTGCATTCCCCTTTTTTATATTCGTTTCAGTGATTTAATCCAGCATCAGCTGGCGTATGTACTTCACCGGAGCATTACCATAGCTCAGGAACTTTTCATTAAACTCCTTCAGGTTAAATTTGCTGCCCAGTTTTTCCTGGTAAGCATGGCGCAGGTCAATGATCTCTTTAAAGCCGGTATAATAGCTGGTCAGCTGTACACTGGTCACACTCACCCGTTTCCATTTACCCTCTGCTTCTGCCTGCTGCTGAAAGGCCTGCCGGGTAAGCAGCTGTATGGCATCTTCCTTACTCATGTCTTTTACGTGCACGCTGTAATCCAGTATGGTGTTGCAAACCGTACGCAGGTTCCATTTATACCACATCAGCCACATTTCAGGCGCGTTGTTGCCATAACCATTTTCCAGCATCATCTGTTCGGTATACACGGCCCATCCTTCTATCATAGCACCGTTAGACAGTAATGATTTGATCAGGCTGGGGGATTTGTTGGCGTGTACCAGCTGCGTGTAATGGCCGGGAATGGCTTCATGTATGTTCAGGATCTGTAGTATGTATTGGTTGTATTCCCGCAAAAAGCTTTCTGCTTTGGGGGCAGGCCATCCTTCCAGGCTGCCTACATTATAATAGGTGTTGCCGCCTTTATCATAGGGGCCGGGTGCGCTGATAGAGGCGCCTGCCACGCCTGCCATGTAACCAGGTTCTTTACGCACTTTCAGCGGTTTGCTGGGGTCCATGTACAGCAGATCTTTTTCCTTGATGAAAGCCGTAAGCGTGGGCAGCTGCTTTTCAATAGACTGCTGAAATTCCGCCGGTTTTGCATGCTGTACAGAAAGTGTATCTATCATACGTTTTATCAGCACCAGGGAATCTGTTGGCACAGGGGCGCTGCCAAAATATTTGGGCCACAGCTGCCGGCTAATGCGGGCCATTTCACCATGCACCCAGGCTTTGCGCACCATGGCAGAATCATAGATCTGCTCAGCGCTGTACATGGATTGTATGTTGAATTTAAATTTATCCTCGTACAGATCTTTTCCTAAACGAAAGCTGCGCGGATGCTCCACTTTCAGGGCTTTCAGCCAGGCGGCAAAATCCTTCATAGCAGTAGCTGCCGTTTTCGCACGTGCTAACAGCTGCTTTTTTTCATCAGCAGCCAAACCGCTTTTTTGCAGGGAATCGGCCAGGTCTTTTTCAAAGATGGAAAGCCCGCCCAGGTTCTGGTCCTGCGCCAGGCTGGTAAGCTCCGGTACCGGGTCTTTGATCTGTTGTTTGGCCGCTGCATAGTAAGCCGGTACATTGTTTAAGCGGCTGTAAAAGCTGCGCAGGCGGGTATCCAGCGGTGCATAGGTTTCATTGAGTATGGTGGCAAAAGTGTTGCTTACATTATAGTTGGAAGGATCCCATTCCTGTGTTTTAGCCGTTGTAAGATCCCATTTACGCTGCGCCAGCTGGTTGCGGATCAGGTAATAGTCTATCAGCAGCGCGCTGCTTAGCTTACTGGTATCATAGGTTTGCAGGGAATCCTGTTGTTGCTGTAAAAAGGCCAGCTCTTGTTGCTGGGAGGCGCTATCTGGTATCACCAGCACACTGTCGTATTTGTGATAACCTACACTGGTAGCCCAGTCGGGCGATATTTTCCATAAGGCCTCAATGAAATGATCCTCATACTGGCGAAAGGCAGCACTTTGCGTAGTGTCCTTGCTACTATCGCCTGTGCCAGGCTCTTTTTGTCCCTGGTTACAGGCAGCCAGCAGGCCGGCCAGGGACAGGGAATAAATCAGGTGTTTGTACATATGTATTTGTTTTTAGCGGAAAGCAGAAAGGATAAAGCATAAAGCCGGGAAGTAGCACGCAGTTTAAGTTGCCCCATGGTCTGCAGTGCTTCTGTTTGGTGCTTTTAGCTTTGCGCGTTCAACGTTTAGCCTCCAGCTTTATGCTTTTAGCTTTGCGCTTTCAGCTCTTTTTAAGCTTCCCTAGCCATCCCCCGCCTTTGCTCATTTGCACGGTTAGCTTATCGGCGGAAGTTACGGTTTGTTTATGGAACCGGTAGTCAGCAGCATGTTCGTCGGCATTTATGCCATCCTGAACGGCTTCCAGCTGGTAGCTGCCGCTGCCCAGGAAACTGAGGTTCAGGTCCAGTTTGCGGGCATCCCAGTTGGTCATGGCGCCAATGTACCAGGTATCGCCCTTTTTACGGGCAATGGCTACATATTCACCGGCCTTGCCCTGCAGGGCGATGGTTGTATCCCAGGTGGTGGGCACCTGCGCAATGAATTGCGTGTATTCCGGATCCTTCAGGTAGTTGGAAGGATTGTCGCACAGCATCTGCAATGGAGCGTCATACACCACGTACATAGCAGCCTGGTGGCAGCGGGTGCCCTGGCTCATGGGCTCAGAGAATACATGGCGAAAGTTATCCTTATTGGCATTGATCATAGCGCCGGGCGTATAATCTATCGGGCCAGCCACCATACGGGTAAAGGGCAGGGTTACATCATGGCCGGGTGTTATTTCATCACCGCCTTTACTGTTCTCCAATCCCTTCACGCCTTCGTAGTTGATCACGTTAGGGTATTTGCGGTTCAGGCCAGATGGTTTGTAGGCGCCGTGAAAGTCCACCAGCATTTGCCGTTTGGCGCATTCCTGTGCGGTACGTTCGTAAAAGTTCACCATCCATTGGTCGCCACGTTGCATAAAGTCTACTTTAATACCTTTAACACCCCAAGAGGCGTACAGGTCGAGGGCATCGGTCATATGCTCATCCAGAGCGTTCCACAGTACCCAGAGTATAATGCCTACATTCTTGCTTTTGGCATAGCTGAGCAGCTCCGGCATATCCAGCTGCGGGGTGGAGTGGAGGATGTCCAGCGTGGTGCGGGTCCAGCCTTCATCCAGTATAATATATTCCAGGCCGTATTTAGCGGCAAAATCTACATAGTATTTATAGGTAGCGGTGTTAATGCCGGCGCGGAAGTCCACGTTATAAATATTGTTGGCATTCCACCAGTCCCAGGATACTTTGCCGGGCTTTATCCAGCTGGTATTTTGTAAAGCATTGGGGGTGGAGAGCTTGTATACCAGCTCATTTTCCAGCATGCCTTTATCATCCGGGCTAATGATTAGCGTGCGCCAGGGAAAGGTGCGGGTACCGCTGGTTTTTACAATATAATCAGCATTTTGCAGGATTTTGGTGCTTCGGTCGCCATGTAGCTCTTCTTTCAATATCACCGGCGGAAACTGTGCTTTCAGCGCATTGCCATTGGTACCGAACAGGAACTGGTTGGGATAGTCGTGCAGGTCAGCTTCCGTGATCATTACCTTGGTGCCTTTGGTGGTGCTCAGGTAAATGGGCAGGCCGGCATACAGCTTATCGGAGATCCGGGCTATGCTGGTATCTTTAAATCCATATTCATAATGGCTCTGGAAGGTGGGGGACACGTGGCCATCAATGGGCCACCAGCTCCGGTCATCTTCCGGCAGCTGGTATTGGATCGGCTCATTTTTTACGGTGATCTCCATACCCAGGGCCGTTTCAAAACGGTAAGCCACACCATCATTATAGGCGCGGAAACATACGGTATAATTGCCTTTGAAGTTCAGGCGCAGCTCATTATACTGTTCCGGTATGTGTGCTTGTTTTACGGGCACAACGGCGTCTATCACGCTATTTACCGTATTGCGCTGCTGTTTTTTCAGCACGGGTGTTTGTCCTAATACCGGGCCATTGGCCAGCTCCATACTAATGGTGCTGGGCAGCAGCAGGGTTTCATTGTTATACGTTACAGACCATTGCAGGGTGTTGGTGACCTGTACCTTAACGGCTATCTTTTTATCCGGTGAGGTGAGGTTGTAATCGGTAGCACGGCTGATGACGGGTGCTAATAGCAGGCAAATGCCTGGGAGGAGTTTATTCATGCATGCGGAAGTTTAATGGGGTGCAAAATAGGAAGGGATCGGGAAAAAAGGTAGCATTGTTTTGATAAAGGGTAGACGGGAATTAGCAGGGGGGAGGAGCTTTTTAATACAGGCCTCTTTCATAAAGTCGTGTAAACGCTTCTTAAAAACAGTTTGGAAGTTAGTCTCGAAGGCACCTTGGTCAATATCATCCTTTTTGACAAAATAGCTAACCGTATACGGTATATCAGGCTGTTGCCTGATCTCCCGGTAAACCTTCCAGGTTCGACTGGGTAGGCAGCTTTTTGAAATTTTCGTTTTCGTTCAGTACTTTCCGGTATAGGTTTATGAGTTGAAGGTTGGCCGTCTTTAGTTCCATTAATAAGTTTCCCCTGGATTGTTTGCATAGCCGCATGTCTTCCAGTATATGATGAATCATGTGATTCATAGGTAATAAGGGAAGTATCCTGGCTGTAGAATCATTCACCGTTGCCAGGTCTACCAGTTCCTTAAATTCTTTCCTGCTGGCTGCCAGTTCTTCCAGCATCGGGGCTTCCAGTTCAACGATAAAGAGCTCTGTTTCGGCTACTGGCTGTAAAAGACGGGCACCCTCCGGCAAATATGCAAACCCGAATTGATCTTTTTGGATGGAAAGCGCGGGTATTTCAGGCAGCATGATCTGCAGGGAACCATTTAAACAGCAAAACATACAAATGGCTCCCCGGCGGCGGTATAACTGCACAAAAGCAGCCTGTTTCATACGGAAGCGGAGGATGTAAATGCGGAACAGTTTATATAAAAGTGTTTGTGTAAGAATATGTCCAAAATTGTATCGGTGGTATTCTACGTTTGCCCAGGTAGCAATAGAGCGTTTCAACTTTTGGGGGATAACCACCGGCTCACCAAGGGAGCTTATTTTGAGGGATGGGTTAGTGGTTTTTTGCATAATCAATAGTTGTTGAGGATCCAATTAAAGCATGGCCTACAGCAGGCAGATGTATGACCTACGCAGTTTTAAATATAATACCTGCTGGGTTTATTGGTGGGGATTAATCTATTGTAAATTAAAAAAAGGAGCTGCAATTGTACAGCACCGCCATACATGTATTTTTCAGTAGGGGATGGTATTAAACGGAAAGGTCTTACAGGGGGGCAATGTGATGTTTGGCATTGTCTAGGTCCTGTACTTTGGGACGCTTTCTTTCCAGGATGGCGCCTATCAGTGCCAGTATTGTCATTATAATATTAAAGATGATATGCTGGTTCCAACTCATTTCCTGTAATACGCCACCACAGCTACAGGGTAGCTCTTTACTGAAACTCACGATTGCAATTACATAACCGGTGAAAGCTATCATTAATACAAAGGACGCATATAATCCCCATAATCGCCAGGCTGGTATAAATAGTAGTACTGCTACCGCAAATTCTGCCAGCGGTAGTGCCCAGGCAATAAAAGGTGCAATAGGATGCAAAATAGGGGAGGCGCCTATTTGTTCTTTAAACACGGTGTACTCCATTAGTTTGCTAATACCGGTGTATAAGAACAACACTATTAATAGCAACGCTATAATAGAAGGAATGGTTCTTTTGAGCATAACCGAATGTAAGATATTGTCCGTAAATGATCGTTATCATTTTGGGCCATTTAGGAGGTCATTTTAGCTTAGTTGGCGTTATGACC
The DNA here is from genome assembly GCF_900109685.1 of Chitinophaga rupis. GTDB lineage: Bacteria > Bacteroidota > Bacteroidia > Chitinophagales > Chitinophagaceae > Chitinophaga > Chitinophaga rupis. The sequence continues at coordinate 310,502 of NZ_FOBB01000004.1, read as the reverse complement.
ACTACCTGTCATATAGCCCAGTGGATTGAAAACATGTGATGATTTTTTTTGAACATGCCATTGGCCAATATAATCCCTGTAATAGTATACCTCATCAGTGATATCAACTAACCCGGAAAGAAATTCTATAATAGGGTCACGAAAATTGCAAATACCTGTAAAACGCAAACTTGCAATTGTAGGGTCATCAATAATAATATTTGTATTGTATAACCTGGTAAGATCTTTGCAAATCATTTTTAATGGCTTGTTGTAATATATATATAACCCCTTGTTCCAACCTGATTCAGGTGTTTGCCTTGACCGTTCTACTAATATTTTTCCTGATAACTGGTTTATAATTGCATTTTTACCTCCAGAAAGGACGGTACTGTCCTGTTTTGATTTAATTAATACGCGTCCTTCTACAACAGTCACCTCGCTGTTTTCCATATCGGGATAATTGTTAACATTAAAGGAAGTACCTAAAACTGTTATATCCATGTTCTTGGAATACACAATAAAGGCTTGCTTTTCATTTTTAGTGACCTCAAAGTACCCTTCCCCATTCAGGTATACGTCCCTATGCTCCTCCCAGGCAACCGGATATTCAAACGTTGTTGATGAATTAAGATGAACCTTTGATCCATCACGTAGCCGTATACGCATGCTTTTACCCTTTGGAATAGTGATCCTTATCGGTTTCTTTTTATTGTTTTTGTGCCTCACGGTAATAGCATGTGCCAAACTATCTACGTCCACTGTTACATCAACCGGGCCTAAAGAATCATTAATAATAACAGTACTTTCATCAGGCAAGTCAATCCGTATACTATTCTCTGCATTGTTAGAGTTAGCTCCAGGTAGAGTTTCGGGAGAAATATGCAGTGGTCTGTTATATAATGGTGTGAAAAGTAAAATTGGCACTAACAGATAAAACAATGGTTGTAGTTTTTTAAATAACGGGATATACTTTTTTAAACGCCTGAAGTAAGAACGGATCTTATGCGGATTTTTGACCGTTTCTTCTACTGCGGTATCCTGCGCTTTTCCCAGCATACGGTTAAGTATGGCTAAGATAGTTGAACATACGTTGTTCCAATCAACCATAATTAATACTTTAAATTTCGAAGATTACCTTGGGATCTTATGACTTGCTTTTAGCTAAGGTGCCAGGCGTTTACGTGACAACAGATTGCCTTGCCTTGAAGGAGGCAACAATAAGTCGTCCGTTAGTAACGATACCGTTGCAAAATTGAGTGTGTACTACTCAAGCTGATAATTAGTTAAAAAGGCCGCTGGAAAGCGGCCTATGAAGCTATTGAATCTATTGGTGAAAAAAATAATGATTTCATAGCTCCTTTAAATCTGATTAACATTTCACATTTTAATGACATCACAGAAAATGTTTAGTTTCTAGTTCCTCAAAACCATCAAAATTTTAATTGTTATTTCAGATGCAGGACGCCCTTTTTATCTTCATAATAGTCGAGTGCAATGGTTGCTTTGAGAGCGTTCAAAAAATCTTGTATAGGCATTTTACGGTCCAGTACACCGGAAAAGCGTCTATCAGCTAAGGATGGATTATCTATTTGAATTTGTACCCCATACCACCTCGGTAACACGCTGGAAATTTCCTGTACGGTGGCATTATCAAAAATTCGGATGCCCTCGCGCCAGCTAAGTACTTCCTCCCTGTCAAATGCCAGTACCTGTATATTACCGGCCGTTTGCTGCACTACAGCTTGTTCGCCTGGCCGTATTATCGTCTCTTTACCCCGGTTCTTCACTTTTACAGATCCGTTTACTAATGATACTGTTAATTGGTCCGCTTCATAAGTATTTATATTAAAAGAAGTACCTAATACTTGTACTGCGCTGCCGGCAGAATGCACAATAAGCGGATGTTTTGCGTCTCGGGCTACTTCCAGGTAAGCTTCCCCGTTAATATAGATATCACGGGTAGCACCGTTGAACCTGAAAGGGAAACGCATTTCCGTAGCGCTATTCATCTGTACTTTGGTGCCATCTGCTAGTACGATATTATAATCCTGACCAACAGGTACTTTTAAAGTGTTTAATCCTCCTACTCCATCTCCCGTACCTGCGTCTGTAAAATGCAGGCTTTTTTGCTGGTTAACCAATGTAGTGTTGCCTGCCTGTACAGTGCCTTGAGTAGCAGAGAGATCAATAGTCTGGCCTTCGGCCAGTTGTAACTGGATGCTATTAGTTGCCTGTGTGGGATTGCCGGTAAGGAATAAATTTCTTTTAACCCCCCTCAATTGCGTGTACAAAAGATAACTGCCCGCTAGTATGCCAGTAAATACTGCGGCCCACAACCACCGTTTTATTATATATACTTTGTTTTGGGCAATTACATTTCTATTTAAAGCGCTACCTTTCCAAAACACATCTGTTCCCAACCTGGCCATTTGTGTGTCCCTATCTTCCTGGCTGAAACTCGATGAGAATGCTGTCCATGCATTTTTTACGTCCTCATTTTTTTCAATCAATTCCTCTAATACATAGTTATCCCTTTCACTGATAGTACCAGTAATTTTTTCAACCATTCGTTGAAGCAATAAGTCCGGATCAGGATAAAGGCTCATATCTGTTTCACTCATGATAAAGACAGGTTTTTTAAAAATTGGACTATTGCTGTTTTAAATTTGATCGGAGAATTTTCAGTGCAGATACAATCTGGTTACGCACCGTGTTGGGACTGGTACCTAACTCTGTGGCAATATCTTTGTATTTCTTGCCTTCAAGTACCGCCAGTTTTAATACCCGGGAGGTTTGGGGAGATAGTTTTTCCATTACCTGAGAGAGTTCAAAATAGCGCCGTTTCAACTCCTGTTCTATTTCAGCTTCTTCCATAGGACTAATGGGAAGTATGCTGTCAGGGACAATCATCTGTTCAAAATGTTTACGGCGGGTTTTATCTTTTTCAATTTTTAACAGGCAGCGGTTTTTGGTACTTATAAACAGAAAAGAGGAGAGGGATTGTTTAATATTAAGGAATCTTTGTTTTTCCCAGAAGTCCATAAAAAGATCCTGTACCAGGTCCCTGGCTTCCTCTTCATTACGCAGTATGGCAAAGGCCAGGGTTACTAGTTGTTGTCTGTACTTATAAAAGCACTCCTGCAGCGCCTGCTCGTCGCCTTCTTTTAACCTTTGTAGTAAGATAATATCCTCATTAATGGATTGCATGCATTCTACTTTAGTCCCCGCTCATATAATTGTTCGGGTGCCCATGACAATATCAGCCCTTTGCTTTTAGTATAGGTTATTATTGAGATGGAAAAGTAACTGTCCCCTTAGTATTAACCAGTTATAGGTGCTGTAAATATACAGAAAAAGCTACGTTTGAAGAATGTATTTTATGTTTCTGTAAACCCTGTATGAAATTATCTTTAAAATTTGGTTAAGGCATAGTCCATTTTTTAAATTTCCTGTCTTTATACTTGAACGCACTTTTCTGCCCGTTCACTATTGGTCATTTTTTACAAGGGAGAATGTATACTAATATACTCAATGTCATGTGGATCTATTGTTGAAGGTTAGATTGCCAAGTAACAATGCCAAAGGAAGATTGCGCCTCTTGCTGCCTATGATGAAAAAGGAAATTCATACCAAATCTAACGCTTACTTATAAACTAACCAATGTATGAAGGGGATGTCTACACAGGGGCGCGCCGGCGTGTTCCTAACCGTTCTATTAATCACCTATGCCTGTTTCTCCTCATTAAAAGCCCAGGCCAGCCATCAGGGCGATGCAACCGTAACACTAAAAGGTACAAACATAACACTTGCAACTGTTTTTAAGGCTATTTACAAACAGACAAAAGTGGGCGTTTTTTATGCCAAAACTTTACTGGATGACCAGGTTACTGTGGATGTTAATTTTCAAAACACACGGTTGGACGAAGTATTGGAATTTATTGTAGGCAAAAAGGGCTATATATGGGTCTATAACGGCAATTATGTAACTATTAAGCCTAAACCTGTAAAAGAAATTACTGCCGAGAAGCATACCAGTTTGATGGGCGATACTTCCTCAACTATACAGTCTGTGGCAGGTAGAGTGACGGATGCTAATGGCAATCCGTTGATCGGCGCCACGGTACAAATCAAAGGTTCAGGGGAGGGAACAACAACGGATGTAAATGGAAATTTTACTTTACCCAGGGTGTCGAAGAAGGATATCCTGTTGATTAGTTCATTGGGTTATGAGACAAGAGCAGTAGGTGTAAAAGGCCAGTCGATTTTGACGAAGTTGAACGTAGCCGTAAATGATTTGGATGAAACGGTGGTGGTAGCTTATAGTACTACTACCAAACGGCTGAATACAGGTAATATTAGCGTGGTTAAAGGAGATGAGATAGCTAAACAACCTGTTAATAATCCTCTTTTGGCTTTGCAAGGAAGAGTGCCGGGGTTGTTTATAACTCAATCTACAGGGGTTTCCGGCGGAACTATGAACGTGCAGATTCGGGGACAAAACAGCATAGTAAATGGTAACGATCCTTTCTATGTTATTGATGGAGTACCTTATTCATCACAGCTGCTTCCTAATATTGGAGGACAAATACTAGGCTTTTCAAGCTCAAATGGAGGACAGTCAGGAAGTCCTTTGAGTTTTTTGAATCCGGATGCAATAGAAAGCATAACAGTACTGAAAGATGCAGATGCCACCGCTATCTATGGATCTCGCGCGGCCAACGGTGTAATTTTAATCACAACAAAAAGAGGAAAGTCAGGTCAAACCAGGGTCGATATCAATTTACAGCAAGGATGGGGAAAGGTTGCAAGAAAATTGAATCTTCTGGACACACGGCAATACCTAATTATGAGGCATGAAGCGCTAAATAATGATAACTTAACCGTTGGTCCGGAGGATTATGATATTAACGGATCATGGGACACAACACGATACACAGACTGGCAAAAGGAATTAATTGGTAAAACTACTCAGTATACTAACCTTAATGCTTCTGTATCTGGTGGCAACAGTATCACACAGTACGTGGTAGGAGCAACCTACCATCGAGAAACCACTGTATTTCCCGGGGAATTCTCGGATCGGAAGGGAAGTGTTAATTTTAATATTAATAGCCGATCTGCAAATGACCGGTTTAAGCTTCAACTTGGAGCAAACTACCTTGTAGATAATAATAATATTCCTAATGTAGACCCTACCTATTTAGCTACCTATTTATGGCCTGATGCGCCGACCCTGTACAATGTGGATGGAAGCTTAAATTGGGCTCCAAATTCTTCTGGAAGATCAACATTCCCCAACCCGTTAGCAGGACTGCAAAGTATATATAAAGTAAAAACAAAAAATTTAATCAGTAATGGTAGTCTTAGCTATAAGGTGTTAGAAGGTCTGGACATTTTGTGCACTTTCGGATATTCAGATCTTCAATCTGATGAATTCGCAGGTCATCCATTATCCATAGTTGCTCCGGAGAACCGACCCTTCTCCGGAAGGGATGCAACATTTGGAAATAACGCTATTACTTCCTGGATTATAGAACCACAAATTTCTTTCAAACGTCCTGTTGCTAATGGTAGATTAGAAGCGCTGTTAGGCACAAGTTTGCAACAAACCAACTCCAAAGGCCAGCAGTTACTAGCATATGGCTATAATAGCGATATGACTTTGGAAGATATAAGATCTGCAAGTAATGTTCTTGTTCAATCTACACTTACTGAATTATATAAGTATAACGCACTTTTTGGAAAATTGAATTATGTATGGAGGAACAGGTATATTATTAATTTAACAGGCAGAAGAGATGGTAGCAGCCGGTTTGGTCAGGCGAATAGATTTCATAATTTCGGTTCTACAGGTATTGCTTGGATATTTTCAGAAGAAAATTTTATTAAGAATAATATCGATTTTCTAAGTTTTGGGAAATTAAGAGCGAGCTATGGTACAACAGGTAGTGACCAAATTCCCAATTACCTTTTTCTGGACTTATATCAACCTGTAAATGTAGGAATACCCTACCAAGGCGGGACTGCGTTAGAACCTAATCGTTTTAATAATCCATACCTGCAATGGGAAGAAACAAAAAAGACGGAGTTTGGATTAGAAACAGTTTTTTTTAAGGAAAAAATCTTATTTACCGCAAGTTATTTTCTAAATCGGTCATCTAATCAGTTACTAGCATATACCTTACCAATTTTTACTGGGTTTGGTTCCGTGACGCGTAACTTCCCGGCAACTGTTCAGAATTCGGGATGGGAATTTTCAATTAATACGAAAAATATAAGTACACATGACTTTACATGGGAAACAAATTTGAATCTTACCATCCCTCATAACAAGTTAGTATCCTTTCCAAATCTTGCCACTTCTACCTATAGTTACCGGTTAATAATTGATCAACCTATTACAATTCAAAAAGTCTTTAATTATGCGGGAGTAAATCAAGAGACAGGAATGTATGAATTCTATGATAAACAGGGTAAGCGTACATATAATCCATCATTTTCTGATGATGCTATTCCGGTAACAGTCGGTATGCCTAAATTTTTTGGCGGTTTTCAGAATTCCCTTAAATATAAGGGTATACAATTGGATTTCCTTTTTCAGTTTGTTAAGCAATTGGGATCCAATTACGCATTTGGTAATAACGCAGGTACCTTTTGGAGTGGAAACCAACCCCATTATGTCATGGATCGTTGGCAGAAGCCAGGTGATAATGCCAATATTCAGCGATTTGATGGTTCCGGTGCTTTGGGTGGACAATATGGGCTTGCCACTTTTAGTAATGCAGCTTATTCTGATGCGTCCTACATCAGGTTAAAAAATGCTTCTGTCTCTTGGAGTTTGCCCCAACATCTTGTAAGCAAGCTGCATCTACAAACTTCAAGTGTATATGTTTTGGGCCAAAATTTACTCACCCTTACCAATTACAAAGGGCTTGATCCTGAAACGCTCAGTTCAAGAACATTACCCCCAATGAGAGTTATAACATTGGGAATAAAGCTGGGCCTTTAATACCTGAATTAAGACAATCTAAATATCTTCAAAACAGATAGAATTATGAGGCGACATAAGATAAAAGAGATCTTTGCACATTTAAAACAAATAGTTTCTGCGAAAGCTATTTTGTTGTGGATTATATATTGCATAATGGGATCGGTTTTTTTAACAGCCTGTGCCAAGCTGGTTGAGGTAAATGCCCCTGTCACCAGTACCAGTGGTCCTAATGTATATCAAAGCGATCCAACAGCAATTGCTGTTATGACTAACATTTATGCAAGAATAAGCAGTGCTTCATTTGGAAATGGGGGGCTGAGCTCTCTTTCTTTATTTCCAGGCTTGTCTTCAGATGAACTTACGTTGCATAAAGGGCTAACAATGCCTGGGTATGAGCAGTACAGGGCATTTTACACTAATAATTTGACAAGTTTGAATATGGGAGGGGCTGATTATTGGAGTGCTTGTTACCCCATCATTTTTATTTGTAATGCTGCTATTAATGGATTAAATACATCTGCAGCGCTAACGCCATCTGTGAAACAGCAACTACTTGGTGAAGCAAAGTTTGTGCGGGCATTTTGTTATTTCTATTTAGTGAATCTATATGGAGATGTTCCTCTTGTTTTAAGTACAGACTATTCAGTGACGGCTTCCCTTGGAAGAACGCCACAGACAGATGTATGGGCTCAAATAATTGCCGACCTTAATGATGCCAAGAAGGTTTTAAGCGCTGATTTTGTTGATATAACGCTCCTTAATGTTTCAGGAGAGCGTGTAAGACCAACAAAATGGGCCGCCATAGGCTTACTTGCACGAGCTTATTTGTATACAAAAAAATGGGATTCTGCATCACTAAACGCAACGGATGTTATTAATGAAACCGGAAGGTTCCAACTACTGGGAGATTTAAATAGTGTGTTCAACGCTAATAGTAACGAAACTATCTGGCAAATTCAACCGGTTAACCTGGGGCAGAATACGCCCGATGGAAGATTTTTCGTTCTTCCGGATACAGGACCAGATAACGATCACCCAGTATATCTAAGCCGAAGCCTTTTAAATAGTTTTGAAAATTCAGACCGGCGCCGGGAAAACTGGATAGGAGCCGTGAATACTGGTGGCATAGACAGTTTTTACTATCCACATAAGTATAAAATATCTGGGTTGGATCAACCAGTTACAGAGTACGAAACGATACTGCGGTTAAGCGAACAATATTTGATTCGCGCGGAAGCGAGGGCTCAGCAGGGCAATATCCAAGGAGCAGTATCCGACTTAAATTTAATCCGGTTGAGGGCAGGATTGATTCCAATCCAGGTAACCACAAAGGAGATTATACTAAATAAAATATATCACGAGAGGAGAGTTGAATTATTTACCGAATGGGGACATCGCTGGCTGGATTTAAAAAGAACAAATACTATTGATGCCGTGATGGCAAATGAAGCATCTCAAAAAGAAGCCGTTTGGAGTAATTACAAGCAGTTGTATCCTATTTCTCTAGGCGAAATCCAAAATGGGATAAACCTCAAACAAAATTTGGGTTATTAAAATTATAAAAATTATACTTTATGTTAAGATCTGTGATATTACTTGTATTTATTCCAGTGTTCTTAAAAGGCCAAATCTCACAATTGGAATCTCACAGCAATACAGATTCTGTTGTGCGGAAGTTTGAAGATTTACTAAAAATCTACCAGGATGGCAGTATGAGCTATAAGGAAATGCCTATATTGATTATGGAGTCTAAAAATTTGCAGAAAGATGACATTACAAAGAAAATTACCGAAGACTATATAAATAATTATTTATGTAAACTTGAGGAACAAGATTTATTGACAAGGGAAAACATAGAGAACATAAGAAAATACAACCAATCTTCACGAAGTAAATTATTTTCATTTTTCTATAATAATAAGGATAAGATAGATCAGGTTATGGATATAAAAGGATATGCGCAGAGTTACGTTGACTACATTATTGCATTTGAGGAAATTGACCCTAAGCTTATTGTTGATAATAAACCTATAAAAGGAGAGCCAGATTGGGACAAGATGCACAAGACTATTGCACATAAATACAACCCGGATTACGCAGATAGAAATATAATCGAAGCGCAACTAAGATGGTATGGGTTCATGAAAGATACATTAAGTCTGATAAAATATAATCTTAAAAAAATTGATTTATATGGATTAGATACGCTTGGATTTGGTAAGGATGGACTAAATAATATGATTTACTATATGATTTTCCGTCATAGCAGTGATAAAGTTGTTTTAAATAAAAGTGTAGAATGGATGAAGTTGTTAATTAAGGGAGAGCCAGATAATGCAGCCTATATGGATACATATGCAAATCTGTTGTATAAATTAGGCCGAAAACAGGAAGCTCTGGCATGGGAACGTAAGTCCCTTTCTTTAGATCCGCATAATCGAGAGACTCTGTTCGCATGGGAGAAGATGAAGAGAGATGAGCCAACATGGCCATCAAAAAAGGACTTAAGTGATAACTAGACATTAGCTTTATCTGAACTTTCTATCTGTATTTGAAAGATTTCATTATCATAAACTAATAATTAGGGAAAGTGTATTTAAAAAAGTATATCATTCTGATCTTTATCCTGGGGGCAAGTGTAAAGAGTGACGCTCAAAAAGATTGGTCCCCTCAGCCCTCAAATATCAAAACACGCTGGGCCCAAGAGGTTTCACCAACTAATGCGTTAAAAGAATATCCGCGTCCCCAGATGGTACGTAAAGGATGGACAAATCTAAATGGCCTGTGGGATTATGCAATTGTTGGAAAAGATGTACAGATGCCAAAGGCCTACCAGGGAAAAATATTGGTTCCTTTTCCTTTAGAATCATCTCTTTCAGGGGTAAAAAGGGCATTGTTGCCTGAGGAGTGTTTATGGTACCATAAGGATATTATCATCAAAAGGCAAGCTCAGAAAAGGGTACTGTTAAATTTTGGTGCGATAGATAATAATGCAATAGTGTATGTTAATGGAGAAAAGATTGGTGGCCATGAAGGCGGATATACTAACTTTTCCATTGACATAACGGATGCGTTAAAGGATGGTTCGAACGAAATTCTCGTAAAGGTATCTGATGCAACTGAGCAGGGTGTTTTTCCTCACGGGAAACAGGTGTTACATCCGGAGAATATTTACTATACACCCAGCTCCGGAATATGGCAAACGGTATGGCTGGAGTCTGTGCCTGATAGCCATATTTCAAAAGTCAGATTTACACCTGATATAGACAAAGGTATATTGAATTTACAGGTAAATATAAATGGGATAATTGGTGATTGTAATATCGAGGCTATTGCATATGCAGATGGAAGAATGGTCTCCAATAGTAGGTTTTCTCCGGCTGATAGTTTGATAGAATTAAAGATAGCAGATCCTTCAGAAGTTCACTTATGGTCACCTGTGGATCCGTTCTTATATGACCTTAAAATACGGTTAATTAAAGATGGGAAGATAGTCGATGAGATCTCTAGCTACTTTGGTATGAGAAAGATTGCTATTCATAAGGATAAAGCAGGATTTGAACGTATATTTTTGAATAATCAGTATACCTATAACCTGGGAACACTTGATCAGGGATTTTGGCCTGATGGCCTTATGACAGCACCTACTGATGAGGCATTAGCTTTTGATATTAAAGCTATAAAGGCAATGGGATTTAATACGATACGGAAACATATTAAAATTGAACCGGCCAGATGGTATTATCATGCTGATAAACTAGGCATGTTAGTATGGCAGGACTTCGTTAACCCAAATCAGGCACTGCCAGAAGGAGCAAAAACTGCATTTGAAGTACAGACAAAAGAAACACTAGATCAGTTACATAACTATCCTTCTATTATTACTTGGGTATTATTTAATGAGCAGTGGGGATCATATGATCAACAAAGATTGACAGAATGGGTGAAAGCACAGGATCCATCCCGTTTAGTTAACGGACATTCGGGTGAATATATTTTCATTGATGGAAAGGAGACCAAAACGGGAAAAAATAATTGGATTTCCAGCGATATGACGGATATTCACTCGTATCCAGATCCCACGAATCCTCCAAATATAGACGGTAAAGTAATGGTACTGGGCGAGTTTGGTGGAATCGGCGTATTTGTTCCGGACCACCAATGGAATCCATCTAATGCCTGGGGATATGCGCAGGTTACGGCCTCCTCCCTAAAAGGCAAGTATGCAATTATGACAAATACATTAAGATTGTTGGAAAGAGAAGGATTAAGCGGTTCAATTTATACACAGCCCTTCGATGTAGAATCTGAGCAAAATGGTTTAATAACCTATGATAGGGAAATCATTAAAATTCCTTTTGAGGAAATTCGGTCATTGAATGAACACCTGGTTGAAATTGGGAAAGTTCCTGCTGTTACTGCAATGAATGCAGACCTTTCGGACCCTGCGATTATCTATAGCAAAATGATGGATGAATATATCCAAGGTCGCAATGATACAGTGTTTTTATATAAGCTGGCAGTAGCTGCCCGGCAGGTATCAGACAAGCCAGGCGTACATCGGATATCAAATGAGTATATAGCAAAATTGAGCAGGCCTTACTCTAAGGAAAAGCTAGAATTTATAATGGAAAATACTTTCAGTACAAAAGACCCCGGATTCAAAATTCTTCAAGCACAACTTAAAGATACTGCTTCTTTGCTGGAGCAAAGGACTGTAACTATGAAGTTAATGAATTCCATTTTCACTGACAGTATAGAGCCCTTCTTAAAGGATACCACCGTTGATGTAGATTGGAATGATATTGAGAAAAGTATAAAAGAATTCGGAAATGCTGGTGAAGAAATCTTCTTACGTGCCAAAACAATTTACTACTATAATAAGACGGATTGGAAAAATTATGCACCTGTTGCAGCCATTTACCTGTCGAAATATGGAAAGAATATAATTGAACAAGAGAAAAAAGTATTTGAAAGTGCTATGGCAAACAAATAGCATAATTAATTTTACTGCAGATATACCTCAGTTGTTAAAGTTATTTTCGTTATAACTGATCGCTATATCCATCGCTAAAAATATGAAAAGTATTTTATTTAGCATACTTATTTTCATCTGTGATTTTCAATCAGGCAATGCTCAACTGTCAACCACAAAAAACACCATAACTAAACCTGTTTTAGATACAAGTGTTTTTGGAAAGTGGGCATCAATAGGCGAGGCTGCCATTAGCCCTAATGGGAAGTATGCTTATTATTTAGTTAATAATGATTCAGGAGTGGTAAGAAGCTGTTACCTAACGGCTACTAAAGAAAATTGGGAACGAAAATTTTCAAATGTAGCGGACCACGTTTTTACGGGAGATAGTCGCTATTTCTTATGGCGTACAATAAGTGATAGTTTGGGTATTACCACTTTAAGTAGGAACTCAGCTATTTTCTTTTCCAATATAGTCTCCTTCAAGTTGTCTGAAAATAAAAAACACCAATGGCTAGCGTTTAAGCAAAATCTGCCGTACCCAAAACTTGTTTTATTAAACTTGTATACCGGTAAGAAATTTTCATTTAATGAGGTTGCAGATTATTTTTTTCTTCCATTGAAAGAAAAAATGTGTATAATCCAGGAGGAAGGTAATAACGGCGGAAGAAAGAATTTATTTATTTTGAATTTAGGTACTGGGGAAGCCCAATCTATTTGGAAGGGATATAAGCTGAACAATTTGGTTTTTGATGAAAGAGGAGAACAAATCTCTTTTTTGGGTACCCCAGATTCAAATAATAATACAGCAATAGATATTTGGTATTTCAAATTTGGAAATATTGCAGCCAAGAGGCTAAATATTTCCTCAATTATTATCGGGAAAGATAGTCTCTATACTGAAAATATTGAGAGATTTAGTAAAGATGGAAGATCAGTTTTTTTAAGGGTGCGGCCTAGGGAAGGTCTTAAAGCATCGGCCGCTAGAGCTGTTAATGTCGATGTTTGGAGTTATACAGACGTTATTTTACAATCACATCAACTAAGAAACCTTTCTCAACCATCCTTACTTGATCAAACAGATTTCCTTTTGGTTTATAGTCTTATTTCCGGACAGATAACAAGACTAGAGTCAGAGGGTGAGCGTTTGGTTCAGCGAATAGGAGATACAATTTTAATTACTTCTAAGACATCAAAAGGTCCATCAGAAAGTTACATTGAAGGTGACTCGCCCATTGAGCAGTTATGCATTAGACGCTTGCATGAGGAGCAATGCCTTAACAAAGCGATCTTAAAATGTGTTTTCTGGTATATGTCCCCAGGTGGAAAATATATAATATATATTGATCCTGTGGATAAGGCGTACTATAGCTATTCCATAACAAAAAATAATATAAAAAAAATTAAATCCAACAATTTTGGTCGGAAAGAAGATGCAATAGATAGCCAAGGGTTAACTGGTATTGCATTGAATGATGTACAAGGTTGGTTAGAGGAGGATGAGGCTATTATCGTCGCCTTTGAAAATGATTTGTGGCTTGTTGATCCTTCATGTAATAAAGAACCGATTAATTTAACTAATGGATATGGCAAAAAAAATAATATTGATTTTAAAGTTTCCTTGAACAGAGGCGGAATATTCAACAAGCAGCAGAAAATTATACTAACTGCTTTTAATTTAATAACAAAGGAGAATGGCTTTTACTCCATAAGGTTAGACGGTGCAATGGATCTTATAAGGTTAAGTATGGGGCCATTTGTTTATGACATTCCAGAACATCAATGGATTGTAGAGGATGCACCTATAAAAGCATTCTATACTGATGCTTACCTTGTTAAAAGGATGAGCGAAAAAGAATCGCCTAACTACTACTTTACAACCGATTTTAAATCTTTTAGGCAAATTAGTAAGGTGAATCCTGAAGCTAATTATAATTGGTTGACAACGGAACTAGTGAATTTTTTAACACTCGATGGAAAGAAAACACAGGGAGTATTATATAAACCCGAGAATTTTGATCCAAATCATAGATATCCGTTGATCATACATTACTACCAAAAAATGGCAGATAGATTGCATGTCTTTTTGCCGCCGGGTTTTACAGATGGGCCAATTAATATTCCCTGGTTTGTCAGCAATGGGTATTTAGTGTTTACGCCAGATATTCAGTATACACCGGGTCAGCCGGGGAAAAGTGCGCTTAATACGGTTGTCTCAGCAGCCAAAGTCCTTTCTTTCAAACAGTATATTGACTCTACAAAAATAGGTGTTCAGGGTCATAGTTTTGGCGGGTATCAAACAAGTTACATAGTAACTCATTGTGATATGTTTGCTGCGGCTTGCTCCTCAGCGGGTTATTCTAATATGATTAGTTATTATGGGACATTAACACCTGAGGGAGACAATAGATATGACTATTTTGAGTTTGGGCAACCCGAACTGCGTGAACCACTTTGGAAAATACCGCAATCATACCTGGAAAATTCGCCCCTGTTTAGTGTCCCAAATATTACAACGCCTATTTTACTAATGAATAATATAAATGATAGTACTGTTCCATTTCAGCAAGGTGTAGAGTTCTTTTCTGCCTTGCGCAGATTGGAAAAAAAAGCATGGATGCTTCAATATGATGGGGAAGGGCATTCACTGGTTGATATTAAAGCTCAGGCTGATTTCACAAAAAGGGTTACTCAGTTTTTTAACCATTATTTAAAAGGACAACCAGCTCCTGCCTGGATGGTAGGTGGAGTCATTGCTCAGGAAAAGGGGTTGAAGTAGATTCTTATGAATAGAAAAACAAGCTCTTATGGGGTTACTTCTCATTAAATATTGGTTAGTTATTCTGCATGTTGGCCCCATTGTGGCTAGGATGAGAAGCATTCAACCACTACCAAACTTTATTGAGTTAGGGTATCGTAATAAAATAAGCCCTGGTAGTTGCAGGAAAGCAATATATTCTGGTATAATATAAATATAAATAACGGGTACTAGGAGCTGTAAAAATGGCTGGCGAATAGGTGATTATAGCACAGGATGTGATAGTTGTACTCACATAGTACGTGGATCCGCCAAAATTTTCTGCTTTAAAAGCGAGGATAGATCCGGCTATGGTAAACATCACCATAAGGGCTAGTAAAATTTTTGCTTTTTTCATAGAACTGTGTTTTAGGTCTGATGTAAGGATTACATATAAAATGGGATTGGCGGATATAAATTAATCCCTTCGTGAATAAATATATATATCAATAAGGAGCTAACTTATGTTAGCTCCTTATAAAGGTCTGTAAATCATCTGCAGATATTAATACCTGAGATAATTTACAATCAAGGTACAATTGTCAGCTTAGCGGTTTGAGTACTGCTTGTGAGAGGAGCACCAAATACTCTTGTAACATAATAAACAGGAACAGGAGCGGTGTTAGCAGTAATCAGAGCAGGGCTATAAGTAGCCGTTGCGCTTAAAGTCGTTGTGGTGCTTACATAGTAAGTAGAACCACCAAACTTCTTTGCTTTAAAAGCCAGGGCACCGCCAACAACAGCGAATACAGCTATAGCTGTGAGCATTACTTTTGCTTTTTTCATAAAATGAGTGCTTTTTAATTTAAAAAGCTAAATTTTTTTTGTAAATAATTAGCTTGCACAAAAAATTAAACTTCATAAAGGTGGCAAGCGTTAACCTTGTAAGAAGCAACCCGGGTAAGTTTATTAATGAGTTTGTTATATAAAATATCATAGCTGACCTTTGACATTTTTATCCTTGAGGACAATTTTCGATTTCATTCACTCTATTTCCAGATATTAATGCTTCCCGGACAATATAACTTAGTAAAATGACCAGAAAGCTAAATGCCAGTATTGTTGGAAAAACCTGGTATCTTAAAACGATTGGCGCCGCCAGAACGCTAAATCCAATGTTAAACAACCAAACAAAAATTGTAAGGAGTAATAGTTGTTTCAGTTGCGTGTTTATTGCTTGGACGTTATTTAGTAGTATGAAGCCAATAAAAGATAGCAGAAAAAGAAGATTAGTAATGGCAACAAAAACAGGGAAATATTCCATCACCTTAATTCTATTTTTTTGGGTGATCGAAACCACTTTATTAGATTTATATTGAAACCATACTTTTGCTATGTCTTCAATAGTATCACTACCCATATTATAGAGTGCCAAAAATTCTGCATTGGGTACATAATAGTTAACAAGGTTGGGACCAATAAAGTACCTTGTGAATGCCAACGGATGATTTAATATTAGTAGCTTCCCATAATCTGAATATAGGGGAGCCATAGAAGCCCATCTTTTGAAACCATCTGTTGTGCTGTCTCTTTGATAAACAAGGTTCATATAGGCTTTAAGCGGTGCATGTTCATCCCATAAATAGTAAATGCCAAGCTCGTTATCGGGTCTGTTTTTGATAGTTCGTAAGGAATCAATATGCTTATCTACTATTTGCTGCAGCTTTTGGTACTTGAGAGGTATGGTCTCATTACTGTCTTTGGGTAAGCGTGAATACGCAAATAATGCATTACTAGATAATTGCCAACCCCCAAATGCTGAAAACTGATTTCTGCCTGTAGTATCTCTATAACCTTGAATAGTTAAGAATACGAATATACCCATGAATATTATAAGCGCACCTATACCTAATATTTTTTGCTGGAATCTTAATCCGGAAAGCGTTATTGTTGTGATACTAATAATCGGATAGTATAATGCATTATATCTAAACATAAATACAGCTAATAACACTGCTATATGAGCAGCAATCAACCTGTTTGTAGGTCGATGAATAATCCAGGCCATTTGAGTAAACCATATCAAGCTCAAACCAGTAAAAATGGCATCACTGGAAATGAAATTGCTTAAATACAGCGATAATGGATTCAACAGCTGAGAAAGAATGATAATATATAGGGTTAGACGTGAGATGGATATTATATAACCAATTGAAAATGCAAAGAATAACACACTAAAGTGTAAGAAGATAAATTGAAAGCATATTAAAGCGGTATCAGAATGCGTTATGCAGCTGAACAGTCGAAGAAACTTAGAATATCCAATAGGCCATATATTAATCTGTTTATTATAGAATGCTGCATCCAGATAAGAATATGAATCCGGTAGAAAATTAGGATATGGATAAAGCAGTTTGAAAATAATGAACTGGGCTATTATGATGGCGATTGAAAGCAACAAGAGCTTTCGATTGCCTGGTTGCTGCCAGAGCCATTGCGTAAAGTTTAAGCCTAATGTGTTATTATTATTCTCTTTCATATTCAACTGATTAGTGACTTGCCGGTGTTTTCTCATTAGCCGCTTTCCATATGTATTCTACTAGCAGGCAACCGAAGCAGGTTATAACAAGTGCAGGAAATAATTGAAATCTCAGTGCAATTGGAGATGCAAATACACTGAAAGAGAAGTTAATTAACCATAGGGTAGCAGCCATTCCAATGCCAATTGTAAAAACGCCTGATTGTCTATGGCCCTTAAGCATAAGAAAACTGATAACCCCTAGTATAAAAACCACATTCATTATCCCTACCAATATTGGGTAGTAGTCTAATGTGTTTACTTTTAAATCTTTAAAGTGCGTTTTTATTTTATTGCTTTTAAAACCGAACCAGTGTTGTGCAATTACATTGACAGAATCCCTTCCTGTATTATAAGAGTCCAAAAATTCTACCGGCGGCGCATAATATTTAATAGCATTTGGCAATAGATAGTACTGTGCAAAGGTTAAAGGATATCTTTGTATAAGATAAGAACCATATTCTTTGTACAATGGAGCTACTGATGCCCATTTATAAACCCAATCCTTAGTAGAGTCTTTCTTCAATTGTTGCTCCATGTAAAGTTGTAGTGGTGCATTCGATGTCCACATATAATAAGTACTTGCCTGTACCAACTCTTCTGGATGTGTTAATGGGTTTTTAGTACTGTCAAAATAATCGCGTACCATTTTGTCAAGCTTCTGGAACTTATGGGGTACTTTTTTAACTTCTTTATTGCTTACATAGCGATAGGCATACATTGCATTATTTGCCAGTTGCCATCCTGAAAAGGGAGAGAATTGTTTTTTTCCAGATACCTCTTCATACCTGTTACTCGTAAATTGTATAAAACCTCCTATGAGAATAACTATAACAGTTAGTCCGGCCAGCTTAAGTTTTATGTTTTGCTTAGATAAGAGGAACGCAATAATAGCTATGAATGGATAATATAAGGCATTATAACGGACAGTGAATGCCAGAAATAATACAACAGCATGAAAAATAACTAGCCTCTTTGTGGGTTTGTAAATAATCCAGAATAATTGTGTAAACCAGATAAGGCTAAGGGACAAAAACATTGCATCACTGGATACATAATTACTCAAGTACAGATATATAGGATTAAATAACATAAAGGTGAATAAAAGTATTTTTACCGGTTTACTGGGTTTGAAGTAGTAGAACAAAGTGAAAGTAAACGCAAGGCTACTCAATTGAAGCAATAAGTACTGAAAGGTAACCAAAGCGGTATCCGAACGGCTAAATACACTAAAGAGCCTTAGGAATCTTGGATAGCCAATAGGATAGGTATTGATATCCTGATTAATAAAGGCAGTCTCAAGATATACATATGAATCTCCATCTATAAACCCTGCATATGGATAAAAGAATTTGAAGACAATCCATTGGCATAATATCCCTAATATAGCTACCCACATATACCATTTATTAGCGGGGTTTTTGAAGATATAGTCTTTCAAGGTCGAGTTTACTGATCGCTGTAAGCCGAATTCCTGCTTAATTGAATTTTCTTGAGCAATAGTTTCCGAGCCTTTCTCCTTCTCCTCATGATACTCCTGCTCCGTATTAATACTCCATATATTTTCCTTCTCCGTAACCCCCGCCACAATATTATCTACCGCGACCATCGCGGTTAGCATACTGTGGTCACTGTTATTATACTTATGCATTCCATTCCTGCCTACCAGGAAAAGATTCTGAAACTTATTAATAAAGTCGCGTATTACATGAAACCGATCATACGTTCCAAAGTAAGCAGGGTAAGTTTTTTCGACTCTCAGCACAGTGCTGTCCAATACATTTGCAGATGTTGCCAGCCCTATTTTTTCCAGTTCATAAATAGCTAACTGTTTAATCTCTTCGTCTGTCTTTTTCCAGAATGCTTCATCTGTATTGGTGAAAAACTCCATGCCTACCCAGCTAGTACACGGATCCTTTACTAGATAGGGGCTCCAGTTATTAAATATCTGCAAGCGTCCAACTGTTACATCCTTTTCCTGTATATAGATCCAGGTATCTTTTAATCCCAGTGGTTTCCATTCTCCTGTTTTCTTATCCTGGAAGGAAAGTTGCTTGAGTAATATACCCACCGTAATAAAATCCCGGTATTGGAGGCCGGACGCTACATGCTTCACGTCGTCTGGTATGGAGCCGTCCATGCCTCCAATCAGCTCCTGCACCGGCATGGTGGAAAAAAAATAGTCGCCTTCCAGGTAGCTGGTTTCACCGGTAATCTGGTTCACAGCTGCAATGGCTGTAATGTTATTCTGTGCTGAAGAAGTATAAATACGTTTTACATCATGCTGCATCAGTATAGTACCACCTTTTTCCTCTATTTGCCTGGCCACTTCTTCCCAGAGCTGTCCCGGACCGAATTTTGGATAAAGGAACTGTTCTATAAGACTGGTTTCTGTGCCTTTTTGAGAGAGATCGCCGGTGTTTTTCTTTTTCGCAGTAGCTGATTGTACAGCGTGTTGGATAGCCTTGCTGATACTTACGCCCTTGATTCGCTGTGCGCCCCATTCAGCGCTGATAACATTACATGGTATGCCCCATACTTTCTCCGTATAATCCTTAAAGAATAATTTGTACAGTGTTTTGCCAAACCGGTTAATCATAAAGTCTTCCAGGTTCTTTTCAGGTTTGCGTGGGAATAGTTGCGCTGCCAGGTAAGAGAACATGATGGCGATGGTTCTTGTTACGCCCAGTTTTGTGAGCGTATCCAGGGATAGCTGAATAGGGTAGGTGAAGAATTTGCGGAGAAAGTAGATACGGGAGAGCCTTTGGCGTACTAACATTACTTTGTCGGGATCGTTAGTCCTTTCTGGCTGACTGTAGTTATCCGCATCTACTCTTCTGGATTGTTGTTGATAAGTAATGGTAAACTGGTCCTGTTGTTCCTCCGGTAAAGGCATGATATTAAGCCACCATTGCATTACCCGGTCTGATTTGCTGAAGAACCGGTGTCCGCCAATATCAATGCGGTTCCCTTTATAGTTAACAGTCTTTGAAATACCGCCTATATCTCCGGATTTCTCGAGTATAATAGGTATAATATCTGTACGCTGCAGTAATTCATATGCAGCTGTAAGACCTGCGGGGCCTGCACCAATAATGATCGCTTTCTTTGTTGACATGGCAGAGAGTTTAAGATGCTAAGACATAACTGCCCATACTTAAAAATGACAGTAGCGGGCAAACAGTAAATAATGGACATGCGATAGCTGGCAATGCAAATCATTGCACAGGATAGCATGGTTAAGGTAATGAGTCGGAGGTAGGCCGGTGTTTATGGTCTTATGCCAAAAGGTAATAAAGAAGGTCCGGTCACACCTGTGTGTATGTATTTTGAGAATGACTGTTAGAAGCAGTCTTAAATAAGTAGAGCATATCGCCTGAATTTTCCTGTAATAATGGTCTTAGGGTATCAATAAAAGATATTCGTAGCTGGTGGTTTAACATTTGCGCTTTAAACAGGGCATTTTCATAACAGATGTTGTTTAAATTAAAGTTCCGGATTTTTATTGAGAAGTATGGTAGACATTTCCATCAAATTTGGTAGACATTTCCATCAAATTTTAAGCTGTTTGGGGGTGATGCCACGATAACGCTTATATGCTTTTATAAATCCTGACTTATCCGCATATCCTAGCTCTTGTGCAACATCTTCTGTGCTTATGGAGTAAGTAGATAACAGCCAGTCTGCTTTTTTTATACACTCTTCTGCCACAAATTCATGCAGTCCTTTTTTAAAAGCTGCTGAAAAAAATCTTCCTAAAGTAGACTCGCTGATACTATATTTCCTGGTAAAGTAACTGACCGTATGCTGTTGTATATTTGGGTTCTGTTTAATCTCTCCGTAAATCTGATCAATAATATCCAGGTTGGCCTGTGTAGGTAATTTCTTCAGATCAGCATCTTCATTATATGCTTTCCTGTACAGATTCATCAGTTGAACATTGGCGGTTCTGAGCTCCATTAGTAATCCTCCTTCGGTTTCACGGCATCGGCGCATGTCCTCCAGAATATATCGCACAACGTAATTCATGGTAAAAAGCTTAGGCACACTATCTACATCACTTTGGGTGGCGCTAAGTGCAACTAACGACTTAATTTCTCCTATGCTGGCAGCCAGCTCCTCAAGGAAGCTAGCTTCCAGGTCAATGATAAATAATTCTGTTTCTTCCTCTGGTTGCAGTAAATGAGTGCCCTTCGGTATGTAGATGAACCCGAACTGATCTCTTTTTACTATAAATGTGGTATCGCCTATTATGACTTCAGCAGCACCATTTAGGCAATAAAGCATACAAATAGCTGGCTGCTGGCTATATAATGGAACGGTAGCCGGCTGTTTCATGCGGAATCGCAGAATATAGATGCGGAACAATTTGTACAATAATGTTTGCGTGAGTACATGTCCGAAGTTATATTCCTGATACTCTGCATCTGCCCAGGAGGCAATATTTGAATAAAGTGCTTGGGGAATGGGTACCGGCTTGCCAGGGCTTATTTTGAGGGATTGATAAATTAATTTATTCATATTCTATGGTTCATGAGGATTTTAGTATCATTTCAAGATAACTGGATTGATAGGCTATATAGTGTTTGTCAGATTTTCTGATATGGAATATTCTCCGATAAGTTTATTGGTGGATTAACCTATTGCAAAATAAAGTATGGTGCCTGCAGCTTTACAGCAGAATAATTATATAACTAATTTGGACAGATTTTTTTAATTGAGCAATAATTATTTACTGTCATTTTATTGCAGGCAAATTATCTAAACTTACATACTGCTGTAAATCCTCAAAATGAAAGCATTCTTAACCCTATGGTTGTTACTTATCATTACTGGAATAACAACATTTGCCCAGATAAAACAGCCCGGTAAGATAAGCGGACAGCTCAAAGATACATTAACTAATCTGCCAATAGCTGACGCCACGGTAGCCCTGCTGTCGTCAAATGATTCATCTTTAATCGCTAATTCATTTTCAGGTCCGGGTGGTTTTTTTGAATTTAATAATATAGCCTTTGGCGAATACAGGCTCTATATTACCTATATGGGATATCAATCACGAATGCTCACTTTGCAGGTAACTAGGGATACTTCAGCATTGCTTATAGGTACGATATGGCTAAAAAAAACTGGATTTACCTTAAAAGAAGTGGAAATAAAGGAAATTAAGCGTGTTATTACACTCAAAAAGGACACAGTAGAGTATAATGCTGCAGCATTTAAACTAAGAGAAAATGCGTTAATGGAAAGTCTTTTAAAACAATTGCCGGGGGTTACGATAGACAAAGATGGTACAATTAGGGCTCAGGGAAAAATAATAAGCAAAATACTGGTGGAGGGTAAGTCTTTTTTTGGTGACGATACTAAAATGGCCTCGCACAATATTTCCGCGGAAATGATTGATAAAGTACAGTTAATCGACAGAAAGCCAGATAAACATGGATTAACTGGAGGCCTTGGTGAGGAAACAGAAAAGGTAATTAATGTTACCATTAAAAAGGAGCACCTTAACCACGTTACAGGTAGAGTGGTAGCAGCCTATGGAACAAATGGGCGTTTTGTTACAAGTGCTGGTTTAAACCGGATTGGGAAAAAACAACAAATATCTTTTATTGGAGATGGAAATAATACTAATAATATAGGCATAGGAGAACCTGGAACAGGAGTGTATGGTTTTGAACCAAACGGAAGCGTAGGTGTGAGCAATAACTGGAATGCGGGAATTAATTATAATGATGAGATAAATGAGAAAATAAGGGTCAGTGCTAATTATTATCTCAGCAATAGGAGTTTTGAGAACATGCAAAGTAGTGTACGTCAAAATATACTTCCTGATTCCATTTATTATTATGAACAAAATTCCTCTAACAAGAATAAGAGTACTTATCATAGTTTGAATCTACGGCTGGAGTATCAGATAGACTCTTTGACGGCGTTAACTGTATCCTCACGTGCTAATTATAGTAATACCAATAGTATACTGGGGAATCAATATAAAACATACAATAGTAAGGGACTACCAATTAATAGTGGTAGCTTAAATAATAATATAGCCGGAAGAATACCTTCATTTTTTTTAGATTTGCAATTCGATAAGAAATTTAAAAAACCGGGTAGAACATTCAGTGCCTACCTTAATTACCGGTCAGATGATAATAGTCAGAAAATATTTAACAAGTCTGATAACCTGTTTATGGAGCCGTCGGGAACGGAGAAAAAAGATAGTATAGATCAGCTTATTGATAACCGGGATTTTTCCTATGCTTACGTACTTAGGTTAAGTTATTCTGAGCCTATCACAAAACATGAATTCCTTGAGTTTAATTATACTTACTTTCCAAATTTTAGTCATTCACAAAAGCAATCATTTAACTATAATGCAAGTAAGGGTGGATATGATATATATAATGACAGTTTAAGCAATGATCTACGGTATGATTTTCAGATTCAGGAGGTAAATATTAAGCTTAACTCAATAAAGGAAAAGTTTGGTTACAGCTTGGGATTATATGCACAGTTAAATGCCTTATATAATCACGATTTGAGGCTACAGAATGTTTATAGGAAAAATTCTTTGTTTTTATTTCCGTTCGCACTTTTTAATTGGAATATTTCGGAAGATAAAAACCTGATTTTTACATACGGAGCTATGAGCGAACAACCAACAGTAGCACAATTGCAACCGGTTCCGGATAATACAAATCCACTATATATTAAAATAGGCAATCCTGATTTAAAAGCGGCGCTTAACAATAATTTTACGTTGAATTATAAATCATTCAATCCTCGCACAACACATACATTGTTCATAAACATGGCGGCTACTATTACAGGCAATAAGATCATTAATACTAGCTGGATAGATTCTGTAGGCCGTCAGATGAATCAGTATGTAAATACAAATGGTACCTGGTACATGTATGGAGAGATAACGAATAGTGTATCAATATTTAAAAGACAGGCAACCTTAAATACAACTACAGCATTTAATAGGCGAAGGGATATTTCCTACAATAATGGTAGCAAATCACGTACAATTGATCTCCAGTTTAGACAATTATTTACCACAAATTTTTCATTTAAGGAAAGAGGTGATATTGGCGCTTCAGGCAGTGTGCAATATAATATTACAACCTATGACTTACAAAAACAACTTAACACCAGCTACTTTACCTATACGTTGTCACTGAACGGTAATCTCAATCTTCCATTGGGTTTAGTGTTGGGTGCAGATATTGACTATCTATTGAACACAGGGCGGCAGGCTGGTTATAATTTAAACATTACTATCCTGAATGCGTATATTGGGAAAACCTTACTCAGCCATAAACAGGCTGTTGTTCGGTTGCAGGGATTCGATCTTCTGAAGCAGAATGTCAGCCTCCGGAGAAGTATGGACGTGAATTATATTGAAGATGTTCGCAGCCAGATATTACAGCGTTTCTTTTTATTAAGCTTTACATATTATCTAAAGCCGCTAGTAAAGGATTAAATAAAGGACCGCTTTGGCGGCCGCTCATGTCTCCAATAAACTCCCGTACAGGCTCAGTAGAAAGGAAGTAGTCGCCATGCCGGTAGCTGGTTTCATCAGTTATGTCATCTAATAACGAAAATGCCTGTTATTTGAGGATTATATGTTAGTAATGAGTAGTTTCCGGTCGTTTCATTTTAGAAAGCAGTACATCTTTCTTTTGGCATAGCAGTTATTTTAGAGGTTTCAATATGGATGTAATGTGTGTTCTCTGTTGTATGATTCGTTGTTGAGTCAAATGTAGGATGACTTGCAAATAATTAATTATCAGTTTAGAAGTTTTTTTTGCGGTCATTTTGAATACTGAGTATGTACATAAGGTATAAAAATAAGGCCGCTGGAAAGCGGCCTTGTACTTTTAACGCTTAATTATTGGGACATCGGAGATGTATCTGCCCTTCGGCATCCTTATAATACGCTACATTTCCGGTATCCCTGAGATAATCAAGAAGATCTTCCAGCGGCTGCTTCCGGTTTATGGAGCCGGTAAAATGCCGGTTGGCCAGCGGGCCTTCAATGATTATATGAACTCCGTATAACCGGTAGGCATTTGTACAGATGGTGCTTAAGGCTTCATCATTAAAAAAGTAAGTACCGTTACGCCACTCGATTGTTCGTTTATCAAGGGCGCCAATGTTTGCCTTCCCATTTTCAAGATCCACTATAAGTGCCTGTCCGCCCTGCATGCTGCTTTCTTCATTTTTAATACAGAATAATATCCTCCCTTTCAGCACCGATACCTCCGCTTTCTTACTATCGGGGTAGTTGGATATATTTAATTTGCCCAAAAACTTCACCTCAAGCCCTTTCGTGCGTACAACAAAAAGCTGTTGCTCATATTGTGTCACTTCAAAATAGGCTTCACCCGTTAGCTCTACTACCCGTTGCCCGGCATTAAAGCAGGCCGGAAAGCATAGCCGGGATGATACGTTCAGGTGAACTAATGTTCCGTCTGATAGCTGAATCAATACCGGCGGCTTTCCCGCCGGTACATTTAATACCGTTATACCCGTATTTTCATACCTGTTGCGCGTTTAGCCGCATATAAAATGCTGTCCACATTAATATATACATAGGCCACATTCCCGGCGGGTGATGCACGGATGGGAATTACTTGTCCGTTGTGCAGCGTTAGCGTGATCTCGCTCTTTGCAGATACGGGATAAATAAGCGGATGTATTTTTTTGTCCCAGGTTATAAGCAGCAGCGCCAGGCCAGTTACGATGACCGGATAGAATACAACAGGGAACAGCAATTTCCGGCGTTGGCTCATGTCCGGTAAAACTTGCCGCCGTACAACTGTTCCTATTGTGCGGATAATACGCGCTAGCTCACTAATGCATATGGCCAGGATTTTTTTAAGCAATAAAGTTTCCATTGGTTGATCGTTAAACGAGTCCATGACATCTTTTTAAATAATAAATGAAATAGCAGCAATTAAACTGAGGTAGCCGGCATCAGTTTAATAATCAAAGCAGCTTGTATATATATGATGCAGATTTTGGAGAAATATACTAAGAGGAAGCAAACTTTTTTTGTACAGGTAAAATAACTATTGAATGTATAAGGTTTTTTTGTCTTCAAAGTTGTATTTGAAGGTATGGTCCAGGGTTTGCAGATTTTTAAGCAGGGAATCCAGCGGCTGCTTACGGTCTAAGGTTATTTTAAATCGTTTTTGCTTAAGGGCTGCGGTATCTCCCAGCTGTACCGTTATGCCGTACCAGCGGGGGGCTATCCCGAAAACATCCAGCAGGGATGCGTTACTATCAAATCTATAAACACCCTGTAGCCAGCTTAGCTCAGTTTCCTTGTCAAACGGTTGTGTATATGGTCGTTTGCCGGCAGCGGCTATTACCTGCTTGCCAGGGGTTAGCAAGATAACAGTTGTGCCATAGTGAAATCTTACCGAGCCTTCCACAAGCCCTACTTGTACCAGGTTGCTGTTGTATGCACTTACATTAAAAGAGGTGCCCAGCACTTCCGTGCTGCTACCAGGTAGATGTACAATAAAAGCCTGGGATGCATTTTGAGCTATTTCCAGAAAAGCTTCTCCTTTAATTCCTATTTCCCGTTTTTTACCCGGGAATTGAAGCGGGAAGGTAATCATTGTACCAGCATTCAGCCGTACTTTACTGCCGTCCGCTAATATCATGGAATAATCCTTTCCATAAGGTACGTTCAAGGTATATAGCCCCGGCTGCTGTTTCTGGGTTACAAAGTGGAGTACATTGCCGGTAAGGTTAAATGTAACGCCGTCGGTTTGTAGAATAGTATCTGAATTATATGGCAGGTTGAGGATCTTTCCATCAGGGGTGGTAAGCTGCAGCTGTTTTTCATTGATCAGGAGGGACGTTTCAATAACCGGTATAGCGGTTTGCGGCTCTTTTATAAGGAATATATAAAGCCCGCTGCTTATTAGTAGCAATAAGATAGCTGCTACGGACAGTTTTTGGATAGTGGCATTTCTGCGTTGTCTCTTAACAACTGTAATAATATCCCACGGGGAATGCCGCTGCATACTTTCACGGGCAGCCTGCAGGTGTTCCGGTCCTAGCTGTTGGTGTAATGATTGCCAGCGCTTGAAAGCTTCCTCATTATCTGCAATTATTCCATACAGGTACTCCTGTTCCTGCGGGGAAATAGTTCCTTCTATCTCCTTTAATGTAAGGATATAAATGCTGTCAGGTTGCGCTTCCATCATCAATATTAACGTCTCTGAGAAGAAAAGATACTAATCTCCCAGTAAAAAAGGTAGTTTATTACGAAGTATTTTGCGGGCGGCTGCCAGCTGATTAGTAATGGTACGGGGCGATTTGCCTGTTTGCCTGGCAATATCTTTATTACGTACGTTCAGGATCTTTAACTCAAATGCGCTGCGCTGAGCGGGTGTAAGACCGGCAATAGTATCATTGATTATCCGTATTATTTCCTTGCTACTAAACGGATCGTGCAGCACCCCCTCCACCGGCAACTCGTCTTCCGGCCTGTATTCCACAGGGTTCTTCTTTTTATTTCTGAAATGGAAGTTACACGCATTGTATAAAATGGTATGCAGGTAAGCATCCATATCCACTTCCTCCGGCAAGTGTTTTTTAATAGCTTTATGCCAAATCCCTTTAAAAACCTCCTGTACTACATCCTCGGCATCGTGCGAATTCCCTAACCGGGACTGGGCATCCAAACAAAATCGAATGTAATAACGTGTCCAGATTTCCACAAACGCTTTCTCGCTGCCTGCTCTTAATGCAGTCCATAAAGATTGGTCGTCTTTTTTAAACATAATATTAATGAGTGTTTAGTTGTGCGCATTACCATGAACGTGAAATCTCCAGGGGGAATTATAGGTATAATAGATTTACTCTGTTGACAATCGGATCAAAATTAGAATAATTGATTCAAAATAATATTAATAAGATGTTAACGAAAAAAATATTTCGTGGGTACGTAAAAGCTTAGCGCCGGCAGCTGCTGCCGGCGCTAAAGCTATAGAAGCTGTTCAAGGTTCCCGAAAGGTAATTACTCTCTGGTCGCAGGGGGCGCCCAGGGCCCAGGTGCAATAAGTGCTACCGGTTGTAGTGGGTACAAAAGATGCGTTTAAATAAATAGTGGTACAAACGCCGGGGCTTCCTATCCGGCAATAACATACGGAACGTTTGTTGGCCTCAAAAGCAAGTAGACCGGCCGCAATTGCCATTATAGCAATAGCCGCCAATAGAAATCTGGCGCGTTTCATGGAGGTAAATTTAAAGGTATGAAATACTGTCCCTTTAAGATTCCTGTTTGCAGGAATGCTAAGCTGATATGCTCTTTCCTTGTGTCTGGTTATTGTCGGTTAAAAGTAGTAAACAGGTTGCGATAGCTAATTATCAATTTGGAATTTTTTTTATGGTCATTTTAGACATTATAAAATTTATCGTTAATAACCTGCTTTTTTATGTAAATCTTGGTTGACCATTGGTACATTTCTCACATTTCTGCATCATAATATATAGAGAATGCATATTGGAATGCCGATTGTCACCGGCCAAACAACGTGCGCCCGTAAAAAAATGTAAAATGGCCAAAGTCATAACCAGAAGCCTATGCCGGCTTTTAATGATCCCTGTATGCTGTCTCTGTGCTTTTACACATACACCGGTTTTCGCTCAAAATAAGGATGTGAATGTGAATAAAACGATAAAGGTGACGCTAAACTTTAAACAACAGTCAGTCACCAGTATACTCGCTGAAATTGAAGAGCAGACAGGATTAAGGCTGCTCTACTCAAAAGACCTGGAAAAAGATCTTGATAAAAAGGCAAATTTAGTAGTCAACAATGAAGAGGTGAGGGGGGCATTACAGCGGCTGTTTGAACAAACGAGTCTCACTTTTAAAATTCAGGGCGGCTCTATTCTTATTATGAAAGGTGCGCCGGTGGTGCAGCAGCCGATGAACAGGGCTAATGCCTCCGCTGCAGGCGGACTATTGGAAGGAGTAGTAAAAGACACAGATGGTAACGTGTTACAGGGGGCTAATGTGGAGGTAAAAGGAACGCCGGCGGGTGCTGTGTCGAATGCAAAAGGTATGTTCAGGTTGTACAATGTGAAACCGGCAGATACGTTAACCGTTGCTCTTTTGGGCTTTAGAAGAAAGGAGGTATTGGCCGCCGGTAAAAGCATCGTTATATCCCTGGAGCCTTCAGTAAGCATCTTAGACGAAACCGTGGTCATAGCCTATGCTCCTACTTCTCAGCGCTTTTCTACCTATAACTTGTCTGTGGTGAAAGCAAAGAACATTACCATGCAGCCG
The DNA here is from genome assembly GCF_900109685.1 of Chitinophaga rupis. GTDB lineage: Bacteria > Bacteroidota > Bacteroidia > Chitinophagales > Chitinophagaceae > Chitinophaga > Chitinophaga rupis. Next base: position 280,920 of record NZ_FOBB01000004.1, on the reverse strand, counting down.
GTCACCAATCCCCTGCAGGCGCTCGCAGGCAGGGTGTCGGGTGTGTTTATTCAGCAAGTGACGGGTTCGCCGGGCAGCGGCCAAAAGGTGAGCATACAGGGACTGAATAGTTTGCAGAAGAGTAATGATCCGCTTTATATAGTAGATGGTGTGGTTTTCACGGCGCGGTTGCCTTACACCCTCGCAATTATACAGGGAGGGTCGGGGAGTAATGGGTTGAATGTTGCCGGTGTGCAGCCCGGGGCAGGAAGCCCGCTGGAATATATTAACCCGGCAGATATTGAAACTATGATTGTGCTGAAAGATGCCGCTGCAGCGGCATTATATGGAAGCCGGGCGGCAAATGGAGCTATTATAATAACTACTAAAAAAGGTAAAACAGGTAAGCCTAGATATTACATCACTGCAGAAAGTGGATGGGGTGTAGTGGCGCGGAAAATGCGGCTGTTGAACACCACTCAATACCTTAAATTACGTGCTGACGCTTATGGCAATGATGGCAAGCCGGTACCCGGCGCCAGCACTTCTGCTGACCAGAATAATCTGGACCTTAGCCATTATGATTCCACACGTTATACTGACTGGCAGAAGGAGCTGATAGGCGGAACGGCACAATACCGTAACCTGCATGCCGCTGTTTCCGGTGGCGGTAGCTTTGCAAAATACTACGCAAGTCTGGGCCATCACCGTCAAACTACGGTTTTCCCCGGTGACCTCGGCGATAGTAAAACATCGCTGCATGTTAATCTAGAACATGGATCTGAAAATACAAGGTTTAAGATGTTATTGACAACCGATTACCTGCAGGGAAACACAACATTGATCGCAGAAGACCTCACAAAAGATGCAATGTCGCTGGCGCCTAATGCGCCGGCAGTAAAGAGTGCGGATGGGACGCTAAACTGGGATACCTTGCCCAACGGGGATGCCGGATGGACAAATCCCCTGGCGTATCTAAAGCAGCGTTACCATAACACCACCAGCAACCTGCTTACCGCAGCTACGCTTAGCTATGAGCTTCTTCCGCGTGTGAACATCAGCAGCGCATTCGGCTACAACCGCCTGCAGGCAAATGATAAGCTGGCCATGCCGCTAAGCGCTTATACGCCGCAGGAACGTTTTTCCCGGCAAAGCACACTACAGGTAGCTGCAGCAAGCTTACATACCTGGACTATGGACCCACAGCTTAGCTTTCATACTACAACCCCTAACAGTACATATAGCGCAGCTATAGGCTACACTTTCCAGGAGCAGAATGCCACTCGTACTGCTATTGAAGGAAAAGGTTTTGCCATGGAAGATCAGATGACGGACATTGCTGCTGCAATGAGTAAGGACACAGGCAACAATAATGCCTATTACCGCTTTAGCGCCATATACGGCGCTTTTAACGGCAAATGGAGCGATCGGTATATTGTATCGCTTTCCCTAAGGCAGGATCGTAGTTCCCGGATGGGGAAAACAAACCGCTCCCATATCTTCGGGTCAGCTGCCGCTGCCTGGATTTTTACGAAAGAAAAGCCGGTGCAGCGTATGCTGCCTTTTTTGAGCTTTGGCAAATTAAGAGCTGCTTATTGCTTCACCGGTAATGATGGAGTATTGGAAGAGGAAACCTTTGCGTCCAGTACGCTTCTTGGCAACAGGCCGCAACAGCAATGGGAAGAGATCAGCAAGTTTTCACCCGGGCTGGATCTGGGCTTCTGGGCTGACAGGCTGCTGATAGGAGTAACCTACTATCATAACCGTTCTTCAAACCGCCTACTGGATTATACGGAATCTACGGTAACCGGGCAGCCGGCATTTCCGCGCAGCCTTAGCGCCCTGGTGCAGAATACGGGCTGGGAGCTGGAGATACAGGCAACAGAAATACCTGTTGGCAAATGTAAATGGAGCGCTGAGGTTAGTTTAACTATTCCCCAAACCAGGTTGCTGGCCTTTAATGATCTGGAGAATAGCTCCTTTAAATATGACTATGCAGTAAGGCAGCCGGTTAATCTGGTGCGTGCGTATCAGTTTGCCGGTGTTGATCCGGAAACAGGACTAAACCGCATATTTAACCGGAAAGGTGAAATACTTGCGGCGGGTACTTTAGGAGAACCGGAAGACCGGGTGGTTAACATAGATCTGGGCCCGCGTTTTTACGGGGGGCTACATAACCAGATTACCTATAAGACGTTTGCGCTGGATGTATTTTTTCAGTTCGTTAAGCAGCAAGGCCCGTTGTATAATTGGGGAGATCAGCCCGGGCAATTCAGCAGCATAGCCAATACCGGCAACCAGCCGGCAGCTGTGCTGAATGCATGGCATAAAACAGGTGATATTACCAGCATATCCAAGGCAAGTAGCGTCTGGACTAAAGAAACTAACGCGTCTTATATAAATGGCATGTTCAGCACTGCTGTTTATGGCGATGCTTCTTATATAAGGTTAAAGAACCTTTCACTGTCATATACTTTCAATAAACCGGGAGGTTATGACGCAAAGCTTACCTGCTTTATACATGCGCAAAACCTGTTAACTGTTACGCGTTATAAGGGGCTGGATCCAGAAACAAAAAGCGCAGTGTCGCTGCCCCCGTTAAAGATGATCTCACTGGGTGCTAACCTCGCTTTTTAAAATAATGGATCATTCAGGTTAAACCCCGTTCTTATACCTTTCCGGGTACAGCCGCATTTCGTTAGGGGAGCAGCCCATGTAATTGCGGAAAGCCCGGGAGAAGTTAGACACATCCGTATAGCCTAACTGCAGGGCAATATCTCGTATGGCATCTATGTCCAGCAGCACTAATTGCAGGGCTTTTAAAATGCACTGCTGCTGTACAAAATCACCCAGGGATATATCGCATTGCTTTTTAAAATTCACCTTTAAGGCTGAAGGGCTGATGGTAAACCGTTTCGCCAGGCTATCCAGGCTGCACTCATGGATATGAGGATACTCAATAATATAATGTTTAACGGCCAGGATGGTTTTGGCAGTTTTGGAGGCTTGTATACTGTCTAAGTAATGGGTGAGGGTAATTTCCTCGTCGTAGGCGCTTAACAGCCGGTAGATGTGAGCCTTCATTTCCAGGTACAGGGAATGGCCGGTTTTATTGCTCTGGTATATCTCATGCAGTATGTTTTTAACTTTCCCGTTCATCCGGGCGGGGAATAATACGCCGCCGGTGGTGTTGGCATCGTACAAGTTCTGCATCATTTTTTGCAGTGGGGTGTGTGCGGAGAGCAGGTCTTTCAGGTAAGCAGGCCCTATTTCTATATGCATAGACTCACTGATACCACAGGGAGGGTGCAGGGAATAGGAGCCGTTGGTCAGGTAAAAGAGGTGGTAGCGGGATGCTTCCAGCAGTACCTTATCCCGGTTGTTTAACCGGCATATGATCTCACCTTCCCGGGTGTACTGCAGGGCCACGGTAGGCTTTTCCCAGCAAACGTAAAGCTTTACCGGTTTGGTAATATTAAAAACAGTAATGTAAATATTATAGTCTGCTGTTTTTAATTCTTGTATAATGATGTTACCAAAGTCGTATTCTTTACAAATGATAGTAGCCCAGGATACCAGGCGTTCTTTAAGCACTTTGGGTACCGGTACGGCTTCACCAGTATCATGCACCTGCTGAGGGGTATTCGATATTTGCATAAGTGTTAAAATTGGCTGCGCTACGGCTTGAGGGAACAGCAGCGCATTAAAAAAATCCGGTCACAAAAGATATTGGCTCTGATAGTACAAATTAAGCCATGGCGCTGCAATAGGACGGCAGGGGTAGGATATTTATATTAAAGCTGTTTCAGACAATTATTGTTTGCTGCCGGGTTCGTGTACGGGTGATGCCGTTGCCGCCAAGCACACATTCCCATCCTGGCATTCATTAATATCCCGGCCCTGGTCACCTTCATAGCAAGCACTCGTATTGGGAAGCAGGAATTTACATAATCATCAGATATCATGACCAGCGGTGTGAACTCAATGCTGCTTTATATAATAACAGGATTTTTCTGATGCGGGATCTCTGGTCTCCATTGTTTTCATAAGCATTAGTAAAACCTTCTTTAGCTATATAAGATTAATCAGCGGTTAACAATAGCCATATCCACATCACTCTCTCACAAATAAATGCGGCCGCTCCAATATCAGCTCATCATACTCCGCATACAACTGTTTTACAAAAGCATCTATATCCTCCTTTTGTAATTCAAAAACAATAAAGTCCCATTTATCCCTGCTAAATGCAGTGCCGTTGGAATGTATTTCATGGAGTTCTTCAAAATCTATTCCCTGGGTATTGTCTTTTGGAAAGCCAATAACATCTAAAGCAATATCAAATAAGTTTAGCTGATCAAATGCATCGATCTGAACACCGGCAATGGCCAGCAAATTGAGTTGTTCTCTAACTTCCACGTGTTTTGTGATCAGATCTTTTACAATGGCAAAATTCAACATGGCAACAATTTTTAGTAGGTATTAACTTTTACGGCTTTTGGCACAATAGCATCATCTGAGAAGGCCATAGGCCTCTCGTTCAATGGTTTTTTTAGTAAATATACTAAAAATATTAGTAAAGAAATAATTCCTAGACAGACGATACAAGACCCCTTAGATCAGCCTGGTCTTTATCTATTCAAAAAATTCCATCTTAAATGCCCTTCCCAAACGGAATGGAGGGAGCCTGAATGCCATGTTTTTCCTTAGTGAGCCCTAGTCGAATGTAGTTAATTCGTACTCATGTGAATGAATAAGCTTTATTAATAATGTTATTTATGTTTGCCGATTAACGGGTTAAGCTTTGGGCAAGTGAGTATTCAAGTACACACATAAGCTCAGCCATGTTGCTATCAAATTCTAATACGTTAACCCTTAAATGTAGCGGTAGGCCTTTGGTCCAGTAAAATAATTGAAGGCCTTGTGTAGCCTTCACTTTAAAGAAGCCCAGGTGCTGTATAAGCCGGCCCCAGAAAACCCCTTTTACTTTACCAACATACAGAACTTTTGAACTATGATCTATTTTAGATTTTAGGGCGGGAGTAGCCTTTCTCTCAGTAGATGCCTTGTAGCTATTTAAAGCTTCAATTATCCGTAAACCTTCAGTATCTGATATGATTTCAAACCAGTATAATGCAGGGCCATTCTTTCTTTTAATCTGTCAAAAATTTTCTTAAATTTTTCAGCTTGTCTGATATCTATAAAGTTGAAATCCTCAAGATCTGAACAGTTAATGTCGAAGGAATATTCATTTGCCCCCTTAGCTTGAACACCTTCCAGGCTTTTGATAGCTGTTCCAATAAAGTCTTGTAAATATTCAATATTTGTCATGATTATATTTAAATGATGAAGTGCCGATTTTTAAAGCTGGTTGCTTATCATTAGGATTCGCTTAAAGCATTCGCTATCCTGTTTTGGAACTTTCCTATTGCCGCAATAAAGTGTGTGAAACTATCAAATGCTCCGCGTTTAGAAGTCGTGATTATTTCATGTACACCGGAATTTGATCGTATGGTATACTCAGAATATGAACAAATCGGAAGCTGCCGGTTATCATTGAATCGTCTGTCAGGAGTGCCATTCTTATTCAGGTATTTCCAGGTATGCCCAACAACTATTGCATCCGGGGAAAGGGGTTCTTCTTCAATAAAACGTGTGATTTTGGAATCAATCGTTAAAGATTTATAAAATACCGCAGCAAAATGGTTGTTTCTCTTGATGATTAAACGTTCAGGGAAAAAATACAGCTGTGTGTTCCGGAGATTAATATTGGGAATCTTTACGTTTGTGATAAATGTGGAGGACGGTTTTTTGTCATTATATACGCTTTTTACCCCTATCCGGGTAATCAATTTTCCCGCACCTGCATTGTATTTATAACTGTTCGAATATTGCGAGTGTAAATATTGCCATACTCTTTTACTTTGGGTAAGTTCGCTAAAATGCACTATAAACTTTTCATATACTTCCGCAATACTTTCATCCATATCGTAGTATATCTCAGTTAGCATTCTCTTTTTATCAATTTTTTTTAATTGATAACAAAGCAAAGAGAAGAATAACATGCCAGCTAAGAACCACTTTATGAAGCTATCTGATTCTACCTCAAAGCCAGAATAGGTGCGTTTATTGATGTTTAAAGAATCTATGGCCGCAAATTCCCTGGAAACATACGCATTCATTCCCCCATGATTTATTTCATACCAGTTTGTATTTGTGGAATCAACGAGATCAAATTTATCACCTTCGAGGGCGCCTCCTACAACAGCACTCTTTTTGTCTGGATTTAACCTGATATTTATGCCTGTCTTAGCTTCTTTAATGGTAACAATATATTTTTTGTCATAAGTGACTTTAGCAATTCGGTTATAATGTGCAATAAGAAAAATACAGAAGAGAATCGCTGGTAAAATGCCGAACCAATTTAAATATGAAGATCGGCTAGACTTGATATTTAATTCATCAATAAAATCTTTAGAATCAATATCTGTTAATTGATCAACCGGAGCAGATGTAATAGTGTGTTGTGTTATATTATCATCTCCCTGTTGATAATAAGTATGGGGCTGTGATGGTGTGTAGGAAATATCACCCGTAATCTTTTTTCTGTAGTAAATACCATCAGCACGCAAATTAACGTAGGTACGCGTATCTTTTTTATTAGTGCCGGGATGAGTCATTTCAAAGGAGGATATTGCATTCGTGGATTTTCTAAATGACCAATTCATAGGGATTAATATTTTAGGGTAAATAAGAATAGGGGCCTTCAATCTAAATTGGTCAAAATCGATTTAAATATAAGAAAAAAATAAATAGCTACCATGCTGGCATCCTATATCATATCAAACTGATCCCCATACTTCCAATAAAAACGCTTTTATTTGTACTCGCAGAATGCCAACAACCTTTAGAGTACATGTCCAATACACCGCCCATCAGATTATCTGACCTTACCAACAGGATCCAGCAAGCCATCAACAATGTGTTTGCCGGGCAAACGTATTGGATCATTGCAGACATTACCAACTACTCTTACTACCAGCAAAAAGGCTATCACTACTTTGACCTGGTAGAAAAACAGGAAGGCACTGCCGGCATCATTGCAAAAGTAGCCGCTGTAGCCTGGGGCGCCGGCGCCGATAAGATCAAAGATTTTGAGCGTATCACCGGCCAGGTATTTCAGAACGGTATCAATGTATTGGTAAAGGTATCCGTGAACTATCACAACCAATATGGCCTGCAGATAACGGTACTGGATATAGACGCCAATTTCACCATCGGTTTACTGGAACAGCAGAAACAGGCGGTATTAGCCAGGCTGCTGACAGAAAACCCTGAATTCATTCAGAAAGCCGGCGACCAATACATTACCCGCAATAACCGGTTGGCATTAAACTGCGTCATCCAGCAGGTAGCTGTAGTATCCTCCGGCAACTCCGCCGGTTACCAGGATTTTAAGCATACGCTGGACAATAACCGTTTCGGATACCGGTTTATCATTCATCCATACTTCACGGCGGTACAGGGTGAAGAAAAAGCGGAGCTGCTGCAACAGCGCCTCATAGATATTTTTAATACAGGCACGCCTTACGATGCAGTAGTGATCATCAGGGGAGGAGGCGCCCAAACAGATTTCCTCATTTTTGATACCTACCGTTTAGGTAAAACAGTGGCCCGGTTTCCAATACCCATTATTACCGGTATCGGCCACCAGAAAAATGAAACCGTGGTAGACCTTATGGCGCACAGCCCTACCAAAACGCCTACCAAAGCAGCAGAGTTCATTATTGCCCACAATAAGGCATTTGAAGATGAAGTGATCAATCTGCAAAAGACTATCCTGATAAAGTCGCAGCAATTGTTCTCTGCCCGCTCCCAGTCTTTATCAGCCCTCAATAGCATGATCGTGAACCAGGCCCGCACCATGTTGTCTAGGCATAAGGATCAGCTGCAGGGTTATAACCAAACCGTCATCAATACCACGCAATCCATCCTGTTAAGCAAACACAGGGAGCTGCTGACAGTATCCGGCCAGGTACTGTCAAAACCTACCATCATGGTAGCGCATAAACGGAATGAGCTGGAAAATATAACAGCTAATATTACATCCTTCAACCGGATGTATTTTCAAAACAAACGCAGTGAGCTGGAACATCACAAAACCGTTTTCCGCTTAATGAGCCCTGCCAGCATTTTAAAACGGGGTTTTGCCCTGGTGTACCAGGATGGTAAAGTAACGGCTAATCCGGATACCATCAAGCCCGGCAGCAACATCCAGGTAGTATTGAACAGCGCCACGCTCAACGCCACTGTCACCGCAAAAAATGAAACCAATGGAACAGCATTTGACATATGAAGCTGCCTACAATGAATTAAGGGCCATCGCCGCCGATATCGAAACCGGATCCGTACCTGTTGATATTTTGGCCGAGAAAGTAAAACGGGCCGCCGTGCTCATTGAATTTTGCCAGCAAAAGTTACGCTCAACAGAGGCAGAGGTAACCAACATCATTAAACAAATGGAGCAGCATAATGCCGGCAGTAAATAAAAAACCTGCTTCAAATTTTAAAACCAACCCAAGAAATACTATTTTGTGTAAATCAACCATTAAGAACCAACCAAATCCTATTTGATGCCTATAACGAGATGCTCACTACAAAAACAGCAATCCCTGGAAGCCGTATATTCAGCATTGGTGAATGATGCCAACAGCCCGGTATGGGCCGAGATCGGCTACACGATGTTAGCCTTCCTGGAGCTGATCAACAAAACCTTCCCCGGAACACCACTCTGGGGCCTTACCTCGCACGACCGCCTGGTACTCTTAACCAACGACGATGCCTATTCCACCTGGTGGGTCATCATCAGCTGCCTGGGACAAAAAGAGATCTACTTTGAATACCTGATGCCCTCCGAAAAGGCCCCCTGGCCCGGCGCAACCGTACGCGGAAGCGCAGCCTCCCTCGAAGAAGCCAAACGTTACCTCATCATCGCTATGAAAGAAAGCGGCGGCTGGCCCAACAACCCCGAACTCGAAACCCAATGGCAGGAAGTAATGGCACAGTAAAGCAGCCTAAGCGTAGTAAAGGAATAAATGTAATACAAGAAAGTATGCAGTAAAGAAAAGTATGCAGTAAAGAAATGTGTTGTCAAGAGGTAGCGTAATAAAGCAATAGTGTAGTAAAAAAGGCCTCCAACCTCCTCCTCCGCACCCCCAACACAAAGGCCTCCAACCTACTCCTCCGCACCCCCACCACAAAGGTCTTCATCCTCCGCCTCCCGCAGGTTTCGAAAGACGAACCTTTGCCCGGCGCGCCACGCTTGATACCGCCCAAAAAAATTCCCGCAGCCCCCACGACAACCAAACGCCCAATAGCCATCCAAACAGGCGGGCGCAGTTCGTCTTCGAACCTGCGGGAAAAAAGAAAGATGAAGAACCTTTAAAACTCATTCTTCCACATCATACTCTCCACCGGCCTCACCGTTCTCCCATTATACTTCGCATTCCCCTTCTTATTATAAAACGTCTTTACTTCTCCCTCCACCACAAAATAGATCAGCTGCCCGATCGGCATGCCTGCATAGATCCTCACCGGCTGTGCGCAGGAGATCTCCAGCGTCCAGGTATTACAGAAACCCACATCCCCTTTACCGGCTGTAGCATGAATATCGATCCCTAAGCGCCCGGTGCTGCTCTTACCCTCCAGGAAAGGCACATGCGCATGCGTTTCCGTATACTCCTCCGTAACGCCTAAATACAACGTACCCGGCTGCAGCACAAATCCTTCTGCCGGTATCTCAAAATGCTCAATTTCATTATGCGCCCGCGCATCCAGCACCCGGTCCTTATAGGTAGCAAGGTATTTCCCCAGGTGCACATCATAAGAATTTGTGCCCAGGAATTTCCGGTCGTAAGGCGAAATAACAATAGTGCCCTTTTCAATTTCTTCGAGGATACGTGTATCAGACAGGATCATAAGTGAGTGGTTAGTTTGAATTGAGCAGAAAGCGTAAAGCTAAAAGCATAAAGGTAAAGCCTGGTGCAAAACATAATCAGCTTTCGCTTTTTGCTTTCAGCTTTCTGCTTTAATTTGCCAAGATATGCCATTAATACGTACCATACAAATGGATCAGGCTACCCGGCTGGGAGTGTGGAAAATTGGTGAACAAGAGGCATTCTTCCGGACCCGCGTCAATATTTCCCCGGAAATACACCACCCGCATAAACGCCTGCAGCACTTTGCCGGCCGTTACCTGCTGCTGGAGCTGTTCCCGGAATTTCCCGTGCAGCACATCCGGCTCATGAAAAGCCGGAAGCCTTACCTGCCGGATGATAGCTTTCACTTTTCCATATCCCACTGCAGGGATCATGTGGCCGTCATCGTCAGTAAAAAGTACGCCGTAGGCATCGATATAGAAGCTATGCAGCCCAAGGTGGGCAAGATAGCGCACAAGTTCCTGGGGCCGGCAGAACAGGCGTTCATAGACCGGGAACATACCCTGGCCCATCAAACGGTTTGCTGGAGCGCCAAAGAGGCCATCTATAAATGGTATGGCCTGGGAAGCGTTGATTTTAAAGAACATATGCAGCTGGAACCCTTCGATTTCCGCCCCGCTGGATTCATTACCGCTAATTTTAACAGGACAGATAAAAATGCACGGTTATATTTGCAATATGTAGTGGAAGGGGAGTTGTGCCTGGCCTGGACGGCTAAAGAGGAAGAAGTTGGCAGTCCGCAGTTGGCAGTTAGCAGTCAGGGAACAACTACTGCATCGAACGGCTAACTGGCAGTCCGCAGTGGGCAGTTGGCAGTCAGCGAACAACTACTACAATAAAACAGTCAATTGAACATAACGCAGGCGACTGCAAACTGGAAACTGCCAACTGGCAACTATTTACTAAATTCTATTAACTTGAAAATATTTCTAATCGGCTTCATGGGCGCCGGAAAATCTTATTGGGGCAAACAATTAGCAGAGCATTGGAGCCTACCCTATTACGACCTGGACGAAATTATTGTGGCAGAAGAAGAAATGGCCATCAGCGATATCTTCGCCACCAAAGGAGAAGACTATTTCCGCGAACGCGAAAGCGCCACCCTGCGTGGGCTGGTACAACGGGAAGAGGCCTTCCTGGTATCCTGCGGAGGGGGCACACCCTGCTTCCAGGATAACATGGACTTCATGAATAATAATGGCACCACCGTATGGCTTAATCCCTCCGTACCCGTTATGGTTGAGCGCCTGCAGCGTAAAAAGTATAAACGTCCTCTTATACAGGACCTGCCGGATGAAGACCTCACCGACTTCATCGAAAAAAAGCTGGCAGAGCGGCAGCCCTTCTACCAGCAGTCAAAGCACATCATAGAATCGGATCATATATCACTGGATACATTTGAAAAAGAATTAAAGCATGATGCATAAGGGTTTTTTAGTGTGGGCAGCAGCGTTAGGCGCCCTGGCCGTTATATTGGGCGCATTCGGTGCGCACAAGCTTAAAGAGCTGGTACCGCCGGAAACCGTAAGCACCTTCCAGACAGGTGTTACTTACCAGTTCTATCACGTATTTGCCTTACTGGCAGTAGGAATATTATACGCACACATCCCCACACCACAGCTTATCTGGGCCGGGCGTTGCTTCATTATCGGTATCATCCTGTTTTCAGGTTCGCTGTATTTATTTACCATCCTGAAAATGACCAATAATGTAGGTCTCCGCAGCTTTGGTCTCATTACGCCTATCGGCGGACTGGTATTCATTGCCGGATGGATCTCCCTGTTACTGGCAGTACTGAAAAAGTAATGTTAATGTTAATGTTAATTTGCTGATGTGCTAATATGCTAATGTGCTGGTATATTTGATGAATGTTATTTCATCTCCATATAATTCTCAACACATTAGCATACCATACGTCATTAAAGCATTATTAGCATACACCAGCACACTAAATCATGCTCAAATACTCCTTCCTCATATTCTTTTGCGCGTTTGCACTAATCGCCTCCGCCCAGGAAAATGAACACAACATTTCAGGTTCCTGGTACGGCATGACCGGCAACACCATGGGCGAAAAACAACGCCTCATGATAGTGCTGGAAAAGACCAGGCATGGCTACAAAGGCCAGCTCAAAAGCCCCGACAGAACAGATGTTTCACTGCCCATGGATAGCGTAGACTATACCGCCGGTACACTACGGTTCCGGGTAAACGTGGTCGACATCAGCTTCAAGGGAGGATGGGACGCCGCTAACCACCGCTTTGGCGGCATACTTACCCAGGGCGGACAGCAGGCGCCGTTAAACCTGTCGCAGGACCAGATCAAAGCAGCCGATGTATACCGCCGCCCACAGGATCCGCAGGGGCCCTTAGGTTACCGGGAGGAAGGAGTGATGTTCACCAGCCAGGAAGAGGAAGGCATTGCCCTGTCAGGAACCTTTACCCGTCCGGATAGCTCCCGGCAATATCCCGTGGTGATCCTGCTAAGCGATGCAGGCCCGCAGAACCGCAATGAAGAAATGGTAGGCCATAAAACTTTTGGCGTACTGGCCGATTACCTTACCCGCAGGGGCATTGCCGTGCTGCGCTGGGACGATCGCGGTACCGGCGGCAGCAAAGGGGATTATGATGATGCTACCTTTGAGGACCTGGCAGCCGATGTACGCGCCGCCATTGCCTACCTGCGTCAGCGGAAAGATGTAGACCCCGGCAAAATTGGCATCTTAGGCCACGGGGAAGGCGCCTCCATTGCCGCCATGGCAGCCAGCCGGCCGGAAGACAGCATTGCATTTGTAATTTCCCTGGCAGGCGCTGGCTTACCAGCCCGCCAGCTGCAGGAAGTGCAAATGGCACAGGTGCTCCGCGCCTCCATGCCGCAAAAAGGCGATTCGGCTATTACCCGTTATATAAAATATACCCAGCCCTGGTTCAAAATGCTGGCTACGGAAACCGATCCGGATGTAGCCCAGCAAAAAAGCCGGGAGCTGTTAAAGGATATGTACCGCAAGCTGGTAGGTAATCCCATGCCGGCAGAGGAGGAGAAGTACATTGAGCGGCTCATTGCCCTGCAAACCACGCCGCACAGCTTATCTGCCGTACGCTTTGATCCGCTCACTTACCTGCAAAAGATCAAATGCCCGGTGCTGGCGCTCAATGGCAGCCGGGATATTGTAATGGATGCCAACCTGCAGCTGCCCGCCATTGAAAAAGCAGTGCTTACGGGTGGCAACCAGCAGATCACCGCCCATAGCCTGGATGGCCTGAACCACCTCTTCCAGCAATGTAAAACCTGCACCACCTCCGAATACGTTACCCTGGATCAAACCATGGACCCGGCCGTACTGGACTTCATTACCCGCTGGGTGCAGGCCGTGGTGAACCTGAATTAAGGTATTGGCATTTGTTAACGGGTTAATATCCTTGTGGGGATACTATATTAATTATATAGCCGTTTTAGGGGGATGATAGCCATTTTAAGAGCAACCAGCACATCAGCATACCAACACGTCGGCACATTCATGCCTGTATACCAGCACATTAGTACATCAACACATTAGCATTGGTACTTATCCGCAGATTTGCACATGTGCACATCTGCACACTGCACATTAAAATTTCTTCCTATTTTTGACCTCGTATTATGTCAAAAAATAAATTAAAAACGGAAAAACCTGACAGTAAAAAGCCGCCGCGCAAGGAACAACCGGATGTGAATGTGCTCAAAAAAGACAAAGAGGCCGATGTAAAGGTCAAAGAGCTGGTCAAAGATGAACGCACACATAAGGTATTGGGAATGATATGCCTGCTGCTGTCCGTGTACTTTTTCATCGCTTTCACCTCCTACCTGTTCACCTGGGAAGAAGACCAGGACAAAGTGTTCCGCTATGCAGCCAATGTGCTGTTTATGAACGATGTAAAGGTCGATAACCTGCTGGGCAGGCTGGGCGCCTTTGTATCCCACTGGTTCTTCTACGGCGGGTTTGGCGTAGCCTCTTACTTTTTCTGCTACCTCACTTTTATATTAGGGATTAACTTTATTGTAGGCCGCCGCGTATTCCGCGTATGGCGCAATATCAAGCATATCTTATTCGGCCTGCTGTTCATCAGCAGTGTAATGGCCTTCATAGCCATCCACGACGGTTTCCCCTGGGGAGGCGCCGTAGGCGATGCCATTAACCGCTGGAGCATTGGCTTCATCGGCAAAACCGGTACAGCGCTCATGCTGTTGGTGGCCGGTCTTTCCTGGCTGGTATGGAAGTTCAACTTCGATTTCAAATGGCCGGAGCGTAAGCCCCGCCCTGAAAAAGCAGCCGTGCCCATACCTCAGCCGGAACCTGTAATGGAAGAAGCGCCGGTGATCAATGGCAAAGGCAAGCGTAAAAATGGTGTGAAGGGCGATGCCGGTGTAATGGTGATCCCGCCTGCAGCAGAAACAGATGCCGAAGCAGAGGAAATGCAGCTGGTAGAAAGGGCCGATGTGAAATCCGGTATCACCTACATTCCCCCCGCAGCAACCATACCCCCGGTGATGGAAGAAGAGGAGGAAGAGCTGGAAGAAGAAGAGGAGGAGGAAGAAGAAGATCCGGGGCCGCTCTTATACATAGAGGAAACCGTAGAGCCCACACCTAAAAAGAAACGCACCCCGCCCGAAGAAGTGGCCTTTGAAATAAAAGGATTCAGTGACGCGGAAGAAGAAATAGACGAGGAGGTAGAGATCCAACGGGAACCTGTACACGCCGATCCCTATGATCCCCTGCTGGACCTGCGCGATTACCTGTATCCCGCCCTGGACCTGCTGGATACCCACGCCAATGAAAAGATTGTGCAGGATGCCACGGAGCTGGATAAGAACAAGAACCAGATCATTGACACGCTTAAGAACTACGATATCTCTATCCAGAAGATCAGCGCCACAGTAGGGCCTACCGTTACGCTGTATGAGATTGTGCCCGCCGCAGGTGTGCGCATTTCCCGTATCAAGAACCTGGAAGATGATATTGCATTAAGCCTTTCCGCACTAGGCATCCGCATTATTGCGCCAATACCCGGTAAAGGCACCATTGGTATTGAGGTGCCGAATGTGAAAAAGAGCATTGTGTCCCTCAAAGCGCTGTTGGCCTCTGAAAAGTTCCAGCAGAACAATATGGACCTGCCCATTGCCATTGGTAAAAAGATCGATAACGAAAACTTCATTGCCGACCTGGCCAAAATGCCGCACCTGCTCATGGCCGGTGCTACGGGTCAGGGTAAATCCGTGGGCATTAACACCCTGCTGGTATCCCTGTTATATAAAAAACATCCCTCCCAGCTGAAGTTTGTACTGGTAGATCCCAAGAAAGTGGAGCTAAGCCTGTACAAGCTCATTGAAAAACATTTCCTGGCCAAGCTGCCGGGTGAGGAAGATGCCATTATCACCGATACCAAAAAGGTGATCCATACCCTCAATGCATTATGTATTGAGATGGATGTGCGGTACGATCT
The DNA here is from genome assembly GCF_900109685.1 of Chitinophaga rupis. GTDB lineage: Bacteria > Bacteroidota > Bacteroidia > Chitinophagales > Chitinophagaceae > Chitinophaga > Chitinophaga rupis. The sequence goes on along the minus strand of NZ_FOBB01000004.1, from coordinate 265,465 downwards.
GCTCAAAGAAGCAGGCACCCGTAACATCCGCGAGTATAACGCTAAGTTCGTGCAGCGCCGCCTGAACCCGCAGAAAGGTCACCGTTACCTGCCTTTCATAGTGCTGGTGATAGATGAGTTTGCGGATCTGATCATGACCGCCGGTAAGGAAGTGGAAATGCCCATAGCCCGTTTGGCCCAGCTGGCCCGTGCCGTAGGTATTCACCTGATCATTGCCACACAGCGCCCGTCCGTGAATATTATTACCGGTACCATTAAGGCCAACTTCCCGGCCCGTATTGCCTTTAAGGTATCCTCTAAAATAGATAGCCGCACCATCCTGGATATTGGCGGGGCAGAGCAGCTGATAGGGCAGGGTGATATGCTGGTGTCCTTTAACGGGGAGCTGGTGCGCCTGCAATGCGCCTTTGTAGATACGCCGGAGGTAGAGAAAGTGGCAGAGTTCATTGGCGGGCAGCGCGGTTACCCGGAAGCCTTTATGCTGCCGGAGTATGTGGATGAAAAAGAGCTGGAAGGTAAAGAATTCAACCTGCAGGACCGCGACACACTGTTCGAGGAAGCTGCCCGCGTTATAGTACAGAACCAGCAGGGCTCCACCTCGCTGTTACAGCGCCGCATGAAGCTGGGCTACAACCGCGCCGGCCGTTTAATGGACCAGCTGGAAGCCGCCGGCATCGTAGGCCCCAATATGGGTTCAAAAGCAAGAGACGTGCTGGTAAAGACGGAAGCCGACCTGGAAGAGATCCTGAACAGCTTTTAACATAATTTTAAGGACGCTAACAGCTAATTTCGCGGTCGCCGCCAGCCAGCAGCTGCTGATGGCATAACATTTGACTTAGAAACATTACATTAAATAAGATAATGATGAAGAAAATTGTATTAGTAGGTATGTTGATGGGAGGCGTGGTATTAAGCGGTATGGCCCAAACCCGCGGCAGCCTGGGGCAAAATGATCCGAAAGCAAAGACGGTGCTGGATAATGTGAGCAAGAAATTTCAAACCCTTAAAACCGTCGTAGCCAACTTTGTGCTGAAAGTACAGGGCGGCAACAACAGCGTAAGCGATTCCAAGAAAGGTACCGTGTACCTGAAAGGATCTAAATATAAAGTGAGCATGGAAGGCCAGGAAATTATCAGCGATAATAAAACCTCCTGGACTTACGCGAAAGATGTGAACGAAGTAACCATCAATAACGTAGACCAGTCAGCCACTACCATTACACCGGCAAAACTGTTCACCAATTTCTACGACAAGGATTTCCTGTATCGCCTGGAAGGGGAGAGCACCGAAAAAGGTAAAACCCTCCAGAATATAGAAATGACGCCCACCGACAAATCCAAGAACATCTTTAAAGTGGTGCTGTCTGTTGATAAAAAGAACCAGAACATAGCCAAAATGAAGGTGTTTGAAAAGAACGGTAACCAGTATACTTACGAAATTACCAGCTTTACACCCAACACCGCCGTTACAGACGCTACTTTCACCTTCGATCCTAAAAAGTATCCCGGCGTAGAAGTAGTAGACCTGCGATAAGCATATAGCTCAAAGCATAAAGCAAAAAGCTGATTGCATAGGACATTCGTCTGGCAATCAGCTTTTTCGTTTCTGGCTAAGCGGGTTACACTTTATAAATATTCCCGTTGATCAGCTTTTTGCTTTATCCTTTCAGCTTTTTGCTATCTTTGGCAAGTTTTTGACTTAAAATTAAGCATTATGGCATACGACGTAATCGTAATAGGTAGCGGCCCCGGCGGATATGTGGCTGCTATCCGGGCTTCACAGCTGGGATTTAAAACGGCTATAGTTGAGCGGGAAAGCTTAGGCGGTATCTGTTTGAACTGGGGATGTATCCCAACCAAAGCATTACTGAAATCAGCACAGGTTTTTGAATATATACAACACTCCAAAGATTACGGCATTACCGTAGGTAGTGCACAGGCGGATTTTGACGCTGTAGTTAAGCGTAGCCGCGGCTCCGCAGACAAAATGAGCAAGGGCGTTCAGTTCCTGATGAAGAAGAATAAGATAGATGTGATCATGGGCACTGCCACCGTAAAAGGTAAAGGCCAGATCGAAGTGAAGGACAAGGACGGCAAAACTGCAACCCACGAAGCAAAGCATATTATACTGGCTACCGGCGCCCGCGCCCGTGAGCTGCCCAACCTGAAAATAGACGGCAAAAAGGTGATCGGCTACCGTGAAGCAATGGTGCTGCCCCAGATGCCTAAATCCATGATCGTAGTAGGTTCCGGCGCTATCGGCGTAGAATTTGCCTACTTCTATCACACCATGGGCACTAAAGTAACCATCGTTGAGTTCATGCCCCGCATAGTACCGGTAGAGGACGAAGACATCTCCAAAGAGCTGGAAAAGATCTACAAGAAGAAAGGCATTGAAATAATGACCAACGCTTCTGTAGAAGCAGTAGAAGCCAGCGGTAACGGCGTAAAAGCCAAAGTAAAAACCCAGACCGGCGAAGTAACCCTGGAAGCAGATGTGGTACTCAGCGCGGTAGGTATTACGGCCAACATCGAGAACTTAGGCCTGGAAGCCCTGGGCATTAAAACCGACAAAGGAAAAGTATTAGTTGATAAATACTACCAGACCAACATCCCGGGCGTATACGCCATTGGCGATATGGTACCTGGCCAGGCCCTGGCGCACGTAGCCTCCAAAGAAGGTATCATTTGCGTGGAAGCCATTGCCTACAACGAAAAGAAATACGCACACAAACCGGAACCCATTGACTATAACAATGTACCGGGTTGTACCTACTGCTCACCTGAAATTGCATCTGTAGGTTATACAGAGAAAGCAGCCAAAGAAGCAGGTTACGAAGTTAAAGTAGGCAAATTCCCCTTCACTGCCTCTGGTAAAGCAACTGCTGCCGGTGCAACAGAAGGTTTCATTAAAGTGGTGTTTGATGCTAAATACGGCGAGTGGCTGGGTACTCACATGATCGGTGCGAACGTAACAGAGATCATTGTACAATCTGTAACCGCCCGCAAGCTGGAAACCACCTACCAGGAAGTGCTGGATTCCATTCACCCGCACCCCACTATGAGCGAATCTGTAAAAGACGCTATAGAAGTGGCTTACGGCGAAGCAATACACCTATAAGAGTTAATTACGAATTATTCAATTACGAATTACGAATTGGATCGAAACGGATCCGTATTTGTAATTCGTAATTTTTTTTATACTATTCTCAATTCATCCGCTCCAATCTCCGATGCATTATAATTCGTAATTCGTAATTGAATAATTCGTAATTCCAACTGCGAACTACAGCTTCACGAACCGCCTCACAAACACCCTCTTCCCACCCTCATAAACCGCCAGCACATACCCGCCCGGCGCCAGCGCGCTCACATCAATACTTTCCTGCAGGTTATCCACAATGAGCCTGCGCACCAGCCGCCCGCTCATGTCCACGATCTGGCAGGTACGCTCCAGCGGCTCCCGGCTTACCAGCTGCAGGCTGGTAGTAGCAGGGTTCGGGAATAATAAGAATGCATTGGCCGGCCCAATGATAAGAGCCTGTACGGTATCCGAATACAACATGCGCCCATCCTGGGTTTCCAGCCGTACGCGGTAATAGTTGACACCTTCCTGCGGCGAGGTATCGGAGATCGTATAATCATTGCTGCCGCTAACAGGAGTGGATTGCAGCTGCATAAATGTATTGCCGCTCAGCCGTTCCCACCAGATGGTTTTCAGGTTATACAGGCTGCCCAGACTAAGCGTAAGCCGCACCTGCGCATTATCCTGCGGGTCTGCCAGCAGGCTGGATACATAGCAGCTCAGCCCCTGGTTGCGGTAATCAAGGCCGTAGCTTTTTATGCCGGTCCACCCATCGGGGTGAATGGCGCTTACGGCAAACCAGGTAGCGCTTACACTTTGTTTGGGAATTAAAACAAAGGTATCACGGGTACGCAGGTACGTTTCCAGGAACTGTGCGCCCAGCGCATATACCTCGTATTCATCTGCACCCGGTACAGCCGGCCAGTATAGCAGGGTAGAATCAGCACAATCAAAACCTACATGCAGCTCCGGAGCAGGGGAAATATAAAAAGCCGCGCTGGTATAAGTGGTATCGGTAGTTTGCATACGCAGCCAGGCTTTGGAAAAAGTGCCGGGCGTTTGCCAGTTATAGGTACCGGTTGCCAAAAGCTGGTTTAGGGCAATAGGCTGCCAGGTAATACTATCCCGGCTATACGAAAGATCACCGCTGCCGCTAAGGTTCGTAGCCCAGCGCAGCGGCACATTAGTGCCCGCGCTAAGATTGCTTTGCGGGGCTGGGTTATCCCAGCGGAAATATTGCCGGGGAATAAATTCATATGCAATGTAAAAGGTTTGCGGCCCGCGGGGCACCGCCCGGCCATTAACATGTATAAATACCCCGCCGGAAGGATTATCCACGGTTACCTGCTCCGTATTATTCAGTGTATCGCGTCCGCGGCGGGCCTGCGCCAGCAGGGAGTCTGCAGCAGGATAGGTGCTCAGCACCCAGGGATCATAACGGATATTGGAATTATCGGTTACCCAAAGGTCCAGGTCATTTACCAGCGCTTTGGGCGCATTTACTGCCGCAGCAGGATCAGCCCAGCCTAAGGTTACCTTTAGCTGCTGCATGCCGGCCGGCACATTAATAAAAAAGTCCTGGGTAGCGCCGGTAGCTACCACGCCGCTGGCAGCCCGCTGCTCTTTTACTGTATTGATGGCCTTTAGCGCATTAATGGCCCCAAAGCCGGTCTGGTAATCCACCTGCGGAGTACCAATATCATCAGCGCTGTTGATCAATATGGTTTTCAGCAAAGCGGCTGCAGGCGTTCTGCCATATTGCTGTATATAGGCGTCCTGCACCAGGGTGGCTATGCCGCTGGTAAGCGCCGCTGCGTTGGAAGTGCCATCCAGCCCATATGCTACCAGCTCTGGTTTTACACGCCCATCGTAAGCCGGGCCTTTGGCGCTGAGCGCAGGCAGGTTATTTTCTCCGTCCGTACCGCCGGCAACCAGCACATTCTTGGCCTGTTTGTAAGTGCCGGAAAGATTGGCTACGCCTGCTATACCACTGTACATGCCATCTGTGGGCGCCTGGTTCCCGTCATTACCGGAAGAAAATACATGCAGCAGCGTGTCCATGCTAAGGGCTTGCTGATCGTATGCTACGGCTTCTGCGCCATAATAGTTTTCTATGCCGGTACCATAGGAATGGTTTTGCACACGCACATGTAGCTGCCCGTAAAGGGCCGCATCATCCGGTAAAAGCGAGGTATTGAAATCAGAGGATGTTAAACGCGCCCGCACAGCTGCACCCCTGCCTTCCGGGCCGGTATTGCCTGCTCCGGCAATAATGGTAGCCATAATAGTGGCATGTATATCAACCTGGGTAGCTGCTATACCCCCATCTGTGTAACGGCCGGTAAGGTCTGTATCTGTAGTATCAAAAATATTTTCTTTGAGGGATACTGTCATGTTTTGCCCCTGCAGGTTAGGGTACAATTGCTGCACGGTGCTTACCCGGTTCAGGGTCATATCATTACTGGGAATAATGATCTCTGTTTTAGGCTTGCGCAAGGCATCTGCAAAGCGGATCACAGGTTGCGATATAAAGCGTGGCCAGTCGGCCTGTTTTACCTTTACCACAGCAAAGCGGCCGGCCAGTACCCGCTGCACGCTGCAAAAGGCAGGTTGCTGCCCGCTGCTGTCCAGCTGTACCTGCAGGGCCAGGCTATCAGCGGCACGCAGTTTTTCCAGCCTTTGTAACAATCCTTCACTGCATTTCCAGTTATCATTGGCCACATAAGTGTACACTACATTGCGCAATAAAGCGGTGTCCCTGACCGGTTGTTGCAGGATGTAATAAAAGCGGTTAATGGTTTTTACAATACCATATGACTGCAAAGAAGAAACACCGGGATATACGCGAAACTTTACCAGGTAAAAAACGGATTTATGACTGCTGTCTTGTACGGTTTTAGCAGCTGGTAAAACCCCATACCGTTGCAATAAGGTATCATTACCAGTGGCTTGCCGGGCCTGTAATGATTGGGAAGCATAGAGGAACAGCAGCACCCATAGTGATCTGGCAATGATGTGTGTCATGTAACGGAATATAATTGCAGTGTGCATAATAAAACTAATGCAATTAAAGCAGCATCCCAATTTTTTATAAACAGGGCTGAAAATGTTTTTTTAAATTATGCTAATGTTGTAATATTGAAAGCAGAAAAAAGAACGAACCGGCACAACCAGGATCTAAATTGAAAACAAGCAAAATCTGAACCAGAGCGTTTTAGCACAAATTTTATTAGAGCAAGATCTGTTAAACCCGGAGCATTAATTTCCGGAATTTTTATTGGTGAAAATTGAAACTTAACTGTAAGTGCAGGAACCGTTTTTCCTTCACTTTTTATCTTTCATTATTCACAGGTTTTACATTTATCCGAACCCGTTAGTGCCTGCATATTTGCAGCCGCTATGGCTATGCTATTAAATAAGATATACTATGCATGAGCAAATCAATCCAATTATCCAAAACCCAAAATCCACATTTATGTTCAAACAAGTAACCCGTAGCCTCATGGGCTGCCTGATGGCAGGCGCATTGTTTATTTCCTGTCAGAAGGACAATGCGGGCACAGAACAACAACAAAATCAAAAGATCTCCCAGGATGTGCTGCAAAAGATCAGCAACAAAGGTTTCAGCACAGCTGATGTACACAAAGTAACAGGCGGTTACCTGGTAGAAGGCGACATTCTGCTGAGCGAACAGGAGCTGGCATCTGTATCCTCTTCTCCTAACCTGCGCATTGCAGAGGTAGAACAGTACCGCACCAACAATCTTGTAACCGGCTTACCCCGCGTGATCACTATCCGCGTAACCGGTTTAACCCAGCCCTTTATTGATGGCACTGACCTGGCCATTTCCCGTTACAACGCACAGGGCTTGCAGCTCACTTTCCGCCGCGTTACCAGCGGTTCTGCCAACATCACCATCAGTGGTTTTAATCAGGGTCCCAGCGGTGGTTTCATTACACTGGGTTCTTCCGGTTTTCCCACCAATAGCGGCAATCCGTATAACTCTATCAGCATGAACACCAATGCAGCTGCATATGGCTCTAACCCGAATGTAAACTATGTTGGCTCCGTAATACAGCATGAATTAGGCCATTGCATTGGCTTCCGTCATACTGATTATATGAACCGTGCTTACAGCTGCGGCAGCGGTGGTAACGAAGGTTCTGCCGGTGTAGGCGCTATCCACATTCCCGGCACTCCCACTGGTCCGGATGCAGGTTCCTGGATGCTGGCCTGCTCTAACGGCGGCAACCGTACTTTTAATTCAAATGATATAATTGCGTTGAATTACTTGTATTAATTGCAGCAGAAAGCAGAAAGCAAAAAGCGCAAAGCAGAAAGCATAAAGCATAAAGCTGAATGCGTAACATGTAAACACAATATGCATAGTTTATAAAGCAAAACGCTGATTGCGGAAATATTCCGGTCAATCAGCGTTTTTGCTTTAGCAGAAAGCTAAAAGCTAAAAGCATAAAGCTGACTGCCTCGTATCCATACGCTCCAATCAGCTTTATGCTTTACGCTTTCAGCCTGCACTCGTACACAATCGAACTACACCTATCCGTCTCCTTCAGCGCTTTGCGGTAAGAAAGAAATCCGTTCCAGCCCCCGGCTATCAGGCGGCCGTGGCCTGTTTTGTATTTTTCGCTTAGCAGGCTTACATAGAACGCATCAAACACCATGGGGTGTTTTTTCACGATCTTCAGGTTATGCTGTTCCAGTAATTGCTGCATGGCAGCAGGGGAGAAGTGGTACAGGTGGCGCGGTACATCATATGCTGCCCAGGCCGGGCCATAATGGGCTGCATCGGGGGAGGTATAGTTGGGCACTGCTATCAGCGCAGCGCCTTCCGGCTTTAATAAAGTACCGATCTGCTGCAGGTAGGCATGTACCTCGTGCACATGCTCCAGCACATGCCACATGGTAATGGCGTCAAAGCTGGCCGGCGGCAGGGAAAACAGCTGCTCCACCGGTTGCGCCGTTACCTTATAGATCTTTTGTGCATTCTTCCTGGCCTGTTCATCCGGTTCCAGGCCGCTGGCCTTCCAGCCGTTCTGCTGCATATAGTGCAGAAAAGCGCCCGTGCCGGAGCCAATATCCAGCAGCTCGCCCTGTTTAAGGCCGGTAGCGGCTTTTACCCAGTTGGCTTTAGAGCGTAAGGTGATCTTTCTAACGCTGTGGTATAAACGATTGATCAGGCCCTTGCGGGTTTCTGAGTGGCTGATATATTCCTGCGACTGGTAATAGCGGCCAATACGGCTGCTGGTTGGTACATTTTGTGTAAAACGCCCGGTACACTGGCCGCATTGCCATACTTCAAACTTTTCCCCCGATACGGTATAATCCTGTGCGGTAAGTACCTCTCTGATGTTGGGCGACCCGCAAAGCGGGCAGCTGTTATAGTAGATTAAACTCATGCGCTAAAATAAAGCAAAAGTAAAAAGGCAAAAGTAAAAAAGTAAAAGGCAAAAAGTAAAAGTAAAAGTAAAAGTAAAAAGGCCTGTTTCCAATCTCTTCACATACAAGCCTATCCAAATCTGCATCCCAACGATTCCAATCTCCGCTGCATTCCAATTTTTAATTTTTACTTTTTTACTTTTAATTTTTAACTCCGGTATTCCCCCCACACCTTTCTCAGCGTATCCGCAATCTCTCCCAGGGTGCAGTAGTTCTCCACAGCCGTTACTACCAGCGGCATCAGGTTATCGCTGCTGCGGGCGGCGGTTTCCAGTTGTTGTAGCAAAAGCTGTACCTGTCCGTTGTCCCGCTTGGCACGCAGCGCCGCCAGGCGGTCGCTCTGCACTTTGCGGATGCTGTCATCTATCCGGAATATATCCGGCGAGCCGGTATCCTCCATGGTGAACTTATTCATTCCCACAATCACCTTTTCGCCCCTTTCTATCTGCTGCTGGTACTGGTAGGCGCTGCGGGCTATTTCTTCCTGCACAAAACCCTGCTCTATGGCGCTTACGGCGCCGCCCATGGCATCTATCTTCCCTATCAGCTCCCAGGCGCGGGTTTCTATTTCATTGGTCAGCGCTTCCACGTAGTACGATCCGGCCAGCGGGTCCACCGTATCAGCTACGCCGCTTTCATAGCCTATGATCTGTTGGGTGCGCAGCGCAATACGGGCTGCTTCCTCGGTGGGCAGGGAAAGGGCTTCGTCAAAACCATTGGTATGCAGGGATTGGGTGCCGCCCAGTGTGGCGGCCAGCGTTTGCACGGCTACCCGTACAATATTATTATGCGGCTGCTGCGCCGTTAAGGTGCTGCCCCCGGTTTGGGTATGGAAGCGCAGCATTTGCGCCTTTGTATCTGTTGCGCCCAGTGACAGGGTGATGTTGGCCCACATACGGCGGGCTGCCCGGAATTTGGCCACTTCCTCAAACAAATGGTTGTGCGCATTAAAAAAGAAGGAAAGGCGCTGGGCAAATACATTTATATCCAGCCCCTTATCCAGCGCGGCTTTCAGATAGGCCTTGCCGTTAGAAAGGGTAAAGGCCAGCTCCTGCACGGCATTGGCGCCGGCTTCACGTATGTGGTACCCGCTGATGGAAATGGTGTTCCATTTGGGCACCTCTTTGCTGCAATAGGCAAAAATATCAGTGATCAGCCGCATAGAAGGCTGGGGCGGATAAATAAAAGTACCTCTCGCGGCATACTCTTTGAGTATATCATTCTGTATGGTGCCGGATATTTTTTTCAGGTCTGCGCCCTGTTTTTTTGCCAGGGCTATATAGAGCGCTAATAAGATAAAACCGGTGGCATTGATGGTCATGGAGGTCGAGATCTGTTCCAGTGTAATGTCTTTGAACAAACGCTCCATGTCTTCCAGGGAGTCAATAGCCACGCCTACTTTACCTACTTCGCCTTCCGCCATCGGATGGTCGGAATCGTATCCTATCTGGGTAGGCAGGTCAAAGGCCACGCTTAAACCCATAACACCTTGTTGCAGGAGATAATGATATCTTTGGTTGGATGCTTCTGCGGTGCTGAAACCTGCGTACTGCCGCATGGTCCAGAGCTTGTCGCGGTACATGGAGGCGTGTATGCCGCGTGTGAAAGGGAACTCGCCCGGTAATTCCTGCATAGCTACCGGTTGCGTATATACCGGTTGTATGGTGATACCGGCATCTGTAACGTGTTTTTCCATAAACAATGTTACATAATTTTACTGATGTGCTGATATGTCAATACATCGGCAATTGGTTCATACCTTTGTCAGCACATAAGCTATTGGCACCTTAGCACATTATATTTATATGTTCATTTACGGAATCCTGTCACTTAGTCTGGCATTAGCGTTATTAAGCCTGTATTTCATGTTTAGGGCCACCGGAAAACCCTTCCGTTATGGCTGGTCCCAGGGGCTGCTGGCACTCTCCCTTGGTTTGTTCATTTACCTGTATGGCACCTGGGTGTACCTGACGGTACATGCCAAATATGTGTTTGGTGTGCTGCTGTTATTATGCCTGTTATCCGCACTGGTACGCAGCAAAAGCACAAAAGCCAGGCCGCCGCGTGCCTGGAAAAGAGCTATGTCTTTATTATGGGTGGGTATTCTTGGATTCCTCTGTATCACCTATTTCACCGGCACCACCGGTTTAAAGCAAAAGCGCGTAGAGCTGGCTTTTCCGCTGAAAACAGGCCGCTATTTTGTATTACAGGGAGGTAAAGGCCTGCCTACCAACCTGTTCCACTTCAGCCTGCGGGGCGCCATTTATGCAATGGACATTGTAAAGCTCAACAGCTGGGGCGGCCGCGCCAACAAAGTGTTCAGCAGCCGGCTGGAGGATTATGAAATATTCAACGACACTATTTATGCGCCCTGCAGCGGCCGTGTGCTGCGGGCCTACAGCGATAACCCGGATAACATTCCGCCTAACATGGACCGCGGTCCGCAAAATACCAACCAGGTGCTCCTGGAAACTGATTCCAGCTACATTTTCCTGGCACATATGAAAAAGGGCAGCGTGGTGGTACATGAGAATGAATGGGTGCAGCAGGGGCAGGCGCTGGGCTGCGTAGGTAATTCCGGCTTCAGCTCTGAACCGCACCTGCATATTCAGGCGCATGCCAAAACCAGCAAGGATACGCCCTGGTACATGGGCGAGCCTTTATATATTTCCTTTAACGGAAGAGGATACCTGTTGTATGAAGTGATACGCCCGAAACGGGTGAATATGGTGAAGAAATAGTAATTCGTAATCAGAAGATCATCTCATGATCTTCTTCGCCTCTCCGTTCAATATCTGGCTGGCCAGCTCTGAAGGCGACTCTCCGGCCTGCAGGAAAGCTTCCAGTATAGGGCGGTTCAGCTCTTTGGCCGGCGCATCGGCCGGTAACTGGGCCGAGATCTGGTTAATGAGCGTAATGGTTTGCTCTTTCAATGTTTTCACGGTTTCCCAGGCAGCGGGCGATACATAGATCTGCTGGGAAATGTTATGATCAAATTCAGCTTTAATAGTTTGTATCAGTGCTATCTGCATATCTACCACCGTCATTTCCTGCATATACAGGCGGCTGATGAGGCTTTGCGGGTTAATACGCTCTACCAGCAATACCAGGCGCTCATAGGCCTGTAACTGTAAAGGCAGTACGGCAGCGCTGGCGCCCGGGTTAGGGGCCGCAGCCGGTTCATCCTTCTTAGGTTTGATCAGGTCTTTGATGGTCATATAGATCAGCGCAATAGCGCCAATGGTAATTACAATATATAGCAACGTTTGAGTAGAAGGCATGTAGCAGCAATAATTTTCACGCAAATATATATAATTAATTTGCAAATGTGCAAATATGCAGGTCTGCAATGAAATAGCTCAAATGATACAGCATTCAATCCCACCAAATCATCAATCCATCTGCACCTTTGCAGATCTGCACATTCCCCATTACTTCAATTTTCCCAATCCTTCAGCCATCCTTTTCACCCCTTCTGCCAGCTTTTCCATGCTGTTGGCATAGGAGATACGGATACAGCCCGGCTGCTGAAAGGCAGCGCCGGTTACTACAGAAATATGGAATTTATGCAGGAGGTACATGCAGAGGTCATCCGCATTCTTCACGGTAGTTCCGTCGTAAGAAGTGCCAAAAAAGGCGGTCACATCCGGGAACATATAAAAAGCGCCTTCCGGTTCAATCACTTTCAGGCCGGGAATATCAGACAGTGCTTTGTAAATGAATGCGCGCCTTTCCTTAAACTTTGCTACCATGGCCATGGCAGATGTTAGCTCGCCGGTAAGGGCGGTAATGGCTGCCCGCTGGGTAATAGAGCAGGTAGCAGAGGTGAACTGGCTTTGGATCTTATCCGCAGCCTTGGCTATAGCAGGAGGTGCGGCCAGGTAACCCAGGCGCCAGCCCGTCATGGCAAAACCTTTGCTTAAACCATTAATGATAATGGTGCGGTCCTTCAGGTCGCCGAACTGCGCTATGCTTTCATGTTTGCCTACATAGTTAATGTATTCATAGATCTCATCGGCAATAATGAACACCTCCGGGTGCCGGGCAAATACTTCGGCCAGGGCCGCCAGCTCTGCTTTGGAATACACCGCTCCGGTTGGGTTGCAGGGGCTGGAGAACATAAACAGCCTGGTGGCAGGCGTTATAGCGGCTTCCAGCTGCTCCGGCGTGATCTTATATTTATTCTCAATGCTGCAGGGCACAAATTTTACTACGCCCTGGCAAAGCTTTACCAGTTCTGAATAGGTAACCCAGTAAGGGGTGGGAATGATCACTTCGTCGCCCGGGTTTACAATACTCAGTACTGCATTGGCAATACTTTGTTTAGCGCCGGTAGATACCACGATCTGCTCCGGCGTATATTCAAGCCCGTTATCCCTTTTTAATTTGTGTGCCACAGCCTGGCGCAGATCCGCATAACCGGCTACCGGTGTGTAGTGGGTAAAACCTTCGTCAATAGCCTTTTTGGCTGCATCCCTGATATGTACAGGCGTTTCAAAATCCGGCTCGCCTATGCTCAGGTCTACAATGTCTATACCCTGTGCTTTAAGCTCACGGCTCAATTTGGCCATCTTAATGGTCTCAGGCTCGGATATCCGGGATAATCTTTCTGCGAGTTGTGTCATAGAATAAATGATAGATTGACCCCGGCAAACCTACAGCAAAAAAGTGAAAGCAGCACAATATTAGTAGATGGCATAAATGAAAATGGGCCGAACATTTGTTCAGCCCATTATTGCCATCAATTAAATTTGTCTATACTGGTTGCAATGCTGCATTAGCTATGCTGTATGATACCTACGCTCAGCTTGCGTGCATCGGTAGGCGCATTTTTTTCGCCCTTCAGGTAAATAGTGTAAGGGTAACCTACGCTCAGGGGTACGTTATCTTTCTGTGCAATTACAGAATCTTTACCGGGTGCTTTTATTTTAATAGATACGTTACCGCTGCCGGTAGCATCTGTAGTGGTAAAGGCACTGTAAAAACCGCCCTGGCCTGCGTAGTTCACATTGCTGGTCAGCTTAGTGTCGTTAATGAACAGGTCTACGGGGCCTATGCTGGGGCTCAGGTTATAAAAACGGTAATTCACTTTAGAGGTGCTGGTGGCAGAGTAATCATCATGCACTGCAGTCAGTGACGCGCCGGTAGTAGCATCTCCATGCAGCAGCAGGGTATAGCTTTGCAGGGAATCATACAGGTTTGTATTTTCTTTTATGATACTATCCACGCCACTTTTCTTGAAAGTAAATACGTGCGGGCCTCCCACTGCACTGTAAGGTGCAACAAAATCAAAAGCCAGCGCTGTTGAATTCAGCTTAGTGCCATTGTCAAATACATCCAGGGTTAAGCTGGTGCTGTAAGCGCCAATGAACCAGAAGTAGGCTTGCGGCCGTTGCGGCTGCACAGGGTCTGATTTTAAACAGGCGGTAAATCCGGTTACGGTCACAACGAGGGCGGCTATTGCCCATAAACGATACTTTTTAGTCCTCATCACACTGATTGTTTTTATTGATTTTTAAGTGTTAGCAGTTTATAATAGTTGATAGTCTTAATATTTATAACGCGAAAGATCCGGCAGGTATTTTCTTTTCCGTTGTAGTTCATGCTGATAAAGTACCTGGCCTAAAGCCTCCATAAATGGTTTTCCTGTTTTGTTAAACTGATAGTTGCTGCCAATGATGCCGTCTTTATTTACATATACCGTGGCTGCCACCATAAATTCCACCTGGTGGGAAAAGTCCGCAATATAGGCCACATCTGTTAAATATCCATAAGCCCATCCTGGCTTGTTGAATATACGGATGTAGGGTGGTATTTGCAGCCGCCGGTCGCCGCCATACAACAGGAACTTTACTTTGGCCGGGTAAAACTCCGTGGAATCATAAGCCGGGTAGGCTGTTTCCGTTGGGTACTGCGACATGCAGCGGTACAAAAACCGGTAATCATCTTCCGTTAAACGGAAACGGCGGCTTTTTGTTACAGATTCCGGAAAAATTAAGCTCCTCAGGATCATATGTACATCCGGCAGGGAAAGGCGGTTCCTTTTGGAAAAGTTCATGGGCCGGGGTACCAGCACTTTATTACGGTCATAAAATGCCCTGCCCGCACTGTCATGCCGGGGGCTAAAGGCCAGCTGGCTGTACTGGTCCGGCTGCCGGTACACTTCCTGCCCCTCGTGTATAAAATACATGGCATTGGTATGCCGGTTACTATCGGGTGGCAGAAAACCCACACCTGTGCGGGTACGCAGCTGCGCATGCGTGTACCCCATCTGCCACAGGCGCTCATTCATGGTCTCCATACCCACAAACTCATACAGGCGGTTAAAGGCGTCATTATCACTTACCAGGAATATCTTTTTAATGTAATGGGCAATGCTGGCCTGGCCGTTGGCGGAAGTAGGGTCCTCATACACCGCCGTACTTACGCCGGGCAGGCTGTCTATATACATAGGTGTGTTGCGGTCCAGGCCGGGAATATGCAAGTCGTTCAGCTTTTCCAGGGCCAGCGCTGCCCCGGGCAGCTTTACGGTAGAAGCAGGGTAAAAATACCGGCTGGTATCAACATGGTAGTAATAGTCCCGGAAATGGGGGCGGTTATGTGCATCCCGGTCTATTCGGGTGTAAATGATCTGCAGCTGAAAGCTGTCGGGGTACGCAAATACCGGTCCCAGCCGCTGCGCATTGGCCTGTAAAAGGGTATCTAAAAAATTATCTGTTGCAGGATAATGGCGGGTTTGCATATATTTGTCAGTGTTGCAGGCAGCCAGAATCATTAAAAGGATACAGAAACAACGCATAGCTCAACAGATTGGATCTACAAAAAATAGCACGAAAGGCCCATGCTGGACATGACTTTAATATATCAATTTAAATTCTATCTTTGCAACTCTTAAAAAAAATTTATAAACCCGAAAGAATATGCAACTAAAGGGACTGGTTAGAATTTTTGCGGCGGCGCTGATCCTTATATCGCTGTACCAATTGTCCTTTACGTTCCTGGTGCGTAACTACGAAAAGAAAGTAGTAACGCAGGCCAAGAACGATGTGACCAAGCTGTATCCTACACCTGAACAGAAATATCCGGGTAGCAAAGAGCAACAGGCTTTTTACCAGGATAGCCTGAACGACCTGGTTAAACTCCGCAGACAGGAAATCCTGGACAGCGTGAGCAACAAGCAGATCGTAGGTTTTCCGTGGTATGTAACCTATACCAAAGCAAAAGAAAGAGAGCTGAACCTGGGTCTTGACCTGCAGGGCGGTATGAACGTGGTGCTGGATGTAAGTGTGGAAGATGTGATCCGTTCCCTGAGCGGCCAATCCAAAGATCCCGCTTTTAATAAAGCCCTGGAGTTAGCCCGTCAGCGCAAAAAAGCCAGCCAGTCTGATTTCGTATCCCTCTTCGGTACTGCATATGAAGAAGTACAGCCCAGCGGACGCCTGGCCAGTATCTTCGCCAATGCCTACGAAAAAGATCTTACTTTCAACTCTACCAACCAGCAGGTGCTGAACGTGATCCGTCGCGAGGCCAATGCTGCTATCAAGAATACTTACCTGGTACTGCAAAAACGTATCGATAAATTCGGGGTAGCACAGCCTAACATCAGCCTGGATGAAAATAAAGGCATTATCTCCGTGGAACTGGCTGGGGTTGACAACCCTGACCGTGTAAGAAGATACTTACAGGCCAGCGCCAACCTGGAATTCCGCGAAACTTACAAGAACAACCAGGAATTTGTAGTAGGTGTGCTGCAGCCGGTTAACGATGCGCTGAAAGCCGCCCTGGGTGGTAAGAGCGCCGCTGATACCACTGCCGCTAAAAATGATTCTGCCTTACTGGCATCCAGCGATACCGTAAAAGGCGCTGCAGCCGGTAAAGATGATACCACCAAAACCGCCAGCCTGGATAGCTACCTGGCTAAAGACAGCAGCGGTAAAGGTAAAGGTAAAAAAGCCGATTCTGCCCAGACCCAGGCGCAGCTGGAACGCGATTTTGCTAAAACAAACCCGCTGTTCTCTGTAATGCGTCCTTATATTTCCCAGGACGGACAGATCGTACCCGGTCCCATAGTAGGTATGATCCTGCCTAAAGATACCGCTACCTTCCGCCGTTACCTGCAAATGCCCGCTGTAAAGAGCCTGGTTCCCAAAGACCTGGTATTTGTATACGGACAGGAAAATAAAGCAGACCGCAATGGCGCTATGGAAGTATATGCGCTGAAAGTGAACCCTGCTAACCCTGCGCCCCCGGTAAGTGGTGAAAGGGTAGTAGATGCACGCCAGGACTTTGACCAGAACGGCAGTCCTGAGATCAGCATGACCATGGACAACACCGGCGCCCGCGACTGGAAAAAACTGACCGGCCAGCTGGCCCCTACCAACCCGGACGACCGCTCTACCTTTAATTATGTAGCCATTGTACTGGATGGTATTGTATATTCCGCTCCTTCTATCCTGGGTGAGATTGCCGGTGGCCGTTCATCCATTACCGGTAGCTTTACCGTAGAAGAAGCAAAGGATATGGCCAACATCCTGAAATCAGGTAAAATGCCGGCTCCCGCGCAGATCGTATCTGAAGTGGTGGTTGGGCCTACCCTGGGTGCAGAATCCATTGCAGCAGGTGCAAAATCTTTCATCATCTCCTTTATAATTATATTCACCCTCATGCTGGTGTATTACAACACCGGTGGCTGGGTAGCTAACATAGCCCTGATCCTGAACCTGCTGTTCACCGTAGGTATCCTGGCTTCCCTGGGCGCTACGCTCACTATGCCTGGTATTGCCGGTCTGGTACTTACCATTGGTATGGCTGTGGATACGAACGTAATTATCTTTGAAAGGATAAAGGATGAGCTAAGCCGTGGTAAAACCTACCAGCAGGCCATCGAGGACGGCTATAAACGTTCTTATGCGCCGGTGCTGGATGGTCACATCACCTCTTTGCTTACAGCTGTTATCCTGTTCTACTTTGGTTTAGGCCCGGTACTGGGTTTTGCCACTACACAGATCATTGGTCTGTTATTGTCCCTGTTCTGCGGTATCCTGGTATCACGTATCGTAACCGACTGGTGGACTAACAAGAAAAGACACTTTGAATACTTTACACCGGTTTCCCGTAAGATCTTCAAGCATGCCAGCTTTGACTTTGTAGGAAAAAGAAAGTATGCATACATCATCTCTGCGGTTGTAATGGTGATGGGCGTTGCATCCTTCTTCCATGGTTTTGACAAGGGCATTGATTTTGAAGGTGGCCGTAGCTTTACCGTACGTTTTGATAAGGCGGTGAATGAAAATGATATACGCAGCGATCTGAAGGGAGTATTTGGTGCAGAACCTTACGTGAAAACCATAGGCGGCAGCAATAACCAGCTAAACATCACTACTTCCTATAAAATAGAAGAACAAGGCTTAGCGGTAGATAAGGAAGTAACTCAGAAGCTGTACCAGGGCCTGAAGAAATACTACGATGCCGGTGTTAGCTATGAAGCGTTTACCTCTAACCGTTATATCGTAGGTTCACAAACCGTATCGCCCACCATTTCGGACGATCTGCGTGCCGGCGCTGTCAAGGCCACGGTATTGTCACTGGTAGTGATATTCCTGTATATACTGCTGCGTTTTAGCAAATGGCAGTATTCTATCGGTACTATCTTCTCCCTGCTGCACGACGTATTGGTAACATTAGCAGTATTCTCTTTCTGTAAAGATATTGTACCCTTCACCCTGGAAATAGACCAGCACTTTATTGCAGCTATCCTAACGGTGATCGGCTTCTCCATGAACGATACGGTGATCGTATTTGACCGTATCCGTGAGTACTTCCGTGAAAAGAAAGGCGGCGACCGCAATACCATCATTAACCGCGCTATCAATGATACATTGAGCCGTACGGTAATGACCTCCCTCACGGTGTTCCTCACCATCCTGATCCTGTTTATCTTTGGTGGTGAAGTAACCCGCGGTTTTGCCTTTGCTATGCTGATCGGTGTGATCACCGGTACTTACTCCTCTATCTTTGTAGCTGCTCCCGTACTGGTTGATTTTGACCGTAAGAACGAGCTGGCAAATGAAAGCGATGTAGTACCCACTACCAACAAAAAAGTAGCTGCACCTGCAGAAGTAAAGAAATAAGAATTCAGCTTGAATGTTTGATACAAGAGGTCCGGGCTAGTACCGGACCTTTTCTTTTGCAGTCCACGGACCACAGACCACGGTCCACCGTCCGTGAATGAAGGTCCTTACTGCTCCTGCCATTTCCCGCAGTAACATTCTCCTCGCACCAGGCCATGGACTGTGGACCATGGACCATGGACGGCGGCAAAGCGCCGCGAACCACATTTCACCCGCACAAAAAGCCGCTTCACCGCCCAAACAAGCAACAATCTCCCCGTTTTTCCTCATTTTTGAATGATGAAACTGGCCGTTGAAAAAAAGATTGTGTTCTATAGCACCCTGCTGGTGACCTTACTGGTGAACCTGCCCAAGATCTGGCAGGTGCGCAATGACAGCTGGATAAATCAATTCACGACCTTCAACCCCTGGGAGTTCACTTTTCAGTTTGCCTGGACCTTCCTCTTCTGCTGGCTGATATTTGAGCTGAACCTGCACTGGTTTCCCAAACTGCGCAAAAATAAGCTGGCCAATACCTACGCCATTTACCCCCTCTGGAACTTTCTGCTGCTCATGATCTTCTGCATTATAGGCATAGGTGTACAACGGCGCTTGTCGGTAGACACCAATCATTTGCCGGTACGGTTTTTCCGGGCTACTTACCTGGCCCGGCTGGCCTTATGTATGGTAGTGGAAATGCTGGTGATCCGGATCATATACCTGCTGCGCGAAGCACAGGCCAAGGAGCTGGAAACAGAGCAGATCAAAAGCCGTTATTTACGTTCGGAGCTGGAGCTGATGAAACAGCAGCTGAACCCGCACTTCTTTTTTAATTCACTCAGCACACTCTCCGGCATTGTAAGGGAAAACCCGGTGAAGGCGCAGCAGTTCATCGGGCACCTGTCGCGTACCTTCCGGAACCTGTTGCAGGAGCAGCAACAGCTGATCCCTTTAAAAGATGAGCTGCAGCACCTGCATTCTTTTACCGAATTATTAAAAATGCGTTTTGAAGAAGGCATTGTAATTACGGTAGAGGTGCCGGCACAATATCATCATCAGCAGCTGCCGCATTTATCTTTACAGCTGCTTGTAGAAAATGCAGCCAAACATAACCGCGCCATAGCTGCGCAGCCCTTAATGGTACAGGTATATGTGGAAGGGGATGAGCTGTGTGTAAAGAATAACCTGCAACCGGTACACTTCCCGCAATCAGGCACCGGCCTGGGTTTGGCCAACCTGAATGAACGGTTTAAGATCCTGCTGAAAAAAGAGATCAGTATTATACGAACGGCAGATAGTTTCCTGGTGAAGCTGCCGCTTACTAATAATTAACAGCACCATGAATATCCTTATCATCGAAGACGAACCCGTTACCGCGCGTAACCTGCAACACATGCTGCAGGACATTGATCCCGCTATTAACGTAGCCGCCATTTTACCCGGCGTAGCGGCATCTGTAAGCTGGCTGCAGCAAAACAGCAACGCCTGTAACCTCATCTTCATGGACATACGCCTGGCCGACGGTTTATCATTTGAGATCTTTGAGAAAACGAAAGTAGAGCAGCCCGTGATCTTTGTAACCGCATATAATGATTATGCATTGCAGGCCTTTAAGTCCAATGGTATTGACTATGTGCTGAAACCCTATGACATGGAGGAGATCAGCCGCGCCCTGCAAAAATACCGCAAGCTTACCGGCGAAGGTTTGAATACCGGTGCGCAGGAGCAAATGGTACGGCTGTTAAAAAGTATGCAGGAGCAGCCGGTATACAAACAATCCTTTTTAGTACACTACCGGGAAAAAATGCTGCCGCTGGAAGCCGCGCACATAGCCTGGTTCTACACCACAAATGAAGTAGTGCAGGCCTGCACCCTGGACCATAAACAATACACCATCGACTTTACCCTGGAGCAGCTGCAGCAGCAGCTGGACCCGCACATTTTCTTCCGCGCAAACCGTCAGTTTATTGTGCAGCGCAAAGCCATACAGGAAGTGGACTTCTTTTTCAATGGCCGCCTGCTGGTAAAAACTATCCCGGAGGCCACGGAAAAGATCCTCATCAGCAAAGCCCGTGTACCCGCTTTTAAGGCATGGATGAATGCCTGATAGCTCAACCCCTTTCTTTACCGTTTCACCCGTTTTAGGCCATTTAAAAAAAGCATTCCGGCGCAACTTGCAGTAGTAATTTAAAACTACTTTTATGCAACATGCAGGAATAGGACATTACCGGGCCGGCGTACTGATATTTGTGGTGCTGCTGGTAATAGCAGAGATCATCTGGAGCTGGCGGGAAAATAAAAAGGCATACCAGCTAAAAGAAACCCTGGCCAACATAGGCATACTCATAGGCTTTCAGCTTTCTAAACTATTATTTACCGGCTACCAGTTAGCCCTGCTGGACTGGTTTTCCGGCCTGGCGCCTTTTCACCTGCCGGCTAACGGCTGGGTGTTCCTGGCCTGTTTTATTGTAGCCGATTTTCTGTTCTACTGGTTTCACCGCATATCGCATAGCTGGAAACCGCTGTGGGCCTTTCATCTCATTCACCATAGCAGCCCGCTTATGAACCTTACCACGGCCTACCGGCTCAATTGGTTTAATGCCCTCATCAGCCCATTATTCTTTGTACCCGCAGCGCTGCTGGGTTTTCCGCCATCCATGATCGTAATAGCGCATGTGCTCAATTTGCTGTACCAGTTTTTTATGCATACAGAAGCGGTAGGCAAATTAGGCCCGGTAGAAGGGATCCTGGATACCCCCTCCGCCCACCGCGTGCACCACGGCTGTAACCCGCTGTACATTGATAAGAACTTTGGCGGAGTGTTCATGATCTGGGACCGCCTGTTTAAAACCTACCAGCCGGAAACAGAAAAAGTGCAGTATGGTATTACAGATGGCTTTATTAGCCATAATCCTTTGATACTAATGATATATGGGTTTAAGAAACTGTTTAGCAAGGGAAATAAGCCCGCAAGCTCACCCGCTGATTTTTCAGCTTCACCCTCCCTTTCACAACCCGGCGCCCTGCAGCCCATCCAATAAGCACAAAACAATACTAACACTATGAAACAGAGAACAACACCATCTATTTTATTGGCAGCAGGTATCCTGCTGATTGGAACTACCTTTTTATTTTCCTGCGCTAAGAACAATGACGCAGCCCCGGTTGATGCAGTGGACGAAGAAGAGGTAGCAGAAGCTGTAACCCAGGCCGTATCAGCCAACAGCGGCGGTGTAGCGGTAACAGCATCTGATGCGGCTATCATGACCACCAATTACAGCGCTATGTGCGGTATGTCAAAAGATACAGCCATTGCACACAGCAGTATAGCCGGCGCCGTAGTAACCTACCATGCTGATGCTCAATGGCACTGGATGCTGACCTGCGCTCCGGCTGCACGTTTTGACTTTGCATTAACAAGCCATCTCTCGTACGATGCACCGCGTATGTCCTCCAACGATTCTTTGTCAGCTACGCTGGCAGTTACCGGCCTGGAACCCGCTGCCCCCAATTATACAATGAATATGAGCCTTACCCGCAAAGGCAGCCAGGCATCCAAAATATTGCGTAAACATAGCTTTACGAGCACTATTATTGTAACCGGAACAAACATCGCAGTGAGCAAAACTACCTACCTGGTACAATCCGGTACCGCCAGTGTAACTATCAGCGGGGCTACCAGCGGTGGCCGCAGCTTCCAGTACGCCGGCACCCTGGTATTCACCGGTAACAAAACCGCTACGCTTACTTTTGCCAGCGGCGCTACTTATAATATTCAATGGTAAAATATTGTTCCGCACCATTCAGGGTGCGGAACATACTTTATAACACAAAAGCAAGAACATATGAAAAGAACACTATTCTTACTGCAAGCGGCCTTATTTGCCTGCTGCCTGGCTTTAGCCCCTGCCACATTGCTGGCCCAGGATGCTATGAAACAAAGCACGCCAGAAAAACGTGCGCAAATGCAAACTGACTATTTAAAAACCCAGCTGCAGCTGGATGATGCGCAAACACAAAAAATAGGCGCCATCAACCTGAAGTACGCCCAGCAAATGGATCCTGTGCTAAAAGGCAATGGCAGCAAGCTATCCAAGCTGCGTACAGCCAAAAAAATAAACTCGCAGAAAGAGGCTGAATACCGTGAGGTGCTTAGTAAGGAGCAGTTTGAAAAGTACCAGACCGTAAAAGAAGAAATGAAAGATAAAATGAAGGAGAAGATGCAGGAAAGAAAACAGAACAGCGGCAACGATCTTCAGTAGTAACAGGTATAGGTTGAATCAAAAATGCAGCGATGTGTGGTCGCTGCATTTGTTTTTTATAAGCTTACTTCGTGAGCGTCTTTAACAACGTCTTATCCGCCTCTCCATCATCCCCTATAATACCAAAGCTGTTGCTTTTGTAATCCCAGTTGCTCCAGGCAATGTTGTTCTGCTCCAGTACTTTGCGCAGGTCCTTATACCAGTTCAGGCGGTCTTTGCGTGGTACAGTATTCAGGCAGCCCCATTCCCCGCAGTACAGCGGCAGCTTCAGGCGTTTGGATAGCTGGATGGCCGGTTGCAGCTGCGCCTGCATGGTATCGCGGTTATACACCTTTTCCCCGCCGTATAGCAGGTTGCTGATAGTGGCCGGCAGCGCATTCATTTCTTTTTGGGTGATGGTTGCGCCGGGGTAATGCACCGGTCCGTCATAGTCGCGGATCTTCGTCCATTTGGCCATATGGTGCGTAAGCACAAACGGGTTATAGAAGTGAAAGCTGAGAATAATATTAGGATCGTTTTCAGGTACTTTTAACTGCGGGAAAGTACTGGTAGATTGCCAGCGGTTACTGCCGATCACGATCACACGTTTGGGCTCTTTAGCGCGTATGAGCGCTACACCGCGCGCCAGCAGCTCATTCCATTGATCTGCGCTGTCGGCCACCGGCTCATTCAGCAGCTCGTAGGCCAGCATGGATACCGGGTATCTTTTCAGCTCATCACTCAGCTCACGCCAGCATTGCAGAAAACGTTCCTGCGCTTCAGGCTGCGTCCACAGCGGTTTTTCACGGGCATCAAAATAATGGCTGCGTAAAATATGCAGATCTACTACTGCATTCAGGTGGTGCAGGTAACACCATTGCATGGCCTGGTGCAGCAGTTCAAAAGCCTCTTTGTTCTTGGTATAATCTTCTGACCAGAGTTGTTCTTCATCTACCGGCAGGCGTATGTGGTCAAAACCATGATCTTTAATAAAGGTCACATCCTTTTCAGTAAAAAAGGCAGCCCGGTCCTTACCCCGTAAGCGGCTTTGGGATAGCCAGTGGCTGATGTTGGTGCCGCGCTGCAGCACTAATGGGCCGTTGTCCGCTTTATCCTGTGCCCATAAAGCATTAGGAAACAGCACGTTGGCAATCAGTAGCGTGATGTATATTATTACTTTTCTTGGGAACATAGGACAAATTTTGGCAAATATCAGACCATTATTGTGGATTTTCTCCCCAAGTTATATTAAAATTAACTAAATAAGAAAGCTACATCTTCCTCGCTTAGCTTTTTCATAAACCCGGTTTCCTCGCTGATCAGGTCATCGGCAATCATCTTTTTACGTTGCTGCAGGGCCAGTATTTTTTCTTCCACGGTATCCTTACAGATCATTTTGTAGGCAAATACTTTGTTCTGCTGGCCAATACGGTGCGTACGGTCAATGGCCTGCTGCTCTGCGGCCGGGTTCCACCAGGGATCTACCAGGTACACATAGTCTGCGGCCGTAAGCGTAAGGCCCACACCACCGGCTTTAAGGCTAATGAGAAATACGCGCTGGCTTTCATCCTGCTGGAACTGTGCTACCAGCTGCTGGCGGTTTTCTGCCTTGGTGCTGCCATCCAGGTACAGGAAGGGGATACCTTGTGTTTCCATGGCTTGCGATATCAGCTGCAGCATGCCGGTGAACTGGGAAAATACCAGCACTTTATGCGTGCCGGTGTTCTCAACAATTTCCCGCATCAGCTCATCCAGTTTTACAGAGCTGGTAATACCGCCGGCCTGCTCCGGTACCAGCTGCGGCGCATTACAGATCTGCCGCAGGCGGGTTAAACCTTCCAGGATGTAAATAGCGCTGGCAGCTACCCCTTCTTCCTGAATGCGGCTCATGAGCTTTTCTTTGAACAGGGCTTTTACCTGGTTATATACCTGGCGCTGTTCATCCCCCATTTCACACCACATAATGATCTCTGTTTTATCCGGCAGGTCTTTGGCAATCTGCTCCTTGGTGCGGCGTAGCAGGAAGGGGTAGATGAGCTTACGCAGATCGGCGGCTTTGCTGCCGTCGGAAAATTTATCGATCGGTAAGGCAAATTCTGTTTTGAAAAAGTTCTGGTTACCCAGCAGGCCCGGGTTGGCAAAGTTCATTTGCGCATACAGGTCCATGGTATTATTCTGGATGGGCGTACCGCTCAGGATCAGGCGGTTACGGCATTGCAGCACCTGTAAGGCGCGCGTGGTTTGCGAGGTCGGATTTTTGATCACCTGGCTTTCATCCAGCACCACATAACCAAATACATATTTGGAGAAAGTATCCATATCGCCGCGCACAGTGCCGTAGCTGGTAATAATAAGCTGCTGCTGGCGCCACTGCGCTTCATCAAACGTACGGTTGGCGCCGTGGTAGATGGCATACTTTAAACCAGGCGCAAACTTTTGCAGCTCATGTTCCCAGTTATAGATCAGCGAGGTAGGACATACCACCAGGTGCGTTTCGCCGGGATATTTGGTGCACAGGTGCTGTAAAAAGGTGATGGTCTGCAGGGTTTTACCCAAACCCATATCATCTGCCAGGCAGCCACCCCAGCGCATTTCATCCAAAAGGCACATCCATTCAAAGCCGGCTTTCTGGTAATCGCGCAGCTGCGCCTGCACTTCAGCAGGTACGGGAAAGTGCTGTTGTTGCAGGCGTTCCCATTTCTGTTTAATGCTTTCCTGCGCAGTAACAGGCGTTTCCAGTATTTCCTGCAGCACGGTAAAGTGCAGGTTGGAAAGGCGCAGCTGGTCTTTCTGCAGCTGGCCCAGCTTCCATAACAGGTCATATTTATGCTGCCAGTCGTCCGGGATAACGCCTATGGTGCCGTCTTTCAGCAGCAGGTGCGGTTGCCGGTGCAGCAGGGCTTTTTGTATATCTGCCAGGGCCACCGGCTGGTCGCCGTAGTGCACTTTCACTTCCAGGTCAAACCAGTCTTTGTTACTGCCCGACCAGCGTATATCCATTACCGGTATATGGGTATTGTAGCGGAAATGTTTCAGCTCGTCCATGCCATACACGCCAATGTTACGGTCCATTAGCTTACGGTAACATTTTACCAGCCACTGGCTTTTTTCTGCCTCTGCAAAGGGCAGGTAAAAATAACCGTTGTTCTGCTGGGCAAAGCGGGCATGCAGGCCCCTTACAAAAGCGGTAACCTCTTTTTCCGCCTCCGGGTGCCGTTTAATTTCATACTGCACATCGCCCTCTGTGATCCATACCACGGGATCTTTGGCGGCAGCGTCCAGCGTAAAGCGGTCGTACTGCCATTGAATACGCAGCATCAGGAAACTGTTATTCAGCTCACTAAGCCATATGTTGCATTGCGGCGGCACATCCACTTCCTCTTTTTGTAACAGTATGTTTTTGTTAACCGGGTAGCGGGCTTCCAGCGCCGGCAGGGTATGCTGCAGGAAAGGGCCTTCCTGCCCGCGTGGAACTTCCATAAAACCCTGTTTGAACTGCTCCAGTGTTTGCCCGTCTGCCGGCGGCAGTATAAACAGCTCGCCACGGCTGCGCAGTAAAAAACCATATTGCTCAAACTCAGAAAGCGGGTACGACTGCCCGTTCACCGTTACAAATGCCAGCAGCCGCAGCGCGCCGCTGTTGGTGCGCACCAGCTCAAATGATAGTAAAGGATTATAGTTATTAACGGCTACCGGCCGTATCTTTTTTTCAAGAGAGTGTTCCACCACCTGGCAGTACCAGGGCAGGAGAGGGGCCAGGGGCCGCAATTGCTGCAGGGTATGATACAGGTATTGCAGCATGCCTTCCTGTATATACTGCTGTAAGGTTTGCTCTTTTACGGGGTTGGCCAGGAACTTTTCTTTAAGCTGCAGCTCCCTGTGCACCATGGCTTCCTGTGTGCAGGGCAGCAGCAGGTGCTGCACGCCGGGGGGAAGTTTATTGAAAATGGCCAGTGATTTTTTGTCCTGCAGCGGCATGCGCTGGCATTTACGCTCTTCCTGCACGGTTTTCAGCAGGCCCGCGCTGATCTTTACTGCCGGGCTAACATCGTTATCCAGCTCCAGCAGCAGCACCGGTGTAACCGTTTGTTTGCCGGCGCCCTCTGTAATAATAATGGTTTTTCCTGTAGGATCTTTTTTCTCAGCCATATCTGTTCAGTACTTCACGTTTAATGTTTAAGTTGGCAGTTTGCAGTGGGCAGTTGGCAGTATGGAGAAGCTTTTCAAGTGGTTGGTTTAACTCACACTTTAGTGAGCAATTTACAATCTGAAGTACCTCCAAACAGCCAACACCCAACAGCTAACTGCTAACAGCCAATAGCTAACAGCTAGCCAACAGCTCCTCATGTAACTTCAGCACCTGCGGTATTACCATCTGCTGTTCATCATTATAGATCACGTAATCGCATAAACGCATTTTAATGGTTTCATCCATTTGTTTATGCATACGGGCAAAAACTTCATTGCGGCTAACTTTATCCCGCTGCATTACGCGTAATATACGCAAAGGCTGCGGGGCAGATACACCGATGACCTTATCCAGGTAATGAAAAGATTCCGATTCAAACAGCAGGGCTGCTTCTTTCAGCACATAAGGCGATTTTTGCCGCAGGGACCATTGCTCAGAATCACGGATGGTAGCCGGGTGCACCAGGGAATTCAGCAGCTGCAGTTTTTCCTGGTCATTGAAAACAATGTTGCCCAGGCGTTTACGGTCCAGCTGCCCGTTGCTGTCATACACATCCGCGCCAAAATGCTGCTGCACCTGGGCTTTCAGTTCCGGGTCACGGTTCATAATATCTTTGGCAGCCGCATCCGCATAATATACGGGAATGCCCAGTAGCTCAAATATTTTTGCCACGGTGCTTTTGCCGGAACCAATACCGCCTGTTATGCCGATCTTTAACATCCGGGCAAGTTAGGGAAAAATAGGAAAGATAGGAAAGATAGGAAAGATAGGAGACAGCACCACCGGGTGCTGCTTACGTTGCCGGCGGAATGGCCGCAATTTTAGCAGGTATACGCACGCCGGCAGTTATTTTATACACTGCAAAAGGGCTAAAAACAAAAGATCCCGTTCCGCAGCCGGAACAGGATCCCTATAATCTTATAATGATTTGCATAAATTAAAAACAGATCATAACAATGTTGTCAGTCAGTCATTAATACACGTTTCTCACAGCCAATCTCTTACTTCTTTTCCTCTGCAGGCTTGTTATGCGCAGTGGTGTACTCCATACTAACAGCAGAACGCTCAATGGTAAAGAAAGTGCCGGGACTTACTTCCATCTGGATCGTATTGTTATCGTTGATCTTCTTTATTTTACCATGTATACCGGCAATGGTTACAATCTTATCACCTTCGCGTAATCCTTCGCCAAATTGTTTCTGTAATTTGGCTTTTTTAGTTTGCGGACGGATCATAAATAGCCACATTACCACTATCATACCCGCAAAGAACAGTAAAGACACCATGGGAGAGCCGCCACCCTGGCCGCCCTGCGGTGATGCCATCAACAAAATGTTCAGCATGTTGTTCATGTTGTAAATCGTATTATTTGTTTAGTAGTTTAATTGTATCATTCTCAGTTCACTCATTCCCTCCATTCACGCATTCTTTCCATTCATAAAACCTATCCACCAGCAGATGCTATCTGCACACCGGATCAGTTCTTCACAATCGTACACTGGATCTTGGGACCCTGTATAAAAGGAGGATTGGTATTTGCTTTTATACTGATCTCTTTTTCGGTATATCCTTCTTTTCCATGACTATCAAACACCACCTTCAGGTAGCCGCTTTGCCCGGGTTTTACCGGTTCCTTGGGCCATTCCGGTACGGTACAGCCGCAGCTGGATATAGCATCCTGTATCACCAGGTCCTCTTTACCGGTATTGGTGAATTTAAACGCATATTCCACCTTTTCACCCTGTGTGATCTGGCCAAAGTTATGCACGGTTTGCTCAAAGGTCATTTCTGCAGTCCCGGCTTTAATGCTGTCGGGCGCAGCGGATACATTGGCAGCCGTTTGCTCACCCGCTTCTTTAGAAGCCTTTGACTGGCAGGCGGTGAATAGTACACCGGCACTGATAAGGGTATAGAACAGTTGTTTCATGATTTGTATTTGAGCTGAAAGCCTAAAGCTAAAAGCAAAAAGCGTTGAATACTATACCGTCCCTTTGTGCTTTATGCTTTCCGCTTTTCGCTCCAAAAGTAATTATTTTTTTGTACGGTCAATTTTCTGTATTTGCTTCCCCAGTTCCAGGTCTTTCAGAATATTATCCAGTATGCCGTTCACAAACTGCCCGCTTTGCGGCGTGCTGTAGGCTTTGGCCAGGTCTATATATTCATTGATGGTAACCTTGGTAGGAATAGTAGGGAAGAACAGGAATTCGCATACGCCCATTTCCATCAGCAGCATATCCACCGCAGCAATACGCTCCGGGTCCCAGTTCTGTAATTTAGGCTTTATCAGCTCCAGGCAGTATTCTTTTTTATCGATCACCGTCAGCAGCAGCTCCCGCGCATATTCCAGCTTTTCCTGGCTGATGAGCTGCAGGAAGTTGAACAAGTGCGGTTTATTCATGTAATTATTGATCAGGATGCCCATCATCTCCGCGTCGTCACCCCAGTGCAGGAACTGGTCTTCCATATGCTGTAAAAAGGACTCATTGGTAATAAGCACCTGTTTATACAAAAATTCCACCAGCTCTTTTTCAGAAGCTTTGGAACGGTCGGGCGTATTAATGTAGGATTTGTAAGTATCGGTAGCAGCCAGGATGTTATACAGTTTGCGGATCAGCTCCTGGTCGGGCATGTGTTTCATTTTCCATTGGTCCAGGTTCACCTGGAAACCTTTATCATTGGAGATCTGATCTATGAATTCGTTCCCGGTTATTTTGGTACTTACACGGAGGTCCTCCGCCGTAGGTAAGTGTTTGGAAGCACGGGACTGCGCATCTATCTCTGCATATTGAGCCACCCGTACCAGCGAGTAAAGTAAGTAAGTAAAGATCTGGCAGGTCTGGTCCAGCTTTTCTTTTAACAGGCTGGTAGCCGTTCCTGGTTTAATAGTGCCTGGTTCCATGGTTTCCAGGGCGTAAAGGGTTTGCATAACCTTTACCCGGATGTTTCTTCTGCTGATCATCTT
This sequence comes from Chitinophaga rupis, assembly GCF_900109685.1. Taxonomy (GTDB): domain Bacteria; phylum Bacteroidota; class Bacteroidia; order Chitinophagales; family Chitinophagaceae; genus Chitinophaga; species Chitinophaga rupis. Next base: position 235,423 of record NZ_FOBB01000004.1, on the reverse strand, counting down.
TTATATCGTATAACAAGAACTAATAAGGGCGCAAAGCTAGAGCAATTTGTTCATAATCACAAAAAGAGTCCACGGTCCATGGTCCACAGTCCATTGCCTTTTACAATAGGGAGGTACCCTTCTGACATGCCATTATCCAAATATCCCCGGGAAACTTACCCCCATGCAGTAGGCAATGAACCATGGACTGTGGACCATGGACTATGAACCATTCAACCCATTTTGTCACATTTCAACTGAAAAATTGACATTTATGTCTGTCCTCCTTATCTTTGCGATCCTTACTGACTGAAAATTTGACCCGAAAAACCCATTGGCATTATTCTGGTGGGCGGAACTGACACAAAAATTCATCTTACCTTTTTTAAAAAATATACACATTATGGCTAAGAATTTAAGTATTAAACCTTTAGCTGACAGGGTAATCGTGAAACCTGCAGCCGCTGAAGAAAAAACCGCCGGTGGCATCATCATTCCCGACACTGCCAAAGAAAAACCGCAAAAAGGTACCGTAGTAGCAGCAGGTCCTGGTAAAAAGGACGAGCCTGTAACCGTGAAGGTGGGCGATACTGTATTGTACGGTAAATATTCCGGCACTGAGATCAGCTTTGAAGGCGACGATTACTTAATCATGCGTGAATCCGACATTCTGGCAATTGTTTAGACCAGCTATTAGCTCTTAGCCTTTAGCTTTTAGCCAATGCAAATACTAAAAGCCAACAGCCAACTGCTAACAGCTTTCCCAATTCCACCTCTAAAACTTTAAAAATTTCTAACAATTATGGCAAAGCAAATATTCTTTAACACCGATGCCCGTAACAAAATGAAGAAGGGCGTTGACATCCTGGCCGATGCGGTGAAAGTAACCCTGGGTCCTAAAGGCCGTAACGTGGTGATCGAAAAGAAATTCGGCGCACCCGGCGTAACCAAGGATGGTGTAACAGTAGCGAAAGAGATTGAACTGGAAGACGCTATTGAGAACATGGGCGCCCAGATGGTAAAAGAAGTAGCTTCCAAAACTGCCGACGTTGCAGGTGATGGTACTACCACTGCCACCGTACTGGCCCAGTCTATCATAGGCGAAGGTCTGAAGAACGTAGCTGCAGGTGCAAACCCGATGGACCTGAAACGCGGTATCGACAAAGCGGTTAAATCCGTAGTAGAAAGCCTGAAAAAACAGTCTGAAAAAGTTGGTAGCGACAATAAAAAGATCGAGCAGGTAGCTGCTATCTCCGCTAATAACGATGCCGAGATCGGTAAACTGATCGCTGAAGCAATGAATAAAGTAACCAAAGACGGCGTTATCACTGTTGAAGAAGCAAAAGGCACCGACACTACCGTAGAAGTAGTAGAAGGTATGCAGTTTGACCGCGGTTACCTCTCCGCTTACTTTATCACCAATAGCGAAAAAATGCAGGTTGAACTGCAGAACCCTTACATCCTGATCTACGACAAAAAGATCAGCGCTATGAAGGATATCCTGCACATCCTGGAAAAAGTAGCCCAGCAAGGCGCTCCCCTGCTGATCATCTCTGAAGATCTGGAAGGTGAAGCACTGGCTACCCTGGTAGTGAACAAACTGCGTGGTACTCTGAAAGTAGCTGCAGTAAAAGCACCGGGCTTTGGCGACAGAAGAAAAGAAATGCTGACTGACATTGCTACCCTTACCGGTGGTATCGTGATCAGCGAAGATCAGGGTTACAAACTGGAAAATGCCGACCTCACTTACCTGGGTAAAGCAGAATCCGTAACCATCGATAAAGACAACACTACGATCGTAGGCGGTAAAGGCAAGAAGGAAGATATCACTTCCCGCATCAGCCAGATCCGTGCACAAATAGACGTAACCACTTCTGACTACGACCGCGAAAAATTACAGGAACGCCTGGCTAAATTAAGCGGTGGTGTAGCTGTACTGTACGTAGGTGCTGCTACCGAAGTGGAAATGAAAGAAAAGAAAGACCGCGTAGACGACGCCCTGCACGCAACCCGCGCTGCCGTAGAAGAAGGTATCGTAGCTGGTGGCGGTGTAGCTTACATCCGCGCCATCGAAGCCCTGGATAGCCTGAAAGGTGATAACAACGACGAGCAAACCGGTATCGCTATCATCAAACGCGCTATCGAAGAGCCCCTGCGTCAGATCACCGCTAACTCCGGTATCGAAGGTTCTATCGTAGTTCAGAAAGTAAAAGAAGGTAAGGCCGATTACGGTTTCAATGCCCGCACAGAAACTTATGAGAATCTGATCTCTGCCGGTGTAATTGACCCGACTAAAGTTTCCCGTATTGCACTGGAAAACGCCGCTTCTATTGCCGGTATGCTGCTGACCACTGAATGTGTGGTAGCTGACAAACCCGAGCCTAAATCTGCTGCACCTGCTATGCCGGGCGGCCATGGTATGGGCATGGACTATTAATAGTTTCCAGAAAAACACACCCGTTTTTTATAGGCTCCGTTCCGGAATTCCGGGACGGAGCTTTTTTATAAGCCACCCGGAATGTAACATTCCAGCCCGGTATAGCGTTTTATATTATATGAAGCGGAATCTACAAGCCAGTCTATATTGCATTATCCTCCTATGCCTGTTTGCCGGCTGCGCCAAAAAGGAAAATTCGGCCCTGTACGACGCTGTGAACGGTGAACCTGCCGGTGAAGACATCCAGATCCAGCAATACCTTGCTTACCATAATATTAAAGCACAGAAAGATCCCTCCGGCCTGTATTACCAGATCATAAACTATGGCGACAGCATTCACCGGATATCCCTGGAGAATGTACCCTACATGATCTATACCCGCCGCCTCATGGATAATACCTTTATTGATGGCTCTATAGGCGCCACAGATTTTGACGGCCGCAAGCTCAAAGACCACATCGCCGGCTGGCAGATCGGTTTACAAAAGATCACCAAAGGCGGTAAAATACTCATGATCATTCCCTCCAGCCTGGGTTTTGGCAAAATAGCGGTTGATAAGATCCCCGCTAACTCTATCCTGGTATGCGAAGCCGAGCTGGTGGATTTTAGGTAGCTGCGCTACAGTCCACGGACCACAGTCCATGGTCCACGGCCCGCTTCGTATAGCAGCCCTTCGTGGTTTTCATATTTATAATTCCCTTTTATAATTCTCTGCAGTAACATTATCCTCGCAGTAGGCAATGGACTATGGACTATCGACCATGGACCATCGACTATGGCCCCTTTTCACTATCTTTAGCCACTAAACACCAAAACGTGGCACAGGAATGCATTTCCGTTTTCGATATTTTTAAGATAGGCATTGGCCCCTCCAGCTCTCATACCTTAGGCCCCTGGCGGGCAGCATTAATTTTTTTAGCCGAACTGGAAACCAGCGGCCGCCTGCCGGCAGTAGAGCAGGTGAGCGTGCTGTTATACGGCTCCCTGGCCAAAACCGGTCATGGGCACGGTACTGATATTGCTGTGCAGCTGGGCCTTTGCGGCGATGATCCCGTAACCTTCGATGTAAATAATATTCACACCAAAATAGCGGACATAAGGCGCAACAAAAAGCTGCCGCTCGCCGGCCGGTATAACATTGATTTTGATCCCCTGGAAAATATTGATTTCCTGTATGACGAAACCCTGCCTTACCATCCCAATGCGCTTACCTTCCTGGTAACCTTTATAGGTGGGGAGCAGCAGGCATTTACCTGGTACTCTATTGGCGGTGGTTTTGTGGTAAAGGAAGGAGGGAAGTCCGGCGGCAGTGGCCCCCAGGTGGAGCTGCCTTTTCCCATAGATACTGCGCAGCAGCTGTTGCAGTGGTGTATTAAAACCGGTTACTCCATTTCCGAGCTTGTAATGGAAAATGAGCAGGCCTGGCGCTCAGAAGCCGCTACCAAAGACGGTGTGCTGCATATATGGCAGGTAATGCAGGAATGCATGTACCGCGGTTGCCATGTAACCGGCGAGCTGCCCGGCGGTTTGCGCGTAGCCCGCAGGGCCGCTGCGCTTAACAAAAAATTATTACAGGGCCGTACCTATACTGATTACGATACCTGGATCCAGGCCATCCGCGGCGGCGGTAACCATTTCGCCTATACGCTCGACTGGGTAAGCTGTTTTGCGCTGTCGGTGAATGAGGAAAATGCCTCCTTCGGCCGCGTGGTAACGGCGCCTACCAATGGCGCCGCAGGGGTAATACCCGCGGTACTGCAATACTATATTACCTTCTGCGATGGTTATACCCCCGCAAAGATCATCCAGTTCCTGCTCACCGCTTCAGAAATAGGCAGCATCTTTAAAAAACGTTCTACCATTTCTGCCGCCATGGGTGGCTGCCAGGCCGAGATAGGCGTATCATCTGCCATGGCCGCAGCAGCGCTTACCGAGTGTTTGGGCGGGTCGCAGCGCCAGGTATTAATGGCAGCAGAAATAGCCATGGAGCACCACCTGGGCCTTACCTGCGATCCTATTGGCGGGCTGGTACAGGTACCCTGTATAGAACGTAATACCATGGGCGCCATTAAAGCTATTACCGCCTCCCAGCTGGCTATGCAAAGCAACCCGGAGCTGGCCAAAGTATCGCTGGATGCCGTGGTAAAAACTATGTGGGAAACCGCGCTGGATATGAACTCTAAATACAAGGAAACCTCCGATGGCGGCCTGGCCGTGAATATTCCCATTAGTTTGCCGGAATGCTGATCCAATATGCGGATGTGTTGATATGTGCAGATGAAATCTGCCAGTTAATCTAACTGGAAATATACATTTGCACATTAATATATTATATTAGCATACCAGCACATCCGCACATTATGAAATTAGCCTGCAACGCCCTACACTCAAATATCAGCACATTAGCATATAAGCATATCCGCACATTAATTTTCACATTCGCATATCTGCACATCTGCATACTCTCCGCATCCGCGCAAAACTTCGGCGGCAACCCGCCTTCCTTAAAATGGCGGCAGATCAATACAGATACCGTACGCGTTATTTTCCCTGCCGGCCTGGAAACCCAGGGCGAGCGTGTAGCCAACATTGTACATTACCTGAATCAGCATACCCGTAACTCTATTGGCAACCGCCAGCAAAAGGTGAACATTGTATTACAGAACCAAACCCTGGAATCCAATGGCTACGTGCAGCTGGGCCCTTTCCGTTCAGAGTTTTATCTGAACCCGCCACCCTCTTCCCTGGAGCTGGGATCCCTGCAATGGGACGAGCAGCTGGCCCTGCATGAATACCGGCATGTGCTGCAGAATATGAATTTCCGCCAGGGCATTTCCAAAGCATTTTCCTATTTGGGGGGTGAGCTGGGACAAGCCGCTATCACCAATATAGCAGTACCAAATTGGTTCTGGGAAGGTGACGCTGTAACCATGGAAACGGCCCTCAGCCCGCAGGGGAGGGGACGGCTGCCGGCTTTTTTTGACGGCTTCCGCGGTTTAATGCTGGACAATAAACATTACTCCTACATGAAGATCCGCAATGGCTCTTACAGGGATTATGTACCTAACCATTATGAGCTGGGCTACCTGATGAGCGTATACGGCCGTACGCATTACGGGCAAACCTTCTGGCGCGATGTAACAACAGATGCCGTACGTTTCCGCGGAGTGTTCTATCCCTTATCACAAAGCATACGCCGCAGAACAGGTTATAACATTACCGGCTTTTATAAAGCCACTATGCAGGAGTACGAGCATGAGTGGCAGCAGTATGCTAACAGGCCAGCCATTACGCCCGCAAAGCCCTTAAACGCACCGGCAAACATAGTTACCAATTACCGGTATGTGTACAGCGCCGGCCCCGGACAATGGGTTACATTGAAAAGCAGCTACCAGCGTATACCTGGTTTTTATTTGATAGACAGTACCGGCCATGAGCAGCTGCTTACCCGCCCCGGTAATAGCTTCGACGACTTTTTTACCTATAATAACGGCCGCATTTTATGGACAGAAGCGAGGTACGATGCCCGCTGGGTATGGAAAGATTATTCCATCATCAAACTGTACGACCGTGCCAGCGGCCACACCGTTACCATCACACACCGCACCAAATACTTTTCCCCGGACATTACAAATGACGGGCAATCCATCATCGTAGCCTTTACCACACCCAAACAGCAATACGGCCTGCACCTGCTGGATGCCCATACCGGCGCGGTAAAACAGGTGCTGCCCAACCCGGAGAACTGGTATTACAGCTTTCCCCGTTTTACGGCAGACGGGCAATCCGTGATAAGCTCTGTACGCAACCGTTTAGGGCAAATGGCCCTGGTGCAGCAATCCATCAGCAGCGGGGAAAGCATCCTGCTTACCCCTTTTAGCTTTAATGTAATTGGTGCACCTGTAGTAGCAGGGGATACCCTGTATTTTACCGGCAGCTGGAAAGATGTAAATAACATATACGCGTACACGTTAGCTGATAAAAAGATCTACCAGGTAACAGACCGTCCCAACAGCATATTACATGGTGCAGTAGATGCACAGCAGCAGCAAATAGTGTTCAGCGAATTTACCGCTGGTGGTTATAAATTATACAGCGCCCCGCTGCAAGCCAGCCAGTGGAGGCCTCTTGACACCGCAGTAGATGCGCACAGCGCATGGTTAAAGCCCCGGCTGGAAGAAAGCGGCAACATACTGCCCATTGTACCGCATAACGATTACCCGGTAAAAAAATATCCCCAGCTTACACGGCCCTTTAACTTGCATAGCTGGGTGCCTACCTTTGATGATCCGGATTATAGCTTAACGTTATACGGTAACAATATCCTGAACACCACATCTACCGCTATCGGTTATACTTATAACCGCAATGAAGGCAGTTCCGCTGTAGGCGCTAACTTCCTGTTCGGTGGCTGGTTCCCGTATTTGCAGGCCGGTGTGGATTATACCTTTAACCGCTCTGCCCTGGTAAAGGACATTGGCCGTTTATACTGGAAGGAGCTGGACTGGCACGGCGGTTTTACCATTCCCTTGCTGCTGTCATCCGGTAAATATGGCCGGAGCTTATCCGTAGGCTCCAACTACCACTATCTGCGCAGCTATCCCGATGGCTTTAAATTCCGGGATGAGGGCATACAATATTTAAACAACACCCTCGTGTTTAACAACCAGCGCATAAAAGCGCCGCAGAATATTTATAGTCATTTCGGGCAATACCTGTACCTGCAATACACCCACTCCATTGACGAAGTGCCGGCAGAGCAGTTCTATGGCCGTTTTGACCTGTACCTGCCGGGATTATTCCCGAATCACAGCATTGTATTACAGGCCGCTTACCAGCAGCATGATACTATGCAGCGGTATTCTTTTACAGATAACTTCGTATATGCGCGGGGGTATAATGAGCCGTTTTACGGACATATTTATAAGCTGGGTGCTAACTATCATTTTCCAATTGCTTATCCGGACTGGGGTTTTGCGCAGCTTATCTATTTGATGCGCTTACGGGGCAACGCGTTTTACGATTACAGCCAGGCCTACAACTTCCGCACTAAAACCAGCCGGCGTTTTGCCTCAACAGGCGGAGAGCTTTTCTTTGATACTAAAATAGGCAATACTATTCCTTTTTCATTCGGTGTGCGCTTCAGTCATCTCCTGGATCCCGACCCCGTGGAGGCTACCCGCAACCGGTTCGATTTTATCTTGCCGCTGCAGCAATTATTCAGTTATTAAAATTATCAATTCGTCATTGCATCATTTTATCAACAATTGATTTTGTTTCTGCCATATTTTGAAACCGCTTCATGAAATCGTCATAATCCATGTTCGTTACTAAGGGGTTATACCCCAGTTGCCCTAAAACATTTCTTATCATTGAATAACTATAATATAATAGGCTGCTGTTATGCACATCAGGAAGCTTAGACAAACTATCAATTTCACTTTGAAACTGCATTACTTTTTCAGCATAACTTTTAAAATCCTGCACAGTCATTTCTGAAATATTCTTTTGTTGTTTTAACCTTAGTATTTCTTTTTCGCTGTACAAGGTGAAACCATACTTTTTATCACCGTCCTTTGTAATATATTGTCTTATTGAAGTGGTGTCCGTAAATTTGGTATCTGTTACATTTAGCACGAGAAGGATCTCTTTATCCGGATGTATCACTTTTAAAGTGGCTACCCCTACATGATTTGCAGTATCCTTTATACTTTTCAGATACAAATAGATATTTCCGTGGGCGTAGGTTGTGCCAGCTATTTTTTGTGTGTCAGGTTTGTTTCGCTCCCGTACACTCAGATCCCAGTTCAATTGATTAGTGATAAGCCGATCATTACTGAAAGTGAATTGAATGACTCTGTTGCGGGAGAACATGACCCATTTGCCATAGAAATTGTCCTGGGCAACGGCCATAAAGGAAATAAACATGAAAAGGGCCATCAAAATACTAGGCTTTGTCAAGATAGTTGATTTAGATTTTTAATAGGGTAACACGTTCATCTCACCACAATCTTTAATTCCGGCACCCGGTAATACTTATCGCCGGTATACTTAATAATAATGTTATCGAAATAGAGTACCTCATTCCGTTGCAGTACTTCTTTCAGGCGGGTGCTCCAGAGGGTAGGAAGTTTATCAGCCTTAAAACTATCGCCGGTAAAATCAGAATACACACCCGGCTGGCCGGTGGTATCATTCAGGTAAGCTTCTTTTTTCTCGTAGGTAAAGTCAAAAGATACCACAGGGAAAGTGTGGTTCTGCTGATCACGTACTACCAGTGCAGAATCCAGTAGTTTCAGCACCTCGGACCGGGGCAGGGTATCGCTCAGGAATACGCCCCAGCTGGTGCGGAACCGCAGGTTGGTTTTGCCCGCTGTACCGGTAGTGGCAGCAGCCGTTTTGCCGGGCACTGTTTTGCTTTTACCCGTTTTAGATTGTGCGTGCAGCGGCAAACCCGCCGCGCATAAAAGACTGAAAATTAAAAAGGTTTTCTGCATAATGGATCAGTGTAGTTGCAGCATTTATTGCCTCAACCGGCGGAACGGCAGGCTGCCGGGAACGATACCCTGGCTGTTTCCTGCAAACCGCTAATTATATAAAACGTTGGCCGGTTATAAAAAGTATAAGCTGCTCATTCAATTATCGCCCATCCCCCCTCATCTTATTTCCTGTTTTATAGCCCTCAAACTTTCGCTTATCGCTCACTCTCAAAAATAATTGCCGGGCCAGGGAATTGCCGCCCCAAGATACAGCATTTATGCTGCGCTCATTACTGTTTTTCTGTACGCGCTCAGGCTCATGTTACGGTGCTTTTTAAAGAACTTATTCAGATGGCTTTCATCCGCAAATCCAAATTCAGCCACAATTTCATTGATCAGTTTATCACTGAACTTTAGCCGGTGTTCGATCAGCCGTATCCTGTATTGCGCAATGAACTGCTGAATAGTTTCGCCACACTGCTTCTTAAAATAACTGCCCAAGTAGGCTTCCGATAAACTGGCTTCTTTGGCGATGGTAGCAGCTTTCAGCTTTTGCGGATCATAAATATTATTCTGTATGTAACGGATGATCTCCTGGATACGCTGATCACTGTTGGGTTTAAGGTTCGATGGTTTCATCATCGAAATATTTCTGGCCGCAATAACGATCAGCGCATTTACAAAATGCATGGTCAGGTCCTGGTAATAGGGATCGTTTTGCTGCTGCTGTTGCAATAAAAGCAGCTCAACTATCTTTCTCACACGCACCATATCTGATTTGCATTGCATAACGCAGCCCGATACACGCGTAGCATAATATAACAGGCATTCCAGGCAATCCAGGCTTTTCCACCGGTATTCCTTTACATAACTGCTGTTAAGCCGGATCAGCAAAAGTTCGGTTGGGCTGGAGATATCAAAGGCATGAGCATCGCTGGGGTTCATAAGTATAAAAGCGCCCTCCTTATAAAATGCCCGGTTGTCATTCATCTGTACAATACCTGTTCCTGAAATGACATAAGCCATCTGGAAAAAGCTGAACTGCGTTTCTTTTATGGGCGGCCCGTCCAGGGTCTTGCGTACTACCTCCACCAGCTGATGCATGTTTTCTCTCACCATGGCGTAAATGTACCATTTTATCATAGAAATGTACTGATATACAGGCCTGTTATCAGTCTATTTTTGTGAAATATTGATAAACTTATGAATGGAACTCTTCACAACAGCAACAAAATGGCACTTGCAGCCGTATGCCTGGCATCGCTCATGTTTGGTCTTGAAATATCCAGCGTGCCGGTCATATTACCAACACTTGAAAAAGTACTGAATGGCAAATTCAGCGATATGCAATGGGTAATGAATGCCTATACCATTGCATGCACCACAGTGCTGATGGCCACCGGTACCCTGGCAGACAGGTTTGGCCGCAAGCAGGTATTTATTATCAGCATTATTGCTTTTGGCATCACCTCCCTGTTTTGCGGTTTGTCGCAGCAGGTATTGGGCCTCATCATCAGCAGGTTATTCCAGGGCCTGGCTGGCGGCGCTATGTTCATTTGCTCCATAGCCATTCTTTCGCACCAGTTCAGAGAAGGAAAGGAGCGCAGTAAAGCCTTTGCCATGTGGGGCATTGTTAGTGGCATCGGCCTGGGACTAGGCCCTGTCATAGGTGGCTTTATCGTTGCCATATCCAACTGGCAATGGATCTTCCTGGTATTTGTTCCTTTATCTGCCCTTTCCCTGATCCCTGCATTTGCAGGCGTAAAGGAATCCCGTGATCCGCTGGCGCAGCAGCTGGATGTGTGGGGTATTGTAACGCTCTCGCTGGCTGTTTTTGGCTTGGCGTTTTACATTACGCAAGGGCCGCAGCTTGGCTTTGGCAGCGTGCCTGCCCTGGGTATTCTGGCCGCCACTGTCATTAGTTTTTTGCTTTTTATATGGGTAGAGAAAAAAGTCCCTCATCCCATGTTTGATTTTTCTGTTTTCCGGATCCGGGAGTTTTCAGGCGCTATTATTGGCTGTATTGGAATGAATTTTAGCTTCTGGCCCCTGATGATCTATCTGCCGGTCTATTTTCAGGGTGGCCTGGGCTATAACAGCATTACCACCGGCTTGTTCCTGCTGGCCTATACCATACCCTACTTTGTGATGTCGCCTGTTGCAGAACGATTGCTGCTGCGTTACAGGCCGCAGATTGTTATTCCTCTGGGCTTGTTCACCATTGGGCTGGGCTTTATACTCATGAAGTTCGGCGGAAGTGTAGCGCATGCCAATGGCTGGACTATGCTGCCGGGTATTCTTTTGGCGGGCATCGGCATTGGTTTAACCAATACGCCTGTCACCAATACCACAACAGGATCTGTGTCGGCGGACCGTGCCGGTATGGCCTCTGGCATTGATGTAAGCGCCCGCCTGATCACGCTGGCCATCAATATTGCTGTGATGGGGTTTATATTGGTAGAGGGGATTGCGGCGCATCTGAAAGGCGCTTTCCATGGAGCATTCGCCATGGGCCGTTTATATACCCTGTCTCAAAAAACAGCAGCAGGCGGTTTTGAGAGCCTGCAAAGTCAATATCCGGAACTCTCTTCGCTGGATCCTTCAGGACTTACCGTTCACGCTGCCTTTACGCACGGCTTTGAATGGGTTATGCTATATGGAGGTATCGGCGTATGGATATTAGCTTTACTAAGCTTTATCATTTTTAGGAAAAAGTCATTTTGATCTAAAATAAAAAGCCGCTACAGTATTTGACTGTAGCGGCTTTCTTAACATAAAGCACATTAATATATTCGTACATCCGTACATCAGAAACTTCCTCATTCACACCAACAACTTTCCGCTCTCACAGCATAACGCAAGCAGCGTTCAGCGTTCAGCCTAAATCAGCTCATTCACACCAACAGCTATCCGCTTCCACAGCATAACACAAACAGCGTTTAGCCTTCGGCGTTCAGCGTTCAGCCTCCCTCTACATCGTCTTCAAACTCTCCGTGATCGCCCGTATCTTCTCTTCAGCATCCGCTTTCTTCTTCCGCTCAGCGGCTACTACTTCCGGTTTGGCATTCGATACAAAACGTTCATTCCCCAGCTTCTTTTCTACTGATTCCAAAAAGCCCTGCTGGTATTTCAGGTCAGCTTCCAGCTGCTCTTTCTGCGCGCCGGTATCCAGGGTATGTTCTGTCTCCAGGTAAAATTTATCTTTCTGCACCACCAGTGTAATGCTGCCGGCCACCGCTGTTTTCGTATATACAACAGCTTTAGCATTCACCTGCTTGGCCAAAATGCTTTCAATTTGCTTAAAAGCATTTTCGTGCACAGTATCAATATGCAGCGTAATAGGATCTTTAGGTTTTATCTGATGCTTATTACGCGCATCGCGTATGCTGCTGATCACTTCCTTTGCCAGCGCGCCTTCTACCAGCGTAGCATGATGCGGGGCGGCAGGGGTTGCAAATTGTTTTACGATCAGGTCATCACCGGCATTGCGTGCTTGCAGCTGCTGGTAAATTTCTTCCGTTACAAACGGCATAAAGGGGTGCAGCAGCTGCATCAGCTGGTCAAAAAAGTCCAGTGTTTTGCGGAATACTGCAGCATCAATAGGCTGTTCAAAACCAGGTTTCACCCATTCCAGGTACCAGCTGCAGAAATCGTCCCAAATCAGGCTGTAAACGGTTTTCAGCGCTTCACTCAAACGGAAGTCCTTAAACAGGTCTGCCACCTGGCCCTGTACTTCCAGCAAGCGGCTCTCAAACCACTTCACAGCGAAGTTCCCTTCAACTGCCAACTGCCCGCTGCCAGCTTCCGACTGTCTGCCTTCCCACATCTTCACCAGCTTCAGCGCATTCCATATCTTATTACAAAAATTACGGCCCTGCTCACAGCTGGCATCATCAAACAGCAGATCATTACCAGCAGGGGACGAGATCATGATCCCAAAACGCACAGCATCTGCACCAAACTGGTGGATCAGCTCCAGCAGGTCGGGCGAGTTGCCCAACTGCTTACTCATCTTACGCCCCTGCTTATCGCGCACCATACCGGTAAAGTATACATCGCTGAAAGGCTTTACCTGCTTGTATTCCAGCCCGGCCATAATCATACGTGCCACCCAGAAGAAAATAATATCCTGCCCGGTTACCAGCACAGAAGTAGGGTAGTAGTAGTTAATATCTTTATTATCCGGCTGGCTGATGCCGTTAAATACTTCTATAGGCCATAACCAGGATGAGAACCAGGTATCCAGCACATCTTCATCTTGCCGCAGGTCCTCAACCCGTAATCCGGCATTCGTAATCCGTAATTTCTCCAGCGCTTCTTCCGCAGTTTCCGCTACTTCAAAGTTTCCGTCCGGTGCGTAAAAGGCCGGTATGCGCTGGCCCCACCACAGCTGGCGGGATATACACCAGTCCTTCACATTCTCCATCCAGTATTTGTAGGTAGCCAGGAAACGGTCGCCGGGGTGTATACGCACATCCCCGTTCACCACTGCATCCAGGGCGGGTTTGGCCATTTCAGCCATCTTCACAAACCATTGGGTGCTAATGCGCGGCTCTACCACCGTATCAGGGTTACGCTGGCTGTAACCCAGGCGGGTTGTGTATTCCTGCTCTTTTACCAGCAGGCCCTGTTCCTGCAAAGCAGCCACGGTTTTCTTACGGGCCACAAAGCGGTCTTCACCAATAAATACGCCGGCAGCAGCGCTCAGTGTGCCGTCTTCATTCAGCGTATCTACGATCTCTAAGTTATGTTTCAGGCCCAGGTTATAGTCATTGATATCATGCGCAGGGGTTACCTTCAGCGCACCGGTACCAAAAGCCGGGTCTACATATTCATCAAATATTACCGGCACTTTACGGTTCACCAGCGGCACTACGGCATAGCGGCCTTTCAGGTGCGCATAACGTTCATCATTGGGGTTTACGCAAATAGCAGTATCGCCCATAATGGTTTCCGGGCGCTGGGTGGCAATGGTAATATAGTCGCCGGTAGGGTTGTTCTCACTATCTACAATAGCATAGTTCACATAATACAGCTTACCCTGCAGGTCCTTATAATCCACCTCCTCATCGCTCAGGGCCGTTTTAGCCTTGGGATCCCAGTTGATCATGCGGGCGCCCCGGTATATCAGTCCTTTCCGGTACAGGTCTATAAATACTTTTATAACAGCCTGGTAATAATGGTCGTCCATGGTAAAGGTTACCCGGTCCCAGTCACAGGAGCAGCCCAGCTTTTTGATCTGCTGGTAAATGATGCCCCCGTATTTTTCCTTCCACTCAAAAGCATGTTGCAGGAATGTTTCCCGGGTAAGCTGCGATTTCTCGATGCCCTTTTCCCGTTTCAGCATATCCACCACCTTGGCTTCCGTAGCAATAGAGGCATGGTCAGAACCCGGCACCCAGCAGGCATTAAACCCGCTCATGCGGGCGCGCCGTACCAGTATATCCTGTACAGTCTCATTCAGGGTATGCCCCATGTGTAATACCCCGGTTACGTTAGGCGGCGGTATTACCACGGTAAAAGCAGGTCGGCCATCCGGCTGGCTCCTGAAATATCCTTTGTCCATCCAGTGCTGATACCATTTCTCTTCCGTAGCTGCCGGCAGGTAATTCTTTGATAATTCTTCCATGCAATTCAAATATAAGTCTGCAAAAATAAAGGAGATTAGGCATAGATGGAAATCACCCCGCCTTCCCCGTCAGCTAAAAAAATGCTTTTTTAGCAATTATCATTATAAATCCACCACTTATTAAAGTTTTCTAGCCAAATGCGTACTTTCCTTTTCTCAATATCCTTAGGCATACTAATATTGCATATATATTTACAAGTTTAATAACCCCTGGTTTGTTAAGAGAAAGCATATTGCAAACTGGATAATGTACTGTTTTTCAATTTTTTTTCATTTACCCCAAACAAAAAGCATGAAACAGCTATTCTACAGCCCCATTGCTGATGGCAAATGTAGCCCTGTGCTACCTTTCAACAGCATCGGTCAGCGCTACGGTACCAACCGTACACCGAACACCACCCCTAACCGGATCAAACAATTATTAATGGCCGTATTATGCAGCGCCCTGGTTTATCCGGCCACGGCAGCGCACCACAACGCCACACCGGCTGCCGCTTACCACCTGCGGGCAGAGGTGAACATCCGGTACGACAGCAAAAGCGGCAAAATGTCTATCAAAGCCACTGACGCACCTTTGTCAGATCTGGTAAGCAAGCTGGAAGCCGCCTACAACATCCGCTTGTTTGTAATGGAAGTATCTATGGATACTAAAGTTACCTGTGATGTGCAGGACAAGTTCATTGACGATGCCCTGCGCGAAGCACTGCCGCCATCCGCCCGTTTCTTTTACCGTTTTATGAACGGGAGCACGGAAGTGGAAGACCGCAAACCGGAGGCCCGGCAGGTACGTTCACGTATTACCAGCGCCACCGCCATTAAAACGCAGCTGAAAGCACAACCCGTGGCCATGGGCATTAGACCGGCCGAAGCGGTTGTAACAGAAAAAAGAACCGCTCGCACCACCGTCATAGCCAGCCGGGCCGGTAATATGCCCACACAGGTAGCTGCCACCAGCATACGCGCACAACAGCTGGTAGCCTTACCCCAGCAAACAGATGACTATTATGTAAAAGTAACCGTGAAAGTAACCCCCAATGGCTATGAGCCGGTAAGCTACACCAAGGTGCGGGGCAACCTGGTGAATGATAGCACCGCCTCCGGCGATTTTGTGTACCAGCTAAAGGATAATGGCAGGGACGTATACACCGCTGCTATTGATGATCCGCTGGAGCTGCACAGCTATTCACCCGATGGCAGCCACAAAATATTGCAGGCCAAAGAAACCTACATTAACATCACCCTTCCCAAACAGGTATTGGACAAGAATGCAGTAGCAGCGCCTACCCTGGAATTTTCCCGCATCCGCGGTGACGTAGTGCCGGAGAACCGTAACATAAAAATGCTGCAGGCCACCACGCTGCAACGCAAAGGCCTCATCAGCACCGAAGCGCTGCAAAAAGTGATACAAAGAAAATAACCTGTAACCACCACACATACCCCAAAGAAAACAAGTCATGAAAAAGATCCTTTTCAGCATATTTATATGCTGCACTATAAGCGCAGCCCTAAAAGCGCAAACCGTAACAGAAGTGTTGCGCAACGGCTCCAATGGCGCCAAGCTAAACCTGGTGATCATAGGCGATGGGTTTACCGCCGCCGACCAGGCCGCATATAACACCCACGTAACAAACCTGGTAAAGAACCTTTTTAGTAAAGATCTGTACGATGAAACGATGGATGCGTATAACATTTACCGCATCAACGTAAACTCCACACAGTCCGGCGTAACCAAGGTGAATGCCAGCGGTACCGTAACCACCGCACGCAACACCGCCCTGGATTACCGTTACAGCGGTATCTGGGACCGCTGCTGGATGGAGCCCGGTCCTAACACCGCCACCCGCCTCAATGATCTGCTCACCACCCTGGTGCCGCAATACAATTATGTATTCATTATTCTGAATGAAACCGGTTTTGGCGGCTGCGCCGGCGGCGGCAAGCTGGCCATTACCCGTGGTTCGGATGATAATGATCCGGGATGGTCTACCGCAGCGCATGAAATGGGCCACATGGTAGGCCTGCTGGCAGATGAGTATACCGTGAACTGCGATAACTACACCAGCGAAGAACCTGCCCAGGTAAATGTAACCAAGAACACCAACCGCGCTACTTTAAAAGGGGAGTGGAAGAATTTTGTACCCGCTTCCCGCCCCGTACCCACCATTTCCGGTTGCAGCGCTGCTAACCCCTCCGGTAATGATACGGATGAAGATGCCGGCCTGTTTGAAGGCGCCCAGTACACCGGCCTTGGCAAGTTCCGCCCTGCCTATAACTGCCGTATGAAAGGTAACTCGCCCCTGTTTTGCCCCGTATGTTATAACCAGATGCAGACAAGGGTAAAACCTTACCGCAGCTATAATTTCAACAACTCTTACGCAGGTGATTTTACCGGCGATGGTAAGGGCGACCTGGTAGTACATTATGGCAACAGCATCTCCATGTACAGTTCTGATGGTACTAAAATGAACCACGTATTCACCGGCACCGAAAGGGTGAACACCGGCGGGTCCAGCTGGCAGTTTAAACCCGGCGATAAATTTTATGTGGCCGATTTTGATGGCGACGGTAAAAAGGACCTGTATGTATTCAACAGCGGCGACTGGGGCAGCTACGGCCCTTACTTTGGCCTGTTACGCTCTACCGGCACCGGTTTCGACTGCGTAAAACGCTACGATAAAACCCTGGAAGGCTGGCAAATGTCAGCAGGCGATGATTTTTATGTAGGCGATTTTGATGGCGACGGCAAAGAAGATTTCTACATTGTGAACACCACCACCTGGAGTACCAGGTATGTAGGCATGATGAAAGCCGCCTCCAACAAAATGAGCTTCATAAAAAGGTATGATAACAACCTGGGGGCACCCGGCTACTGGATCATGGCTAAGAACGATAAGTTCTACGTAGGCGACTTTGACGGTGATAAAAAAGCCGACCTGTACATGGCCAACCTGAAAGACTGGACCACCAATTATGTAGGCATGCTGAAATCCACCGGCGCCACGCTGAACTGCATCCGCGTGTTTAATAACACCCTGCCCGGCTGGACCATGGCCGATAACGATCAGCACCTGGTGGGTGATTTTGATGGAGATGGGAAAGCAGATATGTATATATTTAATGGTACCAACTGGAACCCGGAATACCTGCTGATGCTGAAATCTACCGGCAGCAACCTTTCTTACGTAAAACGTTTTGATGGCGTAATACCCGGCTGGGAAATGGCCCCCAATGATCGTTTATACGTTGCCGATGCCAACGGTGATGGTAAAAAGGACCTGTACATTTTTAATACCAGCAACTGGGATAAAGAGTACCTGGGCATCCTCACCTCTAACGGTACCACTTTGAGCGGCACCTGGCAAAAGGACTGGATAGGCAGCTGGAACCTGGGCAGCGTAGATAAGCTGGCTGTTACCAACTTCAATGGTGGCTCCGGTTGGGACGATCTGTTTATTTACAATACCGACTGGTTTGGGATGCTGCGCTCCAATACCACCAGCTTATCGCAGGTGTACATTAGTCCCAATTACATTCACAACTTCAAGTATCATAAGTTAGGCTGGTGGTAAGCCGCCCTTTCTTACAAAATAAAAAGCCGGGTCTCAGGACCCGGCTTTTTATTTTGTTATTTGGTTATTCAGCTGGTATAAAACACAATCATTAATTATTCATTATTAATTATTCATTCCCTTTTTCCATGTCTTTCCTATGTGTTTCTCATGTCTTTCCCTACTGGATCCCATGTGTTTCCCTAGTGAATCCCTGGTGCATCCCATGTTAAAAGCGCATGCACTCCCTGTTAAAGGCGCATACCATTCAGGGTAAAAGCGCATAAAGGTCTCTTTCCGCACTACTCATTCCCCAGACCGTCGTTCGTTGTATGTAGTCCGTGGACTGAATACTGAATACCACGCACTACTACTCCCGTGAACCAGGCTATGAACCATCGACTACTTCAGGCGCTCTGCCAATCCAAGATAAACTACTCCCGCGCTCTATGCTATGGACCATGGACCATGGACGGCGGCCGAAGGCCGCCTTAAGCCATCCCTTCAATCACCTCACAGGTCCTGGCTACCATTTCCGGCGTAATATCCAGATGCGTTACCATTCTTACCTGTGTGCTGGAAATAGGCATTACTTTAATACCCTCCCTTATCAGGTGTTCTGCAAAAGATATTGGGTTCCAGCTGCCAATTACTTCAAAGATAAGGATGTTCGTTTCCACCGGCAGCATATGACCGGTAAAAGTTTTTTCCAGTAAAGCGTTGGCGATCTGTTTGGCGTGTATATGATCCTGTTCCAGCCGCTGTAAATGGTTTTCCAGTGCATAGATCCCGGTGGCCGCCATATATCCGGCCTGCCTTAATCCACCGCCAAATTTTTTACGGATGCGGCGGGCTTCGCGGATGAATGCTTCGCTGCCCAGCAGCACAGAGCCCATGGGGCAGCCCATGCCTTTGTTAAGGCAAACGGAAATAGTATCAAATACACCACCATAAGCTTTAGGATCCTGCCGGGTGGCGATCAGGGCATTGAACAGGCGGGCGCCATCCAGGTGCAGGGCCAGCTTATGCTCCTCGCATATGCTTTTGATCTTCACCATTTCTTCCCAGTCATAACAGCAGCCGCCACCCCGGTTAGAGGTATTTTCCAAACATACCAGGGAGGTACGGGCCTTATGTACATCATCGGGGTTAATGGCAGCCGCTACTTCGGCAGCATTGATCATGCCGCGCTCCCCATGAATGGGGTGTACCTGGGCGCCGGCATTAAAAGCAATGCCACCGCCTTCATAAATATATACATGCGCCTGGTGGCCGCAGATCACTTCATCGCCGGGCAGGGTATGGGCTTTAATAGCCACCTGGTTGCTCATGGTGCCGGAAGGGCAGTACAGGCCTGCCGCTTTGCCAAAAAATTCTGCCATCATGGCTTCCAGCCGGTTTACGCTGGGGTCTTCTCCAAATACATCATCGCCGGTTTCTGCTTCCGCCATGGCCTGTAACATACCAGGAGTAGGGCGGGTAAAGGTATCGCTTCTGTAATCTATGGTCATTTTCGTTAAATGGTTTGCAATGGAATTAAGTATAAATTAGTTAAGATTTTAATTTAAAGGTGGTTTATTATCAATTGTTAAAAATTGTATAAACTGGCAAAATTACCCACTAAATGGCTATTAAAATCCGTTATAATAGAGTATTTTGTTAACAGCAAAGTAACACCTGTAAGGAATTTGGTAGAGTGGAGTATTAGCACGATCTTTGCAGGCTATTTTAGCGAAATAGGAAATTTTACAAGATATAAAATTTCTCAATTGCAACAAAATTAACGCTACGCTGTTAATTATTTAATAAACCAATTCACTTTAATATGAGGCAACTTAAAATTGCCACCCAGATCACCAACCGTGATTCGCAGGCGGTAGAAAAATACCTGCAGGAAATATCAAAGATCCCTTTGTTAACACCTGAGGAAGAGACTGTTTTGGCACAACGTATTAAAATGGGTGACCAGAAAGCTCTTGAAAGACTTACAACCGGAAACTTGCGTTTCGTAGTTTCTGTAGCTAAACAATATCAACACCAGGGGCTGAGCCTCAGTGACCTTATTAATGAAGGCAATTTAGGGTTGATCAAAGCCGCACAGAGATTCGATGAAACAAAAGGTTTCAAGTTCATCTCATACGCCGTATGGTGGATCCGCCAGTCCATTTTGCAGGCGTTGGCAGAGCAGGGCAGATTAGTCCGCTTGCCTCAAAACAAAATTGGCACTTATAATAAAGCGAACAAAGCTTACATGGCATTTGAACAGGAGAATGAAAGAGAGCCTTCTACAGAGGAGCTTGCAGAGATCCTGGAAATGTCCGAATCGGAAATAAACAACATTTTCCAAAGCAATACACGCCATATGTCTTTAGACGCCCCGGTACACGAGGCAGAAGATGTAGCCATGGGCGATTTGCTGGAAGGAGGCGATATTACCGATGATGATGTAATGCGGGATTCACTGCGCGAAGAAATTCGCCGGGTCTTAAAATCCTTGAGCCCGCGGGAAGCAGAGATCGTGAACGCTTATTTTGGTCTGGATGGTGAAAACGGAGCAACAATTGAACAGATCGGACAAAAGTACGATCTCACCAAGGAAAGGATCCGCCAAATCAAGGAACGCGCCATTAAGCGGCTGCAAAAAGCCCGTTACAGTGGCTCATTGAAATCCTATTTAGGATAAAGATGATTTACGATTGTAGATTTACGATTTTAGATTTGATGAAGGCCGGAAACTACTTTTATCAGATCGTAAATTTAAAATCTCAAATCTAAAATATAAACACCGGCTGTATATCATGGCCGGTGTTTTTTTATTACCCCGCGTAACCGTACTTTTGTAAGCTATATGCGTATCCAAACCTTGTTCCTTGTTGGTTGCTGCGCATTTGCCGCCTGTGAAAAAGACGTGACAGTGGACCTTCCACAGGGAGAGGCGCAAATGGTAATAGAAGGAACAATAGCCACCGGTAAGTATCCCGAAGTGATACTTACGCGCAGCCTCAGTTATTTTAGCCATATTACAGTTGATCAGCTCAAAGCAGCCTTTGTGCACGGCGCCGTTATTACCATATCAGATGGTGCTAACACCATGCAGCTGAAGGAATTCTCTAAAGACACTACCAATAAGGTAAAGTGGTATTATTATGCTGCAGACACCACACTGGCAGGTGCCTTTAAAGGAATAAACGGTAGCAGTTATACACTTCGTGTAGCCGTGGCAGATACTGTGTACCAGGCAGTTACCACCATTCCGGCCACCGGCATGGTTATCGACTCACTCTGGTCAACCGGTACCAGTCAGGGCGATAATTTAGCTAAGCTAATGGCCCGCATAGCGGACCCGCCGCAAAGTGGTAATTATGTACGTTATAAAACCGCAAAGAATGGAGGAGTATTCCGGCCAGGAATCAACTCAACCATCGATGATCAGATCGTGAATGGCACCCACTTTAATATAATGCTGGAGGCCGGGCACGACAGAACACAGGAGATCAACTATGATACCTACGGGTATTTTAATAAAGGAGATAGCGTACGTATAGAGTTCAGCAACATTGACAAAGCCACTTTTGATTTCTGGCGGTCGCTGGATTTTGCATACGCCAGTAACGGGAATGTTTTCGCGTCGCCCATACAGGTAAGAGGCAATATACAGGGCGCATTAGGCTACTGGGGCGGTTATGAAACCACTTACAGAAGCATTAGGATCAGGAAATAGTAGACATAATATAGATTAGTATTTAGTATGGAAAACACACAACAGCAGGAACATGTACATGTTTTGATCATAGGTTCCGGGCCGGCAGGTTACACCGCTGCTATTTACGCAGCCAGGGCCAACCTGAAACCGGTGTTGTACCAGGGTATTCAGCCCGGCGGACAACTAACTATTACTACAGAAGTAGAGAACTACCCCGGTTATCCCCAGGGCATACAGGGGCCGGAAATGATGGTGGATTTTGAAAAACAGGCAGCCCGCATGGGAGCCGACATACGTTATGGTATGGCCACCTCCGTTGATTTCTCCGTTCGTCCCTATAGAGTGGTGATCGAAGAAGAGAAGGTGATCACTGCCGATGCCGTGATCATTGCCACCGGCGCATCCGCCAAGTGGCTGGGCCTCCCTTCTGAACAGCGCCTGAACGGTAGCGGCGTAAGCGCCTGCGCCGTGTGCGATGGTTTCTTTTTCCGTGGTAAAGAGGTAGCCATTGTAGGCGCGGGCGATACCGCTGCAGAAGAAGCCCTGTACCTCTCCAAAATGTGCACCACCGTGCATATGATCGTGCGCCGCCATGAAATGCGTGCCTCCAAGGTTATGCAGGACAGGGTAATGAAAACCTCCAACATTATTGTATACTGGAACTCCGAAACCAAGGAAGTGCTGGGCGATAAAAAGGTGGAAGCAGTAAGGCTGATCAACAATCAGACGAATGTTGAAACCGATATTCCCGTAAGCGCATTCTTTGTAGCCATTGGCCACCAGCCTAACTCTGGTATTTTTAATGGTTTTGTGGAGATGGATGAGCAGGGATATATAAAAACCATCCCCGGCACCTCCTGCACCAATGTAGAAGGGGTATTTGCCTGCGGCGATGTACAGGATAAAATATACCGCCAGGCAGTAACAGCCGCCGGTAGCGGTTGTATGGCCGCCCTGGATGCAGAAAGATACTTATCCGCGCTGGAACACAGCACCCTGCAGCCAGGCCAGCTGGAACACAGTAATTAGGTCTTTTGCTGATAACCCGGGTGTAAAACCCGGTCCACCGGCAATTTTGTATATCCATTCATATGCAATGTACAAATGAGCAGATGTTAGCATCTTACCATTTGCACATTTGCATATTTTCACATTTGCGCATGTTAACAATCGCCCTGGAACAACTTAAATTCCGCGCTTTTCATGGTTTTTACCCTGAAGAGCGGATCATCGGGAATGATTTCATCCTGGATGTGTATGTGACCATTGCAGATACCATCCCGGTAGATGAGCTGTCGGACACCGTTAACTACCAGGATATTTTTACCATTGTAAAAGCGGTAATGGCCGTTCCTCAGCCCCTGCTGGAGCAGGTGGTGGCCGGCATCAGCCACACCATCCGGGAAAGGTACCCCCGGGTTAAAAAAACAGTGGTAACCCTCCGCAAAATGAACCCGCCCATGGGCGCAGAGGTACGGAACTCCCTGGTATCGCTGGAAAAAGAGTATTAAGCACAAAGCATAAAGCACAAAGCATAAAGCATAAAGGGTAAAGCATAAAGCCTGGGCCTTCATCAGGGCATAGGCAGCAAAAAGCAATCAGCTTTATGCCTTCTGCCTTAAGCTTTCAGCCTAAAAAAAGCAGCTTTTGGCTTTCTGCTTTCAGCTTTACGCTTTATTAAATATTATTATTATTTTTATATAAATAAAAAAAACTAACCCACCCTATGGCACAAAAGTTCATGATGGCCGCCCTTTGCCTGCTTTTTAGCACCGGCGCCCTATACGCCCAGAGCGTGGATGAAACCTTAGATCAGGCCAGGCAGTTGGAAAAGCAAATGAAAGAGGCAGAGGCCCTGGCTAAATACAAGGAAGTACTAAAGGCGCAACCCACTCAGCTGGAGGCACTTATAGGTGCCAGTGAGCTAAGCTCCCGCGAAGGCAACCGCCAGAAAGAAAAGGAAGATAAAACCCGTTACTTTAACGAAGCAAAAGAATACGCCGCAGAGGCCCTGAAGGCCGCCCCTAACGATGCCAATGCCAACTATGCAATGGCCGTAGCCATGGGCCGGCTGGCGCTTATTTCCGGCGCCAAGGAAAAAGTAGCTGCTTCCCGCGATGTAAAGAAGTATGCGGAGCTGGCCATTAAGTTCAACCCGAACTATGGGCAGGCATACCATGTGCTGGGCAAATGGAACTATGAGGTGGCAAACCTCAGCTTCCTGGAAAAAAATGCTGCCAAAGCCTTATTTGGCGGGCTGCCGGATGGTTCTATGGATCAGGCCATTGCCAATTATGAAAAATGCCGCAAGCTGGATCCCGGGTTTATTTTGAACTATTATGAACTGGCCCGCGCCTATAATAAGAATGATCAGCAAACCCTGGCTATGGATGTGCTGCGCAAAGCCGTTACCCTGCGCCCTGTAACCCAGGACGATCCCGGTATTAAGGCGGAGTGCAAGAAAATGCTGGAAGAACTACAGTAAAGCCTGAAGCGCAAAGCAGAAAGCATAAAGCTGGCTTCAAAAAGCACTGGCAGCAAAAGGTGATCAGCTTTCTGCTTTCACCTTTCAGCTTTTCGCCTTAAATTGCTGCTTCATTCACAAGTACAATATGTCCGTAACATATAATATGCAGCCGGCATTTGCAGTAGACGATGCCTCTTTGCTGGAAACGGACCTTACCACCTGTCACCTGCTGGTGCTGGTAGGCCAGGGCACTTTCAGCTACGTAGTATTTGATCCTGCAGGAGGAAAGTTCCTGGCGTTGAAGTCATATAATTTCCAACCGCAAAAGCTGGCCGTGGCCGACCTGGAAATGATCGAGCGGGTATTTGATGCAGACAAGCTGCTCTTTACCGCCTTCAAATCCGTATTGCTGGCCTTTGATGCCTCTGTAAGCACCCTGGTGCCGGAAAACCAGTACAGCCCGCAGCTGAAAAAGGATTTCCTGCATATGGTATACCCCGAAAAGCTGCAGGAAGCCGTGCTGGCCGATGTTTTACCACCACCAATGTCCTTAGTGAATGTGTATGCGGTTGATAAAGACCTGCTGGGCTTTTTACGCAAAGAGTTCTCGACAGACCGTGTAGTGCACGCACACTCCGCACTGCTGCAGGCCTACCCTTATGATTTTGATTTCCGTAACCACGATGGCGTAGCCTATATTATGGCCCAGCGCAACCGGTTCACCATTACCATATATGCCGCCGGCAAGCTGCTGAACCAGCAGGAGCTGCCCTATCAATCCGGGCTGGATATAGTATACCACCTGGTAAATGCCGTACGGGTACTGGGCCTGGATGAGCAAAAGGTAAAGGTAAAGCTGGGTGGCCCGCTGGCCAAGGATTCAGATATTTACCAGGAGCTGCATAAGTTTGTACCCCACCTGGAGTGGGTGCAGCGCCTGCCGGAGTTCCAGTATATTGGCAAAATGCAGGAAATGCCCGGTTACTATTTCCATAACCTGTATGCCCTGGCCCTATGCGTATAATAGGAGGGGCATATGGAGGAAGAAGGTTTCAGCCGCCTGCCAACATGCCCCATACCCGGCCCACCACGGATATAGCTAAAGGCGGCTTGTTCAATATCATTGAAAACAACCTGGATATACCTTCCCTTAAAACACTGGATATCTTTGGCGGTACCGGCAGCATCAGCTACGAGCTGGCTTCCCGCGGCGCCACAGATCAAACCATTGTGGAAAAGGACCCGGACATGGCCGCCTATATTGAGAAAACAGCACAGGCGCTGGATATTCATACCCTGAAGCTGTTCCGCATGGATGTATTTAAGTTCCTGCAGCAGTGTACCGATAAGTTCGACTTTATTTTTGCCGGCCCGCCCTACGCACTTACCACCATAGACCAGCTGCCGCTGGTAATATTTGAACGGCAGCTTCTGAACCCGGAAGGCTGGCTGGTGCTGGAACATACACCACGTAACAATTACAAGCATTATAACTACTACCGTACGGAACGCAATTACGGTACTACTATATTTTCTATTTTCATTAACCGGGAAGAGCTGCGGCAGCACAGCTAAAGGCCCGGTATGCAACTATTTGACCATTAAATTGTTTCCATGCGTATATGTGTATTTCCAGGCACCTTTGATCCCATCACCTTAGGCCATAAAGATGTAATAGACCGGGCTATAAACCTGTTTGATGAATTGATCATTGCCATAGGCGTGAATTCCAGCAAAGTGCCTATGTACGCGCTGGAGCAGCGTTTACAATGGATCAGGGATATCTATAAAGATGAGCCTAAGATCAAGGCAGCCTCTTATAAAGGGCTTACGGTTGATTTCTGCCAGCAGGTAAATGCACAATATATATTAAGGGGTATCCGCTACGTGAACGACTTTGAATATGAGAAGGCCATTGCAGATGTGAACCGGGCTATGGACAACAGTATAGAAACCATCTTCCTTACCTGTACACCCCAGTTTACCAGTATTGCATCCACCCTGGTGCGGGATATTATCCGTAATAACGGCAATGTATCGCAGTTCCTGCCGGAAGCGGTCTTAAAAACGCTGGCCCAGGAGAAAGAGCCGCCCCGCAATTAATAATGAATAATTAAAAATTAATGATCGCGGATACACTCGCTTCAATCTATTCATTCTTCATTCTTAATTATTAATTATTTATGAAACCCATCTGGCATTCACTCGATATTTCACTGGATCAGCTAAACGAATGGGGCGATAATACCATAGGCAGCTGCCTGGGTATGGAGTTCACGGAAATAGGCCCGGATTACCTCCGGATGATGATGCCGGTAGACCACCGTACCGTACAACCTTATGGACTGTTACACGGTGGAGCTTCTGCAGCCCTGGCAGAAACGGTGGGGAGTATGGCATCGGGGCTGGTGATAGACTCTCAAAAGCAAATATGCGTAGGGTTGGAGATCAATGCCAACCATATAAAAGGCGTGCGGGAAGGCTATGTGCATGCTATTGCAAGGCCCCTGCACTTAGGTTCTACTACTCATGTATGGGACATCCGCATTACGGATGATCAGCATAAGCTGGTATGCATCAGCCGTTTAACAGTGGCTATACTACCTAAACGAGACCAATAAGTTAAGCTATTAGCCTTTAGCTATCAGCTTTTAGCTAAAGGCTGGCAGTCAATAGTCAACAGCTAAAAGCTAACAGCCAACAGCTAAAAGCTACTCGCATATCCGGCTTTCTCAAACACATCCAAAATATTCTGATAGGAAAACTTCAGGTACTTGCCTAAATTTTCAGGCCTGATCCATTGTATATCCATAATATCTTCCTCTATCTGCGGCACCGTAAGCTCTGATCCGGTGAACAGCATTTTGTACCAGTACGTATGTTTCAGCACCTTTTTCTCTTTTAACGGGTAGTAGTGGTACGTTTCCGTGAGCTTGTGCTCCAGGGTTATGTGCTGCAGGCCGGTTTCCTCCTGCACTTCACGCAAAGCGCAGTCTTCCAGGCTTTCCCCTTCATCCTGCTTGCCTTTGGGCAGGTCCCACTTACCGCGGCGGAACATCAGCAATATTTCGCCCGCCGGGTTGGTGATCAGGCCACCCGCCGCCACAAGAACATTAAAATGGCTTTTGATGGCATCCAGCAGCTTTTGCGTATCCGACTGTACAAAAACAGCCGCCGGTATCTCACCCTTTTCCAGTGCCAGCAGGGTTTGGGTGATGGTAATAGCATCTGGTTTAGGGCACACCGGCGCTTCGGTAAAGCCGGCCGGGATCTCTCTTTGATTGGCAGATAGGATGAGGGGTCTCTCGTTGAGATATATTGTTTGGGTCTGTTCCATACGGCAAAAATAGCTATATGTGAACAAAATGGGTAACAGTAACCGACGAATGCGTAGCCCTTGTGATAAATTCCGTATGATCCGCGATGGAGCAGCTGCGTGTAAAATACTGTTTGGAATGCGTAGATATACAGGTAGGGGTTGATAATCATTCACGGGTACCGTTTGATCCGCTACCGGGATTGTAAACTGTTGTAAATAAAGCATCAGCCGCTTGATCCATTTATACGGTATGTATAAAAACCGTACAAAAACTTAGCTGCTTTGTATAATAATTTATACAAAAAACTACCGATCCCCTAATTTTGCTGCCATGAGTAACATCAGTGAAAAACAAGTAGCCGAAAAGCTGCTGCAGGTGCAGGCCGTAAAGCTGCGCCCCGCCGAGCCCTTTACCTGGGCTTCCGGCTGGAAATCGCCCATTTATTGCGATAACCGTAAGCTGTTATCCTTTCCTTACGTGCGCGACTATATTAAATCAGAGCTCTCCAACATGGTGTTCAGCGACTTCCCGGAAGCAGCTGTAATAGCCGGAGTAGCTACCGCAGGCATACCGCATGGTGCCCTGGTAGCCGATCAGCTAAAGCTGCCCTTCATTTATGTACGCTCCAAACCCAAGGAACATGGTATGGGCAACCAGATCGAAGGCGTGCTGCAGGAAGGCCAGCCTGTAGTGGTGATAGAAGACCTGATCTCTACCGGCAAAAGCAGCCTGGAAGCCGTGCAGGCCATTCGCCAGGCAGGCGGGGAGGTAATAGGCATGGTATCTATCTTTAATTATGGTTTTGATATAGCAGTGCAGGCATTTGAAGCAGCCGGTGTACCCTATCGCTCACTCAGTAATTATAATGCATTAATAGAGCTGGCGGTTGAAAAAGGGATGGTATCTGCCGCAGAACAATCTACCCTGCAATCCTGGCGCAGCGCTCCGGATCAATGGGGTAAATAATTGCAAGGTGCTAATATGCACCATATTAGTACATCAGCACATTCATAATTTTTCTTACATTCGGGTATCAAAACAATTTTTTATGCGTATCATCAAGCTCGTAATGGTAATGCTGCTGGTTGCTGTAGGCACTGCTACCATGGCGCAATCCAAAAAAGGCACTCTCGTAACGGCAAAGATCAGCACACCGACCGTACAATGCGAACAATGTAAGGACAGGATTGAAAAATACATGCTGCAGGAAGAAGGCATCGCCTCTACCAAAGTGGATGTTAAAAAGCACATTACTACGGTAAAGTTCTTCACGGACCGTACCAATATTGAAAATGTGAAAACAGCCATTGCCAACGCAGGCTATGATGCGGATAATGTAACCGCTAACCCGGAAACATACGCCAAGCTGCCCACCTGCTGCAAGAAACCTGAAGATGGTGGCGGGCATCCCGACAAAAAACACTAAATTTCTTGTAACTGTAAATTGAATAGCTCCCGTTCCGGTCCTCCGGAACGGGACTTTTTTTAGATGTCAGCCGCCGGATTACATAATATACATTTCAACGCGCTCAAGCACCACCTGGGCGCCATAGGTAATTTTATAGCTACCTGCCCGGTAGCTGAGCTTTCCCAACACCTGAAGGTGCTGGGGAATTCCCAGATGGACCTATACCTGGGCCACCTGCAAATAGCAGAAATTGGCCAGGAAACCCTGGATGCCCTGTGGGAGCGGGACATTAATACCTTGCCGGAATACGCCCGCTGGCTGGATCAAGAGGAGGGTTACCAATCCCTTACATTATCCGATCAATCCACCTGGATCTTAAGAATGGGGCAGGAGGAAACCGGCAAATACATTCACCTCCACCCCGGCCGTTATTCCCCGCACTCCGTACGGGTAAAAGCCACGGTATTAAAAACCGCTATAGCCCTGGCCAGCTATTATAAGCATGGATTAATAAAAGAAATCGATCTGCAGGCCCTGAATCAGGTACGCGCTGCTGTGGTGGAGCTGCCACCCATAAAAGACCTTTCCGAAAGCCGGCACATTTTAACCATTATGGAATTAGTAACCGGCAGCTGGTAGGCGGCCCGTCTTTTAGAAGAATTTCAATGGTTGTTTGGTCTCGCACTTAATAGGGAAAGGGAAATATAACCCGCCTTTACCCACCTTGCAATTACCCGTAGCCTTAATAGTTACCTCTTTATTGGCAAAAGCGCTCCAGGCATTTTTGAGCACATTGGCCATGCTTACCTCCAGCTTTACAGGAAAGTAAAAAGTGTCTTTAGCCGGTATGCGGATGAGGGTATCCTGCACGGAATGGCCTACCTGGGTATCGTCAAAGAACAGGTCAAAATTGGCATCTTTCAGCTGCAGGTTAAAGTTATTAGGGTTATAATAGGCGAGGGTCATGCGGACAATGCTGGTGCTCATACCCAGTTCGTCAATGCTAACGCCGGCTACCCGGATAAATTCCAGGTCCTTCATTTTTTCGCAGGAGCTGGCCATGCCCCAGGTAAGCAGCACTAAAACGGTGAGGCGTATATATTGAGTAAAACGGGTCATTTGTTGCATGAGGCAAAATTAGCGAAATACATTTTTCCGGGGTAAGCCGGCTAATAAATTCACAAAATCTAAACAAATTGGATATTACTATTTTAAGTAGTAAAAAATGTGCTTATCCCCCCGATACCTGGCTTCAGTTTTGAGCGCCGGAACCGGCCTGCATTTTTGAGTGTTTTTATATAAACAGCGCCTCAACAGTTATCCTCAAAAAGCCAAATCCATTTTTGCCATTTAGTGATTTGGTTGTTTTAACGATCGTTTTTCAGGGAAAAAGCTCATCACCAATTACTCCAAAAAATGACTTTTTCAGGCGTCCGGTTTTCCGGTTTTTGACCTACCGGGGAATTTACTTTTCTAAAAATTCCAATCTACGAAGTTTTCGTTTTCCGGGATCAGGGTTAGTTCAAAAAAGCCGTTTTCTTAAAAATTGAACCTGAAGCGCCCCCATCATTAAATCCCATTTTTACCTGAACCTGCCATTTCATAAAGTTCATCCGCACGTCCAAACCTGCACTTTATCCTCCCGGTTTCCTAAAATAGAGCACATCAAAAATGTTTGATTTTTGTAATTAACCATCTTTTTTAAATCTTCTTTTTTAATAGGCTTTCTACCTGCAGCCCCATCCATTTTATTCCTT
Source organism: Chitinophaga rupis (assembly GCF_900109685.1). GTDB lineage: Bacteria > Bacteroidota > Bacteroidia > Chitinophagales > Chitinophagaceae > Chitinophaga > Chitinophaga rupis. Next base: position 204,696 of record NZ_FOBB01000004.1, on the reverse strand, counting down.
TTTTCATTTATGGCCTTTCCATTTTTCAACCTTCCGCCCCAAAGACGGTGGGGTATAAGTGGCAGTTCAGCCATTTCTGCTTTACATTTTACTTCAGCCAAAAAAGCCTTGAAAATGAACAGAAAAACTACTAATTACTTTAGTATTTTTACATGTAACTAAAATTTTGCTTTAAAAGGCAAAATGCTAATTACAATAGCATATTTTTTATTTTTCTATGAACTGTTTTAGAGGTAGTTGCAATTAATTGTTAAGTAGCAAATGGTAATTACTTCAACACCTGACATCATAGGTTTTTACATAGCAGGCACCAAATTTTGACATTATGACAGCAATACCAAAAAATGAAATTTTATTGATTGAATCACAATACTTTCCATCGATTTCCTACTATAAAACTTTAATTAATCACTCCATATTACAGATAGAGAGATATGAACACTACCAAAAGCTCAGTTATCGTAACCGCTGTTACATTGCCGGGCCTAATGGAACCATCCTGCTCAGTGTACCTTTAACCAAAGGAAAAAATCAGCGTACCATTATGAAGGATGTGCGGATCAGTAATGAGGAGAAGTGGCAGGCCCTGCATTGGAAGACATTGGTGTCCGCTTACCGCCGTTCCCCATGGTTTGAATATTATGAGGAAGACCTTCAGGGATTATTTGAGCAACCCCACCAATTTTTGCTGGATTGGAACATGGCTTGTTTTGAATGGGCTAACCGGGTAATGGGGTATGATTGTACACCCACCTTTACCGACCGGTTTGAAAAACAGGTTGATCCCGCCTCGGAGATCACCGATGCCCGGGACCAGCTTAAGCCGGGTGAGCGGGAGCAAAATTGGGAAGGACCGGAGTACACTCAGGTGTTCCAGGACCGCACCGGTTTCCTGACTAACCTCAGTATACTGGACCTGCTTTTTAATGAAGGCAAACGCAGCTTAACACTATTGAAGAGCTCTGGGCAGGCTGAGCAGTAGGAGAGAATGACCCGGGCCGACAGCCATAAACACGGGCTAATACTGTGGGGCTTGTAATGCCTCTTTAAAAGCCTGTATGTATAATAAGTGGTTGTATATCAATACGTTTTTTGATTCTCAGACCTCACCACAACAATAAGTTACTTATTTAAGTAGCATCCGGTGGGGTATATTAGCCGGAAGTTGGCTGCCGATAAAAATATAACTAACTGGTTATTAATATTTTAATAAATTGGGCTGGCCAAACGGGCCATAGGAAAGGCAAAGCTATTTAATTAATTGATTTACATAATATTAGTGTGCTGCCTGGACTAACACCAGCCTGATTCCCATCCCACTCTCAAAAATTAACATACCCCTTAAATAATTGATTCGTAATTATTTACTTTGATATGACGTTTCCCTGTAAAAAGGGCCAAATTTTTTGCTTCTGCAATAGAACAAAATATTTAGCTTTGCAACCAATTTTGCTGGGTTTCGAACTGACGTAGGTGTGTAAACCAGGAGTTTCTCCAGCTAAACCTGAGTTTAAATTTTATTACTAACCTAAAATTCATTCACAGATTTAGATGAACAACACCTACACAGATCTCGTGAATCAAACCTTTGAGTTTCCGCAGGAAGGATTTGAGGTGAACGACAATTATCTGGAATTTAATGGTTTGAACATCAAGGCGTTGATCGATAAATATGGTACGCCTTTCAAGCTAACTTATCTGCCCAAGATCGGGATGCAGGTAAATAAGGCTAAAAAGATGTTCCAGGATGCCATTAAAAAGAACCGGTACGACGGAAACTATTATTATTGCTACTGCACCAAAAGCTCCCATTTCTCCTTTATTATGGAGGAGACCCTGAAGCATGGGGTGCATATCGAAACTTCTTTCGCATATGATATTGATATAATCAATAAATTATACGAACGGAAGAAGATCAATAAAGAAACCTTCATAATTTGCAACGGTTATAAAACCAAAGCATATACCCGGGCTATTTCCCGCCTCGCCAACAGCGGTTTCAAAAATGTGATACCTGTGCTGGATAATAAGGAGGAGCTGGAAGAGTATCAGAAGCATATACGCACCAAAGAACCCGTGAAGCTGGGACTGCGTATTGCCGCTGAAGAAGAGCCTACCTTTGACTTTTATACCTCCCGTTTGGGCATACGCTCCCGTGATATACTGGAGTTTTACGTTGACAAGCTAAAGGGTAATGAGAAGTTTGAGCTGAAAATGCTGCACTTCTTCATGAATAAAGGTATTAAAGACGATATTTACTACTGGAGCCAGTTTAACCGGGTGCTGAACCTGTACTGCCAGTTAAAGAAGATCTGCCCGGAGCTGGATAGTATTAATATAGGGGGAGGATTCCCTATTAAACATTCGCTGGGTTTTGACTACGACTATAATTACATTGTAAATGAGATCGTAGCCTCTATTAAAAGTGTATGTAAAAAGAACAAGGTGCCCGTACCGGACATCTACACAGAATTTGGTTCATATACCGTAGGCGAAAGCGGCGCGGTTATATATAGTGTAGTAGGAGAGAAGATGCAGAACGACCGTGAGAACTGGTATATGATAGACAGCTCTTTTATTACTACCTTACCGGATACCTGGGGCATAGGAGAAAAGTTCCTGATGCTGCCCATTAACAAATGGGACCAGGAGTACCAGGAGGTGCACCTGGGAGGGCTTACCTGCGATGGATATGACTTTTACACTTCGGAAGAGCATATTAACGCGGTGTTCCTGCCAAAGCTCAGTAACGGGGAGCCATTATATATTGGCTTCTTCCATACAGGGGCTTACCAGGATCAGCTGAGCGGTTACGGCGGTATTAAACACTGCCTGATCCCTTCACCGAAACATGTTATTGTAGGATACGACAAAAACGGGCAGCTCAAAGATTGGTTGTATGCCAAGGAGCAAACTGCCCAGAGTATGTTAAAGATTTTGGGTTATTAAAAAAATGGGTTAGTAATCCACTGAAAACCCCTCGATTCTTCGAGGGGTTTATTTTTTGCTCCCTACTCATTTCAGGGAATATCAGCATTCTAACACGTTCATTTCCATTACTTACACGTTTTACGCCTGGTATCTACCAGGTACACGATCTTCCACTGGCCATCCAGCTTAACCAGCTGAAAAGAGTTTACCCCGCAGTGGCTGAACTGCCCGCCCAGGTAAAACTCGTAGGGCGTCCACACGGCGGCCAGCTTGTCGTCAATAGCAATATGGCCATAGGTGATCCGCTCATCCCACACGTCCGTGTGAGGCTTTCCAACTGCTTCCAGGAAACCCTGCAGGGACTCCGTGCGTAGCCGGGTACCGCCCCCGGCAGGAGATGCAATGGTCTGCAAAATAGCTCCCGGGGCAAAAGCGCCCTTTACCATCGTGCTATCACCTTTACGCATGCCCTCAAACAGTTGCCCGATAGTGGTTTTCACGGCAGCTTCCTCGCTTTCCTGCGGTAGCACTGCATTTGAATGGCCTGGTGGTATGCACGCCAGTAAAATTATCAGGAGGCGATAAACATTGAATAACATCATATTATTATAAATGAGGAGTGAAAGGAATGTTAAAAATTACAACTTTTTGGTATTACCAGGGTTTATGGGGTTCCCTATCTTTGTATCTCTAACCGAATATCCCGTCTTATTTTCCTGTATGCCTTGTGAAGTTTGCTATTTTCCTTGTACCGATTGAAGTTCTGCTATTTCCTTGTACCTTTTGAAATGCTATTTTCCCTTATACCTGGTGAAATTGCAAGTTTATCTATCCTATGGAATGGAACTTTTTTTCCGCTCTATCTATGAAATGAATTTCTTAGCCTATGCCTTGGAGTAGCTCCTCAGTTAATGAGGAGCTTTTTTATTGGATTCCACTTCCAATGTTTTATGGGTATGCTGCAGCAGGTCAATAGCTGTTTCGCACTGCTTTTCAATCTCGGTAAGGCAGGCTTCCAGGAGTTCCAGGTTTCCTTCCAGGTATTTTGTTTTGCCTGAGCGTGACAGGCCTTTTACCAGTATAAACTGTTTGGTCAGGTTCTGGCGGATGAGGGCCGCATGTTGTTTTTGCTTTTGCAGCGTTAAGCGCTGCTCCAGGATCATAATATTATTATAGTGCCGGCCAATGACCCGTATAATAAATAGAATATACAGGGCGCAGGTGATCGGGGCGGTGCCATAAGAATTTTCAATGGAATAGCCGGGCGCCGCAAAAGAGATTACATGATGCACCTTTATATATGCGGCCAGCCCCAGGTATCCGCACAACAGGCTGCCCAGCAGCAGAGTGGTGGGCAGGTTAGTGGTGAGGTAGCAGAACAGGATACTTAATATCCAGATGGTGCCATAAGTTACTGAGATATCCTGGTTGTTCAGGAAAGAGGATAACATGGCAAATACCAGGGTGGTAAATGATACCAGTGTACCAACGGACTGGGTAGCTACTCTTCTCTTCAGCATGCTCATACCCAGCAGGCACATAGCCAGGAAAAAGGGATATAATATCAGCTGGGTTGTATTCTGGAAGTACAGCGTAAAGAACACTTCCGGTACTATCAACAAAATATGAAAGAAAAGGTAATCGAATATGAGTTTAATATTATAGTGCTCCCGGCTGTCGAGGGTCTTTCTCAACGCTATACCTATTACAGCTTTTTCAACTGTAACATAGAGTTTTCCGGGTACTGCCCACCTATATTTGGCTTTAGGTGCCATAGAATTTTCGGTTCAGAGGGCAAATTATCATATTAAAATAGCATACCTGTTAAACGTTTGTGTGAATTGTGACTACTATTTCGTGTTACATAAAATAAAAAATCCCGGGGCGGTAAGGCCCCGGGACTATGCAAAATCCACTAAAATCTATTCATCCTCAACACTTATGCAACGGTAATGGATTTGGTTTTAGGCTGTGCCTGCTCTTTCTTAGGCAGCTGCAGGTTTAGTACGCCATTTTCGTATTTAGCCTGGATCTTATCAGCGTCTACGCTTTCATCCAGGGTAAAGGAACGTTTAAAGGAACGGAAGTTAAATTCGCGGCGGATCTGTTTCTGATCTTCAGCCTTCGGTTCAGCTTTCTTTTCTGCGCTGATGGTCAGCACGTTATTCTCTAAATTGAGCTTAAAATCTTCTTTAGACCAGCCGGGCACCAGGATGTCCAGTACATAAGCTTCTTTGTTTTCAGTAATGTTCACCGGGGGATAGGTACCGAAGAAGTCGCTGGTTAAAATATCATCTTTCCATAATTTGGAGGTATTGTTAAATACTTCATCCATAAGACCGCCTAAAGTTCTGTGAGCCGGGTGTTGATTGAATTTTACGAATGTCATAGCTATTAAGTTTTAATTTTTTTTAGTTTAACCATTTGTTGTTTTGTTCAACGCCCTTACCTAATCAAATGAAATACCATGCCTTAAAAAAGGCAATTTTGCCAGTTTTTGATATAGGTGTTATGACAGATTGTCTGTGTAAAATGACTTTAGGTGCCAAAAAGTCTTTTTTGAATGATTTTTAAAAAGTGATGCTATATAATTAACTTTGCTGAAGCAATAAATCTTTAAAAACCAGAAAAAACTATAGTGATATGTATCCCGCGGAATTAGTATTGCCAATGAAGGCAGAGTTAACAGATAATGGCTTTGAAGAACTGCTGACCCCTGGCTCAGTAGACGAGATCTTAAAGAAAGAGGGGACTACCCTGGTTGTGATCAACTCCGTCTGCGGCTGTTCAGCCGGTAGCGCACGTCCTGGTGTGTTGATGGCAGTAGCTCACAGCGAAAAGAAACCGGACCGTTTAACAACCAGTTTTGCAGGTTTTGATATGGCTGCTGTACAACAGCTGCGTTCTCACCTGTTACCTTACCCGCCTTCTTCTCCTTCCATCGCATTGTTTAAGAATGGCGAGCTGGTACATTTCATTGAGCGTCACATGATCGAAGGCCGTCCGGCCCAAATGATCGCCGCTAACCTGGCAGACGCTTTTGAGCAGTACTGCTAAAAAATTCCCTTCCGCTTAACGGGGGGAATTTGGAAATTGCGATTTTTCCAACTTACTTTGGTGGTTTGATTTTCCTTTTGATTAATTCGGCTTTGTTCATAGGAAAACTCAGATCACCAAATTTTTTTTATAGCTACTATGTATCCTAATCTTTATTACGCTTTTAAGGACCTGTTTGGCGTTGAGCTCCCTTTCCTGAAAATCTTTCAAACATTTGGTTTTTTTGTGGCCATTGCCTTCCTGGCAGCAGCCTATGTATTAACCATTGAATTAAGAAGAAGGGAAAAGCTTGGCTGGCTGCATGGGGTGCCGGATGTAATAGAGGTGGGTAAACCGGCCAGCATCGGTGAGCTGGTATGGAACGGGGTACTGGGTTTTCTGCTGGGCTTTAAGGTAATAGGGGCCATGCTTTCTAAGGAGGCCGTTTCCCAGGACCTGCAGGGTTTTATCTTTTCAGCACAGGGCAGCTGGGCAGCCGGTATTGTACTGGCGGCGCTATTTGTGTGGTTAAAATATAATAACCGGAAAAAGAAAACCTTACCAACGCCTAAAAAAGAAACCATAATGGTAATGCCGCACCAGCGGGTGCCGGATTTTACGGTGATGGCGGCCATAGCGGGGTTAATAGGCGCCAAAATATTTCATAACCTGGAGAACTGGAATGATTTTGTGCAGGACCCCATTGGTTCCCTGGTATCTTTTAGCGGGCTTACCTTTTATGGAGGATTAATTGTAGCTGCTATTGTTATAATAAGGTATGCTAATAAAAAGCAGATCAACACTTTTCATTTAATAGACAGTGCGGCGCCAGCATTGATGCTGGCCTATGGCGTGGGCCGTATGGGATGCCACTTTGCCGGCGATGGTGACTGGGGTATTGCAAACACGCATCCGAACCCTTTCTCCTGGCTGCCCGACTGGGCCTGGTCTTTTAACTACGCGCACAATGTAGTGAATGAAGGTATTCCTATTCCCGGTTGTGATGGCCGGTACTGCCACATGCTGCAACCTCCCGTATATCCTACACCGTTATATGAGATCATTGCCTGCCTGCTGCTGTTTTTGGTGTTATGGAGCATCCGTAAAAAAATTACCGTACCTGGCGTAATATTTGGCATTTACCTGATACTGAATGGTATTGAAAGATTTTTTATTGAAAAAATAAGGGTGAACACCCGGTATAGCATTTTTGGTTTCCATCCTACACAGGCAGAGATCATCTCCACACTAATGGTAATAGGAGGAGCGCTGCTCATCTGGTATAGCCGTCGTAAAGCCTATTCCGCAAAAACCATTTCCTGATTTCCTTATGATCCGTCATGCAGCTTTAGTGCCATTATCACAGGAGCACAAACGCCTGTTATTTGTATGCCGTTATCTGAAAAAAGATGCCGCCGCGTATGAAGGGTTTCCTTTAGAGATACCTGCTAAACTGGAGTATATAGTAAAAGTGTTCCAGGAGGTAATGGTACCGCATATCCAGAAAGAAGAGTACCTGTTTGAAGCCTGCGCCGGTAAAGATGCGGCCCTGGATGCTTTAATACAGGAGCTGGTGCTGGAGCACCAGCAGATCTCCCGCATGTACAGCGCCCTTACGGAGCAAACCGACCTGGAAAGCGCGATGGACCAGCTGGCCCGCGGCCTGGAGGAGCATATCCGTAAGGAAGAACGGGTGTTCTTTGAGCAGCTGCAGCAAAGCCAGGCCGCCCTGCTGGACAACATCCGCTGGGAAAACAAGTAATTTTACCGCCTTTTTTACTGCAACTTATCTACCGGCTGCCACTTACCGGTTAAAAACCTCATTTTACCTAAAAGGGTTTGTCCTAACCCATTAGCAGGAATACCTTTGATGTGTTATGAGTACACAAAAGTGAAACTTAGCTGTAACAAAAGGGTTATTCCACCTACCAACAGGTTGTAGTTTTAAAAATCGTCTGTAACAAAATAGTAGCATCAACGTCTTTGTAATGTTCCTTTTCAATGTTTTTACCAATCGTCCCCATTTAGCAACCGTTTGTGTAATACTATGTACTGTGCAATGCATAATACCTACCTTTACACTGTAGTTGATAAAGAAAGGAACTATAGCATTTCTAAAAACCGTTAATGATTAAAAGTTTATAAATCTAAATCCGCCTTATATGAAACATTTGATCGTGCTGTTAACTTTGAGTAGCATCATCGGCAGCGCCACCCTGAAACCAGCTTTAGCACAATCATCCAACCCCGTAAAATTGAACGGCCAAGTAGTAAAGGCCGATAGCAAACCGGTAGAGTTTGCCACCATTACCTTATTAAAAGCAAAAGACTCCTCCCTGGTAAAAGGAGCCATAGCAGATGTAAATGGCCGCTATGAATTTGAAAATATTAAACAGGGCCGTTACCTGGTAGCTGCCGCTTATGTAGGAATGGCAAGAGCTTACGGAAAACCGTTTGAAGTGAACGGGGAGCCCGTAAACCTCGGTTCCATTACCCTGGAGGCGGATACCAAAAATCTGAAAGAGGTGAATGTAACTGCCAAGAAGCCCTTTATAGAACAAAGAGCCGATAAAATGGTGGTGAACGTGGAAAACAGCATTGTAGCTGCCGGCGGTACCGCCATGGAGGTGCTGGAAAAATCACCGGGTATTACTGTTGATAAAGATGATAACATTTCCCTGAAAGGGAAAAATGGTGTGATCATCATGATCGATGGTAAGCTTACCAATATGAGTCCTCAAGACGTTGCCCAGCTGCTGAAAAATATGCCAAGCAATAATATTGAGCAGATAGAGCTCATTGCCAATCCTTCCGCCAAGTATGATGCAGCGGGCAACGCCGGGATCATTAATATTAAACTGAAAAAGAACCGCAGCTACGGTACTAACGGTAACCTGAACCTGGGATTCGCACAGGGCCGCAGCTCCAAGTACAACGGTGGGTTAAACCTGAATCACCGTGCTGCCAAGGTGAACCTGTTCGGCTCCTATAACTACAATCACCGTGCAAACGACCAGCGCCTGGGCCTGTACCGCACCGGTACTAATAAAGGAGAGCTTAATGTGTTTGACCAGTACAACTTTATGAAGAACAAATCCGACTATCATTCAGCCAAAGCCGGTGCAGATTTTTTTGTAAGCAAGAACCACACAGTTGGTGTAATGGTAGATGCTTCTTTTAACACCTGGGGCAGCCCTGGTACGGCAACTACCCTGATCGGCAATGGGCAGCGAGTGGATTCAACCCTGATCACCCGTACGCAAAATGCTTCCAAATGGGACCGCTGGGCTTATAACGTGAACTATAAAGGAGTACTGGACAGCAGTGGTAAAGAGCTGAATGTGGACCTAGACTATGCAAGGAACACATCTAGGCAAAATGCTAACATCTTTGCCTCCACTTTTGAAGGTAATAATAAAGGCTACCTGCGCGGCGATACTTCCCGCAACCTGCAGCCTTCTACTATAGATATTAAAACTATTAAGGCAGATTATTCAAACCCGCTGAAGAACCAGGCCAAGCTGGAAGCAGGTTTCAAGGTGAGCTTTGTGGAATCTGATAACGATGCCCGCTTTGATTCCCTGCGGAATACAAATTGGGTATATGATGCTAACCGCTCCAACCACTTTATATATAAGGAGAACATTAATGCCGGTTACATTAACTTCAACAAGCAGTTTAAAAAGGTGGGGGTGCAGTTAGGCCTGCGTGGTGAGCAAACGCATGTAAAAGGTACTTCTGTAACACTGAACACCATTAATGATACCACTTACTTTAACCTGTTTCCCAGTGTGTTTGTAAGTTATGCCGCCGGTAAGAATCACCAGCTGGGCATTTCGTATAGCCGCCGCATACAGCGCCCCAGCTACGAAGATCTGAACCCGTTTGAATTTTACCTGGACCGTTATACCAAGGCATCCGGTAACCCGTACCTGCGGCCTCAGTATTCCAACAACTTTGAGATCACCCATACATTCAAGCAGTTCCTGATCACCTCTGTAGGTTACAGCCATACAAAAGATATGATCACCCAGATGCTGGAAGCTGACCGGGATGCAGTAACCGGCGATACCATTGTAATGAAGTATAAGTATCTGAACGTAGCCAAGTCAGACAACTTTAACCTGAACATTTCTGTACCGATGCCCATTACAAAATGGTGGACCAGCTTCACCAACCTGTCCGGCAACTACAGCAAATACCAGACAGTGGTGAACAATAGTCTGGTGAATGTGAATGCTGCCGGCTTCTTTGGCCGCACCCAGCACACCTTTACCCTGCCCAAAGGCTTCAGTACAGAGCTGGTGTTCTTCTACATGTCGCCGCAGATATCCCAGGAAGGGCTGTTTAAAATGAAAGCCATGTATGCGCTGGATTGGGGTATCTCCAAATCAGTACTGAATAAGAAAGGTACTTTGAAGCTGAATGTGAGCGACGTTTTCAATAACCAGCGTTTCCAGGGTACGTTTGACAACGCCGGCTACTATACACGGGTAAGCTCCAAGTGGGAAAGCCAGCAGGTACGCCTCAACTTCACCTATCGTTTTGGTAACACCAATGTAAAAGCCGCCCGCAACCGGAAAACCGGCCTGGAAGATGAGCAGAACCGTGTAAAAGGAGGAGGTAATTAATCAGTTGGCAGTAGCAGGCCGGCAGGAGGCAGTTAAAAGAGCCGCCATTCTGAAAATCAGGTAAAGAATTGGTAATCAAACCAATAGTTTTCATCCGCCCCCAAATTACCTGATAGCTGCAAACTGCCCACTTACTACTGCCAACTGGTTTTTAGGTATATATAAGGATGGAAGAAGCGCGGCCCTGTAGGCCGCGTTTCTATTTCACGAAATTTTTTCCGGTGGGCATGCAACCCTTTTCTCACCTTATCGTCTTTATAATGCAAAGATTAACCGACAACTTGAATCCAACGCCCGCAACAGACCAATTAGTGGCCCGATGTAAAAAGGGCGACGTACGTGCTTTCAAAGAGCTGTACGACACTTATTCCGCCGCTATGTATAATATCTGTCTTAGAATGACAGGTAATATAACAGATGCGGAAGATACCCTGCAGGAGGCCTTTATGCAGGTATTCGGAAACATTGGCAAACTGGAGCAGGCGGGTAGTGTAACTGCCTGGATTAAACGGATCGTGGTGAATCATTGTCTGAGTCATTTGCGCCGTAAGAAGGTATACTTTGAAGAGGTAGACCGGGTAGAAGTAGAGGAGGAGCCCTCCGTGGATGAGGCGGGCTTTACCGGAACGGTGAACGCTGTAAAAGAGGCCATTGCAGCTTTACCGGTAGGGTATAAAACTGTGCTGAACCTGTACCTGTTTGAAGAATACTCCCACAAGGAAATTGCCGGCATGCTGGATATATCGGAATCTACCGTAAAAACCCAGTATATGCGGGCAAAAGAGAAAGTGAGGCAGATGGTGAGTCAGAAATTATGAAAATCAGAAATGCATGTCAGAACACAATTTTGAGGATTTTATCCGGCAGCACAGGGCCGGTTTTGAGGAGCAGGGGCCAAACGCCCGTGTGTGGAAAGGCCTGGAGCAGCAGCTGAAAGCGCAGCAAACGCACACCCCTAAGGTGGTGCAGCTGTTAAAGCGCCACTGGCTGAAAGCCGCAGCAGTGCTGGTATTGATAGTGAACAGTGTTATGATATACCAGTTCCTGCAGTTTAAGAAACAGCAGCAAGACCTTGGTACCATTTCACCGGAGCTGCAGGAAGCAAAATTGTACTATACCTCCCAGATAGAGCAGAAGCTGGAAGACATTCGCCAGTACTCCCCGGAGGCACTGGGCCTGGATAGCACTGCCCGTAAGGAGCTGGAGCTGCGCAATGATACTTACCAGCTGCTGGAAAAAGAGCTGGAAGCCAACCCGGGTAATGAACGCATCCGCTCTGCAATGGTCCGCTATTACCAAATGAAGCTGGACCTGTTAGATAAAATATTGGAAGAACTGCAGGCCAAACAGCCTGGAACCAAAACATTCAATCATCATGAACGTGAAATCTAAAATTCTACTCTTTCTTTTACTGCCGTTGTGGGCCTGCGCTCACCAGGGCGACATTGAGTTCAAACGCACTGTAGCAAAAGAATTTACCGTAAACAGCAATGCTAAGCTGGATGTTCACAATAAGTACGGCAAGATCATCGTACACACCTGGGCTAAAAACCAGATAAAGGCAACCGTTATTATTACCGGTTACGGTAAAAGCTCGTCAGAAGCACAGGAGATAGCCAATGGTGTAGACATACAAACCAATGCAGATGCCGGCGCAGTGAGCCTGCAAACCAGCTACAACCCCAGCAAGGGAAGTAAGTGGTTCTCCTGGGGCAACCGTAAAGATTCAAAGGATTATGTGAACATTGACTACGAACTGTATGTGCCACAAAATCTAAACCTGCTTACACTGGAAAATAATTTTGGCGATGTGATCACCGACGAGCTGCCTTTTGCTGCCAAGATGAATTTAAACTATTGTTTTTATGCTATCCGGGAAGCCGGCAAAACGCTGGATATGGATCTGAACTATTGCAATAAAGGTAAAATAGATAAAGCCGCTGACCTGCAGATCAGAGCCAATTATTCAGATATACGCTGTGATGCTGCCGATAAGCTGGATGCCAAATCCAACTACTCTGACTATACATTAGGCAGTGTGGGAACATTGATCACAAAAGCTAATTACAGCGATTATAAGATCCGGCAGGTGGGCACCCTTAATGCTACTGCCAATTATAGCGATTTCACTGTCTCTAACCTGCGGGAAAGCCTGGATGCACGGCTTACTTACGGCGACCTGAAAGTAAAAGAGATCCAGAGCACTTTTAAAGGCGGGGATATTCAGCTTAGTTATAGTGATATTGACCTGATCTTTGCACCTAAAGCAGCGTTGCGCCTGACTGTTAATTTAAACTATGGAGATCTGGGCATAGACGGGCTTCCGGTAAAAAATGTAAGCTCTGTTAAAAAGAATACGCACTTAGCTTACAGCGCCACCACGGCCAGCGGTAGCGAACAATCGCCTATGCTTAACATCAATGGCTCACAGAGCGATGTGAACATGAAAGAGCAATAACGAGAACGTATATACGTCATTCTAAAATCTTTGTATAAACCAAAAACATTCACCGATCTAAAAAATTCTTAGTCATGAAAAAGTCTATATGGTTCCTGAGCTTTCCGTTGCTGGCTGCTATTATGGTGTTCTCCTCATTTATGGTACGGCAGGAGCATGAGCGTGTGAAAGGAAATGGCGACGTAAAGCAGGAAAAACGTACCGCATCTGCCTTTAAAGATATTGGCACCTCCGGCGAATTTAAGGTATATATACAACAGGGTAATACCCACTCTATAGAGGTAGAAGCAGAAAGCAACCTGCTGCCTTACATAGTAACAGAGATCGATGGAAAAGAGCTGGAGATCAAGGTGAAGAAAGGTTACTCCATTAAACCCACCAAACCGGTGAATGTATATGTAACTATGGAGCAGATCAACGAGCTGTCAGCCAGCGGTTCCGGTGGTTTTTACAGCAAAGGCAAGCTGAAGACCGATGAGCTGGAAATTTCCGTGAGCGGCGCTGCTGATACAGACCTGGACCTGGATGCACAGAAGCTGAAAGTAGCGGTTTCCGGCGCCGGTAATGTAAAACTGAAAGGCAGCTCTACCGCAGCGAATTACAGTGTTTCCGGCAAGGCAGATATTGCCGCTTTTGATCTGCAGTCAGATGATGTGCACATTGGGATTTCCGGCAGCGCTAATGCCAGTGTAAATGCAGCTAAAAAATTAGAAGTAGGCGTTTCCGGCATGGGGAACGTAAAGTATAAAGGCAATCCTGCGATCTCCCAGTCGGTTTCCGGTATGGGCAGAATTTCAAAGGAAGGCTAAACGCGCTACACCTAAGCCGGTCTCTACCGGTAAGGTAGTTGGATAACAAGTTTAATATTTAACGGTTATTCCCGTCCATCTCAAGGGCGGGAATTTTTTTTATATTTGCCGGAATCAATTATTAAAGTATTTTAATTATGCCATCCTTTGATATTGTTAGCAAAATAGATCTGCAAACGCTGGATAATGCCATTAACACGGTAAAAAAGGAGATCACCACCCGTTTTGACTTTAAGGACTCCCACGTGAGTATTGAGCTGAATAAAAAAGACCTGGTGCTGAACCTGGAAGTGGAAAGTGATATGAAGCTGAACCAGGTAATAGAGGTGCTCATCAGCCGTACCATGCGCCAGGGGCTGGATGCCACTATTTACGACCAGAGTAAGGAACCTTACCAGAGCGGGAAAGTATATAAGAAGGAGGTTCCTGTACGTAACGGTATTAAACAGGAAGATGCCAAGAAGATCGTGAAAATGATCAAGGACTCCGGTTTAAAGGTACAGGTCGCCATTATGGACGATATTATACGCGTAACGGGTAAGAAAATAGATGACCTGCAGGATGTTATACAAAAATGCAAGGAGGCTAACCTGGGTATTCCCCTGCAGTATGTGAACATGAAATCGTAAATCGGGCGCCCGGTATTGGCTATTTAAAATATTCTATTTACCTTTGCCGTCCGTATTAAATAAAAAATAACAATCAGATGAAACCATCGTTTCGTCTGGCAAAAACAAATAAAATAATGAAACAGGGTATCCATCCAGAAAGTTACAGGTTCGTAGTATTCAAAGACATGTCTAACGGATTCAGCTTTTTAAGCCGTTCTACTGCTCCTTCCCGTGAGACTGTTAAATGGGAAGACGGTAATGAGTATCCGTTGATTAAGCTGGAAATTTCCAACACTTCTCACCCTTTTTACACTGGTAAGAACGTATTGGTTGATACTGCCGGCCGTATCGATAAATTCAACAAACGCTACGCGAAAAGCGCTAAATAAGCTTTTTAACAAATATTTTCCGTCCCACTGGCTTTTGTCAGTGGGATTTTTTTATTTTTAGCTCCCGTATGGAGCGTAACTATATTCTTTTTGACACGCCCGCCCGCGATCTTTTATATCCCTTCACCTACACAAGACCTGTAGCTGCCTGCAGGGTCGGTATCCTTACTATTCAGGAAAAGTGGGAACAGTGGCTCCAAGCGCCTGTATGCCACTTTACAATGTCTTATCTCCAGGAAAAGTATCCCCTGCGGTTAGGTACCGCCAATATTGAGCATGTGCTGATCAACGGGCATATTGTACCGGATAAAGCGCTGGTTGATACCATTGCCTCCTTAAAAGCCGGGCAGGAGCTGTATAAGAAGAACCACCTGCTGGTAAAGATAGTGCCCGGTAATGACCTTACCCTGCCTGCAGAGGACCGTAAGAACTATAACGGACCCGTAGATACCCTGGACCTGCCCTGGCAGATCTTTGGCCTGAATGATAAAGCTATCCGGGAAGATTTTGACCTGCTGACCGCCGGGCGTACTTCCGCACCTATACCCGCTTCTAACCAGGTAACTGCAGCGGAAAATATTTTTATAGAAGCAGGCGCCGTGGTAGAACATTGCGTGCTGAATGCATCTACCGGCCCTATTTACATTGGTAAAGACGCTCACATCATGGAGGGCTGCCTGGTAAGAGGGCCGCTGGCTATGGGGGAAGGCGCCGTATTAAAGATGGGTACCAAAGTGTATGGTGCTACTACCCTGGGCCCCGGCTGTACCGGCGGGGGAGAGATCAAGAATGTAATGATGTTCGGTTACTCCAATAAGGGGCATGAGGGTTACCTGGGCGATGCGGTAATAGGTGAGTGGTGTAACCTGGGCGCCAATACTACCTGCTCAAACCTGAAGAACAATGCCGGCGAAGTAAAGGTATGGATGGAGGCCCGCAAAGAAGCCTGGCCTGCCGGACGCAAATGCGGCACTTTAATGGGCGATTACAGCCGCTGTGGTATTAATACCATGCTAAATACCGGTACGGTCATTGGCGTGTCCTGTAACGTCTTTGGCGGTGGTTTTCCGCCCAAGTTCATGCCTTCCTTTACCTGGGGCGGCGGAGAGGGAACCACGGTGTACCGCTTGCAGGAGGCTACACGGGATGCCGTGGCCTGGATGGGCTTTAAAGGCAGGCAAATCACAGAGGCGGAACGCAAAATATTAGGGGCTGTTTATGAAACGGTTGTTAAAAATGAGTAATTAAGGATAATAATTAATAATTTTCGCCCCCGATTGAAAAAGCGTAACTCTTTTTAAACTTAATACAGCATCATGAGAAAAAAAATTGCAGCGGCAAACTGGAAAATGAACCTCACCCTGGCACAGGGCGAACAGTTGATCAATGATATTCTGCAGGCCGGTATTAAATTACAGGAAGGACAGGAAGTGGTGGTTGCCACGCCGTTCCCCTACCTGTTAAAAGCCAAGGCCCTGCTGAAGAACTACCCGGGTTTTTATGTAGCTGCACAAAACTGTTATTCTGAAAAATCCGGCGCTTATACCGGGGAAGTATCTGCAGAAATGCTGCAATCTATCGGTGTGGATTATGTGATACTGGGCCATTCTGAAAGAAGGGAATATTTCCAGGAAAGCAATGCCATGCTGGCTAAGAAGATCGATGTGGCGCTGGCTTATGGTATAAAACCTATTTTCTGCTGCGGGGAGCCTTTAGAGATCCGGAAGGCGGAAACACAAAATGCCTATGTAGCTAAACAGCTGGAAGAAAGCCTGTATCATCTGACTGCGGAGCAGCTGAAGCAGGTGGTGATTGCCTATGAGCCTATCTGGGCGATTGGCACCGGGTTAACTGCCAGCGCACAGCAGGCGCAGGATATGCATGCATATATCCGCGCACAGATTGCAGAAAAGTATGGTAGAGAAGCTGCTTTAGGACTGAGCATCCTGTATGGCGGCAGTGCTAAACCCGGGAATGCCGGCGAGCTGTTTGCGTGCCCGGATGTAGACGGTGGCCTGATTGGCGGCGCCTCCCTGGTGGCGGCTGATTTCACAGCGATTATATCAAAACTTGCTTAATCAATACTAACAATACTAATTTTTTGCGCAGCCGCTGAGTTGCGCAAAAAATTAGCAGAAAATGCTAAAAAAATTAGTAAAACCAAAAAAAGGTTGTATATTTGTGTTGTCAACAATCGTGAAGGTTTAAAGTTGTTGGTTATGCAAACACAGATCCTATTAACAGCCGAAGAGACGGCACTCTATGATTACCTGGTGGTGATTAACCCGGATGCCCGGACTGCGGGTGAAGTACGCAGCTTCAAAGAAAAAATAGCCCGGGAGCTGGGCATTTTTACCAGCCGTTATTCCAGGGCGCACATTTCTTTATTCCGTTCTGTATTCCCGGAAAAATTCCAGGAGGATTGTATTCACCTGCTGGAAGAAATTGCCCGCAAACAATCCGGTTTTACGGTGTACACTTCCAAATTTGATCACTTTGATCACGGTGCAGTAAAACGTACTATTTATGTAAACGTGGCTAATCCCAAGCCCATAACGGAGTTACGGAAAAAGATCCTGCAGCAGTTTGAGCTGAAGCCGAATGATTACAAACCTCATATTACGGTGGCCAGGGCTATCAGCACCCGTGAGTTTGACCAGGTATATCCGATGTTTGATCATCAGCTGTTTGTACGTAGCTTCAATTGCAGAAGCTTTGCTTTGCTGAGGAAACCGGCTGCCGGTGGCGCTTACGAGCTGGTGAAGGAATTTACGTTTGGTGGCGAGGAGCAACAGCACCGCACCTTGTTTAACTACGCAGCCTGATCTATAAAGTTTTTATTTCACCATATCTATATTGATTACGCCTGACTTGACAAAGAACAGTAACCATGAATGTAACTGGAAAATTAATGTCCCCTGTTAACCCTGTTTTGTTGTTGTTAACCCTGCTTGCCATGTGATAGTAACAGTCAATACCAGGTAACTCTATAATGCCTGTGGGTTCTTGAATATCTGTGGGCGCTTGAATGCCCGTGGGCTCTTGACGCCACTGTATTCTTGCCCGGAGGCAGCTCCCGTAGCACTTAGCACTAGCACAGCGCGGGTATGGGTTACCAGTTGTACTACGATCGTATTTAATTTACGATAGGAGTATTGCTATGCTCTTTCTCTTTTTGTGTGCTTTGTGTGCATGTGTGTTGAGGGAGGGAGAAGGGTTACCTGGTTTGACCGGCAGGCATGATGTAAATGCGAAGAATAAGGTATTGTCGAAAGCGGTGATTGATGAATGTTTAATAGAAGGGTAGAGCCGGGAATGGCCTGTTATGGCTTCGGCGGATGATCTGCTGTTTTATGGAAGAACTGTAGATAGATGTAACGGCATACCGGGTCTGATAATGGTTCCGGTGAATGACCTGTTGTTTTACGAAGAGGCTGAAGATTGGATGCAAGGGCATACCGGATCTTAGATTATTTGTAGTTTTGGTATCTATGTTGATGGTTAGCTTAAAAAATGCAATCTATGGCTAAGATACACAAGCAGATAATTGTAAAAGGAAAGGTACAGGGTGTTTATTTCAGGGCCAGTACCAAGCAAACTGCAGAGCTGCTGGGTATTACCGGGCAGGTAAAGAACTTACCGGATGGTAGTGTGTGGATTGCTGCGGAAAGTGAGGCTGCAGCTATGGAAGCCTTTATTGCCTGGTGCCGGCAGGGGCCACCTCATGCCGTAGTGAGCGCCCTGGAGTTAACAGATGCACCTGTACAACACTATACAAAATTTGAAGTAGTACATTAAGTGAATATGCGGATATGCAACGGTGTAGAAGTGTGGGTGTTGTATATCCGCATATGCACTTATCAAAATATAGTTGACCCATTAATTCTTCATAGCCATTGCCAACTTTTCTTTTATTGACTTATCCAGCGCGGCTTTAGGTACAATAATCGTGATAGTATTGATCGCGAAGTAGGGTTCGGATACATTTACGTAACCGCCTAAAGGTCCATTGGTGCCCCAGGAGTTTTTAACGATGAAGAAGTCTTTGCCTTTAGGACTTTTACCCAGGCCGGTAATATGCATCAGGTGATCGTCCTGGGTAACCAGCTCTTCGTACAGGCGTTGACGGTATTCCTGTGAGTTAGGCCGTTCCTGCTGGTCGGGATCTATGGTGCTGCCCATAATGGGTGCATCTTCTGCAGGGGCCAGGGCATAGCCTTTACCGGGCATCCAGCCACGGTTGCTGGCATCTGCATCCCACATTACCGTGTAGCCGTTTTGTATGGCCGTTTTGGTAAGGCTGATCAGCTCATTTAAGGGCACATTATAATAGGCGCCGTTGGAAAAATTATCAGGTACTTCTACCACAAAAGACTGGTAAAAAGGGTGGTGGCTGAAGGAGGTAAAGAAGGCATAGTCTGCCGGATCAAATTTTACTACTTCTTTGGCAAAGGTAAGCGGTGTATAGGTATGGCCATTATATTCAAAGCTGGCCGGCGGTTTACCCAGGTATTGATCCAGGATGGCGGTAACGCGCTCCTGCCAGTTATCCGGGATAGGGCGTTTAATTTTCAACAGGCTATCCAGGTAGCTTCGCAGC
Organism: Chitinophaga rupis; assembly: GCF_900109685.1. GTDB lineage: Bacteria > Bacteroidota > Bacteroidia > Chitinophagales > Chitinophagaceae > Chitinophaga > Chitinophaga rupis. The sequence goes on along the minus strand of NZ_FOBB01000004.1, from coordinate 185,231 downwards.
TCGCCTACCAGCTGGGTGTGGTTATGTTGCGTTTGGCCATTAATAAGCCCACTGTAGGCACTTTCCGGCATAATGCCATAAGTAGCCATGGCATGTATCACATCGTGCCCCAGGCCGCCTTCGTCAAAGCGGGCAGCGCCCTGGCGCCGGATGTAGTTCAGCGCTTTTTCCATGTACATATTACGCACGGTGAACATTTCCGAGAGGTCCGGGCCGGGTGCTCCCTTACGGATACACTCTGATTCTACCAGTGAGGTGGTGGAAAAACACCAGCAGGTGCCGGTTTGTGCCTGGTTTTTTACCGCGGTAGCCGCATTTTTTTTCTGAACAATAATTTCATTGGTTTGGGCATTCACCTGTACTGCACAGAGTACGGTTAATATGATCACTAATACACGCATGTGAAAAAAAGAGTTTAATAATCCTAAAGATAGGGTAACTGGTAAAATTAAACGCTACTGCTGTATGAACGGCAGTAGCGTTTAAAAAATGCTTATTTGCGAATGGCGGTGAGGCAGATAAGCGGGTATAATCAGAAGTGATGTTGTTGCTGCACAATCCAGGCTAAAGGAACCTTTGTTTCCTGGTGATGGAATGCCGCATTTAGTTCCAGGATGGAGCGGTATTAATCCTGTATGTTAATGTTCAGGTTATCCTTTTCCCCCTTGAGAGTTATCGTGTTACCTTCTTCCAGGTAGGAGCGGTATTTATCCATTACTGCGCTGGATTGTTGTGTGCCGTTAATATAGAGCTGACCATTCTTTTTTTCGATGGAATAAGCCTTGTTGGGATCCAGCAGGTTATCGGCGGCCATCTTTTTAACTAATTCATTATACCGGGCATGAGTAACTTCAGCTTTGCGCCTGGCTACTTCTGCCTGGCGGCGGGCCTGTTCTGCCTGCTGACGGGCGGTGGTTTCACTGCGCCTGGCATCTGCCCTGGCATAATCCATTTGCTCCCTCGCTTTTTTAGTTGCTTCCCGGGCGTTCTTACGTACTTCTTTCAGCGCTTCTTCCTGTGCCTGCCGGGCTTCTTTACGTGCCGCAGCTATTTCTTTACGCATGGATTCTTTTTCTTCCGGGCTAAAGCTTCTTTTCATACCCTCCTGGGCTTCCTGCATGCTGTTCTTAATGATCTCTTCCAGGTTAATGGAAGCCATTGCTTCCTTAGCGCTTTGTAAGCCCAGCTGCACGCTTTGGTTAATTACTTCGGGGTCCCAGGACTGCTGGCTTTCTTTAATGGAAGCATTTATTTCTGCATTGATCTTTTTCCAATCAACGTTCTTCATGGCCTCATTCACGTTCTTATTGATCTGGTTCCAGTCAACATTTTTCATTGCCTTTGCTGTTTCCTCATTGATCTTTTTCCAATCAATGTTCTTCATGGCCTGCTGCATGGCTTTCTGCGCTATGATCATTTGCTCCTGGGCAGCATCCATTTTTTCTTTGGCATCCTTCATGTCCTTGTCACTGTCATAATCAAAGTCTGTATGACCGGCGGAGTTACCAGAAGTGTCTGCCTTGCTATCCCGGTCATACGTGCTGGTTGGTGTGGGGGCAGGGACAGGCGTACCACTTTTAGCCGGTACGGTATCCTGGTTCGCCGGGGTGGTTGTATGAACAGCTGCCATGAGCGGCTTTCCGGCAGTTGTTGCTGCTTTGTTATCCTGCCGGGCGGAAGGAGTGATCCAGGCTATGGCGGTTAAGCCAACGGCAATGATTAAAACTGCCATTAATTTTTGACTATAGTTGAGATGGGACGTTTTCATTTCCATGATACGTTTAATGCGGTAAAACAAATGTTGTTTATTGTCTGCAGCCGCCATTGCCATCGGGTTGGTCGTGAACCGGTATTCTTCCAACGCTACCAGGGCTTTGGCGTAGTGCAGGGGCTGTACGGTATGGGCTATTACCATATCGTCGCAGCAGTGTTCCCTTTCCAGGCGGATGTACTTAGAGATCCACCATACAAAGGGGTTAAAGAAAAGGGTTGTTTCTACAATGGATTGGAAGATATTCAGTATATAATCATTGCGTTTTACGTGCGCCAGCTCGTGCAGCAGGATTGCTTCCAGCTGTTCGGCGCTCAGGTTGTTGAACATGGCGATAGGTACCAGTATTACCGGTTTCAGAAAACCCATCATCACGGGAACCTGTATGTGCTGCGATACCAGCAATTTTACCTTGCGGGGTATTTGCAGCTGTTTAGACAATTTGCGCAGGTATTGTTCCCAGGCAGTATCTGCAGGCAAGCCCTGTTGTTTGCGGATCTGCTGCAGCTGCGCCAGGTCTGCAAAAAGCTTAATGCACATTACACCTACACCCGCCATATACAACGCTACCAATATGGGAAAACAGAACTCCAGGTTAGGAAAAGCCCAGGTAAGCTCCTGCTGGTTCTGATATACCACCGGTATATTTAGCAATATGGGCGATGCAGCAGCTGCCGGGTTAGCAATAGCATGAACCTGGGTAACTGCATCCAGCTGCTGGAACAGGGTAACCACAAACCAGCCGAATATACCTGCCAGTGAAATAAAGGAGAGGTTATATTTGGTGCTGGCCGTAGCAGTGGGCCATAATTTGAGCACAATACGCAGGCAGCCAAATATGAGCAGGGCCTGCCAGGTGGAGTGCAGAATGGCCCAGCCAAGGGCTGTTACCAGGTCTGTAGTGTAAGGGAGGAACATTGCAGCCATGATTTAAAATGATTATTGCAAAAGGCGAACTACTTGCGTTGTTGCTTTTCAATTTCGTTCAGATACTGTTTGATCTTCTCCAGCTCTTCCTTCGATGATTTATGATTGCCCAAAGCCTGCAGCACCAGCTGGGATGCAGAGCCATTGAACACGGTATCTATCATTTTATCCAATAACTGACGCTGGGTATTTTCCTGGGATACAGCAGCAGCATAAATATGTGTTTTACTGCTGGCATCTCTTTGTAACAACCCCTTTTCATGCATGATCTGCATGAGCTTCAGGGTGGTGGTATAACCCGCGTCTTTACTTTGTTCCAATATCTCATGCACTTCCCGAACGGTACTAGGCCCTTTTTCCCAAAGTACCCTCAGAATTTCCAGCTCACTTTCTGTAGGTTTTAATTGTTTTCCTGCGCTCATAATCAATGTAATACTATACTTTCAATGAATATACGAATATCTTCGTAAACAAATGTACGATAGTTTTCGTAAATGCAAAATGGAATCTTGAAAAGATGGCGGGAATGGTAAATAAAAAGGGTGATCTGAGGGAAGGAAGGGATGAGCGGTTAGGGGAGTGGATGAGTCTGGAAAATGCAGGTTGAGGTTGGGTAAGATGCAATCCTGACAGAGGCAGGGTCTTTATGTCAAAGGGGGTGAGGGGGTGAGTCTGGAAAATGCAGGTTGAGGTAAGATGAAACCCTGAAAAGAGACAGGGATCTTTATGTCAAAGGGGGTGAGTGGGGGAATCTGGAAAAATGCAGGTTGAGGTAAGATGAAACCCTGAAAAGAGACAGGGATCCTAAAGTTGAAGGGGATGAGTAGTTAGGAAAGTGGTTGCTCCCGGCGCAGCTGTTTAGTTGTTTTGCGGGTACCGTCATGGCTCCAGCCGGGGGCATCAAATAAATAATGCCAGGCATCCTTAAAAGAGCGGCTATGGCGCAGATCTTTCCAGATGTCTATCCACTCATGGGTAGCAATGCGGAGCGGGTTATAGGTGTAAATGTTTTTGGTAAGACCGTAAATGGGCCGTTCTGTTTCCGGAGTAAAGGTGCCAAACATGCGGTCCCAGATAATGAGCACACCGGCATGGTTACGGTCTAAATATTTAATATCTGAAGCATGGTGCACACGGTGGTGGGAGGGGGTGTTAAAGAACCATTCTATAAACAGGGGCAGCTTATGGATAGCTTCTGTATGGATCCAGAACTGGTATAATAAACTAATAGCCTGCATCGTCATTACCATGGCAGGATGAAACCCCAGCAAAGGCATCCACACCCAGAACAGGAAGGTGCCGGTGAAGTTACCGGTCCAGTTTTGGCGCAGGGCGGTAGCCAGATTGTATTTGCGGGAGGAGTGGTGAATGACATGCGAAGCCCAGAAAAAGCGTACGGTATGGCTTACGCGGTGAAACCAGTAATAACTGAGATCATCTGCAAAAAAGCATAACACCCAGGCCCACCATACAAAGCCCAGGGTAAACAACCGGTATTGATATACAAAAGTGTATACGCCGAAAATAATCGCTTTGGTAAATAACCCCAGGAACACATTGCCCAGCCCCATTGCAATGCTGCTGGCGGCATCTTTGGTTTCGTAAAAGTCCTTTTTTTCAATGGCAGAAAAGATCACCTCCGCCAGTAATAGCAGCACAAAACCCGGAATAGCGTAGTGTATAAGGTCTGGGGACATATGCTAATTTACGGAAAAACGCTGAACGCCGAACGCTTAATGCGTTTGAGCGGGCTTGGACATGAATACAGTATGCAAGGAAAAGTTAGAAAGGGTGCGAGTTAGGATATTGAGGGAGGGATGCGGTTGTATGGATTATAGTAGGGATTTAGTACGCAGGAAAAGTTGGAAAGGGGCCGAGCTGGATATTGAGGGAGCGATGTGGCTATGTGGATTATAGCAGGGATTTAGTATACAGGGAAAAGCCGGAAAAGTATGGCGGTAGGGATATTAAGGGAGGATGTGTTTGAGCAGGTTATACCAGGAATGTAGTATGCTGGGAAAGCCGGAAACAATAAGGAGTTAGGGATATTTAGGGGGCGATGTGATTGTATGAATTATTGCAGGAATGCAGTACACCGGAAAAAACCGGAAAGGTTACAGGTTATTGCTTTAAACAAGCATGCTTAACATCCGATGCAGAAAAGCAAGCATTCATACATCAGTGTTAAGCATGCTAGGATAATGGGTAAAAATTTTAGAATTTACCAGCCTTAATACCTACATGGAAAGCACCGCCACTTAAATCACTGTCTTTTAAACCCGGTGTTTCAGAACCGCTGATGAAACGGTAGCTGCCACCTACATTCAGGCGCAGGTAAGAAGTAATATTCAGTTCCACGCCAACAAAAGGTTCTGCTACAAAGAAGCCGCTGCCACCATTCCAACCATGGTGATGATCATCATCGTCATTATGCCAGCCATGGTGCCTTTCATCCCGGCCTACGCCGCCACCGCCTAACAATGCACCGGCAGACCAGTGGATCAGCTTATTGGAATTGTGAGTGTACTCCGCCATCAGGCCGGTATACCACATTTGTATGTATTCATCCTTTTCATTTGCCACATTCAGCTTAGGTGCCTTAATGCTGTTGGCTAAACCATAACCGCCGGCGCCAAACATCCATTTATTATTCAGCAGCACTCCGCCCTGTAAGCCAGTAAGCACGCCCAGCTTGCCATTGATGGGAGTGAGCTTTCCGATGGCGGTGCCGTAAGCGCCTACTGTTACCTTTTTCTTTTCTGTACGATTGTTGCCGAAAAGTGATTCGATCGGGGCATGCTGCGCCCATGCCTGCTGTGCTGTAATCAGCACCAGCAGCGCCAGTCCTATTTTTTTCATCTTGTTTAGATTTTAATTTTTTAGCGGAGGAAGGAGAGTGAAGAATGAATAATTAATAATGAATAAAGCCTGCCGTATATGGATGATAGCGTTGAATTCCCTTGTGCCTGTCTGTTGTGCGATTATTAATTATTCATTCTTCTTTATAAAAATTATTGGATGTCTTTTTCTTTAAAGCTTACTGCAGAGGCGCCAAACCAGCCCAGCATCTTCTGCTGGCCGCCGTTGGTAACATTTACCATATTGGGCTTTACGTTTTCCAGCACTTTGGCAAACAAACCGCCGCTGTTTAACTGGTCAATTACCTGTTGAATAAAATAATAGCTGGGATGGGAGAGAGAGGCGATACGGGCAATCACTTTCTCGCCTTTCTGGTAAGGCTTATCATCATCTGTAATGCCTTCCTTTATGGGCTGTATAAATACCCAGCCATCTGCTACATCATCATTAAAGGCGCCGTTGATAGCATAAACGTCTGTATTGCGGTGCTGGCGGTCGTTACGGTAAGAACGGATCCAGTAATAATCATTACCACCTGCAATATCCTTTGCATTCATGTAGGCATAATAACCTTCTTCACCGCTGGCAGCTTCGTCTGCTTTTTTGAACTCGTAAGTAATGGAGTCAATTTCAGGTACGCGTTTAATGGTGTCTGTAGCTTCAAAGGTTTCACCTTTATACAGTACGGTTAATTTATACACGTGACCTACTTTACCAATGCTTAGATCTCCACCCGGATCGTAAGTGTACGCACCATTGCTGAAAGCAAAGTTATACGTCTTGGCATCCGTGAGATCCTGCAGGGTAATGGTGGCATCGGACAGCACCGGCGCCGGTGTATTGTTGGTATAAGAGGTAACGGACTGGGTAAGCCTGATGGACTGCGGACCGCCTTCTGTAGTGATCCACGCATCCAGCACGGGATACGTTTTACCATTAGGTACTTGCAGGTCAATGGTATCCTCGCAGGCGGTAAAACCGGCTGCTGCGAGGGTGATTAATATAACGAAGCGAATATTTTTCATGAGCGTATCTTTTGTCTTTGTTATTTGTCTCATGGAACGTTGTTTCATGATCGTATTTTTTGTCTTTATCATTTGCCTTGCGGCAGTGAGTATCTCTTTTGGCTTTCTCAGCTTTAGAATTTGAAGTTGTACGTAATACCCGGCAGTATGGAACCTATGATAGACAGGCGTTTGGCGTCTTTCTTGGAAGGATCATCTGCATTCTGCTGGAAGTAGATCGTATAGGCATTCCTGCGGGCATATACGTTGTACAGTGAAAATACCCACTCGCCCTGCCAGCGTTTGTGCTGCTTACCTTTACGGGTAAACGAAAGATCCAGGCGGTGGAAGGCGGGCAAACGATAGTTGTTACGCTCATCAGAACTGTTATACGGGATGTCCCAGTCCTGGTATTCCAGGCGGCTGTCTGCAAACGTACCGGGCGTACCGGAAGCATATACCCAATTGGCGGAAAGAGAGCTGCGTTTGTTGAACTCGTGGGATACAACTATGTTGATGTTATGTGTACGGTCGTAACGGTTCAGGAACCATTCATTTTTGCTGATGCCATTTGTTTGACGCTCTGTGCGGGATAAGGTATAGCTTACCCAGCCGGTGGTGGCGCCTACTTCTTTTTTAGCCATTAATTCCAAACCATATGCACGGCCTTTGGATGGCAACAGGTCTGCTTCAATGTATTGGTTCAGCTGCAGGTTGGCATTGTCAATATAATCCACCTGGTGCTTCATGGTTTTGTAGAACAGTTCACCACTCAGCTCCAGTAAGCCGGAAGGTGCATCATAAAAATACCCTAACGTATATTGGTCGGCTACTTGCGGCTCTATGTTATTGGTGCTGGGTGTCCAAATGTCCAGCGGGGTAGGGGAAGCGGTGTTTGACAGCTGATGCATGAACTGTGTAGTGCGTGCATAAGCCACTTTTACGGCATGGTTGTCGTTGATGTTGTACTTGGCACTTGCCCTGGGTTCCCAGTAGTAGTAACCTTTTATCAGCTCATTATTACCATAGTCTTTAGAGCCTATTAACCTTCTGCGCACGCCCGGCGTAGTATCATTGTAGTAATACGCAGTGCCTTTACCCAGGTATTGGTAGGCAGAGAAACGAACACCGTACTGGATACCGAACTTCTTACTGGGCTTATACTCGTGATCCAGGTACACGGCTGCTTCCAGTGCGTGCTGGTCTTTCAGGAGCACTTCACTTTGTTGGTTGTCCTGTGTGCCGCCGCCTTTACCGGGTTTAAAGGTGTAATAGATGCCTTGTACCCCAAAGTGCAGGCTGTTGCTGGTGCTAATGTAATAGGTAAAGGATGGTTTTACGCCGTAGTTAATGATATTGGAGGTCCAGGAGGAATTCTGATCCGGCTCATTGCCCGTTTTTTTATCCTCGTTACTGAACTTCAGGCTGTAATCATACTTACTGTAAAAGGTGGTCATGTTCAGGAACAGGCGGTCGTTAAATACGTGATTCCAGCGTACAGTACCGGTGGTGTTACCCCAGCTCATATTTATATCTTTACCGAAACCAAATACATCGCGGCCCAGGTAACCGCTTACAAACAGCGTATTGTTCTTATTCAGCTTAAAGTTGCCTTTGGCGGTAACATCGTAGAAATACAGCTTGGTATCTGCCATGTCGCCTTTCAGGAAGGGTTTGAACAGCACATCCACATAAGAGCGGCGGGCAGCTATTATGAAAGAGGATTCATCTTTTTTGATAGGTCCTTCCACGGCCAGACGGCTGAAAATGTTGCCGATACCGCCGGTAAGGCCCAGGCGCTGGTTATCCCCATCCTTCATACGAATATCCAGTACAGAAGAAGTACGGCCACCATATTCTGCCGGGAATCCGCCTTTGATCAGGTTCAGGCTTTTCACGGCATCCGGGTTAAACACGGAGAAAAAGCCCAGCATGTGCGTGGAGTTGTACAGGGGGGCTTCATCCAGCAGGATGAGGTTTTCATCTGTTGCACCACCGCGTACGTTAAAACCATTGGCGCCTTCTCCTACGGTGGTTACACCAGGCAGGGTTTGTATGGAGCGCAGCACATCTACCTCGCCCAGGAAGGTGGGCATCTTTTTCATTTGTGCAATATCCAGGCGGTTAATACTGGTATTCAGTGTATTAACTGCTTTTTCCTGTTTACCGTTAACCACTATTTCGCTTAACTGGCTGCTGGATTTTTCCAGTTTAATGTTCAGCTGCTGGTTGCGGTTAAGCGTAATGGTTTGTTTAATTGGAGTGTAACCAATGTAGGAAAATTGCAGCTCATGTTCCCCGGCGGGCAGGGTGAGCGAAAAGAATCCATACTCGTTGGTAACCGTTCCCAGGCTGGTGCCTGCTTTGGATACGGAGATGCCGATGAGGCTTTCGCCGTTTTGTTGGTCTTTTACGTAACCACTAACAGTAAAACGTTGTTGGGCGTGCAGTGTCAGTCCTTGCAGTATAAAGCAGGCGAGCGACATGAGCAGAATCAGGTGTTTTCTCATATAAGATTTATATATATGTGCATTGTAAGACGGCAGTACCTACCCTTTTATTTTAGGAACACCGTATTAAATTTTGTGTTTCTGCATATATGACGGGAGTTAATTAGTGTACCCCTAAATTGGAAGGGAAATTTTTAATTACGAATTGTCAATTACGCATTACGGCCCCGCCCAAAGCGGGGGTATGAGCACCCTTTAAATTGATTATGAATGCGAATAACAGACTACAGCAGAGGAATAGGAGGTGCATGTACGTTGTAACAAGATTACGTAGGTTCATAAAATTGAAAAACGCCCCCTACCTTAGTAGATGACGTTTCATGCGTGGTTCCATATTATTCCCGGCCCTTAGTCCAGCAGGTCGCAGTGGTAGCCCAGCCTTTTAACAAAGCTCATAATGGCATCTTCCACTACCTGCTGACCCACAATGCGTAACACCCGGTCGCAGTCCTCAATATCTATGCTGCAGGCCATTACGTTAAAGTTGGCTTCTATTTCCCCGATCACCCTTTTCTTATCATGTTGGGTGGCTATATTCGTTCTAAATATTCCAATCATGGATATTATATTTTTATATTCGGAATATTTTTGTGCAAATTTGGGGACTGCCTATTTAGAACTGTTGCATTAAAAGGATTAAAATTTACACTAAACGGATTTTTTATGCCCGTAGTTATTACGAACGATTCCCGGAATGTGCTGCATAGGGAAGATAAACTGCTCACCTCTCAGGAGTTATTAAGCCCCCGCATTATAGAAGAGGAGATGAAAATGCAGTTTGCTTTTGGGACCGCCAGTTTCCGGGAAATGTATTTTGACGGGCTGCATATTGCTTTTGGCCATGCGCATGTATATGAAAACCTGAATGTAGCGGTAGAACTGGCGCCGGATGCGCCCACCATGGTATCCCAGCATTTTGTGCTACAAGGCAATTTTATGAGCAATTTACCGGGTAAGCGTAACTACAACTTTTCCCGGCTGGAACATAACCTGTTGTATAACCCCACTTTATCAGAAAATGCACAAATAAAGAAGCAGGATACTATAGAAATGGTATCGCTTAGTTTTGCCCGCGACCGTTTCCTGGAGTTTGCAGAAAATAATGGCCGCGTAATGGACCGTTTGGCAGAGCAGGTTGCCGGCAATAAGCTGGTATTCCTGAACCAGCGTAATAATCAGCCCATTACCCTGCAAATGTTAAAGGTGCTGGAAGAGATACGCAGCTGCCAGTTCATAGGCGGTATTAAAAAGCTGTTCCTGCAATCTAAAGTGCTGGAACTGCTGGCTTTACAGTGCGAGCAATATGAAAGGTCGGAAAGTGGGAGCACACCTGTAAGCACTGCCTTATCAGCCACTGACCGGGAAAAGGTGTACTATGCCCGCGACCTGCTTATGAGCGATATGCAGCAGCCACCTTCCCTGCGCGAGCTATCAAGGCTGGCAGGGCTGAATGAGTTTAAGCTGAAAGCCGGTTTCAAACAGGTATTTGATACTACGGTGTTTGGTTACCTGAATGATCAGCGGCTGGACCACGCGCGGGAGCTTTTATTACAACAGCATAAACCCCTTACGGATATTGCCCATGAACTGGGTTACTCATCTCCCCAGCATTTCAGTAATGCCTTCAGTAAAAAGTTTGGGATCAGCCCGGGAAGGGCGCGCCACCGCCAGTAATTAATAATTAAGGGTTGTTCAATTATGCAAGGATGCGCGCCGCACAAAGAATTAAAGAAGTAATAATGAAGGGTTATTTAATTACGTAAAGGTGCATGCCATCAACAAAACACGATCACATTCGTAATTACTCATATCATAATTTACTCTCAATGGCATTCGTGAATGCTCCGCATTTCGTAATTGATAATTCGTAATTCAATCAGGCTTGTGCGTTAATGACCTGCTTTGTGAAAGCCGCCAGGGTCATGCGTTTAAGGCGGTTATAAATAGTGTGATCTATTTCAGTGAACAATTCATCCAACGCATCATTAATGCCTGCGCCAACAGCGCAGTCGGGATTAGGCAGGTTGGGAGAGAAGCCAAATACATGATCTTCCTTTACCGCCTGGAACACGTCAGACATGCGGATCTGGGAGGCCGGCTTACGCAGGCGGCTGCCACCGCTTTTACCTTCTTTACTTTCTACCAGGCCGGCTGCTCTTAATGCACTCAGCTCTTTGCGCACCAGGGCAGGATTGGCATTCATAGAACCGGCAATGTAGTCAGATGATAGCCACTCTTCCCCGCCGGTGCTCAGCAGGCTTAAAATGTGTACTGATATTGCAAACTTACTCTTAACCATTCTGTAATTAATGAAATTACAGTACAAAGATAGGGGATAATTAGTTAATGTGCTAATATGCAAATGTGCTGGTGTATACGTATATACCAGCACATTTACATATTTATAGCCCAAACTATTTTTTCACGATCAGTGTACTTTCTTTATCTGTTTTCACCACCTGTTGTGTAGGCTGCATTTTCTTTTTAGCTACAGTATCTGCATTATTGCCGTGGATCTGTGCCAGGGTAGGCGCAATTACCAGGGATACAATAGACATTAGCTTAATGAGGATATTCATAGACGGGCCTGAAGTATCTTTAAAAGGATCGCCCACGGTATCGCCGGTTACAGAGGCTTTGTGCGGCTCCGACTTTTTGTAGTACATTTCTCCGTTTATTTCCACGCCCTTTTCAAAAGACTTCTTTGCATTATCCCAGGCGCCGCCGGCATTGTTCTGGAACATACCCATTAATACACCGCTTACTGTTGCACCGGCCAGGAAACCGCCCAGCACCTCAGGGCCAAAAATAAACCCTATTATCAGCGGCATGATCAACGCAATAGCACCCGGCAGCAGCATTTCGCGGATAGAGGCCTGCGTGGAAATGGCTACGCATTTTTCATACTCCGGCTGGCCTTTGCCTTCCATAATACCGGGGATTTCGCGGAACTGGCGGCGTACTTCCTCCACCATGGCCATGGCTGCACGGCCTACGGCTGCAATTGCCAGGGAAGAGAAGATGAAGGGGATCATACCACCTACGAACAGGCCGGCCAGCACATTGGCCTTATAAATATCAATGCTGCTGATCTTAGCAATTCCCACAAAAGCGGCAAACAGCGCCAGGGCGGTAAGCGCAGCAGATGCAATGGCAAAACCTTTACCGGTAGCGGCGGTAGTGTTACCTACTGCATCCAGGATATCCGTTTTTTCACGTACCTCTTTAGGCAGCTCGCTCATTTCAGCTATACCACCGGCATTATCGGCAATAGGGCCAAAAGCGTCAATGGCCAGCTGCATGGCTGTAGTGGCCATCATACCTGCAGCTGCAATGGCTACGCCATACAGGCCTGCAAAGGCATAAGAACCGTAAATACCGCCTGCCAGCACCAGAATGGGCAGCGTAACAGATTCCATACCTACAGATAAACCGCCAATGATATTGGTAGCATGGCCGGTAGCTGACTGGCGGATGATGGAGCGCACCGGGCGTTTACCCATGGCCGTATAATATTCCGTAATAAGGCTCATGAGGGTACCTACTACCAAACCCACGGCCACAGCGCCAAATACGCCTCCTTTTGTAAATTCATGGCCGCGCAGCAGCATGCTTTCCGGCAGCAGCCATTGTACCATAAAATATACTACAATAGCGGTAAGCACTATAGAGCCCCAGTTACCCATGTTCAGCGCTCTTTGCACGGCGCTGGTATTTAAACCGGCGCTGTCGCTGATCTTTACGAAGAAGGTACCGATGATAGAGAAGATAATTCCCATACCTGCAATGAGCATAGGCAGCAGGATGGGAGCAATACCGCCAAAGTTGTCTACAGACTGGGTTTCAGCGCCCAGCACCATGGTAGCCAGCACGGTGGCTACATAAGAGCCGAACAGGTCAGCGCCCATACCGGCTACGTCGCCTACGTTATCACCCACGTTATCTGCAATAGTAGCAGGGTTGCGCGGATCATCCTCGGGAATGCCGGCTTCCACCTTACCTACCAGGTCAGCGCCTACGTCAGCTGCTTTGGTATAAATACCACCGCCTACACGGGCAAACAGCGCAATGCTTTCTGCACCCAGTGAAAAGCCGGTGAGCACTTCAATGGTTTTGATCATTTCCGGCGTGTTGGCTTCAGCGCCGAAATAAGTTTTGAGTATTATGAACAGGCTACCCAGGCCCAGTACGGCCAAACCAGCCACGCCCATTCCCATTACAGAGCCGCCGGTAAAGGATACCTGCAGGGCTTTGGCCAGGCTGGTACGTGCCGCCTGCGCGGTGCGTACATTGGCCTTAGTGGCAATGCGCATGCCTATGAAACCGGCCGTAGCAGAGAACACGGCCCCCATAATAAATGCCAGTGCAATGGTCCAGTCGGAATTTTCATGCGAAGCTCCCATATAACCCAGCAACAAGGCTGCGATTATTACGAAGTAGGTAAGAACTTTGTATTCGGCTTTCAGGAATGCCATAGCGCCTTCAGCGATATGTTTGGCTATTTCGGTCATTCTTTCGTTTCCGGCATCCTGGCGTACAACCCAGGCGCTTCTGACAGCAGTGAACAGTAATGCAATTAATCCAAAACATGGAACAAGGTACACGATACTCATATAAGCGATTTTAAAATATACAAGGTTGACAAAAATAATGTTTCCAAACTACTTTTGCTAATGTGAATTTAATGTGCCGGCATTTGCCCGAAAGCCGTACCAGTAGCGGGAAACATGGAATAACGTATTACTTTTCACCATCATAGCTGGAGGAAGGCGGGTCCCAAACAATCTATAATGCTCTCTGCGGTCATAGCTTCCTGCGACATACGGGCGGCTGCAATATCGCCCGCCAGCCCATGCAGGTAAGTGCCCAGCAATATAGCGGCTTTAGGCGCATAACCCTGCGCCAGCAGGGAAGTAAGTATGCCGGTCAGCACATCGCCACTGCCGCCGGTAGCCATACCGGGGTTGCCGGTGGAGTTAAAGTATACAGCGCCATCCGGGCAGGCCATGGCTGTAAACCGTCCCTTTAGCAATATATACAGCTGCAGGCTTACTGCCTGACGGGACAACAGCTCCAGCCGCGCAAAATCATTATCACTGCTGCCAAATATACGCTCAAACTCTTTGGGGTGGGGTGTTAGCAGGGAGCCATGCGGTATGCGGGGTAACAGGAACGGGTATTCGCTGATAATATTCAGCGCATCCGCATCCAGCACCATTGGCTGCCGGTACTGCTCCAGCAGCTGTTCCAGGGCCTTGGCCGTGCCCGTAGCGGTGCCCAGCCCCGGGCCTATACCAATGGTCTTATACTGTTGCAACCCGCGTGTTTGCGGTGCGCTTTCATGAAAGTGGCTGCTGTAGGTTTCCTGTATATCGGTTACGCACATAGCGGAAGGTGCGCTGATCTGGATGATCTGGTACCCGCACTGCGGCACATGGCAGGTAAGCAGCCCCACACCGGCATGTAAGCAGGCTTTAGCGCTTAACACGGCAGCGCCCATTTTACCATAGCTGCCGGCTACCAGCAGCGCATGCCCGTAAGTGCCTTTGTGAGCAAAGGGCTGGCGGGGCTGGTAAATGGTTCGCATCATATGCGCATCCGTTACATGAAAGCGGGTAGGCGTTTGCGTAAGGTAATCCGGATGCAGGCCTATGGGTAATATATGCACCTGGCCGGTACGCGCTGCGTTTTCCGGCAGCAGAAAAGCCAGCTTATATACTTCAAAACTAAGGGTAATACTGGCGTGCACTACCGGCATATGCGCGCTGGAAGCATCTGCCAGCATACCGGAAGGCAGGTCAATGGCCACCAGGGTATGCCGTGTCTGCAGATCATTCAACTGGTGAATAAGGCCTGCCATCCAGCCTTCTATGGCGCTTCGCAGGCCGGTGCCAAAAATAGCGTCTATAATAATGCTTTTAGGCGGCAGGGTAGGCAGGTCGGCTACTGCGGCCACATCGTATATGCTTTGGGGATACTGCTGCTCCAGCAGCTGCCGGTTAGCCGTATGGTCTGCAGATGCTTTATTGCTATGATGGACGATGCAGGCCGTAGCTTTATACCCGTTATTCAGCAGGAGGCGGGTGATGGCCAGCCCATCGCCCCCGTTATTGCCCATACCACAAAATATGTAAAAGGGCTTCCGGGCATCAAAGTGGCGGAACAGCCATTGCGCGCAGGCTGTGGCTGCCCGTTCCATTAGCTGCAGGCTGCTAATGGGCTCGTGCTGTATGGTATAAGCATCTGCTTCCCGTATTTGTGTAGCCGTAAAAATTTTCATACACGTAGTGTATAAAAATACGGGAAAGTTTTGATCAAAAAGAAAAGCCCCGGTGTTTAACCAGGGCTTTTCAACCAATTCATATTTATAGTGTGATCACTATTAGAAAGTATAGCGTGCAGATGCGCCGCCAATCTCTTCGCCCATGAAGTGGGTACCACCGGAGAAGTTAAAGAACGGTTTCAGATCAGCACTCACGCTCAGCGGGATCTTTTTGAAAGTGTATTCCACGCCAAAAATGCCGTCCAGGCCGGCGGTAACATACGTACCGTCACCATTGCGGAACCAGCGGTCGCGGTCATAGTCAAAACGGTCGTAAATACCGACGTGTGCACCGCCACCGGCGTACATCAGGAATTCGGGCTTATCGAACACGTTCCAGTGATATTCATACAAACCTGTAAAAGTAACGTTGCTGCCTTTGTCGAAGTTGGTGAAAGCCAATCCTTCAATGGCGTGAGGGCCGGAAATGAAATGTTTAATGGTAAAACCTACGATCCAGGGGTTCATCCGGATACCGATGGCTGTTCCATAATTAGCAGGTGCTTCGGCGCCTCTTCTCAACTTTTGTGCATTTGCCTGTACTGCCAGCAGGGCAACCAGGCCAAGGATTAATGCCGCTCTTTTCATTTTGATACTATTGTTTGGTTTTATAGTTGTAAAGATCAAATGGTTATTTCCTGTTTAAAATATACCTGGCCGATACTGCAAAGGAGGCCAGGTCAGAAGGTGTGCTGAAATGCACTGCCGGTTTCCAGTCAAGGCCCAGGTTCAGCGGAATAGCTGCAAAGCTATAATCCAATCCCAATATCCCATCCACTCCTGCTATAAATTTCGTACTGCCCTCATATTTCCGTATGCCCATATGCGCCCCGCCGCCTACATACCAGGCAAAGCCCTGCACGGTAAGCGCCGACAGATCAAAATGGCGTTCATATAAGCCTGTAACAGTAAATGTTTCGTTATAAATACCGGCAATGCCTTCCACGGCATCTGCATCGGTGAAGAAATAGCGTGCGGTAGCGCCCAGCGGTAAACCTAAGCGGATACCTACCTGGGGCCCTTTTGATGCTGTTGATTGTGCTTTGAGATCGTACATACATCCGGTTAAAATCAGGGTAAATAATATAAACCGCTGGTAAACCTGCAGCTGATACCATTTTTTGTCCCCTGAACCATGTGTTGTTATGCCCGCTTTCATGTTGGTATGAGGATTTAACAATAACAATGCCAAGATAGTTTATAAATAACGAAGGAAGCGCCTGCTTATTATACCTTATTAGGTTTCAACAGCTTCAGGTAAATAAATCCTATAAGGCCGGCCAGCAGGGAAGCCACCATTACAGACATAATAGAAACGATCTGCAGCTCCGCCTCTTTATACGCCAGCGTTGAAATAAAAATAGACATCGTAAACCCAATGCCCGCTATCATACCCGCTCCCAATAGCTGCGCCCAGGTGGTTTTATGCGGCAGGGCCGCCCATTTTAATTTAGCCGCTATAAAAGAAAATAAGAAAATACCCAGCGGCTTGCCCAGCACCAGCCCGGCCAGGATACCATAACTCACCGGCGATGTGAAGGCCTGCATAACATCCTGCGGGAAAATAATAGCGGTATTGGCCAGCGCAAAAACAGGCATCACTATAAAGTTAACCGGGTCGTGCAGGTGATGAATGAGGTCAGCTATTTTGGTAAGCGGTATACAAAAGGCTACCAGCACACCTGCAATGGTGGCGTGAATGCCGGAATTGTAAATACAATACCATAATACCAGGCCGGGTATCAGGTAAAAGATAAGCCGCTGTACCTTTAGCAGGTTGAGGATAATAAGCAAAACCATTACGCCTGCGCCGCATAACAAATAGGTAAGCTGCAGGGTAGCTGTATAAAAAACAGCAATGGCCAGTATGGCGCCCAGGTCATCGATAATAGCCAGGGCCATTAAGAATATTTTCAGCGTAAGGGGGATGCGTTTGCCCAGCAGGGATAAGATGCCTAACGAAAATGCAATATCCGTGGCCATGGGAATGCCCCAGCCATGTGCGTGGGCGGTACCTCCGTTAAAAGCCAGGAATATCAATGCGGGGCATACCATGCCGCCCAGGGCTGCCAGCGCCGGTAAAAGGGACTTTTGAATAGAGGATAGCTCACCCACGGTAAGCTCCCGTTTTATTTCCATACCTACCAGGAAAAAGAACATCACCATTAATCCATCATTGATCCAGTGCAGCAGGGAGTGGGGCAGGTGCCAGCCGTCCGGCATGTGCACGGCTGTTTCCCAGAAATTAATATAGGTAGTTTGATAAGGTGAGTTGGCTACTATAAGAGAAACAACAGTACATACCATTAATACGATGCCCACTGCACGGCTATCCTGCAGAAATTCGTACAGGGGTGAGAGTAGTTTTTTCCTGAACCTTTTTAATTTATGTCCTACAGAAGTTGCCATTCACAAGCAGGTTTAGTTTACAGATCGGTCTGTGGCCGGCTATTTACCCATTAGCTCATACTTGCTTTTAGGTTTGCGCTTAATATCCCAGCGGAAATTTTCCAGCAGCATCTCGTCTTTAGGCCGTTGTGTAAAAGGATACATAGTGCCTTCCGGGTCTTTGATGAACACAACTTTATTAAGCTCACCGGCAGTGAAGTGAATATTAATAATAGCGCTGAGTGATTTATTTACGCTTATAAAACCGCCGTCATCATCCTTCACATAGTAAATGCTTTCTGCATTGCCATCCACATGCATCCAGTCCAGCGCATCACCGGCAAAGTAGCCGGTAATAATATTGCCTTTGATCTGGTTGTACAGTGGCTTGTTAAGCTCTGCTTCATTTACTATCAATGCGTTAGGCTGCATTACCAGCTTATCTGCCTTCTGATTTTTTGTGTACAGGTAAATGGTATCGCCGGTAAGCTGGGTATTATTAGCCCACAAGATGGGATCGCGGTAAAAGCGGAAAATAGAATCGCGGGAGGAGTAGTATACACTATCTGCCACGCCCTGCAGGGAATCAGAATAAATGCGTACATGGTGGTAGGCCAGTATGTAGCGCTTTTCCGTTGTATCCGGTTTTACAGTGTCCTTAGGAAGCGCCAATGCCAGTGAATCCGGCCTTTTGAGGTTATGCGCAACCAATGCAGTATCCTTTTTTAACAAAGGCTTGCCGGTGATAAGGGTATCCTTGCTTTTTTTGAGCGTATCTGCTTTTGTAAGTTTTAAGGCAGTATCCACCTGCTGCGGTACGGCGGTCAGTGAATCAGCAATGGCCCGCCGTGCTGAATCCATCTGCGCAAATTCCTGCAGTGAATCCGGCGGCGGCAATTGTTTGGGCGCCTTTATTTTCCTGGGTGCGGCGGTATCCTCTGCCAGGCTATCTACACCCGGGCGTTTAACCGGCGCCGTTATAATGCTGTCGCCCCTCATTACTCCGGAAAAAAGAGTATCGGCCACCATATACAGGGTATCCTTATCGCGTTCCAGTATCAGCAGTGGGTGCTGGGTGGCCAGCACGGTTTTATTAGCCTGGTTCACCTTGCCGTAGTTGGAAAGCAGCGACATTTTATTGGCGGTATCCCTGTACACCATGTTACCTGTAGCATAGGAGTAACCGGTAACCTTATCGGTTTCAATATTATCCGCAGTAATGGTGCTGGCGCTGTCCACAATAGTGGGGCGGTTGCCAAAGTTGCCATAACCGGTTTCCGTGTTGTAGTAACCGGAGGTGGTGTACATAATGGTTTTACCATCATTAATGGTAGTAGGGGCTACCATGGTGGCAATCTTGGTATCGGTATTATATAATAAGGTATCGGTGGTAAGGGTATAGGAGGGATCTACCAGCAGCACGTTATATTTAAAATATACATCCTTGGTATCTGCATAATAAAAACCTTCCTTACTGGTAAGCGTGCTGGTGCCGTTAATTAATTTACCGCCCTGTGTGTAGGTACCAATGCGGGCATTCATATCATATTGCAGCTCAGGGCCGGAGATGTTCACCTTACCATCTGTTAAGCGGGCATTCCCTTTCAGCGTAGCCAGCCTGGTATTGCCTTCATAATGCAGGTAATCGCCATACACCTGTACACTGTCGGCCTGGTTAATATGTACGTGACCGTAGGCATCCAGCTGGTTGGAGAGGCTGTTCTTAAAAGCGCTGTCGCAGGAAATAATGGTATTACCCTGCCGGAAGGAGGCATTCCCGATAAAACGGGCCAGCTGTACGGAATCGCGGGTAATATTGTTCAGCGTATCAGCATGCAGGATGTGAATAACGGAGGTACTGTCCCCGGTTTTCTGCTGCGCTGCCGCCCCCATTATTCCCAACAGGTAAATGCCAATGAGAACAAGGCTATATCTTATAAAGTGCTGCATTTTACAAATCATCATTGAGCCGTTACCGTATCAGAAGGGAGGGGCTTTACTTTATCTTTTTTGCCAAACAGCGAGAAGTGTACATACCGTTTCGGGTTTACGCGCAGATCTTCCAGCAGCTTATTCAGGCTGCCCAGGGAGGTTTGCAGGTTGTTGTATACCTTTTTATCATTCATCAGCAGACCCAGGGAACCATCATTGCTATTAAGCTTGCTGGTCATCTGGTTCAGGTTGGCCACAGTATGCTGCAGGTCCTGCAGGGAAGAATCCAGCTGCCCGTTGGCCAGGGTACCGGTGGCTTTTTCAGCATTGGTAAGAATGCCGGTTATCTTATCATTATTATTTTTCAGATTCTCGGAAATAGCGGCCAGGTTATTAAAGGTAGCCTGTACATTGCCTTTTTCAGGGTCCATCATACGGTTCAGGGAGCTGGAGGTGGCAGAAAAATTACCCATGGTATTTTTCAGGTGAGCCACGGCTACACGAAGATTGCCTTCTGTGGTAGTATCAAATATAGCATTCACCGTTAGTAATACAGAATCTACTGCGGAGAGGGTGGTTTCCAGCTTTTTAACCAGGGGGTTCAGCTGCTCTTTAAGCGCATCTGTAATGGAACCATCTACAGCGGCATAAATGGTATCGCCGGATTTCAGATAATCGTTGGCGTTACCAAAGTCGATCTGTACGGCTTTAGTGCCTAACAGGTCGCCGGTAATGCGGGCCACGGAGTTACGGGGTATTTCCACATCTTTTGTGATACGCAGGGTTACCAGGATGCGGCCGGCATTGTTATCCAGGATGTTGAGGTCTGATACGCTTCCCACCTTCAAACCGTTGACCTGCACAAAGTTAGAGGGTTGTAAACCATTCACCTGTTTGTATACAGCGTAAATAGTTTTGTCGGATGAAAAGAGGCTTTTTCCTTTCAATAAATTAAAGCCTAATACCAGCAGGACAATAGCGACTACAGTTAGCACTCCCACTTTGGTTTCATTAGATACTTTTATCATGAGATACGTATACGTTGCTGCAAAAGTAATCGAAAATCCAACTCCCGGTACCAAATTCCAATTTTTAGCTCCGGTGGTCAGTTATAATTTAGTAAGGATCAGGTGATAGGGTAAAAAGGATAGGGGTAATTATTACTTGGGGTGCTTGCTGGTCGGGGATTACATTACATCTGTGCTTCTAACTTCAGGCCATTCTTGTATGGGACGATGAACGCATCTTTAAAGCCCATCCGCTTGGCCTTTCGCAAGGCAGCCCCGGCCTCCGGTTCCGTTCGGAAGCTGCCCCATATATATTTGTTAAATTTTTTCCGGTTAATGATCACCCGCTCCTGTTTTATAGGGCCCCCCATTTTTTTGAAAATGGGGGACTTGGCAGAATAATTTTTATCGCTTACCAGCAGCTGTACCTTATACATAAGGGAGGAGGAGGCAGCAGTGGCGGAGGTTTTCCTGGGTTGTTTGTAACCGGTTTCAATCACCGGCTGCACAACGGGTTGCGGTACTACCGGTTGCGGCGGTGGTGCGGCTTCCTCTTTAAAGTTGCCAAAACGTTCCAGCTCTTCTTTATAACGTTTTATAGCTTTATAGATGCACTGGGCGGTTTCCTGCTGACCGTTGGCAGAGTTCAGGTATTCTTCCTCATCCGGGTTGCTGATAAAGCCTAACTCCACCAGTACACTGGGCATGGCGGTTGCCTGCAGCACCCAAATACCTTTTTCATTACGCTGGCGGGCGCCCCGGCTAATACGGCCTACTTTGGTAAATTCATCTTCCACCATGGTAGATAAGCGCAGGCTCTGATCAAAAAAGGCATTACGCAGGGTATTGAGCATAATAAAGGTTTCCGGGTCGGCAGCATCCATCACTTCCTTGGCTTCTTCAGAGTTGCCATCCAGCACCATTACGGAGCTGGTTTTCAGGGATTCCATTTTGGCGTTGTTCTTACTGGTAGCCCACACGTACGTTTCCGTACCCTGTGCCTGGCTGGGGGAGTATTCATAAATGGGCTGCTTCACGGCTATTTTCCGTTTTCCCTTTTTACGGTATACGGTTTTGTACCCGGTCACATGGCGGCTTTTAGGGGCAGAGTTACAGTGAATGGATATAAAAAGATCGCCCCGGGCGTCATTGGCAATTTCTGCTTTGCGGCGGGGATCATCAAAGCGGTCCACTTTACGTGTATACACCACCTTTACATCCGGCATATTCTCTTCTATAATCTTTCCCAGTTTTAAAGCAACATCCAGGGTTACTTCTTTTTCGGTGGAGTAGCTGCCGCGGGCGCCAATATCCTGTCCGCCATGGCCTGCGTCAATTACAATGGTACGGAGAGGTTTGTCCTGCTTTCTTTTAAAGGGCTTGTCCGTAGCCCGGATAAATAAGGTAAAGATAAATAGCGTTCCGCATCCTAAGATCCAAAATCGGTTCCAGCGCATGTTTCAAAGTTTAATGGGCATTAGTTAGTTTAATTACGAATTACGGAATTACGAATTACGAATTGGGTAGAGCGGCAAATCGTGATCTTCGCTGCATTTTAAATTCGTAATTCGTAATTGACAATTCGTAATTAATAATTTGGTAATTCATCCTGAATCGTTAATACTTTTATAATTGTAGAAAACCAGTGTATCCCCAGGCGTTCTTTTTCGTTTTACGAATGATAATAATTTGTATAAAAACATGTAGGTTTGTGCCCGCTTGACA
The DNA here is from genome assembly GCF_900109685.1 of Chitinophaga rupis. Lineage (GTDB taxonomy): Bacteria > Bacteroidota > Bacteroidia > Chitinophagales > Chitinophagaceae > Chitinophaga > Chitinophaga rupis. The sequence continues at coordinate 162,786 of NZ_FOBB01000004.1, read as the reverse complement.
CATGATCCCTGACTACAAAAATAATTATAAAAAGTTTTTCAGACAGTACCTGTTCGTAGCAGGTGCAGTCTTTGCTTTTATCCTTATTATAGATGCATTTGCCTGGGCCGGGCCACACAGAAATGTGAATTTTAACAAAAGTTTCACAGATACCGTGCCAGGAAAGTCAGATACAGTGCCGCTTTCCAGGCCAAGGGTAAGAGATACCGCCCGTACCGGCCGGGATACCATACCACGGCTTACTGATAGCACCGCTACTGACACTACCGTGGTAGACACCCTGTACATGCCCAAACTATCAAAAGACAGCCTGGATGCCCCGGTGAACTATAAGGCCAAGGACTCCATTGTACTGATGGTACCCGCCAAACGCTTTTATTTATATGGTACGGCCAACACCAAGTACAAAACAGTGGACCTGACGGCAGAACGGATGAACTTTAGCCAGGCTACCGGTGTGCTGGAAGCCACCACCGCACAGGATACCAGCGGTAAGGCCTATGGCCGGCCGGTGCTGAAAGATGGTGAGCAGAATTTTGATTCCGACACCTTACGGTACAACTTCAATACGCAAAGAGCTAAAATTTATCATACCCGTTCCCAGTATGGCGAAGGCTTTATTCACAGCCAGCAAACAAAAAGGGAGGCGGATAACAGCATTTTCGGCTGGAAGAATGGTTACACTACCTGTAACCTGGATACCCCTCACTTTCAGTTCCGCGCCCGCAAGATAAAGGTAATACCGGACAAACTGGTTATATCCGGCCCGGCCAACCTGGAAATTGAAGGGGTGCCCACCCCTTTATTTATACCATTTGCCATTTTCCCTATCACACAGGGGCAGCGTTCCGGCATCTTACCGCCGCAATATGTAGTGAATGCGCAGAAAGGCGTAGGCCTGGAAAACGGCGGTTATTACCTGGGCCTGGGGGAGTATTTTGACCTGACCATGCGCGGCGATGTATATTCTTACGGCAGCTGGAGCTTAACGGCCAGCCCTACCTACCGCGTACGATACCGCTATAATGGTGGTTTGAACCTGAGCTTTGCCACTACGCGTTTTGGCGACCCGGCCGTGAAATCAGAGTTTACCCGTTCCCGTGACTTCCGTGTAACCTGGAACCACAGCATGGACAGCAAGGCCCGGCCGGGGGTGAACTTTGGCGCCAACGTGAACTTTGGTACCTCCTCCTACAACCAGTACAATGTATTTGATTATTATACCAGGGTAAATAACAACATAGGATCGTCCATCAGCTTTTCAAAAACCTGGCAGGGCAAGCCCTATAACTTTACCATGAGTTTGAACCACCAGCAGAACCTTTCCACCAAGGATATCTTTATCTCTTTCCCGGACGCCTCTTTTAACGTAAATACTATTTATCCTTTTCAACCCAAGGAGCTGGTAGGTACGCCCAAGTGGTACCAGAAAATAGGGGTTTCCTACAGCACGGTGCTGCGTAACAGTGTGAACTTCAAGGATACCATGTTCCTGAAAAAGGAAATGTTTGACCGTTTGCAAACCGGTATGCAGCATACTATTCCTGTTTCTTTTTCCATACCGGTGGGTACGTTCACCTTATCGCCCGGCATTAACTATTCAGAATACTGGTACACCCGTAAAATGATCCGTAGCTGGAACCCGCACCGGTTTAACCCGGCTACCGATACCTTGGGCGGTATAGATACCACTTACCAGACGGGCTTTTTTGCCGCCCGGCAGGCCAGCGCCAGCGTGTCATTATCTACTGCAGTGTACGGGATGTATGTGTTTAAAAAGACTTCCAAGATAAAGGCCATCCGCCATGTGATGCGCCCTACCATGAGCTTAAGCTATCAGCCTAACCTGGCCCGCAGCGCATATGATTCCCTGCGGTATGGTTTTCAGCCGGAGGATGTAAGCCGTGTATCTTATTTTGACGGATCTGTAGTGGGCGTGCCTGGCGAAGGGAGGGCCGGGTTAATATCGTTTGGTTTGGATAACAACCTGGAAATGAAGGTGGCCTCCAAGAAGGATACCTCTGCCAATAAAGAAAAGAAAATTAAACTGCTGGATGGTTTTGGTATTAACGGCAGCTATAACCTGATAGCGGATTCCTTTAAGCTGAGCACCTTTAGCATTTATGCACGTACCAACCTGTTTGAGAAGCTGAACATCTCTGCCAGTGGTAATCTTGATCCGTATGTTGTAGATAAGCGGGGGCACCGGCTGGACCAGTATGTATGGCAGGCAGGTAAGCTGAGCCTGGGCCGGTTAACAAATGCGAATATCACCATGAGCACCTCTTTCCAGTCGGCCGATAAAAAAAGCAAGGAGAAGGAAAAGCAGAAGGACGATCTTGAAAACCAGCAAACCGGCGATGCTGCTATGCAGGCGCAGCAACGGCAAATGCAGATGGTGCGTAATAATCCGGGTGAGTATGTGGACTTTGATATTCCCTGGCGTATTGATCTTTCCTACAGCTTAACCTACAGCAAATCTATTATACCGGATTCCGGCGGGGTGGTGGTGAACTTTAACCAGTATGTGAACTTTAACGGCGATTTCAGCTTAACACCCAAGTGGAAGATAGGCCTGAACAGCGGTTATGATTTCATTAATCACGCAATTGCCTATACGAATATGTATATTTCCCGCGATCTGCACTGCTGGCAAATGTCTATTAACCTGATACCCTTTGGTACGTACCGGCAGTTCAGTATTACCATTAGCCCCAAATCGGGGCTGCTGCGTGATCTCCGTATAAATCGAACGCGGCAGTTCTATGATCTGTAGCAGGAGGAATGTGCTGGTGTGTTGGTGGGTGTTACTTCTTTTTGCTGTTATGCTGCTCAATGTAGTCCCACATTATTTTAAATACCCTTTCTTTTAATGCCGGCAGATCATCTTTGGTTAATCCTTTTGTGGAGATGGGCGGCAGAAAATGAAAATCAACCCTATGCGGCAGCGCGTAAAAGATGCGGTCCGGCGGAAGGATCTTACGTGTATTGAATAATACAGCCGGCATAATGGAGTGCTGCGTATCTATAGCCAGCGCAAAAGCGCCATCGTAAAAAGATTTCAGCGGATCGTTTGTTTTGTTGCGGGTGCCTTCGGGGTATAGGGTCATGTGCATGCCCTGGTTGAGCACTTGTTTCATTTCCTCGTAACTGCGGTGGCGGCTGTTCTCGTCTTTACGGTCTACCAGCACACTGCCTATCTTATACATAATACCAAACAGGGGTGTGCTGGCCATTTCTATTTTGGCCAGGGTTTTATGGTAGCCGGGTACACCGGGTGTGGTGACCGGTACATCCATTAAAGAGTTGTGATTACATACTACTACATAGGTAACGCCGGGTTCAAAATTTTCCAGCCCTTTTCTTCTTACGGGACAAAAAAGCATGGGCATAAATACCTTCATCCATGCACGCACCAGTGGAAAAAAGCGGCGTGTTCTTTCAGGCTCCGGCAACCGGGAGATCACCCACATTGGCAGGAACATAACCAGGATGTTGGCGGCAAATACCAATGAGCCATAAATAGCGTATAACCGGCCAAGAATATTCTTTAACCTGCTCATAAACAATTGACAGTCAGTATTTCACAGAACACGGCTTTTGAGGGCCGTTTATTTTCATATCAAGGGATAAATTTAATTAATATATCAACACGAAAATGTGTATGCTCAGGCATTGGGTTGACGGTTTCAAATTAGAATGGCTTACTCCAGCCGCCAGTCAACCGGTTCCAGGCCGGCTTTGGATAATAATTCATTGGTCTTTGAAAAATGGCGGCAGCCGAAAAAACCTTTGTCGGCGCTAAAGGGGGAGGGATGGGCTGCTTTCAGGATATGATGTTTGGTAGCATCTATCAGCACCTGTTTATCCTGGGCAAACTTACCCCAGAGCAGGAACACCACATTTTCTTTTTTATCGGAGATCTTACGGATTACGGCATCGGTAAAGTTTTCCCAGCCTATTTTGCTATGGGAGGCGGGTTCGTCGGCCCGTACGGTCAGGAAGGCGTTGAGCAGCAGTACGCCATGTTCTGCCCACTTAGTGAGGTTGCCTCCGGTGGGTGGCGTAAGGCCCAGGTCTGTTTTCATTTCTTTATAAATATTGACCAGCGATGGGGGCGGGGGCACACCATCCTGCACGGAAAAGCAGAGGCCGTGTGCCTGGCGGGGGCCATGGTAGGGATCTTGCCCCAGTATTACCACCTTTACCTGATCGAACGGGGTGGTATTGAATGCGTTGAAAATGAGGTTACCGGGGGGATAGATGGTTTTGCCGAGGGCTTTTTCATGTTTGAGGAACATGACGATCTCTCCGAAATAGGCTTTGGCAAATTCGTCTTTTAAAACTTCTTTCCAACTGGCTTCTATTTGTACGTCCATGGCTATTGTATTATAAAAACGGCTAAATTTGAATTATTGGATGAATTTTATATAAATTTGCACTCCCAAAATGAAAGATAAATATAGTGTTTATTTTAGTTTGGGTGAAAGTGTTGGAAAAATTGGGAGTGTGAGGTTGGTGGGATAGCGCAAAACTAAATATGGACCGGTAGCTCAGCTGGATAGAGCAGCTGCCTTCTAAGCAGCAGGCCATTGGTTCGAATCCAATCCGGTTCACGAAGCGAAGTCATAAAGGCTTCGCTTTTTTATTTGGGGCTGGATATCGCATCC